>JAACTB010000007.1 GCA_009993605.1 Erythrobacter sp.
TAAGGGCATTGAAAAGGGTGGACTTGCCGACATTCGGCAGGCCGACGATCCCGCAGCGGAAACCCATCGTAAACTCCGGTTTTAGATATGCTGGCGCCCTTAGCGGCGGCGCGCGCGATTGGCCATAGCCCGATAGGGTCGCAGCGCAGGAAGGGCCGGGGAGGAAGCCGGGGGACGGCCTTGGCGAATCCCTTCGCGATCCGCATATTGGGATAATGCCGTTCAAACCCTTCGTGCCCCTACGCGTCCTGTCCGCCTATTCGATGCTGGAGGGTGCGATCGAGCCCAAGGCGATGGCGAAACTGGCGAAGGAGCGCGGCTTTCCGGCAATCGCCCTGGCGGATCGCAACGGGCTCTATGGCGCGGTCATGTTCGCCAAGGCGTGTTTCGACGAGGGGATACAGCCGATCGTCGGTGCCCTGCTGGGCGTGGCAAGGCACGCGGAGGGCAAGCAGGTCGATTATCTGCCCCTCTATGCGCAGGACGAGACCGGATACGACAATCTGTGTCATCTGGTCTCGAAAGCGCATCTCGACCGGCCGCTGGAATTCGAACCGCATATCGGGTTGGGCGACCTTGAAGGTCACAGCGAAGGGCTGATCGCTCTTACCGGGGCGAGCGAGGGCGGGGTGACGCGATTGCTCGCCGACGGGCAGGTGAGCCATGCGGAGAGCTATCTCGAGCGCTTGCAGGTGCTGTTCCCTGAGCGAGTCTATATCGAGCTGGCCAGGCGCGGCAACGCGGTGGAGGAGGGCGCCGAAGCCGCGCTGATCGATCTCGCCTTCGCACGCAACCTCCCGCTGGTCGCCACCAATCCCGCCAATTTCGCCGAACCGCATATGTACAAGGCGCACGACGCCATGCTGTGCATCGCCGGATCGACGCATATCGATGCGGAAGACCGCGCGCGCTCCAACCCGGAAGGCTTCGTCAAGACGGCGAGCATGATGGCGGAAGCTTTCGCCGACCTTCCCGAAGCGACTGCCAATACGCTCGTTATCGCCCAACGCTGCGCCTACGCGCCGCCGAACCGCGCGCCGATCCTGCCGAGCCTTGCAGGCGATCTCGAAGGCGAATCGCGGATGTTGGCCGAGGACGCGCGGCGGGGGCTCGCGGCCCGGCTGGCGCTGTATTACCCCGATGCGTCACAAGAGGAATTGGCCGAGGCGCTTGCTGCGACCGGCGAGACACGAAAAGCTGCCATCGAAGCGCTCCGGCCGCGCGGAGTCGGAGAGGAATTCACCGAATATGCCGAGCGCCTGGACTTCGAGGTCGGGATCATCAATCAGATGGGCTTTCCCGGCTACTTCCTGATCGTTGCCGATTTCATCAAATGGGCCAAGGATCACGATATCCCGGTGGGTCCGGGGCGCGGCTCGGGCGCGGGATCACTGGTCGCCTGGGCGCTGACCATCACAGATCTCGATCCGATCAAGCTCGGCTTGCTTTTCGAACGCTTCCTCAATCCCGAGCGCGTATCGATGCCGGACTTCGATATCGATTTCTGCGAAACCCGCCGGGGCGAAGTGATCCGCTATGTTCAGGCGAAATACGGCCACGATCACGTTGCGCAGATCATTACCTTCGGAAAACTGAAGGCGCGCGCGGTGCTGCGCGATACCGGCCGCATCCTGCAAATGCCTTATGGGCAAGTCGACCGGTTGACCAAGATGGTGCCCAACCACCCGACCGATCCCTGGACCCTGCCCCGCACGCTCAACGGCGCGGCCGATTTCAAACGCGAATACGACAACGACAACGATGTGAAGCGGCTCGTCGATCTGGCGATGCAGTTGGAGGGATTCCCGCGCAATTCCTCGACCCATGCGGCAGGTGTGGTGATCGGTGACCGGCCATTGGCCCAGTTGGTGCCGCTTTACCGCGATCCGCGCTCGGACATGCCAGTCACGCAATACGACATGAAGCATGTCGAGAGTTCGGGTCTGGTGAAGTTCGACTTTCTTGGGCTGAAAACTCTATCCGTCCTCAAGAAGGCTACCGATCTTCTTGAAAAACGGGATATCTCGATCGATCTTTCGCAGCTCGCGCTGGACGATCCGGCGGTCTACGAATTGTTGAAGAGCGGCCACACGGTGGGCGTGTTCCAGCTGGAATCGGAAGGGATGCGGCGGACGCTGACGGCGGTCAAACCGACCAATTTCGGCGACATCATCGCGCTCGTTTCGCTCTATCGTCCCGGCCCGATGGACAACATCCCGCTCTTCGGCCAGCGTAAGGCGGGCGAGGTCGAGATCGCCTATCCTCATCCCAAGCTCGAAGGCATTCTTGCCGAAACATACGGCATCTTCGTCTATCAGGAACAGGTCATGCAGGCCGCACAGATCCTCGCGGGCTATTCGCTTGGCGATGCCGACCTGCTGCGCCGTGCGATGGGCAAAAAGGTTCAGGCCGAGATGGACGCGCAGCGCCAGCGTTTCATCGACGGGTGCGCGGAAACCAGTGGAATCGATGCGAAGAAGGCCAATGAACTCTTTGACTTGATTGACAAGTTCGCTGGGTACGGCTTCAATAAATCGCACGCTGCGGCCTATGCTCTGCTCGCTTATCAGACGGCCTGGCTGAAGGCGCATTACCCTGAAGAATTCTTCGCTGCCTCCATGTGCTTCGACATGCATCAGTCGGAAAAATTGGCCGTTTTCGTCGACGATGCGCGGCGGTCTCCCTTGCGCGAAGGCGGGGTTCGGATCGCTCCGCCTTGCATCAACAACAGCGAAGCGGAATTCACGGTCGAGCAGACCGATGACGGCTATGCAGTGCGCTATGCGCTGGCGGGCATTCGCAATGTCGGCGAACGCGCGATGGAAGCGATCGTGGCCGAGCGCGAGGTTTCGGGAAAATTCGACAGTCTCAAGGATTTGTTCGAAAGAGTTCCGAAAGGTTCGATGAATTCGCGCCAGCTGGAGGGGCTGGCGGCCGCAGGTGCGCTGGACGTGTTGGAGCCCAATCGCGCCAAGGTCTTCGCCAATTGCGATCTTCTGCTCGCGGTCGCCGATGCGGCCGCGCGCGAGCGATCGAGTGGGCAGGGAGGGCTGTTCGGCGGCGAGGAACAGAACAATTCCGACCTGCGCCTGAAGGAAAGCGACCCCTGGCCGCGCGCCGAGATGATGGAGAAGGAACGCGAGAATTTCGGGTTCTATTTTTCCGACCATCCGGTTCAGGCCTGGCGCCAGGTCGCGTCCGCAAATGGCGCGCGAAGCTATGCCTCGCTGATGAGTGGTGGTGCGCCAGCGGGCGGACGCGCGCCCGCCGTCATGGCGGCGATGGTGGAGAAAGCGCATAAGAACACCACGCGGCGGGGCAAGCCCTTCGTCCGGGTCGAGTTCTCCGATGCGTCCGGCCAGTTCAGTGCCGCCTGTTTCGAAGAGTCCATAGTCGATAACTTCTTGAAATGGGCCGAGGATCAAACCTGCATTTTGCTTCAGGTCGAGCTCGATAGCCCGAGCCCGGACGAGCCCCCCCGCATCACCATCCGCGGCGGCCAGCCGCTCGAAGCGGCGTCCCAGAATGCGCGCATGACGCTGACACTCGACGTCTTGGACGAAGGCGCGCTGGCAATGCTCCGGGCCGAACTCGGCCATGAAAAAGGCACGGGCGAAGTCGTCGCGACGCTGCGGACTGGCACAGCGATCGAACCGACGCTGTGCCTGGGCCGCGCCTTCGCGCTCGACGGCGAAATGGCCGAACGCTTGGCAAGCGCGCCCGGCCTTGCCAAGGTGGAATTAACGACAAGACGCAGCGGAGGACATTTGCGCCTCGTTGCGTGACGGATCACGAGGAGAGGCGAAATATGTCGATGGGTTTGGTATCCACCGGTCCGAGTGGGGCTATGCAGGATTGGTCGATGCGTGTGACGCATGTAATCGACCATGCGGCGCGCGAAGCGGGCTCGCGCGAGATCGTGACCCGCTGGGCCGACGGGACGCAGACCCGCACCGACTGGGCCGGCATTCGCCGCGATGCACTGAAGATGGCGCAGGCGCTCGAGGCGCTGGGCCTGAAGCCTGGCGACAAGGTCGCGAGCCTCGCCATGAACCACTCGCGCCATCTCGTCAGTTGGTACGGTGTCGCCGGGATGGGCGGCGTGCTCCATACCGTCAATCCGCGCCTGTTCGAAGATCAGCTCGAATACATCATCAACCACGCCGACGATCGCGTGCTGCTCTACGACGCCGCCTTTCAGCCGATCGTCGACCTGATGCGCGATCGCTGGCCGAAGGTTGAGCACTACATCTGCTTCGATCCCCCCGCCGGGTCGGATGTGCGCGGTTTCGAAGACTGGATCGGAGAGCAGGACGGCGATTTCGAATGGGTCCAGGGCAGCGAGCGCGACCCTTGCATGATCTGCTACACCAGCGGGACGACCGGCAATCCCAAGGGCGTGCAATACGAACACCGCTCCACCCTGATGCACGCCACGGCCGGTCTGCAGCCGGCCGCCTTCAATTTCAGCGCGTCGAGCGTGATGCTGCCGGTGGTGCCGATGTTCCACGCCGCCAGCTGGGGCCTGCCTTATGCTGGCGCCATGGCGGGCATCAAATTCGTATTCAGCGCGGTCAACGATCCGGCGGTCCTGCACGAGCTGATGCTGAGCGAGGGCGTCACCGACAGTGCCGGCGTGCCGACGGTCTGGCTCGCGCATTTCCAGTATTGCGACAAGGAAGGGATCGATCTCCCGCCATTGAAGGCCGCGACCATCGGCGGGTCCGCCGCGCCGAAATTCATGATCGAGCGGCTGATGAAGAACGGGACCCGCGTCCAGCATGCTTGGGGCATGACGGAGACCAGCCCGATCGGCACTGTGGGCGGGCCGACCGCGGATTGGGAGCACCTTTCCTTCGAAGAGAAGGTGGCGAAAACGATGAAGCAGGGGCGGCCGATCTTCGGCGTGGAACTGCGCACGGTCGACCTCGACGATTTCACCAAGGTCCTCCCGCGCGACGGCGAAACCTCCGGCGCGCTGCAAATTCGCGGGCCGTGGGTGGTGCAGCGCTATTTCAAGGCGGAAGAGGACGCGGTAACCGAAGATGGCTGGTTCAACACCGGCGATGTCGGCATCCTCCATCCCGACGGCACGCTCCAACTGACCGACCGCACCAAGGACGTCATCAAGTCGGGCGGCGAATGGATCAGTTCGGTCGAGCTGGAAAATGCCGCGGTCGGCCATCCGGCGGTGGCGGAGGCGGCGTGTATCGGGATGCCGCACCCGAAGTGGGACGAACGCCCGGTGCTGTTCGTCGTCCGCAAGGAAGGCGCGGCGTGTTCCGATGCGGAGGTCGTCGAATTCCTTAGCGATAAGGTCGCCAAATGGTGGCTGCCCGATGCGGTCGAATTCGTCGACGACATTCCGCACACCGCGACCGGCAAGATCAGCAAGAAGGATCTTCGCGATCGCTTCGCGGATTACCGGCTGGACGGGTAAGGGGGCACGCATGACCGACACCTATATCGATCCCAGCCGCGCGAATTTCGAGGCGTTCAAGGCTCTGCCGCGCGACGAACCGATCCATATGCTCAACCTTTTGCAGTATCGCGACCAGGCCGATTATCCGGCTGGTCACGACCATGCGGGGAAGGGTTGGACAGGGCGCCGGGCCTACGAAGAATACGGCAAGACCAGCGGCCCGATCTTCCGCCGCGTGGGCGGCACGATCGTCTGGCGCGGCATCTACCAGACGGTGGTGACCGGGCCGGACGCGATGCAATGGCACGACGGCTTCATCGCATCCTATCCCAGCGCCGCTGCCTTCTTCGAAATGATCAAGGACGCGGATTATCAGGCCGCGGTGGTCAACCGGACCGCCGCTCTGTCGGACAGTCGCCTGGTACGGTTCAGTCCAAGCGAAGGCGGCGAGGGCTTCTGAGCCCCTTATAACAAGCGCAGCTGACCGCCCGTTTCCGGCCGACGAAACCGCGTGCAGTCGAGCTCGAACTTCGCCTTGCCGATCCCCGCGCGTTTGCAGGCGACGCGGAAGCGCGATCGGAACAGGTCGGCCCAGACACCCGTCGGGTTGAGGCGCGTGAAGAAATCGGGATCGTTGTCGCGACCGTCGCGGATCGAGCGGACGATGCTCATCACCTTGTCGCCGCGTTCGGGAAAATGCACCGCCAGCCACTCGCGAAACAAAGGCGCGACTTCGTGGGGCAAGCGCAAGGGTATCCATCCCACGCTTGCGACCCGCATAGCGGCGGCGCGCTCCACGATTTCTTCCATGAATTCGTCGGTGATGGCAGGGATGACGGGGGCGATGGAGCAGTGCGTCGGCACCCCCGCTTCGGCAAATTTCCCTAACGCTGCCAGACGCTTTGCAGGCGATGCTGCGCGCGGTTCGAGCTTGGCGGAGAGCCGCGGATCGAGGCTCGTCACCGAAATCGCCACTGCCACCAGCCGATGGCGCGCCATTTCCGTTATGAGGTCGAGATCGGCCAGTACCCGGTCGGATTTTGTCGTGATCGTGACCGGGTGCCGCGCATCGAGGCACACTTCGAGCACCGCCCGCGTGATCCGATAATTGCTCTCGATCGGTTGATAGGGATCGGTATTGGTCCCCATTGCGATGGGTTTGGGCTGGTAACGTGGTTTCGCAAGTGTCTCCCGCAATAGATTGGCTGCGTTGGGTTTTGCGAAAAGCTGCGTTTCGAAATCGAGCCCGGGCGACAGGTCGTGATAGGCGTGGGTGGGCCGCGCGAAGCAATAGACGCACCCATGCTCGCACCCGCGATAGGCATTGATCGAGCGGTCGAAAAAGATATCCGGCGACTTGTTGAAGCTGAGGATCGTTTTGGGTCGTTCCTCCGTCACATGTGTGTGCAGTTTGACCGCAGGCGCTCCTTCCTCCCCGGCCAGCGCCTCCATATGGTCGCGCCAATCGCCATCCACCTCACGCGTGGCGAGGCCGAAGCGTGTCGGGACTTCAGCGGATTGCGCACCACGTCCGGAGATTGCGGGATCGAGTCGGCGTTCCATGGGCGGAACATAAACGGAACAAGAGCGCTTGGACAGCGCGGATGTCAGCTTTCCCGCAGGCGAGGCATCAGTTCGACGAAATTGCAGGGACGATGGCGGCTGTCGAGCTGGGATGAGAGGATCCGGTCCCAGCCATCCTTCACCGCGCCGTTCGAGCCAGGGAGGGCGAAGATATAGGTGCCCTTGGCGAGCACGGCGCACGCGCGGCTCTGGATCGTGCTGGTGCCGATGGTCTCGAAGCTGATCCAGCGGAACAGTTCGCCGAAACCGGGGATGTCCTTTTCCTTTACCCGGTCGAGCGCTTCGGGCGTCACGTCGCGGCCCGTCAGCCCGGTGCCGCCGGTCGATATCACGCAATCGACGGTATCGTCGTCGATCCAGCCTTCCAGCAAGGCGGCAAGCGCGTCCACATCGTCGCGGATAATTGCGCGCTTTGCCAATTCATGGCCCGCCTCTTCTATCCGACCGGCAAGAATATCGCCCGACGTATCGTCGGCCAGAGTGCGCGTGTCGGAAACCGTCACCAGCGCGATGCGGATCGGTTTGAAGACGCGGCTTTCATCGATCGGCATATCAGCGCTCGCTCGGAAATTGCGGCCACTGGTTCTGCGCGAGCGCGACGCGGCTCGGTGCAGGGGCGTTGGCTTGCCGCAGATACATCCAGTAATTGCGCATCACGATATTCACGTAGCTGCGCGTCTCCCAATAGGGCACCGATTCCATCCAGGTGAGCGGATCGCCCTGATCGCGGACCTCGCTGTTCCAGCGCGCAACTGGGGTCGGCCCGGCATTGTAGGCAGCCATCACCTTGGGCAGATAGCCGCTCGAATAGCCCGACTGGGCCAAGGCCTCCAAGGCCCGCTGCCCGAAGGCCAGGTTGGTTGAAGCTTCCTTGAGGTTCGCATCCGCAGAAAGATTGATCGAAGCGGCGTATTCGCGCGCGGCGATCGGGCGGATCTGCATCAGGCCGATGGCGTTCGCCCCGCTCACCACGGCCTCGCGGAAGTTCGATTCCTGCAAGGCGTGGGCGAAGGCCAGGGCCGGGTCGACCGTCCAGCCGCCACGCGGGGTCTGGTCCGTCACCGGCCAGCGCAAGCTGGGCGGGGGCGCGGTTCCGGTGGGCGCGTTATAGGCCATGAAATTCTGCGCGCCCGGCAGGCCCAGCGCGCGCGCCAGTCGGGCGAGCGCCTGAAACTCGTCGGGATCGCCGACCCGCGCCTGATAGACCAGCGCCTCGGAGGCCGCATCCCGCCGGTTCAGTTCGGTCAGCATGACTGCCTGCCGCGCGGCGGGCTCGTCGGACAGGCGTTGCCAGTCCTGCGCAGTCAGATCGGGCAGAGTGTGGTCGCCGGGCAGGACCTGCCCCAATTGTTCGCGCGCCAGCATCCCGTACAGCGTTTCGGTGAAGCGCGCCGCGCCGCGCAATTGCTCGTCCGCCTGTTCCGGTTCGCGGCAGCGCACCAGCGCGCGGTGCGCCCAGTAATGCGCGGCAGCGGTCAGTTCGGGATCGGTCGATTGCGTCGCGGCGTTACGGAACCCTTCCGCCGAGGTTCCGCAATCGCCCAGTCTCCATGCGGCGAGACCGGCGACCCATTCCCCTTCCGCGACCCACGGTCCGCTCCCTTGCGCGACGGTAAGCGCCAGGGCCAGGGATTCGGGATCGCGGTTCTCGATATAATAGCTCCACGCGACCCTCTGGCGCCACTCCGCCCGGGCATAGGGCGACAGCGAGGCGTCGATCCCGTCGAGCAGCAGCCGCGCTCCGTCGGGATCGTCATTGCTGATATGCTGGAGGATGGCGCTCGAAATATCGGCGGGCATCGTTCCATCCTCGATCCCGCGCGGACGGTTGCGCCGCGTGATGCCGGGCTGGCTGCGCAGGCTGCGCGCAGTCGGCAGGCTGGGAGTCTCGATGGCCCCGCGTGCCACCGCAAGTCGGGCGATCCCCTCTGCCTGAGGCAGGTCGCGATACCGGCCAAGCCAGTCCTGAAGCCGCTCAAGAGGAATGCGCGGACTTTCGGGGTGGAGATAATATTCTGCCAGCGCCGCGCCGTGCAGCGGCCCCTCGCCGCGTTCGCCGAGCAGGACTTCGACGCGGTCCCAATTGCGCGCGTCGACCGCTTCGAACAGCGAAGCGTAATAGAACCTGTCCTGCTGCGTCAGCAGGGCCGGCAGCGCGCCGCTCTTGCCTTGCGTGAAATAGGCGATGCTTTCCGGGTTTGCCGAAGCGGGCGGGGCCACAACCAGTGCGGCGAAGGCAATCGTGCAGAAAAGGAAGGGGCGGGTCATGCGGTCCAGTCGAGCCATTGATTCCAGAAATGTTTGCGATGCCCCGGCATCCGCATCAGCCGATCGAGACGCGGCGCGATCATCAGCGGAACGGGGCCGCCGGGCAGGTCGAGCGAAGACCGAGCGGTTTCCTCGTGCGTAAAGACGGGCGTCAGACCGCGCCCGAACACGAGGACGCGCTGTGGTTTTGCAAGGGACATGTGGTGGCGGGTAAGCTCAGCCAGCCCGCGCTGGGCGAGGTCTACCCAGTCAGGCAGGGGTAGCGTGCGCGGGAGCGCGCTGGCGTAATAGATCTCGGCCTCGGAGAGACCGGCGGCGCGAACGAAAGAAGCAACCAGCGAACCGAGCTGCCCGCCAAGAAGGCGCTCGTCGTCTCCGTCTTCGGGCTGCGGGACGATTATCATGAGGCGCGCGCCGACATCCCCGCGCGGGGGGACACGCATCGACAACGCGCCTTCCGCCAGGCTCGGCTCGGTGAGCCAGAAGTGTTGGAAAGCCTCAAGCTCGTCGGGCCAGCTCTCGCGGCCGCCGCCGATCGCAGGCTTTTCCGCACCGTCGAGCGCGCGTTGCAGGGGCGTGGTCGGGCGCGGGGCCTCGACCTTCGGCGGGGGAGGCACCTGTTCGGCGGGCTCCTCGGGGATTTCGAGCCACCCTTCGGCAGCATCGGCGAAGCTGCAATCGACCCCCGCCTCGCGCCACCATGCGAGGATACCGGACAGCTCGCGCTGCGAGAGCGCGCCGCCACTGAAATCCGTATTCGAGGGGGTGTCGAGCATCGTCATCCGTCTGGCGGAGGTCTTGACCTGATGCGCCCCAGCAATCAAGGCAAGCGCAAACGATATTGCGACGAAAAGAGAGAGATATGAGCGAACGCGAATCGATGCCCTGCGATGTCGTCATCATCGGCGGCGGTGTGGCCGGGATGGCGGCGGCGATCCGGCTGAAACAGCTCAACGAAGAGCTTGAGGTCGTAGTGCTCGAAAAGGGCAGCGAGATCGGCGCGCATATCCTGTCGGGCGCGGTGGTCGATCCGCGCGCGCTCGACGAATTGCTGCCCGAATGGCGCGAGATGGACTGTCCACTCGCCGAAACCCCCGTGACGGACAACCAGCACTGGGTGATGAGCGCGTCGAAGAAATGGGAAATGCCGCATCTGCTGATGCCGCCTTTCCTGACGAATACCGGCAATTACACCTGCTCGCTCGGCAATCTGACTCGCTGGATGGCGGAGCAGGCCGAGGGGCTGGGCGTGATGGTGTTCCCCGGTTTCCCGGCGAGCGAGGTCATGTTCGACGAAAACGGCGCGGTCTCGGGCGTGATCACGCAGGACATGGGTGTCGCGGCGGACGGATCGCACAAGCCAGATTACCAGCCGGGGATGGAAATCCACGCGAAATACACCCTCTTCGCCGAAGGCGCGCGCGGCAATCTCACCAAGAAGATGAAAGCCAAGTTCGATCTGGAGGCCGATTGCCAGCCGCAGATCTACGGCCTCGGCATCAAGGAATTGTGGGACATCGACCCCGAAAAGCACGAACCCGGCCGCGTGATTCATACGCAGGGTTGGCCTTTGTCGGAAAGCGAGAGCTGGGGCGGGGGCTTCCTCTATCACCAGGCGAACGGCCAGGTCGCGCTCGGCTTCGTCACCGCGCTCGATTACAAGAACCCGTACGTCCGCCCCTATCAGGAATTCCAGCGCTGGAAGCACCATCCCGCGATCGCCGAGATCCTCGAAGGCGGCAAGCGCGTGGCCTATGGCGCGCGGGCGATCAACGAAGGCGGCTGGCAGTCAGTCCCCAAGCTCGCCTTCCCGGGCGGGGCGCTGATCGGCTGCGCCGCCGGCTTCGTAAACGTGCCCCGGATCAAGGGCAGCCACACTGCGATGAAGAGCGGGATGCTGGCGGCGGAAAGCATCGCCAATGCCATCGCGGCTGGTCAGGAGAAGACCGAACTCAATGATTACGATAGCAATTTGCGCGAAAGCTGGATCGCAGTCGAGCTTAAGAAAGTGAAGAACGCGCAGCCCGCAGTTTCGAAATACGGCGCCGATATCGGCACCGTTCTGGCGGGCATCGACATGTGGATGCGCACGCTCAAGATCGGGCTGCCGATCACGATGAAGCACGAGCCTGATTACGAGCATCTCCAGCGCGTCGATCTGTTCAAGCCGATCGATTATCCCAAGCCCGACGGCGTGCTCAGTTTCGACCGGCTGACCAATGTCGCCTTCAGCTTCACCAATCACGCCGAGGACCAGCGCAATCACTTGCAGGTCCAGGACATGGAATTGCAGCGCGAGAGCGAGCTGGGCGTCTATGGCGGCCCATCGACCCGCTATTGCCCGGCCGGCGTCTACGAATGGGTGACGGAGGACGAGGGCGAGCCCAAATTCGTGATCAATTCGCAGAACTGCGTCCACTGCAAGACCTGCGACATCAAGGATCCTAACCAGAACATCGAATGGACCACACCCGAAGGCGGCGGCGGACCCAATTATCCGAATATGTAGGCCTCTGTTTCGACCTCGGTGCGGGACAGGTCCCCAATGAGCGAAACCGCCTACGCCAAGATCAACCTCGCGCTGCATGTCCGCAGGCGGCGCGAGGATGGCTATCACGAGCTGGAAACGCTGTTCGCCTTCGTGGAGGCGGGCGATGTCCTGACGGCACGGGCTTCGCCTAGGGATGAGGTGCATGTCACCGGCGAATTTGCCGGTGGTCTCGACAATCCGTTCGACAATCTCGTCGCGAAGGCGCTTTCGGCTCTGCCGCGCGCTGATGGGCTGGCGATCTTGCTGGAAAAGAACCTGCCCGTTGCCGCCGGGCTCGGCGGCGGATCGGCGGACGCAGGTGCGGTCTTTCGCATCGTTCGGGACCGATATGGCCTGCCGCAGGACTGGACGACGCGCGCCGCCAGGCTGGGGGCTGACGTTCCTGCCTGCGTCGAAAGCCGAACCTGTATCGGGCGCGGCACCGGGACCGATCTCGAACCGCTTATCGACGACAGCTTGGACGGTGTCGTCTGCCTGCTCGTCAATCCGCGCGTCCCCCTGTCGACCGGACCGGTCTTCACGAATTGGGACGGCACGGATTGCGGCCCGCTTCCCATGGGCACGGCGAGGGACATCGCCCTCGCCGGGCGCAACGATCTCGAAGCGCCCGCGATCGGCCTGTGCCCCGCGATCGCGGGCGTCCTGTCCGCTCTGGCGCAAACCAAGCCGCTTCTGCATCGCATGTCCGGGTCGGGCGCGACCTGCTTTGCGCTTTATGAAAGCGCGCAGGCATGCGAAGAAGCCTCCGCGCGCATCGCCGCGGCCCATCCGGGGTGGTGGCGGATGCAAGGTGCCCTCAGAAATTGAGATTTTGACGAAATGCTGATCGACGAAAAGCCTTATCGCCAGGTGGGCGAGGCCGGCCCTGCCGAATTGATGTGCGTTGCCGATCATGCATCGAATTTCGTGCCGGACGGGATCGAACTCGGCATCGATCCGAAATTGCTCGACGAGCATATCGCGGTCGATATCGGAGTCAGCGGCGTGGCCGACCGGCTCGCGCGGCGGCACGGCATCCCTGCCCATATCGCAACGGTAAGCCGCCTCGTCTGCGATCTGCACCGCAAGGAGGACGAGGCTGCAGTGGTCCCGACGGAAAGCGACGGCCATCTGATCCCGGGCAATATCGGGGCGAATATCGAACGGCGGATGGCGCTCTACCATCGCCCGTATCACAACGCGCTCGGCGAGATGATCGAGCGGGTGCGGCCCAAGCTGCTGCTGGCGGTCCACAGCTTCACACCCGAACTCGCCACCAGTTCGCAGGAGCGGCCCTGGGAGATCGGATTGCTCTATAATGAGGACGATCGCGCGGCGCGCCATGCCATCCGGCTGTTCGGCGAACAGGGTCTGACAGTGGGGGACAACGAACCCTATTCGGGCAAGCAGTTGAATGCGACGATGGATCGCCACGCCGAGGCGCGCGGCATTCCCTATCTGACGCTGGAGATCCGCCAGGACCAGATCGCCACCGAGGCGGGCCAGGCGCGCTGGGCCACATTGGTCGCGGACGTAGCGGGCAGGGTGCTGCTTGCGCTTGAGAGCGCCTAAGGAAAGATACGGACGCAGGCTCTTGCCTCGCGGCGCTCTCCCGGCGAAAGCTCCCATCGCTTAGGGATAATTTACGGCCAATTCCCGATGACGGCCCGAGGACGGAGAGAGACATGCCGCAATTCGACAAATCCCGGCTCCCCAGCCGCCACGTTTCGGTGGGTCCCGAGCGCGCACCGCATCGCTCCTATTATTACGCCATGGGTCTGAGCGAGGAAGAGATCGCGCGGCCCTTCGTCGGCGTGGTCAGCGCGGGTAATGACAGTGCGCCGTGCAACACCACGCTCGATGCGCAGGCCGATGTCTGCCGTCGCGGAGTCGAAGAAGGGGGCGGAATGCCGCGCCGCTTCAACACGATCACTGTCACCGATGGCATCGCCATGGGCCACCAGGGCATGAAGAGTTCGCTGGTCAGCCGCGAAGTCATTGCGGACAGCGTCGAATTGTCGGTGCGCGGGCATTGCTACGATGCGCTGGTCGGGTTTGCCGGGTGCGACAAATCGCTGCCGGGCATGATGATGGCGATGCTGCGCCTGAATGTGCCCAGCATCTTCGTTTATGGCGGTTCGATCCTTCCCGGTACCTATCGCGGGCAGGACGTTACCGTCGTCGACGTGTTTGAAGCGGTGGGCCAGCACGCCGCGGGGAATTGCCCGCTCAAGGATCTGACAGCGCTCGAGAAAGTCGCTTGTCCAGGACATGGCGCCTGTGGCGGCCAGTTTACCGCCAACACCATGGCCTGTGTCGGTGAAGCCATCGGATTATCCCTTCCGAACAGCAATATGACGCCCGCTCCTTACAATTCGCGCGAAGAAATCGCGGTGGCGGCGGGGCGTCAGGTCATGGCCCTGGTCGAGCGGAATTTGCGACCGCGCGATATCTGCACCCGCGCTGCGTTCGAGAATGCCGCGCGCGTCGTCGCGGCCACTGGAGGATCGACCAATGCAGCCTTGCACTTGCCCGCAATGGCGCATGAAGCAGGGATTGCGTTCGATCTTCAGGACGTCGCAGAAATATTTAAATCAACGCCTTACATCGCGGATTTGAAGCCCGGTGGGAAGTATGTCGCCAAGGATATGCACGAAGCGGGCGGCGTCTACATGGCTATGAAGACGCTGCTCGATGGCGGCTTCATCGATCCCGAACCGCTGACCGTCACCGGCAAGACGCTGGGCGAGAACATCGAGGAAGTGACCTGGAACCCCGACCAGAAGGTCTTCTACGAGGTTTCCAATCCGATCACGCCGACAGGCGGCGTGGTGGGTCTCAAAGGGTCGCTCGCACCCGATGGCGCGATCGTGAAGGTCGCGGGAATGGCGCGACTGCAATTCACCGGCCCCGCGCGCGTGTTCGAGTGCGAGGAAGAGGCGTTTGCCGCCGTCGAGGCGCGGGATATCGCCGAGGGTAGCGTGATCGTGATCCGCTATGAAGGGCCGAAGGGCGGGCCCGGCATGCGTGAGATGCTCGCCACCACCGCTGCGCTGTATGGGCAGGGAATGGGCGAAAAGGTCGCGCTAATCACCGATGGACGCTTCAGCGGCGCGACCCGCGGCTTCTGCATCGGCCATGTCGGCCCCGAGGCCGCGGAAGGCGGCCCGATCGCGCTTGTCGAGAACGGCGACACCATCGCGATCGATGCCGAAGCGGGGACGATCGAGCTTCTGGTCGACAAGGCGGTGCTGGACGAACGCCGCTTGGCGTGGCAGCCGCGCAAGCATGACTATCAGTCCGGAGCCTTGTGGCGGTTCGCCCAGAATGTCGGTCCCGCGCATGAAGGCGCCGTCACGCACCCCGGCGCGGCGCGCGAAACGCACGTTTTCGCCGATATCTAGCGCAATCCTGCTGGCCGCCTGTTCGAGCGGGCCGGTCCAGGAGCAGGCCGACGCGGGCGCGGTCCCCATCGAATGCGCGGTCGGTCCGGGGAGCGAACTTGCGCCCGATTGCCTCGTGGAAATGGATGGGAATGCTCTGGTGATCCGCCATCCCGACGGCAGTTTCCGTCGTCTGATCCGCGATGGCGACAGCTTGTCGTCGGCGGACGGAGCGGGCGAACCGATGATGGCGCGCGAGGGGGAGACGGTGGAATTCACTGTCGATGGTGACCGCTATCGCTGGCGGGCGGGGCAGTTGGATGGCCGATAATGCCGTATTGACGGTTGCGCAGATGCGCGCGGCGGAAGAGGCCGCGATGCAGAACGGCGTCGACGAATGGGAACTCATGCTCACTGCGGGCCGCGCGACAGCCGCCTGGGTGGCGCGCATGGCGGCGGGGCGATCGGTGACGATTCTCTGCGGGCCGGGCAACAATGGCGGCGATGGCTATGTCATCGCGGAAACGCTGCGTGCTTCCGGTCATGACGTTAAGGTCGTCGCTCCGGTCGATCCGAAGGGAGAAGTGGCGCAGAAGGCCCGCGCCCAATTCGCTGGCAAACCCGCCCGTACAGGCCGGATCGATAAGGCTGTCGTGGTCGATTGCCTGTTCGGATACGGATTGGATCGCGCCGTCGAGGGCCCGTTTGCCGATTTGCTCGAGGAAATGGACCGCAGCGATAGTTTTCGGATCGCAGTCGATGTGCCGAGCGCGATTGCGAGCGATAGTGGGGAGGTGCTGGGTCCTCTCCCGCGCTACGATCTAACGCTGGCGCTGGGCGCCTGGAAGCGCGCGCATTTCATGATGCCCGCCATGGCGCGAATGGGCGAGACACGTCTCGTGCCGATCGGCCTGGACATCGGGTCAACGGATTGCGTGCTGTCGAGGCGACCGCATTTCTCAGCGCCGGAGCCCGACAGCCACAAATATCGCCGCGGTCTTCTGGCGATCGTCGCCGGAGCGATGCCGGGTGCGCCGCTCCTGTCATCAAAGGCGGCCATGCGCTCCGGGGCGGGTTACGTGAAACTGCTGAGCGACCATTCGCATCCCGACGCGCCGGCGGAGCTTGTCGTCGCAGATGATCCGCTCGATCGCGCGCTAGCCGACGAGCGTATCGATGCGATCCTGATCGGCCCGGGGCTGGGCCGCGACGACACAGCTTCGCGGCGGCTTTCCGCAGTCCTCGCAGCGGGTCGGCCCACCGTACTGGATGCCGATGCGCTGCACATGCTGACGCCTGACCTGCTCGGCGCCCGTGCTGAAACAACACTGATCATGACTCCTCATGAGGGCGAATTGTCCAAGCTTTGCAACAGTTTCGGTGTCGAGAGTGCGAATAAGCTCGATACAGCTTCACGTTTGGCACAGACAAGCGATACCGTGATCCTTGCCAAGGGTCCGGACACCGTGCTGGCCTCTCCCGACGGACGCTCCATGGTCTTCCCGCGCGGGTCGAGCTGGCTTTCTACCGCAGGAACGGGCGACGTACTGGCAGGCCTTGTGGCGAGCAGACTGGCGCATCATGGCGATGCCGTCCGCGCGGCGGAAGAGGGGGTCTGGCTACATCACGAAGCAGCGCGCCTCGCCGGGCCGGGCTTCACGGCAGGCGACCTTGCCGATGCGGTGAGAACCGCCGTGGCGCAGCTTTCATGACGGGCTCACCGATCATACGCATCGCCGCCAAGGGCGACGGGGTCGCGGCTGACGGGCGGCACGTCGCGGGCGGCGTACCGGGCGATATCCTGTTGGCGGATGGGTCGCTGGAGCCGGGGCCACATCGCGTGGCGCCGCCCTGCCGCCACTTTGCCCGCTGCGGCGGATGCCAATTACAGCAGGCCGACGAGACGGCTCTTACACGTTTTGTCACCGAGCGAGTGACATCGGCCGCCGCCTCGCAGGATATTACTGTCGGCGAATTGCTTGAGACTCACATCTCGCCTCCGCACAGCCGCAGGCGCGCGACGCTCCACGGCCTCAAGACCGCTGGAAAATTCGTGCTCGGATTTCGTGAGGCGGGCTCCCACCGTATCGTCGACATCACGGAATGTTTGGTTCTTCGATCCGAACTGTTTCGAATTACCGGACCGTTACGTGCGATACTTGCAAAACTTTCGAGCAAGGCGCCGGTCGATGTCGCTCTCACCCTGACCGATCAGGGCCTCGATTGCACGCTGACCGGGATACAGCTCGACGGGCTGGGGCCGACAGAGGCCCTGCTTGATTTCGCACGCGAACAGGCGCTTGCGCGGCTCTCGCTCGATCAGGGGTATGGGGCGGAGACGCTGTGGGAGCCCGAACCCGTCACGGTCACGCTCGGCGGAATCGCCGTGGCCTTTCCCGAACAGGGTTTTCTCCAGCCGACCCAGGACGGCGAAGCGATCCTGGCGCAGGATGCGCGCGATTTTACCGCAGGAGCGCAAACGATCGCGGATTTGTTCGCGGGTCTGGGCACCTTCGCCTTCCACGTAGCGAACCCGGCCAAGGTTCTCGCAGTCGAGGCAGCGCGCGATCCGCATCTGGCGTGCAAAGCCGCTGCAAACGCCTTGCGACTGCCGGTCCACGCCCTGCATCGCGATCTGTTCCGCAATCCGCTCCAGCCCGACGAGATTTCACGTTTCGATGCCGTGCTGCTCGACCCGCCGCGAGCAGGCGCGCGCGAGCAGGTGGCCACGATCGCGGCGAGCGAGATCAAACGCGTCGTTTATATCAGTTGCAATCCGGCAAGCTGGGCACGCGATGCGAAGACGCTGGCGGAGGCCGGTTTCCGGCTCGAGAAATTGCGACCGGTCGGACAGTTCCGCTGGTCCACCCATGTCGAGCTGACCAGCCTTTTCATTAGGTAAGCGATATCTCAAGAGAGATTTAGCTTCGCATCGAAAATCTTCACATTTCAACGGCGTAAGCAAAGTTGGTCAGTCGTTCAGAGACTCAAGCAAGCGGGTTTCGAGCCACTGGCGGGCGTGAGGTTCGACATAGGCGTGGCCCGCTTTCGGGCAGCGCGCGATCCGCGCATCGCTCGCGTCCCAGTTCTCGATGAAAACCTGCGCGGTGCGATCGGCTTCGGCGAGGAGAATGCGAACCGAGCCCGAAAATCCGGCCAATCCATCGCGCAAATCGCCTGCGAGCGTGCTCGGCGCGGCTTTCGGCCCCACCGCCCGCGCGATCCCGCGCAACAGCTTGCGGTAATCGACGCCGCCCGACAGCAGCCGGGCAATCTCGCGTGGATTTTTCAGTTTCGCGATATAGCGCGCGCGGATCGCGCTGGCGGGGGGCGTCGTATCGGAACCTGAATCGTCGCCTTCGTCACCCGCATCCCCCGCTTCCTCGATCGTCCACGGGTTGGACAGGACCAGCGCATCGCAGCCCGCGCCGCCCGCAAGCATCAGTGCGCTGGCCGCATCGCAATTGCCGAAGCCGACGACGCGCGAAACCTGCGGCGCTGCCTCGCGAAACGCGGCGAGAGCGGCGCGGATGTCGGCCTCTTCGTCGCGAAATCCCCGATTGATGCCCTCGCTGTCTCCGACCCCGCGTCGGTCGAAGCGAAAGACCGGGAAACCCTGCTCGGCCAGCGATGCGGCCAACGAGGCCTGCCCTGAAAATGCGCCGCTGCGGATCTCGTTACCGCCCGTCACGAGCAATAGGCCGGTCGTCTTTTCGCCCTCATCGAGCGTCGCGGCGAGGCGATCGCTTTCGCACAGAAAAGTGAGGTGGCGCCGGGTCACGAGACGAGCTCCATGGCGATGATCGCGGCGAGGGCATCGGCCTGATCGGGATCCTCGCTCGGTTCCGCGCGCAGCCAGAGGGGCGATCCGCCGAGCGTGGCCTGATCGACGATGCGAAGGCGCGGATCGGCGGGCGCGTCGGCCTGTTCGAGTTGCGCGATCATTTCGGCCGACAAATGCCATCCGGCCAGTTCCAAACCCTGTTCGCGTCCGGTCTCGAGCAAACTCTCGACCTTCTCCGCGCGACCCGCCTCGCGCGAGGCGATCGTACGCGCGCGAAGCAGCGCCCGCAGGATCTGGCGGCCCTTCGAGGGAGCATACAGGAAACCGGGCAGATGATCGGGCGCCAACAGACCGCCGCCGCGAATGGCCAGGATATGCGTGGCTTCAAAATGGTTCGCCGCTTCGCGAACGGCGGCGCGCCAATCGGCCAGCGATTGCTTCTCGAGCGGAGCCGGACTTTCATTGCAGCCTGGAAGATCGGGCAGGACACTGTCGATCCCAGCCCCGTCGAGGCGGCGCATCACCGCGACGATCTGCCGCCGCAGCTTGTTGTGCTCGTCGAACAGCGGCGGAAGGATCAGCAACCGCGATAGGCGCCCCTTCTCGAAGGACAGTACCAGTTCCTGGCTGTGCCCGCGATCGCCCAGAGGCGCGTTCCAGCTCGCGTACACGCCCCGTCCGCTCAGCCCTGGACTGCCTTGGCCTCGGCAAAGGCGAGGAGGCCGCCATAGGTCTCGAGCATTTCGCCGTCGATGTCGTCATCCTCGATCACGATATCGAGGCGATCCTCCATCTCGGTGAGGAGGCCCGCCACCGCCATGGAATCGAGTTCCGGCAGATGGCCGAACAGGCCCGTTTCCGCATCGAACCGCTCCACCCGCTCCTGATCGAGGCCGAGCACATCCCGCAGGATCGCCCGCAAAGTCTTATCGACCTCGCTTCGGCTCGGCCCGGTGGCATCGGTTTCGATTGCGTCGGTCTGGACGGCTTCGGTCCGGCTTGCGGTCATGGCGTGAGTATCCCCTGCACTTGCGGATGGGCGCTTACCCGCGCCTCGGACGTGAGGCAAGCGGGCGCACTTTCCCGCCGGTCAGCACCTCGACGCCCTTCGCAACGACCTTGGCCGCCAGCAGCGCGGCCCCGCGCGGCTGTCGCCAGTCGATGCAGGTGAGGGCATAGCGTGGCCGTTCTCCATCCATCCAGTCGCGCTTGTAGCCATCGCTGCCGGTGCCGAAATCGATCAGATCGACTTTATCGCGGTCGATGACATGTTCGAACAGCGCCGCGCTGAGCGTGGTTCCGGCCGAAAGGTGCCGGTGTTCGGCATCGTAGGCCAGTTTATGGATATAGGCCGTGCCACCTTCGACGGTCCAGAACTGCGCGGCGACCGGCTCTCCATCATGGCGCGCGACGCCCACCCGCAGGCGACGCGCTTCTCCCTCGGCACGCGCAAACGCTTCGAGCAGGGCGGCATCCTGTTCCTCGCCCTTCCAGCTTCGACCGTAGATCGCGCGATAGGCATCCCAGTCTTCGGATCGGAATTCGGTAGCGATCGAGACGCTGACCTTTTTCGCCTTGCGCTTGAGCGTGGTGCGCATCTGGCCCGGTCGAGCGGCCCAATAGTCGGCGAAACTCCGGCCTCTCACATCGAGGACGTGGTTGGTGTCGCAGACCGAGCGATGCGTTATCCACCCTGCCTTGCGGAAGGCACGGGGGAGGCGCCCCGCGCTTCCGTCGGCGCTTCCATCCTCGCCCGGCAGGCATTCGAGCGCGACGCGGTGCGTGCGGCTCTTCAGATCGCGGGCGATCGCGGTGAGAAGAGCGTCGCCCAAGGCGCCCTCGGGCGCAAGCGGTCTCCAGGTGAAGGCGAAGACGTGATGCAGGCTTTCGAGTGCGCGTCCCCGCCGCGCCAATGGCAGAGCCGCCACGCCGTAATCCGCTTCGGCCAGCGCGACCAGCGGCTCGCCGCCGGTTTCTTTGGGGCCGTGATCCTCGAGAAGACGATACCAGGAGAGGCGATCGAACGGTCCTGTGGCGAACTGGTCGAGCGCATGGCCATGGGATGCTTGCAGTTTGCTAACACTCTCGTGATAGCTGACACTGGCATGGGGCGCCGCCGAGGCGGTTTTCTCCCATGACGCCACCGAAGAATGCATTGCCGTCAAACCGTCCTCCAGGAGCACTCATGCCGATCGCGCCAGACCCGGTTCCATTTCCGCTCGACCATCTGGTCGTCCGCGGCAAGGATGAAGCAACGGCGCTTATACTGCGTGACCGGCGGTTTAGCTATCGAGAGTTAAGAGCGCGTATAGCTTGCCTGGCGGCCTGGCTCGCGGTCGAGCTTCCCGAGGGCGCACGCGTGGCCAGCTGGGCGGCGAAGGGCGAGACGACCTGCCTGCTGCCCCTGGCGGCGGCGCGTGCGGGGCTGGTCCATGTGCCGATCAATCCGTTGCTGAAGCGCGCTCAGGTCTCCCACATCCTCGCCGATAGCGGCGCCGAAATGCTGATCGGGACGCGCGCGCGGCTCGGCACGCTTGAATCGGGCGATGCGCCCGCCGCCTGTCGGCTCCTTGACGAGGAAGACTGCTGGCACGAGGCGGAAAGGCTCGGCGGCGATCTCGGCCCGTCGTCGCGTGACCCCGACGAGTTGGCCGCGATCCTCTATACCAGCGGCTCGACCGGCAAGCCCAAGGGTGTGATGCTGAGCCATGCGAATATGTGGCTGGGCGCGGTCAGCGTGGCGCATTATCTCGGGATGGAGGCGGACGACGTCACGCTTGCGGTCTTGCCATTGAGTTTCGATTACGGCCAGAACCAGTTGTTTTCCAGCTGGATTGTCGGCGCATCCGTGGTGCCGCTCGATTACCTTTTTCCGCGCGATGTCGCCAAGGCTTGCGCGAAGCATGGGGTCACGACGCTGGCCGCCGTGCCGCCTTTGTGGGTGCAGCTGACCGAAGTCGAATGGCCGAACGGTTCGGCGAAGACGCTGCGGCGCCTGACCAATAGCGGCGGAGCGCTGACCCGCGAACTGGTCGCCGATCTGCGCGCGCGCTTCCCCCAAGCCCGGCTCTTCCCGATGTATGGCCTGACGGAGGCGTTTCGTTCGACCTATCTCGATCCCGATCTGGTGGACAGCCATCCGACCTCCATGGGCAGCGCGATCCCGTTCGCGGAAATCCTGGTCGTGACGGACGAGGGCGGCTTGGCCGCGCCGGGGGAGGAGGGCGAACTGGTCCATTGCGGCCCGCTGGTGGCGCAAGGATACTGGCAGGACGAAAAGCGCACTGCCGAACGCTTCAAGCCCGCACCCAAGGATAGCGAACATGGCGGCATGGCGGTCTATTCCGGCGATCGCGTGCGGCGCGATGCGGACGGATTGCTGTATTTCGTCGGGCGGCGCGACGCGATGATCAAGAGTGCGGGCAACCGCATCAGCCCGCAGGAGCTGGAAGACGCCGCACGTTCGACCGATCTCGTCAGCGAAGCGGTCGCGCTGGGCGTGCCGGACGAGCGGCTGGGCCAGGCGGTCCATCTGGTGGTGCGCGGCGATGCGGGGCGCGATGCGGAGTTGAAGGCCGCGCTGGCGAAAGAGCTTCCGAATTTCATGCAGCCGCAGGCGATCCACTGGCGCGAGACGTTGCCGGTGAACCCAAACGGAAAGCTCGATAGAACTTTAATTTCGCAACAGATAATGGCGGAGATCCGCGCATGAGCGACACCGGAAAGCCGGTCGGACCGATCCCGGCGGGATATGAAACGCGCGATGGCGAACTCGCCGTCGACGGCCAAACGGCCTCGCAATTGGTCGAGCGGGCGGGGCGCACCCCGCTCTTCGTCTATTCCAGCGCGATGATGTCGCGCCGCGTCGCTGACCTGCGCGCGGCGATGCCCGACCGGTTGAAGATCAATTACGCGATCAAGGCCAACAGCTTCGCGCCGGTGCTGAAGCACATGGCGGGTCTGGTCGACGGGCTGGATATCGCCTCGGGCGGCGAGCTCGACATGGTGCGCGCCGCAGGGATCGATTGCGCGCGGGTGAGCTTCGCAGGCCCGGGCAAGCGCGACAGCGAGTTGGAAAACGCCATTAGGCATGGCGCCACTCTCAATCTCGAAAGCGAGGGCGAGGCAGAGCGCGCGCTTGCCATCGCAGAGCGGCTCGGAACGGCGCCCCGTCTCGCCATCAGAGTCAATCCCGACTTCGAACTGAAGGGGTCGGGCATGAAAATGGGCGGCGGCGCCAAGCCCTTCGGCGTCGATGCCGAGCGGGTGCCCGCTCTGGCGCGCCGGATCGTCGATGCGAGGGCGGAATGGCGGGGGCTCCATATCTTTACCGGCAGCCAGGCGCTCGATGCGGATGCCGTGATCGATGCGCAGGCAAACGTCCTCGACCTGGCGCAGCGCATCGTTGAGAAGGCTGGGGTTCGCCTGCCGAAGCTGAACATGGGTGGAGGTTTAGGAATTCCTTATTTCTCCGGTGACACGCCGATCGACGCGCAGCGGATCGGCGCGGCGCTGGAAGAGCGTTTCGCTGCCCGTGCCGACGTGATGGCGGACACCGAATTCTTCATCGAACTGGGCCGCTATCTCGTGGGCGAGGCGGGCGTCTATCTGACTCGGATCGTCGATCGGAAGGTCAGCCATGGCGAAACCTACTTGATCACCGACGGGGGCCTGCACCATCAGCTCGCCGCATCGGGCAATTTCGGCACGGTCGTCAGGCGCAACTACCCCGTCGCCATCGCCACGCGCTTCGACCGGGAGAAGGCAGAGATCGCCAATGTCGTCGGCTGTCTGTGCACGCCGCTGGATAGGCTGGCCGACAAGGCGCATCTCCCCCGGGCCGAGGTCGGGGATATCGTCGCCGTGTTCTGCGCCGGAGCCTACGGCGCCAGCGCATCGCCGAGCGCGTTTCTGGGGCAGGGTCCGGCAGCAGAAATGATGGTGTGAATGCTCGTCCCGATATGGGACGGCAGCCACGCGGAGGCCGCATTTGCGCGCGGTTCCGGCTGTGGATAACCGTATGTTCACCTTTCTGCTCCATTAAGGAGGGTGAAATCCGGGGGAAAGCCAACGTGCTTGCGCGCAGGCTAGTCCTCCCATGCTGACGTCAGGAATATCCTTTATGCGTTTCAATCGCTTGTCTGCCGTAATCGCGACATGCTGCGCGGCGATGCTGGGCTTGTCCGGCTGCGCCACATCCAGCGCCAGCGGCGAGCTTCCGCCCGCCACCTTCGTCGCCTTGCAGGAAGGGCCGGGCGAGGATTACGTGATCGGTCCGCTCGACAATCTGACGATCCATGTCTGGCGCAATCCCGAACTGGGCGCGGAAAAGATCCAGGTCCGCCCCGATGGGCGGATCACGATCCCTCTCGTCAAGGACATGCCCGCCGTCGGCAAGACGCCGTCCATGCTGGAAGAGGATATCCGCCTCCAGTTGAGCCAGTATATCGAAGACCCGCTCGTCAGCGTTATCGTCAACGAATTCGCGGGCACGTTCAGCCAGCAGGTCCGCATCGTCGGCGCAACGGAAAAGCCCGCTTCGCTGCCCTATCGCGCCAATATGACCGTGCTCGACGCGATGATCGCCGTCGGTGGGCTCAACGAATACGCGGCGGGCAATCGCGCCAAGCTGATCCGCTTCGACAAGCAGTCCGGTCGCCAGCGCGAATACGAGCTGCGCCTGACCGATCTCCTGCGCCGGGGCGACAGCGACGCGAACGTCATGCTCAATCCGGGCGATGTGATCATCATCCCCGAATCGGTCTTCTGAGGACTTTTCCGCGATGAACGAAGTCTTCGAGGAACTGCGCGCAGCGCTCCACCAGGTGTGGAACCGCCGCTGGCTGGCGCTGGCGGTGGCATGGGGCGTCTGCGTCCTCGGCTGGTTCGTGGTCGCCATGATCCCCAACAGCTATATGAGCCAGGCGCGGCTCTACGTGCAGCTTGATGACGTCCTGTCCGAACAGCTCGACATATCGGGTGACGGCAAGCAGGAAATGACGCGGGTGCGCCAGACGCTGGCGAGCCGGGTCAATCTCGAAAAGGTGATCCGCGGCACGCGCCTTGGCGAAGACATCGCGACCGATAGCGAAATGCAGGGGGCGATCGACAGTCTCACCAAGGCGGTGACGATCAAGAGCGAGCAGGAAAACCTGTTCGAAATCGCCGCGACCATCGGCAAGGGCGATCTGAGCGATGCCGAGAACGCCAAGCTCTCGCAGGAAGTCGTCCAGAGCCTGATCGATATTTTCCGTGAGGACAATATCGCCGGCAATCGCGGTGAAGTGGCCGATACGATCGTCTTCCTCGACCAGCAGCTCGAAGACCGCAAGGCCGAGCTGGAGGCCGCCGAGCAGCGCCGCCTTGCCTTCGAGTCGCAATATCCCGAACTGATCGGTGGCACCGGGTCGGTCGGCAACCGCTTGCAGACCTTGCAGACCGAGATGCGCGGTGTCGATGCCGACATCGCCGCTGCGCAGTCTGCGCTCGCCGGGATCAGCGGGCAGCTTTCGGGCACGCCGCGCACCATCACCATGCCCGGCATGGGCGGGGGCGGGGCGAGCGGGGCGCTGGCGCAAGCCGAGGCGCAGCTCGCCGGAATGCGCTCGCGCGGCCTGACCGACAGCCATCCCGACATCCAGGCGACCGAACGCCAGATCCAGCTGCTGCGCCGCCAGGCTGCCCGCGAAGGCGATGGATCGGTGGGCGCACCCAACCCGGCCTATTCCTCCCTCGTCGCCATTCGCGTCGAGCGTCAGGCCAATCTCCAGGCCCTGCAGGCCCGCAAGGCTGCGCTTCAGTCGGACATTTCCTCGCTGATCGCCGCACAGGCTCAGGAGCCCGAAGTCGCTGCCGAAGCCAATCGCATCAGCCGCGATTACGAGGTACTGAAGTCGAAATATGACGAGCTTCTGAAGGATCGCGAGGAAATGCGCCTGCGCGGCCAGGTCCAGACCGAGCGCAGTTCGCTGCAATTCCAGGTGGTCGACCCGCCTGCCGTCCCGCGCAATCCTGCTGCGCCCAATCGGCCGATCCTTTTGCTGGGCGTTCTCTTCGCGGGTCTTGCCGCAGGTGCCGGAACCGCTTTCGTGATCGGGCAATTGCAGGCGAGCTTCACCACGGCGGACAAGCTCGAGCGCGTTCTCGATCTCCCCGTCGTCGGCACAATCTCGCGCTCGATGACCGACATCCGCCGCGCGCAGGAGCGCAAGCAGTTCAAGCAATTCGCCGGTGGCCTCGCCGGTCTGTTCGGGGTCTGCGTGATCCTGCTGGCCGTCGAATTCATCCAGGTCGGATCGGTGGCGTGAGGAGCGCGTGGTGAACAAGCCTACCAAGATTACGCCGCTGGACGGGCATGAGGATCAGCAAGATCGCAAGCCCGCCAAGGCCGAGCGTGCCTCGCTGCTGGAACGGGCGGGCGGGGCCTTCGGCTTCGACCGGCTGATGCCGGCCCGTGTGCCCGCCAAACTGCCCGAGGGAAAATCGGTCAGGATGCCGAAGCCCGCGCGGAGCGTGGCTCCGTCCGCGCCTGCGGTCGAGGCGGCGGCGCCAGCCCCTGCCAATCCGGCTGTTCCGGCGGCGCCGATCGTCGTTCCGGCCAAGCCGATCGACGACGACGTTCCCGCGGCGCGCCTGCCGCGCGATGCCAAGACGATCGACCGCGATAATCTGCGCAAGCAGGGCTTCGTCAATCCCGATGCCGGAGCCAGCGCCCTGCGCGAGGAATTCCGCATCGTGAAGCGGCAGGTTCTCGCCACCGCCCAGGCGGATGGCTCCCCCCTGTCGCGCCGGGTCCTCATCTGTTCGCCGCATACGGGCGAGGGCAAGACATTTTGCGCCGTCAATCTCGCGCTCTCGATGGCGAGCGAGCGGGATATCGAGGTCGTACTCATCGATGCCGATTTCGCCAAGCCTTCGATCGCATCGACTTTCGGGATCGAGACCGGTCAGGGTTTCATGAACGCGCTGAAGGACGACACGATCCGTCCCGAAGAGCTGGTCGTGGCCACCGATGTCGAAGGCCTGTTCCTGATGCCAGCGGGTGAGCGGACCGGATCGGACGCGGAATATCTCGCCAGCGATCGCACGGCCAAGGTGCTCGACCGGCTGACACGCGGCGCGAAGAACCGGATCCTGATCTTCGACAGTCCACCGGCCTTGGCCGCATCGCCCGCGGCGGAACTGGCCAAGCATGTCGGCCAGGCCCTGCTGGTCGCGCGCGCCGATGCGACCGCGCGTGCGGCGCTGGAAGATGCGGTCGATCTTTTATCGGCCTGTCCCGACATTCGCCTGATCCTGAACGATGCGACATTCAGCCCGAGCGGCCGCAAGTTCGGCTCCTATTATGGGTATGGGGAGTAAGCCCATGACGTTACGCACGATCTCGGCGTTGCTGGCCGGTGCGGCTCTGATGAACGGCGTGCCCGCTTTCGCCCAATCCTATCAGGGGCGGGACAGCGGTGGCGCAGCTTCCAGCGGCGCGCGGGAAGAGAGCGGGGAAGGCGTCGGCACGCGCAATGGCGGGCGCCGTCTGGCGATCCAGCCCTATATCGAAGCCTCGCAGATCCTGACCGCGCAGCTTTCGCCGGGCGACGATGTCGTCACCTACACGCAGCTTGCCGCGGGGGTCGATGCCTCAATCAACGGACGGCGCAGCGCGGGCACGGTGTCCTTGCGCTACGAGCGCAATTTTGGATGGGGCAATGCGTCGGACAGCGATACCCTGACCGGCATCGCACGCGGATCGTTCGAGGTGGTCCCGCGCACGGTCACGCTGGAAGCGGGGGCGCTGGCCGCGCGGACTTCGGTCGACGGCAGCGGCGCAAACGTCTTTACCGGCCAAAACAATGCCGACTTCACCACCCAGACCTATTCGGCCTATGCGGGGCCGCGCGTGCAGACCCGCGTCGACGATGTCGAGGTCACCGGCCAGTATCTGATCGGGTATACGCGGGTGGAATCGCCCGATGTCGTGACTGCGAACGGCAACGCGGTCGATGTGTTCGACGAAAGCGTGTCGCAGCAGGCGCAGGCCCGTGCGGGCTTTGCACCGGGCACCTATCTGCCGGTCGGCGTCGGCGTCGGCGCGGGATATTTCCGCGAGGATATCGACACGCTCGACCAGCGGGTGATCGACGCCAATGTGCGCGCCGACGTGACCGTGCCGATCACGCCGACTCTCGCAGTCGTAGGCGGCGTCGGATATGAGGATGTCGAGGTCTCCAGCCGCGACGCCGTGCGCGATGCGAACGGCGTTCCGATCTTGGGCCCGGGCGGGCGGGTCGTCACCGACGAAGCCAGCCCGCGCGTCATCGCCTTCGAATCGACCGGACTGATCTGGGATGTCGGCGTCCTCTGGCGGCCGAGCCGCCGGACCTCGCTCCAGGCCGGATACGGTCGCCGTTACGACAGCGATACCTTCTACGGCAGCTTCAGCTTCGCGCCCAATCCCAACACCAATCTTTCGATCGGCGCGTTTGATGGCATTCGCGGATTCGGCGGGCGCCTGACCAATTCGCTGGCCTCGCTGCCCACCGATTTCGACGTCGTACGCGATCCGATCACCGGCGCGGTCGTCGGCTGCGTCAATGCGGTTACGGGGGGCAGTTGCCTCGACGGGCTGCTCGGCTCGATCCGCTCATCGGTGTTCCGTTCGCGCGGTGTGGCGGGCAATTTCTCCCGCCGCGTGGGCCGCTACACGGCGGCGATCAGCGCAGGCTATGAACAGCGCGAATTCATCGGGGCGCCGGGCACCGTGCTCGCCGCAGCCAATGGCGTGACGGATGAGAACTACTATGTCGCCGGCACGGTCGGGGGCGAGATTGGCCGTCGCGGCACCTTCACCGTCGCGACCTATGCCAACTGGTTCGAAGGCGGCTTGGGCGCGAACGATCTGTTCGGTCTCGGCTCGTCGGCGGCCTATTCCTACGCCTTTACCCAAAGCCTGTCGGGCCGTGCAGCGGTGGCGGTGAATTATCTCGACAGCGACTTCACGACCGAAGATCTCAAAACCGCATCGGCCCTGGTCGGCTTGCGCTACGGTTTCTGATAGGACCTCTCTCATGTACGAACAGTTCTACGGCTTTTCAGAGCGGCCCTTCCAGCTCACGCCCGACCCCGCCTATTTCTTCGAGAGCGTCACGCACAAGAAGGCGCTGTCCTATCTGGGCTATGGCCTGAACCAGGGCGAAGGGTTCGTGGTCATCACCGGCGAGGTCGGCTCGGGCAAATCGACGCTGGTCGCGCATCTCAAGGAAAAGCTCGACGACCGGATGAGCGTGGGCGAGGTGGTCACCAGCGCGCTCGATGGCGAGGAGATGATCCACGTTGCCGCGCGCAGTTTCGGCCTCGATGTCGAAGGGCGTGACAAGGCGGCGGCGCTCGCCGCGATCGAGCATTTCCTCCACGAGGAAGCGCGCAACGGCAAACGTTGCCTGCTGATCGTCGACGAATCCCAGAATCTCTCGATCGGCGCGCTCGAGGAATTGCGGATGCTGTCGAACTTCCAGCTCGGCGCGCACCCGCTCCTGCAGACGCTTCTGCTCGGCCAGCCGGAGTTCAAGCGCTTGCTCGCCAGCTCCGACGAGCTCGAGCAATTGCGCCAGCGCGTGATCGCCGCGCATCACTTGGAAGCGATGCAGCCGGGCGAGATCGAGCTCTATGTCCATCATCGCCTGAACCATGTCGGCTGGGACGGGGAGCCGGATTTCGAGCGCGGCCTGTTCACGCGAATGCACAAGGCGACGGGCGGCATCCCGCGCAAGATCAACCAGGTCATGACTCGCCTGCTGTTGCTCGGTGCGGTCGAGGAGCAGTCGACCATCGATCTCGCCATGCTGGATGCGGTGATCGAGGAAATGACGGGCGATTCTTCCGCCGAAGAGGCGGTCGTGGACGATCGCGTGCGGCCCGATCCGAACAAGAAGGCAGCGCAAGCCGTCGCCGATGCGAAGCGCGAGGAGCAGGATCGCGCTCGCGCATCGCAGCCGAGCAGCAGCGAGCAGGGCTTGGCCGAAGCGCAGATCGCCGCTATCGAGGCGGCTTTCGGCGGCCACGAGAACCAGATTGCGAAACTGCGCCGCGAGGTTTCGGAACTGCAGCAGGCGGGCGCAGGATCGGGCGAAACCGTCTCCGAAGCCATCGAGCAACGCCTCGCAGCGATGGAAGCCCGCCTGTCCGAACAGGAAGCGTCGATCCGCCACGTCTTGTCGCTGCTGATCGAGCATTTCGAGGCCGACGGCCGTCGCGCTGCCGCCTGAGGCGAGGATTATAGGCGTGGAACAGCGCACGATATCATCCTCTGCGATCCTCAACGGCCTGTCGGTCGATGTGGAGGACTGGTTTCAGGTCGGCGCGTTCGAGAATACGATCGATCGCGCGGACTGGGACGGAATGGCGCTGCGCGTTGCGGACAATGTCGGCTTCGTGCTCGACCTGTTCGATGCCTGTGAGGTCAAGGCGACGTTCTTCACCCTTGGCTGGGTGGCGGAGCGCGAGCCCGCGGCGATCCGTGCCATCGTCGAGCGGGGGCACGAACTGGCCAGCCACGGTTACGATCACGCGCGGGTCTTCACCATGACCCGCAAGCAATTCGCCGCCGATCTGGCGAAGACCCGCGCCATTCTCGAAAATGCAGGCGGCACTGCAATCAGCGGCTATCGCGCGCCAAGTTTTTCGATCGATGCGCGCACGCCATGGGCGCACGAGGTTCTGGCGGAGCAGGGCTATCGCTACAGCTCCAGCGTCGCGCCGATCGTGCACGACCATTACGGATGGCGCGAGGCGCCGCGCTTCGCCTTCCGCCCGGTGGAGGGCAGCGAGCTTGTCGAGATACCGGTGACCACCGCCCAGATCGGCGAGCGGCGCCTGGCGGCGGGCGGGGGCGGCTTCTTCCGCGTCCTGCCCTATGCTTTCTCGAACTGGGCGATCAAACGCGTGAATCAGCGCGACGAGCGCCCGGCCATCTTCTATTTCCATCCTTGGGAAATCGATCCCGACCAACCCCGCGTCGAGGGCGCGCCGCTGCGATCGCGTGTGCGCCACTACACCAATTTGTCCAAAATGGCAGGCAAGCTGACGAAGCTGGCTGGCGATTTCAGCTGGGGCCGGATGGACGAAATCGCCCGGATAGAAGCGCAGCGCTGCGTTCCCTTCGTATCGTGAACGCGCCGACGCGCCTTCCCACGCCGACCGTCTCGCTCGTCCGGCTGAGCGATCCGAACGAGGCCGCCCGGATCGAGAGTTTCGTTCGCGGTTATGGCGGATCGGTTTTCCAGCGACCGCTGTGGCTGCGCGCAATCGAGCGGGGTACGGGGCAGGAGACTATGGGGCTGGCGCTGGAACGGGCGGGGCGCCTTGCGGCCTGGCTACCGCTCACGCTGGTGCATTCGCCTCTCTTCGGTCGAGCGCTGGTGTCGAGCGGGTTCGGAGTGGGCGGCGGCGTGTTGGCCGAACGGCGGCCGGACGCTGAAGTCCTGTGCAGAGCGGCAGAGGAACTGGCGCTTCGAAACAACGCCCGCTCAATCGAACTGCGTGGCGGCGAAGCGCCTGAGGATTGGCAAACAACGTCGACAAGTCACTGTAATTTCATCGGCGATCTGGCCGATAATGACGAAGCGCAATTGCTCGCCATCCCCCGCAAGGCGCGCGCCGAGGTGCGTAAGGGGTTGAACGCCGATTTTTCGATCGCCGTCGGATCGGTTGAGGACGATCGCGCGGCGCATTACGCCGTCTATGCCGAAAGCGTGCATAATCTCGGCACGCCGGTGTTCCCGCGTGGTCTGTTCGATGCCGTGCTGGATTGTTTCGGCGCCGATGCCAATATCCTGACCGTGCGCCACGAGGGCACGCCGGTGGCGAGCGTTCTGTCGCTCTATCATGACGACGGAAATGGCCGTGCCGTCATGCCGTATTGGGGCGGCGGCACCTTCGCGGCTCGGGGATTGCGCGCCAATGAGCGGATGTATTACGAACTGATGCTTCACGCTCGCAAACGCGGCTGTACACGGTTCGATTTCGGACGTTCCAAGACCGGCAGCGGTCCCTATCATTTCAAGACAAACTGGGGGTTCGAGCCGGAACCTCTTACCTATTCTAGCTGGAGCGCGCCTGGCGAGGAGGCGCGCAACATCGATCCGACGGATGCGAGCTACGCCCGCAAGATCGAACTGTGGAAGCGCTTGCCTCTTTCCGTAGCCAATATGATCGGTCCCTATATCGCACGCGGCCTGGGTTGAGCGCAGCGTGGGGGACATCCTCTTCCTCGCCCACCGCGTGCCCTTTCCACCCGACCGCGGGGACAAGATCCGCTCGCATCACCTATTGAAGGGGTTGGCGAAGCTCGGCCGCGTCCATGTCGGCACCTTTGCCGAGACCGATCAGGACCGTGAGCAAGAAACAAGCCTTGCCGAGATCGCAGCCGGTTATTGCCTGCCGACGCGGTCGAAGGCCCTGCCGCGCGCCGGGATGCAGGCGCTGTGCAGGAACAGCGCCGTCAGCCAGACGGCCTTCTTCGACGCGGAGCTTGCGAAATGGGTTGATGATACGCTTGCCGAGCAGCCCATAGACACGATCTTCGTGTTCTCGGGGCAGATGGGGCAATATATCCCGTCCGATTTCGCGGGCCGGATAGTGGTCGATCTCTGCGATGTCGATAGCGAGAAATTCGCGACCTATGCGCAGGAAAGCGGCTTCCCGCGCTCGCTTCTCTATCGGCGAGAGGCTGCCTTGCTGTCAGCCGAAGAGGTCCACCTCGCCCGGTCTGCCGACACGACGCTCCTGATTAGCGAAAAAGAAGCAGACATCTTGCGCACGCGCCGGGGCGCCGAGCGGGCCGATATCCGCGCTTTGGGCAACGGGGTCGACACGGATTTCTTCGATCCCGCAGCCACCGATCCGCATCCGGCTTTGGCGGGGGAGGGGCACCACCTCGTCTTCACGGGTCAGATGGATTATCCGCCAAACATCGCGGCAGTCGGACGGTTCGCACGCCGGATCCTGCCGAATATCCGTGAGCGGCTCGCGGCGCAGTTCCATATCGTCGGCCGCGCGCCGACCCCGGAGGTCGTGAAGCTCGCAGAAATTGAGGGGGTTACGGTCTGGGGCGAGGTCCCCGACGTTCGCCCCTTCCTGCGCAGCGCGGATGCAGTCGTGGCGCCGCTGCTGCTGGCGCGCGGGGTTCAGAACAAGGTGCTGGAGGCGATGGCCATGGCCCGTCCCGTCCTTGCGAGCGAAGAAGCGGCGACCGGTATCGACGCCACGGACGGCCAACATTGGCGGATCTGCCGCGACGACCAAGCTTTCGAGCGCACGATCCTCGACCTGGCGTCCGACAGCGATCGGGCCAAAGACATGGGCCGGGCAGCGCGGCGCTTCGTCGTTGAAAACATGAGCTGGGAAGCCGTCGAAGCAGGTCTCGCCGATATTCTCGGGCAAGCCGACGCGCGCCATCACGATGCGACGTGATCTGCATCTCCAATCCACTGGAAGCGAGACCCTGCCGTCATGGAAGCAGGCGCTCACGGGCATCGCGCTGCTTTGCGGGGCACTTTTCGTCCTGACCCTGCGCGAATGGGGAGAGATGGCCTGGCAATGGTGGAACAGCGACAGCTACGCGCACATCCTGCTGGTCCCGCCGATCGTCCTATGGCTGATCTGGATACGGCGGGAGGCGCTGGCCCAGACGGACCCACGCCCCTGGTGGCCGGGGTTGGCCTTGCTCGGTGCGGCTCTCGCCCTTTGGGTCATCGGACGAGCGAGCGGGCTCAACCTCCTCGCCCATGCCGGTGCTGTCGCCGCCTTGGCGTCGAGCGTGCCGGTCGTGCTCGGTCCACGCGCGACGGCGCTGCTGGCGCTCCCGCTCGGCTTCATGGTCTTCCTCGTGCCCTTCGGGGAGGAGATCGTCTGGCCGATGCAGATCGTCACGGCCCGCCTCGTTATCCAGTTGGCGCATCTCAGCGGGATCGATGCCGCGCTCGACGCGATCCACATCACGACGCCGTTCGGCCTGTTCATCGTCGCCGAAGCGTGTTCGGGTGTCAAATTCCTGATTGCGATGATCGCGCTCGGCGTCCTCGCCGCGTTCACGGGTTTTTCGAGCTGGAAACGCAGGATCGTGTTCCTGCTCGCCTGTTTCATCGTACCCATTCTCGCCAATGCGGTCCGGGCGTGGGGCACGATTTATATCGCCCAGTTCATCGGCGCCGAGCGGGCGGGCGGAGTCGATCACCTGATATACGGATGGGTCTTCTTCGCCGTGGTCGTCGCCATCGTGCTCGGCCTCGCGTGGCGCTGGTTCGAGCGAACGCCGGACGGAGCGGGATGGTCGCTCGCGGAGCTGGCGCGCAGTCCACTGCTCGCACGTCTTGAGGTATTCGCGGCTCCGTTGCTGATCGTGTTGGGCGCGGCGATCGGCCTGGGGGCGATCGCCGCCGGTTTCGCGATTGGCCTTTCGCCGGCATACGGTTAGGAGCGGGCGCCATGTGCGGGATCGCCGGTATCTTTCATTGCGGCACGCCGAAGCCGGTTGAACCGCACCGGGTCGAGCGGATGTGCGACGCGATCGCCCATCGTGGCCCGGACGGGTCCGGCGTGTGGACTGCACCGGGCGTCGGCCTCGGCCATCGCCGCCTCTCAGTCATCGATCTCGCCGGATCGCCCCAGCCGATGCATTCCGTGGATGGTCGGGCGGTGCTGGTCTTCAATGGGGAAATCTACAATTTCAGGTCCTTGCGGCGCGAACTTGAAGAAAAAGGCGCGAAGTTCCGCACCGACGGCGACAGCGAAACCATCCTGGCGGCATGGCAGGCCTGGGGTCCCGACTGCCTGAGCCGTCTTGAAGGTATGTTCGCCTTCGCGCTTTACGACCTTTCGAAACGCCAGCTCTTCCTGGCGCGCGACCGTCTGGGCGTGAAGCCGCTCTTCACCGCAACGCTGAGCGATGGCAGCCTGATCTTCGCATCCGAACTCAAAGGGTTGCTGGCGCATCCTCTGATGCGATCGCAGGTCGATCCGTTGGCCATCGAGGATTATATGACCTGGGGCTACGTGCCCGATCATCGGTCGATCCTTAGAGGCGTCGAGAAGCTACCCGCGGCGCATTTCCGTCTGTTGGAGCATGATCGGCCGCCGGCACCCCCGCGCCGCTGGTGGGACGTTTCATTCGAAGATCGCGCGCGCGGGTCCGTGGCGGACCAGTCCGCGCAATTGCTCCACCATTTGCGCGAAGGGGTTTCGAGCCGCATGGTCGCCGACGTCCCGCTCGGTGCCTTTCTGTCTGGCGGAGTTGACAGCTCCAGCGTGGTTGCGCTGATGGCGGAAGCGAGCCGCGAGCCGGTGACGAGCTGTTCGATCGGCTTCGACGTTGCGGAAGTGGACGAGACCAGTCACGCGAGGCTGGTGGCCGAACGGTTCGGGACCGATCACCGCGAACGGATCGTCTCGCCCGGCGATGTGGCCGATCTCGACCGGATCGCTGCGATCTTCGACGAACCCTTCGCCGATGCCTCCGCGCTTCCGACCCTGCGGGTCTGCGAGCTCGCACGCGAGAGCGTCACCGTAGCGCTGTCGGGGGATGGGGCGGACGAGGCGCTGGCCGGATACCGCAGGCAGGTCTTCCACCATCGCGAGGAGCAGGCGCGGGCGGTGCTGCCCCAGGCTTTGCGCGGGCCGGTGTTCGGCGCGCTGGGCAAGGTCTGGCCGAAAGCGGACTGGGCGCCGCGTCCCCTCCGCGCGAAGACGACGTTCCTCTCGCTCGCCGAAGATGGGGCGGCGGGCTATGCGCGGGCATTGGCGATCCTCGATCAGGAGGCCCGTGGGCGGCTCTACGGCGAGATGCTGCTGCGCGAACGCGGCGAGTATCGCGCGGAAGACGCGCTGATCGAGGTTATGGACAGCGCCCCGGCGCGCAGCGGATTGGACGCGGCGCAATATGCCGACCTTACCTTCTGGCTTCCGGGCGATATCCTGACCAAGGTCGACCGCACCAGCATGGCGGTGGGCCTGGAAGCGCGTGAGCCACTGCTGGACCATCGCCTGATCGAATTTTGCGCCACTCTGCCGGAAAACCGTCGCATACGCGGGCGACAGGGCAAGTGGCTGATGAAACACGCGATGGAGCGGTATCTTACGGACGAAATCCTCTATCGCCCGAAACAGGGCTTCGTCACGCCGCTGGCGGAATGGTTTCGCGGGCCACTGGCCGGAATGGCGCGCGGCGTGGCGCGAAGCGAAGCTCTGGTGGGAAGCGGATGGTTCGATCGCGGCGCGCTGTCGCGTCTCGCGGAACGGCACATCAGCGGCGCCGCGGACAATGGCCGTGTGCTCTACCAATTGGTCATGCTGGAGAAGTCGCTGGGCCGGCTCGGAGTCGGCTGATCCCTTAGCCGGACGAGCGGGAAGCTTAGCGCGCGTCCACCATCACGATTTCCGCGTCCTCAAGCGCCTCGACCACGATCTCTGTCTCACCCGTAATCGCGACCCCATCGCGTGGCTGCGCATCGTAGCCGTTGACGCGGATGCGGCCAGTCGGTGCGACCAGATATTGATGGCGCGTTCCGTCACTGGTCCAGGTCGCGCTTTGGCCAGCCTTCAGCGTGGCCGCCACGACCTTCGCGTCGGTGCGTATCGGCAGCGCATCGTCCTCCGCCGGTGTACCGCTGGCGAGGATGGCAAAGCCGCCCTCGCGCCCGGCCATGGGAAATTCGCGCTGCCCCCAGGCGGGCGCCTCGCCACGCCGGTCGGGGAGGATCCAGATCTGGAACAAAGTCGTCGCCTCGTCCTCGACATTGTATTCGGTGTGGGTGATCCCGGTACCCGCGCTCATCACCTGAACGTCGCCCGCCGCCGTGCGGCCCTTGTTGCCGAGCGAATCCTGATGCGTGATCGCTCCGCTGCGCACGAAGGTGACGATCTCCATGTCGCTATGCGGGTGGGGCGGAAAGCCGCTCTGCGCCGCGATCGTGTCGTCGTTCCATACGCGGATATTTCCCCATCCCATGCGGTCGGGATCGTGATAGCTGGCGAAACTGAAATGGTGCCGCGCATCGAGCCAGCCGTGGTTCGCATGGCCGAGCGTGTCGAAGGGTCGGATATCGATCATGGTGTCAGTCCACATCGGCGGGGTTGCTGACCGCCGGGAATGATAGCTAGCTGGGGTGGAAATGCCCGGTCCGCAAGCGACTTTCAGGCCACGCCATGGCCGCGCGCCATATAGTCCGCGCTCTGCATTTCCATCAACCGGCTGACCGTGCGTTCGAACTCGAAGGCGCCGTCGCCTGTCACGTAGAGGTCTTCGGGCTCGGCTGCGGCCGTCGCGAAGAGCTTGACGCCGTTTTCGTAGAGCGCGTCGATCAGCTTGGTGAAGCGCATTGCTTCGTTGCGATTGTCCGGCGACAGGCGAGGGATGCCGACCACGATCACGCTATGAAAGGCGTGCGCGATGGCGAGATAATCGGCCGCGCCGCGATTTTCGCCGCAAAGCCGCTTGAAGCTGAATACTCCCACGCCCTTGAAGCTTTTGGGAACGTGGAGCGTGCGCCTGCCTCCCAGATCGAGTTCGCCTGAGGGGACATTGGCGGCATCTTCCGGCGCGTAATCGGTAAGGCGGAAGAACGCCTCGCGCACCTGCGCGGTGGCCTCCTCGCCCAATGGGGTGTGCCAGGTGTCGAGGTCGCCCAGCCGGTCGAGCCGGTAATCGGTAGGGCCGTTCAGCGTCACGATATCGAGTTCCGCCTCGACCAGATCGATGAAGGGCAGGAAGAGCGAGCGGTTCAACCCGTCCTTGTAAAGATCGGAGGGAGGCCGGTTGCTGGTTGTGACCACGCTTACTTTCTCGTCGCAGATCAGGGCCGTGAACAGGCGTGCCATGATCGCTGCGTCGGCGGTGTTGGTGACCACCATCTCGTCGAAGGCGAGGCAGCGGACGTCCTTTGCGATTCCGGCGGCAACGTGCTTCACCGGTTCGCCCTGGCCCGTATCGCGAGCCGCTTTCATGCGGCGATCGACTTCCAGCATGAATTCATGGAAATGCGTGCGGCGCTTTTCCGCGATCCCGAGTGTCTGGACGAACAGGTCCATCAGCATGGATTTGCCGCGCCCGACACCGCCCCACATATAGACGCCCTGCGGCGGTTTCTCGTCCTTCGACCCGAACAGGCGCGACAGGAGCCCACTACCGGGCCGCTCGTTTTCCAGGTCCTGTTGAAGCCGATCGAGCCGCTCTGCCGCGCGGCGCTGGTCGGGGTCGGGCTGCAATTCGCCCGCCACCACCAATTCCTCGTAACGCGCGAGCAGCCCGCTCACAAAGGCGCTGCAACGCTGTCGGAACGGGGCTGCATCTTCCTGACAATGCCCGAAAAGGATGCGACCCGGTGCTCGCCCTGTTCGACTAGACCACGGACAAAGACGAGCTTGCCGGTTTCCTGCACGATTTCGGTCACGGCATCGAGCGGACGGTCGGGTTGGCCGCCTCCGACGAACTGGGTCGAGAGTTCGAGCGTCACCGATGGACCCGCATTTCCGCTGCCGAGATTGTGCATGGTCGTGAACAGCGCGATGTCGATCAGCGAGAGCGTGACGGCGCCGTGGATGATGCCTTGCAGGTTCTCGTGCCGCCGTTCGGGAAACATGCGCAGCCGCGCCTTCCCGTCATCGTCGACGCGGGTGATGAGCCTGCCCATCACCGCGCCGTTGAACAGCGTCTCGTCCTTCAGGTTCCAGTGGTTCCAGCCGGGATTGTCCGGGTCCGGCCCGTGCTCGAATACGTCTTTGGCGAACACCTTAGATCGCGCGCTCGGCGATCATCTTCTTGGTTTCGGCGATGGCCTTGGCCGGGCTCAGGCCCTTGGGGCAGACATTCGCGCAGTTCATGATCGTGTGGCAGCGATAGAGCCGGAACGGGTCCTCGAGCTGGTCGAGCCGTTCGCCGGTCATTTCGTCGCGGCTGTCGGCGAGCCAGCGATAGGCCTGGAGCAGGATCGCCGGGCCGAGGAACTTGTCGCTGTTCCACCAATAGCTCGGGCAGGCGGTCGAGCAGCAGGCGCACAGGATGCATTCGTAAAGCCCGTCGAGCTTCTCGCGCTGGTCGGGCGATTGCAGGCGTTCCTTGCCGCTAGGCGTGGTGGAGACGGTCTGCAACCAGGGCCGGATGCTGGCATATTGCGCGTAGAAATGCGTGAAATCGGGGACGAGATCCTTGATGACCTCCATGTGCGGCAAGGGGGTAATCCGAACTTCGCCCTTGAGATCCTCGATCGCGGTGGTGCAGGCGAGGCCGTTCTTCCCATTCATGTTCATCGAGCACGACCCGCAGATCCCCTCGCGGCACGAGCGGCGGAAGGTGAGGGTCGGATCGACGTCGTTCTTGATCTTGAACAGCGCGTCGAGGACCATCGGGCCGCAATCGTCGAGATCGATCTCGAACGTATCGTAACGCGGGTTTTCGCCGCTGTCGGGATCGTAGCGATAGATCTTGAAGGATTTGACCCGCCCGGCGCCCTCCGCCTTGTGTGCGCGGCCCTTGCCGCTGATCTTGGAATTCTTCGGAAGGGTGAAGGTCGCCATGGCGCAATTCGGTCCTGTTGCTACTTGCAACCCACTTAGCCGTTCGTGCGCATGGTGCAAGGGCCGGGAACCTGCAATGTCCGCTGCAAGTCTTGCAGGATATGGAACAGTCTTCATCGGATTTTCGAACCGTAGCGGTCTTCGGGGCGAGCGGCGGCATCGGCAGGGCGTTGAGCGCCACTCTGGTCGAGCGCGGGCTGACCGTGTGGGCGGGGAGCCGATCGGGTGAAGAGCTGGTCGAAGGGGCCAAGCCGTTCCGCTTCGATCTGGGCGACGAGGACAGCATCCGGCAGGCTACCGACTTGATGAGGGACGATCCGCCCGACCTCGTCATCGTCGCGACCGGGGTTCTGACACTCTCCGATGGGACCGGCCCGGAACGCAGCTTCAAGGCGATCGACGGCGCCGCGATGGCGCGGATGTTCGCGGCGAACACGATCGGTCCGGCCCTGATCGCCAAGCATATGCTCCCTTTGATGCCCCGCGACCGACGCTGCGTGTTTGCGGCCCTGTCCGCGCGCGTAGGCTCGATCGGGGACAATCGCCTCGGCGGCTGGCACAGCTATCGCGCGAGCAAGGCCGCGCTCAACATGCTCGTCAGGAATTTCGCCATCGAATTCGCCCGCACGCACAAGCAGGGGATCGTCGCGGCGTTGCACCCGGGCACGGTCGACACGGCGCTGTCGGAGCCGTTCCAGGGCAATGTGCCCGACCGGCAGCTGACGAAGCCATCGCAGGCGGCGGAAGATCTTTTGTCCGTCATCGATGGGCTGACACCAGAGGATGGCGGCGGCCATTTCGACTGGAAGGGCGAGACGATACCGGCCTGAGCGGGCTCGCAATCCGGGAATAGGTGACAGGCCGGGATGCCGGTGCCATCGGATGCCGCGATGCGTATCGCCATCTACGATCTCGACCGCACGCTGACGCGCAAAGCCACTTTCACGCCGTTCCTGCTTTTCGCGGCCAGGAAAGTGGCGTCATGGCGGCTGGCTTTGGTGCCGGTGTGGCTTTTCGCCATGCTCGCCTATCGACTTGGAGCGATGTCGCGTGCGCGGCTGAAATTGTTCGGAACGCAATTATTGGTCGGACGCCGAACGCGGAGCGAGCTGGAAGCGCTCGGATCGCAATTCGCCGCGCGTGTCATGGCTTCCAATGGGCTCATGCCGGGCACGTTGCTCCTGCTCGAGAAAGACCGGGAAGCCGGCGCGCGCCTCGTCCTCGCGACCGCCGCCTTCGACATTTACGCCAGCGCCTTCGCGACCGCTCTGGGGTTCGACGAGATGGTCGCGACCCGGTGGGAAGGGTTCGAGCGCGTGCCCGACAATTGCTACGCGGATACGAAGCTCGCCAGCGTGCTGGACCGTCAGCCCGAAATCGGCGAAGCGCGGACGCGTTTCGTCAGCGACAGTTTCGCCGACGCGCCGCTGCTGGACAAGGTGGACGAGCCGATCTTCGCGACCACCTCACAGCGTAAGGCGAAGAAGGCCGCTGCGCGCGGGTGGCGCGTCATCGATCCGCGCGAGAGCTGATAGCTTCCAGAATAGCGTCGGCGGCCCTCTCGCTTGCCGGGCGATCGCCGAGATCGATGGTATACGCGAACAATTCCTCCTGACGCGCGCGATAGCTTGCGCCGATTGCCTCCATTTCGGGGAGCAGGGCCGTGAGCGCGTCCACGCTGCGCACCACCGGGCCGCATTCCCAGAACAGGTGCCATTCGTCGTCTTCCGCTTTCACATCGCGGCGCGCGTCGATGAAGAAGGCTGGACGCGAGCGCACGAGGAATTCGTAGATCTGGCTGGACGCATCGCCGAGATAGGCGTCGGCGGCGAGCGTGTAGGTCATGTCGAACAGGCGCGGGCTGTCGGTGTCGATCAGGATGTTGGCGGCGCTGCGTGCTTCCTCGGGAATATGGGGGCGCCGTCGCGCGATCCCGTATTCGGGCGAGACATGAAGTTCCTTGCGGAACAGCATGACATGGGGCGCGAAGATCAGGTTGAAGCTCTGTCCTGCCTCGCTGGCGAACCAGCGCAGGATGTCCGGGCCGTGATCGTACCAGCTCGACAGATTCGGATCGAAATGGGGGTTGTAGACGATCGTGGGGCGGTCGTTGTCGAACAGCCGGGGCCGGGCGGCAAGGTCGATATTCTCGAACTTGGGATAGCCGATGACGACCAGTCTTTCGGGGTCGACACCATGCGCGACCAATTGGTCGACGACTTTCCGGCCCGCCACGAAGCTGCGATCGAAGCGGATATAATCGGGATGGTAGCTCACGCTACGATCGCCCGCGCCGTGCGGCACCTTGGCGAAGAGCGGCATGACGTCAGCGGGAATGCGCTTCTTCAGGCGCAGGCAGGTCCGCTCGGTCGAGACGACCATATCGGCGCTCGCGAATAGCGGAACATGCGCGTTGAGGCGCATCAAGCGGCTGGCCGGCAGCACCTTATCGAACAGGCCCGCGACGACACGCGCGAAAGGCCCCAGCGTCAGTTCGTACCAGCGGATCGCATCCCCGCCGATATCGCCGACAACCGCTTCGATGCGGGCTCGGATGGAAGGGCCTGCATAGGCGATCACGGTTTCGACCTCCGGGTGGGTGCGCGCCATCGCGGCGGCGATCCCGGCCAGATGCGCGACCTGATGGGCCGCATCGTGATTGAAGAGGAACACCACCCGCATGGCCGGCTGCCTTAAGCATCCCGCGCGCCGCCGCAAAGCATGGATTTGCCAGCCGCGCGCGCATCGTTCAAAGGGCGCTCGAGATGGATGGTCAAAGCACGCCTGTGCCCGCACGCAACGGGCTGCTGAACATCGTTCGCAATCTGGCCTGGATTCTCGGCGGTAAGACCTTCGGGGCGATTTGCAGCCTGATCTATCTCGCCGTGCTGGCACGATCGTTGGGATTGCGCGATTTCGGGCATTTCTCTCTCCTCTTCGGCACTGCGCAGGCGCTCGTCGCGATTGCGGGCTTTCAGACCTGGCAGACGCTGGTGCGCTTCGGTGCCCGGCACCGGTTGGACGGTGACGAAGCGGCCTTCGGGCGCCTGATCTGGTTCTGCACCTTTGCCGATCTTGGCGGGGCGGTCACCGGCTGCGCGATCGCTGCACTGGTCTATTATGGCTTCGGCTCGCTGCTCGAACTGAACCCGCGCTATATCGATCTCGGCTTTCTGTTCGCCTGCGCCCTGATCTGGGCGCGCCTGACCACGCCGAGCGGGATCGTGCGCGTTCTCGATCGATTCGACGTGGGCACGTATGTCGAAGCGATCGTGCCGACCGGGCGCTTGATCGCCAGCGGCATCATCCTCGCCACAGGACCCAGCGTCGCGAAATTCGTCTTCGCTTGGGCGCTGTTCGATCTGATCGCGGCAGCGGTCTACTGGATCATGGCGCGGCGCCTTGCACCCGGTGCGTTTCGCCTGCGGCATGCGGGCGGTTGGCGCCGGATGCTGCTGGAGAATCCCGGCATCAAGGGGTTCTTCGGGGTGACTTACGGCGCGACCACGCTGGACGCCATCGTCAAACAGGGGCCGTTGCTGGCGGTCGGCTATTTCTTCTCGACCAGCTCCGCAGGTCTCTACCGCCTGGCGGATCAGCTGGCACAGGGCGTGAAGCAGTTCGCCGTCCTGGTGGCGCGAGCGGTCCTGCCCGAATTCGCCGTGTCCAGCATCGCCGACGAGGCGACGCGGTTTGCAAAGCTGGTCCGCAGCGTGACGCGGATCGCTGCGCTGGCGGGGATCGTGGTCCTTCTGACTGCCGTCCTGTTCGGCGAGCAGGCCTTGGTTCTGATCGGCGGGTCCGATTATGCGCGCGCCGCGGTCGTCCTGATCCCGCTGGCTTTCGCCGCGGCATTCGAACTCGCCAGCGTCTCCTACGAACCGATGCTGTATGCGACCGGCCATGCGGGACGCGCCTTGAAGGTGCGTGCGATCGCGGTGGTGACGTTGATCGTGTCGATCGTCGCCCTGCAATCGGGCGGCGGACCGGTCGAGATCGGCTGGGCGGTCGCCCTGTCGATGGGCGTCTTCTATTTCTGCATGAGCCTCGCCGCCTGGATGACGCTGCGACGCCTGCGCAAGGTGGACGCCGAGACATGACTGGGAGCGCGCTCGTTCTGGCTGGGACGCGGCCGGGCGGCGACCCGCTCGCGCGCGACCTCGGTGTGGCGCACAAAGGGCTGATCGACATCGCAGGCAAGCCGATCCTGGAACGGGTCATCCTCGCCCTGCTTGCGGCGGGTATGGGCCGGGTGCTGGTCTCCGCCGACGATCCGGAGGTGGTGGCCCTCGCGCACAGCCTCGGCGCGGAAATCTGCCCGCCTGCTTCCGGGCCGAGCGAGAGCGTGGCGGCCGCGTTCGACATGACCGGCGCGCCGCTCGTCGTCACCACGGCGGATCACGCCTTGCTCGAACCGGCATGGATTACCGAACTGGTCGCAAAGACCCGGGCAGGGGCGGACCTGTCGATCATGATGGCGCGGCGGCAGGATATCGAGCGCGCTTTGCCCGGTACGCAACGCACCTATCTGCGGTTTGCCGATGGGGAATGGTCGGGTTGCAACCTGTTCTATCTCGCCACTCCCCAAGCGCGCGCGGCCCTTGCGACATGGCGGGAGGTCGAGGCCGATCGCAAACGCCCGTGGAAACTGGTGGCGCGTCTCGGGCTTCCCAATCTCTTCGCCTACGCATTGGGGCGGTTGACGCTGGAGGACGGATTGGCGCGACTGGGCCGCCGGATCGGCGTGGATGCGGGGCTCGTCCGGGCCAGCGACGGGCGGGCCGCGATTGATGTCGACAAGCCACGCGATCTCGAAGACGTCCTCGCCCTGATCGCGCGGGAACAACCCTAGATCCGAACGAAATCGGGGGCCGATCCGAAGACCGACCCCCGCTATTTCGACACCGTTATGCGGCGCTCAGTCCCCGAAGGTGCGCTGCCACCAGCCGCGCTTGGGCTTCGCGGTTTCGATGGTTCCGGCGCTCTCGTCGCTTGGCTGAGCCGCCTGCGCTTCGGAAGCGGCGGGCTCCGACCCGGTCGCGTCTTCGGTTTTCGCCTTGGGCTTGCGCGCGCGCTTGGCAGCCGGCTTGGGCGCTTCCTCGGCTGTCGGCTCGCCCGTAGCTTCGGTTTCGACAGTCTCGGTCGCAGCCTTTTTGCTGCGCGAGGCGCGCTTCGGCTTGGGCGCTTCTTCGCCCGTTTCCGACGAAGCCTCGACGGGCGCTTCGCTCGCCGGAGCGTCTTGCGTCACCGCCTTCTTGCGCGGAGCCCGCTTGCGCTTCGGCTTCTCGGCCGGTTCGGCTTCGTCCGAAGCGGTCTCGGCGGTTTCAGCCGCCGCGGCCTTCTTCCGCGGGGCCCGCTTGCGCTTCGGTTTTTCCTCCGCAGCGGGTTCGTCGCCCATGGCTTCGGCGGTTTCGGGAGCATCGTCCGGTCCGGCGACGACAGCCATGTCGTTCACGACATGCTGCGAAACCTCTTCGAGATTTTCCGCATCGCTCTCGTTCACCTCGTCCTGGCGCGAACGGTTGCGGCCGCCACGGCGCCCGCGTCCGCCACGGCGGCGCTTGCGCCGGGGGCGATCGTCGTCCGATCCCTGCTCGTCGCTGCGATCGCCGCGCTCACCGTTGTCGCTTTCGCCCGCTTCGGCATCGTTCTCGTCGTTGTCATCCGAACGGGTATTTTCCCGCTCGTCGCCGTCAGAACGATCGCGCTTGCGATTGCGGTTGCGCCCGCCTCGGCGGCGCTTGCGCTTGCCTTCTCCCTCATCCTCGTCCCGCTCCGAACGGCGGGCTTGGCGCGGCTCGTCCTCCTCGTCGAGATCGTCTTCCTCGATGTCGAGGTCGTCGTCCTCGTCGAAAGCGATCGGCTCGAACTTCGGTGCGTCCTTGGGCTTGGGGCCATGGCTCGAGACGTTCATCTTGGCGCCTTCGTCCTCACCCTCGGGCACGACTTCGACGGTGACGCCGTAACGCTGTTCGATCTCCATCAGATCGGACCGCTTCTCGTTCAACAGATAGATCGCGGCTTCCGTGCTGGCGGCGAGGCGGATGACGGTACCCTTGCCCTTGGCCGCCTCGTCCTCGATCAGGCGAAGGGCGGAAAGGCCCGCGCTGCTCGCGGTGCGGACCAGGCCGGTGCCGTCGCAGTGGGGGCATTCGCGCGTGGTCGCTTCGAGCACGCCGGTGCGCAGGCGCTGGCGGCTCATCTCCATCAGGCCGAAGCTCGAGATGCGGCCCACCTGGATGCGCGCCCGGTCGGTCTTGAGCGCGTCCTTCATCGCGCGCTCCACCTTGCGGGTGTTCGAATGCTGCTCCATGTCGATGAAGTCGATCACGACCAGGCCCGCCATGTCGCGCAGGCGCAACTGACGGGCGATTTCGCGCGCGGCTTCGAGATTGGTGTGGAGCGCGGTCTGCTCGATCCCGTGTTCCTTGGTGGAACGGCCCGAGTTGATGTCGATCGAAACCAGCGCCTCGGTCGGGTTGATGATGAGATAACCGCCCGATTTCAGCTGCACCATCGGATCGTACATGGCCTTCAGCTGATCTTCCGCGCCATAGCGCTGGAACATCGGCACCGGATCGGAATAAGCCTTCACCCGGCGCGCATGGCTGGGCATCAGCAGCTTCATGAAGGCCTTGGCCGACTTGTAGCCCTGCTCGCCCTCGACCACGACCTCTTCGATCTCGCGATTGTAGATGTCACGGATGGCGCGCTTGATCAGGTCGCTGTCCGAATGGATCAGCGCCGGCGCGCTGGAGGACAGGGTCTTTTCGCGGATTTCGTCCCACAGACGCGCGAGATAGTCGAAATCGCGCTTGATCTCGGTCTTGGTGCGCGAAAGACCTGCGGTCCGCACGATCAGGCCCATCGAACGCGGCAGGCTGAGGTCGCCGACGATCTGCTTCAGCCGCTTGCGGTCGCTCGCCGAATTGATCTTGCGCGAAATGCCGCCGCCATGGCTGCTATTCGGCATCAGCACGGTGTAGCGCCCGGCGAGGCTGAGATAGGTGGTCAGCGCCGCGCCCTTGTTGCCGCGCTCTTCCTTGACAACCTGGACGAGGAGCACCTGGCGGCGCTGGATGACGTCCTGGATCTTGTATTTGCGGCGCAGCGCCATGCGGCGCGCGCGTGCTTCGTCGACTTCCTTGGCGCGGGTGCGGGGCTTGCCACCCTTGCCATTGCGACCCCGCTGGCGGCGGCGACCGCGCGAACGACCATTGTCGTCGTCCCCGTCACTGTCTTCGTCACTGTCTTCGCCACCGTCTTCGCCATCGTCACCATCATCGGAATCGCCAGCGACGTGGCCTTCCTCGATCGTGGCGACATCGTCCTTGTCCGACGTGTCGACCTCTTCGAGGCCGTCCTCGGCGAATTCCTCGGCCAGCGCTTCGGAGCTTTCGTCCTCGGCGTCGTATTCCTCGCCCGGCATCTGGCCGCGCGCTTCCTCGTCTTCGCGCAGGCGCTGCTCTTCCTCGGCCACTTCGGCTTCGGCGGCGAGCAGGGCGTCGCGATCTTCCTTGGGAATCTGGTAATAATCGGGGTGGATTTCACCGAAGGCGAGGAAGCCGTGGCGATTGCCACCGAAATCGACGAAGGCCGCCTGAAGCGAGGGTTCGACCCGCGTGACCTTGGCTAGATAGATATTGCCCTTGATCTGCTTGTGATCGGCAGATTCGAAGTCGAATTCCTCAATCCGATTGCCTTTGAGGACCGCCACCCGGGTTTCTTCCTGGTGGCGCGCATCGATTAGCATGCGCGTTGCCATTGATATGTCTCCAAGCGCAGGGGGGCGGGTGCGACCCGGCCTCGCCCTTGCGCGAATTGTGATGGGAACCGCCGCTGCCGACCTTGGGGCGGGCGAGGGCGGTCGATAGGAACCGGTCGAGGCGCACAGCGCGTCCGAGCCGGAAATGCGTGTCTGCGAAACCGATCCCGCGCATGGTGCGCGTTACCTGGCCCGCACCAGCCACACCGCCGGCAGATGCCTGCGTGTGGAAGAGCGGGAAGGGCTTGATCATGTGTCGCATCAACCTGTTTCGAGGGATCGCGATAAATCCAGGCGATCCCGCGCCGGGTCCGATTGGTTTCGGACTCTTGCGAAATCCGCGCTAGCATCAGGGCCGGGGCACGGCAACCATATTGCGCGAACGGGATATTGCGCGATGGGTCGGTAACCCCGTAATGCAGACAGCGCGATGCAGCGCCGTCCTCATCCTTATGCGATCCTGGCCCTTCCCGTCGCGCTGTTCGCCATTGCGATGGGTGTGGCGGCGGCGAGCGGACGGGATCTGCCGATCCCGCATTTCGGCCGCGATTATGCGCCGCGTATCGTGCTGGAAAGCGACGCGGCGGTCGATCTTCCGCAAATCGAAGGGGCCGAGGGCGACGACCGCCCTCTGGTGGTGATCGATCCTGGCCATGGCGGGCACGATCCCGGCGCATCCGGTGTCGGCGTGATCGAAAAGGATCTCGTCCTCGATCTCGCTAAGGCCCTGCGCGATGCCCTGCTGGAACAGGGAGACGTTCGCGTCGCGCTGACGCGGAGCGACGATCGCTATCTCCTCCATGCCGAACGTTTCGAAATCGCGCGGCGGCTCGGTGCGGATCTGTTCGTCTCGATCCACGCCGATTCCGCTGGCGAGGCGAGCGAGGTGGAGGGCGCCAGCATCTACACTCTTTCGACGCAGGCGAGCAGCGAGGCGGCCGCGCGCTTCGCCGAGCGGGAGAACCGCGCCGACCGGATCAACGGACAGGACATTGCCGGGCAGAGCGATGTGGTGAACACCATCCTCGTCGAATTGTCGCAGCGGCGCACGCAGGCGGAATCGCGCCAGTTCGCCGATCTGATCCAGCGCGAAGGCGAGGGCGCGATCCGGTTCCATCCGCAGCCGCGCCGCTCCGCCGCCCTCAAAGTCCTGCGCGCGCCGGACGTGCCGAGCGTCCTGTTCGAAAGCGGCTTCATCACCAATGAGGAAGAGGCCGCACGGCTCGCCTCGCCTGCGGGTCGGACGCGTTTCGCCGAGACGCTCGCACGCGCCATCCGCATCTATTTCGTGCGCCAACGCGACGATCTTCTTGGCGAGGAAACCGATGAGGCGAGCGAGCCCACCACGGATGACGCGCCGACCGAGACACCAACTGACGCGGAACCCGACGCGCCAGAGGCCTAGACGTCGATTCACGTTCGCTTCGTTATGGCGCGCGACAGGCTTGGCGTGCTAGGGGGCCGACACCGGACGATGGGACCCAGATGGCCGAGCAATCCACTTTAGACTATTATCGCTACCGTATCCGCCGCGACATTAGCGGAACTCTCGCATGGTTCGCGGCCAATTGGCGCGAGCGGCGGTGGTTCAGATATGGCAGCATCCTTGTCGGCCTCGCCGTCGCGGGCCTGCTCGCCGCGTGGGCGCTGCTGGCGCGCGACCTGCCGGATGTGGAAACCCTGCTCGAATACGAAACGCCGCTGCCGACCGTGGTGCGCGGCGGCGATGGCGAGATCGTTCATTCCTACGCCCGAGAACGGCGCGTGCAGCTGCAATATGTCGATTTTCCAACTCAGCTGATCGAGGCCTATCTGGCGGCGGAGGACAAGACCTTCTTCAGCCATGGCGGTGTCGATCTGAGCGGCACGGCCAATGCCGTGTTCGATTACGCCAGCAAGATGGGATCGGGCGAGCGCGCCGTGGGCGGCTCCACCATCACGCAGCAGGTCGCCAAGAACATCCTGCTCGGCGATGAATATTCGGTCACGCGCAAGCTGAAGGAGATGATCCTCGCCCGGCGCATCGAGGATACGCTGAGCAAGCGGGAGATCCTCGAACTGTATCTCAACGAAATTCCGCTCGGCCGTCGCAGCTTCGGCGTCCAGGCGGCATCGCGCGCCTATTTCGACAAGGATGTCGGCGATCTCGATCTGCACGAGATGGCGTTTCTCGCAATCCTGCCCAAGGCGCCCGAACGCTATGGGCGCGAACGGTTCCGCGACATGGCGATCGAACGGCGAAATTTCGTGCTCGATCAGATGGTGGCCAACGATTTCGTCACGGCGTCCGCCGCAAACACGGCCAAGGCGCAGGATCTCGGCCTGGTCCAGCAGCGCGAGGAACGCTCGGCGGATGCGGGCTATTTCCTCGAAGAAGTACGCCGCCAGCTGATCGACAAGTTCGGCGAGAATGCCGAAAATGGGCCGAACAGCGTCTATGCGGGCGGCCTTTGGGTTCGGACCTCGCTCGACATGGAATTGCAGGACGCGGCGCGCGATGCGTTGCGCGCGCAATTGCTGAGTTATCAAGGCAATCGCGGGTTCTCCGGCCCGATCGCCACTCTGAACCCCGACAATGGCGACCTGATCGGCCAGCTTCGCTCCTCCAATCTCTCGATCAATTACGAGGACTGGCGCGTTGGCGTGGTCACCGAAGGCGGCTCTTCGCCAACGATCGGCCTGACCGATGGCGAGACTTACTCGCTGCTCGGCGCACCCGGTTCGCTCAAGGCTGGCGATGTGGTCGCGGCGCAGCAAGCGTCCGGCGGCTATCGCCTGCGCACGGTGCCCGAAGTCTCGGGCGCCTTCCTCGCTCAGAACCCGCAGACCGGGCGCATCCTCGCCATGCAGGGCGGGTTCGACAGCCGCCTAGGCAGCTTCAACCGCGCCACCCAGGCGCTGCGCCAGCCCGGATCGACGATCAAGCCCTTCGTCTACGCCACCGGTCTCGACCACGGCCTGACCCCGGCGAGCGAAATTCCCGACCAGACCTATTGCTTCTATCAGGGCGCGAATCTCGGCGAGAAATGCTTCCGCAATTTCGGCGGCGGCGGTGGCGGAGTGCACACGATGCGCTGGGGCCTCGAACAGAGCCGCAATCTCATGACCGTCCACATCGCGATGGATGCAGGGATGCCGAACGTCATCAAGACCTTCGAGAATATGAATATCGGGAGCTACGATCCCTATCCCGCCTTCGCGCTGGGTGCTGGCGACACCACGGTCGAAAAAATGGTCAACGCCTATTCGGCGCTCGTCAATTGGGGGCGCCTCAACCAGCCGAGCGTGATCGACTATGTGCAGGATCGCCGGGGCAAGGTGATCTGGCGGTCGGACACGCGCGACTGCACGGGCTGCAACATGGCCGAATGGGACGGTCAGCCGATGCCGCGCTTCGGTGCCAAGGGGCGTCAGGCGATGGATGCGCGCACCGCGTTCCAGACGGTCCATATGCTCGAAGGCGTGGTGACGCGCGGCACGGCGGTGCGCCTGCGCAGCCTCGACATGCCGCTGTTCGGCAAGACCGGGACCACCACCGGGCCGACCAATGCCTGGTTCGTGGGCGGCAGTCCGCAGATCGTGGCGGGCATGTATGTCGGTTTCGACCAGCCCCGCAATCTGGGTGGCTGGGTGCAGGGCGGAAACACCGCCGCGCCGATCTTCAAGCGCTTCGTCGAGGCATCGAAGGATCGCTGGGAGGGCGACGAATTCATCGCGCCCGCCGGTGTCCGCATGGTGCGGGTCGATCGCCGCACCGGCAAACGGGTGTTCGACGGCACCCCGTCCGACGATCCCAAGGCCGCCGTGATCTGGGAGGCGTTCAAGCCCGATACCGAACCGCCCCGTTCCACCCGGCAGGATCAGATCGCGGCCAAGCGGAACGAGATCCTCGAAATGATCAGGCGCGGGCGCGCGGCGGAGCAGCGCACCGTGTCGGCGGCGACGCCGCGGATCGAGGCGCAGACCGACTTCGTCGAGGAGCAGGGCGGGATCTACTGATCCCACGCTCCCTTCGCGCAGTCCTGCCCAAGGGCCGCTGAACTTTACAAACCGCACCTGCTCGCTAAGCGCGGGTGGGTAAGACAGTATCTCTCGAAGGATTATACCATGCGTGCCGAAGGGCAGGCCTATATCGACCGTATCGAAGCCGCCTTGTCGCTGGTTCGCCAATCGCTGGACTGGGAGCGCGCCCTGCGCCGCCTGGACGAGCTCAATGCGCGCGTCCAGGATCCCAGCCTGTGGGACAATCCCAAGGAAGCGCAGGCGATCAATCGCGAGCAGAAGCAGCTCGAAACCGCGATTGCGACCGTCAACGAAATCTCCTCCGAAATGTCCGATGCGATCGACTTCGTCGAAATGGGCGAGGACGAGGGCGACGACGAGGTCGTGAAGGACGGTCTCGCCAGCCTCGAAAAGCTCGCCACGCGCGCCGATGCCGACAAGGTCCAGGCGCTGTTGTCGGGCGAAGCGGACGGGAACGACACCTATCTCGAAATCCATGCGGGCGCGGGCGGCACAGAAAGCCAGGACTGGGCCGAAATGCTCTTCCGCATGTATGCCCGCTGGGCGGAAAAGCGCGGCTTCAAGGTGGAGACGGTCGAATATCAGGCGGGCGACCAGGCCGGGATCAAATCCGCGACTTTGCTGATCAAGGGCGACAACGCCTATGGATACGCCAAGACGGAGAGCGGCGTCCATCGCCTGGTCCGGATCAGCCCCTATGACAGCTCCGCGCGGCGCCACACCAGTTTCAGCTCGGTCTGGGTCTATCCCGTCATCGACGACGATTTCGAGATCGAGATCAATGAAAGCGATCTGAAGATCGACACCTATCGCGCCTCGGGCGCGGGTGGGCAGCACGTCAACACCACCGATTCCGCCGTGCGCATCACCCACCAGCCGACCGGGATCGTCGTCGCCAGCCAGAACGATCGCAGCCAGCACAAGAACCGCGCGACTGCGATGAACATGCTCAAGGCCCGCCTCTACGAGCGCGAAATGGCCGAACGCGAGGCGGCGGCAGGCACCGAATACGAGAGCAAGACCGATATCGGATGGGGCCACCAGATCAGGAGCTATGTCCTCCAGCCCTATCAGATGGTGAAGGACCTTCGCACCGGCGTGACCAGCCCGACGCCCGACGACGTGCTCGACGGCGCACTCGATCCGTTCATCTCCGCCGCGCTGGCGCAGCGGGTAACGGGCGAGACGGTCGAAATCGAGGACGTGGAGTGAATTTGCGCCTGGCCGCCTCAGCGGGTCTGCTGCTGGCGCTCGCCGCCTGCGGCCAGGCACCCGGCGACCGGCCCGAAACCTCGGCGGAATTTCCCCGCCCCGACCGTCCGGTGTCCGGCCTCGGATCGAACCAGTTCAGCACCGAAACCGCGCGCGACAATCGCGGCGAGGCCGAAACGGTCATGGACCTCGCGGGGATCGAACCCGGAATGACGGTTGCCGATATCGGTGCCGGGAATGGGTATTACACCGTGCGTCTGGCGGAGCGGGTCGGAGAGGATGGCCGGGTGCTGGCGCAGGATATCGACCGCAACGCGCTCGAACGACTCGGTCGCCGGGTGGAGCGGCAACGGATCGACAACGTGTCCATCCAGCCCGGCTCGCTCGACGATCCTCATCTTCCCGAAGACAGCTTCGACCGCATCTTCATGGTCCATATGTATCACGAGATCGGCGAGCCCTATGCCCTGCTCTGGCGGATGTGGCCCTCGCTGACCCCGGGCGGGCAGGTCGTGGTGGTCGATGTCGATCGCCCGACCGACCAGCACGGTATCGCGCCGATGCTGCTGGCCTGCGAATTCGAGCGGGTGGGCTACAAGCTCGTCGCTTTCAAGGATGCGCCCGAACTGGCGGGGTACTATGCACAGTTCGAACGGGGCGCTAACAGACCCGAACCGGAGAGTATCGAACCGTGTCGTGGAGATGCGGTGGCCAAGTCGGCGGCATCCACGCGATCCGCCACCTGAAAAGACGCGAACGAAAGACGGATCATGGCATTCAAGGGTCTCGAACCCATTCAGTATGGCGGGCGCGAAGTGTGGCCGCTGGTCGAAGGTGGGAAGGGCGTTTCGGCGACCAACCACTTGAGCTCGGGCGCCTGGGCGGCGGCGGGCGGCATCGGCACGGTCAGCGCGGTCAATGCCGACAGCTACGATGCCGAGGGCAAGATCATCCCCCAGGTCTACGACCAGCTGACGCGCAAGGAACGCCACGAACAGCTGATGCGCTATGCGATCGACGGCGCCACCGAACAGGTGAAGCGCGCGCACGATATCGCGGGCGGAAACGGCGCGATCAACATCAACGTCCTGTGGGAAATGGGCGGCGCGCAGCAGATACTGGAAGCCGTGCTGGAGAACACCAAGGGCCTCGTCGCCGGTGTTACCTGCGGGGCGGGTATGCCCTATAAGCTGGCCGAGATCGCGGCGCGCTACAATGTGAGCTACCTGCCCATCGTCAGCTCCGCGCGCGCCTTCCGCGCCCTGTGGAAGCGCAGCTACAGCAAGGTGCCCGACTTGATGGCGGCCGTAGTTTACGAAGACCCGTGGCTGGCGGGCGGGCATAACGGCCTGTCGAACGCCGAAGATCCGAGGAAGCCCGAAGATCCCTACCCCCGCGTCAAGGCGCTGCGCGAGACGATGCGCAATGAAGGCGTCTCGGAAGATACCGCGATCGTCATGGCGGGCGGCGTCTGGTTCCTGCGCGAATGGAACGACTGGATCGACAATCCCGAGCTCGGCCGGATCATGTTCCAGTTCGGAACGCGTCCCCTGCTGACCGAGGAAAGCCCGATCCCGCAGGAATGGAAGGACCGCCTGCGCACGCTCGACGAAGGCGACGTGCTGCTGCACAAATTCTCGCCGACCGGCTTCTATTCGAGCGCGGTGAAGAACGATTTCCTCTGGGACCTCATCCACCGCTCCGAACGCCAGATCCCCTACAGCAAGGTCGAGGCGGGCGAGCACACCAAGCAGCTCGACATTGGTGTGCGCGGCAAGAATTTCTGGGTCGCGCCGAAGGATTACGACCGCGCGCGGGCCTGGTTCGCCGAGGGGCAGACCGAAGCGCTCAAGACGCCGGACGACACGATCGTTTACGTCACGCCCGAAAGCCGCGATACGATCCGCAAGGACCAGAAGGACTGCATGGGCTGTCTCAGCCATTGCGCATTTTCGAGCTGGAAGGACCACGACGACTACACGACCGGACGCCTCGCCGATCCGCGCAGCTTCTGCATCCAGAAGACCTTGCAGGACATCGCCCACGGCGAGCCGGTGGACGACAATCTGATGTTCGCGGGCCACGCGGCCTATCGCTTCAAGCAGGACCCGTTCTATTCGAACAATTTCACCCCCACGGTGAAGCAGCTGGTCGATCGGATCCTGGCGGGGGATTGACGTGGAGATCGGCCTCGCCAACTTGGACGATGCCGATCTTCGCGACCTTTTGACCATGCATCAGCGGCGGATGGTCGAGTCTTCGCCGCCGGGAACATCCTTCGCGCTCGATCTGACCGGGCTTGCCAGTCCAAACGTCAGCCTCTTCGCGGCACGGCGTAACGGCGGGCTCCTGGGTACCGCGGCGCTCAAGCAGATCGAACCGCGATCGGGCGAGATCAAATCGATGCGTGTAATCGATCGTGAATTGGGGACGGGCGTGGGGTTTGCGCTGCTTTCCTATCTGATCGCTGTGGCGCGCGAACGCGGCTACCGGACGCTTATGTTGGAAACCGGGACGGGCGAGGGCTTTGCCGCCGCGAATGCGCTCTATGTGCGTAACGGCTTCGTCAGGCGCGGTCCCTTTGCCGATTATGCCGCGAGCGATTTCAACATTTTCTACGAACGCGCGCTGTAACCGCTCACCGCCACAGCTGCATCGCCCTGACCGCATCGCTCATCTTCGCGTCCTCGTCGGGGCGCGAGAGGGTGCGTTCGATGATGCGCCACTGGCGGCGGACCTTGGTCTTCTGCCAGAGGTCCATCATCCAGGTCTCGCCCGCCCATTCGTGCTCGCCCATGCGCGCTTCCAGGCTCATCTGCGTCGCAAAAACAGCGACCGAGCCGTGGCGGCGGACATAGACCTCGCCGAAGCGATAGCCCTTGCATTTGAAGCGCGTGGTCGCCGCTTCCAGCCAGCTCGCCCGGTCGAGGAGCGCGGCGCGCGTCGATCCCAGGAGAAAGATGAAATCGCGCGCGGCGAGCTTCTTCATCGCGTTGCGGTCGCGCTGCATCCAGCTGCGCATCCACTGGTGTTCGAGCGCTTCGATGCGCGCGGCGAAATCGTCCATGTCTCGACTTTCCTCAAGCCAGTCCGGTGAGGACCTGATCGGGCGGGCGATGGCCATCGGCCCACATGCGGATATTGGCGATGACGCGATGGCCCGATTCCTCGCGCCCCTCGCGCGTGGCGCTGCCGATATGGGGCAGGGTCATCACGTTCGGATGACGGATGAGGCGCTCGTCGACATTCGGTTCGTCCGGATAGACGTCGAGCCCGGCGCCCGCGAGATGCCCGCTTTCGAGCGCCGCGATCAGCGCATCCTGATCGACGAGATCACCGCGCGCCGTGTTGATGAGGCTCGCACCGTCCTTCATCATTGCGATGCGCCGCTCATCGATCATGCCGCGCGTGCTCTCGCTTGCGGGACAATGCAGCGTCAGGATATCGGCCTCGCTCACCAGCCCGTCGAGCGTGTCGGCATAGCGCGCGCCGAACATTCGCTCGACCGCTTCGGGAAGGCGTTTGCGATTGTGGTAGGCGATCTCGAGCCCGAAGGCGCGGGCGCGATGCGCCACCGCCTGACCGATCCGGCCCATGCCGACGATGCCGAGAATCTTGCCCGCCAATTTGCGGCCCAAGAGCGCGGTCGGCGTCCAGCCGGTCCACTGGCCCGAGCGGATCAGTTCGACCCCCTCGCGCACCCGGCGTGGCACGCCGATGATGCCCGCCATGGTCAGATCGGCGGTATCCTCGGTGAAGACGCCGGGCGTGTTCGTCACCATGATGCGCCGCGCGGCGGCTGCCTTGAGGTCGATATGATCGGTCCCCGCGCCGAAATTGGCGATCAGGCCGAGGCGATCGCCCGCCTGAGCCAGCATGTCCGCATCGATCCGATCGGTCACCGTTGGGACCAGCACGTCGCATTCGCGCATCGCCGCGACCAATTCTTCGCGCGACATCGCCTTGTCGGCGGAATTGCAATGCGCATCGAACAGCTCGCCGAGCCGCAATTCGACGGTCGGCATCAGGTGGCGCGTCACCACGACGCGGGGGGGATGGTCGAGACGCCGGGGTACGGTGGGGGCGGGGGCGGAATCGGGCATGATTGGGGGCTAGGCGCTGCGCTCGGTTCCGGTCAAGCGGCGACCTATGCCTTGATGCAGACGCTTGAACGGGTTCGGGGCGTCGGGTAGGAAGCCGACCTTCATGCGCGCCGCTTTCTTCCCTCTTTTTGCCGCCTTGTCGGCTCTTGCCGCTCCGGCCATCGCGCAGGATCGCGAGGTGCCCTATTGGGCTAGCATCCGTGCGAGCGAGCTCAATATGCGGGTGGGGCCGAGCGCGGATTACAAGATCGCCTGGGTCTATCACCGCGCCGGGCTGCCGGTCCGGGTCTTGCGCGTGATGGAAGGCTGGCGGTTGATCGAGGACCCGGATGGCGAAAAGGGCTGGGTGGTCGCGCGGCTGTTGAGCCCGGATCGGACCGCGATCGTCACCGAAGGCTCGCCCGCCGCGATGCGCGCGGCCCCGGACTCTTCGGCCGAAATCAAATGGCGGTTGGAGGCTGGCGTTACCGGCGCGCTCGGCGAATGCAGTTCGGGCTGGTGCGAATTGCAGCTCGACGATCGGCGCGGGTGGGTCGAAGAAAGCCGGTTGTGGGGCGACGACGAGGACTGATCCCCGCCGCCGCATCCGTATCAAAGCGAAACCGTCTCAGGCCGTTGGCTGTGCCTCGACCTTGCGGACCGTCGCATTGACATCGCCCGCATCGTCACGAATTTCGAAAGCGCCGTCCGGGCCGGGCTCTCCGCCGGCGTAGCATTGTTCGGTGGCCGCCTCGCCCTCGGGGTCGTAGCAAAGCTGATCGCCCTGCTGGCGCCAGGTGCCGCGCTCCGTGATCTCGCCGTCCGTCCGGTCGATATAGGTGCCATCCGCTGAGAGGGTCTGCATGGTCACCGTGCCGTCGGGCAGGGTGACTTCGTAGGTGCCCGCCATCGCGGCGGGCGTCACCGTGTCGGGGGCAGGCGTTGCCACCGCGACATCCGCAGGCGCGGCCGCGGTGTCCTCCGCCTCGTTCGATCCGCAGGCTGCGAGCACGAGGCAACCGGCAAGCGTCAGATATAGTTTCATCAGAAGATGCTCCGTTCTACCGGCGGTCAGACCATTTCGACAGCGACGGCAGTGGCCTCGCCGCCACCGATGCAGAGCGAGGCGATGCCGCGCTTCTTGCCCTGCTGCTTGAGCGCGTTGAGCAGCGTCACGATGATGCGCGTGCCGCTGGCGCCGATCGGATGGCCGAGCGCCGTGCCGCCGCCGTTCACGTTGATCTTGTCGTGCGGGATGCCGATGTCGCGCATCGCGAACATGGCGACGCAGGCGAAGGCTTCGTTGACTTCCCACAGATCGACCTCGTCCGCGCTCCATCCGGCGCTTTTGAGTACCTTCTCGATCGCGCCGACCGGGGCGACGGTGAATTCGCTCGGCTCCTGGGCGTGGGCGGCCATGGCGACGATCTTCGCGACCGGCTCCTGGCCGTTCTCCTTCGCGACGCTTTCGCGCGACAGCACCACGGCGGCGGCGCCGTCCGAGATGGAGCTGCTGGTGGCCGCGGTGATAGTACCGTCCTTGGCGAAGGCGGGGCGCAGCTGGGGGATCTTGTCCGGCTTGCCCTTGCCCGGCGCCTCGTCCTTGTCGACCGTCTGCTCGCCCGCACGGGTGGAGAAGGTCACCGGAACAACCTCGCCGTCGAAAGCGCCGCTGTCGATGGCAGCGTTGGCGCGACGCAGGCTTTCGATCGAGTAATCGTCCATCTGCTCGCGGGTGAGCTGATATTCGTTTGCGGTTTCCTGGGCGAAGGTGCCCATGGCGCGGCCCTCTTCGTAGGCATCTTCCAGCCCGTCGAGAAACATGTGGTCGTAGGTCGTGTCGTGACCCAGCCGCGCGCCGCTGCGGTGCTTCTTCAAGAGATAGGGAGCATTTGTCATGCTCTCCATCCCGCCCGCGACGACATAATCGACCGAACCGCTGGCGAGCGCTTCGGCGCCCATGATCACGGTCTGCATGCCCGAGCCGCAGACCTTGTTCACCGTGGTCGCCTGTACGGATTTGGGCAGGCCCGCCTTGATCGACGCCTGGCGCGCGGGCGCCTGGCCGAGGCCGGCGGGCAGGACGCAGCCCATATAGGTGCGATCGAAACTCTCCGGCGCCACGCCCGAGCGTTCCACCGCCGCCTTCACCGCCGTCGCGCCGAGGTCGGTCGCAGAGACATCGGCGAGGGCGCCCTGCATTCCGCCCATCGGCGTGCGGGCATAGGAGAGGATGACGACGGGATCGTTGGCAGCGAACTGGGTCATGCGGGGATGGCCTTTCGGTTTTTGAATTTCGATCGGATATGCAATATCGGTTGCAAGACGAGACTTGCCGTACGCTCAGATTAGGAGCGGGAAGCGGCGAAATCAAACGGAGAGAGCGATGGCGGGCGATCGGACGACAGAGATGCAGGATGTCCTGAAGCGGCAGCGCGCCGCGCACGAGGCGGATCGGCCCGAGCCGATGGATATGCGCAAGGACCGGGTGAAGCGCGCGATCGCGCTCCTGAAGGAGAACGCCGATGCGCTGTGTTCCGCGATGAACGCGGATTTCGGCAATCGCTCCCAGAGCCAGTCGATGTTGACCGACATCGCCGGGACGATCAATTTTGGGAAATACTGCCTCAAGCATGCCGAGAAATGGGCGCGGCCCGACAAGCGGCACCTCCAGTTCCCGCTCGGCCTGTTGGGCGCGAAGGCGGAAGTCCGCTACGAACCCAAGGGTATCATCGGCATTCTCAGCCCGTGGAACTTCCCCGTCAATCTGAGCTTCGGGCCGTTGATGCAGGTCTTCGCGGCGGGCAATCGTGCGATGATCAAGCCGAGCGAGTTTACCGAACGCACCAGCGAATTGTCCGCCGAACTGGTCGAACGCTATTTCGCGCCCGAGGAGTGCGCGGTGTTCGCCGGCGGGCCGGAGGTGGCGGCGGCTTTCAGCGAACTGCCCTTCGATCACCTCGTCTTCACCGGATCGACCGCGACGGGCCGCAAGGTGATGGAGGCGGCGGCCAAAAACCTCGTCCCCGTCACGCTGGAGTTGGGCGGGAAATCGCCGGTGATCATGGGCGAAAGCGCGGATTTCGCCAAGGCGGGGGAGCGGGTGGCTTTGGGCAAGATGCTCAATGCGGGGCAGATCTGTCTCGCGCCCGACTATCTCTATGTTCCCGAAGCGAAGGCTGATGAGGCCGTGCACGGTATCTGGCAGGCCACCGCGGCGATGTATCCGACCCTGCTCGATAACGAGGATTACGCGAGCGTCGTCACCGATCGCCACTTCGATCGCTTGCAGGATATGGTGAAGGATGCGCGCGACAAGGGCGCCGAGGTGATCGAGATCAATCCCGGCGACGAGGATTTCTCCAGCACCAACGCCCGCAAGATGCCGCTCACGATCCTTCGTAACGTGACGGACGACATGCAGGCGATGCAGGAGGAAATCTTCGGCCCCGTACTGCCGGTCAAGACCTATGGCCACATCGACGAGGCGGTGGAATACGTGAACCGGCGCGATCGCCCGCTCGGCCTGTATTATTTCGGCAGCGACGACGGCGAGGAGCGGCGCGTGCTCGAACGCACGATCTCGGGCGGGGTCACGGTGAACGACGTGGTCTTCCACGTTTCCATGGAAGACCTGCCCTTCGGCGGCGTCGGCCCGAGCGGAATGGGCAGCTATCACGGCATCGAGGGCTTTCGCGAATTCAGCCATGCCCGCAGCGTCTATTCCCAGACCAAGATCGACGTGGCGAAGCTCGCCGGGTTGAAGCCGCCATACGGGGAGGCGACCCGCAAGGCCTTGCGCGGGTTGATGAAATAGGACGGCGCAAACCCGGCCATGGCACGCGTTTCGCGCACGCTTTCATGCGGGAAATGCGCCGAACCCACCCTTGCGTGCGAAGCCTGAGAGGCCTAGAGGCGAGCCGAATGAGCGCGCTTCGCAGGCGCCCAAACCGTTAGGAATCGCACGTGGTCGATCTCGAGCAGTATCTGCCGATCCTCATCTTTCTCTTCATCGCCGTCCTCCTGTCGGCGGCGTTCGTGTTCCTGCCCATGGGCGTGTCGCGTCTGACCGGCGCGCACAATCCGAACGCGGAGAAGCTGAGCGAGTATGAATGCGGCTTTCCCGCGTTCGAGGAACCGCGCAGTCAGTTCGACGTGAAATTCTACCTCGTCGCGATCAGCTTCCTGCTGTTCGATCTCGAGGCGGCCTTCCTCTTCCCATGGGCGGTGAGCCTCGAATTCACGCAGTGGACGGGATGGATCGGCATGATGGTTTTCCTCGGCATCCTCGCGATCGGCCTCGCATACGAATGGAAGATGGGGGCATTGGACTGGCAGTAATGAGCGATCAACGAACGATATCCCCGCAGGGCCGCGACCCGCATCTCCAGCCCACCGCGCAGCCGGGTGAAATCCGCCAGCCGGACCAGGACTATTTCAACGCGCTTCAGAACGAGGTGAACGACAAGGGCTTCCTCGTCGCCAGCACCGAGGACCTGTTCCAGTGGGCGCGCACCGGATCGCTGTGGTGGATGACCTTCGGCCTCGCCTGCTGCGCGGTCGAGATGATCCACGTCAACATGCCGCGTTATGACATGGAGCGCTTCGGCGTCGCCCCGCGCGCGTCCCCGCGCCAGTCGGACGTGATGATCGTGGCGGGAACGCTCTGCAACAAGATGGCGCCGGCCCTGCGCAAGGTCTACGACCAGATGTCGGAGCCGAAATACGTCATCAGCATGGGCAGCTGCGCCAATGGCGGCGGCTATTATCACTACAGCTACAGCGTCGTGCGCGGCTGCGATCGGATCGTGCCGGTCGATATCTACGTGCCCGGTTGCCCTCCGACGGCGGAGGCGCTGCTGTACGGCGTGATGCAGTTGCAGCGGAAGATCCGCCGTAGCGGCACGATCGAGCGATAGGGGCGCAAGCATGGCGACACTCCACTCCGCACCTCGCTTCACCCTGATCGATGGGCTGAAGGAAACGCTTTCGACCGCGCTCGGCGGGCACCTGCTCGATGCGCATGACGAGCATGGCGAGCTGCTGTTCACCGTCCGCCGCGACGCGGTCGAGGATGCGCTGCGCATCCTGCGCGACGAGCACGGCTATCAGCAGCTGATGGAGATCGCCGGAGTCGACTATCCCAGCCGCGAGGAGCGGTTCGAGGTGGTCTACATGCTTTTGAGCCTCACGAAGAACAGCCGCATCATGGTCAAGTGCACCGCCAGCGAAGATACGCCGGTGCCGACCGTGACGACGCTATGGCCCAATGCGGGCTGGCTCGAACGCGAGGTTTTCGACCTTTACGGCGTGCTGTTCGACGGGAATACGGATCTGCGGCGTATCCTCACCGATTACGGGTTCGAAGGGCACCCCTTCCGCAAGGATTTCCCGCTCACCGGCTATACCGAGCTGCGCTATTCGGAAGACGAGAAGCGCGTCGTCTACGAGCCGGTCGAACTCGCGCAGGATCTGCGCCAGTTCGATTTCATGAGTCCCTGGGAAGGTGCGGATTACGTCCTGCCCGGTGACGAGAAGGCGGGCACGCCCCCGGTCGACGATCCCAAGGTGACCGAAAAGCCGTCCGACACCGGCGCGGGCGCCAAGGCGGACAAGGAAGCGGCGGAAAAGGTCAGCGAGGGCGCGCCCACTACGGAAGAAAGCGGCACGGACGCACCGCCGCCGCCCGAACCGACCGAGGACCGCGAAGATCGTCCTGCGCGCGAAGGCAAGACGACCGACACCGCCGAGGCGACCGAACCGAAGGGGGATGGCAAGGATGCGTAAGCTGTTGCTTCTCGCCGTTCCCCTCGCGCTCGCCGCGTGCAGCCAGGAACCCGCGCCGAATTCGGGCGACGCGGACGATTTCGCCGCGCGCGTCGGTGCGCCGGGCACGAGCACGACCGGCGGGACTGCCGTCGTCGCGCCGAATGCGGTGGAGACGACCGCCGCGCGCATCGCACCGCCGCCCAATACGGATGTCACCCAGCTCGAACGGCTCGGCAATATCGGCGGGGTCGATCTCGGTCCGCGCGCGGGCGGCTGCACCTTCAGCGCCGATGGACAGGAAATGCTGGTCGCCGCAGGGCCGGGCGATCGCTCGCTGCCCGGCAAGGCGACCGTGCGCGCCGGTGGCAAGCTGATCCTTCTCGACGCGCCTCCGGGTGGATACGATCAGGTCAAAGCGGGCACGACTTTCAACGGGGAGGGCTTCTCGGTCCTCGTCCAGCCGACTGGTCGCGACACCGGCCAGATGACGATAACCGACGTCCAGGGACGCCAGAAAGCCTTCAACGGCAGGTGGGTCTGCTCATGAGCATGCAACTCGAACGTTCGCCGACGACCGGCGACGAGGTCATTTCCAACTACACGATCAATTTTGGGCCTCAGCACCCGGCGGCACATGGCGTGCTGCGCATGGTGATGGAGCTGGACGGCGAGATCATCGAACGCGTCGATCCGCATGTCGGCCTGCTGCATCGCGGCACCGAGAAGCTGATCGAACACAAGACGTATCTGCAGGCGCTGCCGTATTTCGACCGGCTCGATTACTGTTCGCCGCTGTGTCAGGAGCACAGCTACGTCCTTGCGATCGAGAAGCTGATGAATGTCGAGGTGCCTGAGCGGGCCCAGTATCTGCGCGTTCTGTTCGCCGAACTGACGCGTATTTCGAACCACATGCTCAATATTGGCGCGCATGTCATGGATGTCGGCGCGATGACGCCGAACCTGTGGGTGTTCGAACTGCGCGAAGATTGCATGAACTTCTTCGAGCGGGCGAGCGGCGCGCGGATGCACAGCGCCTATTTCCGCCCCGGCGGCGTCCATCAGGACGTGCCGGAAAAGCTGCTGGTCGATATCGGCGAATGGCTCGATACGCGCCTGCCCGAACTGTTCGGCGATGCGATGAGTCTCGTGCTCGACAACCGCATCTTCAAGCAGCGCAATGTCGACATTGCCCATGTCAGCCGCGACGATGCGATCGCCTGGGGCTTTTCCGGCCCGATGATCCGCGCTGCCGGCATCCCGTGGGATCTGCGCAAGTCGCAGCCCTACGACGTTTACGACCGGATGGAATTCGACATTCCCGTCGGCACCAATTCGGACTGTTACGACCGCTTCGTGGTGCGCGTGAAGGAAGTCTACGAAAGCGCCAAGATCATCAAGCAGTGCCTGGCGCAGATGCCCTCGGGCCCGATCGCCAGTGACGACCGCAAGGTCGCCCCGCCCAAGCGCGGCGAGATGAAGCAGTCGATGGAAGCGCTGATCCATCACTTCAAGCTCTACACCGAAGGCTTCCACGTGCCTGCGGGCGAGGTCTATGTCGCGACCGAAAGCCCAAAGGGCGAATTCGGCGTCTATCTGGTGAGCGACGGGTCGAACAAACCCTATCGCTGCAAGATCCGCCCGACGGCGTTCTCGCACCTTCAGGCGATGGATTTCATGTGCAGAGGCCACATGCTGCCCGACGCGACCGCCATTCTGGGCGCGATCGACGTGGTGTTCGGGGAGTGCGACCGGTGAAGAATGCGCTTGCTATCTTGGCGCTATTTACGACTGCACCGGCGGTATCGGCTCCTCCGCCGCCGCCATCTCTTGCGGTCACGAAATTCTATGACGATTTCTTTTCTGCGCTTCCGGGATCTTTTCCGGCTGACGACCTAAGCAATCTGGAGCGTATGGTGGCGGAAGATCTCGTCGTTACCGTCGAAGGATCTACCCGTTTTAATAATCGAAATGATTGGATGACCTGGCTTCAATCGATGTCTGTTCAGAATGACGTTGAACGAACAAGTATGAGTCGTGAGGAGTTCTTCTTTCAGTCTGACGACCGGATCCTAGTTCGAGAGTTCTGGTATCCGATTAGGAAGGGCGCCGTGTATCATCCAACGTTTCCTCACAAACTGGTGAGCTATCAATTCAAAGGTGGAAAGCTGGTAAGGGTGGACTATATGGCTGAGCTAAGGCCAATGAGAACAAAGCCCGGCGAGAACGCTAATGGCTGACCGTTCCCCCGCACCCGATAGTCCCGAGCTGCGTGAGCGTTGGGGTGGTTTCGAGTTCACCGACGCCTATCGCGCCAAGGCCGACAAGGCGATCGCGCGCTATCCCGAGGGACGCCAGCGTTCCGCGGTGATGCCGCTGCTTGATCTTGCCCAACGGCAGGTCGGCGAGGAAACCGATACTCAAGGCTGGCTGCCGCTGCCGGTAATCGAATATGTCGCCGACTATCTCGACATGCCGGTGATCCGCGTGCTCGAGGTCGCGACCTTCTATTTCATGTACAATATGCAGCCGGTGGGCAAATTCCACGTCCAGGTCTGCGGCACGACGCCCTGCATGCTGCGCGGTTCGGACGCTCTGTTCGAAACCTGCAAGGCGCGGGGGATGAAGAAGGGGCATGTCTCCGACGACGGCCTTTGGACACTCACCGAAGTCGAATGCATGGGCAATTGCGCGACCGCGCCGATGGTCCAGATCAATGACGACAATTACGAGGATCTGACCTCCGAACGCCTCGACGCCGTGCTCGACGCGCTGGCGGCGGGCGAGAGCCCCAAGCCCGGCACGCAGGAACCCGGCCGCCATACGAGCGAGCCTGCGGGCGGTCCGACCACGCTCACCGAGATGGTGGACGCCAATCATGACTACCGGGACTCTTGGTGAAGCGCGCGCTCGTCTGGATCGGGATCGTCCTGTTCGTCGCGGGGGTGTTGATCGACATCTTCACCGATCGCGATGTCTTCGGGACGACGATCCTGGTCGCGGGCGCGATCCTCGCGCTCGTCGCCGGACGGCGTTCGCCCAAATCCGACCAGAGCCTGCGCCGCAAATAATGGATATCGTCACCATCCTCGTCGCGCTCGTGCTCGTCTTCATCGCCTGGAAAGTGCTGATGGGCGTGATCAAGTTCGGCGCCATCGCGCTGATCGCCGTCGCGGCGATCTGGTTCATTTCGCAAGGGAACGCATTCTGATGCTCGCCGACAAGGACCGCATCTTCACCAATCTCTACGGCTTCCAGGACTGGGGCCTGAAGGCGGCGCAGAAGCGCGGCGATTGGGACGATACCAAGGCGCTGATCGCGCGCGGCCAGGATTCGATTATCGAAGAGGTGAAGGCGAGCGGCCTGCGCGGGCGGGGCGGCGCGGGCTTCCCGACAGGGCTCAAATGGTCCTTCATGCCCAAGGAATCGAAGGACGGACGGCCGAGCTTCCTGGTCATCAACGCCGACGAATCCGAACCCGGGTCCTGCAAGGACCGCGAGATCATCCGCCACGATCCGCACAAGCTGATCGAAGGCGCGCTGGTGGCCGGTTTCGCCATGCGCGCGCGGGCGGCCTATATCTATATCCGCGGCGAATATATCCGCGAGGCCGAAACGCTCCAGGCGGCGATCGACGAAGCCTATGACGCCAAGCTGATCGGCAAGAACGCCAGCGGCTCGGGCTACGATTTCGACGTGTTCCTGCATCGCGGCGCAGGCGCCTATATCTGCGGCGAGGAAACCGCGATGATCGAAAGCCTGGAAGGCAAGAAGGGTCAGCCCCGCCTGAAACCGCCGTTCCCGGCAGGTGCGGGCCTCTATGGCTGCCCGACCACGGTCAACAATGTCGAAAGCATCGCGGTCGTCCCGACCATCCTGCGGCGCGGCGGATCGTGGTTCGCGAGCTTCGGGCGGGAGAACAACAAGGGCACCAAGCTTTTCCAGATCAGCGGCCATGTGAACAAGCCCTGCGTGGTCGAGGAAGCGCTCTCGATCCCGTTCAGCGAGCTGATCGAAAAGCATTGCGGGGGCATCCGCGGCGGCAAGGACAATCTGCTCGCCGTGATCCCCGGCGGATCATCGGTCCCGCTGGTCCCGGCCGAGCAGATCTGGGATGCGCCGATGGATTTCGACGGGCTCAAGGAATTGGGCTCGGGTCTCGGCACGGCGGGTGTGATCGTGATGGACAAGTCCACCGACATCGTACGCGCGATCAGCCGCCTTTCCTATTTCTACAAGCACGAGAGCTGCGGCCAATGCACGCCCTGCCGCGAAGGCACGGGCTGGATGTGGCGCATGATGGAACGCCTGCGCACCGGCGATGCCGCGATCGAGGAAATCGACATGCTCCAGCAAGTGACGAAACAAGTCGAAGGCCACACCATCTGCGCGCTGGGCGACGCGGCGGCGTGGCCGATCCAGGGCCTGATCCGCAACTTCCGTCCCGAGCTCGAACGCCGGATCGAAGAACACAATGCACAGTTTGCCGAGGCTGCCGAATAATGCCTAAAGTCACCGTAGACGGTCAGGAAATCGAGGTTCCGGACGGCGCCACCGTTCTTCAGGCCTGCGAGCTTGCGGGGAAGGAAATTCCGCGCTTCTGCTATCACGAGCGGCTCAGCATCGCCGGCAATTGCCGCATGTGTCTGGTCGAAGTGAAGCCGGGGCCGCCGAAGCCGCAGGCGAGTTGCGCACTTCCGGCTACCGAGGGCCAGGAAATCCGCACCGACACGCAGATGGTCAAGACCGCGCGCGAAGGGGTGATGGAGTTCCTGCTCATCAACCATCCGCTCGATTGCCCGATCTGCGACCAGGGCGGCGAGTGCGATCTTCAGGATCAGTCGATGACCTATGGTCGCGGCGCCACGCGCTATCACGAGAACAAGCGCGCGGTGACCGAGAAATATATGGGGCCGCTGATCAAGACGATCATGACCCGCTGCATCCACTGCACCCGCTGCGTGCGCTTCAGCGAGGAAATCGCGGGCGTGGACGAGATCGGCGCGGTCGGGCGCGGCGAGGACATGCAGATCACGACCTATCTCGAACAGGCCGCGGAACACGAGCTTTCGGCCAATGTGATCGACCTGTGCCCGGTCGGCGCGCTGACGTCGCGTCCCTATGCGTTCGAGGCACGGCCGTGGGAGCTGAAGAAGACGCTGTCGATCGACGTCAGCGATGCGGTCGGCGCGAACATCCGGCTCGACAGCCGCGGGCGCGAAGTCATGCGCGCGCTTCCGCGCGTCAATGACGACGTCAACGAGGAATGGATTTCCGACAAGGCCCGCTATCAGGTCGATGGCCTCATGCGCCGCCGCCTCGACAGGGTCTTCGTGCGGCGCGACGGCAAGCTCACGCCAGCCAGCTGGGACGAGGCCTTCGCGATGATCGCCGACGCCAAGCCGGGAAGCGGCATTGCTGCGATCGCCGGCGACCTCGTCGATTGCGAGACGATGTTCGCGGCCAAGGCGCTTTTGAAGGCCAGCGGGTCGAGCCTCATGGAAGGCCGCCAGACGGGGATGGACTACGACGTATCCAATCTCGCGGCGGTGAATTTCAATTCGACGCTTGCCGGCATCGAGAACGCCGATGCGATCCTGATCGTCGGCAGCCATATCCGCTGGGAAGCGCCGCTGGTGAATGTCCGCCTGCGCAAGGCGGCGAAGCGCGGCGCGAAGATCTTTCTCGTCGGCCCGCGCTGGGATACCACGTTCGGCGGCGAATTCCTGGGCACCGATCTCGGCGTCCTCAACGATCTGCCCGGCCATGTCGGCGATGCGTTCGATGCGGCGGAGCGTCCGGCGGTGATCGTCGGCGGCGCGGGCCTGAAGGGTGCGCATGCGAAAGCGCTGGCGCTGGCCTCGAGCTGGGGCGCGGCGTTCAACGTGCTGCACATGGCGGCGAGCCGGATGGGCGGACTGATGCTCGGTTACGCGCAGAAGGGCGGCATTGCGGACATCGCGAAGGCGAAGCCCAAGGTTCTGCTGTCGCTCGGCGCGGACGAGATGGACTATGCCGCGTTCGATGGAAGCCTGAAGGTCTATATCGGCCATCACGGCGACAAGGGCGCGCATCACGCCGATATCGTCCTTCCGGGCGCGAGCTACGCGGAAAAGGACGGAACCTACGTCAACACCGAAGGCCGCGTGCAGTTCGCGGAAAAGGCCGTGTTCGCGCCCGGAGACGCGCGCGAGGACTGGACGATCCTGCGCGCGCTCGCCGATGCGCTGGACCTCAAGGTCGGCTTCGACAGCTTTGCCGAATTGCAGGGCGCGATGATTGCCGACGTGCCTGCTCTTGGCGAGGAAGGCCTCGCCGATTACGGCGCGCTGCCCGAACCGGATATGGCGGCGAAGGCGGAAGGCGCAGTCGCGTCCTACCCGATCAGGGATTTCTATCTTACCAACCCCATCGCACGGGCGAGTGCGGTGATGCAGCAATGTTCGGCCGAACTGCTCGGCCCCGAACTCGCGGAGGCGGCGGAATAATGGCGGTCCCGATCATCCCCCTGGCGCTGATGGGCGCAGGCGCATACGCGGTCTATCGCGCTTTCGGCGAGAACCGTCCGCACAAGTCCAACGCCGCGAATGGCTGGCGCAACGAAGCCTTTGCGAGCAAGGACGCGGAAAAGAACCGGGGCCGTAAGAAGCCGACCGGGAAGGACAAGACGTGACCGAATTCTTCCAATCGCTCGGGCTGACCTACGAATGGGCGTGGTCTCTGGCGACGCTGTCGGGCGTGCTGTTGATCGCGCTGCCGCTGATGCTGGCGGTCGCGATGATAATCTATGTCGATCGCAAGGTCTGGGCCGCGATCAACCTCAGGCGTGGGCCCAATGTGGTCGGCCCGTTCGGCCTGTTGCAGAGCTTCGCCGACGGATTGAAGGTGTTCCTTCAGGAAACCATCATTCCCAGCGCGGCGAACAAAGGCATCTTCATCCTCGCCCCGATCGTCACCTTCACCGTGGCGCTGGCCGCCTGGGCGGTGATCCCCTTCGATGCGGGCGTGGTGCTGGCGGACATCAATGTCGGCCTGCTCTACATCCTCGCGATCAGCTCGCTGTCGGTTTACGGCGTGGTGATGAGCGGGTGGGCGAGTAACTCGAAATACCCCTTCTTCTCCGCCATGCGCGCCGCGGCGCAGATGATCAGCTACGAAGTCTCGATCGGCTTCATTCTGGTCTGCGTGGTGCTTTATGCGGGCAGCTTCAACCTGACAGAAATCGTCAACTCGCAGCGCGGCCACGGCTTCGGGATCGTGAACGGCTATTATTTCAATCTGCTCCTGTTCCCGATCTGGGTGGTGTTCTTCATCTCCTGCCTCGCCGAAACGCAGCGCGTTCCCTTCGATCTGACCGAGGCGGAGAGCGAGCTCGTCGCGGGCTACCAGACCGAGTATTCCAGCATGAGCTTCGCGCTGTTCTGGCTCGGCGAATATGCCAACATCCTGCTGATGTGCAGCCTCAACACGCTGCTGTTCTTCGGCGGGTGGCTGCCGCCGATCGACTGGGCGCCGCTCTATGTCGTACCGGGGATCATCTGGTTCCTGCTCAAGACCTTCTTCTTCTTCTTCATGTTCAGCTGGGTCATGGCGACCGTTCCGCGCTATCGCTACGACCAGCTGATGCGTTTGGGCTGGAAAGTGTTCCTGCCGATGAGCCTGCTTTTCGTGGTCGCGATCTCGGGCTGGCTGATGATAACCCGTTATGGAGGTGCGGCATGAGCGTCGCCCATCTGATAAAGTCGTTCACCCTGTGGGAATTCGTGAAGGCGCACGCCCTCACTTTGAAGTACTTCTTCAAGCCCAAGGTGACGATCAACTACCCGTTCGAGAAGAACCCGCTTTCGCCCCGTTTTCGGGGGGAACATGCGTTGCGCCGCTATCCCAACGGGGAAGAGCGCTGCATCGCATGTAAGCTGTGCGAGGCGGTGTGCCCGGCGCAGGCGATCACGATCGAGAGCGAGCCGCGCGACGACGGTTCGCGCCGCACCACGCGCTACGATATCGACATGACCAAGTGCATCTATTGCGGTTTTTGCCAGGAAGCCTGCCCGGTCGATGCCGTGGTCGAGGGGCCGAATTTCGAATATTCGACCGAAACGCGCGAGGAACTGCTCTACGACAAGGCGAAATTGCTGGCGAACGGGGACAAGTGGGAGCGGGCGATCGCCGCGAACCTTGAAGCCGACGCGCCCTACCGCTAACCGGCGCGCGAACCAGACTGGGGCCCCATGATTCAGACTATCGCCTTCTACCTGTTCGCCGTGCTGGTGATCGCGTCCGCGGTCATGGTCATCATGTCGCGCAATCCGGTCCATTCGGTGCTGTGGCTGATCCTCGCTTTCTTCAACGCCGCGGGCCTGATGGTGCTGGTGGGCGCGGAGTTCATCGCGATGCTGCTGGTCATCGTCTATGTCGGCGCAGTCGCGGTGCTGTTCCTGTTCGTCGTCATGATGCTGGACATCGATTTCGCCGAACTGCGGGCCGGGTTCATCAAGAACTTCCCGCTCGGGATCGCGATCGCGCTGATCCTGCTGGCGGAACTGGTGCTGGGCATCGGCGCTTATCGCGCAGGCGCAATCGCGCTGGGAACGCCGGACGGGATGGCCGCGCCGATCGTCGGTGTCAGCAACACCGAAGCGCTCGGCGCGCTGCTCTATTCCGACTACATCTTCCTGTTCGAAGCCACCGGCCTGGTGCTGCTCGTCGCCATGATCGGCGCGATCGTGCTGACGCATCGCAAGAGCGCGGGCGACCATCGCGGTCAGCAGGATATCGCCAAGCAGAACCGCCGCAATCCGAACGAGGCGACCGTGATGAAGCGTCCTACCGTGGGTGAGGGGGTCGAGCTGTGATCGGCATCGAACACTATATCGTTGTGAGCGCGATCCTGTTCGTGCTCGGCGTGCTGGGCATCTTCCTCAACCGCAAGAACATCATCGTCATCCTGATGGCGATCGAGCTGATCCTGCTCGCGGTGAATATAAACATGGTCGCCTTCAGCGCATTTCTAAACGACCTGACCGGCCAGATCTTCGCGATGTTCATTCTCGCCGTCGCGGCATCCGAAGCGGCGATCGGGCTGGCGATCCTGGTGATCTATTTCCGTGGTCGCGGCACGATCGCGGTCGACGACGTCAATCGGATGAAGGGATAACCGCCCGGTGCAGACCTCCATCATCCTGATCGTCTTCCTGCCGCTGTTCGCGGCGATCATCGGCGGTATCCTCAACAAGTCGATGCCGAGCGTCGTCACCAAGGCCGTGACGACCGGCGCGCTGTTCGTCGCCTGCGCGCTGAGCTGGCCGATCTTCTTGAGCTTCGTGTCTGGCGATGCGACTGCAACGGTGGTCCCGGTGCTGCAATGGATGCAGTCGGGCGATCTAACCTTCGACTGGGCGCTGCGCGTCGATACGCTGACGGCCGTGATGCTGGTGGTCGTCACCACCGTGTCCGCGCTCGTCCACCTTTATAGCTGGGGCTATATGGAGGAAGAACCGGATCAGCCGCGCTTCTTCGCCTATCTCTCGCTGTTCACCTTCGCCATGCTCATGCTGGTGACCGCCGACAACCTCGTCCAGATGTTCTTCGGATGGGAAGGGGTGGGCCTCGCCAGCTACCTCCTCATCGGGTTCTGGTTCAAGAAGCCGAGCGCCAATGCCGCCGCGATGAAGGCGTTCGTGGTCAACCGCGTGGGCGATCTCGGCTTCATGCTCGGCATCTTCGGGACGTTCCTGGTCTTCGGTACTGTCTCGATCCCCGAGATCCTCGCCGCCGCGCCAGGCATGTCGGGCGCGAGCATCGGTTTCCTCGGCTATCGCGCCAACACGATGGACGTGCTGTGCGTGCTGCTGTTCATCGGTGCGATGGGCAAGTCGGCGCAGCTTGGCCTCCACACCTGGTTGCCCGACGCGATGGAGGGGCCGACGCCCGTCTCCGCGCTGATCCACGCCGCGACCATGGTGACCGCGGGCGTGTTCATGGTCTGCCGCCTGTCGCCCATGTTCGAAGCCGCGCCGTTCGCGCTCGGCCTCGTCACCTTCATCGGGGCCGCGACCTGCATCTTTGCCGCCACGGTCGGCACGACGCAGTGGGACATCAAACGCGTCATCGCCTATTCGACCTGTTCGCAGCTCGGCTACATGTTCTTCGCTGCTGGCGTGGGGGCCTATGGCGCGGCGATGTTCCACCTGTTCACGCACGCCTTCTTCAAGGCGCTGCTGTTCCTGGGCGCAGGCTCGGTCATCCATGCGATGCACCACGAGCAGGACATGCGCTATTACGGGGCTCTGCATAAGGAAATCCCGTTCACCTTCTTCGCCATGCTGGCGGGCACGCTGGCGATCACCGGGGTAGGGGTCTATCATCTCGGCGTCGGCTTCGCGGGCTTCTGGTCGAAGGACGCAATCCTCGAAGTCGCCTATGCGCGCGGAACCGAATTGGGCCAGTTCGCCTTCTGGATGGGTACGTTCGCGGCCTTGCTGACCAGCTTCTACAGCTGGCGCCTGATGTTCCTGACCTTCTGGGGCAAGCCGCGCTGGGCCGATAGCGAGCATATCCAGCACGCCGTCCACGCAGGACATGACGAGCCGGACGAGCACAATCCTCCGGTTCAGGAAGATGCGGGACACGACGTGACGCATCACGTCCCGTCGCCGAATTATCTGGCGGGCACGGCGGGTTATCACCCGCACGAAAGCCCGATCTCCATGCTCATCCCGCTCGGCATTCTGTCGATCGGCGCGGTGCTGGCGGGCCAGCTGTTCGCACCGACTTTCCTCGACAGCGCGGCGTTCTGGAACGGGGCGATCTTCTATAACGAGCCGCTGATCCACGCGATGCATGCGACGCCGTACCTGGTGAAGTATGCCGCCGCGATCGTGATGCTTCTTGGCCTGCTGGCGGCCTGGATGGCGTATATTCGCGACACCTCGCTGCCTGCGAAGGGGGCGCAGCAGCTCGGCCCGGTGTACCGCTTCTTCTACAACAAGTGGTATTTCGACGAATTGTACGAGCGCGTGTTCATCCGGCCTTCGCTCTGGCTCGGGCGGCAGTTCTGGAAGCTCGGCGATGTCGGCACGATCGATCGCTTCGGCCCGAATGGTGCGGCCTGGGTGGTCGAGCGGGGCAGCGTGCTCGCGAAGCGAGTGCAGAGCGGGTACGTCTACAGCTACGCGCTGGTAATGCTTCTCGGCCTGGTCGCCGCAATCACATATGTTCTGGTTTAAGGCGGTTCTGGTCTGATGGAATTCCCCATCCTCTCGACGATGCTGATCGTGCCGCTGGTGGCAGGGATCGCCTGCCTGTTCCTGCCCGCGGCAACGGCACGGCTGACCGCGCTGGTCGCGACGCTGGTGAATCTCGCGCTCGGCATCGCGCTCTGGCTGAATTACGATATCGGCGGCGCCCAGTGGCAGTTCACCGAACGCGCGGACCTGTTCGCCGTGTTCGATTATGCGCTGGGGATCGACGGGATCGCGCTGATGCTGATCATGCTCAGCGTTTTCCTGATGCCGATCTGCATTCTCGCCAGCTGGGACGGGATCCAGAAGCGCGTCGGCGAATACATGGCCGCGTTCCTGATCATGGAGACGCTGATGATCGGCGTCTTCGCGGCGCAGGACATGTTCCTGTTCTATATCTTCTTCGAAGCCGGCCTCATTCCGATGTACCTCATCATCGGCGTGTGGGGCGGCGATAACCGCATCTACGCGAGCTACAAATTCTTCCTCTACACCCTGCTCGGATCGGTCGTGATGCTGATCGCGATGATGTGGATGGTGAACCAGGCGGGCACCAGCGACATCCCGACCCTGATGCAATACGATTTCGCCCCCGGTGCACAGACGTGGCTGTGGCTGGCCTTCTTCGCCAGCTTCGCAGTGAAGATGCCAATGTGGCCGGTGCACACTTGGTTGCCCGATGCGCACGTGCAGGCGCCGACGGCGGGTTCGGTCATCCTCGCAGGCGTGCTTTTGAAGCTGGGCGGCTATGGTTTCATCCGCTTCAGCCTGCCGATGTTCCCCGAAGCGAGCGCACAGTTCCTGTGGCTGGTGTTCGCCCTTTCGATGGTGGCGGTGATCTACACCTCGCTGGTCGCGCTGGTGCAGCACGACATGAAGAAACTGATCGCCTATAGCTCGGTCGCTCACATGGCGATCGTGACGGCGGGCCTGTTCGCCTTCAACGTCCAAGGCATCGAAGGCGCGATGATGATCATGCTCGGCCACGGTCTCGTCTCGGGCGCGCTGTTCCTGTGCGTGGGCGTGATCTACGATCGGCTGCATACGCGCGAGATCGGGCGGTATGGCGGGCTCGCGATCAACATGCCGCGCTACGCCTTCTTCTTCCTCCTGTTCACCATGGCGAGCATCGGCCTTCCCGGCACGAGCAATTTCGTCGGCGAATTCCTCGCCCTGGCCGGGGTCTATGAAGTCTCGACCTGGGCCACGCTCATCCTCACCACCGGTATCATTCTGGGCGCTGCCTACATGCTCTATCTCTACCGCCGCGTCGTGTTCGGCATTCAGAAGAACGCCGATGCGGCTGCGATGCCTGACCTGTCTTTGCGCGAATGGGCCATGCTCGGCCCGATCGCGGCGGCGGTGCTGTGGATGGGTGTCTATCCCGAAAGCTTCCTCGCGCCGATGCGCGCCGATATCGCCGCGCTGGAGGTCCGCCTCGCCCGCGCCGCGCCAGCGGGTGACAGCGGGCTGGCCATCGGTCAGCCGCGCGACCATGCCGCGAATTACGTCGCGGGAGCTCACGCCGAGGGATCGGTCGCGGCGGAGGGTGCGCACTGATGACTTACGCTGCTTCCTTCTACCTCGCCGCGCCCGAAATCATCCTCTCGGTCGCCGCTCTGATCCTGTTGCTGGTATCGGCCTGGATGCCCAAGGCCAGCCGCGCAGTGACCATCGCTGCGGTCGCGGCCCTGTTCGGCGCCATGGCCTGGACAGCGAGTCTCCTTTTCGATCCCGCCTTCGCGATGGGTGGGGAAGCGTTCGGCGGTCTTTACAGCGCGGACGGTTTTGCCGGTTTCGCGAAGATCGTGATCTACCTCGCGACGATCGCCTGTCTCGTCGTCACGCCCCGCTTCTTCGATGCGCGCGGTGCCTATCGCCCGGAATATCCGGTCCTGATGCTGTTCGCGGCGGTGGGCATGGGCATCATGGTGTCGGCGGTCGATCTCGTGACGCTTTATGTCGGCCTCGAACTGTCGAGCCTGGCGAGCTACGTGCTCGCCGCCTTCCTGCGCAATGATGGACGCTCCAACGAAGCCGGGCTGAAATACTTCATCCTTGGCGCTCTGGCTTCGGGCATCATCCTTTACGGGATGAGCCTCGTTTACGGGTTCTCCGGCACCACTTCCTATTCCGGCATCCGCGTGGCTTTTGCCGACGGGTTCTCGACCGGGGCCCTGTTCGGCGTCGTGTTCGTCCTCGCCGGGCTCGCCTTCAAGATCGCGGCGGTGCCGTTCCACATGTGGACGCCCGACGTCTACGAAGGTGCGCCGACGCCCGTCACGGCCTTCTTTGCCAGCGCGCCCAAGGTCGCGGCGGTTGTCATGCTTTCGCGCATCGCCCTCGATGCTTTCGGCGCGCAGACCGATGCCTGGCGCCAGATCGTGATCTTCGCGGCGCTGGCCTCGATCGTGGTCGGTGCGCTCGGCGCGATCGGCCAGCAGAATTTGAAGCGCCTGCTTGCCTACAGCTCGATCAACAATGTCGGATTCATCCTGATCGGCCTCGCCGCCGCGACGCCCGAGGGCGCGAGTGCGGTGTTGGTCTATCTCGCGATCTACGCCGCGATGACGATCGGTTCCTTCGCCGCGCTGCTGATGCTGCGCGACAATTCGGGCGAGCAGATCGAGACCTTTGCAGGTATTTCTGGCCTGTCGACGACCAAGCCCGCCCTGGCATGGTGCCTGCTGATCCTGATGTTCAGCCTGGCCGGAATCCCGCCGCTGTTCGGTTTCTTCGGCAAGTTCGTGGTGTTCCAGGCCGCAGTCGAAGCCGATCTGATCGCGCTCGCCGCTATCGGAATCGCGGCCAGCGTCATCGGGGCGTTCTATTACCTGAAATTCGTCAAGGTGATGTTCTTCGACGAATCACTTAGCACCGAGCCAGACGGGGAAGCCGTGATCGCCGACAGCCCGAGCGGCCATTGGGTCGTTCTGGGTCTCAGCGCGCTGCTCATGTCGCCGCTCGGCTATCTGGCTATCCCGTGGTTGGTCAGCGTGGCCGACCGTGCGGCCAGTGCGCTCTTCACCGTCATCTGATCCGCGCGCGCTTTTGATCCGCACCGTCGCCGAAACCGGCTCCACCAATGCCGACCTGCTGGACCGCCTTCGGGCTGGCGATCAGGTCCTGGAGGGCGAGTGGCTCGTCGCCGACCGCCAGACCGCGGGCAGAGGGCGCCAGGGCCGGGGCTGGTTCGACGGGCACGGCAATTTCATGGGTTCGACTGTCGTCAGAGCCATGTCGGGCGATCCGCCGGCGCATACTCTGTCGCTGGTCACGGGGATCGCGCTGCACGAAGCTGTCAGGCCTTTCTGCCCCGATGACCGTATCCCGATGCTCAAATGGCCGAACGATCTGCTGGTCGGCGGCGCAAAGCTGTCGGGGATCCTTCTGGAGTCGACCGGTTCTGCCGTAGTGGTCGGGGTCGGCGTCAATCTTAAGCAGGCACCGGATCTGCCGGACCGCGCGACGATCGCCCTGTCGGCATTCGGCCCCGCGCCCGACCGCGATTTCTTCGCCGCCGAACTCGCGCGCAATTTCGCGGATATCCTGCAACGATGGCGGACCTACGGGCTTGAGCCGATCCTGCGGCAATGGAGCGCATTGGCCACGCCCGAAGGCACGCCGCTCAGCGTGCACGAGCCCGGTGGCGCGCTGATTGCGGGGCAGTTTGCCGGTCTCGCCGAGGACGGTTCGCTGCGACTGCGCTTGGCGGATGGGTCATCCCGTGCCATTCACGCCGGCGACGTGACGCTCGCCTGAGGAGGGACCGATGCTGCTCGCCGTGGATGTCGGCAACACCAATATCGTTTTCGCCTTGTTTGAAGGGACGGATATCAAGACCCGCTGGCGCATCGCCACCGATGCGCGGAGGACAGGCGACGAATACGCCGTCTGGCTGCTCCAGCTGCTTGCGATCGAAGGGTATGGCAAACAGGACGTGTCGGCGATCATCATTGGATCGGTGGTCCCTCGCGCGATCCATAATCTGACGGTGCTGGCGCAGAAATATTTCGGGGTCGAGCCGCTGATCGCGGGACAGGGCAGGGCGGAATACGGGTTTCATGCCGATATCGAACAACCGAGTTCGCTCGGCGCCGACCGCGCGCTCAACACCATCGCCGCTCATGCCAAATATGGCGGCGATCTGGTGGTGATCGATTTCGGCACCGCGACAACTTTCGATGCGGTCGATTTCAACGGCGCCTACAAAGGCGGGATCATCGCGCCGGGCATTAATCTGTCGCTCGATGCGTTGGTCGGGAACACGGCGAAGCTGCCACGCATTGCTATCGAGAAGCCGCGCATGAACAGCGTTATTGGCCGCAACACCGAAGATCAGATGCTGATCGGAGTGTTCTGGGGCTATGTCGCGATGATGGAGGGGCTGGTCTCCCGCATCAAGGCCGAAATCGGACGCCCGGCAAAGACGGTCGCGACCGGTGGATTGGCCTTGTTGTTCGACGAACACACCGACCTGTTCGATGCGGTGGACAGCGATCTGACTCTGGAAGGCCTGGCTATATTGGCCGAACGCGCGCGCGATCGCGCGACTTGAAAAGAGGTATTGTGAAGAAAAATTACGCGCCCGAAGACGAACTGCTTTTCCTGTCCCTGGGCGGCTCTGGCGAGATCGGCATGAACGTCAATCTCTATGGCTGCCAGGGGCGCTGGATCATGGTCGATCTGGGGATGACCTTTTCCGGCGATCAATATCCCGGCATCGACCTGGTCTTCGCCGACCTCGAATTTATCGAAGATCGCCTCGACAGCCTCGAAGCGCTGGTGATCACCCATGGGCACGAGGATCACATCGGCGCGATCCCCTATTTCGCCGCCGATCTCGGCGTCCCGATCTATGCCACCCCCTTCACCGCCGAACTCGTGCGCCGCAAATTGCAGGAAGCCGGGATCGCCGACCAGATCGAGCTGCATGTGATCGAAGACGATCATGGCGAATTCTCGATCGGACCGTTCGATCTGACCTATCTCCCGCTGGCCCACTCGATCGCGGAAGGTAACGCCCTGTTGATCGAGACGCCCCATGGGCGCGTCTTCCACACCGGCGACTGGAAGCTGGACGAAGATCCGATCATCGGGGAACCGACCACCGAAGAAGAGCTGCGCGCGATCGGGGACGAAGGGGTGCTGGCGCTGGTGTGCGACAGCACCAATGTCTTCAATCCGAACCCCAGCGGATCGGAAGGCGCGGTCCATCGCGGGTTGATGGAGGAGATCAAGCGGCATGAGGGGAAGCGCGTGCTCGTCACCACCTTCGCCAGCAATGTCGCGCGCCTGCACACGCTTGGCGAGGTCGCGCGCGAAAGCGGGCGGCAGATTTGTGTCGCCGGGCGCTCGCTTGACCGGATTATCGCGGTGGCGCAGGACAATGGCTATCTGCTCGACTTTCCCGAGCCGGTCGATTTCGACACCGCCATGGGCCTGCCGCGTGGCGAGGTGCTGATCGTGGCGACCGGCGGGCAGGGCGAGCCACGCGCTGCCCTCTCACGCATATCGGAGGAAAACCATCCGCTGGAATTGACCCACGGCGACGTGGTGCTCTTTTCCAGCCGCCAGATTCCGGGCAACGAGATCGCCATCGGCGCGGTGCAGAACCGCTTGGCCGAACGCGGCATCGTGATGATCACCGACCGTCAGAGCGAGATCCACGTCTCCGGCCATCCCGGCCGCCCCGAATTGGAGGCGCTGTATTCCTGGCTCCGGCCCGAAGTGCTTGTGCCGGTGCATGGCGAGATGCGCCATCTGCTCGAACAGGGACGCTTTGGCGAGGAATGCGGCATTCCGCACTCCGTCATTCAGAAGAGTGGCGAAATCGTGCGTCTGGCGCCGGGTGCCCCGGGCAAGATCGCCGATGTCCATGCAGGGCGCCTGGTGCTGGACGGCGACATCATTTCTCCCGCCGATGGCGAGGCGGTCGTCATGCGCCGTCGCCTGTCTCGCGATGGCGTCATGTTCGTGGTGCTGGACAACGAGCTTCGCGCGCGAATCGAGACGCTCGGACTGCCGCTGGACGAGGATCAGGACGAGTTCCTGGCGGAAGCGTGTGCCGATATCGACAAGGCGATCGGACGCCTCAAGGGCAAGGATCGCGGCGATCCGGGTGCGATCCACGAGGCGGCCCGTCTCGCGGCCCGCCGCGCGGCACAGCGCTGGTCAGGCAAGCGCCCGCAGGTCCGCATCATGATGCCGAACAAGCGATAGGAAGGTTTTCCCATGCATTGGACCTCGATCCTGGCGATCTATGTCCTGTTCTGGGTGATGAGCGCGTTCGTGCTCCTGCCGTTCGGCGTGCGCACGCATGATGAGATGGGGATCGACAAGGTGCCGGGGCAGGCGGACAGCGCGCCTGCCAATTTCCGTCCCCGGCGGCTGCTGGTCAGGGCCACTCTGCTCGCCGCGGTGCTGACCGCGCTTTATGTGCTCAACTACATTTACGGTTGGGTAGGGTACGAGCAGCTCGACCTGTTCAACCGCGCACCGTCCTACTGAGCGATCGGGTTTACTCGCGCAGTCTCTCGATCGCCTGCGCGAGAGTGACGTAGAGCTTGCCGATATCGGAACTCAGCACGGTAACGCCCAAAGCGTGGCCATCGCGGGTCGAGAGCAGCATGCGTAGCATCGCTTCGAAATCGTGGATGTAGCGGCTGACATGCTCGCGGAAATCCGGCTCGCGATCGTAAAGCTCGGCGATTTCGCGCGCCTGTGTGTTGTCGAGCAGGCGCACGACCCGGCGCGTGAAGATCCCTCTGTCGCCGCGTAGATACGACGTCCAAGCCGTGTCGGTCACCTCGGTCGACAGGGCTTTACCGATATCGATGGCGTTCGAATTGAGGCTTTCGGTGATGAGCGCGACGCGGCGCGAGAAATCGTTGTCGACCTGCTCTTCCGCCCGTTCGCGCGCGCGGGCGATGCGCGATTCGAGATTGCCGGCCAGTTCGTTCACCTTGACGAGCTGATCGCGCAATTGCGTCGCCGCGGCGTGGCTCGCCTCGCTCGCGCGCGTGCCAGCTTCGTCAAGCGATCCGATCGCCGCCTTCGTCCGCTCTTCCAGCGCCTCATCGATGGCCTTGGCACTGGCATCGCCGATGCGTCCGGCGAGCGCTTGGATCCGGTCAGCCTGCGTATCCTCGATCCCCGCAAACGCGTCTGCGGCCTCGGTCTGCAGTTTCGCGATGGCAGCGCTCAATTCTTCGCGCGCCTGCGTTGCGATCCGGGCATTGTCGCCCTCGATCCGTTCGAGCTTTTCGGTAAGCGCGTCGAGAGCGGCGGCCTGATCTTCGATCGTACCTGACAAGCCTTCGCTGAAAGCGTCCAGCGCCGCTGTCGCCTCGCGGCTGCGATGTTCGGCATTGGCCACCGTTTCGCCCAATTCGCTCCCGCTCCGATCCGCGTCGGCGAGGGAAGCGTGCAATCTCTCGGCGCGGCTCTCGAGGTCGGCAAGCGTGCCCGCGAAGGCTTCGATCGCACGGGGAAGGTCTTCCTCGCTATGCGCCGCGCTCGCCTTGATGAGTTCGAGCAGGCGGACGGAGCGGTCGGTTAGATCGCCGACCCTGTCCCCGGTCCCATCGAGGGAAGCCCGGCTCTCCGCGAGGGTTTCCGTCAAGCGCGCCACGGCTGCCGCAAGAGTCTGTTCGGCTTCGCCACCCTGTCGCGCAGCCTCGGCGGCTTGGCGAGCAAGCGCATCGATCCGCTCACCGGCCGCATCGCTTCGCTCGCTCAGCGTATCCAAATGATCGAGGTGCCCCGCGCGCTGTTCCGCAAGGTGGCTGTCGAAAGAGGCGATCCGTCCGGCAAGCGCCTGCAACGCCTCGTACTCGAAAGCGCTGACCTGCGTACGGCGCTGCGCGACCTGTTCATGATAGGCGCGGTTGCGCTCGTCCATCAGCGTGTCGATGGCTTCGGCTTCCGCCACCAACTCGCGCAGTTTCGCTTGCGAATTTTCGAGGGATAGCGTGTCGATCCGCGTGACTTCCTCGATGATGGAAACCAGCCTGGTGCGCAGCGCCTCGATCTGGCCTGACCACGCGGCGAGTGCAGCCTGTTCGCCTTCGCGCACGGTCTGTGCCGTCAACGCCGCGTCCTCGTTCAGCCTTGCGATACGTTCCGAAAGAACCGCATAGGATGCGTCCGCATCGGTCTCGCGCGCTTCGGCGAGCTGGGCGCATTCTTCCTTCAAGGCTTCCGCGCGGCTGTGGATGGCGGCGAGCGCCGCAACCTCTTGCGTATCGATCGTCTCGCGAAGGCGGTCGCTGTTCTCGCGGATGGTGGCGAAGCGGGCCGTCGCGGCGCCTTCGATCTGATCCAGGCGCTCTCCCATTTCGTCGAGCAGCGATCCGAGCCGGTCGCCCACCGATCCGACCTGACGCTCGCTGGCTGTGCCGAAGGTGTTCAATCGTTCGAAACCGGCAATTAGGTCGTCGAGCTGTTCGCTGGCGGTCTGGCCTGCGCCTGCGATCCGGTTCGTCACATCGCGCGCCGAATTGGCGATGACGGGGAGATCGCCGCGCAGCTTTTCCATATTTTCCAAAGCCGTCGTACTGACCCCTGCGATGGCGTCGACCTGATCACCGTTTTCGCGAACGAGCGCTTGTAGGCGGTCGGCGTGAGTCGACAGCCGTTCGGTCGCCGTGCGACCGAGATAATCGAGATCGCGGTTCTGATCGGCGATGAATTCGCGCGCAAGGCTGAGCTCGCGATTCACCGCCAGCAGCCGCTCCTCCAGTCGCTCCGATTCGAGCGAGAGCAACCGGGCCGCATCTCCGAACCGGCCCGCTTCGCGTACCGAGAGGCGCATCGTCAGGAGCCAGACCGTGAGGATCAGGAGAACCGGGACCGCCCATGCGGTGACCCATCCGACCCATTGCTCCGCCGTTCCGCCAGCCAGCATCTGCGCGCGGTAACTCCAGGCGAAGAAGCCCGTCCAACCGATGATGGCACACGCGAACAGGACGGGGAAAATCCAGCCTTTCGAGCGGTTTGGGGTAGGTTCCTCCACCCATTCGAATTCTTCGACGGAATCTTCGTCCTCGGCCGGAAGAGCGATGTCCGCATCTTCCAGCCCAACCGACTGGTCTTCCTGCGATTCGTCGTGCCCTACGGCGCGAATGTGGTCCCTGCTCATTCAGCGAGCGTATCACGATTCCCCGATCCTTAAACCCCGCATTAACCGCGACGACCTAAGCCGATCGCATGGCGTTCCATCCCGGCCCCTTCGATCACGCGCTTGCCGCCGCCGCTGGCGACGATCGCGCTCTGGAAGCGCAATTGCGCACGGGGTTCGTCGAAAGCGTCGAACGTCAGCTCGATCTCATGCAGCGCGCCCGCTGCGACGCGAATTGGCGTCTCGCGGCACAGCATCTTCACGCGGTCGCCGCCGGTTTCCATGCCGAAGAGATCATGCACCTCGCCGACGAGGCAGCACAGGGCGCCCCCGGCGATCCCGCCGCCCTTCGCAAGATCGCCGATATTGTGGACGCCATCCGCAATCCGCGAGACGATTAGACCTATCTGACGCGATCAGATTTTGGCAATTCGCGCGCACATGGCTAGGCGTCGAGGACATCGATCGCCGACCGAGGACCAATTTCTTGCGTATCGCCTTGCTGACAGCGCTGGCCGAAGAACCCGGACGGGGCTCGCGCAAGGCGGCATTCCGCCCCTTCGTCGGGCGAAGCGTTCTGTCGCATCAGATCGACTGCGCCCGCGCGCTGGATTGCGACATGGTGCTGTGCATGATCCGCGGGCTCGGCCCGGAAGCGATCGTATGCCAGCATCGCGCCGAAAGCCTCGGTATGCGGTTTCGTGCCATCGAAGATCTTCGCCGCCTTTCGGGCGCGGTCAGTGCGGATGATCGCATAGTCGTCATCGCCGATGGTCTCGCGTTGGATATCGAGACCGCCCAGGCCGCGATCGGCGAGAAACCGGGGATCGCGACCTTTCCAGCGGATGTGGCCGTCCCGCTCGGCTTCGAACGGATCGATGCCGAAAGGGCCTGGGCCGGTCTCCTGACGATCCGCGGCGATGCGGTGGAGAGATTGTCGGACCTTCCTCCCGATGCCGACGCGGCCTCGTCCCTGCTCAGGATAGCGCTCCAGTCGGGGGTCCGCACCACGCCCCTCGACCTCGGTTCGATCGAGGACATGGCCGCGATCGGCCCGGAAGACGATGGCTCTCTTTCGGCGCGGGAGGGCCGCTGGATCGCCCGGCGGGCCCAGCCGGTTTCATTCGCGGCGCCGGGGCGCGCGCTGGCCGAACGGATCGGAATAAGACTGGCTCGGGACGTCGTCGGGTCGCGGTTCGAGCGTGTTCCTCTGATTATCGCCGTGGCCGCCGGAGTGCTCGCGGCAATATTGGCTTTGTTCGGCAAACCGCTGACAGGGCTTCTGATTTCGGGGCTGATGGCAGCCGCGCTGCCGATCGCGGATGTCGTGCTCAGATTGGCGCGGCCGCCGGGAAGAGAGCCACGGGTGTGGCACGCCACCTCGCTTCTGGCGGGGGCGGGCGACGTTCTCCTGATCGGGTTGATCGCCATGGCTGGCCGCACGACGGGGACGTGGATCGACCTGTTCCTGCCGCTGATGCTGATGGGTCTGCTGCGGATCGGGTCTCGCATCGCGCCGACCGGCGTCCGCCCGCTCCTGTCGGACAGGATCGCCTTGCTTGCGATACTGGTCCCGGCGGGATATCTCGGGATCCTCCAGCCGGTGGTCGCAGCGCTGGCGGTTCTTGTCTTGCTTGCGATTTTCCGCGCGACCCACGCCGACCGGCTAACGGCGCCTTAACCACGCGATGCTACGCGAGAGCGCATGATCGAGCCGACAACCGGGCCTTCCTTTTCAGCAACTCCCCGCGCCGATCCGCAATGGCCGGAGGGCGAGGCTTTGCGTTCGGCGCTGACCCAGGGCGATCAGGCGCTTGGCCGGATCGGGCCCATTCTCGGCCATCTCCTCTCGACCCGCGACCAGTCGCTTTTCAGTGACGAATTGGTGGCGCGCATCAGGAGCATGTTGACGCATCTGGCCTGGCAGATCCTGCGCATCCAGGCCGAGGCGACGGGCGTCAAGGGCCGCGAGGAATTCGCCGCTGCGCATGGCGAGGCCTTGTCGGAGCAGCTTTTCGATACGCCTTCCCTGGTGGCGCATTGCCACGCCCTGGCTCTCGAATGGCAGCTGACCGCCCGGCTCGAAGCCGGTCATGGGCTCGACCCGGTGATTTCGCCGCTTTTGCAAACCCTGATCGGGAACGAGGATGCTGGCATCGCCAGTGCGGCGATGGCGTCTCTCGCGGCCCAGGCCCGCTTCGCGCAGAGCCAAAGGCGGATGCAGCTGCCGCTGGGCGAATTGCCGGGCGATCTGTTCCACGCTCTGCTGCTGGCTTGGCGCGGCTACAATGGCGAGGACGCGTCGGATGCGCTTGTGCGCGCCGAAGGGCGCCTTCGTGCCGATTACGACGAGGCGACGGGGCGGCTATCTCTACTGGAGCGAGTCGTGACTTTGTTCGGCAAGGACGGGGCGCAGGCGCTGACCTTCGATCAAGCGGGCGTTGCGCTCTTCCTGTCCGCTCTCGCGCTCAGGACCGGGCAACCGCGCGATATCGTCGCCGTGTCCCTGCACGACAGCCAGATGGCGCGGCTCGCTGTCGGGCTGAGGGCTGCGGGCCTCAAGCCGCAGGATATCGAGGCGCAGATCCTGCGTCTCCACCCCGACCGCGACCCTCCCGAAGGCCTTGCCGATATCGGCACTCGCGAGGCGCTCAATCTGCTCGCCCGCAGCACGGGCTGGGCGGGAGACTAACGATGGCGACGATCGGAACCAAATTCATCGCCCGCGCAATCGTCGATGCGGACGGGATGCTGACGGAAGCGGAAGAGCCGCTGGCGAGCTTGCAGGTGGAATGTGGCGGGCGGATCGGCGGTCCGGTGGCCGTGCCGGAACTGCGCGCGCTGGTCGAAAAGGCGCAGCGTTTCGGGCTGCGCCTCGCGCGCCAGTTTTGCGCGGTCGACGGCCAGGATCGTATCACCGCCTGGATCGAGATCGAGCCGCTGAACGGGCCCGACGGTTCGCCGCAAGGCTGCGAGCTGGGTCTGGTCTCCTGGCATTCGGAGGAATTGCCGCCGGAGGACGAGCTGGAGGCCGCAAGGCGGCGCGCCGAATTGAGCCGCAACCTTGCCGATCTCACCGCGCGGCTCGATCCGTCGCAGCGGGTTCTTTCGGTCGCGGTCGAAGCGCCCGACCTCACCCGCCTCCAGATCGCGATGGAGGGCGGGGTGGGGCGCCCATGGACCGATTTCGTGACCTTTCCCGGCAATCTTCACGAACAGCCCCTCCATTGGCGGCTGCTCGATGGTGCCGAATGCCTGATCGAGGGATCGAAAAGGCGCTGGACCGCCCATCTCGAGCCCTTGGGCCAGCCCGAGCTGGGCAGTGCAGGCTTCGTCCTCCATCTCCTCGCGGATCGCCCGCTGGGTGCCGGCGCACTCGACGATGCGAGCGATCCGGGATCGGAACCGCCCTCGCTCGGCCGCGACCTGTCGCCTGTCCTGCGCCAGCCGATCAACCGCATCATCGCCAATGCGGAGACCATCCGCACGAAGCTCGCCGGGCCGCTAGCCGAGGAATACAGCGATTATGCCGCGGATATCGCGGCGGCCGGTCAGCATCTGCTAGCGCTGATCGACGATCTTTCGGATCTCGAGATCGTGGAATCCGAAGATTTCGTCACCGCGCCCGACCGGATCGATCTCGGCAATGTCGCGCGCCAGGCCTGCGGCATCCTCGGCGTGCGGGCGCGCGAAAAGGGCATCGAATTGAGCGCGCCGCCCAATGGCGAGAGCCAGCTGGCCATCGCGGAATTCCGCCGCGTGTTGCAGGTGCTGATCAACCTCATCAACAACGCCATCCGCTATTCGCCGGAGGGCAGCCAGATATGGGTCCGGCTCGACCGGATCGGCCAGCGGGCGATGGTCACCGTGGCCGATCAGGGACACGGGATCGACGAGGAGCAGCAGGCGCGCATTTTCGAAAAGTTCGAACGGCTCGGCCGCAGCGGCGACGGGGGCTCGGGGCTGGGCCTCTATATCTCGCGCCGGATCGCGCGGGCGATGGACGGCGATCTGACCGTCGAAAGCGCCAAGGGGCAGGGCGCCCGCTTCACGCTGTCCGTCCCGGCGGCGGAGGATCTGCGCAGCGAACCACGAGACGGGCCGAAGGTCGACAAATAAAGCTGGCGCAACTTCTCAGTACGGCCCAACGAAAAAGGGGGCGCCGTGGCACCCCCTTCTCCGTGTTTCGAAACTCAGTTCAGCGCTTGTCGATCGGCACGTAATCGCGCTGCGTCGGCCCGGTGTAGAGCTGACGCGGACGACCGATGACCTGGCCGGGATCGGAAATCATCTCGTTCCACTGTGCCACCCAGCCAACCGTGCGCGCGAGCGCGAACAGGGCGGTGAACATCGTGGTCGGGAAGCCGATCGCCGACAGGATCGCGCCGGAATAGAAATCGACGTTCGGGAACAGCTTCTTTTCGATGAAATAGTCGTCGTTGAGCGCCATTTCCTCGAGCTGCAACGCGGTCTCGAACACCGGATTGCTGACGTTCAGCGCATCGAACACTTCGCGCACCGTCTTCTGCATCACGGTCGCGCGCGGGTCGTAATTCTTGTAGACCCGGTGGCCGAAGCCCATCAGGCGGAACGGATCGTTCTTGTCCTTGGCCCGCTCGATATAATGCGGAATCTTGTCGGGCGTGCCGATTTCCTGAAGCATGTTGAGCGCGGCTTCGTTCGCACCGCCATGCGCCGGACCCCAGAGACAGGCGATGCCGGCCGCGATGCAGGCAAACGGGTTCGCGCCCGACGAACCGGCGAGGCGCACGGTCGACGTCGAGGCATTCTGTTCGTGATCGGCGTGGAGGATGAAGATCCGGTCCATCGCCCGCTCGATCGCGGGGTGGATTTCGTATTCCTCGGCCGGAACGCCGAAGGTCATGCGCAGGAAATTGCCCGTATAGCTCAGCGAATTCTGCGGCGACATGAAGGGTTGGCCGATCGAATATTTATACGCCATCGCCGCGATGGTCGGCATCTTGGCGATCAGCCGGTGGCTGGAAATCTTGCGATGCTCGGGGTCCGAAATGTCGGTGCTGTCGTGATAGAAGGCCGACAGCGCGCCGACCACGCCGCACATGATCGCCATCGGGTGCGCATCGCGACGGAAGCCCTGGTAGAACTGACGCAGCTGATCGTGCACCATGGTATGGCGCGTGATCGTGTAGGTGAAGTCGTCCAGCTCGTCCTGCGTCGGCAGCTCGCCGTTCAGCAGCAGGTGCGAGACTTCCATGAAATTGGAATGTTCGGCCAGCTGGCCGATCGGATAGCCGCGGTGGAGCAAAACACCTTCTTCACCGTCGATGAAGGTCAGCGCGCTCTCGCAGCTCGCGGTCGACTTGTAACCCGGATCGTAGGTGAACTTGCCGGTCGCTCCGTAGAGCTTGCGGATATCGACCACGTCGGGTCCGCATGTGCCTTCCAGGACGGGGAAATCCACCGAGCTGTCGCCGAAGTCCAGTTTCGCCTGCTTGTCGGCCATAGTCTGCTCCTTAAGCTATTGGTTTTCCGTGCCTGCCGGGGCGGCTTGCGCGTCGATCCGTGCGAGCGCTTCTTCCCGTCCCAACAGGACCAGAACATCGAAAATTCCAGGGGACGTGGTCGTCCCCGTCAATGCCGCGCGCATGGGCTGCGCGAGCTTGCCGAGACCCAGTTCGAGCCGTTCGGCAAGCGCCTTCGTAGTGGCTTCCAGGGCCTCGATTGTCCAGTCGTTTTCCGCCGCCAGCGCTGCCGAAACCTCGGCGAGATAACCGCGCGCCTGATCGTCGAGCAGGCCCGCCGCCTTCTCCGTCATCGTGAGGGGGCGCGTGGCGAAGAGGAAGTCGGCGCCTTCGGCCAGTTCGTTGAGAGAACGCGCACGCGGTTTAAGGACCGGCATGGCTTCCGCCAGCATCCGTTCGTCGGCATTCGGGCCGATCCGTTCCGCGACCAATGCGGCGAGACGCGCATCGTCGGCCTCGCGGATATAATGCCCGTTGAGGTTCTGCAATTTCTTGATGTCGAAGCGCGAGGCACTTTTGCCGACACCCTTCAGGTCGAACAGCTCGATCGCTTCTTCGCGCGTGATTTCCTCGCGATCCCCGTGGCCCCAGCCGAGGCGCAGCAAATAATTGAACAGCGCTTCGGGCAGAACGCCTTCCTCGTCGCGATAGGCCTCGACGCCGACCGCGCCGTGGCGCTTGGACAGCTTCGCCCCGTCGGTCCCGTGGATCAGCGGGATATGGGCATAGATCGGCTCGGGCCAATCCATCGCCCTGATGACCGGCAATTGGCGGAAGGCGTTGTTCAGATGATCGTCGCCACGGATGATATGCGTGACGCCCATGTCGTGATCGTCGACCACGACGGCCAGCATATAGGTCGGCGTCCCGTCCGCGCGCAGGAGGATGTAATCGTCGATCTCCTCGTTGCGCACGGTGACGCGGCCCTGGACCGCATCCTCGATCACGGTTTCGCCGTCCTGCGGAGTTTTCAGCCGGATCGTGTAGGGTGCACTTTCGGGGGCTTCGGACGGGTCGCGGTCGCGCCAGCGCCCGTCATAGCGCATGGGCAGCTTGTTCGCCCGCTGATCGGCGCGCATCGCTTCCAGCTCTTCGGGCGTGGCGTAACATTTGTAGGCGTGGCCGGCGTCGAGCAATTGCTGGGCGACCTCGGCATGGCGTTCCGCCCGGTCGGACTGGAACAGTGGCGCATCGTCATAGTCGAGGCCGAGCCAATCGAGGCCTTCGATGATCTTGTCGATCGCATCCTGCGTAGACCGCTTGCGATCGGTATCCTCGATCCGGAGCAGCGCCTTGCCGCCGTGATGGCGCGCGAACAGCCAGTTGAACAGCGCGGTGCGCGCGCCGCCGATATGCAGGAAACCGGTGGGCGAAGGGGCGAAGCGCGTGACGACCTTTGTCTGAGCCGCGTCGCTATCGCTTGCCATTATATCCGCTTTCCGTTCTGTTATCGTTATGGCGACGCGATCGGCGCCCCCGCTGGCTGACTTGCCGCTGCATGGGGGCGAATACCCCCATGATGGTGCAGCGCAGCGCCAATGGCGCAAGCGCCGCCGATTGTCCAGTGTCGCGGGGGCGTTCGTCAGTCAGGCCGACGCCTTTCTGGGTCGCGCGGGCTTCGATCGTGGACCGTGGCTTGCGGTGGGTTTCGCTGGCGGGATCGGGGCCTGGTTCCTGCTCGACACGGCGTGGCGATGGATTGCTTTTCTGGCGGCCTGCGGACTTGCCGCCCTCCTCGCCATCGCGGGCTGGCGCGGGAGGTAGGACCGTTCGCACCTTTTGATCGCGGTGGTGGCGCTCGCATGCGTGTTGGCGCTGGGGATGACAGCGATCTGGGCGCGGTCGGCCACGGTCGGCGCCGAACCGATCGCCTATCCGCGCGTCCTTGCGCTCGACGGGCGGATATTGGCGCGCGAGGACCAACCGGCCGAAGATCGTGTCCGCCTTACGCTTGCCGTTCGGGAGGCCGAGACCAGCAGGGCGATGAAGGTGCGCGTCAACGTGCCGCAGGATCGCGCGACCCCAGCGATGGAGGAGGGCGCGCGGGTGCGGTTGAAAGCGCGGCTGATGCCGCCCTCTCCCCCGCTGCTGCCGGGAGCCTACGATTTCGCCCGCACGGCCTGGTTTCAGGGGTTGGCGGCCACGGGATCGCTGATTGGCCCTGTCGATCTGATCGAACCCGCCGCCCAGACTGCCGCTCTGGCGGAAGCGCAGCGCACGCTTTCGGCGCATGTCCGGGCCAATTTGGAAGGATCGGCGGCGAGCATCGCTGCGGCCTTGGCGAGCGGCGATCGTGGCGCGATCAGCGAGGCGGACGAAGCGGCCATGCGCGATTCCGGGCTGACGCACCTCCTTTCGATCAGCGGGCTTCATGTGAGCGCGGTTATCGCGGCGGCCTATTTCCTCGCGATCAAGCTGCTCGCTCTATCACCTTGGCTTGCGCTGAGAGTACGGCTCCCGCTCGCGGCGGCGCTGCTGGGGGCGCTGGCCGGTATCGGATACACGCTTTTGACCGGGGCGGAGGTACCGACGGTTCGCAGCTGCGTGGGCGCGGTGCTCGTCCTGATCGCGCTGGCGCTGGGGCGCGAGCCGCTGTCGCTGCGCATGGTGGCGGTCGCGGCGATCGTGGTGCTCGCGCTCTGGCCGGAATCGCTCGTGGGGCCAAGTTTCCAGATGAGCTTTGCGGCGGTGATCGCAATCGTCGCGCTGCACAATGCGGGCTGGGCGAAACGGTTTCTCGCGCCGCGCGAACAGAGCTGGCTTGCGCGGACCGCGCGCCGGATCGCCATGCTGTTCGCGACCGGGCTGCTGATCGAATTCGCGCTCATGCCGATCGTGCTGTTCCATTTCCATCGTGCGGGCGTTTACGGCGCCTTTGCGAATGTCCTGGCGATCCCGCTGGTGACCTTCGTGACCATGCCGCTGCTGGCGCTGGCGTTGCTGTTCGATCTCGTCGGAGCGGGCGCGCCGGCATGGTGGGCGGCGCAAGTGTCGCTCGATATCCTTTTGGGTCTCGCCCGATTTACCGCGGCGCAGCCCGGCGCAGTGAAGCTGATGCCGCAGATGGGGTTGGACACGGTCTTGGTGATCGTGGCCGGGCTCTTATGGTTGGCCCTGTGGCGGGGACGGGCGCGGCTGTTGGGGCTGATACCGGTCGCGATCGGCGTGCTGGTCTTTCTGTCGACGCCCATTCCCGACATCCTCGTCACGCGCGACGGGCGCCATGTCGGCGTGACCGGTGAAAGCGAACGACTGTTGGTCTTGCGCGACAGCCGCTCGGGTTTCGCGCGCGACAATCTGCTGGAACTGGCGGGGGCCGAAGGCGAGGTGCTGCCGTTTGAAGACTGGCCAGGTGCGTGGTGCAGCCGGGATTTCTGCGTGCTGGCGCTGGAGCGGGGCGGGCGCAAATGGCATCTCCTCATGGCGCGCAGCCGCGACATGGTCGAAGAACGCGCTCTAGCAGCCGCCTGCGAGCGAGCGGACATCGTCATTGCAGATCGCTTCCTGCCGCGAAGCTGCCAGCCTTCATGGTTGAAGGCGGATAGACGCTTTCTGAGCCGCGAGGGCGGGACTGCAATTTATCTAGAACGCGAGAGCCTCCGCACGGTCGCGCAATCGCAGGGGGACCATGGCTGGTGGAAGGGTGATCGAGGGCGGTAGCTCAGGGCTCTCGAACATGGCTGGGCGGAAAGGTCATCGAGGACGGCAACCTTCGGGGGCGGAGCAATACGGTCGGCTTTTTGCGTCTCCAAGCGCTGAGAAAATAAGATGATTTCAGATACGCACTGCCGTGATATCATGCGCCTCGCTGAGGTCTGCTTCGCTCAAGCGGACCCGCTTCGCCCTCGAGCTTCAATCAATTCGATCCGGTTGCCGAACGGATCGTCGACATAACAGCGGTCGAAACCCGCAAGCGGCTCGTCTTCAGTGACTGAAAAGCCAGCTTCTGCCAGGTGCTTCGCCAGAATGACGAGATCGGCCAAGCGGAAGGCGGGATGCGCCTTACGAGCTGGACGAAAGTCGGCTTCCACGCCAAGGTGCACCTTGATAACCCCGCTCTCGAACCAGCATCCGCCTCGCTTGGCGAGATGGAGAGGCTTCGGCACCTCCGGAAGACCGAGAAGGCCCGCATAAAAATCGCGTGCTTCGTCTTCGCCACCGAACGGCATGGTGAGTTGGACATGATCGAGCGCCTCGATCACCGCGTGGACGCCGATTCTGCGATCGCGAGCGCCTGCCTCACAACCATCAATGATAGCGTCGCAAGAGCCCCGCCAGCTTGCCCTGCACTTGCACCTGCGCCGGGTTGTAGATCTGCGCTTCGTAGGACGCGTTCGCCGGATCGAGCCGAACACGGCCGTTCTCGCGGCGCAGGAATTTGAGCGTCGCTTCTTCGTTATCGACCAGCGCCACCACGATCTCGCCATCGCGCGCCGTGTCGGTGCGACGGATCAGAGCATAATCGCCATCGAAAATCCCGGCCTCGATCATGGAATCGCCCGACACTTCCAGCGCGTAGTGATCGCCCGGGCCGAGAAGAGCGGCAGGAACGGGCAGGCTGCTCTGGCCTTCGATTGCTTCGATCGGGGCACCGGCGGCGATGCGACCGTGGAGCGGGATTTCCAGCACGTCATTGGCCGGTTCGGGCGCTCGCGCAGCGGTGGCGGCGCCGACCAGATCGTTCGCGACGCTCGGCACGCTCGCCGATGCGGCATTGCGCGCACGCGGGCTCGACACGGCTTCTTCAGGGGTCTTCAGAACTTCGAGCGCGCGGGCCCGGTTGGGCAGGCGGCGGATGAAGCCGCGTTCCTCCAAAGCCGAGATCAGGCGATGCACACCCGACTTGCTCTTCAAATCGAGCGCTTCCTTCATCTCTTCGAAGGACGGCGAAATCCCGGTTTCTTCCAATCGGGTCTGGATGAAGCGGATCAGTTCGTGCTGCTTGGCGGTCAGCATGGTGCAAGGCTCCTCAAGTTCGGATCCGACCCCATTCCAATGCAGGTCGTGAACGAATGAGGAACAATTAGGCAACCATTATCGGCAAGTCAAGCGATTGCGCCATTTTCGAGGAGATAGCACGGTACGAGCGAGCCCTCGGCTTCGGCGGGCGCACCGATCGGGCGGTCGATCAGGACATCCGTCTGCGCAAGGGCGGCGAGCGCGCTGCTGTCGCGCTCTTCGATCGGAACGACACCCTCGGGGGAGAGGCGGGCGCGCAGGAACTCCCGCCGTGCGCCGCCAGCGGCCAGCCTTCCCGCAAGCGGTAGGCGGATCGGTTGCGGCAGGGGGCTGTCTGCGCCTGCCATACGGCGCAGCGCAGGCAGGGCGAACAGGAAGGCCGTGACGAAAGTCGATACCGGGTTGCCGGGCAGGCCGAGCATCAGCTGAGTGCCGCGACGGGCTACGATGAGCGGTTTGCCCGGCCGGATCGCGACCCGCCAGAAATCCAGCGTGAAACCCGCGCGTTCCAGTGCGGGCTTGATCAAGTCGTGCTCGCCGACCGAGGCGCCGCCCGAGGTCAGCAGCAGCTCGGCATGGCTCGCGGCGTTCAGAGCATCCACCACGGCCTCCAAGCGGTCGGGCACCAGCACGCGACTGCTCACCTCCGCGCCGAGAGCGCTCACCATCCGCGCGGTCATCGCGCCGTTCGAAGCGGGCAGGCCATCGGGCGGACAATCCATGGGATCGGCGTGCAATTCGTCTCCGCATTCGAGGATCGCCACGCGCGGGCGCCGGGTCACGCTGACGGTTCCGACGCCCGCGGTCCGGGCGAGGGCGATATGCGGTGCTTCCATGCGGGTCCCGGCCGCGAGGAGCGTGTCGCCCGTATCGAAGTCGAACCCACGGCGGCGAATGTGGCGACCAGGGATTGGCGGCGGATCGGCTTGGAGGATGGATTGCGCGAGGCTCGCATCTTCCTTCACCACGATCCGGTCGGCACCTTCGGGAAGCGCGGCCCCGGTCGATATGGCGACCGCCTGTCCTGAGCCGAGCGCGCGATCGAAGGCGTGTCCGGCCCGCGCCTCTCCGATCAGGGACCACGGCCCTTCGCCAGATGCCGCAAACCCGTCCATGGCGGAAAGATCGGCGTAGGGCTGCGTTCGCCGCGCGACCACTGGTTCGCGCAGATAACGCCCCCCGCTATCGTCGACAGGGACCTGTTCCGCTTCCAGCGGCGCGATCGACGACAGCAGCCGGTCCCACGCTTCGTCGAGCGTGATCACGGTTCGGCGCGCCAATGGCCGGACTTGCCGCCTGCCTTCTCTATCAGGCGCACACCCTCGATCACCATTGCGCGGTCAACCGCCTTGCCCATGTCGTAAAGCGTCAGCAGCGCCACGCTGGCCGCGGCCATCGCTTCCATTTCGACACCGGTGCGTCCCGTGCAGGACGTGGTGGCCGTGACGCGGATCGCGTCGCTCTCGCGAGAAAATTCGACCGTCACGGCGTCGAGCGCCAGCGGATGGCAGAGCGGGATCAACTCGCCGGTCTTCTTCGCCGCCATGATGCCTGCAATCCGCGCGGTGGCGAGCGCATCGCCTTTCGGCCCGGTACCGTCCCACAAAGCGGCCAGCGCTTCACCCGACATGCGGATGCGCCCTTCGGCGACGGCCTCGCGCTGGCTCTCCGGCTTGGCGCCGACATCGACCATTCGCGCGGCGCCATGTTCATCGAGATGGGTGAGGCCGCTCATGCGCCGAGCAGTGCGCGCGTGGCCGCCGCGACATCGGCCTGGCGCATCAGGCTTTCGCCGACGAGGAAGCTGCGCACGCCCGATTGGGCGAGGCGCTGGCAGTCCTCATGCGTGGCGATCCCGCTTTCGCCCACCAGCAGCGCATCCTCCGGCGCCAATTCCGCGAGCCGTTCGGTCGTGGCTAGATCGGTGGTGAAGGTCTTCAGATCGCGGTTGTTGACTCCAATCAGGCGCGATTTCAGCTTCGCGGCGCGCGCCATTTCGGCTTCGTCGTGAACCTCGACCAGCACATCCATCCGGCGCTCGATCGCGGCAGCTTCGATTTCGGCCATGACCTCATCGTCCAGCGCGGCGACGATGATCAGGATCGCATCCGCCCCGATCGCGCGGGCTTCGGCGACCTGCCAGGGATCGACCATGAAATCCTTGCGCAAGACCGGCAGCGCGCAGGCGGCGCGGGCCTGCATCAGGTAATCCTCGTGCCCCTGGAAATACGGCGCATCGGTCAGCACGGAAAGGCAAGTCGCGCCGCCTTCCTCGTAGGCGCGGGCGTGATCGGCGGGGTCGAAATCGGCGCGGATCAGCCCCTTCGAGGGAGAGGCCTTCTTGATTTCCGCGATCAGGCCGAAACCGTCGCGGCTCGCTTTTCGCAACGCCGCTTCGAAGCCGCGCGGCTCGGATTGCATCATCGCGGCGGCATCGAGATCGCCGATGGTGGAGCGCGTGCGGCGATCGGCCACTTCCTCGCGCTTGGTGGCGCAGATTTCGTCGAGCTTGTTCATCGTCACTTCGCCATGTCTATCCAGCGCGCCAGCAGATCGCGCGCCTTGCCGCTGTCGAGCGCTTCCGCCGCCATCGCAGCACCTTCGCGCCAGTCCTCCGTCCGGCCCGCGACGATCAAAGTCGCGGCGGCATTCAGCAGTACGGCGTCGCGATAGGGCCCGGGCGTGCCGCCGAGCAGGGCTTCGAGCGCCTTCGCGTTATGTACGGCATCACCGCCCCGGATCGCCTCGATCGGTGCGTGATGGAGGCCGGCATCGCTCGCATCGATCCGCCGCATCGCGAAGTCCGATCCCGTCACGTCGGCCAACTCGTTTCCAGCGGCGAGGCTCAATTCGTCCAGCCCCTCGTCGCCCGACACGATGAACGTGCGTTTCGTGCCGAGGCTCGCCTTGGCTTCGGCATAGATCGGCACATAGGCAGGACGGGCGATCCCGATGAGCTGGCGCTCGACCCCGGCGGGATTGGAGAGCGGACCCATGAGATTGAAGATCGTGCGGCGGGCCAGTTTCTGACGGATGGGCTGGATACGGCCCATCGCCGGATGATGGTTCTTGGCGAAAAGGAAACAAATGCCGAGTTCGGCCAGGGTCTTTTCCGCCGTGCGCCCCGCCGCTTCCATGTCGAGGCCGAGCGCTTCCAGCGTGTCCGCCGCCCCCGATTTGCTGCTCGCCGCGCGATTGCCGTGCTTGGCGACCGGCACGCCGCAGGCGGCGACCACCAGACTGACCGCGGTCGAGACATTGAGCGTATGGTGCCCGTCGCCGCCGGTGCCGCAGCAATCGACCGCGCCTTCGGGTGCCGCGACCGGGATCAGCCGTGCGCGCAGGGCGCGCGCCGCACCGGCGATCTCTTCCGCCGTCTCGCTCCGCTCGGTCATGGCGAGGAGGAAGCGGGCGATCTCCTCTTCGCTCGCCTCGCCATCGAGGATCCAGCCGAAGACTTCCTCGGCCTCGGTCTCGGTCATGTGGGGGACGGCGAGGGGCAGATGCTTCATGCCAGGATGTTCGCTTCCATACCGCAGATTTCGAGGAAATTGGCGAGCAGGGCATGGCCGTGCTCGGTCGCGATGCTTTCGGGGTGGAACTGAACGCCGTGGATCGGCAGCTCGCGATGGCGAAAGCCCATCACGCTCGTCCCGTCCAGACCCGGCGTCACGCTCGTCGCGTTGACGTGGAGGGCGTTCGGAATGTCCTCCACCACCAGCGAATGATAGCGCGTGGCGGTGAAGGGCGAGGGCAGGTCGGCGAACACGCCGCTACCGTCATGGTCGACCGGCGAGGTCTTCCCATGCATCAATCCGCCGCGCACCACGCGCCCGCCGAAATGCTGCCCGATCGCCTGATGGCCGAGGCATACGCCGAGCAGCGGCAGGCTCGCATCGGCACAGGCCGCGACCAGATCGAGGCTGATCCCCGCTTCGTTGGGCGTGCAGGGGCCAGGGGAAATCAGGATACCCTTGGCTCCTGAGGCGAGCGCTTCGCTGGCGCTCATCGCATCGTTGCGCTCCACCCGCACCTCTGCGCCCAGCTCCATCAGATAATGGACGAGGTTGAAGGTGAAGCTGTCGTAATTGTCGATGACGAGGATCATGGGCTTCCCGTCACAGACCCGCGAGCTTGTCGGTCGCCCGCACGAGGCCGTCGATGATACCCGGCTCGCCCGCGCTATGGCCCGCATCGTGGACGATCCACAAATCCGCTTCGGGCCAGGCCTTTTTCAGCTCCCACGCGGACGTCGGCGGCGTGCAGATATCGTGGCGGCCTTGGACGATGATGCCGGGAATGTGGCGCATCGTGTCGAGATTCTTGAGCAGCTGCGCCTCTTCGAGGAAAAAATCCTCGAGGAAGAAACGCGCGCAGATGCGGGCGAAGGGGATCGCCTTGGCGGGATCGCCGAAACTGTCCATCAGCGCCTCGTCGGGCAGCAGCGTGGCGACGCTGCCTTCCCACAACGACCATTCGCGCGCGGCGGCGAGGCGGGTGTCCTCGTCCTCGCTCGTCAGCCGATCGTAATAGGCCTGGACCAGATTGTCGCGCTCGCCTTCGGGGATGAGCCCGGCGAAATCGTCCCACTGTTCGGCCATGATCTCGCTCGCGCCGTAGCGATAGAGCCAGTCCTTTTCCTTCTGCCGGGCCAGAAACACGCCGCGCAGGACCAGTTCGCTGACGCGGTCGGGATAGGTCTGGGCGTAGGCGAGCGCGAGAGTCGAGCCCCAGCTTCCGCCGAAGGCTTGCCATTTCTCGTGCCCGCACATTTCGCGTAGGCGCTCGATATCCTCGACGATGCGCCAGGTGTCGTTGCGATCGATTTCCGCGAACGGCGTCGATTTGCCGCAGCCGCGCTGGTCGAACAGCAGGACGTCGTATTTCTCGGGGTTCCACTGGCGCCGGTGATTGGCGCTCATCCCGCCGCCCGGCCCGCCGTGGAGGAAGACCGCCGGCTTCGCCCCCGGGGTGCCTACCCGCTCGTAATAGAGCGAATGCCCTTCGCCGACATCGAGCATCCCGGTCTCGTAGGGTTCGATCTCGGGATAGAGGGTGCGGCGTTGCTGCGGATCACTCATCGGGCACTTCCTTCTTCTCGACCACGAGGATCGGTCCGATCGCCGCGCCGCCATCGGTGCGGCCGGTGGCGGGATTCCACAAGGCCGAAACGCTGCCATCGAGGTAGAGCGCGTTCGGCGTCTTCAATTCGTCGCGGAAGAAGCGGGCGAATTTCCCGAACGAGAGCGGCGCGTTGGAGATCACGAAATGCGCGCGTCCCTTCTCGTCGACGCCCACCCCGTTGCGGATGAGGCGCGAAGGGCCGTCTTCGGCGATTTCGGGGTGCACCTTGCCGTCGATCAAAAGCATCGGCCCGGATTGCGTGCCGAATTCGGGCCGATCGGACACATTGGCGAGGAAATCCTCGGTCGTGCGGATTTCCCAGGTGTCGCCCGTGCCGAAGAAGACTCCGTTCGGCTTCAGGTGAAAATTGCCTTCGCCATCCGCGGTGTTGAGCGTCTTCAGGCGTTCGGAGCTTTCCACGAAATAGCCGATCGGATCGCCATCGTCGTCATACATGCCCGCATTCATGGCGAAGGCGACCGTCTCGCCGTCCATCGCTTCCGCCAGCTTGGCGAGGCTGCGATAATTTGCGCCCGAGCCGTCCGCCAGGGCGGTTTCGATACGATGCCGCGAGGGGATGGCGAGGCAGTGGGTGAGCGAGGTGTTCTCGAAGATCACCGAGCGGCAGGCGGATTCGACCTGACTGGCGATGGTTGCATCGTCGCTCGGCATGGGGGCGGGGGCGCCCACGCTGCCGTCGATCTTGGCGCGGGCGACCGGCTTGCCCTCGGGCTGGGCATCGCACCCCGTCAGAGCGAGCGCGCCGATCAGCAAGCTGGCTGCGAAAAGCTTCATCGGCGCTGCTCCGCCTGGCGGAACGCTTCGGCGGCAGCCGCGCGCAGGGCGCCCGCCTTCGCCTCGCATTCGCGGCGTTCGTAATCGGGATCGCTATCCGCGACGATGCCTGCACCCGCCTGGACGTGCATCACCTTGTCCTTCACCACTGCGGTGCGCAGGACGATGCAGCTGTCGAGCGATCCGTCGGGCGCGAAATAGCCGACGCCGCCCGCATAGGGCCCGCGTGCATCGCGCTCGAGCTCGGCGACGATCTGGCAGGCGCGCAGTTTGGGCGCGCCGCTGACCGTGCCGGCGGGAAACCCGGCGAAGAGAGCGTCGATCGCGTCGTATCTCGGATCGAGCCGCCCGACGACATTGCTTACGATATGCATGACATGGCTGTAACGTTCGATTGTGAAACTGTCAGTGACTTCGACACTGCCGCTCGTCGCGACCCGGCCCACGTCGTTGCGCCCGAGATCGAGCAACATCAAGTGCTCGGCCCGTTCCTTCGCGTCGGACAGCAGCGATTCCTCGGCAGCCCGATCGGCCTGCTCGCTCGACCCGCGCGGGCGCGTGCCGGCGATGGGGCGAACGGTGACTTCGCTGGCGCCGCCTTCGCCGGGCCGAACCCGGACGAGGATTTCGGGGCTCGATCCCACAACCGCGAAATCGGGCAGGTCGAGGAAATAGAGGAAGGGTGACGGGTTCACCCGGCGCAGCGCGCGATAGAGTTCGACCGGGGGCAGGGGGAAGGGGCAGGTGTAACGCTGGGACAGGACGACCTGAAAGATGTCGCCCGCGACGATGTAGTCCTTCGCGCGTTCGACCATGCTTGTGTAGTCCGCTGCGGTCACGACCGGATCGAGCTGGGCTGAGGGCATGGGCCGGGATGAAGCCGGAGTTTTGCTTGCAGCGCCCCCTTCGAGCCGATGCAGGGCGGTTTCGATGCGGTTGCGAGCCTGTTGCACGAGGTCCGACGGATCGTCGGCGCTTTCAGGCCAGATCGGGGCGATGCAATGCAATTCGTCGCCCAGGCTGTCGAAGACGAGCAACAGGGTGGGGCGTACGAACACCATATCGGGCAGGCCCAGTCCGGGCCCGGCGGCGCGCGGTACGTCCTCGACCATGCCGATCGTCTCGTAAGCGAAATAGCCGACCAGGCAGGCGAGGGCTGGGGGCAGTCCGTCCGGCACATCGATACGGCATTCGTCTGCCAAAGCACGCAAGGCCGTAACGGGATTGTCAGTGCACTCGTCGAAAGCCGCGCGATCGCTTCGCCATTGGCGGTTGATCGAAGCCCGGCCCTGCTCGGCGCGAAAGACGAGATCGGGGTCGAGGCCCAGCAGGCTGTACCGCCCGCGCACCGCACCACCTTCGACCGATTCGAGCAGGAAATCGCCACGTTGCGATTCCATCAGCTTCAGTGCCGCGCCGACCGGGGTCTCGGTATCGGCGACGATCGTCTGCCAGATCAGCGCCGGACGCCCATCGGCCAGAGCGGCCCGCGCTCTATTCTCACCGCGCATTCCAGTCAGCTTTCGCTCGCGATCACTGCCGCTCGCCGACCAGCTGGCGTCGCACCGCATCGATCGCACCCTCGTTGCGTTCGATGCCGACCTCGCCCCGCATGGCGGCGACGAGCTGTTCGGTGTATTCCTGACCGAGAGTCGAGGCGAGCTGTTCGCGCGCCTGCCCGATCAGCGGATCGTCCGCTTCCATCGATCCGACCGAAATCTCTTCCAGGTCGACCACGAACCAGCCGAGATCTTGCGCGGCGGCGAGCTTTTTCGCCGTGCCCTGCGCCATGCTGAACATCAGGGCGAGAGGCGGCGGAATGCGGCGGTCCTGCTGGCGAGCCAGATCCTCGCGCGTCAGATTGATGGCTTCGGGCGAAGGCAGATCGACATCTTCCGCCTGCAAGGCCGCCGCCATGGTCGCGCCGCCGCGCAGGCGCTGAATCAGGCGATCGGCAGCGGCGCGTGCGGCCTTCGATCCCTGCTCGAGCCGCCATGCGGCGGTGACCTGATCGCGAATTTCGGCAAGCGGCGGCGTAGCGGCGCCGTTGATGCGCGTGACTTCGAATACGAGGTAGGTCTCGCCGCGCTCGATTTCCGCGACCTGGGGTTCGCTCTCTTCCATCTGGAATGCGGTCGCGAGAGCCGGAGCGAGCACTTCAGGCGCGCTCTGGTCGGTGCCGTAGACCTGTCCGTTGGCGGTCAGCGGCTGCGTCGTCTCGACCGCGATGCCGCGTTCGCGCGCGACTTCGGCCAACGTCGCTCCTTCCTCTAGGCGCTCTTCGATCTCCGCCGCGACATTGGCGAGCGCGCGGGTCCGCTTTTCCTCGCGCACCGTGTCGGCGATTTCATTACGAACCTGCGCAAGACTGCGGGCGGGTGTCGCATTGACGGCATCGATCCGCGCGACATGCCAGCCCAGCGCGCTGCGCGCCGGGACCGCGACCGTGCCGCGCGCCGCGCCGAAGATCGCTTCGGCGACTGCGGAGGACGCATCGGACGCCAGCTCGGCGCGTGTCACCGCCTCCTGCTGCACGGTGCGGAAACCTGCTTCCCTTGCGACCGCTTCGAGCGACGCCCCGCCTTCGACGCGCGCTCTCAAGGCGTTGGCAGCTTGCTGCGTCGGCACGATCAGCTGGGTGTAGCTGCGCGTCTCGCTCGCCGCATATTGCGCGCGGTCCTGCTGGTAGCGTGCCGTGATCTCATTCTCGGTCGGCTCGATTTCGTCGGCGATCGCATCGTTATCGAAGGTCGCATAGCGCACGATCCGGCGCTCGGGGCGAATGAAATCGCCCCGGTTCGCTTCGTAGAACGATTGCAATTGCTGGGTGCTCGGCGCGCCTTCGGGGGCAAAGGCGGCAGAGGGGAGAAAGCCGATCGCCCCCTCGCGCCGTTCGCGGAACAGGCCGGCATAGCGCTTCGCCAGCGCCTGCGGCATCACGGCGCCGAAAGCGGCGGGTCCCGCGATCTGCTGGGCGAGCAGGCCCGAGCGGATATCGTCGCGCACCTGCGCATCGGTCAGCCCTTGGGCCGCGAGAGCCTGGCGGTAGGCGTTCTCATCGAAATTGCCATCCGCGCCTCTGAAGGCCCCGATCGTTTGAATTTCGCTGTTGATCAGATTGTCGCCCGCCCTGAGGCCGTTGTCGCGAGCAAAGGCCGAAATGACGTAGCGGTCGATCAGCTGGTTCAGGACCTCCTCGAAACCGCCCCCGGCGATGAAGGCGGGCATCGACAGGGTCGGATCTTCCTGGCGCACCCGGTCGAGCGCGCTCGACGTCGCGCGGCTCAGTTCCGCGCTGTCGATCCGCTCGTCGCCGACCACCGCGACACGGTTGCCCCCGGCGACACCGCCGAACATCCCGGTGCTCGAAACGTCGGCGCTGGCAAAGGCGAAGGCGATCAGGCCGAGAAAGGCGAAGGTCAGGCCGAGGCCGATCTTGGACTTGAAGAAACTGCGGAAGAAGGTGAGCATGGCTGCGAACGACATCCTGTCGGAAGTGATGGCCGACCACCAGGGGTCGGAAGGTTTGCCGCGCTTTATCCGCGCTGCGACCTTGCCGCAACAGGTGTCGAAGGTTTTGACCCAGGCTCTCCGGTCGGCTAGCGGACCTCGCCCGGCATGACCATATGGCGGGACCCAATCTGAAATCTGCAGGAAATGACCATGGCCGAACGGCCCTACATCGTTGGAAACTGGAAGATGAACGGCACGCGCGCCATGCTGTCGGAAGCGCGCGCGATCGACCGTGCGGCGCAGCGCTACATGAAGGTCGAGGTCGCTCTGGCTCCTCCCTCCACGCTGCTGCACGCCGTCCATCGCGAAGCCGAGCAGATCGGAGTGGGCGCACAGGATTGCCATGCGGAACCTGACGGCGCGCATACCGGCGATGTCAGCGCCACGATGGTCGCCGATTCGGGTGCGAAATTCGTCGTTCTGGGCCACAGCGAACGGCGCGGCGATCACGGCGAGAGCGATGCGCTGATCGCGGCAAAGGTTTCCGCTGCGCTCGAAGCGGGGCTGCGGATCATCCTGTGCTGCGGCGAAAGCGAAGCGACGCGCGATGCGGGCAAAGCCGAAGATTTCGTGCTCGACCAGTTGCGCGCGGGCCTGCCGAAGCTGGACGATGCGGCGGAACGCGTGACTGTCGCCTACGAACCCATCTGGGCGATCGGGACCGGGCGCACTGCCGAGGCCGCCGATATCGCCGCCATGCACCGCGCCATCCATGGCCTGTTGGTCGAAACCTATGGCGAAGAGCAGGCTGCGGGCGTTCGCATTCTCTATGGCGGCTCCGTCAAGCCCGACAATGCGCGCGAGATCCTCTCGCTCCCCCATGTCGGTGGTGCGCTGGTCGGCGGGGCGAGCCTGTCGGCCGAAAGCTTCCTCGGCATCGTCGTCGCCGCGTCCGAAGCGGACGAGGGTTGAGGTAGGGGCGCGCTCTTGTGCGCGCCGCCGACCGGACCTAGTTACACGTCACTTGAATCCAGAACGGATATCCGATGTTCTTTTTCCTCACCGTCGTTCAGGCCATCGTCGCCGCTGCCCTCGTGGGTGTCATTCTCATGCAGCGTTCCGAAGGGGGCGGGCTGGGTATCGGCGGTAGCCCGTCGGGGATGTTGAGCGCGCGCGGCGCGGCGGATTTCCTGACACGCTCGACCAAATGGCTCGCGGTCGTGTTCGTGGTCCTCTCGATCGCTTTGGCGGCGATCGCGGTCGAAACGACGCAGGGTTCCTCGCTCGAGACGACGCTGGATCGCAACGTCACGCCGATCGAACAGCAGGACCCGCTCGGCGGCACGCCGGTCACCGGTCCGAACGAAGCCGCTCCGGCAGCGCCCGCCAACGACGATCCGCTCGCGCAATAAGCGAATTCGATCGAGATAATTGTGGACGGGCGAGCGTCGGATCGTTCGCTTCGTCCGGTTTACGCTTGCCCCGAATCACGACCGGGGCTTAAGGCCCGGCTCCCATGGCGCGGTACATTTTCATCACCGGCGGCGTGGTCTCCTCGCTCGGCAAAGGTCTCATGGCGGCATCGCTCGCAGCGCTGTTGCAGGCGCGCGGCTACAAGGTGCGCATTCGCAAGTTCGACCCATATCTGAACGTCGATCCGGGAACGATGAGCCCCTATCAGCACGGCGAGGTGTTCGTGACCGATGACGGGGCGGAGACCGATCTCGATCTCGGTCATTACGAGCGGTTCACGGGCGTTTCCGCGCATCAGGCGGACAATGTCACCAGCGGGCGCATCTACCAGCAGATCATCGCCAAAGAACGGCGTGGCGACTATCTCGGCGCGACCGTACAGGTCGTTCCTCATGTGACGGATGCGATCAAGCAGTTCGCTCTGGCCGATCAGGACGATCACGATTTCATCCTTTGCGAGATCGGCGGGACGGTCGGCGATATCGAGGGCCTGCCTTTCATGGAGGCCATCCGCCAGCTCAGGAACGAGCTTCCGGTCGACCAGACGCTGAGCGTCCATGTGACGCTGGTTCCCTATATCGCGGCGGCGGGCGAGCTGAAGACCAAGCCGACCCAGCACAGCGTGCGCGAACTCGCAAGCTTGGGCATCAAGCCCGACCTGCTGCTGTGCCGGGCGGAGCATCCGATCCCTGAAAGCGAGCGGCGCAAGATCGCGCAGTTCTGCAACGTCCGCGCGGAATCGGTGATCCCGGCGCTCGACGCGCCTTCCATCTATTCGGTTCCGCTCCAGTATCACGGCGAAGGTCTCGACAGCGAGGTGCTGCGGGCCTTCGGCATCACCGATGCGCCCGAACCCGATCTGTCGCGCTGGTACGATGTGGTCGATCGCCACTCGAACCCCGAAGGCGAAGTCGTGGTCGGCGTGATCGGGAAATATGTCGGCCTTCAGGACGCTTATAAATCGCTCAACGAGGCGCTGATCCATGGCGGAATGGCGCATCGCGTCCGCGTGAAGATCAAGTGGCTCGACGCCGAGGTGTTCGAACAGGACGACGATGCCATCACGGCGCAGCTCGAACCGATGCACGCGATCCTCGTGCCCGGCGGTTTCGGCGAGCGTGGCTCGGAAGGAAAGATCGCCGCAGTTCGTTTCGCGCGCGAGCACAAGGTTCCGTTCCTCGGCATCTGTCTGGGAATGCAGATGGCCTGTATCGAAGGCGCTCGCTCGGCCGGCGTCGCTGCGGCGTCCTCGACGGAGTTCGGCGAGACCGAGGAACCGGTCGTGGGCATCATCACCGAATGGATGAGTGAAGACGGCCTTCAGGAACGCGAAGCCGGCGGCGATCTGGGGGGCACAATGCGCCTCGGCGCCTATGACGCCAAGCTGTCACCCGACAGCCGCGTCAGCCAGGTCTATGGCGGCGTGACCGAAATCTCGGAACGCCATCGCCATCGTTACGAGGTCAACAGCCACTATATCGATACGCTCGAAGGGCAGGGCCTGGTCTTTTCCGGTATGTCGCCCGATGGCCTCCTTCCCGAAATCGTCGAGAGGCCGGACCATCCGTGGTTCATCGGTGTCCAGTTCCATCCGGAACTGAAATCGCGCCCCTTCGATCCGCACCCGCTTTTCGCCGGGTTCATCGGCGCGGCGCTGGAACAGGCGCGCTTGATGTAAATTTTTCGTCTTTCGCGTGGCGCAGCTAAGCGATTGAATCGAAAAGACGACAGCGCATTCGATCGGCTGCGGGGCCGGTGCGCGTTCGAAACGCTGTCCGAAAGCCTTTATCTTTTCGCAAGTTTGGGGCACAACGATGCTCGCGATTGGGGGCTGGCGCGATTTTCTTTCAATTTGGCCCGCGTTCGCGCAACAAGGTTAAAGGCTTGCCTCGAAACCTGCCGTCTTCTGCGACCCGGACGGCGAATTCCGAGGCTTGGCGGCGCCTGGCGTCGCGGGGGCAGTGCTTTCGGGCATTGCCCCCTATCGTTTCCGTCCTGTCGATCGGCGTCAAAAAGAAAGGGCGGAGCCTCGCGGCCCCGCCCTTCGTTCTGTCAAATCGCATTAGCGATCAGGCGACGTCGCGATCCTTGCCGCTCTCGTCGTCTTCGGACTTGTCGCCCTCGACCACTTCGAGCTTGCGAGTGCCGCCGATCATGACCTTTTTCGGCTTCATCGCGTCGGGCACTTCTCGCACCAGCTCGATCGTCAGCAGACCGTCCGCCAGATCGGCATTCGCCACGCGGACGAAATCGGCGAGTTCGAAACGGCGTTCGAAACCGCGATTGGCGATGCCGACATGCAGCATTTCGCCATCGACCGTTTCGTCGCGCTTCTTGCCTTGGATCGTGAGAAGGTTCTGCTGCGCGGTGATGTCGAGATCGCGCTCGCGGAAGCCCGCCACGGCAAGCGTGATGCGATAGCTGTCCTCATCGCGGCGCTCGATATTGAAGGGGGGATAATTGTCGCCCGCATTGTTGCGAACTTGGCTTTCGAGCAGGTCGAACAGGCGGTCGAAGCCGACAGTGGTGCGGCGATAGGGGGAAAAATCGGTACGGTTCATCGAAACAAATCCTCTTGTGAGCGATTTTCATAGTAAGAGTCAGCCCAGATCGGCACTGTCCCCTGACGATGCGCCCCAAGCGCCTTGCGGCCGCTTCGGACCGTTCCAAGATAAGTGCGGCGCAGGGGTGTTCAAGAACCCCGAATGCGGAGCCGTTTCGCCCCAACAAAGGATCAATCCATCATGAGCACGCCCGAAGTCACCATCTACACCAAATTCGGTTGCGGCTATTGCAGCCGGGCCAAGCGCCTGCTCGATGAAAAGGGCGTCGATTACACCGAACACGACATCACCATGGGCGGTCCGAAGCGGGAAGAGATGCTCGAAAGAGCGCCCGGTGCGAGGACAGTTCCGCAAATCTTTATCGGGAGCACGCATGTCGGCGGCTCTGACGATCTTGCGAGCCTGGAACGGCAGGGCGAGCTGGAAAAGCTGCTTGCCGGATGAGTACGGTGGTCCGCATCGCGCTGTTTCAAGCGAACACCGGGATCGATCCCGACAAGAACGCCGAGGCGCTCGACCGTGCTGCCGACCAGGCGGCAGAGGGCGGGGCGATGATGCTCTTCACGCCCGAGATGAGCAATCTGCTCGACCGGGATCGGGAGCGCGGCGGCCGAAACCTTGCGAGCGAGCGGGACGATCGCGTGCTTGCCGCCATGCGCGAGGCGGCTGCCCGAACCGGGCTCTGGATATCGCTCGGTTCCTTTGCTTTCGCCAATGCCGATGGCTCGCGCGCCAACCGGGCGGTCGTCATCGATCCTACAGGGGAGATCAGGACGTCCTACGACAAGATCCACATGTTCGACGTAGATCTGGCCGATGGCGAAAGCTGGCGGGAATCGAATGTTTACCGCGCGGGGGATCGTTTGGGTCTGGTGGACAATACGCCAATCGGTCGGCTCGGTTTGTCGATCTGCTACGATGTCCGCTTCCCGGCGCTGTTCGATGCGTTGGGACGGGCACGATGCGATGCGATTGCCATTCCGGCGGCTTTCACCGCCCCGACAGGGACTGCGCACTGGCACATCCTTCAGCGCGCGCGGGCCATCGAAGCGAGCGCGTTCGTGATCGCTGCGGCCCAGGTCGGCCAGCATGAAGACGGGCGGCGCACCTATGGCCACAGCCTGGTGGTCGACCCGTGGGGCGAGGTGCTGCTGGATATGGGTGGAGAAAGCGCGGGCGTCGGCTTTGCGAACCTAGATCTCGCGCGCATCGAGGAGGTAAGGGCCCAAGTGCCGAGCCTTGCCAATCGCCGCGCGATTGTGGAGTAGCGCGCGGATGATCGTGTTCGACCTTCAATGCGGCAACGGCCATCGGTTCGAAGGGTGGTTCGGATCCTCCTCCGACTTCGCCGATCAGATGGCGCGTAGCTTGCTCGCCTGCCCTACATGCGACGATCTCGAGATCGCGAAAGCGCCCATGGCGCCGGCAATCGGTCGCAAAAGCAATTCCGCTCCGCATAATGTCGAAGATCGCCGGAAAGGGGATGCGACCGATCAGCCAACTAGTCCCGACGTATCGAACCAACCGATACCTGCGGAGCTGAAAGAGGCCTTCAGGAAAATCGCGAAGGCGCAGACGCAGGCCCTGAAGACGAGTTCCTGGGTCGGTGACAAGTTCGCCGACGAAGCGCGATCGATGCATTATGGCGAAAAGGACGAAAAGCCGATCCACGGCCGCGCCAGCCCCAAGGAAGCGCGCGACCTTATGGAAGAGGGCGTCACCGTGGCACCGCTGCTCATCCCAATCGCGCCCCCCGACGAACTCAACTGATCGCGCCTCCGATTGCGCGCCGCGTTAAGCCTGCTAAACGAGGCGCGGGCGCCCGTAGCTCAGCAGGATAGAGCACCAGATTCCTAATCTGGGGGCCACAGGTTCGAATCCTGTCGGGCGCACCATCAGTTCAGTTGCCCAATTCGTGGCCAGGCTGATTAAGCAGCCTGGCCCACATCCTTCCCCAAGGGGATTCTCTCCTTGAAGGTGTGCGTCACGTAGGGGAACGGAATTTCGATACCTGCATCGTCCAGCGCGGCCTTGATCGCGCGCACGACCTTGTCCTTGCTTTCCCATCCGGAACGCGGCGTCGAACCGGCCCACCACCGGACGAGGAAATCGACCGAACTCGCGTTGAATTCCTGCGCGAAGATATCGAGCGTCTTCTCGCTGTCGACCTCCTCGATACCTTCCACTGCCCGGCGGATAACGTCGGCGGCGTGATCGAGATTGGTATCGTAGCTGACACCGACCACGACCTCGTGGCGGCGTTTGACCTCGTCGGTGAGGATTTCGACCGGGTTCTTGAACAGCATCGAGTTCGGCACGAGCGTGACCTCGCCCGAGAGTTTGCGAACGTGGGTTTCGCGCAGAGTGATATGCTCGACCTTGCCGATGATGCCTTCGCATTCGATGATATCGCCGATCCGCATCTTCTCGCGCAGCATGATGAGCACGCCCGCCATGAAATTCTCGAAGATGTCCTGGAACGCGAAGCCGATCGCAACCGCGCCGATGCCGAGCCCGGCAAACAGGCTGGCGGGCGTCAGGCCGGGCATGACCACGATCGCCGCGATCATGATGCCGACGATCCAGATGACCAGCCGGACGATCGTGTCGATCAGGTTCTTGAGGCTGGGGCGGACGTCGGTCTTGCCGATCAGCAGGTCGGCAATGCGGGCTGCGAAACGTGCCACGATCCATGTGACGAGCAGAACCACCAGAGCGATGGCGAGGCCTGGAAGAGCGCGGACGAACCCTTCGCCCATTCCCACCAATTGGTCCTGCAAGGTGGCGACTGTGTCGACACTCGTTGCGGATGTGGGGTTTGCTGCGGCGTCAGATGCCTGAACCGCCGATTGGCTTGCCTGCATGAATTTTCCCTCGTTTAGGGCGCATAACGGGCAAAAACCCGCCATGGTTCCGAAACGAGGGAAAGGTGGCTCGCGATGTCAGGCCGATTTGGCGGCGTTTTCCTTGCGAGCGATCTCGTGGAGCCAGTCCGCGTGCTTCGGCGCGGTCTTCGTTTCGCTCCATTCTTCGAGCATGACCGGCGCGACGCGCTTCAGTTCGGCATATTGCTCGTCCGTGCCGATATCGGTCGCCAGTTCGACGCGGTGACCGTTGGGGTCGAAGAAATAGATCGACTTGAAGATGCCGTGATGCGTCGGACCGAGCACGTCGATGCCGAGGCTTTCGACATGCTCCTTGGCCGCCAGCAATTCCTCTTCGCTCGCAACCTTGAAAGCGAGATGCTGGACCCATTGCGGCGTATTCTCGTCGCGGCCCATATCCTTCTGGTTGGGCAGTTCGAAGAAGGCGAGGATGTTGCCATTACCCGCGTCGAGGAAGACGTGCATGTAGGGATCGTAATCCCCGGTCGAGGGAACGTGATCCTCGGCGAAGGCGGTGGTGTAATCCATGCCCAGGACCTTGCCGTACCATTCGACGGTCTCCTTCGCATCCTTGCAGCGATAGGCCGCATGGTGGACGCCGCCGAGCTTGATGGGGTGGGGGGCTTGATCGATCATTTCGCAGGCTCCGTCTCGATGGTCTTGGCTTCTTCGACGCTGAGCGTACCGCGCTTGATCTGGTCGCGCTCCATGCTTTCGAACAGGGCCTTGAAATTGCCCTCGCCGAAGCCTTCGTCGCCCTTGCGCTGAATGAATTCGAAGAAGACCGGGCCGACCTGCGCCTCGGCGAAGATCTGGAGGAGCAGGCGCGGTTGGCCGCCCTCGGTTGTTCCGTCGAGAAGGATGCCGCGCGCCTTCAATTCATCGACCGGCTCGCCGTGATCGGGCAGGCGTTCGGGCAGCATCTCGTAATAGGTTTCGGGCGGCGCGGTCATGAAGGGCACGCCGAATTCCTTCAGCTTGTCCCAAGCGGCCACAAGATCGTCGCAGATGAGGGCGATGTGCTGGATGCCTTCGCCGTTGAATTCCTTCAGGAACTCCTCGATCTGGCCCTTGCCGCCTTCGCCTTCTTCGTTGAGCGGAATGCGGATCTTGCCGTCGGGCGCGGTCAGCGCCTTGGAGGTCAGGCCGGTATATTCGCCCTTGATGTCGAAGAAGCGGATCTCGCGGAAGTTGAACAGGGTCTCGTAATAGTCGGCCCAATATTTCATGCGTCCGTTGTAGACGTTGTGGGTGAGGTGATCGATCACGTCGAACCCGGCTCCTTCGGGGTGGCGTTCCACACCCTCGCGATACTCGAAATCGATATCGTAGATCGAGAGACCCTCACCATCCTCGTTCTCGTAACGGTCGATCAGATAGACGATCGCGCCGCCGATGCCGCGGATCGCGGGAATGCGCAATTCCATCGGCCCGGTTTCGACCGACACAGGCTCCGCGCCGCGTGCCAGCAATTCCTCATAGGCCTTCGCTGCGTTCTTGACGCGGAAGCCCATTCCGCAGGCCGAGGGGCCGTGTTCGCGGGCGAAGAACCAGGCCGCACTCTTCGGTTCGTAATTGATGATCAGATTGATCCGACCCTGACGCCACAATTGCACGTCCTTCGAACGGTGGTCGGCGACGTGGTTGAACCCCATCGCTTCGAATACCGGTTCCACCATCCCCTTCTCGGGAGCGCAAAATTCGACGAATTCGAAACCGTCGAGGCCGATGGGATTTTCGAAGAGATCGGGCATGGGAAATCCTCTGTTTGGTTATAGTTTCAATGGAAACTAGTTACCGACACGCGCCGAACGTGTCAAGGATGCAACGGATCGGTGCTCGTGCAAGTTCCGCAAGTCTTTCAAGGCACAAGGGGCTTGCGCGCGGCGGGCAAAAGTGATTCTGTCGCGATGTGAAACGCAAACGCGCAGTTTTGGGCAAGACTCGCCAGGGCAGGGTGCAATCCTTCGCCCTGCTCGCTCTGTTGCTCATGGGCGGGTTCGCGATCGCCGGCCCGTCCGGCCTGCTCGCATGGAGCGAAAATCTGCGGCTTCGCGACCAGCGTGAGGCGCAGCTGGCCGAATTGACGGCCGAGCGCGATATGCTGCGCAACAAGGTCGAACTGCTCGACCCTGAAAGCGCCGATCCCGACATGGTCGGCGAGCTGCTGCGCAGCCAGCTGAATGTCGTCCACCCGGACGAGGTCATGATACGGCTCGAAGATCCGGCCGACTGACCAAACTGGTCCGGTTGTGAAGCCCGGCGGTTCCGTAACGTTTTCGTATGCAAACATGGTCCTCGCCGTTGCGCGCGCGATGAGCCTGTGCCTATAGGCGGGTGAGCGCCGATCCGGCGCACCGATCGATCATGAGAGGGAAGAGCACCTTGGCCAAAGCTCCTGCAAAAGCGAAGAATTCCGCACCTGCTGCGCAAACAAATCCCGATGCCGAGGACTTCGCGCTCCGCAGCTTGCAGCAGGAGCTGGAGCAGCAGAAACGCTTCGATGCCTCCGACGAACAGATGCTGCATTTCTACGAGCAGATGCTGCTGATCCGCCGGTTCGAGGAACGTGCCGGGCAGCTCTACGGCCTCGGCCTGATCGGCGGGTTTTGCCATCTCTATATCGGCCAGGAAGCGGTCGCGATCGGCCTTCAAAGCGCGCTCGACAACGATCGCGACAGCGTCATCACCGGCTATCGCGATCATGGCCACATGCTCGCCTACGGGATCGATCCCAAGGTTATCATGGCGGAACTGACCGGACGCCAGGCCGGCATTTCGAAGGGCAAGGGCGGCTCGATGCATATGTTCAGCACCGAGCATAAATTCTACGGTGGCCACGGCATCGTCGGCGCGCAGGTCGCGCTGGGTGGCGGGCTCGCTCTCGCGCATCAATATAACGAGGATGGCGGCCTGTGCTTAGCCTATTTTGGCGACGGCGCGGCGAACCAGGGTCAGGTCTACGAGACCATGAACATGGCTAGCCTGTGGAACCTGCCAATCGTTTTCGTGGTCGAAAACAATCAGTATGCGATGGGCACCGCGGTCAAGCGCAGCTCCGCCGAAACCGAATTCTATCGTCGCGGCACCGCCTTCCGCATCCCCGGCATGGACGTAAACGGGATGGACGTGCTCGAGGTGCGCCAGGCGGCGGAAATCGCGTTCAAGCATGTGCGCGATGGCAACGGCCCGGTGCTGATGGAGTGCAACACCTATCGCTATCGCGGCCATTCCATGTCCGATCCTGCGAAATACAGGACGCGCGAGGAAGTGCAGGATTATCGCGACCACAAGGACCCGATCGAAGCGATCAAGAAGCTTCTGATCGAGAAGGGAAAGAGCGAGGACGATCTGAAGGCCATCGACAAAGACATCCGCAAGGTGGTGAGCGAAGCCGCCGATTTCGCCGAGAACTCGCCCGAGCCCGATCCGGCCGAACTTTATACCGATGTTCTGGTGGAGGAGTATTGAGCCATGGCGATCGAACTGAAGATGCCCGCTCTCTCCCCCACAATGGAGGAAGGCACGCTTGCCAAATGGCTCAAGCAGGAAGGTGACGCGATCGAGATCGGCGACATCATCGCCGAGATCGAAACCGACAAGGCGACGATGGAATTCGAAGCGGTCGACGAAGGCACGCTCGGCAAGATCATGGTCGCGGAAGGGACCGAGGGCGTGAAGGTCGGCGAAGTGATCGCGATACTCGCAGGCGAGGGCGAAGACGCGTCCGACATCGAAGCTCCGACATCCGACGACACGAAGGTTGAAGACACGCCTGGCGAGGGCAAGGATGTCGGCCAGGACGATGCGGACGGATCGATCACACCGGAAAAACCGAAGTCGGAGCCGAAATCCGATCCCGAAATTCCCGACGGCACCAACATGCTGACGATCAGCGTGCGCGAAGCCTTGCGTGATGGCATGGCCGAAGAAATGCGCCGTGACGAGCGCGTGTTCGTGATGGGCGAGGAAGTCGCCGAGTATCAGGGCGCCTACAAGGTCACGCAGGGCTTGCTCGACGAATTCGGGCCCAAGCGCGTGATCGACACGCCGATCACCGAATACGGCTTTGCAGGAATCGGCACCGGCGCTGCGATGGGGGGGTTGCGCCCGATCGTCGAATTCATGACCTTCAATTTCGCGATGCAGGCGATCGATCACATCGTCAATTCGGCGGCCAAGACGAATTACATGTCGGGCGGTCAGATGCGCTGTCCGGTCGTTTTCCGTGGACCCAACGGTGCGGCGAGCCGGGTCGGCGCGCAGCACAGTCAAAATTACGGTCCGTGGTATGCCAGCGTCCCCGGCCTGATCGTGATCGCACCCTATGACAGTTCGGATGCGAAGGGCCTGATGAAGGCCGCGATCCGCAGCGAGGATCCGGTGGTCTTCCTCGAGAACGAGCTCGTGTATGGCCGCAGCTTCGAATTGCCGCAGCTGGACGACCATGTCCTGCCGATCGGCAAGGCTCGCATTGTCCGCGAAGGATCGGACGTGACGATCGTGAGCTATTCGATCGGTGTCGGCTTCTCGCTCGAAGCGGCGGAAAAGCTCGCCGAAGAGGGGATCGAGGCGGAGGTCATCGATCTGCGCACCTTACGTCCGCTCGACAAGCAGGCGATCCTCGACAGCCTGGCGAAGACCAATCGCCTGGTTATCGCGGAAGAAGGCTGGCCGACCTGCTCGATCGCCTCGGAAGTGACGGCGATCTGCATGGAAGAAGGCTTCGACCATCTCGATGCGCCGGTCCTCAGGGTCTGCAACGAAGACGTGCCGCTGCCCTATGCCGCCAATCTCGAAAAGCTCGCGCTCATCGATGCGCAGCGCATCGTCGAGGCGGTCAAGAAGGTCTGCTACCGGGACTGAGCTCTGTTGGGCTCAGGCGCAGAGATCGATGCTGGAAGCCGGAACGGCGGGGGCTGGATTGAACACATTGCCGTAGCGAGGATCACGCAGCAGGTCGCCCGTCAGGTCGCGATCATCGCGTACGAACATCGCAGCGTTCTTGCGTATGGTCTGCCGGGGCACGATCGACGTGAAAACCAGGGGTTTGTATTCGTAGGCGATTTCTACATACATCACGGCGAAATTCTGTTCGGCAGTCACCCGATTGCTGCTCGGCCCCATACCCGGATAGCTGGTTCCGACCGCGCCGGTCCCCTGCCGCCCGTATTGCGGCGCATATTGGGTCTTGGCGCCGAAGCAGCGTTGCCAATGGATCCACTGCCCGCCCGTTACATTTCGCTCGAGGCTCGACAAGACGATGCGTCCGTTGGTCCGGATATCGAGGCCACCGGACTGCAATTGCGCGCCCTGAAAGACTTGGCGTGCGTCGTGTTCGCGAAAGCGAGGGGCCGCGCCCGATACGAATTGCCGAGCCCGAGAGGCGTTGTCGGCGAGCGAAATGGCAAGCTGGCTGACGCGCATTTGGGTCAGCGCGTAATTGGTCAGCTCAGCGCCGGCCATGGCAAGCACCAGCAGGATCGGAGCGACATAGGCGAACTCGACGAGAGCGAGGCCCTTCTGATCGGCGCGTAAGGCCGAGAACCGACGCAGTCGCGCGCATTTGAAAAGACTCAGGGACATATCCGCGTCCCGATCTGCTGCGACTGGACACCGAACGGCTGGTTCCGGAGGGTCGTCTCGGCGCTGATCTTGTTCGTCGAAGGCTGGCCGACGAGTTTCCAGAGCGGAAAGATCTTGTTGTACGAAACGCTTACGGTGAAGACGACGACATCCTCGGCCCCGCCTTGGCTGTTCGAACGACCGCGATCCTGATCCCAGCGTGCGTTGCCGTTCATGTCGGTAAAGCATTCGTTCGCATCGTAGCGGCCGTTTGCATTGCTGTCGTTGAAGTCTTCCGGCGTATTTACGTCGGTGAAATCCGTGTAGCTGCGCCGTTTGATATCGATCTGAGCGTTCGGGATGACCGTCTTGATACGTTCCCGCACTTTCGCATCGACGGCGGCTTGGCTCGCATTGTTGTCTTCCAGACCGGAATCCCGCGCCGCAACCTGAAGCGCTGCGCGGGTTATGCCCTTGACGTAACCGAGATGGCCGACCTCCATGCCGCCGATGATGATCAGCAGCAAAACGGGCGCGACCACGGCAAATTCGATGATGGTCGTTCCGCGCTGGTCGCCGAAGAGGCGAGCCGTCGTTTTCGGTGAAGCGAGCGTCACTGGCCCAGCCTCAAACTGGCGATCTGGGAGGCGATCGACTTGAATTGCGTTCGCAATTGAACACTGTCGGCTGCGAAGTACACTCGGTCACCGGTCGCGCAGTACCGCATGTCGTCGGTTATCGCCGTGCCGAAGGCGACCATCCATACGACCACGTCTTCGTTCTTGGCTGCATCGCAAGCCGCTCTAAATCGTGCCGAATGGTACGGAATGAGACCGAGATCCTCGGTGTATCGCGGAGCAACTCGGTTGGCGAAGACCTCGATCCCGTAATTACCGGCCACGAGCCTGTTCGGCTGAAGAGCGCCGTCGGTCATGAAGATGATATGCCTGGACGCGGACCGGTACGGTTGGTCGTTGACGTTCGCGGCCATGATACCCCGCTTGCTCGCCATCCGCGCGCCCCAGATCATCCCGATGTCGTGGTAGGTGGCTCCTTCGGCGTTGAGACCCGACAGATACGTTTCCACCCAAGCCGGCACCGTAGTGCTCGAAACGTCCGCAGTGGTGAACGCTCTCATGCTCTGGGGACAGGCCGTGAAGCCGCCTGAAGGCTGGCTGTTTACTGCGGTGGTGTATTCCGGTTCGTAGGTATTCCGATAATACATCACCCCGGTCCAATTTGGGGCCCAGTACGAATCTGCGACGCCACCTTGCGGAGCGGACACGACATCGAGATCGCGCGCGCCAGCCGGAACCGGGTTGAAATTGGCCGTCTGAACAGTAGCACGTTCGATGACGCAGCCATTCCAGGACGAATTGATAGTGCTGATACCCGACGAATTGGTGGCGTTCATCCCCGCCAATTCGCGCATGTCGTAGGTTCCAGCCGTCTCAACCCATGCCGAGGACCCGTGGACGCCTAGCGGCACGTTCCCGAAGCCCGAAAGCCCCGTCGTGCTGATCGGCGCTTCATGATAGACATAGCGCGTGAAGTCATAGACGCGCTTCATCGTGAAGGGCTGCGATACGCGACGCCGCTTGCAGGTCCCAAAAGATTGGAAAAAGAAATTGTAGTATTGGTGCGTGTAGGAGACGAACTCGTAGGACGTGGTTACGAAGTTAGGCGAACTTCCGGTTGTCGTCTTGTTGTTCCAGTCGTTACTCCACTCGTTTCCAGCGCCGTCACAATCGTTGCGATAGACGTTACCAGAGTACGTTTCGGTAGCTCCGTAGGTCTTCGTCCCGTTTTGAACAATGTCGCGCGGCGTGTTGAATTCCGATTCGCGCGTCGTGTACGTCGCCGAGGTTCCGAAGTAGCTTGCGGGAAGCTGGTTCTGCTGGATCAAATATTTGGCGTTGACCGTGCTGGAATAGGGCACGAAGCCATACCGGACGCGCGTATCGGGCGAAATGGACGCCGACCCCATCGCGACGTGGAAATCACGCACGGCATTCTTCAGTCCTTCGAGAGGAGTTCCCAGCATCGACCCGGTCGTATCGAGCACGAACATGACATCGGTGTTGGTGATCTGCAATTCGGCGGTGCAGTCGACCTTCAGATCGAAATCGTCATAGGCGAAGACGCCCATGATCATCGTGGGCAGAACTGCGGTGGCAACGCCCGAAATATCTTTGTTCGTTTCCTGTTTGCTGGTGAAGTTCGAAGTCGTGACCGAAAGCTTGGCGGGCTCGAAATTGGCGTTGAACATCTTGTTCGCTTTCGCCTTTTCCACCGCGTCGTACTTGCCGGAACGGCCCGATGCGCGGCGGCCCGCCAAAACGCCGGCGTCGCAGGCCGATTGAAGCTGCGCCTGCGCCATGTAGGCGCGGCTCATATCCACAGTCCCGCCGACGACGGCGAGGATGGGAAGAACGCTGGCGGCCGCTATCGCGAGCACATTGCCGCCGCTATGGCCGCGCAACGCTCTCAGAGAATATCTGTCGTTCGGACGTGCCGTCATGGATTGGCCTCAGCGAAATAGCCCATGACGGGCCCTATGCGGCCGTTGCGGTTAAGCTTGGGTACGGCTTTATGCCTAACGTTGTGTAAACCGCGATCTTTCACCGGAGGACAAGTGGACCGCAGTCTCATCCATCGAATCGCAACGAGCTACGCGCCGGCCCATGCCCGCCCGGCTATCGCCACTCTGCTTTCCCTGGAGGCGCAGTTCGCCAAATTCGTCTTCACGGCCAGCGAACCTATTCTGGCGCAGATGAGGCTCGCCTGGTGGCGCGATCGGTTTGCCCAGCCGAGCGAGGAATGGCCGGTCGGCAATCCGCTGCTGGCGGAGCTTGCAACGTGGCATGCCGAAACGTCGGAGCTCGGTCAGGTGGTCGACGGTTGGGAAGCTCTGCTGGCGAATTCGCCGCCAACTCCTGCGGATTTCGAAGCGTACCGGCGGGGAAGGGCAGCCGGATGGCAGGTTCTGGGCCGCCATCTTGGTGTAAGCTTCGATAAAACCGGGATCGCACAGGCAAGCGAGCGATGGAGCATGGCGGATGCGGCGGCGAGCCTGGGCGAGCCCGGCGCGCGGGATGCGGCGATGCGAGAGGGGCGAGAACTCGCAAAGCCGCCACGCCTGCCGCGTGCTTTGCGGACGTTGACGGTGCTGGACGCGATCGGGCGGCGAGCATTGGAGAGTGGAGCGCCCCCACTTTCGCGGCCGAGCGATCTCCTATCTGTCTTGCGGCATGGGCTGACGGGGCGCTAGACGGGCTGTCTGACCGGAGGAGGGCGTCGTCATGCGAAACGGGTTGTTGGGCGCATTCTGCGCCTTGCTGCTGGCGGGGATCGGTTTCTTCTGGTGGCAGGGCCGGGCGGAGGTCGAACGCGGTGCGCCGCCGCCCCTTCCGATCGAACCGACCGAGAGTTTCGACGAGCCCCAATTGCCGAGCGCCGATGCGGCCGATCTACGCGGGCCGGAACCGCCCGAAGCGACCGAACTCACGCGAGAACAGCGCCGCTTCTTCCGCTACGACCGCAATCGCGACTGGAAGATCTCGCGCACCGAGATGCTTTCCAGCCGCACGGAAGCCTTTCGGAAGCTCGACAAGGACGGCAACAATCTGCTGGACTTCGAGGAGTGGGCGGTCGCCACGGTCGACAAGTTCGAAGGCGCCGATGCGGACGGAAATCTCTCCCTGACACCGGCGGAATTCGCTACCACGGCCCCCAAGCGCAAGGCCAAACCGGCCTGCCGGTGCTGAACCGGGATCAGGCGGGAACGCGCTCCAGCATGGGCAGCCATTGGCCGAGATCCGCTTTCGCCCGCGCGGTATAGGCTTCCTTGCGCTGTTTCTTGCCGACCTCGTGCAGCGGCGGAAACAGGCCGAAATTGACGTTCATCGGCTGAAAGGTATCGGCCTCCGCATCGCCTGTGATGTGCGAGAGCAGCGCGCCAAGCGCCGTGGTTTTCGGGGGAGGGGCCCAGTCCTGGCCGGCCAGTTCGTTTACCGCCATTAGGCCAGCCATCAGGCCGACGGCCGCGCTCTCGACATAGCCCTCGCATCCGGTCACCTGTCCGGCAAAACGGATGTGGGGTGCCCGATTGAGCCTTAATTGTCGGTCGAGCACGAGCGGCGAATTGAGGAAGGTATTCCGGTGCAACCCGCCAAGGCGCGCGAATTCGGCGTTCTCGAGACCGGGGATCGTGCGGAACAGTTCGACCTGCGCGCCGTGTTTGAGCTTGGTCTGGAAACCGACCATATTCCACAGCGTGCCCAATTTGTTGTCCTGCCGCAGCTGGACCACGGCATAGGGCCAGCGGCCTTGCGGAAATTCCGGCGTCGTATCGCGCGGATTGTCGAGACCGACCGGCTTCATCGGACCGAAGCGCAAGGTCTCGACCCCGCGCGCCGCCATGACCTCGATCGGCATGCAGCCGTCGAAATAGGGCGTGTCCTTTTCCCATTCGCGGAACTCGGTCTTCTCGCCGTCCATGAGACCCTGATGGAAGGCGTAATACTGCTCCTTCGTCATGGGGCAGTTGATGTAATCACCTTCTTCGTTCGAGGCTTCGGTCCGCTTGTTCCAGCGCGACTGGATCCAGCAAATGTCCATATCGATACTGTCGCGATGCACGATCGGGGCGATGGCGTCGAAAAAGGCCAGCCGGTCCTGCCCGGTGGCTTCGACGATGCTTTGTGCCAGCGATTGCGCGGTCAGCGGGCCGGTTGCGACGATGGTCGGGCCGCTATCTGGCAGAGCATCGACGCGCTCGCGCACGACGGTGACATTGGGGTGTTCCATCAGGGCGCGCTCGACCTCAGCCGAGAAGACGTCGCGATCGACCGCCATCGCCGATCCGGCGGGAACCCGCGCCTTTTCCCCTGCCGTCATGACCAGGCTGTCGAGGCGCCGCATTTCGTCATGCAGCAGGCCGACCGCATTCTTGTCGCTGTCGTCAGAGCGGAAGCTGTTGGAACAGACCAGCTCGGCCAAACCGTCGGTCTGGTGGGCGGGGGTCATATCGCCGGAGCCGCGCATTTCGGACAGGCGGATGCGGAAGCCCCGCTGCGCCAACTGCCAGGTCGCTTCGCTGCCGGCGAGCCCGCCGCCGATGATGTGGATATCGTGAGCCATCCTTGAGGCCGCTACGCCAAACGGGGCGCGCTTTCAACGCAAGGGGCTTGATGGCTTGTCGGCAGGGTCAAAGCGCGGCATTCGCGGGCAATGCCCAGACCCGCCCGCAAAGCCCTGATCGATCATCGGCCCTGGCTACTGGCCAGTGTCATCGCGTCGCTCGGCTATTTCCTGCTTTCGGATCAGCTTCCGGGCCTTTTCGCCATGGCGCTTAAAGGGGCGGGGGTCGGCCTGCTGGCGATCTACGCCGCCCGGCGCAGCAGAGGGATCGACGGCGCCCTGATTACGGCCATCCTCGTTCTGGCCTCGCTTGCAGACATCGTTCTCGAGATATCTTTCCTATTCGGCGCGGCGCTGTTCGCGCTGTCGCATCTCGTCGCGATTGCACTTTACTGGCGCAATCGCAGGGTGAACTTAAGGGCCAGCCAGAAACAGGCAGCGATCGCAATTTTGCTGCTGGTCCCGGCGATCGCGGCGCTGTCGACCTGGCCGCAAGCGAATTGGCACCTGGCGACTCTTTATGCCGCCGCTCTTGCTGGGATGAGCGCATCGGCCTGGATCAGCCGCTTTCCGCGCTACCGCGTCGGGGTGGGGACGCTACTGTTCGTCGTATCAGACCTGATGATCATCGCTAGAGAGGCCGGACGGTTCGATCCGATAGTGGCGGACTGGATGGTCTGGCCGCTCTATTATGTCGGCCAGATCATGATCGCAACCGGCGTGGTGCAAGCCCTTCGCAACGACACTGCAAAGGCCCTGCACCGATAGCGCTCAGTCGCTGTCCGGTTCGTCCTCGATATTGTCGTCCGAATGCGCGGTCGTGTGCGGCGTGGTCGGATGGATCGAACCGCCATGGCTGGCGATCTCGTCCGCGACCGCTTCCTCGGCCTCGTTCTCCGGCTCTTCGGTTTCGTCGATCGGCGCGGCGCCAACGATCTGTTCGCCCTTGGCGACGTTGAAGATGCGAACGCCCGACGATCCGCGGCCCGAGATCGAATAGCCCGCATGAGTGTCGAAGCCATTTTCGATCAGATGGCGGAAATGGATCGGCAGGCGGATCAGCTTAGCCTGGTCGGTCACCAGCATCAGCTGCGATCCGTGCTTGACCGGGAAGCTGGCGACGACGGGTCCGTTACGGTCCGGGTTCTTCGACGGTTCGCCGATATTCGTCAGGCCCTGACCGCCCCGCCCGATCGTGCGATATTCGTAGCTCGACGAGATCTTGCCGTATCCGTTCGCGGTCAGCGTCAGGATGAACTCCTCGCTCCCCGCCAGCTCCGCGATTTTCTCGTCGGGCAGATCGATTTCGGTGTCGTTGTTCTTCCAGCTCGCCCCGCGCAGATACGCGTCGCGCACCTCGGTTTCCGGCTCGCCCGCATCGAGCACTGCCATCGAGACGACCTTGGCGCCGCCTTTCAGCAGCATACCACGCACGCCGATGCCCGTGCGGCTCTTGGTCTCGCGCGCGTCGGTCGCCTGGAAGCGGATAGCCTTGCCCGAATCGGAGGCGAGGAAGATCTCCTGGCTTTCGCTTAGCAGTCGCACGCCCACCAGCCTGTCGCCGCTATCCTCGACGAAGCCCATCGCGTATTTGCCGTTGGACGGCACGTTGGTGAAGGCGTCCATCGAATTGCGCCGCACCATGCCCTGTTCGGTGGCGAACACGATGTTGAGCTTGGCCCACTCCGCCTCATCCTCCGGCAGCGGCAGCACATTGGTCACGCGCTCGTCATCGCCCAGCGGCAAGAGGTTCACCATCGGGCGCCCCTTGGTCTGCGGGCCGCCTTCGGGCAGTTTCCACACCTTGAGGCGATAGACCCGGCCGGTATTGGTGAAGAACAGGACCGGATTGTGCGTCGAGGTGACGAACAATTCGACCACCGCGTCCTCGTCCTTGGTCGCCATGCCGCTGCGGCCCTTGCCGCCGCGCGCCTGCGCGCGGAAGGTCGTGAGCGGGGTGCGCTTGATATAGCCGCCGTGCGTCACGGTGACGACCATCTCCTCGCGCTCGATCAGATCCTCGTCCTCGAGCCCGTCCCAGGCTGGGGCGATCTCGCTGAGGCGCGGGGTGGCATAGGCGTCGCGGATTTCCTGCAGCTCTTCGCGCATCACGGCATAGAGCTTCACACGGTCGCCCAGAATCGCGAGATATTCCTCGATCGCGATCGCCAGCTCTTTCAGCTCATCGCCGATTTCGTCGCGGCCCAGCGCGGTCAGGCGGTGGAGGCGCAGGTCGAGGATGGCCTTCACCTGCCGTTCGGACAGGCGATAGGTGCCGCCTTCCTGTTCGGCATCCGGTTCGATCGCTTCGACCAGCGCGATATATTGCGCGATGTCGCCGATCGGCCATTCCTTGGCGAGCAGTTTCGCCCGCGCCTCGGCCGGGTTGGACGAGCCGCGGATCATCGCCACGACCTCGTCCATGTTCGACACCGCGACAACGAGACCGAGCAGGATATGGGCCCGTTCGCGCGCCTTGTTCAGTTCGAACTTGGTGCGCCGCGTAATGACCTGTTCGCGGAAACTGATGAAGGCCTGGATGAAATCGCGCAGCGTCAGCGTTTCGGGCCGACCGCCGCGGATCGCCAGCATGTTGGCGGGGAAGCTCGCTTGCGCGGGCGAATAGCGCCAGATCTGGTTGAGGACGACTTCGGGCGAGGCATCGCGCTTCAGGTCCACGACCACGCGCACGCCTTCGCGCGAGCTTTCGTCGCGGATGTCGGAAATCCCCTCGATCCGCTTTTCCTTCGCGGCTTCGGCGATCTTTTCGACGAGGCCGTTCTTGCCGACCTGATAGGGGATGGAGGTCAGGACGATCGAGCGGCGCTCTCCGCGCTTTTCCTCGATCTCGTGCCGGGCACGCATCAGGATCGATCCGCGTCCGGTGGTGTAGGCCGAGCGGGCGCCCGATTTGCCAAGGATCAGCGGCGCGGTGGGGAAATCGGGGCCGGGGATGATCTCGAACAGTTCTTCCGACGTGATCGCGGGATTGTCCATATAGGCGAAGCAGCCGTCGATCACCTCGCCCAGATTGTGCGGGGGAACATTGGTCGCCATGCCGACCGCGATGCCGCCCGCACCGTTGACCAACAGGTTCGGGAAGCGCGCGGGCAGGACCGTGGGTTCCTGCCGCGACTGGTCGTAATTGTCGGTGAAATCGACCGTGTCCTTGTCGAGATCGTCGAGCAGGGCATTGGCGACGCGCGCCAGGCGCGCTTCAGTATAGCGCATCGAGGCGGGCGGATCGGGATCCATCGATCCGAAATTGCCCTGGCCGTCGACCAGCGGCACACGCATCGACCAGTCCTGCGTCATGCGGGCCAGCGCGTCGTAGATCGCGCTGTCGCCGTGCGGGTGGTAATTGCCCATCACGTCGCCGACGATCTTGGCGCTCTTGCGATAGGGGCGCCCGGCGACGAAACCGCCTTCCTGGCTGGCGAAGAGGATGCGGCGGTGAACCGGCTTCAACCCGTCGCGCACATCGGGAAGCGCGCGGCTGACGATCACGCTCATCGCGTAATCGAGATAGCTGGTCTTCATCTCATCGACGATGTCGATGCGGGCGTATTCGTCCCCGCCATAGGGCGCGGGTGTGGTCATGTCGGTATCGTCGCTCAAGACTGCGTCTTCTCGATAGTCAGCGGAATTGCGGAATGGTGGGAGGCTAGGGCAAAAAGCCGCTGCGCGCCACCGGAACCGGGGAACCGGCCCGCCCTGTCGCGCGCTTTATCCACACATCCGGGCCGAACGCGCGGAAAGCCTGAAATGAACTGCGGCACTTGTGGACATTCAAACGCTATTCAGCCCGCTTCGCCTAGACCGATTTGCAATGAAGGAGCCTTGTCGCCAAAGGTCCGCCCGATCGTCGGGCGATCCGGTTGCAAGGATCACCTGTACCACTCTTGGGAGCACTCTTATGCGATTTACCGTTTTCTCCAAGCGCTCGTCCACTCTCGCCTTGGCGCTCGCGCTGGGCATGGGCGGCGCGCTGTCCGTGACCGCGCTGGAAGCACCCGCTGCCGCGCAGAAGAAAAAGAAGGACGGCGATGACGCCGCCAAGCCGCAATATTCCAAAGCATTCGTCGCGGCTTACAATCCGGTCCAGACACAACTCGATCAGGGCGGCGATATCGCGGCCATCAAGGCGGCGCTGCCCGGTGTGATCGCTGCTGTCGAGAACAACGATGATCGTTTCGTCGCGGGCAATTTCACATATTCCGTCGGCACCAAGGCGAGCGATCGCTCGCTCCAGCGCCAGGGCATCGCGATGATGCTCGAAAGTGGAAAGGTCCCAGCGGCCAATCAGCCGCAATACAACTTCCTCGCCGGCCAATTCGCCTATCAGGACCGCGATTTCAGCGCGGCGCGCAGCTATCTTGAACAGGCGGTGGCGCTCGGTTACACCGAGAACGATCCGGAGGCCCTGATCGCTGAGACCTATTTCGGAGAAGACCGCTTCGCCGATGGGATCACCTATCTGAGCAAGGCTATCGAAGCGAAGCGTCAGGCCGGACAGACGGTCGACGAAGCGTGGATCAAGCGTGGTCTGGCCATGGCCTACAACAACCAGCTCGACCAGCAGGCGCGCGAATACGCCTCCATGTATGTGCGCGACTATCCCAGCGACACCAGCTGGGGCGATGCGATCGGCATTCTTTACAACACTTCGGACGTGACCGGGCAGGATTCGCTCGACCTGCTGCGGTTGGCCCGACGCGTGAACGGCATCCGTCAGGCCAATCAGTATCTCGAATATGTCGAGCAGGCCGATCCCCGCAAGCTGCCGGGCGAAGTCGTCGCGGTGATCGACGAGGGCTATTCCAGCGGCATGCTGGACCGTAGCAACAGCTTTGTGACCGAAGCGCGGGCCGAAGCGGCGCGCCGCGTGAAGATCGACGAGACGGAACTGCCGGACCTCGCACGCGATGCGCGGGCTTCGAGTGCCAACCTCGCCACGGTGATGGCGGCGGGTGACGCCTATCTGAGCTACGGTCGCGGTGCCGAGGCCGAGGAATTCTATGCGAAGGCCTCGGGCATGTCGGGCGCCAACACCCCGCTGGTGTTGACGCGCATGGGCATCGCCCAGCTCGATCAGGGCAAGTATTCGGAAGCCGAAGCGACCTTCAACAAGGTCCAGGGTGCACGTCAGGCGATCGCCAATCTTTGGGCGATCTATGCCACGCAGCAGGCGGGCTCCTGATCGCACGTAGCCTTCGGTAAGAAACGAAAAAGGGCGCGGCGGCTTCGGCCTCCGCGCCCTTTTTGCGTTCAAGACAGTCCGGCGGTCAGCGCAGCCGTTTGACGTAGATCCCGTTATTGTCGCGCCGCTCGATCTGGAACTGGTCGATCGCTTCGAACAGGTCCGACAGGCGCTTGTACCCGTAATTGCGCACATCGAAGCTGGAGCGGTTTCCGGCGATCTTGCCGACCTCGCCCATCGGAGCGAAGCCTTTGTCGTCGCGCTTGGCGGCTTTCCAGGCATTGCCGAGCAATTCGACCAACTCGTCGTCGATCTGTCCCTTGCCGGTTGCGGCGCGCGCCTTCGGCGTTTCCGGCTCGTCCGAGGCGCCCTTGATCAAAGCATCGATGTCGATGAAGCGAGTGCAGGCGCTCTTGAACGCGGCCGGCGTCTTGCTCGTGCTGCCGAAGCCGTAGACCACCAGGCCATCCTGGCGCAGCCGAGTGACGAGCGGGGTGAAATCGCTGTCGGAGCTCATGATCCCGAACCCGTCGACCTTGCCCTGATAGAGCAGGTCGATGGCATCGATCGTCATCGCCATGTCGGTGGCGTTCTTGCCCGCCGTCAGGTCGAATTGCTGCTGGGGACGGATGCCGAACTTGTGCGTGATCTTGTCCCAATTGGCGAGATTGTTCTTGGCGAAATTGCCATAGGCCCGCTTGATGTTGACCTGACCCAGTTCGGCCATGACGGTCAGGACAGGGTCGATGCCCTTGGGTGTGGTGTTGTCCGCGTCGATCAGCAGGGCGATGTTGTGAAGAAGTGCATCTGACATGGCGCGCTAGATGCTTAGCCCGTGATTGGAGCGCAAGCGATTAATCCTCGGGCAGAAATTCGCCGGTATCCTCGTCTAGGGAATACAGCACGCCTTCCATGATCGAGAAATGCGTACCGCGCAGCGTGAGCTCACCGGCGTCTTCCTTCTCCTTGATCCACGAGAAAGTGCGCAGATTGGCGAGGCTCTGCCGGACGGCGGCGAATTCCATGGCGAGCTCCGCTTTTCGGCCCGTGGTCCCGTGCTTGGCGGCAACGGGCTCTCGCGCCGCGTCGAGCAGCTTGATCCAATTGGCGACGAAGCCGCCCTGGCCCGGCTCGGAATCGAGAAAGTCCCGCGACAGCGCGGCCTGGCACCCGCCGCATCGTCCATGGCCCATGACCATGATCTGGCTCACCTTAAGCATCTGAACCGCAAATTCCACCGCAGCCGAAACACCGTGCAGGCCGGGTGTCGTTTCGAACGGCGGCACGAGTGCAGCGACATTGCGGACGACGAAAATCTCACCGGGATCGACGTCGAAGATCTGGGCAGGATCGACCCGGCTGTCGCTGCAGCCGATGATCAGCGTCTTCGGCGACTGGCCTTCCATTGCGGTTTCTTCGAACCGGTCCCGCTGGCGAGGATAGGTCCCTTCGCGAAAGCGACGGTATCCATTCAGTAAGTCGTCGAATTCAGGCATTCAAATCTCCGTAGTCTCGCGCGGAACGCAATGCTCAGAAGCGTTCGCCGCGTATCACCTGAACGTCCCACATGCTCAGGATGAAACCGAATTTGGTAAGGACGGGAGCAAGGTCCTCGGCGAGCTGCATCGCCTTGTCCTGCGCCGCAATCGTCAGCACGATGACCTTGTCCGTTCCCGTGACCCGCTCTTCCCGCCAGCGTCCTTCGCTCCCTTTTCCGGAAAGCACCGGAGTGACGGACCAACCCGTGATCCCGGCCCGTTCGATCGCATCGGTCACGCGCTTCAACAGCGCGGTGTCAGAAAGGATTTCGATGCGTTTGCGCGTTACGGTTTCGATCATAGTGTGGGCACTCCGCTACCGGTCAAGTACGCCGCGAAGGCGCTAATGAGCCCGATATTGACCACGACGTTGAACGGAAAGGTGATGCTGAGCGACATGGTCAGATAAATGCCCGGATCGGCTTCGGGCAGAGCCAGGCGCATGGCGGCGGGAACGGCAATATAGCTGGCACTGGCGCACAGGACGCCGAGGGCGGCAGCGGACCCCGTGTCGAGACCGATGGCGACCCCCAGGGCAGTCCCGGCCGCTCCGTTGATAAGCGGCAGAACGATGGCGATACTCGCAAGCCTCCACGTAATGGCCCGCGAATCCATGATCCTGCGTGCGGCGATCAGGCCCATATCCAGGAGGAAGAAACACAGGACGCCCTTGAAACCCGCCTCGAAGAACGGGCTGACTTCGGCAAAGCCGCGCTCCCCTCCGGCGAGACCGATGGCGAAGGCGCCGAGCAGGAGCACGATCGAGGAATTGGTGAGAACCTCGCGCAGCATCTCGCCGGTTTTCGGGTCGCCGGCTTCGCCGCTCTTGCCGAACCCGCGCGCCAGCATCAGTCCGCTCAGAATGGCCGGCGCTTCCATGGCTGCCATGACGGCGACCATGAAGCCCGCCGGCTCGCGCGCCTGCGCCCCCAAGATCTCGACAGCGGTCACGAAAGTCACCACGCTGATCGAACCGTAATGCGCCGCGACCGCGCCGGAATTGATCCGGTCAAGCCTGCCAAAACCCTTGAGCAGGAGAAAAGCGAAAATCGGGATGACGAACCCCGCGAACGTACCTGCAAGCAGTGCGGCGATAACCGTCCCGTCGATACCGGACTTCGAAACCGCAAGACCGCCCTTCAGGCCGATGGCCGCCATGAGATAGAGCGACAGGCCCTTTGCGATGGCTTCCGGAATGGCAAGGTCGGACCGGACGACTGCCGCGAAGATGCCCAACAGGAAAAACAGGATTACCGGAGAGGTGAATGTCTGGATGACGGTCGGGTCCATGGGCGGTCGCTTAGCTAGGCGTTCCCCCTACGGCAATAGGCCCCATTGCACCTCGGTTGTGGGACGCCTAGGTGAGCGGCCATGAACGATCTTTCCTCCGCTCCGCAGCCCGAGACACCGAGAGAAGAGGGCCGCCCGACCCGCCAGCGCAAGCCCGACTGGATTCGAGTCAAGGCGCCCGTCAGCAAGGGTTATCACGAGACGCGCAAGCTGATGCGCGATCTCAAGCTCAACACCGTCTGCGAAGAAGCGGCGTGCCCGAATATCGGCGAATGCTGGGACAAGAAGCACGCGACCGTCATGATCTTGGGCGACGTCTGCACGCGCGCCTGCGCGTTCTGCAACGTGAAGACGGGGATGCCGCGCCTCGTCGATCCGATGGAACCGGAAAACGTTGCCATTGCGGCGGGGCAGATGGGCCTCAACCACATCGTCATCACCAGCGTCGATCGCGACGATCTGCCCGATGGCGGGGCGGGGCAGTTCGTAAAGGTCATCAATGCGCTGCGGCGCGAGACGCCCGATACGACGATCGAAATCCTCACCCCCGATTTCCGCAACAAGATGCGCCCCGCGGTCGAGGCGATCTGCGAAGCCGGGCCGGATGTCTACAATCACAATCTCGAAACCGTGCCGCGCCTCTATCCCACGATCCGCCCCGGCGCGCGCTATTACGCCTCGCTGCGCCTGCTCGAAGAGGTGAAGGCCCACGATCCGATGATCTTCACCAAATCCGGCATCATGCTGGGCCTGGGCGAACAGCGGCTGGAAGTTCACCAGGTGATGGACGACATGCGCAGCGCGGATGTCGATTTCATCACCATGGGCCAATATCTCCAACCGACGCCGAAGCACGCCAAGGTCGAGGATTTCGTAACGCCCAGGGCCTTTGCCGCTTACGGTTCGATCGCGCGCGCCAAGGGGTTTCTGCAAGTCGCGGCGAGCCCGCTGACCCGATCCAGCTATCACGCGGGCGACGATTTCGCCCAGATGCGCGCCGCGCGGGAGGCGAAGCTGGCGAAGAAAGCCGCGCGCTGATGCCGGGCAGCCGCGAGACGCGCAGGCTCCCCTATAGCTGCGAGCAGATGTTCGACCTGGTGGCCGATGTCGGTCGCTATGGCGAATTCCTGCCGTGGGTGGTCGCCACGCGGGTGCGATCCGACAGCGAACACGAGATGACGGCCGACATGCTGGTGGGCTTCAAGGCGATCCGCGAGAAGTTCACCTCGCGCGTCACCAAGGACCGGCCCAACCGGATCGACGTCCATTATATGGACGGGCCGTTGCGCGATCTCGACAATAGCTGGGTCTTCCGCCCGACCGAGGATGGCGGGTGCGAGATCGATTTCTGCGTCCAGTTCACCTTCCGCAATTCCGTGTTCGAAGCGCTGGCGGGCCAGTATTTCGACCGGGCCTTTCGCAAGATGGTGGAAGCCTTCGAGAAGCGCGCCGACGAACTCTACGGCCGCGAACTGGCGCCCGGCACCGCTTAATCGGTTCTGGCGCCCCCGTCCTGTTTCGGCAGGAGCAGTTCGAGCGCCCACAATGCCGCTTCCTTGCGGATCGCGGCGCGATCGGGTCCGTCGAACAATTTGAGCTCGCCATCGGGCGTGTTTTCCGAATTGCGCGTGACGCGCGCGAACACCACGGTTCCAACCGGCTTCAGGGTCGTCCCACCGCCCGGACCGGCAACACCGCTGATCGCGACCGCCACATCGGCGCCGCTCCGCTCGAGCGCGCCCTTCGCCATCGCCCAGACGCAGGCGATGGAGACGGCGCCGAAGGTTTCGATGATCTCGCTCGGCACGCCCAGCATTTCGCGCTTGGCGGCATTGGAATAGGTGACGAAACTGCGATCGAAGACGGCGGAAGAACCCGGCACCTCGGTCAACGCGGCGGCGACGAGACCGCCCGTGCAGCTTTCCGCCAGCGCCACCGTGCGGCCTGCCTGCGCGTTTTCTTCGACGACTCTGCGGGCGAGGGCTTCGACATCTTCGGGAAGCAGGCCGTAAGTCATCGGCCTTTTCCTGACCTTCCCGAATGAGGCGCGGCGATTTCAGCAGTTCGGAGCAGGTTGATGATCATCGTCGCGGTGCCCCTCAATTGCGGATCAGCGTGGCGATGGCCTGCGCCGCTATCCCTTCGCCGCGGCCGGTGAAGCCGAGCCGTTCGGTGGTGGTGGCCTTCACCGATACGCGATCGATGTCAACGCCGAGCAGGTCCGCGATCCGCTGTCGCATGGCGGGGCGATGCGGGCCGATCTTGGGCTCCTCGCAGATGATCGTCAGATCGACATTGCCGACCGAATAGCCCTGCGCCGCCACCAGCTTCGCCGCGTGTTCGAGGAACTGGCTCGATCGCGCGCCCTTCCATTGCGGGTCGCTAGGCGGAAAATGGCTGCCGATATCGCCATCGCCGATCGCGCCCAGCAGAGCGTCGGTCAGAGCGTGAAGGGCCACGTCGGCATCGCTGTGACCGGACAGGCCCTTGTCGTGCTCGATCCGAATGCCGCCGAGCCAGAGCTCTTCACCGGTGACGAGGCGATGGACGTCGTATCCCAGGCCGGTGCGTATCGGTGGTGTCATCGGCGTGAAATCCTCCGCAAAAGTCAGTTTGGCGAGCCGCTCGTGGCCCGGAACCAGAGCAACGCTTTCCCCTGCGGCGCGCAGGACCTGCGCATCGTCGCCCGCGATCGGTGCACCAGTCCATTCGCGATGCGCGGCTAGGATCGCAGCGAAGCGAAAAGCCTGCGGGGTCTGCACCCGCTTGAGGGTCTCGCGCTCGGCGGTTCCGTCCATAATGCCGTCGCGATCGACGGCAAGGCTGTCGACGACGGGGAGGACGGGGATGGCGCCTTCGTGGTCGCCAAGCGCAGCCAGCAATCGTTCGGTCACCTCTGCGGGCAGATCGGGGCGCGCCGCATCGTGGATCAGGACGCTATCGGGTGCGTTCCCGGCCAGGCTTTCCAGTGCACGCGAAACGGACCCCTGGCGTGTCTCGCCGCCAAAGACCGTCTCGACCCGATCGAGCCCGGAAAGGGCTGCCGCCGCGAAGTCCTCCGCGCCCTCCGGAATTGCGATCACGATCCGCTGCGCACCCTGCTCCAACAGAGCCTCGACCGAGTGCCGCAGGACAGGTTTGCCGCGCCAGGTCGCAAATTGCTTGGGCACCGCCTGTCCTGCGCGCAGGCCTTGGCCCGCCGCTACGACGATCGCAGCGAAGGAGGGCGCGGAAGAAGGTGAGGGACGTTCGGCCATGAGGCATGCGGGCTAGCGCCTTGCCGATTTCGCTGCAATGCACTATGCGCCTGCCCAATATTTAGGCACGCATTCGACATGACCCAGCTCACTCCCCCGCCGGTTCCGCCCCGGCCCATCGCGATCGGCAATGTCACGATCGACACGCCGGTCATCCTGGCGCCGATGACCGGCGTCACCGACCTGCCTTTCCGCAAACTCGTGCGCCGCTACGGTTCGGGCCTGAACGTCACCGAGATGATCGCGAGCCAGGCCGCCATCCGCGAGACGCGCCAGAGCGTCCAGAAGGCCGCCTGGGACCCGATCGAGGAGCCGGTGTCGATGCAGCTCGTCGGGTGCGATCCGGTTTCGATGGGGGAAGCGGCCAAGCTCAACGCCGATCGCGGCGCCGACATTATCGACATCAATTTCGGCTGCCCGGTCAAGAAAGTGGTCAATGGCCTCGCCGGATCGGCGCTGATGCGCGAAGTGCCTCTGGCGACGAAATTGATGGAGGCGACGGTCAAGGCGGTGGACGTGCCGGTGACGGTCAAGATGCGGATGGGGTGGGACCATGCCAGCCTCAACGCCCCCGATCTCGCCAAGATCGCCGAGGATCTGGGCGTCAAAATGATTACCGTTCACGGGCGCACCCGGAACCAGATGTACAAGGGCAGCGCGGACTGGGCTTTCGTGCGCAGAGTGAAGGATGCGGTCTCGATCCCCGTGATCGTCAATGGCGATATCTGCACGCTTGAGGATACCGCTGCGGCGCTCGAACAATCGGGTGCGGACGGCGTGATGATCGGGCGCGGTGCCTATGGCAAGCCATGGCTGTTGGCTCAGGTCATGCATTGGTGGAAGACGGGCGAACGGCTCGCCAGCCCGAGCTTCGACGAGCAATATGAAGTGCTTGTCGGCCATTATGGCGATATGCTCGACCATTATGGCGAGGAAGTCGGCGTCAAGATCGCGCGCAAGCATCTGGGATGGTACACCAAGGGGATGCATGGGTCTGCCGAGTTCAGACATCGGGCGAACTTCATCGACGATCCATCCGTCGTGCTTGCCGAAATCGAGAAATTCTACGAGCCCTTCCTGCATCGGCGCGCCGCATGACGACCGCGCTGGCGGCGCCCGATCCGGCGGTGCTGATCGCCGGGCTGGTCTTCGCGGTCCTCGTGGTCGATCCCGATCATCGCCTCGCTCAGGCCAATCCGGTGGCCGAGGAACTGTTCGGACAGAGTGAAGCGCGGATGCAGGGCAAGCCCGTCTCGACGATCGCGATCTTCAAGGAGCCGCGCATCGCCGCGCTGCTGAGCGACCCCGAAGCGCAATTCGTGGCGCGCGACCTCGTCTTGGGAGTCGAAGCGGGGCACAGGCGCGTCAATCTCACCTGCTCGCCCGTTCCCTCGCATCCCGGCTGGCGCGTGCTGACCTTTTCCGAGATCGGCCAGGGCGAGCGAGACGACGATGGGGACGAGCGCGTCGAACTGCGCGCTCCCGCCGTGCTGGCACATGAAATCAAGAATCCCCTCTCCGCGATCCGGGGCGCCAGCCAATTGCTCGAACGCCGCGCGAACGATCGCGATCGCCCGCTAGCCAAACTGATTGCGGGCGAGGTGGATCGAATCGCGGAACTCGTCGACCGGATGCAGCAGCTCGGCAGCCGCCCTGCAACGCCCTCGAAAGAGCCCTGCAATCTCCATCAGGCGATCCGCAACGCCATTTCGACGGTTTGGACCGGGCGCGACGGCGCGGTTTCGATCGAGGAGGCGTTCGATCCCTCGCTACCCCCGGTCGCGGCGGATGCGGCGACATTGGAGCAAGTGCTGATCAATCTCGTCGCGAATGCCTGCGATGCGGCGTGCGATGCCGAAAGCCCGCGCGTGACCGTGCGGACGCGGTTCGCCAGCGGGCTGGTGTTCAACGCCATCCGGTTCGGCAAGAGCACGCGGCTACCGATCGAGATCATCGTCAGCGACAATGGCGCCGGCGTCGATCCCGCGCTGCGCGATCATATTTTCGAACCCTTCGTGACGGGCAAGAGCGGAGGGCAGGGCCTCGGCCTCGCGCTGGTGCGCAAGCTGGTCCGCGATCTCGGCGGGCGGGTCTCGCATGAACGGGACGAGCGCGCCGGCCTCACACGTTTCCGCATCAACCTGCCGGTCGCCGAAGTAGCGGGCGCATGAGCCATTCGGTCCTGCTGGTCGAGGACGATCGCGCGATCGCCACCGTCGTATCCGAGGCGCTGGGCGAGGAGGGGTATCGGGTCACCGCCTGCACTTCGATAGCGCGGCGCGACGCCTTGCTTGCCGATGCGGAATTCGACATCATGCTGACCGATATCATGCTCGAAGACGGCGATGGGCTCGACGACATGGTCGCGCTTCGCAGCAAGGCCCCCACCATGCCGGTAATCGTCCTGAGCGCTCAGAACACGCTCGACACCGCAGTGCGCGCCAGCGACAGCGAGGCCTTCGAATACTTCCCCAAACCCTTCGATCTCGACGCGCTGCTACGCGCCGTCTCGCAGGCGGTCGCGCGCAACGAAGGGGGCGCCGCTGCCGCCGGGCCGAGCGAGGAGGGCCTGCCCTTCATCGGTCGCAGCCAGGCGATGCAGAGCGTCTATCGCATGATCACCAAGGTCCTGCGCAACGACCTGACCGTTCTGGTGACCGGCGAATCCGGAACCGGCAAGGAGCTGGTGGCGGAAGCGATTCACCAATTGGGATCGCGGCGGACCGGCCCTTTCGTGGCACTCAACATGGCGGCGATCCCGCACGACTTGATCGAAAGCGAATTGTTCGGCCACGAACGCGGCGCCTTTACCGGGGCGGTCGCGCAGGCGATCGGAAAATTCGAACAGGCCAATGGCGGCACGCTGTTCCTCGACGAGATCGGCGACATGCCCGCAGAGGCGCAGACCCGGCTGCTGCGCGCCCTGCAATCGGGCAGTATCCGGCGCGTCGGCGGGCGGAGCGAGATCGCGGTCAACGTGCGCATCGTCGCTGCCACCAATCGCGCGCTCGCACCGATGATTGCGGCAGGCACCTTCCGCGAAGATCTGTTCTATCGCCTCAACGTTGTGCCGATCGAACTGCCCCCCTTGCGCGATCGGCGCGAGGATATCGGCGCGCTGGCCCGGCATTTCCTTGGCCAGGCCGAAAGCGAGGGCCTGTCTCGCCACACGATCACCGACGAGGCGGTCGATGCGCTCGCCGCTCTTCCCTGGCGCGGCAATGTGCGCGAGCTGCGCAATGTCGTGTTTCGTCTGGCGCTCAACGCGCGCCAGGACGCGATCGACCGTTCGCTGGTCGAGGAGGTCGTGGCGAGCGAGAGCCATCCGACCGAGACCGACACGAGCGATGGCTTCATCTCGGCGCTCGACGCGTTTCTGGCGGAGTCCAGCCCGCGCCCGGGCACGCTCTACCACGCCGCTCTCGCCCGGTTCGAGAAACCATTGATCGAACACGCGTTGCGGTCGATGGACGGCAATCAGCTGCGTGCTGCGGAACTGCTCGGCATCAATCGCAACACGCTGCGCAAAAAGCTGGACGAGCTCGAAATCAAGCCGGAGCGCTTCGCCCGGCGACGATAGCGGGCGGTTCGGCGAATTTGGGCTTGCATATAAACCACACCATCGTTGTAACTGCGCAACGATGGCGAGCCAGGCCTATTCTTCTTCGCGTTCTCCGCCACGCTGGCTGCGCCGGTTCGTGGTCGCGGCCCGGCGTTCGAACGTCTTTCTGCTGCTCGAAATATTCTTCGCGGCCGCCTTTCTCGCCGTGGTCGCCAGCACCTGGCTGACATTTGCGGACGCGCCGCCCGGCGGCCAGTCATTGCCGCCGAGCCAGGTCGCCGGCCTGCTGATTGGTGGCCTCGTTCCGGCGATGGCGCTGCTGGTCCTCCTCGGACGCAGGCTCGCGATCAAGCGAGCCGCGGGTAGCACTGCGCGCCTCCACGTCCGGCTCGTCTTCCTCTTCTCGCTGATCGCCGCGGTTCCGACCCTGCTGGTCGCGGGCTTCGCGGCTTTTCTCTTTCAGTCGGGCGTGGACTTCTGGTTCTCCGACAATTCGCGTGGCCTGATGGAGAACACGCGGCAGCTCGCCGAGAGCTTCTACGAGGAAAATCAGGTCGATGTCGGTAACGAGACCGTGGCGATGGCGGGCGACATGCGCTTTTATCTCGAACGCGGATCGCTCGTGGACGAGGCTTTTCCGAATTTCTATCGCTATCAGGCCGAACCGCGCGACATCAGCGAAAGCGCGATCCTTCAGGCCATGCCGGATGGGACCGTGCGCACCGCGTTCCTCTACGGGGTCAATGAAGGCACCGAACCCGCTTCCTTCGCCGAGCGCTTCCTCGCCCCGGTCCGCAGCGGAGAGCCGGTTGCGATCGCTGGGAGCGAGGGCCGGATCGAAGCCCTCGCGCCGATCGACCGGGAAAGCGGCATCTATCTCTACAATTCGCGCACCGCACAGGCGGATTCGTTCCGCAGCTGGCAGGCCGCAACCAACATCTCGACCGCCTACGACGCACTGACCCTGCGCGCCCGCGCGCTGCAATTGCGCTTCAATCTTGCGTTGTTTTTCGTCAGCCTCGGCCTGGTCGGTCTCGCCGTGTGGTTCGCCTTGCGCTTTGCCGATCGTCAGGTCGAACCGCTGACCAGCCTCGTCGCCGCCGCGCGCGAAGTCGGCGGCGGCAATTTCGCCATGCGGGTCGACGGGCGCACCGGCGCGGACGAGATCGGCCTGCTCAACCGCGCCTTCAACCGCATGACCGCCCAACTCGAGAAGCAGACCGATGCGCTCGTCACCGCCAATCGCCAGCTCGACGAGCGGCGCGATTTCATCGAGGCGGTGATCGAATCGGTCAGCGCCGGAGTCATGTCGATCGATGCGAAGGGCCGCATTCTCCTGATGAATGGGCCGGCGGAGCGCTTGCTGCTTGGTCACCAGGGCGCCGATAGGGCCGGGCCACAGGGAGAAGGGGAGCGGACCGTTCACGGCCTCGTCCCGCAGATCGCGGCCATGGTCGCGGCCGGGCTGGAGCAGGGCATTGTCGGCTACACCAAAGGAAGCGACCTCCTGACGCTGGCGGTCAAAATCGCGCGCGAACGCGATGGGCATGTCATCACCTTCGAGGATATCACGCGCCAGCTGCTCGACCAGCGGCAGGCCGCCTGGTCCGACGTGGCGCGCCGGATCGCGCATGAGATCAAGAACCCGCTCACTCCGATACAGCTCGCGACCGAGAGGCTGAAACGCCGCTATCGCCGCCAGATCCTCGAAGATGGCGAACTGTTCGACGAGCTGACCGACACGATCAAACGCCAGGTTGGTGATCTCAGGACCATGGTCGATGAATTTTCCAGCTTCGCGCGGCTTCCCAAGCCGGTCTTCCGCCTGGAAGACGCACTCGACCTGACACGCCAGTCGCTCTTCCTTCAGGAGGTCGGCCATTCGGAGATCGACTACCACCTGACCGGCGACATCGATGGGCCGATCCGTATCCAGTGCGATCGTCACCAGTTCGGACAGGCGCTGACCAACGTGCTCAAGAACGCGGCGGAAGCAGTCGAGGCCGAAGCGGCGCGCGAGGTCGGACCGGACTATCGCGGGCGGATCGAAGTTACGCTTGAGACAGCTGAGGACAGCATTTCCATCGCGATCGCGGATAACGGGGTGGGCCTTCCCAAAGATCGCGAACGCATCGTCGAGCCTTACGTGACAACGCGCGAGCGCGGCACGGGGCTTGGCCTCGCCATCGTGAACAAGATCGTCGAGGAACACGGCGGCGATATGCAGTTCGCCGTCCGCCCGGAAGGCGGCACGCGGGTCACCCTTCGCTTCGCGCGCGACCCGGGCCACCCCGGCGATCAGGCAGGCGAGACCGCACGCAGCGCGGATGCGCAAGACGACGCGCAAGACATGAAAGATACGAGGTAGATTACCATGGCACTGGACATCCTGATCGTCGACGACGAGCGCGATATTCGCGAGCTAGTCTCCGGCGTCCTCAGCGACGAGGGCTATGACTGCCGCACGGCGGGGGACAGCACCTCCGCGCTGGAGGCGATCGATACCAAGCGGCCAAGCCTCGTCCTGCTCGACGTATGGCTTCACGGCAGCCCCATGGACGGGCTCGAAGTGCTCGACGCGATCAAGGTGCGCGAGCCGGACCTGCCGGTCATCATCTTCTCGGGCCATGGGAATATCGACACGGCGGTGTCGGCCGTCAGCCGCGGGGCGATGGATTTCCTCGAAAAGCCTTTCGAGGCCGAACGCCTGCTCCATCTCGTCGAGCGCGCGACCGAAACCGAGCGATTGCGGCGCGAGAATACGCGGTTGAAAAGCCATCTGGTCGGCGGCGAGGAGTTCAACGGGAACAGCAACGCGATCACGCAGGTGCGCGCCACGTTGAAGCGCGTGGCCAATACCGGCAGCCGCGTGCTGATCTACGGGCCGGCGGGGGCTGGCAAGGAAGTCGCGGCGCGGCTGCTGCATTCCTGGAGCCCGCGCGAGAACCACGCCTTCGTCATCGTCAATTCCGCGCGGATCACGCCCGAACGGTTCGAGCACGAATTGTTCGGCGAGGAACAGGACGGCAAGCTTGTGCGCCCGGGCCTCCTCGAACTTGCCGATGGCGGCACGCTCTATCTCGACGAGGTCGCGGACATGCCGCTTTCGACGCAGGCGCGGATTCTGCGCGTCCTGACCGAACAGAGCTTCGTGAGAGTAGGCGGCTCACGCCAGATCGGCGTGGATGTACGTGTCGTCTCCTCGACCGCCCGCGACCTTCAGAAGGAGATGGAGGAAAAGCGGTTCCGCGAGGACCTGTTCTACCGTCTCAATGTCGTGCCGGTCACCGTCCCCTCGCTATCCGAGCGGCGCGACGATATCCCCGCGCTGGCGGCGCATTTCTTCGCGCGTTATGCCGCCGAGCAGGGTCTTCCGCCGCCCACCATCAGCGACGAGGCCATGGCCGCGCTCCAGGCCTATGACTGGCCGGGCAATGTCCGCCAGTTGCGCAACGTCGTCGAACGCACGGTCATCCTGACCCCGCGCGAGGAGTTCGACACGGTCGAGCCGGGAATGCTCGCGGGCGAGGTTACCGGCGGTAAGCTGGGCGGGGGAGGGGCGCTCACCGCGATGATGGGCGCACCCTTGCGAGAGGCGCGCGAAAGCTTCGAACGCGAATATCTCTCGGTCCAGATCCGGCGTTTTTCCGGCAATATCTCGAAAACGGCGACCTTCATCGGGATGGAACGGTCCGCTCTTCATCGCAAACTGAAACTGCTGGGAATGACCGATCGGCGGGATTAAGCGGAACGCGATGCCCTTACGACCATTTGCGTAAGGTGGGGCAAAGCCACATCCCAAAGCACGAGTTACCGAATCTGACTGCGTTATCATGCGGCGGAAGGTTCAGATTGCGTCCCGAGACTGACGGGTCGCCAAGGATACAGGAGGCAGATCAATGTCCGAACGCACTCTCAGCGCCCGTCCGCGCCCTCCCAAACCCGAGCCGGAAGAGTCCGCTAAGCCCGAAACGAAAGGCAAAGCGGGGAAGGGCGGCACGAAAAACGGGCGACCGCAGAACCTACAGGATGCTTTCCTCAATCTTCTCCGCCGCGACAAGACGCCGGTGACCATGTTCCTGGTCAAAGGCGTGAAGCTGCAGGGCATCATCACCTGGTTCGACAATTTCTCGATCCTGCTTCGGCGCGATGGGCAATCGCAACTCGTCTACAAGCACGCGATTTCCACCATCATGCCTGGATCGCCCGTCGATGCCGCGCAATTCGCCAGTCAGGGCTCGGGCGCAAAGCAGCGGCTGTTGCAGGACGTATTCCTCAGCCGGGTTAGCGAGGCCGAGGTGCAGGTGACGATGTTCCTCGTCAACGGCGTGATGCTCCAGGGCGCGATTGCCGCCTACGACCTGTTCTGCATGTTGCTGGAACGCGAAGGCTACGTCCAGCTCGCCTACAAGCACGCCGTTTCCACGATTCAGCCAGCCACCGCGGTCGATCTGACCGAGGACGATGAGGACGACGACCTCTGAGCTTCGATGATGATCTGATGGGCGAGGTGTCGCGCGGCGCGCGCGCGCTGGTTATCGTGCCCGATATCCGCGGCCAGTCTCGGGACCTCGATGCAGAGGCGCGATTGGAGGAAGCGAAGGGGTTGGCGCTCGCGATCGGCATCGTCGTCGCAGAGGGGATCGTGCTGCCCGTACGCGACGTGAAGCCGAACACCCTGTTCGGATCCGGCCAGGTCGAGAATATCGCCACCACCTGCAAGCTGGAAGACATCGAGCTGCTGGTCGTCGATGGCTCGCTCAGCCCAATCCAGCAGCGCAATCTCGAAGACAAGCTCAAGCGGAAGGTGATCGACCGCACCGGGCTTATTCTCGAAATCTTTGGCGAGAGAGCGGCCACGGCGGAAGGGCGCTTGCAGGTCGAACTGGCCCATCTCGATTACCAGCAAAGCCGTCTCGTGCGCAGCTGGACCCACTTGGAGCGCCAGCGCGGCGGCTTCGGCTTCCTCGGCGGGCCGGGCGAGACGCAGATCGAGGCCGACCGGCGCATGATCCGCACGCGCATGGCGCGCTTGCGCAAGGAGCTGGAGCAGGTCCGCAAGACCCGCACCCTGCACCGCGAGAGGCGAGGGCGGGCTCCCTGGCCGGTGGTGGCGCTGGTGGGGTATACGAACGCCGGAAAATCCACACTTTTTAATCGCATGACCGGCGCGCAGGTTATGGCCGAGGACCTGCTGTTCGCGACGCTCGATCCGACCATGCGCGCAGTCGCGCTGCCGGGGGTCGAGAAAGCGATCCTGTCCGATACGGTGGGCTTCATCTCCGATCTGCCGACCCAATTGGTCGCGGCATTTCGCGCCACATTGGAGGAAGTCACCGCCGCCGACGTCATCGTCCATGTGCGCGACATGGCCAACCCCGATGCTGGGGCGCAGAAGCGCGAGGTCCTGGAGATTCTGGCCGATCTCGGCGTAATGGACGAGGACGGGGTCAGCACGATCCCGATCGTCGAGGCGTGGAACAAGTGGGACGCGCTTTCGGACGAGAGGCGCGCCGAGATTGAACCGCTCGCCATCGAGGACGAGGATGTCATGGCGATCTCCGCCATGACGGGCGAAGGCGTCGACGCGCTGACTGAGCGGTTGGGGCGTTTGCTGACGAGCGGGGCGCGGCGCTATGCGATCACGCTATCAGCTGCGGACGGATCGCGGATCGCCTGGCTACACGCGCATGGCGAGGTGTTCGAAGACAGTCCGGCGGAAACCGACGAGGCTCTTTTGCAGACCGGGCCATGGCGCACGATCGAAGTGCGCCTAACCGATAAGGAGCTTGGCCGGTTCGAAGCGTTGGATGGGGAAGCGGACGCGGAACCGCTTATTCGTCGCGCTTGACGGCCTGCCAGAGCGCCTCCTGCTCGTCGAGCGAGAGGGCGGCGAACTCACCTGAGACCTTGTCCTCCATGGCCCGATAGCGTCGTTCGAATTTGGCATTAGCCGCGCGCAACGCGCTTTCCGCGTCGACGCCGTGGGCGCGAACGAAATTCACCGTGGCAAACAGCAAGTCACCGGTCTCTTCCTCCAAGGTTTCCGGAGAAGCGGCTTTAAGCTCTTCGATTTCCTCGATGATCTTCGCTTCGGGCCCTTCGGTGTCCGGCCAGTCGAACCCGTCGCGCGCGGCGCGTTTCTGAAGCTTGTGCGCGCGCATCAGGGCAGGCAGCGCCAGGGCCACTCCGTCCATTGCGCTGGTGCTCCCTCGCGCTTTTCTTTCGCCAGCCTTGAGGGCTTCCCAGCGCGTCTCACCCATCGTGCCGGTTTCGTCGTCGAAGATATGCGGATGGCGGGCCTCCATCTTGTCGGAGATGGAGCGTGCGACGTCCTCGAATGCGAACAATCCGGCTTCCTCCGCCATCCGGGCATGGAACACGACCTGAAGCAGGAGATCGCCGAGTTCGTCCCGCAAATCCGCCATATCCGCACGCGCAATCGCGTCAGCGACCTCATAGGCTTCTTCCAGCGTGTAAGGCGCTATCGAAGCAAAATCCTGAGCCAGATCCCATTCGCAACCGCGCTCTGGATCGCGCAAGCGCGCCATGATCGCGAGCAGGCGGGCAAGTTGAGGGTTTTGAGCGTCTCTCATGTCGAGTACGTTAGATTGATAATAAATATTATGTTAAACGAGAGGCGACATTGATCGTCACGAGACGGCATCCACGAAGAGTACGACAATCCCGAAGATCGCCACCCACATCCCTGCCATGATGAGCGTTCGCCTCAGGTCGAGCCGATGGGTTCGCAACGCACCAAGCGCCAGGATCAGAAAGCCGATCAGCGAGATGACCGAGACGATCTGATATTCGTTCACAGCATTACCTCGAGACCATCGAACCCGACCATGACGTTCTTCGGAACTTCCTTGGACAACGTCCTGTAATCCATGCTCTTGTCGAGATGCGTCAGGACGAGTTTTTTTGCACGGCAGCGTTTCATAAGATCGATCGCCATGCCAATCGTCGCATGGGACGGATGCGGGTCACGGCGCAGGCAGTCGCTGATGATGAGATCCGCTCCATCGAAACAGGCGACCATATCATCGGTGAGTTCGCTGTAATCGGTCGCGTAGACGAGGCTCGCTCCGTCCGCTTCGAACCGGTATCCGGTGCTCGTGGTCGGCCCGTGCGGCATTTCGACTGCGGCGAGCCCGAAGCCCGCGATCATGCGGACGTTCTCGACCGGCTTGATGTCGATCAGCGTCGGGTAGCCGTGCTGACCCTCGAAGATGTAGTCGAAGCGCCGTTTCAGGTTCGCCATCACCGGCGCGCGGGCCAGACCCGGTAGCGCGTTGCTCCGCGAATATCGCATGACCCGCAGATCGTCGATGCCGTGGCAGTGATCAGCATGATCGTGCGTCCACAACACGGCGTCCACGCGGTCGATCCGGTTTGCCAGCAACTGGTTTCTCAAATCGGGCGAAGTATCGACCAGAACCCTCTGTCCGGCATCGTTTTCCACGATGATCGACACGCGGCTGCGGCGGTTTTTCGGTTCTGCGGGATCGCAAGCCCCCCAATCCTCGCCGATCCGCGGAACGCCGGTCGAGGTGCCCGAGCCGAGCATCAGGAATTTCACGGACGAACCGCCTTCGAGAACAGCGCGTAGAAATTCTCGGTCGTACGCGCGGCCAGTTCTCCCAATGTATCACCGCGCAGATCGGCCAGAAACTCGGCCGTATTGCGAACGAAGCCGGGTTCGCAGGTTTTGCCGCGATGTGGGACCGGCGCGAGGAAGGGACTGTCGGTTTCCACCAGCAACCGATCCTGCGGAACGGTCTTCGCAACTGCCTGCAAGTCCTTGGCGTTCTTGAAGGTTACGATGCCCGACAGTGAGATAGACAAGCCCAGTTCGAGGACCTTCTCACCAAACTCCGCCGAGGCCGTGAAGCAATGGATGAGGGCTGGAAACGCGCCCTTCCCCATCTCGTCGGTCAGGATGGCGAGCGTATCTTCCTCGGCGTCGCGCGTGTGGATGATGAGCGGAAGGTCCGTACGCCGCGCCACCGCGATGTGCAGACGAAACAGGCGCTGCTGCACCGCGCGGTCGGAATGCTCGTAATAATAGTCGAGGCCCGTTTCACCGATACCGATCACCCGCGGGTCCTGGGTTGCTTGGAACAGAGCGTCTTCGGTCAAATCCTGATGATCGTCCGCGTTATGCGGGTGAATGCCGACGCTCGCATAGACATCGGGAGCGCGGTGCGCGGTCTGCACGACCTGATCCCACTCGCTCCTCTTGGTCGAGATGTTGAGAAACGCGCCGACACCCACCGCCCGCGCCCGATCGAGAACGGCGTCCTGGTCTTCGACGAGGCCCTTATATTCCAAGTGGCAATGGCTATCGACCAGCATCAGGCGGTCTCGGTTTCGGGCATTTCAAGGCGGGGGAACTGAGGTTCGGGCTTGCCGATCCGATGCCCGGCCGCAACCAACGTCCCGTACCAGCTCTCGTCGGCGAGGGCGGCATAATCGCGCTGGTTTTCGGCCACGCCGAGCATGTCGAGTACGGCCTTGGCCTTGGACGGCACGACCGGCTGTATCGCGAGTGCGAGATCGCGGATCGCGACGAAGAGTGTCAGCAAAACCGCCTCCATCCGCTTCGGATCGGTCTTGCGCAGGGCCCAGGGCGCCTGTTCGTCGACATACTGGTTGCAGGCCCACACCGCCTGCATCCACGCCTCGATGCCGGTGCTGAAGGAAAGCGCCTCGAAATCGCGCGGGAGGGTCTCGCGGCAGGCCGAATGAACCTTGGAAAGCAAGGCCTTATCCTCGCCATTTGCCTCGAAATCGAGAATCGCGCCGTCCATGTTCTTGGCGATCATCGACAAGGTCCGCTGCACCAGATTGCCGAAACTGTTGGCGAGTTCGGCATTGCAGCGCGTTACGATCGCTTGCGGGGAATAGCTGCCGTCCTGCCCGAAGGCGACTTCTCGCATCAGGAAATAGCGCAGATTGTCGACGCCGAACGTCTCGGCCAGCGCCAGCGGATCCGTCACATTGCCAAGCGATTTCGACTCCTTCTGGCCGCGATTGAGGATGAAGCCGTGGCCGAACACCTTTTGCGGCACCGGCAGATCGGCGCTCATCAGGAAAGCCGGCCAATAAACGGTGTGGAAACGCACAATGTCCTTACCGATCAGGTGCAGGCTGGCAGGCCAGAATTTGCGCCATTCCTCGGTATCGTTCGGGTAGCCGAGGCCGGTGATGTAATTGGTGAGTGCATCGACCCAGACATACATCACGTGGTTCTCGCTCCCCGGCACCTTCACGCCCCAATCGAAGCTGGTGCGGCTGACCGAGAGATCCCGGAGGCCCTGCGACACGAAGGCGATCATCTCGTTGCGGCGGCTCTCCGGTTCGAGAAAGCCGGGGCGGTTGAGCAGTTCGAGCAGGCGATCCTGATAATTCGACAGGCGGAAGAACCAGCTTTCCTCGACCGTCCATTCGACCGGCGTGCCCTGCGGCGACAGCTTGGCGCCGTCCGCATCCTCGCTCAATTCGCTTTCATCGTAATAGGCTTCGTCGCGGACCGAATACCAGCCTTCGTAGCGATCGAGATAAAGGTCGCCCTTCGCCTCCATCGCGCGCCAGATTGCCTGGCTGGCGGCGTGATGATCCGGCTCGGCCGTGCGGATGAACCGATCGTAGGAGATGTCGAGAGCGTCGTCCATCACTTTGAAATATCCCGACATTTCGTCGGCAAGTTCGCGCGGGGAACGGCCCTGCTCTTCGGCCTTGCGCGCCATTTTGAGGCCGTGTTCGTCGGTGCCGGTCTGGAAACGGACGTCGCGCCCGCGCAGCCGCTGGAAACGCGCGATGACATCGGCGGCGATCGCTTCGTAGGCGTGGCCGATATGGGGACGACCATTGGGGTAATTGATCGCCGTGGTGATATAGAAGGGTTCAGACATTGGCGCGTTCGCTAGCCGGGGCCGCTCCGGCGAGCAAGGTGCCGATTTCCATCGCCAGCAGGCCGGGGTCGTAATTATAGGTCGCCAGCTCGCCGGTCAGGCGCACGAGTTCGGCATGCGCTTCGACACGCGGCGTCAGCGTGTCCGCCGGGAGAGTGTCGACGTCTTCGTCGAGGATGGAGCGCGCGAGATCGAGCGCGGCTTCAAGCTTGGCGCGGTCGGGCCGTGCGCCGAGCGAGGCGGCGAGTTCGCCGCGCATCACGAAGCCGGCATCCCCTTCGCCCAAAATTCGCCGCATCAATACCGCCACCGGGCCGAGGCCGCTGGCAATGAAACCGAGCGCGCGACCGGGCGATCCCGCGGCGGCGGCGATGGCGGCAGACCGTGTCGCGGCATCGCAAGCGGGTGCCTGTTCGAGGAGGATCGCCTGCATCGCATCGTCCGGCAGGGCGGCGAAGCGGAGCGTGCGACATCGCGAGCGGATTGTCGGCAGCAGCCGCGAGGGTCGATGGCTGACGAGCAGGAAATAGGTGCCACGCGGCGGCTCCTCCAGGCTCTTGAGCAAGGCATTCGACGCGTTGCGCTCCATATCGTCAGCCGGGTCGATGATGATCGCGCGCCGTTCGCCCAGCGTCGGGCGCGTCGTCAGCCTCTGTTGCATGGCGCGGATCTGCGCGATCGCGATATTCCGCTTGGTCTCGTAGGGCTTTCCCTCCTCGCGCTTTTTCTCTTCCTTGTCGTCCTTGGGAAGATTGGTGAGCACGTGGATATCGGGGTGCTGCTCCAGCGCTGGCGCGGCACCTACCAGTTCGCGAGCCGCGGCGAGGGCGAACTGCATCTTGCCCAGCCCGGCCTTGCCCGCCAGCAGCCAGGCATGGTGCATCCGTTCCCCATCCAGCGCATCGCGCCAGGCGGCGCGGGCCTGCTCGTGCCCGACCAATCTCATGCGCCACCTTCGAGCAAGGGCGATATCGCCTGCCAGACGCGCTCGGCGACCTCGTCAGGCGCACCCAGTCCATCCACCACTATAAAGCGATCGGGTTCCGCCTCGGCGAAGCGGACGAAGGCAGCGTTGACGCGCGCGTGATAGGCGGCGTCCCGCCCGCCGATCGCATCGCTCGCATCGCCGTCGCGCGCAGCCAGCCGGGACGCGATCGTCTCGGCGTCGGCGGTGATCACCACGGTCAGGTCGGGCAGCAATCCTTCGCTGCCCCGATCGTGCAGGACGCGCACGAGGTCATCACCCAGATCGCCGGCAAGCCCCTGATAGGCCCGGCTCGAATCCAGAAACCGGTCGCAGACGACCCATTTCCCTTGCGATAACGCAGGCCGGATCAGGCGTGCGACATGGTCGGCGCGCGCTGCTGCGAACAGCAGCGCTTCGGCGCGCATGGGCCAGCCTTCGCCGGGGGGATCGAGCAGGAGCGTGCGGATCGCCTCGGCACCTTGCGTGCCGCCCGGCTCGCGTGTGAGCACGGTGTCGAGACCTGCGTTTCGCAACCGTTCGGCCAGAAGGCGCGCCTGCGTGGACTTGCCGGTGCCCTCCCCGCCCTCGAACGCGATGAAGCGCGCATTCCTGGCTGCACTCATCCTGCCCAGCCCCACAGCCCGTTGAAGACACGCTGGATGACAGTCGCTTCGGTCACCGGACGCTCGGCATAGAGAGGCAGCGTGTTCACCTGTTCGCCATCGACCGTCACGACCAGGCGAGCGACCTCCTCGTCATCGGCGATCGGCGCGCGCAGAGGGCCTTCGTAGCGAACGGAAAGATCGACCTTGGGCATTCTGCCATGGGGAACCGAAAGCTGCACGGGCCGGCGCGAGACCAGCCCGATCTCGGACACGCCGCCATCCTGCACCTCGGCGGTCGCGATGCGCTCGTTCGTTTCGAACAGGCGTCGGCTGTCGAAATTGGAAAAACCCCATTCGATCAGCGCACGCGCCGCGTCATTGCGTTCGCGCCCGCGCGGCGATGCGGCGACGACCATGACCAGCCGTCGGCCATTGCGCTCCGCACTGCCCAGGAACCCGTAACCTGCCTGATTGGTGAAGCCGGTCTTGATGCCGTCCGCACCCGGCACCACGCCGCTGATGGGATCGTGGTTGTTCTGGCGAATGCCGTTATATTCCAACCCTTTTTTGCCTACGAAATGATGATATTTCGACGGGTGGCGGCGGAGCATCGCGCTGCCGAGGGTGACGAGATCGCGTGCGGTGACGAAGGTCTGCCCGTCATCCATCCAGCCGTTCGGCGTGTTGAAATGACTATCCGCCATGCCGAGCCGCGCGGCCGTATCGTTCATCGCCGCCGCCCAACGCGCAACCGATCCGGCGGCGCCTTCGGCCAACACGACCGACGCGTCATTGGCGGAAACGGTGGTGATCCCGTGCAGCAATTCATCGACCGTGATGCGCGCATCATGCGGCAGATACATGGTCGATCCCTTGCGGTTCCAGGCGCGGAACGTGTCGGGCCGGACGGTCATCACCTGTTGTGGGAAGAGCTTGCCGCGCTCCATCCATTCGAACGCCACCATGGTGGTCATGACCTTGGTGATCGAGGCGGGCATGAAGCGCCGGTCCTCTTCGCGCGCGAACAGGGTCTGCCCGCTCGACAGATCGACGAGCATGGCGATCGGCGCTTCGTAGGGTGTCGGAATGCGCGCATCCGCAGCGGGTGCGGCATGGCCTGCCGAGGTGGCCGCCAGCGCGCCAACAAGGCCGAGACTCAGGAATTTCAAACGAAGCCGCACTTTCGCTCCCGCACCGGAAGCGTCCGGCGCTCTATCTGGTAGTGACGATCTGCGCGTCCCTATAGCCCGCTCCGCGCACCTTGGCGAGCGCGCTCGCCGCCTCTCCACGGTTGGCGAACGGCCCGACGCGAACCCGGAACAGCGAACCTGCCGGTTCGAGATAGCCACCAACCGCGTCGGCCACCTTCTGGGCCGAAGCACGCGAGGAATACGCGCCCGCCTGCACGGCGAAATCTCCACGCGCTGCCGGTGTCGCTGCCGGAGGAACTTCCTCGGTCGCAGCCGGGGTTGCCGGACTAGGCGCGGGCGACGGTGTCGGGCGCGTGTCGTTCGAGGTGGGCTCGATCTCCGTCGTCGGGTCGATCGTCTCGATGGTCGAACGTGGGCTATCGCCTGCGTCGCCGGTTCGCGAGCCGGTTGCTGCCTTGGCGAGCGACACGCTGCCGACTTCGGGCAATTGGCGCTTCAACACGTCCAGCAGGCCCTGCGGCGTCTCCATGCGCGGATCGACGCTGCGGTCTGCCCGCAATTCGGCGCGCTGATCCTCGGGTGGGTTTACGCGGCGCACCCGCAGGGGAGCGCCCTCGCCCACGCCCAGCTGCGCCGCAGCTGCGCGCGAGAGGCCGAGCAGCCGCGTATTGGTCATCGGACCACGCCGTTCGACGCGGGCGAGTATTGTGCGCCCGCTTTCGAGCGAGGTTATCTCGACATAGCTCGGCATGGGAAGGGTACGATGGGCGACGGTTATCCCGACCGCTGTGTCGTCGTCGAAAGTCGCGTAACCGACCTCATCGTAATTATAGGTGTCCGCAGGCGTATAAGTGATGCCATCTATGGTGAACGGCTCACCCAGAACCATGGGGTAATCGGCGGCCGGACCGGTCGGGATCGAACGCGCCGCGCTCGTCACGGGAGGCTCCGCCGCCGAATCCACACCCCCGAAACCGCCAAGGCCGCACGAGACCAGCGACAACGTCGCTGCGCCGCAGAGCAGCAGCGATCCTGTGCGCGACAGTGGCAGCCCTGTGCGCCTAACGGGAAATCTCATCGGCCAGCAGCCCCACACTCATCGCGTAATAGTTCGAACAGTTATATTCGAGGATAACCCGATAATTTGTGGTTAAGAGCCATGCCGGCGTGCCCGGCCCGTCCGGGCGGAACAGGGACACCATGGTCCCGGCGGGCAAGGGCCGCTGCGGTTGAATGCCCAGAGCGCGCCATTCCTCGACCGTCTTGAACTGGCTATGCCGTTCATGGACGCGCGGACAGACCGGGGCGACCAGTTCGGTGGCGACGCTGTCCGTATTGAAACTCGACGGAACGTAAGCGGGCACGCCCCAAGGTTCTCCCGTCCGCCATCCGGCATCGCGAAAATAATTGGCGATCGAGGCCAGCGTGTCACTGCGATTGGTGAATATGTTAGCGCGCCCGTCGCCATCGCCATCGGTGGCGAGGCGCAGATAGACGCTGGGGAGGAATTGCGGATTGCCGAACGCGCCCGCCCAGCTGCCCTTCAATTCGGAGCGCGAGTAGCCCTTGTCGGCGACCTTGAGGAGGTCGATGAATTCGGCCTCGAACAGATCGCGGCGGCGCCCTTCCCAAGCGAGCGTCGCCAGCGCCTGCGACAGGTCGAACCCACCGCGAACCGCGCCATAGGCCGTCTCATGCCCCCAGATCGCGACAAGGATATCGCCGGGGACGCCATATTCCTGCTCGATCCCGCGCAACACGCCGCTCGCCGAACGATACTCGCGCCTGCCGCCATTGATGCGCGCGGCATCGACGTGGCGATCGATATAGGCTGAAAGGGGCGGATATCCGCTGCCCGAAGACGAGCCGGGCTGGTCGCGATCGAGTTCGATTACACGCGAACTCGGCTCGAGCCCGGCGGTCATGCGCGCGATGGTGCTTTCGCTCACCCCCTGGGCGCGGGCCTTCGCGATGACCAATTGCAGGTAGGCATCGAAGGATAGATCGCCCTGCGCCGCAGCGGGTGAAGCGATGGCGAAGGACGAAAGGCAGAGCGCGGCGCTGGCGAGGAGGTGCTTGAATGTCATAAGGCGCTTGTCTCACAGGCGGGATGAACAAGGAATGTCGTCTGTCGCTTACCCGAAACGCCCTGTCCTCGTTCCCGAAAATTCGTCGGCTTGCGGTGTATAAATCTCGCTGCGATTTCCAAGCGTGACATCCGCAAGCGATCACAGTAGCGCGAGCGAAGCGCGGACAGGTGGCAGAGCGGTTGAATGCACCGGTCTTGAAAACCGGCGAGGGTGCAAGCCCTCCGTGGGTTCGAATCCCACCCTGTCCGCCATCCGTTTGCAAGTCAGGCAGCAGGCACAATCAAGGCCGGATCGACTTGCTGTTCGACCCGGCCCCCCTTTTAAGCGGCCTGTTTATTCGCCCATTTTCGGTTTTTGAGCCAGCGACTGATCCTGCCGTCGCTTCTTGGGATAATCCTCAGGACTGACGCTCGACTGGTTCTTGAGCGCGATGTGGTCTTCGACCAGACCACCATCCCGATCGCCTTCGGGCTCGTCCTGCAGGCCCTGCGGATCGTCATCGATTTCGTATTCCATCACAAACTCCTCTCACGCGAACAACGCCCGAAAATCGACATGGCTCCGCCATGGTCGGCCGATGCGCCGAAGTGCTGGAAAATTGCGCCTGAGCGAGTGGTGTGGGCTCAGGAGGGTCGATTGCGTAGGATATCGTCCATCTGTTCGCGCAGGATCGGATCCCATTCCGAGCGCAATTCTCGCACCCTTGCGATCAGGGCCTCGTTCTCGTGATAGGGAATATCGAGGCGGTAGAGATTGGCGATGTCGCGCATGGTGCTGCGGTCCATGGTCTCAAACGCATCCGCAGCCGCTTCGGCCTGATCCTCGTCCATCCCGAGCGCTTCGAATGCGGATCGGCCCATGCGCAGCGAACTGTCATAGGTCTCGCGCACGATATCGCGGCATCCGTAGGCCCATAGTTCGTAGACATGGTTGCGATCGATCGCGCGGGCGAGGACGTGCAGACCGGGAAAGTTCTTCACTGCATATTGCACCAATTTGTCGATCTGCTCCCGCTCGTCGAGCGCGACGACCAACAGCCTCGCTTTGTCTATCCCCGCCGATGCGAGAAGGTCGGGTCGGGTCGCATCGCCGAAATAGGTGCGGAAGCCGAATTTCCGCACGATTTCGAGCTGTTGCGAATCGTAGTCGATGACCGTGGTGGAATAGCCGGCGGCTTGCAGCATCCGATCGACGATCCCGCCCATGCGGCCTCTCCCGGCGATGATGACCGGATTTTCCTCCTCGATTGCGTCCGCCTCGCGATCGTCGCCCGCGCAATAGGCATGGGCGACGACCTTGTCGTAGAAAATGAACAGCAGAGGCGTGAGCAGCATGGTCAGCGCCACAACCAGCAGCAGCAGATCGGCGAGCGCGGTGTCGAAAACCGCGCTGGCGATCCCGAAGGAGATCAGGACGAAGGCGAACTCGCCAGCCTGGGGCAGGCTCAGCGCGAACAGCCAGAGCGCCTGCTTGCGAAGCCCGTAGAGCCAGCCGACGGCCAGCAGAACCGCCATCTTGGCCGCGATCGTCACCATCGCCCAGAACAGAACGGTCGGCCAGATATCGCTGGCGAGACCGAAATCGATCCCGGCCCCGACGGTGATGAAGAACAGGCCGAGCAGAAGGCCCTTGAAGGGATTGATGTCGCTTTCAAGCTCGTGCCGGTATTCGCTGGTGGCGAGGACGACGCCCGCGACGAAGGCGCCCAAAGCCGGGCTGAGACCCACCAGCGACATCATGAGAGCGATCCCGATCACCACCACCAGTGCGGCAGCGGTGAAGAGCTCGCGCAGATTGGCGGCGGCGATATAGCGGAAGAGCGGACGAATCGCATAGATCCCGAGCGCGATGACCACGCCCACCGCCGCGAGGCGCGCCAGCGCGGCCAGCCAGACCGGCATGGCCGCGGTCAGGTCGATCCCGCCATGATGCGCCGCATCGCCGGCATGGGCGCCCGCCGTCGCTAAAAGTTCGGGCATGGCGAGGAAGGGCAGCAGAGCGAGGATCGGGATCACCGCGACATCCTGAACCAGCAGGACGCTGAAGCTCGCCTCTCCCCCCTCGGAGCGCATCAGGTTCTTTTCGGTCAGGGTCTGGACGATGATCGCAGTCGAGGAAAGCGCGAGGACCATCCCGATCGCAAGCGCCGTTTGCCTGGGCCGATCGTCGAGCAGCGCGATGCTGGCGATGGCGAGCGTCGTCAGCAGCACCTGTCCGCCGCCCAGGCCGAAAAGCTTGCCGCGCATTTCCCACAAGCGCTTGGGTTCGAGTTCCAGCCCGACGATGAACAGCATCATCACCACGCCGAATTCGGCAAAGACCTGCAAGGCCTCGACATCCACCCGCAAGGCCGCAAGCAGCGGGCTGATCGCCATGCCTGCCAAGAGATATCCGAGCACCGAGCCGAGCCCGAACCGGCTCGCCAGCGGGACGGCGACCACGCTGGCGACGAGGATCAGGAAAGCGAGAATGAGGAAACCGGTCATCTCGCCCCGACCCTTTCAGCACACGTCATCAGATATGGAGCGCCCGTCCATAGCTCGCAAGCACGCTCTCGTGCATCGATTCGCTGATGGTCGGATGCGGGAAGACCGTGTTCATCAGCTCCGCCTCGGTCGTCTCCAGCGTCTTGCCGACGACGAAGCCCTGGATCATCTCGGTCACTTCGGCACCTACCATATGCGCGCCGAGCAATTCGCCGGTCTTCGCATCGAACACGGTCTTCACGAAACCCTCCGCCTCGCCCAGCGCGATGGCCTTGCCGTTGCCGATGAAGGGGAAGGTGCCTGCCTTGACCTCGTGGCCCGCTTCCTTCGCCCTCGCTTCAGTCAGACCGACGCTGGCGATCTGGGGGTGGCAATAGGTGCAGCCGGGAATGTTGCTGCGATCGAGCGGGTGCGGGTGTACCTCCTTGTTGCCGAGTTCCTTCGCGATCGCTTCGGCGCAAGTGACGCCCTCGTGGCTCGCCTTGTGCGCCAGCCACGGTCCGGGGGTACAATCGCCGATGGCCCACAGGCCCTTCGACTTCGTACGGCCATAGGGATCGATCTGGATAAAGCCGCGATCCATCTCGGCCAGTTTTTCGATGCCGATGGTCTCGGTGTTGGGCACGATGCCGATGGCGGTGATGCAGTGTGAAAACTCGGTCTCTGCGACCTTGCCGTCCTTACCCTTGATCTTCGCCTTCACGCCTGTGTCGGACACCTTGATATCCTCGACCCCGGCGCCGGTCATGATCGTCATGCCCTGCTTGGTGAGCGATTTTTCGAGGAAGGCGCTGACGTCCTTGTCCTCCACCGGCACGATCCGGTCGAGCATTTCGACCACGGTCACATCGACGCCCATGTCGTTGTAGAAGCTCGCGAATTCGATGCCGATCGCGCCCGATCCGATGACGAGCAGCTTGGTCGGCAATTCGGTGGGCGTCATGGCGTGGCGATAGGTCCAAACCCGCTTTCCGTCCGCCTTGGCGAAAGGCAGATCGCGTGCGCGGGCGCCTGTGGCGACGATCACGTGCTTGGCGGTGAGCTTCTCCTCGCCCTTGTCGGATTTCACTGTGAGCGAGGTCGGCCCGGTCAGCGTTCCTTCGCCCATATGCACCGCGATCTTGTTCTTCTTCATCAGGTGCGTAACGCCCTGATTGAGCTGTTTCGCGACGCCGCGGCTGCGTTTCACCACTGCGTCCAGATCGGCCTCGATCTCGCCCGCGATCTTGAGCCCGTAATCCTTGGCGTGCTGCGCGTAATGCATGATTTCCGCCGAGCGCAGCAGCGCCTTGGTCGGGATGCAGCCCCAATTGAGGCAGATCCCGCCAAGCAATTCGCGTTCGACGATGGCGGTCTTCAAACCCAGCTGCGCACAGCGGATCGCCGCGACATAGCCGCCCGGTCCGGAGCCGAGAACGATGACGTCATAGGAAGTGTCAGCCATAAATCTCTCTAATCGTTAGCCGATAGGGCCGCTTGCCCCGCCATGCGAACAGGCCGCGGTTTGTCCTCGTCGTCGAGGAGGACGAATTTGAAATTGCCTTGGGCGACCTTGGTCTCGGCCTCGCCATTGCGGGCGCGCGCAATCGCTTCGATCGCGATCGTCAGGGAAGTCGTGCCAGTCTCGACGATGTCGCCATAGACGGACAATTCGTCGCCGACCGCCATCGCGCCGGGGAAGCCGAAGTCGCTGGCCGAGACGACCACCGCCTTGCCCTCGCCCACGCGGCTCGCAAGCGATCCTGCGCCGAGCGCCATCTGGCTCATGAGCCAGCCACCGAATATGCCGCCATAGGGGTTGGTGTCGCTCGGCATGGCGGTGACGCGGATAAGAGGAGTGCGTTCGGGCATATCTTAACCGGCCACCAGTTTGAGGAAATCTTCATCGACCCAACCGGAGCGGCAGGGACCTTCATAGGCCTGGCGGGTGGGAACGGGCGATCCGGTGCCGCAATCGATCGGATCGTCTGCGTCGGGCGCATAGACCACGCCCACCCAGTCACCGACCTTCTGACACATGGAGACACCCCGCCCCACCCCGATCCGGTCGATAACTTCGGCGCTTCCCGCAGGCGCTGCGAGCACGGGGAGACCCTCTCCCTCAGCTGAAAGATTGGTCACTCGCCCGAAACTGGCGCAGGCATCGAACCGCGGTCCGTCGAACCCGATCTGCACGGCGCGTTCGCTCGGGCCGTCGCGACCAAGCGAGGCGTCCTCGCTGGCGCCATAGGAACCGGTCGGACCATCGCTTTCGCTGCAGGCGGCGAGAAGCAGCGGTAAAGCCAGCAGAAGAAGACGTCCGCGCAGCAAGATCAGACCACCAGCCCCATCGGATTTTCGCAGAGGTTCTTGAATGCTTCCATCAGCTGCGCCCCATCGGCGCCATCGATGGCGCGGTGGTCGAAGCTGCCAGTGGCGCTCATCACGGTCGCGACGCCGAGGGCGCCATCGATCACATGAGGCCGCTGCTCGCCAGCGCCGACCGCCAGGATCATCGCCTGCGGAGGATTGATGACCGCGTCGAACTGTTTGGTGCCGAACATGCCGAGATTGGACAGGCTGGCTGTGCCGCCCTGATATTCGTGCGGTTGCAATTTTCCATCGCGCGCCTTCCCGGCCAATTCCTTCATCTCGGTGCCGATCTGAGCGAGGCCCTTGCGACCCGCATCGACGATAATCGGCGTGATCAGGCCACTGGGTGCCGCGACCGCGACCGAGATATCCTGTCGCGTATACTGGTGCAGTTCGTCGCCTTGGAAGCTGACATTGCAGGCAGGCACGCGCTGGAGCGCGCGGGCGAGCGCCTTGATCAGCAGGTCGTTGACCGACAGCTTGACGCCATCCGCCTCGAGCGAGGCATTCAGCTGGCTGCGCAGCTTGAGCAGCGCGTCGAGACGCACATCCACCGTCAGATAGATATGCGGGATGGTCTGCTTGGCCTCGGTCAAGCGGCGCGCGATGACCTTGCGGACATTGTTGAGCTTCTGCGCTTCGTAAGGTGCGCCGAAATCGCTCTCTGCCGGAGTCTTCGCAGGCGTCTTGGGATCGGCCATGGCGTGATCGCGCGCCTTGTCGCTTGCGGAAGCGGACACCTTGCCCGGTTCGGCCTTCTCGACATCCGCCTTGACGATGCGTCCGTTCGGGCCGCTGCCTTTTACCTGCGACAGGTCGAGGCCCTTCTGTTCCGCGATGCGCTTGGCGAGGGGCGACGCGATGATCCGATCGCCGGTCGGCTGAGGAGCGGACGCATTTTGCGCGGCAGAGGGGGCAGCAGAAGAAGCGGACGACTTCGCGTCGGCCTTCGGTTCTTCTGTCCGCTTCGCTTCCTGTTCGACCTTCTCCTCGCGCGCTTCTTCAGCATCGCCCTTGGGCGCAGCCTTTGCGGTCTCGGCGGCGGCGGCTTCGTCCACATCCTCGCCTTCTTCGGCGAGCACGGCGATGACGGTGCCGACCTTCACGCCTTCGCTACCCTCCTCGACCGCGATCGAAGCAAGCGTGCCTTCGTCCACGGCTTCAAACTCCATCGTCGCCTTGTCGGTCTCGATCTCGGCCATGATGTCGCCAGCCTGGACCTTGTCGCCCGGCTTGATGAGCCAGCGCGCAAGCGTGCCCTCCTCCATTGTAGGCGACAGAGCGGGCATCTTGATCGGAGTGGGCATGGTTTACGTTACGTCCTCGCGCGGGAAGCTGACGGTTCGGTTCGCAGCACCTCTGCCCAAACCGGGCGACCGCCGCAAGGTCCTTGCAGTGAATACGAATTTGCCGGATACGCGCAGCCTGCCCGGGACCGGGTAAGGGGACAGGGGCAAAGGGAGACGGTCCGATGCGCATTTACCTGGTCGTGATGGACGAAACGGAGGAGGCGAAGATCGCGCTGCGCTTCGCCAGCCTGCGCGCCGCACGCACCGGTGGCACATTGCATATCCTGGCGCTGGTGCCCCGCCAGAACTTCAACGCGTTCGGCGCGGTGCAGGCGACGATCGAGCAGGAGGCGAAGGATCGGGCCGAAGTCATGGCCAATTCCGCCGCCGGAAACATCTTCGCGGAAAGCGGCAAGATGCCGCAGATCGCGGTGCGCAGCGGCAATCCGCAGGAAGTCGTGCGCAATTATCTGAACGAGCGCGAGGACATCGCGGCGCTGGTTCTCGGCGCCAATCGCGAAGGGGGCCCGGGCCCGCTGATCACTCATTTCGCGCATGATGCGGGCAGCCTTCCCTGCCCGCTCTATATCGTGCCCGGAGGTCTCGACAACGAGGCGCTCGACCGCCTCGCGTAACGGCGCGGATCAGGTGCGGGTACCGCGCGTCGGATAATCCTTTTCGATCGTGAACATTAGCCCTTCGAGCAGATCGTCGAGATCGGGGCGTGTGAACGGTGCGCTCTGTACGACGGCGAAATGCAGCGTGCCGTCCGGCTTGACCACGAACAGGCCGGGTTCCGAGAAGACGTCAGGCTCCTCACTGCCCTCGCGCTTTTCCGAGATATAGAGGCCGTATTCGCGCGCCTTGTCCTCGCTCAGCGAGTGGGCGAGCGGGAGATCGTGCGTGTCCCACTCCTCGTGACTCACCGCCGCCCGTTCGGGGCTGTCCATCGAGATTGCGAAGACGTTGATGCCCTTGTCCGTGAACTTGTCGAGTTTGCCGCCGAGTTCGGTGAGGTACTTCTTGCAGATCGGGCAATGCTTCCCGCGATAGAAGACGAGCATCGTGAAATTGTCAGGGTTCTGTTTCTCCAATTCGAAGCGCGCCTCGATCGTCAGCGGCAGGTCGAGGGCGGGAACGGGCTGGCCAGGCTTGAGCATCGATGAAATCTCCTTTGCCCGTTAAATGGCCCGCGCCCCGTTCCCGTTCCGTCATTTCTTCTTGCCGCGCCCCTGATGGCGGATGTTCTTGGGACGGCCGCGCTGACCCTGGGCATGGTTCTGTCGCGGTGCGCCGCTCCCCTTGCTCGGACCCTTGCGATGACCCTTCTTGGGAGGAGGACGGTCGCCCCTCTTCTCGATGCTCTGGCCGTCGCTATCGGGAACCTCGAACTTGAGCGCGCCGGTCAGCGCATTCGCTTCGGCGAGCTTCAGCTTCAGGCGATCGCCGACGGCGTATTCGATGCCGCTGCTTTCGCCGATCAGCTTCTGCGCCGCCTCGTCATAGCGGAAATATTCGCGGCCCAGCGTGCTGACCGGCACGAGGCCGTCACCGCCGAGCTTGTCGATCGTGGCGAAGAAGCCGAAGCCCTGGACGCCGGTGATGCGCGCATCGAAGGTCTCGCCCACGCGGCCCGACAGCCATGCGGCGACATAGCGATCGATCGTGTCGCGCTCCGCCTCCATCGCGCGGCGTTCGGTCTGGCTGATCGCATCGGTGATGTTGCCGAGCGCGGATTTGTCGCGCTCCGACAGACCAGTCGCTTCAGGAAGGTCGAGCTTCGTCTTCGGCTGTTCGAGCTTGTAGGCATCGACCAGCGAGCGATGGACCAAAAGGTCCGCATAGCGCCGGATGGGCGAGGTGAAATGCGCGTAGCTGCCGAGCGCAAGGCCGAAATGCCCAGCATTGGCAGGCCCGTAAAAAGCCTGCGTCTGGCTGCGCAGGACGGCTTCCATGATCAGCGCCTTTTCCGCCGGATCGGACACGTCCTTGAGCATGCGGTTGAAGATACCCGGCGTAATGACCTGCCCCAGCGCGAAGCTGCGGCCCTGGCTTTCGAGATACTCCTTGAAGGCGGAGAGCTTCTCGCGGCTCGGCTGCTCGTGGACGCGGTAGACGACCGGAGCCTTCTTCGCCTCCAGCGCCTTGGCGGCGGCGACGTTGGCGGCGATCATGAAATCCTCGACCACGCGATGCGCGTCGAGCCGTTCGCGTACGGCGATCTCCTCGATCACCCCTTCATCGTTCAGGCGCACCTGACGTTCGGGCAGATCGAGGTCGAGCGGGTCGCGGGCCTGCCTTGCCTTGTAGAGCAGCTTCCAGGCGCCCCAGAGGTCTTGGAGAAGCTTGTCCGCCGAGCCGTCGTCGATGGCTTTCTGCGCGTCTTCGTAGGCGATATTCGCCGCCAATCGGACGATCGCGCGGGTGAAGCGCCAATCGGTGATCTTGCCTTCGGGCGAGATGGTCATGTGGCAGGCCATCGCTGCGCGGTCCTGCTCCTCGACGAGCGAGCAGACATCGGCGCTCAGGACTTCGGGCAGCATCGGGACGACGCGGTCGGGGAAATAGACCGAATTGCCGCGCATTCTCGCTTCGCGGTCGAGCGCGCCGCCGGGGCGCACGTAATAGCTCACGTCGGCAATGGCGACGATAGCCTTGTAGCCGCCATTTCCATCCGGCTCCGCCCAGATCGCATCGTCGTGGTCGCGCGCATCGGCGGGGTCGATCGCCACGATGGGCACATCTCGCAGATCCTCGCGCTTGTCTTCCGACAGAGGCAGGTCGACCGCGCGCTCCGCCTCGGCCATCGCCTCTTCGGGAAAGATGTGCGGGATTCCGTGCTTGGCGATGGCGATCAGGCTGAAGCTCTTGGGCGCAAGCGGATCGCCGATCACCTCGACCACTTTCACGCCCGCGCGCGGCGATTTCCCGGTGCGTTCGGCGAGGACGAGTTCGCCCTCCTCCGCCCCGCCGAGATCGGAGATCAGCGAGGAATTACGGACGCGCTTGTCGACCGGGGCGAGCCAGGGCTTTCCGCCGCCGTCGAACTCGACGACACCCATGAGGCCTTCGCTGCGAGCGGGGAGCTTCTTGATTGGCGTGGCGCGCCAGCCGCGCGCGGTCTCCTCGTTGCGCGCAAGCACGCGGTCGCCGCGTTTGAGCGCCGCCATCTTCTTCGTCTCTTTGACGAGCAAGAGCGGCGGCTTCTCATCGCTGTCCGGGTTCCAGTTCTCGGGCTGGGCGAAGACGTCGCCGTCGTCGATTTCGACCACCTTGAGAACAGTTACCTTCGGTACGCCGCCCATCCGATGATAGGCTGTGCGCTTGCCATCGATCAGGCCTTCTTCGGCCATGTCCTTCAGGCGCTTTTTGAGCGTTATCTTCTCCTGCCCCTTGAGACCGAACGCCTTGGCGATCTCACGCTTTCCAGCGGGGGTCTCGGAGGTCTGGATGAATTCGAGAATTTGGTCTTTGCTCGGCATACCTTTAGGTTGCCGGTTCTTGTTCTGTTTTGTCATAGGTCCGATATGGGGCAGGTGGGCGCATTTTCCCACCCCTGCCCCGCATGGCGGACCACCGCGCTCAGTACGCTCGCGCTAGCAAGATCCGCTCGACCGCAGGATCGCCGGTGAAGATACATTCTCCGTCGGCAGGCGCGGCGTCCGTCGGCACGTTGCGGATCGTCAGCTTCAAGGCCTTCAACCGCTCGACCACCTGATCGAGCGCCGCCCCGGTCGGCTTCGACCACTGCACTTCGACCCAGCCGGGATATTTCGCGTCCGAATTGAAATGCGCTTCCACCGCGTCGTAGCTGTCCACGCCGCGCGTGATATTGGCCTCGCGCCGGTCGCGGGCTTCGGTCAGCAGAGCGGCCTGCATATCGGCGAGCACATCGGGAATGGTCTGCCCGGCGATCTCGCGGGTTGGCGCTTCGAAGGCAGGCTTGCCCGAATTCTCGTCCCACAAACGGTCGCGGCGCAGCATCGAAACCACGCCGTTCTGCATGTCGCGCCCACCGACTTCGACGATGACCGGCGCGCCCTTGCGCACCCAGTCCCAGCGCTTGGCGGCAGCCTTTCCCGGTTTCGTATCGAGCAGCACGCGCAGCTTCTCGCCAAGCACATGCTGCCCGGCGAGCGTGGCGCGCAGCCCTTCGCAATACTCGATCAGCGCGGCATCTTCGTCATTGTCGCGCAGCATGGGCAGGATCACGACTTGCCATGGGGCCAGGCGCGGCGGCACGCGCAGACCGTCATCGTCGCCATGCGCCATGATCATGCCGCCGATCATCCGCGTCGAGACGCCCCAGCTGGTCGTATGGGCCAGCGTCTCGCTGCCCTCGCGGTTCTGGAAGCTGATGCCCGATGCGCGGCTGAAATTGGTGCCGAGATAATGGCTGGTCCCGGCCTGGAGCGCCTTGCCGTCCTGCATCATCGCTTCGATCGACCAGGTCTCGACTGCGCCGGGGAAGCGCTCGTTCTCCGGCTTCTCGCCCGCGATCACGGGGAGCGCCAGATCCTCTTCGGCGCATTGGCGATAGACTTCGAGCATGCGCAGGGTGTGCTCTTTCGCCTCCGCCTCGGTCTCGTGCGCGGTGTGGCCCTCCTGCCAGAGAAATTCGGCCGTGCGCAGGAACATCCGTGTGCGCATCTCCCAACGCACGACATTGGCCCATTGGTTGAGCTTCAGGGGAAGGTCCCGCCAGCTCTGGACCCAGCGCGCCATGGCATCGCCGATGATCGTCTCGCTGGTGGGGCGCACCACGAGGGGTTCTTCCAGCTTCGCCTCGGGATCGGGGATCAGCCCGCCATCGGGCCCGGCGATCAGGCGGTGATGGGTGACGACCGCCATTTCCTTGGCAAAGCCGTCGACATGCTCCGCCTCGCGCTCGAAATTGGCGAGGGGGATGAACAGGGGGAAATAAGCGTTGTCGTGCCCGGTTTCCTTGATCCGGTCGTCGAGCAGGCGCTGCAACCGTTCCCAGATGCCGTAGCCCCACGGCTTGATCACCATGCAGCCGCGCACGCCCGATTCTTCGGCCATGTCGGCGGCGGATATCACCTCCTGATACCAAGCGGCGAAATCGTCGGCGCGTTTGGTGGTCAGCGCGTGGCGGATCTGAGCCAAGGGTATGCGTCCTTCAGTGGAGAATTCGAAAGCGCGCCCTTAGCCGGGCGGAGAGGCAGGTGTCGAGCCGGAGCGAAGTGCGCCGAGGCTCAGTCGCCCATCTCGTCGAGCTTCTTCTGCATGGCCGCCATCTGCGCGCGCATCTCGGCGAGCTCGTCGCTTTGCGAGGGCGGTTGCTTGGCCGATCCGCCGGGTATCCAGGCCTGGGCGGCGCCCTGCATCATCTTCAGATTGGTTTCAGCAAGCTTGGCGAAAGGGTTGGCCGCGATCCCTTTCTGGAAGGCTTCGTGCAGCTGCTCGCGGTTCTTGCGGAAGCTGGCCATGCTCGCTTCCAGATAGCTCGGCATCATCGACTGCATCGAATTGCCGTACATGGATATGAGATCGCGCAGGAAGCTGACGGGCAGCATCTGTTCCCCGCCCGACGCTTCCTGATCGACGATGATCTGAGTAAGAATCGAATGCGTGATATCCTCGCCCGTCTTGGCATCCACGACCTGGAAATCGGTGTTGTCGCGGACCATCGTCGCCAGATCGTCCAGCGTGATGTAGCTCGACGTATCGGTATTGTAGAGGCGGCGATTGGCGTATTTCTTGACGACGATCGGATCGCCTTCCTTGCGGTTCTTGGCCATTTCGGTGCGATCCTTCTCCAGTGCTTCACGCCGGCTTAGCAGGTGCACAAGCTGCGACGCAATATGACGCCTACGTCAAACCGCGCGCGAAGCGGTCGCCGAGCAGCGTCAGCAACTCGTATTGGGAAAGACCGGTGTGCCTGGCGGCTTCGGGCAGGTCGTAGGGCAGTGCCACCCAATCGCCCTCTCCCAAATCGGGAGCCTTGCCGAGGTCGAGCGCGATCATGTCCATCGAAATGCGGCCGAGGATGGGCAGGTCCACGCCCTCATGCGCAAAGGCCGCCCCGCCCCAACTGCGCAGGATTCCATCGGCATAGCCGAGCGAGGCGATGCCGATCCGCACCGCTTCGGGCGCGGTGAACAGCGCATTGTATCCGACCGTATCGCCGCGATCGAGATTACGGACCGCGATCAGCCGCGCTTCGGGCCGGACAACCTGTCGGATCGCATCGCGCAATTCGGCTCGCGGGACGCCGCCGTAAAGAGCCAGGCCGGGACGGGTCAGATCGTAATGGTAGTTCGCGCCCAGCGCGATACCGGCACTGTTGGCGAGACTGGCGATCCGGTGGGGTATGCGCTCGCGAACGCTCTCGAACGCGCGAAGCTGGTCCGCATTCATGGCGCTATCCTCGTCCGCGCAGGCGAGGTGCGAAAGCAGTGTGTGGATGTCGAGTGCGCGGACCGCCTCGCTCTCCGCCTCGTCGGGGCGGATGCCGAGCCGGTTGATTCCAGTATCGACCATCAGATGACAAGGCCCCCCGCCCGCCGCCCGCCAGATTTCGGCCTGACGCAGGCTGTCGATCACGGGCAGCACGCCCACCGCGCGGGCATAATCCGCCTCCTCGCGCGTCACGACCCCGTGCAGCACCGCGACCTGTTCGGGCGGAACATGGCGAAGGACGGGCGGAACCTCGCTCCAATGCGCGACGAAGAAATCGCGCGCGCCAGCATCGCGCAGGACGGGGACGCAGGTGTCGACGCCCAGACCATAGCAATCCGCCTTCACCGCCGCACCCGCCCTTGCCTCGCCGCTCATCGCATCGAGACTGCGCCAGTTATGTGCCAGCGCATGGGTGTCGATGGTGAGACGTAGGGTAGGCGGCGGCAGGTCAGGCATGGGAGTCTTCGAAATCTTTCGGCGGCCCGTTCGGCAGGCCCCACCATGCGACCAGCAGTCCGAAGGCGACCACGCCCCAGGTGTACCACAGGCCCGAATAGGCATTCCCGGTCATCGCGACGATATAGCTGGCGATCAGCGGCAGGAAGCCGCCGAGATAGCCTGCCCCGATATGATAGGGGATCGACATCGAGCTGTAGCGGATGCGAGCCGGGAACATCTCGGTCAGCAGCGCGGCGACCGATCCGTAGGTCAGCGCGGACAGCATCCCGAGCACCAGCAGCAGGCCGACGATGCCGAGGATGTTGACCAGCGGCGGAGTCTGGCGCTCGAAGGAATAGCCGAGCGTTTCCAGCCTCTGCTGCACAGCCTCCCGGCGTGGGCCGTCCTCGCTGGGGAATTGACTGGCCTCGAACAGGGTGGGAGGGACTTCCACGCTCTGCGAGCGGACCGGAACATCACTGGCCGCGATTTGCTCGGCGATGGCGCGTTTATCCTGCGCCGGCATGGGAACGAGGATGTCATACGGAACGCCTAGGGACGTGAGGTCCTGCAACAGCCGTCCGCAGGCGCTGGCCTGACGCTCGGCGAAGGGATCGTAGGTGCACGCCTCGCCCGCGACCGTAACCGGCGCCTCGCGCGCGCTGCGTTGCAGATCGGGGTTCGCCAGCGCGCCGATGCCCCAGAACACCGGGAAGAGCAGGAACAGCGATGCCAGCGCCCCGAGCACGATCGGCTTCTTGCGCCCCACCCGGTCGGACCATTTGCCGACCACGATGTAGAACCCCATCGAAATGGCCCCGGCGGCGAGCAGCATCCATTCGACCCCGCTCTCCTCAACTCGCATCGGTCCGCGCAGAAAGCTCAGGCCGGAGAAGAAGGCGGTGTACCAGATCGTGGTCAGAACGCCGGTGATCCCGAACAGGGCGACGAAGATGCGCTTCGGATTTCCGGGATAGGTCAGGCTTTCCTTGAACGGATTGGAGCTGGTCTCTCCCGCCGCCTTCATCGCCTGAAACACCGGGCTTTCCGACAGTTTCAGGCGCATCCAGAGCGATATGCCGAGCAGCACGATCGACAGCAGGAACGGGAGGCGCCAGCCCCACGCCGCGAACTCGTCCGCCGGGATCAGCGCGCGGCAGGCGATCACCACGATGATCGACAGGACGAACCCGCCGACGACGCTGGCCTGGATGAAGCTGGTATAGAAGCCGCGCTTTTGAGGGGGCGCGTGCTCGGCGACATAGATCGCCGCGCCGCCATATTCGCCGCCCAGGGCCAGCCCCTGAAGGATGCGCAGGCCGATCACGATGATGGGTGCGGCGATGCCGATGCTGGCCGCGCTGGGGATCAGGCCGACCCCGGCAGTCGCCACGCCCATCAGCGTCACTGTGACGAGGAAAGTGTATTTGCGGCCCAGACGATCGCCGAGATAGCCGAACAGGATCGCACCCAAGGGCCGGAATCCGAAACCGACTGCGAAGCCCGCCCAGACGAGCAGCAATTGAAGCGTCTCGTTATCGCTCGGGAAAAAGGCCGCGCCGATCAGGGCGGCGAGCGTGCCGTAGATGAAGAAATCGTACCATTCGAAGATGGTCCCCGCGCTGCTCGCCGCGATGACGAGGCGGATCTCCTTCTCGGTGGGTTGGCGCTGGACGGGCGGCGGGGCTGCGCCGGTATCCATGGCTTCGATCTGCGTGACCATCCTGTCCCTCCCCTTCCCGCTTCGTCCGGCAACCCCGCTTCGTTCGGCGAGGTGAGCTTGGCTTACCGCGCGTGGACCGGGTTGGAAAGCGCGGCTTCCGCAGCCTTCCACGGCAGAAGAACCGCCTCGTGGCGGCCAGGATGGTCGAGCACGGGATCGAGCATATCGAGGCGAGGCCAGTCCGGCCTTTCGCCTTCCCCGGCGAGCCAAGAGGAGATTTCGCTACGCGCCTTTGCGATCCCGGCCTCGTCACGCCCGATGGCGGCGCTCGCGAATATCGCCGCCGCTGCCTGCCCCACCGCGCAAGCCGTCACACGCAGCCCCAAAGAGGCGATGTGCCGGTTCTCGTCGGTCGAAACGCCCAGCACGATCGTGCTGCCGCAGGTGCGGGAGCGGAGCTGGCTGGTCGTGCCGGCGTCAGTGTCGAGAGGATAATCGGCCAGTTCGACCGCCAGCGACAGCATGGCTGGCGAATAGAGGGGCGCAGTAGAGGACCGGCTCACGATGTTGCGGTCTCGACCGCCTCTTCCCCGTCGATGAGGCGCTGGCGCCGTTCGGCCACCATGTCCGCCAGGCTGCGAGAGCTGGCGTCGACGAAATCGTAGCTGCGCGCATTGGCGATCCAGTCGGGCCGTCCGGCATAGCCCCAGACCGTGTCGTAGCCGAGCACCAGCAGGGTGAAGCCGATGACCGCGATGACCACGCCTTTCAATGCGCCGAACCCGAAGCCGAGAACGCGGTCGATCGGGCCGAGGACGGAATGGCGCGAAGCCTTGCCGACATTGTTCGCGATCACCTTCATCGCGGCATAGGGGATCAGCAGCAGCAGCGCGAAGGCCAGAACGGCGGTCGCGATGTCACCGCCGATATAATCGCGCAGTGCCGCCGTCAGCGGAACGTGCAGATACTTGATCGCGAAGATCGCCAGGATCCACGCCCCCAGCGACAGGATTTCCTGCACGAAGCCGCGCTGGAAGCCGCCGATCGCGGCAATCCCGACAATGCCGAGAAGCAGGAAATCGAAACCTGTCATACCTTGATCAGGTTATGCGCCGCCCATGATCCGGTCAACGAGATTGGCCAGTTGCGTGAGCCCGCCATACCGCAATTTCGACGAAGCGCCATCGAGCTCGGACGGGCCGTATCCCCGCTCGAACCCCAGCTTCGCCGCCTCGCGCAGCCGCAACGCGCCGTGCGCGACCGGGCGGGTCTCTCCCGCCAGCGAAACCTCGCCGAGCCACACGCTGCGCTGCGGGAGTGGCTTGTCGGCCAGAGCGCTGACGAGCGCGGCGGCCACGGCGAGGTCGGCGGCGGGATCGGAGAGGCGATATCCCCCCGCGACATTGAGATAGACTTCGGCGGAACTGAAATTCAACCCACAGCGCGCTTCCAACACCGCCAGCAGCATCGCCATGCGCCCATTGTCCCAGCCCACCACCGCGCGGCGCGGCGTGGCGCCCGATTGCAGGCGCACGATCAGGGCCTGGATCTCGACCAGCACGGGCCGCGTCCCCTCGATCGCCGGAAAGACCGCGCTGCCCGCCAATTGCTCCTGCCGCCCGGAGAGGAACAGCATGGACGGGTTCTCGACCTCTTCGAGACCCTCCTGCGCCATCGAGAACACGCCGATCTCGTCCACCGCGCCGAAGCGGTTCTTGAGCGCGCGCAGGATGCGATATTGATGGCTGCGCTCGCCCTCGAAGCTCATCACCACATCGACCATATGTTCCAGCACGCGCGGTCCGGCGATGCTGCCATCCTTGGTGACATGGCCGACCAGGACCAGCGCGACGCCGTTTTCCTTGGCGTAGCGGATCAGTTCGAACGCGCAGCCGCGCACCTGGCTGACCGTGCCCGGCGCGCCTTCGATGGTGTCGGAATGCATCGTCTGGATCGAATCGATGACGAGCAGGCCCGGCGGCTCCATCCCGCCGAGCGTCGTCAGGATATCACGCACGCTGGTCGTCGAAGCGAGGCTGACAGGCGCATCGGCGAGGCCCAGCCGCGCCGCGCGCATCCGCACCTGCGCGGTCGCTTCCTCGCCGCTGACATAGACGCATCGGCGCCCCGCTCGCGCGATCGCGGCGGCGGCTTGCAACAACAGCGTCGATTTCCCGATCCCCGGATCGCCCCCCATCAGGATCGCCGATCCCGGCACCAGCCCGCCCCCCAGCGCGCGGTCGAATTCGGCGAGCCCGGTCGATTGCCGCACCGGCACCTCTCCGGGCTTGTCGAGCGACACGAATTCGACCGCCCTGCCCCCGCTCGACAGATCGTGCTTCTGCGAGAACACCGTCGCGGGCGCTTCCTCGCTCAACGTGTTCCATTCCGCGCAATCGGGGCACTGGCCCTGCCAGCGATGGTGGACGCTGCCGCAGGCCTGACAGATGAAGCGCTTCTTGGGTTTCGCCATGGCAGAGGCGATAGTCGGAACATAGGTGGAACGCAATTGCCAAACCGGCTTTGTCCCGCCACACTCGCCCACGATGCGTCAAAAGGAACTGAGGATCGCGCTGGTCTGCTATGGCGGGGTGAGCCTGGCGGTCTACATGCACGGCGTCACGAAGGAGCTGTGGCACCTCGCCCGCGCGAGCCGGGATGCCGAGAGCGTGCGGCCCGGCGCGGGGGGAAGCGCGCGCATCTATCGCCGCCTGATCGAACATATCCGCGACGATGCCGGACTGAAGCTGCGCGTCCTGCCCGATATTCTGAGCGGGGCGAGCGCGGGCGGAATCAACGCGATTTTTCTCGCCCAGGCGGTGCATTCTGGTCAGTCGCTCGATCCCCTGACCGATCTCTGGCTGGAAAACGCCGATATCGACAAGCTGACCGACAAGGATGCGCGGCCCTTGTGGCGGTTCGCCAAGTTCTGGGCGCAGCCGATCGCCAGCTGGGTGCTCGACCGGCCGGGCAATGCGGTGAGCGAAAGCGTCGCGCCCGAAACGCGCGAGGAGGTGCGGACCAAGGTTTCGCGCCTCATCCGGGGCCGCTGGTTCGAGCCGCCCTTCAGCGGCGCGGGGTTCTCCGACCTGCTCGAAAACGCCTTCGCGGCGATGGAGGCCGCACCGCTCGAACCGCCTTTGCTGCCTTCAGGCCACCCGCTCGACCTGTTCGTGACGGCGACCGATTTCCACGGCCATCTGTCGCTCTTGCGGCTGCATTCGCCCGCCGTGGTACAGGAAAGCGAACATCGGATGCCGATCGCCTTCCGTTCCCGCACGCCGGCGCAGGAGGGCAAAGGCCTGGCCAATACGATCGAGCTGGTTCTGGCGGCGCGCGCCACGGCGAGCTTTCCCGGCGCGTTCCCACCGCTGCGTCTTGAAGAGATCGACCAGCTGGCCACGCGCAGCGGACGCAGCTGGCCGGAACGCGAGGCCTTTCTCGAACGGATCATGCCGGTCCATGTCCGTCAGAACACGGTTCAGAGCGTCTCGCTCATCGATGGATCGGTGCTGGTCAACAAGCCGTTCGAAGGCGCGATCGCCGCGCTTCAGGGCCGTCCGGCGCAGCGTGAGGTCGATCGGCGCTTCGTCTATGTCGATCCCCGGCCCGATCGGACGGGCTCCTCCGCGAACCCGGACCGGCAGCGCGACAGCAAGGTCGGCTTCTTCGCCGCCATCTTCGGATCGCTCTCCACCATCCCGCGCGAACAGCCGATCCGGGACAATCTGGAATCGCTCGAAGCGCAAAGCCGCGAAGCCATGCGGCTGCGCCTCATCATCACGCGCCTGCGCCCCGAGGTCGAAGGCGCGGTCGAGACCCTGTTCGGGCGCACGCTGTTTTTCGACCGCCCGACGCCGAAGCGGCTCCAGGCATGGCGCCAGCGCGCACAACAGGCGGCGGCAGTGTCGGCGGGCTACACCTTTCAGGCCTATGCGCAGGCCAAAACCACGGCGATCGTGGCGCGCTTGGCGAAGCTGGTTCTGACCGCCACAAGCGAGCTCGACCTCGCCGGTCTCGAACCGATCGAACTCGCCCTGCGCGAGGAATTGTCGCGGCGCGGGCTGGATTCGCTCTCGGCGCCGGGCGGCGGAGCGCATGCGGACGCCATCGCCTTTTTCCGGGCGCACGATATCGGCTTCCGTATTCGGCGCCTGCGCCTGCTCGCGCGCAGGTTGGCGCGCGACTGGGAGGCAGACCCGGACATCGCCGACGATGCGTTGGAGCAGGCGCGCGAGGCGATCTACGCGATCATGGCGCTCTATTTCGAACGCGAAGGCGGTGACGGGCTCGGAGACGATTTCAGGACGGCGAGCGAGAATGTCCTCTCCGATCCGGGCTCGGTTCTCGACCTGCTCGAAGAAAGGCGCGTTCTCCCGGAAGTCGACGACCGGGCCGAAGTCATGCTCGCCGATGCCTTGCAGGCGATGCCGAGCAATCTGAAGCGCCGGATGCTGCTGACCTATCTCGGCTTTCCCTATTACGACATCGCAACCTTGCCCCTGATGCGCAATCAGGACCTGACCGAATTCGATCCGGTCAAGGTCGATCGCATCTCGCCCGAAGATGCCACCGCGATCCGCGAAGGGGGGACCCAAGCAACCTTGCGCGGCACGGAGTTCTACAATTTCGGCGCTTTCTTCAGCCGCGCCTATCGCGAAAACGATTACCTCTGGGGACGCCTGCATGGGGCGGAGAGAATGATCGACATCGTCTGTTCGACCCTCGACGAAGAACTGCCCCGCGCCACGCGCGACGAATTCAAGCGGGACGCCTTCCTCGCCATTCTCGACGAGGAAGGCGATGCGGGCCGCTGTTCGACCATGCTGCTGGAGCAATTGCGCAGCGAGGTGGCGGCGCGCCTGCCGTGACGATCAGCCGCCCAGAACTTCCCTGATCTTGTCGAAGAAGCCGCGGCTTTCCGGGCATTCGTCACCCGTTTCCGTCTCGCGGAACTGTTCCAGCAGGGCCCGCTGTTCCTTGCTGAGCTTGGTCGGCGTTTCGACCAGGACTTCGACCACCAGATCGCCGCGCCCGCGCCCCTGCAAGACCGGCATTCCCGATCCGCGCTGGCGCAATTGGCGGCCCGACTGGATGCCCGCCGGGATCGACAAGGTCACTGGCTTTCCGGCCAGGTCGGGTATTTCGATCTCCCCGCCCAAGGCAGCTTTGGTGAAGCTGATCGGGGCACGGGTCAGCAGGGTGGTGCCATCGCGCTCGAAAATGGGGTGCGGTTGGATGTGCAGAAAGATGTAGAGATCGCCCGCCGGGGCGCCGCGCGGGCCTGCCTCGCCCTTGCCCGAGAGGCGGATGCGCATGCCGGTATCGACACCGGGCGGGATTTCGACGTCGAGCTTCTGCGGCAAGTCCACCCGACCTTCGCCGCCGCAGCTGCGGCATGGGTCGGTGATGACCTCGCCGCGCCCGTGGCAATTGGGACAGGGGCGTTCGACAACGAAGAAGCCCTGCTTCGCGCGAACCTTGCCGATGCCGGAACACAGATTGCAGGTTCGCGCCCGCGTGCCGGGCCGCGCGCCGGTGCCGTGGCAATCGTCGCACGATTGCGAGACCTCGATCTCGATCTGGGTGTCCTTGCCGTGGAAAGCTTCTTCCAGGCTGATCTGCATATCGTAGCGAAGATCGGCGCCGCGACGCGCTTGCGTGCGTCCGCCGCCACCGAAGGCCTGGCCGAAGATCGTCTCGAAGATATCGCCGATATCCCCGAAATCGCCGCCCGCATGACCGCCGCCGCCCTGCTGGAACGCGGCGTGACCATAGCGATCGTAAGCCGCGCGCTTCTGCGGATCCTTGAGGCAATCGTAGGCGACGCTGATCGCCTTGAATTTAGCCTCGCTCTCGCTGCATCCCGGATTGCGATCCGGGTGGTGCTTCATCGCGAGCTTGCGATAGGCGGATTTGATCGTCCCCCCGTCCGCATCGCGCGAAACGCCGAGGATTTCGTAAAAGTCGATTTCGGTGGCTGACATGTTTCCCCCGCCCGAAAAATCAACCGCCACCGGTGCGGGTGTGCACCGGTGGCGGTTCGTAGTTCATGAGACCGATCAGGCCTTGCTGTCTTCGTCCACTTCGGAGAATTCGGCGTCGACCACGTCGTCGTCCTTCTCCGCAGTGTCGGCCGAGGCGGCATCCGCGTCACCAGTAGAGGCATTGGCCTGCTCGGCTTCGTAGATCGACTGGCCCATCTTCATGGCGGCTTCGGTCAGATCCTTGGCCTTGGCCTCGATCTCGGACACGTCGTCGCCTTCGAGCGCGGTCTTGAGCGCGGCGATTTTGGTTTCGACATCGCTCTTCAACGATGCGTCGATCTTGTCGCCATGCTCTTCGAGCTGCTTTTCGGTCGCGTGGACGAGGCTGTCGGCCTGGTTGCGGGCTTCGGCGCTTTCGCGGCGCTTCTTGTCCTCTTCGGCGAACTTTTCCGCGTCCTGCACCATCTGGTCGATGTCGCTGTCGGACAGACCGCCCGAGGCCTGGATTCGGATCTGCTGTTCCTTGCCGGTGCCCTTGTCCTTGGCCGAAACGTTGACGATGCCGTTGGCGTCGATGTCGAACGTCACCTCGATCTGCGGCACGCCGCGCGGGGCGGCGGGGATGCCGACGAGGTCGAACTGGCCGAGCATCTTGTTGTCGCTCGCCATCTCGCGCTCGCCCTGGAAGACCCTGATGGTCACCGCGTTCTGATTGTCTTCGGCGGTGGAATAGGTCTGGGTCTTCTTGGTCGGGATCGTGGTGTTGCGGTCGATCATCTTGGTCATGATGCCGCCCAGCGTCTCGATGCCGAGCGAAAGCGGCGTCACGTCGAGCAGGAGCACGTCCTTGACGTCGCCCTGAAGTACGCCAGCCTGGATCGCAGCACCCATGGCCACGACTTCGTCAGGGTTCACACCGGTATGCGGCTTGGAATCGAAGAACTTTTCCACGACTTCACGCACCTTGGGCATGCGGGTCATCCCGCCGACCATGATGACTTCGTCGATCTCGTCCTTCGAAACGCCCGCATCGGCCAGCGCCTTCTTGCAGGGTTCGAGCGTGCGCTGGATCAGATCGCCGACCATCTTTTCGAGATCGGAGCGGCTGATCGTTTCGACGAGGTGCAGCGGCGTGGACGAGCCACCTTCCATGCGCGCGGTGATGAAGGGCAGGTTGACCTCGGTGGTCTGGGCCGAGCTCAGCTCGATCTTGGCCTTTTCCGCGGCTTCCTTGAGGCGCTGCAAAGCGAGCTTGTCGCTCCGCAGGTCCATATTTTCCTTCTTCTTGAACTGGTCGGCGAGATATTCGACGATCGCAGTGTCGAAATCCTCGCCACCCAGGAAAGTGTCGCCATTGGTGGACTTCACTTCGAACACGCCGTCGCCGATCTCGAGGATCGAGACGTCGAACGTGCCGCCGCCAAGGTCGTAGACGGCGATGGTCTTGCCGTCTTCCTTGTCCATCCCATAGGCGAGCGCGGCGGCGGTCGGCTCGTTGATGATGCGCAGGACTTCGAGGCCGGCGATCTGGCCGGCATCCTTGGTCGCCTGACGCTGGGCATCGTTGAAGTATGCGGGCACGGTGATCACGGCCTGCGTCACGGTTTCGCCGAGATAGCTTTCGGCGGTTTCCTTCATCTTCTGGAGAATGAAGGCGGAAACCTGGCTGGGGGAATAATCCTCGCCGCCCGCTTCGACCCATGCATCGCCGTTCTTGCCCTTGACGATGTCATAGGGGACGAGATCCATGTCCTTCTTGGTCAGCGGATCGTCGAACCGGCGGCCGATCAGGCGCTTGATCGCGAAGAGGGTGTTGTCGGGATTGGTGACGGCCTGGCGCTTGGCAGGCTGGCCGATCAGGCGCTCGCCGTCCTTGGTGAAGGCGACGATCGAGGGCGTGGTACGCGCGCCTTCGGAATTTTCGACGACCTTGGGCTTTCCGCCATCCATGACGGCGACACAGGAATTGGTCGTGCCGAGGTCGATACCGATTACTTTGCTCATGCTTTCCCCATTCAAGAAAACGGTTGTTGGACACCGCTCCGTCGGTTTCCCAAGAGGCGAAACCCATTGGCGGCTCGGGTGATGGAGGGGGATATAGGTGCGCGAAATCTTGGCACAAGGGACGCTCCCCGCTAGGACGATCGCGACAGAGACGAGAGGGATATCGCTATGAAGAAGAGTGTTTTCGCCGCCCTGGTGCTGGCCGCCGCGCCCTTGGCTTTGGCAGCCTGTTCGGAAGCCGAGGCTCCCGCAGAGCAGAGCGATCCGAACGAGATCGCGGGCCTCACCGTCACCGATGCGCGCCTGATGCTGCCGCCCGTCGCTGGCAATCCGGCGGCGGTCTATTTCACCATCAAGAACGATGGCGACAAGAACATTGCCCTGCGCAGCGCCAGCGTGGAAGGCGCCGGTAGCGCGCAGCTCCACGACATGATGGAATACGATTTCGAAATGACCATGGGCGAAATGCCGCCGCTGATGCTGCAACCGGGCGACAGCGCCGTTTTCGAGCCGGGCGGCAAGCACGTTATGGTCTACGATCTCGGTCCCAACCTTGCCGAAGGCGGCACCGCTGAAGTGACTCTAACCGCGGCAGGTGGGCGCAACCACACCTTCCCTGCGCCGATCCAGGCAGCGGGCGAAGAGCGCTAGGGCGCGCGGAGGCGGCGCTGGCGCATCCGGTCGATCTCGAAGCCGAAGCGCCGCCCGCCTGCCCCGTGGGCGGGGAGCGCGCACTGACGTCCGGCGAAAGGCGGATCGCGGCTTCCGTCTTCGGCACGGCGATCGACTATGACCGGGTGACGCTGAAACGTCGCAAATGGGCGTTCTTCCAGCCTCGCAAGACCACCATGGCCCCGCGCGGCCACATCCATTTCCACCCCAGCGGCCCCTCCTATTGCGACGATTTCGCGCGCGAGAGCGTAATCCGTCAAGGGTTGCTGATCCACGAATTGACCCATGTCTGGCAAACCCAGACACGGGGCCAATGGTATCTCGTCACGCATCGGATGCCGTGGGCGCGCTACGATTACAGTCTCAAGCCGAGCTGGCCGCTGGATCGCTATGGGATCGAACAGCAGGCCGAGATCGTGAAGCACGCTTTCTGGCTGAGGAACGGCGTGAAGCTGGCGGGTGCGCCCGATGTGTCGGCCTACGATCTTCTGGTGCGCTTCCCCGGGGCCGATCAGCGGAGCTGATACGAAAACGGCCCGCTTCCCGTGGCAGGAAGCGAGCCGTTTCCACATAGAGGTAAAGATCAGCGGCGCGGATCGACCGGATAGCCTTGCGTGCCGAAGCAATCCTCGTCGAGATAGCCGTCGCGATCATAGCCGTCGCAACCGTCGTTCTTGTCCACGAAATAGCCGGCCAGCGCGCCGGCGGCGGCACCGGCCAGCGCGTAACGCGAGATATCGCCGCCGGTCACGGCAGCAATGCCCGCACCGATGGCCGCACCGCCAAGGCCGCCCTCCGCCGCATAATTCTCGGCACAGGCGCCGAGGCTCATGGTCGAAAGGGCGAGCGCGGGGGCGAGGATCATCTTGGCGTTCATGTCGGTCTCTCCTGAATCCTGAAAGCTTCGGAAGGACCTACGCTTATTCGCATCGCTCGTTCCCGTCAGGGAGGCGCTCAATCGTAGGCGACGTTCGGCAATCCCTGACCGCCATCGGCGATAAAGGCGTCGATCCTGGCCTCCAGCACCGGCAGCGGAACCGACCCCAGCGCCAGCACGATATCGTGGAACTTGCGGATATCGAACGCCTCGCCCAATTCCGCCTCCGCCTTGGCGCGCACCCGGCGGATCGTCAGCTCGCCCAATTTGTAGGACAGCGCCTGACCCGGCCAGCTGATATAGCGATCGACCTCGGTCCCGACCTCGTGCTGCGAAAGCGCAGTGCGACTGGCGAGGTAGTCGATCGCCTGTTCCCGGCTCCATCCGTAATGGTGGATCCCGGTATCGATCACGAGCCGCGCGGCGCGCCACATCTCGTAGCTCAACCGTCCGAAGCGCTCGTATGGCGTGCGGTAGATGCCCATCTCCTCGCCGAGATATTCGACGTAGAGCCCCCAGCCCTCGCCGAAGCCGGAGAAATAGGTCTGCCGACGGAAGGCCGGAGCCGCCTCGCGCTCCAGCGCCACCGCCGCCTGGAAACTGTGGCCGGGAATGCACTCGTGCAGCGTCAGCGCGGGGATGTTGTAGAGCGGACGCGAGGGGAGATCGTAGGTGTTCATCTGACACGCATCGAGCCCGCCCCGTCCTGCCGTGTAGAACGGCGCGATCGCAGGATCGACCGGGCGGATGGTGAAGCGACGGCGGGGCAGGAAGCCGAAATAGTCCGCGATCACGCCATCGACGCGCTTCGCGGCATAGGCCGACACGCCCATCAATTCGTCGGGCGCGCGCGCTACGAATTGCGGATCGGTGCGCAGGAAGGTGACGAATTCGGGGAGACTGCCCTCAAATCCCGCTTCTGTCTTGACCGCCTCCATCTCGGCGGTGATCCGCGCCACCTCGTCGAGACCGATGCGGTGAATCTCCTCCGCCGTCAGGTCGAGCGTGGTGTATTCCTCGATCTGCTGCTGATAATAAGCGGGCCCGTCCGGCATGGCTTCGGCGGCAAGCGTAGTGCGGGTCTGCGGCAGATAATCCTCGCGGAAGAAGCGCAGGAAATCGGCAAAGGCGGGCGTGACCTTCTCGTCGATCACCGCGCGCCCTTCGTTGCGCAATCGCTCGCGCTCGGCGGCGGGGAAGCGATCGGGAATTTGTGCGAAGGCGGCCCAGAACGGGCTGTTTTCGGGGTCGTCGACGACATAGGCTTCGAGCGAGGCGTCGCGCCCCGTCAGAGTCACACGCGGGACTGAGAAGCCGCGTTCCAGCCCGGCGCGCGCATTCGCCTCCTGTTCGGAGAAATAGCGCGGAAGGTCGCCGAGCCACGCGATGTAGCGGTCGTATTCCTCGACGCTGCCAAGCGCGCTCCGCTCGGCGAGATAGCCCCAGAAATTGCTGTCGCTGTCGAACGGCATTTCCCATTCGCGAAAGCGCGCGTCACCGATCTCGGTTTCGAGCAGATGGCGCAGCACGGCGGCATCGATCGCGGCTTCAGGGGAAAGGTCTTGGTCATCCAGCGCATCGAGTTGCGCCAGAAAGCGCTCCGCCTGCGCGGCGCGCGCCCGAATGGCCTCGGGTGTGACCGATGCGAGGTTCGATCCGCGCGACGTGGTGCCGTCCGCTTCGACGATGCGGCCCGACTGCTCGATCTGATAAGTGCGATAGGCTTCCGCCAGCGCATCGAGTTGCGCATCGGCACCCTCGTCCTGCGCCGCAAGCGGCATCGCAAGACAGGCAGCGACGAGGACCGCCGCTTTGACCATGGCCGTCCTCATCGTCTTGTCCCCTCGTTCAGTAATCAGCCGGGCTTCTTCGCCACGCCGACCATGGCGGGGCGCAACAGGCGATCCTTGATCATGTAACCGGCCTGCATTTCCTGAACGATCGTCCCCGGTTCGTGATCGTCGCTCGGAATTTCGATCATGGCCTGATGCTGGTTCGGATCGAGCGGCATTCCGGTCGACGCGATGCGGGTGATGCCGTGCTGGCCGAAAACCTTGTCGAGCTCGCGCTGGGTTGCCTCGATCCCGGCGATGAAACCTTTGAGCTTCTCATCCTCGCGCAGCGCCTCTGGCACGGACTGGACCGCGCGAGCGAGATTGTCCGATACGCTCAGAATGTCGCGCGCAAACCCGGTTGCAGCGTAGTTGCGAGCGTCTTGCACATCCTTTTCGAGGCGGCGGCGCACGTTCTGCGTTTCCGCCTTGGCATAAAGAACGTCCTGCTTCGCCGTCTCAAGATCGCCGCGCAGAGCGGCCAGCGCGTCTTCGAGCGACTCCTCGACCGCGTCGTCCTCGTCTTCGCCATCGTCCCGGAACTGCTCCGGCACCCCGTCCAGTTCCTTCTCGACCGCTTCGTCGCGCGGTGCCTGTTCGTTATCTTCGATCACGCGGAAATACCCATATTGTCAGATGCGTTTGCCCAGCTGGCGGGCGGTGAAATCCACCATGGGGACCACGCGCGCGTAATTCAACCGAGTTGGCCCGATCACGCCCAGCACGCCCACGATCCGCCCCTCGCGGTCGCGATAGGGTGCGGCGATGACCGACGAGCCGGAGAGCGAGAACAGGCGGTTCTCGCTTCCGATGAAGATGCGCGTCGCCTGCGCATCGCGCGCCTGTTCGAGGAGGGCCGCGACCGATTGCTTGCTTTCCAGATCGTCGATGAGCGAGCGGACGCGATCGATATCGCCAAGCGCGGTTTCGTCGAGCAGATTCGCCTGACCGCGCACGATCAGAACCGGGCGCTTGGCCCCATCCTCCGACCAGATCGCGAGCCCGCGCCGCACGAGGTCGCGGCTTGCGTCGTCCAGCGCGCTGCGACCGCCCGCGATCTCCTTGTCGATCAGCGCCGCAGCTTCGGCGAGTGTACGCCCGGCGGCGCGGCGCGTAAGGTAATTGCTCGCCTGTTCGAGCGAGGTGCCGAAGGATGCGGCGGGCAGCGGCAGGATGCGGTTTTCGACATGGCCGTCTTCTCCCACCAAGACCGCGAGGACGCGGTTGGCATCGATGGAGGCCAGCGAAATCTGCGCCAGCCGGTGCTCGCGACGGGGCACCATCACCATGCCCGCCGCCCCGGTCAGATCGGACAGAAGCGCGCTCGTTTCCTCCAGCGCCTGCTCGATCGGTCCCGGCTCCTCGATCCGCTGGCGGATGGCGGCGCGCTCGTGATCGGTGGGCTCGGCCACCTGCATCATCGCATCGACGAAGAGCCGCAACCCGCTATCGGTCGGCATCCGCCCCGCACTGGTGTGGGGCGCGGCGAGGAGGCCCCGCTGTTCGAGTTCGGCCAGCACCGACCGGATCGAGGCGGGCGAGAGATTTAGGCCGGAACCCCCCGCCAAGGTCTTCGACCCCACCGGCTGCCCACTTTCGAGATAGCCTTCCACGACAAGCCGGAAGATATCCCGCGCGCGGTCGGTCAATTCGGTGATGGGCGGCGTCGGCATAGCATCAATCTAACCCATCCCCTTGCGGCCTCAAGCCCCAAGCGGGTATCGGGCCCATCAAGTTTTCCCAATTCGGAGATTCCCATGCGACCTTCAGGACGCGCGCCCGACGAGATGCGCGCCATTTCCATCGAAACCGGTTTCACCAAGCACGCCGAAGGGTCCTGCCTGATCAGTTTCGGCGAGACCAAGGTGCTGTGCAATGCCAGCATCGAGGATCGCACTCCGCCCTGGCTGCGCGGAAAGGGTGAAGGCTGGGTGACGGCGGAATATTCGATGCTCCCCCGCTCGACCCATACGCGCAGCATGCGCGAAGCGGTGAAAGGCAAGCTGGGCGGTCGCACGCAGGAAATACAGCGCCTGATCGGGCGCAGCCTTCGAACCGTGGTCGATCTTAAAAAGCTCGGCGAGCGCCAGATCACGGTCGATTGCGACGTGCTGCAGGCGGACGGCGGAACCCGCACGGCGTCGATCTCGGGCGCATGGGTCGCTTTGCGGCTCGCGGTGGATGGCCTCATGAAACAGGGGCTCATCAAGGAAGACCCGATCACTGCCAAGATCGCCGCGATATCCTGCGGTATCTACAAGGACACGCCGGTGCTCGACCTCGATTATCCCGAGGATTCGAACGCGGAGGCGGATGCGAATTTCGTCCTTATCGAAGGCGGCAAGATCGCCGAAGCGCAAGCGACGGCCGAAGGCGCGCCTTTCGACGAGGAGGGCCTGCTGCGCCTGCTCCGCCTCGCCCGGATCGGGTGCGATCGCATCTTTGCCGCGCAGGCAGACGCGGTGCGCGCATGAAGCGGCTCGGCTCCGGCTCGCTGGTGATCGCCACGCACAATGCGGGCAAACTCCGCGAGATCGGCGCCCTGCTGGAACCTTACGGCGTCAAATGCCTCTCCGCAGGATCGCTCGGCCTGCCCGAGCCTGCCGAAACGGGTAGCACTTTCGTCGAAAACGCGCTGATCAAGGCGCGCGCGTCGGCGGAAGCATCGGGCATGGCGGCGCTGGCCGACGATAGCGGGCTGTCGGTGGCCGCGCTCGACGGGCGCCCAGGGGTCTACACAGCCGATTGGGCCGAGCGTCAATGGTTCGAAGGCGAACCGGGGCGCGACTGGTTCATGGCGATGGGCAAGGTCGAAGGAATGCTGCGCGAGCGTGGGGACGATGTCGATCGCAGCGCCGCGTTCCATTGCGTCCTCGCGATCGCCTGGCCGGACGGCGAGTATGCGGTATACGAAGGAATCGCGCCCGGATCGCTGACCTGGCCGCCGCGCGGCGAAATGGGCTTCGGCTACGACCCGGTCTTCGTGCCCGAAGGCCTCGACCAGACCTTTGCCGAGATCGCGCCGGAGGAGAAGCATAGGATCAGCCACCGGGCCGATGCCTTCGCGAAATTGGTGGCGGAGCAGTTCGGCAGCTAGCCGTGCGAGCCTAATGGGCGCGGCGGCCCATCACATTGCCAGCGGGGAAATAGCGGCACACCAAGACGTCGTTCCCGCGCGCACTCGCCACCGCGCAGCCGACCTCGCGCGTGTCGCGCCAGACGATCTGGGTGTAATGGCCGACATCCGCCCAGTTTCCGGTGTTCGACACGTCGGGAAAGGTGGCGTGGCGATAATGGCGACGCTCGTCGAGGAACATGCCGACCATGCCGTCGACATCCCATCCGCCAGATGTGCCCATCCAAAGATTCTCGCCCGTCCCGTTGCGCGTGCGATCGTCGGCATGTTGCAGCACGCCGCTACGGCTCAGATGACCCGCCCATTCCGCAGCCTCGCGTTCGAGGTGGGGATTCCAGACGAGATCGGGTACGCGTAGGCGGCGGCGTTCGGCATTGTGCATCGCTAGAATGCGTGCGGCATGATCGGACGTCTGGCGCACCGAATAATTCGCCTGGCGAATTTGCTGACCTTTCGCATTGTCCCCACTCGGTGCACCACGCGCCGAGGGTGCACGCTCGCTTGCGAAGAGCGGCGCTGCCGTGGCAATAGTAAGTGCGAGAGCGCTGGCGATTGCCGCGCGAAACCCTACCCGTCCCATGGCGCCGATTTCGCCTGACCGGGATTAAGATTTGCTGAAAGGTTTGGACAGAATTCGATGGCGCGCGCGCTTTACATCCACTGGCCGTTCTGCCTGGCGAAATGCCCCTATTGCGATTTCAACAGCCATGTCCGCAGCGGCGTCGACACGGCAGCCTGGGAAGCCGCCTTGCTCGCGGATCTGCGGTTCGAGGCGGAATTGGCCGCGGGCGAACCGCTCGACAGTATCTTCTTCGGCGGCGGCACGCCGAGCCTGATGCCGCCGGAACTGGTCGCGCGGCTGCTGGCCGAGGCCGAACTTTTGTGGGGCTTCGCGCCCGATATCGAAATTACGCTGGAGGCCAATCCATCCTCGGTAGAGACCGGCAAATTCGGCGCTTTGGCCCAAGCGGGTGTCAATCGCGTCTCGCTCGGCGTGCAGGCGCTCGACGATGACGTCCTGCGGTTTCTCGGCCGCCTCCACGATGGGAACGAGGCTCTCGTCGCGCTCGAAACCGCCCAGCGCCAGTTCAAGCGGGTGAGTTTCGATCTGATCTATGCCCGCCCCGGACAGAGCGAGGCGCAATGGCATCGGGAACTGACGCGCGCACTCGATTTCGGGACCGGCCATCTTTCGCTCTACCAGCTCACGATCGAACCGCAGACGCGCTTCGCCACCGATGTGCGGCGCGCAATCTTCACTCCGCTCGACGATGAACGGGCCGCCGATCTCTATATCCAGACGCAGGAGATGACTCAGGCGGCGGGCCTTCCCGCCTACGAGATCAGCAACCATGCCCGTTCGGGCGAGGAAAGCCGCCACAACCTCACCTATTGGCGCTATCGCGATTATGTCGGGATCGGGCCCGGCGCGCATGGACGGCGGGGCGCCATGGCGACTCAGCGCCACAAGAAGCCCGAGAACTATCTCGCCGCTATCGCCCGGCAGGGCCATGGCCTTCAGGACGGGCGCGCGCTGGGTACATCCGAACAGGCGAGCGAGGCGCTGTTGATGGGCCTCCGCCTTGCGGAGGGCGTCGATCTGGCCGCGCTCGGTTCCCGGTTCGGTTTTGCGCCGGATCACCTGATCGATGCTGACAAGTTGGCGCTTCACCAAAGGCTCGGCCTCTCGCGGCGTGAAGGGGATCGGGTCGTCGTCACGCCCGCAGGAATGCCTTTGCTCGACGCGCTGCTCGCAGATCTCGTGCCTGCCGATCTGGTCGCCGCGTGAGCAAAGCCGACCTTCTCGAGGCGTGGCATGGGCATCTTACGAACGGACGGCGGCGATCTCCCCATACCGTCCGCGCGTATACCGTCGCGGCGCGGCGGCTGATCAAGGCGATCGATGCGAAGGATTTCGAAACGCTCGCTCGGATCGATACTGCGCGATTGCGCAGCCATCTGGCAGAGCGGCGGCAGGATGGCCTATCGAATGCCTCGGTCGCGCGAGAATTGTCGGCCTTGAAAAGCTTTCTCGGTTTCGCCCGCGAACAGGCTGGGCTAAATGACCGCGCCGCGCCGCGCCTGCGCGGGCCGCGGATCAAGAAGGGTCTGCCCCGCCCGGTCACGCCCGATGATGCCATCGGCCTTACCGAAACGGTCTCGGAGCAGGCGCAAGCGGAATGGATCGGTGCGCGCGACCGGGCGGTGCTGCTGTTGCTCTATGGCGCGGGGCTGCGCATTGCCGAGGCGTTGTCGCTTCGCTTCGAGGACGCCCCGCTCGGCGATCGGCTGACCGTGACCGGCAAAGGCGGCAAACAGCGCGTGGTGCCCATTCTTCCGCTCGTGCGCGATGCGGTTGCGGAGTATCTTAGGCTTCAGCCTTTCGCGGCTGGACCGGAGGACGCTCTTTTTCGCGGTGTGAAAGGCGGTCCCCTGTCGCAAGGCATGGTGCAGAAGGCCGTGGCGCAGGCGCGGATCGCGCTTGGCCTTCCGGCGACCGCCACGCCCCATGCGCTGCGCCACAGCTTCGCGACCCATCTGCTGGGCGCGGGCGCCGATCTGCGCAGCCTTCAGGAATTGCTCGGCCATGCGAGCCTGGGATCGACGCAGATCTACACCAAGGTGGATGCGGCGACGATGCTGGACGCCTATCGGACGGCCCATCCGCGCGCCCGCTCCCGCGCCGACGATTAACGCTTCGCGCGCGGCTTCCAAGTCATGAACCGCCAAAGATAGCCGACCACCGACAGCACGATCGTCGCGATGACGATCCCGCTCACCACCCAGCCACTGTCCCCGAAGGTGCGCGCCAGCCACTGTGTTCCGCCGATCAGGATCGCATTCCAAAGCGCCGCGCCCGCTGCGGTAAAGATGCAGAATTTCCAGGGGTTCATATGTGCCAGACCCGCCGGAAGGCTGATCATGGTGCGCATGACCGGCGTCGCCCGCAGAATAAAGACGACCCAATGCCCGTGCTTGCGGAAGAAGTGCGAAGCCGCCTCGACATCCTCCCATTCCAGCGTCAGCCAGCGTCCCCAGCGGTCGATGAACGGGCCGAGCCGTTCGTAGCCCCATTTGTCGCCGAGCCAGAACCAGACGTAATTTCCCGCCAGGGTTCCCGCCGTGCCGACCGCGAGGATTTCCCAGAAGGTGAATGTACCCCGCTCGATCGCCAGCGCGGCGGAGCCCATGATCGCCTCGGATGGCACGGGCGGAAAGATGTTCTCCAGCGCCATGAGCAACGCGATCCCGAACAGGCCGAGCCGCTCGACGATGGCGACGATGATATGGTCCATGGCTCGTCTAACGGACGGGCCCGCGAATGGTTCAGACGTTCAGCCGCCGCTCGATCGCGTCCCAGATGCGGCCTGCCGTATCCGTGCCGTTGAATTGGTCGATCGCCACGATGCCGGTCGGACTGGTGACGTTGATCTCCGTCAGCCAATTTCCCCCGATTACGTCGATGCCGACAAAGACCAGTCCGCGCTTTTTCAGTTCGGGGCCCATCGCGGCGCAGATCTCTTCCTCGCGCGCGGTCAAAGTCGCGGCCTCGGCATATCCGCCCTGGGCGAGGTTGGAGCGGAACTCCCCTTCCCCCGGCTTGCGGTTGATCGCGCCGGTGAATTCCCCGTCGACCAGCACGATCCTTTTGTCGCCCTCGCTTACCTCGGGGAGGAAGGGCTGGACCATATGCGCTTCGGGCCAGGTGCGGTTGAAGACTTCGAACAGGGCGGACAGATTGCCGCCATCGGCATCGATCTTGAAAATGGCCTTGCCGCCATTCCCGTGCAGCGGCTTGACCACGACCGCGCCGTGTTCCGCCTGGAAAGCGCGCACCGCATCGAGGCTGCGCGCGATCAGCGTCGGCGGCATGAAGCGCGCGTAATCGAGCACGAACATCTTTTCCGGCGCATTCACGACCTCGCGCGGATCGTTGACGACCAGAGTTTCGCCCCGGAGCCGATCGAGGATGAAGGCCGCGCTGATGTAGCCGAGATCGAAGGGCGGGTCCTGCCGCATCAGAACCACGTCGATGTCGCGGGCGAGATCGATCCGGCGCGGCTCTTCAGCGCTGAAATGGTCGCCCTCGACCCGCTGGACCGTGACCGGCCGCGCGATCGCGGTGATCCTGCCGCGCGGGCTGCCGTCGCTTTCCCAGGCGAGCGAGCCGACATCGTAATGAAAGAGCGTATGTCCGCGCGCCTGCGCCGCTTCCATCAGGGCGAAGGAGCTGTCGCCCGCGATCTTGATCGTTTCCAGCGGGTCCATCTGGACGGCGACACATAGGGTCATAGCTTGCCTTCTCGTTCGATAAGCGGGGCAGCGCGCTTTGCGCTTCTAAGGCTGCCAGGCGTTGGCGATGTGGCGCGGCAGGGCGCCGGGTGCAAGCAGGATCACGTCGATGCGGATATCCTCGCCCTGGGTCGCATAGTCATGCGCCACGCATTCGACCGCCGCAGCCACCCTCGCGAGGCGGCGTTCGTCGATCGCGAGATCGAGATCGGCCTTGTGGCGCCGCCATTTCACTTCGACGAAGGCGACCAGCCCCGCGCGCTTCGCCACGAGATCGATCTCGCCCCGCGGCGTCTTCACGCGCGAGGCAAGAATGCTCCAGCCCTTGGCGCGCAGCCAGACTGCGGCGCGCGTTTCGCCTTCGCGGCCGTTCTTCTCCGCCAGCTGGCGCTTCATTCGCGGCGCATCTCCAGCGCGCGGACATAAAGTGCCTTGCGGTCCTCTCCGGTCGCCTTGGCCACCTGCGCCGCGGCCTGCGAGGGCTTGAGCGTATCGAGCGCCTCCCACAACAGCGCTTCGATGTCCGCGTCCGAGGAATGCGTTTCGACCGGCGGGCCGATCAGCAGCACGATCTCTCCCTTGGGCGGATGTTTCTCGAACCACGCGATCAGGCCGGGGGCGAGGCCGCGGCGCAATTCCTCGTGCAGCTTGGTCAGTTCGCGCGCCACCGCGATCTCGCGCTCGGGCAAGACCTCGCCGATGGCGGCGAGCGATTTGAGCAAGCGAGGTGCCGTCTCGTAGAACACGATGGTCGCGTCGACCTGCGCGACATCCGCCAGCGCATCGCGCCGGGCCTTGTCCTTGCTGGGCAGAAACCCCGCGAAGAGGAAGCGATCATTGGGCAGGCCCGACAGCGTCAATCCAGCAATAACCGCGCAGGCGCCCGGGATGACCGTCACCGGTATCCCCTCCGCCCGGCAATCATTGACCAGGCGATAGCCGGGGTCGGATACCAGCGGCGTCCCCGCATCGCTGACCAGCGCGACCGCGCGATCCCGCATCGAATTGACCAGCCTTTCGCGGTCGCGATGCTCGCTGTGATCGTCGTACCGCCAGAGCGGTTTCGACAGGCCGAGATGCTTCATCAGCTTGCCGGTCACCCGCGTATCCTCACATGCAACGCCGCTGCAACGGCGTAGCACATCCACTGCACGCAGGGTGATATCCCCAAGATTGCCAATCGGGGTCGCCACGATGTAGAGACCGGCAGGAAGAGGTTGGAGATTTGGCGCGTCGTCGATCACGCCAGCAGCCATGAACCAGGGACCGGGGACCGGGCAAGCATGAAGACATTCGCAATCACCCGTCGATTGGCCATGGTAGCCGGCAGCGCGGCCTTGCTGGGCGCCTGTTCGATCATTCCGCGCGGCGCCGACGTGCCGAGCCGCCCGATCGAGAACGCCCCCCTTCCCGAACCGACCGAGACCGGGCTGCCGCAGGATCAGGACCGGCATCGCATCGCCCTGCTGGTTCCGATGTCGGGTGACAACGGCGCGGTCGGCCAGTCGATCGCCAATGCCACGACGATGGCGATCCTCGATACCAATGCGGACAATCTGCGGATCACCGCCTACGACACGGCGGCCAATCCGCGCGATGCGGCGCGCCGGGCGGTGGCGGATGGCAACAAGCTGATCCTTGGCCCGCTGATGGGCGAGAATGTCGGCGCGGTTCTTTCCGAAGCCCGCCGGGCGGATGTGCCGCTGATCTCGTTCTCCAACGATGCCTCGATCGCGTCGCCCGACGTCTTCGTAATGGGACAGATCCCCGAACAATCGATCCGCCGCTCGGTCGAATATGCGCGCGAAGCCAAGGGCGTGCGCGATTTCGCGGTAATCGCGCCCGAAGGCGAATACGGCCGCCGTGCGGAAGCCGCCTTGCAGACCGCCGTCGCCGATTTCGGCGGGCGCGTGGTCGGGCGCGAAAGCTATGCGCGCGGCAACACGTCGGTGGTTTCGGCCATGGACAGGCTGGTGGCGCGCGGCGGCTTCGGCGGGCTCCTGATCGCCGACAGCGCCCGCCTCGCCACCCAGGCGGCGGGCCGCGTGAAGCCCGGTGGAGCCGGCAACACGCTCATCATCGGCACCGAATTGTGGAGCGGGGATGCTTCGGTCACACGGGCGTCCGCTCTGCGCGGTGCGATCTTCTCTGCCGTGTCGGACGATCGCTATCGCCGCTTCGTGGACAGTTACGAAGCGCGCTTCGGCGCTCAGCCCTATCGCATCTCGACGCTGGGGTACGATGCCGTGCTCCTCACTCTGCGCGTGGCGCGCGACTGGCGCGTGGGGCGCGATTTCCCGGTCTCGCAATTGCGCGACAGCGGCGGTTTCGTCGGGCTGGACGGTCCCTTCCGGTTCGGCCGCAGCGGCGTGATCGAACGCGCTTTCGAAGTGCGCGAGATCCGCAATGGCCAGGTCGTGGTGGTCGATCCCGCGCCCAACCGTTTCGACGACTGAAGTCCAAGCCCGCATCGCCTCGCGCCTTCCGTCACTCGACTGGGGGCAGAGCGCGGCGCGCGCTTGTGACCTTGGGGGCTGATGGGCATATATCGCCCATGTCCGACGATCTCTTCGAAAACACCCCCGCCTCCAGCGGCGATTACGATGCTTCCTCGATCGAGGTGCTCGAAGGCCTCGAACCGGTCCGCCGCCGTCCGGGGATGTATATCGGCGGGACGGACGATCGCGCCCTGCACCACCTCGTCGCCGAGGTGCTGGACAATGCCATGGACGAAGCGGTGGCGGGCCATGCGACGCGGATCGAATTGCGGCTCGATCCCGGCAACCGGGTCACCGTGGTCGATAACGGGCGCGGTATCCCTGTGGCGGAACACCCCAAGTTCCCGGGTAAGTCGACGCTCGAAGTGATCCTCTCGACGCTCCATTCGGGCGGCAAGTTCTCCGGCAAGGCGTACGCCACCAGCGGCGGCCTCCACGGCGTCGGCGTCAGCGTGGTCAACGCGCTGTCCTCGCACACCCGCGTCGAAGTCGCGCGCGACCGGCAGCTTTACGCGCAGGAATTTTCGAAGGGGCAGACGCTCGGCCCGATCGAGGAACTCGGCCCGACGCCCAATCGTCGCGGCACCACCGTCACCTTCACGCCCGACACCGAAATCTTCGGCGAACGCAATTTCAGCGCCAAGCGGCTGTTCAAGCTCGCCCGGTCGAAGGCGTATCTCTTCGCCGGCGTCGAGATCCGCTGGAAATGCGACGAATCCCTCGCCAGCGAGGACGTGCCTGCAGAGGCAGTGTTCAAATTTCCCGGTGGCCTCGCCGATCACCTCGCCGAACAGATCGGCGGGCGCGAATGCGTGACGGCCCAGCCCTTCACCGGGCGGCAGGACTTCGCGGACGAGGCCGGACGGGTCGAATGGGCGATCGCCTGGCCGCTCTATTCGGACGGATCGACCAGCTGGTATTGCAACACCGTGCCCACCCCCGATGGCGGCACGCACGAACAGGGCCTGCGCGCCGCGCTCGTCAAAGGCTTGCGCGCCTTCGGCGATCTGGTCGGTCAGAAGAAAGCCAAGGATCTTTCCGCCGACGATGTGATGGTGGGCGCGGAGGTGATGCTGAGCGTCTTCATCCGCGATCCCCAGTTCCAGTCCCAGACCAAGGATCGCCTCACCAGCCCCGAAGCCGCGCGCCTCGTCGAAAACGCGGTGCGCGATCATTTCGACCATTTCCTGTCCGACAACATGGATCGCGGCAAGGCACTGCTCGGCCAGGTGATGGAGCGGATGGACGAGCGCCTGAGGCGCAAGGCCGAGCGCGAGATCAAGCGCAAGACCGCGACCAACGCGAAGAAACTGCGCCTGCCCGGCAAATTGACGGACTGTTCGGGCGAAGGCGACGGCGAGACCGAGCTTTTCATCGTCGAAGGCGACAGTGCGGGCGGCAGCGCCAAGCAGGCGCGCAATCGCAAGACGCAGGCGATCCTGCCGATCCGCGGCAAGATCCTGAATGTCGCCAGCGCCACCGCCGACAAGATCCGCGCCAATAGCGAGATCGCGGACCTGACGCTTGCCATGGGTTGCGGCACGCGCAAGGATTGCGACCCCGAACAACTGCGCTACGACCGGATCATCATCATGACCGATGCCGACGTGGACGGCGCGCATATCGCGACGCTGCTGATGACGTTCTTCTTTCAGGAAATGCCGGAACTGGTGCGGCAGGGGCATCTCTATCTCGCCCAGCCGCCGCTCTATCGCCTGACTGCGGGCAAGGAGAGCCGCTACGCCCGGGACGAGGCGCATCGCGCCGAACTGGAAGCGACGGTTTTCAAGGGTAAGAAGGTCGATGTCGGCCGGTTCAAGGGCTTGGGCGAGATGAACCCCAACCAGCTGCGCGAAACCACGATGGATCCCGACAGCCGCAGCCTGATCCGCATCACTCTGCCCCAGGAATTCGAACAGCGCGCGGTGGTGAAGGAACTGGTCGACCAGCTGATGGGCCGTAACCCTGAACATCGCTTCAACTTCATCCAGAACAATGCGGGCGACATGGACCGCGAGATGATCGATGCGTGAGGACGATTTCGCCGATGGCGAAAGAGAGGACGACATCATGGCGGGAGAACGGCGCATATCGCGCACCGATACCGCCCTGCCCGACTGGTACGTTTCCGATGCCGCCTATCGTCCGATACCGATCGCCTGGTTCGCGGGTGCGCTGGTCCTTCAGGTGCTGCTGCAACCGGCCATCGTCTATCTCGGCTGGGCGGGCGGCTCGTCGACCGCGTTCGTGCTGGCTTGCGCGATCGGGACGACCGGTCTGATCTGGTACGCGACGCAGCGGCGCGGGATGGCCGAGGCCTCGCTCGCATGGCGCGCGGCGACGGTCGTCATGCTGCTGTTCTTCCTTGCGATCAGCGTGATAGCCTTGCTGGCCTAATCCTGCGTCGCGGCCCGCGAGTGAACGTGCAATTCGCCTTCCAGTGTGCGGTGGACCGGACACATATCGGCGATCTCCATCAGCCGCGCACGCTGAGCGTCGTCCAACCCATTTCCGGTCAGCGAAATCTTCCGCTCGATTGCCTGCACGCTGGCATCGCTTTCCTCGCAATGATCGCAATCCTTCGCATGGTCCCGGTCATGCGTCAGATGGATCGAAACGCCATCGAGCGGCCATTTCTTGCGATCGGCATACATCGCCATTGTCATCGCGGTGCATGTGCCGAGCGCGCCCAGTAACAGGTCGTAGGGCGTCGGCCCGCTATCGTCGCCGCCGACGCTGCGCGGCTCGTCCGCGACGAAGCGATGCGTCGCGGTGTGGACCTCGGTCCCGAACTTGCCGTGGCCGGTCCTGACCACCACGCCTTCTTCCGGCATCGGCCAGTCCTCGTCCAAGGGCATGTAGCGATGCGCCCAGCTGGCGATTATGCTCGCCGCGAAGCGGGCATTGGTCTCGTCGAGGAGCAAGTGATCGGCGCCTTCCAGGCTGACGAAGCTCTTCGGATGCTTGGCCGCGCCGAACAGGGCACTGGCATTCTCGATCCCGACCAGTTCGTCGGTGGGGGAATGCAGGAACAGCAGCGGACGGCGTAGCGCCGCGACTTCGGACAGGAGATCGACGCTTTCGACACGCTCGATGAATTCGCGGCCCAGCTGGAACGTGCGCCCGCCGATCGTCACCGCCCCCTCCCCGTCCTTGCGGATCGCCGCGAGATCGCCGTCGATGCGTTGGAGGACATGGGGTACATCGGCAGGCGCAGCGATGGTCGCGATCGCCGCAACCTTTGCGAGCCCGATCTCGTCCGCCGCCGCCAGTACCGCGGCGCCGCCGAGGCTGTGTCCGACGAGCAGGATCGGCTGTCCGAACCGGTCGTGCAGATGGGCGCCGACCGCGACCAGATCGGCGACATCGGTGGCGAAGCCCGCGCGGCCGAACTCGCCCTCGCTGTCGCCCAGCCCGGTGAAATCGAAGCGTAGGCAGGCGATCCCCTCCGCCGCGAGCGCGCGCGCGACATGGACAGCCGCTCGGCTCTGGCGGGTGCAGGTGAAACAATGGGCAAATAGCGCCGCCCCGCGCACCAGCCCGGTCGGCAGTTCGAGCGATCCGGCGAGTTCGTTTCCGGCGGGCGAGGTGATGGTGAGGCGTTCGGTGGGCATGGCCACTCCGTTGCAGATGCGATGGCCCCCTGCCTAGACGGTTGCGCCACCGGTTCGAAACCGCGATTGTGCCCGGCAGGAAAAAAAGGGGAATTTGATGCGTGTGCCAATGATCGCCGCCGGACTAGCGTTGGCGCTGCTCATGCCCGCGCAGGGATCGGCGCAGACCGAGGCGGAGACCGGTGCGAGCGAGCAGGATCCCCTCGACAGGCGCGCGGAAGACGTGGTGGGCTGGCTGCGCGGCGAGATCGCGCCCGAGGATCTCTTCACTGCGCAATTCCTCGCTCAGATCCCCGCCGAGACCCTGGCGCAGATGAACAGCCAGCTTGCCAGCCAGTTCGGTGCGATGCTCGGCGTCGAATCGGTCGAACGACAGGGCCAGCTCCGCGCGCGCATCGCGATCCGGTTCGAGCGCGCAATCGGATCGGGAACGATGGTTCTGGCCGATACGGGTGAGGCGCGGATAGCGGGGCTGCAATTGTCCGATTTCGCGCCCGTCATCGGGGATAGTGCGGATGGCGATGCCGATCAGAGCAGCGCCGAAGCGATCGCAGCTGATTTGGCCGCCCTGCCCGGCGCCACGGCGGCCTGGTTCGGCCCACTCGATGGGGAGCCGATCTTTGCCTATGGTGACACCGAACGCCAGTTCGCGCTGGGTTCCGCCTTCAAGCTTTATGTTCTCGGCGCCGTCAGCGAAGCGGTCGCGGAGGGACGTCTGCGCTGGGATCAGGTCGTGCCCCTCGGACAGGCGAGCTTTCCCAGCGGGATCACTCAGAGCTGGCCCGAAGGCGCGCCGATAACGGTGCAGTCGCTGGCGACGCTGATGATCTCCATAAGCGACAACACCGCCACCGATACGCTGCTACGGCTCGTCGGGCGCGAACGGGTCGAGCAATTCCTGCGCCGCACCGGCCATTCGGCGCCCGAACGCAGCCTTCCCTTCCTGACCACGCGCGAGCTTTTCCTGCTGAAGACGCTCGATACCGGCCCCGCCTATGCCGAGGCCGGTATCGCGAGGAGGCGGGCAATGCTCGCCGATCTCGATGGTGGGGGCGTGACCACCGAACAAGTCGTCGCGGCTCTGGGTGAGCCGAAGCTGGTCGAGCAGATCGAATGGTTCGCCAGCATGGAGGACGAGCGCAAGCTGCTTCGCGCCCTCGTGGCGCTGGACGATCCGGTGCTGTTCGACATTCTCGCCGTCAGCCCGCAATTGTCCGAAACCCAGCGCGCCGGATGGGCCTATGCCGGGTTCAAGGGCGGTTCGGAACCCGGTGTGCTCAATTTGACCTGGCTCCTTAAAGATGAGGCGGGCCACTGGCATATGCTCGCGGCAAGCTGGTTGAACCCGGAGGCAGCGGTCGAAAATGCCGCCCTCGGTCTTCTCGCCGTGCGGATACTGGTGCTGCGATAGCGAACGCGCCCCTCTTGCTCCGGACCGCCAGCGCCCCTAACCGGGCATGCAGACGCATTCCGACGTAAGGACCAGACATGACGCAGCGCTTCGAAGGCACCAGCTCCTATATCGCCACCGAGGATCTGAAGGTGGCGGTCAACGCGGCGGTGACTCTGCGCCGCCCGCTCCTCGTCAAGGGAGAGCCGGGCACGGGCAAGACCGTGCTGGCGCACGAAATCGCCAAGGCGGTGGATGCGCCGCTGATCGAATGGAACGTCAAATCGACCACCAAGGCGCAGCAGGGCCTGTACGAATACGACGCGGTGGCGCGCCTGCGCGACGGGCAATTGGGTGACGAGCGCGTTCACGACATCGCGAACTACATCAAGAAGGGCAAATTGTGGGAGGCCTTCACCAGCGAACGTCTGCCCGTCCTTCTGATCGACGAGATCGACAAGGCCGATATCGAATTCCCCAACGATTTGTTGCAGGAACTCGATCGCATGAGCTTCGATGTGTACGAAACGCACGAGACGATCGCGGCGAAGGAGCGGCCGATCGTCGTCATCACCTCGAACAACGAGAAGGAACTGCCCGACGCGTTCCTGCGCCGCTGCTTCTTCCACTACATCAAGTTCCCCGATCGCGAGACGATGCGCGAGATCATCGACGTGCACTTCCCGATCATTCAGAAGACGCTGGTCACCCGCGCGATGGATATGTTCTACGAACTGCGCGAAGTCCCGGGCCTCAAGAAGAAGCCCAGCACCAGCGAACTACTCGACTGGCTGAAGCTGTTGCTGAACGAGGACATGCCGCTCGAGGTGCTGCAGGACAGCAATCCAAATTCGGCGATCCCGCCGCTGCATGGCGCTCTTTTGAAGAACGAGCAGGACGTGATGATGTTCGAACGCCTCGCCTTCATGGCGCGCCGCCAGAGCTAGGCGCGAGGGCCAGGCGCCCGGTCCGGCGTCAGGCCGCCGGACCACTCATCGACTTGAAGGAATGGGGAAGGATATTTCCGACCCCGGCGCCAGCGCGATTCTCGTCCGCGATCGTATAAGCGAGTTCGAAATTGCCCCAGCGTCGGCCTTCGATCTCGATGGGCACGTAGACGTTGCGGGTGACGCGATAGGTCTTGCCGTCGCCTTCCTGGCGATAGACCGCCATCATGAAATCGTCCGGGCAGACTTTCGCTTTCTGGTCGATCGGATCGAAAATCCTGCGTCCGTTCCGGCAGAAGGTGGTGTCGTGCGTGAGATTTCCGGTCGGCGCCTGCGAATGCTTGGTGAGATGCGTCGGTAGATAGCCGTTCATGTCGGTACAGGCCGCCGCCAGCACGCCGGGCAGAAGAGCGCTTTCGTCCAGTACGGGGCGCCAGTTCTCGTGCGCCCAGTCCATCAGCGCAGTGCGGTAGCGGACCGGATTGCTGCCTTCGATGGGACGGTAATCGGTGTCGAACAGATCGCTCATGGTCACCGCGCCCGACGCCAGAGCATCCTGCGCGATGCGCGTCACCTGCGCCGCGCGCTCCTTGGCTTTCTCCACCATGAGAGCATCCTGGGGCGAGAGGTCCGCCTTCACGATCCGATCGAACATCTCGCTGGCGACCAGTTCGAGATCCTCGATCTGGGTATGAGCGTTCTGCAATTTCTGTTCGTTGTCGCTCGCCGCGCGGTCGAACTGGTCGAAGACGGTCTGAACGCGCGTGACGCCTGCGGTCATCATCCCGTTCGCCTTGGCGATCTGGTCGTTCTGCGAATCGACATCGCGCACCAGCGCGACGACATTGCCGAGCATTTTCTCGAAATTGCTGACCGAGGTCTTGGCCTCGCCGCTTGCTTTCGCTCCGACCTCGATCCGCTCGATCACCATGGCGGCCTCGCTGCCCAGCGTTCCGATCACGCTGGAAATTTCGTCCGTCGCCTGGCGGGTTTCCGCCGCGAGCGATTTGACCTCATTGGCGACGACGGCAAAGGTGCGGCCCGCGTCTCCGGCGCGCATCGCTTCGATGGTGGCGTTGAGCGCGAGGATATTGGTGGTTTCCGCGATCTGTTCGATGTCCTGCGAGCACCGCTGAACCTGCTCCATCGCCGCCGCGAACCCGGTCACGTGGGTGGCTAGCGTCTCGACGAGGTCGAGCAGGCCGGAAATCTGCGCGAGCGAGCCTTCGATCTGGCTGGCGCCCTGGCCCAAGCGTTCGATCGCGCGCGCGGACAGTATCCGCGCCTCGTCGCTCGCTTCCGATACGCGCCGCTGGTCGCGCTCCAGCTCGCGGACCGTATCCTGCAATTCCGCATGCTCGTCGCGAAGGCGTGCCGAGCTGTCGATCACCGCCTTGACGATGCCGGCCACTTCGGAACAGCCAACGGTGACCTTGCCGCAGGATTCAGGGATCAGGTCGAGCGCCTTTGCCGCGCGCACGTCCAGTGGCTTCATATCCATTCTTGGCGGTCCCCCATTGATGGTCGCGGGCCTGTCTTGCAGCCGATTTGGTTAGGACCGGGTAAACGATTTCGATTTTCGACGATCGCTCTTGCGCTGGCGTCGGTATCGCATCTGCGGTAGAGCGCCGATCATGTTCTTCAATTTCGTCGACGAGCTGCGCGAGGCGGGCATTTCCGCCAGTTTCAAGGAACACTTGACCTTGCTCGAGGCGCTCGACAGGCAGGTGATCGAGGAAACGCCGGAAGCCTTCTATTACCTCAGCCGCGCGACCTTCGTTAAGGACGAAGGGTTGCTCGATCGCTTCGATCAGGTCTTCCAAAAGGTCTTCAAGGGGATCCTGACCGATTACGGCCAGAACCCGGTGGAGGTGCCGGAAGACTGGCTGAAGGCCGTGGCCGAGAAATTCCTCTCCGAAGAAGAGATGGAGAAGATCAAGTCTCTGGGCGACTGGGACGAGATCATGGACACGCTCAAGAAGCGGCTGGAGGAACAGAAAGAGCGCCACCAGGGCGGAAACAAATGGGTCGGCACGGGTGGAACGTCGCCCTTTGGCAATTCGGGCTATAACCCCGAAGGCGTCCGCATCGACGGCGAAAGCCGACACAAGCGCGCGATCAAGGTGTGGGACAAGCGCGAGTTCAAGAACCTCGACAACACTAAGGAATTGGGCACGCGCAACATCAAGATGGCGCTACGCCGTCTCAGGCGTTTCGCGCGCGAAGGTGCGGCGGACCAGCTCGATATCGATGCGACTATCGAGGGCACGGCGAAACAAGGCTGGCTCGACATCCACATGCGGCCGGAACGGCGCAATGCGGTGAAGCTGCTGCTGTTTCTCGATGTCGGCGGGTCGATGGACCCGTTCATCAAGATCACCGAAGAATTGTTCAGCGCCGCGACGAGCGAGTTCAAGAACCTCGAGTTCTTTTACTTTCACAACTGCCTGTATGAAGGCGTATGGAAGGACAATAAGCGCCGCTGGCAGGAGCGGACCAAGACCTGGGATGTGCTCCACAAATACGGCCACGATTACAAAGTCGTGTTCGTCGGGGATGCTGCCATGTCGCCCTACGAGATCACCCATCCCGGCGGCAGCGTGGAACACATGAACGAAGAGGCGGGCGCCACCTGGATGAAGCGGGTCACCGACACCTATCCCGCGACCGTCTGGCTCAATCCCCTGCCGGAAAAGCAGTGGTCCTATTCCCAGTCGACCCGCGTGATGAAGCAGATCGTTAACGGTCGGATGTATCCGCTGACGCTGGATGGGCTGGACGATGCCATGCGCGAATTGAGCCGCAAGCAGGGGCATTAGCGGACCCGGTATTCAGCGCGCGCTCATCCGCCGACACGCAGCGTAGTCTTTCTGGGGGGAGTTATCATGCGCATCATCGCTCTGACTGTGACCTTCGGTTCGCTCATGACCGGCGCCGCTCTCGTCGCGCAATCGAACAAGACGGCTCCGGATCGCTTCGACATGCCCTCGTATCAGGATCCGGCACGTAGCTGGCGCGATATCGAAGATCCGATCAAGCGCGCGCGCTGCGAGGAGCAGATCAGCAAGGCACGCAGCGATGCAGGCCAGCCAGAAATCGAACGCGAACCGGCCGATGCCGAAAACCCGCTGATGCTGGCCACGGTGCACCAGACTATCGAGGATTGCCCGGTGCTGGTGATGAAGCACGACACCAGCGATATCCGTCCGGTGCCGAAGCGCCGCGAAGGTCTGCTCACGATCGAACCAGCGAACTGATCCATCCTTCGCTGCTCTTCTAGCGATAGAGCAACAGTCCCTCGATCTCTTCACGCCATTGCGCTTCGTCCGCGCTTGCCAGTCGGTCGAGATCGTCCGGCGCGGCCTTTCCGTCCTCGACCCATTCGCGCAAGCTCGGGCCGCCGTTGATGACGTCGATAGCGAGCCTTTGCAGCTCGTATTCGTAGGGAAAGTCGCGCCAAATGTCGTAATCGGGATACAGCCGCCGGATCGCCTTGAAGGCCAGCGCCTGCAAGCGCCAGGGGCGGAACGCGGCGTGATCGTAGAACGGCCCTTCCGCGTGGATCATCAGCCCATTGCACAGCTGGCCCGCGTGTTTGTGGAAGGTCGGCTCGAACCAGCATTCGCGGATCGCGCAGCCAGTCAGCCAGTCGGGCGCCATCCGCTCCATTTCGACCAGCACGGCCTTGGCGTCCACGTCCGGCGCGCCGAACAGTACTTCGAGCGGGCGCGTGGTACCCCTTCCCTCGCTCAGATTGGTCCCCTCCAGCATGACCGTTCCGGCATAGGCGCGCGCCATGTTCACATTGGCGGCGTTGGGCGAGGGATTGATCCAGACGCGATCCTGCGGCCAGCCATGTCCGGAGCCCCCGGGCTGCCAGCCTTCCATTTCGATCACGCGATAATCGACGTCGAGCCCAAAATGCCGGACGAACCAATGCCCCATCTCGCCCAGCGTCAGGCCATGGCGCATCGGCATCGGCGCAGCGCCGACGAAGCTTTCCTGGCCCGGCACGAGCAGCGTGCCTTCCACCGGCCGCCCCGCCGGATTGGGACGATCCAGCACCCAGACGCTCTTATCGTGCTTCGCCGCTTCTTCGAGCAGATAGAGCAGCGTCGTCACGAAGGTGTAGATACGGCAGCCGAGATCCTGGAGGTCGAACAGAAAGACGTCCGCGCTCGACATCATCTGGCCGGTTGGGCGTCGCACCTCGCCATAGAGGCTGAAGACGGGGATGCCGTATTGCGGATCGGTCTCGTCCGCGGTTTCGACCATATTGTCCTGCTTGTCGCCCTTCAGCCCATGCTGCGGGCCGAAGGCGCTGGTGACGTTGACGCCCGCCGCGATCAGCGCATCGAGGCTGTGCGACAGATCCTCGGTCACGGAGGCGGGATGCGCAACGAGCGCCACGCGCTTGCGTTCGAGCGGTCGGCGGAGTTCTGGGTCGGCGAGGAGCCGGTCGATACCGAATTTCATAACGAAACGGGTGGCGCAAGCGTCGCGGCGAAGCAAGTGCGATGGTGGAAGTCGGGATCGCCGGGCGGATGAGCGAGTGCCCAGAAGCTCTTGGTTCCTCCCGCCTCCTCGATGACCGCGCTGATCGCGAGCGCGCCCGAGGGGACCCCGCGGCGCGGAATCGCCACGTCCAGGATCGCGAGGCCGGAGCGCCCGCCGCGCCACGAGATCGTGGGCTGGGGCGTCACCGCTCTCTCCCGCATCCCTTGGCGATATCCGTCGAAATCGTAGGCCGCCCAGGCTTCGGACGGCGCGAAGTTGAACTCGGCGTAGGAGGGCCCGTCGCCGCAGAACAGTTCGAAACAGGTCGTCCGCCACAATTCATCCGTGCGCCTGCGTCCGGCGAAGGGCGGCACCACGATCGCGACCGCGCCCTCGATCCGCCAGCGCGCCTGAAGCAAGTGTCGGTCCTTTTGCGAAACCGAAGCGGCGATCCGCGTGACCTCACGCGGCGGAAAGGCGGGATGCGGGATCAATTCCAGCGTTTGCACCACTCTTCCCCCGTGCTTGGCCCCATGCTAGCGCGGCGCCCGTCATGAGCAGCTACACATCCGATCTCCTGCGCGTCCTCGACGAGCGCGGCTACATCCATCAGACCACCGATGCCGAAGGCCTCGATGCCCTCGCCGCGAAAGAGATCGTGCCTGGCTATATCGGTTTCGATGCCACCGCGCCAAGCCTGCATGTCGGATCGCTGGTGCAGATCATGATGCTGCGCCGCCTGCAACAGGCGGGGCACAAGCCGGTCGTGCTGATGGGCGGCGGGACCACGCGGATCGGCGATCCGACCGGGCGCGACGAAAGTCGCAAGATGCTGACCGATCAGGCGATCGCGAACAATATCACGGGTATTCGCACCGTCTTCGAGAAACTGCTGACATTCGGCGACGGGCCGACCGATGCCGTGTTGGTCGACAATCAGGACTGGCTCGGCGAGCTCGGCTATATCGAGTTGCTTCAAGAAGTCGGCCCGCACTTCACCGTCAACCGGATGCTGACCTTCGATTCGGTCCGATTGCGGCTCGAACGCGAACAGCCGATGACGTTTCTCGAATTCAATTACATGATCCTTCAGGGCTACGATTTCCGCCACATGGCGAAGGATATGGGCGTGCGCCTTCAGATGGGCGGCAGCGACCAGTGGGGCAATATCGTCAACGGGGTCGAGCTGGGGCGCCGGATGGATCAGGCCGAACTGTTCGGCCTTACCACCCCGCTGCTGACCACGGCTGACGGAAAGAAGATGGGCAAGACCGCCGCGGGCGCGGTCTGGTTGAACGAGGCGCAGCTGCCGAATTACGATTTCTGGCAATTCTGGCGCAACACCGACGATCGCGATGTAGGGCGTTTCCTGCGCCTGTTTACCGACATGCCATTGGACGAGATCGCGCGGCTCGAAGCGCTCGAAGGGGCGGAGATCAACACGGCCAAGATCGCGCTGGCCAATGCGGTCACCGCGCTGGTGCGGGGAAAGGACGCGGCGCGCACGGCGGAGGCGACTGCCTCCGAGACCTTTACCGGCGGCGGATCGGGCGAGGATTTGCCCGCGCTCGATATCGGTCCCGATGGTGTCCGCATCGGCGCGGCTCTCACCGAACTCGGCTTCACGGCCTCCAATGGCGAGGCGAAGCGCAAGCTGGCCGAGGGCGCGGTCAAGATCGATGGCGAGACCATCACCGACCCGGGCCATCTCGTGATTCTGCCCCCGGGCGAGCAGGCGCGGCTCAGCCTCGGCAAGAAGAAACATGCGATCATCCGCGCCTGAGCGGCGACGGGACGAGCGCTCAAGGGCCTATCTTCGCTCTGTGTTTTACGTTTCGTCAGCCTTTCTCGGATAAATATCGGCCTTCCCCCGGGTCGTCCGGGTCTTTCATCGGAGGGTCCAAATCCATGTCTGCCGGAGCCCAGCTCAGCGTGACCGACCTGCGGCGCATGGCGCGCCATCCGGTCGACCATCCTGTGATCGCGGAACATTATCGCGATGGCGACGTGCGGATGCATATCGCGAATATCTCCGCCAACGGCTTCATGATCGACGATGCCCGGCAGAACGAACGCGGCGATCGCGTAATCGTCCGGCTGCCTGTGATCGGCCGGATCGAAGCCTATTGCATTTGGAGCCGCGACAATCGCGCGGGCTATCAGTTCGAGCGAATCCTCAGGATCGACGATTTCCTGGCCATGATCGACACGCTCCAGCCCAATCCGCGCCTGCGCAAGCTGCGCTGACGATCGACCCCCGTGACAAGTCCGGCGCGTGAGCCGGACAGGCGAACTTGCTTTGCAAGGCGCGTCGGCTTTGCCAATGCGCACATGTGAGCTTTACCGAACACACCGCCGCGATCGATCCGGACACCTCGCCGCTCCGCATCCACAATTTTCGCGCCTATCTCGTCGCGCGCTTCGCGATGGTGATCGGCCAGTATGCGATGATCCTGATCATCGGCTGGCAGACCTACACGATTTCGCGCGAAAGCGGGATGGACGCCTTTGCCGCTTCGGGGCAGCTTGCGCTGATCGGCCTGTTGCAGTTCCTGCCCCTGTTCGTGCTCTCGCCCTTTTCCGGGCTCGCGGCGGACAGGTTCAACCGCAAGACCGTCGCGCGGCTGACGATCCTGCTCCAGTTGGCTGGTGCGCTCATCCTCGCCTGGCTGACCTGGACGGGAGAGCTGCGGCTTTCCTCGCTCTTCGCGGTCGCGGTCCTGCTGGGAATCGTGCGCGCCTTCAACGGCCCGGCCCTGTCCGCGCTCGCTCCCAATCTCGTACCCAAGCCGATCCTGCCCAACGCCATCGCCCTGTCGTCGATCGCATGGCAGACCGGCATGATCGTCGGCCCGGCCGTGGGCGGATATGCCTACGACCAGGCGCCAGCCCTCCCCTATGCGATCGCCAGCGTGCTGTTCCTCGTCGCGATCATTGCCATCAGCACGATCGGAAAGGTGCCGCGATCGCCGATCACCGGGGCGCAGCGGCCGATTGGACAAGTTATCGACGGGTGGCGCTACGTCATTCGCAACAAGATGGTGCTCGGCGCGATCACGCTCGACCTGATGGCGGTGTTCCTCGCCGGTGCGACCGCGCTGTTTCCACCCTTCGCCTACGACATCCTTCAGGTCGGAGAGACGGGCCTCGCGCAATTGGCAGCGGCGCCCGCCGTGGGTGCGGCGGTCACCGCAATGTGGTTCAGTTTCCGCCCGCTCAAGACCAATGTCGGTCCGAAAATGCTTCGGGCGGTCGCCGTCTTCGGCCTCGCCACCATCGTCTTCGGCCTGTCGCGCTCGATGCCGCTATCGCTTGCCATGCTGGTGATCGTGGGCGCGGCGGATATGTTCAGCGTCTATATCCGCCAATCCCTGATCCAATTGCACACGCCAGACGACAAGCGCGGGCGCGTCTCCTCCGCCAGCTTGCTGACGATCAGCGCCTCCAACGAAGGGGGCGATGCGTTTTCGGGCTTCCTCGCCAGCGTGTTCGGCCCTGCCCTCGCCGTGGTCGCTGGCGGGATCGGGGCGATCGTGACAGTCGCACTGTGGGCGCGCATTTTTCCGGTCCTGCGGACGACTAGGACCTTCGACCCTCCCCAGGAGTTGGTGGAGGAAACCCCCGAAGAAAAGCTCCAGGAGCGTATCTGATGAAAGCCCAATCCGTCCTCGAAACCATCGGCAATACGCCGCATATCCGCCTTTCGCGTCTTTTCCCCAACCACGAGGTGTGGGTGAAGAGCGAGCGCGCAAATCCCGGCGGATCGATCAAGGACCGCATCGGCCTGGCCATGGTCGAAGACGCGGAAAAGGCCGGCAAGCTAAAGCCCGGTGGGACGATCATCGAACCGACCAGCGGCAATACCGGCATCGGCCTCGCCATGGCGGCGGCGGTCAAGGGCTACAAACTCGTGCTGGTCATGCCCGAAAGCATGAGCGTCGAGCGCCGCCGCCTGATGCTTGCCTATGGCGCCAGTTTCGACCTGACGCCCAAGGAAGGCGGAATGAAGGGCGCGATCGCGCGCGCGCAGGAATTGGTGAAGGAAACCGATGGTGCCTGGATGCCGAGCCAGTTCGACAATGAATCGAACTGGAAAGTCCATGTCCGCACCACGGCGGAGGAAATCTACGAGGATTTCAAGGACAACCCCATCGACGTGATGATCACCGGCGTCGGCACCGGCGGCCACCTCACCGGCTGCGCCGAAGTGCTGAAAGAACGCTGGAGCGGCTTCAAGGCCTATGCGGTCGAGCCAGCAGGATCGCCCGTCATCAGCGGCGGCCAACCGGGCCCGCACCCTATTCAGGGCATCGGCGCTGGCTTCGTGCCGGAGAACCTGCACACTCAGGCGATCGACGGCGCCATCCAGGTCGATCCCGAGGACGCCAAAGAGATGGCGCGCCAGTGCGCGGCCAAGGAAGGCCTTCTCGTTGGCATTTCCAGCGGCGCGACTCTCGCTGCGATCAAGCAGAAGCTCGGCGAACTCGATGCGGGCGCGCGCGTGATGGGGTTCAATTACGACACCGGGGAACGCTATCTCTCGGTGCCGGACTTCCTGCCGACGGAGTAAGCGCTTCGGCGTTGCGGAAGCCCGAAGAGCGAAAACGAAAAGCCGCTCCGGTTCGGAGTCGGAGCGGCTTTTTGATCTTTCGGCAAAGACGTCAAGCGGCGGTAGCGAAAGCCTCTTCGCCCAGTGCCATCAGGCTGTCCGATCCGGCCTCGAGCTTGCGCCGAAGGGCGCCGGCATCGGGGAGATAGCGGTCCATATAGTAACGCGCCGTCGCCAGCTTGGCTTCGTAGAACGCCTTGTCGTCCCCGCCATCCTTCAGCTTCTGCGCCGCGACCTTCGCCATGCGCAGCCACATCCAGCCGATCGAGACGATGCCCATGATGTGCATATAGTGATGCGCACCGGCACCCAGATGGTTGGGGTTCTGCATCGCGTTCTGCATGAACCACATCGTGGCAGCCTGCTGCTGGCCCAATGCCTTCTCAAGCTGCTCGGCAAGCGGAGCGAGGGTCTCGTCCGACTTCGCGGCGGCGATATCCTCGCCCATCGTCTTGAAAAAAGCCTGGATCGCCGCGCCGCCCTTCTGGGCTAGTTTGCGACCGCACAGGTCCATCGCCTGCACGCCGTTGGTGCCTTCGTAAATCTGGGCGATGCGCGCGTCGCGCACGAACTGGCTCATCCCCCATTCCTCGATATAGCCGTGACCGCCATAGACCTGCTGCATATTGGTCGCGACCTCGTACCCCTTGTCGGTGCCGTAGCCCTTGATGACGGGGGTCAGGAGGCCGATCAGCTGGTCGGCCTGTTCGCGCTCTTCCTCGGTCTGGGCGCTATGGGTCAGGTCGACCTGCAACGCGCCCCACAGGCACAGCATACGGAAGCCTTCGGTGAAGGCCTTTGCATCCATCAGCATCCGGCGCACGTCGGCGTGGACGAAGATCGGATCGGCCTGCGCCTCGGGCTCGGCCGGGCCGGTCAGCGCGCGGCCCTGACGCCGATCGAGGGCGTAGGTGACCGCGTTCTGATAGGCGACTTCGGCCTGGCTCAAACCCTGGATACCGACGCCGAGGCGCGCGGCGTTCATCATGATGAACATGGCGGCGAGGCCTTTGTTCTCCTCGCCAACCAGCCAGCCCTTGGCGCCGTCGTAATTGAGAACGCAGGTTGCGTTGCCGTGAATGCCCATCTTGTGTTCGATCGATCCGCAGACGACGCCATTGCGTTCGCCGAGCGATCCATCATCGTTGACGAGGAATTTCGGCACTACGAACAGCGAGATACCCTTGGTGCTGTCCGGCGCACCGGGCGTCTTGGCGAGGACGAGGTGGATGATGTTGTCCGCCATGTCGTGCTCGCCGGCGGAGATGAAGATCTTGGTTCCGGTGATCGCATAGCCGCCATCGGCCTGCGGTTCGGCCTTGGTACGGATCATCCCCAGATCGGTGCCGCAATGCGGCTCCGTCAGGTTCATCGTTCCGGTCCATTCATTGGAGATCATCTTCGGGAGATATTTCTCCTTCTGCTCCTGCGAACCCTTGGCGAGGAGAGCGGAGACGGCACCATTGGTCAGGCCAGGATACATGCCGAACGCTTGATTGGCGCTCGACACGAACTCCTCGAACGCGAAGCCGAGAACGTGGGGCATGCCCTGCCCGCCGAATTCCTCGGGCTGCGACAGCGTGCTCCAGCCCGCTTCACGGAACTGGTCGAACGCCTGCTTGAAGCCCTTGGGGGTGGTCACCGAACCGTCTTCATGGCGCGTGCAGCCTTCCTGGTCACCCGACAGGTTGAGCGGAGCGAGAACCTCGGCGCAGAATTTCCCACCTTCGGACAGGACCGCATCGGTCACGTCCGGGCTCGCCATCTCGAAGCCCGGCAGATTGCCGTAGCTGGCCAAATCCAGCACTTCGTTGACGATGAAGCGCGCATCGCGGGTCGGGGCGGTATAGGTGGGCATTGCGGGGTCCTTGAGCAGAGCGTTGGTTTGAAGGGGCTTGAAGCGATCAGCCGTCGATCTCTTCGATGTGGTTGATGAAATCGGTCAATTCGGTGATCGAGCTGTCGATATCGGCGCGCTGGCTTTTCAGCTTCGCCACGTGCGCGCGGCATTTCTCGATCGTGACGCGGCGCTGTTCGACGCGGCCATCGCCCAGATCGTAGAGGTCGATCATTTCGCGAATCTCGGTCAGCGAGAAGCCGACATTCTTCGCCCGCATGATCCAGGCGAGCCGCGCGCGATCGCGCTTCGAATAGATACGCGTGAGCCCGACGCGCGACGGGGCGATCAAGCCCTCGTCCTCGTAAAAGCGCAAAGCGCGCGCTGTGCAATCGAACTCGGTCGTCAGGTCCGAGATCGAATAGCGTTCGCGCGCCAGAGCGTCGGGCCGGTCGAGCAGCGCACCGGAATTGCCGGCGCGGCGCTGGAATTCGTCAATGTTCGGGTTTGCCGCCATGCCAAGCGGTTTAGCAGCACCTTACGTAAGCGTCAAGCTTTGACGCATGGGACAGGTCAGACGCGATGCAGCGATCCGTCCTCCAACCGGCGGTAAAAACAGGACGGCGCGCCGGTATGACAGGTCGGTCCCTGCGGACGGCAGCGCAGGACCAGCGCGTCCTGATCGCAATCGACTCGGATTTCCTCGACCTTCAAGACATGCCCTGAACTCTCGCCCTTCTTCCACAGTCGGCCGCGCGAGCGGGAATGGAAGTGCGCATAGCCGCTCGCGATCGTGGCATCGAGCGCCTCGCGATCCATGAAGGCGACCATCAGCACCTCCGCCGTCTCGGCATGGGTGACGACGGCGCTCAAAAAGCCGTTGCTATCGAATTTCGGCCGAAATTCAGAACCTTGCTCTCGCTGTTTCGGTTCGATTGGATCGGTGGTCATCTGGTGTTCCTGGGCAACCCGTGTTGCGCGACGGCAACAAATCTTCCGCAAAATTCGGCCTTACCATGTATTGCTGTTTGATGAACCCGCCATCGGTGAGATGTATGTCCTCGCAGCTCGCAAGGGCCGCCATCCCGAACGAAGGTGCCGCAGAACGCGCCATGGTTCAGGGGGGTCCCGATATCGCAGCCTGCCACATGGCACGGCGCGATCGGAAACGATGAGGGATTGGATCCAAGGCGCATGCTGGGGGGCCGCGCCGGTCTCGCGAGAGAGGGTTCGCATTGATTCGTCACGTGGCGCCCGGATCCTTCGTGGATCCGGGCGTTTCGCTTTGTGATGTAGCGCGCAGGTCGATCGCTTCGTCGAGCACGCGGGCAAAGCAGCAGATGGTCACGGACGCCGCGCCCGCCTTTTTCAACGCCGCCACGCACACGCCCGATGTCGCTCCGCTGGTGAGCACGTCGTCGACGAGAAAGACATGACGTCCATGCAGGCGAGCCACACGACGCGGATTGACCGTCACCGCCCCTGACAGCACCCGGCGCCGCGCCTTCGCTCCCATCCCGCCCAGCGAAGGGGTGCGCCGGGTGCGGATCAGCCCGTCGACCATCAACCGGCCATGACCGAGCCGCTCGATCTCGCGCGCCAGCAATCCGGCCTGGTTGAAGCCGCGCTGCCACAGGCGCCAGCGATGGAGCGGCACGGGAATTATCAAGCGCTCTCCGGTCGCGGGCGGCAGCCGCGCAGCCATCAGTCGCGCCAGCATCGGCGCGAGCGCGATCCGCCCCCCGTGCTTCAACGCCAGAACGAGTTTGCGCGAGACGTCGTTATAGAGGGTCGCTGCCGCGATGCCGTCATGTCGTGGTGGCTTCGCAAGGCAGGGCGCGCAGATCGCGCCGTCTTCCGGCCCGCTTTCCCCGAACGGCCGCTGGCAGGTCCCGCAAGATGGGGCGGACGGGATCACCAGCTGGTCCCAACAATCGGCGCACAGCCCGACCTGGCTCGCGAGGCCCGCGCCGCACGCCGGGCAGCGAGGCGGATAGACGAGGTCCACCAGCGGCGAGAGCGTGTCGGCAAGAAGCGCGCGGGGCGTCATGGGAGAAGTGCTGGACCGCTTGCGCCACGCTGGCAAGCACGGCAAGGCCTGTCGCATGGCCGATCGCCCCCCTCCCCGCATTTTCTCCCCCGCCCGCCGCCGTTCCGCGTGGTCGCGTGCGCTGGCCCGACAGGCTTCGCCAAATGCGGCCCGCTTCGTCGAGGAAGCCGTGGTCGACGATATGATCGAGCGGCTGCAATTCACACGCCTCGCTCCGGAAAGCTCGCTGGTGATCGGCGAATTGGGCCACGCTCTGTCCGAACATCTCGAAATCACCGGAAAGGTCGTGCGCGCCGACCCCTCCTCTTTCGACGAGGAACGGCCCGTGGATGGCCGCCCGTTCGACTTCATCGCCAATCTCGGCACGCTTGCGACCGTCAACGATCTTCCGGGCGCCCTTCTCCATCTACATGCGGCTTTGGCGTCGGACGGTCTGATGATGGTGAGCCTCGTCGGCGCGGGAAGCCTTACGCATTTGCGCGGCGCTATGATCGCGGCCGAACCGGATCGTGCCGCGCCCCGCATGCATCCCGCCATCGATACGCGCTCGGCCACTGCCCTGCTCGAGCGCGCGGGCTTTCGCCGTTTCGTCGTGGATAGCTGGCCGATTTCGGTCGGCTATCGCGCGCTCGACAGGGTGGTCGACGATCTACGGGATCAGGCCCTCGGCAATCAGCTTGCGCAACCCGGACCGGCACTCTCGCGCGCAGCTCTCGACAGGGCGCGCGCCGCCTTTCTCAAGACAGCGGACGAAGATGGCCGGGTGGTCGAGCGGTTCGAAATCCTGACCCTGACGGGCTGGGCCTAGCTCTTTTCCGCCGTCTTAAGCGCCGCTTGCGCCGCCGCAAGGCGGGCGATCGGCACGCGATAGGGCGAGGCGCTGACGTAATCGAGGCCAACGCTGTAGCAGAAGGCGATGCTGGCCGGATCGCCCCCGTGTTCGCCACAAATGCCGAGCTTGATGCCGTCACGCGCGCCCCGTCCGCGTTCGGCGGCCATTTCCACCAATTGGCCCACGCCATCGATGTCGAGGCTGACAAAGGGATCGCGCGCGAAGATACCCTTGTCGACATAGGGTGCGAGGAAGCGCGCGGAATCATCGCGGCTGACGCCCAGAGTCGTTTGCGTGAGGTCATTGGTGCCGAAGCTGAAGAATTCCGCTTCCTGCGCGATCTCGCCCGCCATCAGCGCGGCACGCGGCAATTCGATCATGGTGCCGACCAGATATTCGATCCGGCGACCGACTGTCTCGAATACCTCTTCCGCCACCCGGTCCACCAGCGCGCGCAGGATTTCGACCTCGCGTCTGGTCGCGACCAGCGGAATCATGATCTCGGGCACGGGTGCCTCATCGGCCTCACCCGCGACATCGCAGGCCGCTTCGAAGATCGCACGCGCCTGCATCTCGTAGATTTCGGGATAGGTGATCCCGAGACGGCACCCGCGATGGCCGAGCATCGGATTGAATTCGTGAAGCTCGCTCGCCCGACGGCGCAAATGATCGACCCCAACCCCGCTCGCTTCGGCCAGTTCCGCGAACTCGGCATCGCCATGCGGCAGGAATTCGTGCAGCGGCGGATCGAGCAGGCGGATCGTGCATGGCAATCCGGCCATGGTGCGGAAGATCGCGACGAAGTCCGCGCGCTGCTCGGGCAGCAATTTGGCGAGCGCGGCGCGGCGGCCCTTCTCGTCCTCGGCCAGGATCATCTGCCGCACCGCGCTGATCCGGTCGGCATCGAAGAACATATGCTCCGTCCGGCACAGGCCGATACCCTCGGCCCCGAACTGGCGCGCCATCGCACAGTCGCGTTCGGTCTCCGCATTGGTGCGGACCCGCATCCGGCGGTGTTCGTCCGCCCACTCCATCAGCGTGCCGAAATCGCCCGCCAGCTCGGGCTCGATCGTGGCGACCTCACCCGCCATGACTTCGCCCTTGGCGCCGTCTATGGTGATGACGTCACCTTCCTTCAGCTCGCGATTTCCGATAGTTAGCGTGCGGCCTTCGCGCGCTATCGCAACTTGCGAAGCACCGGACACGCAAGGGCGGCCCATCCCGCGCGCCACCACGGCGGCGTGGCTCGTCATGCCGCCGCGCGCCGTTAGGATCCCCTTGGCGGCATGCATCCCGTGAATATCCTCGGGGCTGGTTTCGATGCGGACCAGGATCACCTTGTCGCCGCGATTGGCCCACACTTCCGCCGTATCCGCGTCGAGCGCGATCCTACCGCTCGCCGCACCGGGAGAGGCCGGCAGGCCCGTAGTCAGGATATCGCGGGGCGCATCGGGGTCGAGTGTGGGGTGCAGCAATTGGTCGAGCGCCATGGGATCGACGCGCAGGATCGCGGCTTTGCGGTCGATCAGCCCCTCGCCCACCATGTCGACCGCCATCTTGAGCGCCGCCTTCGCCGTGCGCTTGCCGTTGCGGGTCTGAAGCAGCCACAGGACACCCTGCTGAACGGTGAATTCGATGTCCTGCATGTCGGTGTAATGCCGCTCCAACAGGTCGAACACGCGCGCGAGTTCGGCAAAGGCTTCGGGCATGGCCTCTTCCATGCTTGGGCGATCGGCCCCAGCGGCCTCGCGCCGAGCTTTGGTCAGATATTGCGGCGTGCGAATGCCCGCGACCACGTCCTCGCCCTGCGCGTTGACGAGCCATTCGCCGTAATAGGCTCTCTCGCCGGTCGAAGGGTCGCGGGTGAAGGCGACGCCGGTGGCGCTGGTGTCGCCCATATTGCCGAACACCATGGCCTGGACGTTGACCGCCGTGCCCATAACGTGCGGAATGTCGTTGAGGCGGCGATAGATCTTCGCGCGCTCGGTATCCCAGCTGTCGAACACGGCGGCGATTGCGCCCCATAATTGTTCGATCGGGTCCTGCGGGAAGGGCTTCCCCAATTCCTCGGCCACGATGCGCTTGTATTCGCCGACAAGCGCGCGCCAGTCGTCGGCGGAAAGGTCGGTATCGGCGTAGAAACCGTTATCTTCCTTCGCGATTTCCAGAGCTTCTTCGAACAGCCCGTGATCGACGCCGAGCACGACATCGCCATACATTTGAACGAAGCGGCGATAGCTGTCCCACGCAAAGCGCGCATCGCCCGATGTCGTGGCGAGGCCCTCGACCGTTTCATCGTTAAGGCCGAGATTGAGGACAGTGTCCATCATGCCGGGCATCGACACCGCCGCGCCGGAGCGAACCGAGACCAGCAGCGGGTCCGCCGCATCGCCGAAACGCTTGCCGACCGTGCGCTCGACATGCGCCAGAGCCTCGGCCACCGCCGCGCGCAGATCGCTTGAGAAATCAGCGCCTTCGCGCAGATATTTAAGGCATTCCTCGGTGGCGATCGTGAAGCCCGGCGGGACGGGCAGGCCGATGCTGGCCATCTCGGCCAGATTGGCGCCCTTGCCGCCCGTGATGGTCTTGTCCTTCTGGCGCGCATTCGTATGCGGCGCATCGCCACCGAAGATGAAAACCGTCTGCGCCATGCGATACTCCCAAAAATCCATGGGCGGATCGAGCGGACAAGGCCGCTCGGGAAATTCCGCCCTTCATTCGACACACGCCCTGTCAAAGAGCCTGTCGAGCTACCCGTCCGCGCCTTCGAAACGCGGCGCGGCGACTCGTCGCATCACCCCTCGATGCGCGAGAAATCGGCCACTTTGTGCACTGCAGCACGAAATTGCGCAAGCAGGTCGAGCCTATGCGCGCGCTTGGACTTGTCCTCGGCATTTACTGTCACTTCTTCGAAGAAGCGGTCGATCGGCGCTCTCAGACTGGCGAGCGCGGCCATGGCGGCAGCAAAATCCTCGTCCGCCAAGGCCTTCGCCGCGCGCGGCTCAGCCTGAGCCAGCGCGTCGGCCAGCGCTTTTTCCGCTGGTTCAAGGGCATAATTGGCCTCGCCCGCGTGGCGCGCGGCCATTTTGGCGTCGATCACCACTTTCATGTCGGGATCGTCAACGAGCGCCAGCGGATCTTCCTCGCCGGTGCTGGCGATTTCGCCTTCCGTGCCGTGCCAGTCTTCCTTCTTCAAGATATTGGCGGCACGTTTGTAAGCGGCGAGCAGGTCAGTGCCTTCGGCGGTCTCGATATAGACCTGCAAAGCCTTAACCCGCGCCAGAAGGCGAACGAGATCGTCCTCAGCACCCAGCGCGAACACTGCGTCGATCAGGTCGTGACGGACGCCCGCCTCGCGCTGCTGGACCTTGAGGCGGTCGGCGAAGAAATCGGTCAGCTTGCGCGCCAAAGCGCGGTTCGGCCGCCCATCCCAGGCATGAACGACTTCATCGAGCGAGAGCTTCAGATCGTTGCCCTGCACAAGCCGCAGATAGCCGAGCGCGGCGCGGCGAAGCGCGAAAGGGTCTTTCGATCCGGTGGGAAGTATCCCGATCTTGAAGAAACTGAGAAGCGTGTCGAGCTTGTCCGCAAGGCTCACCGCCACCGTCAGCGGAGCAGTCGGCACCGCATCGTCCTGTCCCAAGGGCCGGTAATGGTCCGCGATGGCATCGGTGATATCGGTGGGAAGCCCTTCGGCACGCGCGTAATAGCCGCCCATCACGCCCTGCAATTCGGGAAATTCGCCAACCATTTCGGTGACGAGGTCTGCCTTGCAAAGCTCCGCGGCGAGGCGCGCGGCCTTGTGATCGCCGTTGGGCGCCTTGGCGTCGAACACCAGCCAATCGGCCATTTTCGCAACCCGCCCCACCTTGTCGGCCACCGTACCGAGCTTTTCGTGGAAGGTGATCCGCTCAAGCCCCTTGGCGTGCTGCGCCAGAGTCTTCCTGCGGTCCTGTTCCCAGAAGAAGCGCGCGTCGGACAGTCGCGCGGCGAGAACCTTGCGGTTTCCGTCGACCACGCGCGCGCCGCCATCCTCCGCCTCGATATTGGCCGTGCAGATAAAGGCATTGGCGAGCTTGCCCGTCTCATCTTCGCAGACGAAATATTTCTGGTTCACCCGCGCGGTGAGCTGGATGACTTCGGGCGGAACTTCGAGATACGCCTCGTCGAAGCGACCGAGCAGCGGGATCGGCCATTCGGTGAGGCCGGCATTCTCGATCACCAGCCCCTCGTCCTCGACCAGCGTGAGCCCCGCCTCGCTCGCGACCTTCGCGGCGCCGCTGCGGATCAGGTCCTGCCGCGCCTCGTGATCGACGATGACATGGGCCGCGCGCAGTTTCATCGCGTAATCGTCGGCGCTGCCGATCGTGATGTCGCCAGCGTGGTGGAAGCGATGGCCGAGCGTGACCGCGCCGCTGGTGACGCCGTGGACCTCGCATTCGACCAACTCGTCCCCGAACAGCGCGACGATGCCCGATAGCGGACGCACCCAGCGCAAGGATTCCGTACTGAGCGACGCCGCGCCCCAGCGCATCGATTTGGGCCAGCTGAAATCGCGCACGATGGTCGCAATGGCCTCGCCCAGAAGATCGCGCATCGCGCGGCCCGGCGTCTCGATCACGGCGAAATAGGTGGGACGGCCCTTGACCTCGCGCACCTCCAACTGATCGCGGGTGACGCCCGCCTTGCGGCAGAATCCTTCGACAGCGGCATCGGGTGCGCCCTCGGGTGGGCCCTTCGCCTCCTCGCTTACCGCCTCGGTCGTGGCGGGAAGGTCGCGCGCAATCAGAGCAAGGCGGCGGGGGGTGGACCAGACGGTGACTTCGCCTGCCGAAACACCGGCGGCGGTCATCTCGCGCCGGAACAGCTTTTCCAGTTCGGCCCGGGCGCCCGCCTGCATCCGCGCGGGAATTTCCTCGCTGCGCAGTTCGAGAAGGAAGTCGTTCCGGTTATCGGCGCCGCTCATTTCGACCACTCCGGATACTCTTCCGCCCATCGTGGCGCTTCCTTGGCCATATGCGCCTCGCACGATCCGCGCGCGAGGTCGCGCACCCGGCCCATATAGCTGGCGCGTTCCTGCACGCTGATCACGCCGCGCGCCTGCAACAGGTTAAAGATGTGGCTCGCTTCGACCGCCTGTTCATAGGCCGCGATCGGCACGTCGTTGGCCAGCGCGTTGCGGCACTCCGCTTCGGCCTTGTTGAACAGATCGAACAGGGCATCCGTCTCGGCGACCTCGAAATTCCATTTCGACATCTGTTTCTCGTTCTCGAGGAACACCTGCCCGTATGTTACCCCGCGACCGTTGAAATCGAGGTCGTACACATTGTCGACGCCCTGAATATACATCGCCAGCCGCTCGAGCCCGTAGGTCAGTTCCCCTGCCACCGGTTTGCAGTCGAAACCGCCCATCTGCTGGAAATAGGTGAACTGCGTCACTTCCATCCCGTCGCACCAGACTTCCCAGCCGAGGCCCCAGGCACCCAGAGTGGGCGATTCCCAATCGTCCTCTACGAAGCGGATGTCGTGCTTCAGCGGATCGATGCCGATCACGCGCAGGCTTTCGAGGTAGAGGTCCTGAATGTCCGGCGGGCTCGGCTTCAGGATCACCTGATACTGATAATAGTGCTGCAAGCGATTGGGGTTTTCGCCATAGCGCCCGTCGGTCGGGCGGCGGCAGGGCTGGACGAAAGCCGCGTTCCAGGGTTCCGGCCCCAGCGCGCGCAGAGTCGTGGCGGTGTGGAACGTGCCCGCCCCCATCCGCATGTCGTAAGGCTGTAAGATCAGGCACCCCCCCTTGCTACTCCAGAAGTCGTGGAGCGCGAGGATCATGTCCTGAAAGGAGTTCTGCGGGTTCCGGTCCATGGCGAGCGGCCATGCCGCAGGCGCGAAAGCGGGTCAATGTCGCGAGACCTGCGAGCAGTGCAATGCGGAACGCTTTTCCAGCAGATGTCATGTTCTGTCGACATGGTCACGCACCTATGACATTTAGTCAAGTATACCTGACAATAAGCGCGGACGTCTCTATGCCTTACGATCCTTTCGCTCCCACCGAAGCTGACCGCTCACGCCATTACTGGTTAATCTGGTTTGGTGCGGCGGGCACCGTGCTTCTGGTGTTCGACCTTTTCGCCGATTTCGATACCCTGATTACCGCTCTGGCTAGGGGTGCGGCTTCGGGAGGCCTTCTCGTGTCGGCCATGCCGTCGCGAACCGACACCTATTTTCAGAGCCTGTGCTCGGTCGGCCACCGCTGGGCGGTCGCGGCAGTGAGTGTCTATATGATCGTATTGTTCTTTTTCGACATTGCCGATGTGGCTTACGGCGCAGGACATCGAATGGCGAGCGGTATCGCCCCCTCGGAATCCACAGCCGACCAATCGATCATGACGGATGGCTGGATCACTCTGCTCGGCGTGTCGGTCATCTTTTATTGCGGTTATGCTTATGCATGGGCGCGCGATCGGTTCGGCCGCGCCGAATGAAGAATCGCCTTCGCATCCTTCGTGCCGAGCGGGAATGGAGCCAGGCCGAACTGGCGATGCATCTCGAGGTCTCGCGACAGGCGGTCAACGCTATCGAGACCGGCAAGCATGACCCCTCGCTCGCCCTCGCCTTTCGGATTGCGCGGCTTTTCGGCATGGCCATTCACGAAATATTCGACGACGGGCTGTAAGGGTAGCCGCCTGGAAATCCCGATCCCTCCATCGGATCGCATGAGAGTGCCCACCCAATGCACCTGACCTTTTCGGTTCTCGCCGGTCTCGCAGCCGCCCTGCTGGCACCTGCCGCATGGGCAGAGGACCTTGACGCCGATACTCTATCGCGGAACGAGCGGTCTGCCCCGGTCGTCACGCAGGATTACGAGCCGAGCCCAGCCATCTGGAAGCTCGCGGACGAGGATACCACGATCTATCTTTTCGGGACCTTCCATCTCCTTCCCGATGGGTTTCTTTGGCGCAGCCCCGAACTCGATGGCGTCATCGAGGACGCCGACGAGCTGGTCTTGGAAACCAGCGATGCGGATGGCGCAGCGGGGTCACAGGAACTGATGGTGCGTATGCTCTCCGGCATCGAAAAGCGCATACCGACCTCCCAGCGGTTGAGCCCGGAAGCGGGCAGGAAATGGCTGACGCTGGCGAAGCTGACCGGGACGCCCCCCGCCATCTTCGACCGGATGCCGCCGATCCTGGCGATCATGGCGGTGGGATTGGGTCAGCTCGACCAGATGGGCTCGGCGCGCGAGAACGGTGTCGAGACGGCGCTGCAAAATGAATTCACCACGGCGGGCAAACCGATCGGGTCGATCGAGAACTCCGCCGACGTCTTCGCAAATGTCCTCGCGATCGACGAGGATCTGCTGCTCGCCGAATTGGAGGAAGACCTGATCGCCTGGGATGGCGAGGACCCGGAGAACTTCTTCCTGGGTGAGGGACAGGAAGCGGACGGGCTCGATCTCGCGCTCGAACATCGCTGGGCGCAGGGTGAAGCGATCGACGATCTCGATTTCGGCGATGGCGAGTTCGGCGCCCTGTTCGAGAAGGTCCTGTTGGAAGATCGCAACCGGGCATGGGCCGAATGGCTCGACGAGCGGCTGGACCGGCCGGGGACGGTTCTGGTCGCGGTCGGCGCGGGGCATTTCTTCGGCCCGAAATCGGTTCAGGTCATGCTGGCCGAGCGCGGTCTTGCCGCCGAGCGGTTGGATTGATCTTGATGACGAACTCTCGTCTAAAAACATACTTCGCACGCATGCTCGCCCTGCCCGGCCTGCTGGCGCTCGCCGCCTGCGGAGCGGAACCCGAACCCACGAGCGAGGTCGCGGCCAAGCCCATCCTGCTGGAAGTCGCGAGCGAGAATGGCGCGATCGAGGGGTGGCTGTTCGGAACGATCCACGCGCTGCCGGATGGCGTATCGTGGCGCACGCCGTCGCTGGAAAAGGCAATCGGGGACGCGGATCTGCTTGTCGTCGAGGTCGCCAATCTCGACGAAGGCAGTGCGCTGACGGATATCTTTGTCCGGCTGGCCTTCGACGAACCGACCGGGCCGCTGGTCGACCGGATCGATCCGGCGCTGCGGCCGCAATACGAAGTGCTGCTGACCAAGGCCAAGGTGCGCAGCAATCATTTCGATGCGATGGAAAGTTGGGCGGCGGCGCTGACGCTGGCGCAGGTCGTCCAGGTGGCCAAGACCGAAAACGGGGTCGACCGCGCGTTGATCCGCGACTTCAAGGGGCGCGACATCGTCGAGATAGAGGGCGGCGAAAAGCAGTTGCGCATCTTCGACGCGCTGCCGGAGCAGGACCAGCGCGACCTGCTCGATGCGGTCATCGCCGAGACCCGCGACTATGACGACGACATGGGCCGCCTCGCCCGGATCTGGAGCGAGGGGAACGCCAGGGAGCTCGCCAAACTGACCCGCGAGGGCATTCTGGCCGATCCCGAACTCTACGAAGCGCTGCTCGCCGGGCGCAACCGCGCCTGGACCGCGCAGCTCGAAAATCTCTTCTCGACCGATAGCCGCCCCCTGGTCGCGGTGGGGGCCGGCCATATGTTCGGGCCGGACGGGCTACCCGCCATGCTGGAGGCGAGCGGCTACACCGTGCGCCGCATCCAGTAGCGCCTAACCGGTCCTCCACCCCCGCTCGGAGCTTGCTTTTGCGCGCTACCGCGTTATAGGCGCGCCCTTCGGACCCGCCATGGTCATCCCTGGAGGCGTGGCGTCCGATGAACCAAGCAACTCAACGCATACTCGAAAGGCAAGACCCATGAGCGACGCTCTGACCCTGCCGGCCGAAGCGCGCGAACGGGCTGGCAAGGGAGCCTCCCGTCAATTGCGCCGCGAAGGCCGTGTCCCCGCCGTGATCTACGGCGGCAAGGAAGAACCCACGATGATCCACATCGAGGAGAAGGAACTGGTCCGCCAGCTTGGCACCGGTCACTTCATGAACTCGATCGTGACTGTCGAAATCGACGGCAAGAGCGTGCGCACGCTGCCCAAGGACGTGGCGCTGCACCCGGTCAACGACCGTCCCGAGCATGTGGACTTCCTTCGCCTCGCCAAGGGCGCCAAGGTCGACGTCAATGTCCCTGTGGTCTTCACCAACGAAGATGCCAGCCCCGGCCTCAAGAAGGGCGGCGTGCTCAACGTGGTCCGTCACGAGCTGGAACTGGTCTGCGAAGCCGACAAGATTCCGAGCGAGATCGAAATCGACGTCACCGGCAAGGAAGTCGGCGATTCGATCCACATCAGCGAAGTGAAGCTGCCTTCGGGTAGCGAAAGCGCGATCACCGACCGCGACTTCACCATCGCCACTCTGGTCGCCCCGTCGGCGCTCAAGAGAAGCGAAGGCGAAGAAGGCGACGATCAGACCGGCGCCGATATGGAGCCTGGCGAAACCGCCGCGACCGAACAGGGTCCGGACGACGACGCCGCTTTGGAACAGCAGGAAAAGAGCCCGGAATAAGGGTTCTTCTCGCGATACCGAACACGAGACACCGGCCTGGCGACAGGCCGGTGTTTTCGTTTGGGCTGCCTTCCCGAACGGCTCTGCGGTTGTTAGGGCGCGGCCATGCAAATCTGGACTGGCCTCGGCAATCCCGGCCCGCAATATGCGATGCACCGGCACAATATCGGTTTCATGGTGTGCGATGTGATCGCGGAAATGCACGGGTTCGGCCCGGCGCAGAAGAAGTTTTCGGGCTGGGTGCAAGAGGGTCGCATCGGCACTGCAAAGGTGCTGCTCCTGAAACCGGCGACGTTTATGAACGAGAGCGGTCGCGCGGTGGGCGAGGCCCTGCGCTTTTACAAGTTGGGCACCGATGCGCTGACCGTCTTCCACGACGAGCTCGACCTCGCGCCCTTCAAGGTGAAGGTCCGCACCGGCGGTGGGCTGGCGGGGCACAATGGCCTTCGCAGCATCGACAAGCACTTCGGCCCGGATTTTCGCCGCGTGCGGATCGGGATCGGCCATCCGGGGCACAAGGACCGGGTGACCGGCCATGTCCTCGGCAATTACGCCAAGGCCGAACAGGACGATCTTATCCAGATGCTCGCCGCGATCGGAAGCGAGGCGGATCGGCTGGCGGCGGGCGACGACGTGCGCTTCATGAGCGATGTCGCGATGCGGATGCAGGATTAGTCGGCGTCGCTCCGCCGCGTCCATCCGAACGCGCGCATACACTCGGTGAAGAAAGCGGGGCGCCCGCTCGCTTCGGCGATCCGATCGGCCTGTTCCTCGCAGGTCCGTTCCGCCTGATCGAACGGCTTGCGATCGCCGCCCAGCCAATCGTCTTCGTTCGTGGTTTCGCAACCTGACAGAGCGACCGCCGCGCCGAGCAGTAGGGTCGGGAAGAGAAAAGGCCGGGTCATCGCCGCAATGCTTCCGCCGCCGCGCGCTGACATGCAAGCGGAAAGACGCTAGCCTGCTGTCCGAAGGAGACCGACCATGACCGCCCTCACCCGCCGCACCCTGCTCGCCGGAGCCGCCGCCACCACCGCGCTGGCCGCCACCGCGACCCGCGCGCAACCCGATTCGGTCCAGCCCAAGGCCGACCTGTCGGGCAAATCGATCCTCATCACCGGCTGTTCCTCCGGCTTCGGACGGCTCGGCGCGGAACATTACGCCCGGCTCGGCGCGCGGGTGTTCGCGACCATGCGCAACCTACCCCGTCCCGAGGCGGAGGAACTCGTTAAGCTGGCGCGCGAGGAAAATCTCGACCTCCATGTGATCGAGATCGACGTCCTCTCCGACGATCAGGTCGCCGCGGGCGTGGCCGAGGCCGAGCGGATCAATGGCGGCCCGATCGAAGTGCTGATCAACAATGCCGGGATCGGCATCTCGGGCCCGGTCGAGGTGCAGGACATGGCGGCGACCATGCTCGCCTTCGATACGAACGTCTTCGGCTGCCACCGCATGGCCCGCGCCGTGTTGCCGGGAATGCGCGCGAAGGGTGCCGGGCAGATCTTCCAGATCTCCAGCCAGCTCGGCCGCGTGATCGTGCCCTATGGCGGCCATTACAGCGCCACCAAATTCGCTTTGGAAGCGATGGGCCAGCAACTCGCCTACGAGCTCGTGCCGCACAATATCGATGTCACCATCATCGAACCCGGCGGCTATCCGACCGAGGTCTGGGTCAACCGCAACATCTATACTGGCGCCTTGAAGAACCGCGCCGAGGACGTCCACACGAGCGGCTATCCCGAAGTGGTCGCCAACATGGGGACCGAGGACGGCTCGGGCCGCAGCGCCGATCCGATGGACGTGCCGCGCGCGATCGCCCGCACCGTGGCCATGGCGCCGGGCACGCGGCCCCTGCGCTTGCCCGTCAGCGGCGGGGCCGTTCCCCAGACCGCGATCAACGAGGTGACCGCGCAAACCCAGCTCGAATGGCTCGGACAGTCCGACCGGCTCGGCACGGTCATTCGCGCTGTGCACGCCCGATAGGTTTGGCGTTACGTTTGGATATTGCCCCGGTCCGCATTCCGGGGCATTTCCCGACCCATGCTGTATTACGAAGACATCGAAGTGGGCACCCGGCAGAGCTTCGGCCGCTACGAGGTAGAAGCCGACGCGGTGCGCGACTTCGCCGAGAAGTTCGATCCCCAGCCCTTCCATCTGAGCGACGAGGCGGCGGCGAAGACGCATTTCGGGCGTATCTCCGCGAGCGGCTGGCATACCTGCGCCATGACGATGCGCATGCTGGTCGAGAACATGTCGGTGGTCGAACAGGCGGGCCTCGGCTCGCCCGGGATCGATCAACTGCGCTGGGTGAAGCCAGTCTATCCGGGCGATGTGCTCCGCTGCGAAACCGAGGTGATCGACAAGCGCCGCAGCAAGTCCCGGCCCGATATGGGCCTTTTCAAAAGCCGGGTCAGCACCTTCAACCAGGACGATCTGCTGGTGCTGGAAATGGTCAGCAATGGGCTCATCCGCGTGCGCGATCCCGACGCGCCGGTGGACTGAACGCTCAGCTGCCGCAGCGCGCCACACCGTCCTGTTGATAGACGATCCGGTCCCGCCCATCGCGCAGCGTCAGCGTCGCATCGTACAGCGTGGTCTCGCCCCCGATCGCCTCGCCATCCCCGCGCACGATCATTTCCAGGCCGAACTGAGTTCCGTCATAGTTGGAGCGGGTCCCGAACGGCATTTCGCCGCTGCCCATATCGGGCGCGAGCCGCTGAATCTCGTTGTTCTGCTTCACGTACGCCGCCTCGACCATCGTCACCGCCATCGCCGCATCGGCATCTCGCGCCAATGCAAAGCTGCATCCGATCCCGATCAGATCGTTCGCTTCGATATCGGAATAGGCGATCGGCTCCAGCGTCACCGGAATGGGCGGCGGCACATTCGCCGCGCGGATCTCCGCCGAAGCCGCCGCATCGCTGGCCGCCTTCTCGTCCGGGCTCTGCTCCGCCCCGCAGGCCGCAACGGCCAGAGCCAGCAAGAGGATCGGTGCGCGCATCATTGTCTCCCGAACGATATTCCGTGTCCGCCATCGAAATAAGCAGCGATTGGTGGTCGGAATGCAGAGACCATTTTGAATCGACCGGAGCAAGCGAGAAAGCTCCTGAGGAGAGAAAGCAGCGCAAGGTTGAATGTCGGCTTATCGGCAAGGCGAACTGAGCAAGGTGCGTCCGATTTTGGGGTGGAAAGCGGACCTCAATTTTCAGATGTCCTTGCCTGTCCGAAGCATCTGCGTACTGTCCGCCCTCGATAGCCCGCGCAAAAACGCTGAAAAATTGCAATCTACTTGGGTTTCTGCGTCACTTTGATCCATTCAGATCCGGGGTAAATGCAATGCCATTTTCGCATATCGATGAAGGGCTGTCGCCGGGTTTGCCCGAAGACGAAGGCCTCGTGGAGTTCCTGTTGGGGAACGGACCGTCGCTCATTTTCATCAAGGATGAAGATAGCAGGCTGATATACGCCAACAGCGCCTTTCTGGCGGTGTATGCGCCCGAGCAGCGCGGTAAGATTATCGGCACCACGACGGTCGAAAGCTTTCCCGATGACGAGGCCGAACTCTTCATGAGCGAGGACCGGCGGGCGTTTCGTGAAGGGCGTTCCGAAATCGTGGAAGAAATCACGGACTGGAAGGCGGATCGCCGCACCCTGCTGACGCGCAAGGTCGTGTTCGTGAACGAACAGGGGCAAAGGCGCCTGGTCTGCATTGCCACGGACATAACCCAACTGGCCGCGCGCGAGCGGCGGCTGGTTCGCCTCAACGCGCAGCTCAAGATCTATTCGCACAGCATCGCGCACGATCTGAAGAACCCGATCGCCAGCATCCTGAGCGGCCTCAATCTGATCCAGCGCGACAAAAGCACCACTCTGGGCGACAGGGCGACCGCCATTTTGAGCGCGCTGCGGGACAGCGCGATGGGGCTTTCGGGCTCCATCTCGTCCATGCTCAAGGCGGCGTCGGAGGAAACCACCAAGCTCAATTTCGAGAAATACGATCTCAATATCCTGCTCGAGGAAGTGCGGTTCAATCTTTCCGCAGCGCTCGAAGGTATCGACGCCAGCCTCAACGTCACGCGCCTGCCAGTCGCGACCGTCGAGCCCAATCTCCTGCGCCAATTGTTCCAGAACCTGATTGAGAATTCGATCAAGCACGCCGGAACCGATCGCCTCGTCATCACCATCCACCACAAGGAAGAGGATGGCGAGCATGTGTTCTATGTCGGCGACAACGGGAAGGGCATACCCGAGGCGAAGAAAGAAGCGGTCTTCACCCAATTCTTCAAGGAGGGCAGCGCCGAAGGACTGGGGCTGGGCCTGACCATCTGCCAGCGCATCGCGAACCTGCACGATGGCTATATGGAAATACACGACCGAGTGGAAAAGGGCTGCTGCATGCTCGTGCGTATCGCCGCCAAGTAAGGAGAGGGCGTTGCGATCCTGTCATCTCGATACGCCGGGTTGAAAGCTCCCCAGTCGAATCCGGGCTTGTCGAAAGGGTTCGCTGCGGGCTCGAATAATGTCTGCAAAGGGGTCGTTTGCTGACCGTCCGTTTTGGGCTGGAAAACTTCGCAAGTCCCCATTTGACGAAGCAAGTTCAGCGCCTCACTTCCTCCCGAAAAGCTTCTCCACATCTTCCATGCTCAGCTTGACCCAGGTCGGTCGCCCGTGGTTGCACTGGCCCGATCGCGGCGTGCGTTCCATTTCGCGCAGGAGGGCGTTCATCTCGTCGACGCGCATGATGCGGCCTGCGCGGACCGATCCGTGGCAGGCCATGGTGGCGAGGACGAGGTCGATCTTTTCGCCGAGCAGCAGCGCTTCGCCGTGCTTGACCAGATCGTCGTCGATATCGCGCAGCAGCTTTTCGGGATCGCCCTGCTTCAGCGAATGGGGAACGGCGCGCACCAGCATGGCCGAGGGGCCGAAGCGCTCGATCACGAGACCGTAGCGTGCGAGACCATCGGCGGCATCTTCGAGCCGGTCGCAGGCGGTCTCATCCAGTTCGACCACGTCGGGCATCAACAGCGCCTGGCTGCGCGAAACGGCGTCTTCCGCACCCGCGGCCCGCAGGCGCTCCAATACAAGGCGTTCGTGCGCGGCGTGCTGATCGACGAGGACCAAGCCGTCCTTCGCCTCGGCAACGATATAGGTGTTGGCGACCTGTCCGCGCGCGATACCGAGCGGGTAGTCCTGCTCTTCCTCGGAGAGCGGCGCGGCTTCCTCCGCGCGGCCACGCGGTTCGGCCATGACGTCCGAAGTGGCCCCGCGCCATGCAGCGCCCGCCTCGGCAACCGAGCGCGACGGGGCCGACCAATCGCGGCCGCTGAAGATGGATGTGAGCGCGGGCGACGGCTCGTTGCGTGCGTCCCCCTGCCCCGGCTCGCTTGTCCAGCGCGCCATCGCCCCACGATCGGGTGTCTGCGCGCTGCGCCGGTCCCCGCTCGCCAAGGCCTGGCGCAGACCCGAGACGATGAATCCACGCACCGCATTCGCATCGCGGAAGCGCACCTCGGTCTTGGCCGGGTGGACGTTCACGTCGACCTCTTCCGGCGGAAGATCGAGAAACAGCGCCAGCACCGCATGGCGATCGCGCGCCAGCATGTCGGCATAGGCGCCACGCACCGCGCCGGTCAGCAGGCGGTCCTTCACCGGGCGCCCGTTGACGAACAGATATTGGTGGTCGGCGATTCCGCGATTGTAGGTCGGCAGGCCCGCGATGCCGGACAGGCGGATCGGCCCCGCCTCGCCCGGCCGCTCAAGATCGATCGCGACGCCGTTGGTCTTGAGTTCGCGAGCAACGACTTGCGCCACGCGATCGGCGATCGCCTCGTCCGGCTGGAGTGCGAGGATGCGCCGCTCTCCATGCTCCAGCATGAAGCCGATATCGGGCCGCGCCATGGCGAGCCTTCGCACGACATCGAGGCAGGCGGCGTATTCGCTGCGCGGTGTGCGCAAGAACTTGCGGCGCGCGGGCACTTTGGCGAAGACCTGTTCGACCCGCACGCGAGTTCCGAGAGGGAGAGCGGCGGGCTCGTCCGCCACGATGGCGCCGTGATCGACCACCTTGCGCCACGCCTGCTGCGAGGCACGCGGTCGGCTTTCCAGCGTGAAGCGCGAAACGCTGGCGATCGAAGGCAGCGCCTCGCCGCGAAAGCCCAGAGTCGCGACCTGTTCGATGGCCTCGTCGGGAAGTTTCGACGTCGCATGGCGTTCGAGCGCGAGGGCCATCTCGTCCGGCGTCATCCCGCACCCGTCATCGGTCACTTCGAGCGAGCCCAGCCCGCCCTCGACCAATTTGACCGCTATCCGCGTCGCGCCCGCATCGATGGCGTTTTCGACCAGCTCCTTGAGCGCCGCGGCAGGGCGCTCGACCACCTCGCCGGCGGCGATGCGGTTGACGAGCGTTTCGGGAAGGCGGCGGATTGTCGGCATGGCGGGGCGGGCAAGCTAGCGACGAAACGCCATGATTTCGAGACCGGACGCTGAACTTTCCCCCGAAGCCGCGAGGGAATGTTTGGCATTTTCGCCACACCTTCGCTAAGGCGTCCGCTCCGCTGTCAAAACCGGGTCGGAACGCTCTCAAAATCGGGGCGCAAGGCCCTTATCCATTTACGGAATCGGGTAAGAATGAGCTTCTGGAACAATCTCTTCAAGTTCGGCTCGCAGAACATGGCGATCGATCTCGGCACCGCCAACACGCTGGTCTACGTTCAGGATCAGGGCATCGTCCTCAACGAACCGTCGGTCGTCGCGATCGAGACGCTGAACGGCGTGAAGCGCGTGAAGGCCGTGGGTGACGATGCGAAGATGATGATGGGCAAGACGCCCGACAGCATCGAAGCGATCCGCCCCTTGCGCGACGGCGTCATCGCCGACATCGAAATCGCCGAAGAGATGATCAAGCACTTCATCCGCAAGGTGCACGGCCGCAAGAGCCTGATGCGCTATCCCGAAATCACCATCTGCGTCCCCTCGGGCTCGACCAGCGTGGAACGCCGCGCGATCCGCGACGCCGCATCGAATGCGGGGGCGAGCCAGGTCTTCCTGATCCTCGAACCGATGGCCGCCGCGATCGGCGCGGACATGCCGGTGACCGAGCCGGTCGGATCGATGGTCGTCGATATCGGCGGCGGCACGACCGAGGTCGCGGTGCTGTCGCTGCGCGGTCTCGCCTACACCACCTCGGTGCGCACCGGGGGCGACAAGATGGACGAAGCCATCGTCAGCTATGTCCGCCGCCACCACAACCTCCTGATCGGCGATGCCACGGCGGAACGGATCAAGAAGGATTACGGCATCGCCGTCGCGCCCGAAGACGGGATCGGCGAAGCGATCACCATCAAGGGCCGCGACCTCGTCAACGGGGTGCCCAAGGAAATCACGATCAATCAGGGCCATATCGCCGAAGCCCTGTCGGAACCGATCGGCGCGATCGTCGAAGGCGTGCGCATCGCGCTCGAAAACACCGCGCCCGAGCTCGCCGCCGACATCGTCGATCAGGGGATCGTCCTGACCGGTGGGGGTGCGCTGATCCAGGGGCTCGACGAATATCTGCGCGAGGAAACCGGCCTGCCGGTGACCATCGCGGAAGATCCGCTGTCCTGCGTCGCTCTGGGTACGGGCCGCGCGATGGAAGACGAGATCTATCGCGGCGTGTTGATGACGGCGTAAGCCGCACGAACTAACTGGGGAGCACGGCCGCCATGGCGCCGACCGGGCAACGGCGTTCGAGCTATTCGCGAAGGGCGCAATACAGCCTCTTTACGGGCTATATCGCCGCCGGCGCGGGTGCGCTGGTGGGCGCCATCCTGCTCGGCCTGTCGCTGTGGCAGCCGCAATTCCTGTCGGGCCTGCGCGGGGAGGCGAACGACGCCGTCGCGCCCGCCACCCGCACGGTCGCCACCGGGCGGACCGAAAGCAAGAGCCTTTACGAAAGCGTGCGCGGCTATCTGCGCGCAGGGTCGCAGAACGCGGCGCTGAAGCGCGAGATGGAGATCGCGCGGATACGCCTCAAGGAAGCCGCCGCGGTCGAGCAGGAAAACCGGCGCCTGAAATCGCTCCTGTCGCTGGAGGACACCGACACCGCCCCGGTCGCGACCGCGCGGCTAATCGGCGCCACCTCGGCGAGCACGCGACGCTTCGCCTATCTGGGCGCGGGCGCCGCCGACGGCGTGAAAGTCGGTATGCCGGTGCGCTCGCCCCGTGGGGTCGTCGGTCGTATCCTCGAGGTCGGCGACCGGAGCTCGCGCGTCCTCCTTCTCACCGACAGCGAAAGCGTGCTTCCCGTGCGGCGCGCGCAGGACGAGGTCGTGGCCTTTGCCGAAGGACGCGGCGACGGTCTGATCCGCATCCGTCTGATCAATCTCGGGATCAATCCGATCGAGAAGGGCGACCTGTTCGTCACCAGCGGCGCGGGCGGATATTACCAACCCGGCATCGCGGTCGCGATCGCCACGGAAATCACCGACGACGGCGCCCTCGCCCGGATCGTGACCGATCCCGCCGCGGCCGATTTCGTCTCGGTCCTGCCGATATTCGAACCTGCCGCCTTGCGCGGGTCGAGAACGCCGATCGAACGCGAATTGGGCGAATAATGGAGCGGATGAACCCCCGCTCCCGCAGCGATGCCTATGGCAGCCGCATCAATCGCTCGCACTCGACCGTTCTGGCGACGGTCATTCCCTATATCTCGATCCTGATCGCATCGATCCTCCCGCTGATCGTGATCGCCAGCGCGCTGCCCATCGTGCCGCCGCTGGGATTTCTCATGCTGATCGGATGGCGGCTCGTGCGTCCGGGCCTGTTGCCGGTCTGGGCCGGTTTTCCGCTCGGCTTGTTCGACGATCTGTTCAGCGGCCAACCACTGGGTAGCGCCGCCCTTCTATGGTCGCTCGCTATGATCGCGATTGAGATGGTGGAGACGCGTTTTCCCTGGCGCAGCTTCGCGCAGGACTGGTTCACCGCCGGTTTAATCCTGCCCGTGTATCTGCTGGCGGCAATGCTCTTTTCCGGCGGCGAACCCTCTCTACCCATGCTGATTGCGCTCGTGCCCCAGATCGTCCTCTCGATCCTTCTGTTCCCGCTCGTCGCGCTGTTCGTGGCCTTTCTCGATCGCAAGCGCCTGACGCGCTGGCGCAAGCTGGGTTGAGGGCGGCATGAAGCTCGGATCGCGCAAGACCAGTATCGTTACCGCTTCCACGCTCGACAATGCGTTCAAGCGGCGCAGCTTCCTTGTCGCCGCCGGCATGGGCGGGATCGCGACGCTTCTGGCGACGCGCATGGGCTATATCGCCATTGCGGAGAACGAGCGTTACGAGCTCGAAAGCGAGAGCAACCGCGTCAACTTGTCGCTGATCCCACCGCGCCGTGGCTGGATTCTCGACCGCAACGGCGCCCCCCTCGCCTCCAACCGCGCCGATTTCCGTGTCGACGTCATTCCCGACCAGCTGGCCGATGTCTCCGGCACGTTGACCGCTCTGGGTCGCATCCTGCGCCTCGACGAGGCGTCGATGGCGGATGTGACCAAGCGGGTCGAAGAAGCGGCCGGGTTCCAGCCCGTCGAGGTCGCCAGCGGCCTCGATTACGAGGATTTCGCGGCGGTCAGCGTCCGCTTGCCCGACCTTCCCGGCGTCGTCCCCCAGCGCGGCTTTTCGCGCCATTATCCGACTGGGCCTGCGGTGGGCCACCTCATCGGCTATGTCGGACCCGCCAATGCCGAGGAATACGAGGAAGAGGGCAATCCCCTCCTCATTACGCCCGGCTTCAAGATCGGCAAGGATGCGCTGGAGCGTCAGTTCGAGCAGGATCTGCGCGGGGTGCCCGGCGCGCGCCGGGTCGAGGTTACCGCCTCGGGCCGGATCGTGCAGGAACTGGAAACGCGCGAGGACGTGCAGGGCGACCCCGTTCGTCTCACCATCGACGGGCCATTGCAGGATTATGCGGCGCGCCGGATCGGGCTGGAAAGCGGATCCTGCGTGGTGATGGATTGCGAGAATGGCGACATTCTTTGCATGTCCTCCATGCCGAGCTTCGACCCCAACAGCTTCTCGCAAGGCATCGGACGCGTCGAGTACGCCATGCTGCGGGACGATGATCGCGTGCCGCTGCGCAACAAGGTGCTGAAGGGGCTTTATCCCCCCGGTTCGACCGTGAAGCCGATGCATTGCATGGCCTTTCTCAAGGCGGGCATCGATCCCAACCGCACCATCACCTGCGGCGGCGGGGTCCGGATCGGCAATCGCTTCTTCAATTGCTGGGGCAATCATGGCCAGGTCGACATGGCCAAGGGCATCTACCAGTCCTGCGACAGCTATTTCTATCGCATGGCGCTGGAGGTCGGGTTCGACAAGGTGGCCGATTTCGCCAAGTCGATCGGCATGGGCAAGCAGTTCGACCTGCCGGTTATCAGCCAGTTCTACGGCACCGTGCCCTCGCCCGCCTGGCTGGAGAAGAAATACGATCGCCAATGGCAGGCTTACGACACGGCCAATGCCTCGATCGGCCAGGGCTATTACCTCGCCAATCCCCTGCAACTCGCGGTGATGACCGCGCGCCTCGCGACCGGGCGCCACCTCTATCCGCGGCTCACGCGCTCGAACAAGAGCACCGGGGCCGATCAGATCGACTTTCCCGAAGATCACGTCGCCTATGTCCGCCAGGCGATGAGCGATGTGGTCAACGGCCCCGGCACGGCCGGACGCGGGCGCCTGCCGTTCGACGATATCTTGATGGCGGGCAAGACCGGGACGGCGCAGGTCGTCTCGCTCAGCAAGTCCGACGGCAAATCCGGCCCATGGAAATACCGCGACCACGGCCTGTTCGTGTTCTTCGCCCCCTTTGACAAGCCGAAATATGCAGGCGCCGTGGTGATCGAACATGGCGGCGGTTCCGGGGCCGCCTACCCTATCGCGCGCGACGTTATGACCTTCATGTTCGATCCCCAGAAGGGGATGGACGCTCTGCGCGCGCTCGAGGAACAATGGGGCGGCACGGCGCAGGAACGGCTGACCCGCAAGTACATCGCTTATGCCACCGCGGCGGGCGAGGCCGTCCCGCCCGCGCCGAGCCGGGACGAGGAAATCTTCGACCTTGTCGAAGCCGAAGCGCGCGTGGCCGCGCGCCAGAGCGAGGCGATCGCCGACACCGTCATCACGCCGCGTGACGAGGCCAATCCCAGCAGCGACGCGCCTCCGCCCGATTCCGTGGTCGCGCCGGGCACGGCTGCGGCTCCGCAGGCCGCTGCGCCAGACGCCCCATCGCCCGCGCCAGCCACCGCCGGAACGCCCCGCCCGCAATGAGCGTCATTCCCGCTCCCGTCGCACGCCAGCCCTGGGCGATGCTGTTCCCGCTGTTCATCCTGATCGGGTTCGGCGGGCTGGTGCTCTATTCCGCCGCTGGAGGCTCGCTCGATCCCTATGCCGGATCGCACCTGCTCAGGTTCGGTGTGTTTCTGGTGATGGCGATCATCCTCGCGCTGTTTCCACCCGATTTGGCCAAGCTTGCGGCTTATCCCATCTACGTCGTGCTCCTGATCCTTCTTGTGATCGTCGAAGCGATCGGCTTCGTCGGCGGGGGGAGCCAGCGCTGGCTCAATCTGGGCTTCATGCAATTGCAGCCTTCGGAACTGATGAAGCCAGCGCTCGTGTTGGTCCTGGCGCGGTTTTACAGCGACCTGCCCGTGGGGATGATCGGAACCTGGCGCGCGGTCGTTCCGGCGGGCATCCTGATCGGCCTGCCCATCATGCTGGTGCTCGCGCAGCCCGATCTGGGGACCTCGCTCGCCATCGCCTTCGGCGGCGGGGTGGTCATGTTCCTCGCCGGATTGCCAATGCGCTGGTTCGTGATGGGCGGCGCGGCGGCAGCGGTGATCGCGCCGCTCGCCTTCTTCTTCGGGCTCCAGCCGTATCAGCAGCGGCGGGTCTTCACCTTCCTCGACCCCGAGAACGATCCGCTGGGCGATGGCTATCACATCACCCAGTCGAAGATCGCGATCGGATCGGGTGGCTTCAGCGGCAAGGGTTTCAACGAAGGCACGCAGAGCCATCTCCATTACCTCCCCGAACCGCACACCGATTTCATTTTCGCCACCATGGCGGAAGAATGGGGGTTCGTCGGCGGCGTGGTGGTGATCGGCTGCTTCGCACTGATCCTCTATTGGGCCCTGTCGGTGGCGCGCAATTCGAACGATCGGTTCGGCAAGCTGCTGGCGGCGGGGATGGCGGCGACGATCTTCTTCTATGTGTCGATCAATCTGATGATGGTCATGGGCCTCGCGCCTGTGGTCGGCATTCCGCTTCCTTTCATGAGCCATGGGGGCTCTTCGATGATGACCAACATGGTCTGCATCGGCACGCTGATGATGGTGTATCGCTGGAACCGACTGCAGGGCCGCAAGGGAACGCTTGGCTGAAGCACGGGGCGAGCGATACTTTTTTGGCAGATGCGCGCCCACCCCCTTTTCATCGGACAAAACCCGGCTATATGAGCGCCTCCCCGATTCGGGGGCGCGGCCTGACGGTCTGCGAGTGGACGCATAGCTCAGTTGGTAGAGCAGCTGACTCTTAATCAGCGGGTCCTTGGTTCGAGCCCAAGTGCGTCCACCACCTTTCCCATTGATATAGCTTCGGTTTTGTCTGCCAGCTGGCGAATGTCGGTTAGCACTCGATGGCGCTGATTACTCCAATGCGTTCCGAGGAGAGGGGCAAGGCGGTGCTAACCGCTCGACCTCCGGAATCCGGTCCGATGCTACAATCTGGATCATGGATCCTATCGCCTCTCATCGCTTCGAAACATGCTTGTTCGAATGTGGCCCATCGTGGACGCGTTCTACGTTTGACGATGGTCATGTGAACGAATTTGACTTTGCGCCAATCATCATGCGCGGCACCAATTCAAGCCTTGCGGGTGAGCTTGGATATGCCGGATCTGAACCCTCTTACTACTGGGAGCACGATTTCATCCATCATTGGATCGCGGATCGAAAAGACGAGGGACCGAGTGAAGCGATACGGTTCGGCGATGAGCACATTCCCGTCGAAGATGCGCCGTTGGGTATCAGATACGAGGAATGGCTGGTCCACCACATCCAATCGTGGATTGGACGGACGGATAATCCCGCTTTCCTTCTCTCGTGCGAAGGATGGGATCCTCAGCAGGCGATGGACGAACTGAGGTTCGATCTCGGGCGAACCTTTGGTTCCTTGGCTAGACTGCCCCGTCTGGTTCGCCGATGGTCTTTCAATAACGCGCTGGCCAATCTCGGGTATATGAACGCGGACGAATATGACGGTCCAAAATGGGCTCCTATCTCCTCTCTCGCTTCAGGCCTTCCGACCAAACTTGTCGAGTTCGAATGTGGAGAGCACGCTACTGCCACACGGTCTTTTCATCGTATGCCGCCTATCGTCGGATCGTAATTACTGCGCCCGTTCGGCGCTATGGAAGATGACGAGAAGAAAACCGATTTCGACGCCTGCCTCATGGGCTGGATGATCTGCGATCTACGCGACGAGAAGGGCGAGCGGTGGCCGGTCATTCTTGCCGAGGTCTAGGGCGACAAGCGCGGACGCTGGGACGACGGCACACGCATCAGAACGGGCGTGATCAGATCGATGCCGGCGCCGCCTTTGCGCTTCGGCGATGTCGTCCAGACGAAGAGCTCGTCCTATCTACTCGGCAGACCGAGCGACACCACGATCCAGTAGCGCCCGCCCTCGCCTGCTGCTACTCGCCGGTCACGATAGACGAGGGAACCGCCAATGCTGCTTCACGCTCTGACGATGGCCGCTGCCGCGCTCAGTCAGGCCGATGCGCCAGCCGATGACGCTGATGCCGAATTGAACCGGTATTACACGGCCGCCATGGAGCGCCTCGCCGATCAGGGCGAAGACTACGCGAAGGCACGCACCGAGCTGCGGGACGCGCAGCGCGCCTGGATCAAATACCGGGACACCGAATGCGGTGCCGTCTTCACGAACTGGTATCCGGGATCGATCGCTCGCACGATGGCCGCCGACTGCTCTGATCGCCTTACGCGGGCGCGGACGCACGCGATCTGGGCCCACTGGCTGACCTACGCGGACTCGACGCCTCCGATCCTTCCAGAACCTCCGATCGCCGACTGATCCGGCAAAAAGCTGATCCTTTCTCTCGACGTTCGCGTATCGTTCCGCCATACGACGCCTATGAGCGGCACCTTCTACGAATTCTTCGCCGGAGCTGGAATGGCGCGAGCAGGTCTTGGAGACCGGTGGCGCTGCCTGTTCGCGAACGACATCGATTTGAAGAAGGCAGGCACCTACGACGACAACTGGGGCGCTGGCGCGATGAAGCCAGCGGACGTGAAGACGCTCAAGCCTACCGACCTTCCGGGAGAGGCCGACCTCGTCTGGGCGTCGTTCCCTTGCCAGGACCTTTCGCTCGCAGGCGGCGGCGCAGGTCTCCGAGGTGAGCGCTCCGGCGTGTTCTGGCCCTTCTGGCGACTGATAGCGCAGCTGAACGAAGAAGGACGCGGCCCGCCCATCGTCGCACTGGAGAACGTCGCTGCGACGCTGACATCCCATTCCGGAAAGGACTTCGAGGCGCTTTGCCTCGCTCTCGTCGACGCTGGCTACAAGGTCGGCGCGCGGGTTATCGATGCCGTCCTTTTCGTGCCGCAGTCGCGCCCGCGCATGTTCCTGATCGCTGTCCGTGATGACGTGACGATCCCGGCCGGTCTGGTCGAACCATCCGGTTCGCTCGCCGGCGTCGATAGCCGGGTCGCAGCTACCTATGATCGCATCGTCTCGCGCGTTGTGGATGAGCCGGAGCTGCAACGCGTGGTCGACGCTTGGATCAACTGGTCGGTCCCCCTGCCCTCAACCAAACGCGCAGGTCTGGCCGAGATCATCGAGGACGAGCCGGAAGGCGTCGAATGGCATAGCCAGGACGAAACCAAGACGCTGATCGACCGGATGAGCGACATCAACCGGCGCAAGGTTATCAAGGCCAGCAAGGCCGGCGCGCGGATGTTCGGCACCGCCTATCGTCGCACGCGGGTCCACAAGGGCGTGAAGACAGTCCGCACCGAGGTCCGCTTCGATGGTATCGCTGGATGCTTGCGCACGCCTTCCGGTGGATCCAGTCGGCAGATCGTGATCGAGGTCAAGGGCCGACGCGTCCGCTCGCGTCTGATGAGTTCGCGCGAGGCAGCACGCCTCATGGGCATGTCCGACAAATACAAACTGCCGAGCGCCTATAACGAGGCCTATCACCTGATCGGCGACGGCGTCGCTGTCCCGGTCGTCGATCACTTGGCGCGCAACATCTTCGATCCGCTCATGGCGGCCATGCGCTGCAATCTGCGTCTCGTCGCATGAGCATCATCCCTTGCACCGCGAATGATGAGTTGCGCGGGCGAATCCTCGAGTTCGCTGAGGTTCTGAAGACGCAGGCTCATTCGCTCGGCACCCACGGCCTTGATGAGCAGGAGTTCTACGACAGCGGTCTATTCCGAGGCGCGATCGAACGTATCCGGGGCCAATTCTCCGCCACGATGCGGGAGAAGCGCGATTTCGTCTCCCGCGTGCTCAACTGGCTTCAGGATCGCGGCGATATCGACGGCTGGGAATCCGCTGGCGAAGCAAACCGTCACGATTACACCGTCGAACTTCCATCCGGGCGCACCTGTGCCATCGAGCTGAAGGGCTGCCTCGATGGGAACAACACCAACATCTTCGAGCGGCCGCCACACTGCCACGAATTCGTCATGTGGTCGGTATGCACGAACCCGGGGGCGAACCCTCGCCACAACGCATGGTCCGGCATCCACACACGGCTGTCGGCAGAGATCATTTCGAAAGAGCAACGGGTCGATGGTCTCATCATCTGGGACATGGTCTGCGGCACCATCGGTCGACCGTGTCCGAAGGTCGAAGCCGATCCAGCTCGCCTGACGGTTGTCGGACCTTTTCAGCTGCCTCCACCCTGCATCTACCTGTTCCCAGCAACCATCCCTTCGCCTCGCAACAATCCGAAGCCGGAGCCTCAGCAGCTCGACCAGGTCGAGTTTTTGAAGATCTTGCATGAAGCGTTCGGTGGCCACGATGACGAAGTGAACCGGGTGCGAATGGGCGTGAAATACGAAGGCGTCGACACTGTCCGGAAGACGCGCGTGAAGCGCGATGACGAGGTTGTAGCCAAGTCGGATTGGACCGCCATCCGCCGATCCTAACGCGGACCTGCTTGCCGAATGTTCCGCTTTCGTTCTACCCATGCGGAATGACGAATCAGCCCCTCCCCCTTGCCCATGACGAGACGCTGCGCGCGATGGCGGCAGCGATCTACTCAACGGTCTTCTTCGATGACGTGAGCCTGAGCTTCGACCGCGCGGAACGGCGTAGGACCAGCGAATACCGCCGGGCGGTAGGAGCCGCGCAGCAGGCGATGGCGGCCGCGTCGCGAGTGCGCGAGCGGGAAAGGAGGCAGCTCCCGCTGCTGTGAATGTAGGTCTCCGAGTGGTAACAGTTTGGAGAATGAAAAATGTTCGCACCGTATCCGAGAAAGTTGCTGAGATGGCGCACCAAGGAGAAGCACCCTGAGCATAATCGGAATTTCGTAGCCTGGCATCATTACGGCTATGCTGATCAAGCGTGGGGGCTCGACGAGTATCTCGTCCACCTCCCAGCGGTCTCCGAGAAGATCAACGACACATGGTTTTTCCGGGATCCGCGCGGCAAGTATCACCGGACGATCCGCGACCTCTTCAGTGCGTTCCGCCTGCGGCGCAGCCGCACCGACGATCCCGGTCACATCGAGCGAATGCATCAGACTCTGGCCGCGATCGACGCTGGCCTTCACGCATCCGATCCGGATCAGATGATCGGCGAGATATTCGACGGCTCGCGTGCCTTCTTCTCGGAATACCTCACCTATCTCGAGGTCGAGCAGATCATCGAGATCGACGGTGACAGAATCTCACATGCCAAGCTCAGCATCGAAGGCAGCGCGATCCTCTTGATGCTGGAGCGCTCGGCGCCCGGCTCCGACGCAGACTGCACACCGGACGGAAACTTTCGCCGGATGCTCGAAGCTCATCCAAATCGGTTTAAGGAGAAGATCGAGGACATTGAATGGTGATCTCGACCAGACGCTGCACCCGCGCTAGGGATAGACCGATGCGAGGCCTCACGTGAACAAGACGCTCGAAGAAGCCGCCCTGCTGATGGCCGATCTCGCGCGCCTTCCGACGCCGGATCTGGTGGCCCTCCTTCCTCATATCCGAGATCTGCGGCAGCGCATCCGCGAACGCGACTTCGCGCTGGGAACGCCCTCTCAGGCGGTCCTCGAGCACGCCGAGGCGATGGCCACGGCTCATCTGACCGAGGATGAGCTGCGCGACTACAACGCCCGGCGGCGAGTAGCCGAGACGGTCCGGATCGACGGATTGATCTGCCTCGAGTGTGGCGAGAAGAAGGAGGCCCTCGTTCTGCATGTGACGAAGGGTCATCACATGACGTGGGACGAATATCTATCGAAGTGGGACCTACACGACCTCGGTGATCGGTTCGAGGAGCTCGAGGACTATCCGAAGGTCAGCGGGTCGTTCATCGCCAGGCAGCGAACCAACGCGAAGACCTACGCGAAGGACAATCCACTCAAATACACGGGCGCCGAACTCGCTCGCTATCGAGAGGAGCAGAAGAAGCGCTCATCGAGCTCGTGATGCGCTGGTAGCGTGCAACTCGGTCCGAGCGGCCGCGATCGACCAGTGGGCACCTTCCGCCGCCTCGAGCCGCTGTCCGATCGCGTAGGCCGATTGCATGACGGCGTTTCGCTCACGTTCTGGAATCTTCGTCAGATCGACCGATCGCATCGCCTTGATCGCGGTCTCGGCAAGGTCTGCCACGAGCGGCGCATTCTGCGCCTGGCGGTCCCGTTCCGCGATCACCCGGTCGCGCTCAGCGTCGAGACCGGCCTTCCATTTGCGGACCTTCACGAGCTTCGCTTCGAACTCGGCACGCTCAGCATCCAGCGCGCGACGCTGCTCGGCCAGCCGGCCTTCCTCGGCCCGGGCGCGCGCCAGTGACGCCTCCAACTCGGCGCGCGCTCTCTCGAGTTCGGCACGCACGTCCGCCACCTCGGCCCGCTCCGCCTCAACCTGCCTGCGCACGATCCCGCCCGCTTCCCGTTCCGAGTTCGCTGCGGCTATCGCGTCGCCCATCTCCGCCTGGTGGATCGAGTTCGGCCTGTTCGGCGCACCGGACCAGACGCGGCCACGCTCGAGGCCGAGCGGTGCCATGAACTCAGCGAAGACGGTCTGCTCGTATGCCATCTGCCCGCGCGATCCGATCCCGCCTCGCCAGTAGGTCGAGTAGTCGATCGGCGGCGCATCCTTCGCCCGCTTCGGCGGCAGGTCGCCACGCGCGGAGAGCGTCCAGCGCTCGCCCTTGTCCGCGAACCGCGCATCGACCCGCTGGCGCACGGGCAGCACCACGACGTGAAGGTGCGGCGTCTGCTCGTCGCAATGGAGCGTGACCGACACGATGGCGCATCGCGGATACCGGCCGAGCAGGTATCGCATGCTGCGTCGGATGAACCACCGCAGCTGCTTGACGTATCGCACCGGGTCATCGCTCGGCCACCATTCCGGCGACGTGGTCATCATCAGTTCGAGCGCCAGCACGGCGCCCTTGCGCGGACGAATGCCGAGATCCGCAAGCCGGTCCCGGACGCCTACCCATGCATCTTCCGGTCCATAGATGACAGCTGGCGGAGGCGCTGAGCGATCCGCATTGCCCACGTCCTCCTCACGGTTGTTGTGGCCGCGTGCGTGGACGATATCGTTCTGCTTCAGCTTGCGCTGGCCGAGAATGCAATGGGTCGTCATGGGTGAATTGTCCCACGCTGCGAATCGCTGCGCAAGGGGTCAGAACACGATTGTCTAAGACATAATAGACAAGTGTGCGTCGCTCAGGCTTCGCGAAGGATGATCCTGATACCGCCGGGGCGTGGCGACCAGCGCTTCTCCGTCACCAGTCGAACAATCTGCGCGTCGTCCTCGAGCACGCCAGCGTAAGTGCTTGCGGGTGGTCCGAGGCGCTTCACGGCCTTCGCGAAATCTTGCCCGCCGGGTTCCATCAACGCATCGCCGGCTGCCTTCGCCAAATTGTCCAAGTCCGGTCTTCCGATCGCCGGTTTACCTTGGCGTGCTTTCTGGACAGTCGGAAGAGCGATCTCCAGATTGAGCTCCAGAGGCGCATCGGCAGCAGGACGGGTAAAACCCGCCTGGACGATCGCGGCGACAATCTCGGCCTTCCACGCGGCCGACACAGGACTGTCCGCCAACACTCGTCGCCCGTAGACGCGCGGGCGCGGCTGGCTGCGCGGATGACCGAGCACGAGGCAATCGAGGTAAACCACCCTCGTATTGTGGACCTTCGACGCGTTCCGGCAGCGCATACGAAAAGGCCGGCGGATCGCTCCACCGGCCCTTTGAACGCGGACGCTGGCGATGGTTTATTCGAGCGTCAATCCTGTTCGCGGACCATCGCGGTCAGCACTTCCATGGACGACATGCGCGGTCGAACCTCGACCGTAGTGCGAGCCGAAGCAGCCATCGCAAGGCTGCCACACGGTTCGTCCTCCACGACCTCGGCGTGCAGCTGCTCCTGCTCCTCGCGATGCCTGACGACCTCACGCGAGGTTTCGATAACGCCCCAGTCGCTCACCGCCCGCTTCACCGCTTCCGTCTTCGGCGCGTCCAGCCGGTCACCGTCACGTGCAGCCGGGAGCCAGTCGCCGACGTTGACGATCAGGTCCTCGATTTTCGACCGCTCGATGAATTCGGTCGTGCCCGACATGATCCCGGCGAGGATCCGGCGCGTCTGCTCGGCGTGCTGGTGGACCGGGAGATGGGCGAAGGCGGAGAATGCGGACCGGAGGTCGTGTTCCATCGGCATGCGCAGTTCGCGCGCTCCAGCGGCCTCTTCTGCCTTCATCCACTCGTCCCGGATCACGGTGTCGTAGATGCTGCCCATCTGGTCCTCGATCGCTGCGATTTCCTGTTCATCGGTGCAGTGCTCGCGAGCGGCATTGAGGGACAGTTCGAGCCCGTCGATCGGGTCGACGGCTGCGAGCTGCACCTGCTCGTCGAACGCGTCATGTGCTTCGATGGCGAGATCGATCGTGGTCTGGTCGATCGCGGAGCGGGCGGTGGTGGTCGTCGTAGTGGTCATGGTCGTGGTTCCCTGTTTGGATTGTTGGTTACGCAAAAAGGCGGACGACTTTCCGTCGTTCGAAATCGATTGCGGCTTCCTCGGCAGCGAAGGCTTGCGCCTCGGCGGTTGCGGTGATGCAGACCGGTATGAGCGCGGGCTGGTCCGACCAGTCGAAGCGCGCTGCTTCCTCGGCGGCGAGCGCGCGGCCCATCCAGTAGCGAGAGTGCGGGGACAGCTTGATGCCGAGCGCATCGATCTGACGGTCTGCGTCCTCGGCGGTCATGCGACCGCTGGAGACCTCTGCGTAGGGCGATCCCGGCGACGCGTCCGGCGTGAGCGTCACGATATCGATATGGTCGAGCACGTGATGTGGGACCGAGGCGAGCAGCTGATCGATCGAGAGTCCGGTGAGGCGCGCGCGGGTGATCTGACTTTCGAGCAATTCGGTAGCGATTTTCATTGTCTTCCTCCTGACGACCCTGTGCCGCCGATGAGGTCATAATCCATGGGTCTTGTGATTCGCGCAAGGGGTCTAGGTCGATTTACAAAATAAATCTTAGGGGTCTTGCCTAACGGCCTTCCGTCAGACAGAATCTGCACGTCGGCATCAGGCCGGCGGGAGACTGACGATGAGCAAGAGGACCGCAGCGCAGAAGCGCGAATACGCGGAGAACGGGCGTGAGGCTGATCGGGTGGTAAAGGCCGTCACAACGAGCTTCGAGTTGCAGAGGCAAGCGTCGCGCGAAATCGCGAATGACGACGTTCGAGCATGGGCAAAGAGGTCGCACACCGTCACGCGTGCTCAGGAACGTCACGGGGCCGTCATCGACCTTTTCGGCCTTCGCGAGATAGAAGAGCGCATCAAGACCGGTCGCACCGTGCAGGAGGGTCTGCTTCTGCTAGGTCATCGCAGCCGCGATGGTCTGTATCGCCGAACATCGATCTGGTTGGCGACTTTCGGCTCGCGCGTGGTTCCGTTAGTTTTCGACCACGATGCGTGTGCCGTGACCACCGCCCTTCCGATGGACGCGCATCACCTCGAGTTCATCGATGGCCGCTTTACCGGCCTTGTGGGCGGAGGCACCTGCGCTGGCCGCCAATACTGGTCCGCGATCTTCGGCTGATCAACGAACCGTGCAGGTGCTTGGGGGAGCCGTCTTTCCCTCTTGCAGCGCCTTCACTGCGGCCAGCTTATCGCGGCAATCACATCCCGCCGCCATCAAATCGACTTCCCATCTCGCCACATCGACATCCGTCGCAGTCGCGGGATCCGGCACCACCGGCTCAGCCTTACAACGCAGCAGCGATGGCGGGATCGAAATGATCCCCGGCCGATCAGTCGGAACGCTGCTGGGCGTCGCGCAGCCGGCCAAGGTGATCGCGAGTGAGCTGAGACACAGCAGTTGCGCCATATTTTTTCTCGAGAGCATCGATAGTCCCCTTCTGCCGAGATACGGCCATTTCCAGTAACTCTGCTCGCACAAGCGCCGCCTCGGCGGACGTATCCGCTGCTCGCCGAGCTTCCCGCGCCTGTGCCTCGCGCTCCAACGCGGTTTTCGTCTCCAACCTCGCCTGGTCGAGCTGAACCTGAAGCGTGTCGCGCTCACCGGCCAAGCGTCCGGACGACATCGAAAGCCATGCGATTACCGCGACGAGGAGGCCGCCGACGATGGGTTTGAACCAGCGCTTCACGAACGCGAGGGCAGTCATCCAGCTCATCGGTCATCTCCTCGGTAGGTGCGGATGGCGCGTAGGCCGACGACCATCGTGGTGATGATCCCAGCCTCGACGGCCGCCATGAATACAAACAGGGCCCACGTCGTCATCGTGCGTTCACCTTTTCGGCTTCGGCTTCATCATCGGTCGGCGAAGGTGCGGGACGCTGCTCCGGCTCCTTCGGCAGCGCCTTGGGGCGGAAGGTGCCGATGACGCCGACGAGTCCGGTGGTTGCCGCGCTCACGAACGCGAGCGCGGCGACGATCTGCGGCAGGTTCTCCTGATCATCGATCGAGATCGTGATGATCGCGGCGGTGATCGTCAGCACGACGATGGCGCCGAGCGTCGACAGGTAGGCGATCAGCGGCCCGGGGCTCTGGTCTCCGTTCACATCATGCTCCACTTCTTGAAGGCTCGCGCGATTTTCTTGTGGTAGTCGTGCGATGCGAATGCGCTGCCATTGTATCCCTTGGCGAAGGGCACGCAGTCGGCGTGAAAGATCGAGATCCGACGCAGCGCGCCGACGAGGTGCGAGGATCGGATAAAGGCCACAAACGCCTCGAGGTGCGCGCGCTCCGAACTCTTCATGGCCGACCAGAAAGCCTCGACATCATCGAAGCCGGCGGCCGCATGGTTGAAGCCCATGATCTGGTAGCGACCGACGCTGGCCGACTTGAGCGCCGCCTCGCGGTCCAGCTCCATCGCGCGGTGCAGGCGAACGTATTCGGCCTGGCCGCCAGCGTAGAGGGCGCGGTTCCAGCCCTTGCTACTGATGTTCGGATGCGAGGCACGGAAGCGACCACCGGTGAAGGCGTCGAACTTGTGCGCCTCGAACAGGATCTTCGGCAGCTCCTGCCCATCCACGAAGCCGCCTGGCCCGTCGATAGCGAGGATCTCGGCGCGCATGTCCGTGAACCAGCCGCCGCCACTCTCGACCTCGTCTACGGCGCGGATCTGCGCCACCTGACATCCGAGCTCCTGAGCCGCCCACTGGAAGTCTTCGTCGGTCAGGCCGACCTTGATTAGCGGGAGCGCAGGCGAAGGCGCGGATGCGGACGGGACGCCGATGCCGGTGAGAAACTGGTCGATCGCCGCGATCTCGGGATCGCCGGACTGCCAGCCGCGCCCACGAGCGTCGCGGATCGCATCGAAGATGGGGGCTCGGATCGTCATGAGCGTATTATCGCACGTGGAGGGATTCCGGCGGCGAGCGTCAGGCGACCTCGCGCCAACGCTGCCGGGCCATCTCGACCAGCGCCTCGGGCCATCCTTGCGGCACGCCCTCGCCCTTCACGAACCCGGTCCATTCGTCGGACCCGCGCAGATCGTCGATCGCGTCAGTCGAATTCGCCGCGGCGATCTTCGCCTTCAGCGCTTCTTTCCTTCCGACCCATGGGTTCGACGCGTCGGCCATCGATTTGGCGACGCCCTGCGCCGCACGGGTCACGCGTTCGCTCGCCTCGGGATCGTGCGCGTCGGCATCCTGCATATCCTCGGTCGGGATCATGAACGCCTGCATCAAGGCGTATTTCAACGCCGCCGACATCGCCTTGTTTGTCGACTTGTCGGCGCTGTCCATGGCCTCGCCCTCGGTCCTCACGACGGCCTTCGATCCATCCGCCACCGCCACGAAATCGAACTCGACGCTCAGGTGCGTGTAGAAAATCGTGCCGCCCTTCGCGGTCTGGCGCTCGTCCTGGCGCTTGCTGATGACGCGGGGGAGCACGACCAAACCGTTCCTCGCGATCACCGGAGCGACCGCATTCATGAATTGATCGATTCCGCGAAAGTTGAAGCCTTGTCCGGAATTGCGGCGATCCTTCGACACGCCTCCCAGCAGATCGGCGGTGCAGGCGGAGATGGCGCCGTAGACGGCAGGGATGGCAGTGGCGGTCATGGGTTTCCTCAGGCGGTGCGCTTGGCGCGGTAAAGGTCGGAGCGGCGGGCCCATTCGGTTCGGCGCGCACCTTCGAGTTTGGAACGGGCGCAAAGAAACGCGTCCTGCGCTTCACAGAGATCGACCATCGCGATCTCCGTGTCCCGTTGTGCCTGTTCGAGATCGTCTTCGAGGAGCGCGATCCGGATCCGGTTGCAGGCGTCTTCGCAGGGCGTCGGTGCGGGCGTTTCCATCCGCATATTTTACCGCACTCGGATATTCCGGCGGCGCGGCCGATTAGCGTCCCGCAGCGACCGGATGCTGCGTCGGCGACGGATGCACTTGCTCGGAAATGGTTTCGCGATGCACTGGCGTCGGCGCGGCCGGCGTCTCCGACTTGCCTTCAAGGATACGGAAGCCGACCAGTGATGCGATGACGCCGAGAAGAGCGGGAACGGCCCACCTGATCACGGTCTCTCTCAGCGTGGAAGCGTCCTTCGCTGCCCGGGCGCGGCTTTCGCGAACCCATGCGCGGTCGTTACCATCCAGCTCGCTCATGAAACGGTCGACGTTCGTCCAGCGTCGCTCGACCTCAGGCATCCTAGCCATGTTCTCGTCGATCCACGCGTTGCGCTTGTGTGCCTTGGAGATACCGTCCGGGGAGGTGGAATCGATCCCGATACGGAGATGATGTTCGTTGATGGCTGTCGTCACGCCCTTGGCGATCTCGCTCGCCAGCGAACGCTGGATCCGGTCCATTGACCGCTCGACAGCCGCCTCCACCACTGGAGGCACGAGATCGCTGACAAGGAGAGCAACATCCTCGCGCGTGAAATTATTACCCGTCCCGGTCATGCGCGTCATGATACAGTATCCGGAGGTTCCGGTGCTTCGAGCCGTGCGGCGACGCAGATCGTGCCTTCGACCTGACCGAAGCTCTGCATGGACGACCACCCTGCTCCGTTCGAGAAGCTCCACTGACCGTCCTGCGTCATCGCGAGACGATATGGCCGACCGGGCCAACGTAGATCGCGCATCATCGGGTTGAGTCCGTCCGGCTCGGCACTGGCCTTGAGCGCTCCGCCCGGGCCCGTCACGATGCCAGGGACGATCCGGCCAGCCTCGTGAGCCGAGAAGGTGCCGTCCTGATGCCGCGCGACGGGGAACTCACCTGCGCCGCGATATTGGCGGGCGCCGTCGCGGGGGTAGGGACCGGTGGGATGAAGGGAATGGGTCGCGGCAGCCGCACCGACCGACGCGTTGTTGACCGTATAGATGTTGTTGTGCGCGTTCTGATACTGAAATTCGCCGAGCGTAGGGATCCAGTATCGCTGTCCGCGCCACGCCTGCGCCGGGAAAAGATCCTGCGGAGGAACCGTCCACGTGCCTTGCGTGTCGTCGTCCCAGTCGGCTGGTCTGGTCGGGGGCTGGATCCCGGCGTCAGGCTGGTTCGCATACCACCAAATCGGCATGTATTGCCTCAGGATCGCGCTCTCGTCGAAATCCGCGTGCTGATACTCGCCTGTCGTGTCGGACCTCCAGACCGGCCAGACGATCTTCGCCTTCCAGCCATTCGCCGAAACGATCTCCGTCCGATCAAACGTGTCATCGTGAAAGTGATAATTGGCGAATTGCGGATGGTTCGACCAGATCACGTCGTATCCGCCTGCGACCTTGCGGAGGACCTTGCAGCTGAGCGGGCTGCCACTCTGGACGGCAAGTGTCACGCTGACCGATCGCGCAGCCGACGATCCGGTCACGGTGACACCGGCGATGCCTGCGGCCGAGATCAGGACCGTGCAGAACATCAGGACCACGCGGCGTTCGGTGATCGTCACCGGCGGGTTTGCAGGATCGTGGAACCAGTCCATGGGTGCATCGAGCAGCGGCTCGGACTTGTTCGAGGACTCGAAGGCTGCGCGACCGCGCATGTAATACGGACGCTCCTCCGGCGTCGGCACACGGGTGTAGCTTTCGGCGTATCGAAGCACACCCGTGCACATAACGATATCGAGACCGAACGGACCGATCGGTCGGAGGAAGAGCCATTCGTGTGCCTGGTCGGTCTTCGTGATGACCTCGCCATCGTCGGGCAGAAAGTCCGCATCATGTCCCAGCTGCCGCGCCTCCGCCGGCGTCAGGTCCGCGATACGGCGCGCAACGCCTGCCGCGTCCATCGTCCAGCCGATCCACGGTCGTCCGCTGGGATCCGTTCCGTCCGGCGCGCCGGTGTTCGCGCTCGCTTCCAGCCTCGTCACGACCGCGAGATCGCGCGCGACGCATACGCCCCATGGGTAGGCCATGTTTGGCGTATAGTGCGATTGGATGACCTGCACGTCGGCCGGGAGCGTGCTTTCGCCGGACGACGTTCCATTGCTCTGCTGCTCCCACGCCCAGTCTGCCGTATATCCGGTCTCGTGGTCGCCGCCGCTGACGGATGTCAGGCGCCATGACGGCCGCGAAAAGCCGAACGGGTTCGTCTCCGTGCCGGGCGTGACGAGCGATGCGGCGACGTTGGCGCTCGCGAAACCGCGAAATGGTCCGAGACTGCGCACCTCCTCGCGATCGGCACCGGAATCGCGCAGGCGGACGGATCGAGCCTCGCCGACACCACCGCCAAGGTTCAGGAGCTCATAGGTGCCGATACGGCCTTCGGCGTCCACGAAGGGATCGCCGGATCCGACCGGAAGCGGCCAGCCGGCATCGGGATCGGCGAACGAGAGCGAACCATCCTCCGCCAAGCTGACGATGTGACCGCCGGGAAGAATCCAGTGCGAAGAAAGAGCGGCCGAGGATGCTCCGACCATCAGGAGCTTGCGGTAGAGCATCAGGCGGCCTCGTAGCCGCTTGCGACCAGCTGGAGTTCCCAGTTCGAGCCGAGTTCAGGCCCTCCCCACCAGTCGGCCACCCACTTGTCGCGGTTGCCGTCGGCGGTGACGCGATCGGCGGTTCCGATGGGAAACTCGACGCCCGTGAAGGCGTAGTCGAAGCCGTTGCGGATGATGCGGATGACGACGCCCGTCGCGCGATTGCGATCGCGTCCGGCGTCCAGCTGCGGCTGAGGGATCGGCTCCGGCGCGGCGAAGGTGATGGTCGCGGCACCAGCGAGATCTAGCGTCCAGACGTTCGCGACGTTCGGATCGACGATGATCGCGCCGCTCGCGCGCAGGACGTAGGCCTGCTCCATGAACGAGCCGATTTCCATGTCGAGCTGGGGCGTCTTGTTCCAGTCATTGCCGGTTTCGGTATGCGCCGGGCCCTGCGTCGTGAGGAGACGGGCGTCTACGCGCGAGCGACCATCGTCCGGCTGCGCTGCTCGTCCGATCCGTCCGGTAGCCGGGGCCGCGCGGCTGGGAGCAGGAACGGGAACGCGCGCGCCCTGCTGTCGAGCAGGCTCGCCGAGTTGACGGATGCTATCGTCGAGGCTCACCGGAGCGCAATTCCCTTGAAGCCCTGATAGGGCGTGACGTTGACCATTATAGGCGCAAGCGTCTCTCCGCCGCCGGCTGGCAGAACAGACACGCGGATCTCGGTCCGCACGTCATCAATGACCTTGCTCAGATCCTGCCCCGCAGTGGCCGCCTGTTGCAGCGCCGCGATCTGCTCGTCTGCCGTGTTGATTATCTCGACCTTGCTGACGCCGATGCCAGGCGCGAAAGGCGCATTGTAGACCGGGGCGGCGTATCCAGCCCTCGACCAGTTCGGTCCGAACGCGATCGTCCTTTCGCCGGTTCCACCAGCCACGCCGGATCCGGTCGAGACTGCGAGCGAGATGATGCACGTCGCTTCAGACACCGAAAAGCGGAAGGTGTAGCCGCGCACCTTGCCGACCGCTTCGCCGCCGACGCCGGGAATCCGGTCGCTGACGAGGCGCACGGTGTCGCGGCAAGAGATGTCTAGGACGGCGAACGCGTCGACCTCGATGTCGATCGTGTAGGAGCGCTGCGAATAAGCAAGCCGCTGCAGGGCGACTGCGATGCCGTGATCGATCGACTGGCGGCCGCGCTCGGTGTTGAAGAACGACGCAGCCATCGGCGATCCCAGCGGCGAACCATCCAGGACCACGAGCTCCCAGCGGTAGAGTGTCGTTCCATTCTCGCCATCGTATGCGCGATCGATCCAGAGGCTCTCGCCGGAATCGTGCGGCTCGAGACTGCGCCAGATGAAGCCGGCGAATGACACCACCGCACCCTGCCCGTAGCGGACGTTCGGCTGCCACTCTGGTGCGGCTGCGTCGAATGCGAGGCGATCCAGATTGATCTCGACGGTCTCGCTATCGGTCGAGGCGCCCTGCCCACCGTTGTAGACCGAGAAGCGGACCTCTTCGCGACGCTTCGTCTCGCTGGTCGCGGCAAGCTTGAGAGTCGGTGCAAGCCAGTGACGACGTATCTGGACCGGCTGAGGCTGGGTGGCTCCCGGGCGGAACGTCCGCGCCGCTGCAGCGGCCTGCTCGAACTGGACAAGCTCCTGCGCTCCCTGAGGCACTGAAACGGATGCCAGGCGCGATTCCGACACGGCGTAGCCGCCGCTGAAATCGTCGCCATCTTCCGGCCACCGATCGGCGATAACGTCCGGCGTAAGCGTGGAGAGGCCACCTTGCTCGGCAGTTGCGTCCTCGATCATCGCGCCGACATCGAACTCGCCAATCTGGCGCTGCGTCCATTCTGCCGAGATAACCACGTCGACGCGGCCAAGCGGACGACCATTGCGGATCACCCTGCAGGCGCCCTGTCTGTGATTGCGACCGATGTTCCGATCGACGCCTCCGCCACCATTGACGGCGCTGGATAGGATCGGCTGTCGCGTCGTGCGGTCCCAGCACACCAGCGCAGGGATACCGTCGAGGCGCTCGACCGGGTCAGACAGATCGCCTGCGCAAGGGTCCGCGAACGGCAGAGCGACACCTACGAGCACGGCATCACGCAGAGCTTGCCAGTTCGCACGCCGCGCCTCGTAGCGCAGCGTCACGTCCTCGGATCCGAGCTCGACATCGCCGGTATCGTCCAGAACGCCGTCGTAAAGCAGGATCGTGTCGACACGCACGAGATCCGCGTCGAGCCGATCGACCGACAGCAGAATGCGCTCACGTCCGCCCACCAGAGCATCGACGCCCACACCGGTATTCTCGAAGGCGACCTCAAGGACGGGGAATTCGCCCTCCTCTTCGCTGATCGTGATGCCGAAGTGCGGTAGATCGTCCACCCGGTCCGCTTCCGCGTTCCAGTCGTGCGTCTCGTCGCAGAGCTTCGCATAGATGCGACCGAGGCTCACCGGGGCGCCGCTCATGGCGTGATCTCCGCCGCTTCCTCTTCCAGCGCATACGACCACGTGCTGTCGGCCGACATCATGTCGCCGGAGTAGGCGAAGTCGAGCACCATCATCGTCAGGCGAGGGCACCACCACGTCTGCCAGGCGTCGGCGAATGCAGCTGGATCCGTGATCTCGCGACCGTCCTGCGCGCGGTAGACCAGTCCACCCTCATGCGCAGCGATCGGACGGCGCAGATCGGCCTCGGCGACGTAGCCGGGCTCGACCAGCGGAAGGGTGCAGTCAAGCATGATGACGTCGCCGATGACCAGCGATATAGGCTGGACCATGTAGCCACCGGACAGGTCCACCGCGAACATGCGCGAAGGCAGGCGACCGCGCGAGGAGGCGCGCAGCGACCAGTTGTCGTCGCGACGCGGTGCGGGGACGCCATCGATCGAGCCGTAGGCCATCGTGACGCCGCGATGCGCGGAAAGATCGATCAGGCGGCCGTTGATGGCCGGGATGTGACGGGAAAGATCCATCAGCGGTGACCTCTCGGTTTGCGCTGGCGAGCGCGGCCAGCGGTCTTGCGTTCGAAGAGGCGCTGCAGGCCGTCGGCGAGATCATCGTCCGCCTTGCCGGATGCGCTGCCGAGACCGGGGATCGAGAGCGACAAAGGTCGACCAGGCGAACCACCACCGACCTCGAGAACGTCGGGCGTTCCGAAGCCCATCGACATACGGTTGAGGCCATCGATGAACGGCTTGCCGCCATAGGCGCGCATCGCACGGGCGTTGATGACGCCTTCACCATTGGAGAGACGCGCGGGGATGCTGTCCGACGTGCCGGTGCCGGGCCCGCGCACATAGCCGCCCTGCGCGAAACCTGCGGCCTTGGCGCCCTGCTCGATCAGGAACTTGCCGGACTTGAAAAGGAGACCGGCGGGCGAGTTCTCGACGGCGTTCTTCAGTCCCTCGAGGATCGCGCTGATGACCTTCTTCGCGGTCTCGAAGGGCGAAGCGAGGAAGTCGGCAAGACCCTGCCACGCGGACTTGATCCCGCCCACGAAGGCGTCGACCGCATCGCCGATCGCTTCCCAGACGCCGACGAGGAAGCCCTTGATGCTGTCCCAGTTCTTGTAGACGACGTAGGCCAGCGCCGCGACCGCAGCGATGCCCGCGATGATGAGACCACCGGGCGGCGTGAACATGAGGAGCGCGGCGGCGCGCAGCACGTTGAATGCCGCCACCACGCCTCGCACGGCCGTTCCGACGAGGCTGAGAGAGGCTGCCACCAGCGACAGCATCCCGGTCAGCTTGCCGATGATCAGGAACGCGGCGATCTTGTTCGCGCCCTCCTCGCCGAAGATCGAAACCATCGTGTCGCGGATCGTCTCGAGGATCGCGAGGAACGCCGTGCCGACGCCGACGAAGATCGGCACCCAGCGATCGACCATAGCCGGCACCTGCTCAAGGAGCGGCATCAGCTGGCCTTGGATGAAGTCGCGAAGGGTGAGCACCCATGCGTAGCGCTCGGTCACATTGCCGTCATTGCCGGCGAATGCCTGGCGCAGCGCATAGATCACGCCGGGGATGTCGAACGCGAGCTGCAGGAGCATCTGCCGCACCCAGCCGAACGCGCCTGCGGCGTTCGATGCCCAGCCACTCATATCGAGGCCGAGAGCGACGCCCATCTGCCGCAGCCACTCCGTCGTGTAGTAGCGAAGGACGCCCACCTCGTGCGAGACAGCCGCGAAGAGCGCCGGCAGACGTTCGATCGTTGCACCGATCCGCGCACCGGTCCGCTCGAAGGCGCCGGTCGCTTCAAGGCGATCGATCAGGACGGATGCACTGTCCGCGATGGTCGCAAGTCCGCGCGCTAATCCGCCGTTTGCCGCTTCGGCACGAGCAAGGAAGATCCGGTTGCGAAGACGAGCGAACGAAGCCTGCGGACGCTTCGCAGCCTCCTCCGCAGCTGGTGCGAATTCTTTGACGAGCTGACGCGAGAAGCGGTCGAGGAAGATGGACGCGTCGAGACCTTTGGCGACCATCGTTTCGAGGCCTGCTGGGTTCGTTCCCATGGCGCGCGCAGCGATGTTCATGGCGCCAGGCAGACGCTCGCCGAGCTGACCGCGCAGCTCCTCCATGGACACCTTGCCCTTGCCCGCGATCTGCTGGAGCGCGAGGAGCGATCCCTCGACCTCCTCGTTTGTCCGGCCAAGAGCGGAGCCGGCCATCAAAATGCCGCGGAAGGTGCGCTCCGTCGTGGCACCGGCTGCGTTCGTGCCCTTGGTCGAGTTGGCGAGAGCGACGAAGGCGGGACCGACCTTGCTCAGCTCGACACCGAGCTCGTCTGCCGTCGCCTTTACCTTGTTGAACTGCGCATCGACCTGCGCGGTGACATCGCGGCTTTTGTAAAGCTCGTCGCGGAGCCGGAACACCTCGTCACGAGCGCCTGCGAAACCACTCGAACCGGCGCGACCGAGAGTCGTCATTCGCTTTTCGGCGTCAGCCAGCTGGCCCTCGAGCTCGCTCGTGCGATCGATCGCGACCTTGAGACCCGCCTGCATGGACGTGACGGATTGACCGGCGTCGAGATACTTCGACACCTCCAGACCCGCCAGTGCGCCTGCCAGCGTGCCGACGAGAGCGGTCGTGCGCGCAATCGACGCGATGCCACGGATTGTGATGAAGACCGGACGGGAGATCGCACGAAGCGAGGCGGCCGCTTGGGCAGCGCTGCGCTCGATATGGCCGAAGGACCGGGATGCAGATGCCTCCAGCGCTTTGAACGAGGCTCGTGCGGATGCGACGCCATCAGCGCGGATGCGGACGCGAATGTCGGGCGTATTTGCCATGTCGTCAGCCTCCCATGCGCTTGAAGAATTTTACCACGTCGGCCTTTCCCGCTCGCGCGCCGATCAGCGCTGCTTGAGCAGCTGCTGCGGTCTGGCGCGTCTCGATGCCGCGCAGCACGCGCCACCGGGTCCAGAGCTGAGCGAAGGAGAGGTCGAGCAGGTAATCGCGATTGAGGCCGTGAAGCTCGAGCTCCACGACCCAGCCGAGCGCGATCTCAAGCGGCGGCGGCCCCCTCTTCGCGCGTCCAGCCGCCCTGCCCTTCCCTCGCTCGGCCTTGGGCAGTGTCAGACCGAGGGCTTCGAAAAACCCTCGTCGGGGACCACGGTCGACAGAGACTGCGCTTTCGAGATGATCGCCGCCTTCTCCTCGTCGGAGAACAGACCGTCGATCCGTGCCTCGGCAGTCTCGTCGCCGGGATGACCCATGGCGATTGCGACCATGGCGTTCGTGAATTCGACCACGCGAACCAAGCGATCCAGCGCCTCGTCGGTCAGGTCGTCATCGCTCGCCTTGTCGTCCTCGACGAGGAACTGCAGGCCTTCGATGCTGTCCTTGAAATCGGGGAAGCGCTTGCGGATGCGCAGAGCGTCCTTCGAGCCGATCGTGGAAAGGGGATAAGTGCGACCGCGAATGGTGATGGACGGGGTTTCCTCGAACTGGTCGAAGATGGAGGCGTAGTTCGTGGCGCTCATGATGCAGTCCTGTGTCTGGAGAAGGTGCCCGGCCGGTCGAAACCAGCCGGGCTAGGCGGCGCTGGGAAGATCGTCAGAACCAGCGCTCAGGGAAATCAGCCGATGCGGATCGTGCCGAAGGATCCATCCGGTCCGGCCTCGACCTCGACCGAGAATTCGGCATCCATCGGGTCATTCTCGCCGATCCAGCCCATGGCGCCGCTGGGGCGGATCGTGCCCTGCGGGATGTCCATGACGAAGGGTTCTTTACCCTCCTCGATGCCGTAGAGGCGCAGATGGACCTGACGGTTCGCTGCCTGACCCATGGCGATGCGCATTCCGCCGGTGACGGCCGGTGCGATGCCGGTGATGAGGTTCGTCGCGGGCGTGCCAGCGGGAACGTTGCGGATCAGGACGACCTCGCCGCGCTCGACCATCGTGAAGTCCACGCCCGGTTCCAGTTCGCCGATCTCGACGCTGGTGACCCGGCGGCCGAGCGGGATGCGATCGCCGACGACCAGCTGGCCGACCTCCTTCTGGAAGTCCGGAACGGCAGGCAGCTCCATGAGCGACTGCAGGCCCATCGTCGCCATCGCTCGGATCTCGCGGCTGATGCTCTGCGTCGTGAACGAGAAGGTCATCCCGGTCTCGTTCGAGAGCGCGCCGATCTGACGACGGGTCGGGAAGTTCGAGGAGTAGACCTTCGTGGTCTCCGCCTCCATCTCGTTTTCGGCCACGGTCACGTTACCGAGGTGCTCTTCGCGCTCGGCGGCGGTTCCGGAAGCGATGACCTCCACGAGGACGGCGCGGCCCTGGTGGATGAGGTCCATCGAGAGGGGGTCGAGGTTCATGATGCTCATGGCGAGTCCTTTCAGGCTGAGCGGGTAGGTTCGCCCTCGCGCATCGGCGCGACGAGCTCGTAGACGGTGACAAAGAGGTAGGCAGAATCCGACATTTCGAGGGCGGCGGGCTCACCGCCTCGGCTAATGATATCGCGCGTGGCGAGTGCTCGGAGCGGCGTTCCTTCGGCGAATATGCGGCGCTCAATTTCGGCGTCGATCTCGTCGAGCCGGCCGTCCTCTGCGTCCTCGTCATTCACGATGATCGCGACGCCGAACTGGAAGCTGCGGTAGGTCGGCTTAGGACCTTGGATTGCGTTGTTGATGCGCTGCGGCTCGAGATCGGCGATCGGGAAGACGCAGACGGCGCTTGTCCCCTGTTCGGCAAGAGCCACGCCCATTGCGATCCGATGCGTCTGGAGGATGCGAACGTTCTCGATCCCTTCAAGGGACGCGGCGAGTGCTTCTCGGATCTGGCGGCGCATGTGAACCATGGACGGATTCTACCACGCGGAAAGATTCCGGCGGCGGACGCTCAGCGCTTCCTCGTGGCGCCGAGTTCTACGACCCAGACACCATTGAGCTCGTCGCGGACAGGCTTCACCTTCCACGTTGCACCCTTGTGCTCGAGACGGTCGGCTTCGGTCACATCAGGTCCGCGCCAGCCTTCCGGCATCTGCTCGACGAAAAGCCGTGCGATGACCTTGCTGCCGGTTGCCTGCATCTCGCCGCGCCGCGCTTGCCACGTCTCCGCTTCGTCGATCGGGATGACGCCAACGGGACGACGCTCGCCGGTCCCTGCGATCACGTAGATCGCCGGATCTGCGAGCAGCTCGAAACCTGTCGCGACGAGATCGTCCCACTCGTCCATCAGAGGCCGAATATCTCTGTCGGGCCCGGCACGTAATCGGATGGCCATTCCCTGACGGTGCGAACATCACCATCGCGGTCGATCAGAACTCCGCCGGGCCGGACGAATTTGAAATGCTCGCCGCTTTTGAGTTTGCGGAGTTGGCCGAAGCCCTGTTCGACGACCGTTCCGTTCGTTTTGTGTATGACGGACGCCGAGATCTCGTCGATGGAGACGGGGCTCTCTTCCTGCGTGGTCAGTGTTTCCTCGGTCATGCGATCCTCCTCATGGAAACCAGGCACTCATCAATGAGCAAACCGTCGGAAGTCGGCCCGTTCTTGACACTCTTGTCGCCGAGCGACGCAACTACGATAGCCGCGCGCTGTCCAGCGATCATCCTGATGATGGCGGGTCCAGACCCGTCCATATATCCTCCATTTGGCGGGCCCTCGAAGCCTGCCCACCCTGCGGCGTCGTAATCTGGCGACAGGCCGAAACCAGCGGCTCCTACGAAACTGCCGGCTGAATCATACTTGAAAAGCTTCATGTAGAGACGGCCTTTGGGGATGCCGTTCGGATATCCCACTCGAGCGAGGAGCGTGACGTTGAACTGGAAGGTCCCGTCTGCTTCGGCCACGAAGTATTTGTTCGCTCCCGGACCAGACTGCTCCATGTGGCAATCGCGACCTTGAGCTTGAACGACCTGCGTCATGGGAAGAACGACCGTGCTTCCGGAGGTTGGAAATCCGACGGTATGGGACGCATTCATCACGACCGCGTCATTCGCAGATCCACCATCGCCTGCCTGCAGCGCCGCGATGTCCGCTTCAGCAGCGTCCGTGCGACCGCTCAGCGTGCCGATTGCCGTCTCGGCCTCCGAGACGCGTCCCGCCAGCGCAGTGTCATCGTAGCCCGGCGCCTCAGCACCGCCACTAGATGCCGCAGGTGCAATCTTCACAAGCGCAACCTCGGTCGGGCGCTTGATCGGTTGCGTGAGGATGCCGAACGACACGAAGCCTTCAGCCGGAGCGTTGGCGACCAGCTTCCACGAGCCATCGGTCGACATCGAAACGGGATCGCCTTCAATCGCGGGCGTGGCCGGATCCGCGAGCTCGACCATCAGGCCGCAGACGCCTTCGACGCAGAGGTTGAAGTCCTCGCCGACCTTCGCCGGCTGGACGGTCACGCCGATCAGATTGCGGAGGCGATACGGCTGGTCTGCGCGAACCGCGACCGCGCCGGGGCCGGTGTTGGAGACCGTGATGATGCGGCCGGGTGTGTCGTAGCTGCGCATGGGAGAGCGACCTCGATGTGGGAATGGGTGCCCGGATATCGCTCCGGGCAGGCGCCGGCCTTATGGACCGGGTTCGGGTATTCTATCAGCCGAGACGGACGAGGACCTCGGGGTTGGCACCGACCTTGAGTGAACCGATGACCTTTCCGAAGTATGGACCGACTGCCTCATCGGTCGTCAGGTCGCCATCTTCGTCGAGATAGACCTTCACGTTCGCGACGGTTTCCGCTTCGGCGCTGGTCACCGCGCGGCGATGCACGCCGGTCACCTGCAGATTGACGGAGCCTGCACGCTTGTCGACGGCAGCGACGGTGACGCCGACGTGCTCGCCGATGGCGCGATTGAGATCCGGCGTCGGATAGAGATCGAAATCGGCCGGGGCGACGGGGATGGTGAGCGTATCACCGGGGGAGTCGTAAGTGCGCATGGTGGGCGTTCCCTTGTGCGTGTCACGCCTGGCCGGGATGGCATCAGGCGGTTGGTAGGGGCCGGTTGCCCGGCCCCCGCCGGGATCAGTCGAGAGCCTCAAAGGCTTCGGTGTCGAGGGAGGCGACGATGGCGTGCGAACTCACCATCGAGCCATGGAAGTCGAAGCCGGCTTCGCATTCGAAACCGTCGCGACCGCGCACCCGCTCCCAGTCGTAGGTCATCACCTCGGACTCGCCATCGAGACCGCCGTGCATGAAGGCTGGAACACCCTTGTTCGGGTCGCTGATGATCGCCCAGCTGCGGCCCGGCATGTTTTCGTCCATCACCGGGATGATGCCGGAATTGACGGGGATGTCTTCCTGCGTCGCAGGGGTCCAGCTGCCGGTCTGACGAATGGCCTGCGTGCGCAGAGCGGGACCGTGCAGGAGGAACTTCGGCTTCACACCCGCCCGGCCACCATCGCGGCGGCGACGGGTCGTCATCGCGACGATTGCGGCGTTCAGACCGTCTTCGTCGAGGGCGAGGTTCTGGAAGGCATTCACCTCGGGCAGGAGGATCTTGCTCTTGTCCGCATCGGACAGCTCGTCGGCCGCCAGCGCCAACTGCGCTTCGTAGAGGAAGGCCGCATAGAGCAGGTCGTTCTTCTGACCGGGAATGGTCGATGCCGAAGTGCTGAGGATGTCCGAGAACACGCCGAAGCCGTCGTTGACGAACATCTGCCGAGTGACCGCCAGAGCGATCCAGAAGGTTTCCAGCGTGACAGCGGTTTCGCTGCCGAAGATGGTCCCGCGACGGATCTCGCCACCTTCAGTCAGCCGCTTGAAGCGCGGCATGTTGTCGAAGTCGAGGAGCTTCGTCTCGCGGAAGTCCGAGAGGTTCTTCTTCTTCGAGATCGTCAGGTAGGTCTCGTCGGTGTCGGTGCCGAGATCGACCAGCGCCTTGTTCACGGAATTCGTGAGCAGGTCGCGGAAGTCGGAGGTGGTGTGCATCGAGCGACGCATGATTTCGTGAGCCGGCATGTGACGGGTGATGGTGTCATCGCCAGCCATGCGCATGCTCTCGACCGCGAAATCGACGAAGGAGTGGCGCGCGAATTCCGTCGCCTGACCTTCGATGTCGCCGCCGCTGATGCGTGCCGCGAATGCGTCGACCATCGCCTGCTGACGATCGCCACGGCTGACCACGTCGTTTCCAGCGGTCACGGCAGTGGTGCTGCGGGTCGACAGGTTGTCCAGCGCCTGCGCCTTGAACTTGTCGACGGTCATCGCCGGATCCGCGATCGCGCGGGTCAGAACATCGTCCGTCAGACCTCCGGTGCGGGCGATGTTGACGAATTCAGCCGAACGAGCAGCGAAAGCTGCGGGATCGAAGCTGGCAGTGGCGCCATCGTTGGCGGGCGCGCTGGGTGCCTGGCCTTCGACGGCCGGGGTTTCCGAGCGAGTGACCGTCGGCGAAGCCGGGGTCTGCGAAGCGTCGTTCGACGCGGTCGTCGGCGTGGTCATGGTAGCAGTCTCCTGGGTGGTGGTGTCCGCACGGGTTGCGGTTTCGCCTCCGGCGGACGCCGGCTTGGCTGCGATGACGGCCTCGGGCGCGTCGTCGTTCGGGTAGGCCGACCGGATGCTGGCCTCGATGATCGAGGACCACGCGTCGGCGGGCATGGAAGTCGCCGACAGTTCGATCGGCTGGATCTTCGTCACGCGGCAGATCGGATAGTCGCCGTCCTGCTCGATGAGCGAATATTCGATGTGGCGATAACCGAGGCTCACCGCGTCGGCGATGCCATCCGCAACGTCCATCCGGTAACGCTTCACGTCGTCATGGCGGGAGAGACGGACCTTACGCGCCGTGATCTTGCCGTTCTCGACATCGAGGCTAGTCACCTTGCCGAGTTGCGCGCCCCACCAGTAGTAGTGTTCGCGGAAGAACGGCAGGCCGCCACGGGCGTTGAGGTAATCGAGATCGACGCTTTCCGGCGTGATCTCCAGCTCTTCCCAGACGATCCGGCAGAGCGAAGGATGCCACATGAGGCGTCGCGCACCGACCGATGCGATGGCGTCGAATTCAAACGCCTCGCCGTTGTCGGTCTGGACGTTCTCCGGCTCGCCGCCGAGCGGTTCGGCTTCGGGCTGCACCGCGCGGGTGAAAACGGGGTTGTCGCCGAGGAAACGAGCGTCAGCGCGAGTCACGTCCGCCTGATCGCTCGGCATGGCGGAACGCCCGGTGATACCGAGGACGCTGACGGCTGCGAGAGCCAGGGATGCGGTTTTGCTCATGCTTTACCTCTTTGCTCGACGGGCCCGGCCGGACGGTTTCGGCCCTTCCGGTTCGTCTTGATCAGATTCTACCACGTCAGAAGATTCCGGCGGCGGATCGACAATTCCGGCTGCAGCCTTCCCTGCGATGCCTGCGGGCAGGAAGCCGGGCAGGCCCTTCTCGGCCGCCTGCGCCGCGACCTCCTCGATCTCTTCCATGGTGAGCTGCCAGTCTTCGCCGCGCTCAGCCTTCGCTTGGATGTAGGAAACGAGACCCAGCTGCATCTCGAGCGCGAGAGCGGAGAGATCCTTCGTCGGATCCGCGCTTTCCCACTTGGGCATGCCGAAGTTGACGGTTTCAGGCGACACCCGGTCCCACTTTCCGACCAACCAGCCAACCTGCGTCCACATGGCCATGGCAGGCGCGAGGAACTGCGCCACGAGGACCAGCCACTGGAACATCTCGACATCGGCCTTGAACTGGATCTCGCCGGCCTTGAACGAGACGTAGCTGACCTTAGACAGGTCGTTCGTCAGCCGCTCGTAAGGCACGCCGATCGCGACAGAGATCGCACGCAGCGTCTCACGGGCGAAGACCTCCAGACCACCACTCGACTGCGGATTGGCGAAGTCGATCTTCTGACCCTTTTTAAGGTAATCAATTCGACCGGGCTCGATCCATTCGAGCCTTTCGTCCTCGGTATCTTCGATATCGCCCAGCGGTTCGTCGCTAATACCCGGCTCACGCGGCATATTCTCGTTGGCCTTCGCCTGCTCGTCGCTCTCGGTGACGAAGGCCGCGAAGCACGCTTCGACCTCGGAGCGCGTCAGAGTCGCCTTCGAGTAACGTTCAAACGAACCGAGCTTCGGACGGGCCGCTTCAATGTCGGAACGGCCACGACGACCGACGCCGGGGCGCTTGATATGGAGGATCTCGCCTTCGACAGATGCGCGTCCGAACATGCGATAGATCGGGAGACGCACCTTGTCCTGCGAGCCGACCAATGTCGTATCACCGCGTGGCTTGGCGTAGGCCCAGATAGCGACTTCGAGCCCGTAATCGTCAAGCTCGACGCCATCCACAACGCGATGGCCGTTCGGTGCCTTGAAGCTTTCGAAGGGCACCTGCTCGGATTTGATGATTTCGAACTGGAGCGGAACCTCCAAACCGAGATCCGCCGCGCGATCTGCGGGCACGACGTGACGGCGGACGAAGACCTCGCCCACCGCGAAATATTCTTCCGCGACGGCCGCTTGGATGCCGTTAAAATCGCAGGTGCCATCGATGTTCGCTTGGCTGAGCCAGCGTAGATAGGCGCTGTCCATCGCCTTCTTGGCGCGCTTGTTCGAAGATGGGAAGATCGGCGTTACGCCGTAGCGCGCAGACTGCGAAGCGAGCACGCGCACGGCGCGCTTGGCATAGGGATTGTCTTCAGACGCTCGCCGGCAGTAATCGCGCTGGCGCTGCGGACTGATGCGCGATCCCGCCGTCGCCGAATAGATGTCTTCCCGGCTGGATGCGCGCCCGCGAGGATCGCCGCTGGGATACCCGCGACGGACGATCACTTCGCGTTCGATCACGTCAGGCATAGTCGGAAGGTCGCTCGGAGGAACGACTGCACGTGCCATCGCGTCCCATGCGCGAGAAAGGATGCCAGAGCCCGCCATCAGACGCGCACCATTAGCGTGCCGGACTTACGGCGCGGCGGACGTGGCGGGAGAGCAGCGGCGAGGAGGCGGGCTTCGATGTCGTCCGCGAGGCGCTGCATCTCCGTGAGGGAGTGAAACACCTTCTTTCGGCCGCCCACCGAGATCTCACGGACGCCATGCACCATGGCGCTGCGGATCTTGTCCAGATCGGCTTGAGTGTATCCCGTCGTCATCGATCATCCCAGTAACTGGAGGCCATCTTCCGCTTGCGCTTCGTCGGTTTTTTGACCGGCTTGGCTGGCCTTTGCGGGGATTCTACCATCTCCGGGGATTCCGGCGGCGGCGCGGGCGGATCTTCCTGCGGCTGGTCGTCTTCGACCTCCTCTTCGTCGGCGGACGGAAGCGCAGATGCGGTCGCTCCGACCTTATCTGCCTGATGCTGGAGCGACCACGCCGGATACATGGACTGGATCGCGCGAAGGCCGGCGAGCGCGTAGACGCGGCAGTCGAGCGGTTCGTTTGCGACGGTCTTGTCGAGATGCTCCCAGACGAGATGTCCGTTCTTCTCGACCTGCGTCTCGGCGAGGACGCCTTTGATCCAGAGCTCGTGCCGCGTGTTCGGGAAGTGCATGGCGCCGGGGCCGTGCATCGTCGCCAGATGGCTCGCGATCGTGTCCTTCGCCTCGCGCGTGCCGACGTTCCACAATTTAACCGAACCATCGGCGAACCGCTTGAACGATTTCGCGTCCGCAGCCGCGCCGGCCCATGTCCGATAGACCGCCTTGCCGCGTTCGCCGATGCCCTTGACCGCGAAGAGGAAGATACCGCGCGCATGGAGCCGCGCTTGGTGCTTCGCTACGAAAGACGCCGCCTGGTCCGGATTGTTACCGGCATCGATGCAGACGGCCATGGGCAGAAAGGTGCGACCGTCGCGACGGTGCATCGCGGTCTCGATTGCGGGCACCAGCACACGGTCCCATTCGCTCAGATCGCGCGTGTTAGCGTATGGCTCGTCATAATCGATCGACCACGACTCCTCGCCCGGTCCCCAGCCGACACGCTCGATAGCGAAACGCGAATTCGATCCGTCCGCCGCACCTTGCTGCACGTCGATGCCGAGCGTGACCATCGCCACCGGATCCGGGACGTAGTAGATCGGCCGCTCGAACGGGTCCTCGGGATCCTCCAGCGGCTTCGCTTCCCAGACCTCGCCCTGTTCGCTCAGGCTCTCGACCGAGATCGCCTTGCTCTTCTTCTCCTCGAAGGGGAGACCGACGACGGTGTTCCAGAAGGCGCGGCGCTTGGCCGGATCGCGGATGACCTGTATCCAGTCGATCGCCATCTGGCGCAGACCATATTTCGGATTATAGAAGCGGCCGTAGCGCGCGGACGCGACGATGTTCGGAACCGGCATGCGGCCGCAGTGCTTGCACTTGGCTCGGTCGACGCCGCACGCGCCGTGGCCGATCGGCTCCACACCCAGCGGCGCGCCGTATGGCTGCCAGATGCGCTCATAGTCCTCGGCGGTCTGATCGCAGGACGCCCACTCCTTCGCCGGGTCCTGATACTCGCCGCAGCACTTGAACGCCCGCGTCGCGCGCCAGTGCACCGCGCCAGCGCGCAGCATGCGCTGCCGGTCCGCCTGGTCGTGCGCGTATCCGCAGGACGGGCAGACATATGACGCGCCGTCCGGAAGGAACTCGCCGCCGGCGTCAGCGTCCGCCTTCGGGATGTGGAGTGAATAGCGGCCGTCTTCGTATTCGAACTCGGCGAAGTGATCGTGACCGCAGCCTTGGCACTGGACGTATGGAAGGCGCCGATCGCCGCTGAGCCAGATCTTCCAGATCGTCGGCAGGCCCTTGCCACGATTCTTCACGGTCGGAGAAGAGACCGCCATGAGGAGATAGTTATGCGAAAACTCGGGCGTGCGGCCCTTTGCGAGCTGGTAGGTGTCGCCATCGCTGCCCGCGTTTTCGTGCCCATCGATTTCGTCGAGCAAGAGCACGCGCTCCGGCATCATCGTGAAGGTGCGCCGGGTGTCCGACGAGCCTGCGCGGAAGCGGCCGCCGGGGAAGTATTTTTTGACGTTCGTGTTCCCGCTGCCCTTCTCGGTGCTGATCAGCGGCTTGAGGACCGGGGTGGCCTCGACCATCGCCATCAACTTGTCGGCGGTGAATTGCTTCGCATCGTCCTCGGAGGGGCCGACGTAGAGGATCGGACACGGATCCGAATGGATGTGCCGGCCCGCGATCGATTCCAGCACCGTCGTCTTGCCGGACTGGGTGCAAGCCATGAGACCGATTTCGCGGACGCCGGGCTCGTCGCACCAGAGATAGACGCCGCGCGTGACCTCCATCGCGGAAACGCGGAACGGGGAATTCGGCGCGGCTGTCCCGCGTCCATGCCGCCGGTGCAGCTCGGACCACTCGACCAGACTGAGGCTCGGCTCGCGATGCAGACGACGGCACGACGCTTCGCGAAACGAAACGCGCGCGCGATCAGCGCGCTGCTCGAACGAACCACGCGCCTGGCGCACACCACGCGTCAGCTCGTCGCCGATGCGCTGCAGCACTTTCGTCGTGCGCAGTATCATCCTCGGCCCTCGATGGCGACGCCGCCAACCAGCGGATGCGCGTCTGGCGAAGAGGGATCGACATGATCGGCGTTGAGGTTGAGCAGCGCGGTTTCGACCTCCGCATCGATAGCGGCGCAGATGTCGGCCGGGTCGTCCATGGTCGAAAGCGGGCCCATGAGACGCGCACCCAGCGAACGGAGATGGACCGCGACATAGGCGGAGTCGTCCTCGTAGACGGCCGTCGCCAGTTCGACCTCGATCAGTTTCAGCCGTTGCTTGTCGCGCTCGTCCTCGCGCATGTCAGCGCGCGCTCGCAGATCGCGGAGCTTCTCGGCCTCGAGGACATCATCCGGATCGGCCTCGAGGCGGCCTTCAGCCTTACCGCGAGCCTCGACGAAACGGAGGACCGCTGGGAGATAAAAGCCCTTGCCGCAGATAGATCGCTCGAGCCCAGCCTGTTCCCACTTGTAGACCGTGTCGCGGGAGTAGCCGATCGCCGCGGCGAGTTCGGTAGGCGTCCAGACGCGCTCCGAAGGCGTATTTTTGGCCGAAGTGTCAGATGCGGGTCGCCCGCGTTTCGACACCGTCTTGACCTTGCGCGGCTTTCGGACCGGCTTCGCGGAAGCATCCTTCCCGGCCTGCGCAATCGCCTCATCCAGTTTCGATTTCGCCGCCAACGCCGCAGAACTCCGCCATTCCCGCCCGTTTGGCAGGGGTCGCGGATATTATCGCACGTTCAGGTATTCCGGCGGCGGATCAGGAACGCGGAGGAAGGATCAAGTGTATTATTGCAAATTTTCGGCCGGTTTCGTAGGCGGAGAACGCGAGACGCGAACCCACCGCATGTTGTGCCGATACCCCCTCAGAAGGACCCGCTCATACTAGATGTGGTGTCCGGTCGCTCCGGCCCACCATCCACGGTATCGCCCCGCCCTGCGCTCTTCATCGCCGCCTCGCGATCCGCCTGTGTCGCCCTGCCCTCGAAGATCCGCGTCCGGCTTTCCCGCTCTTCATCATTCGCTGCACCTTCCAGAAGATCGCGGATCCCTGCCATCGCGTGCAACGGATCGATCGCGCCGTGATGGAGGAGCAGTCCTAAAACGAATGTCGTGCTCTGAGGCGAATGAGCGGTGATCTCGCCTTGCCGTTCCCTGATCTCCGCAAAGGCTCGCGATAGCTGCTCGTCCGACATTGGCGTCAACCGCAGTGAACGATCGTGAGTTCTCAGTGCGACGAGTTCGAAATTCGCGCCGACCCTCCATCGTGCGCCTTCGATCAGGAACGGGTCCATTGCCGGGTCATATACGAAGGGCTTCGCAGGCCGCCTCTTACTTGCCATCTGTCCCGGTCCGCTTCGACACCGCCTCGCTCAGCGCATGTCGCGCTTCCTCCTCCGACCATCCCGCTGCCTTACTCGACACGACGATCTCGGCTGCGATCCTTCGCATTGCCTCAGTGAGGATGCTTCGGGTCTCGCCATCGCCGAACACTTGGACACTCGGAGCCGCCGGAACGCTTACCACTGTGCGGCTCTGCAGGTAGGCACGGATGGCCTCGGCAGTCTCCGGCTTCGATATGCCGTCCTTCGCCCATCGCTGCACGGTGCGGACGGCTACGCCTCGGTCGCGAGCCAATGCAGATTGCCAGCCGGGTCCGAAGACGCGGCTGGCGAGGTCGGCGAGTTCTGTGGGTGGAAGTGTGGTCATTCGCTATTGCTCTCTTCGATCGCCTCTTTTTGTTCTTCGAGAGAGACGATCTGCATGAAGTGGAAACCTCTACCTAGAGGGATTTGGTTTCCGAGCGCCACGATACTGCCGTCATCGAGCTCGCATATGTAATCGCAATAATCGCGATACTCGTCCAAAGCCAAGCCGGTCGGACAGGTCTGCTCGAGATGCCATATCCGATCTTTGATGCGCTCCTTCGCTTCTTCCTGTTCCTCATCCGAACAACCGTGGATCAGGTTGAAGGCGCGCTCTGCATCCCAGTAGTTCCGCTCATTGATCTCTTCGATCAAAGCCGCGTCAGGGGTGAAGTTGAAAGTGCCGCCCTTCTCGCGGAGGGCTTCGAACTTTTCGAAGGTGATCGTGTCGTCAGTGGTGGTGGTCATGTCGGTGTTCCTTCCGTTCGGAGCCGGCGTCGGTGCCGTTCTCATGTCGTAAATAATACGACTCAATCTCCGGCCTTTCAATAGGCTCATGTCGATTTCTGAAATTAATGCGCTCGGCGGTTTGCCGCGCGTGAAGAGATGAAAATGGAGGCGGGCATGCGCGCGGTGGGTCCGGCCTCGGAGAATACAAATGACCACGAAAACGAGATGGAAAGATCACTGGACTGGACCCATCGGGCACGCGCCCGGACAGCCCATGGTCATCACCGATGCGGGTGAAGGCGTCGGCTGGGGCGTGCTGCGGCGGCGCCTCGGCAAGGTCGACAACGATCTGGTCGAGTTCCTGCATCAGAAGCTGACGTTCGGTCGCGGTCCCTCGGCCACCGCACCGGACTGGCACGCGCAGGCGGTCCACACGGTCCTGCTGCCGGAAGACGCGCAGACGGACCTCCTCGACGCACGCCGCCTGGCCGAGCGCTACGAGGCCGACGCATTCCCCGGGATCAAGGATCTCGCATGCGTGGCGAAGATCACGATCTCGAAGAGCGATCAGGTGCTGCGCGAGTGGCCTCGCATCGTGAGGTTCGCCGCCGTGGAGTTCGCCGAGAAGCGCAAGCTCGGCTGCATCGCGATCCTGCACGTGCCTTCAAAAAGCGGAGTGCGCCGAAACAGTCACGTGCACCTAGTTGCCCCGGCTCGTGAACTCTCGTCGGACGGGTTCGGCAGCTTCGTCAGGCCCTTCGCATCGGACGCCGGCGGTCCGGAGATCGCGAGGGCGTGGCGCGACTGGCCGGCTTGATCGGATAAACGAAGGCGCCCCGGTCATCGCGACCGGGGCGTAGTTCGCGTCGTTATTCGCCTACCGGCAGACCCGCCTCATATTCCTGCATTGTGGCCGTGCTTCGGCCCTCGTCATCGATGAAAACGACGAGGGCTGCTCCGTGGACGATCCGGCCATGACTGTAGTAATTTTCGTGATCGAAATCCGCATCCGCGTTTTCGTCGACGTAGGCCTCGAACGCATCCTTTCCTTCGATTGCTGCGCGGAGATATCCGTCCATCATCTGCATAGCTTCATCCTTGCGGCAGGCGCAGCGGTCGTCGTCATGGGGTTTCATTGCAGTTCTCCAGTAAATCAGGCGGCGCGCTCGAAGCGGTCAGCCAGTGAAATCCAAGCATCAGCCATCGCCGACGCGACGTTGCGCTCGAGATCCGCGAGCGATCCGCCGTTGTCGATCCGCGTCATTCGAGACGGGTCAAAGACGATATCCATGGAGCTGGTCGGCTCCGGCGGCACTCCGCGCCCGCTCGAGTCCACCCACCAGATCGCGTCTAACAGGGGCGCGGCTGCCTCGAACTCGCGCGCAGAGCGCAGGCCGACCACGACATCGTGATCCGAGAGGATGTGCCGGACGAGCGTCGCGGGATCCGCGCTGTTGAGATCAGCGATGATGTCGAACCATTCGCTACGGTGGTTCACGCGATCAGCGAAGCATGCCTCGCTGCTGTCGTAGTGGATACCCTCTTCGGCGAGCGCCAGGCGGACGATCTGCGCGGCCGCCGCGCTGGTCGAAGCGCAGCGCATGCCTTGATCGCGGGTGAGGATCTCGGCGACGGTGTCCTTCCCGGCGCGGGCGTGGCCGAGGACGAGGATGCTGGGACGCGTCTTCATGAGCTCACCTTCGACTTCGTGATTCGCCTCCGGTCCGCGCATCGGCATTCCATGTCGACCTTGTCGAACTGGCTCACCGCCTCACCATCATCGAACCGCAGGAAGTGCACCCGGAAGGGCTCACCAGTGCCATCGAGCTTATGCTCGGTGACAGCGACGGTTGCCGTCTGGCGATCGAACAGGCGGTCGTTCGGCCCCGGCCGATGAGGCCAGAGATAGCGATCGACCGCGACCGTCTCGCCTTCCATGTGGTTGATGCACTCGAGACAGAAGCTCACGAGCGCACCGCCCGGGCCAGAGCGCGATCGACGCTGCGGGCCACCGCCGGTCCGATCCTCGGCCGCACGAACTCGGTAACGTCGTCGACGAAGTGCAGGCGCGGCTTCAACCGGATCCGCTCGACGAACGCGAGGAGCATCTGGGACGCGCCACCGCCCTTGCGGCGGAACACGCCGTCGGCGGTCTGATAGGTGCCGGAGAGGCGCAGGGCGCGCTTCACGGCGTTGCGACCAGCCGAGCCGAGCGCGTTCTCCATTTCCTGCGCCACCGGGATGACGATGGCGGACGATCCGGATCCACGGGAGGCGCCGATCGAGGCACGCGTTTGGGTGCCGCCCTCCTCTTGGGCGCGCAGGTATTTCGCCCGCTTGCCTTCGATGAACACGGCTGCCTCGGGCACCGCCTGCCCCTTGTCGGCGCGATAGACCTGCGTTCCGGTGATGGTGAAGCGCGACGGACGGTCCAGTCGCTTCTGCATGTTGCCGCGCTCGAAGCGCATGGCTTGGAAAGCCACGTCATTGAGGCCTCGCGCGACGCCGAACTCGGTCGCCTCGCCGATCTTGGACATGCCCCGGAGGGCGGCGCGGGCGTCGATAGCGGCGAGGGTTCTGCTGGTCATGACGCAATTGTAACGCCTTGCCTATGTCCTGCGCAAGGGGTCCTTGCACGAAAATTGAGACGTGAGCATTTTTTGAGACGTTTTTGGGACCGGGGAGCAGATATCAACGTCTCACTGCATCGATAGATCATTCTTCCTAGGACAGTTGCACCAAGAACCAGATTGACGTTAGAAGCGGAACTGTGAGGTTAATCACCATCACGGTCGTCCATTCAACGAAAGCGGCTATCGCTATGTTCTCGAATGCAGCTGGCGTATCCACATTGGGCGGAGAGGAGCGAAGAGACGCTCCGTCCAGTGTGTGTATACACACTGATTAGACGCTAAACGCTAAACTCTTTCAAACCCGCAGAAATCCGCCAAAAAACGACCGCCGGAAAGTTTAGCATCAAGGTAGTTTAGCGCGCTAAACGCTAAACAATTTCAGCGCTGAAAAGCGTAGATTATGCAGAGATTACCGACGCTTACGAGTTTAGCGTAGGGGTGCGTTAAACTCGAGTTTAGCGCTAAACTCGGCGGCCGCGTTAAACTCGAAATGAACCGCAAGACAAGAATCGTTCATAGGGGTCTTGCCATTGGCGAATCGGCATGAGAGAATTCGCGAATGAAGACGAAACGCCCCGCCTCCGCATCACCTGCCGCTTCCTCGGAAATGCCGTCAGCAGACGAGATCATCAGCGCATTCGAAGTCCCGGCACATCGCGCTTGCGAGGTTCGCGAAGCATACGATGCCTACCTCGCAAGCGTCGATGCGGATCGCCGACAGCAAGGACGCCAGCCGTCCACCCTGTTCGGATCGCTCTATGTCCCGCCTTCTCGCAGTCATTGCGCTTCGGCCGATCGCATTCGATCTCTTGGCCAACTGTCAGAAGATCGCGACGTTGATCCCGGGGATACGCTGGCGGACGGATCGCCGGTCGGAACACTGATCAGCCGGGGGCGTTGGCGGCTCCTTCTCGACGATCTCGGAACGTCTGGCGCCGTCGCGCTCGCCGCAGCACTTCGGAGTGAGCCGCGAGCCATCGACACCCTTGGCTCGCATATGCTGGCCGGAGCAATCCTCGACCTCGTGACCGAACCGAACGATGGTGACGAGGACGTATCCGATGAGGCGGCCGGGTGGACGATATGGTTGTCCAACGTATTGTCGGAAGACCAGCCGGATACGATTGACGAGGGCGACCTACTCGAACTGGAAGTGCTTTTCGGGGCGAGCGGCATAGACCTGCGCGAGGCGTCGGCCCTAATGTCCGCGACGCTCGAGATCGCAGACCGCGATGGGCCGTATGTCGCGCCTGAGCGCGGTCACGAGGCTGCGGTCACGCACCTCTGGTCCCAGATGACGATGCAGTCGATACTCGATCACGCATTCAGCGACCCTGTCGGCATGGAGCGTCATGAAGAGCGAATGGAACGCCGCCGCGCGGAAAGGGCCGCCGCGCGGGACTACCGCGCCGCACGTCGATCCGCACCGAGCCTCGCCGATCTTCCGACCCTGCCTGGCCTCGTCCTGTCCAGCTGAACTTTTTTCAAAAATCGACATGGCGGGGTTGTCTGTGGGCAACTCCGCCTTTATTCTTCGTGCATAGCCACACTAAAACAGGGTCGCCTTCCAATGTCCGCAATCATCCCGCAGCACCAGTTCAGTCCATTCGAAGAGAAGCCATTCGAACTCTGGTCGCCAGACGATGAAGAGGGATCGGAAGAATGGCCGGATTGGGAAGGTGGGGTAGTCCCGCGCGAACCGATGCTGATCGAAGATCTGATCTGCAGGACCGGTCTGACCACGATCTTCGGAAAGGGCGCATCGCTCAAGACGTGGATGTCGCTGTCGATGGCCGTGCACGTCGCTGCTGGACGCGGGACCTTCTACAACACCGCGCAGATTGAACGGCACGGCAAAGTGGTGATCTATAGCGTGGAAGATACCCATGAACGGATCGACCGCCGTCTGCGCGCCATTATCGAGTTCGATCTGAGGATGAAGCCGAATAGCCCGGAGGCGAAGGCAGTGCGGAACCGGATCCGCGTGCTCGCACCGCTCGGTCAGAGCAAGCAGCAGTTCCCCTTCTCAACTGGCTGCCTCTTCGACGACGAGAACGAGTATCGCTACTATGCGCCGAACCAAGTCGCTCACAAGCTAGTCGGCGGTATCAGCAAGCAGAACGCCGGAAGGGATCCAGACGATACCGACCGGGTGGTCATGCTGCTGATCGATAGCGTGACGAGCACGGCTGGTGCCGATCTCACAAAGAACAAGGAAAGCGGGAAATACACCTGGTTCTTCAATCAGGGTGGCATCTCCGACGACTATGCCGTCCTCGCCATCGCGCACACTCCGAAGACGACGGATCCGAACCCCCTCGCGCCGGAAGAGGGACGAGACTCGAGGATGGCGGGCGGCTTCGGCTGGTCGACGAACATTCGCGCGTCGATCGAGGTCAGGCGTCCGCTTGGTCCGCGCGTTGAGCGCAGCAGGACCGGCACCATCAAGAAGGACGAATGGTTTGAGCGGCAGGGTCTGCCAGCCGAGCATTCGCGCGCCATCGTCATGCAGGTGGCGAAGGAGAACGTCGGCCTGAGCGATCAGAAGCTGTGGTTCTCGCCACGTCGCATCGGAAAGGGTGCCTTCGAAGAGATCACCGACATCATGAAGGACAAGCCGCGCTCTTGGGTCGAATATCTGGAGCGCAGCAGCCGCGAGGAGGCAGCGAAGGCACCGGAGCAGAACGGCAAAGCCCGCGCGCTCGTCGAAGACTGCGTTCGTCGGATCTGTCACGATGGAACCAAGCTGACCGCTAACGCGGTCCAGACTCTCGCGTTCGACGAAAGTATCTGGGGAGCGAAGATCGCCGGGGAGGCGGTCGGACTCAAGAAGAACGCCACTCGGAACGGGGTCAGCGTGTCGAACTCGTCGGCTGGCATCTTGCAGGCCCTCGCAGACGAGGGTGTGCTCATCAAAGGCGGAAGCGACCGGATGCCGGTCTTTCAGCTGCCGGATGGCGTGCACCCGGACGCCTTCGCTGGAACGAGCAGCCTCACCGATCGACTGGATGTGACGAACCACGCGAAGAAGGGCGATGATCTCAAGAAGGCGCGCGGCTTCGTCCTCAAATACGCGAACGACCTCTTCGCTCGTGGAGAGGAGGTCACGGCGCTGGCGGTTAGCCAGATGATGGAGCAGGCCGCCTACGAAGTCGGCCTGCTGTCCAGCGGCCACAACGGCTGCAAAGGTGCCGGTTCCGTCGATGGTCACCTTAGGCAGCTCGCTGCGGAAAGGTTGCTCGTAGCGTCCGGCACTGGCCGCATCGTGTATTCGCTGCCGAACGGTGCCACACCTGAAAGCCTGTCGAAGGGATCGAACAATGAGTGAGCGCGAAATCCACGACATCATGGCGCAGGTCCGGGCGGCCATGGACGCGCAGCAGGTCAGCCAGGGCGAACTCGCGAGGCGCGCAGGACTGACGAAAGGCTACGTCTCCCGCCTCCTCCGGTCCGACGAACCAGACGGTCGGCCCGTCACGCTGCAGAACGCCCTGTTGCTCGCTCACGCGCTAGGTCTGGTCACGATCGCCGAGGCCGAAGAGGCATAAAATTAGACGTAGACAGGTGCGAAAAAGCCAGACACGATCAAAAGGAGAACAAACCTCCAGAGCATGTTTCTGGAGATGAAAATTGGAAGACGACCGTGATGATCCTACCCTGCCCACACCGATCCCGCTCGGAGTTCGCGAGAGCTGGCGCGGCCTCCACGGGCTCGCAGAGATCGATGATGAACAGTGGTGGCTCCAACGCCAGCAGATCCTCGTGCGCAAGCCGGGCGACCATGGCGACTGGAGGCTTCTGACCGATTATGACCTCAAACGCCTGCTTGCCGCCGACTACATCGAGCGCGACGTATTCGATCGCATGCGCATCCGGATACTTCGGTGAGAATGCGCATTCCTCGTCACGGTCCGCTCTGGCTGCGCGTGGCAGTATGTGCCATCGTCCTCGCGAATATCGTGGGACGGATGCTTGCCTGCCAGCCGCCCGGTCAATTCACCGCGGCGATACTGCGCACGGCCGCCATGAGCTGTCCAGCCGCCCTTCCCTCCTATCGGTCGATCCAGATCGCAGACGGAGCGCATACGATCGACAGGATGGTGACGGCCGCGCTCCTCGAGGCGTTCGACGGTCGCGACAGGTGCGGCCGGAATACGGAAGCGCGGTAAAATCGGCCATGTTCGCCTTCCCACCTCGCCAAATGCGTGCCGGTGCCGCTGCCTATTACGTCGGCCTGTCGGAGAGCACGTTCCTCGCCCGCGTCCAAAGCGGCGAGTATCCGCCTGGCGCCAGGGACGGCGGCGCCCGCGTCTGGCTGAAGGACGACCTCGACGCGGCGATCGATCGCAGGTTCGGCGTGAAAGCCGCCGGAGGACGCATCGATGACGATGATCCCTTCGCGGCCCGGCTGAGTAACTGACGTGCCTCCTGCCTTGCCCTTCACGTATGTTGTGCGGAAGCCGAGCGGTGCACAGCTCTGGTATTTCCGCCATCCGACTTTGCCGAAGGCGGTCCGGATCCTCGGTCTCCCGGGCGAGCCCGCGTTCCATCGCGAACATGCCCGTCTACTGGCCGAAGCGGTCGAGGAGAAGACAGCGTCCGAGCAGCGGAAGGACGAGGCGTCAATCCGGTGGCTCACGGAACAGTATAAGGCGTCCGACGAGTGGAACCGCCTCAAACCGGCGACGAAGAAAAGTTACACGCGTGAGATCGATCGATTGAATGCTCTGGTCGGCGACCTTCCGTTCGCCAAGCTCACGAAGAAGATCGTCAGCCAGATGCGTAGCAAAGTGATCGCTGGTGCGGTCGCGGATCGTGAAGCAGCGATTGAAAAGCGTAAGGCCAAGGACGAGGCAGCGATCGCCGCCGGCCGTCCAAGCTCGAAGCGAAACCCGCCTGGGCCTATCAATGGTGTCCGGACCGGCGACCTCTTCAAAACAGTGCTTGCGGCAATGTTCGCCTGGGCGGTCGATAACGACCACATGGATTCAAACCCAGCTGAGAAAATCAAGAAGCTGCAGCGAAAGAAGGATGTCGCATCCTACATTCCATGGTCCGAGGCGCAGATCGCGCATGTCTTGCGCGAGGCATCGCCCCGTGTTCGCGATGGCGTGGTCGTCGGTCTTCAAACCGGTCAGAGACTTATCGACTGTGTGCTGATGACCAAGGCGAACGCCTTCGGTGGCGAAGTCAGCGTCTTCCAAGAGAAGACCGGAAACTACGTCAATGTTCCGGCCACCGGTCCTCTTGTCGAATTGATCCGGCGCCGCGTTTCGGCGAACGACCCTGAGGACTGCGATCGGCTCGTGGTGCAACCGAAGGGGATCCCGTATTCGGTGCGTGTCTTCAGCAGTCACCTTCGAGATGAGCTGGACCGTCTTGGATTTCCGGATCTAAGTTTTCACGGCCTGAGGTATGCAGCTGCGGGTCGCTTGCTCGAGGCAGGATGTTCGCTGGCCGTCGTCTCCGACATCACGGGACATTCCTCGGTTCAAATGGCCGAGAAGTATGCCACCGCTCGTGAACGGAAAGCTCAGGCAGCGGCGGCAATGGAGGCAGCGGCCGCGAAGATCGAGCAAGGCAACTCGTGAAGTGGGAACCGACGACCGCTGTGCACGGCAGCGTGATCGACAAGGATGATCCGTTCTCCGCCCACTTCACCCCCTCAACCGACCAGCTGGTCATCTCCGACTCCGAGACGTGGATCATGATCAATGCGGCGCCGCTGGTCTTCGGAAGGCCGAACCCAGATGGGATATCCTTAGCGACTCGGGTCGCCGGCGATGGATTCGATAACGGACGCGGCACTTTCGATGAAGCTCTGGAGGTCGTTCGCGAGATGGCAAGCAAGCCTGGCGCGGATCTGGAGCTGCTGGCCAGCGTGCTCCGAAACGTCATGGATCCGATCGAATTGATGGCCTTCATCGCGTCGATCGAACAGGCCGAGTGCTAACCGCGCCAATATTCTGCTAACCGGTCTCAAAAAATGGCGGTTTTACCGGGTGTTAAGTGCCGCTTTGACGAAGCCCGCTGACTCTTAATCAGCGGGTCCTTGGTTCGAGCCCAAGTGCGTCCACCACCTCCCTCCAGTTTCTCGATCGATTAAGCGACAACGCGCAGGTTCGTCGCGCGTGGCGGCTCTACACACATCGCCATGTGACCCCGCCGGTTTACAATCACATCGTGATGTGATCTAACCTTCGCATGAGCGATATAATTTCCCAAGTCCGCCGCCTCGTTCAGGATGGCGGCATGAGTAAGGCCGGTCTAGCGCGGGCAGCGGGGCTTCATGCGAACACGCTTCGCGATTGCACCGAGGAGGACTGGAATCCGACCTCCGAGACTCTGCGTAAGCTTTCCGCCTTTCTGTCCGACAATGACGAGACGCCGGTGCTCGTCAGTGCCGAGGAGATCATCGAGGAAGCGCGCAACGGGCGGATGTATATCCTCGTCGACGACGAGGACCGGGAGAACGAAGGCGATCTCATCATTCCCGCCCAGATGGCGACGCCGGTCGCGATCAATTTCATGGCGACGCACGGGCGCGGGCTGATCTGCCTGGCGCTCGATCGCAAGCGGGTCGACGCCTTGGGGCTCGAGCCCATGGCGCGCGACAATCGCGAGAGCATGCAGACCGCCTTCACCACCTCGATCGAGGCGAAGGACGGCGTCACCACCGGGATCAGCGCCGCCGATCGAGCGCGCACCGTTTCGGTCGCGATCGACGCGAGCAAGGGGCCTGAAGACATCGTCACGCCCGGCCATGTCTTCCCGCTGACCGCCCGCGATGGCGGCGTGCTGGTGCGCGCCGGCCATACCGAGGCAGCGGTCGACATCTCGCGCCTTGCCGGGCTCAACCCCTCGGGCGTGATCTGCGAGATCATGAACGAGGACGGGACCATGGCCCGGCTCGACGATCTGGTGTCCTTCGCGCGGCGGCACGAATTGAAGATCGGCACCATTCGCGACCTCATCGAATACCGGATGCGCAAGGACCATCTGGTCGAGCGGACGGGCGAGCGCAGCTTCACGTCCGATTACGGCGGCCAGTGGCGCCTGATCACCTATCGCAACACCGTCGACGGGACCGAAAGCTACGTGCTTCAAAAGGGCCACGTGATCGATGGCGAGCCGACTTTGGCCCGCGTGCATCCGATCTCGCTGTTCGACGATCTTCTGGGCCAGCCTGGCCCTCGCAAGCGCACTTTGCAGCGCGCGATGGAAGCGGTCGGCGAGCATGGATCGGGGATTATCGTGATCATCACCCAGCCCGGCCCGCCCGCCCCTTCCGGCGCGGAGGAGGAATATCGCAACGTCGGGATCGGGTCGCAGATTCTGGCCGATCTCAACGTCAACGAGATGATCCTGCTCACCAATTCCACCCCCAACCTCGTCGCGATCGAAGGCTATGGCCTCGATATCGTCGGCCACCACAGGATCCCGGAGTAAGCGAATGGCTCGGTTCCTGATCGTCGAAGCCCGTTTCTACGACCATCTCAACGACCAGTTGATCGAAGGCGCACGCGCCGCGCTGGACGCGGACGGGCATGAGGTCGAGGTATTGACCGTCCCCGGCGCGCTTGAAATCCCCGGCGCCATCGCGATGGCGGCGGAGACCGGACGCTATGACGGCTTCGTCGCCATCGGTGTCGTGATCCGGGGCGAAACCTATCACTTCGAGATCGTCGCGGGCGAAAGCGCGCGCGGGATCATGGCCCTGACGATGGACGGGATCGCCATCGGCAACGGTATCCTGACGGTCGAGAACGAGAACCAAGCGCTGGTTCGCGCCGACCCCGCACAGAAAAACAAGGGCGGCGAAGCGGCCAAGGCCGCGCTCGCCCTTCTCTCCTTGTCCGAGCGTTTCGCCGCCTAAAGCGGCGGCTCAGCCGCGCAGGCGCCCGAAGCAGGCCGCACCGGCATAGATCGCGCTGTCGCCCAGCTCTTCCGCGATACGGATGAGCTGGTTGTATTTCGCAAGCCGGTCCGAACGGGCGAGCGAGCCGGTCTTGATCTGCCCGCAATTGGTCGCGACCGCGAGATCGGCGATGGTCGCGTCCTCGGTCTCGCCCGAACGGTGGCTCATCACGGCGGTGTAACCGGCGCGGTGGGCGATATCGACGGCTTGCAGCGTCTCGCTCAGCGTGCCGATCTGGTTGACCTTCACGAGCAGAGAATTGGCGAGGCCCTGGCCGATCCCGTCGCGCAGACGGTCGGGATTGGTCACGAACAGATCGTCGCCCACCAGCTGGATGGTGTTGCCGATCCGGTCGGTCAGCGCCTTCCACCCTGCGAAATCGTCTTCCGCCATCCCGTCCTCGATCGAGCGGATCGGATAGTCGCGGCACAATTTGTCGAGATATTCGGCCATGCCCTCGCCATCGAGCGACAGCCCTTCGCCTGAGATCTCGTATTTCCCGTCGCGATAAAATTCGGTCGAGGCGCAGTCGAGCGCCAGCACCACATCCTCACCCGGCGTGAAACCGGCCTGGCCGATCGAATCCATGATGAAATCGAGCGCGGCGCGGGTGCTGGCCAGATCGGGAGCGAACCCGCCCTCGTCGCCCACGGCCGTCGCCAGCCCCTTCTGCGAGAGGCCCTTCTTCAACGTGTGGAAGATTTCCGCGCCCCAGCGCACCGCTTCGGCAAGGCTGTCCGCGCCCACCGGCATGACCATGAATTCCTGAATGTCGATCGGATTGTCGGCATGTTCGCCGCCATTGATGATGTTCATCATCGGTACCGGAAGGACATGGGCGGAGACGCCGCCGATATAGGAATAGAGCGGCAGGCCGCGCGCATTCGCCGCCGCCTTGGCCACCGCCATGCTGACGCCGAGAATGCCGTTCGCACCGATCCGGCCCTTATTGTCGGTGCCGTCGAGGTCGATCATCGCCTGGTCGATATCGCGCTGGTCCTCGGCATCGAAGGCGCCGATCAGGAGATCGCGCAATTCGGTGTTCACCGCCTCGACCGATTTCAGGACGCCTTTGCCGAGATAGCGATCCTTGTCGCCATCGCGCAGTTCGACCGCTTCGTGCGCGCCGGTCGATGCGCCCGAAGGAACGGCGGCGCGTCCGAAGCTGCCGTCTTCCAGAAGGACATCGACCTCCACTGTCGGATTGCCGCGGCTGTCGAGGATTTCGCGAGCGTGCAGGTCGATGATGGCGGTCATGGGTGGTGGCTCCGTTCAGAGGAAAGATCGATCGCGGACCCTCTATGCATCGGAACATTGCCGCGCAAGTTGCGTTGCAACATCATAGACCGGGCATGAACGTGCCACGGTTTCGATTCGAAAAGAGACCACAGACAAAGGGGCAAGGACGAAACCGATTGCCGATTCCACCACTCCCGAAAACCCACCGAAGACATCGCAAACCGCCAAATCGAAATCCGCCCCCAAGCCCCGCAAGACGGTGGCGAAGAAGGGCGTTGCAAAGGAGACCGTTCCCGTGACCAACACTGCCACAACTTCCGGCGTCACCGATACCGCCGCGACCGCCAGTTCCACCAACCCGCATCGCGAAGAAGCCAAGTCGCGCTTCAGCGCCGCGGTCCAGGAAGCCAAGGCCGGTGCCGCCGCCCTGCGCGCCGAAGCGGGTGAACGCGCCAACCAGTACAAGGCCCAAGCCGATGGCAAGAGGTCCGATCTGAAGAGCGATGCGCAGGCCTATGGCGAAGAAGCGAAGGTCAAGGGCCATGAACTCGCCACGCAAGGCAAGGCGAAGCTTTCCGAAGGGATCGCCTCGCTCAGCCAGATGGTCAACGACAACGCGCATTACGTCGATGAGAAGGTCGGCGCAAAATACGGCGATTATGCCCGCAGCGCCTCGCGCTCGTTGAGCGATACGGCTGCGAAGCTCGATGCGAAGACGGTGGACGAGCTTGCCGACGATGGCCGGGCGATGGTCCGCCGCAGCCCGGCGACCGCCGTCGGCATCGCGGCTGTTGCGGGCTTCATGCTCTCTCGGCTTTTCAGCCGTCGCTGAGCGTCGAACCGGGGTGCGCACCACACACACGACGACAGAGCCTGACGGGCTTGGCAAGATCGAAGGGGAGCGGACGGCGTTCGCTCCCCCTTCATCGCATAGCGCCCGCGAGGCTGCCGAGGTTTTCGAAGAAACGGCCGAGCAGGAGGAGCAGGCCGAGCTTCGGCATTCATTGACCGACGATCTGTTCGCTTTGTTCGAGGACGGGAAAACCTATCTCGAAGCCGAATTCGCTTTCCAGAAGAGCCGGACGTCCTTCGTTGCCAATCGGGCGAAGATGGCTGTGGCTTTCGGGGCGGCGGCCTTCGGTATCCTCCACCTCGCGCTGATCGCGCTGACCGTGGGCACTGTGATCGCTCTGGCGCCCATCGTCGGGCCCTGGGTCGCCACTCTTATCGTCGGCGGGGTGCTTATCGTCCTCGGTATCTTTTGCGCTCGTAAGCTGAAGGGCAAGATCGACGATATCCGAGCTGCTTTCAAAGGGGACGAATAATGGGCCCTCGTCGCGCCAAGATGATCGAGGACAGGCGGCTGCGTGATTCCGCGCGCGCGCTTGTCACTGCGGATATCGAGAATTTGAAGTCCGACCTCGCCGTAAAAAGTCCAGGTGCGCGTCTCGCGGATCGCCTCGCGGAAGGGGCAAGCGACGTTTACGACGAGGCGCTCGACGTGGCCCGCGACCACAAGGGGGCGCTTGCAGCGATCGCTGCCGCCATGATCCTCTGGTTCGCGCGGAATCCCGTGCTCGCCACCCTGTTCGGCGATGATTGGGCAGATGATGCCGATGATCACGGAGATAGCGAGGAAGACTGGCTTCATTCGGAACAAGTCGGGCGCTGAACCCGTTGCTTGACCAGAAACCAAATCTCGGAGATTTCCATGAGCAACGTCGCCACTCTCAACACCGAAACCAAGCCGCAAACCGATGAGGAACGCCGCGAAGCGCTTCGCCAGCGCATCGAAGCCAGCGAGCAGCGCAATGCAGATCGCAGCTTCGCCGATCAGGCGAAGGAAGTGCTCGATACCGCCACCGATTTCGCCAAGAAGCACCCGCTGACCGTAGTCGGTGGCGCAATCGGCGTCGGCCTCCTGATCGGCGCGATGACCCGTCCGGGTCGTCGCCTTGGTCGCCGCACTGGCGCCATGGCAGCGATGGCGGGCGATACGGTTCTTGGCTACGCCTTGGGTCTCGTCGATCGCGCCGAAACGGCTGGTGCCGCAGCGCTGCGGTCCAGTTCGGACGCTTTCGAGGATCTTGGCGATAGCGTCGGTTCGACCGCGCGCCGCCTTCGCCGCGATGCGGCCTATCGTGCCGACGTAACGAGCGACGCCCTCGCGAGTTCGCGCCGCCGTGCGAGCCGCAAGGCCAGTCGCGGTCTGCGTGGTCTCAAGTCGCGCGTCACCAACTGATCCACGCGTTAGATCGGCTTTCCAAGCAGGTTATGTTAGCGGCGCGTCAGACTTGTCTGGCGCGCCGCTTGCGTTATGGCGCAGGCGAAATCAGTATTTCCGATCGAAGGGCCATCCCATGGAAGAAACGACCGCCAAGCAGACCCTCTACCTCGTAATGGGTGGCCGCGTGAAAGACCCGCGCAGCACCGAGTTCCAGGATCCCGAAAGCATTCACGTCGCGGGCGTCTATTCCGATTACGACAGTGCCGAGGAAGCATGGCGCGCCAATGCGCAGCGCACGGTCGATGATGCGGAGATGAAATACGTGGTCGTCCATCTCCACAAGCTGCTCGAACCGAAGGGCTAAGCCCGTCGCTTACGCGATCCGCCTCTATCGTGACGCGGATGCCGAGGTCCTGAGCGAAATCCTGCACCGGGCCATCGCCGAGATCGGTCCCCGCAACTATTCCCCCGAGCAGGTCGCCGCATGGCGCTCCCGCCATTCCGGCGCCGAGGGTTATCGCGAGCGCGTCGGCGCTGGCGATGCGGTGGCAGTCGACAGACTGGACCGGTCGGTAGGATACGTGCTGGTGCAGACCGACGGTCATCTCGACCATCTTTATCTGCACCCGGACCATACGAGGCGTGGTCTCGCCGAGCGGCTTCTCGATGCCGCCGAGACATTCGCGCGGGACCGAGGGATCAAACGCCTGTTTTCCGAAGCGAGCGACCTCGGCCGCCTAGCGTTCGAGCGCGCCGGATACACGATGACGCAACGCCGCGACTTCTCGATCGACGGAGTGGCAATCCATAATTGGGCAATGGAAAAGCCCTTTGCCTGATCCGCGCCTCGCGCCGACCAGTGCCGGCTATCGCGTCAGATGAATTCGATCTTCTCCACGAGATAGAACTTGTCCCCGCTCGGCACAGTGACTTCGATCTCGTCTTCGACTTGCTTGCCGATCAGGGCGCGCGCGATCGGCGAATTGTAGCTGATGCGCCCCTTGCTGGCATCCGCTTCGGTCTGGCCGACGATCTGATACTTGATCGGCTTGTCGTTCTCGTCGAGCAGGGTGACGGTGGCGCCGAACACCACCTTGTCGCCCGAAAGCGTCGAGGGATCGATGATCTGCGCGCGGGTCACCTTGTCCTCGATCTCGGCGATCTGCGCCTCGATCTGGCCCTGGCGTTCCTTGGCGGCATGATATTCCGCGTTTTCCGAAAGGTCGCCGTGCGCGCGCGCTTCTTCGATCGCGTCCACCACCAGCGGACGCTCTGCGCGCAGAACCTTGAGGTCGGCCGTCAGCTTTTCATAGCCTTCGGCAAGCATCGGTACCTTTTCCATGGACTTGGGCCCCATCTCGTTATGGCCCCGCGCAGGCAATTCGATCGACCGTCCGCATCATCGCGGATCGAGGTAGTACCGAATGTCTGGGGGGCAATCGCTGAATATTCGTCAGCTATAATAGTCCTGAAGCGACCTGACTTCAAGTTCACCGGGCGAAACTTCGGCGATGGCCCGTGCCGTGGCGAGCGCCGCGCTCGCCGTAGTGTAATACGGCACCTTGCGATCGAGCGCGCCGTGGCGGATCGACTGCGAGTCCAGCAGGGACTGCCAGCCTTCGGTGGTGTTGAAGATCAGGTCCACTTCGCCATCCACGATCGCATCGACGATGTGGGGGCGGCCCTCGGCGACCTTGTTGACCGGTTCGACCGCAAGGCCGTGTTCGGCGAGATAGCGCTGGGTGCCGCCCGTCGCAATCACGCGGAATCCCTGGTCGAGCAGCGTCTTGACCGCGGGCAGGATCACCGGCTTGTCGCTATCCTTGACGGACACGAAGAGCGTGCCCGATCGCGGCAGCTTCATTCCTGCGCCGATCTGGGATTTGAGGAAGGCGGCGGGAAAATCGGTGTCGATCCCCATGACCTCGCCCGTGCTCTTCATTTCTGGCGACAGCACAGGGTCCGCGCCGGGGAAGCGCGCAAAGGGGAACACCGCTTCCTTCACCGCCATGTGCTTGGGCCGGATGTCGAAGGGTTCGAAGCTGGACAGCGGCTCGCCGGCCATCACCAGTGCGGCGATCTTGGCGACCGGGCGCCCGATCGCCTTGGCGACGAAGGGTACGGTCCGGCTGGCGCGCGGATTGACCTCAATCAGATAGACTTCATCATCCTTGATCGCGAACTGGACGTTCATCAGGCCGCGCACTTGCAAGGCTTGGGCAAGCGCTTCGGCCTGCCGCTCCATCTCGGCGACGATTTCGTCCGAGAGGCTGTAGGGCGGGATCGTGCAGGCGGAATCGCCCGAATGGACGCCGGCTTCCTCGATGTGCTGCATGACGCCCGCAATGCGGACCTCGCTGCCATCGCAGATCACGTCGACATCGCATTCGATCGCATCGCGCAGATACTGGTCGACCAAAACCGGGCTGTCGCCCGACACGTTGACGGCGGTGGCGATGTAATCGTCGAGCTGCGCTTCGCTGTCCACGACCTCCATCGCGCGCCCGCCGAGGACGTAACTGGGGCGCAGCAGCACTGGATAGCCGATGCGGGCGGCCCAGGCGGCGGCCTCGTCGCGATCGCGCGCGATACCGTTCTTGGGCTGTTTGAGATCGAGCTTGTTGACGAGGCGCGCGAAGCGTTCGCGATCCTCGGCAAGGTCGATCGCGTCGGGGCTTGTTCCGAGGATCGGCACCCCTTCCCGCTCCAGCGCGGCGGCCAGTTTCAGCGGCGTCTGCCCACCGAACTGGACGATCACGCCCACGACCTCGCCGCGCGACATTTCGACGCGCAGGATTTCGAGCACGTCTTCCTCGGTCAACGGCTCGAAGTAGAGCCGATCGGACGTGTCGTAATCGGTGCTGACCGTTTCGGGATTGCAATTGACCATGATGGTCTCGAACCCGGCCCCGCCCTCGTCAGACCCCAGCGCGAAGCAGGCATGGACGCAGCAATAGTCGAACTCGATGCCCTGCCCGATCCGGTTCGGCCCGCCGCCGAGGATCACGATCTTGCGGCGATCGCTGGGTTCGGCTTCGTCCTCGGGCTCGCCAAAGCTGGGGGCCTCGTAGGTCGAGTACATGTAGGGCGTCGCGGCCTCGAATTCCGCCGCGCAGCTGTCGATGCGCTTGAACACCGGATAGACGCCCAGCTTGTGGCGCAGCTTACGCACCTCTTCCTCGCTCGTCGCGCCCGCCATGGCGCGCAGCGCGTCGTGCAGCAGGCCAGACCGGCGCGCCTGCGTTTCCGCAAGACCGCCCGCGACGCCCACAGAGCGCACCGCCAGCGTGGCGAGGCGCTTGTCCGAAAAGCCCATCGCCTTCAGGCGGCGCATTTCGGCCGCATCGCGCGGCAGGCCGTTATGCGCGATCATGTTCTCTTCGTAGATGATCGCTTCAATCTGGCGCAAAAACCACGGGTCGAACCCGGTGAGCGCCTGGATCTCGCTCATTTCGAAGCCTTCGCGGAAGGCCTGTGCGATCCTGAGAATGCGGTCGGGCGTACGCTGGCTTATCGCGGCGGTGATGACCTCGCGGCTCTTGCCTTCCAGCTCGGGCACGCGATTGAACCCGTCCAATCCGGTTTCGAGGCCGCGGAGCGCCTTCTGCATCGATTCCGCGAAACAGCGGCCGATCGCCATGACCTCGCCCACCGACTTCATCGCGGTGGACAATTCCTGCTTGGCGCCCTTGAACTTTTCGAAGGCGAAGCGCGGGATCTTGGTGACGACGTAATCGATCGTCGGCTCGAAACTGGCGGGCGTCGCCCCGGTGATTTCGTTGGTCAGCTCGTCCAGCGTGTAGCCTACGGCGAGCTTGGCCGCGACGCGCGCGATCGGGAAGCCGGTGGCCTTGGATGCCAGCGCCGAAGAGCGCGACACGCGCGGGTTCATTTCAATCACGATCAGGCGGCCGGACTTCGGATCGACTGCGAACTGCACGTTCGAACCGCCTGTTTCCACGCCGATTTCACGCAGCACCGCGATGCTGGCGCTGCGCATGATCTGGTATTCCTTGTCGGTCAGCGTCAGCGCGGGGGCGACGGTTATCGAGTCGCCAGTGTGCACGCCCATCGGATCGACATTCTCGATCGCGCAGATGATGATGCAATTGTCCGCCCGGTCGCGGACCACCTCCATCTCGTATTCCTTCCAGCCGAGGAGCGATTCCTCGATCAGCACTTCGGTGGTGGGCGAGGCGTCGAGGCCTTCGCGCACAATCCGCTCGAACTCCCCCTTGTTGTAGGCGATGCCCCCGCCCGTGCCGCCAAGCGTGAAGCTGGGCCGGATGATGGACGGCAGGCCGGTACGTTCGAGCACGTCGAAAGCCTGCTGCACCGTGTTTGCAACGCCGCTGCGCGCGCTCTCCAAGCCGATCGCATCCATCGCCTCGCGGAAGCGCTGGCGGTTTTCCGCCTTGTCGATGGCATCGGCATCCGCGCCGATCATCTGGACGCCGTATTTTTCCAGCGTGCCGTCGTTGAACAAAGCCAGCGCGCAGTTCAGCGCCGTCTGCCCGCCCATCGTGGGCAGCACCGCGTCGGGCCGCTCCTTCTCGATGATCTTGGCGACGATTTCGGGCGTGATCGGCTCGATATAGGTCGCGTCGGCCATTTCCGGGTCGGTCATGATCGTAGCGGGGTTGGAGTTGACGAGGACCACGCGGTAGCCCTCCTCCTTCAACGCCTTGATCGCCTGCGTGCCGGAATAGTCGAACTCGCAAGCCTGGCCGATGATGATCGGACCAGCGCCGATGACGAGGATGGATTGGATATCTGTGCGTTTGGGCATCTAGCTCGACTTCGCTACTGAAAGCCCCTTCCCTTGAGGGAAGGGGTTGGGGATGGGTGTACCGCAATGGCGGAAAAGCGATTGACCGGCGTGGCGCGTAAGCTGCGGCGCGACATGAACGAGGCGGAACGGCAGCTTTGGCATAATTTGCGCGCAAGCCAGTTGTGCGGGGCGAAATTTACGCGGCAGTTCCCGATCGGCGACCATATCGTCGATTTCGCCTGTCGATCCTTGCGGATCGCCATCGAGTGCGACGGAGGCCAGCACACACCCGAAACCGATGCTCCGCGCACCGGCTTGATCGCAGCCCACGGCTACCGCGTCATTCGCTTCTGGAACCACGAAATCCTGACCAATACCGACGGCGTCCTGCAATCGATCGCCGAAGAAATCGGTCTCGCCCGAAATCAGACGTAAGCCCCCTCCTTCAAGGGAGGGAGTTGGGGGTGGGTTTGCCACGTCCACGGGAACGACGCACCGGGCCATCAACGCCGAACCCCCATCCCCGACCCTTCCCCGAGGGGAAGGGAGTTTTTGGGAATCGAAGAGATGTCGATCACGCCAACATCCCCACGAACTTCTCGAACAGGTAGAAGCTGTCCTGCGGCCCCGGGCTCGCTTCTGGGTGGTATTGCACCCCGAACGCCTTCTTGCCCCGGATCGAAATCCCGCAGTTGGTGCCGTCGAAAAGGGAGACATGTGTCTCATCGACCCCATCGGGCAGGCTTTCGCCGTCGATGGCGAAGCCGTGGTTCATGCTGGTTATCTCGACCAGGCCCTCGCTGTCGCCCCATTCCCCACCGACGCGCTGCACCGGGTGGTTGGCGCCGCGATGGCCCTGGAACATCTTGGCGGTCTTCGCGCCTGCCGCCAGGCCGAGCATCTGGTGGCCAAGACAGATGCCGAACAGCGGCACGTCGCGCTCCAGCAGTCCCTTGATGACCGGCACGGCATATTCGCCCGTCGCCGCGGGATCGCCGGGGCCGTTGGACAGGAACACGCCATTAGGTTCGAGGCGCATGATCTCGTCCAGCGAGGTGCGCGCGGGCACCACGGTCACCTTCGCGCCAGCCTTGGCGAGGCTGCGGAAGATGTTGTCCTTCGCGCCGTAATCGATCGCGACCACATGCGGCTTCTCGTTGCCGTGGTCGGTGTAGCCATGGCCCAACTGCCAGTGGCCGCCGCGCCAGTCCTCCAGCACGCCACGCGTCACGCCGGGGACGAGGTCCAGCCCTTCGAGCCCGCTCCATTCCGCCGCCTTTTCGCGCAGGGCCGCGAGATCGAACTCGCCGCGCGGGCTGTGCGCGATCACGGCGTTGGGTGCACCGTTGAGGCGGATGCGGCGCGTCAGCGCGCGCGTGTCCACGCCCGACAGGCCGATCTTGCCGTTCGCGCGGCACCAGTCGACGAATTCGTCGCGGGCGCGGAAATTGGAATGCGCGGTGACCTCCTGCCGCACGATGCAGCCCAGCGCGCCGAGGCCGCGGCTTTCATGATCTTCCTCGTTCGCGCCGACATTGCCGATATGGGGGAAGGTGAAGGTGACGATCTGGCTGTCATAGCTCGGATCGGTCAGCACCTCCTGATAGCCGGTCATCGCGGTGTTGAAGCAGACCTCGCCCACCGCATGGCCCGTCGCCCCGAAGCCCTTGCCCCAAATCGCGGTCCCATCCGCCAGCACGAGGACGCCGGTCGCGCCTGATGGTTGCGCGTGCGAAGATGCGGACAGGGCCATGGGCGCTCCGTTTCAAGAAATTGCCGACGATGTGTGCTAAGTCCCAGCCGCTAGGGGCAGGTCGCGCGCCCGTCAAGCGGAACGCTTGGCTTTGCGACAGCTTGCTCTAAATGGACGCCAATTCATCCACAGATACCGATTACGAGGCACCATGCTGCGCGAGAACATCCAGGCCGAAACCGTCACCGCCATGAAGGCCAAGGACAAGGAGCGCACCGCTGCGCTGCGCCTGATCGGCGCCAAGATCAAGGATCGCGACATCGAATTGCGCACGTCGGACACAAAGCCCGAAGACGATGCGCTGGTGACCGACGTGCTGCTGAAAATGGCCAAGCAGCGCCGCGAATCGATCGAGATGTATGAAAGCGGCGGCCGCCATGAATTGGCCGACAAGGAAAAGGCCGAACTCGCGGTGATCGAGGAATTCCTCCCCCGTCAGATGAGCGAGGAGGAAACCAAGGCAGCTATCGCCGACATCAAGGCGGAGACCGGCGCCGAGGGGATGAAGGACATGGGCAAGGTGATGGGCGAGCTGAAGGCACGCCATGGCGCCACGCTCGATATGACGCGCGCGAGCGGCTGGGTGAAGGAGGCGCTGTCGTGACGTCGATGCGTTTGCTGCTTCTCTGCGCTCCGCTGGCCCTCGCCGCATGCGGGGAGGCGCCCGAGCCCGAACCCACGCCTACCGCAACGCCCACCGTGGCCGCTCCGCGCACGCTGGTTGCCGCCGATTTCGATCCCGCCTCGCTCGGCGCGAAAATCGTCGGGCCGCAGGGGCCGGAACCCGAAGCCGCGATCATGGCGGACGGGCGCGAGATCGCGCGGATAAAGAGCTTCGTCGCCTGTCCCGAGGGCGTCACCGAATGCGTCCCGGCCGACATGCCCGAGGGCACGGTCTACACCTATGTTCACGAAGTCACGCTGGCCGACGATCTCGAACCGCAGGTGATCGAAACGCCCGAAGCGGGCGGCGCGGTGATGGAAGTCCCCACCTCGCTGTTCCGCATGACGCAAGCGGCTCAGGGCTTCAACCGCTCGGTCGGCTATTCGCGCGGGCAGGCGGAGACTGCGCTCGGCGCGAGCGACGCGATCCAGGTCAGCAGCGATTCGGGCCAGATCATCTGGAGGGTGACCACCGGTTCGGGATGGAAGCCGGGTATGCCGGTGACCTTCTGGTGGCAATCGACCACGCCGCCCGAAGGCCCGGCGGAGGCCTACAGCCTCGAAGTCAATGGTATGACCGCGCGTGCGAAGGGGCCGTTTCCGCCCGCAGCGCAGTAGCCCCGGCGGCTCGATGTCTATAGGGTAGCGCGGTGCAACCGGACTCGCCCCCATGCTGACGCCCCAGTGGCTCGACGAATTGCGCGCGCGGATCACGCTGTCCGCGATCGTCGGGCGCACGGTGCGGCTGACGAAGGCGGGGCGCGAGTTCAAGGCGTGCTGCCCGTTCCATAACGAGAAGACGCCCAGCTTCTACGTCAATGACGAGAAGGGGTTCTATCACTGCTTCGGCTGCGAGGCGCATGGCGATGCCATCCGCTGGATGACCGATCAGCAGGGCCTGCCCTTCATGGACGCGGTGAAGGAACTCGCGGCGGAAGCCGGGATGGAGGTCCCCGCCCCCGATCCGCGCGCGGCACGGCAGGCGGAGAAGCGCGCCAGCCTGCATGACGTGACGGCGGCGGCGCAGGCGTTCTACGTCGACAGGCTGCGATCCGCCGACGGCGCCGGCGCGCGGGCCTATCTGGCGCGCCGCGGGTTTGCGCAAGGCGTGGTGGAATCGTTCGGCTTTGGCTTCGCGCCCGAGGAACGCCAGGCGATCCCGCGTGCCCTGTCACAGTTCGACGAGCCGATGCTGCTCGAAACCGGGCTCAGGATCGATGTCGAGGGCAAGGAGCCCTACGACCGGTTTCGCGGACGGCTGATGCTGCCGATCCAGGATGCGCGCGGACGAGTAATCGGTTTCGGCGGACGCATCCTCGACGGAGATTCCAATCCCAACGCGCCCAAATATCTGAATTCGCCCGACACCCCTTTGTTCGACAAGGGGCGCACGCTCTACAACCTCCACCGGGCCGCCCCCGCCGCGCGCAAATCGGGGCGGATGATCGTGGTCGAGGGCTATATGGACGCGATCGCCCTCGCCCAGGCCGGGTTCGAGGAAGCGGTCGCCCCGCTCGGCACCGCCTTGACCGAGACGCAGATCGAGATGCTGTGGCGCCATGTCGAACGGCCGATCCTGTGCTTCGATGGCGACAAGGCGGGCCAGAAGGCGGCGATGCGGGCCGTCGCGCGCGCGCTCCCGCTGCTGCTCCCGGCCCATTCGCTCGCCATCGTGCGCCTGCCCAGCGGGCTCGACCCCGACGACCTTCTGCGCGAACAGGGGGCCGAAGCGATGGAGCGTCTGCTGGCGCAGCCCGCTGGATTGCTCGATACTTTGTGGGATTACGAGAAGGCCGCTGCGCCGCTCAATTCGCCCGAGGACAAAGCGGGTCTAAAGGCGCGTCTGCTCGACCACGTCGAGACCATTCAGCACCCCGATATCAAGGCGCTCTACAAGCGAGAATTGCTCGAGCGGTTTTCCGCTTTCGCCTTTCCGCCCAAGCCCCGGCGCGAATGGACGCCGCAATCCTTTTCTGGCGGGCGCAGGGCGCCGTGGCAGGGCAAAGCCGTTATCCCCGCCCTTTCGCAAGAGGCGAAAAGCCGCCTCGAACGCGCGATTTCAGGCGGAGCACGCGATTCTTTCGTCGCGGCGATTATCGCAGGGCTCGCGCGCTTTCCCGACCAGATACTGCGTCATGAAGAGGCGCTTCTGGGCCTGGCGGAGAGTGATCGAAATGTCGGACCTGCCATCGATTCCTTGATTGAAGCCGCCGAGACGCTTGATTTGCACGGCGAATCATCCATATCGCTCGATAACGGCCTTCCCGCCCCACCGGAAAAAACCCGCTTCGCCTTCCTCGATGATGGCACCGACCCGGTAGATGCGCGCGAGGATCTGGCCGAAGCCGTGTCGCTCCTGGTCGAAAGGCCTGCGTTGGAAGCTGCCCTGATGGCGGCGACCGCGCGGTTCGATCAGGACCCGGAAGGCTCGATCGCCGAACAGGCCAGCCACCGCGAACGGTTGCTGGCGCTGAACGACCGGTTGAAGCGGTTTGGGCGCAGGCGCGCCGCGGCGGCCGAAAGCAGGAATTGATCGATCGTGTGGGGCCCTCCCGCCCGGCACGCAGAAACGGACTGACCCACCTTCATGGCAACCAAGTCGAAGAAACCCGAAGCCGAAGACGCTCCCCTGATCGACCTCAACGAAGCGTCGATAAAGAAGCTCATCTCCAAGGCGAAGAAAAAGGGCTACGTCACGTATGACGAGCTCAACGCCGCTTTGCCGCAGGGAGAGATGAGCTCGGACCAGATCGAGGATATCCAGTCCGCCCTGTCCGACATGGGCGTGCAGATCGTCGAGAGCGACGAGGATGCCGAGGCCGAGGCCGAAAAGGATTCCGAAGTCGAGGAAATGCAGGTCGGCGAGGACGGGAAGAAGTCCAAGGCCGCCGGCACCAAGCCGGTCGAAAAGAAGCTCGCCGCGGGCGAGCGGACGGACGATCCGGTCCGCATGTATCTGCGCGAAATGGGCGCGGTCGAACTGCTCAGCCGCGAGGGCGAAATCGCCATCGCCAAGCGGATCGAGGCCGGGCGCGACATGATGATCATGGGCCTGTGCCAAAGCCCGATCACCTTCCACGCCATCATCCATTGGTCCGAAGCGCTCAATAACGAGGAAATGCAGCTGCGCGAAATCCTCGATCTCGACGCCATGCTGTCCAAGGAACCGCCGCCCGAAAAGATGGAGGAAGGCGAGGACGAGGACGATGGCGAGATCTCGGAAGAGACCGCCGGTCCGACCATCCGCGACGACGACGATTCCGACGACGACGATTCGGACAATGACGACGAGGACGGCGAGGAAGGGTCGTCCAAGAAGGACGATGACGAGGACGAGGACAACACCATGTCGCTCGCCCAGATGGAGGCGGCGCTCAAGCCCGACGCCATCGAACGCTTCGCCCGCATCACCGACCTTTTCCGCAAGTTCGAGAAACTGCAGGGCGAGCGCATGGACGTGCTCGCACGCGGCGACGCCTTCCCGGCGGCGAAGGAAAAGAAATACGAGGCCCTGAGCGAACAGCTCACCGCCGAGGTCGAAAGCGTGCAGTTCCACGCGACCAAGATCGAATTCCTGGTCGACAATCTCTACGCCTTCAATCGCCGCCTGACCGCCTTGGGTGGCCAGATGCTGCGTCTGGCGGAACGCCACAAGGTCAAGCGGATCGATTTTCTCGATGCCTATATCGGCAACGAGCTGGACGATACCTGGCTGACCGACCGTACGAAGAAGGACAAGAAATGGGCCGCCTTCGCCGAGAAGGAAGCCGACGCGATCGACCGCATCCGCACCGAGATTTCGGATATCGCCAGCCAGACCGGCATGGCCCTTCCCGAGTTCCGCCGGATCGTGAACATGGTCCAGAAGGGCGAGCGCGAGGCGCGCATCGCCAAGAAGGAAATGGTCGAGGCGAACCTGCGCCTCGTGATCTCGATCGCCAAGAAATACACCAATCGCGGCCTGCAATTCCTCGACCTGATCCAGGAAGGGAATATCGGCCTGATGAAGGCGGTCGATAAGTTCGAATACCGCCGCGGCTACAAGTTCAGCACCTACGCCACCTGGTGGATCCGGCAGGCGATCACGCGCTCGATTGCGGACCAGGCGCGCACGATCCGCATCCCGGTCCACATGATCGAGACGATCAACAAGCTGGTGCGCACCAGTCGCCAGTTCCTCCACGAGGAAGGCCGCGAACCGACGCCGGAAGAGATGGCTGCGCGCCTCTCAATGCCGCTCGAAAAGGTGCGCAAGGTGATGAAGATCGCCAAGGAGCCGATCTCTCTCGAAACCCCGATCGGGGACGAGGAAGATTCGCATCTCGGCGATTTCATCGAGGACAAGAACGCGATCATCCCCGTCGATGCCGCGATTCAGGCGAACCTCAAGGAAACGGTCACCCGCGTCCTCGCCTCTTTGACCCCGCGAGAAGAGCGCGTGCTGCGGATGCGCTTCGGGATCGGGATGAACACCGACCACACGCTGGAAGAGGTCGGGCAGCAATTCTCGGTCACCCGCGAACGTATCCGCCAGATCGAGGCCAAGGCGCTGAGGAAGCTCAAGCATCCGAGCCGCAGCCGCAAGATGCGCAGCTTCCTCGACCAGTAATCCGCTTTACGTAAGGACCGGAGATCGCGCGATCTCCGGTCCTTTTCTATCCGATCTCGACAGGCAAGAGCGTCTGTCGAAACCGGCTCAGAAGTGGATACCCACCGCTGCATTGTAGCTGGCGGTCCCATCACCCAGATCAACGGCCACGCCCGCGCGGACCACCGGCATGGCCGGGCTGTCGAACGCCTTGCCGATACCCAGCGCGATCGCAGCCTGTTCTCGCCGCCCACCGACACCGGCGACGACCATGCCCTTGCCCGGCATGATCGCCTGGGGCAGCCCAGCCAGCGCCGCGGTGCCAGCACTCGCACGATCGATCTCGCGGCCCAGCTCCTCGCGCGTTCCATCGAGGTTCGCCCACATCCGGTCGAGATCGTCCATCACCGCCGCTATAGAACGGTCGGTATAGGTGAGCGCGCTTTGCAACGTAGCGATGTCCCCGCCGACCATCTGGCCCATCGTCGCCGCGTCGCTGGCGGCGATACCGTTGGCGATCCCGCTGAGGCGCCGCGCGCCTTCCGTGCCTTCGAAGGAAACCGTCGCACCGCCGCGATGGCTCGCCACCAGAACCGTCTCGTCCGCTGCGGCGCGCACCATCCCGATCCGTCCCTCGGCGACATCCGCTCTTAGCGCCGCATTCGCTTGGCTGTTGGCGAGTATGGCCGCCGTCTGAAGGTCATTTACCGCAACCGCATCGGCCAGCCCGCTCGTATTGGCGGCGATCTGGGCGGAATGGTCCTGCAGTTGGGCATCCTGCCTCAGATTGGCGGCGCTGTTGGCGGCGATGTTCGTTTCGTTGCTTGCGATCCGGGTCTCATGGACGGAGATTGCCGCGGCATTCTTGTCGATCCGCGCCGCATTGGTGCTGATCGCAATGTCCTGTGCCAGATTGGTCGCCGTGTTCGCTGCGATGGCGACGTCCTGCTGAAGGTTCGTCGCGGTATTGGAAGCGATGGCCTGCACGTTCGCGTCGACATCGCCACGCAATGTCTCGACCGCGCTGCTGTTGAGAGTCACCCTGTTTTCGATGGAAGCGAGAAGCGTGCCGCTCTGAGTGACGGCGGATTCCAATCCGCCCACACGCGCGTCGAGGCCAGCGAGCGCCGTGTCATGGTCGCCGACACGCGCGTCGAGACCGACCAGCGCCGTGTCGTGACCGTCGACGCGCGCGTTGAGGACGCCGAGATCGACCTCGACCGTAGCGATGGCGGCCGTGTTCGTCTCGGTCTGCGAGGCTTGCACGGCGAGAGCGCCGGTCAGATCGTCTACTCTGCCGGAAAGGCCCGTCAGACCGGCGTTGATTTCCGTCAGGTCGCCGAGGGACCCGGCAAGCCCTCCTTCCAAATCCGCCAACCGAGAGTCGTGTTTGGAAAGGAGCGCGCCGTTCGCATCGACCCGTGCGCTCAGGCCGTCCAAATCGCTGTTGATCGTGGCGATCGCAGCCGTATTCGTCTCCGTCTGCGAGACTTGTACTGCAAGCGCGCCGGTCAGATCGTCGACCCTGCCGGAAAGCCCCGTAAGATCGGCGTCGATGTCTGCAATGTCGCCGAGAGACCCGGCAAGCGCTCCTTCCAGCCCCGCCAACCGGGTGTCCTGATCGGAAAGCAGCGCGCCGTTCGCATCGACCCGTGCGCTCAGCCCATCCAGATCGGTGGCGAGCGTCGCGATAGCGGACGTGTTCGTATCAGCCTGCGCAATCTGCGCATCGAGCCGAGTGCCGATGCCGCTCACCACTCCCGACAATTGCGTGACATCGGTCTGAAGCGTGACGAGCGTCCCATCGAGCGCTGTCAGGCGTGTATCGTGATCCGACAAAAGCGAGGTGTTTATCGCGATGGCCGCCGTGTTACCGGTGATATCGCTGCGCAGCACGGACAGATCGACATCGATCCGTCCGATATCGGCGAGCAGAGCGGCGCGCTCGGTCTCAGCCGTATCCTGTTTGGCCTCGATACCCTCGACCCGCGTGGTGAGCACGTCGACCTTCAGATCGATATCGCCGATCGTCAGCAATTGCCCCATCGCCGGTGTGGCAATGGCCAACGCTGCTGCCATGGCCGGAATTGCAATTCCATACTTGTTCCACATGGTCCTACCCCCACGTCTTCCAACCGTAGAATGCAGAACAGGCGTTTTAACCGCCTTGACGTAGCGTAGAACAGGTTTTCGCAAATTACGTCATTGTTTTCCAAGAAAAATTTATGGCTTTTTTGCGTTCCTCCCCTTCAAATCGAAAAAAACGATGGTATCATTGCGCATCTCTTAAAAGTCATGTTCACGCTTATACGCAAGATTGGTCATGAAAGCAGAAGCTAATCCAAACGGAACACCCGATTCGGAAGACACGATCACTCCTGCGGGTGTGCCTCCAAGCTCAGCCACTCTGACGGAAGTCGTCCGCGACATGCCCCGAGTGCGCGCCATGCTCGATCATGGTCCGGTCCAGATCACATCGCACAAGCGCAACGAGTTCGTGATGGTACCGCAGGATGAGTTCGAGCGGATGGCATCGCTGTCCGGGGTCGAAAAGCAGGGCATCGACGAAAAGTTAAGCCTTGTTCTCGAGGCGGTCAGTTCCTCCATCATCATCATGGACAGCACGCAGCGTATCCGGCGGACGAACAAGGCGTTCCTCGATTATTTCGGTTATCGGGAAAGCGATGTCATCGGGCGCCAGCTCGCCAGTCTCGCGAAGACCGCGACCGACAATTATATCCTCAACTGCATCAAGCAGGTTCAGGAAAGCGGCCGGGAAAAACGGTTCGAGATGGCTTCGTCTCACCGCGAAGGGCGATTCATCCGCTTCACTATACGCCCCTGGCCGGGCGGCGTGGCTCTCTTCGCCGACGACATCACCGAACAGACCCGCGCGACCGAGCATGTCATGCAGGAATTGGCGCGGGACCAGGCGTCCAAGCATATCGGCGGGATCGGTTCGGGCGTGCTCGACGCCAACGGGGTTATTCGCAATGCGAGCCTGGGCCTCGCGGTCCTGCTCGGTGTCAGGCGTCGTTTGTTGATAGGTGCTTCGATCTATCGCGTTCTCTCGCCGGACTGCCGTGAGCAGGTGGAACGATGCCTTCATCGCCGCGGCCTCGAAACCGAGACGATCGAGATTGAATATCTGGCGAGCGGTGCCGAGTTCGCGACCGCACGGATGGTCTGCTCTCCCTTCGCGATCGGGCAGCTCCAGGATTGCGTCGCTTTCATCATCCAGGATTGCGCGCGGTGCGGAGAGCCACCGCCTGCCCTCGACCAGGAATAAAATTTAACAAATTTAATAGCCAAGCTGGAACCGGTTACCTGCTCGCCATTTTAGGCAATAGGGGACGGGTCGAGATTTACCGGCGCGTCTCCGTCGATCTGCAAGGCCTGCCAGGACGGATGCCACGTGACTCTCGATTTCAAGAGCCTGCTGGACAGATCCCCCAATCCATATGTGACGCTGGATCGCGATCTGACGATCGTCTGGGCGAACCGGGAATATCTCAAGGTCACCATGCGCCATCTCGACGACATCGTCGGGCGCAATATATTCGAAGCCTATCCGAGCGAGGGCGAAAGCTATCGCCAGTTGCGCGCATCTTTCGATCGGGTGCTCAAGACCGGCAAACCGGACGAAATAGCCCATATCCGCTACGACATTCCCGACGAACGCGGCAGTTTCGACACCCATTACTGGAGCGCGACGCACACCCCCCTCACCAATGAGAAGGGCGAGGTGGACCTGATTCTTCAACACACGGTCGACATTACCGAAGTCGAAGAATTGCGGCGTATGCGCGAAGCGATGGGGGTGTTGAAGCGCGCGCAGGCGGCGGAAGAACGCTATGCCGATGCGAACAAGGAACTGAACCAATTGCGGGCTCTGCTGGAGCAGGCGCCCGGCTTCGTGGCGGTCCTCGGCACCAGCGAGCATCGGTTCGTCATGGCCAATGCCGCCTATCGCCACCTCGTCGGTGGCCGCGACTTGATCGGAAAGACCGTCGGCGAAGCCTTGCCGGAGATGATCGCGCAGGGTTTCATCGATACGCTGGACCGGGTCTATGCGACCGGCGAGCCCTATTTCGGGGCGCGCGAGGAAGTGAAGATCCACCACGAGCCCGGTGAGGGACTCCAGACCCTGTTCCTCGAATTCATCTTCCAACCCATCTTCAGCGACAGCGGCCAGGTGCAGGGCATCTTCATCCAGGGCCACGACGCGACCGAAGAGGTCCATGCCGAAGATCATCAGCGCCTGCTCATCAACGAACTCAACCACCGCGTAAAGAACACGCTGGCCATCGTGCAGGGACTGGCGCAGCAATCTTTCAATACACCCGAATGCCACCCTTCGATGGCAACGTTCAGTGCACGCCTCGCGGCCCTGGCGAGCGCCCACAACCTCTTGACCGAACGCCATTGGGAATCGGCCGATGTCGGGACGATCGTCAGGCGCGCTCTCGCCGCTACGGTCAGTACCGACGAGGACAGGGTAAGCTGTACCGGCCCCAAGCTTGCGATCGACCCGCAGTCTGCCGTCGCCCTCGCCATGGTCGTCCACGAACTTTCGACCAACGCCATCAAATACGGGGCACTGTCGCGGGAGACGGGCAAGGTTGCGATCGAATGGTCAGCAGCCATCGTCGAGGAAGGGACGCACGTCACTTTCACCTGGCAGGAAAGCGGCGGTCCTCCGGTCGAGCAACCACAATCGAAAGGCTTCGGCTCGCGGCTGATCCAGCGCGGCTTCGGTGTCGCGAACGGCGGGGCGGAGCTCGAATACGTGCCCGGTGGGTTTCGATGCCGGATCGAGGGCGTGCTGTGACCTGGACGGGAAAGACGGTCCTGATCCTCGAAGACGAGCCCATCATCGCGATGTGTCTCGAAGACATGTTGCTAGATAACGGCGCAGAGGTCATCGTTTCGGGATCGGTCACTCAGGCGCTGGCCGCGCTCGGCCGGACCAGCCCCGATTGCGCGGTGCTCGACGTCAATCTGCATGGCGAGAAGAGCTATCCCGTCGCCGCCCGGCTGGACGAGCTCGGCGTGCCGTTCGTCTTCGCGACCGGCTATGGCGATGCCGAGCATCCCCCGCGCTTCGCCAAATGGCCGACGATCACGAAACCATACCGGTTCTCGCAAATCCGCGAGCAGCTGGAATGCGGGGATTGATCGCAAACACGGTGGAAATGAAGGGCGATCGCTTCTATGCGGACGCACCATGCGTATCGCCATTGCCTCCGACCATGCCGCCATCGACCTCAAGGCCGAATTGCGCGACTGGATGATCGAACAGGGCCACGAGGTCGCCGACCTCGGGCCGGACACGACCGACAGCGTCGACTATCCCGATTACGGCTACAAGCTCGCCAGCGTCGTCGCCGACGGAACGGCGGAACGCGGCGTTGCGCTGTGCGGCAGCGGGATCGGTATCTCGATCGCGATCAACCGCAATCCGGCCTGCCGCAGCGCGCTCGTGTCCGAGCCGCTGAGCGCGGAACTGGCGCGCTCTCACAACGATGCGAACGTCATCGCCATGGGCGCCCGCCTGACCGGTTCCGACATGGCGAAAGCCTGCCTTGAGGCTTTCCTTTCGACCGATTTCCTCGGCGACCGGCATCAGCGCCGTGTCGACAAACTGTCCAATCCGGAGATGTGACTTGGCCACCCAGCCCGCCCCCGATCAAAGCCGCACCCCCACCGATCGCTTCTGGCATGACAGTCTCGCCGAAGCCGATCCCGAAATTTACGGTGCGATCCGCAACGAGCTGAAGCGGCAGCAGGACAAGATCGAGCTGATCGCGAGCGAGAACATCGCGTCCTCCGCCGTGCTGGAAGCCGCGGGAAGCGTTTTCACGAACAAATATGCCGAGGGCTATCCCGGCAAGCGCTATTACGGCGGTTGCGATTACGCCGATGTCGTCGAAACACTGGCGATCGAGCGGGCGAAAAAGCTGTTCGGCTGCGAATTCGCCAATGTGCAGCCGAACAGCGGCAGCCAGATGAACCAGGCGGTGTTTCTCGCGCTGCTCCAGCCCGGCGAAACCTTCATGGGGCTCGACCTCAATTCGGGCGGCCACCTGACCCACGGCTCGCCCGTCAATATGAGCGGCAAGTGGTTCAACCCGGTCAGCTACGGCGTGCGCCGCGAAGACGAGCTGATCGACATGGACGCGGTCATGGCGACGGCCAAGGCGCACAAGCCCAAGCTGATCATCGCCGGCGGCACCGCCTATTCGCGCACCTGGGACTGGGCAGCGTTCCGCCGCATCGCGGACGAAGTCGGCGCCTATCTGATGGTCGATATGAGCCACATTTCCGGCCTCGTCGCGGGCGGTGCCCATCCCTCGCCCATGCCGCACGCGCATGTCGTCACCACGACGACGCACAAGAGCCTGCGCGGTCCGCGTTCGGGCGTGATCCTGTGGAACGATCCCGAACTGTCGAAGCCCATCAACATGGCGGTCTTCCCGGGAATGCAGGGTGGTCCGCTGATGCATATCGTCGCGGCCAAGGCCGTCGCCTTTGCAGAGGCGTTGCGACCCGATTTCAAGGATTATGCAAGTGCGGTGGTGGACAATGCCCGCGCCCTTGCCGCAAGCCTCGAAGAGAACGGCCTGCGCGTGGTCTCCGGCGGTACGGACAATCATTCGATGCTGGTCGATCTGACGGCGAAGGATGTGACCGGCAAGGACGCCGAAAAGGGCCTCGATCGCGCATGGTTGACCTGTAACAAGAACGGCATCCCCTACGACACGCGCAGCCCCTTCGTAACCAGCGGCGTGCGCCTCGGCACGCCCGCGGGCACGACACGCGGTTTCGGGACCGAGGAATTCCGCACCATCGGCAAGCTGATCGCTGAAGTGGTCGACGGTCTGTCGAAGAACGGCGCCGATGGCGATCCCGCCGTAGAGCAGAGCGTGCGCGACCGCGTGAGCGAACTGTGCGATCGTTTTCCGGTCTATCCCGGCCGCTGAGGAGTACGAACATGGATAATCGCGATCCGCGCCGCAACGATTGGGTGGAAGACGCCAAGGCGGAAGTCTCCGGCATGGCGAAGGGCGGCATGGACCATCCTTCGACCAAGCCCGTTCTCGCCGGAGCCGCGATCGGCGCGCTGGCTGGCGCCCTGTTGCCGGTGGTGACGCTTCCGGTCGGCGCCATCGTCGGAGCAGGCTTCGCATTCTACAACAGGATCAAGAAGTAACCCTCTGAATGCGCTGCCCGTTTTGCGCCAACGAAGACAGCCAGGTCAAGGATAGCCGCCCGACGGAAGACAATTCCGCGATCCGGCGGCGGCGGCAATGCGCCAGCTGCGGCGCGCGGTTCACCACCTTCGAACGCGTGCAATTGCGCGAGGTGACGGTGGTGAAATCGGGCGGCGAAGGCAAGGAGGCGCGCCGCCAGCCCTTCGACCGCGGCAAGCTGGAACAGTCGATCGCCCTCGCCTGCCGCAAGCGCAGCGTCGATCAGGAGCGCATCGACCAGCTCGTCTCCGGCATTCAGCGCCAGGTCGAAACCGCCGGCGAGGCCGAAATCCCCTCGAAACGCATCGGCGAAATGGTGATGAACGGTCTGCGCCAGTTGGATAGCGTGGCCTATATCCGCTTCGCCAGCGTCTATCGCGATTTCAGCGAGGCGCGCGATTTCGAGGAATTCGCCAGCACGGTACAGGAAGCGGCCGACGGACGACGGGCCGAATAGAATGGCCGAGAAACCCGTCATCGTCCTGGTCCGCCCGCAACTGGGCGAGAATATCGGCAAGGCCGCTCGCGCTATGTTGAATTTCGGGCTGGTCGAGATGCGCCTGGTCTCGCCGCGCGACGGGTGGCCGAACCCCTCCGCCGGACCGGCGGCTGCGGGAGCGAACGTGGTTCTCGAACGTGCCAGCGTGTTCGAAACCACAGCCGAGGCGGTGGCCGATTGCGCCCATGTCTACGCCACGACGGTGCGCAAGCGCGGGGTGACCAAGCCGGTCGTCACCCCCGAGGAAGCTGCGCGCGAGATCGCAAGCGCCACGGGACGAAGCGCGATCCTGTTCGGGCCCGAACGCTCGGGCCTCGAAACCGAGGATGTGGCCCTCGCCCGCGCCATCCTGACCGTGCCGATCAATCCCGATTTCGGATCGCTCAATCTCGCCCAGGCGGTGATCCTGTGCGCCTATGAATGGTCGAAGCACGAAGGCCTGGTGCAGCCGACGCAGGAGGATCTGCTGCCGCCCGCGCCCCAAGAGGAACTGGACGGGCTGATTGCGCATCTCGAGACCATGCTGGAGCCGAGGGGCTATTTTCTGCCCGAATCCCGTACGGAAGCGACCCGCCGCACCTTGCGCGGGGTGCTGACCAAGCCGGGCTGGAACCACCTCGAAGTGCGTACCCTGCGCGGCGTGCTGTCGAGCCTCCAGCGTGGACCCAAGCCGGACCTCAAGCCCTGATGCGGTCCCACTCGATCAGCTCATAGCCGATCGAAGTTTCGACCAGAAACTCCCACATTTGCTCGATTTTATCCGCGGGCAGTCCGCGCTCGCCGGCATCGCTTCGCGCATTGCCGATCACCTCGGCCTTGCGCGCCTCGTCACGCACCACGGCCCGGTCGGTCTTGATCCGCGCGGCAGCCCGCATGTATCCGAACCGGCGATCAAGAAGCGCCATGAGTTCGCGATCGGTTTCGTCGACGCCGCGGCGCACCTCGGCCATGGTGGTGCAATCGTCGGGCAGGAGATAATCGGTATCCATGGCCCAGCGCCCTGCCCGCGCACGCCCGAATTGTCGAGCGCGGAACGCCTTCCTTGACGCGAGCCAGATAGCTGCTAAGGGCCGCGCTTCGCGAATTGGCTCCGCACCCCGGTGAAGCGGTGGCCGCGCATGGGAACAGCCCATGTGGTGCGATGCCGGGTTCAAGCGCCGCCAATGGGGCGGTGACAGCAAATCGAAGGATACGACTTATGTCGAAGCGCAAAAGCGCCAAGTACAAACTCGACCGCCGGATGGGCGAAAACATCTGGGGTCGTCCGAATTCCCCGGTCAACAAGCGCTCCTATGGTCCCGGCCAGCACGGTCAGCGCCGCAAGAGCAAGATGTCGGACTTCGGCCTCCAGCTGCGCGCCAAGCAGAAGCTCAAGGGCTATTACGGCGACGTGACCGAGAAGCAGTTCAAGCGTACCTACCAGGAAGCCGCGCGGATCAAGGGCGACACCGGCCAGAACCTGATCGGCCTGCTCGAACAGCGCCTCGACATGGTGGTCTATCGCGCCAAGTTCGCGCCGACGATCTTCGCCGCGCGCCAGATCGTCTCGCACGGCCATATCTATCTCAACGGCAAGAAGACCAATATCGCCTCGGCCCGCGTCAAGGTCGGCGATGTCGTCAGCCTCGGCAGCAAGGCCAAGGACATGGCGCTGGTCATCGAAGCCCAGAGCCTGCCCGAGCGTGAAATCCCCGATTACGTCGCGCCCGACGGCAACGACAAGGTGACCTTCACCCGCGTGCCCAAGCTTGACGAAGTGCCCTACCCGGTCACGATGGAACCGAACCTGGTCGTCGAGTTCTACTCGCGCTGATCGGTTTCGCCGGTTCTGCAAATACGAAGGGGCGGTCCTGCGGGGCCGCCCTTTTCGTATGTTGAAACGATCTTGTGACTGGCAATACGCGCGCCCGTTACGTATATTTACGCAATATCGCTATAGGGCAGGCGCAACCATGTCTGCGCTACCTAAGATGCCATGACTCTGCCCACTTCGATCCTCCCTTGCTTGCCCAACGCCAATGCGGTTCTCGAACTGCTGGGCGAGCGGCGCCAGCCCCAGTTCGACGGACTGGCCAAGGCGACGGCGACGATGTTCGGCTGCCCGCTCGGCGCGATCACCGTGGTCGAATGCGACCGCCAGTGGTTCAAGGCGGTGACCGATCCGTCCATAACCGAAATACCCACCGAACAATCGATCTGCCGCCATGCGCTTGTCGGAACCGACCTCATGGTCGTGGAGGATCTGTCGAAGGATCTCCGCTTCGCCGCCAATCCGCTGGTGACGGAAGAGGGAATGCGCTTCTACGCCGGCCGGCCGATCTGGGTGAAGATCGCGCCGGACAGCGATGCCGTGCCGATCGGTGCGCTGTGCATGATCGATTTCGCGCCGCGCACCTTCTCGGCCGAAGAGCGCGATACGCTGGAACAGCTCGGCATGGTCGCGCAGACGCTGGTGCAGGCCGCGATCGACGCGGCGGTGGCCGAACGTTCGGCGGAACAGCTCGCCGAATTGCTGGCGGACCAGCAGCGCGCCCATCGCCAGTTGCGACAGGGCGAAAAGATCGCGGGCTTCGGCACGTGGCGCCTGTGCCTCGCCGACAATCGCGTCGAATGGTCCGATCAGGTCTATGCCATCCACGAAGTACCCAACGGGCAGGAAGAGATGCTCGAGGATGCGCTCAGCTTCTATCCGCCATCGGACCGCGCCATCCTGTCGGCGGCCGTCGAACAGGCGATTTCAACCGGCCGGTCCTACGATCTCGAGGTCGATTTCATCACGGCCAGAGGCCGATCGCGCAGAGTCCGCGCCATGGGAGAGGTCGAGCTGGATCAGGGCAAGCCTGTCGCTCTTATCGGCGTGTTCCAGGACGTGACCGAACGCTATCGCCTCGAGCAGGCGCTGATCCACAAGGCGAATACCGACGAGTTGACCGGCATCGCGAGCCGCCGTCGTTTCAACGAAAGCTTCGATGCGAAGACCTACGCGCCGCGCGCCTCCGGGCAGGACGTGGCGCTGATCCTCATCGACCTCGACCGTTTCAAGGAAGCCAATGACCGGTTCGGCCATGCGGTGGGCGACGAATTGCTGGTGAAGACCGCCAAAGTCCTCAGCGCGCCATGGCTGAAGGACAGCTTCGCCGCGCGGCTCGGCGGCGATGAATTCGTGCTGCTCGTCACCGATGCCCAGTTGATGGACGAACTGGACGGCACGATCAGTCGCCTGCTCGAAGAATTGCGTCTGTCACCCTCGATCGCGCCGGATTTTGCAGTGAGCGGGACGATCGGCGCCGCCAGGATCGGCGATCCCGCCATGGACCGCGAACGCGCGACGGGCCTCGCGGACCGCGCCCTCTACAAGGCGAAGGAACGCCAGCGGGGAAGCGCCGTCCTCTCGCAGGGCACACGCGATGTCGCGATCCCGCAGGCACAGGCCGCCAAGGCGATCGACCGCGCCGCCTGATCGGGCGAGTCAGCCCAGATAGTCGCGGCGGAAATCGGCGGCGAAGGCAGCGAAGCGTCCTTCCGCGATCGCATCGCGCATCGTCTGCATCAGGTGCTGATAGAAGGCGATGTTGTGCTCGGTCATCAGCATCGCGCCGAGGATTTCGCCCGCCTTGACGAGGTGATGGAGATAGGCGCGGCTGTAGGTGCCGCAGGTGTCGCATGGGCAGCGCGGATCGAGCGGCTCCTGATCTTCGGCGAAGCGGGCGTTGCGCAGATTGAGAGCGCCGTTCCAGGTGAAGGCCTGGCCGTTGCGGCCCGACCGGCTCGGCAGGACGCAGTCGAACATGTCGACCCCGCGCTCCACCGCACCGACCAGATCGTCGGGCTTGCCGACCCCCATCAGATAGCGCGGGCGGTCCTGCGGTAATTGCCCGGGCGCGAAATCGAGAGTGGCGAACATCGCTTCCTGCCCCTCGCCGACCGCCAGGCCGCCGATCGCATAGCCGTCGAAACCGATAGCGGTCAGCGCATCGGCTGAAGAGCGTCGCAACTCCTCGTCGAGCGCACCCTGCTGGATGCCGAACAGGGCGGCATTTTCGGCATGGTCGCCGCCCGCATCGAAGGCGTCGCGGCTGCGCCGTGCCCAGCGCATGCTCATCTCCATGCTCGCGGCGATCGCATCGCGCGGCTGGTCGGCACGCGGACATTCGTCGAACGCCATGACGATATCGCTGCCCAGCAGGCGCTGAATTTCCATCGATCGTTCGGGCGTCAGCATATGCTTCGACCCGTCGATATGGCTGCGGAATTCGACGCCCTGTTCGGTCAGCTTGCGCAGGTCCGACAGGCTCATCACCTGATACCCACCGCTATCGGTCAGGATCGGGCGCTTCCAGTTCATGAATTCGTGCAGCCCGCCGAGCCGCGCCACCCGTTCCGCCCCGGGGCGCAGCATCAGGTGATAGGTGTTGCCGAGGATGATGTCCGCGCCGGTCCTGCGCACGGTTTCCGGCTTCATCGCCTTGACCGTGGCGGCGGTGCCCACGGGCATGAAGGCAGGCGTGCGGATGTCGCCGCGCCGCATCCGGATCGTGCCGGTGCGCGCCGCGCCGTCGGTTGCGGCGATGGTGAATGCGAAACGGGGCGCGGTCATCTGCCCGGTCTCAGAACCCGTAGACCAGCGTGAAGCGGGTCAGCGTATCGGTGCGGACGGCGTTGAGCGGCGGATCGCTGTCGTAATCGAGCGAATAGGAGAAGCGCGTGCTGATCCGATCGCTGACCTTGGCATCGAGCCCGGTGATGAGCGACAGCGTGGTGCTCGGCCCGCCGATGAAGGCGACCGCCTGCCCGCCTGCCTCGGCAACCGCGTTGGCGTCCTGCGTCAGCTTCAGCCCTTCCGCGAAGGTCCAGTCGAAATCGACGCCGAGCAAGGCCGCAAGGCTGCTTTCATTGTCGCCATTGACGAATTCGGTGTGCCGCAAGGCAGGGCCGCCCTTGACCGACAGTTGCAGGCTGTCGTTTTCTACGACCTTGTACCCAAGCCCGCCCGACACGGCATATCGCTGGTCGAACCCCTGGAAGACATTGCTTTCGAACTGGCCGAGCCCGTAGGCGAACAGGCGGTCCTCGATCTGGTAACGCGGTTCGTAGGAGGCGAAATACTGCTCGCGGCTCGTGATCCCGCGCGACCGCTGGTAATCGGCACGACCGCGCAGCTTGTGCGACCAGTCGACCCCTTCGCGATCGAGCGAAAGCGCGGCAGTGAGCCCGACATTGTCGCTGTTCCCGGTCGAGCGGAAGGCACCGATCTCGCCCCGCCCGCTCCAATTGTCGAACAGGCCGGCCTCGCGCAGTTCGCGCTCCTTGACCTTCGCGGCCAGCGCTTCGCGCTCCCTCCTCGCTTCATTGAAATCCTTTTCGAGCGCGGCGATCTCGGCGGCGCTGTCGGGATTGGTTTTCTTCGCGGTGGCCGCGACCGCGCCGAAGGTGGCCGCATCGCCGGTTTCCGCAGCCGCTTCGAGCATGGCGCGCACCGGATCGGGCAGAACCGATACCGACGGTTGGGGCGTGCCCTCTTCCTGCGCGAGAACGGGCGCAGCCAGAAATGCAGGCAAGCACAGGAAAACGGGCGGAATCGAGCGAAGACGTAGCGGCATGGGGCCCATTTATAACCTTATGCGCGCAATCGCCACCCGGTCTTGAAGATGAAAGCGATCACCCCGACGCATACCGCGAGAAACGCCAGCGTGATCCCGAAGCTGACCCAGATATTCACATCGCTGCTGCCGTAGAAGGTCCAACGCAGCCCGCTGACGAGATAGACGATCGGATTGAACAGCGCGATCGTGTCCCACGGCTCCGGCAGCATGTCGATCGAATAGAAGGTCCCGCCGAGAAAGGTCAGCGGGGTCAGAAACAGAAGCGGGATGATGCCGAGCTTCTCGAAATTGTCCGCCCAGATGCCGAGGATGAAGCCGAACAGGCTGAAGGCGGCGGCCACCAGCATGATGTAGATCACGGCGAGGAACGGGTGCGCGATCGAATAATCGACGAACAACCGCGCCGTGACGAGGATGATCGCCGCCAAGATCAGGCTCTTGGTCATCGCCGCGCCGACGAAGCCAATCAGAGTTTCCGCCACGCCGATCGGCGCGCTCAGCAGTTCGTAGATCGTGCCGGTGAAGCGCGGCATGTAGATCCCGAAACTGGAATTGCTGGTGGTTTCGCCGAGCAGAGTCAGCATCAACAGGCCGGGAATGATGAAGGCGCCATACTGGACGCCGCCCAGATCGGGCATTCGCCCGCCGATCGCGGCACCGAAAACGATGAAATAGAGCGCGGTGGTCAGCACCGGGGCCAATACGGACTGAAACGCAGTGCGCAGGAAGCGCGACAGCTCGCGCGTGTAGATCGACCAGGTGGAGCGCCAGGCGATCATGCGTCCTCTCCCAGCAGCGAGACGAAGATATCCTCGAGACTGCTCTCGCGCACGTCTATCCCGGTATAGTCGATCCCGGCGCCGATCAGCGCCTTGGTGATCGCGGCGACTTCGGCCTTGCCCTTCCCCGTTCCGTCGCCGCCACGATAGCACAAGGATGTGCCGCCCTCTTCCAGTTCAACAGGATAGGCCGCCAATACGGGCGGCAGTTCGGAGAGCGGCCGGGCGAGCGTGATATGCGCCTCGGTGCGGCCCAATCGCGCCATCATCGCGTCCTTGTCATCCACCATGATGATCTTGCCCTTGCGGATGATGCCGACCCGATCGGCCATCTCCTCGGCTTCCTCGATATAGTGAGTCGTGAGAATGATGGTGACGCCGCGCGCACGCATCTGGTCAATGATCGCCCACATCCCCTTGCGCAGTTCGACGTCGACCCCGGCGGTCGGTTCGTCGAGGAAGAGGAGGTCGGGCTCGTGCGCCAGTGCCTTGGCAATCAGGACGCGGCGCTTCATTCCACCCGACAGGGCCATGATCCGTTCGCCGCGTTTGTCCCAGAGGCTGAGCGAGCGCAGGATTTCCTCGATCCGCTCGGGGTCGGGCGCAAGGCCGAACAGGCCGCGCGAATGCGCCACCGCGCGCTCCACGGGTTCGAACATGTCGGTGGCGAGTTCCTGCGGCACCAGCCCGATCCGCGCGCGCGCCTTGCGCCAGTCACGCGCAAGATCGTGGCCGAAGGCGGTGATCGTTCCCCCGCTCGGCCGGACCAGACCGCAAACCGCGCCGATCAGCGTGGTCTTGCCGGCACCGTTGGGCCCCAGCAGCGCGAAGATCTCGCCTGGGCGGATCGTGAGATCGACGCTGTCGAGCGCTTTCAGCCCGCTGGAATAGACCTTGGTCAGGCCGGAAATTGCGAGGATCGGGTCGGTCATCCGCTCCGATTACGGGAGCAGGAGGGAGGAGTCACCATAGGAATAGAAGCGATAATCGCTCTCGATCGCGTGGGCGTAAGCGGCCTGCATCCGCTCGCGCCCCATCAAGGCGCTCACCAGCATGAACAAGGTCGATTTGGGCAGGTGGAAATTGGTCATCAGCCCATCCACCGCGCGGAATTGATAGCCCGGGGTGATGAAGATGTCGGTATCCCCTTCCCAGCCAGCAATGCGTCCGTCGGGCACCGCCGCGCTTTCGAGCAGGCGCAGGCTGGTGGTGCCGACCGCGATCAGGCGCCCGCCCGCCGCTCGCGCGGCGTTCAACCGCTCGGCAACCTCGGGATCGATCCGGCCCCATTCGGAATGCATCCGGTGATCGGCGGTATCCTCCGCCTTTACGGGCAGGAACGTGCCCGCGCCGACATGCAAAGTCAGGATTTCGCGACCGATCCCGGCCTCGTCCAGCGCCGCGACCAGCTCGGGCGTGAAATGCAGCGATGCGGTGGGCGCCGCCACCGCCCCGTCGCGCGCGGCGAACATGGTCTGGTAATCCTCACGATCCTGCTCGTCGGTCGATCGCTTGCCCGCGATATAGGGCGGCAGGGGCATGGTGCCTGCCCGCTCCAGCAGCAATTCGACCGGTTCGGTACCGGGGAAGGACAGGGTCCAGCTGCCATCCTCATGCCGCGCTTCGGCCACGGCGGTCACGCCGCCGCCGAAGGTGAGGATATTGCCCTCCTTCACTCGCTTGGCGTTGCGGATGAAGGCCTGCCAGCGCCTGAGATCGACCCGCTTGTGCAGCGTCACGCCGATCTTCGCCTCGCCCCGCCGCCCTTCCAATTGGGCTGGGATCACGCGCGTATCGTTGAAGACGAGCACGTCGCCCTTTTGCAGCAGGGCAGGCAGATCGCGCACGCCGCGATCCTCGAACACGCCGTCGGAACGCACGACCAGCATCCGCGCGGCATCGCGCGGGCGCACGGGGCGCAGCGCGATCCGCTCTGGCGGCAGTTCGAAATCGAAAAGGTCGACCTTCATCGGATGCGGAATCGCTCCGTATCGATCACTCGTCCAGCGGAGCGTTGAGATCGTCGGCGGTCATCTCGGACCCATTCGTCTGAGGGCCGGACGTCTGCGGACCCGGCGTCGGCATCGCCTGCATCGACGGCTGCGGGCGATTGTCGCTGGCGATCGAGGCCTGCATGATGCGCGTCGGGTTCTGCGGCGGCTCGCCGCGCTGGATCGCGTCAACGGCTTCCATGTTCGCGATCACCCGGCCGAAATTGGTATAGCGCTTGTCGAGAGCGAAGCGCGGATAGAAGACGATGAAGAACTGGCTGTTCGCGCTGTCCTCGCTCGCCGCGCGGGCCATCGCCACGGTGCCGCGGATATGCGGCATCGGGTTGAATTCCTCTGCGAGGTCGGGAAGCTCCGACCCGCCCTGCCCCGTGCCGGTCGGATCGCCGGTCTGGGCCATGAAGCCGTCGATCACGCGGTGGAAGATCACGCCGTCGTAAAAACCCTGCCGCGCCAGCGTCTTGATGCGCTCGACGTGATTGGGCGCCCAGCTGGGCATCAGGCGAATGGCCACGCGCTGCCCGTTCGACAGGTCGAGCAGCAGGATGTTCTCGCGATCGTTCTCGATATTGTAGTCGATCTGTTCGTAGACCGGCTGGGCCACAGGTGCCTGGGCCGCGTCTTGCGCATTAGCTGCGGCGGCGATGGGGCTCAGCGTCAGCGCTGCGAGCGCGCTCAGGGCGGTGGTGACCTTCAGCATCGGGAATCCGTCATGATTATCGGGGATAGGAGGCGGGCTCTAGCGAGCGCGCGCTTTCTTTTCAATGAATGGGGCTTTTCAATGAATGGGGTTTTCGGGAACGAAGGCTCGCCCCGTAACTTCGAATCAGTAATCGCCGCGTCGCCCGATCGTCTCGACGCGCGCGTTCACATTCTCGCACACATCCGTGCTCACGAAGGGCTGGATGTCGCCGCCGAACAGGGCGATTTCCTTGACCAGTTTCGATGCGATGGGTTGCAGGCAGACATCGGCCATCAGGAACACGGTCTCGATCTCGTCGTCGATCTGCTGGTTCATGCCCGCCATCTGATATTCGTATTCGAAATCGGCGACCGCGCGCAGACCGCGAATGATCACGCTCGCACCCTGTCGCTTGGCGAAAGTCATCAGCAGCGCGTTGAACCCGACGATCTCGACATTGCCGAGCTTCATCGAATCGACCTCGCGCCGCACCATGGCGAGCCTCTCGTCGGTCGAGAACATCGGATCCTTGGACGGATTGGTTGTCACCCCGATGATGAGGTGATCGACCAGCTTGGCACCGCGCCGGATGATGTCGGCATGGCCCAGGGTGATGGGGTCGAAGGTCCCCGGATAGATGCCGATACGCTTGCTCATGAAGCTTCCTCTCCGCGCCCGCGCCTAGCGGTCCCGTTCGATGACGAAGCGGGCGAGCGCTTCGAGCAGGCGCGCATCCGATCCGTGGCCCGCGACATGGCCGATCGCCTGATCGACCAGCGCGCGCGCCTGTTCGCGGGCCTTTTCGGCGCCCATCAAGGTGACGAAGGTCGCCTTGCCCTGCTCGCCATCCTTGCGCAGCGCCTTGCCCGCCAGCGCCTCGTCACCCTCCACGTCGAGAAGGTCGTCGGCGATCTGGAAGGCAAGCCCGATATCGCGGGCATAAGCGCGCAGATGCGCGCGGCCCTCGGGCGGGACGCGGCCAAGGATCGCGCCCAATTCGACGCTGGCGCCCAACAGCGCGCCGGTCTTCAATTGCTGGAGACGCGTGACTTGGTGGAGATCGTAATCCTCCTCGTCAGCGGCCATGTCCATCACCTGGCCGCCCGCCATGCCTTCATGCCCGCTCGCCCGCGCGAGGACGGAGACGAGCTCGCTGCGCACGAAGGGATCGGAACTGACGTCGCTCTGAGTCAGGATGTCGAAGGCCAGCGCGTGGAGCGCGTCGCCTGCCAGCACCGCCGTCGCCTCGTCGAAGGCGCGATGGACGGTGGGCTTGCCGTGCCGCAATTCGTCATCGTCCATGCAGGGCAGATCGTCGTGGATCAGCGAATAAGAATGGATCGCCTCGACCGCGCACCCCGCGGCGATCGCCGCCGAGCGGTCCACGCGGTAGAGATCCGCCACGGCGACCACCAGCAGCGGGCGCACGCGCTTGCCGCCGCCGATCGTGGCGTGGCGCATCGCCTCGACCAAGCGAGCGCGGCTGTCCGAAGGCACGGGAAGATAGGCGTCGAAGGCGCTGTCGATATCCTGCTGCACCCGCGCCAACGCGGATTGCAGCAGATCGTTGTTCTCCGAAACGGCCATCGTCGTCATGACGCTGCGTCGAAGGGAGCGGTGCCGTTCGGCCGGCCCTGCCCGTCGGTCACGATCTTTTCGATCCGCGCCTGCGCCGCGTCGAGCCGGGCCTGGCAATGGGTGCGCAGCGCCTCGCCCCGTTCGTAGAGGTCGATGCTGCGATCGAGCGTCACCTCCCCGCTTTCCAGCTTGCGCACGATCTCTTCGAGCGCGCAGAGCGCGTCTTCGAAACTCATATCCGAAATGGCGGGCGTCGCATCGCCCCGGGCATCCTGATCCATGGCGCCGAGCATTGACCGCACGTCGCGCCACGGTCAAGTAAAGCGACGGGGATAGAAACGGGGCAGCGGACAATGGCGCTTGGATGGAAGCTTGAGGCCGATCGGGACGCTCCATGTTCATAGGTCATTTCGCGCCCGCCTTCGCCGCCGGGGCGATCTCGCCGGAAAGCCCGCGGCTCGGCACGCTGTTCGTTGCGGCGCAACTGGTCGATTGGGCGTTCTTCCTGTTCGTCATCGTGGGGATCGAGGACATGCGGATCGTGCCGGGAATCACGGCGATGAACCCGCTCGACCTCGATCGTATGCCCTATACGCACAGTCTTGTCGGGACAGCCGCCTTCGCGCTGGCCTTCGGCCTGATCGTCTGGAGAATGTCCCGAAACGCGGTTGCGGGCGTGTGGGCAGGATTGGTCGCCGTCAGCCACTGGCTGATCGACCTCCTCGTCCACCGGCCCGATCTCACTTTGGCGGGCGGGCCGGACAGGTTAGGGATGGGATTGTGGGACCGACCACTGATCGCCATTCCGCTGGAACTGGCAATCACGCTGCTCGCCTTCGTCTGGTATGTCCGCGCGACGAGGGGGCCGGTGGTCCCGCCTTTGATCCTGATCGGGGTCATGCTGCTGTTCCAGGCGATCAACTGGTTCGCGCCCGAACCCACGGTGATGAGCATATGGCTGCCCATCACCTCGCTGGTCGCCTTCGCGATTCTCACCGCGCTCGCCACCTGGGTGGGACGGACGCGGTGGCATAAGCGGCAAACCGGACTGGCAGTGGCGAGCGCGCGCGGCTAAGGCGCGGCGCATGAGCGCAATCACTCCCGATGTCGTCGCCCAGCACGGGCTGTCCGAAGACGAATACCAGCGCGTGCTGAACGCGCTCGGACGCGAGCCGAATCTGGTCGAGCTCGGCATTTTCTCGGTCATGTGGAGCGAGCACTGCTCGTATAAATCGAGTCGCCTGCACCTGAAGAAGCTGCCGACAGAGGCCCCCTGGGTGATCTGCGGACCGGGCGAGAATGCGGGCGTCATCGATATCGGCGACGGGCCAGAGGGACAGAAACTCGCTGCGATCTTCAAGATGGAGTCGCACAACCACCCCAGCTACATCGAGCCCTATCAGGGCGCGGCGACGGGCGTCGGCGGTATCCTGCGCGACGTCTTCACCATGGGCGCGCGCCCGGTCGCCAATGCGAACGCGCTGCGCTTCGGGCGGCCCGACCATCCCAAGATGCAGCATCTGGTGAAGGGCGTGGTCGCCGGGATCGGCGGCTACGGCAATTGCGTGGGCGTCCCGACGGTGGCGGGCGAGACCAATTTCCACCCCGCCTATGACGGCAACATCCTGGTCAACGCGATGACTGTTGGCGTCGCCGATGCGGACAAGATCTTCTATTCGGCGGCCACCGGAGTCGGCAATCCGATCGTCTATGTCGGCTCCAAGACCGGACGCGACGGGATCCACGGCGCGACCATGGCCAGCGCCGATTTCGAAGAGGATGCGGAGGCAAAGCGCCCCACCGTCCAGGTCGGCGATCCCTTTACCGAGAAGCTGCTGATCGAAGCCTGTCTCGAACTAATGGCGACCGACGCGATCGTCGCAATCCAGGACATGGGCGCGGCGGGCCTGACCTCGTCCAGCGTCGAAATGGCCACCAACGGCAAGGCCGGCATCCGGCTCGACATGAACAAGGTGCCCTGCCGCGAAGAGGGGATGACTCCCTACGAAATGATGCTGAGCGAAAGCCAGGAGCGGATGCTCATGGTGCTGAAGCCCGGCAAAGAGGAAATGGCGCAGGCCATCTTCGAAAAGTGGGAGCTCGATTTCGCGGTCATTGGCGAAGTCACCGATACGCGCCACATGGTGCTCGAATTCGATGGCGAGGTGGTGTGCGACATCCCGCTCGGCCCGCTTGCCGCGGACGCCCCCGAATACGACCGCCCCTACCTCAGCCGCGAGGATTATGCCGCCTGGGCCGAAATCGCCCCGATGAAGGAGCGGCCCGATACGCAGGATGTGGGCGAGGATCTGCTGAAGCTGCTCGCCAGTCCCAACCTCGCGTCGAAAGGCTGGATTTCGCAGCAATATGACAGCCAGGTTGGTGCCGACACCTTGCAGACCGGCGGCGATGCGGGCGTTGTCCGTGTGCACGGAACGAAGAAGGCGCTCGCGATCAGCACCGATTGCACGCCGCGCTATGTCCATGCCGATCCCTTCGAGGGCGGCAAGCAGGCCGTGGCCGAAGCCTATCGCAATCTCTGCGCGGTCGGCGCGCGACCGCTGGCGATCACCAATTGCCTCAATTTCGCCAATCCGCAGCGACCCGAGATCATGGCGCAGCTCGTCCATGCGCTCGACGGAATGGGTGCGGCCTGCCGCCTGCTCGATTTCCCGATCGTGAGCGGCAATGTCTCGCTCTACAACGAATCGAAGGCGACCGGCGGCGGCTCCGCGATCCTGCCTACGCCCGCGATCGGCGGCGTGGGCCTGATCGAGGATTACGATCAGATGATGACCATGCCGTTCAAGAAAGACGGCGAGGCGATCTACCTGATCCGTGCGGAAAGCTGGGCCACGCCCGATCCGGAACGCTCGCATCTCGGCAAGTCGCTCTGGCTCGACGTGGTGCATGGCCGCGACGAAGGCCGCACACCGCCGACCGACCTCACGGTGGAAAAGAATGCGGGCAAGATCGTGCTGCAATTGATCGCGGACGGGCTGGTCAGCGCGGTGCATGACGTCTCCGATGGCGGCCTCGCCGTGGCGCTCGCCGAAATGGCGATGGCGGGCGGGATCGGCGCCGAGGTCGAATGGCACCAGGACTATACCCAGGCCCAGTGGTGGTTCGGCGAAGATCAGGGCCGCTACATCGTCACCGTGCCCGATACCGAAGCGCTCAACGCAGCGCTCGCCAAGGGAACCGAGAACGCGGAGACCGCTTCGATCGGCTTCCGCCGCATCGGGCGCACGGGCGGCGACACGCTGTTCGGCAAGAGCATCGAAGATCTGCGCGCGGCCCACACGCGGTTCTTCCGCGAATGGATGGAAAGCTGAGCGGCATAACGCCCTATCCGGCAGGGCCAGACCTGTCGGAGGAAGAGCGGATCGCCCGCGCGCAGGCCGCTTTCGAGCGGCTTTCGACGCGGCGGTCCTGTCGTGCCTTCGCCGACACGCCGGTTCCGCGCGCGATCATCGAATATGCCATCCGCGCCGCCGGCACCGCGCCCAGCGGCGCCAATCACCAACCCTGGCATTTCGCCGCCATCGGCTCGCCGGAAAAGAAGCGCGCCATTCGCGAGGCGGCGGAGGCGGAGGAGCGGCGCTTCTACGGAGCGGAGGACACTGCGCCCAAGGCCAGCCAGGAATGGCTCGCCGCGCTCGATCCGCTCGGCACCGATGCCGCCAAGCCCTTTCTCGAAACCGCGCCATGGCTGATCGTCTGCTTCGCGCAGCGCAAGGGCGGGATCGCGGAGGACGGCGCAGCGCAGAACTATTACGTCACCGAAAGCGTCGGCCTCGCCTGCGGGATGCTGATCGCGACGCTGCACGAGGCGGGACTGGCGACGCTGACGCATACGCCCTCGCCCATGGGATTCCTGCGCGACATTTGCGGGCGGCCCGAATGGGAAAAGCCGCTGATGTTCGTGGTGGCGGGGCATCCGGCGAGGGATGCGATCGTGCCCGATCACGCGCTACGCAAGAAGCCGCTCGAAACTATCGCGAGCTGGTTCTAGTTTACGCCGCCTTGGCGACTGCCGCGTCCTTCCCCAGCAGATCGTAGGGGTCCAGCCCCTCTTCACGCCAGATGCGATGGCATTCGCGATACCAGTGCGGTTCGGGAATGCGCAGCAATTCGCGCGCGTCGCTCAATTGCGTCGCCAGCAATTCCTGGATCGGCAGATCGACCAGCGGCGGGCAGGCATTGCCCGTGCGGTGCGCCTGGCGCACGGCGCGCAGGACAGGCGCTTTGCTGCCCTTCGTCATGCTGCGGATATTCAGCGCCCCGGCATAGCCGATCAGGAGATGCCCGTGGCTCGGCTGCTGGCCATAAGTGAACAGCAGCACGCATTGTTCGCCCAGCGCATCGCGACCGTAGCCGGTGAGGATATGCATCAGATCGTGAATGTCGCGCGACCGGAAGGCGAACCATTCGGTAAGGTCGCCGTATTTGGGGCGGCCCAGTTTGTCCGCTTCGGCGACCAGCCCTGCGGCGGAAAGGCCTTCGCTTTCCATGAAATCGCAATAGGCGTGAGCGACCGATCCCTGCGGCAATTTGCGCAGGGTTTCGTGATCGTCGAGGATCGTGGGCAGGAAGGGCTCAGCCTTGCGCAGCCGCTCCCCCTCCTCGCTCAGCGTCAGGCGCCGGACGCGTACGGGGAAATGCTTTGACGGTAGCGAATCGAAGATCTTGAAGACGTGGCTGGTCTCTTCCTTGTCTTCGAGCAGGTCGCGGAAATGGCCATAGGCCTTGGGGAGCGAATAACGCGGCTGGGGCCGCCGCGGATCGCGCAGCAGCGTCCCGTCGCTGGCGGCTTCGAGATCGGACTGGATCGGCGCTTGCTGGGTCATGGGAAGGGAAACCTCGCTGGGATACAAAGCTTACTTACACAAGTGTAAGCACGAGGTAAACGTGCTTCAAGTCACCCTTCGACCCACTCGCTTTGCGGGATGTTGAGCAGCTTGAGAATCGCGGTCAGGTTGCGGCTTTCGATCCGCCCGTTCGCCGCCGCGCGCGCCTTGGGTTTGGCGCGATAGGCGAAGCCGTAATCGGCCGCTTCCAGCATCGGAATGTCGTTCGCCCCATCCCCGCTGGCAAGCACGCGCGCGCCCTCGCCCAGTCGCTCCAGCTCTTCTTCGAGCACCCGGCGCTTGGTCGCGGAATCGCTGATCGCTCCGTCGAGAGCGCCCGTCAGCCTGCCATCGGCGACGGCCAGGCGATTGCCGACGACACGCTCGAACCCGAGCATCTCGGCCACCGGATCGGCGAAATGGTGGAACCCGCCGGTGACCAGGATCGCTCGGCAGCCCTTGGCCTTCAACGTCGAGACGAGAGCGCGCGCCCCCTCGACCGGCTCGATCCGTTCCTCGAGACAGCGCTCGATCGCGCTCTCTTCGAGACCTTCGAGCAGGCCGACCCGCTCCGCCAATGCGCTTGGGAAATCCAGTTCCCCGCGCATGGCACGTTCGGTGATGGCGGAAACCTGGTCCTTCAATCCGGCGAAATCGGCCAGCTCGTCGATGCATTCCTGGCCGATCATGGTCGAATCCATGTCGGACACGAACAGGCGCGGGATCTCGATCTCGTGATCCGCCACCAACAGGTCGCAGGCGCCGAAATGCTCTTCGAGGATATCGGCGACCGCAACCGGCTCTCCCTCGGCGAGCGAGATCTGAAGGACGTCACCGCAGAAATCGAGCATTCCGGCCAATGCGACCGGCATTCCAGCCGTTGCGAGCGCGTTGCGAGCGCGTTCCAACCGCGGTTCGAGCGCGTTACCGATACTTGCCTGATCTGCTATCAGCCGGGCGATGATCACGCACGAACCCCTTGAAAACGCCGTTTCCGGCAAACCGGTCGCGCTCATCGCAGGGCCGACCGCCAGCGGCAAGAGCGATCTGGCCGTACGGCTGGCACAGGAAATCGAAGGCACGGGCCGCCGCGCGGTCGTGATCAACGCCGACAGCGCGCAGGTCTACAGCGATCTGCGCATCCTCAGCGCGCGCCCGAGCGAGGAGGAGATGGGCGGTATCGAACACCGCCTGTTCGGCAGCTGGGACGGTGCAACTCCCTGCTCCGCCCCCGATTGGGCCGAGGCCGCAAAGCGCGAGATCGACGCTCTTCACGCCGAAGATGCGGTTCCGATCCTGTGCGGGGGGACGGGCCTTTACATGCGAGTGCTCCTCGACGGGATCGCGGCAATCCCGTCGATCGATCCAACCATCCGCGAAAGCGTGCGCGCGATGCCGACCGATGCGGCCTACGCCTGTCTTCTGGACGAGGACCCCCAACGCGCCGCGCAACTCGCGCCTGCCGACAGCCAGAGGATCGCCCGCGCGCTCGAAGTCGTGCGCTCGACCGGGCGTAGTATGCTCGCCTGGCAGGCGGACACGCAAGGCGGGATCGCGCATCGGATCGATCTCCACCCCCTCGTTCTCCTGCCCGATCGGGAGTGGGTGTTCGAACGCTGCGACCGTCGCTTCGCCATCATGCTCGCAGATGGCGGAGTGGAGGAGGTTCGTACCCTGCTGGCTCGCGATCTCGATCCCGCGCTCCCGGTGATGCGGGCGATCGGCGTGCCCGAAGTGGCGGCCATGCTGCGCGGCGAGCTATCCCGCGAGCAAGCGATCGAGCGGGGCAGCCTCTCGACGAGACAATATGCGAAGCGGCAATTCACCTGGTTTCGCAATCAATCGCCAAGCCATTGGCCGCGATCGCGCAATGAAACTATCTCATTGCCCAATATATTTGTATCTTTGTTTCAAAAAAGCGTTGACATGGGGGCTTGAAGAATAGATGTGTCTCTCAGATCGGCCCGGCGCGCTAACCCCCGCCCCGGGCCGATTTCCATGATGGGCATAGGCCCTTTCCACGGACGAAGGAGAACAAGGTGTCGGAGCAGCGCAGCGGCGCGCGGATCCTGATCGAAACGCTGGTGCAGCAGGGCGTCGAATTCGTGTTCGGCTACCCCGGCGGCGCGGTGCTGCCGATCTATGACGAGCTGTTCGGCGAAGATCAGCGCGAAGGCGGCCTGCGTCACATCCTCGTGCGTCACGAAGCGGGCGCGGCCCATGCGGCGGAAGGCTATGCCCGCTCCACCGGCAAGCCGGGCGTTGTCCTCGTCACCAGCGGCCCCGGCGCGACCAATGCGGTGACGGGGATTGCCGATGCCTGGATGGATTCGATCCCGATGGTGGTCATCACCGGACAGGTGCCGACGGGCCTGATCGGAACCGACGCCTTCCAGGAAGCGGACACGGTCGGCATCACGCGCCACTGCACCAAGCACAACTACCTCGTGAACGACCCGACCAAGCTCGCCGCCACGATCGAGGAAGCGTTCCGTATCGCCACGACAGGTCGCCCCGGCCCGGTGCTGGTCGACATCCCGAAGGACATTCAGATCGCCCTGGTGGACGAAGCGGAAAGCGTCCCCCTTACCTCGCACCGCTACCAACCCCGCACCTCCGCCGAAGCTGACGAGATCGCCAGCGCCATCGACATGCTCGCGGCAGCGGAGCGGCCCGTCTTCTACACCGGCGGCGGCGTCATCAACGCAGGGCCTCGCGCCAGCGAATTGCTGCGCGAATTGCAGCGCCTGACCGGCGCGCCCGTCACCAGCACGCTGATGGGTCTCGGCGCGTTTCCCGCCGACCACCCGGACTGGCTGGGCATGCTGGGGATGCACGGGACCTACGAAGCGAACATGGCGATGAACCGGTCCGACCTGATCGTCGCGATCGGATCGCGGTTCGACGATCGGGTGACCGGACGGCTCGACGCCTTTGCGCCCCAGGCCAAGAAGATCCACATCGATATCGACCGGGCGAGCATCAACAAGGTGGTCCCCGTCGATCTCGGCATCGTCGGCGATTGCGCCCAGGTTCTCGAACAACTGGTCGCGGAATGGGGAGATCGCGAGGCCCGCGACCTGTCGGAATGGCAGGCCCGCATCGCCGGGTGGCGCGCGCGCCACTGTCTCGCCTATCCGCCGAGCAGCGACACCATCATGCCGCAAAAGAGCATCGAGCGGTTGTTCGCGCTGACGCGGGATCGCGATCCGATCATCACCACCGAAGTCGGGCAGCATCAGATGTGGGCGGCGCAGTATTTCGGCTTCATGGGCCCGAACAATTGGCTGACCAGCGGCGGTCTCGGCACGATGGGCTATGGCCTGCCCGCCGCCATCGGCGCGCAACTCGGCAATCCCGATGCGCTCGTGATCGATATCGCAGGCGAGGCGAGCATCCAGATGAACATCCAAGAACTCGGCACGGCGAGCCAGTATCGCCTGCCGGTCAAGGTCTTCATCCTCAACAACGAGTATATGGGCATGGTCCGCCAGTGGCAGGAGCTGACCTACGAAAGCCGCTATTCGAACAGCTATTCCGACAGCCTGCCCGATTTCGTTGCGCTCGCCGAAGCCTATGGCTGGAAGGGCATTAGGATCGAGGACGAGAGCCAGCTCGACGCCGGGATCGAGGCGATGATCGCGCATGACGGGCCGGTCATCGTCGATTGCCACGTGTCGCGCGATGCGAACTGCCTGCCCATGATCCCGAGCGGGGCGGCCCATACCGACATGCTGATGTATGGCGACAGCGTGGCGGGATCGATCGACGACAAGGCAAAGGCGCTGGTGTGATGGTGGGACCGGATTACGAACGCCACGTCCTTACCGTGGTGGTGGACAACGAGGCAGGCATCCTCGCCAAGATCGCGGGGCTGTTCACCGCGCGCGGCTACAATATCGACAGCCTCACCGTGGCCGATATCAGCGAGGATCACGCCGTCAGCCGCATCACCGTGGTGACCGGCGGCCCTCCGCAGGTGATCGATCAGATCCGCGCGCAGCTGGAACGGCTGGTCCCGGTCCACAAGGTGATCGACCTCACCGAGGAAGGCCCGCATGTAGAGCGCGAGTTGGCGCTGGTAAAGGTCGCCGGCAAGGGCGAGATCCGCGTCGAGGCGCTGCGCATCGCCGAACTGTTCCGCGCGAATGTCGTCGATACGACCACGTCGAGCTTCGTCTTCGAATTGACCGGATCGCCGGACAAGGTCGCCAGCTTCATCGCCCTGATGCGCGAACTCGGCCTGGTCGAGGTCGGCCGGTCGGGCATCGTCGGCATGATGCGCGGCGCGGATAAAATCTGAGAAAAAGGGATACCATGCAGATCTATTACGATTCCGATTGCGACCAGCAGCTGATCAAGGACCGCAACGTCGCGATCGTCGGCTATGGCAGCCAGGGCCACGCCCACGCCCAGAATCTGCGCGATAGCGGCGTCGGGGAAGTCGTGATCGCGCTTCGCGAAGGATCGGCATCGGCGAAGAAGGCCGAAGCGGCGGGCTTCACGGTCAAGACCGTGTCGGAAGCCGCCGAATGGGCGGATGTCCTGATGATCCTCGCCCCCGACGAACATCAGGCGGCGATCTACGCGGATGAAGTCGCAGGCAAGATGCGCCCCGGCACCGCACTCGCCTTCGCACATGGCCTCAACATCCATTTCGGCCTGATCGATCCGCCCGCCGATGTCGACGTCATCATGATCGCCCCCAAGGGCCCGGGGCACACCGTGCGCGGCGAATATCTCAAGGGCGGCGGCGTGCCGTGCCTGATCGCCGTTCACCAGGAAAGCAGCGCTTCGGATGGCGGCAACGGCTTCGCCAAGCAGTTGGCGCTCTCCTATGCCAGCGCGGTCGGCGGCGGGCGCTCGGGCATCATCGAGACCGATTTCAAGGAAGAGTGCGAGACCGACCTGTTCGGCGAACAGGCGGTGCTTTGCGGCGGCGTGACCCATCTGATCCAGGCCGGCTTCGAAACGCTGGTGGAGGCGGGATACGCGCCTGAAATGGCCTATTTCGAATGTCTCCACGAAACCAAGCTGATCGTCGACCTGCTCTACGAAGGCGGGATCGCGAACATGCGCTATTCGATCTCGAACACCGCCGAATACGGCGACATCAAGACCGGCCCGCGCATCATCACCGACGAGACCAAGGCGGAAATGAAGCGCGTTCTGAAGGACATCCAGTCCGGCCGCTTCGTGAAGGATTTCGTGCTCGACAACCAGGCGGGCCAGCCCGAACTGAAGGCGAGCCGCAAGGCCGCCGCCGCCCACCCGATCGAGAAGACCGGTGCCCAATTGCGCGCCATGATGCCCTGGATCGGCGCCAACAAGCTGGTGGACAAGGACCGGAACTGACCGGAACCGGCCCTTCGGCGAGCCGTTACGGGGCGAAGGAGATCGCAATGCCTGACATGCGCACCTTCGCCGCCGTGACGCTCGCCCTTGGGCTTTCCGCTGGCCTCGTCGCTTGCGGATCGAGCGACATAGAACCCGCTGCGGATATCGAGGCCGAAGCGGCCCCGAGCATCGCGGTTGCTGCGGAAGAGCCGGCGCAACCTCAAACTCCGCCTGTCGCAACGCCCACGCCTGACGCGCAGGCCGATCCATGCGGAGCGGACCGCGTCGCCCCGTGGATCGGACGCGAAGCGACCGTGCCCGTCAGGCTGGAAGTCGTCGCCGCGGCCGATCCCGGCGCCGATCGCTGGATCTATTCCGACAGCATGGTCACGCAGGATCACCGCGCCGACCGGCTAAATGTCATGATGGAAAAAGAAACCGATATCATCGTCAGCGCGCGATGCGGATGAGTTCCGTCTACGCCTGAAAGCCGTCATTCAATCCCGTCCGAAACAGTCAAAGGATCCGTATCATGAAGCCCATCGCCCTTGCCCTGTCCGCTCTCGTTCTCGGCGTCGGTGGCGTCGCCGCACTGGAGGCGCAGTCCGCGCCACCGAGCAAACCCGGCCTCGTCGATGTGTCCCGCGTCACCGCCGGGACCTACACGACCGATGGTGGCCACAGCCTCGTCGCCTGGAGCGTCGACCATTTCGGCTTCAACGACTATTTCGGCCTCTTCGGCGATGTCGACGGGACGCTGACGATCGATCCCGCCAACCCGAGCGCCGCCTCAGTCGATGTGACGATCCCAATCACCAGCCTCGCGGTCGTGAGCGAGGGCCTGCGCGATCACATGCTGCGCCCCGGCAAGGATGGCGCCGAGCCGGATTTCTTCGGCCCCGAGCCCGAGCCTGCCCGTTTCGTGTCCCGCGCGGTCCGTATCGGCGCGAGCGGCGTCACGGCCGAGGTTGACGGCGATCTCACTCTCAACGGGGTCACTCGCCCGGTAGAATTGTATGTCAGCTTCACCGGCGCCGGCACCAATCCGATGAACAAGCGCGAAACGATCGGCTTCGAAGGGCGCACGACCATCCAGCGGTCCGCATTCGGGATCGATTACGGCCTCCCCATGGTGGGCGATGCGGTGGAGTTGGAAATCACGGCGGCCTTCGAAAAGGAATGAGACGGCGCCCGAAAGGGTAACTTTCGAACGACAGGCTTGCATCGCACGCTCGGATCGGCGATGCACGGCCTATGAACTCGCTCTATCTGTCCGGCCTACGACTTATCCGCCCTTGGGCGTGACCCGGCGTGCCCGTCTGGCGCGCTGAGCGCCCAAGGGTAATCGAACGCCACGATCCTTTCGACAGACCGAGTAATCCCGATGCCCATGCTCCGCGATCCCAGCGCGAAATACGCGCCTTTTCCGCAGATCGACCTGCCCGACCGCCAATGGCCGACGCGTACGATCACTGCCCCGCCCCGCTGGCTTTCCACCGACCTTCGCGACGGCAATCAGGCCATCGTCGATCCGATGGATGCGCATAAGAAGAACCGCTTCTTCGACCTGCTCGTCGAAATCGGCGTCAAGGAAATCGAGGTCGGCTTTCCCAGTGCCGGTGCAACCGAGTTCGACTTCATTGCAGGGCTGGTGCAGTCGGGTCGCATTCCCGACGATGTGATCGTCCAGGTCCTCACACAGAGCCGCGCGGATCTGATCCGCACCAGCTTCGCCAGTCTCGACGGCGCGCGCGCCGCGATCGTACATCTCTACAACGCCGTCAGCCCTGCCTGGCGCGAGATCGTGTTCGGGATGAGCCGCGACCAGGTGCGCGACATCGCCGTCGCAGGCGCGAAGGTCATGCGCGACGAGGCTGGCGCGCGGCCCGATACGGACTGGCATTTCCAATACAGCCCGGAAACCTTTTCCACCGCCGAACTCGATTTCAGCCTGGAGGTTTGCGAGGCCGTTATGGAGATTCTCGCGCCTACGCCCGAGCATCCGATCATCCTCAACCTGCCCGCGACGGTGGAGGCGGCGACGCCCAATCTCTACGCCGATCAGGTCGAATATTTCATCCGCAATCTTCCCAATCGAGACAGCGCGGTCATCTCGCTCCACACGCACAACGATCGCGGAACCGGCGTGGCCGCGGCGGAACTGGCACTGATGGCGGGCGCCGACCGGGTCGAGGGATGCCTGTTCGGCAATGGCGAGCGGACGGGTAATTGCTGCCTCGTGACCATGGCGCTCAACATGTACACGCAAGGCGTCGATCCCGCGCTCGACTTCTCCGATATCGACCGGGTGATCCGCACGGTCGAATATTGCAACGAATTGCCGGTTCCCGCGCGCCATCCCTATGGCGGCGAATTGGTCTACACCGCGTTTTCCGGCAGCCATCAGGATGCGATCAAGAAGGGGTTCGGCGCTCGTTCGACGCAGAATGACGAGCGCTGGCGCGTGCCCTATCTCCCGATCGATCCCGCCGATCTGGGCCGCAGCTACGAAGCGGTGATCCGCGTCAATTCCCAATCCGGCAAGGGCGGTTTCGCTTGGGTGCTGGAGCAGGATCAGGGCCTCAAACTGCCCAAGAGAATGCAGGCCGATTTCAGCCCTCACGTCCAGCGCATGGCCGACGAATTGGGGCGCGAACTGAACGCCGCCGATATCTGGCAGGCCTTCCGCGAAGCCTATCATGTCCAGACCCGGAACAAGCATTTCCAGTTGATCGATTACGAGGAACGGCGCGCGTCGGATGGCAGCCGCCTGTTCAGCGGGACGATCGAGGTCGACGGCGAGCGCCAGAGCGTCAGCGGGCGCGGCAACGGCTTGATTTCCAGCGTCTTGAGCACTCTGGAGGATGCGTTCGGGTTGCAGCTGGAAATCGTCGATTACGTCGAACACGCCCTCACCACGGGGCGTGACAGCAGGGCCGCCGCCTATCTCGAATGCCGCAAACCGTCCGGCGAAACGATCTGGGCTTGCGGTATCGACGAGGATGTCGCGACGGCAGGCGTACGAGCAGTACTCAGCGCCGCAAACAGCGCCGTCGCCTCCGCCTAGCGCGCGCTTAGCCAGCGTCGCTCAGGACACGGCGACGGGCGAGCGGCGTCGGTGCGCCCCAAGCACCTTCGCACTGTGCCGCTCGGATCGTATTGCGACCGGCAGCCTTGGCGGCGTAGAGAGGGGCGTCGGCGCAGTTCATCGCCACCGACGGGCTGCATGTTTCTAAAATGCGCGCGATCCCGATGCTGGCCGTTATTGCGAAAGGGCGACCGTCGTGGTCGGCCATGCGCTTATCCGCGATCGCCTCGCGCAGATGCTCGCAAATCTTTAGGGCATTCTCGACCGCGTCGCGCGTCACGATCATCCCGAACTCTTCCCCGCCCAGACGGGCGAAAACGCATTTGCGCGACGTATGTTCGCGCATGAGCCCGGCGATCTTCTTCAACACCATATCCCCGGTGTCGTGGCCGTACGTATCGTTGACGCGCTTGAAATGGTCGAGGTCGATCAGCGCCAGAGCGAATGGGGATTCATCGGCATGAGCTAGGTGCTCCTCCAGCATATCGAGGAAGGCACGGCGGTTGGGCAGGCCCGTCAGCGCATCGGTGCGCGCCTCGCGCGTGGCCTGCAATTCGTCGAGCTTGCGCGCGGTGACGTCGCGGATCGTGACCACGAAGGAGCGCACTGCGCCCGCCGCATAGACCGCGCGGATCTTCGCCTCGAGCCACAAGGTCGCATGACCGCGCGTCACCGAGCGTTCGATGATGCGCGTGGCCCCCGGAGACGCACGCGCCCCCGACAGGGCTTCGTCGATAATATGCTGATCGAAGGCCCCGAAAAAGGTGCTGAGGGGTTTGCCATCTAGATCATCGAGGCCACTGAGCGCGCGCGATGCCGGAGACGCGAACTGGATCAATCCGTCGCGGTCGAGATGCAGCAGGGCGTCGTCGGAATGATCTGAGATGAGGCGCTGAAGCGCCTCGCGCTGGATGATGTCGGCAACCAATTGCTCGCGCTGATTGAGCGCGATCGCCAGCGGGAGAGCAATTAGCAATTGCACCGCCAGATAGAATTGGAGGAACAGCGCCTTGCCGCCCATCGACAGATCGAGAGCGGCGAAATGTCCCGTATCGCGCGCGAGGGATGCTGCGGCGACGACTGTGACCACGAGGACGCCGACCGTGGCGCCCAATCGCCCGAACCGATAGCTTGCCAGCACCACAGGCACCATCGGCAGGAACAAGAGCGGGTATCCGGTCTGGAATATCGTCGCGGCGGAAATTCCTGCGATCAGCGCGATCACGCAAAAGAATTCCACCGTCCGTCGGGGAGAGAGGCGGAGCGAACTGTTGGTTGTGCCGTCGCTTTTCGACTCGGCCGCGATCAGCAGGACGAGAGGCATGACCAGCATGGCGCCGAGCCCGTGGCCGACGATCCAGGCCATCGTATGCAGCAACCACACGCCGCCCACGGCTTGCCAAGCGATGAAGCTGCCGAGGAGAGACATAGCGATGGGGACGCCGAAGCCCGCGATGCTGATCAGGGCGAGGATGCCCGGCCCACTGGTGACGTAATCGCCCTGGGGCCGGAACTTTCGCAACAAATGGGCGGTCAGCAGCGCTTCGCCGATATTCACGAAGGCGAGCGGAAGCGCAGGCCCCGGACCGAAACCGAAGAATGTGGTGGCAATGGTGCTGAGAACGATCAGGATGCACGCAGGCATCGCCCATTTCCGATAGGGCAAGGTCAGGAACAGGGCCGCCGCGATCGCCGTGCCCGGCCAGAACAGAGCAAGGCCGCCGCTATACCGGGTCCAAAAGATCGTGGCTGTCGTCGCCGCGAAGAACGCAGCGGCATAGCCGACGATGCTTTGAATATCCCGTCTCATGACTTTACCCTTGCCCCTCCCCATGCCTCTAAAGCAGAATGTAAAAACACGCCATCTTGGGCGAATTACGTAGAGCCACGCATCGAATGTAAGCCGAATGGCGTTCCGAAATGGTTACGGGGGAGATGAAATTATGTCCGAGCCTATCCTCGAACCCGATCTTCCGATCGTCGATCCCCACCACCACCTTTGGGATCTACGTCCCCTATTGCCTGCTTTCCCGACCCCGCGGCACCCCTTCCTGGAAGCGATCGCAGGCGCGGCCTATTACGATTTCGATGCGCTGCGAGAGGATGTGAGCGGATCGGGTCAAACCCCGTCCCATCGCGTTCTCGCGACGGTGTTCATGGAGTGCGGGGCCTATTACGCCGCCGATCGCGAAGCGGCGATGAAGCCGGTCGGTGAAGTCGAATATGCGAACGGTGTGGCGGCGCAGGGCGCAAGCGGGCTCTACGGCGATTACCGCCCTTGCGCAGGGATCGTGGGACATGCCGACCTCACACTGGGCGATGCGGTCGCTCCGGTGATCGAGGCGTTGATTGCCGCCGGCAATGGCCGGTTCAAGGGTATCCGTCATGCCGGCGCGTGGGATGCGGATCCCGACGTGCTCGGCCCGCCCTTCCATGCGCCGGAAGGGCTTTATCGCTCCGATTCTTTTCGTGCGGGCTTCGCGGCCTATTCCCGGTTCGGGCTGAGCTTCGATGCCTGGGTGCTCGAACCGCAGCTCGGCGACGTCCTCGATCTCGCCCGCGCCTTTCCCGATCAGGCGATCGTGCTCGACCATTGCGGCACACCGCTCGGCATGGGTTCCTATGCGGGCAAATTGCCGGAGCATTTCGATCGCTGGCGATCGTCTATTCGCGACATCGCCGAATGCCCGAACGTGTCGGTCAAGCTCGGCGGGCTGGCCATGTCGTTCTGCGGTATGCCCGATCAAGGCCCCGCCAAGGGCTGCGGATCGGAAGAACTCGCGACGATGTGGCGACCCTATATCGAGACCTGCATCGAGGCCTTCGGAACGGGGCGCGCGATGTTCGAGAGCAACTATCCGGTCGATCGCTGGGGCGCGAGCTATCCGGGTTTGTGGAACGCCTTCAAGCGGCTCGCCTCCGGCGCGTCGGCGCAGGAAAAGCGGGACCTGTTCTGCATGAACGCCGCGCGCATCTACGATATCGCTCACGTACTGCCGGACCTGCCGGACCTTCCGTAACGGCAATCTCGACAAGCGGGGTGGACCGCCATAACCCGGTTGGCATCATCAGCGAGAGGACAATCCACCATGCCCCTGCCCGCCCCCTTCGACCGCCTTCGCCTCCCGGTGATCGGATCGCCGCTTTTCATCGTTTCCGGGCCGGAGCTGGTGATCGCACAGTGCAAGGCGGGGATCGTCGGCAGCTTTCCGGCGCTAAATGCCCGGCCCCAGTCGCAGCTCGACGAGTGGCTCCACCAGATCACCGAGGAACTGTCCGCGCATAATCGCGACAACCCCGATCGCCCCGCCGCGCCATACGCGGTCAACCAGATCGTCCACCGCTCAAACGACCGGATCGAGGCCGATATGGCGACCTGCGCCAAATGGCAGGTGCCACTGGTCATCACTTCTTTAGGCGCGCGCGAGGAAATCTTCGACGCGGTGCACGGCTGGGGCGGCATCACCATGCACGACGTCATCACCGACCGCTTCGCGCGCAAGGCGATCGAAAAGGGCGCGGACGGTTTGATCCCCGTCGCTGCCGGGGCTGGCGGCCATGCGGGGACGTTGAGCCCCTTCGCCCTGATGCAGGAAATCCGCGCGTGGTTCGATGGGCTCGTCGCCCTGTCGGGTTCGATCGCGCATGGCCGCTCGATCCTTGCCGCGCAGGCGCTTGGCGCCAATTTCGCCTATATCGGATCGCCCTGGATCGCGACGGACGAGGCCAATGCCGACGATGGCTACAAGCAGGGCATCGTCGAAGGCGATGCGGCGGGCATCGTCTACACCAACCTATTCACCGGCGTTCACGGCAATTACCTGCGCTCCAGCATCGAGGCGGCGGGTATGGACCCGGACGACCTGCCGGTCAGCGATCCGAGCAAGATGAATTTCGGCAGCGGCGGCAACACCAAGGCCAAGGCTTGGAAGGATATCTGGGGTTCGGGCCAGGGGATCGGAACGGTCAAGTCGGTTGGTCCGGTTTCGCAGATGGTGGACCGGCTGGCGCGCGAATACGAGGACGCGAAGACCGCGCTCGGGAAAGCTACCGAATAAGTGCTCGGCGGGTCAGAAAATGCCCGCCTGTAGCCCCTCGGCAAGGCCCGCACCGATTTCGCGACACTGTTCCAGCGTATCGTCGGGCACGCTCTTGTCAGCCAGAATCCGCTCCGGCGTCTGCGCCGCGAAGTTGACGATCAGGGGTTCGGCGACCCGCTTCAATCGCCAGCCCTTCGCGATCCGGTCGAGCTGGCGTTGAGCACCCTCCCCGTCGGACCCCGCCGCGATGATGGTGGCGTAGGCGCGGCCTTCGCTCCTGCCCAGGACGGGGTAATAGCAGCGATCGAACATGTCTTTCATCATCCCGCTCATGGTGGCGAGATTTTCGGGACAACAGAACAGGTAGCCGCGCGCGGCGAGAAAATGGTCGGGCTCGACCTCTTCGGCAGGCAGGCAGAGTGCTGCGTCGCCTGCCCCCTCGAACGCCGCCTCGGCCATGGCGCGGCTGGCGCCGGTGCGGCTGTGCCAGACGATAAGGAGCGGGGCTTGCGACATCGCCTTCCACTTTTCCGAGCCGCTGTCGATTGTCAATCCGCGCTCCCTTGCGGTTCAGGCTGAGGCGCCTAAAACCCGGACCATGCCGACAGATACCGCCCCTTCCGTGCTCGGGATCGAGCGATCGCTGTCCGGCAAAAAATGGCGCTGGCGCGGCGGGAACATGGACTTGTCGCGCGGGGGTGCGGCGACCGTCAGCCACGACATCGTCACCCAGCTCCTGCTCGCCCGCGGTGTGGCCGAGGACGACCTCGCTCGCAATCGCGCGCCCACCTTACGTGATTTCCTGCCCGATCCATCCGAATTCAACGACATGGACAGCGCCGCCGATCGCCTCGCGCAAGCGGTGCTGAGCGGAGAGCGGATTACCGTATACGGCGATTACGACGTCGACGGGGCAACCAGCGCAGCGCTGCTGCTCCGCCTGCTGCGCGATCTCGGCGTCGACGCGGACTATTACATTCCCGACCGCCTGCTCGAAGGATACGGCCCCTCGGGCGAAGCGCTGGTGAAGCTGGGCGAACAGGGCAGCAGCCTCGTTGTCACCGTCGATTGCGGTGCAATGGCGTTCGACGCGCTGCAGCAGGCGCACGATGCCGGCGTGGACGTGATCGTCGTCGATCACCACAAATGCGCAGCCGAACTCCCACGCGCCCTCGCCCTCGTCAATCCGAACCGGCTCGACGAAAACGATCTCGCAGCGGGGCATGGCCATCTCGCCGCCGTAGGGGTCGCCTTTCTGCTCGCGATAGCTCTGGTGCGGACCTTGCGCGGGCGCGCCTATTTCGAATCGCGGCGCGAGCCTGACCTGATGGGATTGCTCGATCTGGTGGCGCTCGGCACCGTGGCGGATGTCGCCGCGCTGCACGGATTGAACCGCGCCTTCGTGGCGCAAGGCCTCAAGATCATGGCGCGACGCGCGAATATCGGCATGGCGGCGCTGATCGATGCGAGCCGGTTGAAGCGTGCGCCTGCCTGCAGCGATCTCGGCTTCGCGCTCGGCCCGCGCATCAATGCCGGTGGACGGGTCGGCGAATCGACGCTGGGCGTGCGCCTGCTGACGACGCAGGACCCGGAAGAGGCGCAGGCGATCGCCGCCCAGCTCTCGCAGCTCAACGACGAGCGCCGCGCGATCGAAGCCGCGGTTCAGGAGGGGGCGGAAGAACAGCTCGCAGGCCAACACAATCGCGCGATCGCGCTCGTCGCGGCGCGGGGCTGGCATCCAGGCGTCATCGGCATCGTCGCCGGGCGGATCAAGGAAAAGACCGGCAAGCCCGCACTCGTCATCGCGATCGACGAGGCAACCGGCCAGGGCAAGGGTTCGGGCCGTTCCATCGCAGGTGTCGATCTGGGCGCCGCGATCATCGCCGCGCGCGAGAGCGGATTGTTGGTCGCAGGCGGCGGCCACGCAATGGCGGCGGGGCTGACGATCGAGGCCGACCGTCTCGCTGCCTTTTCCGACTGGCTGGACGAACGCTTGTCAAAGGACGTCGCGCGGGCCAGCGCCGGGCAATCGACCGTGCTCGATCTCGCCGTATCGCCCGGCGGGCTGGTGCCCGATCTGGTAGAAACGTTGGAGGGGGCCGGTCCGTTCGGCATGGGCTGGCCCGGCCCTCGCCTCGCCGTAGGCCCGGTGCGGCTCGTCAAATGCGATGTGGTGGGCACCGGCCATGTCCGCATTGTGGCATCGGGCGACGATGGCCGCAGCTTCAAGGCGATCGGTTTTCGCATGGCGGAAAGCGAGCTTGGTCAGACCTTGCTCCATGGCACGCGCGGGCGGAGGCTGTGGCTGGCGGGCCGCGCCAAGATCGACGATTGGGGCCAGCGCCCTGCGGCCGAACTGCATTTGGAAGACGCGGCCTGGGCTGATTGAGGGTTTGGTGGACCCATTGAAAATTTGCCGCAATCCGAGGCTTGACGACATCGGAACAGCCCATTAGACGCCCGGCCACGCCACCGACCCGGCAACGGGACTGGCCCCTTCGTCTAGCGGTTAGGACGCGGCCCTTTCACGGCTGAAACACGGGTTCGATTCCCGTAGGGGTCACCATCGGTGGCGTTTTTGCGTTCAAAGCCCGCCGCATGCGCCGGAGCCGAACGAAACTTTTCCCAGCTGTCTGAGCGAATGTCGCCTTTCAGGATGACGCCCGCTCGTCAGTCCGCCGACATGGAATGCATGGGAGCGCCATCCATTCCGCTCTGGTGCATCCGCTCGCCAAGATCGGCCATCACGTACCATGTTCCGCCCGCCATGATGGCGAGCAGGCAGACGGAGAACAGCACCAGCAAGAGGTCCTCGCGCGATTGCTCGCCCGAAAAGCTGAGATGCAGGAATTTGCGCAGGTGGACGACGATCTGAACGAGGGCCGCAGCGCAGATCAGCGCAATTTTCCAGCTCACCGACAATCCTGAAAGATGCACGGCAAACGCTCCTCCGGTCAGCAGCAGGCTGGCGACAAAACCGATCGCATAGCTGCGGATTTCCGCGCGCGCAGTGTCCTTCGGATCGATCTCTCCGGTGTTCGGCCTGCTCATGCGAGAGGCACCAGAAATACGAACGAAAAGATGCCGACCCAGACGAGGTCGAGGAAATGCCAGAAAACGCCCAGCATGGAGAGGCGTACTTTCACCGTATCGTCCATCCCCCGCTTGATGATCTGCGCGATCATGGCGAGGATCCACACGATGCCGGACAGGACGTGGATACCGTGGAGGCCGACCAGCGCCCAGTAGGAACTGAGCCAGCCGCTCGCCTGCGGCACCCCGCCCTTGCCTGCTTGCGTGATGAAATCCTTCACCTCGAAGAAAAGAAAGCCTGCACCCAGCGCCGCGCAGAGCAGCAGCCACGCGATGACCTTCGCTCGCCCGGTTTCGTATTTGACCGCCAGAGACACCCCGCCATAGGCCACTCCGCCGACCAGCAGGAAGGCAGTCTGAATGGCGACGCTTTCGATGTCGAACAGGTCTCGTGGACCCGGCCCGCCGGCGAGGCCGATGGGATCGCGATAGCTGGCATAAGATGCGAACAGGATTCCGAAGATGATGAGATCGCTCATCAGGAACACCCAGAAGCCGAACACGGTGTTCTCGGCCTGATCATGCGCATCGCCGTGCCCGCCGCCAAGGTTCAGGCCGGGATAGAGATTGGCCTCGTTCATCCAGCGAACTCCGACACGTCGGGCACGCCGCGATTAAGCTCGGTTTCCTCGTCCGCTCGGGTGACCGGCGTCAAATTGGCCACCTGATGCCGGAAGCGTCGATCGGCTTCCTCCACTTCCGCTGCGCTGATGACCCTCGGTTCGATCACCATCATGCCTCGCAGGATCAGCAGACCGGGCAAGGCGAGGAAACTTAGGATCGCCAGCCACCAGACATGCCAGACCATCGCGAAAGCGAAAGCGAAGGCCGCGCCCGCGATCAGGAGACCGTGCGCAGTGTTCGCCGGCATTTCGATGTCGTCATAGCGCTCCGGCGCCTTCCAGGGATCTTCCCCGCGCTTGGCCTCTCCCCAATCGTCGCGCGCGACGACATGCGGGATGCGCGGAAACGTCCATTCGGGCACCGGGGCGGGCGTCGACCATTCCAGCGTCGCCCCGTTCCACGGGTCGCCCCCCGGCACGGCGAGGGAAAGACGGTTGCGATAGCTGGTCCAGAACGTCCAGATCAACGCAGCCAGCGCACACAGCATCAGCACCGCACCGAATGCGGCGATATACATAAATGGGAGAAAATCGGGGTTCTGAAAGGTCGGCGAACGGCGTGGCATTCCCATCAGACCCAGCACGTAGAGCGGCAGGAAGGTGAAGACGAAGCCGCCGACGAACAGAAAGGCCGTGCGCCGTCCCCATGTCTCGTCGAGGCGATAGCCGAAGGCCTTGGGGAACCAGTAATGGATGCCCGCTAGCATTCCGTAGAGCACGCCGGGAATGATGACATTGTGGAAATGCGCCACCAGGAAGGTGGAATTGTGCACCTGATAATCGATCGAAGGGTTCGCGAGGATGATGCCCGACAGCCCGCCGATCACGAACAGCAGAAAGAACCCGGTCAGATAGACGATCGGCGTCGTGATCCGTACGCGGCCGCGCCACATCGTGGCCATCCAGTCGTATATCTTCACACCTGTGGGCACGCCGATGATCATCGTCGCGATGCCGAAGGCGATATTGACCCCCGCGCTCTGTCCCATGGTGAAGAAATGGTGCAGCCAGACGGTGAAGCTGATCACCGCAATGCTCATGCTGGCGATCACCAGCGAGGTGTAGCCGTAGAGCCGCTTGCCCGAAAAGGTGGAGCTGATTTCGGAGAAGACGCCGAAGGCAGGCAGGATCAGGATGTAGACTTCCGGGTGGCCGAACATCCAGAAGATGTTCGCATAATTCATCATGTTGCCGCCGGCATCATTGGTGAAGAAATGGAAGTCGAGATACCGGTCCAGCACCAGCATTCCGCTCGATACGGTCAGGGCCGGCATGGCATAGATCAGCATGATGGCGACGCACAGGCTGGTCCAGCAGAACAGCGGCATCCGCATGAAATGCATTCCCGGCGCGCGCTCCTTGAAGATCGTGACGGCGAAATTCATCCCCGTCAAAGTGGAGCCCACGCCGGATATCAGGATCGCCCAGAGCCAGTAGTCGACCCCCTCGCCCGGACTGAAGTCGATACCGGTATAGGGCGGATACATGGTCCACCCGCCGGTCCCGAACTTGCCGATCAGGAGCGAGATCATCACCAGCGCAGCCCCTACTGCGGTGAGGCCGAGGCTGATCTGGTTGAGCACCGGAAAGGCCATGTCGCGCGCCCCCAATTGCTGGGGCAGGACGAAATTGATCAGCCCGATCAGCAACGGCATCGCGACGAAGAAGATCATGATCGTCCCGTGCGTGCTGAACAGCTGTGCGAAGTGATCCGGAGCGACAAGGCCGCTTTCGGGCTGCGCCAGCGTGCCCAGCGCACTCGCCTGATGTGCGCGCATCACGAAGCCTTCGATGATCCCGCGCGCCAGCATCACCAGCCCCAGCGCGATATACATGATCCCGATCTTCTTCGCGTCCGCCGAGGTCAGCCAGTCGCGGTAGAGCGGCGCCCACCAGCGTTTCCAGGTCAGCAGGACCACGCCCGCGATCGCGCCCAGAACCAGCACGCTCGCCGCTCCGGCTCCGACGATGGTGCTGCTGTTCACCTCGCGCAGCAGGTCAGTATAGGGCGTGACTGTCCAGTCGAGCCTGCCGACAATCGGACTGGTCTCGCGGCTCATCGGTTACCTTCCGACGCGCTATCGGAAGGCAAGCCGGTTCCGCCGAGGCCGCTATCGCGATCGGCGGTTCTCCGGCGGTGATATTTGGCGATGATCCTGTCGAACAGATCGGTTTTGCCCAATGTCATGACGATCGGTTCGGCGCTTTTCTCCAGCCCGAGATCGGTGCGCGCGTCCGCCAGGACGGACTGGCTGCGCAGGGTGGCGTAGGTCGGTTCGTCGAGAACCAGGTCCCGAGACGCCCCCCTCGACCAATTCGCATAATCCGCCGGGTCGAGCGCGCGCACGATGAATTTCTGGCGCCCAAATCCCCTCCCATTGAACTGCGTGTTCTCGCCCTCTGCTTCTCCCGTTCGCGAGGCTGCGAAATTCAGCTTCGTCGTCATGCCCGGCATCGCGTAGATCTGCCCGGTAAGGGACGAGATCAGCAAGCTCTGCATCACCGTGTCGGTGGTCAATGTCAGTTCGACGGGCCTACCCACCGGCACGGCCAGTTCGTTGACCGTCGCGATGCCTTCGTCGGGATAGATGAACACCCATTTCCAATCGAGCCCGATTGCCTGGATCTCAAGGGGCTCGGGCCCCAGACGATCGTAGGGGTCGAGCTTGGCCGTGGAATGCCAGAGCCAGCCCGCCAGCACGAGGACCACCACGACCGGCACGCCCCACAGCGCCCATTCGAGCCGCTCGGAAAATTCCCACTCCGGCCGATATTCGCCCCGTGGCCTGGCGTAGCGATAGCGCCAGAGAATATAGGGCACGCCGATAAGCACCGGCAGGATCACGATCATCGTGATGCCGATCACCCGCAAAAGGTGATTGAACTGCTCTTCGGCGCCCGGTCCCATCGGCTGGAGAAAGCTCTGATCGAGGCCCGACGATGCGTGCACGATTTGTGGCGCGAATATCGCCAGCATGGCTCCAGCCGCCAGGAAGACCGATCTCATAACGCGCGGCCGATATCAGCCGATGTCATCGGAATCGGCCACCCCCCGCCGCATCGTCATCAGCTCGCCGTCGAAGCCGCGTCGGACCCTGACAGCGTAGTCTGAATGGATGCCGCCGCTTCCTGCAAGGCTTCGCTGTCCTGCGATTCCATGGCCGTGCGCGCGGATTGGATATCTTCCGTCAGCGAAGGGCGCATGTCAGCCGGGAAATCGACCGGATTGTCATTCACCAGCCGGTCCAGGTCTTCCAGCGCGACCGCCAGTTCGTCTTGCTCCAGCTCGCCCGAAGCGATCCGCCCCGCCAGCGCCGCCGCTTCCGACCGCGCTTCGCCCGCAGTGACCGCCGCGCCGTCCACACCCGGCTCTTCGGTCATTGCCGTTTCGGCCTGACCCACCTCTTCCGCCTCCTGCGTGCCGCAGCCGGCAAGTGCCAGCGACATGGCAAGAGGAAGGGCCAGAGCACGGCCGAAATCCGCGAAATTGGTGGTAGGCATAAGAGGGATTCTCCTTGAGCGTGGCAGAGGCCGCGTAAGCGCCGATCAGGGTAGAGCGGCGCTGCTTCACCGCAAGAAATTATTGCGCAACAGGTCGACGACTTCCTTCGTGCGGCCATCGAGCACAGCCTTCACCCCAAACAAGGCGGTCCCCGCGACCTGCGAGGCTTCGATCTTGGGAGGCATCACCAGCTCCATCTGGTTCACCTTCACATCGAGAAGCGCCGGCCCGTCATGGCGCAACCAGGCATCCATCGCAGGCTCCAGCGCATCGGCATTCTCGACATGCCAGCCCGCAATCCCGCAGGCTTCCGCCAGCTTGGCGAAATCGGGATTGTTTAGGCCGGTATAGTGATCGACCAGCCCTTCGACGCGCTGCTCCATTTCGACGAAGCCGAACGTGTCGTTGTGGAAGACGACGAGCTTGAGCGGGATCTTTTCCTGCACCAAGGTCAGCAATTCGCCCATCAGCATGGTCAGGCTGCCGTCACCGCACATGGCGATGACCTGCCGTTCGGGATAAGCCAGCTTGATACCCATCGCCTGGGGCATCCCGCTCGCCATGGTGCCGTGGAGGAGGGTGTTGAGGAAACGGCGTTCTCCGGTGGCCTTGATGTGGCGCAGCATCCACACCATCGAGGTTCCCGCATCCGACACGAAGATCGCGTCCTGCGCTGCCTTGCCGTCAAGCATGTTGGCGACGAATTGCGGATGGATGAGCGCGGGATCGCTTTCCGTGCTCTGCTTCTCATACCCTGCGAGGTCGTCCTGCCACTGCTGTTGCTGGCGTTCGAGATGGCCCGCATCGGATTTCGCCGCGACCAGCGGCAGCAAAGCGACCATCGTCGCCTTCGCATCTCCCACCAGGCCGAGATGGATCGCCGATCGTCTGCCGAGATGCGTGGGATCGATGTCGATCTGCACGATCTTTTTCGCTTCAGGGTAATACTGGGTGTAGGCGAAATCGCAGCCGAGGCTGATGACCAGATCTGCATCCTCCAGCGCCTCCACCCCCGCCTTGTTGCCGAGGATGCCGTTGACCCCGACATTATAGGGATTATCCGGTTCGAGAAATTCCTTCGCCCGCGTGGTGTGCACCATCGGTGCCTTCACCTTTTCGCAAAAACCGACGATTTCCGTTTTTGCGTCACGCGCGCCGATCCCGGCATAGACCGACACTTTGCCAGCGGCATCGACCAAAGCGGCAAGCTCCGCCAGTTCGGCATCGTTCGGGCGGCAGACCGGTTCGGGGCGATAGACCCGCCAATCCATCGCGTCCTCGTCCGTCTCGGTGAACATGTCGCCATTCACGATGACGACCGCGACACCCCTCTTCGTCAGCGCGGCCTGCGCGGCCTTCGTGACGATGCGTCGCGCCTGCGAGGGATGCGAGATATATTCGCAGAAATGAGAATGCTGCTCGTAGATCTTCTTCTGTTCGACCTCCTGCGGAAAATTGAACCCCTTTTCCGTGCGGGCGACATCCGAGGCGATCAGAAGCACCGGCGCACCGTTGCGATGGCTTTCGTAGATGCCGTTGACGAAGTGCAGGGATCCCGGCCCGCAGGTTCCCGCGCAGACAGACAATTCGCCCGTCATGTAGGATTCGCCCCCGGCGGCAAAGGCACCGGCTTCCTCATGTCGCACGCCCACCCAGCGCAGGTCGCTCTTCGCGATTGCGTCGGTGAGATGATTGATGGTGTCCCCGGGGATACCGTAAACCCGTTTCGCACCTGCCTTTTCGAGGGCATCCACCACGATCTGCGCAACTGTCTTCGCCATAGAGTCTCTTTCGATTGGTTGACCGCCCCTACCATCCGGGCAGCGATCGATACATCACCCTTCCCGATGCGCCACGATTTGTCCGTCTTTCGATAGCGAAGCCGGACGGCGCTCCGGGAGACGTCGGGGTTCTCGCGTAGGGCTGGTCAGGTGGGGACCGGCTCGCTAGAGGCGCGCCTATATGCGCGATCGCAGCAATTTCCCCTGGCCGGCAGCCGGCCTCGCCATCGCAGCGGGTATCGTCATGATGGTCAGCGGCGCCGGGATCGCGCTGGCCTTTGCCGTCACTCTCTTATGGATCGCGACGCTCTGGATGGTCGGCGGGCCAAAGCCGCCGCCGAGCGCCACGCTGGAAAAGCAGTCCATGTCGGCGGAACGGATGGGGGAATTGTTCGAATTCTCCGATGCGCCCATCATCGTGACGCGGCGCAATCGCGTGGCCGTGGCGAACCGCGCGGCACGCAAGCTGCTCGGCCCGCATATCGTCGAACAGGATGTTCGCATGGCTCTCCGCCAGCCCGAAGCGGTCGCGCTGATCGATCGCGACACCGACGGGTTCGCCGTCATCCGCGGGCTCGCGCGGCGGCAGGATATCTGGCGGATCAATCGCAAGACCCTCGACGACGGGATGGCGGTCATCGAATTCGTCAATCGCACCGCCGAAGCGGACACCGCGCGCGCCCACACCGATTTCGTCGCCAATGCCAGCCACGAGCTGCGCACCCCACTCGCTTCGATCCTGGGCTATGTCGAAACGCTGCAGGACGATGCCGACGATCTCGACCCAGCAATGGCGAAGCGCTTTCTCGGCACGATCGAGCGCGAGGGGCGGCGATTGCAGGACCTCGTCAGCGATCTCATGTCCCTGTCGCGGATCGAGGCGGAGAAGGACGATCTGCCGTCGAACACGATCAGCCTCGCCCCGCTGGTGCGACGCGCGGCGAGCGATGCCGCAGGGCAGGAGCGGGCGACGCGGCTCGATATCGAGGCGGACGGGGAATTCCTCGTCAGCGGCGATACCCAGCAACTCGAACAGATGGTCCGCAACCTCGTCGACAACGCGCTGAAATATGGCGGTGAGGACAGTTCGGTCTCGGTCACTCTCCAGCCCCAGGGGACCAAGCGCGTGCGCCTGTCAGTGGCCGATCGCGGCGAAGGGATCGCGCCGGAACACATTCCCCACCTCACCCGCCGGTTCTATCGCACCGATCCGGGCCGTAGCCGCGCCTCGGGAGGGACAGGACTCGGGCTGGCGATCGTCAAGCATATTGTGGAACGCCATCGCGGCAGGCTCGACATCGAAAGCACGCTCGGCGAAGGAACCCGCGTCGCCGTGCTCCTGCCGATTCAGGACGATCTGACGGACGACGCCGGGACAGCCGATTGATGCGCGCTCTCGCTGATAAGCGCCGCAATCGGGGCAAGCTGTTCAAAACCGAGCGATGGGGGTCACGCAGTTGTCGCAATGCTGTAACACAAACTCGCTTTTGGACCGGCACCATACTCCCGAAGGAAAGCGAATCATGATCAAGCGCAGCCATATGGCCTTTGCCGCCCTCTCCCTTCTCGCCCTGTCTGCGTGCGGCGACACCGCGGGCGGCGGCGGATCGCGCGAATCGATCCGTGCGGTCGGCTCGTCCACCGTGTTCCCCTTCGCCAAGCTGGTTTCGGAAAGCTTCGTGCGCTCGAACCCGGAATTCCCCTCGCCCATCATCGAAGCGACCGGCTCGGGCGGCGGTATCCAGCTGTTCTGCAGCGGCGTCGGCGCGGACAAGCCCGACATGGCCAATGCCTCGCGCCGCATGAAGGCAAGCGAGTTCGAGACCTGCCAGCAGAACGGCGTGACCGAGATCACCGAATTGCAGGTCGGACTCGACGGGATCGCCTTCGCTTCGGCACAGGGCGGCATCACGATGAACCTGACGCCCAAGATCGTTTACGAGGCGCTGGCCGCGAACCCCTATGGCGGCGAACAGACCAATCGCACCTGGTCGGACGTCGATCCTTCGCTCCCGAACGAGCCGATCCTCGTTTACGGTCCGCCCTCGACCTCGGGCACACGCGATGCGCTGGCCGAGCTGGTGCTTGAAGTGGGCTGCGACGCGAACCCAGAAATGGAAGCGCTCAAGGATAGCGATGAAGATCGCCACGCGCGCGTCTGCACCGAAATCCGTTCCGACGGCGCCTATGTCGACCAGGGCGAGCAGGACAATCTGATCGTCCAGAAGATCGAGAACAATCCGCGCGCCGTGGGCGTGTTCGGATACAGCTATCTGGAAGAAAACGCCGACAAGGTGCAGGGCCTGTCGATGAACGGGGTCAAGCCGACCTACGAGAACATTTCCAGCTTCGCCTATCCGGGCGCGCGTCCGCTCTACGTCTACGTCAAGAACGCCCATCTCGACGCCATTCCGGGCCTGCGCGCCTATCTGGCGGAATGGGGCAAGATGTGGTCGCGCGGCGGGCCGCTCGCCGATATCGGTCTGGTCGCGTCGCCCGACGATGTGATGGCGCGCAATACCCAGGCGCTGACCCAGTTCCCGACCCTCACCGCCGCCGACTTCCAGTAAGCGACAGCCGGTAAAGCGCCAAGCTCGTGTCTCCTGCCATCCTGCTTCTCCTCGCCCTGGCTCTGGGGCTTGCCGGCTGGCTGGCGGCACGGGGGCGCGCCTGGACGTTCAAGCGCGCGCAGCCGGGCGTAAGGCTCGCCGCACTGCCCAGCTATCATGGCTGGTACGTGGCGCTGTGGATCGTCATTCCGGCGGTCCTCTTCGCCATCGTCTGGGCGGCGCTGTCGCCCAATCTCGTGCTGCAATCGGTGCTGGCGAGCCCCGCCGCCGCCGATCTTCCCGTTTTCGGCCTGCAACGCCAGACCATGCTGGCCGAAGCGCGCAACGTGGCGCTCGGCAATTCGCCGGCCGTGTTCAATCCCGCGGCCGCCGGCCTCGTCGAACCGTTTCGCAGTGCCATCTCGTTCTACAACTGGATCGGGCTTGCCGCGACGCTGGTGATCGCGTTTCTGGGCGGCGCCTTTTCGTTCCTGAGACTGAGGCCCGATTTCACCGCCCGCACGCGGGTAGAGAAGATGGTGATGACCATCCTGCTGCTCGCCTCGCTCGTGGCGATCCTCACCACGATCGGCATCGTCGCCAGCCTGGTGTTCGAGACGATCCGCTTCTTCGGCATGGTCTCGCCGATCGACTTCCTGTTCGGGGCCCAGTGGAACCCCGATCCGATGAGCAATCCCCTGAACCCGCAGGGGGATCGCTACGGCGCGATCCCGCTGTTCTGGGGTACGATCTTCATCGGCGCGATCATCGCCATGATCGTGGCCATTCCGCTGGGGCTGATGAGCGCGATCTATCTGACCCAATATGCCGATCCGCGCGTGCGCGCCTGGGTCAAGCCCGCGCTCGAGATTCTCGCCGGTGTGCCGACCGTCGTCTATGGCTATTTCGCCGCGCTCACCATCGCGCCGGGCATCCGCGACATCGCGGTGTCGCTGGGGATCAGCAACGCATCGAGCGAGAGCGCGCTTGCCGCGGGCCTCGTCATGGGCGTGATGATCATCCCCTTCGTTTCATCGATGGCGGATGACAGTATTGCCGCCGTCCCCGGTGCGATGCGCGACGGTAGCCTCGCCATGGGCGCCACTAGCAGCGAGACGATCCGCAAGGTGATGATCCCCGCCGCCCTGCCCGGCATCGTGGCGGGCGTGATGCTTGCGGTCAGCCGCGCGATCGGCGAAACGATGATCGTCGTCATGGCGGCCTCGACCGCCGCCAATCTCAGCGCCAATCCGCTCGATTCCATGACCACGGTGACAGTCCAGATCGTCGCCATGCTGACGGGCGAAGGCAGTTTCGACCATCCCGCCACCCTGAGCGCGTTCGCCTTGGGCTTTGTCCTCTTCCTCGTGACGCTGGGGCTGAATTTCATCGCCCTGCGCGTCGTCAAGCGGTTCCGCGAAGCGTATGAGTGACACGGTGATCCCAGAAACGACCGCCCAGAGCGCTGCCTCGCGCGCGCCGACCCGCACGGCCGCGTTCGAAAAGCGGCTGAAGAAGCGCTACGCCGCCGAACAGCGCTTCAAGCTGCTCGGTCTGTCGGCAATCATCTTTTCGGTCGTGGTGCTGGTCTTCCTGCTCGCGACGATGACGATCAACGGTATCGGCGGCTTCCAGCGCGTCGAAATGCCGGTGACGATCGACTTCACCGAAGCCGGTATCAGCGGCGATGCGAACACGCTGGCCGGGATCGAGGGCATACGGACGCTGGAGGCGCAGGGGCTTCCGGCCACCGTCCAGTATTTCGCCGCCGAGACGCTCGGTGACCAGGGCGCGGCCCAGATCGGCACCTTCGCCTGGCGCGATGTCGCCGAGGCGATCCAGGCCGATCCCTCGATCCTGCGCACCACCACGACGTTCGATCTTGCCGCCAGCCCCGATCTTGCGGCCGGCTTCGAAGGCGAAGGGTCGCCGGAAATGCAGGCTCTGGCGCGATCGCTGTCCGAACGCGGTCTGCTGGAAAAGAATTTCGATCTCGGCTTCTTCGATCGTTCGGATGCGACCAACCCGCAGGAGGTCGGCATCTGGGGGGCGCTCAAGGGGTCGCTCCTGACCATGGCGGTAACGCTGCTGCTGGCCTTCCCGATCGGTGTCCTCGCCGCGCTCTATCTCGAGGAATACGCGCCCAAGAACCGCTGGACCGACGTGATCGAGGTCTCGATCAACAATCTCGCGGCGGTGCCGTCGATCATCTTCGGCCTTCTGGGCCTGGCTGTGTTCCTGTGGATCTTCCCCAATTTCCGCTCCGCCCCGCTGATCGGCGGCATGACGCTGGCGCTGATGACCATGCCCGTGATCGTCATCGCCGGACGCAACGCGATCAAATCCGTACCGCCTTCGATCCGCGACGGCGCGCTGGCGGTCGGCGCCTCGCCCGTCCAGGTCGTGTTTCACCACGTCCTCCCGCTCGCCTTGCCCGGTATCCTGACCGGCACCATCATCGGCATGGCCCGCGCACTGGGTGAGACCGCGCCGCTGTTGATGATCGGAATGCGCGCCTTCGTCGCCACGCCGCCCGACGGGCTGACCTCGCCCGCCACCGTCCTGCCGGTCCAGATTTTCCTTTGGTCGGACGAGATCGATCGCGGTTTTGTGGAACGGACGAGCGCGGCGATCATCGTTCTATTGCTGTTCCTCCTGGTGATGAACGGCCTCGCCATTTATCTGCGCAACAAGTTCGAGAAACGCTGGTGACCGTAGTTCACGACAACCTTGAAGACACCGAAGCCAAGATGCGCGCGCATGATGTGAACGTGTTCTATGGGTCGAAGCAGGCGATCGACTCCGTTTCGATCGACATCCCGCAGAAATACGTGACCGCCTTCATCGGCCCGTCGGGTTGCGGCAAATCGACTTTCCTGCGCTGCCTCAACCGCATGAACGACACCATTCCCGCCGCGCGCGTGGAAGGCGAGATCACGCTGGACGGGGAGAATATCTACAACCCCAAGCTCGACGTGGTGCAATTGCGCGCGCGGGTCGGAATGGTGTTCCAGAAGCCCAACCCGTTCCCCAAGTCGATCTACGAGAACATTGCCTACGGTCCGAAGATCCACGGCTTTGCCGAGGGCAAGGACGAGCTCGACGCGATCGTCGAGAAGTCGCTGCGGCGCGCGGGCCTCTGGGAAGAGGTCAAGGATCGCCTCACCGATAGCGGGACCGCGCTCTCGGGCGGTCAGCAGCAGCGCCTGTGCATCGCACGCGCCATCGCGGTCGATCCCGAGGTCATCCTGATGGACGAGCCCTGCTCCGCGCTCGACCCGATCGCGACTGCCAAGATCGAGGAGCTGATCGCCGACCTGTCGGGCCGCTATGCGATCGTGATCGTCACCCACTCCATGCAGCAGGCGGCCCGCGTCAGCCAGCGCACAGCTTTCTTCCATTTGGGAAAGATGGTGGAGTATGGTCGTACTTCTGACATATTCACCAATCCGCTCGAACAGCGGACCCAGGATTACATAACCGGCCGTTACGGCTGAGGACAGGACGATGCAGGAACATACCGTCAAGGCCTTCGACGAGGACATCACGCGGTTGCGCGGGCTCATCGCGGAGATGGGCGGCCTCGCCGAAGTCGCGATCCAGCGCTCGCTCGAAGCATTGGTCAAGGGCGACGACGCTCTTGCCAAGCAGGTCATCAAGGGCGACAAGCGGATCGACGCGCTCGAAAGCGAGATCGACAAGCTGGCGATCCGCGTGATCGCCCTCCGCGCGCCGATGGCGGACGATTTGCGCGAAGTGATCGCCGCGCTCAAGATCGCGGGCGTGGTCGAGCGGATCGGCGATTATTCCAAGAACATCGCCAAAGCGAGCCGCCAGATCGAGGCGGAAAACCGCAAGAAATTCGAACCGCTGACGCTGCTTCCCGCCATGGCGGAAGTCGCCGCCGAAATGGTGCATGACGTCCTCACCGCCTACGCCGCGCGCGATGCCGAGCTGGCCAAGGAAGTTATCGAGACCGATGCGAAGGTCGATGCCTTCTACAATTCGATTTTCCGCAACCTCGTCAGCCACATGGTCGAAAATCCGGCCACGATCAGCAACGCCGCGCAATTGCTGTTCGTGGCGCGCAATCTGGAGCGCATCGGCGACCATGCGACCAATGTCGCGGAAATGGTCCATTTCGCCGCAACCGGATCCTATTACCACGACGACGACGCGTCGGACGACGACAATCGCGGCGCCGATAATGTGGATGGCGGCGACCGTTGACACATTCCTGTAGTGTGAGCGTCATATCAGGATGACGACCACAGGAACTACGGGACGATCCGGCGCCATGAACAAGGCGAAACTGCTGCTTGTCGAAGACGATCCGGCGCTGCTGGAATTGCTCGAATATCGGTTCAGCAACGAGGGCTACAATGTCCGCGCGACCGCCGATGGTGACGAGGCGCTAATTCTCGCGGCGGAAGATACGCCCGATCTCGTCATTCTCGACTGGATGATCGAAGGGACCAGCGGGATCGAGGTCTGCCGCCGCCTGCGCCGCGACAAGTCGACCGCGCATGTCCCGATCATCATGCTGACCGCGCGCGAAGCCGAGGACGATCGCATCCGCGGGCTCGATACCGGGGCGGACGACTATCTCACCAAGCCGTTCAGCCCGCGCGAACTGCTGGCACGCGTCGGTGCGGTGATGCGCCGCATCCGTCCCGCGCTGGCGGGCGAGAGTATAGAAGTCGGCGATATCGTGCTCGACCCCGTGGCCCACAAAGTGGTGCGCCGCGGCGAGACTTTGAAGCTCGGGCCGACCGAATACCGCCTGCTCAAATTCTTCATGGAAAGCCCCGGTCGGGTGTTCAATCGCGGTCAGCTGCTCGACGGCGTGTGGGGTACGGGGAGCGACATCGAACTGCGCACGGTCGACGTCCACATCCGGCGCCTCCGCAAGGCGATCGAGATGCCGGGCGCCAAGGACCCGATCCGCACCGTGAGATCGGCGGGCTATTCGCTGGAAGGGTAACGCGGCCTGGGCGTTGGCAGGTTCCGCCGCGCACGATAGTTTCTGCCGATGATGCGGCGCCCCTCCCTTCGCACCACAGTCACTCTGATCGCGATCGTCGCCGCGTTCGGCGCAGGCATGATGGTGACATCGCTAGGCAGGCCGGGCGATAGCCTGTCCTCCCGGTCGGATGACTCTTCCGACGCTTCCACCACCGCCGACCGGCGCGAGGTTTATTCGCCGACAGTTCTATCCGACCCGCATTTTCTCTCCCAACAGCGCCGCAATGTCGAACTGCTCGAGCGGCATTGCGAGACGAGCGCCGAGATGTGCGCCGAAGCCCGCGCCGCGCGGGAAGCGTTCGAAGAACTGCGCGCGGGCGACTAGCGACACACGCCCGACCAGCGCGGGCTCATGTCGAGATGGAAATGGTCGGCGTGGGCGGCGTTGTAGTCCGGGCTCAGGGTCGTTGCAAAGGCGTCGCAGGCGCCGTCCCGCGCGCGGCGCAGGAAGCGTGCTTCGTCGTCGTCGCCCTCCCAATCGCGCAGCACGCTGATACGCGTCCCGTCTTCCAGGACGAAACCGGCGATGTCGATCGCGTTCCCAGTCACATGTTCGCTCCATGCTCCGCTGTCTCGGCCATAGAGACGACGGCAGGAATAGGCACCAAGATGCTCTATTCGCGCGATATCGCTGCCGAAAATCTCCTGCGCTGCGGGTTCCAGACTGTCAGTCCGCCAGAGCTCCATCGCGATGGCCACCGGGCAGGTGGTGGGCGGGCTCGAAGGCGATAGCGGATAGGCATCGAGCCGGGTCCGGTCGGGCCGCGCGCACTCCCCTTCCCCTTGCGGATCAAGCGCGGTGAACGCCACCTCCGAGCGCTCCAGCACCGCACGGCATTGCGGCACATCGTCGCGCAGGGCCTGCAGTTTCGTCGTGGTCGCCCAGCCCGGCGGATCGCGCAGGTCGAGCGGCGCCCACGGATCGTGCTCGGGATGCTCCGCCAGCCAGGCGCGCCCAGCGACGATTAGCGCTGCCAGCACGAGCACCGCGATGACGCGGCGATCCCCGACGAAACGCCCGATACGAGTGGAAATTGTTCGAGGGTTGTCCGCCATCCTCAATGAAAGTCGCGGGATTTGGGAATGATCCTGACATCGCGCGGATGCCCGCCCGATTGCGGCCCATGGAACCCGCATTCGCGATTGCCGGCGGGCGGTTCCTCCCAAGGCTCGACGGGCTGGTAGGGATCGTCGGCGCCTTCGCGAAGGTCGTCGCGCGGGTTGAACTTCGACGGCAGGGGATTGCTGACATGATCCGCGCGGGCGACGGGCGCGTTGAGCATGTCGTCGGACAATTTGTGCAGGTCCTCGGTCGCATCGGTCATGTGATGGGCGATGACGTGGATCACCTCGTCGTCATATTCGACACGGCCACGCACCTCCATCAGCCGCGCGCCCATGACCACGCGGCGCTGCTTCTCCTTGAGGTCGGGCCAGACGACGAGGTTGATGACGCCCGTCTCGTCCTCCAGCGTGATGAAGCACACCCCCTTCGCGCTACCCGGCCGCTGGCGGATCAGGACCACGCCCGCGACATGGACCATGGAGCGGAACTTGCGCGCGCGCAGATCGCAGGCGCGCACGAAGCCGCGCTCGGCAAGGCTGGCGCGCAGGAAGGCCATTGGATGCGCCTTCAGGCTCAACCGCGTCGTCTGGTAATCGGCCACGACCTCTTCGCTCAGCGGCATATGCGGTAAGGCGGTGCGGCCCTTTTCCGCCCCTTCGTCGCGCGCGGCGGCATGGGCGAACAGCGGCAGGTCGGGCGCACCGATCAGGCTGCGCGCATCCCACAGCGCCTGACGCCGCGACAGGCCCATCGATCCGAAACAATCCGCAGATGCGAGCCGCTCGATATGCGCAGGCCCGATCCTCGCCCGGTCGCGCAATTCGGCGACATCGCGATACGGCCCGTTCTCGACCCGCTCCGCCACGATCCGCGCTGCGACCGCTTCGGGCGGACCGTCGATCTGCCTGAGGCCCAGGCGCAGGGCGATATGCCGGTCGAGGCGCCCCTTTTCCGCAAGAGGATCACCCAAATCCTTCTCCGAACTCTCCAGCGTGCAGTCCCAATCCGACAGGTTCACATCCGCCGCCAGAACAGCCACCCCATGCTCCGCCGCATCGCGCACGATCTGTGCGGGAGCATAGAAACCCATCGGCTGCGAATTCAGCAGCGCGCAGCCGAACGCCGCCGGAAAATGGCATTTCAGCCAGCTCGACACATAGACAAGATGCGCGAAGCTGGCCGCGTGGCTTTCGGGAAAACCGTATTCGCCGAAGCCCCGGATCTGGTTGAAGCAGCGCTGGGCGAAGTCGCGATCGTAACCACGCTTCACCATGCGTTCGACCATCATGTCCTGCAATTCGTCCACCATGCCCCGGCTGCGGAAGGTCGCCATCGCCTTCCGCAATCGATTGGCCTCGCGACTGGAGAATTTCGCCGCGTCGAGCGCGATCTTCATCGCCTGTTCCTGGAAGATCGGAACGCCCAGCGTGCGTTCGAGAATGCTGGACAGCTCGTCGGGCGGGCCATGTTCGGGGCCGGGTGCGGGGATGACCACCTGTTCCGCCCCGCGGCGACGTTTCAGATAGGGGTGCACCATGTCGCCCTGGATCGGGCCGGGCCGCACGATTGCGACCTGGATCACGAGATCGTAGAATTCACGCGGGCGTAGGCGGGGCAGCATGTTCATCTGCGCCCGGCTTTCGACCTGGAACACACCGAGCGAATCGCCGGTGCGCAGCATGGCGTAGGTTTCCGGGTCCTCGCGCGGGACATTCGCCAGGGTCAGGCTCTTTTCGTGATGCTTTTCAAGAAGATCGAGGCATTTCCTGATACAGGTCAGCATCCCCAGCGCGAGCACGTCCACTTTCAAGATGCCCAGCGCCTCGATATCGTCTTTGTCCCATTCGATGAAACTGCGATCGGGCATAGCGCCATTGCCGATCGGCACCGTCTCGGTCAGCGCGCCCTCTGTCAGGATAAACCCACCGACATGCTGCGACAAATGTCGTGGCATCCCAATCATCTGCTCGGTCAACTTGAGAACCCGCTTGAGATGCGGATCGGTCACGTCCATGCCGGTTTCCTGGGCATGGCGTTCGCTGATTTCCTTGCCCCATCCGCCCCAGACCGTCTTGGCGAGCGCGGCGGTGACATCCTCGGTCAGGCCCATCGCTTTGCCGACCTCGCGGATCGCCATGCGCGGGCGGTAATGGATGACCGTGGCACACAGCCCGGCGCGGTGGCGGCCGTATTTCGAATAGAGGTACTGGATCACCTCCTCGCGTCGTTCGTGCTCGAAATCGACATCGATATCGGGCGGCTCCTTGCGCTCTTCGGAGATGAAGCGGTCGAACAGTAATTGGTGCTTGGCCGGATCGACATTGGTGATGCCGAGGCAATAGCAGACCGCCGAATTGGCCGCGCTTCCCCGCCCCTGGCACAGGATCGGCGGATCGACCCCGTAGCGCGCGAAATCGACGATATCCTTGATGGTAAGGAAATAGCGCGCGAGGTCGAGTTTCGCAATCAGCGCCAATTCGCGCTCCAGCGTGTCGACGATATGATCGGGCACACCCGATGGGTAGCGATCCTCAGCCCCCCACCAGGTCTCGCTTTCGAGGAATTCCTGTGGCGTCATGCCGTCGGGATAGATTTCTTCGGGATATTCGTAACTTAGATCGTCCAGAGAGAAATCGCATGAGTCCGCCACCTCCCGCGCCGCCGCGATCGCATGCGGCCAGCGATCGAACAGGCGGACCATGGTTTCGGGCGATTTGAGATAGCGTTCGGCATTGCCGTGCAGCAAATGCCCGGCGGCAGAAACGGTGGTCTTGTGCCGGATCGCCGTCATCACATCCTGCAACGGGCGCCGGTCAGGCGTGGCGTAATGGACGTCGTTGGTGGCGAGGATCGAAAGCCCCCATGCCTTTGCCAGCGCGTCTAGCCGCTCGATCCGCACCACGTCGTCGCCGGTGTGCAGATAGCTGGCGGCAACGTATTTCAACGTCGGGAGCCGGTCTGCGATATGCGAGATAAGCTGTTCGAATGGCTTCGTTATCGTGCGCAAAGGCGCATCGACCGGCGGCTCTCGCGAGGTAAGGGAAACGACATTGCTGGGCACCGCGGTAGCATATCGCTGCTCGAGATCGTCCGGTGGCACGAGGATGAGCTGCACATCCTCGCTGTGAGCGGCCAGCATGGCGAGGTTTATGTCGCAGGCACCCTTCGCCTGCCATTTGCCGTCCAATGTCGCCATCCGGCCCGCGCTGATCAGTCTGCACAGGCGCCCATAGGCAGCGCGATTGCGGGGATAGGCGAGGAAGGCAAGGCCCTCGACCGTTTCTATCCTACACCCGATAAGCGGTTTTAACTTAAGCGTTTTCGCTTCGCTGTGAATGCGCACGACGCCCGCCATCGTATTGGCATCGGCGATCCCGATCGCATCGTAGCCGAGCCGCCGGGCCGCGAGCACCAGATCGACGGCATCGGATGCACCGCGCAGGAAGCTGAAGCAGCTGACGAGGCCGAGCTCGACGAACGGCGCACGCGGCGGCGCGTCGATTAGGTCGGGATCGAGCTCGATCCGGCGTTTGGGAATCTGGAGGTCGTTTTCGGGCACACGGGTGCTCGGCCGTCATTCCCGCGCGGGCGGGAATCCAGCTGCAAGCTCGGCGGCTCCGCCCTGGCCCCCCGCCTTCTCGGGGATGACGAAGAGATACATGCCGATCACCCGACCAGCTCCTCCAACCGCTCCTTCACCGCGGCGAGATCGGCGTCGAACAGACGCGCCTGTTCCTCGCGCGCCGGGCCTTCGAGGCGCAGCAGATAGGAGGGATGCGCGGTGATCCACAGCTCGCTGCCATCCTCGAGTGCGATCGGGCTTCCGCGGGCCTTGGAGATGCTGACCGTCTTGCCCAGCATACCGCGCGCTGCGCTGGCCCCCATGGCGAGCACCAGTTTGGGCTGCACGATCGCGCGCTCGCTTTCGATCCACCAGCGGCAGGTATCGATCTCCTTCGCACCCGGAGACTGGTGCAGCCTTCTTTTGCCGCGCTGGACGTATTTGAAATGCTTGACGGTGTTGGTGACGTAAGCCGCCTGGCGGTCGATTCCGGCCTTTTCGAGATGGACGTCGAGCAATTGTCCGGCCGGCCCCACGAAGGGTCGCCCGCTCTGATCTTCCTGATCGCCTGGCTGTTCACCTACGATCATGAGAGCGGCGTTTTGCGGCCCCTCACCCATCACCGCCTGATTGTCGAGTTCGCCGATCGGGCATTTGCGGCAAGCATGAATCGCCTTGTCGATCGCCGCCAGCGTTTCGGGCCGTTCCTCGAATTCCAGCGTTCCTGCCTCTACCATGGTGCTCTCCCGCTTCTGCGCGCCCGCCACCAGCTCGGGGATGAGAGCGGCTTCGGGCATGTTCTTCCAATATTTGCGGGGCATTTCCTTGAGCATAGCCCCGATCTTCAAACGCGCGGGGTTGAAGATGGATGCGTAATAAGTGCGCCAGAGATCCTCCATCGGATCGCCGCCGGGCGCATCGGCGCGTTCGGCGGGCGGGCCTTCGCGCATGGTTTCCGTGTCCCAGTGTAGGCTGCCCTGCGGGGTCAGGATCGACCAGCGCATATTGGCGAACCGGCGCATGAAGAAGCCCGCATTGGCGCGCAGGATGTGATGCTCGGGCTCGAACCAAGCGACGTAGTGCTCGCCGTCCGTTTCCTCGTCCTCCACCAGGCGGAAGCGTACGAAAGCGTGCATCTTGTGACTGTCGCGCCGGACGTTCTTGTCGAGCTCCTCGATCCGGCGAACATCGGGATCGGCCTTGTCCTCCATCATGCGCGGGTTCGCCTGTAAGCGCCAGAGCAAGCGATAGAGCAGCGCGAAGCGTTCGGGATCGGAATGAAGCGCGGCGTTCTTCGCGAGGCTTACGAAGCGGCGATTGGCCCGCACCGGAGGCGCATCGCCGGCCGGCACGGGCGCGCGCCGCTCGCCATGCGCGAACAGATCGCCGCTGCCGCCCGGTTCGATCCAGGCGATCCGATCGGGCGGCACGTCGCACTGGATCAGCGCCCGCGCCCGTTCGCGCCAGAATTCGAAATCGTCCGGTTCGGGCAGCTCGACCACGTAATAGGTGCCGAGCTTCATAGTCTGGAGCGAGCGCGCTTCCCTCATGCCGCGAACAGCTCCAATTGTTCGGTCTTGGGCGCAAGCATGGTCCTGAGGTCCGCGCGATCGGTCAGCATGACCGGGCGCCAGTCTACCGTGCAGATGAACGGGCGGACCTTGGTGATCGACAGCGTCAGCCGCGCAACATCGTCCAGACGCAGCGTGCGGTGGCGGCGGCTGGCCAAAATCTTTTGGACCGCCTTCACTCCCAACCCCGGCACACGCAGCAGCTGTTCCTTGGTGGCGCGATTGACGTCGACCGGGAAGCTGTCGCGGAATTTCAGCGCCCAGGCGAGCTTGGGATCGATATCGAGCGGCAGATTCCCGTCAGCTTCGGTCGCCTGCATCACCTCGGTGGGTTTGTAACCGTAGAAGCGCATCAGCCAGTCTGACTGATAGAGGCGATGTTCGCGGATCAGCGGCGGGCGCTTCAAAGGCAGCACCGCGCTCGCATCGGGGATCGGGCTGAACGCGCTGTAATAGACCCGGCGGAGACGGAAATTGTCGTACAGCCTGCTCGCCTTGCCGACGATGTCCGCATCGGTCGCGGCATCGGCGCCCACGATCATCTGCGTCGACTGGCCGGCGGGCGCGAAGCGCGGCGCATGCTTGAAGCGCTTCCTCGCATCCTTCGCTTCGACCAGATCGGCCTTCACCCGGCCCATCGCGCCTTCGATCTGGCGCGCGTCCTTGTCGGGTGCCAGGCGAGTGAGGCCGCTATCGGTCGGCAGTTCGACATTGATCGAAACGCGATCGGCGTAAAGCCCCGCGCGGTGGACGATCTCGGCATCCGCCTCGGGAATGGTCTTCAAATGGATATAGCCGCGAAAATCGTGCTCTTCCCGAAGGATGCGGGCGACTTCTACGATCTGTTCCATCGTGTGATCGGAGTTCTTCACGATCCCTGAGGAGAGGAACAGCCCTTCGATGTAATTGCGGCGATAGAAGGCCAGCGTCAGGTCCACCACCTCCTGCGGCGTGAAGCGCGCCCGCACCACGTTCGAGCTCTTGCGATTGACGCAATAATGGCAGTCGAACACGCAGTGATTGGTCAGCAGGATCTTGAGCAGCGAGATGCAGCGCCCGTCCGGCGCATAAGCGTGGCAGATGCCCATCCCCTCGGTCGACCCGATCCCCTTGGCCGACCCCAGCGAGTTCTTCTTCGCCGTGCCGGACGACGCGCAGGACGCATCGTATTTCGCCGCATCGGCGAGAATCGCGAGCTTTTCGAGGATGGTCTGCGAAGCCATCCGTTCTTTATATGTTCTCCAATAGGCCTTGCCTAGCCCTCGCAGGAAAAAAGCGCTGAATTCGTAACTTACGGAACGTGTACGCCTTCCGGTGGATTGGTTGAGCATATCCCCAATCCAAGGAGACGATGAATGCCCAACCTCACCACTCGTGATGGAACGCGCCTGCGCTACAAGGAACTCGGCGAAGGCCGCCCGGTGATCCTGATCCATGGCTGGCCGCTTTCGGCCGACAGCTGGGATCCGATCATGATGAAGCTTGCCGAAAACGGCTATCGCGCGATCGCCTATGACCGGCGCGGCTTCGGCCATTCCGATCACGCTCCCAAGGGTTATGATTACGACACCTTCTCCGACGATCTTGCCGACGTAATGAAGGAGGTCGGCGCGAGCGACGATGTCGCTCTGGTCGGCTTTTCCATGGGTGGCGGCGAAATCGCGCGCTACATGTCGCGCCATCAGGGCAAGGGCGTGAGCGCGGCGGTGCTGGTCAGCTCCGTCGTCCCCTATATGCTCAAGACCGACGACAATCCCGATGGCGTGCCGCAATCCACCCTCGACGAGATGACCAAGGGGATGAAGACCGAGTTTCGCCACTTCTTTACGGGCTTCTTCAAGGATTTCTACGGCGACGGTGTGCTGTCCACCAAGGTGCATGACGAGGAGAAGCATTGGGCCTGGATGACCACGATGATGGCGAGCCAGTATGCGACCCTCCAATCGGCGGGCGCGTTCGCCAACACCGATTTCCGCCCCGACCTTGCCAGCTTCAACGTGCCGACGCTGGTGATCCACGGGACCAAGGACCAGACCGTGCCGATCGATGCCACCGGGCGCCAGGTTGTCGAGAAGGTGCCGAGCGCGACGCTGATCGAGTATGACGGTGAACCCCATGCCGTGTTCGCGACCCAGACCGAGCGTCTGGGCGACGATCTGCTCGAATTTCTCGGCGGAGCGGGCAGCGGGAAGGTCATGGCCGAAGGCGGAACGATCGCTTCAGCCTGATCGTAACAAAGAACGAGGCGCGTCCTGCGGGGCGCGCCTTTTCTTTTCAAATCAATACTTTTCGATGACGTCATGAATGCATGGCGGCGTGGCGTCACCCGCATAGCCCCTGCAAATACCAGTCCGGCATCCCGCCGCGCCCATCCCCGATCAGGCCCTGCCGGTAGATCCAGTAACGGCATCCGGCCCCATCCTCGATCCGGTAGTAATCGCGCAGGCGTGCGCTGCCGCGCTCGCGCCACCATTCGGGCGCGATCCGTTCCGGCCCTTCCACCCGCGCGACTTCCCGCACTGTGCCGCGCCAGCGAAAGCGCTTGGGATAGCCATCGGGGGTGGCATAGAGCACGGCTATCTTCTCAGCCTTGTCCAGCAATTTCAAAGCCCTGTGATGGAATTCCAAGAGACCTTGTGAGCTCGGCTCGGGCTCCAATGGCGGGTGCCAACGTTGAGCGCGTTCGGGGATGTGGCTGGCGAAGGGGACCGGGCGCGCGACCGCCTCCGCCCCCAGCCTGACGGTCAGCCGGTCGATACAGGCCGATAGCGAGGTGCCGTGCGCTTCGGCGGCGGTCTCGATATCGCCCTGCGCCAGAGCCAGCGGCTCGGCCCAGCTGGCGCGCAGGCGCAGCATCTCGATCCCGAACCCCGCATCCACATCGTCGAGCCGGGCGGCGAACAGGCGGCAGATATGCGCGGGATCGCGCGTCGCCGCGGCCATTTCGAGGCGGCGAACGATGACCTCGCCATCCACGCGCCAGAGACCCAGTTCGAGCCGCCGCGCGCCTAGCGCCTTGCCCTCCAATTCGCGCGCCATGTCGAGCGCCAGATCGTCGAGCACGGTGTCGAGCAGCGTGCGATGGCGGATCGGTTCCATCAGCCTGCGCTGCACCAGCGGGGCCTGCTGGGGAACTACCGGCAGCAACGGCTCTGGTATACGCCCAAGCAATTGGTCGAGCCGGATCAGCGGATTGGCGGCAGGCGACTTGCGGTTGCGGAAGCGCCGCTGGATCGCATCGCGCCCGGTCCCCTCCTCCTCGATCGCGTCGAGTTGCCCGATACGCTTGATGCCGAGGCGGCGCAGTACGGTGAGCACATCCTCGTCGAGCCGCAAGGCGGCGACAGGAAGATCGGACAGGGCGCGCCTGATCGCGTCATCGTTCTGCGAACCGTCCACGATCGTGCGCGCCCGTCCGTAATGCGCGCAGGCCCAGGCGGAGCCGGCGGTCGGCGCGATGGCGCTGCGCAGGGCCAGCTTGCGGCGGGCGAAGGCGGCATGGACATCGTCCAGCAGCCCGCCCTCGCCCCCGAACAGATGCGGCACCGCGGTGACGTCGACCAGCAGCCCGTCGGGCGGATCCATCGCCGACCACGGCCCCCAGCGCATCGCCCAGACGGCCAACTGTTCGAGAAAGGCGAGATCGCCCGCCGGATCGGCGGGAGCGGTCAGCAGCGCGGGGCACAAGGTCCGCGCATCGGCCAGCATCATGCCCCTCCGCGCGCCCGCCATGGCGCCGGCGCGGTTCGCCGCCTCGATCCGGGGGCCGTGCGCGGTGTCCGAAATCAGGACCCGCGGCTGGGTATCGCCCTCATCCTCATGCGCGAGGCGCCAGCGATCCATCGCCAGCGCCGGAAGCCAGAGGGACAGGATGCGGCGGGTCATTCGCATCCATCATGCCGAGAAGACCGAAGATTTTTCGGACTCTCGCTCCGCTGACGGCAGGGATTTGGCCAGCAGCTGCCGCCCGCCATCGCCCAGCACCCATTCGCCCGGACGGTGGCCGCGCGCGCGGAACAGTTCGGCATGCCAGGCAGGCGTGCCGGGAGCCTGCGGGTTCCAGCGCGCTTCGGGAGACGGGGCGGAAGCGACATTCCAGCGCATCCTCGCCGAAGACAGGTCGGGCCGCGCGTCGAGGCGAACGAGGTAGAGCGGTACTCCGTGACGCTCCGCCGCCAGTGTCAGGCGGCGCGAGGCGGTGAAGTCGAGCGCGCGCGGATTGCCCAGCATCTCTCCGATCACGAAGGCGATTTCCCGGCAGCGCACCCCTTCCTCGAGCGCGAACAGCGCGTCTTCGGGCGTGTCGGCGAGAACGTGGATCACGCGGCGGCGCACATCTTCGGGCAGGCCGGGGCGATAGGGTCGGCCCACGAGCCGCGCCGCCTCGCGCATCTGCACCCACAGGACCGCGCGGCGATCCTCCGCCTCGGCCCCCTCGGGCCGGGGCGTGTGGCGCCAGTCGTCGAGCGCGAGTGCCAGCGCGGCGGCCGCTCCGCTCCCGTCACCCGAGGGCGCGAAAATCTCGCTGTGGCAGGGGGCCGCCTGCCCTTTCCCCGCCAATCCTGGGCGCCAATGCGACGACCGCTCGCGCCCCAGCGCCGCCGCGCCCACCATGCAGCCGATGTCGGCGACATCGAGCGGCGCGGTCTGACAGGTTGCAGTATCGGAGCGGGGTTCGGTCGGCATATCGGCACCAGAGAGACAGGAGGGATGAGAAAACGACTCGTTCGTTCCCTTTATGTTCCATACCTTGCGGATTCGCAATCCGGCCCTCGCCGCCCCGCTTCGTTTCTCCACCGTTCTGCCGACGTCACGGCGCGGGCACCAACCCGCCGCTCGACCGTTCCCAAGACAACCGCCCGCCTTTGCGAAGGCGCGGCACCACTCTCTCACGCGACAAGGAGCGCATCGATATGAAGCACGCAGAAGGCAATCCCGACGAGCTCAAGACCAAATTCTGGAAGGCTCTGGCCGATTCCTCCTTCCTGTTCCTGCAGAACCGCGACGACAGCAGCAGCGCCGTCCCGATGAGCCCGCAGCTCGACAAGGATGCCAACAGCTCGATCTGGTTCTTCACTCACGACAAGAGCGACTTCAAGGATGGCGGCCCCGCTGTGGCGACCTTCCAGAGCAAGGGTCACGACATGTTCGCTCGCTTCGACGGGCACCTCGTGCGCGAAACCAGCCAGGAACGCTTCGACCAGTTCTGGAACAACTTCGTCGAAGCCTGGTACGAAGGCGGCAAGGACGATCCGCACATCGTCTTCCTGCGCATGGATCTCGGCAGGGCGGAAATCTGGGACGGCGATATGAGCCTGCTCAACGTCGCGAAGATGGCGCTGGGCATGTATGTCCACGACGAGGCGGAGGAAAAGCACGTCAAGCAGACCTCGCTCTAAACGCTTTATATCCGACCGATACGATAAGGGCCGCCCCACCGGGCGGCCCTTTTTCGTTAACGCGTTTTGACCGTGAGATCGCTTGCCGATCAACTGGTCGGCGGATCGATCGGCACCAGTTTCTCTTCGCCCCCGATCTCGTCCACCACCTCGACCACGCCGCGGCCCAGCTGGCTGCGGCTGCGGCTGTAGCCGAAATAGACCACCAGCCCGATCGCGCCCCAGACGGGAAGGACGAGGATCGCGATCAGCGGCAGGTTGAGATAGAGGAACAGGCAGCCCGCCAGCGTCAGCGGCGCCACCACCCACACCGCAGGCATGCGGAAGCTGCGATGGCGGTGCGGGTCCTTCACGCGCAGAACCATCGCCGCCACCGCCACCATGAAGAACGCGTAGAGCGTGCCCGCATTGGCATAATCCGCCAGCAGCCCCACCGGCATGAACGCCGCGCCCAGCGCCACGATCAACCCGGTGATCATGGTGACGACATGGGGCGTCTTCCATTTCGGGTGAACCTTGCTCAACCGTTCGGGAAGCAACCCGTCGCGGCTCATCACGAAGAAGATGCGGGTCTGCGCGAAGATCAGCACCAGGATCACCGAAGGAAGGGCGAGGAAGGCCGCGATCCCCAGCATGTTGCCGATGCCCGAAAAGCCGATCTGACGCAGGACATGGGCCAGCGCCTCGTCCGAACAGACCAGTGCGCCCGAATAGGCCGGCAAGGCGCATTGCCGCGCCAGTTCTTCGGACCCCGCCGGGAAGGGAATACCGCCCGGCCCCATGATCGGCTGTCCGCCGATCGTGCCGATCGCGCCCGCCGCGACGAGGATATAGAACACGGTACAGAACAGCAGCGATCCGATCAGGCCGATCGGCACGTTGCGCTGCGGGTTCTTGGTCTCTTCCGCCGCGGTCGAGACCGCGTCGAAACCCACATAGGCGAAGAAGATCGTGGCCGCCGCGCCCACCGCGCCTAGGCCCGAACCGAAGCCGCCGAAGACACCTGCGGGCAGGAAGGGGTTGAACCGCGCCATGTCGAACTCGGAGCTGGTCAGCGTCAACGCGATGAAGGCCGTCAGTGCCGTCACCTTGATGAGGACGAGCACGGCGTTCACCTTGGCGCTCTCGCTGGTGCCGATCATGAGCAGCCAGGTGACGAGCATGGCGATGACCAGGGCCGGCAGGTTGATGAAGCCGCCCGGCGCGCCGCCCAGTGCCAGCGGGCCCGCCGCGAGCCATGGCGGCAGGGTTATGCCAAGAAATTCGTTGAGGATCGTGCCCGAGAAATAGCCCGACCACCCCACCGAAACCGCGCTCGCCGCGACGGCGTATTCGAGGATCAGCGCCCAGCCCACTGTCCAGGCGAGGAATTCGCCGACCGAAGCGTAACTGTAGGTGTAGGCCGATCCCGCCACCGGGATCATCGACGCGACCTCGGCATAACACAGTGCCGCCACGATGCAGACCGAGCCTGCAATGGCGAAAGCGAGCATCAGCCCCGGCCCCGCCTTCTGCGCACCCGCCGCGGTCAGGACGAAGATACCCGTCCCGATGATGCAGCCGATGCCGAACAGCATCAATTGGAAGCCGCCCAATGTCCGGTGCAGCGCCTTCTTTTCCGCCGTCGCCAATATGGCGTCGAGCGGTTTCACTCTGTCGAAGATCATACGGCTCGCAAGCCCCCCAGGCCCGCAGCGGGACAACCCCACTCAGCCAGCCGGAACCATCGCGTTTATTACCGAATTCGGGCGCGCAAAAGCGAAATCGTGCGCGGAGCCGATCAAACCCCCAGTATGCTGGGGAAAAGTCCGGTCACCAGGATCGCCGCGACCGCGATCGGGCACAGCCAGGCGATCAGCACGCGCCACAGCGCGAACATCGGCGGGCTCACTCCGGTGGTCGCGCGCACGAGATTGCGGTCCGCGATCCAGCCGACGAAAATCGAGGTCAGCAAGGCGCCGACCGGCAGCATCACCTTGCCCGTGAACCCGTCCACCGTGTCGAGGATGTCGGTCTCGGCGAACAACGACCAGAAGCCCAGCGGGCGCACATCCGACAGGACATTGTAACCGAGCAGGCAGAAGATCCCGATCACGAAGGCACCGACGCCGAAGATCAGGGCGGATTTCGGGCGGCTCCACCCCATCTCGCCGATGCCCCATGCGGTCGGGACCTCCAGCAGAGAAATCGAGCTGGTGACCGCCGCGACGAGGATAAGAGTGAAGAACAGGAAGCCGATCAGCGCCCCGCCCGGCATGGTCTGGAACGCGAAGGGCAGCGTCTGGAAGACAAGCGTCGGACCGGCCGCCGGATCGAGGCCGACCGCGAATACGATCGGGAAAATCATCAGGCCCGCGAGCAGCGCCACTCCGGTATCCGCAAGCGCGATCATCGCCGACGTACCGCCAAGCCCGCTGCTTTCTTTGATATAGGACCCGTAGGTTATCAGCCCCGCCACGCCCAGAGACAGCGAGAACAGCGCCTGGCCGAGCGCGGAATTGATCACAGCCGGGGTCAGCTTCGACCAGTCGGGCGTAAAAAGAAACGCGAAGGCTTCGCCGATATCGCCCTCGATCGCGCCGTAGATCACGAGGCCGACGAGCAGGACAAAGAAGATCGGCATCAGATAGGTCGCCGCCTTCTCGATCCCCGAATGGACGCCACGCGCGATGATGAAGACGGTCAGCCCCATGAAGGCGAGATGCATGACGAGAAGCAGGGGAACGCTGGCGAACATATCGCTCAACCGGCCCTGGATCATCGCCTGGCTTTCGCCCTGCAAGGCTCCACGGAAGGGATCGCCCTGGCCGATCGCCTGGATGAAATCGGCACCGAGCACGCCTGCATAATACAGCACCCAGCCCGCGACGACGGAATAGAAGGAGAGGATCAGGAAGGCCGCGATCGCGCCGATCGCGCCGAAGATCGCCCAGCCGGGCCCGGCCTTGGATTGCGCCGCCACCTTGCGGATCGATCCGACCGCATCGGTCTGCCCGGCGCGTCCGATGAAAATCTCCGCGAGGACGAGCGGCAGGCCAAGCAGGAAGACGCAGGCGATATAGACGATGACGAAGGCCCCTCCCCCGCTTTCGCCCGCGAGCGTCGGAAAGCGCCAGATGTTCCCCAATCCGACCGCGGCGCCCACCGCCGCCAGAATGAAGGCCGTACGCGAGGACCAACCCTCGCCCGTCGTCGTGCTGGCGACCATGCAATCTTTCTCCCAACCGTTATTTGATTGCGTCTTGGCATTAAATTGCGGGAATGTCCAAGTCGGGGCGCCTCAAGGCTTCCGGTCCACACGCGCCTTTGCCATCCTGCCGCGCCGCAGCTAGGGAGACGGCCATGTCCACCACGTTTCAGATCGACACCTCGACCAGCCGCGCCAACCCGACGCCCGCGCCCATGAAGCGTCTGACCGTGCCGAAGATTCGCGCGCGCAAGACCGATGGCGAGACGGGCGAGCCGCTGGTGATGCTGACTGCCTACACCGCGCGGCAGGCGCAGCTGCTCGACGGACATTGCGACCTTTTGCTGGTCGGAGATTCGCTCGGCCAGGTGATCTACGGCTTGCCCTCCACCGTTCCCGTCACGCTCGACATGATGGCGAACCACGCCGCCGCCGTGGTGCGCGGCAGCTATCATGCGGTCGTCGTCGTCGACATGCCGTTCGGATCCTACGAAGCCTCGAAGGAACAGGCCTTCGAAAGCGCGGCGCGGCTGCTGAAGGAAAGCGGTGCGGCGGCGGTGAAGCTGGAAGGGGGCGAGCAAATGGCCGAGACGGTCGCTTTCCTGACCCAGCGCGGCATCCCCGTGATGGGCCATGTCGGGCTGACGCCGCAGGCGGTCAACGTGTTGGGCGGCTATACCGCGCGCGGGCGCAGCGATGCCGAAGCCGACAAGATCGTCGGCGATGCCGAAGCGCTGGACCGCGCGGGCGCCTTCGCCATCGTCATCGAAGGCGTGGTCGAACCGATCGCCATCGCCGCGACCGAGGCGGTGTCCTGCCCGACGATCGGGATCGGCGCCTCCGCCCGCTGCGACGGGCAGGTGCTGGTGGCCGAGGACATGCTCGGCATGTTTGAACGCGTGCCCCGCTTCGTGAAGAAGTACGAAGACCTCGCGGGCATTATCGAGAAAACGGCCGCCAAATACGCCGAGGAAGTGCGCGCACGCCGCTTCCCCGGCGAAGACCAGACCTATCAGCCCAAGGCCTGAACGGCCTTCCCCCTTCAGGACTCAATCGCGCATGCAAACGCTCCTGCAACATTACCGCGGATCGCTGATCTTCACTGCCATCTGCCTGGGCCTCGGCGTCTGGCTCGGTTTCGAGCAGGGCCAGGGCTGGGTCGGCATGTTGGAGCTGATGTGGATCGTCGTGGTGCTCTCGATCCTCGAAATCTCGCTCTCCTTCGACAATGCGGTCGTCAACGCCACCGTGCTGCGCGACATGAGCGAGAAATGGCAGTGGCGCTTCCTCACCTGGGGGATCGCCATAGCGGTGTTCGGGATGCGGATCGTCTTCCCGCTCGCCATCGTGGCGATCGCCGCCAATCTCGGGCCGATCGACGCGCTCAACCTCTCGCTGAACGATCCCGAACGCTACGAGGCGATCGTCAGCGGCGCGCATATCGGGATCGCGGGCTTCGGCGGCGCCTTCCTGACCATGGTCGGCCTCAACTACTTCTTCGACGCCGATAAGGAGGTCCATTGGATCGCGGTGGTCGAGCGCTTCCTCGTCAAGGTCTCGGTCGTGAAGGCGGCGGAGATCGGCCTGCTGTTGCTGGCGCTCTACTTCATCTCGCTTATGCTGGACGATGCGGACGCGCTGACCTTCCTCGTCGCAGGTATTCTCGGCCTCGTCACCTATCTCGTGGTCGATGCGATCGGAACGCTGCTCGACCTTGCCGACCGGAAGAAAATGGCCGAAGGTGCGGTGCGTTCGGGGCTCGGCGGATTCCTCTACCTCGAAGTGCTCGATGCGAGCTTTTCTTTCGACGGCGTCATCGGTGCCTTCGCGCTGACAAACAATATGCTGGTGATCGCGCTCGGCCTCTCGATCGGGGCGATGTTCGTGCGCTCGATGACCATCCATCTGGTGCGCGCGGGCACGTTGGCGCAATACCGCTATCTCGAAAACGGAGCGTTCTGGGCGATCATCGTCCTCGGCGCGATCATGCTGTTGTCCGCCGTCTTCCACATCCCCGAAACGATCACCGGGCTATTGGGCGCGACTCTGATCGGGATTTCGCTCTATTGGTCGATCCGGCACAATCGCAAATATGGCGACAGCGAGAGCGAGCCGGTCACTTCGCCCCCATCCGCCTGAGCCGATCCGCCACGGGTGCCGCCACCACCAGCTGGAACAGGTGGTAGAGCAGCAGCGGCACGACGACGAAGCCGGCCACATCTGGTGCGAAAAGGATCGTCGCCAGCGGGACGCCGACCGCCGCGCTCTTCTGCGCACCCGCGAACAGGAACGACACGCGATCCCCATGCGGCAGGCGCAGCGCCCCGCCCAGAAACCACGCGCCCAGATTGGCGACGAGCAGGAACGCGGCGACCAGTCCTGCCAGGGCGAGCCAGCCCATTGGCTCCACCCGGCTCCAGATGTTCTGTTCGACCGCGCCCGAAAAGGCGACATAGACCGCCAGCGCGATCACGAACCGGTCGATCCAGACGATCTTGGGCTGATGCCGCGCGATGAACGGCTTGGTCCAACCCTGGATCAGTTGGCCGATCGCGAAGGGCAGAAGAAGGATCAGCGCGATCCGCTCCGCCGTCTCCCACCCGATCGCCCCTTCGCCCGAACCGCCCATGAGGAGGAAGACGGGCACGGTCACGAACACGCCGAGGATATTCAGCAGGGCAGCCGAGATCACCGACATCCCGACATTGCCCTGCGCAATCGAGGTGTAGGACGTCGCCGATTGGACCGTCGAAGGCAGCGCGCCGAGATAGAGGAACCCCACCGCGATCATCGGCGGCAAGAGCCCCGCACCGACCTTTTCGAGTGCCCAACCGGCAAGCGCCATAGCGCCGAACACCCACAGGATCAGTGGGACGAGGAAGCGCCAATTGCGCAGCCCCGCCGCGATTTCGCCGCGCGCGATCCGCATCCCGTTGAGCAGGAACAGCACGAACACGGCTGCATTCGCGATGCCGTTGGCGATCGGACGCCCGGCGTCGCCCACGGGGAGAAAAGCGGCAAGCGCCACGGCGCCGGCCAGCATCTTGAGCATCGGATCGGAGATAACGGAGCGCAAAGCCATGGGCCGCCCCTGCCCCGCACCGCCTCGCTTGTCGAGCCGTCGCGTTACCGCAGGCGCGCGAGCTTGGCTTGAAGGCGCTGGCGCACGGCATCGTCTGGCGTGGTCGCGATCACCGCCCGGATGGCGGGCGCATACATCGGCTGGAGACTGTAGGCGCGCCAGGCAAAGTCGCTCGCCGCCTCGGCATCGCCCGCACGCGCAGCGATCTCGCTGCGCAAAGTCAGCACCGACGGATCGCGGCCCGCCCCATGCGCCAGCGCGCTGTCGATCATCGCCGCCGCCTGACGAAATTCGCCATCGCGCGCCAGCCATTCGCCATACAGCGCCGCCGCCATCGGCTCGCGCGCGCCGCCTTCGAGATAGGCCCGCAGGCTGGCCCGCGCCGCGGCCTGCGCCCCGACCCGCTGATAGGCGGCGACCAACCGCTTCATCAGCGGCCAGTCCGTACGGACCAGCGCAGCCTCGCGATAGGCGGCGATGGCCGCGTCGGCCTCGCCATTCGCCAGCAGCGCATCGCCGAGCAGATTCTGCGCATCGCTCGATCCGGGAAACCGTCTTGCGAAGAGCCTCGCCTGGCTGGCGCCATCCGCCAATCCGCCGGTGGCGATCATCGCGCGCAGGTAATCGCGCAGCGCCAGTCCGCTGCTCAGATCCGCATAGCGCGCCGCCTCGACCGGGCGATCGCTCGCCAGCGGCGCAATCGCGAGCCTGCCGGGTCGCGCCGCGCTATCGAGATAGGTAGCCGCCTCGACGCGGCGATCGAGCGTTTCGAGCGCGCGTGCGACCAACATTCCGGTATAGGGCGAAGATCGTCCATCGCGCGAAGCAAAACGGGCGATCAGTTCGCGTTCGCCTCCGCTCAGCGACAGGGCCTTGGCGAAAAGGCGCGCGACCTGGCGATTGTCGGGTTGGGCCGCGGCGAGGCGCGCGAAGGTCTGCGCCGCGCTCGCATGGTGCCCGAGTTCGAGATCGAGGACGCCGCCGAGCAGCTGGCCCGCAGGCGTCTCGCGATCCGGGGCCGGCGCACGAAGATAGAGATCGCGTGCGAGCGGCAGGTTGCCGCCCCGCGCCGCTATCACCGCCTGAAGGTAGAGCAGGCGCGGCGCCTTGGGCGCTCGTTCCGCCACCTCGCGCAAGACGGCCAGCGCCTCGCTCGCCCGGCCCGCCTCGCCCAGATTGGCCGCATAGTCGGTCCGGAGGGCCAGATCGTCGGGCGCCACCTCGAGAGCGCGTTCCAGCCACGGCAGAGCCGCGAGTGGACCATAGGCATCGCGGACCAGCTGGGCGCGGAACTGCAGCGCCACCGCGCTGTCGGGATCGATGGCGAGTGCGCGATCCGCCGCCGCGATCGCCTGGACCTGCTCGCCGCCGCGATAGCGCAGATGGCCGATATCGATCCACAAATCCGCCCGATCCGCATCGATCGAAAGCGCCTGATCGAAGGCGGCGCCGGCCACAGAAAGGTTCCCCTCGCGCATTTCGAGCCTGCCGAGCATGCGATAGCCATGCAGGGCCGTTGCAGCAGAGAAGCGACCCGGTTGCAGCCAGTGCCGCGCCGTGACGAGATCGTCCTGGAGCAGCGCCGCCTCGCCCAGATAGGCTGCCACATCCTCGGGGGAGCCCGCGTCGCGCAGGCTTGCCCGCAACTGTTCTTCGGCTGCAATGCCATCGCCTCGCGCGAGAGCCTGCCTCGCCTTGTCGAGCGCGGATTGCGGCGGCGCGGCTTCCTCGCACCCGCCCAGCGCAGCGAGAATGCCGACCGCGCACAATCCGGCCAGGACCCTGCGGACGATATCAGGGCTGGAGATCATACTGCTTGAGAAGGTCGTAGAGTGTCGGTCGGCTGATCCCCAGAAGCTTGGCGCTGTTCGAGATATTGCCCTCGCTGCGGGCCAAAGCGCGCCGGATGACCTTGCGATCGGCCCGCTCGCGCGCGGCTTTCAGATTGAGCGGCAAATCGGTTTCGCTGTCCTGCGCCCCGCCGAGATCGAGATCTTCTGCGCTGATCATTTTGCCGTCGGCCATGATCACCGCCCGCTTCACGCGGTTTTCCAGCTCGCGAACATTGCCCGGCCATGTCCAATAATCGATCGCGCCCAACGCATCGGACGCAAAGCCCTTCACGGCCGGATTCATTTCGGCGGCGAAGCGGCTGAGGAAGGCCTTGGCCAAGAGGACCGCATCGCCGGTCCTTTCTGCCAGCGACGGGATCCTGACGACGATTTCCGCCAGCCGATAATACAGGTCCTCGCGAAATCGCCCTTCCGCGATCATGGCCTCGAGATCCTGATGCGTGGCGCACACGATCCGCGTGTCGACGGCTATCGGTTTGCGCCCGCCGATCCGCTCGATCGTGCGTTCCTGGAGGAAGCGCAGCAATTTCACCTGTAGCGCCAGCGGAATGTCGCCGACCTCGTCGAGGAACAGCGTGCCGCCATCGGCCTGTTCGACCTTGCCTTCGACCGTGCGAATCGCGCCGGTGAACGCGCCTTTTTCGTGGCCGAACAATTCGCTTTCGAGCAGGTTTTCCGGGATGGCCGCGCAATTGATGGCGATGAAGGGCGCCGCGGCGCGTGCGCTGCGCTGGTGGAGACCCTTGGCGAGCAACTCCTTGCCCGTGCCGCTCGCCCCCAACAGCATGACCGACGCGCTGGTGGTCGCCACGCGCTCGATCATGCGGGCCACTTTCAGCATCTCGGGCGCGGCCGTAATCAGGCTGCCCAGCACAGTGCGGTCCGCGCCCATCCCTGCGGCAAGGCGGCGGTTTTCCGCCTCGATCAGATGAAGCTGGTAGGCGCGGCGCACGATCAATCCGAGCTCGTCGATATCGACCGGCTTGGCGTAGAAATCATACGCCCCGCGCTCGATCGCGTGCAGCGCACTCTCGCGCGCATCGTGGCCGCTGGCGACGATGACTTTGGTGTCGGGCTTCAACGCCATGATCGCATCGAGCACCGCAAAGCCTTCGCTGGTCCCGTCGGGATCGGGCGGGAGGCCCAGATCGAGCGTCACCACCGCCGGTGCTTCCGCGCGCAGAGCGGCCAGCGCCGCCTCGCGATCGGTCGCCTGGATCACCTCGAACTCCTCGTAAGCCCATTTCAACTGGGCCTGGAGACCGGCATCATCCTCGACGATAAGCAGTTTGGGTTTTGAGGGTGCTGTCACGCCGCATCCTCACGCAGGCGTTCGGCCTCGTTCAGCAGGCTATCGAGCCCGGCAATCGGAAAATCCATAGTGAAGCGCGTTCCCAGGCCCTCGCGGCTTTCGACCTCCAGCCGCCCACCCATCGCACGGACGGCAGCCTTCGCCTCGTGCGCACCGATCCCGAACCCGCCCGCCTTGGTCGATACGAAGGGGCGAAACAGGTCGTTGCGGATAAAATGCGCACTCATCCCCTCGCCCGCATCGGCGATTGAAACCATGCAGCGCAGCCCATCATTGCGCGCCTCGATCGTGACCGGCGCGCCCGGCCCGCTCGCATCCACGGCGTTCTGCGCCAGATGGGCGATCGCCTGATCGAGCGCGTCGGCATCACCGATCACTGGACAGGGGCCGTTATCGGCGAAATGGATGTCGTACTGGGGGCGAAGACGCTGCGCGACGGCCTGCGCGATCTTCGCAAGATCAACTCGCTCGTTTCCGCTGGCACCGACGGCCCCATACCGCCCAAGACGCGCGACGAGGGCACCGAGCTTGTCGGTGCTGTTGCGCAGGGTCGTCAGCATATCCTTGCGAAATTCAGGATTGTCGGCGTGGCGTTCCGCATTGCGGACGAGCAGGGCCATCTGGCTCGACAGATTCTTCACGTCATGCATCACGAAGGCGATCCGGCGATTGAACTCGTCGAACCGCCCGGCCTCTTCCAGGGCTTCCTGCCCGGCCTGTTCGGCGAGATAGCTCGCGACCTGGTGCGCAGCGATGCCGAGGAGATCGAAATCCTCCCAGTCGAGCCGCCGGTCGAGCACCGGGCGCGCCAATATGACCAGCCCGACGAGCCGTCCGCGCAGCACCAGCGGTATTCCCGCCCATGCGCGCAGATCCGCCATCAGCCAGTCCGGAACGTGTTCCGCCTCCCCGCCATGTGAGACGCCACGCCGCGCCTCGTCAAAATCGAGAATGAAGCCGGTCTTTTCCATGATCCGTGAAAGCGTTCGCGGCGCGGCGCGGCTCGTAGCGCCGCTGTCCTGCCAATTCCAATCCGCTTCCAGCCCGAGAACGCCGTCTTCGTCAGGCGTGAGCAGAAGACCGGCGGGACTGTCCGCGATATCCGCGAGCGCCTGGATGGCGCGCTGCTTCAGGGCCAGTCCGGCGCCCTGATTGCGCCCGATCGTCTCGGTGAAACGAATCCACTCGCCGCGATAATCGTAGCGATGCCTGAAGAGATGCTTGAGCACGAGGACGCGAGCGCGTCGCCGCAAGCTTTGAGATGGAAGCCACCACACCGCACATACGGTGGCGGCGATGAGAAGGACCGCCTGCGCGAGGCTTACGAGGTCGTCGGGTACGGCGAGCAGACGCTGCGACACGTAAAGGACGACGAAAAGGCAGGCACCCGAGGTCGCCAGAGCGACGATCTTTATCATCATGGCGCGCGAGGGCCGCAGCCGCAAATCTGCCGCGTTTCTGGCGAATCCGACCGCAACCGCCAGAGACTGAGCGAGAATGGCAAGCGGCCGTATCGCTTCGAGCGCGCCAGCCGCGTTTGCCCCCAGCAGGAGCGCGACGTGGTAATTGAGAGCCAGCCCCCACCAGATCACGAGCCCCCCGGCGCTCCAGGCGATTGTCCGGCGGGCCATCGGCTCCGCCTTCGCGACGAGATCGTGCAACAGGAACAGGGCGCCTGTTGCCAGCAGAACGCGGAGCAAAGCCGCTGTCCTTGCCGCCGATCCTATGACCAGATCGTCAAAACGCAGGACAAGCAGCGGGACCTGGAGCAGCTCGACGAAGGCCAGCGCGAATATCACGATCCGCACCGAAGCCGAGGCGCGATCCCGCCCATCGATCGCAAACAGGCGATAGAGGACGGCGATCCAGCCCAGATTGCGCAGAATTTCGAGGCCTTGGGACACGCCGCGCGTCGGCCCCAGCGCGGCAGCGGACCCGCACCAGAGCGCCGTCAGCACCAGCGCGATGACGCTCGCCATGCGATCGGGGCGGCGGTGCGATCCCGTCCTGCCGATGGCGATGGCGGCGAGGCCGCAGACCACGCCTGCAAGCGCATAGAGAGAAAAGGCAAGCGCCTCGCCCATCAATCCTGTCCCATCGCTCAGCGAGCCCCATCAGGCCACAGCACGACGCGCGCGGTCTGAAGCAGGATCAGCAGGTCGAGGAAGGGAGAATAGTTCTTGGCGTAATAGAGGTCGTATTCGAGCTTCTGGCGCGCATCCTCGGTCGAGGCGCCATAGGGGTAATTGATCTGCGCCCAGCCGGTGATACCCGGTTTCACCATATGGCGTTCGGCGTAATAGGGGAGCATCTCTTCCAGTTGCGCGACGAATTGCGGGCGCTCGGGACGCGGTCCCACGAAGCTCATCTCGCCCTTCAGCACGCTCCATGCCTGCGGGATCTCGTCGATGCGCACGGTGCGGATGATGCGCCCGATCCGTGTCACCCGCGGATCGTTCTCGGACGCCCATTTCGGCCCGTCCTTCTCCGCATCCTGCCGCATCGAACGCAGCTTCACGACCTCGAAATGCTGCCCGTAGAGCCCGACCCGCGTCTGGCGGTAGAAGATCGGACCGGGGCTTTCGAGCTTGATGAGGATCGCGAACAGCACCAGCACGGGGAAACTCAGTGCGAGCAGTAGCAGGCTCACCGTGATATCGAACACGCGCTTGGAGATGGAGGAGGCGAGCTGGGTCGAAGAAAAGCCGTCCGAAAAGATCAGCCAGCTGGGGTTGAGGGTATCGAGATCGACTCGCCCGGTCTCGCGCTCGATGAAACCGCTGAAATCGATGACGTGGAGCCCGCGGGTCTTGATCCGCAGAAGGTCCTTCACCGGCAGCGAATTGCGTCTTTCTTCCAGCGCCAGGACGACCTCGCTCGCGCCGATCTCGTCCACGAAGCGACCGAAATCCGGGATCGACTGGCGCGCGCGCGCATCCGGGACCACCCGTTCGCCGTCATTCATCGCGATGAAGCCCGCGACACGGAAGCTCACTCCCTTTCGACGCGCCAATTCCCTGATCCGATCCGCTCGCGAGCCTGCGCCGAGGACGAGAACGCAGCGCTGGAATGTCGAGGTCCCCAGCAATGGCCCCAGGATCAGCCGGTTCAGGACCAGGAAGAGGATCGCCAGCGCCATCGCGTAAAGCAGGACCGATCGCCAGAAGGTTTCCGCCTGGATGAGGAAATCCAGCAGCGACATTCCGATCACGCCGAGGCTGACCGCCACCAATAAGCGTGCGATAGCGAAGCGCATCGACCGCAGCGCTTCCGCGCCATAGCTGCCGACACCGATCATCGCCGTCATCACGATCAGCGCAAAGACTAGGATCGCACCGAACCTCTCTGCGAATGGCTGGGAGCCCGCGCCGATCTGGTAGATGCGCAGATCCCAGGCGAGTTCACCCGCCAGAATCAGCAAAGCGAGATCGACGAAGCCCAGCACAATCACGGCGTGGGAAACGTAGTGTTTGAAAACTCTGATCATCGCTCGATCGCCAAGGTCATTGCGGCTTCGGTCCCGTGCCGTGGAAGGCACCTATACCGCCAAGCGATGAACTGTCGGTAAATTTTACACCCGCTTACCGCACGCCCTCTCGCGCAGATAAGCCTGCGCCAAAACGGAAGACGGGGCCACCGACACAGTCGACAGCCCCGCCCGTCCTTTAAAGCTCGTAGGCAATTATTCGCCGTTAACGGCATCCTGGGCCGCATCGCCGACCTGGTTGGCAGCTTCGCCGACCTGGTTCGCGGCATCGGCCACGGCATTGTCCTTCGCGATTTCCGCACCGCTCTGCTGCGTGAAGAACCATACGCCTACCGCGACCAGAAGGACGAGGACGAGGAGAATGGCGATCTTACCACCGCCGCCGCCACCGCCGCGCGTGTCGTGGGTCACGGTGGTATGTGTATTGCCCTGCGGATCGGTCGTGCGGGTTTCAGTAATGCGATCGTCGGCCATGTCTCACTCCCTGTAAAAGATCGGCGCTTGATTATTCAGCCTCAAACGTCGTTTTCTTAACCGGGTTCCCCACTCCGCGCGAATTGGAAGGGCGTCGCGCCGTGCTGGAGCGGGTCGAAAGACAGCGCGCGGCCACGCGGCGGAAAGGACCGCTGATGGCAATCGGGTACGAAGCAATTGCGGCAGCCCGGCCCGATCCAGTCCGCGTCCTCCTCGCGCAGGGACTGGCCGCGGGCCTGGGCCAGATCGCCCGCCAGGGCGGCGTCGAGGCCGAGGACCACGGAGAAGCGCGCCGCATCCTGCATGCCGCTCGCAGCGACGATGCGCGCCAGAGTAAACCAGTGCGAAGGCCCCGCCCCGCCGGAGCCCCCGGGTTGCAGCCTGACCGATTGGCACAGGAGGTCTGCGGGACGCTCGAAACTTTTCGTGGCGATCCAGAGCGGGCAGGAATGTTCGCCTTCCATGAAAGCCGCGCCACTCGCTCCGGCGAACCGCTTCGATATCTGGCCCGCCCGATCGATCCGCACCATGAAGAAGGGAAGCCCCCTCTGGCCTACGCGCTGCAAGGTGGTGAGCCTGTGGGCGAGCTGTTCGAAACTCACGCCGAAACGGCGCTGCAAAACGGGCAGGTCGTAACCGGTGGCATCGCAGGCGCGCAGGAATCGACCATAGGGCATGATCAGCGCAGCCGCGACATAGGCTTCGAGATGGCGCGCAAAGAAGCGACGCGCCGTCTCGTCCGCAAAAGATGCACCCTTGGCGACCGCGTCGATCTGTGAGCGCATCTCCAGGCGCGCGAGTTGAAGCGCGAGCTGGAACACACGCGATTCCGGGCCGAGCATTTCCGACAGCTGGATCTGGCGCGCATGAAGGTCGAGCCTGCGCCGTGCATCGGGCAGGACCTCGCGCGGGAGGATGCGGACCGAAAGCTGGTGGCGTTCGCGCAGGCGCTCGGTCAGGGCCGTGCCGATATCCCCGCGGCTGAGGCGCATCTCGTCCGCGAGATGCTCGGCGTCACTGTCGAGATCGGCGAAATGGTTGCGCCAGCGTTCGATCTCGCGGCGCGAGGCGACGAGCGGGTCGTCGACCTGCGATTGGACGCCGGGCGCCCGGTCGTAAAGGCGCGACAGCGCCGCTGCCGCGTGGGGTGCGGCGGAGAGCAGTTCATCGACCTCCTCCCGATCAATGGCGAGGTCCGAGAACCGCTCGTCCGCGAGACGGCGCATCAGGCCGTCGACGCCGCCGATGCTTTCGTCTTCGCGCAGCGAACGCGGGTCGAACGCGAACACTTCGACCAGCTTCACCATCACGCGCGCGCTGACGGGCCGCCGGTTGCGCTCCAGCAGGTTGAGATAGCTCGCCGAGATATCGAGGCGGTTCGCCATCGCCCCTTGCGTCAATCCTTCGCGTTTTCGCAGGCGGCGCAGGGCAGGTCCGGCAAACAGGGACTCATCGGCCATTTGTAAATTACCTTACAACTTTACAGCCGATCTTGGCTCAATTCGCCTACTATCACAAGATAATTTGTAAGTTTCTCTCGTTTTTCCGGCGGTGGAGTGGCATCTCCATCCTCACAGACACCGGAGCAGACCATGACCTACCAGACTTCCATCCAGACCATCGACAAGACCATTCAGCAGAACGGCGCGCCCTGGAATGCCATCGACAGCGAGAGCGTTGCTCGTATGCGCCAGCAGAACCGCTTCCCCACCGGGCTCGACATCGCACGTTACACCGCGAAGATCATGCGCCAGGACATGGAAGCCTATGACGCCGATCCGGCCGCCTACACCCAGTCGCTGGGTTGCTGGCACGGGTTCATCGCGCAGCAGAAGATGATTTCGATCAAGAAGCATTTCGGCAGCACGAAGCAGCGTTACCTCTATCTCTCGGGCTGGATGGTCGCCGCCCTGCGCAGCGAATTCGGGCCCCTGCCCGACCAGTCGATGCACGAGAAGACCAGCGTGCCCGCCCTGATCGAGGAGCTCTACACCTTCCTCAAGCAGGCCGATGCACGCGAACTGGGCGGCCTGTTCCGCGATCTCGACACGGCGCGCGAAAAGGGCGACGAGGTCGAGGCGCAGCGTATCCAGCATGCGATCGACAATTACGAAACCCACGTCGTGCCGATCATCGCCGATATCGATGCCGGGTTCGGCAATGCCGAAGCGACTTACCTCCTTGCCAAGAAGATGATCGAAGCGGGTGCCTGCGCCTTACAGATCGAGAACCAGGTTTCGGACGAGAAGCAGTGCGGCCACCAGGACGGCAAGGTCACCGTGCCGCATGAGGACTTCCACCAGAAGATCCGCGCCATCCGCTATGCCTTCATGGAAATGGGCGTCGAGGACGGGATCATCGTGGCGCGTACCGACTCGCTCGGTGCCGGACTGACCAAGCAGATCGCCTACAGCACCGAGCCGGGCGATCTGGGCGACCAATACAATGCCTTCCTCGATTGCGAGGAGGTCGATCCCGCCGACATCACAAACGGCCAGGTCTTTATCAGTCGCGATGGAAAGCTGATGACGCCCAAGCGCCTGCCCAGCAATCTCTACCAGTTCCGCTCCGGAACCGGCGAGGACCGCTGCGTGCTCGACTGCATCACCGCGCTCCAAAACGGAGCCGACCTGCTGTGGATCGAGACCGAGAAACCGCATGTCGCGCAGATCGGCGGCATGGTGGACCGGATCCGCGAAGTGATCCCGAATGCGAAGCTGGTCTACAACAACTCGCCCAGCTTCAACTGGACGCTGAACTTCCGCCAGCAGGTGTATGATGCCTGGGCCGAGGAAGGTAAGGATCTCTCCGCCTACGATCGCGACCGGTTGATGAGCGTGGATTACGATGGCACCGATCTCGCCATCGAAGCCGACGAGCGGATCCGCACCTTCCAGAAGGACGCGGCGCGCGAGGCGGGGATCTTCCACCACCTCATCACTCTACCGACCTACCACACGGCGGCGCTCAGCACCGACAATCTCGCCAAGCGCTATTTCGGCGAAGAAGGCATGCTCGGCTACGTCAAGCAGGTGCAGCGCGAGGAAATCCGCCAGGGTATCGCCTGCGTGAAGCACCAGAACATGGCCGGCTCCGACATCGGGGACGACCACAAGGAATACTTTGCCGGCGAAGCGGCCCTCAAGGCCGGCGGCAAGGACAACACTATGAACCAATTCGAGGCTGCCTGAACGGCAGCCCCGGGGGACCAATTCGAGGCTGCATAAGCCGGGGAGCGAAAGGATGACCACCATGACCGAAGATGCACCCAAGACGGAACCGGGCCGCGCCCGCGCCCTGTTCTCGACCGCCGATTTCCGCCTGCTGCGGGCTGCGCTGACCAGCCATGCCCGCCAGACCGAGGATCGCGAGGAGTTGGCGAAGATCAACGCCCTTCATCACCGCCTGGGCACTTACGTCCCCAATGCGGAATAGCCCGCGCGCTCAAGCAGCGAAGCAGTAACGCGCAAAGCAGAGTTCTCCTGGGGAGGAGAAACGGCCGTCGGAGCGATCCCAAGCGCTCCGGCGGCCGTCATTTTATCCGCGCGGCATCAGGTCAATGGCCGCACCGGCCATCGCTTCCGCGCCGGTCGCGATCACCGCTTCGGCATCGGGCGCCCAGAACGGCGAATGAAGCGAGGGCAACGGCGTGCCGTTTTCCGTGAGTGCTTGGAGCATGGGCGCGGGTGTGCCGCTGATCCAGAAGATCATCGATTCGACATCGTCCGGCGCGGCGCGGCGAAACTGGCTGAAATCCTCGCCGCCCATCACGGCAGGCCATTCCATAACCCGCGTTTCCCCGAACCGATCGCGGAAGGCGGCAGCGCGTGCTTGCGTGAAGTCGGGATCGTTGAAGGTGGACGGGGTGTAGGGATCCTCCACCGTCACCACCGGCATCAATTCGTCCGGCAGGCCCGCTGTCATCGCCGCACCGCGCGCGACGCGACGGATACCGTCGAGCAGCAGCTTGCGGCTCTCGTCCGAATAGCTGCGCACCGTCAGCTGCAGCTTCGCCTCGTCAGAGATGATGTTGTGCTTGGCGCCCGAATGGAAGCTGCCGACGGTGATCACCGCCGGATCGAGCGGCGAGCTGTTGCGGCTGACGATGGTCTGGAACTGCATGACCATGTTCGAGGCCAGCACGATCGGATCGACCGTCGTATGCGGATAGGCGCCGTGCCCACCCACGCCCTTCACCGTGATGTCGACGCTGTCCACATTGGCGAGCGCATAGCCCGGCGTGTAGCCGATCGTCCCGGCAGGCGCGGGTGCGGCCGCGTCATGGAAAGCCAGCGCGTAATCTGGCTTGGGGAAGCGGGTGTATAGCCCGTCCTCCAGCATGGCGAGAGCGCCCAGCCCCAATTCCTCGGCGGGCTGCAAGACCATGACGAGCGTGCCCTGCCATTGGTCCTTGTGATCCACTAATTGCTGCGCGGCACCGATGAAACCGGCCATATGCGTGTCATGCCCGCAGGCATGCATCACGCCCGTGGTGACGCCGCTGGCGGGCGTCGCCGTAACCTTCGATGCGAAAGGAAGACCGGTCTGTTCGACCACCGGCAGCCCGTCCATATCGGCGCGCAGCAGCACGGTCGGCCCGTCGCCGTTCTTCATCACCGACACGACGCCGGTCCGACCGACACCTTCCGTCACCTCGAACCCGAGATCGCGCATCCGCTTGGCCAGCTTGGCGGCGGTCTTGTGCTCTTCGAAGCTGAGTTCGGGGTTGGCATGGAGATCGCGATAGAGTTCCATCAATTCCGGCATATCCTCCGCCACGCCCGCGCGAAGGTCCTGCGCCGAAACGGCTCCGGGCGCAGCCATGGCCAGCGCCGCGATCCCGGCGAAGAATGTCGTCTTCAGCTTCATAACCCTGTTCCTCTTTTTCCGAAGGCCCGCATCCGCCGGTCCTTTTACAATCCGTAGACCACCTGCAGACCGACCGACAGCGCCGTCACCATGATCAGCACCAGCGGCACGCCCGTCTTGACGTAATCGCTGAAAGCATAACCGCCCTCCGCCATGATCAGCATGTTGGTCTGATACGCGATCGGCGTGGCGTAACACAAATTGCAGCCGAACAGCACGGCCAGCACCAATGGCTCTGCCGGAAGGCCAAGCTGGCTGGCGATGGCGAAGGCGATCGGCGTGCCTACCGTCGCCGCCGTGGCGTTGCTCGCGAAATTGGTCAGCACGGTCACGAACAGCATGATCGCGGCGAGCGTCATGGCGGGCGAGAGATATTGCAAGCCGTGGGACAGCACTTGCCCCAGCCACAGCGCAGCGCCGCTATCGTCGATCAGGCGACCGAGCGCAATGCTGGCGGCGATGAGGACGATGACCTGAGCCGAGAGAGCTCGCCCCACCCGATCGAACTTGACGCATCCGGTGAGGAACATGGCGATCGCGCCGGTAAGCGCGGAAATTGCGATTGGCAGCAATCCGATCGAGGCGGCACCGACCGACACGCCCATGATCCCCGCCGCCAGAATGGATTTGGATCGGCGCGGCAGCTCGCGCTTGCCTTCCAGCGTCAACAAGCTGTCACCGCCCGCAAAGGTTTGCAACTCCTCGGCCATTCCCATCACCAGAAGAACATCGCCTTCCGCAATGCGCAGATCGCCCGCATCGGTGAAGCGGTCCTTCTCGCCCAACAGGCGGTCGGGCCGGTGGATGCCGATTACCGCGACGCCGTAGAGATCGGCGATCCCCGAACTCGGCAAGGTGCGGTTGATGAGGCGCGAATCCGCCGTGACGGTCATTTCCACGACCGAGATATCCTCGCGGGTCTCGTTCGCCTTGCGGCGGATGCGGTCGATCACCCAACTGGGCGCCGCATCGCCGCGCAGAACGCGCATGGCCTCTTCGATCGCGGCATGTGTCCCCGTCATGCGCAGGCGCGATTGCGGGCGCAGCAGACCGCGCGGCACGTCGTGAAATTCGATATCGGCGGGCAGGCGCGAGGCGATCTCGGCGAGCGGGCGTCCGTTGAGCGGCGAGTCTTCCGACACGCGCAGGCGCGTCTCGAACCGCCGCAAGGCCGCAGCCTCGATCACGCGGTTATCGCCCAGCATTCGGGGCATCACCAGCCAGACGTAAGGCAGCGCGACCAGCGATGCCGCGACCACGATAGGCGTGAAATGAAACACGCCCATCTGCGGCATGCCCAGATCGACGGCGATAGAAACGACGAGGATATTGGTCGAGGTGCCGATCGTGGTCGCCAATCCACCCATCAGCGATGCGGCGTTGAGGGGGATCAACGTCTTGGAAGCAGGCAAGGCGCCACGCTGCGCCAGCGCCACGAAGATCGGCAGCAGCAGGACGAGGACGGGCGTGTTGTTGACCCCCATCGACAGAACGAAGGTGACCACCAGCGAAAACAGCAGGCCGAGCTGGAGATTGATCTTGAACAGACGCTCGAGAAACCGCGCCGCCGGTTCCAGCGCGCCGGTGACGACCAGGCCCCGCCCCATGATCATCAGCGCGCAGATCGTGATCAGCGCGTAATGGCCGAAGCCTCCGAAGGCGAGCGCCAGCCCATCCGTCGGGCTCGTTCCTTCGAGCGGAAAGAAATACAGGCCCACGGCTATCGCCGCGATGGTCAGCAGCGACACGATCTCCACCGACAAGCGTCCGCGCGCGAAGCCGACGAACATCGCGATAGTGACCGCCATGGCGGCTATTGCGTGGAAGGAGGGGATACCGGGCATCTCTCGGGATGACCGATCACAGGCGCGCGCGCGGAAAGCAAGGACTTAAGCGCCCGATGCAAGAGGCCCGCACTTGCGAACTCAGCGCGGAGCGCAAAAAACTCTGGTACCCCCGGCCGGACTCGAACCGGCACTTCGTTAGAAACTCGATTTTGAGTCGAGCGCGTCTACCAATTCCGCCACGGAGGCACGGAAGCGGCGCGGATAGCGGAGGGGATCGCCAAAGACAATCCTCCCCTTGCCGCGCCGAACGTTACTTTTTCAGCGCGCCGACAAGCAGCTTGTGGAGCTTGGAATGGAGCGCGTCGTTCGCAGCGAGGACCTGGTTCGAATGGATCGGCATGGATCGCCCACGAAAATCGCTGACGAAACCGCCCGCTTCGCGCACGATCAGGCAGCCTGCCGCCGTGTCCCAATCGTTGAGCCCGCTCTCCCAGAACCCGTCGTAACGCCCGGCGGCGAGCCAGGCGAGATCGAGCGAGGCGGCGCCGAAGCGGCGAATGCCTGCGACCTGCGGCCCGATCGCCGAGAAGATCTTGGTCCATTCGGAAAAATCGCCGTGGCCCTGAAACGGCACGCCCGTGGCGATCAAAGCCTCGCTCAAATTGCGGCGGCCTGACACGCGCAGGCGCCCATCGTGCAGCCATGCGCCCCGGCTCTTTTCCGCCCAGAACGTCTCGTCGGTGATCGGTTGATAGACCACCCCGGCAGTCACGTCGCCCCATCCGCCGCCGCCCAGTTTGGGTTCCTGCACCGCGATGGAGATGGCGAAATGAGGGATGCCGTGGATGAAATTGCTGGTCCCGTCGAGCGGATCGATGATCCAGCGCGGCTTGTCGGGATCGCCTTCGATAGTGCCCGCTTCTTCCAGCACGAAGCCCCAATCGGGCCGCGCGGCCAGCAATTCGTCGTACAGCGTGCGTTCGGCCCGCATATCCGCCTTGCTGACGAAATCGGCCGGCCCTTTCTGGCTGACCTGAAGGTGCTCGACCTCGCCGAAGTCGCGCCGCATCCGGCCGCCCGCCTTGCGCGCTGCCTTTTCCATTACCCGGATGAGACCGGAAATCGCTGCCATGATAAAGTCCTAGCTCGCCTTGCCGACGTAGCTCTGTTCGTACACGTCGACCACGATCCGCGTGCCGCTTTCGATATGCGGCGGGACCATGATGCGCACGCCGTTGTCGAGCACGGCGGGCTTGTAGCTGGACGAAGCGGTCTGCCCCTTCACCACCGCATCGGCTTCCACGATGGTGGCTTCGACCTGCGAAGGCAGTTCGACGCTGATGGGCTTTTCTTCCCACAGCTCCAGCTTCGCCTGCATCCCGTCCTGCAGGAACGGGCGCGCATCGCCGAGAAGATCGCTCGGCAGCATGATCTGCTCGTAGGTTTCCTGGTCCATGAACACGAGCATGTCGCCGTCTTCGTAGAGGAACTGGTAGTCCTTGGTGTCGAGCCGCACCTTCTCGACCGTGTCGGCGCTGCGGAAGCGGACATTCGTCTTGCGGCCGTCCTGCAGGTTCTTCATCTCGACCTGCATATAGGCCCCGCCCTTGCCCGGCTGGGTATGCTGGATCTTGGCGACCTTCCAGATGCCGCCTTCATATTCGAGGATGTTGCCGGGACGGATGTCCACGCCGCTGATCTTCATAAGGGATGTGCCTTCGTCTGTGCCGGGCCTGTCGGACGCCCGCGCAAGTGTGCCGGGCGCTTAGCCGAGCACGCGCCGAACGACAAGGCTGGCGAAGGAGCGCTTGCCCTTTCGGCATCGGGCCGGAGGCTCTCGGGTGGCGGGGCGCGTGGCGATGCTCTATATCGCAGGCATGACGGTTCGAGCCTTCGCTTCCCTCCTGGCCCTCTGCGGGGGGCTTCTCTCTTTCGCCAGCCCGGCCATGGCGCGCGACATCGGGGTCGTGCCGCAGGGTCGCTATCAATGCGCGCTCCCCGGCGATGCCGAGGGTCGCGCCTATGTCGCGGTGCCCGATCTCTCGTTCCGCATATCCAGCGCCTCGCGCTACAGCCATGTATCCGGCAAGGGCATCTACCTGTTCGAAGGCGATACGCTCGTCTTCACGCGCGGCCCGCTCAAGGACATGCGATTGCGCCGGATCCCCGGCGGACTGTTCCAGCAGGTGAAATCGGACGGAACGCTCGGCCGCGTGCGGTGCAATCGCATCGCGCGCTAGCGTTTAGTTGCCGTCCTGCGCACCCTTCCCCGACAGCAAGGGATAGGGATTTACCGCATTCGCGGGCTCCCACCACTCGGCGTCGGGCGTGGTCTGGAGGATCGCGAAATGGAGATGCGGCGCATCGGGCGATGCGTTGCCGGTGCTCCCGACCGTGCCCAATCGCTGGCCCCGCCGCACGCGCTGCCCTTCGCGCAGGCCCTCCGCATATTCGTCCATATGGGCGTAGTAGTGGATGGTCTCGCCATCGGCCGAGCGGACATAGATCGTGTTGCCGCCCGCGTCGGAACGGAACAGGCGCTCGATCTCTCCGGGCGCTGCGGCGACGACGCTGGTCCCGCGTGGCGCCATGATGTCGATCGCTTCGTGCAAGCGGCTGCCACCGCCGCGCGAATCAGTAAAGGTATCGCTGAGATCGGCAGGCCGCACATTCAGCACTGGGATCAGCAGATCGGTGGTCTGGCCCGCGGCAGGCGCGCGCACGACGCGGGTGTTGAGAGAAGCGGCGTTGCGCGCCTGATCGCTGATCGGCGTTTCCAGTCCGGCCTGAGACGGCGATGCGGGCCCGGTAGGGCTCGGCGCAGCGGCAGCAGGGCTGGTCTTTTCGATCTGGCTGTCGCTGCGCGCATTCTCGATCAGGCTGCCGCCCGCCACGATCCACACCATGCTGGTGACGGTGGCCGTAACGATGATGGTGAGAATGCGATCGGCGAATTTCATCGGGTCACGATAGCCTGCGGTCTCGAATGCGTCACGCTTCGAATATCACGCGCGTCGATTGCGATACCATCCCTGCAAGCCGCGCCGCATCCCAATTGGTGAGGCGCACGCATCCGCTCGATTGCGCCCGGCCGATCGTTTCGGGATCGGGCGTACCGTGGATGCCGTAATGCTCCTTGCTGAGATCGATCCACACTACGCCGACCGGGCTGTTGGGCCCTGCGGGCAGGCTATGGGTCTCGCCATCACCCTTGCCGAGAACTTCGGGATCGTAGCTGTAGGTCGGATTATAGGCTTCGCCTTCGATGTCCCACTCGCCTAGCGGCAAGGGAAACTGGCTCGAGCCGGAGCTGACGGTGAACAGCGCCACAAGCTTGTCCCCCTGATAGGCCTTCAACGTCTTGCCCGCCTTGCTGACGACGATGCGATCGACCTCGGGCTGGTCCGACCCCACGCCCAGCGCAGCAAGTGTGCGCTGCCAATTGCGATCGCCGATCGCGCCCGGTTCGATGCGGTCACCGCCGATATTGGGTACGCGGATGCGCTGACCCGGGCGGAAGGTACTCTGCGCCGTGGCCGTGCCACTCGTGGTTGCGGTGGCTATGGGGGAAGATGTCGCGGAGGAGGTCGGCGTAGGTGTTGCCCCTCCCTGCCCGCTCATTCCCGCAGGCTGGCCATTGGGGTTAAGCTGTTTCAGGACATCGATCGTGGTATGGAACCGCTCCGCCAACCGCTCGTCGAGCGAGGTGTAGCCCAGGCGCTCCATCTTCGCCTTGGCGGCGGTATCTTCCGGTATCGCCTCGTAGTCGGCATCACCCCAATTTTCAGGGATGGTGACCACGCGGGTCGCGGGAATGCGGTCCCATTCGGCGAGCGCCTGTTTCGTCGCTTCGTCGAGCTCGCCCGACGTTTCGAGGTCGTTGGCTTCCTGGAAGCCCATGAGCGCATTCTCGGTGCTCATACCCATCTTGCCATCGATGACGCCTGGGCCGAAGCCGATGCGGTCCAGGACCACCTGCGCCTGCATGATCGGGCGCTTTTCGCTGTCGGGGATCGCGTCTTCGCCGCTCTGCTGACCCATATTACTGGAATTTTCGCCTGCCTGCGCGCTGTCGCGCATGGCCGCGCTATCGTTAGAAGCCATGGTGTCGGCGAGATTGTCCTCGCCGTAAGTGTCGTATCCGTAATCGGAGCCGGCATCCGCGGTGGCGGTGGTTTCCTCTCCGGTTTCGTTATCCTGCCCGCTCATGCTGCACGCGGCGAGCGCGAGCGAAGAAACGGCGGCGAAGACGAGGTGGCGCATGATAATCTCCCGAACGGATTGACGAGGTTCGACCCCGCTTCGGGAGAATGAACTCACGGACGCGCGATTTGCTCCGCAAAGGCTTTCACTATCGCAGCTTCGTCCCCGTTCCAGACCGCGCCAGACACAGCGAGGAAATCTGCGCCCGCCTCGATCAGCGGCCGGCAATTGTCCGGCGTGATGCCGCCGATGGCGACGCAGGGGATCTCGAACAGGCCGGACCACCATTCGATCAGGTCCGGTTCGGGCCGGTGCTCGCTCTGTTTGGTAGTGCTGGGGAAGAACGCACCGAAGGCGACATAGTCCGCCCCCGCCTCGCCCGCTTCCATCGCGAGGTGACGGCTGGCGTGGCAGGTGACGCCGATCTGAGCATCGCGGCCCAATTGCTCCCGCGCATCCTCCACCGTCCCGTCCTTCTGGCCGAGATGAACTCCGTCCGCCCCCAAACGCTTGGCGAGCGGGATCGAATCGTTGACGATGAAAGCGACATCGCGCGCCGCACAGATTGCCTGAAGCGGTTCGGCGAGCCGCGCGGCTTCGTGCTGGTCGAGGTCCTTCACGCGAAACTGGAACGCGGTCACCACGCCCGGCGCCGCGTCGAGCGCGCGTTCGAGCCGGTGCGGGAAATCGCCGGTCACATCGAGAGGAGAGATGAGGTAGAGCTGGGTCTGGACAGGATCGGTCATCGACAGGCCCCTAGCCCCGGTGGGTCGCCGCGTCGATATTCAGCCTCACGAAAGCGACAGAGGCGCCTGACGGGCGCATGACCCGCACCCTCGCTTTCTCCGCGCTCCTCATCTCAACCGCCGTATCGGGCTGCGCCATCGTGCCGGACACGCCGATGGTCCGCGGCGAGGCCAAGGCGCAGGGGCGCGCCGTCGCTCTCGGCGAATCGGTGTGGCAGGGCGACACGATTCTAACCCCGCTGAGCGTGGTCGAGGACAGCCGGTGTCCTGAGAACGCGCGGTGCGTCCAGGCCGGAAAACTGGTCGTCTCGACGCGGATCACGGCCACGCACTGGCAGCAGACCGTGCCACTGACCCTGGGTGAGCCGTATACGGTGATGAACCGAAGCTATGTGCTGAATGGTGCCACGCCGGGACAGATGGCCGGGCAGGCCATCCAGCCCGGCACCTATCGCTTCACCTACGCCGCGCAATAACGCGGCGCGGGTTTGATTACGCGGCCTCGGCCGTGCTGGCGCAGGCGATTTCCTCGATCGCATTGCCGAGCGCCTGATCGAACTGCTGGTCGTCCATCTTGGCCTGAAGGACTTCGAGCAGGGCGCGGCTGAAGCTGGCGATCATGCCCTCGTTCTTGGTTAGTTCGCGGCAGGCATCCTCACGGCCGTACCCTCCCGAGAGCGCCACTACGCGCAGCACCTTGGGGTGGTCGATCAGCGGCTTGTAGAGGTTCGGCTCGCTCGGAATGGTGAGCTTCCACATTACCTGCTTGCCATCGGGCACGCGCTCCATCTGATCGAGCGCGTTCGACAGCACCAGCGCCTCGGCCTGAGTGCGGCTTTCGCTCTTCAGGCTCACTTCGGGTTCCAGGATCGGGACGAGACCCTGATCGAGGATTTCAAGGCCGTAATCCATCTGCTGGCGGATATTGTCGGCCACGCCCTTCTGATCCGCTTCGTGAATGACCGAGCGCATCTTGGTGCCGAAGACACCCAATTCCTTCGCCCGCGCGCAATCCTGTGCCAGCGTCGGAATTTCCTTCATCAGCTGCACGCCGTTTTCCGTGTCGTGCATTCCCTTGTCGACCTTGAGGAAGGGCACGATGCCGCGCCGCGACAACAGCGCGGGAATGGGCGAGCCATCCTTCGAACAGCCCTCCATGGTCTTTTCGAACAGGATGGCGCCGATCACTTTCCCGTTCGAAAAGCTGGGCGAATCGACGATGCGGCAGCGCATCTCGTGGATCTTGGCGAACATTTCCTCATCGCCGTTCCACTCGCCGTCCTCGACTCCGTAGGATAGCAGCGCCTTGGGCGTCGACCCGCCCGACTGGTCCAGCGCCGCGATGAAGCCCTGCCCGTCGCGCATCCGCGCGGTCATCTCGTCGAAATTCATAAATCCGTCCTTACGATCCGTGGTGCATCCGCGATGCATTCGTATGCAGAGGGCTCTTAGCCATGTGTCCCGGCAGCGGCAAGCGGCGCGCAATCGGGCGTCCCCGGCAGCGACATTTGCTAAGCCTCACGAACCAAACCTGTGATCGCGCGTATGGTCTGGATACCGCGACGTCGAACCCTGTCGTGGTCGGAGACAGCCCATCGAGGACACACAAAGCAAGGATCTTCGCGGAAGCGGAGGATGGCCCGGCGCGATCGCACTGGCGCTCGTCCTGACGGCGGCGCTTTCGGGCGCGACCCAGCTTACCCCGCTCTTCCCGACCTATGTCGAGAGGAAGATCCTGACCTCCTTCACCCTCACCATCGTATTCGCGGTCTATGTCGTGGGTGCGCTGGGCATGATGTGGTTGGGTGGCTCGCTGTCCCGCAAATTCGGTCGCAGGATGCTGCTGGGAGTGGCTCTGGCGGCGATCCTTCTGGCGGATGTCGCCTTCTATTTCGCCGAGGGCCTGCCCCTACTCATGCTCGGCCGGTTCCTGTCCGGTGCCGGGGTCGGCGTGTTCGTGGCGATCGGATCGCTCGCATTGATCGACCAGCTTGGGGAGGAGCACGAGGAGGCGGGAGCGCTGCTGGCGGCCTGCGCCAATGTCGGCGGTTTGACGATCGGGTCGATCCTGGCAGGCTTCGTCGCGGAGGTGGCTTCGGAGCCGCTGCATATACCGTTCCTCGTCCATTTCGGCATGATCGTGGTGGCGTTCGGCGTCCTGATGCTGAGCGCGCGGACCGTTGCCAGCGACAGCGGCCGGGCGATCGATTTTTCGCTCCCGCAAATCCCTGATGAAGCGCGTGCCGTGTTCGTCCCTGCGGCGATCGCCGCCTTCGCCGCGTTTTCGGTCGGCGGGTTCTTCGGCGCCTTCATCCCGTCCTTCGTCAGCGAGGAACTCGGAATTGCGGACGCGCTGGCGATCGGGATCATCGCCTCGCTCGTCTTCGCATCGACTGTGATCGGCAATATCGTCGCGACCAGATTACCGGAACGCTATGCGCCGCTGACGGGCGCGCTTGTCCTGTTCGCGGGCGCCTGCGTGCTCGGGGCAGGCCTTACAACAGTTTCGCTTTGGATCCTCGTCGCCGGTGCCCTGATCGCGGGACAGGGCAATGGGATCGCGCTCCAGTCCGGGCTGAACGCGATCAAGCGCGAATCGGAACAGGAGAACGAGACGCAGGCCGTCACGCTGTTCTTCATGATCTGCTACAGCGCGCTGGCCCTTCCGATTTTGTTAGCGGGCGTGGTCCAGCAGTTCTTCAGCCTGAAAGCGACCGCGACAGGTTTCGCTGTCGGGATCGCGCTGCTGGTGGGCGTTGCGATCGTCCTGCTCTGGCGCCGTCTGCGCGAAAGCGAGGCGTCTTAGGCGCGGAATTCAGGCGCGGAGAGCTGCCACGCCGGGCAGGTCCTTGCCTTCCATCCATTCGAGGAACGCGCCCCCTGCGGTCGATACGAAGGTAAAATCGTCCTTCGCGCCCGCATGGGCCAGCGCCGCGACCGTATCGCCCCCGCCGGCGACCGAGATCAGCGAGCCGCTTTCGGTCAGCGCCGCGGCGGTCCTTGCGAGCGCCACGGTTGCCGCATCGAAGGGTTCGGTCTCGAACGCGCCGAGCGGACCGTTCCACACCAGAGTGCGGCAGGTCTTCAATACATCGCCCAGCGCCTCGACTGCCTGAGGGCCGACATCGAGGATCATCTCGTCTTCGGCAACCTCGTGGACGTTGCAGGTGCGCAAGCTATCGGGATTGGCGGCGAATTCCTTGGCCACCACGACATCATAGGGCAGATGGATCGTGCAGCCGGCATGGTCCGCCTCGTCCATGATGCGGTTGGCGGTGTCGGTGAGGTCGTGTTCGCACAGCGATTTGCCGACATCCACGCCCTTGGCCGCGAGGAAGGTGTTGGCCATCCCCCCGCCGATGATCAGGTGCTGCACCTTGCCGACGAGATTGGTCAAGACGTCGAGCTTTGACGAAACCTTGGCTCCGCCGACCACGGCAGCCACCGGCTGTTCGGGCGCGCCGAGAGCGGCGTCGAGCGCCTTCAGCTCCTCTTCCATCGCACGCCCCGCATAGGCGCGCAGCAGGCGCGCGAGGCCTTCGGTGCTGGCATGGGCGCGGTGAGCGGCGCTGAATGCGTCGTTGACGTAGAAATCGCCATGCGCCGCGATCCCCTTCGCGAATTCGGGATCGTTCGCCTCTTCGCCCGGCCAGAAGCGGACATTGTCGAGCAGGCCGATATCGCCTGCGCGCAGAATGCCGATCGACTGTTCGACCACCAGCCCCATCACCTCGGGGATGAACATGATCTCCTTGCCGATGACCTTTTCGACATCGCCCTGGACGAAGCTGGTGCTCATGGTCGAATGACGCTGGCCCTTGGGCCGTCCGAAATGGGCGAGCAGGAGCACCTTGGCGCCCTTCTCGGTCAGTTCGAGGATGGTCGGCTTCGCCGCCTCGACCCGAGTCACATCGGTGGCGGACCCGTCCTTCATCGGCAGATTGAGGTCGACGCGCACCAGCGCAACCTTGCCGGTGAGGTCGGCGGGGAGATCGTCCAGGGTCTTGAAGTCAGCCATATCGAATTCCGATCATCCCCGTTTCCGGGTCAAGGTCTCAGAGAAACTTCGCCATCGCGCCCGCAGTGTCGAGCATGCGGTTGGAGAAGCCCCATTCATTGTCATACCAGCTGACCACGCGGGCGAGCTTGCCTTCCATCACGCTGGTTTCCAGGCTGTCGACCGTGGAACTGGCGGGCTGGTGGTTGAAGTCGCTCGAGACCAGCGGCTGGTCGGTATAATCGAGCACGCCCTTCAGCGCGCCTTCCGCCGCCGCCTTCAACGCGCCGTTCAACTCCTCGACGCTGGTGTCGCGATTGGGCGTGAAGACTAGATCGACGAGGCTGACATTGGCGGTCGGGACGCGGACCGAGCTGCCGTCGAGCTTGCCGTTCAGTTCCGGCAAAACCAAGCCGACCGCACGCGCGGCGCCGGTGGTGGTCGGGATCATGTTCTGCGCCCCGCCACGCGCGCGGCGCATGTCGGAATGCATCTGGTCGAGCATGCGCTGATCGTTGGTGTAGCTGTGGATCGTGGTCATGAAACCGCGCTCGATCCCCACCGTGTCATGCAACACCTTCGCGATCGGGGCGAGGCAGTTGGTGGTGCAGCTGGCGTTCGAGACGATCACGTCGTCCTTCGTCAGCGTATCGTGGTTGACGCCGTAGACGATCGTTGCGCTGACATTCTTGGCAGGCGCGGAAATCAGCACGCGCTTGGCGCCGGCCTTCAGATGCGGTTCGGCCTGTTCGTGGCTCTGGAAGAAGCCGGTGCATTCGAGCACGATGTCGACACCCTGATCGCCATGCGGCAGATTGCCGGGATCGCGCTCCGAGGTCACCTGGATGGTCTTGCCGTTGACGGTGATCGTGTTCTCGCCCGTTTCGACCGTACCGGGGAAGCGGCCATGAGTGCTGTCATACTGGAACAGCAGCGCGTTCGACTTCGTGTCGGCCAGATCGTTGATGCTGACCAGTTCGAGATCGTGATCGTCCCGTTCGAGAATGGCCCGCGCCACGAGGCGGCCGATACGTCCGAAACCGTTGATTGCAACTTTGGTAGCCATGATAGAAGCTCCTGCTTAACCGTTTAATTTGTTCATGATTTGCGGGACGATGGCGTCCACGGTGAGGCCGAATTTTGCGAACAGGTCCTCTGCCGGGGCGCTTGCGCCGAAGCGATCGATCCCGATCCTGAGCCCGTTCGTCATCGTATAGCGATCCCACCCGAACGTCGTCCCCGCCTCGATGCTTACGCGCAGCACCTCGCTCGGCGACACATCGGGCAGGAGGTCCGCCTTGTACGCCTCGTCCTGTTCGTCGAACAATTGGGTGCAGACCATCGAAACGACATCCGCGCCCACGCCCTGCTTTTCCAGCTCGGCAGCGCAATCGAGTGCGAGATGAACCTCGGACCCGGTCGCGATCAGGATGACCTTGCGCGCGTTTTCCGCCAATTTGAGGCGGTAGGCGCCCTTCGCGCTCTGGCCCTTGACGCTCGCATCGGTGCGGACCTGCGGGAGGTTCTGGCGAGTCAGCGCAAGCACGGTCGGGCGGGTCTTTTCACGCAGGGCGATTTCCCAGCATTCCGCCGTTTCGACCGTGTCGGCCGGACGCATCACGAGCAGGTTCGGAATCATCCGCAGCGACTGGACATGCTCGATCGGCTGGTGCGTCGGCCCGTCCTCGCCCAGCCCGATGCTATCATGTGTCATCACATAGATCGCACGCGCCTGCTGCAAGGCCGACAGACGGATCGCGCCGCGGCAATAGTCGGTAAACACCAGGAACGTGCCGCCATAGGGAATCACGCCGCCATGCAGCGCCATACCGTTCATCGCCGCGGCCATGCCGAATTCGCGGATGCCGTAATAGATATAGCGCCCGCTGCGATCATCGGCGGTGAACGGGCCGATCCCGCCCGCCTTGGTGTTGTTCGATCCGGTCAGGTCCGCGCTGCCGCCGATCGTTTCGGGCAGCATCTGATTGATATGGCCAAGCGCCATCTCGCTCGCCTTGCGGGTGGCGACCTTCTGCGGTTCGGCCATCAGCGATTGGATATAGCTGTCGAGGCTAAAATCCTGCGGCAGGTCGCCAGCCATGCGCCGTTCGAATTCGGCGCGGTCGTCGTGGTTTTCGATCCGCTCGTTCCAGTCCGAACGCGCCGACGCGCCGCGCTGGCCGGTGCTGCGCCAGTCGTCGAGGACCTCGGCGGGAATGTCGAACGGTTCGGCATCCCAGCCCAGCAGGTCGCGCGCAGCTGCGATCTCGTCACTGCCGAGCGGTGCGCCATGCGTCGCGCTGGTCCCCTGCTTGTTGGGCGCGCCCTTGCCGATCACCGTCTTGCAGGCGACGAGCGACGGGCGTTCGGATTCGACGGCCTCGTCCAGCGCGCGGCGGATGTCGGCGAAGTCGTGGCCGTCACATTCGACCACATGCCACCCGGTCGCTTCGTAGCGGGCCTTGATGTTCTCGCTGGTCGAAAGGTCGGTCGAACCGTCGATGGTGATGTTGTTATCGTCCCACAGTACGTTCATCCGGCCGAGCTTCAAATGCCCGGCGAGGCCGATCGCTTCGTGGTTGATACCTTCCATTAGGCACCCGTCGCCCGCAATCACCCAGGTGCGGTGATCGACAAGGTCGTTACCGAACGTCGCGTTGAGGCTGCGCTCCGCGATCGCCATGCCCACCGCCATGGCCAGCCCCTGCCCCAGCGGGCCGGTGGTGCATTCGACCCCGTCGAGGAGGAAATTTTCCGGGTGACCCGCGCACGGGCTGCCGAGCTGGCGGAAATTGCGGATGTCCTCCATCGTCGGCGCGGCATAGCCGGCCAAATGCAGCAGGCTGTAGATCAGCATCGATCCGTGGCCAGCGCTCAGAACGAAGCGATCGCGGTCGGCCCAGTCGGGCGCCTTGGGATCGTGCTTGAGATATTCGCCCCACAGCACGGTCGCGACATCGGCCATGCCCATCGGCATGCCGGGATGGCCCGAATTCGCCGCCTGCACCGCATCCATCGAAAGCGCCCTGACGGCGTTGGCCATCCGGACCATGCTTGCGGTGTCGAGGCTCATGCGGGAAAAACTCCTGAAATCGAGAGGGTCGGCACGGCTGAAGAGGGGGCCGATTCGGCGCGGGCGAAGCCTTTGCGGACTGCCCTGCCAAGGTCAAGCGGAGCGGTCGTGAGACTGCCATGCATCGCCGCTTGAGTGCAGTTATCAACAGGCGCGCTTAAGGCTTTGCCGAAACTGCCTATTGCGCTAAAAATCGCTCCCATGGCGGATCAACGCACTACTCTCGCCTTGGCGCGGATCGCCGGGGCTCTCGAGCGGATCGAGGCTGCTTCTTCGCAACCGAAGGCGCCGGACAAGCCTGCCATGGCCGCTCTCGTCGCGCGGCACGAGGCTCTGCGTGAAAGCGTTTCGGGCAGCCTCGCCGATCTCGATGCCCTGATCGGGAAACTCGAACGATGAACGACGTCAAGCTTTCGGTCGGCAAACGCACCTACACAGTGGCCTGCGCCGGAGGGGAAGAGGATCACCTGCGCCATCTCGCGGGCATGGTCGATGCGCGACTGGCCGCGATCGGCGCGGACCTGATGGGGCAGACCGAAGCCAAGAACCTTTTGATCGCGGCGCTGATCCTGGCGGATGAGGTACACGAGGCGAAGAAGGCGATACCCGCGAACCGCGATGATGACGATAGATTGGCCGAAACGCTCGAAACGCTGGCCGAACGGCTCGAAAAATCCGCGGCCAAGCTTGAGCGTGCCTCTCAGGGTGCCTAAATAGGGGTTGGCGGGGCTGCCCGGTACGACCGATCGAACATCCCTGAGGCTATAAGCAATCCAAGGGAGCTGTCCCTTCCCTGGAGACCGGGTTCGTCCTGGGAACCGGGGTAAACGGCGCCCACCTGACGTGAAGGCGTCAGAGGATTTCAAGGCACCGACCCATGGTGGTCCCGTCATTTTTTCGCGCTACTGCTTCGCTGCTTGAGCGCGGGCATAGCTTCCCCAAATCGTCGTACGATAGTCCAGGCGACTGCAGGACCGGATCTTGAAGAAAGCCGAAGTCAGAAAAACCTTGCGGGCCAAGCGGCGCGAGCATGTCGCGGCCTTGCCGGACACCATGCGCGCGCTGATGTTCCACCGGCCGCCCGGGCCCCTGCTCGATCTGCTGCCCGAGCAAGGTGCGATCGGCCTCTATCGTGCCGGCGAATTCGAAGCGCCGACCGCGGCCTACGCTCGTTTCTTTTTCGAACAAGGGCGCACAATCGCCCTGCCCCGGTTCTGGGCGAAGGACCGGGCGATGGATTTCGCAATCCACGCCGACCCTTTCGAGGAAAGCGATTGCGAACCCGGCCCGTTCGGCATTCCGCAGCCGGTGAGAGAGGCCGAAGCGGCAGAGCCGTCCGTTCTGTTCGTTCCCCTGCTCGGTTTCACGGCGGAAGGCGCGCGGATTGGCCAGGGGGGTGGACATTATGACCGTTGGCTGGCCGATCATCCCGAAACGGTCGCCATCGGCATGGCCTGGGACGCGCAATTGTGCGAAGACTTGCCGATGGAAGCGCACGACCAGTCCCTTTCAGCGGTAGTCACCCCCACCCGCCTTTACGGGCCGTTCTGATGCGCGAGGAACCGACCCTGCGTATCCCGCTCGGCATTCTCGGGCTCTTGGTCAGCCTCGCCGTTTACGGTGTTCTGGTGGTGACCTTCATTCCACCCTTGATGGAAAGCTGGCCGACGATCCTTCAAATGGTCGTCTATCTAATCTTCGGCGTGATCTGGCTGCTGCCGCTGCGGCGTTTCCTGATCTGGATGGAGACCGGACGCTGGAGCGCGCCGGACGAATAATGATGCGCGGAACCGCGCCTGCGACAGCGCCGTTTCGCCATCATGCCAGAATTACCCGAAAACGAGGCGCAGCGCCTCACGTTCGAGCGCGAATGCCTCAACCGCACGATCACGGCGGTGGAGCTTGGCGACGACACGACCTACATCGAATTGCCCGGCGACAATGCGCGCCAGCGGCTGGTCGGTCGCCAGTTCACCGAGACCAAGCGGCATGGGAAGAACATTTTCGCAGGCTCGAAGACCGGGCCTTGGATCACTGTCCATCTCGGCATGACCGGATGGTTGATCCCGTTCGATGAACCTGACGATCCCCCCGATCACACCAAGCTCCTGATCACATTCGAAGGCGATCGCCGCCTCGCGTTTCGCTGCCCGCGCAAGCTCGGCCATGTCCGCATTATCGACGATCTTGAAGCCTATATCGTAGAAGAGGGCCTGGGGCCCGACGCGCTTGATCTCTCGCGCGAAGATTTCGTCGAAACCTTCGGCAAGACGCGCAGCGCGATCAAGTCAGCGCTGATGAAGCAGGACAAGATGGCGGGCGTCGGCAATCTGTGGAGCGACGAGGCGCTTTTCCAGGCCGGGCTCGATCCCGAGCAGCGCGCGAACGAATTGTCGGAAGACTGCCTCGCCGATCTGCGCACCACGATGCGGCGGGTGCTGCGTCAGGGCGTGAAGGTCGAAGCGCACTACAAGGAATTGCCGCGCGACTATCTCATCCGACACCGCGAAGAGGGCGCCGAATGCCGCCGCTGCGGCGGCGAGATCACGAGCAAAAAGGTCGGCGGGCGCACCGCCTATTTCTGTAGCTCGCATCAAGACTAGGAAAATGTCCCAAGTGGCGCGAGTGACGGGACTTGAACCCGCGACCCTCGGCGTGACAGGCCGATACTCTAACCAACTGAGCTACACCCGCGCATTAAAACGCTGCAGCGCCTCTTGGGAGCCGCGCAACTAGGGCAGGGTCGAAACGCTGTCAATGCGATTTCCTGCGAAAATTCGTCCTAATTCAACTGACGCATGGTGAAGGGCCGTTAACCGTATTTTGACCGCGATCCGGTTAGGCCCAAGGCAGGGCAATCGGGGGATATTTAATGCGCATTTTAATGCTCGCCATCGGCGCGCTCGCCATTGCAAGTGCGGCCAGCGCGGCGGGGTCCGCTCTGTCAATTACCCGCTCGGTCTTCGTCGAGACGCGCTCGGATAGCGGTCTCGCGCTGGAACCCGCGACCACGCTGGCAAGCGGCGACAAGGTCGTGCTCGTGATGCAGTGGAACCGTCCCGGCGCACAGCAACCTTTCACGCTCGCAAGCCGCGTGCCGGACGAATTGGCGTTCCAGCGCAGCGGCGATGCGAGCGTCGAGGTGTCGATCGACGGGGGACGACGCTGGGGCCGCCTCGGCGAGCTGCGCAGCGGCCAACGGCTCGCTTCGCCGGAGGACGTCACGCATCTGCGCTGGCGCATCGCTGCAGGCGATGACCGGCGGCTCAGGAGTTACAGCGCGATCGTGCGCTAACTCACCAGAATCAGCGCAGGCGCTTCGAGCAGTTTCTTGAGCGCCTGGACGAAGCTCGCCGCATCCCATCCGTCGACCACGCGATGGTCGCAGCTGATCGAGATGTTCATCAGCTTGCGCTTCTCGATCCGCTCGCCGCCATTGCCGTCAGACACATACATAGGGCGTTCGATGATGCGGTTCGGGCCGATGATCGCGACTTCAGGCCGATTGATGACCGGCGTCGTCGCCACGCCGCCAAGCGGGCCGAGGGAGGTCACGGTCAAGGTGCCGCCCTGCATCTCTTCGCTCTTCGCGGTGCCGTTGCGCGCGGCTTCCGCGAGGCGCGTAATCTCGTTCGCGAGCTGCCACAGGTTCTTGGCCTGCGCGTTCTTGATCACCGGCACCATCAGACCGGCATCGGTCTGGGCCGCCATACCGAGATTGACCGAACCATGCCGCGTCACGACGCCTGCCTCGTCGTCATAGCGCGCGTTGATCATCGGGAAATCGGGCAGAGTCTTGCAGATCGCCGTGATCAGCAGCGGCAGGATCGTGAGCTTGGGCTTGTCGCCCTTGTTCGCGTTGAGTTGGGCCCGCAGCGTTTCGAGTTCGGTTACATCGCATTCCTCGACGTAGGAGAAATGCGGGATGTTGCGCTTCGACGCAGCCATGTTCTCGGCAATGCGGCGGCGCATCCCGATGACCTTCTTCTCCTCGTCCGCACGGGTCGGCGCAGCTGCACCGAAGCCGTCGCTGTAGGACAGAAACTGGTCGAGATCGCCGTGGCGCACGCGGCCTTCTTCCGAGGGCTTCACCTGACCCAGATCGACGCCCAGTTCCTTCGCGCGCTTGCGCACCGCGGGGCTGGCGAGAACCTTTGCCGAAGAAGCGGCCGGTGCCGGGGCCGGAGCGGGCGTCGGTGCCGGAGTAGGTGTTGGTGCGGGCGGCGGCGACGGATCGGCTGCCATCGCATCGTCGGCGTCACTTGGATCGGGGTTCTCGACCTCGATCCGCTCTTCGACCTCGTCATCTTTCGGCGCGGGCGCGGTATCCGCCGCGGCCTCGTTCTCCTCGGCGACATCGTCGGGCACTTCGCCCTCGACTTCGATCACGACCAGCATCGAGCCAATCGAGACCATGTCGCCCTCGCCGCCAGCGATCTCGAGGATCTTGCCGTTGACCGGGCTTTCCATCGGCACGGTCGCCTTGTCGGTCATCATGTCGACGAATTCTTCGTCTTCGCTGACCGTATCGCCGACCTGCTTGTGCCATTGCACGATCTCGGCCTCGGCGATGCCTTCGCCGATATCGGGCATGTTGAAGGTGAATTTGGCCATTTCGTTCAGTCCTTCAAAATCTTGTCGAGCGCTTCGCCGATGCGGATGGGGCCAGGGAAATAGGCCCATTCGAGGCTGTGCGGATAGGGCGTGTCGAAGCCGGTCACACGTTCGACCGGGGCTTCGAGATGATAGAAGCAGCGTTCGGTGACGAGCGCGGACAGTTCCGCGCCGAAGCCTGCCGTGCGCGTCGCCTCGTGGACGATCAGGCAGCGTCCGGTCTTCTTCACCGACGCTTCGATGGCCTCGATATCGAGCGGGACGATGGTGCGCAGGTCGAGCACATCGGCTTCGATACCCTTCTCCTTGCACACTGCCTCAACCACATGGACCATGGTTCCGTAAGCGAGGATCGTGACCTGCTCACCCTCGGTGGCGAGCCGCGCCTTGCCGAGCGGGATCTTGTAATAGCCTTCCGGCACCACGCTCTGGTCGAACTTCTTCCAGGGCTGCACCGGCTTGTCGTAATAGCCGGAAAACGGGCCGTTATAGATGCGCTTCGGCTCGAAGAAGATCACCGGATCGTTATCCTCGATCGCGCTGATCAGCAGGCCCTTCGCGTCATAGGGTGTCGCCGGGATCACGGTCTTGAGGCCCGAAACATGGGCGAAGATCGCTTCCGGGCTCTGGCTGTGGGTCTGGCCGCCGAAGATGCCGCCGCCGAACGGACTGCGCACCGTCATCGGCGCGATATATTCCGCTGCCGAGCGATAGCGCAGGCGCGCCGCTTCGCTGATGAGTTGATCGAGCCCGGGATAGATATAGTCGGCGAACTGGATTTCCGGCACGGGGCGAAGGCCATAAGCGCCCATCCCCACTGCCGCCGCGATGATGCCGCATTCGCTGATCGGCGTATCGAATACGCGGTTCTTGCCGTGCTTTTCCTGGAGGCCCGCCGTGCAGCGGAAGACGCCGCCGAAATAGCCGACATCCTCACCCATTACGACCACGTTCTCGTCGCGCTGCATGGAGATATCGAGCGCGTCGTTGATCGCCTCGATCATGTTGAGGCGGCGTTCGGGCTTCGCCTCGGCCTGATTGGGGGCCTGGTCGGGCGCACTCATGGTCTCGGTCTCGCTCATGCGCCCTTCCCTTCGTTGGGCAGTCCGCCGGGAAACTTCGTTTCGCGCTCGTGAATCGCCTGTTCGGCCTGTTCCTTGAGGTGCCAGGGCAATTCCTCGAACACATCTTCGAACATGGTGCGGAACGGATGGTGCAGACCATGGCCGAGAATGCCGTTCGCTTCGGCTTCCTTGGTCACTTTCTTGACGTGTTCTGCGGCTTCGAGATCCATCTTCTCCTGCCGCTCTTCGTCCCACTCGCCCAGCTCGATGAGGTGGTTCTTGAGGCGCATCACCGGATCGCCCAAGGGCCATTCCTCACGCTCCTGCGCGCTGCGATAGCCGCTGGGATCGTCGGAGGTGGAATGCCCTTCCGCGCGGTAGGTGAAGAATTCGATCAGCGTCGGCCCGGCATTGGCGCGGGCGCGGTTGGCGGCCCACTGCTCGGCGGCATAGCACGCAAGCGGGTCGTTCCCGTCCACGCGCAGGCCCGCAAGGCCATAGCCCAAAGCACGCGCGGCAAAGGTCGTCCGCTCCGCCCCGGCGAATCCGCTGAAGCTGCTGATCGCCCACTGGTTGTTGATAACGTTGAGGATAACCGGTGCATTATAGACGGTCGCGAACAGGCAGGCCGAATGGAAATCACCCTCCGCCGTGCTACCTTCGCCCACCCAGGTCGCGGCGATGCGGGTATCGCCCTTGATCGCGCTCGCCATCGCCCAGCCTACCGCTTGCGGCGTCTGGGTGGCGAGATTGCCGCTGATCGTGAAGAAGCTGTGCTCCTTGCTCGAATACATGATCGGAAGCTGGCGGCCCTTCAGCTTGTCGCCCCGGTTCGAATAGATCTGATTGATCATCTCGATCAGGGGATATCCGCGCTGGATCAGGATGCCCTGCTGGCGATAGCTGGGGAAGACCATGTCGTCGCTCGCCAGCGCCATGGAGGCCGCCACGCTGGTCGCCTCCTCGCCGGTGCACTTCATGTAGAAGCTGGTTTTGCCCTGCCGCTGCCCGCGAAACATCCGCTCGTCGAAAGCGCGGGTCATGGCCATATGGCCGAGCATCGCGCGCAGCGTTTCGGGATCGAGCTTGGGATCCCAAGGCCCATGCGCGCGATTGTCGTCACCAAGCACGCGGACCAGGCCATAGGCGAGTTCGTGCATGGTATCGGGCGAGCAGGTCTCGTCCGGGCGGGGCTGCTTGCCGGGCTCGCCGACGTCGACATGGCTGAAATCCACCGCGTCGCCGGGGCGGAATTTGGGTTCGGGAACATGCAGGCTCAGCCCGGGCGCATTATGCCCGGCTTGCGCCTGTGGATCGGGCCTGTCGGCCATTATGCGCTCTCCCCTCGATAACGAGACGCTTGTAAGCAATCTTGCTTGATTGCGTTATTTTATTTCAGCGCGAGCAACGGGTCAAGCCGAGTGGCCAAACGCTTCCTGTCACACCGCGACCGGAGCCTTGATCGCCCCGTGCGGCGTGTAGTTCCTGACCTCGAAATCCTCAATGCGGTAATCGAAAATGGTGGCCGGACGCCGCATGATCTCAAGCCGCGGATGCCCTTGCGGTTCCCTCGCCAACTGCTCCTCGATCAGATGGGCGTGATTGAGATAGAGATGGGTATCGCCTCCCATCCAGACGAACTCGCCCGGTTCGAGATCGGTCTGCTGCGCCAGCATTCTTTGCAGAAGCGCGGCGGACCACAGATTGAACGGCAGCCCCAGCGCGACATCGCAGCTGCGTTGATAGAGCAGCCCGTTCAATTTCCCGTCCGCAACGTGGAACTGATAAGTCTTGTGACACGGCGGCAGCGCCATGCGGTCCAGCTCGGCCACGTTCCACCCTTCGAGGATGTGGCGCCGGCTGCCGGGATTGGTGCGCAGGCTTTCGACGAGGTCGGCGACCTGGTTGATGCCCGGCCCCTGTTCGTAAGTCCCGTCCTTGCGATAGCGGTAGGTCGGCCAGTCGACCCACTGCTTGCCATAGACCGGGCCGAGATCGCCCCAATTCTCAGCAAACGTCTCGTCGTCGGCAATCCGCTCAACGAAGGCGTCCAGCGACAGATCGTCGCCCGTCTCGCGGACATAGCGGGCATGCGGCCATTCGTTCCAGATTTTCACGCCCTGAAGCACGAGGGGGCGGATATTGGTCTCACCGGTCAGGAACCACAGCAGTTCGCGCGTCGCCGTTTTCCAATAAACGCGCTTGGTGGTGATAAGCGGCATCGCCCCGTCGGACAGATCGAATCGCAAGGTCGCGCCGAAGACCGAGCGCGTGCCGATGCCGGTGCGATCGACGCGCTCGTCTCCTTCGGCCCAGATGCGGCGCATGAGATCGAGATAGGTGGTTTCGTAATGGGACGTTGCGCGGTGGGGTTCTGGCACGATGCGGTCTCTCCAATCGGAATCATGCGATAGGACAGATTTCGCCGAATTGCCCGCTTGCACGTCTCGTCATCCCCACCTATAGGGCGCGCCTTGCCTCGACCCGCGGGGCACGTTTTCCGCGGGGCCGATCCGGTCGGGGAGTAGCTCAGCCTGGTAGAGCACTGTCTTCGGGAGGCAGGGGCCGGAGGTTCGAATCCTCTCTCCCCGACCAACTTTCGGCTTGCCGCATTGCGCCGGAAAGCCTTGCCTTTTTTGGCTCGAGAAGCCCTCTTTGCAGGCTGCTGATTGCCGGTCTTACGACCGCGTCTCGCCCGCTTTTCCATCTTCCGTGTCGGCATCCGGCGCGTCAGCGTCTGGCAGCGGCGCCTGCTCGAGCTCGGCGTCCAACGCTTTCGCTTTCGCCTCGATCGTCTCCTGTGCGGTGTCGTAGCGTTCGTCGAAACTCTGTTCGCTCTCACACGCGCAGAGTGCAAGCGCGGCCAGGATCACCACGCCGCGCATCAGTAATTCCTGCGATAGCGGACGTTGACGTTCGTGGCGCCCGATCCGCCTGCCTGGCTCAGGATCGAGAGGAACGGCGTCAGGCTGACTTCCAGCTGCGTGGCGGTGAAGCCGCGGGCATCGGTGATAAATTCGATGTAGATATCGTCCGAAATATACTGGCCCGCCGCCAGCGCCGTGCCGCGTCCGCTGGTCTCGTCCGCGCCGAGGATGCGCAGGCGGTCGACACCCGTGGCCGAGCGCAACTTGCCGAGCGGATTGAGCCCGCCGCCGCTGCCGCGCAGCGAGTTGAGCGAGGCGGCGAGCTGGACCGCCTGGATCGCCGACAGATTGCCGACCGAGCTGCCGAACAGGATGCGCGAGACGATCTCGTCCTGCGGGAGGCCGGGCGTGCTGGAGAAGGCGATCTGCGGATCGTACGCGCGCCCGGTGACGTTCACGTTCACCGTTACCCCCTCGATATCCTCGGTCGCGGCCAAGCGGATTACGGGATCGATCGTGGTGCCGCCGGTGAAGTTCACACGCCCGCTCGTCAGCTCGAACGATCGTCCTGCAAAACCGAGCGTACCGCGCACGAGCTCAACATCGCCCGAGACGCGCGGCGCCGTGCTGGTGCCCCCGAGCCGAAGATCCGCGCTCCACTCGGATTCCAGACCCATGCCGGAAACATAGAGCTGCTCAGGCGCGCGCAGCGCGATATCGAGCCGCAATTGGTCGAACAGGCCCGGCTGCGGCTGAGACGGCTCGTCACCCGTAATGCGCTGCGGCCCGCGCGGCGGCTTGAAGCGCACGCCAGTGAGCTCGGGGACTTCGGCGGCGCCCTGGCGGATGATCTCGTAGCGAGTCTCGGGAAGGAGAATTTCGCCGCTGACCACGGCGGTTTGGCGCGCCGCCTTGGTGATGCGGAGATTGCCGGACGCGGTGGCCGAAAGGGCGTCGCTGCGCGCAAGGCGGGCATCGTCCATGGTGATTGCGACATTCATCGGATAGCCGCTGTCCGCAGCCAGACTGACGAAGCCGTTGGCGCTGACCGTCCCGTCGCCCGCCTGTGCGGTCAGGCGCTCGATCTCGAACCGGTCGCCTGTGAAGCGTCCGGCGATGGCCATGTTGGAGAGGCGCGTGCCGTAGGTTTGGTTCTCATAGGTCAGGCTGTTGGCGCGGATGATGCCGGACAGTTCGGGGCTCTGCACCCGCCCCCCGAAATCCGCCGCCACGCCGATCGCGCCGGATAGGCGCTGGTCCGGCTGCCCGGCGAAGGAGAACAGCGTGTCCGCCGGGCCGTTATAGCGGATGCCCCCGCCTAGCGGCGCGGACAACAACCGCGTCGTCCAGCTGCCCGCTCCGGGTGGCAGGGGATTTAGCGATGCCACCATCCGCCCGATAACGCTTCCGCGCCGCCGCATCACCGCGCGCGCCTCGCCCCCGTCCGCGAGCAGCTTGCCGACGAAATTGATGTCGAGCGGCTGGCTGACCGAAACCGCGGTGGTGCGGCTGAAATTCGCGATCTGGAGGCGAGCATCGGCACGCGGGAAGGCGGTGCTGCTAGCCTGAGCGAAATCGAGGCTCCCGGTCGCGCGGCCATTGATGCCGAGGCCGGGGACGAAGGCCTCGACGATCGACAGGTCGAGCGAATCGAGGCGGCTTTGTATCTCGATTCCTTCGCCGTAGCTCCCGGCGAGGCGAATGTTTCCGCGCCCGAAATCGATGCGCGTCGGCAACAGCTCGTATTCGTTCGCGCCCGGAATGATACGCGCCGGGCTGGTGGTGGCGAAATCGATGCCGCGCACCCGGCCTTTCACCTGCGCGCGCCACAGGTCGGGGGTCAGATCGGTATTGGCGGCGATGCGGAACGGCACGCCGCTGATGCCTTCGGCCAGGACGCGCGCATTGCCCCGCCCGTCTCGGTAATCGATCTTTGCGCGGGCCGCGTTCAAGTTGAGGCTGCCGATCGACGTCTGCGCCAGTTGCGCGTCGGCGACGACATAGGGTTGGTCGTACAGCACCACCCGCGCATCGACGATCGCCGATCCGATCGAGAGATTGGCCGGCCCCGGCAGCACGGTATCGCGCGCCCTCAGATTGACCAGCGCCTCTTGATACTGCCCCTCGGCATCGAGACGGACCACGCCCGCAAGGCCGCGTCCGTTCGCGTCGAGCCGCCCGGCGAAAGGGCCCGCCCGGGTCTGCCGCAGCGAGCCGGCGAAATCGATCCCCGCCAGATTGGCGCTGTTGATGTCGAGCGTCAGCACGTCGCCCGTGCCGAGCACCACGTCGGCGGTGAGCGCGCCATAATCCGTGTCCGCCACCGCATCGAGGCGATAGCCGTTTCTCGCTCCGGAGATATTGGCGCGCAGATTGGCGAGGCCGATGCCAAGATCGGGCCGCTCCGCCGTGACGATCGCCTGCGGGTTGGTGAGCGTGCCCGCCACGCGCACGCCGACGCGGCCATAGGCGTCGGTCACACCGTCCGCCTGCAAGGCCAGGCGTCCGTCCGGCGCGTAGAAACCGCTGCCGCCGGTGATCCGCGCGGCGGGCGCGCGTAAGGTCAGGTTTCGGAACCGCGCGATCCCGTCCGAGCCATAGCGAATATCGGCCCCCGCGACGGCGTTGCCGCCGAGGAAATCGCGCACGCCTTCGTTGAACAGGCTCGTCGAGCGCAGGCGCACACGGCCCGCCAGCGCGAATCCGTCACCCTCGGACTCCAGATCGACATCGGTCTCGATATCGAAGATCCCGACGCTCTCGATCCGGTAATTGTCGATCCGTCCGTCGATCGCGCCGGTGTAGAGGCCGGTCGAGGTATCGGCGAGAAGGATTAGCCCGGCATCGATCCGGTCGGAACGGATGCGCATATTGTCGGACAGGATGCGCGGCCCTTCGATCGCGAGATCGCCCGCCAGCCGCACATTGCGCAGCTGCCCGCCCGCCACCGTATCGAGCCCGGTGATGCGCGCCACGCTGGCTTCGATGGGGATCATGATGCGATCCGCATCCACCATTGCGGCGCCGCTGGCGGAGAGGTTGACCAGCCCCATGTCGTTCATGGCGAGGCGATTGGCGTTGACCTGATATTGGACGCGCGGCGTTGTGAATTCGCCATCCAGCGTGAGCAGAGCGCGAAGGCCGCTGCCGCTTAGATTTTCGGCCAGCGCGGACGGTTTCAGAAGCACGAAAGCGAGCTTCAGATCCTCGAAGCTGTTGTCGGACAGATCTACCAGGCCGTTAGTGTTGAGGCGGAAGGCGTCGCTGTTCACATTGCCCGCCAGCGTCGCGCGGCGCTCTTCCAGCGCGGCTGTCATGTCGATGTTGAGGATCGGCCCGAGCAGAGTGGCGGTCGGCCCTTCGAACAGGCGCGCCACCCGCGTCGGCCCGCTGACCTTGAATGTCCCGTCATTGCCGGAGACGCGAAGGCGCGCGAATTCGCTGCCTGCGAGGTCCGCATCGACCCGTCCGGCCCAGCGGTCCCACGTGCCCTGCCCCGCGACCTGGACCGTCAGCGGTTCGGTCAGACCGGCCAGCGCCGCGATCACGCCATCGCCCGGCGCATTCAGATCGAGCGACACGTCGAAGCGATTGTCGTCCGGCACCGCATCCAGTTCGAGCGCGATCCGATCGCCGCCCGCGCGGTTTTCCCCCGCCAGCGTTGCCGCATTCAACGTCACCTGCGCGCGGCCATCGGCGATGTGGGCCTCGCCCGCGATCGAAGCGACTCGCCGCTCGCCGCTGACAGGCGCTTCGGCGACGAAATTCGCGATCCGAAACGTGCCGATATCGATATCGTAATTCGGCAGCAGGGGATCGTCGCTCGGCGGGGTTTCGGCAAATTCGGGCGCGCGCGCCAAGGTCACGCGCTCGGCGGTCAGGGCCCGGATATCGATATGGCTGCGCAGGAATTTGAACGGTCGCCAATCGACGCGCATTTCGGGCGAGGTGAGGAACACACCCTGCGGGTCGGACACGGCGACATCGTGGAGGACCATCTCGCCATAGAGCGATCCTTCGATGCGCCCGACATCGATCTCCATCCCGTTCTCGAATTCGAGCCCGGCAATCTGGTCGGCGACGAAGCGCTTGCCCGGCCCGGTATCGAGCCCGAGGATCAGCGCTCCGACCAGAAGGACGATTCCGCCCAGGACGATCGCGGTCCATTTGGCGATCGTGCGGCCGACATGACGGTTGCGATGGCCGGTCTCGACCGGCTCCGCGGTCTCCTGCGTTTCCACAGGTTCGGGCGCGCCCTGCTCTTCGATGGGAGTATCGTCAGCCATCAGAACGCCTGCCCGATCGAGACATAGACCGCGAAGCTGCTCTCACCCTCGCGCTTGTCCAGCGGCATGGCGACGTCGAAACGCAGCGGTCCGAAATTCGTATAATAGCGCCCGCCGATACCCACGCCGTAGCGCAGATCGCTGAAATCGGGGACCGTATCCTCGTAGACCTGACCGACATCGAGGAACCCGACCAAACCGAAATTGCCGAAGCGATAGCGCACTTCCGCCGCCGCTTCGTTCAGGCTGCGCCCGCCGAGCGGGCGGTAGATCGTGTCCGCGACCTCGTCGGGATTTTCCGGATCGAATTCGAAATCGGGATCGGGATAGACCGCGCGCGGGCCCAATTGCTGGAACCCGAACCCGCGCACCGATCCGCCGCCGCCCGCATAGAACCGGCGCGAGGGAGCAAGGTCGAACCGCTCGATCCCCTGGATCGTTCCGACGCGGATACGGCCCGCAAGGGTGATCGCATCGGTGGGCGAGAAATAGGCCGAGCCATCGACCCGGGCGCGGACATAGGGGCTGAACCCGTCCTGCAACGATCCTTCGGGTTCGATCAGCGCCGTCACTCTGAATCCGCGCGTCGCGTTCAATAGGCTGTCGGTCCGGTCGATCCCGACCTGGCCGGTCAATCCGCCGATGAAGAAGGTCCGGCGCACCAGTTCGCGTGCGGTGAGATCGAAATCCTGCTCGTTCGTGGCGATGATCTGCGCGCCATAGGCGTAGGTGAAGGGCTTCTGCCAGATACTGGTCGAATCGTAGCTGACCAGTGCGGAAAGGCGCCCGGTGAAGGCTTCGTAGGCGTCATAATCGGCGCGCAAAGCCTCGATGCTCGCCTGGAACGTGCGATCGCGCCGTCCGGCATTGGACCGGCGGAAGATGCCGCTCGCCCCCTGCTCGCGCGTGCCGATTACAGCGCTTCCGATCAGCGCGCCTTCGGGTGGGAAGAGATTCCGGTGAGTCCAGCTACCCTCGACGCGGAAGCCCTGTCCGGTCCCGTAACCAGCGCTCGCCGCCAGGGTGCGCGGCGGGCCCGCATCCTGTTCGACAAGGATGGTGGCGTATTCCGTGCCGTCTCCGACGGCTTCACCGCTCTGTTCGGGCACCACCGAAACGGTGTTGAACAATCCGGTGGCGACCAGCGCCTGGCGCAAATCGTCGACCATCCGGCTGTCGTAAAGCTCATCACGCTCGAACCGCGCTAAAGTTTCGACATGATCGGCATCGAAAGCGAGATCGCCGGTCGTCCGAATTCCGCCGAAGCGCGAACGCGGCCCGGTGGTGATCGGAAGAGTGTAGACGCCATCCTGCGTTTCCGGGTCGAGCAGGATGTCGCGCTGCCCGATCTGCGAGAAGGGATATCCGTTCTGAAGCAGTTCGACGGCGACGCGTGCCTCCGCGCCCTGGACGCGCGCCGCCACGATCGGCTCGCCCACCTCCAAAGCAAGATTTTCGCGGATCAGCTCGGCCGGCTCCACCGGATCCGCGTCGATCACGATGTCGGCAAAGGTATAGCGCGCACCAGGCACGACATCGATCACGGCGGATAGCGGCTGGCCCGCCTCGCCCCGATCGATCCGCGTGGTCGCCTGCGCCGCGTACCAGCCCTCCGAGGCGAGGATGCGCTGCATCAGCGCGCTATCCTCGGTCAGCCGCGCCGCGACCTGGGCGACGTTCGCCGCCTCGCCATCGCCATCTTCGAGCGCGGAAAGATCGTCGAACATACCGCGCAGATCGACCTCCGCGGTCTCGTCGGCCTCATCGAGCCCGTTTACTATCACGTTGTAGGCTACTTCGACGACCTCTTCGCCGGACTCGGCCTCCGCATATTCTACCGGCGCGACCTCGAACTGGTCGAGCGGGGGGAGCGGCGCCGTCAGTTCGGCATCGCGAATGGGCGCGTCGCCGATCGCTTCGACCGGGTCGCCGTCCGCCAGCGCGGGATCACCCAGCGGCGGCTCTTGGCCTTCGAGCGGATCGGCATCCGCCTGTTCCGCCACGATCCGGCGTTCGAAATCGGCAATCGATTCGAGCGGACCTTCGAGCGCGGTATCGTCATCAAGTGCCGGAACCGCGCTTTCGAATTCCTCGTCGCTGATGACCGGCTCGATCTCGGGAAGGTCTGCATCCGCGGGCGGAGCGGGCACCGCCAGATCCGTATCGGTATCGGCGGGGGTGCCGCTGTTCTGCGCGAGAGTTGGGCAGGCCGCGAACGCCGCCGCCAGCGCCAGAAGGGAGGCCGCATTCCCGAGCATCGAGCCCCGAACCCGCCCCCGTTCCCATCCCAAGCGGGCGGCGCGGTTGCCAACCCGTCCGGTTTCAAGGAAAAAGGAAGCTGAAGCGACCATAGAAAGCGATCCACGTGGACAATGAAGGACTTGCCGCACCGGCACCCTACGAAGGGATGACGACTGATGGTGAGGAAATTCCCGCCCGAGAAGCGGGGTCTTCCCTCAAAGACGCGCCCGGTGCAACCGCAAATAGCCCTTTGGCCATGCCTTGGGCTGCTTGGAAGGAGATCCTGAAGCGTGTCTACACCATGTGGGGATTTCATAATCTGTCCCTGCTCGGGGCGGGCGTCGCCTTCTTCACCTTCCTCGCTCTCACCCCACTGATCGCCGCGACGGTCATGGTTTACGGGCTGATCGGAAACGTCGAAACCGTGCACCAGCAAATGCGATCGATCATCCAAGTCGTGCCCGCCGAAGCGGCTGCGGTGATCGAGGACCAGCTGCTCGGCGTCGTCACCGCCAATTCGGGCGTGACCGGATTCGCGCTGATGGTCGCGCTGTTCTTCGCCATCTATGGCGGGATGCGCGCCGCGAACGGTCTGATCGGAGCCCTCAACATCGTCAATGAAGAGCATGAGACGCGCGGTATCGTCGCACGCACGCTCAGAGTCGCGGCGCTGACCTTGGCGGCGATCTTCGTCGCACTGACCGGAATCCTGAGCGCGGGTCTCTTCGCCTGGTTGCAGACTCAGGCAGACGGGTTGATCGGGCCGGGGGCGGAATGGGCGATCAAGATCCTGACCTGGACGGCCTCGATCGCTCTTGGAAGCGCGGGCTTCGCGCTGATCATGCGTTATGGCCCCGATCGCGCGCCTGCCCAGTGGAAATGGCTCGCTCCCGGCGCGCTTCTGGCGACGGTTTTGTGGATCGCGATCTCGTTCGGCTTCTCGCTCTACGTCGCTTACGTCAGCGACTACAATGCGACCTATGGCTCGCTTTCGGCGATCGTCGTGTTTCTCATGTGGCTGTTCCTGTCGGCTTACGGCGTGCTTGCAGGGGCGTTGCTAAATGCCGAGATCGAGCGCCAGACCGATACCGACACGACGACGGGGCCGGAACAGCCCATGGGCCAGCGCGGCGCCGTGCTCGCCGATGTCTCGGAAGGGGGTATGACCTTGAGCCAATGGATGGAGAAAGCAGAGCGCCGCGCGGTCAAACGGCATATGCGCAATGCAAAGGTCAAATCGCTGATGAAGAGGGAAAAAACCGAGCGTTGATCTGGTTGTAACAAGAGCACGCGCTATCCGCCGCGCAGGGTTCGCACGCCGAAATCGCGCTCGAACAGATAGAGGAGGATACGCGCCGCCTCGCCTCGTCTGCCCTCCAGCCCCCCGTCCCTCTCCATCAACAAGCGCGCATCGTCATGCGCCGCCGGAAGCAGCCGCGTGATCTGCTCGAGGTCGGCAATGCGGAATGCGGCGTCGCCCGACTGGCGGGTGCCCAGCAATTCGCCGCCACCGCGCAGACGCAGATCCTCCTCGGCAAGCTGAAACCCGTCCTGCGTTTCGCGCATCAGCGCCAACCGCTCGCGCGCGGTTTCAGACAGCGTATCGCCGCGCAGCAGGATGCAGATCGACTTCGCGCTGCCCCGCCCCACCCGGCCACGCAGCTGGTGAAGCTGCGCGAGACCGAAGCGCTCCGCCTGCTCGATCACCATCAGCGTCGCATTGGGCACGTCGACCCCCACTTCGATGACCGTCGTCGCAACCAGCAGCTTGGCATCGCCACTGGCGAACCGTTCCATCGCCGCGTCCTTCAGTTCGGGCGCGAGCTGGCCGTGGACCATCACCACGTCCTCCCCGAACCGTTCGCGCAGCGCAGCATAGCGCGCTTCGGCAGCGGCAATCTCTTCCGGCCCGTCGCTTTCGCGCACCATCGGACAGACCCAATAGGCCTGCCTCCCTTCCGCGATCTGCGCGGCGAGGCGATCGACCAGCAGGCCGATCTTGTCCTGACCCATGACGACTGTGTCGATCGCCTGGCGACCGGGGGGAAGCTCGTCCAATTTGCTGACGTCCAGCTCCCCATATTGGGCCAAAGTCAATGTGCGCGGGATCGGTGTCGCCGTCATGGCGAGGACGTGCGGCGCGCGTTTGCCCTTGCCCGCCAGCATCAGGCGCTGGCCGACACCGAAGCGGTGCTGTTCGTCGATCACGACCATCGCCAGATTGCGATACGCCACCGTGTCCTGAAAGATCGCGTGGGTGCCGACCACGATATCGATCGAGCCATCGAGCAGGCCCATCAGAATACTCTCTCGCGCCCGCCCCTTGTCGCGTCCGGTGAACAGGACGACCTCCGCGCCCGTCGGCGCGGCCATGCGCCTCAGCGTCTCGTAATGCTGGCGCGCGAGCAGTTCGGTGGGGGCGAGCAGCGCCGCCTGCGCCCCGGCCTCGATTGCGATCAGCATGGCCTCCAGCGCCACCACCGTCTTGCCCGCACCGACATCGCCCTGAAGCAGGCGCAGCATCGGGGCTTCCTGCGCCAGATCGCCTTCGATCTCCGCGATGGATCGCTTCTGAGCGCCCGTCAGCGGAAACGGCAGCGCGAGCTTGCCGCGATAGCTCCCATCGCCGACCAGCGGCTGGCCTTTGCGGCGGCGGTTATCGGCGCGCACCAGCATGATCGCCAGGCTGTTGGCGAACAATTCGTCATAGGCGAGCCGGTCGCGCGCCTTGCTATCTTCGCCCTTATGCGCCGCCTTCAGCGCCTCGCGCCATTCTGGCCAACCTTCCCGCTCGACCTGCCCGGTGTCGTTCCATTCAGGCAGTTCGGGCGCGCGGCCTAGTGCCTGTTCGACCAGATGCGTCATTTTGGGCTGTGTCAGTCCCTCGGCCAACGCGTAGACCGGCTCGCACAGGCGCTGAAGCGTGTCGCCCCCTTCTTCAAGCACATGATCGGGATGGACGATCTGGAGCATGTCACCATAGCGCTCCAGCTTCCCCGCCACCCAGCGCGTCTCGCCCACCGGCAATTGCTTCTTGGCCGTATAGGATGCCCGCCCGAAATAGGTCAGCGCGATCATATTGCCGACCGAATCCTGCGCCAGCACGCGATAGGGCGCGCGCGGATTGCGTCCGCCGCGATGTTCGGTGACGGTCAGTTTGAGGACGATCTGCTCGGCCTCGCCCGCCTCGTCCACAGTCTGGACAGCGCGCCGCGTCACGAAGCGTTCGGGTAGGTGATAGGCGACATCGCGAACCCGCGTCAGGCCGAGGCGATCGAGCGGCTTCTTCATCTTCGGGCCCACACCGTCGAGCGTTTCGACTTCGGCAAATAGGGGGTTGAGGATGTCGGGGCGCATGGGGGATGCCTATAGCCGCTTGCGCGCTCAATGCGAGTGCCCTACCCGCGCTTCATGCCCGATCCGCTCACCTTCGAAGGCCGCCTCCAGCGCGCCCGTTTCCGCGCCTGGCATCGCGGCACGCGCGAAGCGGATTACATGTTCGGCGGCTTCTTCGATCGCTATCACGCGGAATGGGACGAGGCAGGCCTCGCCTGGTTCGAAGCCCTGCTCGAAGAAGACGATGTCGATGTCATGGCCTGGGCGCTCAAGACGCAGCCGGTTCCGCCAGCCTTTCTGGGCGAGCGGATGGAGGCGATGCAGCGTCTCGATTACGTCGCGATCTGATCCTGTCAGCGGTCGTCACGTGACAAGAAAAGTGATTGTAGGCCTGTTGGCCCTGATCTTGGCGATCGCCGTAGCGGTGACCTCCTATTACGCCCTGATTCCCGGCAATCTTGGTGGGATGGGCGGAGGCATCTGGCACGCGCTCGCCTTCATCACTCTTGGCTTTCTCTCGCGCCTGACATTTTCCCGTACCTCCGCGATCTGGCTCCTGGTCTGCCTCGCCGCCTTCGGGGGACTTATCGAGATTGCGCAAGGCGTGATGGGTCTGCAGCGCGACATGGACGTTGGAGATTTCGTGGTCGATATCGTCGCGTCCGTCGTCGGGATCGTGATCGGCGCAATCGTTCTGGCTCTTTATCGTTGGTTGCGCGATCGCAACGGAACCGAAGAAAGCGTCTAGCGCTCCTCCTCTGATCATGCCCGATATCGCCCGCATCCTCAAAGCCGACAGCCCGCTCACGCTTGCGCGCGTGGCGCGCGGAGCGCAGCCGCTCGTCCTCGCCGATCTAGCCCGCGCCGCGAAGGGCCGCGCGGTGTTCATCGTGCCCGACGATACCGCGATGCATGCCGTCTCCGAAGCGGCACGCTATTTCGCGCCCGAATTGGAGGTGATCGAGTTTCCGGCCTGGGATTCGCTTCCCTACGACCGGGCAAGCCCGGCGCTGTCGATCAGCGCCCGTCGCCTCGCCGCACTGCATCGCCTGCAGGCGGGAAAGCCGGGTGCGCAATTGCTGGTCACGACCGCCAATGCGGTTTTGCAGCGCGTCCTCACCCCTTTCCGCATCCGCGAGAGCGTGCGCGAATTCGCGCCGGGGATGGAAATCGGGCGCGACAGCCTTGCAGCCCTGCTCCAGCGCCAAGGCTATTCGCGCACCGACACGGTCATCGACAAGGGCGAATACGCCATCCGCGGCTCGATCGTTGACGTCTTCCCGAGCGGGATGGACGAAGCGCTGCGACTCGATTTCTTCGGTGACGAGCTGGAAAGCCTGCGCAGCTTCGATCCCAACACGCAGTTGACGACAGGGCGGCTCGAGAGGCATCTGCTCCTGCCCGCCAGCGAGGCTCTGCTGGACGAAGACAGCATCAAACGCTTCCGCACCCGCTACCGCGAAATGTTCGGCGCCAACGCCACGCAGGACCCGCTTTACGAAGCGGTCAGCGAAGGGCGTCGGCTCGCGGGCATGGAACACTGGCTGCCCTTGTTCGAGGATCGGCTGACGACTCTGTTCGACCATCTCGGCAAGGACGATCTCTTGGTAATCGACCAGGCCGCGCTCGCTGCGGCGGAGGAGCGGACGAAGGATGTCGCGGACTATTATGAGCAGCGCAAGGCGGCGAGCGGGCAGGCGAAAGGCAGCTACCGACCCTTGAAGCCCGACGCGCTCTATCTGACGCAGGGTGAGTTCGAGACCGCGCTCGCGAACGCGCCGGCCCACCGCGCCACCGCCTTCGACGAACCCGAGAGCGACACGGTGATCGATTTCGGCTTCCGCTCGGGCCGTGATTTCGCCCCCGAACGCGCGCGGGGCGACAATGTCTATCCGGTGCTTGCCGAACATCTGAAGGCGATCGCCAAGGCGGGCAAGCGACCGCTGATCGCCGCCTATTCCAAGGGTAGCCGATCGCGCATCGTCTCGATTCTAGACGAAGCGGGCATCGCGGTGCAGACCGCCGAAAGCTGGCAGGAGGCGCTGGGGCAGTCGTCGAAAGGCAAGCCCGCGGCAATGATCGTGCCGCTGGAAGCCAGCTTCGCCAATGACGAGATGGAGCTGCTGACCGAGCAGGACATTCTCGGCGACCGGCTTGTCCGACGCAAGAAGAAGCGCCGCGACGCCGATGCCTTCCTCGCCGAATTGCAGGCATTGAGCGTCGGCGACCTGATCGTCCATACCGAGCATGGGATCGGCAAATATCTCGGCCTCGAACCGATCGCGGTCGGCAAATCGAAGCATGACTGCGTCCAGCTGGAATATCGCGGCGGGGACAAGCTGTTCATCCCGGTCGAGAATATCGACGTCCTGAGCCGCTACGGATCGAGCGAGGAAGCGGTCCAGCTCGACAAATTGGGCGGCGAGGCGTGGCAGAAGCGGCGCGCCCGCCTCAAGGAGCGCATCCAGGCGATCGCGGGCGAGTTGATGCAGGTCGCCGCCGCTCGCGCGCTCAGGAAAGCGCCGGTGCTGGAAGTCGAGGAAGGCCCCTACAACCAGTTCCTCGACCGCTTCCAATACGAGGAAACAGACGATCAGGACCGCGCCATCTCCGATGTCCTGACGGACCTCGAGAGCGGCAAGCCGATGGACCGCCTCGTGTGCGGCGATGTCGGCTTCGGCAAGACCGAGGTCGCGCTGCGCGCCGCCTTCGTCGCCGCGATGAACGGACAGCAGGTCGCGGTGGTCGCGCCCACAACCTTGCTCGCGCGCCAGCATTACGAGAATTTTTCCGCCCGCTTCGACGGCTTCCCCCTCAAAATCGGGCGCCTCTCGCGTCTTGTTTCGTCAAAGGAGACCAAGGAGACGCGCGAGGGGTTGGCCAGGGGCGATGTCGACATCGTCGTCGGCACCCACGCGATCCTGTCGAAGCAGACCGAATTCAAGGATCTCGGCCTCGTCATCGTGGACGAGGAACAGCGCTTCGGCGTGACGCACAAGGAGAAGCTCAAGCAATTGCGCGCCGACGTGCATATGCTGACGCTGACCGCCACTCCGATCCCCCGCACCTTGCAGATGGCGATGACGGGCTTGCGCGAATTATCGACCATCCAGACGCCTCCGGTCGATCGCCTGGCGGTGCGTACCTACGTCATGGAATGGGACGACATGGTGATGCGCGAGGCGCTGCTGCGCGAGCATCATCGCGGCGGACAGAGCTTCATCGTCGTGCCGCGCATTTCCGACATGGAAGCGATATCGGACTGGCTGCACGAGAACGTGCCGGAAGTGAAATTCGTCGCCGCGCACGGCCAGATGGGCGCGGGCGAGATCGAGGAGCGGATGAGCGCTTTTTACGAGCGCAAATACGACGTTCTGCTCGCCACCACGATTGTGGAAAGCGGGCTCGACTTGCCGAGCGCCAATACGATCATCATCCACCGCGCGGATATCTTCGGCTTGGCCCAGCTCTATCAGCTGCGTGGCCGTGTCGGTCGCTCGAAGCTGCGCGCCTATGCCTATCTGACCTACGCCAAGGACACGCAATTGTCCGAAGTTGCGGAGAAGCGACTGAAAGTGCTCGGCGATCTCGATTCGCTCGGCGCCGGATTCCAGCTCGCCAGCCACGATCTCGACATTCGCGGCGCGGGCAATCTGCTGGGCGACGAGCAATCCGGCCATATCCGCGAAGTCGGCTTCGAACTCTATCAGTCCATGCTCGAAGACGCGATCCTGGCCGCCAAGGCGGGCGAGATGGGGCTGGAGGCGAAACCGGAAAAGGTCAGCCCGCAGATCACGGTCGATGCGCCGATCATGATTCCGGAAGATTACGTCCCCGATCTCGCAGTGCGCATGGCGCTCTATCGCCGCCTCAACGATGCCGAGAACAAGGGCGAGATCGAAGCGCTCGCCGCCGAGATGATCGACCGCTTCGGCGATCTGCCCAGCGCGACTGCCAATCTGGTCAAGCTGATCGAGATCAAGCATCAGGCCATCACCGCCAATATCGCCAAGATCGATGTCGGTGCGGCAGGTACGCTCGTCACCTTCCACAACGACGATTTCCCGGACGGTCCGGGCCTGATCGCCTATGTCGATCGCTTGAAGGGCACCGCCAAATTGCGTCCCGACATGAAGCTGGTGATCAGCCGCGCCTGGAACGATCCGCAGAGCCGCTTGAACGGGCTCTATCAACTGACCAAGGGTCTGTCGGGTATCGCGAAGAAGGCGAAGAAGGCGGGCTGATTAACGTCCGCAGATTACGATCGACCGCGCGCCAGCCTGACGAATTCTTCCGCACTCATCGGCTCCGCGCGCAGGAAACCCTGATAGGTTTCGACACCTTCGCGCGCGATCAGAGCGAGTTGCTCGTCTTTCTCGACCCCTTCCGCCACCACGCGTAGATCGAGCGCTTCGGCCATGGCCACGATTGCGCGCAGGACTGCAAGGTCGCGCTCGTCGTCCAGCACGCCATCGATCATCGCGCGGTCGAGCTTCAGGCAGTCGAGCGGCAGGACCTTGAGGTAGCGGAAATTGCAATAGCCCGCGCCGAAATCGTCGAGCGACAGATTGATGCCGACCGCTTTCAGCTCGTCGAGTATCTCCCGCGTCCGGTCGAGATCGGCCAGAAGGACCTGTTCGGTAATCTCCAGCGTGACCTGTTCGGGTTCCAAAAGACTTTCGTCGACCAAAGCGATGAAGTCGCGCGCGAAGCTGCCTGCCGCAAGGTCGGCCGAGGTCACGTTGATCGAAAGGGACAAACCGTCAGGCCAGTCGCGCGCGCCATCCAGCGCACGGCGCGCGATATGGCGGGACAACTGCGCGACGTGATCGGCGCGTTCGGCGATCATGAAGAGCAGGCCTGCGCCGATTCGCCCCAAGGTCGGATGCTGCCAGCGTGCCAGCGCCTCGGCCCCGACCAGACGATTGTCGTCGACGCGATATTGCGGCTGGAACAGCACCTCGATCTCGTCGCGATCGATCGCCGCCAGGAGATCGGCTTCCAATTGCTGGTTCGACAGGCCCTGCTGGTCGAGATCCTCGCTCGCCCAGGCGATCCGTTCGCCATTGCTGCTGCGCATACGCACGGCCGTTTCCGCCAGCGTATCTAGCACCGAATCGGCATCGTCACCCGCGCGCGCCCGCATCAGCGCGAGGCGCGGCCAGAGGCGCAGGCTATGGCTGGTGCAAGGATCGACGATCGGCATGGCGATGGCATCGGCGAGCGCTTCGGCCAGCCATTGCCAACGCTCGCGCGAGCAATCCTCGCGCGCCGCGAGCAGGAAACTGTCGCCGGAAATACGCGCCGCCAGCCAGACGCCGCTTTCCAGCTCGTCTTCGGCGAAATGGCGGATACGCTGGGCGATCTCGATCAGGACGCCGTCGCCCGTCGTCTCTCCATAGGCGACGTTAACCCGATCGATCCGGCCTATGGCGATCAGCATGGCGCGCATCGGGAAAGGGGGGCCCCCATCGGGCCAGTCCCGCTGCCACCGCTGCATGGTGAGGCGCGCGTGCGCCAGATCGGCAAGCCCCGTCAGGGGATCGCGCCCATCGTCCGTGATACCGTCGCGGCTGGAAGTGTCTGCCAAGCTTGCCATCGGCACTCCCTATGCGCTCCCCGACTTCGATGTGACACAAAAAGCGGCGCGTTGCCAAACGGGACAGGCCCCCATAGGTGTGGATTAAGGCCTTTCGCCGGGAAGAGGATAATAATGGCCGAGTTCCAAAAGCTGGCCCTGATGGTGTCCGATAGCGCGAAGGCGCAGGAGGTCGCGCAGGAATTTCAGTCGCTCACCGATTGGGTGTCTCCGGAAGAAGCGGACATCGTCGTCGTGGTGGGTGGCGATGGCTTCATGCTGCAGACCCTTCACGCCATGCTCGATCATGGGAATGTGAAGCCGGTTTACGGGGTCAATCTCGGCACGGTCGGGTTCCTGATGAACAAATATCGCGGTGCCGACAAAGTGCTGCAACGCCTCGAAAAGGCGCGCGGCCTCGCCGTGGCGCCGCTATGCATGGAGGCGACCACGCAGGAAGGCCAGATCCATACCTTCTGCGCCATCAACGAAGTCTCGCTCCTGCGCGAAACCCGCCAGACCGCGAAGATAGAGGTCACGGTCGATACCAAGGTCAGGATCAAGGAACTGGTTTGCGATGGCGTCCTGGTGGCGACGCCGGCGGGCTCGACCGCCTACAACCTCTCCGCCGACGGGCCGATACTGCCGCTCGATTCGCAATTGCTGGCCCTGACGCCGATCAGCGCCTTTCGCCCGCGCAGGTGGCGCGGCGCCATCCTGCCCGATCGCAGCCAGATTCGCTTGCGGGTGCTCGAATCGGACAAACGACCGGTTTCGGTCGTGGCCGACCAGAAGGAAGTGCGCGACATCGCCGAGGTCTCGCTCGCCATCGCGCGCGAGCGGGAATTGAAATTGCTGTTCGACCCGGGCCACACGCTCGACGAACGCATCGTCGCCGAGCAATTCGTGGTCTGATCTAATGGCAGGGGAAATTTCCCCAAAGACCCGCTTGCCAAACCTTTCGAGCGCCCATATAGGCGCACCCTTGCCGGATGGCTGCTCCCCGATAGCTCAGCGGTAGAGTAGGTGACTGTTAATCACTTGGTCGTTGGTTCGAATCCAACTCGGGGAGCCACTTTTCGCCACTAGGCACCGCATCGCGGATGCGGCATTTCTCTCAGATATGATCGAGAACCAGGCGGACACCGACGAAGAGGGTCAATCCAGCCGTGATCCACCGAATCCAGCGCTGCGGCAGGAATTTCACCGCCAGATAGCTGCCGATTTGGCCGCCGATCGCGACCGCGACAAGGAGCGGCAGGCCGAAGCCGATTGCCGCTTCGAAGCGGCCCTCCCCACCCTTCAGGATCTGGCCGACCAGCCCGAACAGGGAATTGACGAGGATGAACAGCGCCGCGGTCGCCGCGATGCTCTTGGCCTCGGCCCATCGCACGAGGTGGAGCAGGGGCGCGAGGAAGATGCCTCCGCCGATGCCGACCAGACCGGCCAGATAGCCGAGAGGCGGTGCGGCGATGGGCGCGAACCTCGCGGCACTTGTCGCCCGCGCCTCGCTCGATTGAGCGACCGGGATCAGCAGCGTCACGCCCGTCAGCACGAGGCTGGCGCCCAACAACAGCAGGAAATTGCGCTCGTCGATCGGCGTCAGCCCGCCAAGCAGGGCGGCAGGCGCGGCGAGGGCGGTCAGGAGAAGTGCGCGCCGCCAGGGCAGGATACCCGCGCGCGAGAAGCGCACGGTGCTTCCCGCCACGACGACGATGTTGCAGGCCAGGCTAACCAGAGGAAGGACTCGATAATCCAGCCCGCTCAGAGCCAGCAGCGCGCTGTATGTCGATCCCCCGCCGAACCCGACCGAGGCGTATAGAAGCGCTGTCGCGAAAAAGGCGACGACGAGCCAGACCATCTAGATCCGACCCGCCATGAAACCGCCTGCGATCACGCGCGGGCGCCGATCGCGCCGTGGCAATGCTTGTACTTATTGCCCGACCCGCACGGGCACGGGGCGTTGCGGCTGATCTCCTTGCCCGCATAGGGATTGTCGGAGACGCCACCCGGCCCCGCCGCCGCCTGCGGGCTGCCCGCAAGCGATCCGAACAGCGCCGCGCGGCGTTCCGATCCGTCACCATCGTTGGAATTGTCGATGCCCGACACCGGCTCGATATGGCCGGTCAGGAAATCGGGCAGTTCGGGCAGGCTCGCGGCCGGCATCGGTTCGGGCTCGCGCACGTCGAGCTTGATCAGCTTGGACGTGGTGTCCTCCCGCAGCGTGTCGAGCATGTGCTCGAACAGGCTGAAAGCTTCCTGCTTGTATTCGTTGATCGGCTGCTTCTGCGCGTGCGCGCGTAGCCAAACCACCTGACGCAGCGCGTCGAGCGTGGAAAGGTGTTCCTTCCAGTGATGGTCGAGCGATTGCAGCAGCAGGCTCTTTTCGACATTGCGCCACATCGTCGGATCGACGCGGGCGATCTTGGCTTCCATCTTCTCGTCGGCAGCCTGTTGCAACCGTTCCTCGATGATCTCGGGCTCGACCGCATCCTCTTCCAGCCACGCGTCGATCGGGGGCGTCAGGCCGAGCACTTCCTCGACCCGCTCCTTCAAGCGCGCGACGTCCCACTGCTCGGGATAGGATCCCGGCGGGCAGGCTTCGCCGACGATATTGTTGATCGTGTCATGCCGCATATCGAGCACGACATCGTCCACGGCCTCGCTATCCATGATCTCGGCGCGCTGCTCGTAGATGACCTTGCGCTGGTCGTTCATCACGTCGTCGTACTGCACGACCTGCTTGCGCATTTCGTAATTGCGCGCCTCGACCTTTTTCTGGGCGGTTTCGATGGCCTTGCTGAGCCATTTCGACCCGATCGCCTCGCCATCCTCCAGATTGCTGTTCATCATGCGAGAGAACAGCGTGTCCGGCCCGAAGATGCGCAGGAGATCGTCTTCGAGGCAGAGGTAGAAGCGCGACAGGCCCGGATCGCCCTGGCGACCCGAGCGACCACGTAGCTGGTTGTCGATCCGACGCGATTCGTGGCGTTCGGTGCCGAGCACGAACAGCCCGCCCGCATCTTTCACGCGCTGCTTTTCTTCCGCGATCTCCTGCTTGATGCGGGCGATGGCGGCGTCACGTTCCGGGCCTTCCGGCATGTCGGCCAGCTCGTCCTCGGTGCGGAATTCGAGATTGCCGCCGAGCTGAATGTCGGTCCCGCGCCCGGCCATATTGGTGGCGATGGTGACGGCGCCGATGCGGCCCGCCTGCGCCACGATATGCGCCTCGCGCTCGTGCTGGCGGGCGTTGAGGACCTCGTGCTTCACGCCTTCCTTTTCGAGGAACTGGCTCAAAAGCTCCGACTTCTCGATCGAGACCGTGCCGACCAGAACGGGCTGGCCCAACTCGTTCTTCTCCTTGATCGCCTTCGCGATGGCCGCGAATTTGTCCATCGTGTTCTTGTAGAACTGATCGTCCTCGTCGATCCGCGCGACCTCGCGGTGGGTCGGAATCTCGGCGACGTTCAGCTTGTAGATGTCCCAGAACTCGCTCGCTTCGGTGGCGGCGGTGCCGGTCATGCCGGACAGTTTGGGATACATGCGGAAATAGTTTTGGAAGGTTATCGAAGCGAGAGTCTGGTTCTCCGGCTCGATCTTGACGCCTTCCTTGGCTTCCACCGCCTGGTGCAGACCGTTCGACCAACGGCGCCCGTCCATCATGCGGCCGGTGAATTCGTCGATGATCACGACCTTGTCGTCCTTGACGATGTAGTCGGTGTCCTTCTTGAACATGATGTTCGCGCGAAGGGCCTGGTCGAGGTGATGCACGACGAGGGTGTTCTCGACGTCGTAAAGGTTCTCGCCTTCGAGCAGGCCCGCTTCGGCCAGCTTGGCCTCGATCGCGTCGGTGCCTTCCTCGGTCCAGCTGATATTCTTGGTCTTCTCGTCCGCCTCGTACCATTCGGGGTCGAGATCCTTCACGATCGCATCGACCGAAATATAGAGCTCGCTCTTGTCCTCGGTCGGGCCGGAGATGATCAGCGGGGTGCGCGCTTCGTCGATCAGGATCGAATCGACCTCGTCGACGATCGCGTAATTGAAGGGACGATGCACCATCTGGTTGCGATCGTGCTTCATGTTATCGCGCAGATAGTCGAAGCCGAACTCGTTGTTCGTCCCGTAAGTGATGTCCGAATTGTACGCGTCGCGCCGCTCGAACTCGTTTAGGTTCGGCACGATCACGCCGACCGTCAGGCCGAGGAAGCGGTGAAGCTGCCCCATCCATTCCGCGTCGCGGCGGGCGAGATAGTCGTTCACAGTGACGACGTGGACGCCCTTGCCCTCGATCGCGTTGAGATAGGTGGCCAGCGTCGCCACCAGCGTCTTGCCCTCACCCGTGCGCATTTCGGCGATCTCGCCGCGGTGGAGCACGATGCCGCCCACCATCTGCACGTCGAAATGCCGCATGCCGAGCACGCGGACCGAAGCTTCGCGCACGGTGGCAAACGCTTCGGGGAGGATATCGTCCAGCGTCTTGCCGTTTTCCAGCTGCTCGCGGAACTTGTCAGTCTGCGCTTGCAGCTCTTCATCGGAAAGAGCCTGAATTTGCTCTTCCAACGCGTTGATCTGATTGACGATCTTGTCCATCGACTTGACGTAACGATCGTTGGACGAGCCGAAGAGCGACTTGGTAAGGGCTTTGAGCATGGTGGGTCTCGGGAGATCGGGAATAAGGGATATGCCCGCGCGCCCCTTTGGACCGCGAGCCGCATTACGGAACGGAATCTGGCGCAGGCGCGCTATTCGTGCGCGCGGTCGGGCCCGAGCTGGATCGTCGGCACATAGACGGTAACCGTCTCCGGCGCGCGGCAGGGTGTGATCCGTTCCCCGCGCAGCCGCTGCTTGCGCTGCTTTTCGACACAGACGCTTTCGGCACTGCGCGCCGGATCGTCCGCCCTGCGCTGATCCTCGATCTGGGCTTCGAGCGCGCTGACGATCGTCGCATGCGCAGGCGCATTCGCGGCGGCGAGGCCGGTCAGAATGGCGAAACAGGCGAGCAGGCGACGAAGCATGGAGCCTCTCAAATAGAAACTGCCGCTGCCCTCGTCCACCCCCGAAGCGCGTTTACCTTGCCGCGCAAACTTCGTAACGCCTTCCTGATGGACCTCGAACGATCGCCTCTGGCCGAACCTTTCCCCGAAATGCCCCCGGTCGCGGGCGTTACCCTGCGCGTCGCACGGGCGCGCTACAAGGACTGGGATCGGGCCGATCTGACTTATGTCGAGCTGGCTGAGGGAACCGCGATCGCGGGCGTCTTCACGCGCAATGTCTGCTGCTCGACCGAAGTCGAGCTGGGCCGCGAAAGCGTGAAGCAAGGGCGCGGACGGGCCATCGTAGTGAATGCGGGCAATTCGAACGCCTTCACCGGCTATCGCGGGCGCGAGGCGGTGGAGCAGGTGTCGCAGCAAGTCGCGGCGCATCTGGGATGCCCGGCCAGCGAAGTGCTCGTCTCCTCGACCGGAGTGATCGGCGTGCCCCTGCCGAAAGATCGCGCGAAGGCGGGTGTCGAACAGGCGCTGACGGCAAGCCCATGCAGCTGGCGCGAGGCGGCGGAAACGATCGGCACCACCGATACCTTCACGAAGGGTGGGCACGCTTCCGCGATGCTCGGCGCAATTCGGGTCGAAATCTGCGGGATCATCAAGGGCAGCGGCATGATCGCGCCCGACATGGCGACGATGCTCGGATACGTCTTCACCGATGCGAAGGTGACGCCGGGCTTTCTCCAGAAGATGCTCGACCGCGCCAATGCGACGAGCTTTTCCTGCATCACCGTCGATGGCGACACCTCGACCAGCGACACCGTCCTGCTCGCCGCGACGGGGCAGGCGGACAACCCGCTCATCGCATCGTGGGACGATCCGGGTGCCGATGCGCTTTATGCCGCCATCGCCGATGTCTGCCAGCGCCTCGCACATCTGGTGGTGCGCGATGGCGAAGGGGCGCAGAAATTCATCGAGATCGCAGTAACCGGCGCCAAAAGCGACGACAGCGCCCGGCGCGTCGGCCTGTCGATCGCGAATTCTCCGCTGGTGAAGACCGCCATAGCGGGCGAAGATGCGAATTGGGGCCGCGTCGTCATGGCGGTCGGCAAGGCGGGCGAACCGGCGGATCGCGACCGGCTTTCGATCGGATTCGGCGGCATCTGGACGGCGCGCGACGGTCAGCCCTTGGCGGACTACGACGAGACGCCGGTTGCCGAGCATCTCAAAGGGCAGGACATTCGAATGGATGTCGATCTCGGGATAGGAAACGGACGCGCCACTGTCTGGACCTGCGACCTGACCCACGGCTACATCGCCATCAACGCGGATTACAGATCATGAGCATGCTGGACCGTGAGATCCTCGCGCTGATGCGCGACGTCACCGAAACGGCGATCCTGCCGCATTTCCGCTCTCTCTCCGCCTCGGAAATCGAAAACAAGGCGGCGGACGATGTCGTCACGATCGCCGATCGCGAAGCGGAAGAACTGCTCGCTGCCGGGCTGAGCAAACTCAATCCGGGGATCGGCATCGTCGGTGAAGAGAACGCGCATGCGAATCCCGCCGTGCTCGATCTGCTGGCGGGGCCGTGCTGGATCATCGACCCGATCGACGGGACCAACAATTACGCGGGCGGCACAGGCCCGTTCGGGATTCTGATCGCGCTCGCCGACGAAGGTCTCGCGCAAAGCGGATGGATCTACGACTGCCTGTCCGGGCGGTTCTGCGCCGCGCATCGCGGGAAGGGCGCGTTCGTCGGCGGGGAGCGAATAGTGGCGAAACCGTCCGGTGAAACGCCTCCGGTCGCCGGCATTTCAACTCTCTTTATGGACCAGTCGCGGCGCGCAGCCGTGATGGAGTATATCGCCCCGCATTACCGCCTGGTCGACATCCCGCGCTGTGCCGCCGAACAATATCCGCGCCTCGCGCTGGGCGAAAACGACGTTTCGATATTCGAACGCACGCTAGCCTGGGATCATGCGGCAGGTGCGCTGTGGCTGAACGAAGCGGGCGGCAAATGCGCCCGGCCCGACGGCTCACCCTATCGGGTCGACGAGAAGGACCGCACCGGCCTCATCGGCGCGGCCAGCCCGGCTTTATGGGACGATCTGGCCGCGCGCTACGCGATGTTCGAAGCTTAGAGTTCGCCTTCGAGCCACTGCTTGAGCTGGCCCTTGGGCGCAGCGCCGCGCATGTTCGCGGCGGGCTCTCCATTCTTGAACAGCACGAGATAAGGGATCGACTGAACGCCCATCTTGCCCGGAACATCGGGATTTTCCATGATATCCATCTTGGCGATGGTGACCTTGTCGCCCAGCTCGTCGCTCAGCTCTTCCAAGGCCGGAGCGATCATCTTGCAGGGTCCGCACCAATCGGCCCAGAAATCGACGAGGACGGGCTTGTCCGATTCGAGGACGTCGGACTGGAAACTGCTATCGGTGACGGCGACGGTGGCCATGATAATTCTCCTGTATCGGTTGCGCCCCATTTAGGAGCGCGTGTGATCTACTCAACGGGTGGCAGCGCAAAGCTTTCCTGCGGATCGGCAAATCGGCTTTTGTATCGGGCGATTTCGGCGTCCGGCAGGTCGATCAGCTGGGGCGTCTGCGTGTAGAGCAAGGCGGCGCGTACGGCCCGCCCCGGATAGATCGCTTCCAGCGCGGCGACATAAGCCGCCATCTGGCGCATCGTGTGATCGGGGACATCCGCCAGCGAGGTCGGCGGGCGCCGCGCGGTCTTGAAATCCACGACCGTTACCGCCTCTGCGGTCACAAGCAGGCGATCGGCGATCCCGGCGACGACACGTCCATCGACCAGCGCCGCGAGCGGCACTTCCGCCAGAGCGTCCGGGCCGAACACGGGCGCGAAAGCGGGGGCTTCGATGACCGACATCGCCCGCTCGAGCATCTCGGCGCGGTCCTCGGGATCGAGATCGCCAGCCTGCCGGGCCAGCCAGTCCGCCGCGCGCGCCCGCCGCTCTTCCGGCGCAACCCCCGGCAGGCGTTCGAGCAGGGCATGGATCAAGGTACCACGCCGCGCCGCACCTGCCGCATGGTCGGGCGGCAAAGGCGGGTCACTCCCCTCCTGCTCACCAAGCCCGGATGGCGCGAGCGGTCTGGGCGGACGCGGTTCTTCGGGTGCGGGACGTTGCGCCCAATCGGGCAATTCGATTTCGTCATCGCTTGCCTCGCGGATGTCGCTACGTGTCACGCGCGGTGCAGCCTCGCCCCGCTCCCAGCGCGCGCCCCAAATGTCGTCCTCGATCGCGTCGTCGGGAAAGACCGGTTTCAGCCGCGCATACCAGCTGTCTTCGTGTGGCCCATTCCTCGCATCGCGCGGCCCCAGCGATCCGCCGATGAAAAGCGCCTCTTCTGCCCGCGTCATGGCAACATAGAGGAGGCGCCAATGCTCTTCTCTGTCGACCAGCGCCGCCTCCGCTTCAGCCTGCGCCACGGGGCCGACGCGCTGGTCCTTGCTGAGGCCCGGCAGCGGGACGGGTTTCGCGGTACCGCCTCCGATGGGTTCGTCCATAAGCTCCAGCTCGCCCGGCGCATCCGGCCCGATCGCGGCATCGGCAAGGATCACGATCGGCGCCTGGAGGCCCTTCGACCCGTGCACGGTCATCACCCGCACCTGATCGCCGCCCTCGCCCGCCTCGCGCTTCAGCTCGCCCTCTCCCGCGTCGAACCAGCGGATGAAGCCTTGAAGGCTGGCGGTATGCGCCGATGCATAGGCGTTGGCGGCGTTGAGCAACTCGTCGATCGGATCGTTCGCCTCGCGCCCCAGACGCGCGACCAGCTTGCGCCGCCCGTCCATCGGACCAATCAGCATCCAGTGCAGCAATTGCTGCGGGCTGTCGTAATCCGCGCGGCGCAGGATTTCGCGCAGGGTATCGACCGTCGCCTCGACAAAAGCATCCTCGCTCGCCCGGAGGTGATCCCACAGACGGCGATCGCGCGGTCTGTAGCCATGCTCCAGCAGCGCCTCCTGGCTCCAGCCAACGAGCGGCGAGACCAGCACATTGGCCAGCATCAGATCGTCCAGCGGCTGCGCGGCGAAGCGCAGCGCCGCCATGAGGTCCTTCACCGCCAGCGGATTGCCGAGCCGCAGCCGGTCGACCCCCGCGACCGGAACGCCATGGCGATAGAGTCGCGAAACGATCAGCGAAGCAAGCTCGCGCCTTTTCCTCACCAGCACCATAACATCGCCGGGCCGCGCATTGCGCGCCTCCCCCTTGGCGAGAGGATAGCCCTCATCCATCCAGCGCCGCACCTGCCTGGCGATATTGTCGGCCATCAGCCGGTCATGCCGCGCCAGCCAGCCGGCCTGTTCCTCGCCCTCTTCGTCCTGCGTCCCGGCCGTGACCGTGTTCCACAAGATCACCTGCCCCGGCCCGTCGCTCCCGATATGCTGCCCATCGGCACTCTCTAGCCCAAGGTCGGTGTGCCCGATCGCGGCCAGCGCATCGTCGACGAAGGACAAAACCGGCGCGCTGGTGCGATAGGATCGTTCGAGGTCGTAGCCTTTCAAACGCCGCATGTTGGGCGCCCCGCGCATATCCCGCGCGGCATCGGCGGCGGCATCCATTTTCCGCGCGAAGAAATCGCGCGCCTGCCGGAAATTGCGCGGGCTCGTTCCCTGGAAGCCGAAGATCGCCTGCTTGTAATCACCCACGGTGAAGATGGTGCGCACCGCATTGCCGCGCGCGCCGAGACCGTCGAAGAAATCGTCGGTCAGCGCCTTGACGATGCTCCACTGAGCTTCGTTCGTATCCTGCGCCTCATCGACAAGGATATGGTCGAAGCTGCGATCGAGCTTGTAGCGAATCCAGTCGGCCATGGCGCTGTTCGAGAGGAGCTGAGCGGCGCGCGCGATCAGATCGTCGAAATCGACAAGACCCTCGCGCGTCTTGGCCGCTTCCCAGCGCAGAGCGAAGGCGCGGCCAGCCTCGAGTTGGGGGGCGAGAAAACCGGCGAGGTCGAGCAGAGCGAGCCGCTCGCCGATCTGCGCGACGGCTTCGGAAAGGATTTCCTGATTGGCCGCGAAGGACGGATCGATCTTTTCGGCGCCCGCCATCTTGCGCGGCGCGCCGTCCTTCTTGAGGAACGTGTCGCGAAATCCGTCCAGCCTTTCAAGCCGCGCCTTTAGGTCATCGCGCGCCCATCCTTCCGCGAAATCGGCGGCTTTCTGCCCGGTGGCAGCCTTCCACTCGCGCGCGGCCATCGCGCAGGCCCGCAAGGTCGCGACGGGGAATGCGGCATCGGAACAGGCCTCTGCCACCCAAGCCTCATCCGCATCGGCGGGAATGCCGAGCAGGCGGTGGACGCGCGGACCCATGGGCGGTTGCCATCCGTTCGGCCCGGTCCACAAGTCTTGATGGCGTGCGCAGCGCATCAGCCATCCGCGAACGGCGTCGGGCCCCTTGCGGCGACTCATCTCGGCGATGGCGGCATCGATATGGGGATCGCCTTCGGACAGCATCGCGGCGAGCACGTCACGGCTCAGCAGATCACGCTCGCGGTCCTCCATCGGGCGCGATCCGGGCAGGATTTCGGCCTCGGCGGGAAAGGCGGCGAGAAGATACTGGGCAAAGGCGTGGATCGTATCGATCCGCAACCCTCCGCCCGGACAATCGAGCACTCGTGCGAACAGCGAGCGAGCGCGCGACCTGGTCTCGGGGTCGGTCGCCGCGCCGAGATTGGCGAGGTCCTTCGCCAAAAGGCCGTCGTCCAGCCTGACCCAGCGCGCCAGCACCTCGTTCACGCGCACTGCCATTTCGGCGGCGCCCGCCTTGGTGAAGGTGAGACAAAGTATCTGCGACGGGTCTGCATCGGGTTCGAGAAGCAGGCGCAACACCCGTGCGGACAGGACCTGGGTCTTGCCCGTGCCCGCGCTCGCCGACAGCCAGACGCTTTCCCTCGGGTCGACCGCGTCCCGCTGCGCGCCTTGCAAAGGATAGACCTTGCCGCTCATCGCGGATCGCCCTTCCCATCTTCATCGCCATCTTCATCATCCATGCGCGGAAGCCATTCCTCGAGGCGCATCAGCTGATCGTAGGTATCGTAGGCCGGATAATCCGGGTTCTCGCGCGCGACGAAGGGCGCATCGCCGGTGATGTATTTGGCGATACCTTCGCGGAGGTATCGGCTCGTGACAGGCAGGAATTCCTCCGGTTCGATCCCGGTGCGCTTCGGTTTGACCAGAAGCGGCGTTTCGACATAGCCGAAGCCGGTCGAATGCGTGTCGTCCTTCGCTTTGCCCAGCGACCAATATTCGTAGGCGCCCGGTTCTCCCTTCGCGTGATCGAACCCGTCGCGCTCCGCGATCAGGCCGAGAATGCCGAGCTGGAGCGCGAACCCGTCCGCCACCATCGCCGCGCTGGGGGGCTTGCCGGTCTTGTAATCGACGATGGCGAGCGTCCCGTCGCCCAGTCGGTCGATCCGGTCGGCGCGGCCATGGATGCGGATCCCTTCGACTTCCATCGCACCCGTCTCCTCGACACACAGCACCTCGCGATCCGACGCCGAGCGCACTTCGTCCGCGATCCATTCCAGGGCGGCGAGCAGGCGCGGCTGCCACAATCCGCGCGTGAGCGGATCGGCGTTCTCCTCGTCGAGCACCGCTTCCATGATGGCCGCGATATCGGGATCGGCGCCGCTTTTACGCTGCTCGTGCCAGCGCTGGAGAATCGCATGCGCGACGGTGCCCTGCCATGACGGGGTCGGATCGGCATCGAGCGCGTCGAGATCCCTCAACCCCATGATCTGTCCGGCATAGAACTGATACGGATCGCCCAGCAGGCGATCGAGCGCGGTGGCGGAAATCGCGACTTTGCGCTGATCGGCATCGGGTCTGGGCCGAGGGCGCGGATAGATCGGAGCGCGCGGCGCACGGGCGATCGCGCGGGCCAGATCTACGGCACGCGTTTCCACATGGCGGGGCAGCAGGTCGCCCAACAGAGCCTGGACTCGCAGCAGGAACCGCGAAGGGATGGCGGGGCCGCCCTCGTCACGCTCCGCCCGGCTCAGCACGACTTCGGGCGCACCCAACGCTCCGGCGAGATCGTGCGCGGACAGGCCGATCCGGTAATCCGATCCCGGCACGCCGAGAGTTCGCAGAACCGGCGGGGCGAGCAGCGCATCGGTGGCGCCGCGCGCGGGCCATACGCCCTCGTTCAGCCCGGCACAGATGACGAGATCGGCGCGGTTCATCCGCGATTCGAGCAGGCCGAGTATCTGCACCCGCGCATGGCCGCCATAGGGGGGGCGCACCGCGACCTGCTCCATCGCCTCGCGCAATGCGACCTCCGCCTCTCGCGGGGCGAGCGAGAACGCCGCCTCTTCCGCATTGAGCCGCAGTTCCTCGACAAAACGCGCCAAGGCCCGGCCATCCTCGCGCGCCCACAGCTTTTCGCCGCAAAGGCTCTCGCCCGCTTTGGCCAGCGCATCGAGGAGATCGGCCAGCGCGATCGTTTCGCAGTCTGCCAGATCGAGGAGCGGCGCCAGCGTATCGCTCACGATCCGCCACCACTCGGCAAGATCGGACCCCGGCTCGGCCTTCTTCGCCACCAGATGCTGGACAGGCTCCAATCCCCCGGCCTTGCGCGGCCCGCGCAGATCCCGTTCGATCCGCCGCAAGTGCCTGAGCCAGGTTCCGCGCTCCATCTCTCCATCAACCAGCGGATGGTCGAGCAGAGCCATCAATGGCACCGGCGCCGCCCGCTCCGCCATCGCTTCGGCGAGCAGGAGCATCAGTCGGCCTGCCGCTGTCTGGGACAGGGGCCGCCCTGCGGAATCGTCAGCGATGACGTCCCACCGCGCCAGATGATGGACAACGCGCCGCGCCAGCGCGCGATCGGGCGTCACCACGGCAACGCGCTGGCGCGGCGTTTCCAACGCCTCGCGCACGAGCAGTGCGATTGCCTGCGCTTCCTCCTCGGGATTGGCGCTGCGCATGACGCGCACGCCCGAAAGGCGCCGCTTTTCACTTGGAAGCTCCGCCCAGACCTTGCTCGCTTCAGGCGGCAGGAACAGCGATCCGATCGCATGACTGCGTTCCGGCGGAGCGGCGGCCATGCCCTTGCGATGCCAGGGCCGGACTTCCTCGCGCGCGACGCCCATCCGGTTGAGCAGCAGCTTGAGATGATATTGCGGGTGAGTCACCGCATCCTCGCGCGCGAACGGCGTTTCGCCAGGTCCCGGTGCGGCTCCCGCCCGGCCCAGCTCTTCCCAGACCTCGCTCGAAAGCGTCAGGTCGAAATCGGGCAGGATCACCGCGCCTTGCGGCAACTCGCTGACAACTTTCAGCAGGCGCGCGAGAGCGGGCGCCGAACTCGTCACGCCCGCCGCAATCAAGGGCGTTGCGGGCGGATGCTTCGCGAAGCGTTCGGCGGCGTGGTCGAACAGGCGGTTGCGCCGCGCCGCCGCGTCGATCGCGCCGCGCTCATCGAGAAACGCGCGCCATTTCACCAGGACGGTGGCAAAGAGATGCAGGCTCTTCTGCCAATGCGCCGACAGGTCGGGGACGATATCGACCACGCGATCGTCGAGCAGGTCGGCCGGATCGACGTCCTCCACCAACAACCGATCCATCGTCGCGCCGGTCTCGCGGGCGAGCCGCAGCAGGGTGGCGCCCCCCGGCGCATCGTCTCCCATCGTTTCCGCGATCAGGCCGGCCAGTGCGAACAGGCGCCGCTGCGGATCGATGGCTGGCGGCACCGCGCTGGCACCCAGGGGGTCGAGCAGCGGCCCCAGAGCCTCGTCGAGGTCGAGATCGCCGACCACGACCATGCGCGGCATCAACAGGCCCAGCGGACCATCTCCCTCTCCCGCATGACGAATGAACGCCTCGCTCACCGTCCTCACGGCGCGCGAACTCGGCAGCAGCAGGGTCAGCCGCGCGAGGCCCAGCCCCTCCTCGGCATAGCGCGGAACCAGCCCCGCGACGAGCGCATCGGCGAAACCGCGATGGGCGGCGATGGAGTAGACCTCTGGCGCGCGGCGTTCAGCCACGTTCGAGCACGTCCTCGCACACCGCGATATGCTCGGGTCGTCCGACTTCGATCCACTGCCCGCTGAAGGCGAGGCCGAACAGGCGGCCCTCCTCGATCGCGCGGTCCCACAGGATATTGGTCGAGAACTTGCCCTCGGGCGCATCGCGCAACAGGCGATGCGAGACTAACTGGATGCCGGTATAGATGAAGGGCGCGATCCGCCCCGGCAGCTTGCGCTTCAGTCGCCCCTTCCCGTCCATGTAGAAATCGCCCGTCCCGTCGAAATTGGTGGCGCGCGCATGGCTGACAAGGAGGAGCAGCGCATCCATCCGCTCCGCATCCCAATGGCGCGAGAGATCGCGAAAGGCGTTCAGCGGCCCGTCGAGCCAGATGCTGTCGGCGTTGCAGGCGAAGAACGGATCGGGCAGCTTTCCCTCACCCTGCGCCTTGACCATCCCGCCCCCAGTTTCGAGCAGCTCGGCGCGCTCGTCCGAAAAAACGATCTTGGGCGCGGCGCGGTGGCCGACATGGGCCTCCAGCGCGTCGGCCAGATAATGGACGTTAACCACCGCCTTGGCGACGCCCGCATCCTTCAGCCGGTCGAGCGCATGGTCGATCAGCGGCCTTCCCGCCACGCGCACCATCGGCTTGGGCTGACTGGCGGTGAGCGGCCGCATCCGCTTGCCGAGCCCGGCGGCCATCAGCATGGCGGTATCGGTGACGAGCACGGGCTCGCTCATGCGATCTCGCCTCCGTCGGCATCGCGCAGATGCTGTGGAATGTTGTCCATGAACCAGCGCGCCACGGGGGCGAGCGCTTCGTGCGCCAGATCGCGCTCCATCGCCTTCCACACGCGCGGGATCATGCGCAGATAGCGCGGCTTGGCATCGCGTTTGTGAAGGCGCGTGAAGATGCCGACGATCTTGGCATTCCGCTGCGCGCCGAGACGCGCGTAATCCGCTTCGAAGTCCGGCCCCGGATCGCAAGCGGCGCGATAGCGGCCCAGCATGGTGCGCTCGAGGCTTTCGGACACGTCGCGGCGCGCATCCTGCAAAAGGCTGACGAGATCGTAGGCCGGGTGTCCCACCAGCGCGTCCTGGAAATCGATGAGGCCCTGCGCGCCGTTCACCTTGCCCGGTTCGAGCAGCATGACGTTTTCGGCATGATAATCGCGCAGCACGGTGACGCCCGGCTGCTGGCGTTCGATCAGGGGGGCCAGCGTCTCTTCCCAAGCCGCGCGCCAGCCCGCTTCGTCCACGCTCAGGCCGACCGAGGGGCAATACCATTCGACGAACAGCGCCGCCTCGCGCTGATACACCGCCATGTCATAGGGGTCGAACGGCCCCGGCGGGAGCGCCTGCAATCTCGCCAGCGCATCGATCGCACCGGCATAGATCGCTTCCTCGTCGTCAGGGTGATCGTCGATCCATTCCTTCATGCGCTGATCGCCGAAATCCTCGATCAGGACGAGGCCCTGTTCGGGCCGCGCGCCGAGGATTTCCGGTCCGCGCATCCCGTTCTCCCTCAGCCAGCGGGCGACATGGAGGAAGGGGCCGGTATCCTCTTCTGGCGGAGGTGCGTGCATCAGCATCGCGCTGCGATCCCCCATGCGGAGCCGATAATACCGACGGAAGGAGGCGTCGCCGACGAGCGGGACGATTTCCGCCCCGTCCCATCGCGTGTCGCCAAGGAAGCTGTCGAGGCCTTCGGGAAGTGCTGCGTTCATGGCATCCGGCCATGCCAAGCCGAACCGCCTTCGACAATGGCGCGGCGCCCTTCCCCACTGTTTTCGAGCTCGACCGAGAGACATTGCGGCTCGTGGGAGAAGCCGCCAGCCCTTTCCGGCCACTCGGCCAGCAGCGCGGCACCGGCGCGGTAATCGTCCAGCCCGATTTCCTCCACCTCGGACGGATCGTCGAGACGATAGAAATCCGCGTGGATTATCGGAAGGTCAGTCCGCTCGTAGGTTTCGATGATCGTGAAGGTAGGCGACGGCACCTCTCCGGCGTGTCCCGAGGCCGCGAGGATCGCACGCGAAAGCGTGGTCTTCCCCGCTCCGAGATCGCCCGACAGAGCGACGACATCGCCCGGTCGTAGCTTTGCCGCGATCCGCCTGCCGAGCGCGTCGACCGCCGCGAGATCGGGCAGCGCGACGATCACGGGAGGACGATCACCGCCACCGTGCCCGAACCGCGGCGGCTTTGCAGTTCAAGCGTCCCACCATGTGCCTCGATCAGTTGGCGCGCGAGCGGTATGCCGAGCCCCTGGCGGCGTTCGATACCCCGCCCATCCGCAGTCGGACGAATCCCCTCGAGCGCGCGGGCCATGTCGTGATGGCTCATCCCACTGCCGGTGTCGGCGATGGAAATCCGCGTCACATCCTTCTTCTGGCGGATCTCCACGGTGATCTTTCCACCCGAGGGCGTGGCGCGAATGGCGTTGTCGAGCAGATGGGCGATCGCGCGGCGCAATTGCTGGGGGTCGGCGGAAACCGATTTGTCCGGGTCGCTGCGCAGATCGAGAGTCAGCCCGCCCCCGGTAATCGCATCCTCGCGCTTGCGTACAATCTCGGTTACGAAGGGAAGCAGCGCGATCTTCTGTTTCGTCAGCGGCATCAGCCCCGCCTCGCTCTGCGACAGGTCGAGAACGTTTTCGACTTGTTCGGTCAATTTGCTGACCGATTGGGCGATCGCCTGCGCATAATCCTTCGCCTGTGGACTGAGCTCGCCCGCAACGCCGCTGGTCAGCAATTCGGCAAAGCCCCCGATCGAGGTCAGCGGAGTGCGGAATTCGTAGCTCATATTGGCGAGGAAGCGCGTGGTGACAGCGTCGGCTTCCTCCAGCGCGCGGTTGCGTTCGCGCAGCGCCTCTTCCGCCTGGCGCGAGGCGGTGATGTCGAGCACGGTGATGAGACCATTCCCATCGGGCAAGGGCACGCTCGCGAAATCGAGCGTGCGCCCGTCCGCAAGCTTCACCGTGCCGCGCTGCTTGCGCCGGTCGAGCGTGGCGGCGCGGATGACGTGATTGATCGCCGCGACCTCCTTGGGATCGGCCAGCTTCTTCGCAATGGCTTCGAGCAGGTCCTCGGCCTGGGGATGCCCGTCGAGCGCTTCTTCCTCTAGTCCCCACGCGCCTGCGAAACTGCGATTCCAGAGTTCGAGATGCCCGTCGGGCGCGAACACGGCCAGCGCCTCGAACAGATTGTCGAAAGTCGCGGTGCGGGTGCGCAACAGCGTGTCGCGCGTGGCGGATAGGGCCAGCTGTTCGGTGCGGTCTTCCGCGATGAAGACCAGCCCGCCATCGGGAAGCGGCTGGCCGAGAATGCGCAGATGGGTCGAATCGGGAAGCGGCCAGTTCTCCTCATGTGTTTCGTCGGACAGGAACCATCCGGCCACTTCCTGGCGCCAGCTCGGAAAGTCGCGAACCTCGGGAATGCGCCCGTTTTCGCGTGCTGCCATGAGCATCTGTTCGAACGTCGTGCGCTCGCCCACGATACCCGGCGGCAGGCCGAACACGCGATGGAACGGCTGATTCGCGAACGTCATCCGGCGGTTGGCATCGAACTGCGCGACGCCGATCGAAAGCTGGTCGAGCATAGACCGCTGGGCCTCGCGGAAGGCACGAAATTCGCGCGCCTGCTCCTCCATCTCCTCGATATCGACCGCATAGCCCGCAATGCCATCGCCGATCAGCGGCAGGTCGGTCACTCGCAGCGAGCGGCGCTCGCCATCGATCGTGGTGGTCACCACGCGCTCGATCGCCTTGCGGCGTTCGCCGGCCTGCTGCGCGACCTGGCTGGCGCTTATGCCGTCCATGCTTTCGACGAGTTCGATCTGCTCCCTGACGACCGTGTCGGGGCTGTCGGACCCGACCGCGGACACATAGGCGCGGTTGACCAGGCGCAGCTGCATGTCGGCGCCGCGAAACCACATCGGCATCGGCGCCGCTTCGATCAGGCCGACCAGAGCGCCGAAATCCTCGCGCGCGCTAGCGGCCTGTTCGCGCAGGGCCGCCAGTTCCCCTTCGCTTTCGGTGAAATCGAAGACCCAGATCAGCGCTGCCCCGGCCGGGGAGACGCTGGGATCGGCCAGCGTGCCGCGCAGCGTCAGGGCCTTGCGCGACCCGGGCGGCGCGAGCGTCATGGTGAAGGAGGCCGCCGTCTTCTGGGTGCGCCGCACACGCGCGGTCAGCGTTTCGAGCTGCGCGTCGTCGAGCCCGCCGTCGCCGTCCCGGCTCAGCTCGCTCAGATATTCGGGCATCCGGTCGAGGCCGAACCAGCCCGCCAGACGTTCAGGAGCCTCGATCCGGCCGTCCGCGCGTACCAGCAGCGGCACGGCGGGCGATTCCTCGATCATGCGGGACAGGCGCCGGGCGGAACGGCGGATCGTCTCCGTCCCCCTGCTGCGCGCGCTCGCCCGCAGCATGAACCAGCCCGCCACCGCCGTCCAAGCAGCGAGCAGCAGGCCGATGATCACCATCAGGGCGGGCGAATCCGTCATGCCAGGTCAGCTATGCCGCCCGTCCACCCGATGCAATGGGCGCTACGCAATAGGCTTGAACGAGAACGAGGCCGCAAAGCTCGCGGCCCCGTTCCTGCACATCAATAGCGGTAGTGCTCGGGCTTGAACGGTCCTTCGACCGGAACGCCGATATAATCCGCCTGCTTCTTGCTCAACTGCGTCAGCTTCACGCCCAGCTTGTCGAGATGCAGCGCCGCGACCTTTTCGTCGAGGTGCTTGGGAAGGACATAAACGTCGTTTTCGTAGCTGCCCGCGTTCTTCCACAATTCGATCTGGGCCAGCACCTGGTTGGTGAAGGAACAGCTCATCACGAAGCTGGGATGGCCGGTGGCGCAAGCGAGATTGACGAGGCGGCCCTTGGCGAGGACGATGATTTCCTTGCCGTCGGGGAATTTGACGAGGTCGGTCCCCGGCTTCAGCTCGTTCCACTCGTAATTGTCGAGCGCGCCGATCTGGATCTCGCTGTCGAAGTGGCCGATATTGGCAACGATGCTCATCGGCTTCATCGCCTTCATGTGTTCGGCGGTGATGACGTCCTCGTTGCCGGTCGTCGTCACGAAGATGTCGGCGCGGGTCACCGCGTCCTCCATCGTCACGACCTCATACCCTTCCATCGCCGCCTGAAGCGCGCAGATCGGGTCGATCTCGGTCACGAGCACGCGCGCGCCGCCATTGCGCAGCGACTGGGCCGAGCCCTTGCCGACATCGCCATAGCCCGCGACGCAGGCGACCTTGCCCGACAGCATAACGTCCGTCGCGCGGCGGATCGCGTCGACCAGCGATTCGCGGCAACCATAGAGGTTATCGAACTTCGACTTGGTCACGCTGTCGTTGACGTTGATCGCCGGGAAGGGAAGCTTGCCCTGCTTGGCAAGGTGGTAGAGGCGATGCACGCCCGTGGTGGTCTCTTCCGAGACGCCCTTGATCGCCTTGACGCTGGCGGTGAGGTAGCCGGGCTTGCGCTTGAGGAATTCCTTCAGCGCGCGCTGCATTTCGATCTCTTCCGCGTTCTGGGGTTCGGGCATGGTCTCGCCCGCCTCGATCCGCGCACCCCAGAGGGCGAACATGGTCGCATCACCGCCATCGTCGAGGATGAGATTGGCGGTCAGATCCTGATCCGCCTCTCTCGACCAATCGAAGATCCGGCCGACATAGTCCCAATAATCGGCGAGGCTTTCGCCCTTCACCGCGAAGACGGGAATGTCCTGCGCCGCGATGGCGGCGGCGGCGTGGTCCTGCGTGGAGAAGATGTTGCAGGTCGCCCAACGCACTTCCGCGCCAAGCGCCACCAGCGTCTCGATCAGGACGGCGGTCTGGATCGTCATGTGGAGCGAGCCGACGATGCGCGCGCCCTTCAGCGGCTGCGCTTCGCCATATTCCTCGCGCGTGGCCATCAGGCCCGGCATTTCGGTTTCGGCGATATTGATCTCGGCACGGCCGTAATCGGCGAGCGAAATGTCCTTGATGACGTAATCGTTGAATTGGGCCACGAAGCAATCTCCTGAAATCTGTCGAGCGTTCCGATCCAAGATCGGGATGCGTACGGGCGCGGCCCTAGCCATCGCGCTCTGCAAAAGCAAATATAAAGGTTTCTTTATATCTTGTTTTGCACACCCGTCATTGTGGCCTGCGCTGCCCCGCCTATATCGGTTTCGAAACTCTTAGAAAGGTGATGACGAATGACAATCTCCGTAGGCGACAAGCTGCCCGACGTGACTCTGGTGAAGCCCACTGCGGACGGGCCCGAGAAGGTTCAGTCCGGTGACTTCTTCAAGGGGCGCAAGGTCGCTCTGTTCTCCGTTCCCGGCGCCTTCACCCCGACCTGTTCGGCCCGCCACCTGCCCGGTTATGTCGAGAAGGCCGAAGAGCTGAAGGCGAAGGGTGTCGACGAGATCGCCTGCACTGCCGTCAACGACGCGTTCGTGCTGGGCGCATGGCAGGGTGCGAACGATGCTTCGGACGTCACCATGCTCGCCGACGGTAACGGCGATTTCGCTCAGGCGATCGGCCTCACCATGGATGGCAGCGGCTTCGGCATGGGCCAGCGCGGTCAGCGTTATTCGATGATCGTCGACGATGGCGTGGTGAAGGAGCTGAATGTCGAGCAGCCGGGCGATTTCTCGGTCTCCAGCGCGGAGCACATGCTCGGCCAGCTGAAGTAAGTCCCCCCATCTCGAAAAATCGATACCACCACCCCGCCTTGCGACATCGCAAGGCGGGGTGAATTCTATTGTATTTCAACTGGGCCCTACAGGCGGGAGCCAGTCTTCAATGTGGCAGTGGGCGGCAATCTCGTAGGGCTCGTCCCAGCAGCGCAGCATGGCTTGCAGCACGTTCAAATTGGCAGGCCATGGCAGCGAGACAGGATTGCCGTTCATATCGACTGCGCTGTCCCAACCTGCTGGCTTGGGGACATTCTGCAGAGCTGCGACAGCGGCCTCCAGTCCGGCCCGATCGCGGCGAAGGAACGCGAGATTTCCACCTACATAGAGGTTCCATGTTACCGCTGAAGCCGAACCATTGGTACGAAAGGCTCGAGCAAAAAGCGGCTCTGCCAAATCATATCGGCCTGCGTAACCCCACATCTGAGCTTCGTGGAACGATATGATCGACGGCGTAGCATCGCCATTTCGTGCGCGCCATTCGCGCAGCAACTCCGCCACCTCGACATAACAACCGTTATGATATAGTGGACGCCAGCCCGATCCCTCGGTCTGGTCGAAAGCCTTGAATTCCAGGGCGAGGATCGCCTCCCTGTCGTGAACGCAATCAGTCCGGACCGGACTTGAAGTGACCGAAGGCGCCGACAACGCCAAGGCGAGTGCGAAAAGCATAGTGCAAACTAGCCGATCGCACTCTCGCACTCAATCGTCAGCCATACCCCATCAGTTTCATCACTTCCTCGCGGCTCCGGTGGTCGTCGAGGAACGTGCCCATCATCCGGCTTGTCACCATTCCGACGCCGGGCGTCCTGACGCCGCGCGCGGTCATGCAGGCGTGGCTCGCTTCGATGACGACGGCCACGCCCTGCGGTTGCAGGTTTTCCCAGATGCAGTCCGCGACTTCCGCAGTCAGCCGTTCCTGCACCTGGAGCCGGCGTGCGAATCCGTGGAGCACCCGCGCGAGCTTTGAGATGCCGACCACGCGGTCGGTCGGAAGATAAGCGATCGCGGCCTTGCCGATGATCGGGGCCATGTGATGTTCGCAGTGCGACTGGAAGGGGATATCCTTCAGCAGCACGATCTCGTTATAGCCGCCCACTTCCTCGAACACGCGGCTGAGATGGACCGCCGGGTCCTCGTCATAGCCCAGGCAATATTCCTTCCACGCACGCGCCACACGGGCCGGCGTTTCGAGAAGCCCTTCGCGCGTGGGATCGTCACCCGTCCATTCGATCAGAGTGCGGATCGCGTCCTGGACCGCTTCGGGCACCGGCAATTTGCCGCGCGGATCATCTTCGTCGGGTCCGACCAGACTGCTCATTTTCCCCTGATCCTCTTCAATCGGGCGCGCACGCGCCGCAGACGGCTTCCTTTGCGGAACAGCCCGCCCTTTGCAAAGGGTTCGAACATGTCGTCGGGATCGTCAGGGTCGAGCAGGCTGCTTTCCGCGAGACCTTCCTCTACGCCGTTCAATTCGGGCGGATGATAACGCTTGAGAGTCCGTCCGCCCGGTTCCTGCGCGTGGTCGATCATCGCCGCCATCGAGCCATGGCGCTCGTGCAATTCGCCGATTTCCGCCTCGTCGCGGCCGATATGTTCCGCTAGAAGCGAATGGCGCAAAGCCGTGATCGCGCCCGTGGCGTGGTCGTTCCCGGGACGCGTGGAATCGACGAATACGTCGCATTCGCTGTCGAGCCCCATGGATCGGTTGTTCATGTTTGCCGAGCCGATCCGGAAAATCTCGTCGTCCACGATCATGATCTTGGCATGGACATAGATCGGGGTTTCGCCGCTGTAAGGCGTCCAGATCGAAAAACGTCCTTTTCGATCGATCTGTTCGATGCAGCGCACCAGTTCGGCCCGCGCATGGTCCATCGCCTGCTGTTCCAGCCAGCCATCGGCGTGCGCGGGATGGACAATTAGTATTTCGGGCGGATCATCTTCTTCCATGCGCTTGAGGATCGCTTCCCCGATCGCGCGGGAGGCGAAATACTGGCTCTCTGCGTAGATGAAGCGTCGGGCGCGCTCGACATGCTGGACGAACAGGGCTTCGATCTCGCGGATCGCCTGCCAGTCGCGATGCTTCGATCGGGTCCGCGCGATGCCGATCTCGACGTCCTCGAAAGTGGCGTCGAGGCCTTCGGGCCAAAGGCTCTTCTCAGGTGCGCGGATCGGCGTCAGCGGCTTGCCCCCCGCCCGGATCCAGCGATCGCGACCCAGGTCGCTCAGCGCTTCGGCGATGTCGCCCTCCATCATCATGGAGGCATCGTGCCACGGATCGTATTTACGGCCGTTCGGCGTCTTGCGCAGGGGCTGGTCTTCCTCGTGATCGCGCGTGTCCCAGCGCTTGCCCGTCATGTCGATCCCACCGCACACGGCCAGCGAGCTGTCGAGGACGGCGATCTTCTGGTGATGGCTGCACCCCACCGGATGCGCGCTGTCGAACTTGAAATCGATCCGGCGATGCCGGATCCAGCGCAGCAGATCGACCCACATCGACCCGCGATAGGTGAATTTGAAAACGCCGAAGCTCCATTTGAGGATCCGCACTTCCAGCGTAGGCCGGTTGCGGATCATCCATGCGATGAAGCTGCCGAGGCGCGCCGGATATTTCTTCTTCCACGCCCGCTGCCACCAGTGCCGCCCTTCAGCGAGGTGGATGCGCGTGTCGAAATCCCATCCGATCAGGAAGATGCGATACCGCGCATTCAGCATCGCGGCCTGCATGATGGCGAAATAATCCGCCGCATCCACGATCACCCGCGCGCGCTTGGCGCGGACATAGCGCCACACTCCCGGTTCGACGCTGTCGTCGATACCCGGGATCGTGGTTTTCTGCGTCGCCGGTTCCAATGCGGTCAAGCCCCCCACCAGGATACTACTCCTTGGCGTCTTCCTTTTTCTCGGGCGTCACCTCGGCCTCGTCCTTTTCCTCCTTCTTCCGCCGCTCGAAAACCGAGCGCATATGCTCGCGGTCCTCGTCGTCGAGATATTTGGCGAAGTCGGGGAAGTGATCCTCTTCCTCTTCGTCGATGTGATGACGATACTGGTGGTCGAAATCCTTGAATTTCTGCAACCACGCGCCGCTCGCCATGTCGGTCGCGGCCAGATCGTTGAGCGCTTCCTCGATCTCGTGATGCTCGGCCACCGAATGGCGAGTCTCGCCAGTGGTCGGGGGTTTGCGCAGCATAGTCGAATACAGCGCCTGCTCTTCGGCAGCGGCGTGCGATTTAAGTTCGCGGGTCAGTTCCGTGAACAGCGTCTCGCGCTCGTCGCTGTCGCCGCTGGTCTTGAGAAGCTTGTCGAGCAATTCGCGGTGGCGATCGTGATCGCGTTCGAGTGTCGCAAAGATTTCGTGTGTCTGGGCCATTATCGGACGTCCTCTTTCGGGATGGCTTCGGTTCGCAGGTCAAACAGGCGAAGGCGCATGATGTTCCGGGGCCATAGGACCAAGCCGGTCGTATCGATCTTGCGGATGATCCGTGCGCGCCACATATTTGGCGCATGAACGCGACCGACCACCCCAGCGAACAAACGATGCAGCGCATGGCCGAACAGGTCCTCGCCAACCTTCCCGCCGCCTTTCGCGAACAGCTTGGCCGGGTGGTGATGCGGGTCACCGATTTCGCGACGCCGGAACAGCTCGCCTCGGTCGATATGGACGAGAAATGGCACTTGTCCGGGCTTTACGAAGGGCGCCCCCTGCCGGACAAATCCATCTGGGAAAGCGGAGACATGCCGCCGCGAATCTGGCTGTTCCGCCAGCCGCTGATCGCGGAGATGGAGGAAACCGGCGTGGGTCTCGAAGAGCTCGTCCGCCATGTCGTGATCCACGAAGCTGGCCACCATTTTGGTTTCAGCGACGAGGATATGCACCGGATTGAGGACGAGGCTTAGCCGCAGCAACGCGGGCCGGGATAACGCCCCAAACGAACAGCGCACCGGAACCTTTCGGCACCGATGCGCTGTCTTGAAACCTTTGGCGCGCCCGGAAGGATTCGAACCTCCGACCACCTGATTCGTAGTCAGGTACTCTATCCAGCTGAGCTACGGGCGCGCTGGAGGGGCGTCACATAGCAGGGCTTTCGCGCATGGCAACCGCAAAGCGGCGGTTTTTTCGACCGAGACGCCTCATCCCTGTCGGGTCGCATCCGAGACAGGGTGAATAAGGGCGCGAGCCTTGGCAAACAGAGCGATATCGAGCGGCGGCTTTTCAAGTTCGGCAGCCGCGTCGGGGACATTCCAGCCGATCGCCCCGCCCTCGACAGCGCGCGGCGCCCCTTCCCAAATTCCGACGCGATAGAGAAGAAGTGTGATCGGGCGCCGGATCGTATCCGGGCCTTCCGAGGCGAAGGTTAGCGGCTCGATCGTCCGGGGGGCGATGGAAATGTCCAGCTCTTCGCCCAGCTCACGAACCAGCGCCGCTTCCGGAGTCTCCCCCGGCTCGACCTTGCCACCGGGGAATTCCCACAATCCGCCATGCGCCTTGTCCACCGGGCGCCGATGCATCAGCCAGCGTCCCTGCGGATCGATCAGGAGCCCGGCGACGACACACAGCCATGTCGGATTTCTTTCCACTTCTGCCGCATCCCTCAACAATTTCTTAAGCCTATGCCGATTAGATGCGCCGGTCCCAGCGACGCGACCAATAAAAGGATAGTGCCGATGCCAATCGCGAAAGCCAAGTTTCGGCCCAAATCTCAGCGGAAATTCCGAGATGACGAGCGGGGCGCCACAGCGGTCGAGTACGGTATGATCTTGGCCATGATCTTCCTGGCGATGATCGGAGCCGTCAGCGCTTTCGGACTGAACGCGACCGAGATGTGGAACAACATGTCCGACACCATCGTCGAAGCGAGCGCAAATTAAAGCTGTTTCGCCTTAGGGAAATATCAACCTTCGCCGCCGATAAGGGACACACCTGATCCCGGTTTGCGACGGGATGGGGCGGGTTACCGAAGACAGAACCAGGAGACGACCAATGAAGTTCATCAAGAAGTTCCGCAAGGACGAAGAAGGCGCGACTGCCATCGAATACGGCCTGATCGCCGCCCTGATCGCGGTTGCCGCGATCACTGCCATGTCGAGCCTGGGCGACCAGCTTTCGACCACGTTCAACGACGTGACCACGGCGATGAGCGGCTCGTAAGCCTTTCGAAACCGAACACAAAAAGAGGCGGCGGGAGCGATCCCGCCGCCTTTTTCTTATGCTGGAGAGGCGATGGCCCGGCCTAGCTGCCGCGAACGACCAGCTTGACCTTCTGACCCGCACGCAGCTGCGCATTGCTGTCGAGCGAGTTGAGCACGCGGAAACGCGCTTCCTGACCATTCGTGTAGGCCATCCGTCGCGATAGCGACTGGATCGTATCGCCGCTGCGCACGGTGACCACTTCGAGTCGGCGCGGGACGACATTCGCCGCCTCACTCGCCGTGACCCGGCGCATCGAATTGAACATCGGTGTGAACGTGCCCATCCGGCCCGCGGGCGTGATCGCCTGGAAGTGATAGGCGCGATCGGGCGCGAATTCGTAGGCGAAGACAGCCACATCCACCTGTCCGTTGCCGCTGTTCACGCGCGCCGTCCCATAAGCGGCGGGAATGCCGTTCACGGTCGTTCGCTGAATCGATTGCGGCGCCAGCCGCTGCTGATTGCCGCCAAGCGCCGCGAACACGTTGCGGACATAGCTGTCGAGATTGCCGTTATATTGAGCGAGAGACAGCTGGGCCTGACCGCCCTGCCCCTGAATGCTGACTGCCGAGGTGCCGTTGACCATGTAGAAGCCCTGCGGCGCGGCGAAGGACAGGCGCAATTGCGGGTGGATGAACTGGTTGCCCTCGATCACACCCTGCGCGGGATCGTCGCCATAGAGCAGCCCGTCGATCCGCGTCAGGAACGTGTCGGCATTGGTCACGCCGGTCATGCCCTGCGTAAGGCTGGCAGCCTCGCGAACGCGGCTGGCGGGATCGGGGTGAGTCGAGGCCCATTCGGGAAGGCGCGCATCGCCCCGGCCCTGCAATTGGGCGTCGAGCGAATTCTGCGCCGCGAGGCTGGCGAGCACGGTCGACATGGCGTTGGGATCATAGCCCGCGCCCTGAAGATAGCGGATGCCAAGCCGGTCGGCCTCCGTTTCCTGACTGCGCGAGAAGCTCAAGGTTAGCAGCTGCGACCCCTGCATCGCCGCCTGGCCGAGCTGCTGGCCGATACCGCCACCGACGACCGAACCGACCACTGCACCGAGCAGACCCAAGAGCGAATTGCGCTGCGCATTGGCCTGGCGGCGCTGCGAATGACGGGCTGCGACGTGGCCGACCTCGTGGCCGAGCACGGCTGCGAGTTCGGCTTCATTGTCCATCAGCGCTACCAGCTGGCGCGTCGTGTAGACGTATCCTCCGGGGATCGCGAAAGCGTTGTTCACCGGACTGTTGAGCATCGAGACGGTGAAGCTGTCGCGCGCATTGCCGAGGCCGGACTGGACAGCGATGTTCTTGCCAACCTGCTCGACATATTGCGCCTGCGGGCCAGTCATCGCTCCGCCGAATTCCTGCAACAATTGGGGATGCGCCTGCGCACCCATCTGCGCTTCGCTCTGCGTGATCGGCGCCGATGCGCTCGGAATGTTACCGGCAGTCGCGCACCCGCCCAGGGCAAGCGCCAGTGTCGCAGTGCTTGAAACAGCCAAGGCTTTCAGGTTCTTCATGGGATACCCCCTTGCAAAAAATTCGTCCGCGACCCGGTGTCGCGGCGCTCATCTATGCAGGGAGAAACCTGAACGGGATGGCTTGTTCCCGTTGTCTTTCAGCAAGTAGGCTGTCAGCCGGCCATCGTCAGGAAACGATCCTCACGCATGCGGCGCAACTCGTCCGACGTTTTGCCGCCGAGCATGTCTAGCTCTTCGCCGATGATCTGGCCGAGGGTCTCGGCAGTCTTGCGCACGTCGCGATGCGCCCCGCCCAGGGGTTCGGGCACGATGCGATCGATGACGTTCAGCTTGGCAAGCTGCTGCGCCGTCACCCGCATCGCCTCGGCGGCGTCGGGCGCTTTTTCCGCCGTGCGCCACAGGATAGAAGCGCAACCTTCGGGCGAGATCACCGAATAGACCGCGTGTTCGAGCATCAGGACGCGCTCCGCGCTCGCTAGAGCCACCGCGCCGCCCGATCCGCCTTCCCCGACGATGGTCGCCACCATTGGGACCGGCAGAGCGAGGCAGGCCTCGGTCGCGCGGGCGATCGCTTCGGCTTGGCCGCGCTCCTCCGCCTCCACGCCCGGAAAGGCGCCGGAAGTATCGACGAGAGTGACGACCGGAAGGCCGAACCGCCCGGCAAGCTCCATGAGCCTGATCGCCTTGCGATAGCCTTCGGGTTTGCCCATGCCGAAATTGTGCTTGATCCGGCTGGTCGTGTCGTGGCCCTTTTCATGGCCGATCAGGACCACGCGCCGCCCGTCGAGCATGGCGAACCCGCCGAGAATGGCCTGATCGTCCCCATAAGAGCGATCGCCACCAAGCGGTACGAACTCGTCGAACGTGTGCTCGATATAGTCGCGGAAATGCGGGCGCATCGGGTGGCGCGCGACTTGCGTTTTCTGCCACGGCGTCAGCGAGCCATACAGCTCCGCCAGCATCTCGGCGCTCTTGGTTTCTAATTTCTTGAGTTCGGAGCCGATATCGACTCCATCTCCCTGCGACGCCTCGCGCAGATCGGCCAGACGGCCTTCGAGCTGGGCCACAGGTTTTTCGAATTCGAGGTAGGAAATCATCGCAGGCGCGTTACTCGCACCCTCGCGAAGGTGCAAGCTGCGCTCGCTCGTAGCCCGCCCCCAGCGGATGGCGGGCATTGACCAGCTTTACGAGCCGGGCGGCATCGACATGGGTGTAGATTTGCGTCGTCGCGATATCCGCATGGCCGAGCATCGTCTGGAGAACGCGCAGGTCCGCCCCGCCCTCGAGCAGATGGGTCGCAAAGGCATGGCGCAATACGTGCGGGCTGATCGCTTCGGGAGGAATATCGGCCCGCACCGCAAGCGCTTTCAGCATTTGAAACAGCCGCACCCGGCTGAGATGCTTGCCGTTACGCGAAGGGAACAGATGACGGCTCCCCGCCTCGCGCAGAGCCAGCCAGCGCGTCATCACCCGCTTTGCCCGACCGCTGACGGGGACCATACGCGCCTGCCCGCCCTTGCCGGTCAGCGTCAGAAATGGCGCATCGCGCGGCACCGCCGCCAGGGGCAGCGCCACCAGCTCGCTCGCGCGTAAGCCCGATCCGTAAAGCAATTCGAGCATCAGCAAGAGGCGCACTGCGGCAGGCGCTTCTCCCTCCGCTTCGAATTCGGCCCGGGCAAACAAGGCCTCGATCTGGGCGTGCGAGAGGATTTTCGGCAGAGGCCTGCGCGCGACCGGCTTGGGAAGCGCGCCGCTCGGATCGTTGCCCCGCGCGCCTTCCTCGATCAGGAACCCGTAGAACTGGCGCAGAGCCGAAGCCTTGCGTGCGATGCTGGCGGGCGCGAGGGCGGACCAGGCCTCGGCAAGCTTCGCCAGATCGGTTTTCTGTGCGTCGGCCAAGGAGCCGATCGCGGCCTGCGCCTGTTCGAGATCGCGGCGATAAGCGGCAAGAGTGTTGGCCGCCGCGCCACGCTCGGCAGCGAGCATGGCGAGGAAATCCTCGATCGGGTCCGGTGGCGCGATCAGGCGCGCGCGACCGCTTCGGCGGCGATCATCCGGGCTTCGGCATTCATGCCCACCGCATCGAGCGCGCGTACGATGTGATAGAGGTGGAGCGGCGTCATCCGCTCCCACCCGCTTCCCTGCATCCCAAGCCCGGCCAGCATGGCGACGAGGCCGGAATTGCCCACCTGCGCCGCCCGCGTGATCGCCCGCGACCAGGCACTTTCGCGGCCTAGGCCCAGCGACAATTCCTCGCTGTAATCGGAGGTGTCCGAAGCATCGATCCGTCCCAGCCCGGCAAGCCCCGCCACCAACAGCCGCGACTTCGCCTGCCGTGCGCTCGGGTCATTGTCGAAGAAATCGGACAGATCGCCGCCGCTGACGGTCCCGTCGAATTGCGGCACACCCGCTGCGAGGATCCCCCAGGCAAGCGATCCGCCCTCTACCGTATCCATCCAGCGCTGCGCATCCCGGTCGAGCCCGGCGGTGAACATAGCCGAGATCAGACCTGCCGCGTCGTCGGCAAAGGCCTCGTCGGCGGGCATCCGCGCCGCGGCATAGGAGGTCAGGACATAACGCCCATAAGTCTCGCCGTCGGGCGCGCCGCCCCAGATCTCGCGGATCGCGGCGAGGCGCGTCGCAGGATCGCTATCGACATAGGCCCTGCGCAGCCGCGTCGCCCGGTCGCCAGGTTCGCCCTCGACACCCTCGATGGCGAAAATCTGCGAATAGAGATCGATGATCGCGCGCGACGAAAGGACGCCTTGCGCCGCCGCGAACTCGGCGCTTTCGGCCCGCTGCGGCAGCGGAAGCATCGGTGCGGTCGCCGCGGAGAGGCGGTAATACGGACCCATGCCGGTCTGGAGCGAATCGGGGATTTCCTCACCCACCGCATTGGCGAGCGCGAATCGTATCGGCGTCAATTCCTCGACCCCATCCCATTCGATGGTGACGCCGCGCCTGCCATTGCCCGCCGCCCCGGCGAAACGCTGCGCCAGAAGTGCATCGATGCGCTGAGCCGTGCCGGAATTCAGGAGACGCCGCAGATCGTTGCCGGCGCGTGTTCCTTCACCCGCATAGGCGTTGCAGATGCCCGCCAGCATTCGCCACTGCGCATCGTCGCGCTCGATCCGTCCGATCCTGACGACCGGACAGGCGCCGACGATATCCGCCGTGCCGATATAGGCGGCGATCGCAGCCTCGGTCAGGCGCGCATCGTAATTGGCGGTATCGACATCCTGCACCAAAGCCCGTGCGGCGGCGAACTCGCCCAGCGCGTTGAGCGTGCGGGCACGCAGACCCGCGAACTCGATCGGGTCCATCCCCTCCGGCGCGGCGAGGCGGCTGGCGAGGACCCGGCGCAGCAGGATATGACCCCAGCGCGAGACGACCGGCCCGGTGCTCGCCTCGAGTGCGGCCCGGACCAGTGCGGCAGGCTGGCGAACGAAGGCGCCCGAAGGAATGCCCCCTTCCTCGGAGGAAAGGACCCCGACCCGCTCGGTCGAGCGCTGCGCGGCGGCGGGAATATCGACGCTGGGCCGCAAGCCCAGCAATTGATCGAGCTCGTCGGTCGACAGATTTTCGAGCTCGCGCAGAGTCGGCAAGCGATCGAGATCGCTCGCCCGGTGCGCGCTCGCAGGGCTGGATTGCGGAATGGGCTGGACGATCTCGCCCGACTGGGTCGGCGCTGCACTCGGCGCGGGGCGCGGTGCCGGAGTCGGAGTTGCGGCAGGGCTCGGCGCGGGTGTCGGGCGCGGAGCGGGATCCTCGAAACCCGGTGGCAACAGATCTTCCGGCTGCCCCTGCGCGATCGCAAGCGACGATCCGAGCGCCAGAACGCCCAGCGCGGACCCGCAAACCCACCATGCCCGTGTTCCGGCCGATTTCATCGCGAAGGTTCCCGCCGCACCGTAGTCGTCGTCGGAACCGGCGCGAATTCGGGCACGTCGACCGCCGCCTCGATCGGGCGAAGCGGTTCTTCCCCGCCGTCGAACCATGCGACGATGAGAACCACGAGGAGAATGAGCGCGGCGACCATTCCGATCCGCTGTCCCTTCATTATCTGTGCTTTGACCTATGCAAGACTTGCCATGCTTGCCTGCCCGATAGCCCATATCTAAGCCACCCTTCAATGACCCAGTCGCAATCCTCGCAATCTCCTCCCGCATTGTCCTCCGCCTCCCGGGCTCCAACCTCGTTGGGGAACCTTGCAGTACGGCTAGATCGGCCGATCGTGCTGGTCGGGCTGATGGGGGTCGGCAAGACGACTGTCGGGCGGCGCCTGGCCGATGCGCTGAAACGCTCCTTCGTCGACGTCGATCACGAGATCGAACGCGCTGCCGACCGCACCGTGTCGGAGATATTCGCGACCTATGGCGAAGCCTATTTCCGCGAAGGCGAACGGCGGGTCGTCGCGCGCCTGATGGGCGAGAAAGCGGGCGTGATCGCGACCGGAGGCGGTGCCTTCATCGATGCGGAAACCCGCGCCCTGATCCTCGAAAAGGGTATCGCCGTATGGCTCGATTGCGATCTCGAGACGCTGGTCGAACGCACCGGCCGCCGCAACACGCGGCCGCTCCTGCGCGGAGGCGATCCGGCCAAGATTCTTGCGGAACTCAAGGAACAGCGCAGCGACAGCTACGCGCAGGCCCATATCCACATCGTGACCGATGACGGTCCGCACCACCGGACCGTGAGCCGGATTATCGAGGCGATCGACGCATGGCTGTAATCGATGTCGAACTTGCCGGGCGCAGCTACGAAGTGCACGTCGGCCATGGTCTGCTGCGCTATCTGGCGGACCATGCGGCCCGGTTCCTGCGCAAAGAGAGCGTGCCCGTGGTCGCTGATCGTGACGCGCGCGAGCACTGGGGCCCGACCGTCGATGCCTCGCTCACCGCAGCGGGCAAGACAGCGCGATGGTACGATGTCGAACCGGGCGAAGGCTCCAAGAGCTGGCGCGAGCTGGAGCGCCTGACCGACTGGCTGCTGGAAGAAGGCGTAGAACGCGGCGATCATGTCGTCGCGCTGGGCGGCGGAGTCGTGGGCGACTTGACCGGCTTCGCCTGCGCAATCCTGAAGCGCGGCTGCGGGTTCATCCAGGTACCGACGACTTTGTTGGCGCAGGTCGACAGTTCTGTCGGCGGCAAGACCGCGATCAACAGCGCGGCGGGCAAGAACCTTGTCGGCGCCTTCCATCAGCCCGCGCTGGTCCTTGCCGATCTGGCCGCGCTCGAAACCTTGCCCGACCGCGAGATGCGCGCTGGCTATGCCGAGGTGTTGAAATACGGCGTGCTTGGCGATGCGGAATTTTTCGGCTGGCTCGAAGAAAACGGCAGAGCGGTTCTGGCGCGCGATCCGGCTGCGCTTGAATACGCGGTCGCCACAAGCATCGCAGCCAAGGCGCGGATCGTTGCCGAGGACGAGCACGAGACGACAGGCGCGCGGGCGTTGCTCAATCTCGGCCATACATTCGGACACGCGCTCGAAGCGGAAACCGGATTCTCCGACCGTTTGCTGCATGGCGAAGCGGTGGCGCTGGGCATGATTTTGGCTGCGCGCTATTCCGCGCGGCGCGGATTGCTCAGCGAAGAAGCGAGCCAGCGCCTAATCCGCGCAGTCGATGCCGTCGGTTTGCCCGCCGAGATCTCGGCGCTCGATCTCGGCTGTTCAGGCTGCGATCTCGCCGATCACATGCTGCACGACAAGAAGATGGATGCAGGCACCCTGCCGTTCCTTTTGCTGCGCAGCATAGGCGCAGCATTTCTGGCCAAGGATGTTGCGCTGGACGACGTAGCGCAGTTCTTGGACGGGGAATTGCAGGCGCACTAGCCGTCGTTCTCTGGGCCAACGATCAGAGTGCGAAGCGCGCTTTCATCTCCGACCAAATCGTTCGATATGACCGACAAAGTCCCGTCAGATTCGAGCACGACATAGGCGATCATCGAACGGTCGCCGAAGCCGCACATACGGATTGCGATGTCGACTTCGACTTCGGTTACTCGTTCGCTCAACATCGCCTCGGCATCGAGCTCGCCATGGCGCAGCAGAACCTGCGGAGCAGAGCGGATAAATTTGCGCCAGGGCTCGTAACTCACTGCCCCTTTGGCCACGAGCCACTGCATACCCACCAGCATGACAGTCGCCACCAATCCTTCGGCAAGCGCGACATCCTCGTTCAGCAGAATGTTCGCCAGTGTCGAGCCGAGCGCCACGGTGACGATGTAATCGAACACGTGCAGTTTCGACAGCGCGTGTTTGCCCGCCACTCGCAGGACCAGAATCATGCTGACATAGGCGAAAACAGCCGCCACGATCGTGCGCAGCAGGCCGGGGCCGTTATTGAAGAAGACCTGCATCATATCCATCGAACTGCATCCCGATCGTCGCGTGATGCTGACGGGAACGCTTCAATGGGAGCTTCGGCTCAGAACAGGCGCGATCCGTTCGGCACGGGCGTGTCGGGCGCGAACAGGACGACCTCGCCTTTCTCGTCCGCGAAACCCAGCGTCAGCACTTCCGACATCGCCGGGCCGATCTGGCGCGGCGGGAAATTGACCACCGCCGCGACCTGCCGACCAACCAGTTCCTCGCGCGCGTAATTGGCGACGATCTGTGCGCTCGTTTTCCTGATCCCGATCGTCGGCCCGAAATCGATTTCGAGCCTGTAGGCTGGCTTGCGCGCTTCGGGGAAGTCGTGCGCTGCCACCACGGTCCCCACGCGAATATCGGTCTTCAGAAACTCCTCGAACCGGGTTTCCTCCGCTGCGGGGGCCGCGGGGTCATGCGCCAGATGCATGTTATTCCAGCTCCAGAATCACCGCGTCGACCGCCAGGCTCTCGCCCTCTTCGGCGTTGATCTTGGCGATGGTGCCTTCCTTTTCGGCGCGCAGGATGTTTTCCATCTTCATCGCTTCGACGGTGGCCAGCGGCTGGCCCGGCTGAACCTCCTCGCCTTCCTCGACATGCAGCTTCACCAGCAGGCCGGGCATCGGACAGATCAGCATCTTCGAAAGGTCCGGCGGGATCTTCTCGATCATGTGATCGGCCAGATGCGCGATCCGGGTCTGAAGGATACGCACCGTATGCTTCGCTCCCCGCGTGGTGATGGCATAGCCGGTGCGCGTCGGTTCGAGCTGGAGCGTCAGAGTCTCATCGTCCAGTTCGACTTCCACCATCCGCTCGCCCGGCGTGTACTCCATCTGGAGCGCGACCGGCGCATCGTCGACGGTGATCGCTTCTTCCTCCAGCGTGACGCGATAATCGGTGTCGCCCAAGCGCACGGTCCAGTCGCCCGGCGCATAGAGATCGTCCGAAAGCTGGCCTTCGATCCGGCGCGCGCGATCGGCATCGGCGGTGGCGATCACACCCGCCACGGCGGCGAGGCCGCGCTTCAGATCGTCCGACACAGCAGCGCCTTCGAACCCTTCGGGATATTCCTCGGCGATGAAGCCGGTGGTCAGTTCGCCCGAGCGGAAGCGCGGATGCTGCATGATGGCGCTGAGGAAATCGACATTATGGCCGAGGCCTTCGATCCGAAACGCATCGAGCGCCTGGACCTGCAAATCCGCCGCCTCGTCACGCGTTTCACCCCAGGTCACCAGCTTGGCGATCATGGGATCGTAGAACATGGAAACCTCGCCGCCTTCATAGACGCCGTCGTCCACACGAACGCCATTCACACCGCGCCGGCCGTTCGCGCTTCCATCGTCCGTCCAGCCCTTCAGCGGCGGATCGTAACGCACGAGGCGACCGATGCTGGGCAGGAACCCGCGATAGGGATCTTCGGCATAGACGCGGTTCTCGATCGACCAACCGTCGATCCCGATATCGTCCTGCGTCATTTCGAGCTTTTCGCCCGCCGCGATCCGGATCATCTGCTCGACGAGGTCGATGCCAGTAATCGCTTCGGTCACGGGATGTTCGACCTGGAGGCGGGTGTTCATTTCGAGAAAGTAGAAGCTCTCCCCCGTCTCGTCCGCGCCGCTCACGATCAGTTCGACGGTGCCCGCCGAATGGTAATCCACCGCGCGCGCCAGAGCCACACACTGCTCGCCCATCGCCTTGCGCATCTTGGGCGTGACGAAGGGGGACGGCGCTTCTTCGACCACCTTCTGGTGGCGGCGCTGGATCGAGCATTCGCGCTCGTTGAGATAGAGAATAGTCCCGTGCTTATCGCCCAAAATCTGGATCTCGATATGGCGCGGGTCTTCGATGAATTTCTCGATGAAGACGCGGTCGTCGCCGAAGCTGTTCAGGCCCTCACGCTGCGTCGCTTCGAAGCCGTCCTTTACGTCCTGATCGGTCCAGGCGAGGCGCATGCCCTTGCCGCCGCCGCCCGCACTAGCCTTCATCATGACCGGATAGCCGATCTTGTTGGCCCATGTCAGCGCGTCTTCGGTATTTTCGATCGCGCCTTCGGAGCCGGGCACGGTGTTCACCCCCGCATCGCGCGCCAGCTTCTTCGATTCGATCTTGTCGCCCATCGCCGCGATGGCATTGGCGGGCGGACCGATGAAGGCGATGTTCTCCTTGGCCAAGGCTTCCACGAAGCTCGCACGCTCGGACAGGAAGCCGTAGCCGGGATGCACCGCCTCGGCCCCGGTTTGTTTGCAGGCGGCGATGATCTTGTCGGCAAGCAGATAGCTTTCTGCGGCGGGCGCCGGGCCGATGTGAACCGCCTCGTCCGCCATCTCCACGAACGGCGCACGCGCATCGGCATCCGAATAGACCGCGACGGTCTCAATGCCCATCCGGCGCGCAGTCTTGATGACCCGGCACGCGATCTCGCCGCGATTGGCGATGAGGATTTTCTTGAACATGTTTACTCCGCCGGTTCCATGGTTTCGCTGGTGCGCTGACAGGATCGCATCGGTTCGTCCTGCACCAGCGGCGTCAGCCCAAGCTTCGCGAACAGCGCGCCGTCGCTATCGTCGCCCGCATTGGGGGCGGTCAGCAGTTTGTCGCCGGTGAAGATCGAGTTCGCGCCGGCGAGGAAGCACAGCGCCTGCGTCGCATCGGACATGCTCTCGCGTCCGGCGGAGAGCCGCACCATGCTCATCGGCATGGCGATCCGCGCGACCGCGACGGTGCGGACGAATTCGATATCGTCGATCTTGGCGAGCGGCGTGTCGGCCAGCATATCGCCCAGCACGGTGCCCTTGACCGGCACCAGCGCATTGACCGGCACGCTTTCGGGATGCCGCTCCAGCGTGGCGAGCATGTGGACGAAGCCGACGCGGTCCTCGCGCGTTTCGCCCATGCCGACGATGCCGCCGCTGCACACACTGATGCCCGCATCGCGCACGTTCTGCAGCGTGTCGAGACGGTCCTGATACTTGCGGGTCGAGATCACGCGCTCGTAATATTCCGGGCCGGTGTCGACATTGTGGTTGTAGTAATCGAGGCCCGCATCCTTCAGCATATCCGCCTGTTTCGGCGTCAGCATTCCGAGCGTCATGCAGGTCTCCAGCCCCATGGCGCGCACGCCCTTCACGATCTCGACGATCGCGGGCATGTCGCGGTCCTTGGGATTGCGCCATGCCGCGCCCATGCAGAAGCGCTGACTGCCCGCATCCTTCGCCTGCGCGGCGGATTGCAGCACGGCTCGCACATCCATCAGCTTGGTCGCCTCCACGCCGCTGTCGGCCTTCACCGACTGCGAGCAATAGCCGCAATCCTCCGGACACCCACCGGTCTTGATCGAGAGCAGCGTGCAGAGCTGCACCTGTTCGGGCGGATGAAATTCGCGGTGGACGGTGGCCGCGCGGAAGAGCAGTTCGGTAAAGGGAAGGTCGAAGAGCTCCGCGATTTCGTCGCGGGTCCAGTCTGTGCGGGTTTGGGTCAATCTTTGTCTCGCATAAAGAATCTGGTCAGAAGAAGGCCACCCAGAAAGAAGCCGATCGGCACGCCGAAGACCATCACTGCTCTGTCGAATTCCGAAGGACAATCATTACCTTCGGGACAATCGCCTATGGCCCCAGCAATTGCAAAGCCAGCGGATACGACGAAAGCGATTATGGCATAAAGTGCACACCCCAACTTCTGAGCGACAGTCAGTCGCTGATCGCTGAAACTCACTCCGCCGCCTCGTCTAGATCCTCGCCCGCAGGCGGCATGTTGTGGCCGAGCAGGCGCAGCACGTCGGCGGCGCATTCGACGACATTGCTGCCTGGGCCGTAGATGCCCTGCACGCCTGCATCGCGCAGGAAGTCGTAATCCTTCTGCGGGATCACGCCGCCGGCGATTACCTTGATGTCGGGGCGTCCGGCCTCTTTCAGCAAGCCGATCAGTTCGGGGATGAGGGTCTTGTGCCCTGCCGCAAGGCTGCTCGCGCCGATGGCGTCGACGTTCTCGGCAAGCGCCATGTCGCGGGTTTCCTGCGGCGTCTGGAACAGCGGGCCGCTGAGCACGTCGAAGCCCATATCGGCAAAGGCGGATGCGATCACGTTCGCCCCGCGATCGTGGCCGTCCTGCCCCATCTTGGCGACCATCAGCTTGGGTTTGTGGCCGAGCCTGCGCTCGACCGCTTTTACGCCCTCGACCACCTGGGCATAGCGATCATCGTCCGCATAGGCTTCGGCATAGACCCCCTTCACCGGTGTCGGCAACGTATCGTAGCGCCCGAAGGCATCCTCCATCGCCTCGCTGATTTCGCCCAGCGTCGCATCGTGCCGCGCGGCTTCCACGGCGAGGGCGAGGAGATTGCCCTCTTTCTGCGCCGCACCGCGCGCCAGCGCGTCGAGCGCGGCCTTGCAGGCGAAATCGTCGCGATTGGCGCGCACATCCTCGAGCCGCGCGATCTGGCTGCGCCGCACGGCGTGGTTGTCGACATCGAGCGTGTCGATCTCGTCTTCCTTGTCGCGTCGGTACTTGTTGACGCCCACGATCACGGTCTCGCCGCGATCGACGCTCGCCTGCTTGGCGGCGGCGGCGCGTTCGATCTGGGCCTTGGGCTCGCCGCTGGCGACGTATTGGGTCATGCCGCCCGCCGCTTCGACCTCGTCGAGCATCGCCTTGGCCTTTTCGACCAGTTCTGCGGTGAGGCTTTCGATATAATACGATCCGCCGAGGGGATCGGCGACGTTCGTCAGCCCCGCTTCGTGTTGCAGCACGAGCTGCGTGTTGCGCGCGATCCGGGCGGAGAAATCGGTCGGCAGCGCGATCGCTTCGTCGAGCGCATTGGTGTGGAGCGATTGCGTGCCGCCCAGCACCGCCGCCATCGCTTCGATCGTGGTGCGGATGACGTTGTTGTAAGGGTCCTGCTCCTGCAACGAAACGCCACTGGTCTGGCAGTGCGTTCGCAGCATTTTCGACTTGTCGCTCTTCGCGCCCAGATCCGACATCACGTCGTGCCACAAGTGGCGGCCCGCGCGCATCTTGGCGATCTCCATGAAGAAGTTCATGCCGATGCCCCAGAAGAAGCTGAGGCGCGGCGCGAAGGCGTCGATATCGAGGCCTGCTTCCATCGCGCGCTTGGCGTATTCCTTGCCGTCCGCGATGGTGAAGGCGAGCTCCTGCACCGCCGTCGCCCCGGCCTCGTGCATGTGATAGCCCGAGATCGAAATCGAGTTGAATTTCGGCATGTTGGCCGAGGTGTAGGCGATGATGTCCGAAACGATCCGCATCGATGGCTCGGGCGGATAGATATAGGTGTTGCGGACCATGAACTCCTTGAGGATGTCGTTCTGGATGGTCCCGGCCAGCTTGTCCTGGCTGACGCCCTGCCGTTCCGCCGCGACGATGTAGAACGCCAGCACCGGGATCACCGCGCCGTTCATGGTCATCGACACGCTCATGCTTTCGAGCGGGATCTGGTCGAACAGGATCTCCATGTCGCGCACGGTGTCGATCGCGACGCCCGCCTTGCCGACATCGCCGACCACGCGCGGATGATCGCTGTCATACCCGCGATGCGTCGCGAGGTCGAAGGCGACCGAGAGGCCCTTCTGTCCCGCCGCCAGATTGCGGCGATAGAAGGCGTTCGATTCCTCGGCAGTGGAGAAGCCCGCATATTGCCGGATCGTCCACGGGCGCCCGGTATACATCGAGGCGTACGGCCCACGCGTGAACGGCGCGATGCCGGGGACGCCGGGGTCGAGATTGTGCGTATCCTCGCTCGTGTAGAGCGGCTTCACGTCGATCCCCTCGGCCGTGTGCCAGGTCAGATCGCGGCCCTTCACTTCCTTGTCGGCGAGGGCCTTCCAGTCGGAAAAAGTGGGTTTGTCGGTCATCTCAATGCGCCTCTTTCGGCGTTTCCATGATTTCGGTCAGCTGGCCCATCATGTCCTTCGGGTGGAGGAAAAAGATCGGCGTCCCATGCGCGCCGATGCGCGTCGGGCCGAGGATGCGCTTGCCCTTCCCTTCGAACCACTCCCGCGCAGCTGCGATATCGGGCACTTCGTAGCAGACGTGATGCTGCCCCCCGAGCGGGTTCTTCTCCATGAACGTCCTGAGCGTCGATTGCTCGCCCAGCGGCTCGATCAGCTCGATCTGCGTGCCTTCGGTCCCGTCATGGCCGGGCGTGTCGACGAAGCAGACCTTCACGCCCTGCTCGGGCAGATCGAACGGCTCGCCGATACGGGTCGCGCCCATCGTGTCGCGGTAATAGGCGACGCTGTCCGCGATCGAAGGCGTCGCGACGCCGATGTGGTTGAGACGACCGAGTTTCATACGCTTTGCCTCGCTTCGAGAATATGCCGCGCCAGATCTTCGATATCGTCCGCGACGAATTCCGCTTCGTCGGCCAGCGGATACCACGCCTTGCCGGGCCGGGCGACGAAGGCGGTCTGCCAACCTGCTGCCCGTGCACCGATCAGGTCCCAAGGATGACAGGCGACCATCAGCGCGCGATCGGCAGAGGCTCCCGTCTCGGACAAGCCATAATCATAACAGCGCCTGTCGGGCTTGTAGCCACCTGACGGTCGGACGCTCAGCGCGTGATCGAAAAATTCTCCGATACCCGCTCTGTCCAGCCGTTCCTGCAGACCGTCACCGCTGGAATTGGTTAGAGCGACCAGCGAAAAACCTGCGTCCTTCAGACGCGCCAATCCTGCCGGGACATCGCGATACGCTTCGGACCGTTCGAGCCCGTCCGAAACGATCGCCTTCGCGGCATCCAAAGCGAGAAGACCGCCGTTTTCGGCCACCTGCATCGCAAGCACCGCCGCCGCTATATCTGCGAATTCAGACGCTTCACCCGCCAGAGTTTCGGCCAGCGAATACTCGATAAGTCCGTTGAACCAGCGATCCGCCTGCCCCCCACCGCCACCAAGTCGCTCGGCCACGGCAGAGCGCAGGGGCGCGATATCGATCAGCGTTTCGTTGACGTCGAAAAAGATGTGCGAAGGCGTCACAGCGGAATATTATCGTGCTTCTTCCAGGGGTTTTCGAGCTGCTTGCCGCGCAGCTTCCGCAGCCCCAGCGCGATCCGGCGGCGGGTTGCGTGGGGGTGGATCACTTCGTCGATATAGCCGCGCGAGGCGGCCACGAAGGGGTTGGCGAAGCGGTCTTCGTATTCCTTGGTTTTCTCGGCGATCTTTTCGGGATTGTCGCGATCCTGGCGGAAGATGATCTCCACCGCGCCCTTGGCGCCCATCACGGCGATTTCGGCGGTGGGCCAGGCGTAGTTCAAATCGCCGCGCAAATGCTTGGAGCTCATCACGTCGTAGGCGCCGCCATAGGCCTTGCGCGTGATCACGGTGATCTTGGGCACGGTCGCCTCGGCATAGGCGAAGAGCAGCTTCGCGCCGTGCTTGATGATGCCGTTGTGCTCCTGGGCCGTGCCGGGAAGGAATCCGGGCACGTCCACGAAGGTCAGGATCGGAATGTCGAAGGCATCGCAGAAGCGCACGAAACGCGCCGCCTTCTTCGAGGAATTGATGTCGAGCACGCCCGCCAGCACCATCGGCTGGTTCGCGACCACGCCCACCGTGCGCCCCTCGACACGGCCGAAGCCGCACAAAATATTGCCCGCATGCGCCGGCTGAATCTCGAAGAAATCGCCTTCGTCCAGCGTCTTACGGATGACCTCCCGCATGTCGTAAGGCTGGTTGGCATTGTCGGGAATGATCGTGTCGAGGCTGGGCTCCTCGCGGTCCCACGGATCGCTGGTCGGGCGCTCGGGCACGTCCTCGCGGTTGGACAGCGGCAGAAAATCGACGAAATTACGCGTTGCGAGCAGCGTCTCGATATCGTTCTCGAACGCCACGTCGGCCACGCTGGTCTTGGTCGTGTGCGTCACCGCGCCGCCCAGCTCCTCCTGCGTCACGACCTCGTTCGTCACCGTCTTCACCACGTCCGGCCCGGTCACGAACATGTAGGAGCTGTCCTTCACCATGAAGATGAAGTCGGTCATCGCAGGCGAATAGACCGCCCCGCCCGCGCACGGCCCCATGATCAGGCTGATCTGCGGCACCACGCCGCTGGCAAGCACGTTGCGCTGGAACACTTCGGCATAGCCGCCGAGCGAGGCCACGCCTTCCTGGATGCGCGCGCCGCCGCTATCGTTCAAACCGATGACCGGCGCGCCGACCTTCAGCGCCATGTCCATCACCTTGCAGATCTTTTCCGCATGGCGCTTCGACAGCGACCCGCCGAACACGGTAAAATCCTGGCTGAACACGAACACCAGCCGCCCGTTGATCGTACCCGATCCGGTGACCACGCCGTCGCCCGGAATGCGCTGCTCCTCCATGCCGAAGTCGATGCAATCGTGTTCGACATAGGTGTCGAGCTCTTCGAAGCTGCCTTCGTCGAGCAGCACGTCCAACCGCTCACGCGCGGTCAGCTTGCCCTTGGCATGCTGCGCATCGATGCGCTTCTGCCCGCCACCCATCTTGGCGGCGGCGCGGCGGCGTTCCATTTCGGCGATGTTACCGGACATGCTCTCTTCCCGTGAAATCTTGTTGCGCAAACGCCTAGAGCGCCGAGCGCGCCAGCGTCAATCGCCGCGAGCGTTTCTAAGGGCGCTGATCAGGAACTCGACATTGCCTTCCGGTCCGGTGATCGGGCTTTCGACGATACCGTCGACCACGAAGCCCAGCCCTTTGACCCATGCACACACCTCCTCGCAGACGCGGGCGTGAAGCGCCGGATCGCTGACCACGCCTTTCTTCCCCACCTCCTCGCGCCCGACCTCGAATTGCGGCTTGATCAGCGCGACGAGGCGACATTCGGGCGCCGCCAGTTCGAGCGGGCGTTCGAGCACCTTGGCAAGACCGATGAAGCTGGCATCGCAGACCACCCACTGGCACGGGCGGTCGATCATTTCGGACGTCAGGATACGCGCGCTGGACTGTTCGTGCACGGTGACGCGATCGTCCTGCCGCAATTTCCAGGCCAGTTGGTTGGTCCCGCTATCGACCGCGAAGACGTGCGCGGCCCCCTTGTGCAACAGCACGTCGGTAAAGCCGCCGGTCGAGCTGCCGATATCCATCGCGGTCACGCCCGCGGGGTCGAGCCCGAAATGATCGATCGCGTGCACCAGCTTGATGCCCCCGCGCGAGACCCAGGGATGATCGCGTCCGCGCACGTCGAGCGGGGTGTCCGCAGGCATCTGCTGGCCGGGCTTTTCCAGCTTGCGCTCGCCCGAAAACACCAGCCCCGCCATTACGAGCGCCTGTGCGCGCGTGCGGCTTTCGACGAGGCCGCGATCGACGAGCATCTGGTCGAGGCGCTGTTTCCTGCTCATATTCTCCGGTCCCGCTTGGAAACATGTCGCCTAGCGCGCATTGAGAGGGGATGGAACCGACCCCTCGCAAAGACGTGCGCCACGAACGGCGCCCTTTCATCGCCTCGTCGCTCGCCTATGCGGGCGCGGCGCTCGCTCTCACCTTCGGGATCGCGGCCTGCGTGCCCGCGCCCGATTCGACGCCCGCTCCTACCCCGTCGCCGACACCGGTCACGCGCGCACCTGCTCCGGCCCCCGCGCCGGCGCCTACCTACGACAATTGGATGGATGCGCCCCGCACGCCGGGGGATTGGTCGTATTCGACGGAGCGGGTGGCAAATGCCCGATATTCGTCAGCCGAATATGCAGGAACCAACGGCGAGATGCTGGCGCGCATTACGTGTTCGCCGACCGGAAATGTGCTTGTGCAACGCTATACCGAGCCGCGCGGCGTCTATGATCGCACGATGACGATTCGTACGGAAACGGCGACCCGGTCGCTGCGCGCACCGGTCGATCCCGAAGGCCAGAATATGTTCGCCGCCGTCGTTCCTGCCCGCGATCCGTTGCTCGATGCGATGGCGCTTACCAAGGGCCGCTTCGCGTTGGAGTTGACGAACGCACCGACGCTCTATCTGCCCGCCTGGGCCGAAGTGACGCGCGTGATCGAGGATTGCCGCTGAGCCAGCGGGAACCGCCGATACTGACGTGGGAAAAGTTTTTTTCAAGCCTTGAATTGGCGCTGGGGAAGCATGAAAAAGGAGACAAGATCAGCGGCGAACGCCGGTCTTGTGGCCCCGTGAAACGGGCTTCTAGCTCACTAGCGCGAAAGGAGGTGATCCGATGTCTCATGGTTCAGTAGCGAGGTCGGTGAAGATCCCTACGGAGCATACTCGGTAAGACACTTGCCAAGTAAGGCGACGTGAGCGGCACTTCCGGCCGCTGACCATGCGAAGGGCGGTACCTCCTACGGGCGAGGGCCGCCCTTCACGTTTTTGGTTTAAGCTCGCACCTCCGTGCAAGCATCCTCGCGGCTGTTCCTCCCCCCGGAACAAGTCCGGGATCAGGGCCGCTGCGGGCGCGCGGTCGCGCTTGCCGGGCCTTCTCCGGCCCGGTTCTTCAGTGAAGCGGTCCCGCTTCTCTTGCGAGCCCATTCCCCGGCCACTTGCCCTTTTTCGCCTCGCGCATTACCCGCGAAGCATGGATTTCACGCACCTCCCCCACCCTGCCCCGGTCCCCGGCGAAACCCGTCAGCAGGCCATCGCCGATCCCGGTTTCGGCAAGATCTTTACCGATCACATGGTCGTGATCGAATACGATGCGGACCAGGGGGGATGGCACAGCGCGTCTCTTCAGGCGCGCGAGCCGATCGCGCTCGATCCGGCGGCGGCGGTGCTGCATTATGCGCAGGAAATCTTCGAAGGGATGAAGGCCTATCGCCATCCCGACGGATCGCTCGGCCTGTTCCGGCCCGAGCAGAACGCCCGCCGCTTCAACGCCAGCGCGCGCCGCATGGCGATGCCCGAATTGCCCGAAGACCTCTTCCTCGAAAGCATTCGCCGACTTGTTTCCATCGATGGCGACTGGACCCCCACGATCGATGGTGGCGCGCTCTATCTCCGCCCCTTCATGTTCGCGAGCGAGGCCTTTCTCGGCGTGCGGCCCGCGCGGCAATACAAATACGTGCTGATCGCCTCTCCAGTGGGCGGGTATTTCAAGGGCGGCGCGAAGCCGGTCAAAATCTGGGTCAGCCGCAACTATACCCGCGCCGCGCCGGGCGGGACGGGAGCCGCCAAGACCGGCGGCAATTACGCCGCCAGCCTCGTCCCCCAGATGGAGGGGATCGAGAATGGCTGCGATCAGGTCGTTTTCCTCGACGCGGTCGAAAAGAAATGGATCGAGGAGCTGGGGGGCATGAACCTGTTCTTCGTCTTCGACGATGGGACCGTCATCACGCCCCCGCTGACAGGCACGATCCTGCCCGGCATCACACGCGACAGCCTGATCCAGCTGCTGCGCGAAGAAGGCCTCAATGTGCGCGAAGAGCCTTACAGCATCGACCAATGGCGCGCCGACGCGGTGAAAGGCAATCTGGTCGAAACCATGGCCTGTGGAACCGCGGCGGTGGTGACGCCGGTGGGGTCGGTCGTCGGCCCGGATGGCGAATTTTCGATCGGATCGGGCGGCACCGGCCAGATCACGCACAAACTCCGCGAGAAGCTGGTCGGAATTCAGACCGGCGCCGTGGACGACGCGCATGATTGGGTGATGAAGCTTTAAATCCGGCTGGCGCGCATCGCCATCGTGGCCAGGCCGGGCAATAGGGAGGTCGCGGCCAGACCCAATCGTGCCAAGGCTGGCGTTTCTGCCGCTTTCCAGATCGCTTCCGCCACGGTTACGGGCCGTGCTGCGCGGCGCGAGAATTCGCCTTGCCAGACAGGTGCAGTCTTCCCGTCGAGCCAGGCTTGCGCGGCCGACCGTCCGCTGGCGATGGCGATGCCCATGCCCTCTCCCGCCAGCGACGGAATGACCGCCGCCTGATCGCCGAGGCGATAGAGCCCCGGATCGGTGGCCTGCGCAATCCAGCCATAAGGGACCGACCCAACCGTATCGATCACCGGATCGTCAGGGGCGTGGCGCCACCGCTCCCCAAAAGCAGGATTGCGATCGGCAAGAACGTTGAGCAGCGCCAGCGGCGATCCGTCCCGCATCAGCCTCGATTTGCGCAGAGCGAGGCAGACATTCGCCGATCCGTCCTCCTGCAATACGATGCCCGCATAGGCGCCATCGAACAGGTGCAATTCGATCGCACCGCCGATCATGCGCGAAAGCTCGGGGTGAGCGGGTATCCTCACCCGCACGCCCAGTGCCGGATCGGAGGCCTCACGCGGGCGAGTCTCGCCACGCACGTCATGCTTGCCGGTGGCGAGGAAGATGGTGTCCGCCTGCCAATCCTGCCGCTCGCCCTCGATCCGGCCCGCCGACAGCGTCCGGGCGCGATCGATCTCGAGGCAGGCGCCAAGTGCGATCGCTCGCGCGCGCATGGCCGTGTCGAGTGCATGGCGCGACAGCCCCCACGCCGCTTCGGGCAGGCGGGCCTGCGCCTTTCGATCGCCCGCAAACAGCGTCAATCGGTCGACCCGATGCGCCCCGAGCGTTTCAGGATCCACGCCCAGATCGCGCAAGGCGGCGACAGTCCGCCAGCTCATGAAACCACCGCATAGGGGATCGCCGACTTTCGCATCGCGATCGATCAGGATGGGCGCGCGTCCCTGCCCGGCAAGGGTTATGGCTGCGGCGCATCCCGCAGGTCCGGCGCCAAGGATCAGCGTTGCGCTCACCCAATCTTCTCGACGCAAAGCCTGAACGGGAAAACCCGCTTCACTTCCGCGCCTTCTACGGCAGCGGAAGACAAAATCGGCGCCCATTCCTCGCGCCGATAGGATCGCGCGATCGACAGGCGCCCGTCATGCCGCACGATAGGATGCCAGCGCATCAGCCGCGCCAGCAGGGGATAGCCGAGCCATGCGAATCGGCTGCGGCGCAGATCGTTGACGAACCAGCCCCTTCGCGCCTCCCGATCCATGAAGCGCAGAAACTGGACGAGCTGATCGCGGGTCATGTGATGGGCAACGAGGCTCGACACGACGCAATCCCATCGCTCGCCCGCCAGATCGGCATAATCGCCGGTCCGATAGTCGATTGCCATGGCTGAGGGGGTCCGCTCGCGCGCCGCCGCCACACTGCGGGAATTGAGATCGATACCGACCAGCTCCGCTTCGATCCCGCGCCGATCGGCCCATGATCGGATCGCGCGGAGCATATCTCCATCGCCGAAACCGACGTCGAGGAGGCGGAAGCTCTTGCGCCCACCCACCGCACGGCGGAGAAAATCGAGCGTCGGCCGCCGCGCCAGCGTGACGCTGTTCACCTGCGCCAGATCGTGGAGAACCTCGGTATAGGTCGCCGCGTCGAGCGCGGGGTCGTCCATCAATTCTTCCCGGCTCGCCCGCTGTTCAAGCATCGGACCAGCCGAAGCGGAAGCCCTCCATGGCGAGGCCAGGGCCGAATGCCAGAGCGACGCCTTTGAGGGGCCTTTCCCGGATCAGGCGCGCAAGCACGAACATCAGCGTGGACGAGGACATGTTGCCGCAATTGCGCAAGACGGCGCGCGACGCGTCGAGTGCGGTGGGCGCGAGCGCAAACCCTTTCTCCACCGCATCCAAGATGCTGCGGCCCCCGGCATGGACCGCCCAGGCGTCGAATGCTTCCACCTCTGCCCCGCCCAGCACGCGCTTCCGAACGGCGGGATCGCCCAGCGCGGCAACGATACGCCCCGGAACCTCCCCCGAAAGCCTCATATTGAAGCCCGTGTCGCCGATATGCCAGGTGATCAGCTCTTCGCTATCGGGAAGCGCCGCGGAAATTCCCTCGCCGAGCGAAAGTCCTTCGCCCTCATTCCCAATCAGCGCCGCCGCCGCGCCGTCGCCGAATTGGGCGCCCATCAGCAGCGGTTCGATATCCATCTGTTCCTGATGATGGAGCGTCGATAGCTCCACCGTCACTACGAGTACGCGCGCATCCTCCTGCGAGCGCGCGATATGCCGCGCCGTGCGCAGCGCCGTGACAGCAGCATAGCAGCCCATGAAGCCGATCAGCACCCGCTCGATATCGTCGGCAAGGCCCAGGCGACGCGCGATGATCTGGTCGATCCCCGGCGCCACGAAACCGGTGCAGCTGGCAACCACGAGATGCGTGACCGCGCCGAGATCGCCCAGCCCTTCGATCGCTTTCAGCGCGAGTTTCGGAGCCTCTTCGGCGTAGATCGCCATGCGCTCTGCCGTGCCGGGCGGCTGCGCACCACCATACAGGCCCACACCTTCCTCCAATCTCGCATCTTCCTCGGTCAGGACAGACCAGCGATGTTCGATCCCAGAGCGATCGGCCATGCGCTCGTAGAGCCGCGCCTCGCGCGTGCCTTCCAGCCGTCGCATCGCCCACCGGCGGTAATCGGCTTCGAAATCGAGATCGGGGACCGCAGTGGCGATCCGGTTGATGACGGTCATTCAGGTCCCGATGGAAAAGGCGTTCGTCCTGTCAACGCGATGCCGCGATTTGTGTGCCCGGGCAAGCGCGCTCGCCCCGTCAGAGGCGCGAGCGGACGAGCAGGCGACGCGTGAAGGTGGTGCTCGGCCGGACGACCAGGATCGCCACGCCGGTGACCGCAACACCTCCGCCGATCAGCAGCGGCCATCCCACGCTGTCACCCGTCAACCATGCCCCCAGCGCGACGGTCATCAAGGGGTGTAGCAGCGTGAACGGGACCACCAGATTGGCGTCGTGAGTCTTGAGCGCGTTGAAATAGATCGTGTGCGCGTAGACCGACACGATCAGCCCGGCAAAGATCAGGCAGCCGATCACGGCCAGCGGATTGGCCACGATCGGCGCGACGAAACCGGACTCGGTGACGAGGGCCAGCGGCATCAGCACGGTGAAGGAGGCGAGCGCCGACCAGGCCTGCAATTGCCTCCCGCCTGCCTCGATTCGTTTGACGTAGATCGAGCCGAGCGCGCCGACGAGGCAGGAGACGAGGATCCAGGCGACGCCACCCGAACTTTCCCAGCCAGAGGGAGAGGCGATGGCGATCACCACGCCCGTCACGGCAAGCGCGATACCGATACCGCGCCGCCAGCGGACCTTTTCGCCGAGCAGGACTATGGCCAGCAGAACGGTCATCGGTGCGCCCGACAGTCCGACGATCCCCGCTGCGGAGGGACTGGCGGTTTGCAGGCCGAGGGCGAACAGCGCGAAGCTGCCTCCACCGATCGCCAGCCCCACCAAGGCCGTGCGCAGCCAGTCCTCGGGAAGCGGCCTCAACAGAGGCGCGAGGACCACGATCGTGACCAGCGCACGCAGCCCGGCATAGAACAGCGGCGGAACCCCCAGATCCTCGACGGCCAGCTTGCTGACGATGACGTTCAGCGCCCAGGCCAGATTGGCAAGGATGAGGAGCAGGACTGTCCGTGAGGGCATGGTTCAGTCGCTGGTGGCTTGCGGCAGTCCGTTCCGCAATTCCGCGAGCCAGACATCGGCCACCGCGTCGCTCGGCGCGCGCCAGTCTCCGCGCGGGCTCAAGGCACCGCCGGAACTGACCTTGGGCCCGTTGGGCAAAGCGCTGCGCTTGAACTGGCTGAAGGCGAAGAAGCGCTGGACGAATTTCTCCAGCCAGCCCGCGATCGTGTCGAGATCGTATTCGTTCTTGCGCGCTTTGGGGAAGCCGGCGGGCCAGACGCCCGTCTTCGCATCGCGCCAGGCGTGCCAAGCGAGGAAGGCGACATGGCTGGGCTTCTGCCCCCAGCGCAGGATGTGGTGGAGGAAGAAGTCGTTCAGCTCATACGGGCCGATCTTCGCTTCTGTGCTCTGGATCGCGCCGTCCTCGCCCGCCGGGACGAGTTCGGGCGAAATCTCGGTATCGAGGATCGACAGGAGGACCGCATCGGTCTCCTCGTCGAACTGGTCCGTCGCGGTCGTCCAGCGGATCAGATACTGGATCAGCGTCTTGGGGACGCCCGCATTGACGTTGTAATGGCTCATCTGGTCGCCGACCCCATAGGTGCACCAGCCTAGGGCGAGCTCGGACAGATCGCCGGTCCCGACCACCCAGCCGCCATGCTGCCCTGACAGGCGAAACAGATAATCCGTCCTGAGGCCCGCCTGGACGTTCTCGAACGTCGTGTCGTAGATCGGCTCGCCATCGGCGAAGGCGTGGCCGATATTCTCCAGCATCAGCCGCGCGGTGGGCTTGATGTCGATCTCCTCGGCGGTGATGCCGATCGCCTTCATCAGTTTCCAGGCGTTCGAGCGCGTGCCATCCGACGTGCCGAAACCGGGCATCGTGTATCCACGGATCGTGCTGCGTGGTAGGCCGAGCGTGTCGAAGGCCCGCGCCGCCACCAGCAGGGCATGAGTGCTGTCGAGCCCACCCGAGATACCGATGACGAGCGATTTGGGATTGGTCGCTTCGATCCGGCGGACCAGCGCCGAAACCTGGATATTGAACGCCTCGTAACAATCCTCGTCGAGCTTGCCCTGCCGGTTGGGGACGAAGGGGAAGCGGCGGATCGGCCGTTCGAGGCCGATGTCGCCGCCGTCTGGTTCGTGGTCGAAGGCGATGGCGCGATACCAGTCTTCAGGCCGACCGGCGGCTTCGGCGGCGTCGTTGAACGTCTGCATCCGCATCCGCTCGTTGAGGATGCGCTGGCAATCGATGTCGGCCACACACAGTTCGGGCTTGCGGTCGAAGCGCACGCTTTCGACCATCAACTCGCCTAATTCGTAGATCATCCCCTGCCCATCCCAGGCGAGGTCGGTGGTGCTCTCGCCATGGCCACTGGCCGAATAAGCATAGGCGCAGACCGAGCGCGCGGAACTGGCGCGGCTGAGGAGATGCCGTTCGTCCGATTTGCCGATGACGATGTTCGAGGCCGAGAGGTTGAGGATGAGCGTCGCACCCGCCAGCGCCGCCATGGTGCCGGGTTGGGTCGGGGACCAGAAATCCTCGCAAATCTCCAGTCCGAACACGAAACCGGGGATCGCGGAATGCTTGAACAGAATGTCCGTCCCGAAGGGCACCTCGCTGCCCCCCGCCTCGATCGTCAGGCCGACGCAATCGCGGCCATGGGCGAACCAGCGTTTCTCGTAATATTCGCGGTAATTGGGGAGAAAACTCTTGGGCACGACGCCGAGAACCGCGCCCCTGCAGATCGCCAGCGCGCAATTGTAGATGCGTCCATTGCGGCGCAGCGGTGCGCCGATGACGAGCACTGTCGGGATGGATTTGCTGACTTCGACGATGTGCGCGATTTCGGCATCCACCGCCTCGAGGATGGCGGCCTGGAGATGCAGATCGTCCATCGCATAGGAGGACAGGGACAACTCGGGATAGAGCAGGACGTCCACGGTGCGTGCAGCGGCCCGCTCCGCCTCCTCGATGATGCCACGCGCGTTGAAGGCGATATCGGCGGTGCGCACCTGGGGCGTGCTGGTCGCGACCCGCACGAAGCCGTGCGTGTGCAGATCGAAGAAGGGATGCGGGGTCTTGTCGGCCATTATCGTCGCCATCTCCGTTCGGTTGGCCCCGGCCCCGCTTTGAAGCGCGGCCCGGTCCCCGGATCGGATTAGGACAATCCGGCCCGCGTCAGTTCAGGCCGGTAACGCTTTCAAGGCCGGTTAGGCAACCGCTTCGGCAAGCGCATTCATTTCGGTGCGGAACCCGCCCAGCGTCGGTCCGGCGCTGTGGCGCGCCCCGGCCTGCGAGGCGAAGGCCGTCAACAGGTTCGATCCCAGCCCACCGCCCTGCGACGGGCCGCCGTCTATGCCGACCCCGTCATCGTCGATCGTCAGGCGCCACCCTTCTTGACGTGCTTGGAAGAACACGCCGATCTTGCCGGTCCGTTCATCGGGGAATGCGTATTTCAAGCAGTTCGAAATCGCCTCGTTGACGTAGAGCCCGATCGCGACAGCGCTTTCGCGCGGCATCTCGACCGGATCGATCTCGCGATACAGCGTCACGAAATCGGGTACGGCAGCCCGCTCGATCCGGTCCAGGAGCTGATTGAGATACGGCTTCATGTCGACATTGACGCCATCGGACTGGTCGATAGCGAGGCTGGAATAGGCATCCGCAAAGGTGCGCACGCGCCCCGCCGCATCGTCCAGCATCGGGTGGAGCGAGGTATCGCTGACGCGGCGCTTCTGGATTTCGAGCAGGCTGGCAACGAGCGCGAAATTGTTCTTCGTGCGGTGTTCCAGTTCGGCGAGCTGTGTCAGCCTGCGGTCCGCGGAAAGGCGGATTTCCTCCATCGTGCTGTGCGCCGCACGCCGGAAGGCTTCGGCAAAAATCAGCACGATGAGGGCGGAAACCGCGTTGATGACGACGCGCGCAGGATCGGTCGGGTCGGCGAACGCAAAGGATTGCGGCGTGGGCAGGACGAAATACCAGGCCCAGGCGAACGTCAGCGAAAACGCGACGACACCCGCGCGCCAGTGCCCGTAGAGGGTGGCGAGCAGAATGGTCGGGTAAATCAAGGCGAAGGGCCCCGAAATCGGAGCCCAGAGATCAAAGCCGGCACGTATGCCGATCATAGCGGCCGCGCAGACCACGCCGAAAACAAGCTGCGCCGCGACCTGTCCGGGCCGCGTTATGAACTGCTTGCTTACGTCAAATTGCGCCAGTCGCTGCATGTGCCCGCCCCGGACCGAAATCAATCCCGCAGGCTGCCATGACCCAGCGGCCATCGCACGAGAGGTCGCACGATCTTGCCGTATTACCAAGCAAGCGCAAATAAATCCAATACTTTCGCGGTTAACTTATGATAGGATAAAACAATTCAGGCCCGCGACACTTTCAGCAATTCGCTGGCACTGGGACTTTCCTTGACCAATTCGGCCAGCCCGCGTTCTTCACGCGAAAGCCATTTCGTCGCTCGCGGAAGCTTCAAGCTAGCGCGCCATTCCTCCTGGCGATCGACCAGATCGATGACCGCTGGATGGATATAACTCTTGCGCGTAACGGCAGGCGTGTTGCCGAGCTTGCTCGCAACGCAGTCGAGCAGCTCCTTGATCGGGACGCGCCCTTCCCCATTCAGAAGGCATTCGTACCCCATCACGCTCGCGTGCCAGGTGCGGAAATTCTTGGCCGTGAAGCGCTCGCCCATCGTCTCGGACAGATACTCGTTGACGTCGCTCGATCCGACAGCCTGCACGTCCCCATCCTCGTCGACATATTTGAAGATGTGCTGCCCAGGCAGATCCTGCATATTGCGCACCATGCGCGACAGGCTGCTGTCCGACAGGACGACCTCCTGCTGCTTGCCCGCCTTGCCCTTGTAGCGCAGGCGCAGGGTATTGCCGGTCAGTTCGGCATGGCGACGGCGCAGCGTGGTGGCGCCGAAACTCTGATTGCTCTGCGCATACCCCTCGTTCCCGACCCGGATCGCCCCCAGGTCCAGCAGGCGCACCACGCTCGCCACGGACCGATCGCGCGTGATCTTTTGACCGCGCAGATCCTGTTCGACCCGCTTGCGCACCAGCGGCAGAAGCGCGCCGAAGGCGAGGCAATTGTCGAACTTCTCGCTTTCCCTGCGGGCGCGGAACTCGGGATGATAGCGATATTGCTTGCGCCCCTTCGCGTCGATTCCGGTCGCCAGGATATGGCCGTTGGGCGCCGGGCAGAACCACGCATCGTCATAGGCGGGCGGAAGGGCGATCGCATTGAGGCGCTTGCGCTCCGCCGCGTCGCGGATCAGCGCGCCGTCGGGATCGTAATAGGCCCAGCCCTTGCCAGCGCCCTTGCGGGAGATGCCGGGAAGATCATCGTCGACATAGATAAGCTTGGTCATGGTGCGGGCCCGATGGTTTCATCTGCTGGACGCTTCGCCGCAAGCTCGGTTCCACTTGCACCCGCACCCCGCCCTTCCCAACTTGTGAGCACATTCTTCTCAGGAGATCAATCTTGGCCGACCCGACCTACTCGCCGCCGAAAGTGTGGACCAACGACACCGAGAACGGCGGGAAATTCGCCAGCATCAACCGGCCAACCGCCGGAGCGCGCGAGGATAAAGACCTTCCGGTCGGGGACCATGCCTTTCAGCTGTATTCGCTCGCGACCCCCAATGGCGTGAAGGCATCGGTGATGCTGGAAGAGCTGCTGGAGGCGGGCCATGACGGCGCCGAATACGACGCTTGGACGATCGACATCTCCAGCGGCGACCAGTTCGGGTCTGGCTTCGTCGGCGTCAATCCAAATAGCAAGATCCCGGCCCTGCTCGACCGCAGCGGGTCGGAACCGGTGCGCATCTTCGAAAGCGGCGCCATCCTCATGCATCTGGCCGAAAAGTTCGGCGCCTTCCTGCCCACCGACCGCAGCCGCGCCGAGGTGCTTAGCTGGCTGTTCTGGCAGATCGGCAGCGCGCCTTTCATCGGCGGCGGTTTCGGCCATTTCTACGCTTATGCGCCCGAAAAATACGAATACCCGATCAATCGCTACGCCATGGAGACCAAGCGCCTGTTCGACGTCGCCGACCGGCGCCTCGCCGAGAGCGAATTCCTCGGCGGGGCGGACTATACCATCGCGGATATCGCCGCCTTCCCCTGGATGGCCCCATTCGTCGAGGGCACGATCTACAACGAGGCGAAGACTTTTCTTTCGATCGACGAATACGAGAACGTCGCCCGCTGGGTGAGGACTATCGCGGAGCGACCGGCGGTGCGTCGCGGTCGCATCGTGACGAAAGTCTGGGGCGATGAGGACACGCAATTGCGGGAACGCCATTCGTCGCAGGATTTCGACGGCAAGGCGATCTGACACCCTTCACATCCGCGCGCGACCCGCTATAGGAGCGCGCATTGCTGGGGTGTAGCCAAGTGGTAAGGCACCGGTTTTTGGTACCGGCATTCGCAGGTTCGATCCCTGCCACCCCAGCCAGCAGCCCTGAAAACAGTCGGAAAGCCCGGAAATCCGTACGCTTCGAAGTGCGGATTTAAAGTTGTTCCTAGCAACTGTCCCAGGGCTGGGATGACAGCAGGCCGAAAAGGCCTCCCCGCATGCCCCGATCCTCCAATCAGAATCTCCAGCGTCGCTATGCCGTGAATTGGTGACGGCGCTGGTGCCCCCGCCATCGGGACTGACGATCTGCGCAAGACCAGGCTTTGACATCGCGGATGCGCAGAACTGAATTTGTTTGACTATAAAGATAAATTGTCGAAGATAGCTCTCGTCGCAAGCGGAAAAGGTTGCCGCAGCCTGTCCGCGCTGAATTCAGCAGGAGAGAGATCGATGTCGCGAAACAGGATATTGGTGAGCGTTGTGCTGGCCTCTCTTTGTCTGGGTGTGCCTTCGGTTGCGAGCGCGCAGGCGCCAACCGCGCAAACCTCTTCCGGCATCAGGGTGCTGGAGCAGACCCGGATCGATGATCGGATGGTGGAACTCCGCATCCAGACCGATGCCGTCCGGGGTGACCTGAAGATCCGCGTTCTGCTTCCCGCTGGTTACGACCCGGCCGATCCGCGCCGCTACCCTGTCCTCTATCTCCTCCACGGAGGAAGCAATCCCGCCAATCCCGCGACCTCCTCGGACTGGAGCGACAAGGGTGGCGTGGTCGAGACGACTGCGGACAGCGATCTGATCGTCGTGATGCCCGACGGCGGAAACGGGGGCTGGTATACCAATTGGGCTTTTCCCGGCAGCGCCGGACCGCTGAACTGGCAGACCTTCCACATGGACCAAATGGTTCCGTTCATCGACCAGAATTTCAAGACCGTCGCGAACAAGCGGGGCAGAGCCATCGCAGGCCTTTCGATGGGCGGATACGGTGCCTTGCGCTATGCGGCGCGCTATCCCGAAAACTTCGCCTTCGTCGCCAGTTTTTCGGGCGCGCTGAACATGCTGAATCCGCAGCAGCAGCGGGTCATCTATGTGACCGAAAAGGCCGATGGGAAGCCTACCGATGGTCCGTTCGGGATCGGCTCGCCACTGCCGGTCGCTGCCGATGCAGTGTGGGCAGAGGCCGACCCGGTCGCGAGCACCAGCTTTCCGCCCAGCAACCTCGCCGGAATGAAAGTGGCGCTCTACACCGGTTCGGGCAACACTCCGAACGATCCCGAGGCGCCCTTCCCCACCAATGTCGAAGGCGCGATCGAACCGTCGAGCTATCGCCTGGCCATGGCGCTCAACGAAGCGGGCGTGCCGTTCACCCTCACCGATTACGGCAGGGGAGAAGGTATCGCCGATTGCGAAGGCGAACACACCTGGGGCTGCTGGACAGCGGCCCTGCGCGATGTCCTCCCCGACATGATGGAAGAATTCGACCGGCTCCAACCCGGCGGGGACTAGAACGGTTCACCGTGGGGAGCCTTGACGCCCCCCACGGGCTTGGAACCCTAAATCGCTTCAACCGCCGTTGCGCCAGCTTTTCGCTTCCAGGCGGATTGTCTCGCGCGCGACGATCGTCTCGGCATCGGTGCCGAGCCCGATCTCGTATTCGCCCGTTGGCATCGTCCATATCCCATCGCGATTGTCCGCGAGGAGGCGCTTGTCGATCTCGAAATCGAGCCGACGCGCCTCTCCGGCGGGGAGCTCGGCCTTGGCGAAGCCCACCAGACGCAGCATCGGCTGTCCGTTGCGCGACAGCAGATACAGTTGCGGCACCGCGGCACCGGGCCGCTCCCCGGCATTGCTGACGCGGACGGAGGCGCGGTCCCTCTCCAACGTGAAGCCCTCGAATGCGAACTTGGTGTATCCCAGCCCGAAGCCGAACGGAAATAGCGCGTCCGCCTGTTTGCGGGCGAGCCAGCGATAGCCGATCTCGGCGCCTTCCACGTCGTAATCGGCGACCAGCTCGTAACCCGGGCTGGGTTCGCTTCCGGTGAAATCGAGCCCCAGTTCGAGCGCACCGGGCACTTCGGGACGAGGCAGATCCTGTGTCGACCGGGGGAAGGTCAGCGGCAGGCGTCCGCCTGGATAGGCATCGCCAGAGATGACCTCGGCGATCGCCTCGCCGCCCCTTATGCCGGGATACCAGGCCTGGAGGACGGCGGCGCTCTCGTCGAGCCACGGCATGGCGATCGGGCCGCCCGTTTCGAGGACGACGATGGTGCGCGGATTGGCCTTGGCGACGGCGGCGATCAGCGCATCCTGCCCGTCCGGGAGAGACAGGTCGGGAAGGTCGAAACCCTCGCTCATCCACTGGGTCGCGAACACGATGACGACATCGGCCAAACCGGCAAGCGCCACAGCATCGCTGACATAGCGCCCGTCGCGAAAATCGATCCGCGCTTCGGGATAGCGCTCACGCAGCGCCTTGAGCGGGGAAGAGCGATGATATTGCTGGGTCAGCACGCGGGAATACGGGCCGATATCGCCGTAGGGGCGGATAATCGCCGCGCCGCCCTCGCCATGTGCTTGGCTGGACCCCGCGCCCGAAAGGACCCCGGCATCGGCATAGCCGCCGACCACAAGGATACGCCTGGGCGCCTCGGCGAGCGGCAGGATTCCGCCCTCGTTCCGCAGCAGCACCATTCCCGCCGTCGCGACATCCTTCGACGCCTCGGCATTGGCTTGGTAGTCGATCGCTCCGCTCGGTTCGGCAGGGTCCTGGTCCAGTCCGAAGCGATAGACCGCGGTCAGTATACGTTCGTTCATCGCATCGAGCTGCGCATCCCAGCGTGGGTCGGCGTTCGCGCGGGCGAGCAGTTGGTCTTCGAAATAGACTTCCTTGTCGAGCGATGCGGCGGATTGCTGGTCCAGCCCGGCGATCGCCGCCTGGAGCGAGGGGACGGCGCCCCAATCCGACATCACGAAGCCGGGATAGCCCCAAGTCTCGCGCAGCACGTCGGTCAGCAGCCATTCGCTGGCGCAGGCATTCTCGCCATTGACCTTGTTGTAAGCGCACATAACCGCGCCGGGCTCGCCTTCTTCGAGAGCGATCTCGAAGGCGAGCAGGTCACTTTCGCGCGCCGCGTCGCGTCCGATCCGAACGTCGATGAAGCGTCGTCCGGTTTCCTGCCCGTTCAGCGCGAAGTGCTTGACCGTGGAAATGATGCGGTTCGACTGAATGCCGCGCACCGATGCCCCGGCGAGCTTCCCGGTCAGGAGCGGATCTTCGGAGAAATATTCGAACGTTCGGCCATTGCGCGGGTCGCGCGTCAGATTGGCCCCGCCCGCAAGGAGGATGTCGAACCCCTTGGCCCTCGCCTCGCTGCCGATGATCCGCCCCATCCGCTCGATCAGCGCGGGATCGAAACTGGCGCCTTGCGAGACGCTGGAGGGAAAGGGGGTGGCGAAATCGCCTCTCAGACCAGCGATATAGGTGACACCCAACGGCCCGTCCGTTTCGTGCAGTGGCGGGATACCAAGCCGGGGGATCCCGGGTATGTACCCCGCACCGGGAATTGCTTCATCGGGAATAGGGCCGGGAAACGGGATCGCGCGATATCCCCTCGTAAGGGTTACTCGCTCGGCGCCCTCCATCTGTTCGACCGTCTGCGATGCCTTGGCTGCCGCTGCCTGCCATTCGTCCGATCGAGTCCACTCCTGCGCCGGCTCGCCTCCACCCGACTCGTCCTGAGCGGCAAGCGGCGTCGCGAGCGGTAGCGCGAGGATGGCGAGCGCGATGTGCGAGGCTGTTCCGGTTCTGGTTCGGCGGGTCATCAGAAATCCACTCCCACTCGGACTCCGAAAGTGCGTGGATCGGCGAAGGTCGCACTGCCGAACGGGATCGCGATGCCCGAGTCAGCGCTCGTCAGCGTGATCTCGTTTTCGAGATTGCGGGCAAAGGCCGACACCGTCAGGCCGTTCGCGTCGTTGCGATAGGTCAGGGTGATATCAGTCTTGGTGTAGCCGGGCTGATAGAATTCGATCAGTCGTTCGAGATCGGTGAGGTCGTATTCGCTGCTGAACTGCGTCCGCACCATCGCCTCGACACCGCCATTCGTGCCCACATCGATCGTATAGGACGCACCGACATAACCCGACAGGTCGGGGCTGCGCGACAGGCTGCGACCTGAGAAATCAACGCCCGGTGCGGGCTGGAAATCGTCATAGCGCGCATCGAGCAGATTGACCCCGGCTTCGAGCCGCAGTCCCGCCAAGGGCACGAACACGCCCTCGAGCTCGATCCCGTCGATCTTAGCAAGCGCCGCGTTGCGCGTAAGCTGGCACGGCGCGCCGCAGATATTGCTCGTCTGCGAAAGCTGGAGATTGCTGTAGTCGTAATGAAAGAGCGCGCCGTTCAGACGCAGCGAGCGGTCGGCATTGGCGAGCTTGAAGCCGAGTTCGTAGGCAGTCAGCGTTTCCGGCTCGTAATACAGGGCATCCGCGGTGAAGCGGCAACCGGGCTGCGTGCCGATCTCGCACCCGTCGTTGAAGCCGCCCGCCTTGTATCCCGTCGCGACATAACCGTAGAGCAACCCGATCGGGCTCGCATAATCGAGGCCGACGCGCCAGGTCACCTTGTCGAAACTGGCGGCAGCGTCGTTGACCTGCAGGACGATACGATTGCCGGGGATCATGACGGCGGGATTGGTATCGAAGGCGGTTTCGCCGACGCGGGATTTGTCGTCATAGGAATACCGCGCGCCGAGGGTCGCTGTCAGATCGTCGATGATCTCGTAACTCGCCTGCCCGAAGACGGACTTGTTCTTCGCTTTTGTAGGTCCCTGGACGAATTCGTAATTGGTCGCGAAGGCGGGCAGGCCGAGCACTTGAGGGTTGAGCAGGGTCAGCCTGACGAAGGATTCCTCGCTGAAGAAATATCCGCCGAACTGAGCTGCGAACCGGTCGCCATTGGAATAGGCCAGACGCAATTCGTGGCTCTGCTGGGACTGCTCCCCGCTCAGCGTCGCGGGGACGCGACCGCCCACCAGCGTCGTTTGCAGCGAATTGGGAAACTCCCGGTAACTGCCGAGATAGGTCAGCGTGAAATCCCCCGGGCTCCATTCGAACTGGCCGGTGACGCCCCGGTCGGTGATATCGCGAATGGGCTCCTGACCCTGGCGGAAAGTGTTGGTGCGCGCCGCCTTGGCATCCGGGTCGAGATAGGTCGGGCGGGTTCCCGGCACGATGCCGGAGAAGAAATTGGCGAGCGGTACGGCGTTGATCGTGCGCCCTCCGATATCCGAATAATCGCCGATGACGTCGATCCGCACATCCGGCGCCGGTTCGAAGCGGAGCGAGACGCGGCCCGACAGATTGTTCTTGAAGGGATCGTATTCGTACCCGTCATCGGTTCCGTTGATGATGTAGGAATCGCGCCGGTCAAGATTGCCCGCCACGCGTATGGCGAGGATGTCCGCCACGGGAATGTTGACCGCCCCGCTCGCCACGATGTGGTCGTAGCTTTCGTAAGTCAGGCTGGCGGTGCCGGAAAATTCATCCATGACGGGCCGGCGGCTGAGAACGTTGATGAGCCCGGCGGTCGTGTTGCGACCGTAGAGCGTCCCTTGGGGTCCGCGCAGCACCTCCACTCGCTCGACATCGAAGAAGCTGACCTCCTGGGCCTGCGGGCGCGCGATGTAGATATCGTTAACGAGGAAGCCGGCGGACGGATCGCCCTTCTCGCTGTCGTCGTCGGACGTCACCCCACGGATCGTGATCTGAAGGCCGTTATCGCGCACGATCGAGAGGTTGGGCGCCGCCTTTTCGAGCTGCGTGGGATTGGTGATGCCCTGCTCCTGCAAGTCTTCCCCTGAAATCGCGCTCAGAGCCACCGGGGTCTCGTCGGCGACCGAGCGTGTCCGGTTAGCCGTGACGATAATGAGGCCGGAATCCCCCGGCTCCGCCATTTCCTGATCATCTGCCGGGACCGCAGGGGCGGCTTGCGCCGAAACGATCGAGGGATGGACGACGCTGGCAAAAGCGACGAGCCTCAAATGCTTCATTTTCATGGCCGTTCTCTCCCGGTTTGTCTCTCCGGGCTCGTGGTACGCCCACTTTATCTCCATAGTCAAGATACTTGATTGTTGAGATATATAGGCTGGCGCTCTCGATGCACGATGAAGAATGAACCTTGATTGATGGCGGTGCTGAAACCGCTCGACGACGAGATGGCGCTAGTCATGCAGGCGGTCGACGAACTGGTCATGGAGGGACCCATCGCGCCCGAGACGTTCGCGCGCATCCGCTCGACCTTCGGGGATCACACCGCGATCGACCTCAACTGGACGGTCGGCCAGTATTGCTGACCGCCAGAGTCGAGCCCAATCCCGATATCGCCGACGATCCCTTGCTTGGACTATTCGTGTGAGCGGGCGTCTGGCGTGCAAGCGTATCGCGATCCTCGGCGCGGGCCAGACCCGCGGCGATACGGAGGGCAGTGGCCGCGCGATGGCCCGCATCTGCTTTCTCTTGAAGGCGCCCCGACGTTCGGCCAGATGACCGCCATTCGGAGCGATCAAGGACGCTTCAGACATGACGCAAATTGCGTAATAGAGAACGCCGGCCTTCCATATTTGTCGATCTTCACGAAGAAAAGCCGCTTCGTTTCGAGAACCACAATTTAATCTGTTACATCGATAACCCTTAGTGAAAGCTACGATAAACAAGGGGATGTCGTGAAAGCTATTGCTGACAGCGTTTGGCAAACTGCCGTTGCCGATGACACCTCACTTGGCGGTAGGATTGGGAATGCGTCAGACGTCTTGATCGACAGGGAAAAATTCGCCGAGGCGAGCGGATTGGGTATCGTGACCGCCGACAGTGACGGAAAAGTCACGAGCTGGAATCTCGCAGCCGAGCGTATTTTCGGAATCGCTCGCGATATCGCGTTGGGCCAGTCGATGGAGATCATCATCCCTGAGCGGTTTCGCGCTGCTCATCGGGCCGGCATTCAGCGGATCGCGGCCGGGGGGACATCGTCGCTTCTGGGGCAGACCATCGAAGTCATCGCCATCAAGGCGGACGGATCCGAGTTCCCGATCGCGCTGTCCCTGGCCTCCTGGAAATCCGAAGACGTGGTTCACTTCGGCGCGTTCATTCTTGATATCTCCGAGCGGCGTTCCGCCGAGATGAAATTGGAGCATCGGGCCAAGCACGATCAGCTAACCCGGCTATTGGGTCAACAAGCCTTCCAGGCTGAGCTGCGTGCAGCGATGGCGGAGGGCAATCCCGTCGCATTGATCACTTTTGATCTTGATGGCTTCAAGAACATCAACGATTCGCTTGGTCACGCAGTGGGGGACGCATTGCTGCAATCCCTCGCCGTCAGGCTCAGGGCCATTGCAGAGCCTTCATGGATCATCGGGCGTATGGGCGGGGACGAGTTCGCCATCGCGGTGAAGACCGATGCGACACCCCGCGAAATACTCTTTCTCGCGCGAAAGTTGCTGAAAAGCCTGAGCGGTCAGTTCAACGTGGCAGGTCACCAATTGCACCTGTTCGCAAGCCTCGGGATCGCTCTCGCTCCGGTCGACAGCAGCGACCCCGACGAATTGATGACGCTGGCCGATCGCGCCATGCTTCAGGCGAAGCGAAGGGGTGGACGCAAGGTCCGGCTGTTCGACCAGACCATGCGAGCAGAAATCACGGCTCGCCGGATGCTCAGCGACGCTCTGCGGACGGCGCAGCACGCCAATGAGTGGGAATTGCTGTTTCAGCCCCAGTTCGACCTTCGCGATCTAAAATGTGTCGGCGCCGAAGCGTTATTGCGCTGGCGACACCCGGAATGGGGATTGATGAAACCCTCGGCTTTCCTGCCGGTGCTCGAAACCCACTCCGTCGCCTATGAGGTCGGGCAATGGGTCTTGGCAGAAAGTTGCCGCCGCCTTGTAGAATGGCGCAAGGCAGGGCTCGCGATACCTCGCGTCAGTTGCAATCTTTTCGCGGCGCAGTTCCACTCATCCTCGCTCGCGGATCGTGTGCTGCAAGAGCTCGCCAACAACGATCTGCAGCCCAGCGATCTCGAACTGGAGATAACCGAGACAATCGCGCTCAAGCTCGACAAAACAAGCCTGCATCCGCTTTTCGAATTGAAGGAAAGCGGGGTCGGTGTGGCGCTGGACGATTTTGGGACCGGCTTCGCATCGCTGACGACCTTGACCCGAGCCCCGATCACGCAGCTGAAAATCGACCGGCGCTTCGTGGAGAACATCGTCGACGATGATCACAGTTCGGCAGTCGTCGCTGGAATGGTGGCCATCAGTGAAAGACTGAAAGTCGGTCTTATCGCGGAGGGTGTCGAAACGTCGGATCAAGCCGACCAATTGCGCGCCATGGGATGCAACGTGGTTCAGGGTTATCTCTTCGGCCAGCCTATGAGCGCGGAGGAATTCGAGACAGTGGTAGGAAATTCGAAGCAAGCCTGCGCCAAGACTGCCGATAAGGGATCGTAAGATTTGCGATGAAGCCGGTTGCCCGGATGATGGGTCGACGATCCGAGAAAAGCGACAACCCCGACAATACTCGCGCGGTGCTGCCAGCATAAAGGCCGCGTGGACTTGCTTTCTCCCAATGGCAGCAGGGATAGCGTGCGTTTCACTAGAAAACGCCACGCGTCGAAATCCACGACGTTCGATTGGTTGCAATCGCTTCCTGAACGCTGCGTTCGGTTGGACAATACCGAATGGACCATGGTCGAGGCCGTCGGTCTCAGCTCTGCTCCGAACGCCTGCTTAGCCCAATGATCGCGTCTTTCGCTTCAGAACGTCGCTGTCACGTCGAGATAGCCATAAACCGGATTGCCGAAACCGTTCGCGTTCGGAGCCTCGCGCAGGAAGCGCCCGTTGAAGAGAACCGCCCCGCCAGTATCCAGGCGGAGGAATTCCGGCACGAGCCAATAGCGCAGTCTCGTCTCGATTTGGTGTCCTCCGAACGAGCCCGATCGGGCCGTCTCGTCGCGCACGCCGGTGTTGGCGAAGCTGTCGCTCGGACTATCGAGCCACGCGGCGCGGTATTTGATGAACCCGTCGAGACGCGGCGACGGCTTGAATTCGAAATCCGCTCCGACTGCGCTGATATTATTGCGCCCCAGCGGCCCGTAGATCCCGGTCGGACCGTAATCGAACCGGCGTGGGCCGTAGAGGCTGTCGAACCGTCCGTAATCGCCGCCAGCCTTGTCGCCGGTCGCCAGATCGTAGACCGCGGCCAGGCGCGGTTGCCACGATGCGTCGAAGCGGCGTCCGATCTCGGCGTGGAGGAAGTGGGCGGATACATCCTGCTTCGCTGCGCCGGGGGCGGTCGAGACGCTGTGTTCTCCGAACTGATAGGCGTATTCGACCTGGTAATCGATCCGGCCGATTTTGGGCGCGCGCAGGACGCGCAGACCGGGCGTGAAAAGCCGCCGGTCGCGCGTCGCGTTGTCCGGCCGGTCGTCCTCGTCGAGACCGTAGATATAGAGTTCGGCGGTGTGATCGGCGATCTTCGTCGTGCCGAACAGACCGTAGAAAAGGAGGTCGCTGCCCTCGCGATCCCATTCGACCTCGTTGTCGAGGATCGAAGCTTTGTCGGCGGGCAGACGCTGCTGCGGCATGGTAAAGAAGGCGGTAAGCGCGCGCTCCTCGCTACCCTTCACGTCGAACCGCGCGCCGGTGAAGGCATTGGTGGCGTTGCGGAAATTGTTGCGCCCGACCAGCCTGCGCGAACCGAGATCCATGGTGAAGCGTCCCGCCGTCAGCGTGGCCTGCGTTCCCATGCCGAAACCGTCGCCGACGTCGAGCCCTATATAGGCCTGGACCAGTTCGAGCGCATTGACGTCGCCATTGCCGACCGAACTGCCTTCGTCCCCGCCATAGGCACGTGCGTCATACAATTCGCCTCCGATACGGACGGGGCCGGCATCGTATTCGGCGGCGAGCGTAAAACGCATGGTGACGAGATCGTCGTTCCGGTCGAGACCGGGGCGGAACTGGTTGCCCAGCGCTTCGTAGCGGACGCGCGCGCTGCCGGTAATGGTCAGCCCCTCGGGGTCACCGAGCGCCTCCTGCAACGTGAAAGGCTCGCTATCCTTTTCCTGCGCGAAGGCGGGCGTGGCAGGCAGAACGCAAGCGAGCGCGAGCGCTCCGGCATATCCAGGACGCATGGTCGAAATCCTCATGGGAAATCGGATCAGGCCGCGGCCTGCCGGGAAAAGATCTGTGCGCGCTCGATCTTGAGGGCGAGGCGCTGGCCCGGTTGGGGACGCGGCGCTCCGCTGTCGATATCGACCTCGATCGGTGCCGCCTTGCCGGCGAGCTGGCCCTCCACGCGCCATACCCCGCCCTTGCGATAGGCGGCCGAGACCACAATCGGCAGGCACCCATCGCTGTCATCGGCGATGGTGACGTCGTGCGGACGGAAATCGAGCCGCGCCGCCCCCTCGGCGAGCGCGCCGATATGGGTGAAGATCGATTGCCCGTGAAATGTCGCGGTTCCGCCGACCATGTCGACAGGAAGGCTGTTGGTGTCGCCGACGAAATCGGACACGAAGCCGCTATGCGGATGCATGTAGATCTGGTCGGGCGTACCGACCTGCTCAATCACGCCGTGATCCATGACCGCCACCCGGTCCGCCAGTTCGAGCGCCTCGTCCTGGTCGTGCGTGACGAAGATCGAGGTCAGGCCCATCTGCTCGTGCAGGGTGCGCAACCACCGGCGCAGATCCTTGCGCACCTTCGCGTCGAGCGCGCCGAAGGGTTCGTCGAGCAGGAGCAGTTTGGGTTCGACCGCCAGCGCGCGGGCGAGCGCGACGCGCTGTCGCTGCCCGCCCGAAAGCTGGCCGGGATAGCGATTGCCGAGATCGGCGAGTTGCACCAGGTCGAGCAGCTCTAGCGCCCGCTTGCGGATTTCCGTCTTGCCGGGCAGCTGACCGCGCGGCCTGACGGATAGGCCGAACCCGACATTCTCGGCGACCGTCATGTGCTTGAACAGGGCGTAATGCTGGAACACGAAGCCGACCTGCCGCTGCGCGACCGCCAGATGGGTCACGTCTTCACCCTCGAAACGCACCCTGCCCGCATCGGGAAAGGCCAGCCCCGCGATGATGCGCAACAGCGTGGTCTTGCCCGAACCCGAAGGCCCCAGCAGCGCGAGAAATTCGCCGTCGCGCACTTTCAGGTCGATCGATTTGAGCGCTTCGAACGTGGCAAAGCGTTTGGTGATGGATTCCAGCGTGATCACGATCCGGCTCCTTGTCTGACATAGGAGAAGCGCCATTCGAGTGCGGTCTTCACGACCAGCGTCACCAGCGCGAGCAAGGCGAGAAGCGAAGCCACGGCGAAGGCGGCGACGAAATTGTATTCGTTGTAGAGAATCTCGACATGCAGCGGCATCGTGTTGGTGAGCCCGCGCAGGTGCCCCGACACGACCGAGACCGCGCCGAACTCTCCCATCGCGCGCGCATTGCAGAGCAAAACGCCGTATAGCAGGCCCCAGCGGATATTGGGCAGCGTGACCTTGCAAAAGGTCTGGAACCCCGTGGCACCGAGCGACAGTGCCGCTTCCTCGTCGTCGCGGCCCTGTTCCTGCATCAACGGAATCAGCTCGCGCGCGACGAACGGGAACGTCACGAACACGGTCGCCAGCACGATCCCGGGCACCGCGAAGATGATCTGGATGTCGTATTCGCGCAACACCGGCCCCAGCAGGCCGTTCATTCCGAACAGCAAGATGTAGACGAGCCCCGCGACCACCGGTGACACCGAAAACGGCAGGTCGATGAATGTCACGAGCACACTGCGCCCGGGAAAGTCGAACTTGGCGATGGCCCAGCTCGCCGCGAGGCCGAACGCGACGTTGAGCGGCACGGCGATCGCGGCGACCAAGAGCGTGAGACGGATCGCGGACAGAGCGTCGGGTTCGGCCAGCGCCTCCAAAAACGGCCCGAGCCCCTTCGACAGCGCCTCCACGAACACCGTCAGCAGCGGCAACAGGAGAAAGATGCAGAGAAAGCCCAGCGCCAGACCGATCAAGCAGATCGCGGCAGGTGTCTTACGGCGGGGAGGCGATCCGGCGATCATGCGCCGGTCCTGTGCCGGCTCCACGCCTGGACCACGTTGATGAACAACAGCATGGCGAAGCTGATCGCCAGCATCACCAGCGCAATCGCAGTCGCCCCATCGTAATTGTACTGTTCCAATTGGGTAACGATCAGAAGCGGCGCGATTTCGGATTCGAAAGGCATATTGCCAGCGATGAAGATCACCGATCCGTATTCCCCGACGCCGCGCGCCAGAGCGAGTGCGAAGCCGGTCAGAAGCGCGGGCATGATCGCGGGAAAGATGACGTGGGCGAACACTTGCCAAGGCTGCGCGCCGAGTGACAGGGCCGCTTCCTCGACCTCGACATTGAGGTCGATTAATACCGGTTCCACGGACCGGACGATGAAGGGCAGGCCGATGAAAATTAGCGCGATGGTGATGCCGATCGGGTTGTAGGCGGCAGTGATCCCCAACGGCTCGAGATACTGGCCGAGCCAGCCATTATTGGCATAAATCGCGGTCAGCGCGATGCCAGCCACCGCTGTCGGCAGTGCGAAGGGCAGATCGATAAGCGCGTCGAACATCCGCCTGCCGGGAAAGGTGTAGCGCGTGAACACCCAGGCGATAATCAGGCCAAACACGCCGTTCACCAGCGCGGCGGCCAAAGCGGTTCCGAAACTGATCCGATAGGCGGCGATGGCGCGCGGCGAGAAGGCGACCTGGGCGAAAGCTTCCCACCCCATTCCCGCCGAACGCAGGAAAATCAACGATAGCGGGATGAGCACGATCAGCGACAGCCAAGCGAGCGTGAAACCCATCGTCAGGCCGAAGCCGGGGATGATGGAGCGCGGACGTTTGGCCTTGCGTCCCCGCCGCCAACGCAGAGGCGAGCGGAAATCGAGGTACTGTCCTTCGATTGCTGCGGGTGCCGCGAGGGAAGCCATCAGCGGCGCTGCTCGAAGATGCGGTCGAACACCCCGCCATCGTTGAAGAAGCGCTGCTGCGCCGCTTGCCAGCCGCCGAATTCCCCGTCGATCGTGACGAGGTTCACCTGCGGGAACTGCCGGGCGTATTTGGCCTTCACCGCTTCGGCGGTGGGGCGATAGAAATTGCGCCCGATCACGTCCTGCGCTTCAGGCGTATAGAGGAATTCGAGATAGGCCTTGGCCAATTCCGTCGTCCCGTGCCGTGCGGCATTTCCGTCGAGCACCGTGACGGGGGGTTCCGCCAGGATCGAGATCGAGGGCACCACGATATCGAACTTGTCCTCGCCCAGCTCCTTTTGCGCGAGAAAGGCCTCGTTCTCCCAGGCGAGCAGAACGTCGCCTATCCCGCGTTCGGAGAAGGTTGTGGTCGATCCGCGCGCGCCGCTGTCGAGGACGGGCACGTTGCGGAACAGGCGAGTGACGAATTCCTGCGCCTGCGCGTCTCTGCCATAGCGCTGCTTGGCGAAGGCCCAGGCGGCGAGGAAATTCCAGCGTGCCCCGCCGCTGGTCTTCGGATTGGGAGTGATGACCTGGACACCCGGCTTAACCAGATCATCCCAGTCGCGAATGTCCTTGGGATTTCCCTCGCGCACCAGGAACACGATGGTAGAGGTGTAGGGAGAGGAGTTGTTCGGCAGGCGGCTCTGCCAGTCCTTGGACAGGGCATCGGTCTGCGCCGCGATCTCGTCGATATCGTAAGCGAGCGCGAGCGTGACCACATCGGCATCGAGCCCATCGATCACCGCACGCGCCTGCTTGCCCGCGCCGCCGTGGCTCATATTGATTTTGACGTTCTGCCCGGTCTCTTCCTTCCACTTGGCGGCGAAGAGCGGATTGATTTCCTCGTAGAGCTCGCGGGTCGGATCGTAGGAAACGTTGAGCAGCTCGACGGTGCCGCCATCCGTCTGCGATGAGGCGCCGGAACAGGCTGCGAGCGACAGGCCGAGCGCTGCAACAGATGCGAAAGCGAAGGTGCGAAGCGAAACCATCGAGCGATATTCTCCGAACGAGCCGTCGATGCGGCCCGTTCGTCGAATTATCACCTAATCCCTATCGGTCAAATAGGTAATTAACCGACTTACGCGATTTTGCGCCTTTGATCGCGATCCCGACCTTCGGCCAGGGCTGCGCCGATCGTGCGATTGTCCAGGACAGCCCGGCTCGCATCGTAGGACCGGCCGAGTTCGCGGCGAAGCACGCAGGCGCGTTCGTCTACGCAATCGTCGCAGGGGCGATATGCTTGGCGCGAAAGGCATGGCAGGGGTGCCAGCGGACCTTCAAAGATCCGCAGAATTTCGCCGAACGTGATCGTATCCGCGGGGCGCAGCATGACATAGCCACCGCTTTTGCCGCGGCGACTCTCGAGAATTCCGGCCTTGCGGAGGTCGAGCAGAATCTGTTCGAGAAATTTGTGAGGGATTGCATGCTCGCGCGCGATTTCCGCGCTCGGCACGGCTTCACCTGCGGGGGCATCGGCGATCGCCAGGAGAGCGCGGAACGCATATCGGGCCTTGTTGGATATCATTCTGAATCCCTACCGGAAAACTATGGGTTCGGCAATCTTTCCCTCAGACGAGCATGCTCAGGACGACAAGGGCAATCACGAAGGCGATCGCGGTCAGCGGTGCGCCCAATCGCGCGAAATCGCCGAACCTGTAATTGCCTGCCCCCATCACGATTGCGTTGTTGTGGTGGCCAAAGGGGGTGAGGAAATCTATCGATGCACCGATGGCGACCGCGATCAGCAAGGGCTGCAGCGGCGTGCCTGTCCGCACGGAAAGTTCGGCTGCGATGGGGCTCAGAATAATCGCGGTCGAGACGTTGTCGACGAAGGGGGTCAACGCGATTCCCATCGTCAACACCGCAGCAATCACCAAGATTGTCGCATCGCTCGGCAGGGCCTCCGCGATTGCATCGGCGATGACGCGGGCGGCGCCGGTTTGCTCCACCGCCAGCCCCAGCGGGATCATGCAGGCAAGGAGGAGGACGATCCGCCAGTTGATTTCTCCCATCGCCTTGCGAATATCCAGCAATCCGGTCGCCACCAGCGCCAGGACCACCCCTCCGAACGCAATCTCGACCGGCGCCAGCCCGAACGCGGTGGCGAGCACGCCCAGCGCGAACAGGCCCGCGGCGAGGCCCGGCGGAGGGGCCGGCTCCGCATTGCGGCGAGCCGACAGCAACAGCAATCCGCATTCCTGCGCCGCCGCCTGAAGCTTTTCGCGCGGTCCGACCAGCCCCACGATATCGCCCATCGAGAACTGCAGATCGGTGAAGCGTCCTTCGATCCTTCCCCTCCGGCTCGCCAGGGTGCGGACCCGAACATCGTCGCCCGCCATGGCGAGGAGATCCTCGACACGCGAGCCGACCAGCAGGCTCTCCGGCATCAGGATGGCATCTACCGCCGTCTCGTCGGGACCGGGCGCCATGTGGGTCAATTCGCCCCGCGCCTCCATCCGCTCCAGCACCCTCTCGTCGCACTCGATCAGCAGGCTGTCCCCGGCCTGCACCACGATGCTGTCGCGATGGGCGAAGAGATGGCGTTCGTCGCGCAGCACCGCATGGACCGCGACGGGGCCCAGGGTCTCCACTTCGGCAAGCTTCGTTCCCGCCAGCCGCGATCCGGCGCCGATCACTCTCTGCGCGACGATCCGCTGCGCCGCGTGGTCGCCGCCTGTTTCGGGCAGAGATGCAAAGCGCGCGAAAACGCGCGGGGTGGCAGCGACGAGAAACAGAACGCCGATTATCGTAAGCGGGAACCCGACCAGACCGAGGTCGAAATAGCCCATCCCGCTCCCCGTCTCGTCGATAATCCACTGATTGACGACGAGATTCGCAGGCGTCCCGGTGAGCGAACACATCCCCCCGAGCAAAGTCGCGAAGGAAAGCGCCATCAGCACCCGCCCCGGGGGCATGTTGATGCGCCGGGTCAGGGAGATGGCTACCGGGAAAAGCAGGGCCAGGGCGCCGATATTGTTCATGAATACCGAAACGAAGGCGCCGGTCCCGCACAGGATCAGAAGCAGGGCCCGCTCGGACGACACGCGATCGGCCATGATGCGCGCGAAGTCGTCGATCAGGCGGCTCCGGGTTAGCACCGATACGATCAGGAGAATTTCGACGACGGTCACCACCGCAGGGCTCGCAAAGCCTGCGAAAACCTGCTGCGCCGGAACGAGGCCGAGTGCGAACGCCGCGGCAAGGCCTGCGAGAGCCACGACCTCGACACGCCAGCGCTCGCTTGCGAACGCCAGCAGCATGATCGCCAGGAGCGCTACGATGGCTATTTGGTCGAAACCCACCACGCCTCGATAGCGCCGGCTGACGGATTGCACAGCCCAATAGACGCTTGGAGGCTGAAGGACGATCCGCGAAGGTGAACCAAGAGTTGCACGAAAACCTGGGATTGGAGCTTCGCGTCACAGTCCGCTAAGCGCCATCCGATCGCTGGCCCCAGAAAGTCCTGCACCGGCTCAGAAGTCGTCAATCGAATTGAGCGACTTTTCCGATCATTTGATCTCCGAATACGCTTGGGATTGAAAAATCGACGAAATATCTCGATGGATGGGAATAACAGCCTTATCAGCGGCAGGATCGCGATCGGATCGTAAATGCAGACAGTCGAAGCAAGGTCCGTCGATGAGGTCTCGAGCGATGATGCCCTTACCGGCCTCTTGCGTCTGGCGCGCCAACTCTTTCAAACGCCCGCAGCGGCGTTCTGGGTCCGGGAGCGCGGGACGGAGCGCCTGGCGGCCTGCCTCGGCGACGAACAAGCCCTTCGCACGGCCTACGACGCAGACTTGCGAGCAAAATTCGAAGACCGCCAGTTCGTTGTCCTTCCTGACATCAATGCCGAAGAAGACCCCTTCAGATTCAAGGCGGGTATCCGCGAAAAGCTGGCAAGCGGACTTGCGAGTGTAACTCTGATCATCGCGGATACGAAAGCCCGCCCGCCGGGGATCATCGGCGAGCAGCGCAGTGCATTCCAGGCGATCTGCGCGCAGGCCGTCACGCAACTCGAATTGCGCCATTCACAAGCTACCCAAGCCAAGATGATGGATCGGCTGTCTTTTTTCGATCGCCTGGCATCCGCGACTCAAGAGCTGGAGGATGCCACCGCGATCATGCGGACCGTCGCGCGATTGACGGGCGAATTTCTCGACGTTTCCATTTGTGCCTATGCCGACATGCATGCGGACGAGAATGGCTTCACCATCACGGGAGATTGGACGGCTCCCGGATCGGCCAGCATCGTCGGCACTTACAAACTTTCCGACTTCGGCGACTTCGCGGTTTCCAATCTCACTTCAAAACTGCCGCTCGTCGTGGACGATGTGATCGCCCAGCTTCCATCCGATGCGGCCGCGACCTTTCAAAGCATCGGTATCGCCGCGACGATCTGCTTGCCGCTGGTCAAGGACGACAGGCTGATTGCCCTGATGGCGGTTCACGACGCAAGACCGCGGATATGGACGGATGCGGAACTCGGTCTGATCGGTGAGGTGGTGGAGCGGTCTTGGGCGCATATCGAGCGCGTCCGGGCCGAGCGGATCCTTCGCGAGACGAGCCGTCGGCTCAACGCCATCCTGAGCAACACGCGCGAGGCGGTGTTTCTCATGGATGAGCAACAGATTTGCGTCTACGCCAACGCCGCTGCGGAGCAATTGACCGGCTATTCCTTCGAAGCCATGCGGGGACGCCCGCTGCACGATGTCGTCCATCACAAGAAGCCCGACGGATCGCACTACCCGATCGAGGAATGCCCGATCGATCGCGCCTTTCCCGAACGCGCGCAGACCTCCGGCGAGGAATTGTTCGTCGCGCCGGACGGGTCCTTCTATCCGGTCGGTTTCACTGCCAGCCCGGTCCTCGACGATGAGGGGAAGCCGATCGGGACGGTCATCGAAGCTCGCAACATTGCTGACGAGAAGCGGTTTCAGGAGCATCAGGTGCTGCTGATCGACGAGCTGAACCACCGCGCAAAGAACCTGCTGGCGATCGTGCAGGGTCTGGTTGCGCAAACGATGACGTCATCCGATCCCGAGATCCGCAAGGCACTCGAAGGTCGGCTGATGGCTTTGGCCGCGGCGCACAGTCTGCTGACGAAGAAGAATTGGGAGCCAGCCCCGCTGAGGCAGCTGGTGCAGGATGCCATCGGCCCCCACGTCGCGGGCCACGCTGTCAGCATGGAAGGCCCCGAATTGATGCTCCCTTCCAAGACGGCGATATCGATGGTTCTGGCGGTGCACGAGCTGGCGACGAATGCCGTGAAATACGGCAGCCTTTCCGTGCCCGGTGGCGGCGTGGATGTGCGCTGGAATGTCGAGGGCGACGAGTTGGAGTTTCAGTGGCAGGAGTTCGGGGGACCACCGGTCGTCGCCCCTGCGAAGCGCGGTTTCGGCAGCAAAATGCTGGAACGCGGGCTGGCGGCGGAACTTGACGGGAGCGTGGAGATTGAGTTCCTCACCGAAGGAGTAAGCTGTAAAGTGCGCGCATCCATTCCCAGATTGCCGGCATGAGAGCGTTTGAGGACAAGACCGTTCTCGTCGTGGAAGACGAACCGATCGTTGCGATGCATACCGAAGATCTTCTGACGGATCTCGGCTTCAAGACCGTCGTGGTGGCAGGCGGCGTCGACCGCGCTTTGAGGGCGCTTGCCGCGTCTTGCGTGGATGTCGCTGTTCTCGACGTAAATCTAAATGGGGAAAAAAGCTTCCCGATCGCGGAACACCTCGCCCAGCGATCGATCCCCTTCCTCTTCGCCACGGGCTATAGTGATCAGGAAACCCCGTTTCCCGATGCGATCATGATCAACAAGCCGTTCAATTCGGAAGCGCTCGAAAGCGGGCTGCGTACTATTCTGTCCGATTGAAAAGACAGGTCGCGAATTGGGCTAGCTAACGCGAAGGCGAACGGCAGCTTTCGGCTTAACCTGGCAGGCGACAATCGGCTCTCGGCCTAGCAAATGACCTTACAGTGGGGTTAGCCCGTCTGCTAATCGCACAGGTGCTGTATCATTTCCTTCCAGAAACGCTCGTTGCATCCAAAATCACGCGAACGGTCTCCTCTGGGCGATCCCACATCGGGAAGTGCCCACTTCGTTCGAACCAGTGCAATGTCGCTTCAGGGAAGGCTTTCATCGCACGATCCGCCTGTTGCGGAAGACACAGCCGATCCTTGCGTCCCCAGCCGATGACAACGGGCGCAGCCGTTTTCGCAGGACCCTTCTGCATCGCGCCGTTGGCGAGATCCTTCACGAGCGAATTGACGGTGCGCGTATCGGCCAATGATTTCAGTTCACGCGCAACGAATGCCGGGTCGAGCGCCCATGGCCTCGCTGAGAGTTGGGCCATCAACGCTGTTCGCCCTGCGACATTTCCGGTGATGGCGGAAAGTGCCGGTCGCAGCGCGCGAACCAGAGCAACCGATGGCGTTATGGTGGCTTTGAAGAAAGTGCGCTCCCACCCCTGCCAGAAGCCGCCCGGATCCAGTGCGACGACTGCGCCCGCTTGGCCGCGCCGCGCCATCTCGAGCACCAGGCGAGCTCCCAACGAACTGCCTACCATATCGATACCTGTGAGATTCTCCGCGCCGAGCCATTCGTCCAAACTGCGCGCGAGACCGTCGAACGTGCCGCTGTCGGGCTCTTCAGGTGTCTGCCCATGACCGGGCAAGTCTATGGCAATAACCTCCCTGTCTCGAGAAAGCGCAGGCGAGATCGTGTCCCACGAGCCGCAGGTTGCCCCCAGCCCGTGGACAAGGAGAAGGGGTTTTCCGCGCCCCGTGCGCGTATAATGCATGGTCATGTAATGGTAACGTCTCGCATTGACTTATGGGCCCGTCGAAATCTTATTCCCGACGGAGAGGCCAGAAGCGGACGGTCCGCTAATGGGCCACTTCCAGTCATTCTGCCAAGCACCAAACCAGCAGATACGCGAGCGTTCGCCTCCTGACAGCTGCTATCCATTCCTAACCGCGATCCTGATAGCCAAACGCCGCGAAATCGATTGTATTACAAAGCGGGAGAAACCCGTTTTTCTTTCGTTTCGATGCCTGATGATCGTCTCAAACATCGGACCTTTGGTCACTCACATGGTCAGGTGTAAATATCGACAGAGAAGCAAGATCTCGCCGGAACATTGCGGCGACATTTTGGATTTGAGTGCTGAGATCCAAAAAAATAGTCAGGTTTCTGCGCAGATTCACAAATGTTGCTGCAACCATCGATAGCGCGCTTATTCAGGAACGAGCGAACATAGCGCCATGAAAGGTCCGATGAATACGATCCATCCCCTCGATCCCGCGACGCAGGTCGGATCTCCGGAAAGCGCCTTGGAGCGAAAGCTTTCCTATCATCTTCCCCTGACCTTCTCCGAGAAGGACGCTCTGCGTTGGCTCGAGCGGCGGGAGCGTAGCTATCCGGCAGGAACGGTGATCGTCGAAGAGGGCGATCCGTCGGACAATCTGTATATCATCGCATCGGGCTGGCTGCACGGTTCGACACGCCTCGAAGATGGCGGGCGGCAGATCCTCCGCTTCTATTTTCTCGGCGATATCACAGCGACGTTTTCGCTCGCCTGGGGGTATTGCGCCGCCACCTTGACCGCGGTGAGCGATTGCACCTTGTTCGAAGTGCCTCGACACGCCCTCGGGCGAATCTTTCGCGATTATCCGCGCTTGTCGGCATTGTTGTATGCGGTCGGTTCCGCCGAACAGGTCGCGCTCTCCGACCGGCTCACATCGGTGGGCCGAACCGATGCGATAAAACGCGTCGGTACGCTGCTCCTTCAGATCCGCACGCAATTGCAGGTTGTCGACGGTCCTGCCGGATCGGTTTTCGAATTGCCGCTTACGCTGCAGGATCTGGGCGATGCGACGGGCCTCACCAAAACGCATGTCGGGCGTACGCTGAGGGCGCTGGAACGCGACGGCCTGATCGAACGCGATGGCAAGATCATCCGGATCGTCGCGATCGATGCCTTGACCGAGCGGGTTCGCTTCAAGGACCGAGTGACCCATGTCGCGACCGACTGGTTTGCCGAGGGCTGAATACAATTTCGAATAGGCAATGGGCGACCTATGTCGCTGCCACGGCTCACTCGAAAGACATAGATCGCTGCATTCCTAAAAAACCTCCTCCCATCGCTTTCATACGCTTGCCGGACCTGCTGCAAGTCGTGGCGAATTTTTGAACGGGGTCGGATCGGCGCCGCAATTCGTTGGGAGCCGCACAATGTCGGAAAAAGTAGGTGTCGCTATTGTAGGTTTGGGCGGCGCTGTCGCCACCACGGCGGTTGCCGGGATCGAGATGATCAAGGCCGGGTCGAACGATTTCTCCGGTCTCCCGCTGGCAGATCGCGACATCGCCGACATGACAGCCTATCGCGATCTCGAATTCGGAGGCTGGGATTTGGCCGATAGCGATCTCGGCACCTGCGCATTGAAGCACGGCGTTCTCAGCGAAAGCGAACTCGACAACGGGGCTGGTGCGCTTCGCGGCATGAAGGCCTGGCCCGCAGTCGGCAGCAAGGCGCATTGCGCCAATATCGACGGCAACAACCGCATGGCCGACGGGCATCGCGGTGCGGTTGCGCAGATCAAGAGCGACCTCGAAAGCTTCAAGCGCGACAGGGGACTCGACCGGGTTGTGGTCGTCAATCTCGCCTCGACCGAGAAGATGCCCGACGCCGATGCGCAGAGCCTGACCTCGCGCGAAGCGTTCGAGCGCGGTCTCGACGATGACGATACCGCGATAAGCCCCGCCATGCTGTATGCCTATGCGGCGATCGAGTCCGGGTCGCCCTACGCCAATTTCACCCCCTCGGTCGCCGCCGATGTCGCGCCGCTTGCCGAAATGGCGCGCGAAATGGGCGTTCCGATCGCTGGGAAGGACGGCAAGACCGGGCAGACGTTTCTGAAAACCGTGATCGCCCCCGCGCTCAAGGAACGCGCGCTGCATGTCGATGGCTGGTTTTCGACCAACATCCTCGGCAATTCGGACGGGCTCGCGCTGGACGATCCGAAGTCGCTGGCTTCCAAGCTAGGCACCAAGGGCAGCGTGCTCGACGATATCCTCGGCTACAAGGTCGAGGATCACATCATCATGATCCATTATTATCGCCCGCGCGGCGACGACAAGGAAGCTTGGGACAATATCGATCTGACCGGTTTTCTCGGACAGAAGATGCAGCTGAAACTGAATTTCCTCTGCAAGGATTCGATCCTCGCCGCCCCGCTCGCCATCGAAATCGCGCGCTGCCTCGATCTGGCGGCTCAGCGCGGCGATGGCGGTGTGCGCGAGGAATTGAGCCTGTTCTTCAAGCTGCCCCAGACCAATGGCACCGCGCCGGTTCACGGCTTCGCGCAGCAGCAGGCCATGCTCGACCGCTGGCTGGAAAACGGCGCGGGATGAGCGCGCTCGCGCCCGGCCTGCTCCCGCTCCTGCGCGAGCTCGGCGATCTGAAACGCATCCGCTCCGCCGGGCAGGATGGCACGATCGCGACGCGCCTGTTCGAAGCGGGCTGGCGCGCGTGGTTGGCGGGCGGCGAAGCGCAGGACATCGCGCTTCGCATCATGGCCCAGGCGCTCGCCGCGACGCGGCTGGGCGATCTCGACCATAAAAAGCTCGGCGAACTCGGGATCGAGGGGGCGGATCGCCTCACCGTCCTGAACCGCGCCATCGACGAGTTGGCGGACGAATTGGACGGCGATCTGGTCGCGCGTTTGAAGGCGCAGCTCGACAGTCCCGTGGCGTCTGGGCCGGACGACGGAGAACTGCCCGAAGCCATCGCCAGTCTGCGCCACCAGCCGCGCGCGGGCGTCACCGGGCCGGGGCGCCCACGCATCATGCTGCAGCCGGAAGAAAATCACGCCGAACACAGCTTCGTCGTGGCGCTTTATGCCGGGCTCCTCGCCCCGTTCTACCATGCCGATCCGGCGCGCGCCTTCTGGCACGGGATGATCCACCATCTGCATTCCGCCGCCATGCCCGATGCTGGCTATACGGGCGAAGTGCTGCTCGGCGACAAGCTCGACGCGGTAATCGAACGGACGCGCGCGCTGGCGCTCGATCAGCTGCCCCAAGCGCAGGCGGATGTCTGCCGCGATCACCTGAGCGCCATCGCCGACGATGCGACGCCGAGCGCGCGGGCCTTTCATGCCGCCGATGTCATCGACCGCGTTATCGAGATCGAACAGCACCTGAAACGCTCAGCCGTAACCATGACCGTCGTGCTCGACGATTACGGCCTGGTGCATGACGGGCCGGTCAAAGCGTTCCACGATACGGTCCTCACCGAAATCGGCCTGCCCTGAGCGTGGAGCAGCGCTGGCATTCTCCCCTGACCGGACGCGCGCTCCACCACGACACCGCGCATTCGCTGACCGACGGCCAGTTCGAGCGCTGGCCGGTCGTCGAGGGCATTCCCTATCTGCGCACCGAGAGCGAGGGGCTAGTCGCTTTGGCGCTCGATCGGCTCGATGCGGGCGATGTGGATGGGGCGCTGGTGGCGCTGCTGACCGATCAGGATGCGTGGTGGACCGGACCTGCCACCGATCTCGACGAACTGCGCGACCTGGTGCGGCGACGCGACGAACTCACTCTGCGCGAAGCGATGGCGCTGATGCGCTTCGGCCCGGTCGCGGACTATTTCGCTCATCGCTGGAGCGATCCGACCTATCTTGCCGGGCTCGCTCTGCTCGAAGCGCATTGGACCGCTCCCGAAACTGCCTTCGAGCTCGCCGGCGGCATCGGCCATTTCGCGCGTGCGTTGGGCGAGCGCGGTGTCGCCTGCGTCAGCGCAGACATCGTCTTTTCCAAATGCTGGCTCGCCAAGAACTGGGTCGCGCCCGACGCCGATTATGTCGTGTTCGACGCGAAAGACAGTTGGCCTTTGGGCGAGCGACAATTCGATCTCGTCCACTGCGAGGACGCGTTCTATTTTCTGCCCGACCAGGACAAGGTCGCAAGGCGGTTGCGCGAGGCGACGGCCTCAGGCGGCGTGCTGGCGGTCGGTCACTTGCACAACAGCGAGGTCGCGGGCGGAGCGATGGGCCCTGCCCGGACCGCCGCGGAATGGAACGACCTGTTCCCCGACGCACGAGTCTTCGACGAACGCGAATTGCGCGCCGCCTTGATGGAGGCGCGTGCGCCTCAATCGACGCACTGGGGAACGAATGAGGCGATCGAGGCCTGGAGCGTGGTCGAAGGCGGCCCCCAGCCGCGCGCCCTTGAGGGCGGGCTTGCCCTCCCCTCCTCCGACGCAGACCTGCGCCCCAATCCGCTGATCGGTGAGGCGGAGCCGCTCTGGCCGTCCGAGCGTTATGTAACCGAGTACGGCGCCGCCGCGACCTGGACGGATGGCGGCGCGGCCGAAGACCCGGCGCGCGATCGCCGCCGGGTCGATCTACCGGAACGGTGGTGAGGATGACGGACGGAGAAGGCATGCGCTGGGGCATTATCGGTTATGGCTGGGTCGCGCGCGATTACATGGCGCTGGGCATTCGCGCTGCGGGCGGCAGCGTCTCGGCGGTCTGCGATCCTTCGCCCGACGCGCGTGAGCAAGCACAGGCGGACGGCGCGCGGGTCTATGACAGCGTTGCCGCCATGCTCGCAGCCGGAGGGCTCGACGCGCTGTATGTGGCGACCCCCAATCATCTCCATGCCGAGGCGATCGAACAGGCCGCGGATGCGGGCCTCCCCATCCTGTGCGAAAAGCCTCTGGCCGAGAACGCCGGGGGGCTGGAGCGGATCGCCGCCGTCGCCGCTCGGGGCGACGTGCGCATGGGAACCGCGTTCGACCAGCGCCATCATCCCGCGCACGACATCATCCGACGCCGGATCGCGGAAGGCGATCTCGGCGCGGTCACGGCGATCCGGATCGTCTATTGCTGCTGGGTCGATCCCGACTGGAGCCGAGGCACGGGCGAAAACTGGCGCGCCAACCAGACTTGCGCCGGGGGCGGCGCGGTGCTGGACCTTGCGCCGCACGGGCTCGATCTCGCGCAATTCCTCACCGGCGAACCGGTCGAACACCTCGCCATGGTGCTCCAACGCCGCATCCACGATTATCCGGTCGAAGATGGCGGAATGACCACCGGGCGCACGGCGTCGGGCGTGCTGTTCTCCAGCCACACCTCCTATAATTGGCCCGAGAATCTGCCGCGCCGCCGCCTGGAGATCGCGGGGACGAAGGCCATGATCGTCGCCAGCGACACGATGGGACAGGATGCGGGCGGCCATATGACCCGGATCGACGCATCGGATGGATCGAGCGAGACACTCGGTTTCGACACTGGGACTACGCCTTTTGCGCGTCAGGCAGAAGCTTTCGCCCGCTTCGCGAGGGGCGAGGATTGCGGTTTCGACATCGCGCGCGACATCGCGGCAGCGCGCGCCTTCTTTGCTGCTTTCGAAGGAGCGGGCCGATGCCTCTGAGCCATTTTGCCTGCGCCAATTGTGGTTTCTGGCAGCAGCATTTCGCGCCGCCCGATTGCCCGGTCTGCTCCGACGTGCGCAACGATCTGCCGGAGGACGGCTGGCATTTCCTGTCCGAAGACGACGTCGCCCGGACACATTATGGCGATTTCCGCCAGATCGCGGACGACCTTTGGGCCTTTACCACCAGCCCGCATCTGGGCCTTGGCGGAACCGGCTGGTTGATCGTGCGCCCGGTCGCGGAAGGCGGCAATATCGCCTTCGAAGCCGCGCCTTATTATTCGCAAGCCATGCTGGACAAGATCGCCGACCTTGGCGGTATCGCATCGCTCGCGGCCAGCCATCCGCATGGCTATGGTGCCCTGTTCCAGTTGCAGCGCGCTTTCGACCCCGATGTAGTGGCGATCCAGAAGGACGATCTCGCCTACACCAAGGCATTCCGCGTCACCGCGCCCTATGACGACACGCTGGAACTGGCGCCCGGCTACACGCTCCATCATGTCGGCGGCCATTATGCCGGGCAGGCCGCGCTGCACGATACGAAAGCCAAGCGGTTTTTCTGCGGCGACATGTTCAAGATCGACCAAGACGCGGACGGCCGCTCGACGCACATTTCGAGCCACAAGGCCTTTCACAAGGATATCCCGCTCACCCATGGCGAGGTGCAGGCCTATCGCGACGTGATCGCGCCACTCGCTTTCGATGCGGTGCTGACGCCTTTCGAATACGCCCCCGAAATCGGGCGGGATCGCGCGCTGGAGGTGCTGGACGAGGCGCTGGCGCGCCCGCCGCAAGTCAGGAGAGTTCCCGTATGAACCGCACCGGCCTTCCCGCCGATCTGCCGGACGCCGCGCGCGCCTATCTCGACGCCTTTCCCAAGGGCGACATCGTGGCCTTTCCGATCGATCCGATCGACAGGGTCGGCATTCCGGTCTGGATCGTTGCTTTGTTCCCCGAAGACCAGCCCCGTCTCGACGGCGTGATGCCCTACGGCGTCGGCTATGGACGGGACGAGGGGCAGGCGATCTTGGGCGCCATGGGCGAAATTGCCGAGATGGCTTTCCCCGCCCTTTCTCTCGGCGCGCGCGAAAAGACGCGCGGGTCCTACGCCGATCTGGTCGCCAATCTGGGTACGAGCAGCGTCGCCGATCCGCTGACGCTGTGCCTTCCAGCAGGCTCCCCAGTCGGGCGCGACAGCGTGCTTGAATGGGTCGAGGCAGTGCGCCACGCGGATGGGTCCAGCGTGCTCGTGCCGATCGATCTCGCGGCCTACAATTCGGCGGAATTGTCGGACGGGTACAGGCCCTTCACCACCATCATTTCGAACGGCATGGGCGCCGGGCCCGATCGTGACTGGGCGGTGGGCCATGGCCTTTGCGAGATTTTGCAGCGCGACGGTAACGGCCTGCTGTTCCGCGCGCTTGATCAGGGCGTGGCTATCGAGCTGCCCGACGATCTTCCGCCCGGCGCGGCAGAGCTGATGGCGAAGTACGAGGCTGCTGGTATCCGCCCGATCCCCAAATTCGCGACCGACGAATTCGGTATCTGCAATCTCTATTGCGTGGGCGTGGACGAGCGCGGCGCTCCGGCCGAACCGATCATGGTCTCCGCCTGCGGCGAGGCTGCCCATCCCGACCGCGAGGCCGCGCTGGAAAAGGCGTTGACCGAATATGCCGCCAGCCGCAGCCGGAAGGCCTATGCCCATGGCGACGATGCGCGCACCCGCGCGCTAAGCCCGCGAAATTATGTCGATCGCTTCCTCGCCCAGAGCGGCGGCGCGGCGAAATCGTCGGACCGGCGCGCGCTCGATGGGATGATCGACTGGCAATCGCGCGAGGCGAGCGAAATCCGCTCATGGCTCGGCGACAACATGCTGAGCGAAAAAACGGTGAAACGCTTCGCCGACCTGCCGCACACGCCGTGTGAGGGGCCGCGCGATCGCGGGCGCATTGCGCTGGAGCGCGTCGCGGATGCCGGCTTCGACACACTCTATGTCGACATGACACCCGACGGCTGCCCGGTCGCGACCGTGAAGCTGATCGTCCCGGGAATGGAAGTCGAGACGATGAGCTATAACCGGATCGGCGAACGCGGCGTCGCCAAACTGCTGGCGATGGACAGCGAACTTATCGGCTTCGAACCGGGAGCAGGCCGCGAACCCGTTCGCCTGACGCCCGAGGCGATGGAGCGGTTCGGCGGGCAGCCCTTTTTCGACACGCGACGCGCCGCCGAGATCGTCGGTCCGCTCTATCCCCTCTATCGCGAGCCCGAGGCGCATCATGCGGCGGCCGCACAATGAGCCTTCGCTACGCCTACAACACCAACGGCACCGCCAACCACCGGTTGGATGATGCGCTGCGGCTGATCGCGGATAGTGGCTATCAGGGCGCGGCCATTACGCTCGACCATCATCACTGCGATCCCTTCGCGTCCGACTGGCGCGGGGAAGCGGAGCGGATCGGGCGTCTTCTCGACGATCTCGGTCTCGGCGCGATCGTCGAAACCGGCGCGCGGTTCCTGCTGGACCCGCGCGCCAAGCACGAACCGACGCTGCTCTCTCCGCAAGCGGAAGGACGTGATCGCCGAGTCCAATTCCTCTCGCGCGCCATCGACATCGCCGCGATCTGGAACGCCGATGCGGTCAGCTTCTGGGCCGGCGTGCCCCGCCCCGGCGTCGAGGACCGCCAAGCGCTTAAATGGCTGCACGAAGGGCTGGAGCGCGTGCTCGACCATGCCGAGGCGAGCGGCGTCGATGCCGCCTTCGAACCCGAGCCCGGCATGCTGATTGAGACCTGCGGCGAATGGGAAGCGTTGCACGCCGCCCACCCGCGTCTGAAGCTCGCGCTCGATACCGGGCACTGCATCGTCAGCCAGGACATCGACCCGGCGGACGCGGTTCGCCGTTACAAGGACCATCTCGGCACTGTCGCGATCGAAGACATGGCGACGGGCGTGCATGTCCACCTCCCCTTCGGAGAAGGCGACATGGACGTACCTGGAATTCTCACCGCGCTAGACGAGATCGGGTTCGAACGGCTCGTCTCCGTCGAACTTTCGCGCGAAAGCCCGCGCGCGCATCAGGCGATTCCAGAAAGCATCGCCTATCTGAAGGAGCACGCGCCACGAAGGACGAATGCATGAGAATCTGCTTCGTCAGCCGCCGCTTTTTCCCCGCGATTTCGGGCATGTCGATCTATGCGATCAATCTGCTGCGCCAATTGGTCGCGCGCAGGCACGACGTGACGATGATCAGCCAGTATCGCGGCGACGAATTCGGCAAGGGCGTCTATGGCGGCGGTCCGCCGCCCGACGTGCCCGGCGTGACGGTAATCGGTCTCGAACAGAAGGGCGAACAGGAAGCCAATACCGGTTCGGCGAATTTCGAACGCGATATCGCCACCATGGTCGAGACGATCTGCGCCGAACATTCGGCCAATCCATTCGACGTGCTGCACGCACAATACGGCTATCCTACCGGCTGGGCGACGCTGATCGCGGGGCAGCGCCTGGGGCTTCCAGTCGTCGTCTCGATCCAGGGGGGCGACGGGCATTGGGTCGGCAGTTGCTGCGAAACGCACCGCCAGGCGATGCTGCGCGTGCTCAACCATGCGGATGCGGTTTTGATCGGCGGAGAAGGCTTCGCGCGCGAAGTGTATGAGCGGCTGGGAACGCCGATGGAGCGCTTCACCTACGTCCCCGGTGCCGTCGATACCGAACGCTTCGCTCCCTCGGACACCGCACCCGGAGGACCGGTGCGCATCCTCTATCACGGGCGCGTCGATCGCCGGAAAGGCGTGCTCGACTTCATCGCGGCCTGCGCGAAATTGAAAGGCGATTGGAGCGCGACCATTTCGGGTATCGGGCCTGACCTTCAGGCGGCGAAAGATCTTGTGGCCGAACACGCGCTTCAAGATCGCATCGCATTCGGGGGCTATGCGGACTATTCCGACGTCCCGGACATCTACCGCGCACACGATCTCTTCGCCTCGCCGACATATGCGGAAGGGTTTTCCAACACCATCCTCGAAGCGATGGCATCGGGTCTCGCCATTATGTCCTGCCATGCGGTGGGCGTGTCCGATTGCCTGCGCCATGACGAGAACGGATTGCTGAGCGAACCCGGCGATGTCGCCATGCAGGCCGCGCATCTCCAGCGCCTGATCGACGATCCGGCAGAGCGCGCCAGGCTCGCCGACAACGCGCTCGAGGAATGCCGCCGAACCTATAGCTGGGATGTCGTGGGCGGGATGATCGCGGATATCTACGCACAGGTTCGCGGCAGCGGTGCGCCGTCCCCCTTCGATCCCGAGCTTCCGCACGACCCCGATTGCCGCTTTCGCGCGCAGCCGCATCTGTTGTGAATCGCGTCCTCGCCATATCGCCGCATCTCGACGATGCGGTGTTCTCGGCAGGCGGCACGCTCGCGCGCCATGCGATCGACGGGGACGAGGTTACGATCCTCACCTGCTTTACCGGCAACGTCGCGAATCCCCAGGGTTTCGCACTCGCTTGCCAGCTCGACAAGGGCCTGTCCGCCGAGATCGACTACATGGCGCTGCGCCGTGCGGAGGATTTGGCGGCGTGCGAGGCCATCGGTGCAAAGGCCCACCATCTGCCGTTTCTCGAAGCGCCCCATCGCGGATACGCGGATGCCAAATCGCTGTTCGCCGAACGCAAAGAAACTGACGCGCCGATCGTCGCCGATCTCCGCGCGGCGATTGCCTCGCTCTACGACAAACTTCGTCCGTCGATCGTTTACGGTCCGCTCTGCGTCGGCGATCATGTCGATCATCATGTGGTTAGAGATGCCATGGCCGAGCAGTCCGCAGGAGTGCCGGTCGTGTGGTGGGAGGATTTCCCATATGCGATGAAGAGCGAGGCGGTGTCCGAGGGCGTCGTAAGGAGGCCCCTGGATGCCCCAAGCGCGGCTGCGAAATTGCGCAGCGTGCTATGCTATAAGAGCCAGCTCGGCTTCCAGTTCGGCTCCGCCGAGCGCGCGGCGGATATTCTTTCGCAATGGACGATGGAAGGTTTTGTCGGCGGCGACCTGGCCACCTAAACCCCAAGCTGAACGTTTTCGCTACAGCGGCATCAAGCTTAGATATCCAGCGTCAGCGCAAAATCCTGCATCGCCCCGTCGAGCCAAGAGCGACATTCCAGTCGACCAGATCATAACGATAGATCAGGACATCTCTTGCCACGCGCGGCGCGTCACTGAACACCATCCAGCTCTGCCCGTCCGCATAGGCCGGCCACGTCGGATTACCGTCGGAAACCGGCTGGCCGCTGCGGGCGAAGGACGCCCAGTAATCGACCATCGCGTCGTAAAATGATCGCTCAAAATAAAAGGGGACCGCCAAGGATGGCATCGCTCATTTCCTTGGTACCCGTTTGCGGAATTGCCGATCGGTAAACGCCGTTCCGCTCCGCCGGAGCGAAAGAGGTGCTTTTGCAGGAGCATCGATTGCTGGTCTGTTTTGAGCCTCGATGAAACCAACTTTACGCTGGAACGCTGACTCCCCTGATTGGAGAGACTTATGGCCGCACGTGCATATTGGCAGGGGCAGATCAGGCTGGCGCTGGTTTCGATCCCGGTGGAAATCTACACCGCGACCAAATCGGGTGCGAAGATCAGCTTCAACCAGATCCACGAGCCCAGCGGTAAGCGAGTGAAATACGAAAAGGTCGTGCCGGGCATCGGTCCGATCGATACCGACGAGATCATCAAGGGCTACGAGGTATCCAAGGGCGAATACGTCCTGCTGGAGGACGAGGAGATCGAGGCGGTCAAGATCGAGAGCCGCAAGACGCTCGAACTGGTCCAGTTCGTCGATCAGGGCGAGATCGACCCGCTCTATTTCGAGAAACCCTATTACGTCGCACCCAAGGACGATCTGGCGGAAGAAGCCTTCGTCGTGCTGCGCGAAGCTTTGCGCAAAGCGAAGAAGGTAGCGCTAGGCCAGCTTTCGGTTCGCGGGTCGGAAAAGCTCGTAGCGATCAAGCCGTGTGGCAAGGGATTGCTGCTGGAAACGCTGCGCTATGCCGACGAGGTGCGCGCCGGCCAGAGCTTCTTCGACGATATCGACGAGGCGAAGCCGAAGAAGGAGTTGCTCGACCTTGCAACCACGCTGATCGACCAGCGCAGCGCGCCGTTCGATGCGGGCGAATTCGAGGATCGCTATGTCGATGCCCTGCGCAAGCTGATCGACAAGAAGGCGAAGTCGAAAAGCGGCAAGGCGATCATCGAGGACGCCGATGGCGATGCGGGCGCGAGCGGCGACAATGTGATCGACCTGATGGCGGCGCTGAAACAGTCGGTCGACGGCAAGAAGAAACCGTCCGGCTCCTCGCCGGGCAAGTCGGCGGGCAAGCGCAAGAAGAGCGCCTGAAATGGCGAGCGCGAAGAAGGCGTCCGACCCGCTCGCCCGCTACAATTCCAAGCGCGATTTCGAGAAAACGCCAGAGCCGTCGGGCAAGGCCGAAAGCAGCGCAACCGGCAACCTCTTCATCGTGCAGAAGCACGATGCCACCCGGCTGCACTGGGACCTGCGGCTGGAAGTGGATGGCGTGCTGAAAAGCTGGGCGGTGACGAAAGGTCCATCGCCCGATCCCGACATCAAGCGCCTGGCCGTTCGGACCGAGGATCATCCCATGTCCTATGCCGAATTCGAAGGCACCATTCCGAAGGGTGAATATGGCGGCGGCACGGTGATGCTGTGGGACCGCGGCAGCTGGGCGCCGATCGAGGGCAAAAGCGCCAAGGATCTCGATAAGGGCCACCTCCATTTCACGCTTCAGGGCGAGCGGATGCGAGGCGAATGGCTGTTGATAAGGCTGAAGAAAAAGCCGGGAGAGAAGCGGGAAAACTGGCTTCTGCGAAAGTTGCAGGACGACCACACCGAAGAAGGCGACGCCCTGGTCGAGCGCGAGCTTACAAGCGTTCTGACGGGCCGCTCCATGGCTGAAATCGCGGCGGACAAGGCAGGCGAGTTCCCGCTGGCCGGCAAGAAGGACGATGCCTTTCTGGAACAGATGGAAAAGGCTGCGGCGCACAACGAGAAGGAGGCGAAGCCCCGAAAACGCAAGGACGCCCCGCTGCCCAAGTTCCGCACGCCGCAACTCGCCACACTGGTGGACGATGTTCCGACCGGCAATGGCTGGATGCACGAGATCAAATTCGACGGTTACCGCGCGATGATCGCCGCCAAGGGAAGCGAGGTCCGCGTCTACACCCGCAGCGGCAAGGACTGGACCGACAAGTTCGGTCCGCTGAGAGACGCCGTGGCCGCGCTCGACCTGCCGGCCTGCCTGATCGATGGCGAGATCGTGGCCTACGATGCGAAGGGCAATCCCGATTTCTCGAGCCTGCAACAGGTGTTGAAGCGCGGGAACGGCAGCCAGTCCAAGGCGGATCGGCTGGCTCTCCATGCCTTCGACCTGATCGAGCTGAATGGCGAGGACCTCGCCAAGCTTTCGAATATCGAGCGCAAGGAGCGGCTGGAAGCACTGCTTTCCCATGCCGAACCACCCATCCATGTCGCCGATCACGTCATCGGCGCGGGTGAGAAGCTCTACGATGCGATGTGCCGCGCAGGACAGGAAGGCATCATCGCCAAACGGATCGACGCGCCGTATCGCCACGCGCGCAGCAAGGCGTGGGTCAAGGTCAAATGCACGCGGCGGCAGGAATTCGTCATCGTCGGCTGGAAGAAATCGAGCGCGAAAGGCAGGCCGTTCGCTTCGCTGCTGCTGGCGCAGAACGAAGGCGCCACGCTGGTCTACAAGGGCAATGTCGGGACCGGTTTCACCGCCGACGAGCTGGACGATCTCGCAGCCAAGATGAAGCGGCTGGAGCGCAAGACCCCGCCGGTCGAAACGGACAAGGCCAGCGCGCGCGGCGTGACCTGGTTGACGCCGAAACTGGTCGCGGAGATTGCCTTTGCCGAGTTCACCGCGGACGGCAATGTGCGCCACGGCAGCTATCTCGGCCTGCGCGGCGACAAGGACGCGTCGGATGTGAAGCCCGAAAAGGCCGCTTCCGCGCCCAGGACCGTCGCCGAGGTGAAAATTTCGAGCCGCGAGCGTGTCGTATTCCCCGATAGCGGACAAACCAAGGGCGAACTGGCCGACTATTACGAGGCGGTCGCGGGCATCATGCTGCCCTTCGCCGCCCGCCGCCCCGTCAGCCTGGTGCGTTGTCCGCAGGGACGGGCGAAAAACTGCTTCTTTCAGAAACACGATAGCGGCGGCTTTGGCGACGCGGTGCACCATGTGCCGATCCAGGAGAGGGACGGCGGCAGCGAGGATTACCTCTATGTCGAGGATGCGCGCGGTCTGCTGCAATGCGTGCAGATGGGCACGATCGAGTTCCATGGCTGGGCATCGCGCACGAACGACGTCGAGATGCCCGACCGGATGATCTTCGACCTCGACCCTGACGAGGGGCTGGATTTCGCCGACGTGAAGCAGGCGGCGCGCGATATCCGGGCGCGGCTGTCCGATATCGGCCTCGTCAGCTTCGCCATGCTGTCGGGAGGTAAGGGTGTGCATGTCGTCGTGCCGCTCACGCCGGGACACGATTGGAACGCGCACAAGGATTTCGCCCGCCGCTTCGCCGAAGCGCTGTCGCTGGCCGAGCCCGGCCGCTTCACCGCCACGATGAGCAAGGCCAAGCGCAAGGGTAAGATCTTTATCGATTGGCTACGCAACCAGCGCGGCAGCACGGCGGTGCTGCCCTATTCCGCCCGCGCCCGCAGCGGTGCGCCGGTGGCCGTGCCGATCGGCTGGAACGAGCTGAAGGACCTGGCGGACGCCAAACCCTACAGCATCGACGATGCCAAACGCCTGCTCACCCGCGCGAGCAGCAAGAGGCTGACCGGCTGGGGGTTTGCTGAGCAGGCTCTGCCGAATTTGTAACCTGACGGGGGACCGATGATCCCAAATCCTGTCACGTGGCATGACATGACGAAGGCAGTTCGAGCTTCCCAAAATTTCGCCATCGGATGCGAGCTGAGTAACATCGTCAAATCTGCCCGCACATAGCCTCGAGCTATCGCAAGCTCATGTCCGGCGGCATCGTGATTGACAAATTTTGCCGCTTGCATGCCTATGAATCCGTAGGCTTTGGGAGCGCACATCTTGGATGGGATAAGCGAGGGCGAAAGTAGGCCTCAATTCGCGGCCAAGCGCATTTTGCCGCTTTATCTGCTTCTTGGCTTTTCGGCCGGCCTGCCCTTCTTCATGTTCAACGCCGTCCTGCTGTTGCGGATGGCGCGGCACGGCATCGACATCGTCACCATCGGCTATTTCGCCTGGGTGGCATTGCTGCCGACGCTCAAGTTCCTCTGGTCGCCGCTGCTCGATCGTTATTCGGTTCCGGGCTTCTCCCGGTTCTGGGGCAAGCGGCGCGGGTGGATCATGCTGTCCCAGCTCGGCATTTTCGCCAGCATGGTGGGCATGGCTTTCACCAGCGCCGACACCAATCTGCCGCTCGTCGCTCTGTTCGCGATCCTGCTCGCCTTCTGGACCACGACGCTGGAGGTCGCCGCCGATGGCTGGCGTATCGAGCTCGCTCCGACGCAGGAAGCGCAGGCCCCGATCGTGGCGGCCAATCTGTGGGGCTATCGCAGCGCGATGGTGGCGGCGGGCAGCGGCGCGGTGCTGATCGCCGCAAGGGCGGATTGGACGATCGCCTATCTCGCGATCGCGCTGGCCGCCTTCGCACCCTTTCCGGTCCTCGCGCTGACGCGGCGCGAGCCGGGAACCGATAGTGCCCGCGGGGCCGCGCTCCTGAACGGGGTGGCGATCGGATCAGTGATCCTCGCCGCATCCTGTGCGATCGTCGCCGTGCTCGGCTGGATCGTCCTCGCCACGCTGGCCGGTGCGGGGATCGATTCCGAGACGAATTTGACGCCCGCAGTGATTGCGATCGCTCTGGCGCCCTTCGCGCTGCTCGCCCTCGCCCTGCCGCGCATCAAGCGCCTTCCGTCCGATGCCGCCTTGCTGCGCTCGACGACCCTCGGGCCCTTCGTGGATATCTTCTGGCGTTACGGTTTCGCCACGCTGGTCGTGCTCGGCTTCGTCTCGCTCTACCGCGTGGGCGACGTTCTTGCGCTCACCCTGTCGCATCCGATGTGGGACGCGCGCGGCTATTCGCTCGACCAGATCGGCATCGCCGATGGCGCGGTCGCCCTGCCCGCGAGCATGGTGGGTGTGGCGCTGGGCAGCTGGATGGCGGCAAAGTGGCGCCTGTCCTGGGCGCTAGCGGCGGGCGCACTGGTCGCCGCGCTCGGCAATTGGGTGTATGTCTGGCTGTGGCTGCGGCTGGCCGAAGGCTGGGTGCTGTACACCAGCGTGGCCGTCGACCAGTTCGGCAACGGGCTCGCTGGCGCAGTCTTCGTCGTTTATCTCTCGATGCTGGTCAATCCCCGCTTTCCTGCGGCGCAATACGCATTTCTCTCGGGCTTCGCCTTCCTCCTCGCACGCTTGCTGGCGGGCGCATCGGGCGAGATGCAGCAGGCGATCGGCTATGACGGCTTCTTCATCCTGACCGGCGCGGCCAGTATCGCCGCGATCGTCTTTCTCCCCTTCCTCGCGCGCATCCGATCGCGAGGAAACAGCGCCGGGCCCCAGGAGGCCGCATGATCGACATAGAACGCGCCTTCGCCCCAGCCCGCCGCATGGTCGAGGACGGGCGCATGCCCTGCGCAGCTCTGGGCGTTATCGATCGGGATGGCACCAGCGCGGTAGCCTTGCAGGGCGCTGCGGCGATCGCGCCCGAGCGCGAGGAGCTTACGAGAGAGCACTGGTTCGATCTCGCCTCGGTTTCCAAGGTCATCGCCACCACCACGATGGTTCTCAAGCTGGCCGAGGAGGGACGGATCGATCTCGACGCTCCGCTGACGAGCGCGATACCTGATCTGCGGCAATACGATGTCGAACACGCGCCCGAGCGGCGGCTTACCTTCCGCCAGTGCCTCGCCCATCAGACCTTTCTGCCCGCTGTCTTCCCGATCTATACCTATGGGGACGATCCTCTGCGAATGCGCGCCTTCGTGCTCCAGCACGAATGGACGCACGGCGCTCCGGTCTATTCCGACATAAATTTCATCCTGCTCGGGATCGCGGTCGAGCGGATTACCGGCCAGCCGCTGTCTGCCTGGCCGCTCGGGCCGGGCCTTTCCTACGGCCCGCCGCCCGGCCCGGCGGTCGCGACCGAATTCTGCACCTGGCGCAATAGAATCCTGAAAGGCGAAGTGCATGACGAGAACGCCGCGGCGCTCGGCGGTGCGCCTGGCCATGCGGGCCTGTTCGGTACGGTGGACGGGGTGCTCGGCTTCGCGCGCGCCCTGATGGCGGGCGAAGTGCTGTCCCCTGCTTCGATGCGGCTCATCCGGACGTCGCAATTCCATCACCGCACGCATGGATGGGAACTGCCCTATGGTGGCTGGTCCGGGGGAGAAGCGTGTTCGCGCAGCACGATCGGGCATACCGGCTTCACGGGAACCGGGCTGTGGCTGGATTTCGAGCGCGGGATGGCGTGGACGCTTCTTTCCAATCGCGTCCATCCGACACGTCATCGCGACCGCGCGATCTACCAATTGCGGCCCGAAATCGGCCGCAGCGTCATCGAAGCCTGGGATGCCGCGCATTAGCAAAGCGCTCATGCGTCATGTTCGGGCGTCCATAACCTGCCCGCATGAAACGAAATCGCGGCGCTTGTCACCGGCGCACCCACCCCTTTAGGCAAGGTTTCATGCGGTTCGTCATACTCCTGCTCGCCACGCTGGTTTCGCTCCAGTCGCCCTCTCTCGCGCAGGAAAGTCGATCCGCGCCAGCAATGGATGTCGCACGCTCCACGGCTCTGGCTGAGCGCCTTGCAATCCCCTTTGCGTCCGACCTCGCAGGGGCCGCCGATGCGCCCGTTTTCGCCTGGGTCGAAAACGCGCGCGGCGTGCGCAATGTCATGGTGGCGCGCGCGGGAGAAACCGCCCGCAGGTTGACCGATTACCACAAAGACGACGGGAGCGAGATTTACGGACTCGCCCTGTCACCCGATGGGACAAGGATCGCTTTCGTTCGCGGCGGGGACGCTTCGTTCGCCGACGAGAGCTTGCCCAACACCGGACAGGCCGTAGAGGCGCCCGATCAGACGGTCTATCTCGTCGATCTCGGAACCGACGCGGCGCCGCGGACGATCGGTCGGGGGCACGATCCCCTGTTCTCGCCGGACGGACGCTCGCTCCTGTTCGTACGGAGCGGAACGATCATGGTATCGACCGGAGAAGGCGATGCACGCCGGGTCGCGGATCTGCGCGGCAATGCGGGTGATTTCAGCTGGTCGCCCGATGGGACGCGCATCCTGTTTCGTGAATTGCGTTCGGGCCATAGCATCGTCGGCACCGTCGATGTCGAGCGAGGCCGCTTGCTTTATCTCGGCGCCACGCTCGGCCATTCCAGCGATCCCGCTTTTTCACCTGACGGTCGGGCGGTCGCCTTCATCCAGTTCCGCGATCCCCCCGCCCGCTTCGATGATAGCCGCCAATCCTTCTGGTCGGTGCGCGTGGCGAATCTGGCCACGGGAGATGTCCGCACCGTCTGGTCGGCGCCGGAGGGCGAAGGCGGGCAATATTATGGCACGCGCGGGCGCAATCTGTTCTGGACGGCGTCGGACCATCTGCTGTTTCCCTTCGAGGGCAGCGGCTGGCTGCATGTCATGGCGGTGCCCGCGAAAGGCGGGCCTGCGCGCGATCTGACCCCGGACGCCAACGAGGTCGAGAATTTCGTGCCCACGCCGGATGGGCGCGGCGTTGTCTATTCCGCCAATCCTGGCGATCTCGACAGCCGCACGCTCTGGCAGGTCGATATCGCCACCGGCGCGGACCGACAGCTGACGGACGATCGACACTTCTCCTTCTTCCCCGTTTTCGGCGGCAATCGTCTCGCCGCAACGCTGACCGACGCGCGATCGCCCGCGCATATGGTGGTGGTCGACACGATGGAACCGCTCGGCCCCGCACCGAGCGTCGCGGCCTACGCCGTGCCGCAGACGGTCCGCTTCGCCGCAGAGGACGGCATGATGATCCACGCCCAGTATTTTCGCGGCGTCGGCGTCGGGGATGGCCCGCGTCCGGCGCTGATCTTCGCCCATGGCGGCCCGCGCCGCCAGATGATCGCGGGCTTCCATCCTATCTTCTATTACCACAACACCTATATCCGGAATCAGGAATTCGCTGCGCAAGGCTACGACGTCCTGTCGGTCAATTTCCGCAGCGGCACGAATTACGGCCGCGCCTTTCGCGAAGCGCCGGAAACGGGGCGGGAGGGCGCTTCGGAATATCAGGACATTCTTGCAGGCGCGCGCTGGCTGGCGGCACGGCCCGGCGTCGATCCGGCGCGCATCGGGATCTGGGGCGGGAGCTGGGGCGGATATCTCGCCGCACTGGCTCTTGCGCGCGACAGCGATGTGTTCGCCGCAGGTGTCGATCTCCACGGCGTCCACGCGATGGTGCGCCCGGTGCCCGACAGCTACGCACCGGATGAGGTTGCGGCGATCCAGCAGCTGCAATGGGACAGTTCGCCCATGGGCGCGATCGAGGATTGGCGCTCCCCCGTCCTCCTCATCCATGGCGATGACGATCAGAACGTCGATTATCGCCAGTCGCTCCTGCTGGCCCGCGAACTGACTGCGCGCGGCGTGCCGTTCGAGGAACTCGCGATACCCAACGAACGCCACGATTTCTTCCGCTATGAAAGCTGGCTCGAAGCGCTGGAGGCGACCGGGGACTTCTTCGATCGCAGGCTGGAGCAGACACGATGATCCGCACTCTCGTCGCCATGCTCGCCGCCCTAGCCGCCCTGGCCGTCTCCTTCGCGGGCCTGCCTGCCAGCGCCCAGCAGGAGCGGGCAACGCTGATCCGCAACGCGCGCATTTTCGACGCCACCGGCGCGCCCGCCTATACCGGGGACGTGCTGATACGCGATGGAGTCATCGCCGAGATCGCCCCGCGCATCCGTCGCCCGCGCGGCGCGGTTGTGGTCGATGCGAAAGGGCGCACGCTCATACCCGGACTGCACGACCTCCACACGCATTTGCGCTCGCCCGCCCACTCCGGCCCCGAAGACATGGCGAAAGCTTGGGCGGGCTACCTCGTCAACGGCGTGACCACGGTGAACGATTATTCGCTTTCGGCGGAAATGCTGGAGCCGATCCGCGCGATCATCAGGGGGCCCGACGCGATCTGGGCACCACATCTCAATCTCGCGATCCGCGCGGGTGTGCCGGGCGGGCACGGCACCGAATATGGCTGGGGGGACTTCTTCACGATGAAGGCCGCCAGTCCGCGCGCCGGCCACCTCGCGATGGCGCGCGCCCTGCCCTATCGGCCCGACGTGGTCAAAGTGTTCGCCGATGGCTGGCGATACGATCGCGGCCCGGACCTCAATTCGATGAATGTCGGCACGCTCACGGCCATTGTCGCGGATGCACACGCGCGCGACATTCCGGTGGTGACTCACACCGTCACGCTCGAAGGCGCGAAGGTCGCGGCAGCGGCCGGCGTCGATGCGGTGGTTCACGGGATTGGAGACGTCCGAGTGGACGACGAGGCGATCGCCCTGATGCGCGACAGGGGAACGAGTTATGTCTCGACCCTGGTCGTCTACGAACCGGGCGACATCCGAACGATGACGGATGGGGAGAAAAGCGTTCTGTCCTCTCCCGAACTGGCGCGCGAGGCGGCCCGGGCGGCCCGCGGCAATCGCGTCGTCGAACCGGAGGTCACCGCGCGGTGGGAGGTTCTCAAGGCCAATCTAAGGGCCATGCACGCCGCGAACATCCCCATCGGTGTTGGGACGGATGCGGGGATCGGCGGAGTCTATCACGGCAGTTCCGCCCTTCGCGAGATCGGCTGGCTGGTCGAACTCGGCCTGACGCCCGCCGAAGCGCTGATCGCGGCGACGCGTACCAGCGCCGAGATCATGGGTCAGGGGAACCGCCACGGCACGATCGCTCCTGGAATGCGCGCCGATCTGGTGCTTGTGGACGGTCGCCCGGACGAGGATGTCGCCGACCTCTGGAAGATCGCGCGGGTCTGGAAGGCGGGTAGCGAGGTGCCGCTCGAAAAGCTGCGCGCACGTCGGAGCGATCCGGCGATGACGCCCCTCCCCACCGTCGCCATGACGGGACCGATTATGACGGGGGCGCGCGGCGACGGGCGGACAGATCTCGATACCCTGCCCGTCGATTCCACCGATGCGGGCAGCGATTACAGCGACATTGCCTTCGTCCATCGCCACGGGCCCGACGGCACGCGCCCCATCTTCAGCCTCGCAAGCTTCGGGGCGAGCGCGCGTCCGTTCGCGCAGCTGGTCCTTCCGCTCACGAAGGGGGCAGTGCTGCCCGCCGATGCGAGCCGGTTCGCGGGCATCGCGTTCAAGGCGCGCGGTGCTGGGACATACCGCTTGCGCCTCGAAAGCTATGGCCTCGACGGGTCGGACTGGTTTCAGCAGGATTTCAAAGCCGGATCGGACATGCGCGAAATCCGCCTGCCCTTCTCCGCCTTCACGAGCAGTGGGGATGCGCGGCCCGACCTCAAAACCCTGCGCGCGCTACGGTTTGAACTGACGGGCGAGCCGGGCGGGCGCGGCTGGCTGGAACTGGACGATGTGCGCTTCTACTGACCGCCTAGCCGCGCAGACGCTCGACCAGCGCATCGAAACGCTCGCCGGTCTTCAGAGCGTGCGCCGCCGCATCTCCCTCTTGTCCGAGCGCGAGGAGAACCGCCAGGCGAATGTCGCCCCCGGCGAGAGCGAGAGCGCTACGAGCCTTGCTCTGTGCGACGCCCGCGACCCTTTCGATCATCGCGACCGCGCGCCTCTCCAGCTTCGCATTGCTGATCCGCATATTGACCATCAGACCCCGATAGACGAGGCCGAGCTCGAGCATGATCGCGGTCGACAGGGCATTGAGCGCAGCCTTCTGCGCGGTTCCGGCGCCGAGGCGAGTAGACCCGGCAATCGCTTCCGCCCCGGTATCGAGCAGGATGGCATGGTCGCCCGCTTCCAGCAGCGGGCTGCCCGGATTGTTGGCGATGGCAATGGTCAGGACTCCGCGCGCGCGCGCTCCGCGGACGGCACCGATGGTGAAGGGCGTATGTCCGCTGGCAGCGATCCCGATCAGCACGTCGGACTGCTTCAGCCCCGCTCCGCGCACCGTCGCTCTTCCCGCGGCCTCGTCATCCTCCGCGCCTTCGACCGCGCGCATCATCGCATCGGACCCTCCCGCAAGAAAAAAGGCCAGGCGATCCTCGGGCCAGCCGAAGGTCGGCGTGAGTTCGACGCCGTCCTGCACCCCGATCCGGCCCGACGTGCCCGCCCCGGCATAGGCGATCCGGCCGCTGGCGCCGAGACGTGTCGCCGCGTGCTCGGCTGCGCTGGCGATCGCATCGCTCACAGCCGCGACCGCCGCCACCGCACGGGCCTGTCCATCGAGGATCGTGGCGACCGCCGTGTCGAGCGGCCAGCGGTCGATATCCTGAAGGTCGGGGTCGATACTCTCGGTGCTCATGATCTGGGCGTATCGCCTGCGCCGCTGGCTTGCCAAGCCGCATCACCGCGCCCCGCCCATAGGTCGCGGTTATGAGTGCGACCCAAGCCGCGTCATCGCAAATGCTGCGCGAAGCGGCCGAAGCGCCTCGGCGTGCACGCTTGCAGCGTGTCCGCAATCGCGATGCCCTGCACGATGCGGCACGGCGCATCCGCGCGCTTAATCCCCCCTTCGCCATCACGATCGCGCGTGGATCGTCCGACCATGCGGCAAGCTTCGCCAAACATCTGTTCGAAACCCGCCTCGGCATTCCAACGCTCAGCCAGTCTCCCTCGCTCGCCACGCTTTTCAAAGCGACCTCGCCGCGTCTGAAAGGTGCGCTGGCGCTGACGATCTCGCAATCCGGGCGAAGCCCCGATCTGATCGAGACAGCAGCCGCCGCGCGCGCGGCGGGCGCCACGGTGATCGCGATGGTGAACGACGAAACTTCGCCGCTGGCACAAGAGGCGGATATTCTTCTCCCCCTTCATGCGGGCGAGGAGTTCAGCGTCGCTGCGACCAAAAGCTTCGTCGCGTCGCTGGTCGCGGTGGCGGATCTCGTTTGCGCCGTGAAGGCGGATGAGCGACTCGCCAAGGCTTTGGACGAGATCGAACCTGTATTGGAAAAGGCGTGGGCCTGCGACTGGTCCGCCGCACTCGCTCCGCTATCCGCTATCGATCGGCTGCTCGTCCTCGGGCGAGGATGTACGCTGCCGATCGCTGGCGAAGCAGCGCTGAAATTCAAGGAGGTCGCGCGGATCCATGCCGAGGCGTTCAGCAGCGCCGAAGTCGCGCATGGCCCGATGGCGCTGATCGGAGAAGGCGATCCGGTCTTCGCCTTCGCCCCCGCCGACGCTGCACGGGACAGCTTCGTGGAGCGGCTTGGATCACTGCGCGAGCGGGGGGCACGTATTCTCTCGGTCGGAAGTGCGGATTCCTGTTCCCTGTCCGCGATCGGTGCGCGCGATCCGGCGGTCGAGGCGATCGCCATGATCCTTAGCTTCTATCGCCTTGTTGAGGCGTTGGCCCACCGACGCGGGCTCGATCCCGATCGTCCGCCTCATCTTTCCAAGGTCACGCGCACCCGATGAACGCGCATATCCTCGTCGGCGCAAAGATCGTCACGCCCGATGGCTTGCAAGATGGCGCACGTGTCGCGATCGAGAATGGTTTTATCCGCGAGATCGGCTCTGATGCCGAACCGTATGGAGAGTGGGTGGAGCTGGAGGGCGGCTATCTCGTCCCGGGGTTCATCGACACGCAGGTCAATGGAGGCGGGGGCGTTCTGTTCAACGACGCACCGACCGTCCACACGATAGAGGCCATCGCCGAGGCCCATCGCCGCCACGGGACGACCGGCCTCCTCCCCACCCTCATCAGCGACGATCCCGACACTCTGCGCTGCGCGATCGAAGCCGTCGATGCGGCCATCGCGGCGGGTGTGCCGGAGATACTCGGCATCCATGTCGAAGGGCCGTTCATCAGCGCGGAACGGCGCGGCATTCATGCCGAACGCTTCGTTCGCGCGCCAACGGAAGCGGAACTAGAACTGCTCGCTCGCCCTTCGCGAGGGGTAACCCTCGTCACTCTCGCGCCCGAGGCTATACCTGCCGGGACAATCGCGCGTCTGCGCGCAGCGGGAGTGCTGGTCGCCGCTGGCCACTCTACCGCCGATTACGAAGCGACGCGGCGCGCGCTCGACGAAGGGCTCGACGGCTTCACGCACTTGTTCAACGCGATGACGCCGTTCGGATCGCGCGAACCGGGCATGGTCGGCGCCGCGCTCGATGATCGCGAGAGCCGGTTCGGCATCATCGTCGATGGCCACCACGTCCATCCTGCCAGCCTGCGCGTGGCGCTCGCGGCGCGCGGGCTGGACGGGGCGATGCTGGTCACCGACGCGATGTCCCCCGCGGGCACCGCGATGGCGCGGTTCGAATTGCAGGGCCGGACGATCACGGTCGCGGATGCCGCCCTGAGGGGCGATGACGGTACGCTCGCCGGAAGCGCGCTGACGATGGATCTGGCGCTGCGCAACGCGATCCGGATGCTCGGCCTGTCGCTCGCGGAGGCAAGCCGCCTCGCGAGCACAAATCCGGCGGCGTTCCTGCGCATGAATACCCGGCGCGGAACGATCGCGCCCGGCATGGTCGCCGATCTCGTTCATCTCGACGAGGCGCTTCAGGTCCGCCGGGTTTGGATCGGCGGGCGGCTCTTCGACTACCGCTGAGGGCGATATCCCGCGAGATAGAGGGCGCCGTCCACCGGATCGCCCTGCGCTGGCACCAGTCTCGCGACCGTCCGCGCCTTCAGCCACGGCTCCATGCGCGGCGCAAGCCCGCCGGCAAGGGCGCATCGCTTTGCGCCACGCTCGAAGATCGTTTCGATAAACCGCTCGATATGCCGCGCCGCATCTTCGACGATGGAGCGGGCGATCTCGTCGTTCGCTTCTGCGAAATCCATCACCAGCGGCGCGAAGCTCGCATAATCGGCGGGTCGTGCCTCGTCCATCCAGGCGATCGCGAGCGGCGTTTCGTGGCCGAAGCGGGCGGTGATCGCGCTGCTGAGCGGCGTGGGCTTGGTCCGCCCGTCGAGCGCGCGCAAGGCGTGGCGCATCGCGCTGAGGCCGAGGGCGGCTCCGCTGCCTTCGTCGGAGATGGGAAAGCCGTATCCTCCGATCGAGAAGCCTTTCCCCTCGTGCAGCACATGCGCCGAACTGCCAGTGCCGATGATCAGTATGGCGCCGTCCTGTCCGCCATGGGCTCCCAGATTGGCGATCATCCCGTCGGTGGCGAAAAGGGTGCTGGCATAGGGGAAATCCTCCGCTTCCAACGCGCTGCGGGCCCGTTCGCGCGACAATCCGGCGATCCCCGCCCCCATCGCGATTGCGCCGACGTCCTCGATCCCCGCCGCGGCGATGGCATGGCTCCCCGCCTCGAGCAGGACCTGTTTAACCCGTTCGATCCCCATGCGCGTATTGCCGGGGCCCGCCTCGCCCATGCCGACAACGGCTCCGTCCGCATCGATCAGCCGCGCGCGCGTCCTGCTGCCGCCGACGTCGAAACCGAGATAATATCGTGCCATCGCATTTCCCGCGCAAACCGCCAGAGTCCCTGCTTGTCTTAGCTGCATGGGTTCGACCGCGCGCCCTTCGATGGGGGAAAGGGCATTGCCACAGGTTATGGGTCCGGCCCGCTTGACGGCGGTAAAGGCTACCTCCCGCCCTGTCCTTGGCTATAGCGGTACGATGCGTCCGATCCTCGTGAATGCCCTCGCGCTCTTCTTGCCGCTCTTCCACGCCACGGCCACGCTGGCCCAGCAGGCAGAGGCACCTGCTCAATCGGTGGCCGAACCAACCCGCTCGATCGAAAAAACCGTCGCGGAAATCCTCTCCGCCGCGCCGGAGGGCACGCGGTTTGGAATAGTGGTTCAAAACAGGGAGGGCGACGAGATCCTCACCATCGCGGCGGACGAGCGTTTCATCCCCGCATCGAACACCAAGATCTACACCACCCTCGCCGCCTACCGCCAGCTCGCGGCTTTGCAGGAGGCCGCCGAAGGGACAGGCGTACGTATCGAGCCGGTATCCGATGGCGCGGTCGACGTCGTGCTCGAAGGGCGCGGCGAAGCGACCCTGTCGAGCGCGCGCGATTGCCGGACCCAGTGCCTCGCAACGCTCGCCGACGCGGTCGCCGCGCGCACGCGCCGGGTCCGCAACGTCGTCGGCGATGCGAGCTGGTATCCCGACGAGCGCTGGAGCGCGGGAATGAGCTGGAACAACATTCCGTTCCGCTACGGCACCGCCACCGGCGCGCTGGTGGTGGACGACAACGAGATCGCGGTGTCGGTGGCGCCGGGCAGGATCGGACAGAGGGGCACGATCGAAAGCGACGGCTATTATCGGATCGAAAACCTGACCCGCACGGTGGCTGGCGGCGAAAACACACTCGACCTTCGCCGCCTGCCCGGCAGCGATACGCTGGTTGTCGACGGCACGATCGGTGCGGACGCAGACCCTGCCGCGTTTCGCCTCGGCGTGGACGATCCCGCCCACCGCGCCGCGTGGCGGCTTGTGAGATTGCTCGAGGAGCGCGGCGTGCGGGTCGCGGGCGTGGTCACGTCACGCTATCGTCCGCTCCTGCCCTCGGACGATCCGGCAAACCGCAAAGGCGCTCCCGCCGCCCGGATGCCGATAGAGGATATGCTCGCGCAGTTGCCACCCGAACCGATCGCAGCCGACATCGTGACGATCAACAAAGAGAGCCAGAACCTTCACGCCGAATTGATGCTGCGCCGGGCCGGGAAACTCACGGGCAGCGGATCGGTGGCGGATGCTCAGCGCGCTTTGGAGGATCTGCTGGACGCCGCCGGTCTGCCGCGCGACGGCTTCGTCCTTGCCGACGGATCGGGCATGTCGAGCTATAATCGCCTGAACCCCCGCATCACCGCTAAGCTTCTCGCCTGGGCCGCCCGGCAGGAATGGGGCGATGCTTGGCGCGCCAGCCTTCCCGTGGGTGGGGTCGACGGGACGCTCGCCCGCCGGTTCGCGGGAACGCCGCTGGAAGGGCGCATCTTCGCCAAGACCGGTTCGCTCAACGCATCGCGCGCCTTGTCAGGTTATCTAGTTGCGGCCAGCGGCGAGGATCTGGCCTTCTCCGCCTTCGCCAATGATATCCCTCCCGGCGGAGAAGCCGCGGCGCTGGCAGCGCTGCATGCGGCGCTTGTGGCGATCGCCGCCGGAAACTGATCCTCAGTCCGGCGAGATGGTGAAGCTCCGCACTGCCGCCGCGTCCACTGCCGGGCGGGTGAAGGCCCACTCGGCCATTTCGCCCGCGAGCCAGGGCTCGTAGAAATCGCGATAATGCGGCGAGGCGGGATCGGCCGACTGGCCGGGCAGCAGAAGGAACCGCGTGCGGTCCCAATTTCCGACATCGGCGGCGAAGAGGAAGCTTGCCCCGTGCCGGACCGAATAGCCTCCGCCCGCACGCATTCCCCGCGCCATCACCGTGGTGCCGTCGCCGCCCGATCCTCCGCCCGCGATCGCAGGGAAGGCATCGGCGATGGCCGGGACCGCGTCGAGCGGATGAGCGATAGTCACACTGTGCAGATCGCCCCAGCGCCATTGCCCCGGATCGGCACCACCCGTTTGCACGGCCTTCGCCCAGCCGGCGGCGAGCGCGCCGTCGATCAATTCGCGCCTCGCCACAGCCGGATCGGGCCCGAGGCGCGCATCGAGAGTTTCCAGGGCAGTCAGCATCGCATCGAGATTGACGCGCGAGACGAGATCGCGCGCGGAGAGTGGAATGACGGCGGCGTGAAACCGCTCCGCAAGTTCGGCAATCACCATCTCGTAAAGCAGGGCAGCGCCGCTATCGGCAGCAAGATCGCCGTTCCAGCCGGCGAGCATCCGCGCAGCATCGCGCGCCTCCGCGGACGGGTCCTCCGGCAGCATCGCCACGAGCTTCCTCGCTGGAATGGCGACGGTATCGTGCAGCAGCGCCACGGTGTCATCGAGCGAGTGCCGACCTTGCGCGCCGAGCACCTCCTCGATCCGGTCGTGGCGAAAGGGATCGGACCAGGTGAAGCTGAGAATACGCTCCCGATAAGGATAATCCGGCGGCAGATCCAAGGCGTTGGCGGAAACGATCACGCCGTCGTCCGGGTTGAAACGGCTCGGCATGTCCTCCACCGCCTGTATGCCCGTCCAGTCGAACGATCCGTCGCCCGGCGCGGGAAACAGACCGTCATGGCGCGGTCTTATGGGTGCGAACCCGATCGCATGCCAACCGGTATTGCCGTCGATATCGGCGTAATGGAGATTGGTCGGGGAAACATGCAGTCGGAACGCTTCGCGCAAACTTTCCCAATCCTTTGCCAGATTGATGGCCACGATGGCGAAGCGCATATTGGCGCCCGGCAACATGGTCACCGTCGCGAAGGCGATGGCCCGGCTCCGCGAGGGATCCTCGGCGATCACCGGGCGCCCTTCGCTATAGCGTAGGGCGATCCGCTCCGCCGCCCCGCCCTTCACCGCGATCACATCCTCGACCACATCGAAGGGCTTCCAATCCCCGTCATGGCGATAAAGCGACGAGTCGTCGGGGTGCGGTTCCAGCACGAACAGGTCGGTCTGGTCGATGTGGAAATTGGTTCGTCCGAAAGCGAAGCGATCGGTATGGCCCTGCATGATCCCCGGCAAACCCGGATAGCCTGCGCCGATCACGTCGAGACCGGGCGCAGTCAGATGAACGATGTGACGGGGACTGAAGCCGCCGATCGCGAGGTGGGGATCGTTGGCGAGGATCGGGCGTCCCGTAACGGTGCGCGACGCGGCGACGGTCCAGGCATTGCTCCCTTGCGCGGCCCGATCGATGCGGTGGTTCTCTCGCAGCAGGGCCTCGTCGATCCGTGCCACGAGCGGCGGCTCGATCGCCGGGGGACGATCGAGATCGCGCAGGGCGCCGAGGTCGAGCCGGGAAACGGCGGCGCAATCGAGGCCGGGAGGCACGATGAAATTCCACGCCGGGCGCAGCGGTTCGCGCCAGTGTTCGAGATCCAGCAAGCCCCTTGCTTCCAGCATGGCACGCCGGATTTCCTCGTCGGCATCGTCGCTCCCCGCCCCGCGACGGCGCAGGCAATCCTCCACCGACCAGCGCATGGGCTCGATCCCGAGGATCGCGAATTCGCGTGGCGCGAGGGACGGATCGGCCGCTATCTCGTCGATCCGGGCATTGATCCCCTCGCAATATCCGCGCACGCAATCGGCGACATCGGCGGGAATGGACGCCAGTTCCTCATTCAGGTCGCCGCGATAATGAAACAGCCGTGCCGCGCGGTCGGATGCGATAAAGCGCGGACCGAAGGCTTCCGCCATCTTCCCCATGTCTCTGCGCAGATCGAGGTCGAGCTGGAACAGACGGTCGCGTGCGACCAAATAGCCCTGCGCCCAATAGGCATCGTGCAGCGACGCGGCGCGAACATGCGGGATGCCAAAGCGATCCTCCGATACGCTGATCGCCGCCTTCAGTCCCCTGCCGCGCGAATATTCGCTGGGGCGAAACCGCGCCATACCGCGCGCGGACAGGCCAGTCAGAGCAGCCATCCCCGCCGTCGCGAGCAGTAGAGCCCGGCGTGTCATCATCCGGTTCGCCGATTGGAAATCAAGAACGCCGCTCCGCCTAAAGATGGGTTTAGCGCGATGGTAGCGGCACGGTTTCGCCCGGCGCATATCTTTGGGAAGCGAGGTCATAACTCGCGGCTATCCGGCCCGCACCCACGTGGCAGCGTCAGGACGCATCCCATACCCCGAAGCTATATCTCCGTGCACAGCTCGGAGCGCTGTGCATATTGACGAAGCCACGCTCGCGGTTAGGTTCGAATGTGCTGAAAAAAGAAGGTTTGACGAAAGATCGAACCAATTTTTGATGCAGCGCGCACAGTATGGATACGGTCAATCCCGCCCGGCCGTCACGGGGTGGAAGAGTTTCGCGATTTCGGCGCAACGGCCGCAATCGCTTCAGGGAACAGGGTGGTTCGAATTCGTCATGTCCCGCGTCGACGGGGCGGCAGAAGCGTGGACCGTCCGTTTGGCAATGAGGGATTAACGATGAATATGCCGAAGCGCACTCCATCCCGGTTTTCGTCCGGCCGCACTCGCTTGGCCAGCACCAGCGCGCTTGCCGGCTCGGCCCTTCTCGCGATCGCGGCAGTGCCTGCCGCGGCTCAGACGGTCGCGGACGAAGACGAAGATCCCGCCGTCCTGACGACCGAGACGATCGAGCGCTCCTCGGATGAGATCATCGTCACCGGCTCGCGCGTCGCGCGGCTCGGTTTCGACAGCCCGACCCCGCTGACAGTCATCAGCACGGAACAGATCCAAGCGGAATCGCCGACCAACAATCTGTTCGACCTCGTTAGTCAGCTGCCCTCCGTCGCCGGCAGCGCGCAGCTGTCGAATTCCCGCCTGAACATCAGCTCCGGCCTGTCGGGCATCAATACGATCAACCTGCGCAATCTCGGGCTGGAACGGACGCTGGTCCTGCTCGACGGACGGCGGACCGTGCCGTCGACCGTGCAGGGCTATGTCGACGTCAACACCTTTCCGCAGCAGCTCGTCAGCCGCGTCGAGGTGGTCACCGGCGGCGCATCGGCCGCCTACGGTTCGGACGCAGTCGCGGGCGTCGTCAATTTCGTGCTCGACAAGCGCTATGACGGTTTGAAGCTCAGCGGCAATGCCGGGATCACCGACAAGGGCGACGGCTTTACCTATCAGGTCAGCGCCGCGACCGGCGTGCCCTTCGCGGATGGACGTGGACACATCCTGTTGAGCGGGCAGGTTTCGCACCAGGACGGCATCTTCAAAGTCGATCGGGACTGGAACTTCGGTGTGCGGAACATCATTCCGAACCCCGATTACACAGCGACCAACGGTCTCCCCCAATTCATCGTGCGCGGCCCCGGCAATCGCAACAACGCCGCGCCGGGCGGGATCATCAACGCGTCCTCCGGGGGCGTCGCCAACCGCTTGCGGGGCCTCTATTTCGGTCCCGGCGGGCAGGTGCTGCGCTACGATTACGGCCAGTTCCCGACCGTTGCGCAAAGCAGCGGCATTACCATCGGCGGCAGTTATCAGGTCGACGATTCGAACAGCCGCATCGGGCTTTCACCGGAAGAGGACCGGCGCAATGCCTTCGGTCGGCTGAGCTTCGATATCACGCCTTGGGCCACGGCCTTCATCGAAGCGTCCTACAACTGGCAGGAAACCTTTTTCAACGCCGGGCCGCAATTCTCGACCGGCCGGGTTCTGCGCGGCGACAATGCCTTCCTGATCCGCACGCTGGGCGCGCAAGCGGCGGGCATCAACACGGTGACGGTCGGGACGACTCAGAGCGACCTGCCGTTCCGCGCGCTCAACAACCAGCGCGACGTTCAGCGCTATGTCGGCGGCTTGGAAGGGGAATTCGAAATCGGGGGCAAGGCCGCGATCTGGGATGCCTATGTCCAGTATGGCGAGACCAATTCGCGCGAGCAGTTGCGCGACATCATCATCAATGCCAATTACAACAATGCGATCGATGCCGTGTTCGCTCCGGCGGGCAATGCGATCGGCGTACCGGCAGGCACCATCGTGTGCCGTTCCACGCTGACGAACCCGACCAATGGCTGCGTTCCGCTGAACATTCTGGGTACGGGCGTCGCCACTCCGGCGGCAATCGACTACGTACTCGGCGACCCCTATCGCGATCAGAAACTGAAACAGACGGTGGTCGGCGCGAACCTGTCCTTCACGCCCTTCGCGCTCTGGGCCGGTGACGTGAGCCTCGCCGTCGGCGCCGAATATCGCAAGGAAGAGGTCTCCGGCTTCGTCCCCACCGATCTCCAGACCGGGTTCCAGGTCGGCAATTACCTTCCGACCTTCGGGGAATACGACGTCAAGGAAGCCTATCTCGAAGCCGTCGTCCCGCTCGGCTTCGGCTTCATCTTCAACGGCGCGGTGCGTGCGACCGACTATTCGACGTCGGGCTACGTCACCACCTACAAGCTGGGTGCGACCTGGCAACCGATCGACGACATCATGCTGCGCGGAACCTATTCGCGCGACATCCGGGCGCCCAATCTGAACGAACTGTTCCAGGCGGGCACCTCGCGGACGAATACGCTGACCAACGCCTTCGTCAATCCGGCGACCACGATCACTTTCCGCGAGACCACGACGGGCAATCTCGATCTCGATCCGGAAAAGGCCGACACCTATTCGGCGGGCGTGGTGCTCACGCCGCGCTTCCTTCCCGGCTTGTCGGCCTCGGTCGATTATTTCAACATAACCGTCGAAGGGGCGATCGGACAGTATTTCGCGCAGGACATCTTCAACCGCTGCAACGAAGGCATCACCCGGTTCTGCGCAGCCTACGGCCCCGATCCCGACGGGGTGCGCGAACTGTTCTTCCGAGCAAGCCCGTTCAACTTCGCCGAGGTGCGCAACGAGGGCATCGATTTCGACGTGTCCTATCGACTGGGCCTCGACGATGTCGTCGGCATGATGGACAGCTCGCTCGTCCTGCGCGCGGTGGCGACGCATTATCTCGAGAGTGTCGTCGACGACGGGATCAGCGAGCCGATCAGCCCGCTCGGCACCCTGTCCGGCAGCGGCCCGCCCGACTGGCTGTATCGCGGCTCGATCGCGTTCCAGACTCCCGATTTCGGCCTGACCGCCGTGGGCCGCGGCGTGGGCAGCGGGCGGTATTCGGCAACGCGCTTCGAATGTTCGACGGCATGTCCGCCCTCGACCTCGCTGGCCCGGACGACCGACGACAACAGCATCGACGGCGTGTTCTATGTCGACCTCAACGCGACCGCCAAGATCGCGGAAGCGATGGGCGCCGATGCGGAGGTGTTCATGCACATCACCAATCTGTTCGATGCCGATCCCATCATCCTGCCCGAGACCGGCCTCGCCGCGAACAGCACCTACAGCGATCTCTTGGGCCGCTCGTTCCGCTTCGGGGTCCGGCTCGAATTCTGAAGGCTGGAATACGGGAAGTCCCGCGCGCGGTTCAGGCCGCGGGCGGGCCTTCACCTATGAGGCGCACTGATCCTATGAAGGGCACCGGACAGGTCGCGACCGCAGCAGGACGCGGCCCGCCGCCTCTCCGGTCACTGCCCCGTTCTCGACCGCCAGCCGTCCGTTCACGAACAGGGCGGTGACCCCCTCGCTCAGTTCGCGCGGAGCGAGGTAGGTCGCGCGCGGTGCATATATGTCGGGATCGAGGACCAGCACGTCGGCGAAATAGCCGGGCTTCAGATAACCGCGCTCTTCGACCTTGTAGATATCGGCGACCTGCCCGGTCGATTGGCGGATAAAGCGCGCCAGGTCGATCGTGCCGCGTTCCACCACATAGGTGCGGTATTTCTCGGGATAGGTGGCGAACATGCGGGGATGCCCCAGCGAGCCGTCCGAGGCGGTGACCACCCATGGCTGGCGCATCAGGGTCTCGACATCGCCCTGCGCCATATTGAAGGAGGCGACCTCGGTTCCCCGCCCGCCTTCCGCAGCGACCTGCGCGATGATGCGGATCGCGGCCTCGACCGGATCGACACCCTCCGCTTGCGCGTGTTCTTCGAGAGTCCGACCTGTCCAGTCGCGATCGGGCGCAGTCAGAAGAAGCGACGCAGCTCCGCCCCGCCGGCGCAGGTTCTCGGCCATGTCCGTGCGGATGCGCGCTTCGGTCGCAGGATCGGCCAGCCTCGCCAGAAGCTCTGCCGCCCCGCCATCCATCGCCCAGCGCGGCAGCAGGGCGGCATCGAGGCTCGATCCCGAAGCGAGCCATGGATACTGGTCGGCGGTCACGTCGATCCCGCGCGCTCTTGCTGTCTCGATCAAGGCGATCAAGGCAGGCGTTTCGCCCTGCACGTCCACACCCAGCGCTTTGATATGGGCGATATGGACGGGCGCTCCTGCCTCCTCGCCGATACGGATCGCCTCCCGTGTCGAATCCATCAGGCCGATCGTGTACGAGGATTCGTCGCGCTGGTGCGTGTCGTAGAGGCCGCCGCGCTGCCCCGCTTCGCGCGCCAGAGCGATCACCTCCTCGGTCGTGGCGAAGCTTTGCGGGGCGTAGAACAGGCCGGTCGAAAAGCCCGTCGCGCCCGCACACATCGCGCCTGCGACAAGCTGCTTCATGGCTTCGAGCTCGGTCCGATCCGGCGCGCGCGCCTTATCGCCCAGCACTCGCTGTCGAACCGCGCCGAAGCCCACGAAAGGAACCACATTGGTGCCGACGCCCGAGGCCGCCAACTCTCGCGCATCCGCCGCGACATCGGGTGTGCCGCCGCCATCGACGCCGATCATCACCGTGCTCGCCCCCTGGGTCAGCCAGGCGGCGTTGAGCCGCTCGGCGGGATCGTCCGCGCGCAGGAAGATATCCGCATGGGTATGGGGATCGATGAAGCCCGGCGCCACGATCTGCCCTCGCACGTCGATTACCCGCCCGGCCGCGAATGCGCGCTGCGGTCCGACATAGGCGATCCGGTCGCCCGTAATCGCGACGTCGCCGGGATAGGCCCGTGCCTCGCTGCCGTCGTAAATGGTCCCGCCACGGATCACGATATCGACGGCGGGCGGCGCGCTGGTGGCGCAGCCTCCAAGAGACAGAGCAAAGGCGAGCGCGGCGAGCGACGGGAGGCGCAGGGCAGGCAGGGACGGCATGAAGAACGCTCCTCTTCGCAACCGACGACGCACATCGCGCCGCGTTGATGAAGGAAAGGCATTTACGATTGCCGCCGATCCGTCCACCCCTGAACCCTGCCTGCGCGTTCGATGCCTATAGCCGGATCGCATGCGTGCCCTTTTCGAGCGAGGTCCTCTCAGCGATGAATTTGCGCCAGATCGAAGTCTTCCACGCGGTGTTTCTCCACGGCACGGTCAGCGCCGCGGCGCGCGCGCTCAACGTGTCGCAGCCGAGCGTGACCAAGGTGCTTCGCCATGCCGAAAAATCCTTGGGGTTGGATCTCTTCGAGCGGACGAAGGGGCGCCTTATCCCGACCGAAGATGCGCGCACTCTGTTCGGAGAAGTTTCGGACATTCAGGATCGCGTGCGCTCACTGCATCAGGCTTGTCGCAATCTGCGCCAGGGCGAAGGCAGTCTGCTGCGTATTTCGGCCCTGCCCTCGCTGGGTCTCGGCGCATTGCCGGAAGCCGTGGCGCGCTTTACCGAAAAGCGAAGCGAAATCCGGTTCGATCTCCAGACGCTTCACCACGACGAGATCGTGCGCAAGCTGTACGAGCGGGAAACCGATATCGCGATCAGCTTCGAAGTTCCGATGGCCGCACCGGTCGCCCATCAGGTGATCGGCGAAGGGGAATTGGTGGTGCTGTTCCGGCCGGAGGACATGCCCGATGCGCCCTCGCGCATTCACCTGGCCGAGATGGAGGGCAAGAATTTCATCAGTCCGATCCAGAACGGTCCCATTGGCCAATTGCTGCGCAGCGAACTCGACCGCCTCGAAGTGACGCTGACCGAGAGCGCTTCCTCGCGCACCTATTACATCGCGGCCGCGCTGGTGCGCGCGGGCTTGGGGATGGCCATCGTCGACAATTTCACAGCGGAATCCGCGCTGGCGGCAGGGCTAGCCAGCCGCCCGCTCCAGCCCGCTCTCACCTTCGACATCAATGCCGTCTATCTCCAGGCCAGACCCCCTTCGCGCGCCGGGGCCGATTTCCTCGCTCTCCTCGCCGAGGTGATCGACGCGGTATAGCCCGACGCTATGCCCCCGATGGGACACGCCATCTGGGTGAACCGGACGCATCGAAGTAGAGTCGCCCATTCTTTGGAAATGCGGGCTACGATGATCGCGACACCCTATCTTCTCTATCTCGGCAATTCGACCGATCCCTACGCCATCAAGACCGCACGCGGCCTGGCGGTTTTCCGACCCGAACGATGCGTGGCCGAATTTCGCAGCGACGACTGCCCCCTGACGCTCGGCCTTCCGAGGATGACCTTCGCCGAGGCGGCGGCGAATGGTGCGCGCACCATGGTGCTCGGCATCGTGAATTCGGGCGGCACGCTCGGTAACGACGTCATCGAGGATGCGATCGCGGCGATGGAGGCGGGGCTGGACCTTGCCTCCGGCCTGCATCGCCGCTTGAAGGACGAGCCGCGCCTGGTGGAAGCCGCGCGGCGGACGGGCCGTCACCTTCACGACGTTCGCGATCCGCCTGCCGGACTGATGGTCGGGACGGGGGATCCCCGGCCGGGCAATCGCCTGCTGACAGTCGGGACCGATTGCTCGTCCGGCAAGATGTATACGACGCTGGCACTTCAGCGAGGGATGGACGCGCGCGGTATCGCCTGCGATTTCCGCGCGACGGGTCAGACGGGCATACTCGTCGCCGGGGCGGGCATCCCGCTCGACGCGGTGGTGGCCGATTTCATTTCGGGCGCGATCGAACAACTCGCCCCCGCCCGCCATGACGCGGGCTGGGATCTGATCGAGGGACAGGGATCGCTCTTCCACCCCTCTTTCGCCGGCGTTTCGACCGGTTTGCTGCACGGTGCCCAGCCCGTCGCACTCGTCATGTGCCACGATCCGACCCGGCGCGTGATGCGGGGTCTGGCCCATCGCGCGCCGCCCGATCTGGCCGAATGCATCGTAGCGAACCTTGCGACCGCTCGCCTCACCAGCCCCGACGTCCGCATGGTCGGGATCGCCCTCAACACCTCGAGCCTCGACCAGAACGAGGCGATCGCGCTCTGTCTGCGGCTTCAGGACGAACATGGCCTGCCCTGCACCGATCCGCACCGGATGGGTGTGGAGCCGATCCTCGACGCGCTGCTCGGCCCTGCGGAAGGGGTGGCGCGGGCTTGATGCCGGGAAATGCCACCACTCTCTCCGCCTTCCACGAAAGCCTTGCCCTCGCGCGGCCCTTCCGCATCTCGCGCGGAGTGAAGACCGCCGCCGAAGTGGTGACGGTCGCGATCGGTCGCGACGGAAAGGTCGGACGCGGTGAGGGCGTACCCTACCCGCGCTATGGCGAGAGCGTGAAGAGCGCGCTCGCGGCGATCGAAGCGCAGAGGGGGCCTATCGAGGCAGGCGCGAGCAGGCACGATATCCTCGATCTGATGCCCGCCGGAGCGGCGCGAAATGCCTTGGATTGCGCCCTTTGGGATCTGGAAGCGCGACTGACGGGCCGAAGCGTGTTCGCCACGCTGGGGCTTAAAGAGCCGCTCGCGCCGATCCCAACCGCGCTCACCGTGGGTCTAGACACCCCCGCTGCAATGGGGGATGCCGCGCGCGCCTTGGCCGGGGCACCGCTTGTAAAGGTCAAGGTCGATGCCAGCGATCCCGCCGCGCAATTGCGCGCCGTGCGCGACGCCGCGCCCGATCCGCGCCTGATCGTCGATCCGAACGAAAGCTGGTCGATGAAGAAGGTCGAGGGGTTGCAGGATCTGATGGTCGACCTGCGCGTCGAACTTCTGGAGCAGCCCTTGCCCGCAGGTGAGGACAGGGCGTTCGACCGCTTTTCGTCCTCGATCCCGATCGCCGCCGACGAATCGATCCACACGGCGAGCGATCTCGACGATCTGGCGAGCGGGTATGCGGTGGTGAACGTGAAGCTCGACAAGGCGGGCGGGCTCACCGGAGCGCTCCAGCTTATCGAACGGGCTCGCGAAAGGGAGCTCGGCATCATGATCGGGTGCATGATCAGTTCGTCGCTCTCGATCGCCCCCGCCCTTGCCTTGGCTGCGGATAGTGCCTTTGCCGATCTGGACGGACCGTTGTGGCTGCTGGAAGATCGCAGCGGTGGTGTCTCCTGCGATCGGGGGATGCTGCATCCACCGCGCGAAGGCTTTTGGGGCGCAGCGAATTAGAGGGGATTGGCGATGATGACCTGGCTGCGGCGATGGCAGGCCCTGGCATTGTGGCGCCGCGTCGTGGTCGGTCTGATCGCGGGGGTCGCGCTGGGCCTGCTGGCGCCATCGGCAACCGTCTACATCGCCTTCCTCGGCGATCTGTTCGTGCGGTTGATCCGGATGCTCGTGGTTCCCATCGTCTTCATCAGCCTCGCCTCGGGGGTCGCTGCACTTGCTGATCCTCGCAGGCTGGGCGCGGTCGGCGTGCGCACGATCGCGCTGTTCGCGGCCACCACTTTCTGCGCGGTCGCCATCGGAATGGCGGCCGGCCTCGTCATCCAGCCCGGCCTGGGCGCCGCGATCGGGACCGGGGAGGCGTTCGCTCTGGGCGAGCCCGTGCCGGTTTACGATCAGCTAATGGGCATCGTGCCTGTGAATGTGGTCGAGGCGCTGGCGGCGGGCGACATGCTTGCGATCATCTTCTTCGCCATCGCCTTCGGTGTCGCCACCGTCCTGGCGGGCGAGGAAGGACGTCCGGTGGCGAACCTGCTGCAATCCGCCGCGCGCATCCTGTTCCGGCTCGTCGCACTGGTGATGGAATTCACGCCCTATGGCGTCTTCGCGCTGATTGCCGTCGCTGTGGCGCAGAACGGGGTCGCGGTTTTCACCAATATCGGATGGCTGGCCCTTTGCGTGGTAATCGGGGTCGGAGCGCAGATCGCGTTGATCCACGTTCCGCTGCTCCTCTTCGTCGCGAAGCGGCAGATCGGGTATTTCTATCGCGCGGCGGTCGACGCGCTTGCCGTAGCCTTCGCCACGGCATCGTCGGCCGCAACGCTTCCCGTCGCCTTGCGGGTGGCTATCGAGAAGATGCAGATCGATCGCGGCGTCGCCTCGACCGTTCTTCCGATTGGCGCCAGCATCGGCAAGGACGGCACGGCGATGTATGTGGGGCTCTTGAGCGTCTTCAGCCTGCAGGCGCTTGGCGTGACGCCGGACCCGGCGATGCTGGGTATCGTTCTGCTGACCGGAGCCCTCGCGGCTTTCGGGACCGCGCCGATCCCCTCGGCCTCCCTGTTCATGCTCGCCGCCGTCCTCGCCTCGGTGGGCGTCTCGACCGCGCAGACGGCCTTGATCATCGGCTTCGTACTGCCCTTCGATCGCCTGCTCGACATGACTCGTACCGTCGCGAGCGCAAGTGCCAATCTGACCGTTACGGCATCAGTCGGTACATGGGAGAAGCGGCACGAGGTGGATGGATAACCCGGTCATTCCGTCCTGATCGAGATACGAAGCATGGTGTCACGTCGAATAAGATAGGCCTCGAACGGGAGTCAGCACGAGACACAATGCCTGCCTCTTGCCGCCAGGCATAACTGCCCCGTATCGCCTGTTGGATGATGATTGAACCACTTATCTCAGCGGTTTTCGAGGTATGATCTGGCTGAGACCCCTGTCCCATTCAACCAGACCGCAATTCAATCCAACTCTAGCTGGCGAGGATCAACGCTCCGGTGATCCCAGACATTTGCCCTAAGCGCGGTGCGATAATCTGGTGTCGCTTGCCGCCCGGCAGGTAACCGGCGTCGAAATCCGTCGCCAGTTCAGCGATCCGTTCGCGAAGGCCCGGCGTTTGCAACACGCCGCCACCCAAAACCACCTTTTCGACCGACGTCGTCGCGAACAGCGTATGGCATGCCTGCGCGAGGTAATGCGCGACGAATTCGTGCGCGGCGCTCTTTTCGGGGAACTCGGACAGGGTCGCTCCCCAACGCGCGAGGATGGCGGGACCGCTGGCGAGACCTTCCAGGCAATCGCCGTGGAAGGGGCATACGCCTGCGAACCCGTCGTCGTGTGCAGGACGGCGCGGATAGTAATGGCCCATCTCGGGATGCGCAGCGCCATGGACGCAGCGGCCATCGATGACGAGGCCGACGCCAATCCCGGTGCCCACGGTCATATAAGCCAGCGATCCGACCGAACCATCAGCCCGAGCCTCGGCGAGCGCGGCGGCATTGACGTCGGTTTCCACCGCGACCGGGACGCGCAGACCGTCGGCAAGCGCGCCTGCGAAGTCGAACCCGCTCCATCCCGGCTTGGGCGTGATCAGAATATGGCCGTAATCTGCGCGATTTCGATCGAGACCGACCGGACCGAACGTCGCCAGCCCCAGCGCCGTCAACGAAGGTTGCGCGGCGAACCAGACGAGTGCCTCGGCCACCGTTTCGTCCGGGCTGCCGGTGGGTATCGTATGGGTCGCGGCGATCGATTCCGGAGACTCGCCGATCGCGAGCACGCATTTCGTCCCGCCTGCCTCTATCCCGCCGATCATTGCGCCCCGACCTCCTCAACCGGACCGTGTCCTTCGCGATCGGCACCTTCGCCGATCATCGTATTACTAACAGCATGAGGGATCCTATGCACGGCCCGTCACAATCTTGGACGACGGAGAGGCTGCGTCGGCACTCATACCGACAAGCGACGTCCTCAACCTGTTCCCGGACTGTGCCGTCGATTTCGTTACAAGCAACCTATAGAGTCACCTGCCTAGGACAGACTTTCCGCCCCTCCGCCGCGCCCTCGCGGATTTCAAGGCTGAGGAGGCACCGTCAAACCGATCGCTTTCAGCACCGCCTCCAAATTCGCTGCTTGCAGGGTCGTGCTGTCCTCGACCGGCTGGGCTGGCGGAGTGGTCGTGCCGGGCAGGTAGAGCGACGCGAGCTCCTGGTTGCTCGACAATTCGGCATCGGGCGCGATCTGGGATGCACGGCGGATCCGTTGTTCGATCGTCAGCGTCGCCGGGTCCTCATCGTCGGCCCGGCGCTGCGCCAGCAAGGCTTCTTCCGCGCTCAAAGCGGGCGCGGTCGGCGCCGCGAAATCCCCGGCACGCCTTTCCAGGATCCGCAGACAGGCACGATAGAGCGACTGATCCGCCTGCGGATCGCAGCGATCCTGGCCGCCCAGCTTCGTCACGCCTTGAGGGGCGCTCTGTTCCGGCGACGACAGAGCCTCGGGTTCGACGCTGCGCAGATCGCCTTCGTCGCGCGCGATCTGCGTCGTTGCGAGGTCGGACGCGGTGCGCGAGACCTGCGCGACGCCGGTATCCGCTCCGGCGCGCTGCGGCGAAGGGAGGATCGAGCGATCCCTATCGATCGGACCGGACGGGACCTTTTCCGAACCCTTCGCGCGTGCCCGTTCGCCTATCTGGCTGACATTCAGATCGCTCGAACCACTGTCCCGGCCATCGGGATCGACGGCAAATTCCTCAAGCTGGACGCGCTGGTCGACGCCTTGCCCCAGCGCACCCGGCGCGAACGCGAACAAAGCCAGCGAGAGAGCGCTCAACCGCATTTAACGGCCCTGAGTGATCGTGAGCGCCTGCCCGGCGGGTTGGTCAATCGCGATGGCAAGATTGTCGCCCGTTTGCGTCAGCATCAGTTGATTTCCACCGTTTTGCGTGATCAGCGCGGCATTCGCGTTGCCATTCTGGCGGATTTCGGCCTGATTGTCGCCTCCGTTCTGCGTGAGGTCGAGCAGGTTGGAGGAACCCGACTGAATCGCCAGTATGCCGTCCGCCTCGCTTCCGCCAAGCTGGCGCAGGTGCATGCGGTTGCCCTCGCCGCTTTGCTCGGTAAGCGCGACGAGACTGGCCTCGCCACTCTGCGTCAGATCAAACGTATTGTCCGTCCCACGCTGGCTTGCGCGCACATAGTGCGAGCCGGTGCCTTCCTGGTTCGAGGAGGCGCGATTGTTCGCGCCGTTCTGGTCGATGCGCGCATAATGGCCCGCATCGGTTTGCTCGATCGCCGCCCGGTTGCCGCTGCCGATCTGATCGATGAATGCGCCTCTGTCCGCATTGGGACGCGCGATGATCGATGGCGTGGTGGGGGGCTTGGCGTGTCCGGCATTGCCCGGCGCGCCGCCATTGCCGTTATTGCCCTGGCAGGGATTTCCGTTCGACTTCGCGCAGGGATCTCCGGGCGGAGTGCCGGGGGCTTTCGCCACGCCCGGCGCGCTCACGAAGACGGCGGCTGCGATCGTGAGCGATGCGAAGAGATGTGTGCGCGAAATGTCAGTCATCGCTGTTCCCCTGACGAACCACGGCACGATTTCCCGAACCGCGCTGGACGACGGTGGCGGAATTGCCATTGCCCGATTGGGTCAGGCGGGAGGAATTGCAACCGCCCCCTTGCGTGATGTTCGCGGACGAGCTCTCGCCCGACTGCGCGATGTCGAGAACGCTGCCATCGTCCGACTGGATAGCCAGCGCGGCGTGGTTCTTGCCGTGCTGTTCGATGCGGACCGTTCCGTCGCCGTTGCGCGTGACCTGGGCGGTATGCCCTTCGCCGGTGCGCACGATCGTGGTCTTTCCGTCCTTGGGCATGGCTGTGTCTCCATCGCATTGCGGGGCTGCCGACTGGGCTCCTCCCGGCGCGGCAACAGCCGCGGCAAGGGATAGAAGAGCTGATCGAAGTCTGAAAGTCATGGCAGCGCCCTCGAAATCGTGTTTGTCTGGTCCGCGGCGCTCATGCGCGAAGGACATCGAAGAGCCCGAAGGCGCACCGGGCGGCGCGTATCGCCGCCTGGTGCGTCCGGGTTCAGTTACCGCCTTGCGAGACGGTGGCGGTGTTGTTCGAACCCGCCTGGGAGACGGTCGAAATCGCACCCGTACCGGTCTGGGTAACGTCGGCCAAATTCATCGTGCCCGATTGGGTGATGTAGCTTTCGTTCTCCAGGCCACCCTGGCTCAGGAGCGCCCGGTTCTGGCTCCCGCCCTGAGTGATTTCGGACAGGCCCAAATCCCCGGTCTGGTCGGAATCGACGAAGTTTGCCGAGCCTCCGGTTAGCTGGCTCACGGTCGTCGCGTTGGACGTCCCGATCTGGTCGATAAAGGCCACATCATCGGTGCCGGACTGCGAGACGGTGAGGACGTTCGCGGTCCCAACCTGATTGGTGTAGACCGCCAGAGAAGGCGTACCAGCGTCGAACGCATTGTCGGTCGCGATACCGTCTTGCGTCACCGTGGCCCGGTTCTCGTCGCCGCTCTGCTGGGTCAATATACGACCCAGCGAACCCGCGTTCGGCCCGGTCACCGTTTGCGTCGCGGAGACGAAGTTCTCGTTTCCGGTCTGCGCCACGCGCGTTTCTCCGTCGGCACCATCCTGCAGGATGGTGCTTTCGTTTTCACGGCCGGTTTGCGTTTGGAACGCGATGTTACCGATACCGGTCTGGTCGATATCGCTCTCGTTGCCCACGCCGTTCTGTACCACGTTCGCGACGGGAGAAGCTGTCACGCCGGACGTGAAATTGCCGAAACCGCCCGCGCCCGACTGATTGACATCGGAAGAGTTGCCGTCACCCGATTGGATCACGCTCGCACCGGCGCTGTAGGAGAAGGTGCCATTGGTGGAGGACTGCGTGATCGTCGAGGCCTGGTTCGTACCCGACTGATCGACGGAGGCGTAGTTCAGATCACCCGATTGCGTGACGGTCGACGTGCTGTTGTCACCCGATTGGACGACGGACAGGACGCCATTCGACCCGGTCTGCACGGCAAGCGACGTGTTGCCATTGCCGGATTGCAAGACATCCGAGAAGTTTCTCGTCCCCGACTGGTCGATATCGCTGAGGTTGCCATCGCCGCTTTGGGTGAGGGCCGCCTGCGGATCGAGGCCCGCCTGATCGATAAAGGACCGGTTGTCGTCGCCAGACTGAAGCGAGCGGACGGTATTGTCGAACGCCCTGTTCCCAGTGAAGCTCCATGCCCCGTCCTGCACCACATCGGATTGGTTGCGATCGCCTGACTGGATGATCGCGGTGTCCGTGAGTTGCGGTGGGACGTTGGTGACGAAACCCGATTGCATGAGGTTCGAACGGTTGTCCGAACCCAACTGCGCCACGATCGCGCCGGTCACGTCGCCCGACTGGATGATCGTCGACTCGTTGTCCGAGGCGCTCTGGTTGACGAAGGCGAAATTGCTCGTCCCGGTCTGCTCGATCGTGGAGTCGTTGTTGTTCCCCGACTGATCGACATTCGCGTAGGACACGTTCGTTGCGCCGTCAGCCGTGAAGATCGTGCCAATGCCCCCAGTCGACGACTGGTCGATGTCCGACGTGTTGTCCGAACCTTCCTGACGCACGCGGGCGGTCTGGAAACGCGAGGTCTGAGCGACGTCGGACGACTGCCGCTCGCCGAACTGGTCGACATAGATCGAACCGCCCAGATCGGTCTGCGACGCATAGGACGTCAGATTGGTACCGGTCTGGTTGACGAAGATCGAACCGCCATCGTCGTTCTGCGTGGTCGAGGAGGAGTTCTCGTCGCCTTCCTGCATCACGAATGCGCGGTTGTTGTCGCCGAATTGCGCGACCAGGCTTTCATTGGTCGGAGCGTTGGCCGGGGCGGCGAGGTTGGAACCGTCCTGGTCGACCTCGGCAACCGAATTGCTTCCGGTCTGCGTGATCCGCGAAGCATTGCGGGCGTGCGTTCCGCTCTGATCCACGGTGGCCGTGCTGGCACCGCTCTGGTCGACGATCGAGGTGTTGTAGACGCCCGACTGCGTGACACCCGCGCTGGCCGCGGCGGTCTGCACGATGCTCGAACGGTTGAGGATCCCGTTCTGGCCCACCGTCGCGTTCGCGCCATCGGCCGACTGGTCGATCAGCGAGACGTTGTTGGCGAAGCTTTCTCCGCTGCCGCTCGGCGGCGGGAATTCATCACCGTCCCAGCGGCGCGAGCCGAGCCCGTTGACACCGCCACCCTGCGTTACGCTGGCCGTCGCGCCGCCGGACTGCGTGATGCGGCTGGTGTTGCCGTCACTGGTCTGAAGCGTAATGGCCGAGGCGCCCGCGGCGGTCCCGGTCTGCGCGATGGTCGATGCGTTGTCATCGCCCGTCTGCGTGATCGAGGCGAAGGCCGGGGCGGCATCCTGCGTGATCGTCGCGGCATTGTCGTCGCCGGTCTGGCTGATGAACGCGTCCGCGAAACTCTCGCCTTCGACCGGCTGGGTCGGCGGCGAGGCATCGCCGGTGCCATCGGCACTCTGGCGCAACACGTTCGCATTGTTGCCGTCACCATCCTGCATGACGACCGCATTCGCGAAATCGCCGGACTGGTTGACGTTGGCGATGTTGGCATCGCCCGTCTGCATGACATCGGCAACCGTGTTGTCGCCGCTCTGCATGATCGTGCTGAGGTTGAAATCACCGTTCTGCGTGACGCCGACGCGGTTGTCGGGATCGGCGCTGTCGTAATCGTTGTCGGGATCGCCCACGGCGCCGTTCACCCCGGTCTGGATCACCGAACTGTCATTGCCATCGCCCGTCTGGCGAACGCTGGCTTCGTTGAAGCGCGCGCTCTGCGAGATGTAGGAGAGGCTCGATCCGTCCTGATAGACCGAAGCGTTCTGGGCGCCGCCCTCCTGCTCGATCTCCGATTCCGCCGCATCGCTGACCTGAATGACGCTCGCGCGGGCACCCTCGCCGGTCTGCGTCACTGTGCTCTCCGCACCGTCGGTATCCGCCTGCTGCTGGACATCGGCACGATTGTTGCGATTGCTCTGGGTGATCGTCGAGGTGCTGAGTGCACCGGACTGAGTGACGGTCGCGTCCTGGCCGGAGCCGGTCTGGGTGGCGGTGCTGGTGTTGTTCTGGGCCATCGCGGGCGCTGCAAGGAGCGCGATGGTCGAAACGCCGATTAGAATGGATTTTTTCACGGTAATTCCTCCCTATTGAGGATCAGCAAAAAAAGGATGGCCGACGCTCCGATCGGAGCGCCGGCCATTTCGGTTACATGGGCGTGTTGCTGCCGCTCTGGGTCACGGTGGCGGTGTTGTTCTCACCGGCCTGCATGATGGTCGAGACGTTGCCTGCCGCCGACTGGTTGACGGTCGCCAGGTTACCTTCACCCGACTGCGTGATGTAGGATGCGTTGTCGAACCCGTCCTGCATCACAGTGGCGAAATTGTCCGAACCCGACTGGTCGATTTCGGAGTATGCTTCGCTCGAGCCGGTCAGCTGAACCAGGCTGGCTTCGTTGCTCGTGCCCGACTGGCCGACGCGCGAATAGCCGTCATTGCCCAGCTGGGAGACTTCGACCGCCGCGACCGTGTTGGTCGCCAGCGTGGCGTTGGTGCCCGACTGGTTGACGAGCGAGTCATTGCCTTCACCGATCTGCTCTACGAATGCGCTGGTCAACGAAGACTGCGTGATCATCGAGCTGTTGATGTCATTCGCACCGGCGGACGCGTTGGGGTTCGTCTGACGGACAGTGGCGAGGGCACCGGCAGCGCCTGCTTCCTGCGCGATGTCGGACATGTTCTGCTGACCGGTCTGCTCGACATCGGCGATCGCTGCCGAAGCCTGAGTGATCGACGACTCGTTGCTCGGGAAGTAGGTCGGCGCGGTGCTGTCGCCGTTCTGCGTCACCGTGGCCATTGCGCCGTCCGCGGACTGGTCCACCATCGAGTCGTTGTCGCCGTATTCACCCGCCTGAGTCACGTTGGCGGTGGCCGCAGCAGTCTGCACGATATCCGAATTGTTGAAGATACCGTCCTGATCGACAGTCGCGGTCGACACGCCGCTGGCATTCGACTGGCTGATGTCCGAGCGGTTGAGCTGACCGTCCTGAGTGAGCGTCGCAACGGTTTCACCGGTGTTGGACTGAGTCACCCGCGAGAAGTTGCTGCGAACGGTGTCGCCGAACCGGTCGCGCGGGCTCGTACCGTTGATGCCGCCGACAGTGGTCTGCGTGACATTCACCAGGCCGGTCGAGGAGGACTGATCTACCAAGCTGTCGTTCTGGTCGCCGTACTGCTGGATATTGGCCAAATTGCCTGAGGCGGAGTCCGACGGGTCCGACTGCTCGACCCGCGACAGGTTGTCATCACCGCTCTGGAGGACCTTGACGATCTGGGCGTCGCGGATCCCGGTCTGAACGACCGAGGAGATGTTGCCGTCGCCGGTCTGATCGACAGTCACCAGCTGACCGGACGTACCACCGGCAGCCGGGTTCGTAACGTTCTGGATGATAACCGAGTCGTTGTCGCTACCGATCTGGGTGTTCGAGGCTTTCACCCCGGTGGCGCCGGTCGGCGTCGCGCTGGCGAAATTGCCCTGATAGATTTCCGAATTGTTCGAAGACCCGGTCTGGATGATCCCGCCATTGGTGTTGCCGGGATTGCTGTCGCCCACGCTGGCCTTGTTGCCGGCTTCCTGGAACACCATCGCGGTGTTCTGGCTACCGCCGTTCTGCAGGACCTCGGCGGAGGTATCGAGGCCGCCATTCTGCGCGATGAACGAGCTGCTGTCGCCGACCTGCGTCACGAGCGCGGAGTGATTGCGCGTATTGGTCTGGAGGATCGCCGATTCCGAGCCGACGCCGGACTGCCGGACGACGGCCTTGGTCGGAAAGTTGGCGATGCCCGCATTCGACTGGAGAATATAGGACGATGCATCTTCGCCCGACTGGGTAACGGTCGCCTTGGCACCGGCCGAGCCCTGGTTCTGGTCGATGTCGGAGACGTTGCCGTCGCCGCTCTGCGTGACGGTGGCGGTCAGGTTGGTGCCGTTCTGATTGATCACCGAACAATTATTGTCGGCATCGGCGCATTCCGGGCTGCCGGGCAGAGCGGAGGGCGATGTGGGAGCCGCGGGTGCCGATTGCGCAAGCGCGGGCGTGGCGGCGAAGGCCATCGCGGAAACCGAGGCGAGGAAAAGCTTTTTCATTTCATGCTCCTAAGGATCGAGAATTGCGGCCCGACCCGCGACCGCCGGATGCGGAAGTGGGTCAGCTTCGGCCCGTTGTCCGGGCTCGAAAGTTTTTGGCTGCTTTTTCGGAGGAGCGGGAACCGCGGCGTTAGCACGCGATTAACCATGCGGGCGTAGGACGGATGACCTTGCCTTTGAAACATGGTTGTAAATCTCCCTCCGGAGGTCGATAACCATGCCTGTCCTTTTCCTTACGGATCTGGACAGACTTGGTTGTTGACGCACAGCAGCTTTGTCGAACCGGGCGCGTCGAAGCTGCAACTTCGGCGCGCCTTTTCTATTCACCGGTCGTTCGCCCGATCTGCAAATCGAACGTTCGGCCACCGGACAAATCCAATTCGATCGCGGAGTCCGGCGTCCGACGATCTTTCAGGCACCGCGCCTTGCGACGCGGGTCAATTCATGCGGCCATCCCCCTTTCCATCGCGGGGCCCGCTGTCGACATTGTCGATCGCGGCGGATCGCTTAATACGTTGCGGCGCGGCAGGCGGCGCATCGCGCATCGCCTGTTCGATTGCTTCGGGATCAACTTTCCCGTCACGCTCGCGCTTGTATTCCCACAAAAGAGGCCAGCCGGCTTCGAAATTCTCGAACTGCCACAGGTCGAGTTCGACGCCTTCGAGAACGAGGCCGTAGACCGCCTTCTCGATGGCCTGCTGAAGAGCAAGCTGATCGGGCTCGTTCGTGGTGTAGCCCGCTTCGGCCTGGAGCAGTTCCTTGAACGCGACATAGCGGAAGGCGTTGGCCCCGATGGCCTGGCTGGCGATCGTCTTGGAAGCGGTGACCGTGGTCAGAACCTCGCCGGTCCTGACCGATACCGCCCGCAGATACACCGTCACGGTGTCCTGCCGGTATTCGCTCCGCCCACCGATACCGAGAAACGCGGCGCCGTATCCGCCGGTCACGGTGTTTGTATCGTAACCGACGATCCCGCCTTCCAGCAGGACGCCTGCGAACAGCAGCGACGGAAGCGCCTGCGGATTGACCTGTTCCTCACCCAGATAGCGCTCGCGCATTTCGCGGATGATCTGGCGTTCCGACAACAGGTTCTTGAGCGATTCACGCTCGACGATGGTGAACCATTTGCGCTTGCCCGCGTCCTGCAAAGCCTTGGCGAGGATCGAACCGCCGCCTTGGCTGACCGCGCGCGAGAGAGTCTGTCCCGCCTCGGTCGGCTTGAACTGGCCGGTCTGGTCCGTGAAGCCATAGACCGCGACGGCGATCGGGCGGGACGGAGCGGGCAGCCCTTCGAGCAAAGTCTGGGTCTGCGTCTTGTCGGGCACGAACGCCTTCGAGCGCGTCTCGGGAAAGTTCGAGCGACCGTCTTCGGTCACGGTGGCGCACCCCGCCAGGCCCATGGCGACGATCGCCGAAAGCGCCAGGCTGCGAAGGGAATGATGCATCATGGCCATCGGTCAGTCGATATCGATGAAGGTCGGGATCACGATGGTCGTGACTTCCCCGGTGGCGTTGTCGGTGATGGTGAGCGTGATCTCGGTCAATCCGCGCACGAAGCTGATCGTCTGGCCACCGAAGCTGATCGTCCCGCGCTCCTGAGGATTGTCGCCAAAAATGGCATCCACGATCTGAGACGAAAGGGCGGACAAAAGCCGCGACTGCAATTGGCGGGCGAAGATATCGGCCTGCGAATTGGTAGTGGCGCGGTCGGGATCGTCGTAATCGTTCTGGGCGTTGGCGACGCCGAGGAGATGCGCGGAATTGAACGGGTTGCCGCCGAAGCTGGGATCGATCGGTTCGTAGGACAGGTCCTGCGCCGAAGCCGGCACCGCGATCGTCAAGAAGAGTATCGGGACAAACAGGCGCATGCTGCCCCCCGCGCCAAAGCCGTACATGAAAATTCCCCCTCCAAGCGGGCTCCGAGAGCCTCTCGTCGTTAATGGTTTGTAAAGGGGGGCCTAACGATTCGCGCCCCCCAAATGGGTAGGTTTGGTTCAAATCGGCCGCGTTTCTCGCGGCGTTTCAAACTGGTACATATGGGGCCCAAAACCCTAAGCGTGCGTAGTTCTTGAACGATTCCAAGCACTTCATACCGCGTCGAACGCCACGATAAGCCGCACCAGCTCGCGAGCGTTGTGAACGCTCGTCTTGTTATAGATGTGCTTGAGATGGCTGCGGACCGTCGCCGCACCAATCCCCATCTGCTTGGAAATCGCCTGAACGCAGTCGAGGTGCGCGAAAAGATCGACGACCGTGCATTCCGTGGGTGTCAAACCGAATTGCGCCGCGAAACCGTTCGATCGGCAATCCGTCCGAGGCGCAGAAAGCGAGAAGCGAATCAGCCGGGCAGGCTTGCCCTCCAGGTCGAGGCGATGACAGTGCAGGACCACCCACTCGTTCGCGGGATCGATGCGAACGACCAGCCGCTCCGTATTCGTGCCCGCGTGTAGAAGCGTGTGGAAACGGTCATCGCTCTCAGCGTCCGGAATCGTCATTTGAATCGATCCGGGCGCCAGCAAGTGAAACGTTTTCAGGATCTGCGAGCCCGCAGTGTTGCTCCACACGATGCGCGCCTTCCTGTCGACAATCGCCAAAGCCACGTCTTGCGAAAGAACCCGCCCGATCTCACCGGCAAATTTGAGCGGGAGTCGGCCCGACGGGAGAAACGCCGCTTCCGTCGCAGAAGAGCCCGACGATGCGACTTTGCTCGAGGCGGCTTCGTTTGAAAGGGTCGATCGATGTGAACTGGATTGAACCGCTCGGCTCATTATTCGGTTGTTCCCCGGCACGCTCGACAAAAGTTCGTAGCCTTGCGACAGGCGACGGCGTATGCGTCCCGACAGTCTCTCTATCCCTTCCCGTCACATACGAACTGCATTATAAACAATAGCTTATCGTATATTTCAGGGGACTGTCTTTTCCCAATAACGCGCGGGCTTTTCATCAAAAGACTCTTTAGGGCAAAAAGAATCTTGCCCCATGAGACGAATTGATCGAAGTTTGAGACGCTTTGACCAGCTTTTGACAGGCCCTTGGAAGCCTGCTGCGGTCGAATTGGGGGGATCAACTTAACGGTATGCCGCAGTGACGGGCATTCCCAGTTTCACGATCGGGCCGACCGCGCCTGCCGCGCGCACGTGCCTTCAGGAATGGCGGGCGGCGGTGGAAATGCTGTTCGATGTCGAACCGCTCGGCTCCGCTTTCGAGGCAAGCATTTCATCCTATGCGCTGGGACCGATCCTGATCGGCCAGTCCTCGGCGTCGGCGCAGGCCTTTTCCAGAAACGAAGCCGTGATCCAGCGCAGCCAGATCGATCACATGATGGTCCAGCTGTATCTGCGGGGCGGCTTCACCGGCCAGGCCGAAGGGACCGCGATCGCTGTCGAGCCTGGCGATATCTGCTGCTTCGATCTCGCCTTCGGCTTCGAAACGCGAGCGCCGGACTTTGCAAACATCACGATGATCGTTCCGAAATCCGCGCTGCACCCCCTCGCCAACACCGACTTCTTTCATGGACTGGTGCTTAGAGCGGACGATACGGCCAATCTCCTGCTCGCGTCTCATATGCGTGAGCTGCTGAAGCTCTGCCCAACGATCGATCAGAACGAGATCGATGCGGTGGCGCAGGTCACGACCGAAATCGTTCGGCTCTGCCTGCGTATGCCGGGGCGCCAGAGATTGGCTCCCGACGCTCGCGAGGGCTCGCTCGTCGATCGGGTGAAAGCCTATATCGGCGAACATCTGTCCGATCCCGACCTCGACGCCAGTCAGATCTGCGAGGTTTTCGGCGTCTCGCGGCCGACCCTTTATCGCCAGTTCGAACCGCTCGGAGGCGTGGCGTCGGTGATCCGCAACTGGCGGCTTTCGAACGTCTTCGGCGATTTGGAACGGGCCAATGGCGAGCCGTTTCATGAAATCGCGAGACGCAACGGATTTGCCAACGGTGCGGGCTGCTCACGAGCGTTCAAAGGCCGCTATGGCCTGTCGCCATCGGCCTTTCGCCGGTTGCGCTTCCATGCCCCGCCGCGAAAAGGCCAGCACGACGCGGCCCAGTCGGGGCTCGCACAATGGCTACGAGCCTTGGGTAAGAGCTGAAGCTCAATACTTGGTGTAGATGCGGGCCCGGTCATCCGTCGGCCGCTGGCGTGAAGAGGGGGCGACCGATCCGCCGCCCCCTCGTCTCATCTTATTGGCCTTACGCGGCGCTCATGCGGATATTGCCGTTCACGCCATTGGGGAAGAAGCCCCCGCCGGTCGTCGACATGGCCGTAAGATAGGCGATGTTGAGGACCTGTCCGGCACTACGGCTGTAGACGATCGCATTGTTGTCGGTAGGAACGATGTTCGTGCCTTCACCGAACGCCGTGCTCCGCGGGCGGATACCCTGGTCGAGATCGCTCGCGCCATCGAGGCTGTCGCGCGCATTCGAGATCGCTTCGCTGGCATCGATCAGCGCGGGAGCCTGGAGCCCCTTACGATACAACACCGTGCGAACCAGCCCCGCGTGATAGGCTTCCGCCGCGAGGATGCCGGCAGCCGCTTCGAGGAAGGCCTTGTTGGTAATCAGCGGTGACGCTCCCTTGTAGGCCGTCACACCGACATCTTCGAAGATGTAGGCGGCCAGAAGGAAGTTGTTGTCGTTCGCGTAGGGATCGAAGCTCTGCCCCGGGCCGACCAGGCCCGCAGCCCGCGCGGCGGACGAGAAGGCTCCATTGGGTGCGGTGCCGATATCGATCGCCGGTTGCGCCACTGCCGCAGTGCCGAGCGCGCTGCGCAGGAAGGCGACGTGCGCCCGCTCGTCCGAAGCGATCTCGCGCGCATATTGCGCCACCAGCGGATCGGTGAAGTTAACCTTGCGGCCACCCGTCGCTTCGCCCCTCGTCCCGGTTCCGTCGAGCAGATTGCTCGCCAGCCCCGACCCGGTCGCCGCATAGAGATAGAACTGCGCTTCCAAGTATTCGAGGTTCAGCGCGAAGTTAAGCACATCCCCATCGTTCAGCGCGCTGCTGGGGGCGGGCGTCGGAGCGGGCGTGGGCGCCGGCGTTCCGCCGATTGGCGGCGGCGTGTTGTCGTCCCCGCCACAACCCACCAGCGAAAACGCTGCGGTGCTGGCTCCGGCGAAGTGCAGGAATCGGCGGCGCTCAAGGCGACGGTCGGCTCCGGCCTGCATGACCTCAAGGATGATATCGCGGTCTTTCATGCTCGTATCCTCTCGGTTTAATTAGTTTGCCGCGCTCATGCGCAGAGTGCCGTTGACGCCGTTCGGGAAGAAGCCCCCGCCGGTGACGGCCATATTGTTGAGATAGACGATGTTGAGCACCTGTCCGGCGGAACGGCTGTAGGCGAGGCCATTCGCGTCCAGCGGGGCGATGTTGCTCGCCGTGCCGCCGCTCATCTGACTGGTGGTCAGCCCCTGGTCGAGGTCGGTCGACCCGTCGAGGCTGTCGCGCGCGTTCGAGATCGCGATCGAGGCATCGATGAGGGCCGGGGCCTGCATCCCCTTCGCATAAAGCGTCGTGCGCACCAGACTCGCGTGGTAGGCCTCGACCGCCAGAATGCCGGCCGCCGCTTCTAGGAAGGTCTTGTTGCTGATGAGGGGGGAAGCCCCCTTGTAAGCGGTGACGCCGACATCTTCGAAGATATAGGCCGCGAGGAGGAAGTTCTCGTCGCTGGCATAGGGGTCGAACGATTGGCCCGGCCCGATCAGCCCCGCAGCGCGCGCCGCGGTGGAGAACGCTCCGTTCGGGCTGGCGCCGATGTCGATCGCGGGCTGCGCGACCGCGGCGGCGCCGAGTGCGCCGCGCAGGAAGGCGACGTGAGCCTGTTCGTCGGCGGCGATCTCGCGAGCATAAGCAGCCACGGCGGGATCGGTGAAGTTGACGCGGCGTCCGCCAGTGGCCTGGCCCCTGGTGCCGGTGCCCGACAGCAGGCTTTCCGGGAGACCGGCTCCGCTTGCGGCGTAGACGTAGAATTGCGCTTCGAGATATTCGAGATTGAGCGCGAAATTCAGAATGTCACCGTCCGACACGCTCTGCGCGGCGACGGGGCTGGACTTGTTGGCGAGGACGAAGCCCCCTGCCGCGGCGGATGCGGCGGCGAATCCACGAAACATATCGCGACGGCTGGTCCTGCGACCCTCGCGAGCCTCGAGGACCTCAATAATTTTCTGATCGTCTGGCATCGGAAACTCCCTCGAGACTCGATCTGGCTTAACGAGGGCCAACCTACCGGGAAGCGCGCTTTGCGCAGTGCTGGGTACGGCAGCGTACGAAAAAACTGCGCATAACCGCGTAAAACTAAAATGGTTGATCTTCGCGACCGGTTGGCTCGGATACATCGTAACTCTGCCGACAGGAAATCGAGACCATCAAGGCCTCGGCACGCGGCGGGGGAGTTCAGGGATGCCGTTCACTACGCCGGAAGACGGTATGACCGGATTGGCCAACGGCTTTCTCGCATCGTTGAGCCAGGCGGATCGCGACCTTCTTGAACCGTGCCTGTTGCGCTTGCGGTTCCAGAGCGGGGATCTCCTTACCCATTCCCCGGACGAAACCCGCCTCGTCTATTTCCCGGTTACGCTGGTCGCCTGCGTACAATTCGCCGATCAGGGAAGCGGGATCGGCATGGTGGGACGCGAGGGGATCGTGGGGCTGTCGGCGGTCCTGGGCGAACCCTTCGATGACGCGATGGAAGCGACGGTCCTAATGGAAGGCGGCTGGACCCTCGCGATCACGGTGGAGGATTTACAGCGGGCCTGTCTCGCCAGTCCGACCCTGTCGCTGTCTCTCCTGGGCTTCCTCCATTCTTATTCCAGCCAGCTCGGCTGGATGATCCGCGCCCGCGATCGCGGAAACTTCAAACAGCGCCTGTGTGCCTGGCTGTTGATGCTGCATGATCGGGTGGACAGCGATTTCCTCCAGCTCACGCACGGCAGCCTCGCCGTCCAGCTCGGCGTGCGGCGCGCGAGCGTGACCGATGCGCTGCATATCCTTGAAGGCGAAGCGTGCCTGCGGTGCAGCCGCGGCCTGATCAGCCTGATGGACAGGGCACGCCTGAGACGCAATGCGGGGCGATTCTACGAGCCCCCGCGGGTAGACCTTGTCACGGCTCTTCCGACTTAGCTCGTTCCCAGATCATCGATCATCGTCGGAACGTCTCCGGTTGATCCGGCACGTCATTTCGGGTGAAAGGATGGCATGATCGATCAAGCCGAGGACACGTCCCCCCCTGCCGACAGAAAGCGGATCATCTCTCGTCTGGCGGGGTTCGCGACACTCGATCCGGCCGAAATCGAGCGCCTGCTCACCTTCGAAGGCCCAAAAAGCGAATTCGTCCGTGGCGATATCATTCGGTCGGAAGGCGAGCGCGAGCTCTATCTGCTGCTCGACGGCTGGGCCGCGAGCGCGGTGGTGCTAGCGGACGGTTCGCGTCAGCTGATCACGGCGAACCTGCCGGGCGATATCCTCGGCCTTCCCGCACTCGCCATGGAGGAACCGATCGACACGGTCGTGGCGCTCACCCCGGTGAAGGTGATCCACATCTCGCAGCCGCAGCTCGGTGAATTGTTCGCGCACAGCCCCCGGCTCGCCGCGATCATGTTCCTGATATCGCAGGAAGAGCGCTCGCTTCTGATGGAGCGTCTGGCCCTGACCGGGCAGGCGTCCGCCCTCACCAGTCTCGCCGCGCTCATTCTCCGCCTCTACGAGCGCAACGGCCAGGTCGACGACGCGCCGACCGCAAGCTTCTTCATGCCGTTGACCCAGCGCGAATTGGGCGAGCTGATCGGGGTCAGCAGCGTCCACACCAATAGCCTGATCAAGAAATTACGAAACGAAGGCGTGGTGTCGATCAAGAACCGAATGCTGACGATCGAGGACAAGCCGCGTTTGATCGAAATCGCCGGCATCTCCCCCTGGCGCCGCTCCAGGCCGAGCTGGCTTCCCGGCCTCTGATCCCCGCCCTCGCCTGATTGCGCCGACCCGGCAATCGCCCGTTCTCAGAACAGACGATGGGGATCGGTGATGACGAGCGCACTATCGTCGCGGGCCAAAGCCAGCAGAGTCAGCCGCCCTTCTCTCGCCCGCGCGATCGCGAGGCTGGACGGGGCGCTGATCGTCACCAGCATAAGTATTCCGGCCCGCACGGTCTTTTCGACCAGTTCCTGGCTGCACCGCGCGCTGAGCAGCGCGAACCCACGGTCCGGTTCCATCTCTTGGCGGGCGAGGGCTCCGATCAGCTTGTCGAGCGCGTTATGCCGCCCGACATCCTCGCGCAGCAGCAGAATGTCGCCGTCCCACGAACAGAACGCCGCTGCATGGGCGGCTCCGGTCGCCATGCCAAGATACTGGTGGCCGCGCATCCGCGAAAGCGCCCGGTGGATCGCGGCAGGCTCGGCCTTGGGAACGGTTTCCAGCGGAGCGAGCGGCGCCAGCGCGGCCGCCACGGATTCGATCCCGCAAATGCCGCAGCTGCTTTCCGAAACGCGGGTCCGCGCGCGCTCCATGAGCCGGGGCAGGCTTTCCGGGGGGAGATTGGCACGGGCCACCCATCCGCCCCCGGACCGGTGGAGCTGGACGTCCCCGATCTCGCCGCTCTTCGCCAGGTCTTCCGCCAGGGCGAAGCCGGTCACGAAATCTTCGAGATCCGTCGGCGTGGCCATCATCACCGCATAGCCGATCCCGTTGAATTCGATCGCGACCGGGATTTCCACCGGAACGGTGCGGGGCGTTTCGCTGATATGGCCGCTCGCGAAGTCCAGCACCCGCAGAGCGTGGATTTCCGCTCCCTCGCCAAGCGTTCCGTTTTTCTCCAACGCAGTCAGCATGTCCTCGCTGTTGAGATTGACCGGCGGTTGCCCGAAGAAATCGACGCTCCGCGCCTCGCAGGCTTCGATCCACGATCGGACCGAGCGATGGCCTGCGTGCAAATGGCTCTCGAGATCCGGGGCCAGCGCAGTAGGCCAGAGGCCGAAAAGCCAATGGTCCGCCAGCACCGCCGGACCGGTTGTGCCCAGCAGGTCCGCCAATCCCTGCGGGATGGGATGGGCATCGACCGGGGCGCTTAGAACGGCATCGAAACCGTGTTGCAACGCATGCGAAAGCGCGGCGCAAAGCCCGGCCAGCGGGCCGAGACCGGATTCGGGCCTGTCGGGCAAGGTCACGATGCCGGGTTCGGGCGCGCGGTCATTATTCGCACACAGGACAACTGCATCACATTCGGTCTCGAGGCTGGCGATCGCATGATGCAGCAGCGACCGGCCCTGCCACAGCGCCTCGCCCTTGTCGGACCCGAACCGCGTGCTTCGACCGCCCGCCAGCACCGCTCCGAGGATTCTGCCGCGATCCGCCATGCGCGACACTTCGCCCAATCTCGGCGCGGGCGCAAGGACCGCAGGATCTACGGCAAACCCTCGGTAAGGCATTGCCAAGCGTGGGTTAGGGGCGCATTCGATACGCTTTACCGATCGGGAGCGCAGAATGGCGGACAATTCAAAGACCAACGTCGACGACCTGCCCCATTCGCCCGGCCCCGCCGGTGGCTGGGGTTCGATGAAGGGTATCGCGCGGATCTACGCCGAAACCTCGGCCTCTCCCGGCGCTCTCGACAGTCTGCGGCGGCTGAACAAACCCAAGGGCGTGATGTGCGTGTCCTGCGCATGGCCGAAACCGGCGAATTATTCCGCGTTCGAATTCTGCGAAAACGGCGCGAAGGCCACCTTGTGGGAATTGACCGGCGATCGCTGCACGCCCGAATTCTTCGCCGAGGACGGCCACACGGTAACCGAATTGCGCGAATGGTCGGATCACGAACTCGAGAAATCGGGGCGCCTGACCCATCCGATGAAATACGACGCCGCAACCGATCGCTACGTCGCCGTCGAGTGGGACCACGCCTTTGCCGAAATCGGCGCCACCTTGCGCGACTTGCCGCGGGACGATGTCGTCTTCTACGCATCCGGCCATGCGGGTCTCGAGGCGAGCTATCTCTACGCCCTGCTCGCGCGGGCCTACGGGAACAACAACCTGCCGCAGAGCAGCAATATGTGCCACGAGACGACCTCGGTCGGCCTGACCAAGGTAATCGGATCCCCCGTCGGCACGGTCACGTTCGACGATCTCGCCGAGACCGACTGCTATTTCTATTTCGGGCAGAACCCCGGCACGAACAGCCCGCGCTTCCTGCACAATCTCAAGGATCTGAAGGATCGCGGCGGCAAGATCGTTACTTTCAATCCGGTGATCGAGCAGGGCCTCGTCTCCTTCGTCGACCCTCAGAACCCGCTGGCGATGATGACGGGCAAGGAAACAATCATTTCCGACCAGTATCACCAGGTCAAATCGGGCGGAGACGTCGCGGCGATCCTGGGCCTGTGCAAGGTGGTGGTCGAAGCCGACGACGAAGCCAAGCGGGCGGGCGTACGCGAAATCATCGACCATGATTTCATCGCGCAACACACGACCGGCTTCGAAGACTTCATCGCCCGCTGCCGCGATGCGCAATGGACCGATATCGAACAGGCCAGCGGGCTTACCGAGGCCGCGCTGCGCGACGCGGCGCAGGTCTATATCGAGGCCGAAAAGGTTATCGGCGTCTATGGGATGGGCTTCACCCAGCACACCCATGGTGCGCTCAACATCGCGATGCTGGTCAATCTCCTGCTGCTGAAGGGCAATATCGGACGGCCCGGAACCGGATGCTGCCCGGTTCGCGGCCATTCCAACGTACAGGGCCAGCGCACGGTCGGCATCGCGGAGAAGGCGCATCTCGTCCCGCTCGACAAGCTGAAAGACCTGTTCGATTTCGACCCGCCGACGAAAGACGGGATGCATGTCGTCGATGCGGTCCAGGGCCTGATCGATGGCAAGGTGCGCGGCTTCGTCTCGCTCGGCGGCAATCTGGTGCGCGCCGTGCCCGATCAGAAGCGGATGGAGGACGGCTGGGCGAGCCAGGACATCGTCGTGATGGTGTCGACCAAGCTCAATCGCAGCCATCTCTATCCGGGCAAACAGGCCTATATCCTCCCCTGCCTCGGCCGGTCCGAGGTGGACGAGCAGAAGACCGGCAATCAGGCCGTGACGAGCGAGGACAGCTTCTCGATGATCAACGGATCGGTCGGCCACCGCCCGCTCGCTTCCGAACATTTGAAGAGCGAACTCGCGATCGTCACCGGGATCGCCAAGGCTACGCTCGATCCCAATCCGAAATTGAAATGGGACGAATGGACGGGCGATTATTCGCTGGTGCGCGACCTGATCGAGGCGACCTATCCCGACGATTTCCACGATTTCAACAAGCGTATGTTCGAGGCAGGCGGTTTCTGGCGCGGCAATCCGGCGGCGGAGCGGGTCTGGAAGACGGACAGCGGAAAGGCCGTGATCACCACGCCGCCGCAGCTGACTTCGCTCGGGTTCGAGGACAGGCCGGGCCGCTATCGCCTGCTGACCATGCGGTCCAACGACCAGTTCAACACCACGATATACGGCTATTCCGATCGCTTCCGCGGGATCGAGGGCACGCGCGACGTGATTTTGATGAACCCCGACGACATAGCCGAAGCCGGTCTCAAGGATGGCGATACCGTCCGCCTCGTCGGCGATTACGATGGCGACGATGTCGAGCGCCATCTGGGCGGGCTGAAGCTCGTCGCCTACAAGCTGCCGCGCGGTACGATCGCGGGCTATTATCCCGAATGCAACGTGCTGGTGCCGATCACGCACCATGACGAGCTGTCGAAGACGCCGGCGTCGAAATCGGTCCCGGTCAGGATCGAGGCCGCTTGAATTTGGCAACGATCCCGCAAGGGGTTTATCTGACCGCAATCGCCCTGCTGATGCTGGGCGTGATCTGTTCGGCCTATATGGCATGGCAGATTCAGCGCACGCCGCCCAAGATGGCGGTGATGCGGTTCGTCTGGCCGCTCTGCGCCCTGTTCGCAGGCCCACTGCTGATCTGGTTCTACCATCTATATGCCGGGATCGAGGCGAGCGATACGCCTTTTGCCGCGAAGGTAGCCAAAGGCACGCTGCATTGCGGAGCGGGCTGTTCGCTGGCCGACCTCATCTGCGAGAATGTGGCCCATATCGCACCTGGCGTGCTCACCTTTTTCGGGATGGGGACAATTTTTGAAACGGAGATCTTCGCCCAGTGGATGATGGACTACGTCTTCGCTCTCTTGATCGGGATCGTTTTCCAGTATTTCGCCATCGCTCCTATGCGGGACCTGTCGGTCGGCGAGGGGATCCTGGCCGCCACGAAGGCGGACGTGCTCTCACTCACCAGCTGGCAGGTCGGCATGTATGGTTTCATGGGCTTGGCGCATTTCGTGCTTTTCCCCGCGCTGTTCGGAGAAAAGGTGGATGCGGGCAGTCCGGTGTTCTGGGTGGCGATGCAGATTGCCATGCTGGCAGGCTTTGCCACCGCCTATTTTCCGAATTGGTGGCTGATCCGTTCGGGCCTGAAAGAGAAAATGTAACCGGGTTCGCGCATTGAGAATCATGGGCCGAGTTAGAGTTACCAGCCCGCCAGCCGTTCGGTGCGGCCGATATGCTCCACCGCGGGATGCGGAGGGCGAACAGGTTATCGCCAATTAGTTCGCCTGCGATTTCGCTCCGATCGTATAGGTCGGGAAGTTCAGGCGGCAGGCATCGAGCATCGCCGTAACACGCTCGAAATCACCCGAAGACACGGACATTCTCTGTCCTGCCTCGATCGACTGGGCCGGAAAAGTCCCGTAGCCTGCGAACAGGCAATGCCAGCTGGCGGACGCGTAATATCCTTTGCCGTGATAAGCCGCCTCGTTTGCGGCTGCGATATCCTCGCGGCGGAACCAGGCTGTCATCATCGCCTTCAGCCCGTCCGACAGATGGGCATTTCCCGCGTTCTCCTTCCAGTATTCGGTATCCGTGCGCTGGTTGAGCCGATAATGCGCCACGATATAATCGCGCACCCCTTCGTAGCGCGCCGCGATCGAGGCGTTGAAAGCGTCGCGATGGCGAGCGGTGAATTCGCCCGCTTCGAAGGACTGCGCGAATTCGAGCGCGGTGGCGATGACGATGTGCAGCGCGGTCGCCTCGAGCGGTTCGAGGAAGCCCTGCGCAAGTCCTGCCGAGAGGCAGTTGCGATGCCATGTCTCGCTGACGCGGCCGACCTTCATTTCCAATCGCCGCGCCTCGCCTTCGGGATGGTCCAGCGCGGCGCGCAGTTCCGCCTCCGCCGCGTCATCATCGATATAGCGCGAGGAATAGACATAGCCGTTGCCGACGCGCGTCGTCAGCGGGATCGCCCAGCGCCAGCCCGCCTTCATGGCGGTGGCGTCGGTTTGCGGCAAAGAGCGCGCGCCGTGCGCAGTGGGCAAAACGACCGCGCGATCGTTGAAGAGGTTCTCCTCGAAGCGCTCGAACGGCACGCCGAGCGCCTGCTGCGCGATCATCCCGCGAAAGCCCGAGCAGTCGACGAAGAGATCGCCCGCGATCCGCTCTCCATCCTCGCAAAGCAGCGCGGCGACATCGCCGGCCTGCGAAAGCTCGACCTGTTCGACCTTGAGCGGGCGATGCACCACGCCCTGCCTTACGGCCCAATCCCTCAGAAACGCGCCCAATTTGTGAGCATCGAAATGGTAGCCATAGCTGGGCGCGAAGGGGAAGTTCTCTGACGGTTTGGGCGCGCGCCCTTCTTTTGCCAGTCGGGTTGCGAGAAACCAGGGGTCGGGATGCGCGGGAACGTCGAAACCCTGACGCGCGAGCAGGCAATTGCGGACGAAAAGCGGCTCAGTGTGCAAATCCACCGGCCCGGGGAACGGGTGGAAATAGCTGTCGAACCCCGCCCGCTCGCTCCACCCGGTAAAGCGGATACCCAGCTTATATGTCGCATCGCAGGCGGGCATCCAGTCGGCCTCGGCGATTTCCAGCTGGTCGAACATCGCCTTCAATTGCGGCGTCGATCCCTCGCCCACGCCGATGATGCCGATTGCCGGACTTTCGACCACCGTGACCGTGACGCCGCGCGCATCCCAGCGCTGGTGGAGCAGGCAGGCGGTGATCCACCCTGCGCTGCCCCCGCCGAGCACGACGATATGGGGTGGGCGCCCTTCCCCCATCAACGGCGCTTGAGCTGGATCGCCACCCCGCCGCCCGGTGCCAACCGCACGGTGTAGCTGTCGCCCCTCTTCACGGTGACGGTGTCGTAGGCGATGTCGTGGCGTTTGTCAGTCAGATAGGTCGCCTCCGGTCCGTCCTTCCAGACCTTGGCGGTATAGGTCGCGCCAGCGTCCAGGAAGTCGAAATCGAGCGTCAGCGTGCGTTCGGTCGCGTCGTTGACGCCGCCGACATACCAGTCGTCGCTGTCGCGCCCCTTGCGCGCGAAGATCGCGTAATCGCCAACGGCGCCGTCGATCAGATGGCTTTCCGACCAGTCGGCGGGCACGGCCTTGATGAATTCCAGCTCGCGCGGATGCGCCTCGAGGCTTTCGATGAAATCCGCCGCCATCTGGATGGGCGAATAGATCGCGAGATAGAGGCCCAATTGCTTGGCCAGCGTGGACGAGAACGGATAATCATTGTCCCCCACCAGGCCGAGCACGCCGGGCGTGTAATCCATCGGGCCCGACAGCATCCGCGTATAAACCAGCGTCGGATCGTGTTCGACCCCGCTGCCATAGGCGTTCCAGGCGTTATATTCCTGCCCCCGCGCCCCTTCGCGCGCGACCCAGTTGGGATAGGTGCGGCGCAGGCCCGTATCCTTGACCGGTTCGTGCGGATTGATCGCGATGCCGCGCTTGGCCGCTTCCTGCACGACCTTCAGATGATGCTGCACCTGTCGCTGGCCGTCATGCCATTCGAAGATCTCGGTGTCGGGATCGCACGGGTCGGCGATGTCGGCATTGCAGGACACGATCCCGCCCGCATCGGCGACATAGCCGGTCTTGATCCAGTCGACGCCCAATTCCTTGTAGAGGTCGAGCGCGTCTTCGAGCTGGGCTTCGTAATTGGCGATATTGCCGCTGGTCTCGTGATGCCCGATCAGGCGCACGCCTTTCGATCGGGCATAGTCCGTCACCTCGCGCAGGTCGAAATCGGGATAGTTCTGCGTGAAGCTGAATTCGCGGCCATTGTTGAACCAGTCGCCGTCCCAGCCGACATTCCAGCCCTCGACCAGCACGCCGCGGAACCCGTGCTTGGCGGCGAAGTCGATATACTCCTTTGCGCGCTCCGTCGTCGCACCGTGGCGGTCGCTCGTCCCCCAGGTCCAGCGGTTGGAGATCATGCCCCACCAGATGCCGATATATTTGCCCGGCTCCACCCAGCTGACATCGCCCAATTTGTTCGGCTCGTTGAGGTTCAGGTCGATGTCGCTTTCGACCAGTCCGGCCGGCCCGTCGCTGATGCGGATCGTGCGCCAGGGCGTGGCGAAGGCGCCTTCGCGGACGACCTTAGCCCCCCGGCTGGAGGGCGCGAGCGAGGCGCGGAAACGCGATCCTTCCATTCGCCGCAGCCACATGCCCGAATAATCGACCAGCGCCGCCTCGTGGAAAGCGAGGTGCGTGCCGTCCGCCAGCCGCATGGTGATCGGCGTGTGCGCGGTCGTCACCCCATCGATCGGCGTTTCGTTGTAGAGATATTCGTAGCGATTGAAATCGCCGCCCGGAATCCACCATGCCTTGCCGTCCTTGGCGGCTTCGGGCGCGATGGCGAATTCGGTCAGTTCCTCGGCGATATTGGCGACGGGCATCACATCGCTGTCGGGAAATTCGTAGCGGAAGCCGATCCCGTCATCGAACACGCGCATCCGCACGGTCAGCGCGCGATTGCTGTTCTGGCGCCCTTCGCGGAACGTGACGGCCAGCTCGTTGTGATGGTCGCGCACGAAGCGGCGTTCGCCCCAGGGCTGTTCCCAAGTGTCGTCATGCGCGGCGCGGGTCTCGCTCTCGACCTTGAAATTGCGCCGCATCGGCTGGGCGTCGGTGAACAGGAAGCCCAGATCGCTGTCGGCGATCAGCGGCTTGCCGTCGCGCATGACGCGGTAGAACGGCACTCCGTCGCCATCGACGTCGAGCGTGACCACGGTGCGCCCGTCGGGCGAAGCGACATCGGCGGCCCAGGCGGGCAGCGCGGTCGAAGCGAGGAGCGCGAACAGAGCCCCTTTCAGTCCCGCGCGCATCAGACCCGCACCACCAGCGCGCCGTAGGGCCCGAGACTGTCGGACGTGACCGAGTTGACGCTGCATAGGGTTTCTCCTTGGGGAACGGGGATATCGTGAAGGGGATTGGGCGACAGGTTGAACAGGCAGACGATCCGCTCGCCGTCGCCCACGCGTTCGAGGCGCAGCAGCGCGCCATCGGCATGGCAGGCCGCGCTGCCGTGGCGCAAAGCGGGCGAGGCGTTGCGAAGCGCGATCACCTCGCGAGTCAGCGCCAGCAGCGAGGCCGGGTCAGCGGATTGCAGAGCGACCGAGCGGGCGAGGTTTTCCTCACCGAGCGGGAGCCAGGGCGTGGACGCGCCGAAGCCGCCCTCGCCTTCACTCTCCCACGGCATCGGTGTGCGCGCGCCGTCGCGCGACAGAGTCAGCGGCCAGTTCGCAATCGCTTCGGGGTCCTTCAGTTGCTCGAACGGGATGTCGACCTGCGTCAGGCCCAGCTCCTCGCCTTGATAGAGGATGATATTGCCTCTGAGGCTCGCCAGCAGCAGCAGCTTCATCCGCGCGAATTGATCGCGATCTTCGGGCGCGCACCAGCGCGAAACGGCGCGCGGCGCATCGTGATTCTCGAACGCCCAGCTCGGCCAGCCAATCCCGTCCTCCTCCGGCCATTCCGCCAGCGCGGCGCAGACGAGGCCGGGGGTAAGGCGATCGGCGTAGAGGAAATTGAACCCGTAGGCGGAATTGAGGCGGGTATCGCCGTGGGTAAAGGCTTTCATCTCCGCTTCGGCCTCGTCCCCGCCGACCTCCGCGACGGTGAAGATCGCATCATACTCGTCTGTCACCGCGCGAATGCGTTCGATGAAGCCGGATATGTCGGGATGCGACATGTTGTGGATCTTGCGCTGGAAATCGAACGGGCGCGTGCGCGGGCGGTCGGTCAGCGGGGCGGGCGGATTGTCGCGCAATTGCGGATCGTGCATCGCGAAATTCAGCGCATCGATCCTGAAACCGTCCACGCCGCGATCGAGCCAGAACCGCGCGACGCCGAGCAGCGCTTCCTGCACGTCAGGATTGTGCCCGTTCAGCTGCGGCTGACAGCTGAGGAAATTGTGCAGGTAATACTGCCCGCGCCGCGCATCCCAGGTCCAGGCCGGGCCGCCGAACACCGACTGCCAGTTGGACGGCGGCGTCCCGTCCGGCTTGGCATCGGCCCAGACATACCAGTCCGCCTTCTCGTTATCGCGGCTCGCGCGGCTTTCGACGAACCATGCGTGTTCGTCCGAGGTGTGCGAATAGACCTGGTCGATCAGGACCTTGAGGCCGAGCTCATGCGCGCGGGCGACCAGCGCGTCGAAATCGGCGAGCGTGCCGAAGATCGGATCGACATCGCGATAATCGCTGACGTCGTAGCCGAAATCCTTCATCGGGCTGGTGAAGAAGGGCGAGATCCAGATCGCATCGACGCCGAGCGAGGCGACATGGTCGAGCCGCTGGGTGATGCCCGGAAGGTCTCCGATCCCGTCTCTGTTCGCATCCATGAAGCTGCGCGGATAGATCTGGTAGATCGCCGCGCCGCGCCACCATTCGACCGCGGGATCGGCTTGCGGCGAGAGTGCGGGCTTGCTCAGGCTCGCCATCAGTCCGCTCCCAATTCGCAGACCGCCCAGCCGAATGCCGGGATGGTCAGCCGCACGCTACCGGGTGCCATCGGCGTAGCAGGGCACTCGCCCGACAAAGCCACGAGGCTGCGTGCGCCGTAATCCACCTCGATATCGCGCGTGATCGCCTGATCGGACGTGTTGAACGCCGCCAGGACGCGCTGGCCGCTTTCCTCGTCATACCGTTCGACCGCCAGCAGGCCCGGCCCCTCATGGTCGAAACCGCGCACCGTGGTCAGCCCGCGCCGCAAGGCGGGCGAGCCGGTGCGCATCGCTGCCAATTCGCCGATCAGGACATAGAGCGGGTGGGCGGTGTCGAAATTGTCGCCCGCCGTCGTCGCATCGGTGCCGAGAAGCGCATTGTCGTTATAGGCATCGACCCGGCTTTCGAACATGTCCTCGCGCGCCAGCTGGTCGTTGCCGTCCGAAATGAAGCCCTGCTCGTCCCCGTAATAGACCGTCGGCACGCCGCGCAGCGCGAACATCATCGCATGGCCGAGCCGCGTGCGCGCGAGCAATTCGTCGCGATCCTCGGTCTCGGCATAGTCGCGCAGGAACATCGAAAAACGGCCGAAATCGTGATTGCCGAGAAAGGTCGGAAGGCCCGTCGCGGTCTTCGCGCCGCCGGGATAGATTATGTCCTGCGCCAGGAAATCGGCCATCACCTGCGGCGCAGCCTTCCCGCTCGCGACCAGCTGCGCCGCCTTGGCGAAGCCCATGTCGAGCGCATAGGGCAGGTCCGCTTCTGCCATCACTCGCGCCGCCGTGACCGCGTCGGGCGTGTCGTAGGCGATCTCGCCGAAGATATGGAAATTGGGAATTCCCTTCGCTTCGGCGCGTTCGAGCATGGCGGGCACGAAGGCCTGCCAGAATTCCGGGTTCACATGCTTGGCCGTGTCGATCCGAAAGCCATCGATCCCGTAGCGGTCGATCCAACCGCCGAAGATATCGATCATGCCTGCAACGACTCGCGGATGTTCGGTGAAGAGATCGTCCAGCCCGACGAAATCGCCATAGACGCTGCTCTCGCCGATCCAGAACGTGTCGCCGCGATTGTGGTAATAGATCGGATCGTTGAGCCAGGCGGGGACCTTCACGTTCCGCTCCGCTGCCGGGACCACGGGCGTGTAGGCGTAGCTTGGATCGGTCAGCCGCGCCCAGTTATCGGCGCTCGGATCGCTGGGGTCGAAGCCCTGGTTGATCGCCGCGCCGTCCGGGCCGCCCTTGGTCGAATAGGGATAGTCGCCCTTGCTGCGATATTCGTATGCGTTCTCGGCGAAGCGGATCACGTCGGCGGTGTGGTTGGCGATGATGTCCATATAGACCTTCATGCCCCGCGCGTGGGCAGCATCGACAAAGGCTTCGAACTCTTCATTGGTACCGAAATGGGGATCGACCTGCGTGAAATCGGTCACCCAATACCCGTGATAACCGGCGCTGAAGCTGCCCGGATTGCCGGGATCGCCCTGAACCGGCTTGTTCTTGAAGATCGGCGCGAACCAAATCGCGGTGACGCCCATACCCTGAATATAATCGAGCTTCTCGGTCAGCCCTTTGAGGTCCCCGCCGTGATAGAAGCCCTTGTGGGTGGGATCGTATCCGCTGACGAGCCGATCATTCGGATAGCCGCCCAGATCGTTCGCGGTGTCGCCATTGGCGAAGCGATCGGGGAGGACGAAATAGATCACCTCGTCTTCGACACCGCGCGCGCGAAAGCTTTCCGGCTCGCTCGGTTGGGCGAGGACCGGGCCGCTGGCAAGCAGAGCGGCGGCGACAGTAAAGGCACGGGTCAGGGCGAAAATCTTCATCGGGCCGTCTCCATCGTGGCGGCGGGAAGGGAACTGGCTTGCGGCGCACAGAAGCGGCGCAGGAATTCGGTGTGTGTCGGCATCCGGTCGACGAGCGAGGCGATCCCGCTCTCGATCTCGCCGAGGAGCCGGGCGAGCGCGGAGGGGTCGAGGGCGTCGGCATTGGGATGGGTATCGCGCGGCAGGATGCCCTGCCCGACCAGAACCTGCACCCAGCCGGGCTCGGTGAACAATTCCTCATGATCGCGATGGAGATATCCGGTCTCGCGGAACAGTTCGAGCCGCGTGGCAAGGCTGTCGGGCAAGGGCATGGCGCGGCAGCGATCCCAGAACGGCTCGCCCTGGCGCTCGTTCGCGGCGTAATGCAGGATCAGGAAATCGCGCACGCTTTCCCATTCGAAGCGGCTCTGGCGATTGAATTCGTTGGCCATCACGCGCGTGGCGTCGCGGCGTGGCAACATGGCGAGAAAGCGCGCGATGCCCGATTGGATCAGATGGATGCTGGTCGATTCCAGCGGTTCGAGGAAGCCTGCGGCAAGTCCCAGAGCGAGGCAATTGCCGGTCCAGGGCGCGCTGCGCATACCGGTCGTGAAACGCAGCCGGTTGGGCTCTGCGAGCGCCTCGCCTTCGATATGGGCGCGCAGGGTCGCTTCGGCCTCGTCGTCGGACAGGTAGTCGCTGCAATAGACGAGGCCGTTGCCCGTCCGATGCTGCAAGGGGATCCGCCATTGCCACCCCGCCATGTGCGCGGTGGCGCGGGTATAGGGTGCGGGATCGCCATCGCTAGCCGACGGCAGCGCGATCGCGCGATCGCAGGGCAGCCAATGGCTCCAGTCCTCCAAATCTGCGCTGGCCTCGCTCAGAAGCGCGCGAAATCCGGTGCAATCGAGGAAGAAATCCGCCTCGATCCGGTCTCCATTGTCCAGTGCAAGCGCCTGAATATCGCCGTTTTCCCCATCGCGCTCGACGGAATTAATCCGTCCCTCGACCCGCACCGCGCCACGCGCTTCGGCGAAGCGGCGAAGGAAAGCGGCATAGAGCGAGGCGTCGAAATGGTAGGCCCAGGGCAAGTCGGCCCCCTGCCCGGCCGGCCACATCTGCATCCGGCCCGCGCGCGCCGCCCGCTCGTTCAGCGAATAGGCGGCAAGCTCACCCGCAATCCTCAAGTTCCGCCCGCGCAGCCAGAGCTGGTGGAACGGCAACAGCCCCGCTCCGCGCCCGAGATTGCCGAAAGCGTGCATGTAGCTTTCGCCCGGCTTGCGCCATCCGGCGAACTCGATCCCGAGCTTGAACGTCCCCCTGGTCTCGCGCAGGAATTCGCCCTCGTCGATGCCGAGGCTGCGGTTGAACAGGCGGATCTGCGGGATCGTCGCCTCGCCCACGCCGACCGTCCCGATCGCATCGGATTCGATCAGTGTGACTGCGCACCCGGTCAGCTTCGAGAGGGCCGCCGCCGCCATCCAGCCGGCCGTGCCGCCGCCCGCGATGGCGATCGAGAGGGGAGCGGTCTCCCGTTGGCTTTCATGCATCACGGCCATGGCGCTACCTCCTTCGGCGCCCGCCTTCATCGGCGGAGCCACGGTCGGGCAGACCGAAGCGGCGGGGAAGCGGACCCTGTCTCATGGTCCGTCGCCCCGCCGTCCGCATCAGAACTTGTAGGTGAAGCCTGCGAGGAAGCGACGCCCGTAGAGCTGATAATCGACCACCTGGTTGCGCTCCGCCCCGGTGGAGACGAAGGGCTGATCGGTCAGGTTCTGGCCCTGGAGGTAGAGCGAGAGCCCTTCCAGCGCGGTACCATCCTGGAAGTCGTAGCCGATCTGCGCATCGATGATCGTTTCTGCCAGCGCGGTGCGCCGCACGGGCGATCCGCCGAAGCCGGTGAAGTCACCGAGGAAGGTCGAGCGATAGCGGGCGCTGACGCGGGTGTTGAACCCTGCCCGCTCGAAATAGGCGGTCCCGTTGACGACCCATTTCGAATAGCCGGGGATCTGCGTCTCGTTTCCGTCCGCATCCTCGATCTTGGTATTGGTGTAGCTGGCGCCGCCCGTGATGCCGAACCCTTCCAGCGCCTCGCTGAAGGTGTCGAAGGGCAGCGTCACCGCCAGTTCCGCACCGTAGAGATCGCCCCCGCCGGTGTTGATCGGCGCATCCAGCGTGCCGATCGGCGACAGGTTGGGATAGGCCGCGCTGCCCGGGGGCGGCGGGAAGGACGAATAATCGAACGCGAAGCGGCCGTTGAAGACGTAGCTCTTGATGTCCTTGTAGAACAGCTGGAGCGCCACGACCCCGCCGGTGCCGAAATATTTCTCGATGTTGAAATCGACGGCATTGGCGCGATAGGGCCGCAGATAGGGGTTGCCGCCACCGCCACGGATGATCCCGCCGGGCACCGAATTATCGATCCCGTAACCGATCGAAAGGCGCGTGTCGTCCAAGCGGGGCCGCATGATCTCGCGCGCCGCCGCGACGCGGAACACCCAGTCGCTGTTGAGACGTAAGGAGAGGTTCGCGCTCGGCAACACATCCCAGTAATCGTCGCCAAGGGTCAGGCGCTGCGGGCCGGCAGCCGGGAAGATGAAGCCGGTCGAATTCTGAACCGTGTTTATCCCCTGCACGCCGACATTGCCGGTCAGCACGCCGCTCGCCAGTTCCTGCTCGATATTCGCCTGGAGATAGAGCGTCATCAGGTCTTCATTGACCGTGTAGCTCTTGCTCAGAACGTCATTGGCGGCGTTCGGCCCGGTCGCGACGCGCGGTTCGAGCACGAGGATGCCGGCCGCGATCAGCTCGCGCGGATCGTAGCTGACGATGGGGCCGAGGCCGAGATAAGTGAGGTCGGTCGCGCGCAGCAGGAATTGCGAGGGGATCGCCACCTCGGTCGCGCCGTTGGGCAAGCGCACGAAAGCCTCGTCCGGGGTCAGGCTCTTCTCGCGCGTCGTGTAGTTCATGCCGAACTGCACGCTGCGCAGGAATCCGCCGTCGAATTCCTTTTCGACCTCGCCGCGGAACTGGAACAGCTCGTCCTCGATGATGCGGTTGTTGGAATAGCCCGCCTGCGGGATCGCGCCGCCGCCCCAGCCGAGCGGGTCGGTCAGGAAGATGCGTGCCGGATCGCTGTAATCGAGCGAGGGGTTGAAGACGGTGCCTTCGTCGCCCGAGGTGAAGCCGATCGTGGCCGCCGAACCGCGCCCGGTCGAAGGGCCGTTGAAGCCGGTGCCGGAATAGCTTTCCAGGCTCAATTCGTTGCGATCGGTGCGCGAATAGCCGAAGTCGAAGAAGGCGGTCCAGCCGTCGTCACCATCCCACAGCGCGTTGAAGCCGCCCGAATAGAGGTCGGCCTTGCGCTGGAACACGTCGTTTCGGATCACGCCGCGCACATTGTCGAACTGGCCCGCGGTGACGAGCCCGTCCTCGACCGTGAAATTGGCCGGATTGAACGTCGTCCCGAACGCGCCGAAGCCGAGCGGGAGCTCGATGCCGCGCTTGGACTGGTCGTCGTCGAAATTGGAGTAGAACCCGTCGACGGTGAGCGTCAGCTGGGGCATCGGCTGCCATTGCAGCGTGCCGTTGACGCCGAGGCGCTTCAACCGTGTCGAGGTGACATAGGACTTGGACCCGCCGATCAGCGCCGCATCCTGGCCGTTCACCTGCGTTCCGGCATAGCCCCAGGCGTTGAATTCCTGAAGCTGGTAGGGCTCGTCCACATAAGAGGCCGCGAGCGAGATGCCGAGCGTATCGTCGGCGAACTGGTCGACGAAGGTGCCGTTGACGCGATAGCCGAATTCGCGCGAACCGGCGTTGAGCGCGCCGATATCGGCCCACGATCCGCGCGCGCCCACGGCGAAGATCTGCTTGCCGGTTTCGAGCGGGCGGATCGTGCGGATATCGATCGTGCCGACGAGGCCTTGCCCGACCAGCGATGCGGTCGGCGACTTGTAGACGACGACCTGGTTGACGATTTCGGAAGGATACTGGTCCAGCTCGACCGAGCGGTTGTCGCTCGTCGTCGTCTGTTCACGGCCGTTCAACAGCGTCTGCGAGAAGTCCGGGCCGAAGCCGCGGATCGCGACCACGTTGGCGCGCCCGTTCAGGCGCTGCGCGGTGAGGCCGGGAAGGCGCGCGATCGATTCGCCGATCGAGGCGTCGGGCAATTTGCCGATATCTTCCGCCGTGACCGATTCGACGATCTGGTCGGACAGCTTCTTTTCCGCGACCGCGCTTTCGAGGCTGGCGCGAAAGCCCGTCACGATGATGACTTCGTCCGATGCGGCATCGGGATCGGTGACCGGCTGGCCTTCGTCGACCTGGTCGGGCGTGGTCTGCTGGCTACCCTGCGCCATCGCGACGGAGGGAAGTAGGCCGCTCGCCAGCGCCAGGGTTGCGGTGAATGCGGAAATGCTGATCCCGCTGCGAAGCGTGTCGCGAAAAGCCATGTGTCTACCCTCTCCAGAACCAGCCCGCCTTGGACCGGAATTCCTTTTGGTTCGGGCGGTTTCCGATTGTCGGATTTCCCGCCCTTCCCTTCACGGATAGGACCGGTTTCGTGCGCTGCGGAAGACAGCATACGTATGTGATGCGATGCATCGCGGCACCGCTGTTGCGCGATTGCCATAGCGTTCGGGCCGGCCCGCATTGCCATAATCGCCGCTGCGGCTTAGCGTGACTGCGGCTTGCGGTAAGCGCGGGAAAACACGCCGCTCTCGCAAGCATTGGGCGCATTCCGGGCGCGCAATCGGGAGAGAGGCATGGGACGCACGCCGAGCGGGAGGCCGACGAGTTTCGATATCGCCTATCGCGCGGGCGTGTCGCAGCCGACCGTCAGCCGGGCCCTGCGCGGCGACAAATCGGTGAGCGCGAAGACCCGTGCCCGGATCGAGGCGATCGCCGCCGAGCTCAATTACACCGTCGACAAGAACGCCAGCTCGCTGCGCTCGCAACGCTCCAACACGATCGCGCTGCTCTTCTTCGAGGACCCCACGCCCGACGAGAGCATGATCAATCCCTTCTTCCTCGCGATGCTGGGATCGATCACGCGTGCCTGCGCGGACCGGGGGCTCGACCTGCTGATCTCGTTCCAGCGAATGGAGGACGACTGGCACGTCCGCTATCAGGACAGCCACCGGGCGGACGGTCTGATCCTGCTGGGTTATGGCGACTACACGCTCTATCGCGAGCGGCTCGACCAGCTGGAGCGGCAGGGCACGCATTTCGCGCGCTGGGGTTCGGTGTCGAGCGATGCGAGCGGCGTGACGGTGGGGACCGACAACCACGCCGCCGGGGTTCTGGCGGGCGCGCACCTCATCGAAAACGGGCGGCGCAAGATCGCCTTCCTAGGCCATGCGGACGAGCATTATCCCGAATTTCGCGGGCGCTATCTGGGCTTGTGCGAAGCGCTCGGCGCAGCGGGGATCGCGCCCGACCCGGCGCTTCAGTTCGATGCGATCACGACCGAGGAGGCCGGACACCGGGCCACGCAATCCCTCATCGCCTCGGGCGCGCATTTCGATGCGATCTTCGCTGCGAGCGACCTTATCGCCATTGGTGCGATGCGCGCGATCAAGGAAGCGGGCCGCCTTGTGCCCGACGATATCGCGGTGGTAGGATTCGACGATATTCCGGCGGCCAGCCTGACCACGCCGCCGCTGACCACCGTGATGCAGGATATCGGCGCGGCAGGGCAGGCCCTTGTCGAGACGCTGCTGGCCCAGATCGAGGGCCGCGACCTGCCGCCGCGCAGGCTAGCGGGACGACTGATCGTGAGAGGGTCGAGCGCGCCTGCGAATGGTGCGACGAACGGGTCCACGCCCTGACGCCACATTCGTATGCAGCCTTGTGAGGCCCGCCGCTTCGTGCGAGCGCGGACCGCATCCGAGCAGGCGTGAAGACCTGCCGGATACGGACGAGGAAAACCGCGATGACGACAGCCGCCCTTACCGAAAAACCGCGCCAGGCCTTCTGGGGTCTGTTCAATATCAGTTTCGGTTTCTTCGGCATCCAGATCGGCTTCGCGCTGCAGAACGCGAATATGAGCCGGGTCTTCCAGACGCTGGGCGCCAGCATGGACGATCTGCCCGCTCTGTGGGTCGCCGCGCCGCTGACGGGGCTGATCGTGCAGCCGATCATCGGCCATCTGTCGGACAAGACCTGGAACCGGCTCGGGCGCCGTCGCCCCTATTTCCTCACCGGCGCGATCTTTGCCGCGCTGGCGCTGTTCCTGATGCCGCTCAGCCCTTCCTTCGGCGCGCCGCTGCTGTTCGCCGCCGCCATGCTGTGGGTGCTCGACGCCTCGCTCAACGTCTCGATGGAACCCTTCCGCGCCTTCGTCGGCGATATGCTGCGAACGGACCAGCACAGCGCCGGCTATTCGGTGCAGACCGCCTTCATCGGCGCAGGCGCGGTGGTCGGATCGATCTTCCCCTGGCTGCTCGAACATCTCGGGATCAGCAATGTCGCCGCGCCCGGCGCCCTGCCCGATACGGTGCGCTTCAGTTTCTGGTTCGGCGGCGCCGCGCTATTTCTGGCGGTGCTGTGGACCATCGTCACGACGCGCGAATACAGCCCCGAAGAACAGGCGGCCTTCGCGGGCGAGACGGCCGCGGCGGACACTGCGCAACCGGTCCGCGCGCTGGCGAGCAAGTCCTATCTGTCGAGTGCCATCTGGATCGCGCTGGGCCTTGTCGTGGTGCTGGCCGTCGATGCGCTGGCGCTGGAGAAGGAAGTGCTGTTGTTGGGCGCGCTGCTGGCCGGTTACGGCCTGCTCAGCGCCGCTGCCATCGCGCTCGCCAAACAGGGCCGCACAACCAACATGCTGTCCAGCATCGTCGGCGATTTCGCCGGGATGCCGGATGTGATGAAGAGGCTGGCGCTGGTTCAGTTCTTCAGCTGGTCGGCGCTGTTCATCATGTGGATCAACACCACGCCGGTCGTGACCCAATACGTCTTCGGCAGCACCGACACGGCGAGCGCAGCCTATAATGACGGCGCGAACTGGGTGAACGTCCTCTTCACGGTCTATAACGGCGTCGCGGCGGTCGCGGCGCTGGCGCTGCTTCCCTGGCTCAGCCGCCGGTTCGGGCAGGTCGTGACGCACGCGATCTGCCTCTCGCTCGGCGCGATCGGGTTTCTGATGTTCTTCGTGGTGCGCGATGCCGGGATTCTGCTCGTCGCCGAAATCGGGATCGGGATCGCCTGGGCCAGCATTCTCGCCATGCCCTACGCCATCCTCGCCTCCAACCTCCCACAGGCCAAGCTCGGCATCTATATGGGCCTGTTCAACATCTTCATCGTCGTCCCGCAATTGTTGGTGGCGACGGTTATGGGATCGGTGATGAAGCTGCTCTTCCCGGGCGAGCCGATATGGACGATGCTGTTCGCGGCCGCCGCGCTGGGCGTGGCGGCGATCGCCACGCTGCGGGTGAGGCAGGCGATCTGAGTTCGGCTCTTGCGAGAGCCTAGCGCCGCAGTTCCGCCTCCTTGAACCCGTCGCCCGCGCGGAAGATCAGCGTCCTCACATCGGTACCGCCACCCAGATTGACGCGGTTTTCCTGCCGCGCCCAGACTTCGGTCAGGATCTGCGAGTTGATCGAGACGGCCTGCGAGGGCTCCAGCACGGGCATTTCCTGATAGACCCACAGGCTCCCGCCCTTCACCTCGCTCCCCACGAAGGTCAGCTTGGCGAACTGGTCGCCGATGCGGACAGGGAAACGCGTCGTCACGTAATCGGCAAAGGCCTGGCGGCTTTCGGGACTGCTGACGATATCGGGCGAATGTACCCCGCCATGGCGCAGCGCGTGTTCGGCATCGTGCAGGGGCACCTGATGCACGATCTCGACCCGGTCCGTCCGCGGATTAATCGAGACGGTCGAGATCGCGAGCTTCTGCTGGTGCGCGGCGGCGGGCATGGCGGCGAAAAGCACCGCCAGCGCCAGCAGCACGCGACCGAAAAACGAGCGGATCATTCGCTCGCTTCCCGCATCAGATCGCGGCTTTGACGCGAACTGGAGCCTTCGGATTTGAACGCTTCGATCCGGCTCGGGATGATGCGGCGCGGATAGTAATTGTTCTCGATATCCGCATCCGCCGTCTCCCAGTTCGGATCGACCACCACTTCGGTCAGCTCCTTGCCCTTCGGGAAATGCAGCAGCTTGGTGACCGAACGGGAATCGCGGCGCCAGATTTCCGCCGGAATGTTCATTCGTTCGGTCGTGCCGTCCGCGAAGGTCAGGCCCAGGATGATCGGCATCACCAGCCCGCCCTTGTTCGAGAAGTTGAGGACGTAATAATTGCGGTCCTCCCTGATCGCGCGATCGAAGGTGGCGCGCTCCCACGGCTCGAGACCGTCGAGGAAGCTGCGGTAATCCTTCCGGTCCTTGGGCGTGACGGTGAACTGGTCGTTCTCGTCGTAGAAATCGCGGATGCCGGGATTTTCCAGCACCCAGATCGGCAGGTCCTGTTCCTCGTTCAGCGTCACGCCGATGCGCTTGGGCTCGCTGGCTAGCTCCTCGCGGCGGCGGCGCAGGTCGATATCGGGGTTCTCGGTATCGATGCGCAATTTGTAGATCGAATCGAGCGCGATATCGACGTGGTCGGTGGTGTAGAACCAGCCGCGCCAGAACCAGTCGAGATCGGTGCCCGAAGCCTCCTCGATCGTGCGGAAGAAATCGGCCGGCGTCGGACGCTTGAACTTCCAGCGGCGCGCATATTCCTTGAGCGCGAAATCGAACCGTTCGCGCCCGATCACCGTGTCGCGCAGGATGTGATAGGCGGCTGACGGCTTGGTATAGGCGTTGGGGCCGATATTCAGCACCGAATCCGAATGCGTCATGATCGGAACCTGATTGTCCGAGATCATGTAGGAAATCACGTCGCGCGGGATCCCGCCGCTCCACGGCAAAGTCGGATCGAATTCGTAGCCCGCGATGGAATCGAGGAAGGAATTGATCCCTTCGTCCATCCAGGTCCACTGCCGCTCGTCCGAATTGACCGTCATCGGGAAATAGATGTGCCCGATCTCGTGGATCACGACGCCGAGCAGGAACATCTTTTCCGACAGCGAATAGGTGCGCGTCCCATCGTCGTTGAGATTGGTGCGCGGCCCGTTGAAGGTGATCATCGGGTATTCCATCCCGCCCACCGGCCCGTTGACGCTCTGCGCGGTGGGATAGGGATAGTCGAAGCTGAAGCGGGAATAGACCTCCATCGTGTGAACGACGGCGGCGGTCGAATATTTCTGCCACAGCTCGCCGCCTTCCTTGGGGTAGAAGGACATCGCCATCACGGTCTCGTTCTCGGCGCCGGGCTGGTTGTGGCCTTGCGCGTCCCAGGCGAACTTGCGGCTCGACGCCCAGGCGAAATCGCGCACGTTCTGCGCGGAATAGCGCCAGGTCTTCGTGCCCGACGCGCCGCTACGCTCGTTGGCTTCGGCTTCCCGCGGGGTGACGATGAAGACGGGCGCGTCGGCGGTGCGGGCCCGCTCCAGGCGCTGGATCTGCTGCGCTGTCAGGACCTGCATGGGGTTCTGCAAGACGCCCGTCGAGGAAACGATGTGATCGTCCGGCACGGTGATCGCGACATCGTAATCCCCGAACTCCAGCGTGAATTCGCCCCGCCCCAGAAACTCCTTATTGTGCCAGCCTTCATAGTCCGAATACGCGACCATGCGCGGAAACCATTGCGCCATCAGGAAGATGTCGTTGCCGCCGGGGCGCGGATCGTCGGGGAAATGTTCGTAACCCGATCGCGCATAGACCGCGTTTTCCTCGACGATGTTGAAATCCCATTCGATCGCGAACTCGACGCTCTGCCCCGGCGCGAGCGCCACCGGCAGATCGATCCGCATCAGCGTGCCCACGATGGTGCGCTGCAATTCGCCGCCGCCGACCAGCCGCAGCGAGCGGATGTCGTAGCCGAACTCGTTATCCGCCATCGTCTGCTGGCGGCGCAGTTCCTCCAGAGACAGGCGCGCGGGCTGGCTGCCGCTGGCATTGCTCACCGCCGGACCGCGCCGCCCCGCTCCGCCGAAATCGTCGGTCAGTTCGGCCATGGAATCGTTGCGAAAGATGTTCTGGTCGAGCTGCATCCACAGCCACGGCAGCGTGTCGGGAGAGTTGTTCGTATAGCGGATCGTGGCGCGCGAGCTCGACCGGCGGCGATCCTCGTCGAGCGTCGTCTCTATCGTGTAATCGGCTTCCTGCTGCCAGTACTGATGGCCCGGCGCGCCCGACGCATTGCGATAGACATTCGCCGTCGGAAGCACTTCGTCGAGCTGCCGGAACTTGTCCTCGAACGAGCCCTTGGTCTGCTCGATCCCTTGCGCAGCGACGGGCGAGGCCACGAGCATGGCGCACAGCGTAACGATCCGTTTCAATGGTATCTCCCCTGAACCCCAGATCGGGGCCGTAAGCCCATGGATTAGCAGCACTCGCCTGCCGATGGCAACGTGTCTGGGGTATTGGCAAACGGACCGCGTCGTCATTGCTGCGCGCGGCGCTTGCCGGTATGCCCGCCCTTACATTGAGCGCCCGTCATTCGGCCGGGCAGGCAATCCGATCCGGCACGAACCTCAAGACACGGCGTTGAACATCCATGAGTGACCGCCTTTTCATCCTGTTCCAGCACCTCCTTCCCAAGCAGCGCCTCACCCGCCTTGCGGGCCGGGTGGCGAATGCGCGTCGGGGTCGCTCGACCACCGGGCTGATCCGCTGGTTCGTCGATCGCTACGGCGTCGACATGAGCGAAGCGGAAAATTCCGACATCGCGAGTTACCAGACGTTCAACGAGTTCTTCACCCGCCCCCTCAAAGCTGGCGTACGCCCGCTGGCCGAGGCGCCGTTCGTGTCTCCCGTCGACGGGGCGATCAGCCGGTTCGGCGAGATCGACGATCATCACATCATCCAGGCCAAGGGGCATGGGTTCACCACCGCGCAACTGCTCGCGGGAGACACAAAGCTGGCGGAGCGGTTTCGCCATGGCAGCTTCGCCAATCTCTATCTCTCGCCGCGCGACTACCACCGCCTGCACATGCCGTGCGCGGGACGGTTGGAGCGGATGATATATGTGCCCGGATCGCTCTTCTCCGTGAACCCGGTGACCGCGCGCGGCGTGCCGGAACTGTTCGCGCGCAACGAGCGGACGGTGTGCGTCTTCAGGTCGGAGAAGCACGGCCATTTCGTCATGGTGCTGGTCGGCGCGACCATCGTCGGCAGCATGGAGACGGTGTGGCACGGCGTGGTCAATCCCGAACGGACGGGGAGGATCGCGCGGTGGGATTACACCGATGGGAACATCATGCTCGACCAGGGCGAAGAGATGGGACGCTTCCGGCTCGGCTCGACAGTCATCATGCTGTTCGAACAGGACAGGATCGCGTTCAACCGGGACTGGGCGCCGGAAAAGAGCATCCGTCTGGGCGAGATGATGGGTAGACTACCCGCCTGAAACGTCGCTTCCTACGAGGTCACTCGTGCTCGATTGCCTGTTCCGGGCTCTTCTGGTCGAGAAGTCGGTCGATCATGGTCAACATCTTCCGCCATTCGCTCTCGTCATCGCAGGCGAGCAAGGCCTTCTCGGTCTCGAGGCATCGGCTGCCGAGCTCCGCCGCGTCGAAATAGGCGGCGGTCCCGGCGATCTGGTGCAGAAGCCCCGCAATCTCGCCGCGCGTGTCTTCGTCGATCGACGCCATACCCTGCGCCGCCGCGATGGCGTCGCGCGTCGCGGTCAGGCGATCGGCGAACATCCTGCGCAGGCGCGGACTTGTGGCAGCATCGCGCCTGGCGGAGGCCGGCTCGGCCGATGCGGGCTCGGTCGGAGCCGGTGCCGGGTCATCGCCCGGCGAGGCCGACCATTGTGCGATCACGCGGGACAGGTCCCCCATCCGCAAGGGCTTGGCCAGATGCCCCTGCATTCCGGCCACGCGGCATTGGCGGATATCGTCGGCATAGGCGTTGGCGGTGACGGCGATGATGGGCAGTTCGGCGGGCGTGAAACCCGCCTCGCGGATCGCCATGGTCGCGCCGACGCCGTCGAGCACGGGCATCTGCATGTCCATCAGCACCAGATCGAACGGTGCGCCCTGCTCCCGGGCCAGCCGCACCTTCGCGATCGCCTCGCGCCCGTTATCGGCCAGATCGCATCTGTGCCCAGCCTTTTCGACCATGGCGCGCGTCAGCTCCTGGTTCACAGAGTTGTCTTCGGCGACGAGGATGCGAAGGCTCCCCGACAGCGGGGCTTGCATCGTGTCCGTCGCTTTCACCTCGTCAGCGTCATCCGCCGTCGTCTCGGCTACGCGCAGCGGCAGATCGAGAATGAAGACCGATCCCTGGCCGAGCTCGCTTTCGACGCGCAGATCCCCGCCCATCAGCCGCGCCAGTTCGGCGCTGATCGGCAGACCGAGTCCGGTTCCCCCAAAACGGCGCGCCGTGGTCGCATCGGCCTGGGTGAACTTCTCGAACACGCTTTCCAGGCGGTCGGCGGGAATGCCGATCCCCGTATCGCTGACCGTGATCCGGATGACCCGGTCATCGCCTGATTGGACGATCTCCAGCCCCAGCGCCACCTTGCCCTGTTCGGTGAACTTGACCGCATTGCCGAGCAGATTGAGGACGATCTGGCGCAGGCGCATCTTGTCGACCACCACGCGAGAAGGCAGGTCGGGGTCGATATTGAGATCGAGCTGAACGCGCTTTGCCTTGGCGACCGGTTCCATCAGGCGCAGGCAACTGCGCATCGTATGGCGCATATCGGCGGGTTCGCCGTTCACGCTCATCTGATTGGCCTCGATCTTGGCGAAATCGAGCAGGTCGTTGAGCAATCGCAGCATCGCATTGCCCGAATCCGCGATCATGCCCAGGCGGCGGCGCTGGACCGGGTCCTCTTCTTCGCAAAGCGCCAGTTCGGTGAACCCGATCACTCCGTTCATGGGCGTGCGTATCTCGTGGCTCATATTGGCGAGGAAGCTGGTCTTCGCCTCGTCCGCCGCGCGCGCGCGATCGCGCGCATCGGTGAGGTTGCGCCGCATCTCGACCTCTTCGGTGCGATCGATGATGACGCCGAACAGGGATTTGGCCCCCACGCCGTTCCCATCGCTATCGACGGTGCCAATCTCGCCGCCCCGATGTTCCTCGCCGTCGCCTTCGGCATGGCCAATGACCTCGACATGGCGAAGAATGCCCTCGCCAGCCATCAGGCGTGCGTTGAAGCGGAAGCCCGTCCCGCTCGCCGCGGCTTCGGCGATCGCATCTTCGACGAAGGACCGGTCTTCGGGATGGTAGAGTTCGATCGCCTTGTCGAGGCTGGGCGGGGTGTGTCCTTCGAGCCCGTGCAGGCGGAAGACCTCGTCCGACCAATCGACGGTGCCCGCCTCGAGATCGACATACCAGTGCCCGACATGGGCGGTCGCCTCCGCGAGAGTGAGCATCCGGTTGCGTTCGGCCACTTCGGCGGTGGCTTCCTCGACCTTGCGCACCACCAGCGCCTCGCGCCGCGAGAAAGCGATCAGGAGCAGGCCCAAAAGGATTGTTACCACGATGCCGGAAAAGAGCACGATAAGCGGTTCGTCGGATGTGATACGCTCCTCGAAGGCCGGCAGCGCGCGCCAGCGCAGCGTGATCAACTCGTTCGCCATCTCGATCGTGCGGACGATTTCGAAGGCGGGCGCGGATGACGGGTCGACACCCGTTGCATACATCAGATCGTCGGGCTCTGTGCCGCGCCCGAAGAACACCTCCAGCGAGAAATCGCCACCTTGGCGGGGCGTCAGATCGGCGAGGAAATCCGCCGCGATGAGAGGCGAATAGGACCAGCGCCGCCCGAATTGGGGATCGTCTTCCTCGATCGGACGCATCAACAGGAAGCCGACCCCTTTCCCGGAATCCTGCACCAGCTTTATGGGGCGCGTGATTGTCGGCTCACCCGTAGCTTGCGAGAGCGCGATCGCATCGCGGCGTCCCTGTTCGAAAGCAAGATCGAGGCCGAGGGCGGCTAGATTGTCTTCGAGCGGCTCGATACGGTCGATGATGAAATGCAGGTCGCGGTCGACATAAGGGTGTACGGCGAAGCGATCGCCGAATTCGCCTGCGAACTGATTTTTGAACACCTCCAGCCTGTCGTCCTTCACTTCGCGGAAAACGCCGAGGCCGCGCATTCCGGGATAGGACTGTTCGAGGTGGAGGCGGCTGACATAGTCGCGCCATTCGTCGGGCGTGACGTGATCGCTCAGCGCCGCGAACGCGCCCGCCGCCTCGATCGCGCGGGAATAGGTTCCGAGCCGATAGGCGAGCGCCTGTTCGGTGTCGGTGGCAAGCGCGGCGAAGCTCTCGTTCGACTGTTCATACGCTTTTTCCGCCGCGTGGCGCGTGGCGTAGAATGTCAGCAGCAGCGTGGTCGTGAGGCAGGCGGCGATGAGCGCGCTCGCCCCGCCAAGCGCCGTGCCCCGCCACAGGATCGGAAACGGCGAATGGCTCGAAAAGATCAGGATGGGGAGGACGAAGAAGATCCCGAGGACATCGCCGAGGAGCCAGGTCGACCAGTTCGTACCGATGATGTCAGGTGGCACGAGACCCGCCGTTACGAGCGTTCCGACCCCGATCGTCGCGGATATCAGGCATGGCAGGATCAGCGCGCCGATCAGGCGCAGCAGATGGCGCCAGTCGCGCCCTTCGATTCGCTTCGGCAGGCGCTGGAACATCGCCCAGCCTGCTAGGGCTTGAAGGCAGGCACCCAGTCCTACGATAATTGCGACGGCGAGCGGGACGATCGCCTCGCGCACGCTGGTGATGCCTTCGAAACTGTGGAGGATGTTGATCGCTGCGGATCCCACCCACACGCCCGCGCAGATCCGCGGCCCGCGCAGCAGCAGGGCCGCCAGTGCGACGCCGGATGCAGGCCAGACCACGGTCGCGTAGCCCGGCGGCACGGCCAGCGAGAGACCGATATAGCCGGCAATGAAATAGCAGACCGCGAGGACGGCGGGATCGATCAGCCAGCGCAGCCTTGAAAAGGCATGAGTGATCCCCGCATCGGGCGCTTCCGCTCCCTCGTGATCGGGCGCGGAAATATCGGCGGGTTTGCCAACCGGCATGGCATCGAATGTCGAATGGATCACATTAACCACCTAACCGCTTCGCGAAACTCGGCTTCGCAAGCTGTCAGCGCTACCGCGGGACGGTAAATTTTTCGCAAAATCCGGGCCGGGCGTCCTTCGAGAGGCGCGCACCGAGCGTCACGCCAAATAAAGAGGCGCTTTTTCCCGCGCGATAGTCTATCGGGCTCGCACATCCGTGCGCCCACAGGCGCGCGCCCCCCGCTCCCCCAAGCGCTTCCCCCTTCTCGCTCCGGCCGCAACGCCGTGTGCGCTCGCTCGAAAGTTTCTGATTCCCATGCCGTTTCCCCAATCCCCCGCCCCGCTGGCCCAGGCCCTGTCCTCGCGCGGATACGACACGCCGACATCGGTTCAGGAGGCCGTGCTGCAATCCGAAGCGCGAGGCCGCGATCTGGTCGTGTCCGCACAGACCGGGTCGGGCAAGACGGTGGCCTTTGGGCTCGCCTTCGCCGATCAGGTGCTGGGCGAGGATGGCGATCTGTTTGCGCGCGGCGCTCCGTCGGCCCTCGTCATCGCCCCGACGCGCGAGCTGGCTCTCCAGGTCAGCAAGGAACTCGGCTGGCTGTACGAGAAGACCGGCGCGCGCATCGCCTCCTGCGTGGGCGGGATGAACCCGCAGGCCGAACGCCGCGCCCTGAAAGCGGGCGCCACCATCGTCGTCGGCACGCCCGGCCGCTTGCGCGACCATATCGAACGCGGCGCGCTCGACCTGTCTTCCCTTGCCGTCGTGGTCCTCGACGAAGCGGACGAGATGCTCGACATGGGCTTCCGCGAGGAGCTCGAATACATTCTCGACGCCACGCCCCAGGGGCGGCGCGTGCTGATGTTCTCCGCCACCATGCCGCGCCCGATCGAAGCGATGGCGCGCCGTTATCAGCAGGACGCGCTGCGCATCGCCACCGGAGGGCAGGATCGCGGCCATGGCGACATCGCCTATCAAGCCGTCGCCGTCCCCCCCGCCGCGATCGAGACGGCGGTCGTCAATCTCCTGCGCTTCCACGAGGCGGAGACCGCGATCCTGTTCTGCGCCACGCGCGAGCGGGTGCGGCAATTGCATACCGTGTTGCAGGATCGCGGCTTCGCTGCGGTCGCGCTGTCAGGCGAACACTCCCAGTCGGAGCGCAACCAGGCGCTTCAGGCGCTGCGTGACGGGCGCGCGCGCGTCTGCGTTGCCACCGATGTCGCCGCACGCGGGATCGACCTGCCCACGCTCACGCTGGTCATTCATGTCGACTTGCCGCGCGATGCGGAAACCTTGCAGCACCGCTCGGGCCGCACCGGGCGCGCCGGGCGCAAGGGCACGGCGGTCATGGTGGTCCCCTTCAACCGCCGCCGCCGCACCGAAGGGATGCTGCGCCATGCGGGGATCGAGACGCTGTGGATCGATGTGCCCGATCGCAAGGCGGTGCTGGCGCAGGACCGCACGCGCCTTCTCGAAACGCTGCTGCAACCGATCGACGACGCTTCGGTCGAGGATGCGGATCGCGAGCTTGCCGATACGCTCCTCAACGAACGCAGCCCGCGCGACATCGCGGTGCTACTGGCTCAGGCCTATCGCGCCAAGCTGCCCGAACCGGAGGAATTCTCGGCCCAGACCGTCGACGCCCATCGCGCTGCGCAGAAGGAAAAACACCGCGCCGGGTTCGAGGATACGGTCTGGTTCCGGCTCGATGTCGGGCGCCGCCGCAATGCCGATCCGCGCTGGATCCTCCCGATCCTATGCAAGCGTGGCGGGATCACCCGCAACGAGATCGGCGCGATCCGCATCGGTCCCAACGAGACCTATTTCCAGGTGCCCCGCACCGTCGCCGATAGTTTCGCCAAGACCGCCGCGCAGACCGCCGGTCAGGACGAGAAAGGCGGCGAGCTGACGATCGAGCGTTCCGCCGAAGGGCCGCGCGTCCAGGCGCGCGAGAACGGGCGCAAGAAGCGGCACCAGGATTTCCATCCCAAACCGTCGAACCGGCACGACGCGCGGCGCAAGCGCAACGCCTGACCCTAAGCGTTTGGGGGGTCGTCGGGCCTGGCCATCAGATCCATCAGACTGCGCGCGGCCTCGCGGTCCTCCTCGTGCTCGAACGCCACGTCGAGATCGGGGGCCGCGTCGAACATATGGAGCAGGGTCCACAAGGCGAAGCGCCGTCCGCGATCTTTCTCCAGGCCGAAATCGACCCGCATCCGCTCCACCCCGGCGCGGGTCGCGTCGGGATCGATCGCGGCCAGATCGCGCGTGCCGAAATAGTTCTGCATGAGGTCGCGTAAGTCCATCCGACCTCGCTAGCCGAGCGTGCGGGCGATGCAAGCGCTTGCCCGATCGGTTTGCGCGCCGCATGTCCCCCCGATGCAGTCCCGTTCCAATCCCGTTGCAGCGCCGATAGACACGCGGGCGATCTGGGCCATCGCGCTGCCCGCCATGGTCACCAATGTCGCCACCGCGCTGATCGGGGTCGGCGACATGTGGATCGTCGGCCGGTTGGGCGACGCCCCGACGCAAGGCGCGGTCGATATCGGCGCGCGGCTGTTCGCCATGCTGTTCGTCGTCATGAACTTTCTCAAGACCGGCACCACGGGGCTGGTCGCACAAGCCGGAACGCGCCGCGAAGGCGGCGGTGGCGGCGAAGCGCAGGCGGCTCTTCTGCTGCGCGGACTGGTGGTCGGCGTCGCGATCGCGGCGCTGCTGCTTGCGCTTAAGCCCGTACTCCTGCCGCGGCTGCTGGGCGTGTTGGGGGCCGAAGATAACGTCCTCGAAGCGGCGCGCATCTATGCCGATATCCGCTATTGGAGCGCGCCTGCCGTGATGGCGAATTTCGCTCTTGTCGGCTTCCTCGTCGGGCAGAGGAGGATGCGCGCGGTGCTTGCCTTCGAGGTTGCCTATAATCTCCTCAACCTCGCGCTCGGCCTGTTCCTGGCCCTGGGGCTCGATTGGGACATCGCCGGGATCGGTTGGTCGAGCTTCGTCGCCGAATACGCCAAGCTTGCCGCGATCACGCTGTTCGTCCTGCGCGGCGAAACAGGGCGCGCGATACGAGCCGCGGCGCGCTCCGCTTCGATCCTTTCGCTGGCGAAATTGCGACCCTTCCTGTCGGTCAATCGCGATCTTTTCCTGAGGACCGTGGTGCTGATGATCGCGCTCGCCGCCCTCACCCGCCTCAGCGCCGAGCGCGGACCCGTGGTGCTGGCGGCGAACGGAATCTTCCATCAGCTTTTCGTCCTCATGGCGCTGCTGCTCGACGGGTTCGAGAATGCGGCGCAGGTTCTGAACGGAGAGCGGCGGGGGGCCGACGATCGGGCGGGCTTTACCGCCTATATGCGGGCGATCCTGTGGCGCGGCTTCGCGCTTGCCGCCGGCGTATCGCTCGCGCTGGCGTTGTTCGCGGGCCCGCTGATCGACGCCTTTGCCGCAACGCCCGCCGTGGCCAAAACCGGGCGGTCCTACGCGGTATGGCTCGCGATCATGCCCTTCGCCGGAGTTGCCGCCTTCGTATTCGATGGCGTGTTCGTGGGCGCGAGCTGGACGCGCGCCTTGCTCGTCTCGATGCTCGGCGCGGCGGCGGTCTATGCCCTGTCGCTATGGCTGACCTGGCCGCTGGGCAATCACGGGTTGTGGCTGTCCTTCGTCCTGTTTCTGGCGCTTAGAGCGGGGTTTCAGCTTGTGCTGGTGCCCCGCCTACTGCGCCAGGAATTCGGAAGCGATTGAGCCTCAGCGCGGCAGGATCGCCCCCGGCTCGTTCGCCAGAATACCGACTACCTGCGTCCACACCGCCACATTCTGGCGCAGCTGGACGGGGTCGATCTTGTCCAGCGTATCGTCCGGCGTGTGGTGCAGGTCGAAATAGCGGGTGCCGTCCTGCTGCAAGTCGATGATCGCGGTCTTCTGGTCGCGGGCGATGTCGATATCCGCGCCGCCGGTTGCGACAGCCGTGCCGTTAGACACGCCGAAGCGCGCCACCGCGCTGGCGATACGCGCGTGCAGCGTCGGATTGCCGGCGAGGAAATTGCTCTCGAACCGCCAGATGCGATCGGCGCCGAAATCGCTTTCCAGCCCCACCGCGATCGGTTCGTCTATATGCGCCGCGCTATAGGCCTTCGAGCCCCACAGGCCGGTTTCTTCCGCGCCCGCCATCAACACGCGAATGGTGCGCAGCGGCTGCGCGCCCGAAGCCGCATGCTTCGCCGCCGCCGCGACGATACCGCAGCCCGCCCCATCGTCGAAGGCGCCGGTCCCGTTCCACCAGCTGTCGAGATGGCAGGCGACGAGCACCGGTGGAAGCGAGGGATCGCGCCCGGCGATCTCGCCCACGACATTGCCGCTGGTTGTCATTCCCAAGCGGCGCGGCGTCATCGTCAATTTCATGCGGATCGGCGTGCCCTGCGCCCGGTCGAACATGCGTTCGAGATTGGCGGCATCGGGCAGGCTCAGCGCGCCTGCCGGGGTCGGTTCGACGCTATCGGGGAAGCTCGTGCCGCCGGTATGCGGGTTACGGTGGTAGTCGGTCCCCACCGCCTTGATGATGGTCGCGACCGCGCCCTTGCTGGCCGCGATCCCCGCGCCGACCCAGCGCGCGGGACCAGCGAAGCCGTATTGCGAGCCGTCCTGCGTCGGCGTCATCGAATGTGAGATATAGGCAATCTTGCCCTCGAGGCTGCCATCGGGCGCGGCGCGCAGCGCGTCGACGTTCTCGAACTCGACCACTTCCGCCTCGATCCCTTCCGGCCCGGTCGAGGCGCTGTTGCCGAGCGGCTGGATGACCAGCGGCTGGGCATAGGGGCTGAGGATTTGCGCCTTGTGCGTATCGCCGGGCACCCAGGTGTCCATTTCGAACGGTTCGTCCGCGACATTCGAGAAGCCGTTGCGCTTGAGCCAGGCGACCGCCCAGTCGCGCCCGCGCTTCTCCGCCTCCGTTCCAGCCTGACGCGGGCCGACTTCGGTGGTGACGCCTTCGACGAAATCCCAGGCATAGCGATCCTGCGTCAGCGCCGCATCGGCGGCGGCGGCGACGGGATCGGTTTGCGCCATGACTGGAGCGGCGACGGTGGCGAGGAGAGCGGCGGCGAGCATGGCGGTTCTGGTCATGCGCGTCTCGCTATCGGTCATTGAAGCGCCTGCCAAGCGTCAAACTTGCCCCCTTCCCCACCAGCGCCTATCTGACGCGCAGATTTCCCCGATTCCAGAATTTTGAAGAGGAACGCCGCCCGTGTCCGCCCAATACGCCTATGTCATGAAGAACATGACCAAGACCTTCCCCGGTGCCCAGAAGCCGGTGCTGTCGAACATCAACCTGCAATTCTACCAAGGCGCCAAGATCGGCATCGTCGGCCCCAACGGCGCCGGTAAATCGACGCTGATCAAGATCATGGCCGGCATCGACAAGGATTATACCGGCGAAGCCTGGGCGGGCGAGAACATCACCGTCGGCTATCTCGAACAGGAGCCGGAACTCGACGAGAGCAAGACCGTGCTCGAAAACGTCAAGGACGGCGCGCGTGACATCGCCGACATGGTCGAACGCTTCAACCAGATCGGCATGGAAATGGGCGAGGAAGACGCCGATTTCGACGCGCTGAGCACCGAAATGTCCGACCTTCAGGACAAGATCGACGCGGTCGATGGCTGGACGCTCGACAACCAGCTCGAAGTCGCGATGGAAGCGCTCCGCTGCCCTCCCGGCGACTGGCCCGTGACCGACCTTTCGGGTGGCGAGAAGCGCCGCGTCGCGCTCACCCGCCTGCTGATCCAGAAGCCGTCGATCCTGCTGCTGGACGAGCCGACCAACCACCTCGACGCCGAAAGCGTCCAGTGGCTGGAAAACCACCTCAAGGAATATGCCGGTGCGGTGCTGATGATCACCCACGACCGCTACTTCCTCGACAATGTGGTGGGCTGGATCCTCGAACTCGATCGCGGATCGTATTACCCTTACGAGGGCAATTATTCGACGTATCTCGAAAAGAAAGCCAAGCGCCTCGAACAGGAAAGCCGCGAGGAATCGGGCCGATCGAAGGCGCTCAGCCGCGAACTCGAATGGATCCGGCAGACGCCGAGCGCGCGCCAGACCAAGTCCAAGGCGCGTATCCGCAAGTTCGAGGAATTGCAGGAGAGCCAGAACGATAGGAAGCCCGGCAAGGCGCAGATCGTTATCCAGGTGCCCGAACGTCTGGGCGGCAAGGTGATCGAAGCGAACAACATCTCGAAAGCCTATGGCGACAAGCTGTTGTTCGAAAACCTCTCCTTCATGTTGCCGCCGGGCGGCATCGTCGGGGTGATCGGCCCCAACGGCGCTGGCAAGTCCACGCTGTTCAAGATCCTGACCGGGAAGGAAGAACCCGATAGCGGCACGGTCGAAATCGGTTCGACCGTCCATCTCGGCTATGTCGACCAGAGCCGCGACCACCTGAACCCCTCGAACAACGTCTGGGAGGAGATCTCGGACGGGCTCGATTACATGAAGGTAAACGGCCACGACACCAGCACCCGCGCCTATGTCGGGGCGTTCAACTTCAAGGGCCAGGACCAGCAGAAGAACGTCGGCAAGCTTTCGGGCGGTGAGCGCAACCGCGTCCACATGGCCAAGATGCTGAAGGAAGGCGGCAACGTCCTGCTGCTGGACGAGCCGACCAACGATCTCGATGTCGAAACCTTGGGCGCTCTCGAGGAAGCGATCGAGAACTTCGCCGGCTGCGCCGTGGTCATTTCGCACGACCGCTTCTTCTTAGACCGTCTCGCAACCCACATCCTCGCCTTCGAAGGCGACAGCCACGTCGAATGGTTCGAAGGCAATTTCGAAGCCTATGAGGAAGACAAGCGCCGCCGCCTCGGCGATGCGGCGGATCGGCCCACGCGCCTCGCTTACAAGAAGCTGACGCGCTGAGCCCTGGCGGGGAGAGTCCGCTTCGTTTGACTCTCCCCGCCCCGCTTCCCACATGGATGTCGACGCGCTCGATACGCGGGCGCATTTCCCGACGGCGCAGTCGCGGGCCTCAGCGCCCCCGCGCCGCGAACACGAAATCCCAAAAGGATATCCATGACGACTCCCACAAACGGCGACACCGTGACCATCGACTACGTCCTCAAGCGGGGCGACGGCGAACCGGTCGGCACCACCGCGCAGAGCGGGCCGCAGGACGTTCAACTCGGCGCGGGGCAGATCTTCCCGCAGATCGAAGCGGCTCTCACCGATATGAAGGTGGGCGACGAGCAGAGCGTCTCGATCCCCTGCGACAGCGCCTTCGGCCAGCGGCAGGACGCGCTCGTAGTCGATATTCCGCGCGACAATCTTCCGCCAGAGCCCGCACCGCAGCCGGGAATGGCCTTGCAGGCGCAGTCGCCCGATGGCCAGCCGATGACGCTCTATGTCGTCGAGGTGGGTGAAACGGCCATCAAGGCAGACGGAAATCACCCGCTCGCGGGCGAGGACCTCACCTTCGACATCACGCTGCGCGACATCAAGCAGGCTGCGTGAAGCTTGGGCGGCGGGCAGGATTGTCCGCCGCCTATCAGTATCTCAGGGCGCCACCCAGCGGCCTTCGCCGTGCAGGAATTGCGCACGCACATGGCCGTCGTTGGACAGGTAAAACCAGTCCGCTTCCTCAACCGTGACCAGCAGCACCGCGAAATTCTCGCGCGCTGGCTCCAAGTCCTCATCGCTGGGTTCCACCCCTTCGAACCGCTCGGGTAGCCCGCTCGTCGGCTCGTCCGACACGGCACCCGGTCCCTCGCCTAGATAGCAGCGCCGAGCAAAATTGCTCGCTTCCTCCCATGCGGCGTCCGCAATGGGGCCTTGGCGCTCGATCCGTCCGGTGCCCCGGCAGCGGATTTGTATCTTCGCTTCGGCATCGTAGAACAGCACCCCGACCGGCGCGCTCTCGCCAATCACCGCAACTTTGGGAGCGCGGGAATCGGTGTGGAAGCGCAAGGTCCAGCCATCCTCGTCGAAAGCGCGCAGAACCATGACCCGCGCGTCGGCGTCGGCGGTGGCGACAACAGGGCAATGAAAGGCCGATTTCCGATCGCTGGCCCCGCGCGTTAGCCGCTGAGCGATATCGTTTCTGACGGCATCGAGTGTTTCGAACATGCGACAGGTGAGACAGTGTCCGGACCATGCTGTCAATCGCCCGGTTGTTCATAAATTCGCGCTATAATATTAACGCGAGGCGTTGCACTCGGTTCAGTTTCGCGTCATGGCCGAACGGATATCGAACCTTACATCGCATCGGCGATTATCGAGGCCGCAATGGTGGGGCGGCTTTCCACGGGGAAGGATTTTAGCTCCATGACGAATATTCTTATGAAAGGCAGCGCCCTGGGGGCCCTGGCGGCTGCGCTTGTCTTGTCGGCCGTCCCGGCCTCGGCAGCACCTGCCGTCGATTTCGACGCGCCCATGGTGGCGATCGATACCGGCCTATCTGCGCAAAGCGCCGAACTGGCACAGGATCGCGATCAGTATCAGCGTGGTCGCGGCGAACGTGGGCAGCGCCGTCAGGTGCTGCGCGAACGTGCTGCGCCCGATGCCGCCGTCGCACCGGCCCGCGCCCAGCGCGCGCAGGAGGCACGCCGCGCCGAAAGGCCGGAACGCGCGCAACGTCCCGACCGCTCGGGCCAACGCGACGCGCGGGACGGCAATGTCTTCCGCCGCGCCAACGAGGCGCTTCGCGAACAGGCCCGCGCCGATGCGGCCCGTCGCGACGCACGCCAGGATGCGCGCGACCAGCGCGGGTCTTATGGCGGCAATTGGCGCGAGCGGCGTGAGGACGTGCGCGAGCGCCGGCAGGATCGCCGCGAGAATTGGCGCGAGCGCCAGCAGGACCGCCGTGAGGATCTGCGCGATCGGCAGCGGGATCGCCGCGACGCTTATCGGGACCAGCGGAACTGGCGCGACCAGCGCGATCAGAGCCGGTATCGCGACCAGCGAAGCTGGGACCAGAGCCGCTATCGCGACCAGCGTCAGGCCTATCGCAATGGCTATGGGCGCTATTACGACGGCCGCCGTTGGAACGATTACCGCGTCTGGAACCGTAACGACTGGCGCCGGAACCAGCGCTACGACTGGCACCGGTATCGCGCCAGCAATCGCAGCCTGTTCAATATCGGCCGCTATTATTCGCCCTACCGCGACCATCGCTACAGCCGGATTTCGATCGGCTTCACTTTGGGAAGCGGTTTCTATTCCAACCGCTATTACATCAACGATCCGTGGCGCTATCGCCTGCCGGAAGTCTACGGGCCCTATCGTTGGGTGCGCTATTACGACGACGTCCTGCTGGTCGATATCTACAGCGGCGAGGTGGTCGACGTGATCTACGACTTCTTCTGGTAGTCGTATCTCCAATCTCCGGCGGCTTTGAGAGTGGTCTGCCGGAGGACTGGCCCCTGCCCCGCGGATCACCGCGGGCCGGGGGCCTTTTTTGTGTCCCGCTAGACCTTTCCGAAAGGCAGCATACGGAAGATGCCGCCATTCTTGTCGAAGAAGGTGTGCTTCAGCGCGCCGAGGATATGTAGGCCGATCAGATAGATGAAGATCGATCCACCCGTGGCGTGGGCCGAGAAAAGCGCGCCGCCCAGCGCATCGTTCTCCCCGATCGGCAGCGGCGGGATGGTGAACAGGCCGAACATGTCGATCTCGCGTCCGGTGAGCGAATTGGCGATCCATGCGCCCAGCGGCAGGGCGATCAGCAGCACGTAGAAGATGACGTGCACCGTGCGCGCCAAAACCTTTTCCCACTGGGCGAGATCCGATGGCAAGGGCGGGACCGGGTGGGTCCAGCGCCAGGCGAGCCGCCCTAAGGTCAGGGCCAAAATCAGAATACCCAGCGCCTTGTGATTGGCGAAAATGGCGCCCCTTTCGGCACCGTCAGCGTGATGCGCGGCCTCCGCGATCCGCCAGTTCACGATGACGGCGACGGCGATGGTCCAGTGGAAGATCATGGCGCCGACGGAATATCGGCGGTTGGCATTGGTGTTCGGCATGGACCTCTCCTGCGGGCCGGTGCGGCAATCGAGGATTAACGCCCCTCCCACCCACCGCAAGGGATGTCTTGCGGCTGGCAGGGTGTTTGCTACATCTTCGGGCATGGCCTCCAGCGCGCATTACGACACGTCATCCCTGCCCAACCCGGATCGCGCCGCGCTCAAACGCGTCGGCGCGCAGGTTCGCGAGCGGCTGGCGCAGGACACCGGCATCTATCGCTTCCCGACCGAGGAGGCCGAGATTTTCGCGCTCGGCGGATTTCTGTCACCATCCGAATGTGAGCGGTTGATCGCCATGATCGATGCGATTGCGAGGCCCAGCCAGCTGCACGATCAGGACTATGCCAAGGGGTTTCGCACGTCCTATTCGGGCGATCTCGACCCAACCCACGCTTTCGTCAAAAGCGTCTCGCGCCGGATCGACGATCTGCTGGGAATCGATCCACGCTTCGGGGAATCGATCCAGGGGCAGCGCTATCTTCCCGGCCAGGAATTCAAGCCGCATAACGACTGGTTCTATACCGACCAGCCTTACTGGAAGCTTGAAAACGAGCGCGGGGGCCAGCGCAGTTGGACTGCCATGGCCTTTCTCAACAAGGTGGAGGAAGGCGGGCATACCTTCTTCCCCGAGATCGAAGCGGCGATCGAACCCGAACCCGGCGTTCTGCTGATCTGGAACAACGCGCTACCCGACGGGACGCCCAACGAGGCGACGCTTCACGCGGGAACGCCGGTGGTGAAAGGGCAGAAATACGTGCTGACCAAGTGGTACCGCACGCGCGATTGGAGCTGACGGGACCCGCCTCAGGGCTGTTTCCGGCTTAGTTCTGCACCTTGCGCGGCACGCGGATCGTCGCGCGCAAGCCGTCGGGTTCCAGCCGGCTGTCCACCGTTCCTCCGATGCCGCCGATCACGCCCTGCATCAACCGCGTTCCGGTGCCCTTGCTGATCGCATCCCGGCCCCCATCGGACAGGCCGATGGCTTGGCCCAGCCGCTCGATCCAGTGGACCACCATGAAATCGTCCTCGACCTCCCAGTCGATATGGACCCGCCCGTCGCTGCGGGACAATGCGCCGTATTTGATGGCGTTGGTCGCCAGCTCGTGCAGGCTGAGGCCGAGCGGAGTGACGTGCTTGCGCGGCAATTGGAACGAGTCGCCGACGATGTCGATCCGATCGGCATTGGAGTTGCGATAGGGCTTCATCACCGCCTCCACCAATGTCCGCAGGTCGGAGGAATCGCTTTCCAGCCCCGAAGCTGACAGGGACACCCGATGGGCGGCCGCAAGCGCTTCGATACGGCGCTGGACCTTCTCCGACAGGTCCTCGACCTCTTCCGCGCCCCGGGCGGACAGGCGCACGATCGCGGTCAGAACGGCAAACAGATTGTCGGTGCGATGGCGCAATTCATCCGCCACCCGGTCGTTTTCCACGATCGTATCGCGCGCGGCCAGCAGCTCGCTGACATCCCATTGCGACCCGAAGAAATATTCGAGCTCGCCCTCGGCATTGTAGATCGGTCCGACATGAACCGCGTTCCAGAAGGATGTGCCATCCTTGCGGTAGTTCAGGATGTCGACCACGGTGTAGACGCGCTCTTCGACCGCGCTGCGCAGGCGCGCCACGGCTGAGGGCGCTGTCTTCTCGCCTTGGAGAAAACGGCAATTGCGCCCGATGATCTCGTCGATTGGATAGCCCGTGAGTTCGACGAAGGCGTCGTTGCAATAGACGATGGGGCAATCGGGCTGATGGGGATCGGAAATGCACTGCGCCATCCGGGTCTGCGCGGTGGTTTGCAGGAACAATTGATCGGCGGTGAGACGCAGCGAGGAGAGACGCGAGGAGTGCCCCGCATCGCCTTTATTCCCGCCTGTTGCGTTTTCCATCTCCGCCATGTTGCGAATCCCCGCCCAGGGTTCAGTCCCCCAGTGCATCCTTTATCAAAGCCCGTGTATTGTCGATCCCGTAAAGAGCCACGAAGCTACCCATACGCGGTCCCTGATCGCTGCCCAATAACGTTTGATATAGTGCCTTGAACCAATCGCGAAGGGATTCGAAGCCGAAGGCCTCTTCCTTGCCGATTTCGTAGATCGCGGTCTGGATGTCTTCGGCCGAAGTCCCGTCCTCGATCCCGGCCAGTTCCTGGTCGAGTCTTTGCAGAGCCGCCGCTTCGTTGTCTTCGGGTTTGCGGCGCTGGAGGGAGGGCGCGACGAAATCGCGGTTATAGGCCAGCGCCTTGTCCACCAGCGCATCGAGTTCGGGATGCGCCGAAGGATCGGGATCGGCGATGTAATTGCCGAGATACGACCACACCTGGTCACGATCCGCCTGAGCACCAAGGACACCGACGAGGTTCAACAGCAAGGCGTAAGTCACCGGCAGGCTGTCGCCCGCGCCCGGCGCTTCGGCACCGTCGAACCCGCCATTGGCGCGCGCCAGATGCCAGACCGGATTGCCGAGCTGCTTGTCGAAATCCTGTTCGGCCAGCCGCTCGCGGAACTGCCAGTAATCGTCCACCGCGCGCGGGATCACGCCGCCATGCAGCTGCTTCGCGCTCTTGGGATTGGGAAAGATATAGAAGCCAAGCGAGTCCTCGCTCCCATAGTCGAGCCACTGCTCGATCGTGAGGCCGTTGCCCTTGGATTTTGAAATCTTCTCGCCGTTCTCGTCCAGGAACAGCTCGTAGATCAGCCCCTCCGGCTTGCGCCCGCCGAGCACCTGCGCGATCTTGCCCGACTGGATGCCGGTATCGGTCAGGTCCTTGCCGTACATCTCGTAATCGACGCCCTGCGCCACCCAGCGCATGGCGAAATCGACCTTCCACTGAAGCTTGGCCATGCCGCCGAGCGCGGATTGTTCGATCTCGCTCCCATCCTCGTCGGTGAAGCGGACAGTTCCGGCGTCGGCATCGACGACTTCGACGGGCACCTGCAAGACGCGGCCGGTCGCGGGGCTGATCGGCATGATCGGCGAGTAGGTCGCCGCGCGTTCGGCCCGCAAGGTCGGCAGCATGATGTCGAGAATCGCCTGGTTCTTGCGCAGGACCTCGCGCAGCGCATCGTCGAAGGCGCCCGAATTATAGCGATCGCTGGCCGAGACGAATTCGTAGTGGAAGCCGAACCGGTCGAGAAATTCGCGCAGCATCGCGTTATTGTGCGCGGCGAAGCTGTCGTGATCGGTCTCGAAAGGGTTCGGCACCCGGCTCAGCGGCAAATGCAGATTGTCCTGCAACAGCTGCTGATTGGGCACGTTGTCGGGGACCTTGCGCAGCCCGTCCATATCGTCGCTGAAGGCAACCAGCCGCGTCTTGCCGTCTTCCGGCCTCGCGCCGATCAGCGCCTCGAACGCGCGGCGGACCAGCGTGGTGCGCAGCACTTCCTGAAACGTGCCGATATGCGGCAGACCGCTGGGGCCATAGCCGGTCTCGAACAAGACCGGCGACCCATCGGGTTTTGCACCGTCGGGATAGCGCTTCAGCAGCTTCTGCGCCTCCTGGAAGGGCCAGGCCTTGGAGGAACGGGCGGCGGTCATCAGGTCGGTCATGGTCATCGCGCGCGCTTTTCCGTGAATTTCCGCCCTGTTGCAAGTGCGAACGACAATTGGCGACGCGGATCGCGGGCCAGTCTTGTTTACTTTTCGTTCCCGGCTTGGAATAGCACCTTTTCGTGACCGAGCCTTTCGCAGAACCCCTGGCCCTCCCCGCAATCCATGCCAGCCATGCGGGCACTTGGCTGCGCGACGCGAACGGGGACACGCGCGGCTGTTCCAAGGGCGAGGCGGTGATGGCCGCCGCCGACACTCCGCTGCTGCTGCTGAACGCGCCGCTGGTCGCCAATCGATTGGGCTATCCCGACCTGTCCGGGCTCGATCTGCTGGAGCTCTTCGCCTTCGTCCGTCCCGCCCGGTTCTGTGTTCCGACGCCCAAGGGATTGGCCGAAGCGCTCGATCTCGCCCTGCCGGACAGCGACGATGCGGTTCCACTTTTACTGCAGAGAGCCGCCGCGTGTCTGCTCGAGATTTGCGGAGGGGGCGATTGGGCCGAACGCGAGGGCACGTGGTCCTCGCTGCAATCGCTGACTCGGCTGCGCTGGCCTTGGGCCCAGGTGCTCGCCCCTCATATCAAAAAGCCGGAACGCGCGGAGAGATGGCTGTTCTCGCGCCTGCCCGAATGGGAGGAAGCGCCCGAACGCGCGCAACCCCAGCAGGTCGCGCTCGACGAATTGGCGATCGAAGGCACGCTGGAACGCCTGACCGGCGAAGGCTCCGAAAAGCGCGAGGGGCAACGCCTGTTCGCGCGCGGCGCGGGCGGCGTCTTCGCACCACGCGCGCAGGACAAACGGCCCCATATCCTGCTGGCCCAGGCCGGGACCGGGATCGGCAAGACGCTGGGCTATCTCGCCCCTGCCTCGCTCTGGGCGGAACGATCGGGCGGAACGGTCTGGGTCTCGACCTATACCAAGAACCTGCAGCGCCAATTGCGCAAGGAGAGCACGCGCGCCTGGCCGGAACGGCGCGCCGACGGATCGCGCCCCGTGGTGGTGCGTAAGGGACGCGAGAATTATCTTTGCCTGCTCAATCTCGAAGATGCGCTGCAAGGCGGGTTCGCGGGCCGCCCCGCCGTGCTCGCGCAGCTGGTGGCGCGCTGGGCCGCCTATTCGCAGGATGGCGACATGATCGGAGGCGATCTGCCCGGCTGGCTCGGGACGCTGTTCAGGAAGCGCGGGATTGCGGCGCTGACGGACCAGCGCGGCGAATGCGTCTATGCCGGGTGCCCGCATTACCGCAAATGCTTCATCGAACGCAGCGCGCGGGCGAGCGCGCAGGCCGATCTCGTCATCGCGAATCATGCGCTGGTGATGGTCAATGCGGCGCGCGGGCGCGATCATGCGCAGCGACCGACACGCATCGTGTTCGACGAGGGTCACTACGTTTTCGACGCTGCCGATTCGACCTTTTCCGCCGCGCTGACGGGGCAGGAGACGATCGAGCTCAGGCGCTGGATCGTCGGGCCGGAACGCGGCAATCGCGGGCGGCGCCGGGGTCTTGCGGCACGGCTCGCCGATGTCGCCAGCTATGACGATGCGGGCGGCGAAGCTGTCGAGGCGGCGGTGACCGCGGCACAGGACCTTCCCTCGGAAGGCTGGCTGGGCCGACTGGCGGAGGGCGCGCCCATGGGCCCGATCGAAGCCCTCCTCGCCCAGGTCCGCGCCACGACCTATGCACGCGACGAAAGCGGGCAGGAGGCGGGATACGGTATCGAGACCGAGACCGCCTCGCTCCCCGGAGAGCTGGTGGAGGCGGCAGGAACAGCGGCGCAGGCCCTCGCCGCGATCCGCACCCCGCTGATGAAGCTGGCGGGCCGATTGGAGGCGATCATGGCCGATGCGCCCGACTGGCTCGACGGACAGGGACGCGCCCGGATCGAAGGGGCGCGCCATTCGCTCGCCTGGCGGATCGACCTGTTGGCTGCGTGGGAAGCTCTTCTGTCGCGGCTCGGTGGCCCGGCGGACCCGGATTTCGTCGACTGGCTGGCCGTCGACCGCAACGATGCGCGTGAGTTCGACGTCGGTCTGCACCGCCACTGGGTCGATCCGATGAAACCCTTCGCCCGCACCGTGCTCGAACCCGCGCACGGCGTGATGCTGACCAGTGCCACCCTCACCGATCGCGGCGAGGAAGGGCCGGACTGGCCGCACGCCGTCGCGCGCAGCGGTGCCTCGCATCTCGAGATCGCGCCGCGCACCAGCCAGTCCGACAGTCCGTTCGACTATGCGAACCGTGCCGAAGTGCTGATCGTCACCGACATCCGCCGGGGCGATATCGCCGGACTGGCGGGCGCCTATGCGCGGCTGATCGAGGCATCGGATGGCGGCGTGCTCGGTCTCTTCACCGCGATCCGCCGAATGCGCGCGGTGCATGGCCGCATCGCGGACCGGCTGGCACGGGCTGGCCTCCCGCTCTACGCCCAGCATGTCGATCCGATCGACACTGGCACGCTGACCGACATCTTCCGCGACGATCCGCGCGCCAGCCTGCTCGGCACCGATGCGCTGCGCGATGGGGTGGATGTGCCAGGGCGTAGCCTGCGCTGCGTCGTGATGGAAAGCGTGCCTTGGCCTCGGCCGACCATCCTCCACCGCGCCCGCCGCGCCGCCGCAGCGGACGAGCCGGGCGGCGCGAAGGGGCATGACGATCGCATCATCCGCGCCCGCCTCGCCCAGGCCTTCGGGCGCCTGATCCGCACGCGTGAGGATGCCGGCCATTTCGTCGTCCTCTCCTCGGCCTTCCCCTCGCGCTTCCTGTCGGCCTTTCCCGATGGCACCCCGGTCCTGCGCCTGACGCTAGCGGAAGCTTTACAGCGCGTCGCCGAGGGTGTTCATGCGCTCACGGGTAGCGAAACGGAGACCGCGTGAAGATCCTCGGCCTGATGCGTCATGCGAAATCGGACTGGAACGATGGCGATACGCGCGATTTCGATCGCGGGTTGAATGCGCGCGGGCGCAAGGGCGCGCGGCTGATGGGCGATCACATTCGCGATCATGGGATCAAGTGGGACGCGCTGATCGCCAGCCCGGCCCAGCGGGTGAAGACCACGTTGGAAGAGGCTTTACCCGAGCTGACCCCCGAATGGGATCGTCGCCTCTATCTCGCCGGGACCGATACGATGATGGACGTGCTGCATCAGGCCAGCGGCAAGGCTGTGCTGATTGCGGCTCACAATCCCGGCCTCGGCGACATGGTCCTCGAACTGGTCGCGCCGGCTCATGAAAACGCTCTATTCGACGAAGCGAAGGTGAAATTCCCGACCGCCAGCTATGCCGTGTTCGAGCTGGATATCGACGATTGGGCGGATTTGACGCCGGAATGCGGCAAGCTCGTCCATTTCGCGCGCCCGCGCGATCTCGATCCCGAGCTTGGCCCCGATACCTAGCGGAGAATTCGTGGGCCCGCGCCGCCCTCGGCGGCGATGTCCTGCGGATTGTAGATCTGGCAGGTCTTGAGGCTTAGGCAGCCACACCCGATGCACCCGTCGAGATTGTCGCGCATCGCCTGCAATTGCGCGATCCGCTCGTCCAGCCCGCCACGGATCGCCTCGCTGATCTTCCACCAGTCGAAACTGCTCGGCGTGCGCCCCTTGGGTAGCGCGCGCAGGTGCTCGCCGATCTCTTCGAGCGAGAGGCCGAGCTTCTGGACGATCAGAATGAAGCTCAAGCGCCTGATATCGCTGCGCAGAAAGCGGCGCTGATTGCCGCCGGTGCGCATCGGTTCGATCAGCCCCTTGTCTTCGTAGAAACGGATCGCCGAGACGCTGAGCCCCGTGCGGCGGGCGAGTTCGCCTATCGAAAGTGTGTCGTTCGGTCCCATCGATCACAGTCATAGCGACGTTGCAGCTTGACCTCAAGCAAACTTGAGGTTGCATGAATGCGGGCATCGCCTCTCCGCGACAAGCCTGCGCATGGGTGTGCAGACAGGCGGAGACCGCGCAAAGGAGTCTCTCATGCCCGATCAAATCCCCACCGCCCGCCTTGAGCACGTCAATATTTCGACCACCGATTGCGATCGCCTCGCGGACTTTCTCGCCCAGCTGACCGGTTGGACGCGCCGTTGGGAAGGCCTCGCGATGAATAACGGGCGCACCATCCATCTCGGCCACGAAGGCGCGTATCTCGCGATCTACACCAATGCCGATACCGTGGGCGGTTTCGCCCAGGGGGCGCCGATGAACCATATCGGGATCGCGGTCGCGGATATTGCGCGCGCCGAGCGGCTGGTGGTGGAAGCGGGCCTCGTGCCCTTCAATCAGGGCCAGTACGATCCGGGTCCGCGCAGCTTCTATTTCAAGGACTGGGACGGAATCGAGTTCGAGATCGTCGCCTACGAATAGACTTCGGAGGCGGGGCCGATCGCGGGTGCGGTGTTCCGATAGCCGGCCATCGCGCCCAGCGGCACCTCCTCAAAGCGATGCAGCCAACGGCGTGCCATCTTCGCCAGCGGGATCGGGTTGAGATAATGCCGCTTGCAGCGCCCGTCCCGCTCGGAAGCGACCAGTTCGGCCGCTTCCAGCACGGCGAGGTGCTTGGCCACCGCCTGCCGCGTCATCGGCAGGTCTTCGGACAGGTCCGACAGCGTCATCCCGCCCCGCTCGCTCAACCGGTCGAGCAGCAGCCGCCGCGTGGGGTCGGACAGAGCAGAAAAGGTGTCGGTCATGCGCGGCAGGCTATGGCGGGGGTTGCGAGTCGCGCAAGCGAGCGGCCCCCGCCCTGACCGTTTTTTCCACGACCGCCATGGCCCTTCACGTTTTCGCTTGCGCGGCGATATCCCGGCATGGCTACAGAACGTCATGCCATCCCAAGACGCGCCCACCCCCTTCGCCATTCATGATCGCAGCATAGCGCCCGGAACGAGCGAGATACTGACGATCCCGGTCAGCCAGCAGGTCACGGGCCTCGATTCCTCGCTGGCGCTGAAAGTGCTGCACGGGGTCAAGCGCGGTCCGTGCGTGTTCGTCAGCGCGGGCATCCACGGGGACGAGATCGTCGGCACCGCGATCGTCCAGCGCCTGCTCGACCATCTCATGCCCGAACATCTGTCGGGCACGGTGATTCTGGCGCCCGCCGTCAATATCTACGGGTTCGCCGAGCACAGCCGCTATCTGCCCGACCGGCGAGATCTCAATCGCAGCTTTCCGGGTCACGAAGGAGGCAGCCTCGCCGCGCAGCTCGCGCATTGTTTCCTCGCCAATGTTATCGAACGCTGCACGCTCGGCATCGATATGCACACTGCCGCCGTCCATCGCTACAATCTGCCGCAGATCCGGATCGCATCGGGCAGCCCCTATCTCGTCGAACTCGCCATGGCCTTCGGCGCGCCGATCATCGTCGAAAGCCCGCTGCGCCCCGGATCGATGCGCGCGCTCGCCGCAGAACGCGAAGTGCCGATGCTCCTCCTCGAAGCGGGCGAGGCGCTGCGTTTCGACCGCTATTCGATCGGCGTCGGCGCGGCAGGCGTGCTGCGCGTGCTCGCCCATATCGGGATGATCGCGGCGAGCGACGGGCTCGAGGACGTCGCCGTCCCGATGCGCGCCAACCGCTCCCAATGGGTGCGTGCACCGCGCGGCGGCGTGTCGCGCCGCGTGAGGAAATCGGGCGATATCGTGCGCCAGGGCAATCTACTGGCCGTGGTTGGCGGATTGTTCGGCGAAGACGGGATCGAACTCGTCAGCCCGATCGACGGCGTCATCATCGGCCACGCGACGCTGCCCGTGGTCAATCAGGGCGATGCGCTGTTCCACATCGCCGAGGTCGGAGCGCTCGACCATGTCGGCGAAAACGCGCATTCGATCGTCGAAGCGATGGCCGTCAGCGATCCGCCCTTCCCGGCCTCGCCGATCCTCGACGAGGACGAGCTGCTTTAGATCAAGCCAGCGATCGCCAGCGCCTCGTCCACCGCCTTGCGGCTCGCTTCGCTGGCGCGGCAGATCGGCAGGCGGACTTCGTCCGAGAACCAGTCATGCACCCGGCTCAGCGCGTATTTTACCGGCGCGGGGCTGGCGTCGGAGAACATCGCATAATGCAGCGGGAACAGGCGGTCGTTCAGTTTGCGCGCCCTGGCCAGCTCGTTCGCGGCGATCGCCTCGTGGAATTCGGCGCACAGCGCAGGCGCGACATTGGCTGTCACCGAGATACACCCCGATCCGCCCGCCGCCGCATGGGGCAGCCACAATTCGTCATTGCCCGATAGCTGGCAGAAATCCTTCGACAGGCCCATGCGATGATCGGCCACACGTGACAGGTCGCCACTCGCATCCTTGATCGCCACGATCCGGTCGGGGAACATGCGCACCAGCTCCACCACCGTCTCGTCCTCGATATCGGTGACGGTGCGCCCCGGCACGTTGTAGAGCACGATGGGCAGGTCGCTGTGTTCGGCGAGATAGCTGAAATGCGCGATCAGCCCGGCCTGGCTCGGGCGGTTGTAATAGGGCGCGACGCACAGGCCCGCGGTCGCCCCGGCCTTCTTCGAAAACCCCATATGGAGAAGCGCGTTCTTGGTATCGTTGCTGCCGCACCCCGCGATCACCGGCACGCGGCCCGCCGCCTGTTCGATGCAAACCTCGATCACCCGGTGATGCTCCGCATTCGACAGCGTCGAAGCCTCGCCCGTGGTGCCGCAGGGGACCAGGCCCTTGCTGCCATTTTCGATCTGCCAGTCGATCAGCTTACGATAAGCGACCTCGTCGAACGTCCCGTCGCGAAAAGGAGTCGCCAGAGCGGGAATCGAACCTGTGAACATTTACCCGGATCCTGCGTTAGAGGCATGACAATGCGGGCGAAAACGCCGCATCGACGCGATTTCATTCAGCGCCTGATAAGGAGCGGGGGGACACTATGTCCAGCATGGTACTCAAAACAGTTTTCAAGACCGCAATTCTCGCCGGCACCGCGCTGGCAACCTCCTCCATCGCAAGCGCGCAGGACGGATCGAGCTGGGATCGCGCCCGCAGCAATCTCGTCGCCGGACAACAGGGTGCGATGGCCCCCGCGATCGAGCGGTGGGAATATCTGATCGGGCAGGACGGACTGCCGTTTTCGACCTACGCCAATTTCATCACCACCTATCAGGGTTTCCCGCAACAGGACCGGTTGCAGCGCCGCGCCGAGGCCGCGCTGGATCGCGATCCGGTCACGCCCGAACAGCTGGTCGCTTTCTTCGACCGCAATCCGCCGATCACCAACAGCGCCAAGGCCCGCTACGCTCTTGCGCTCGGCACCCAGAACCGGCCCGAAGCCTATGACGTCGCTCGCGCGGCATGGCGCGGCGGCACGATGAGTGGGCCTTCCGAGGCCTATATCCAGGGGCTCTACGGCACGCGTTTCTCTGCCGAGGATCAGGACGCGCGCATGGACGCGCTGCTGTGGCAGGGCGACAGCGAGGGTGCCGCGCGCCAGGCGGTGCGCGTCTCACCGCAATCCCGCGCACTCGCGATGGCGCGCCTCTCTCTGTTGCAGGGTTCGATGCCCGACACATCCGCGCTCGCGCCGAATGTCGCGCGCAGCGATCCGGGCTATATCTACAATCTCGTGCGCCATTATCGCACTTCGCGCCAGATGCCGCAGGCTATCGCACTGCTGACCAGCCGACCGAGCTTCGAGGACCCCGCTTTCGACCCCGAAGCGATGATCGGCGAAATGCTCAGCGTCGCGCGCGGCGCCAGCCCCGGCCAGGCGGCCCAGATCGCCGCATCGGTCGACGATCTGTTCGCCCCCGGTTTCGACGTCAGCACGGGCAGCTATCGCCTGCGCGACGATTACACCTCGCTCGTCTGGCTCGGCGGGACCTCCGCGCTTTGGGACATGGGCGATGGGCGCCGCGCTGCGCCGTTGTTCTATCGCTACGGTGCCGCCGCGCAGACGCCCCAGACCCGGTCCAAGGGGTTCTATTGGGCGGGTCTCGCCGCGAAGCGTGCCGGCATGACGGACGAGGCGAACCGCTATTACGAGATGGCGGCGGAATATGCCGATCGGTTCTACGGCCAGTTGGCGCTGAAGGAATTGGGCCGTCCCGTGCCCAAGCTCGCCGCCGACAATCTGACCGTCCCCACACCCGAGGCACGCCAGGCCTTTGCCGCCCAGCCGATCGTGGCCGCCGTGCGCGAAGTCGCCCGCGATGCGCCCTGGCGCACCGGCATTCAGTTCTATCGCGAGCTGGCCCAATCGGCCGACACGCTGGAGGAACACCAGATGGTCGCCGATCTCGCACGCGAGATCGGTCGCCGCGATCTGGCGGTGAACGTCGCCGAAGCGGCGGGCGCGGACGGGCACCATGAATTCGTGACGCAGGGCTTTCCGGTCCTGCCTTTGCCCCCGGGCGCGGAATTCACGCTGGTCCACGCCATCGCGCGGCAGGAAAGCCAGTTCGCTCAGAACGCGATCAGTCACGCGGGCGCAAGCGGCCTGATGCAGTTGATGCCGGGCACCGCGCGCGAGGAAGCGCAGAAGGCGGGCATGACCTATATGTCCTCCTCGCTGATCGACGACGCGAATTACAACGTCCGCCTCGGCTCGAACCACATCACCCGGCTCGTCAGCTATTACGACGGCAGCTATCCGCTCGCCTTCGCGGCCTACAATGCGGGGCCGGGAAATGTGAACAAATGGCTGCGCGCCAATGGCGATCCGCGCAAGGGTTCCATCTCGTGGGTCGAATGGATCGAGAAGATCCCGTTCTTCGAAACCAAGAACTACGTCCAGCGGGTGATCGAGAATGCGGCTGTCTACGAGCAACTCTATCCCGACCGCACCGCCTACGGCCGCGCGCGCACGGCAGGTGACTTTCTGCGCTGATCTCATGTAGGAGGCGGGCGATGCCTGCCTCCTCCCCGCCTGCCGACAAGAATGCCCCCGCGCGCAAGACCAATCCGATCAGCGCGGCGGGCTATGCCGCGTTGAAGGCGCGCTACGACCACCTGCTCGGCACCGAACGGCCCGAAATCGCCGAGATCGTCAACTGGGCGGCGGGCAATGGCGATCGCAGCGAGAATGGTGACTATCTCTACGGCCGCAAACGGATGCGCGAAATCGATCGCGAGCTGGGCCATCTTGCGCGCCGGATGAAGGCGGCGCGCGTCATCGAACCGCACGAACAGATTGATAAAAGCCGCGTCTTCTTCGGCGCCACGGTCACGTTGGCGGACGAGGACGATGCGCGCCGCACCGTGACATTGGTGGGCGATGACGAGCAGGATGCAGGTTCTGGCAGGATCGGGTGGACCAGCCCTCTGGCGCGCGCCTTGCGCGGTGCAGCCATCGGCGATTTGCGCACCGTTCGCCTGCCGGGCGGCGCCAAGGAATGGGAAGTGATGGAGATCGCCTATGATTAGGCTCGCCGCGGTCGTGCTGGTCGCCATCGCGGCCCCGCTCCAGGCCAAAGACAGCCTTGGCGTTTTCGGCGATTGGGGGGCGTTTCGCGACGAGCTTCGCAATGGCGGCGGCTCGCGCTGCTATGCGATCGCCATGCCCGCGCCTAGCCGCCTGCAACGCGATCACGAACCCTATGCCACGATCGCGACCTGGCCGCGCCGCAACGTCCGGGGCCAAGTCCATTTCCGCCTGTCGCGCGAGGTCCGCAACGCCGCTGCAATCACGTTGCAAATGAACGGCAAGCGCTTCGCCCTGACCGGTGGCGCAGCAAATGCCTGGGCGCGCGATCGCGCGATGGATGCGGCGATCGTCGCGGCGATGCGATCCGCCAGCCGGATGACGGTCTCCTCCGTGGACCGGAGCGGTCGGCGTTTCTCGAACACCTACATGCTCGACGGTGCATCCTCAGCCATGGATGCCGCGACGGTGGCCTGCGCCCGCCGTTAGACACGAAAAAGCCGGAGGCACTCGATGCGCCCCCGGCCAATATTTCGTCGATCAGGCAGCGCTTAGAAGCGCAGGCCGTAACCCACCATCACCTGGTGACGGTCGAGATCGATCTCGCCCAGATCCTGGTCGGGCACATTGTCGCGCTCGAAATCCAGTTCGGCATCGCTGTAGTTCGAATAGCGGTACTCGATCTTGGCAAAGCTGTTGCCGCTCAGCGCATATTCCGCACCGGCACCGATGCGGAAACCATCGGTATCGATCTTGGCGCGATATTCGTCACCGTCGAACGAGCTTTCGATGTTGTAGCGGGCATTGGTGTAACCGCCCTTACCGTAGATCAGGAGGTCCGGCGCGGCGAGGAAACCGGCGCGCGCACCGACATAGATGTCGCGACCCGTCTCGACATTGCCGAGGCCGAAGCCTTCGAAATCGCCATTGGTGAATTCGGTCTTCGCGGTGGAATCGCTCAGTTCCGCTTCCACACCGAGGACGACGCCGCCAGCGTTGAAGTCGTAACCGGCGCCGATGCCGTAAACGAAGCCGTCGATCGACTGATCGTCGTTCTCGTTCACGTCGTTGTCCACGTCGCTACCGGCCTGGCTGACATCGTAGCCGGCGAGGCCTTCGACGCGGAACCCGGTGAAGGGAGCGTCGGCGCTCTGCGCCATTGCGGGGGCTGCGACCGCGAAGGTGGAAGCGGCGGCAAAGAGGGCAGTAATGGTCTTCATTGGTATTCTCCGTTAATCGCGCGACCCTCGGCATCGGCTTGTCGTCCGGTGCGTCGCGTCGGGCACGGAGAGGAAACGGCGGCTGGCGCCGTGTAGTTTCATTAACGTCACACAACATGAAACTGTGGCATTTTTGAAACATTATTGCGGCCAGATGAACGTAATTTCGGGACGGATGGCTGGGAACCGCCAATCCATCTTCGCGAGAGGCATCTGCGTGACCTGCCTGCCCCGGCTTCCAAAACCGGCCCGACATCGCTATATGCGGCGCTCCCATGGCCGATACGAACCTCATGAGCATCCCCGGGCAGATCGACCCGGTTCCCGTCGCACGCGACATCACGCCGCGCGCCGATGGCCGCACCGACCTGCTCGGCCTGCCGAAAGACCGCATCCGCGCTCTGTTGGCCGATGCCGGGCTCGATGCGAAGCAGGCCAAGCTGCGCGCCAAGCAGGTGTTCCACTGGCTCTATCACCGCGGCGTCACCGATTTCGAGGCGATGACCGACATCGCCAAGACGATGCGCCCCTGGCTGGCGGAGCGTTTCGTGATCGGGCGCCCGAACGTGGTCGAGGCACAGCATTCGACGGACGGCACGCGCAAGTGGCTGCTGCGAACCGATGACGGTCACGAATTCGAAATGGTGTTCATCCCGGATGCCGATCGCGGAACCTTGTGTGTCTCCAGCCAGGTCGGCTGCACGCTCAATTGCCGTTTCTGCCATACCGGCACGATGCGCCTCGTCCGCAATCTGACGCCCGGAGAGATCGTCGGCCAGGTCATGCTCGCGCGCGATGCGCTGGGCGAATGGCCGAAGGGTCGGATGGACGATCTGGGCGACGAGAGCGAGAGCGCCTACACCTCGGACGGGCGCCTCCTCACCAATATCGTCATGATGGGCATGGGCGAGCCGCTCTACAATTTCGACAATGTGCGCGATGCCCTGCGGATCGTGATGGATGGCGACGGGCTGGCGCTGTCCAAGCGCCGCATCACGCTGTCGACCAGTGGCGTCGTGCCGATGATGGCGCGCTGCGGCGAGGAGATCGGCGTCAATCTCGCGGTGTCGCTGCACGCCGTCACCAAGGATATTCGCGACGAAATCGTGCCGATCAACAAGAAATACGGCATCGAGGAATTGTTGCAGGCCTGCGCCGATTATCCCGGCGCCTCCAACGCCCGGCGCATCACGTTCGAATATGTGATGCTGAAGGACAAGAACGACAGCGACGAGGATGCGCGCGAACTCGTGCGCCTGCTGCGCCATTACGATCTGCCCGCCAAGGTGAACCTGATCCCCTTCAACCCCTGGGGCGGCGCGCCTTACGAATGTTCGAGCCCGGAGCGCATCAGGCGCTTTTCGGACATCGTCTTCGAGGGCGGGATCAGTGCCCCCGTCCGCACGCCAAGGGGGCGCGATATCGATGCGGCCTGCGGCCAGCTGAAGACGACCGCCGAAAAAAAGAGCCGGGCACAGCGCGATCGCGAAGAGGCCGAGGCGGCACGGGCGGTCGAGGCCTGAACGTATGGCCGAAAAGCAAGGCGGTCTGACGCTCTGGCGCTATCGCCGCCGGTTCGCGGTGGACGGCGTTCCGGGATGCGTCAGCCTGCGTTCGCGCACCGATGGGCTGTTCAGCGAGCTCGAACTGGATGGGCGCGTCGTCGCTTACGACCAGACCCCCGCCATCGGGCCTTCGGCGGTGCGCAATCACAACCTCGCCGCAACGCTTCCCGACGGATCGTCCCTGGCAGTCGAAGCCGGCTATATCAGCTCGCTCAATATGGGGGTCGCAGTGCGTCTTGACGGCGTGACCGTGCATGAGAGCCATCCGGGACGGACCATCGCCTATCCCGAAAAATATCGCGCGCAGATGGTGGCTTATGCGGATGGATCGATGGGCGACGCCTTCAAACAGAGCGCCAGTGGGGACGCAAATTCGGAGATCGACTTCAGCGCCTTCAAGCGCAATCGCATTCCGCTCGCCGTCGATATCCTGCTCGGCCTGCTGTTCTTCGTCATCGCCAAATATACCGACCTCACCACCGCCGCGATCGTGGGCGCCGGATTGGGCCTGGCCTTGCTGGTCGCGCAGAAGATCACGAAGATTGATCTCCTCGGCGGGCTCGCGCTGTTCGGCATCGCGCTGATGATCGCCTCTGCGGCTCTCGCGCTGATGTTCCAGTCCGACGAGGCGGTGAAATATCGCACCACGGTGATCGGCCTCGTCAGCGCGGGCCTGTTCCTGATCGACGGGCTGCGCGGCGGGAACGGGCTGGCGATCCGGCTGAAGAATTATCTTCCCTATCGCGGGATCGACGCCGGGCGGCTGGGGATCGGCATGGGATTGATGGGGGCCGCGATGGCTGCGCTCAACCTGATCGTCGCGCTCTATACCTCCACCGATGTCTGGCTGTTCTACAGCACCTTTGCCGATTTCGTCGTGTCGATGGGCCTGATCCTGATCGTGTTCCAATATGCGCAAGGCAAAATCTGGCGCGAGGCCTGGCCGCGCTACCGCCCGCCGCCTGCCGACGAGGCAGCATGACCGCGCAAGGCGGCGATCCCGCCACGCTCGCCTTCTATGCCGCGCGTGCGCCGGGTTTGTCCGCGAGTTCCGGGCAAGCGCCGAGCCGCCATCTCGACGGATTTCTCGACCGGCTGGAACCGGGCGCGCGCGTCCTCGAACTGGGCTGTGGCACCGGGCGCGATGCGGCGCGCATCAGGGAACGCGGCTTCGTGGTGGACGCGACCGACGCCGTTCCCGCAATGGTCAGGAAGGCGAACGAACGCTTCGATCTGGGCGCACGCGTTATGCGGTTCGACGAGCTTGCCGCGCGCGAGGCATACGACGCGGTCTGGGCCCATGCCTGCCTGCTCCATGTCGCACGGGCCGATCTGCCCGATGTCCTCGCGGCGATCCGGACCGCGCTGAAACCCGGCGGTTGGCATTATGCCAGCTACAAACTGGGCACCGGCGAAGGCCGCTGCCTGTTGGGCCGCCTGCACAATTTCCCCGACGCCGATTGGATCGCACGCATCTATCGCGAGGCGGGCTTCGCAATTGCGGATAGCGAGATATTTCGCGGGCAAGGCGCCGATGGGACGGTTCGCGATTGGATCGCGTTGACCGTGCGCGTAGAAGACCCCGCATGACATCGCTCACCGCGCTCTGCATCGGCCAACCCACGCCCTTCCGCGGCGAGGAGACCAGCGCGATCGACAAGCATCCGGTCGAAGGGCGGATCGCGATCGGTTCGCTCGGCGTCGCGGGCGATGCGGTGGCCGACCCGAAGCATCATGGCGGGCCGGAAATGGCCGTCCACCATTACCCGCACGATCACTATCCGATGTGGCGCGACCATCTCGGGGGACACGATTTGCTTGCCCGCCACGGCGCCTTCGGCGAGAACGTCGTCGCCACCGGCTTAACCGAGGACGGTGTCCATATCGGGGACCGCTTCCGTATCGGCAGCGCGCTTCTCGAAATCAGCCAGCCGCGCCAGCCGTGCTGGAAGATCGAACATCGCTTCGCGCGCAAGGGCATGATCAAGCAGATCCTCAAGACCCATGCCTGTGGCTGGTATTACCGCGTGATCGAGGAGGGCGAGGCCGAAGCGGGCGATGCGATCGAACGCGTCGAAATCGGTCATGCGGAATGGTCGGTCGCGCGGGTTTTCGCCGCCCTGTTCGACCCGGACGATCGAACCACACCCGCCGATCTGCGCGCCATCGGAAGCCTCGAACGGCTGTGTCCGCAATGGCGCGGCAAGGCGCGCGACCTCCTCTGAATCCGCATTTCGTCGCGAAAATGCGTACGTCCCGTCGTGGATTCCGCCATACAACCGCGCGTTCACCTGAGGTTGTGGACCCATGGCCAAACGGTTGGATTGTAATTTCCAAATGCAGTCATGAGGACATACTTATGAAAAAGCTCGCTCTGGCCTTTGCCGCTTCGACCATGGCCGTAACCGGCATCGGAACCGCCGCCCCGGCCCTCGCCGACCCGCCGTCCTGGGCCCCTGCCCATGGCAAGCGCGCCAAGGATCGCGCCCGCTATGACAGCCGCGGCTATTATGTGCAGCCGCAGCGCATCACGCGGTCCGACCGGATGTGGCAGGGCAATGACGGTCGCTATTACTGCAAGCGCGACAACGGGACGACCGGCCTCGTGATCGGCGCGGGCGTCGGCGCGCTCGCCGGGCACGAACTGGCGGGTCGCGGCGACCGGACGCTCGGCGTCATCCTCGGCGGCGCGGTCGGTGCTCTGGTCGGTCGCGAGATCGATCGCGGAAGCCTCAGCTGCCGCTGATCCCCCTGATCAGCTTTGCGAAGAACGGCGTGTCGCCTTTTCCCCTGATAGGGGGAAAGGCGGCGCGCCTTTTCTTTGTGCGCGGCTCCGCTATGGTCCCGGGCGATGGCCGATAGTCGAAGACCCAGCGTGCTCGTGACCGGCGGTGCCAAGCGCGTCGGTGCGGGGATCGCGCGCCGTTTCGGCGAAGCGGGCTGGCATGTGATCATCCATTACGGCCAGTCGCGCGAAGAGGCCGAACGGCTTGCCGCCGACCTCCCGAGCGCGGAGACGGTGACCTGCGATTTGGAAGACGGTGACGCCTCGGTGGCGATGGTGGAGGATGTCGCGGGGCGGCTCGCGAACTGGCGTGTGCTGGTCAATTGCGCCAGCGTGTTCGAACCGGACGAGGTCAAAGCGCTCGATCCCGAAACCGGGCGGCGCACCATGCAGATCAACGCGCGGACCCCCGCGCGCATGGCGCAGGCCTTTCTGACCCATGCGCAAGCCAGCGGCGGACGGAGGGTCGTCAACGTAACCGACCAGAAGCTGCGCAATCCCAACCCCGATTTCTTCAGCTACACGATGAGCAAGCACGCGTTGGGATCGACGATCCCGATGCTGTCGAAGGGTCGCGAACTGGCGGGCTGGCGCGAGACCGATCGGGTCTACGGCCTCGCCCCCGGTGCCATCCTGCCCAGCCACGATCAGGACGAGGATGAAACCGAGATCAGCCACCGCCTCAATCTCCTCGGCCGCAAGACCGGGAAGGACGAGGTGGCGGATGCCGCGCTGTTCCTGGCGCAAGGCTGGCTCGCCAGCGGGCAGACCCTGTTCGTCGATAGCGGACAGCACCTGTGCGATCAGGATCGCGACGTCATCTATCTCGCGCGCGAAAAGATGAACTCATGACCAAACCCGCCAAGCGCCATGCGCTGACCACCCGCCTCTGGCACTGGAGCAACCTCGTCGCCATGGTGATCCTCTTCATGTCGGGGCTCACCATCTCGAACGCGCATCGCTATCTCTATTGGGGCGATTGGGGGTTCGAGGCGAAAGATGCCTGGCTCGCCGTGCCGCGCTTTCCCGACTGGATGACGATCCCGGGCTATTACAGCCTCGCGGTGGCGCGCGACTGGCATATCCTCGCCGCCTGGCTGTTCGCACTGACGCTGCTGTTCGGATGGATCGCAATGCTCGTGAACCGCCATTTCAAGCGCGACATCGCGACACGCCGCGAAGAATGGCGCCCCGCCAATATCAAAGCCGACATCGCCGCGCATCTCAGGCTCGATTTCGATCACGGCAAGGGGAAATACAATTTCATCCAGAAGCTCACTTACGGGCTCGTGCTCGGCGTGATCCTGCCCGGAATGGTGCTGACCGGGATCGCGATCAGTCCGGGGATGGAGCCGACATTCGGCTGGATGGTCGATCTGATGGGTGGACGCCAATCGGCGCGTAGTTTCCATTTCATCTTCGCCGCGCTCGTGTTCGGCTTCTTCGTGATCCACGTCCTGCTGGTGATCCTGTCCGGGCCGATCTGGCAGCTGCGCAGCATGATCACGGGAAGGGACGGACGATGAAGCGTCGCAATTTTCTCGTCGCTGCGGGCGCCGCCTTCCTCGCGGGCTGCAACAAGGTGGCCGAAAGCGCGCCGGGTGCGAAGCTGCTCTCCGCCGCCGAAAGCTGGCACAAGGCCGCGCACCGCTTCCTCTCCAACCGCGAGGCGCTGGCGCCCGAATATCCGCGGAGTGCGATCAGCCCCTATTTCCGCGGCAACGGCTCCGTCGATCCGACGAACGGCGATTATCAGGCGCAGGCCGCCAGCGATTTCGCAAACTGGCGGCTGGAAGTGCGAGGCCTCGTCGAAACCCCGCTCAGCCTGACGCTCGACAATATCCGCCGCCTGCCCCAGCGCACGCAAGTGACCCGCCACGATTGCGTCGAGGGGTGGAGCGCGATCGGCGAATGGACCGGGCCGCAACTCTCACTGCTGCTCGACGCGGCGACGCTCAGGCCCGAAGCGCGCTACATCGTGTTCCGCTGTGCCGACGAGCTGTCGGGTGCGCGCTATTACGAGAGCGTCGATCTAATCGACGCCTATCACCCCCAGACCATCATCGCCCATCGCCTGAACGGCGAGCCGCTTCCCATCAAGAACGGTGCGCCCCTGCGGATGCGGATCGAGCGCCAGCTGGGTTACAAACACGCAAAATATCTGACCGCCATCGAAGCCGTGGCGAGCCTCGAGGATCTCTACGGCGGCAAGGGCGGCTATTGGGAAGATCGCGGCTACCAATGGTATGCGGGGATCTGAGATCGAGCCCCGAGATTAGAGCGGCGGCTTGCGTTTCGCCTTCCCCAACCCCATCTAGATTTTTCGCAACCAGTTGAAAGGACGCGGAAATGGCCGGCGGATGGGCGCGCGATGGCGCGGTGCAGGATCAGATCGACGACACCGTGTCGGACGCAGTCAGTGCTGCCCGCGCCCGTATGCCCAGCGGCGAGAGCGAGCGCTGGTGCCTCGAATGCGGCGAGGAGATACCCGAGAAGCGCCGGACTGCCCTCCCCGGCGTGAAGCGCTGCGTCGAATGCCAGTCCGGCCAGGATGCCACGGCCCGCAGCAGTGGCTTCAACCGGCGCGGCAGCAAGGACAGCCAGCTGCGCTGAAGCTGGCGCCCCGGCGTACCGCGCCTATCCGCGCCTTCACCAAAACCATTTTCCTACCCGCCCACCCCGGTGCTAGCACCCGCGCGACTCGCGAGAGGCCCGCTCCTCGCATCCCGCAATTCCCGCGCAATCCCATAGGTGCCGCCCATGTCCGATATCAAGAAAGTCGTCCTCGCCTATTCCGGTGGCCTCGACACATCCGTCATCGCCAAATGGCTCGAGGCCGAACGCGGGCTGGAGGTCGTCACCTTCACCGCCGATCTCGGCCAGGGCGAGGAAATCGAGCCCGCGCGCGAAAAGGCCCGCGCCATGGGCATTCCCGACGAACACATCTTTATCGAGGATCTGCGCGAGGAATTCGTGCGCGATTTCGTCTTCCCCATGATGCGCGCCAATGCCCGCTACGAAGGCGATTACCTGCTCGGCACCAGCATTGCGCGGCCTTTGATCTCCAAGCGCCTGGTCGAGATCGCGCGCGAGACCGGGGCCGATGCGATCGCCCACGGCGCCACCGGCAAGGGCAACGATCAGGTCCGCTTCGAACTCAGCGCCTATGCACTCGCGCCCGATATCAAGGTGATCGCCCCCTGGCGCGAATGGGACCTGACCAGCCGCACCGCGCTGATCGCCTGGGCGGAACAGCACCAAATCCAGGTTCCCAAGGACAAGCGCGGCGAAAGCCCGTTCTCGACCGATGCGAACCTCCTCCACACCTCGTCAGAAGGCAAGGTCCTGGAGGATCCGTGGGAGGAGACCCCCGACTACGTCTATTCGCGCACCGACCATCCAGAGGATGCGCCCGACACGCCCGAATACATCACCATCGATTTCGAAAAGGGCGACGGGACCGCGCTCAATGGCGAGAGCATGAGCCCCGCCGAGCTGCTCACCGCGCTCAACGATCTGGGTCGCAAGCACGGGATCGGGCGGCTTGATCTGGTCGAGAACCGCTTCGTCGGCATGAAATCGCGGGGCATGTACGAAACGCCCGGCGGCGAAATCTACGCACGCGCCCATCGGGGGATCGAACAGATCACGCTCGATCGCGGCGCGGCGCATCTCAAGGACGAGCTGATGCCGCGCTATGCTGAGCTGATCTATAACGGGTTGTGGTTCAGCCCCGAGCGGCTGATGCTCCAGGCGGCGATCGATCTCAGCCAGGAAAAGGTCGACGGAACCGTGCGGCTGAAGCTCTACAAGGGTAACGCCATGGTGATCGGCCGCAAATCGCCGCATTCGCTGTATTCGGAGGCCCACGTCACCTTCGAAGACGATGCGGGCGCGTACGACCAGAAGGATGCCGAAGGCTTCATCAAGCTCAACGCGTTGCGGCTGCGGCTGCTGGCGCAGCGCGATGGAGGCGCGAGGGGATCGGAATAAGGAAGATCAGGGCGATTCGCGGCTGGAAATTGGTCTAGTCGCGTGGTCGCCCGATCGAATCCACGACGAACTGTGGCAAGATCGGGGCAGGTTCCGCGCACGTAAACGACTCCCGCGCTTCGCTCGGCTATCAGGCTGGGCGAAACAACGGAGGACAATAAAATGTCCAAACGCGTATTTCGTTCCTTTGCTCTTGCCGCGATCATTGCCAGCCCCGCCACCGCCGCCACCCCGGCCGAGCGTGTGAGCGAAGCGCATTTCGCCGCCACCTTCACGGCGCATTCCGCCCTCCCCCAGCCTTCCGCGCCCGCCGCCGGAGCGGTCGATCTCGACACCTTCGATCCGCCGATCGAGGAAGCGCCGGTCGCGCGCGCCATCGGCAGCGGCACCGCCTCCTATTACGGCGCCAAGTTCCAGGGCCGCCGCACCGCGAGCGGCGAAAAGTTCGACATGCACGCGATGACCGCGGCGCACCGCACCCTGCCCTTCGGCACGCTGGTCGAGGTCACCAATCCGCGAAACGGCAAGACCGTGACCGTCCGCATCAACGATCGCGGCCCCTTCCACGGCAACCGCATCCTCGACGTTAGCCGCGCCGCCGCCACCGAACTTGGCCTGATCCAGCGCGGCAGCGGCACGGTGGAACTGGCGCTGCTGGATTGAACGTAAGCGGAAAACGCAATTTTCGGGTGGAATAGCCCTTTCTAAGCCGAAGCCTTCGCCTTGCGCTTCGCAGCAGGTTTGGCGCTGTTCTTCGCAGGAGCCTTCGCCGCTCCCTGCCGCTCCAAAATCGGCGCCAGATACCGCCCCGTAAAGCTCGCCTCCGTCGCGGCGACCTCTTCCGGCGTGCCTTCGGCTACTATCTCGCCTCCGCGCACGCCGCCGCCCGGACCGAGGTCGAGCAGATAATCCGCGGTCTTGATGACATCCAAATTGTGCTCGATCACCACCACACTGTTGCCCTGGTCCACCAGCCGGTGCAGCACTTCGAGCAGTTTGCGCACGTCTTCGAAATGCAGGCCGGTGGTCGGCTCGTCGAGGATGTAGAGCGTCTGTCCGGTGCTGCGGCGGGACAACTCCTTGGCGAGCTTCACCCGCTGCGCCTCGCCCCCCGATAGCGTGGTCGCCTGCTGGCCGACCTTGACGTAGCCGAGGCCGACCTCGTTCAGCATGTGCATTTTATCGCGGATGGGGGGGACGTTTTCGAAGAAGCCCTCCGCATCCTCCACCGTCATGTCGAGCACGTCGGCGATGGAGTGGCCCTTGAACTTCACCTCCAGCGTTTCGCGGTTGTAGCGCTTGCCGTCGCATTCCTCGCAGGTGACGTAGACGTCGGGCAGGAAGTGCATCTCGATCTTGATCAGGCCGTCGCCCTGGCACGCCTCGCACCGGCCGCCCTTGACGTTGAAGCTGAAGCGGCCGGGCTTGTAGCCGCGCGCCTGCGCTTCGGGGAGGCCGGCGAACCAGTCGCGGATCTGGGTGAAGGCGCCGGTATACGTGGCGGGGTTCGATCGCGGGGTGCGCCCGATGGGGGACTGGTCGATCTCGATCACCTTGTCGCAATGGTCGAGCCCGGTGACCTTGTCGTGCGCGCCCGCCACGATGCGCGCGCCGTTCAACGTCCGCGCGGCGGCGGCGTAGAGCGTGTCGATGGTGAAGCTCGACTTGCCCGAGCCGGATACGCCGGTGACGCAGGTGAAGGTGCCGAGCGGGATCGAGGCGGTGACGTCGTTCAGATTGTTCGCGCGGGCGCCATGGACGGTGATCTTCTTGCCATTGCCCTTGCGGCGTTCCTTCGGCACCGCGATCTCGCGCCGCCCGGTGAGGTAGTCTGCGGTGAGCGATTTCTTGGACTTGAGCACCTGCTTCAGCGTGCCTTCGGCCACCACCTCGCCCCCGCGCACCCCGGCGCCGGGGCCGAGATCGACAACGTAATCGGCGGCGCGGATCGCGTCCTCGTCATGCTCCACCACGATCACGGTATTGCCGAGATCGCGTAGGCGCTTGAGCGTTTCCAGCAGCCGATCATTGTCGCGCTGGTGCAGGCCGATGCTGGGCTCGTCGAGCACGTAGAGCACGCCCGACAGCCCGCTGCCAATCTGAGAAGCGAGACGGATGCGCTGGCTCTCCCCGCCCGACAGCGTGCCGCTGGTCCGGTCGAGATTGAGGTAATCGAGCCCAACATTGTCGAGGAAGCCCAGCCGCTCGTTGATCTCCTTGAGGATGGCCTTGGCGATCTGCGACTGCTGGTCGTTCAGATGCTCGGGCAGGCCGAGGAACCAGACCTTGGCATCGGCGACGCTCATCTTGGTGGGGGTGGCGATGTCCGTCACTCCCGACGGCCCGGGGATCTTCACCGCCAGCGCCTTTTCGTTGAGGCGCTTGCCGTTGCAGGTCTCGCACGGCTGCGCAGTCTGGAACTTGGACAGCTCCTCGCGCATCCAAGCGCTTTCGGTCTGGAGCAGGCGGCGATTGAGATTGCCGATCACGCCTTCGAAGGCTTTCTTGACCGTGTAGCTCTTGCGCCCGTCCTTGAAGGTGAGCGGGATGGCGCGGCCCTTTGTGCCGAACAGGATGATGTCGCGGATTTCCTTGTCGAAATCCTCCCACGGGGCTTCGAGGCTGAACTCGTATTCCTTGGCGAGGCTGGCGAGCACCTGCATGTAATAGGGCGATGGCGGGTTGGATTTCGCCCAAGGCACCACCGCGCCCTTCTTGAGCGTCAAAGCCTCGTTGGGGACGACCAGCTGGGGATCGAACAATTGCTTCTCGCCGATCCCATCGCAGGTCGGGCAGGCACCCTGCGGCGCGTTGAAGCTGAACAGGCGCGGCTCGACCTCCTCGATGGTGAAACCGCTGACCGGACAGGCGAATTTCTCGGAGAAGACGATACGATTGGCGGGCAGGCCCGCACCCTTCATCGCGCCGCCCGCCCCCGAACCACTGGCGCCCTCGTTTTCGCGCCCCGGCACCACGCCATCGGCCAGATCGACATAGGCCAACCCGTCGGCGAGCCGCAGCGCCTGTTCGAAACTGTCGGCAAGGCGCGTTTCGATGCCTTCCTTCACCGCCAGGCGATCGACCACGACTTCGACATCGTGCTTGAACTTCTTGTCGAGCGCGGGCGCTTCTTCGATCGGGTACATCTCGCCATCGATGCGCACGCGGGTGAAGCCCGCCTTCTGCCATTCGGCGAGCTCGCGGCGGTATTCGCCCTTGCGCCCGCGCACGACGGGCGCGAGCAGATAGAGCCGCGTGCCTTCCGGCAGCGCCATCACGCGATCCACCATGTTCGACACCGTCTGCGCCTCGATCGGCAGGCCGGTGGCGGGCGAATAGGGTACGCCGACACGCGCCCATAACAGGCGCATGTAATCGTAGATCTCGGTTACGGTCGCCACGGTCGAGCGCGGATTGCGGCTCGTCGTCTTCTGTTCGATCGATATCGCGGGAGACAGCCCGTCGATATGTTCGACATCGGGCTTCTGCATCATTTCGAGGAATTGCCGCGCATAGGCGCTAAGCGATTCAACATAGCGCCGCTGCCCTTCCGCATAGATCGTATCGAAGGCTAGGCTGGACTTGCCCGAACCCGAAAGCCCGGTGATCACGATCAGCGCATCGCGCGGCAGATCGATATCGACACCCTTGAGATTGTGTTCGCGCGCACCGCGCACCGATATTTTCGTAAGAGCCATGGGTTGGGCATGTTCCGCAAATGTTCGTCAGGGTCAAGGTGAGGATCGAACCCGCCTCGGAACCGTCAACGGTCGGGCAGCTCGGATCGGTCCCATGTGGGAGCGATCGCGTGGAATTTAAGGGGATTACGCGATCGGCAAACCGGATATTAACCTTGTCCTGTCTAGGATCGGCGCGTTTTCATCGAGAAGAGTAGCGTTTCCTGTCTTGGCGAAATCGAGTGGGGGGAGGGCGGTGAGGATGCAGGGCACGGACGGTATCGACCCCATAATCAAGCGTGTCGATCCCCAGATCGAGGTCAGCGAACGCGCGGTCCAACGCCAGAAGCTCAGCCTGGTGCTCGAAATCGAGAAGAAGGCCCAGATCGCCAATGCGGTGTGCTGGCTCATCATGGTGTTCGCGGTGTTCCGGCTCGGCGATCCGTTGGCCTTCGCCATCCCCCTCGCCAGCCGCTTCGTGGCCAGCCCGCTGACCCATATCAGTTTCAAGCGCGCGCGCGTGATCCTGGCGAATGGCGGCAAGGGGTCGCAGGCGATCCGCCCGGTCGCCCTCGCTTTGATCGTGGGCGGTGCAAGCTGGGCGAGCATGTTGCCCCCTCTTCTCGACGTCTCGCTGAATCAGCCTGCGGCGATGCTGATCTTCGGATCGCTGGTCGCGGGAATTACGATCATCGTCAGCATGCTGGCGCCCGTCCCGGTCCTGGCGCTGACCTATTCGGCCGGGTTTCAGGTTACGGCCCTCGCCCTGCTGTTCCTCGAAGGAAACGATGGACATGATTGGGGCACGTTGCTGGCGGTCAATACGCTCTTTCTGGTTTTCCTGGCCTATGCTTTCGCGGCCACGAACCGGCAAGAGGAGACGGCGCGCACGCTCGTCACCAACAGGGCGCTGACCCGGCAATTGGAGGAATCCCTGCGCGAGGTCGAGCAATTGGCGTATCGCGATCACCTGACCGGCCTGATGAACCGCCGTTCGTTCTTCCGCTTCGCCGAAACGCTCGATCTCACGAAAACGCGGCATGTGCTGACGATCGATCTCGACCACTTCAAGGCCATCAACGACACGTTCGGCCATGCGGCAGGCGATCTGGTCTTGGAACGGGTGGGTGCGGCCTTGCGCGACGTGGTATCTGGGCTGGAAGGCGACGAACATTGCGCGGCGCGGACCGGGGGTGAGGAGTTCGTCATGATAGTGGCCATCGACGACATGGAACGGACCGTGGGCGTGGCCGAGAAGATCCGCTTCGCCATTGCGGGCCTGTCCGCCGGAATGCCCCATCCCGAGCTCAAGATCTCCGCCTCGATTGGGGTCGGGGAATGGGCAGCCGGCGCCGATCTCGACGAGGTCCTCGCACGCGCCGACAGGGCGACCTATCGCGCCAAGGCGGCGGGCCGCAACCGAGTGGAGCGTTCGGCCGCCTAGAACAGCGTTTGCGGGCGCGGCGTTTCGAGGCCGAGCTGGCTGGCGATCAGACCGATCCATTGGCCGACCTGCGCGATTTCCTCTTCGGTGACGGCGCTGCGGGAGCGGGCCGCATCCGCTGCGTCCTTGGTTGCGAAATCCTCGCCCGACTTGGCATGGCTGGCGAAGACTGGCCCTTCGTCGATCTCCTGCGCGGTCGTTTGATCCATTTCCAATCTTAGATGCGCCGCTGCCTGCATCAGAGTGCGCGCCTTCTCCCGCCCGAAGCGATCGCCGTCTAGCACGGCCAGCCGCTCGCCGAACCGGTCCTGCTGCATCGCGAACCAGCGCTGCGCCAGCAACCAGGCGAGCGCCGCCGCCTGCAGGTCGGTCATCGCGAACTGCTCGCGCGCATCCATGCCGAGGTCCAGCCCGGCATAGGACTGCATCTCGAGATAGAGCGTGCGCCCCCAGCGCCGCCCCATCATGCCCTTGCGGATCACGGCGGCGAGGAAGGATGGCAGGGGGTTGGTCACCAAGATCGCGCGGGCGTCGGGCAGAGCGGCCAGGATCGCAGGGATCAGGGCGTTGGCGTGATTGGTCGGCTTGACGACAACCGCCGCCTCACCGGGGAAACTGCGCGCCAGCAGCTTCAGAACCGGGGCCAGCAGCGGCGCGCCCGGTCGGCCCGGCGCCACTCCCGCTCCTGCGAGTGCGGCGAGGATATGCGGTTCGTTCAGCGATGCGACCTCTCCCGGCCGATCGAGCGCGCGCGCAAGCAAGGTGGAGCGGCAGAACGCGCTGTGGAACAGAAAGTGGATCGGCCCGCTATCGACCTGCATCGCCATGACTGCGTCGAGAGGAAGCCACGCTTCGCCATCGGGTCCCGCCGGTTTGCGGTCGGCCAGAAACCCCGCCTCCCCCAGCGAGGACCGCGCCAGTTTGAGGAACTGCATCCGCTTGCCCGCCCAGTCGATACGATGCGGCAGCCAAGATGGATCGGCGGCGATTTCGGCGGCGAGAGGTACACTGGCGGGCATTCCCGCTGCCTAACGCCGGGTTTTCGGTGCGCAAGGGGAGATCGGACGATGTTCACGTGCAAGCCGTGTTCCATTCTCGGCGAACCGAGGACCTTTCGTCCCTCCTCGTCCGTTGATCAGATAAGACGGGGGCCCATCTCTGCGCTTTGCGACGAATTTCCCGCGAGCGCCGATTTATCGCGGCTCCCACCAACGAGTAGTTGCCCGGAGCACCCGCAAGCCATGTCCGCCAATCCCAGCCAGCGCGCGCCAGACCACCAGCGTCCGCCACGCAAGCCATCCGACTCTGCCGAGCGGATCCGCCAAATGCTGAAGGATCTCGACATGCCATTGGACGGCGTGCCGACAAACCGTGACGCGGAGGCGGACCGGCGCTTTGCGGAGGCCCGCAAGCAGCGGGAGCGCGAAGCGAAGAAGCGCCATCGCAACGATCTGTCACTCGCCCGTCGTGCGGCGCGCAAGGCGTTCAACGTCAAGCCGAACATGTCGTCCCGCAGGGCTGCGACCGCCATGCTGACGGCAGGCGCGGTCGGGCTTGCCGCCTTTACCAACCCCTTCGGCCCCAGCCAGTCGAGCGGCGGCGTGGTCGATACGCACGCGGTTTACGAGGATCCGACCCAGACGCGTCTGGCCGCGCACAAGATCGGCACGAGCGCCGATTTTAAGCGTGCGCTGATCCAGGAAGAGGGTGTGCGCTACATCGTCTATCGGGATGTGGCAGGATACCCGACAGTGGGTGTCGGCCACCTTGTCGATCCCGAAGATGGCCTCAAAGTCGGGGATCGGGTTTCGAAGGAGCAGATCCTCGAATTCCTCGAAACCGATCTCGCCGATGCCGAACGCCACGTGCGCGAGCTGGTCGGCGATCTTCCGCTCTATCAGCATGAATTCGATGCGCTGGTCGATCTCGTCTACAATGTGGGTCCGGGCAATGTCGCCGAGGACGAAAGTCCGCGCCTCAACGCCGCAATCCAGGCCCGCGATTACGATGCCATCGCGGCGGAGCTAAACTACACCCACGCCGCCGGCCAAGTCGCGCGCGGGCTTCAATTCCGATCCGAACGACGCGAGAATATGTTCAGCGAAGCTTCTTACGAGGATCCGCGCGAAGACGGGTATTCCTCGACAGTCTGAGCCGGATCATGAGCCATCGCCTTTTCGTCGGCATCAGGCCCCCGCCGCCCATCCGCGACATGCTGATCGACCGGATGGAAGCGCTCGACGGGGCTCGCTGGCAGGATGACAGTCAATTGCACGTCACGCTGCGTTTCGTCGGAGAGGTCGATGCCCGTATGGCCGACGATCTCGTCGCCTCGCTCGAAAGCGTCGATGGCTCGCCGTTTCCGCTTTCGCTGGCGGGCGTCGGTCACTTCGAGCGCAAGGGCCGCGCGCACACTCTGTGGGCCGGCCTTGGCGAGAGCGAGGCGTTGAGCCGCTTGCAAAGAAGCGTCGAAGCGGCGTGCCGCCGTGCGGGTCTGCCGCCGGAAACCCGCAAATTCGCGCCGCATATCACCATCGCGCGGCTAAACGGCGGCACCGCACCCATCGGTCCGTGGATGGCCAGTCAGGGCGATCTCGCCAGCCAGCCCTGGATCGTCGATGCGTTCATCCTGTTCGAAAGTCATCTCAGCGCCACCGGCGCGCTTTACGAGCCGGTGCGGCGCTATTCGCTACTCCGTTAGAAACCCTCCGATCGATAGACCCCGTACCGATGCCGAAATATCTTCTCCCGCTTCTCCCCATTCTCGCGACAGGGTGCTCGCCCGTACCCGATGCCTCCCCCGAAAATCGCGGGCAGGATCAGGCAATGGCGATGCGCACGCAGGATCGGGAGCAAACGCCGCTGCTCGACGCGATGGCGGAAAAGCCGGACGATTGCCTGCTGATGGTCTGGTCCAATCAGCAGAGCCGCGACATCGAGTTCGACCGCGCCAACGATCTTGTCGACGGGGGCGCGATATCCTGCGCCACCAACACCAGCGCCAGCCAGTTCCAGGCCGCGATCGACGCGCTGCGCGCCGCTGCCCGCTCGGGCGACAAGGCGCGGATGCTCGAACAATTGGGTTTGCCGCTGCTCTATATCGACGGCGACGGCGAACAGGTCGAACTCGACGACGATCAGGTCGATGCGCTCTATGACGAGGTGTTCGACGCGCGGTTGATCGGCGCGATCGAGCGGCTCGACCTGTCGCGCATGACCGTGGTGCCCGAACGCGGCGGCTTCTTCGAACTCGGATCGATCTGGCTGGTCGTTGACAAGGCCGGAGGGCGCCCGCGCTTGGTCACTGTCAATCGACAGGCGCTGGACGAGGCGGCGGGCGCGGCACGGCGCAAGGCGCAGGACCGGCAGGGCGAGCCCGTCCCCGAGCTGTAAACCGCGCAAAGGTCCGCGTTTACTGCTCCCAACAGCTTGCAATCGCCATCAATCCGCTGTTCAAGCGCGATCGGATACAAACGCAACCATACCCGCTCCCGCGATCCGCGCCGGGGCGCCCCGTTCGAACTGGAGAGATATGTATGAAGGCCCAGATTTTGGCCACCACCGCCGCCGCCGCCCTGCTGGCCGGTTGCAGCACTACGATGAGCGATACTGCCATGGCCTCGACCAATTCCACCGCGGTCGCCAATGCCGACATTCCGCAAGGAACCGGCTATTTCGCCTCCGACAGCACCCTGCCCTTCCTAGCCCCCGATTTCAGCGCGATCTCGGAAGACGATTACATCCCCGCCTTCAATCAGGGCATGGCGATCCAGACCGCAGAGGTCGACGCGATCGTGAACAATCCCGCCGCGCCCACCTTCGACAACACGATCGTCGCGCTCGAGAAATCGGGCCGGATGCTCGACCGGGTCGGCAATGTCTTCTTCGCGCTGACGGGCTCCAACACCACCGATCGCCTGACCGAGATCGAGACCGAGATCAGCCCCAAGCTGACCGCGCATTACGACAGCATCACGCTGAACCCCGCGCTCTTCCAGCGCGTGAAGGCGGTCTACGATAACCGTGCCGCGATGAGCATGACGGTCGAGGACGCGAAGCTGCTCGAAAACACCTATGACGGCATGGTCCATGCCGGCGCCATGCTGACCGATGCGCAGCGCGAGCAGGTGAAAGCGATCAATTCGCAGCTTTCGACGCTGACGACCGATTTCTCGCAGCGCGCGCGCAACGCGATGGCAGACCAGCCGGTGATCTTCGACACCCGCGCCGAACTCGCCGGGCTCAGCGATGGCGACATCACCGCCGCCGCCAATCTCGCGACCGAAAAGGGCTATGACGGCAAGTTCGCCATCGCGCTTCAAAACACCACGCAGCAGCCGCTGCTCCCGGCGATGGAAAGCCGCGCCGCGCGTGAGAAGCTGTTCAACGCCAGCTATCACCGTGCCGACGGGACGACCGATATCGACACCCGGATGCTGATCGCCCAGATCGCGGAACTGCGCGCGCAGAAGGCCGCTCTGTTCGGCGAACCCGATTGGGCGACCTATGCGATGTGGGACCGGATGGCGGAAACGCCCAAGACCGCGCTCGACTTCATGGGCCAGATGGTCCCCGCCCTCGCCGCGACGCAGCGGCGCGAGGCGGCGATGCTGAACGCGGCGATCGCGGCCGATGGCGGCGATTATACCGTGAAACCGTGGGACTGGTATCGCTATGCCAACCGTATCAAGGCCGAACAGTACGATCTCGATGAAGATGCGGTCATGGAATATTTCCAGATCGACAAGGTGCTGGAAGATGGCGTGTTCTACATGGCCAACCAGCTTTACGGGCTGAACTTCGAACGCCGCACCGATCTGCCGGTCTATCACCCCGACGTGTCGGTCTATACCGTGTTCGACCGTGACGGATCGGAACTCGGCCTGTTCTATTTCGACCCGTATCAGCGTCCGTCCAAGCGCGGCGGCGCCTGGATGAGCAATTTCGTCGAACAGAGCGATCTGTGGGGCACCAAGCCGGTGATCTACAACGTGCTGAACATTCCCAAGGCCGCCGCGGGCGAGCCGCAGCTGGTGAGCTTCGACAACGTCAACACCATGTTCCACGAATTCGGCCACGCGCTGCACGGCTTCTTCGCGGACCAGAAGTACGAGAGCCTGTCGGGCACCGCCACGGCGCGCGATTTCGTCGAGTATCCCAGCCAGGTCCACGAAATGTGGGCCACCTGGCCGAGCGTGCTTTCGAACTACGCCAAGCATTACGAAACCGGCGAGACGATCCCGGCGGAAATGATCGAGAAGATCGAAGCGGCGTCGAAATTCAACCAAGGCTACGATTTCGGGGAAACGGTGGAAGCCGCCCTCCTCGACATGAAGTGGAGCGCGCTTACCCCGCAACAGGCCGCCGCGCTCGATACGCCCGCAAAGGTCGATGCCTTCGAGCGCCGGTCCTTGCAGGAGCTGGGTCTCGAAATCGACCTCGTGCCGCCGCGCTATCGCAGCACCTATTTCAACCACATCTTCAGCGGGCCGACCGGCTATTCGGCGGGCTATTACAGCTATCTGTGGACCGAGATGCTGGATCGCGACAGCCGCAAGTGGTTCCGCGAGAATGGCGGGCTGACGCGCGAGAATGGCGATCACTATCGCGACACCGTGCTCAGCCGCGGCGGGACGATGGATTATTTTGAGATGTTCCAGAACTTCGCCGGGCGCCAGCCTGACGTCACTCCGATGCTCGAAGCGCGCGGGCTGGTCCCAGGCAATGAAGCAGCGGACAGCGAAGTCGCCGATGACGGCCCCGCCACTGTCGGCGATGCCGGCGGCGCGGGCGGCAGCGTGGTGCGCTAATCGCCTGCCGATCTTTGGCTTAAGGGAAAGGGCGGGCTTCGGTCCGCCCTTTTCGTATCCAGCGATGGCGACAGCGCATGACGACGCGCTTTCTCCAATCGGAAAAAATTGGACATAAAGTATTCGGCTCGAGAAAATTTCGATTGAAGACTTTCGGTGGCTGAAACATTGCGACATTTAAGATACAATCTGTTTTATACTAACGAATATAAATGTTGGAGCGCTCCGATCGCCCCGTTAAACCCAAGGGAACGGGTAAAAGCCCGTAACTTGGGAGAGTTTTGATGAATAAGTATCTGCTTGCGGCAGCGATGACGGCTGCCTTGCCTGCGGCCATCGTCGCGCAGGATTCGCTGCTTCAACCCGGCACCCAGCCGACAAAGGCGGTCTCGGTCGCCGACACGGGCGGAAAGAAGATCCCCAACACCTGGATCTGCGTCCTCAAGCCCGGCGCGGCCAGCGCCAATCCCGCCGCGCAGGCTGCCCGCTCGGCCAATGTCGGCGGCGGGCGGGTGACGCCGTCTTCGACGGCGCCTTCGAAGGCTTCACGCTGAATATCCCCGATCGCGCGATCGCCAAGGTCCAGGCGAACAACCCCAATGTCTCCTATTGCGAGCAGGATCAGGTGATGGCCATCGCGAGCGAGGGCAAGGCCTCGATCGCGGCGGTGTCGGCACAGGCCGATACCCTGCCCTGGGGCGTGTCGCGCGTAGGCGGCGGCAGCGGCTCGGGCTTCCAACGCGCCTGGGTGATCGATAGCGGCATCGCCAGCCATTCCGATCTCAATATCGACACGGGTCGTTCGCGCAGCTTCGTCTCCGGCCTCGGTTATACCGACACCAACGGCCACGGCACCCACGTCGCCGGAACCATCGCCGCGCGCGCCAACGGCAGCGGCGTCGTCGGCGTGGCACCGGGCGCTCCGGTCGTGTCCCTGCGCGTCTTCGACGGCAGCGGCAGCGGCTCGAACTCGGCGGTGCTCTCGGCGGTGAACCACGTCTATAGCTATGCTTCGCCCGGCGATGTCGTGAATATGAGCCTGGGCGGCGGGATCAGCAGCACGCTCGACAATGCAGTGCTGCGCGCGTCCAATCGCGGGATCTATTTCACGCTCGCGGCCGGAAACGAGAGCCAGAACGCGAACAACGTCTCGCCCGCTCGCGTCAATGGCAGCTATATCTGGACCGTCTCGGCCTTCGACATCAACGATCGGTTCGCCAGCTTCTCGAACTTTGCAAATCCGCCGATCGACGTGTCGGAGCCGGGCGTGCAGATCGTCTCGACCTATCTCAACGGCAGCTATGCAACGCTGTCGGGAACGTCGATGGCGACACCGCATCTGGCCGGACTGATCCTGCAACGCTCGGTGCGCAATGGCGGACGAGTGACCGGCGACCGCGACAACAATCCCGACATCATCGGCGTGAAATAAGCCGATCGCCTGAAACCGGAACGGGCGGGCTTCCTAAAGAGGCCCGCCCGTTTTCTTTTACGCCGCCTCGCCCTTGCCGCGCCAGGCGAGCGAATTGTGGTTGAGATCGTCGAGATCCTCGCTCCCGGCAATCGCCGCTTCGCCAAGGGCGATCGCGCGTTCGAGGAGATCGTCGGGCGCGTTGCGATAGGCGGGCGCGGGAATTTCGGTGTTCCACTTCTCCCCCACCGCATTGTCGAGCAGGATGCGCTGGAAGCAGTGGTCTTCGAAGACCGGCCAGCCGCGCTGACGGGCAAGGCCCGGCATACGGTCGCGCGTAAGGGCGAACCAGCGCCGGGTAATGTTCTCTGAAGCCATGATCGCCGAACGCGCGACGGGCGATCGAGTGCCGGAGCGCAAGGAAAATCAGACGGACAGGGCGCGTTGTCCGGGCGGGCCGACCCAATCGGCCTGAACGCCGAAGACTCGCCCGATATTCTCCCGGGACAGGGCGTCAACTGGAGGGCCGTCCGCGACGATCGTGCCGCGATCCATCAGGACCACGCGATCGGCATGGTTCATTGCGATGGCGAGATCGTGCAGCACCAGCGCCACGCCGCGGCCCCGCCTCGCCTCGGCGACGAGATGGTGCACGATGATGCGCTGATGCGCGAGGTCGAGCGCGGCGAGCGGTTCGTCGGCGAGGATCCAGTCGGGCTCGCCGGCCAGAATGCGCGCAAGCAGGACACGCGCCGTCTCGCCGCCGGACAGGGTCAGCACGCGGCGCCGCGCGAAGGGATGCAGATCCAGCGCATCGATCGCGGCATCGACCGGCTCTTGCGCGCGATCGCCGTGCGGCATTCGGCCCAGTTCGATCAGGCTGCGCACGGGAACATCCCAGGCGATCTCCGGCGATTGCGGCAGATAGCCGATGCGCCGGGCGCGCTCGCGCGGATTGTCGTGCCCCAGCGGGATATCGCCCAACAGCGTCTCGCCGGTATCGGCCTTCAGCAGACCGGCCAGGACCTCGAGCAGAGTCGACTTGCCCGCACCGTTCGGCCCGCAGATCGCTGTAACCGTGCCGGGCTCGAGCGCCAGCGTGACGCCGGAGAGGCGCGCACCGAGCGATACGTCCCTGACCGAAAGCGTCATCCCATCGCCCCCGCAAGCCCGCGCCGCATCCGCAGCAGCAAAGCGAGGAAAAAGGGCGCGCCGAGGAGGCTGAGCGCGATGCCGAGCCGCAATTCGGTGACCAGTGGAAGCACGCGCACCACGCTGTCCGCGACGAGAACCAGCAGCGCGCCCGCCAGCGCGCTCGGGAGAATCAGCGATGACGGACGCCGGTCGGTCAGCGGACGCACCAGATGCGGCACGATCAGGCCGACGAAGCCGATGATTCCCGCCACCGCCACGCTCGCCCCGACGGTCAGCGCCACGCCGACGATCATAAGCCAGAGCAGCCGCGTAGGATCCACGCCGAGCGAGCGGGCCACCGCATCGCCCAAGGTCAGCGCGTCGAGCGCCGGTCCGGCTCGCCACAGCACCGCGATGCCGAGCGCCACCAAAGGCGCGGCGATCCAGACCTCGCGCCAGCTGCGATCGGTCAGCGCGCCATTCAGCCACAACACGATCTCGCTCATCGCGAAGGCATTGGGAGCGAGGCTGATGGCGAGCGCGGTCAGCGCTCCGGCAAGGCTCGCCACCATCAGGCCCGCGAGCGTAAACAGGGCAATCCCGCCCGTGCGCCCGGCGATCAGGGCCAGCAGACCCATGGCGGCGCCTGCACCGATCAGCGCGAAAGCGGGTAGCAACCAGGGCGAAACCGCATAGCCGAACCACAGCGCCGCCACTGCACCGAGCGCCGCCCCCGGAGCGATCCCGAAGAGGCCCGGATCGGCGAGCGGATTGCGCAGATAGCCTTGCATCGCCGCGCCCGATGCGCCGAGCCCCGCTCCGATCACGATCGCGAGCACGCCGCGCGGCAGGCGCAGTTCGGCAAGGATCAGGACGGCGTTGGGCGTAATCGCCGGATCGACCCAGACCCGCCCCGCGAGCAGCGAGAGCGGCAGGGCGATCGCAAGCAGCGCAGCGAGGATCAACGAGGCGCGCGTCACGAGGCGACACTCTTTCGCAGCGCGCGCAGTTTCGTCATGGCGCGGGGGATCGTCGGCCCTCCGCAATAGACGAGATTGGGATCGAGCCGGGCGATATGCGTGTGCGGCAGAGCGGCCAGCGCGGGATGGCCCTGCCCCCGTTCGCTGCCCGCGATCAGCAACAGCTCCGGCGGGCTGGCGAGAACCGCTTCGAGCGAGAGGTAATCCGCCTGCCCCAGCCCGCGCTTCGCCGCGCCGTTGGCAAGCCCCGCGCGAGCAAGCAATTCGCTGACCAGAGTGGCCTCACCCGGCACGATCCCGCCCGATTGCCACAGCACAGTATCCACCGGGGTCTCTTCCGAAGGTCGCGCGGCTTTCTCGATGCGGGCGACCAGCGCCTCACCCGCCGCTTTGTCGCCCGTCAGCGCCGCGAGCTCGCGCACCTGGGCGACACTGTCCGCCACGCTGCCGACGCTGCCCACCGTCTCGACCGCGATGCCGAGATCGGTCAGCGCCGTCCGCGTGGCAGGCCCGATAAAGCTGCTCGCGACCACCACATCGGGGTCGAGCGCCAGCACCTCCTCCACCGTCCCGCCGGTCGCATCGTAGCGCGCCGCATCGTCCGGCTCCATCGAGCTGGCGCGCGGATCCTCGCTGTAATGCGAGATCGCCAGCAGCTGCCCCGGCGCGGTCACCTCGGCAAGGATTGCATCGGCGCAGGGGTTGAGGCTGACGATGGTGGGGCGATCGCCAGTCGCGGGGCCGGGCGCCGGTTCTGGCGCCGAGCATCCGCCCAGCGCCAGCGCCGCCGCCGCGACCAGACGGATCACATCCGCGTCCTCACGCCGACAAAGGCGCCCCGCCCGGCCTGCGCATAGCCCGCGGCGGTCTGGTACTCCTCGTCGAACACGTTCTCGACCCTGCCGAATATTTCGACCGCGTCGGTGACCGGCATCGCAGCGCGCAGCTCGACTAATGTATAACCATCGAGCCTGACGCTGTTCGCCGCGTCGTCGAAACTATCGCCGACGAGGCGCAGATCGGCGCCGAACCGTGCCCCGAACGGCGCTTCGTAATCGGCGTAGAGCGTTGCCGAGTGGCGCGGACGTCGCGCCAGATCGTTGCCGGTCGTCCGGTCCTCGGTATCGATCAGGCTGTAGAGGGCGGAGACGCGGAAGGTGTCGCCAAGCAGAGCGCTACCCTCCACTTCGATCCCCTGGGCACGCGCGCGATCGGTGTTCTCGTAATACCCGAACGGGCGCGATGCGCAGATCGGGGCGGGGTTCTGGAAGCACGAGGCGAAGCCGATCAGATCCTCGCTATCGCGCCGGAAGCCCGTCACCGCGAAATAGCGCGCCGCGTTGCGATCGCCGAGCGCAATGCCGAGATCGTAGCTGGTGCTGCGCTCGGGCTGCAAAGCCTCGTTGCCGAAATCGGAGAAGAGCTGGAACAAAGTCGGCGCCTTGAAGCCTTCGCCGATACTGCCCTTCACGCGCCAGCCACCGCCGAGCGCGTAGCTGACATCGCCGCCGAAGCTGACCGCGCTGCCGAACAGTTCGTGATCGTCCACCCGCACGCCCGCATGGGCGGCAAGTCCTCCGAACACCCAGCCGGCCTGGAGATAGCCGCCGGTGATCGACACATCCGCCCCAGCATCGCTGTCGGTCGCGTAGCTCGACCAGTATTGCTCGCCGCCGAAAGCCAGCGTCAGCCCGCCGATCGCGCGATATTCGCCGCGCACTTGCAAACTGTCGGTATGGCCGTCGCTCGAAAAGCTGGGACCGGTGACGGGATTGTCGTTTGTGCGCTCGGTATCGGACAGGCCGTAGGATCCGCGCAGGGTCAGGTTCTGCCCGTAATACGTCGCCCCGATCGCGCCCGAATATTGCCGCGTGTGCTGGGTGTCGAGCGTATCGCCGAACGCGAAGGTCGGCGGGGCGAAGCCGTCGATGTCGAGATCGCTCTCGGCATAGCGGGCATTGGCGAAAATCTCGATCGCATCGGTAACATCGAGAAAGGCGCTGCCGCCAAGCCCGAACTGTTCGGTCCCGTCCTTTTCCGTTCCATTGGCCGCCGCGGAAAAACCATCCGTGCGTAGGGCCGATCCGCTTAGGCCGACAAAGTAGCGGTCCCCTTCGACGCCGCCCGATACCGCCGAGGTCAGCGTGTCGCGCGCCCCGTATTCGAGAGAGGCGTCGAAGCCCGCCGCGCCCCGGGTCGAGACGTTCAGCACCCCGCCCAGTGCATCGGCGCCCCAGATCGTGCTGTTGGCGCCACGCGTCAGGTCGAGGCTGGCGACATTGGTGGCAAGCAGGGTTCCGAAATCGAACCCGCCGCCGGGGGACGCCTGATCGGCCACGCGCACCCCGTCGATCAGCACCAATAGCTGTTCGGACGCCGCGCCACGCACATTCAAGCCGGTGAAACTGCCGATCGGCCCGTTGCGCACCGAAGTCACGCCGGGGAGGCGCGCAAAGACGCGGGTGAGATCGGCACCCTGAATCTGGGCGATCTCGTCTCTTCCGATCACGGTCACCGATTGGCCCGTATTGTCGAGATCGAGCGAGAAACCGGTCGCAGTGACGGTGATCACCTCCGCTCCGCCATCTTCGCGCGCGGCGAATTCGACCGCGCGACGCTGTTCGGGGGGCACGGGCGCAGGTCCGCCCTGCTCGGCGATGATCTCGGCCAGCGCCTCTTCGCCCGCATCGGTTTCGGCCTGTGTCTGGGTCGGCGTCTGGGTCGGCGTCTGCTGCGCGGATGCAGCGATCGAAAGACAGGAAACCGACAGGGAAAACAGAAATTTATACATGATACCTCCGAAAATGAACGAACGCCGCTCATTACGGAGGGAGCGCCTGTCCCAAGATCGGAACACGCGGCTCTCGCCCGTCTGCCATCGGTACACCCCGCCCGCGGCCGAACGACACGCATGGGCAGGTCTCCTGGCTCCCGGATCGTCGCTCCCCCGCCGCCTTCCCGTATCCGGAGATACAGTGGCCTATGGCGGGATCGCTCCCCGGTCACAGTTGCGGGGGCAGCCGGGGCGTTTGACCCCGTTCCCTCTTAGGCCGGCGCGAACCGGCACCCATGACGCTGGCGGCGCCCTTAGGCGCGGTGCGGACCCGTGGCAAGCGGCGCGTGGTTCGCATGGCCTCTGCCGCATCTTTCGCATTAGTGCTAAGGCAAGCATTGCGCTGCTATGGCGGCGGATCGGTGGATAAGGACGAATACGACTCCATGACCGGGCTCGATACCGGAAGGCGACCACAAGGCTCGGCTGCGCGCGCTCGCAGGCGGCGGGCCAAGGAGCGTGCCCGCGATCGAGCGCCTGATGCACCGGGCCGCGATCCGATCTCGCGGCGCCGTATCGCGGCGGTAAGCGCGCTGCTGGTCGCGATCGCGGTGCCCGCTCTGGCGCAGCCGATTGCGTGGGACACGTTGGCCGCCCGCGCGTTCGGCCTCGATCGCGGCAAAGCCGCACCCACTCCGATGCCGTTCGAACGGCCGGGTTACAGCTTCCCCGGTTCCGCCTTCTATTATCTCGAAGAAACGCCCCGCCTGGCGCTCGATTTCGACGAATTGCGGGTCTCCGGCGACAGAGAGGGGACGGTGCAGTTCGCGGCCAGCCGCCTGCCCGCCGATGCCAGCGCCGCCGCCGCGCCTGCCTTCCAGTCGGCGGGATCGGGCATCGACAAGGCGCGCGCGCTGCAATGCCTGTCGATGGCCGTCTATTACGAAGCGGCGAGCGAAAGCCATGCGGGCCAGGAGGCGGTGGCTCAGGTGGTTCTCAACCGCGTGGCCCACCCCGCCTATCCGAACAGCGTGTGCGGCGTCGTCTTCCAGGGGTCGGAGCGGCATACGGGGTGCCAATTCACCTTCACCTGCGACGGCAGCCTCAATCGCCGCCCGGCGGCGCGGCCCTGGGCGGTGGCGCAGTCGGTGGCGCTCGAGGCGCTGTCGGGCAAGGTGTTCGCCCCGGTCGGCACCGCGACCCATTACCATACCCATGCGGTCAATCCCTACTGGGCGAGCAGCCTCGACCTGATCGGGTCGATCGGGGCGCATCGCTTCTATCGCTGGAAGGGGCGCGCGGGGCTCGCCGATGCGTTCTCCATGAGCTATCGCGGCGGCGAACCGCTGGCCGCGCCCAAGCCGCGCCTCGCGGGCGATCCCGTCCCCTCGCTCGTGACCGAAGCGGATCGCACGATAGGGCCTCCGCTGGTGCCGGGCCGTACCCTGTCGGAGCCGCCATCCCCCGCCGAAGCCTTCGCTCCGCCACGCGAGTCCGGTCCGGTCGAAGCGCAACAGCCGCCGGTGAACGACAATTTGCCCGGCGGCGGCACGGTGAAGCCCGAATATGCGCGCAGCGGGCAGTGGATCCGCAAGCCGGGCACCTGATCGGGACTATCGCGGAGCCGGGAATTCCGGTCCGCTAAAGACCTTTACGCGCTGGAAACCTTGCCGCGGAACAGAAGCTTAGCGACCTGATCGTTAGAAGCACCTGGCCACAGAGCGAGGTCGCAAACCAAGATGTCCCATTCCATCGCCGCCCCGATCGTCACTTCGCAAACCCTTATGGTGAGCATCGGCGCGGGAGGCCATCACCAGAGCGCGGCAAATGACAACGGATCGGCTCTTCCCGAACCCGACGCGCAGTCGGACAGGCTCTTGGCGGCGGCGCTGACCTGTCTTTCGGAACACGGCCTTCGCGCCGCGCAGGAAGCGCATGACCGGGCCGAACGCGCATTCCTGGCTGGCGAGCGGGCGAATTGCGATTGGTGGCTGGGCGTATGCAAGATGCTCGATCGCAGGCTGGCCAATGGCCTGAGCGACAAATTCGAGGCGCGCACGGCGCTTTGACGACGGCCAAGCCGGAACCCGATGCGCTTGTCCGCGTAGGGAAAAAGGGCCAGTGAAACTTGGCGCGGCCCTAGCGACTTCACCTCTTATTGCAATTGCGAACCAATCGCATAAATAGTTTGAGACCCCAGCGCGTTAACGGTTGCAATCGGGTTTTCGCAGGCCTAGGTCGCATGGCGAATTGCCGAGCGCGATGCCTTTGCGGGATGCGGGTGTGCGCCGGTTCGATCGACCGTCTCGGTGATAATGCCGGATCGTCGTTCGAAGGCAGGCCGGGTCCCGCGTTTTTAAAGGACGGACAGGTATGGCCCGCAAGAAGATCGCCCTCATCGGTTCCGGCATGATCGGCGGCACGCTCGCCCATCTCGCCGCGAAGAAGGAAATGGGCGATATCGTCCTGTTCGACATCGCCGAAGGGATGCCGCAGGGCAAAGCGCTCGACCTCAGCCAGTGCGGCCCGGTCGAAGGCTTCGATGCCAAGATCACCGGCACGAACGATTATGCCGACATCGCCGGTGCCGACGTCGTGATCGTGACCGCCGGTGTCCCGCGCAAGCCCGGCATGAGCCGCGACGACCTGCTCGGCATCAATTTGAAGGTGATGAAGGCCGTCGGTGAAGGCATCAAGAACAACTGCCCCGACGCTTTCGTGATCTGCATCACCAACCCGCTCGACGCCATGGTCTGGGCGCTGCGCGAATTCAGCGGCCTGCCGCACAACAAGGTCGTCGGCATGGCCGGCGTGCTTGACAGCGCGCGCTTCGCCACCTTCCTCGCCTGGGAATTCGATGTCTCGGTAAAGGACGTGAACGCCTTCGTCCTCGGCGGTCATGGCGACACCATGGTGCCGGTCCTGAGCTATTCTACGATCAACGGCATTCCGGTGAAGGACATGGCCAAGATCAAGGGCGTGTCGGAAGACCGCCTCGACGAAATCGTCAAGCGCACGCGCGGCGGCGGCGGCGAGATCGTCGGCCTGCTCGGCAACGGATCGGCCTATTATGCCCCCGCCACCAGCGCGATCGCGATGGCCGAAGCCTATCTGGGCGATCAGAAGCGCATCCTGCCCTGCGCCAGCCATGTCGAAGGCAAATACGGCCTCGACGGTCTCTATGTCGGCGTCCCCACCGTGATCGGCGCGGGCGGTACCGAGGACGTGATCGAGATCGAACTGTCGGACGAGGAAAAGAGCAATCTTAAGGTCTCGACCGACGCGGTCGAGGAATTGCTCGAGGCTTGCAAGGGCCTGGACAGCTCGCTTGTCTAAACCGGCGTTTTTCTTTGCTCCCGTGCTCGCCGCGCTAGCCGTTTCGGCTGGCCCGGCGGCGTATGGATCGGACACAGGCGGATCGAGTCAGCAGGCGTTTGTCGCGGCCACAGCGAAAGATATGCTTGGCGCCGTGCAAACCTGCGAGGCAAGCAAGTCTGGCGATCGTTTCGATGGGACGAAGGTCCGCAGGTCCGGTTGGCGGCGTTTGAGCCCGCCCGGTGGTATGTCTGATGGTCATTCGATGTTCGGAAACCGACCCAGTGGCGCGAGTATTACAATTTCACCGATGGAAGATCGCTCCGGCAATGCCTGCGTGATCATAGGCTGGGTCGACGACGACGAAGCTGCCACGTCGAGCGAGCGTCTGATCGCGGAAGAGATGGGCTTGTCGCTCAAGACCTTGAGCCCCCGCCATGCCGAGGCATCGAACGATGGGTGGAAATATTCATTCCTACGGTTCACCCGGCCGGACGTTACCGACCAGGTTCGCATGATAGTCGCCATTGAGCCCGAACACTCAGGCAAGGATTCATAAGGGAACATCTATGTCCATCCTCGTAGACAAATCCACCAAGGTCATCACGCAAGGGATGACCGGCAACACCGGCACTTTCCATACGCAGCAGGCGCTCGATTATGGGACGCAGATGGTTGCGGGCGTGACGCCGGGTAAGGGCGGCACCGATCATATCGGCCTGCCGCAGTTCGACACCGTCAAGGAAGCCAAGGCCGAGACCGGCGCGACCGCGTCGTGCATCTACGTGCCGCCGCCCTTCGCCGCCGACGCGATCCTCGAAGCGATCGACGCCGAGATCGAGCTGATCGTCGCGATCACCGAAGGCATTCCGGTGCTCGACATGGTGAAGGTGAAGGCCGCACTCACGGGCTCCAAGTCGCGCCTGATCGGTCCGAACTGCCCCGGCGTCCTCACGCCCGGCGAATGCAAGATCGGCATCATGCCGGGCTCGATCTTCCAGAAGGGTAGCGTCGGCGTCGTCTCGCGTTCGGGCACGCTGACCTATGAAGCCGTCCACCAGACCACGCAGGTCGGCCTCGGTCAGACCACGGCGGTCGGCATTGGCGGCGACCCGGTCAACGGAACGAACTTCATCGACGTGCTCGACCTCTTCCTCGACGACGACGACACCAAGTCGATCATCATGATCGGCGAGATCGGCGGCAGCGCGGAAGAAGAAGCGGCGGCCTTCATCAAGGAACAGCGCGCCAAGGGCCGTTACAAGCCGATGGTCGGCTTCATCGCGGGCCGCACGGCACCTCCGGGTCGCCGCATGGGCCATGCCGGTGCCATCGTTTCGGGCGGCCAGGGCGGCGCGGACGACAAGATCGCGGCAATGGAGGATGCGGGCATCCGCGTCAGCCCCTCGCCCAGCGAGCTCGGCACCACGCTCGACGCGATGTTGAAGGAACTGGCATAAGCCAGCGGGGCTGACAGAGCTGGCGCACGCTGCGCCGGCTCTTGCGGGGGCGCAGGAGATCACAATGGGTAACGAGAACCAGTCCTTCATCCCCGAACTGAGCGATCAGGACGGGCCCCAGCCGGGCCCGAGCTGGGCCAATCCGAACTGGCTGGCCGAAGTCGCCGATAGCGGTGCGGATCTGGTGCAGGCGCTCGACCCGACGCAGATGAAGCTGGCGGTCCAGCAGGCCGCGAAATCGGCGGGCAAGCCGGTAGACGACAAGGCGCTCGAAAAGGCGTCGGACGATTCCAACCGCGCCATGATGCTCGTGCGCAGCTTCCGCGTGCGCGGGCATCTCGCCGCCGATCTCGACCCGCTCGGCCTCTCGCATCGCGAACTTCCCGAGGATCTGACGCTCGCCTGGCACGGGTTCGAAGGGCAGGAAGACTTGGAGGTCTTCGTCGGCGGCGTGCTCGGCTTCGGCTGGGTCACCGTGGGGGATCTCTACGACCGGCTGCGCGAAGTCTATTGCGGCGATGTCGGCCTCGAATACATGCACATCGCCGATGTGGAGGAGCGCCGCTTCCTTCAGGACCGCATCGAATCCCCCGGCGAAACGATCCAGTTCACCGATGAAGGCAAGCGCGCCATCCTCGCCGCCGTGATCCGGGGCGAGGAGTTCGAGAAATTCCTCGCCAAAAAATATGTCGGAACCAAGCGGTTCGGCCTCGATGGCGGGGAATCGATGATTCCGGCACTGGAAGCGGTCATCAAATATGGCGGCCAGTCGGGCACGCGCGAGATCATTTACGGGATGGCCCATCGCGGCCGCTTGAACGTACTCGCGAACGTGATGGCCAAGCCTTACAAGGTCATCTTCCACGAATTTTCGGGCGGCAGCGCCAATCCCGACGATGTCGGCGGTTCGGGCGATGTGAAATACCACCTCGGCACCAGCACCGACCGCGAATTCGACGGAATTTCGGTGCATATGTCGCTGGTCCCCAACCCTTCCCATCTCGAAGCGGTCAATCCGGTCGTGCTGGGCAAGGCGCGCGCGCAGCAGGCGATCCGCGACGATCTGAAGAAGCACGAACAGGTCCTGCCCGTGCTGATCCACGGCGATGCCGCCTTTGCGGGCCAGGGCATCGTGTGGGAATGCTTCGGCCTGTCGGGCGTGCGCGGCTACAACACCGGCGGCTGCATCCACTTCATCATCAACAACCAGATCGGCTTCACAACCAGCCCCCAATTCGCGCGGTCGAGCCCCTATCCCTCGGACGTCGCCAAGGGTGTTCAGGCGCCGATCCTGCACGTCAACGGCGACGATCCCGAAGCCGTCACCTTCGCCTGCAAGCTGGCGATCGAATACCGGCACACTTTCGGACGCGATATCGTGATCGACATGTGGTGCTATCGCCGCTTCGGCCATAACGAAGGCGACGAGCCGAGCTTCACCCAGCCGCTGATGTACAAGGAAATCCGCCAGCACCCGAAGGTCAGCGAGCTTTACAGCACGCGCCTCAGGGACGAGGGCGTGATCGACGATGGCTATGCCGATCAGCTGCGCGGCGAATTCACCGATCGCCTCGAAGAGGATTTCGCCGCCGCCAAGGATTACGAACCCAACGAGGCGGACTGGTTCGGCGGGCGCTGGGCTGGTCTCAACAAGCCGGCCGATCCCGAAACCGCGCGCCGCAATGTCGAGACCGCGATCGAGAAGAAGCTGTTCGACAGTCTCGGCCGCACATTGACCACGGTGCCCGACGATCTGACGATCCACAAGACTCTGGGCCGCGTCCTCAAGGCCAAGGAGGAGATGTTCTCCAGCGGCGAAGGGTTCGATTGGGCCACCGCAGAAGCGCTCGCCTTCGGCAGCCTCGTCACCGAAGGATACGGCGTGCGCCTGTCGGGACAGGATTCGGGGCGCGGCACGTTCAGCCAGCGGCACGCCATCTGGGTCGATCAGGAAAACGAGGAGAAATACGTTCCCCTCGCCACGCTGCCGCACGGCAAGTTCGAAGTCTATGACTCGATCCTGTCCGAATACGGCGTGCTCGGCTTCGAATACGGCTTCGCCATGGCCGATCCCAAGACGCTGACGATGTGGGAAGCGCAGTTCGGCGATTTCGCCAATGGCGCGCAGATCATGATCGATCAGTTCATCGCCAGCGGCGAGGTCAAGTGGCTGCGCGCCAACGGGCTCGTGATGCTGCTGCCGCATGGATACGAGGGCCAGGGGCCGGAACACAGCTCCGCGCGCCTCGAACGCTTCCTTCAGCTGTGCGCGAACGACAACATCCAGGTCTGCAACATCACCAGCCCGGCGAATTACTTTCACGTGCTGCGCCGCCAGATGCTGCGATCCTTCCGCAAGCCGCTCATCATCATGACGCCCAAAAGCCTGCTGCGCCATCCGCTTGCCAAGAGCGAGGCGCGCGAGTTCACCGGCGAGACGCACTTCATGCGGATCAAGTCCGACATGACCGAAATCGCGGACGAGAAGGTCAAGCGCCTCGTCCTGTGTTCGGGCAAGGTCGCCTACGATCTGATGCAGAAGCGCGACGAGGAGGGGCTGGAGGATGTCTCGATCGTCCGCATCGAGCAGCTCTACCCCTTCCCCGGCGAACCGCTGGCGATCCGCCTCGGCCGGATGCCCAACCTCGAAGAGGTGATCTGGTGCCAGGAAGAGCCCAAGAACAACGGCGCCTGGTTCTTCGTCGATCGCCTAATCGAGGATGCGCTGACCGCGTCCGGCCATCAGGGCAAGCGCCCGACCTATGCCGGGCGCGAAGTCGCCGCCTCGCCCGCGACGGGCCTCGCCAAACGGCACGAGGAGCAACAGCGCTGCCTCGTTTCGATGGCATTGGGCCTCAACGATGGCGGCGCCGCGCTGCGCGAAAAATCCCAAGACACTTCTTCCAACAAGGCCTGAGGACCGACACGCATGTCCAAGGAAATCACAGTTCCCACCCTGGGTGAATCGGTCACCGAAGGCACGATCGGCGAATGGCTGAAGAAGCCCGGCGATGCCGTCGCGGTCGACGAGCCGATCGCCAGCCTCGAAACCGACAAGGTCGCGGTCGAGGTTCCCTCCCCCGTCGCGGGCGTGATGGGCGAATTGAAGGCCGAAGTCGGCGAGACGGTCGAAGTCGGCGCGGTGATCGCCGTCATCGAAGAAGGGGGCGCGCCCGCCGCCAAGGGCGAGGAAGCGGGTCGCGCGAAGGAAGAACGCGAGGAAGGCCAGCAGGAACGCGCTGGTGATACGCCGAAGACTCAGGCAAAGGATGCACCGTCCGACGCGGTCAAGGCGCTGAACCCGGCAGTGCGCCGCGCTGTGCTCGAACACGGGCTCGATCCGTCGACCATCAAGGGCACGGGCCGCGATGGCCGCCTGACCAAGGAAGACGTCGAAGCTGCGGCGAAGGCCAAGAAGAGCGGATCGGACACCATCGCCGAGGCCGCCCCCGCGCAGGCCGCGACCGCTTCGGCACCCGCTTCCGGCGAGCGCAAGGAAGAGCGGGTCAAGATGACCCGGATGCGCCAGACGATCGCGAAGCGGCTGAAGGGCGCGCAGGACAATGCCGCGCTGCTCACCACTTTCAACGATTGCGACATGAGCGCGGTCATCGAAGCGCGCGAGAAGTACAAGGACCTCTTCGCCAAGAAGCACGACATCAAGCTCGGCTTCATGGGCTTCTTCGCGAAGGCCGCGTGTCTCGCGCTGAAGGACGTGCCCGCCGCCAACGCCTATATCGAGGGCGACGAGATCGTCTATCACGACTATGTCGACATTTCGGTCGCGGTCAGCGCGCCCAACGGGCTGGTCGTCCCGGTCATCCGCGATGCGCAGGACAAGGGCTTTGCCCGCATCGAGAAGGACATCGCGGACTTCGGCAAGCGCGCGAAGGACGGCACGCTGACGATGGACGACATGAAGGGCGGCACCTTCACCATCTCGAATGGCGGCGTGTTCGGGTCGCTGATGTCGACGCCGATCATCAACCCCCCGCAGAGCGCCGTGCTCGGCCTGCACCGGATCGAGGACCGTCCGGTCGTCGTGAACGGCGAGATCGTGATCCGCCCGATGATGTATCTGGCCCTAAGCTACGATCACCGCCTGATCGACGGACGCGAAGCCGTGACCGCGCTGAAGATCATCAAGGAAGCGATCGAGGATCCGACCCGAATGCTCATCGACCTGTGATATCCATGGCCGGAAATCGCATTTTCTCCAGGCTCGGCCTTCTCGCCCTGCCCCTCGCTTTGGCCGCGTGCGGCGAGGCGGGCGTCGGCGCGGGCGAGTCCGGGACGGAAGGCAGCGGCGGCCTGACCGCACAGTTGAAGGCGCGCTGCGTCGAGCAGGTCGATGGCATGGGCGCGGGCGATTACGCCGCGGTCAGCGAACAGATCTGCGATTGCGCCAGCCGCCGCGCGCAATCCGAATTGAGCGTGGTCGATCTCGCCCAGGGCGATACCAGCGCGCTCGAAACCATCATGACGCAATGCGCCGACGAGGCACTCGGTATCGGCGCCACCACGAATAACGAGGCAGACATCTGATGAGCGATACCCAATACGATTACGACGTTCTCGTCATCGGAGCGGGCCCAGGCGGATACGTCGCCGCGATCCGCGCCGCGCAATTGGGCCTTAAGACCGCGTGCGCGGAAAGCCGCGAGACGCTGGGCGGCACCTGCCTCAATGTCGGCTGCATCCCCTCGAAGGCAATGCTGCACGCAAGCGAGTTCTTCGATGCCGCCGCGAATGGCGCGATGGCCGATATGGGCATCGAGGTTTCGCCGAAACTCGATCTCGAAAAGATGCACGGCCAGCGCCGCGACGCGGTAAAGGGCCTGACCGGCGGGATCGAATTCCTGTTCAAGAAGAACAAGGTCGACTGGAAGAAAGGCCGCGCCACCTTCCAGGACGCGCACACCGTCAAAGTCGGGGACGAGACCGTCACGGCGAAGGACGTGATCATCGCCACCGGCTCTTCGGTAACGCCCCTCCCCGGCGTGGAGATCGATAACGACAAGGGCGTCGTGGTCGACAGCACCGGGGCGCTGGAACTTCAGAAGGTCCCGCAGAAGATGGTCGTCATCGGCGGCGGCGTGATCGGGCTCGAAATGGGCTCGGTCTGGAACCGTCTCGGTGCCGAAGTCGTGGTCGTCGAATTTCTCGACCAGCTACTCCCCGGCATGGACGGCGAAGTCCGCAAGGAAGCGGGCAAGATCTTCAAGAAGCAGGGCATGGAACTGCGCCTCTCGACCAAGGTCACCGGCGTCGAGGTAAAGGGCGACAAGGCCGTGCTGACGCTGGAGCCTGCCGCCGGCGGCGACAGCGAGACGCTGGAAGCGGATTGCGTGCTCGTTTCGATCGGACGGCGTCCCAATACGGAAGGGCTCGGCCTTGAGAACATCGGGCTCGAACCGAACAAGCGCGGCCAGATCGAAGTCGATCACGATTTCCGCACCTCGGTCGATGGAGTCTGGGCGATCGGTGACGTCGCGCCCGGCCCCATGCTCGCTCACAAGGCTGAGGATGAAGGCATTGCCTGTGCCGAAAACATCGCGGGCCACACGGGTATCGTGAATCACGATCTCATCCCTGGCGTGGTCTACACCCTACCCGAATTCGCCGGTGTCGGCCTGACATCGGAAGAAGCGATCGAACAGGCCGGCGGTGACAAGTCCAAGGTCAAGATCGGCAAATTCCCGATGATGGCCAACAGCCGCGCCAAGACCAATCACGAGCCCGACGGCTTCGTGAAGGTCATCGCCGATGCGGAAACCGACCGCGTGCTGGGCGTCTGGGCGATCGCCACCGTTGCGGGCACCATGATCGCACAGGCGACGCAGGCGATGGAATTCGGCGCCACCAGCGAAGACATCGCCTATACCTGCCATGCGCACCCGACCCATTCGGAAGCGATGAAGGAAGCGGCGATGGCGGTTCAGGGCAAGCCGATCCATATCTGATCGGCGCATGACGCGCCATTACGGGATGTCCCAACGGTTCCGCCTCAGCTCGGCACTGTGGGTGCCGGGCCTTGGCGGAGCGATCTTCCTGATCCTCGCCGATGCGCCGCTGACGTTCGCAGCGACCAATCTCGCCGCGCTGGCGCTCGCTCTGGGTGCTATCCTGACTGGTGGGAGCTGGTGCGGGCCGACTGCGCGGCGGGTTGTCGGCGTGGTTCTCGTCGCTCTTCTCGCCCTGCCCATAGTGACCGGACCGGAGGTGGATGGCGTAGCTCGCTGGCTTCCGCTCGGTACGATGGCCCTGCATTCGGGAATGGTCGCCGTGCCTCTCCTGGCGGTTTGTGCCGCAGGCGATAAACGCTGGGGCGCCGTAATGCTGTCGGCGGCCATGATCTGCGCTGCAATCCAGCCCGATGCAGCGAGTGCGCTCGCATTGGCACTTACCGCCGCTACCCTTGCTTTGGTTTCCCGCCGCCGGACCATGACGCTGGCAGCAGGGCTCGGAGCAATCGCCGTTGTCGTTGCTCTGCGTAGCGCCGGTCCGCCTGCGCATCCCTTCGTGGAAGGGGTATTCGACCAGATATGGGCGATCGAGCCGATCGCCGCCCTCCTGCTGGGAGCAACCTTGGCATGGAGCGCTTTCGTCCTTCTGACACTCGGAGCACGCTCCCGCCCACCCGCGCTGGCGAGTGCGGCAGCCCTCGTCGGCTTCATCGCGATGGCGTTCTTCGGGCCCTATCCAACGCCACTCATCGGATACGGCGCGGCGCCCTTCATCGGGTTTGGTCTTGCATTCGCAAGCCTGACGCGCTTTGCGGCGCGCGACGCGGCAGGAGGATTATCGCGATGAGACGGCTCGCCAAATGGCATATCTGGCTCGGCTGGCTGGTCGGCGTGCCGATCGTGATGTGGACTCTGACCGGCCTCGTCATGGTCTCGCGCCCGATCGAGACGGTGCGCGGCGAGCATCTGCGCGCCGATACGAGCGCGGTCGACAAATCTTTGCCCGCCGGACTGGCGCTGCCACCCATGCTCGACCTTGCAGGCGGCGCCATCGAGCGGATCGAGATCGCCTCGCCCGATGGCGTCCCGCTCGTCTGGGCAACGCGCGAGGACGGGAGCGTGCAGCGGTACGACGCCCGCACCGGGCGCGCCCTGCCGCGCCTGTCCATGCGCGAGGCGCAGGGCATCGCCGTTGCCGGGACGAATATCGACGGGCAGGCTTCGGCTCCGCCGCCCCGCGCGCAGTTTTTCGAAGCGGATGCCGTGCCCTTCGATTTCCGCCGCCCAATGCCCGTCTGGCAAGTCGCCATGGCTGACGGGACCCGTGTCTATGTCGGTGCGGATACCGCACGGATCGAAGCGGTGCGCACGCGCTGGTGGCGGCTGTTCGATGTCATGTGGGGGCTCCACATCATGGACCTCGAAGCGCGGGAGGATACCAGCCACCCGATCTTGATCGGGTTTGCCGCCCTCTCGCTGATCGCGTCGCTGTTCGGCTGCGTGCTGCTGTTCAGGCGGCGCAAGGCGCGGATCAAGGTCCCGCGCGGCTGATCCATCATGAACGAGATTGTCCTCACCCCACTGCTCGACTGGCTGGATATCGCCGGTGTCGCGATCTTCGCACTGACAGGCGCTTTGGTCGCCGCGAAGGAGAAGCAGACCTTCGTCACCATGGCGTTCTTCGCGCTCGTCACCGGCGTCGGCGGCGGAACCGTGCGCGATCTGCTGATCGATGCGCCGGTCTTCTGGATCACGGATCCGTGGGTCGCCGCGGCGTGCCTCGCCACCGCACTCCTGACCTGGTTCACACCGACCCGGTGGTGGGAGGGTCGCCTGCTCGATCTCGCCGACGGCCTCGGCCTGACCGCCTATGCCGTTCTCGGAGCGGCCAAGGCGCTCAGCTATGGTATCCCGCCGATCCCCGCCGTTTTGATGGGTGTGGTGACCGGGACCGTCGGCGGGATCATCCGCGACGTGATTGCGGGCCGCCCGTCGATCCTGATGCGGCCCGAACTTTACGTGACGGCAGCAGCCCTGTCGGCGGCGCTGGCGGTTATCGGCGAGATACTCGATCTGCCACGCGTTCCGGTGTGGATTTTCGCAAGTGTGGCGGGATATGCCCTGCGCGCGGCGGCGATTCAGTGGCAATTGGCCCTGCCCGCCTATCGCGATCGCGACAGTGACGGGGCTTAGCGGCCCTCGGTCTTAGTAATCGGGATCGCCCGGCAGAGGACCGCCGGGATAGGCCGGAACGGGGCCTTCCGGCGGAGGTCCCGCGTTCGAAGAGCCTTGCAGGACAGGCGCCGTGTCCGCCACGACCGCATATCCGCCCCGTGCTTCGATATCGGCGCGTGCGGTACGATAGCGGTCGGCCGGTAATTGGTTGTCCACGCCCGAAAACGCCCGCCCATCATACGAGGTGCCGTATGACGCCGCGCCGCTTCCGTAATCAATACCGTCGATCCGTCCGTCCTGCCCGATGGCGCAGGTGAAGCTCTGCCCGTCGAACAGGCGGCCCGTCACGGTCCATCCGGCGGCATTGCGATCGACGCTGTCGACCGTTTCCACCCGCGCATCGCGTTCGATGGCGGCGACGCACAGCGATGCCGCACGGTCGAGGCCGGTGGCGTTGCTGTCGCGATAGGGTTCTCCGCGCCGATCCCGGTAATCGCGATCTCGCCAATCCCGATCCCGATAGCGTTCGTCGCGATTCGAATTCTTGACCGCATTGGCGACCGCCGCGATTCCGCCGAGGATCAGCACTCCGGTAATGACATCGCCCGCATCGACGCGGTTGCGGCGATGGCGATAGCGGTAGGGATCGTAATAGCGCCCGTTATAGGCTGATGTCTCCGCATCCGGCGACCAGCCCACCTGTCCAGCGACCGGGCTTGCCTGCATCGGAGAAGGCAGCTCCGCCGCGCCTGCTGGTACGCCGAGCGACAGGGCGGCGATGAACGCGGCCAAGCTCGCTACTTTCGATCGTTTCGTCATATCCGGTCACCCCACCGTCGCGCCCTACCCCGGCGCGGTCTTGTCGATAATGCAAACGCCTGGGCGGCCCGGGCTGAGTACAGCCTGAACCGCCCGATGCGTCAATTCACCACGGCTTTCCTCAGCGAAGGCCGCGAATACCGCTATAGTCGATGTCGACCACCCGGCCGCGCGAAACGTCGCAGGTGAACTTGCCTTCATCCGCGCGGCGATAGCCCCGGCGGTCGTAGCGATCATAGCCACGCTGCCCGTCGACGACCAAGCGCCCCTTGACCTCATACCCATAGCGTTCGCGATCGACATCGCGGATCTGGGTCACGTCGGCATAGCGGTAGCCATAGCGGCGCACGTCACGCTGGACGGCGGCGGCACAGAGCTGGACCGCGCGCTGGCTGCTGTCGTAGCCGCGATCATAGCGGCGATCATACCGGTTGTCGTACTGGCGGTCGTAATCGTAGCCGTAACCGCGCGTGCGATAGCGATCGTCGTAGCGCTTGTTCTTGGCCGCCGAAGCGACGGCGGCGATCCCGCCGATGATGAGAGCGCCCGCGATCACGTCGCCCGCATCGATACCCCGGTCGCGATCGCGATACTGGGCGGCGGCGGGTGTGGCGGTCAGCGCCATGGCGCCAGCTGCGGCGGTGGCCATCAGGCCTTTCGTGATGGTCTGCATCGGGAGCTCCTCATGCTCGGCCGCTGCGGGTCTGCCTCGGCTTCCCATACCTTTTAGGAGACCGGCGCTGAGACGAGCCTGAATTTCGCCGTCAGCTACTGTTCACCATACGTGGCAGTTTCCTGAACGAAGGCGGGGGGGGGACATCGATTGTCCTCCCCGTCCGGTCGTCATTCTGCCGGCGGCACTTTCAGGCCAGTGTGATAAGCGAGGAAGGCGAGGATATCGCCATATTCGTCGATCACCTTGTCGGTCGGCTTGCCCGAACCGTGGCCCGCGCGCGTCTCGATGCGGATCAGATGCGGTTCGTCGCCCGCATCGGCGGCCTGCAAGGCGGCAGTGTATTTGAAGCTGTGCCCCGGCACCACGCGATCGTCCGTATCGGCGGTCGTCACCAGCATCGCCGGATAATCCACGCCAGAACGGATGTTGTGATAGGGCGAATAGGCGCGCAGCACGGCGAAATCCGCCTCGCGGTCGGGATAGCCGTAATCGTCCACCCAATAGCGGCCCGCCGTCCAACGGTCGAAGCGCAGCATGTCCATCACGCCGACCGCAGCATTGGCGGCATCGACCAGGTCGGGGCGCTGGTTGGTCACCGCGCCGACCAACAGGCCGCCATTCGAGCCGCCCTGGATCGCGAGGCCTTCCGGCGTGGTATACCCTTCCGCCTTCAGATACTCGCCCGCCGCGATGAAATCGTCGAACACGTTCTGCTTGTTGTTCAACCGACCCGCATCGTGCCATTCCTTGCCGTATTCGCCCCCGCCGCGGATATTGGCGAGCGCGAAGGTGCCGCCTGCCTTCAGCCAGGCGAGGCGCGTCGCGGCAAAGCTCGGCGTCAGCGAGATGTTGAACCCGCCATAACCGTAAAGCAGCGTCGGCGCGGGGCCGGTCGAACCCTTACCGCGCACGATGAACATCGGCACGCGTGTGCCGTCCTTCGACGAATAGAAGACCTGTTCCACCCGATAATCATCGGGCGAGAAGGCGACTTCGGGTTCGGCGAAGACCTGGGTCTCGCCGCTGTCGACATCGAGGCGGTAGATCGCGCCCGGCTGGTTGAAGCTGGTGAAGCTGTAGAATGTCTCGCTGTCGCCCGGCTCCCCGCCGAAGCCCGCGATCGACCCGATGCCGGGAAGATCGAGTTCGCCGGTGCGATTGCCGTCGAGGTCGTAATAGACCGCGCGGCTGCTCGCATCCTGCATGAACTCGACCACGAGCTTGTCGCCGATGATGGAGGCACCCGAAATGGGATTGTCGCCCTGCGGGATCACTTCCTCCCATTCGAGGGTCGGCTGCGTCAGATCGGCGCGCACGATGCGATAGCGCGGCGCGTCCGTGTTGGTCATGAAATAGACCGTGTCGCCGGTGGAGGCGATCGGGCTCCACTCATTCTCGAAACCGGTCACGATATCGCGCGTCTGCCAACTGCCATCCGCACGGTTTGCCAGGTCGATCACACGCAATTCGTTGCGATTATCGGTCCCGGTCGAGCTGGAAATGAAAGCCCAGCGCCCGTCATCGGTTACGCCGAGGCCATGGCCCTGTTCCTTGAATTGCGGCGTTTCAAAGACCAGCGCGTCTTCGCTCTGCGGGGTGCCGAGGCGGTGGAAATAGACTTTCTGGTTGTAATTGAGGGACTGGAAATCCTGCCCCTCCTCGGTCTCGGGAAAGCGCGAATAGAAGAAGCCTTCATCGCCGAGCCATGAGATGCCCGTGAATTTCGCCCAGCGGATCTCGTCGCCCATCTCTTCGCCGGTGGCGACGTCGAGCACCTTTATCGTGCGCCAGTCGCTGCCGCCATCCTGGATAGCATAGGCGAGATAATCGCCCGATTTCGACGGCGCTGTATCGGCGAGCGCGGTGGCGTTGTCCGCCGACCAGGTGTTCGGATCGATCAGCAGGCGGCCCTCGCCGCTCCACCCGTCGCGCACGAAATATTGCGACTGGTTCATCAGCCCGGAATTGTAGCTGTAGAAATAGCGGTCACCGGCCTTGGTCGGGATGCCGAAGCGCTCGTAATCGATCAGCTTGGCGAGTTCGGTCTTGAACCACTCGGTGCCCGGAAGCTGTTCGAGATAGGCGTCGGTGACGACGTTCTGCGCCTCTACCCAGTTCGCGACCTCGGTATCGCTGCGCACATCGTTTTCGAGCCAGCGATAGGGATCGGCGATCTGCTGGCCGAAGATCGTTTCGCTGGTGTCGGTGGCGCGCGTCTCGGGATAGTCCGAGACGGTCTGTGCCGACACGGGTGCGGTCGAAAGGGCGACGAGCGCGGCACCGGCGAGCGCGGCGGCAGTGATGCGGTTCATGATGGGGATCCTCTGCGTCGAATAATGTGAACGCAATGTAGGGCGCGCGGGAAAACGTTCAATCGCCATCCAACGCCATCTCCCCGATCTTCGGCCCGGCCCATACGGAAAAGGGCCGAAAGGTTTCCCCTCCGGCCCCCGAAATCCCGAAATGCGAAATCGCTTACGCGTCTTCGTATTCTTCCTCGTCGTTCATGACGGGGCCGCTGTCCTGGCCCTTGGCATCGACATCGCGTTCGACGAATTCGATCACGGCCATCTGCGCCGCGTCGCTGCCGCGATAGCCGGCTTTGATTACGCGGGTATAGCCGCCTTCACGATCGGCGTAGCGTTCGGCGAGGACGTCGAACAGCTTCTTCAGCTGGGTCTCGTCGCCCAAACGGCTCATGGCGAGACGACGGTTGGACAGGCCGCCGCGCTTGGCGAGCGTGATCAGCTTTTCGATATAGGGGCGCAGTTCCTTCGCCTTGGGGGCGGTGGTCAGGATCTGCTCGTGCTTGATCAGCGCGGCCGACATGTTGCGGAACAGAGCGGTGCGGTGGCCCGACTTGCGGCCGAGCTTACGCTGGCGAATACCATGACGCATAATTCATTCCTTCGTTCGTTAGGGGCCCGTTTTAGGTAGCCCATAGCTGGCGGCGCTCAGGGTGCGCCGCCGGAACCCATTCAGCCCAGAAGTTCCTGTTCGAGCTTCTTGGCCATTTCCTCGATATTCTCCGGCGGCCATCCGGGGATGTCCATGCCGAGGCGCAGGCCCATGCTGGACAGCACTTCCTTGATTTCGTTCAAGGACTTGCGGCCAAAGTTCGGGGTGCGCAGCATCTCGGCTTCGGTCTTCTGGACCAGATCGCCGATATAGATGATGTTGTCGTTCTTGAGGCAATTGGCCGAACGGACCGACAATTCCAACTCGTCCACCTTCTTGAGAAGGTAGCGGTTGAGCTGGTTGGTGTCGCTCTCCTGCGGTTCGGCGGCCTGGCCGATCATCGCGGAGGACGGCTGCGGAATGCCTTCCTCGAAGTGGACGAACAGCGTGAGCTGGTCCTGAAGGATGCGGGCGGCATAGGCCACCGCGTCTTCCGGAGTCACAGTGCCATCGGTTTCAACGGTCAGCGAGAGCTTGTCGTAATCGAGCTCCTGCCCGACACGGGCGTTCTCGACCTTGTAGCTCACCTGGCGGACCGGCGAGTACAGGCTGTCGACCGGGATCAGACCGATCGGCGCATCGGCCGGACGGTTGGCGACGGCGGGCGAATAACCCTTACCGACGTCCGCAGTCAGTTCCATGTTCAGCGTGGCGCCTTCGTCGAGATGGCACAGAACCAGGTCCTTGTTCATCACTTCGATATCGCCCGAAACGGCGATGTCGCCAGCCTTGACTTCACCGGGTCCGGTGGCGGAAAGCTGCAGGCGCTTGAGGCCTTCGCCTTCCATCTTCAGTGCGATCTGCTTCACATTGAGGACGATGTCGGTGACATCCTCGCGCACGCCGGCGAGCGAGGAGAATTCATGCAGCACGTTCTCGATCTTGATCGAGGTGATCGCCGCGCCCTGAAGCGAGGAGAGCAGCACACGGCGCAGCGCGTTGCCGAGCGTCAGGCCGAAGCCGCGTTCCAGCGGTTCGGCAACGAAGGTGGCCTTGCGCTTTTTGTCGCCGCCTTCCTTGATCTCGAGGGTGTTGGGTTTTTTCAGTTCCTGCCAGTTCTTGTTATTGACGGACATGGATATCCCCTGGTTCGAATACGGACGGGACCGGCGCTCTGGGCTGAGAGCGTCCGGTCCGTGAAGATGGTGTCGGCGGCCCTATCGGAACAGGGCCGCCAGGCAGGCACGGATCAGACGCGGCGGCGCTTGGAAGGCCGCACGCCATTGTGCGGGATCGGCGTCACATCGCGGATCGAGGTGATGGTGAAGCCCACCGCGGCAAGACCGCGCAGCGCGCTCTCGCGGCCCGAACCCGGGCCCTTCACTTCGACTTCCAGCGTGCGGACGCCGTGTTCGGCGGCCTTCTTGCCGGCATCGTCGGCGGCGACCTGGGCGGCATAGGGCGTCGACTTGCGGCTGCCCTTGAAGCCCATCATCCCCGCGCTGGACCAGCTGATCGCATTGCCCTGAGCATCGGTGATGGTGATCATCGTGTTGTTGAAGCTGGCGTTGATGTGCGCGACGCCGCTCGTAATATTCTTCTTGTCGCGCCGCCTGATCCGGCCGGGTTCGCGTGCCATGGTCTTGGTATCCTTATCTCAAACTCAAGAAGGGAAAAGCGTATCGGGAAAGCCGACGCTTACTTCTTCTTGCCGGCGATCGGCTTGGCCTTGCCCTTGCGGGTGCGGGCGTTGGTGTGGGTGCGCTGGCCGCGCACGGGCAGACCCGCACGATGGCGCAGGCCGCGATAGGAACGCAAATCCATGAGGCGCTTGATGTTCATCGCGGTTTCGCGGCGAAGGTCGCCTTCGACCCGGTGATCTTCATCGATCGTTTCGCGGATGCGCAGCACTTCCTCGTCGGTGAGGTCCTGCACGCGGCGCGAATGATCGATACCGAGCTTGTCGGCGATCTCGACGGCCGTGGTCCGGCCGATACCGTGGATATAGGTGAGCGCGATGATCACGCGCTTGTTGGTGGGGATATTCACCCCGGCAATACGAGCCACTTACTTCTCCATGCTCCACAGGGACTTACGGCGAACGCCAACCCTATCTCATCGCTCAATCCATTCGAGACGGCGGACGGCGCAAAAGCCAAAAGTCCGGTTGCAGCGCCATGGAAGAGGGCAACCGCGTGCCGGACATATCCGTGATTGTCGAATGAACCGCGCGCTTAGGACGATTCGCCCGCGGCGTCAACCGCAAGCCTCGCGCGCCATCGCATGGCCGCCACAGGGGCGGCGCTGATGTCTGTTCGGGCCACTCTATAGCCTGTTGCGCATCGCACGTCAAAGCGCGCCGACGCACCGGCTACACCACGCCGAAGGCCAGCATAGCGCTCGCAACCTTTTCAAAACCCGCGATGTTGGCGCCGCGCGCATAATCGACCTTACCGTTTTCATCCTTGCCATGTTCGACACATTTGTCGTGGATTTCGGCCATGAGGTCGGTGAGCTGGTTGTCGAGCTTCTCGTGGTTCCAGCTCACGCGTTCTGCGTTCTGGCTCATTTCCAGGCCCGAAACGGCCACCCCGCCCGCATTGGCCGCCTTGGCGGGTGCGAACAGGATGCCCGCATTGCGGATGACGCGCGCGGCTGCGTGGGTGGTGGGCATGTTCGCACCCTCCACCACAGCCCTCACACCGTGATCGATCAAAGCCTTCGCATCGTCCTCGTCGATCTCGTTCTGGGTCGCGCAAGGCATGGCGATGTCGCAATCGACATTCCAAGGTTGCGCCCCATCGCCGTGATATTCGGCGTCGGGATATTCCTCGACATATTCCTTGATCCGCCCGCGCCGCTCCTGCTTCAGCGCCTTGATCCAGTCGAGCTTGTCCTGATCGATCCCGTCGGCGTCGTGGATGAACCCATCCGAATCCGACAGGGTCAAAACCTTGGCACCACTCTCGATCAGCTTCTGCGCCGCGTGGAGCGCGACATTGCCGGCGCCTGACAGGACGACCGACTTGCCCTCCAGCGTGTCGCCCGCATGGTCGAGCATCCGGCGCAGGAAATAGACCGCGCCGAACCCGGTCGCCTCGGGGCGCAGTTCCGATCCGCCCCATTCGAGCCCCTTGCCCGTGATCGCGCCTTCCCAGCGGTTCACGATCCTTTTGTACTGGCCGAACAGGAATCCGATCTCGCGGCTGCCGACACCGATATCTCCCGCCGGGACATCGGTATGCGGCCCGATATGGCGATAGAGTTCGGTCATGAAGCTCTGGCAGAAGCGCATGATCTCGGCGTCGGACTTTCCATGGGGATCGAAGCTCGACCCACCCTTCCCTCCGCCCAGCGGCAGTCCGGTGAGCGCATTCTTGAAGGTCTGTTCGAAGGCGAGGAATTTGAGCACGCTCTCGGTCACGCTCGGGTGGAAGCGCAATCCGCCCTTATAGGGACCGATGGCGTTGTTGTTCTGCACGCGCCAACCACGTTCGACGCGGATCCGATGATCGTCGTCCTCCCAGCAGACACGGAAGCTGACGATCCGGTCGGGCTCGGTCAGGCGGCGCAGGATCTGGGCGTCGGTGTATTCGGGCTTGTCGGCGATCCAATCGAACACGTCGCGCGCCACCTCGCCCACGGCCTGGACGAACTCGTCCTGCCCTGCATTGCGCTCGCGCAATTCGTCCATGAACGTGTCGAAGTCCGGCGCGGTATCGCGCTGGTCAGTCTGCGGCATCGAGTGGCCCTCCGGTTGCGCGGAGTTAACCTACCCGGGCAATGCATCGTTCCTCAGAAAAGGCCGATCGCCTCCCCCCCGAACGATTTCTCCTTACTCGTCGAGATCGCCGAACTGCTCATCGAAAGCGGAAGGTTCGGCATCATCCGACGTATCATCCGTCGCCGGTTCGGACGCGGACGCAGCTGGAGCCGAAGTGTCGGGAAGCCCGCCAAGATGGTTGCGCAATCCGGCAAGCTGCTGGCTCATCACCTGGTCCACGGCGGCGGAAATCATCGGGATCTCGAACCGCATGGGTCCGCCGACATTGTATTCCCACAACACGCGGGTACCGCCGGGAATTTCCTTCAGCGTGATCGTCAGCACGCCCTCTGCCGGTTCGCCCTGAAGCGGGCCGAGCCCTCCGCGCAGGCGCATGACCTTGAGTGGAAAGGCCTGCACCACCGTCGCATGGCGCGCGCTGCCATCCATCGCCGATGCCCTGCCGGCATCGCCGCCGGGGATCGTCTCGCAGAAACAGCCGCCCGCCTGGGGCGTCAGAGTGAGGTTGGCGGCATCGCCCGACCAGGTGTGTTCGTCGTTCCACCAAGCGGCGGGCTTCGTCAGAGCGAGCCAGACCGCCATCGGCGGCGCTGCGATCTGTGCGGTATCGCGCGTTACGAACCCTGTCGGCGTGGTCAAGACGACCTCGGCTTGCAGCGGTGCGGCGGACGCCAACAGCGTCGCGGCCAGTGCGGCAAAACAGGTGATATGTCGCATCCCATTCCCTCCCCTTGTTCCGACCGCTCTAACCCGGCGGTGCAGTCCAGGGAAGGCGGATCGCTACGCCAGGATCGAATCGATCGCGTGGGTCACGTCCGCGATGCTGGCCATCCCGTCGATCCGGCTGACGATCCCGCGCTCCTCGTAGCCGGGCAGGATCGGTGCGGTTTCGGACCGATAGACCTGCATCCGGTGGCGCACGGTTTCTTCGTTATCGTCGGGGCGGCGCTTGAATTCCGTGCTGCCGCACTTGTCGCACACGCCCTCGGTTTCGGGCTGCTTGAAGACGTCGTGATAGCCTTCGCCGCACTTGGCGCAGGTGAAGCGCCCCGTGATGCGTTCGACAAGCGCCTCTTCGTTCACGCCCAGTTCGATGACGTGGTCGAGCTTGCGACCGTGGCGTTCGAGGATTTCGTCGAGCATCCGGGCCTGCGCCTCGGTGCGGGGATATCCGTCGAAGATCGCACCGGTCTCGCTCCCCATCGCGGCGAGTTCGGCATCGATCAGCTCGCTGACGATATCGTCGGACACGAGCTCGCCCCGATCCATGATCGCCTTGGCCTTGATGCCCACCGGAGTGCCCGCGCTGACGGCGCCGCGCAGCATGTCCCCGGTCGAAAGCTGGCGCATGCCGTGATGCTCGACCAGACGATGAGCCTGGGTGCCCTTGCCCGCGCCCGGAGGGCCTAGAAGGATGATGTCCATCGTTCGAAAATTCCCTCTGCCCGAATCCTTCCACCCGGGCACGTAGCCTAGCGCATACGGCCTTTCAACTTGGCCTTCTTGATGAGATCGCCATACTGGTGGGCCAGCAGGTGCGACTGGATCTGGCTGATCGTGTCGACTGTGACATTGACGACGATCAGCAGGCTGGTCCCGCCGAGGAACAGCGGAATACCCGTTTGCGCGATCATGTATTCGGGAATGACGCAGACCAGTGCGAGATAGATCGCCCCGACCACGGTGATGCGCGTCAACACGTAATCGAGATATTCCTCGGTCCGCTTGCCCGGACGGATGCCAGGTATGAACCCGCCATTCTTCTTCAGATTCTCCGCCGTTTCCTCGGGGTTGAAGACCACCGCGGTGTAGAAGAAGCAGAAGAACACGATCCCCGCCGCATAAAGCGTCATGTAGATCGGCTGGCCGTGCTGGAGATATTGCAGCAGCGTCTGCAACCAGGCCCCGGTCGTGCTGTTCGTATCGAGCGAATTGCCCGCGAACTGCGTGATCGTGAGCGGAAGCAGAAGCAGCGAGCTGGCGAAGATCGGCGGAATCACGCCTGCGGTGTTGAGCTTCAACGGCAAGTGCGAGCGATCGGCTTGCATCATTCCGCGCTGCGTGGCGCGCTTGGGATACTGGATCAGCAGCCGCCGCTGCGCCCGCTCCACGAAACTGATCACGAGGATCAGGATCACGATCATGAGGATGAAGCCGATGATGATCCCGGGCGAGATCGAGCCCGTGCGCCCGCCCTCGAACAGATTGCCCGCGAAGCTCGGGAACTGGGCGACGATGCCCGCCATGATGATCAGCGACACGCCGTTGCCGATGCCGCGGCTGGTGATCTGCTCGCCCAGCCACAGCAGGAACATAGTGCCCCCGACAAGGCTGATGACCGCGCCGATGCGGAACATGTATCCGGGATCGACCACCGCCTGGATACCGCTTTGCGCCCCGTAGCTTTCGAGACCCGCGGCAAGGAACCAGCCCTGCACCGTGCACAGCAGCACCGTGCCGTAGCGGGTATACTGGTTCAGCTTCTGGCGTCCGGTCGTGCCTTCCTTCTTGAGGGCGGCGAGCGAGGGATGCAGCGCCGCGGCGAGCTGGATCACGATCGAGGCGGTGATGTAGGGCATCACGCCGAGCGCGATCAGGCTCATGCGCTCGAGGCTGCCGCCGGTGAACATGTTGAACATGTCGAGGATGCCGCCGCGCGCCGTATCGGCGAGCGATTGCAGCACCAGCGGATTGACACCCGGCAGCGGCACGAAGCTCAGGAAGCGGAAGACGATCAGGGCCCCGATCGTGAACCAGATGCGCTGGCGCAGTTCGGTGGCCTTGGAGAAATTGGCGAGGCTCAGATTGCTCGCGATATTGTCGGCGCGTGATGCCATGTCGAAATGTCGATCCTAGCTTGGTGCCGGCCCCTCCCGGCGATGGAGGGGTAAATAGGGAGGGGTTCGCGCGATGTCGAACCCCCACCCCGTGATTTTCCCGCTTACTTGGCTTTCTTGGCCTTGTTCGCTTCGGTGCGAGCGGCTTTCTTCTCGTGCTCCGGCTGCTTGGGAGCGATTACCTGGACCGAACCGCCGGCCTTTTCGACCGCTTCGATCGCGCCCTTCGAGGCGCCGGCGACCTTGAACGCGACCTTCGCGGTCAACTCGCCCTTGCCGAGGAGGCGCACGCCGTCCTTGCCGCCACGCGCGAGGCCAGCGGCCTTCAGCGTTTCGTGATCGAGAGTCGCCTTGGCGTCGAGCTTGCCCGCATCGATGAACTTCTGGACCATGCCGAGGTTCACTTCGGCGAAATCCTTGCCGAACGGATTGTTGAAGCCGCGCTTCGGCAGGCGCATGTGAAGCGGCATCTGGCCGCCTTCGAAGCCCTTGATGGCGACGCCCGAACGGCTCTTCTGACCCTTCTGGCCACGGCCGCCGGTCTTGCCCTTGCCCGAGCCGATGCCACGGCCGACGCGCATACGCTCTTTACGGGCGCCGGGATTGTCGCGGATATCATTCAGTTTCATAGTGCACTCGCTTTCGCTTTCTAGGCCCCCTGAAGGGGTGCGCGCTGTTGGAAAGGGGCGCCCTTATCCAATGCCGGGCGACTTGTCACCCCTCCATGTCGAACGAATTGCGGTTCGCATCGTATGGTTAACCCTTCCCCAAGGTCTCGAGCGTAACGCCTCGCCGTGGACGCTGTTGCCCTGCGGGATTGGGAATGATCGACTTCAGCCTGCCCTTTGCCAAGCGATCGCTGGAAAGCGGCGATAGACGCGCGGATATCGCGGGCTTTGCCTGGCGCCTGGGGCTGTGCGTGCTGATGGCCTTGGGCCTTCGCGCGGCGACCTTCGGGAACCCCAACCTGTTCGTCGACGAGGCGTTCTATTTCGCTGCGGGGATCGACATGACCCACGGCGCCCTGCCCTATGTCGATATCTGGGATCGCAAGCCTTTCGGGCATTTTGCCCTGTATGGGCTGATCGCAGCAATTTCGCGCGACCCGATCGCATATCAGATCACGGCCACATTCTTCGCTGGTTATACGGCGTTCGTGATCTGGGAGATGGCGCGCGATCATTCCGGCCAGCGTGCCGGTTGCCGTGCAGCGATCCTCTATCTTTTCGCCCTTCCGATGTTCGGCGGATATGGCGGGCAAAGTCCCGTCTTTTACAACGCGCTGGTCGCAAGCTGCGCCTGGATCGTCTTTCGCCAGTCGCAGAGGCCGGAGAGACCCCGCGCGGCCTGGTCCCTTATTCTGGCGATGGGGCTGGGCGGATTGGCGCTGACGATCAAGCAGACCGTGGTGTTCGAGATCTCCGCATTGGGAGCGTGGGCGGCGTGGAAGTCTTACAGCTGCACCGGCAATCTGAAACCCACGCTCCGAATGATGGCCGTCTGGATCGCGGTAGGCGCGGCCCCCACACTCGCCATCGCAGCGTATTACTGGCTGTCCGGCCACTGGTCCGAGTTCTGGCAGGCCATGGTACTTTCCAATCTGTCCAAGAGCTACGATGCCAGCAGCGCCATCTTCGGCGGCACGATCATGGCGATACTCATCAGCCCTCTCGCAATCATGGCGATCGTGGCTTTACGCCAAGCGCGCCAATCCGACATGAAGCGCTTCATCCTGATCTGGCTGGGCGCCGCGGCTCTCGGCGTACTCTCCGTTCCCAATCTCCACCTCCATTACGCGCTTCCGATGCTGGTTCCGCTCGCGCTCGCATCGGCGCCCGTTCTCGCGCGCCCAATCATGGGTTCGGTCGGTCTCGTCACCGTCATGACGATCAGCTTCGCGATCCATTCGCCGCTCGATTTCGCCCGTACCGAGCGCACGATCTCCGCAATGGAACGTCTTGCCCAGACGATCAGAGCCCATGACGGCGGGCGGCCTATCCTGATCTTCGATGGACCACCGATGCTGTACCACATGTCCGGGCATCGCTCGCCGACGCCCCTCGCCTTTCCTCCCCACCTCAGCCACGGCGCGGAAATCAATGTCAGCCATCTCGATACAGAAGCGGAACTGCGTCGCGTGCTCGCGCTACGGCCTGGCGTCATCGTCGATGTACCCAGTTTCAGGCACAAACCGCCGAATGCGAGAACGGCAGAACTGATCGAGACGTATACGTCGCGCTATTGTCGCGTGGTCGGCAGTCAGTTGGTTTCGGACCGTACCGTCGATTTCGTGGTTCGCATCCACGGTGATTGCGCGCCGTGAGGGCCATTCCCGTCAAACCGGGCGTTCTGGTCAGACCATACGAAAACGGCGGAGAAGCCTGAACCTCCCCGCCGTTTTTGTCTGTCGGCACCGCCGGATCGGCAGTGCCCATTGCCAGTCGTGATTCAGTCGACGATCGTCACCAGATGCGGGACCTTGGCGATCGCGCCGCGCACCTCGGGGGTGTCCTGACGAGTCACGGTCTTGTGCATCTTGTTGAGACCCAAGCCGATCAGGATCTTGCGCTGGCTCTCGGGCCGACGCAGCGGCGAACCGATCTGCTTGATGGTGATGGTTTTTGTGTCAGCCATCTCGATTACTCCACAAGAGCCGCGGCGTCGGCTTGCGCCTCGGCCTCGTTCGATCCGCCGCGACCAAGAAGGTCGGCGATCTTCTTGCCGCGACGCTGCGCCACCGATTTCGGCGACGTCTGGTCCTGCAGCGCGTCGAAGGTCGCACGGATCATGTTGTAGGGATTGGACGTGCCGACCGACTTGGTCACCACGTCGGCGACGCCAAGGCTTTCGAACACGGCGCGCATCGGACCACCGGCGATGATGCCGGTACCCGCCGGAGCCGTACGCACAGTCACCTTGCCCGCACCGAAACGACCATTGCCGTCATGGTGAAGCGTGCGACCGTCCTTCAACGGGACGCGGATCATGTGCTTGCGCGCAGCGGCAGTCGCCTTGCTGATCGCTTCCGGCACTTCGCGGGCCTTGCCCTTGCCGAAACCGACGCGGCCCGAGCCGTCGCCGACAACGACCAGCGCTGCGAAACCGAAGCGCTTACCGCCCTTCACGGTCTTGGAGACGCGGTTGATGTGGACCAGCTTCTCGATGATGCCGTCGTCTTCTTCCTCGCGGCGTCCGCCACGACGATCGTCGCGACCACGGCCACGGCCGCGACCGCCACCATCGCGACCGCCACGGTCATTACCGCCACGGCCACCACGCTGACGCGGCTGGCCTTCGGCGCCCTGGGCGGGCGACTGGTTGTCGGCCGCTTCCGACGGCGTGTCCGCCACGGCAGGCTGCTCGTTCGTAACGGCGTGCTCGGTCTGAGCGGTCGCCGTTTCGGTCGCAGCGGGAGCCGCGGTTTCGCCGGTGTTGTCCGGGGTCTTGTTCTCGTCGGCCATAATCAGAACTCCAGCCCGCCTTCACGGGCGGCATCGGCCAGCGCCTTGACGCGACCATGGAACAGGAAGCCACCGCGGTCGAACACGACGGTGGTCACGCCGGCCTTCTTGGCGGCGGCGGCGATGTCCTTGCCGACCTGCTGCGCGGCATCGACATTGGCACCCGATCCCGAGGCACCCAGCGTGGAAGCTGCGGCGACGGTCTTGCCGGCGGCATCGTCGATGATCTGCGCATAGATATGCTTGCCGGTGCGGTGCACCGAAAGACGCGGCTTGCCGCCCGCACGGTTGCGGAGCGCCGTGCGGACACGGCGGCGACGGCGTTCGAAGAGGGAAAGCTTGGCCATCTTACTTCTTCTTCCCTTCCTTGCGGAAGATATACTCGCCCTGGTACTTAATACCCTTGCCCTTGTAGGGTTCGGGCTTGCGCCAGCGGCGGATTTCTGCGGCGAACTGGCCGACCTTCTGCTTGTCGATGCCCGAAACGATGATCGTCGTCTGATCGGGCGTCTTCACATCCAGGCCTTCAGGCACGTCGAGATCGACGTCGTGCGAATAGCCGAGCTGAAGCTTGAGCTTGTTGCCCTGCGTCGAGGCACGATAGCCGACACCCGAGATCTGCAGCGTCTTGGAAAAACCTTCCGTTACGCCTTCGACCAGGTTCGAAACCATGGTGCGCTGCATACCCCAGAAGGCGCGGGCCTTCTGCGTATCGTTCGCAGGCTTTACCGAGATACCCTCGTCTTCGACCTTGTAGTCGATGAGGTCGGACAGGCCCATCGTGAGAGTGCCCTTGGGCCCCTTCACCGACAGCGTCTTGCCGTCGATATTGGCAGTGACCCCGCTGGGGATCGCCACCGGACGTTTACCGATGCGGCTCATCAGAACACCTCCGCCAGCACTTCGCCACCGACGTTCTCGCTGCGTGCTTCGTTGTCCGAAAGCACGCCGCGCGGGGTCGAGACGATGGTGATGCCAAGGCCGTTGCGCACGTTCGGAAGGTCCTTCGACCCCGAATAGACGCGGCGGCCCGGCTTGGAGACGCGAGCGACGTGCTTGATCGCAGGTTCGCCCTCGAAATACTTCAGTTCGATCCGCAGCGCCTTGTGCTTGCCGCTGTCGTCTTCGCTGTAGCCACGGATGTAGCCTTCGCGCTGGAGCACTTCCAGGACGTTCGCGCGCAGCTTGCTGGCGGGCGAGAGGACGCTGTCCTTCTTCGCCTGCTGGCCGTTGCGGATACGGGTGAGCATATCACCCAGGGGATCGGTCAATGCCATGGTCTAGATCCTCACCAGCTCGACTTGGTCAGGCCAGGGATCAGGCCTTTATTGCCAAGATCCCGCAGCTCGATGCGGTTGATGCCGAACTTGCGGTAATAGCCGCGCGGGCGGCCGGTGGTGGAGCAGCGGTTGCGCACACGCGTGGGATTCGCATTGCGCGGCAGTTCCGCCATCTTCAGGCGCGCCATCAGCCGTTCGCTTTCGTCGGCCGACTTGTCGTCCGCGATCGCCTTCAGCTTCTCGTACTTCGCAGCGTACTGCTTGACGAGCTTCTTGCGCTTCTCGTTCTTATTGATCGAACTCAGTTTCGCCATTGGACTTAAGTTCCTCTCTTAGCGGCTCACGCCGCTTCCTTCTCTTGTGACGCTTCCTGGCCTTCGGGGGCCGGGAACGGGAAACCGAACAGACGCAGCAGCTCGCGCGCCTCGTCGTCGGTCTTCGCCGTGGTGGTCACGATGATATCCATGCCACGGACCTTTTCGATCCGGTCGTAGCTGATCTCGGGGAACACGATCTGTTCCTTCATGCCCATCGCGTAATTGCCGCGCCCGTCGAAGCTCTTCGGGTTGAGGCCGCGAAAGTCGCGGATGCGGGGCATGGCGATGGTGACCAGGCGGTCCATGAATTCGTACATGCGATCGCGGCGCAGGGTAACCTTCGCACCGATCGGCATGCCTTCGCGCAGCTTGAACTGGGCGATCGACTTCTTGGCTTTGGTAATGACCGGCTTCTGGCCGGCGATCAGGGCCATTTCCTCGGCGGCGGTCTGGACCTTCTTCTTGTCCTGGCTCGCCTCGCCCACGCCCATGTTGAGCGTGACTTTTTCGATCCGCGGGACTTCGAGACGGTTCTTGTAACCGAACTTCTCTGTCATCGCCTTGACGACCTCGTCCTCGTACTTCTTCTTGAAGCGCGGCGTGTAGTTATCAGCCATCGATGGTCTCCCCGGACTTCACGGCGACGCGCACCTTCTTGCCGTCCTTCTCTTCGAAACGGACGCGGGTGGGCTTGCCGTCCTTCGGATCGGCCAGCGCGACCTTGGAGATGTGCATCGGGGCCGGAAAACGGTCGATGCCACCCTGCGGGTTCTGCTGGTTCGGCTTGCGGTGACGGGTGGCGACGTTCACGCCTTCGACGACGATCTTGCCGTCCTTGGGCATGACCTTCTCGACCGTGCCCGTCTGGCCCTTGTCCTTGCCGGACAGGACGACGACGGTGTCACCCTTCTTGATCTTGGCGGCGGCCATTACAGCACCTCCGGAGCGAGCGAGATGATCTTCATGAAGCCGCGGCCGCGCAGTTCGCGCACCACCGGGCCGAAGATACGGGTGCCGATCGGCTCTTCGCTCTTGTTCACGAGCACGGCGGCATTGCTGTCGAAGCGGATCACGCTGCCATCGGGACGGCGAACGTCCTTCTTGGTGCGGACGATCACGGCGCGATGGACGTCGCCCTTCTTCACCTTGGCGCGCGGCTGGGCTTCCTTCACGGAAACCACGATCACGTCCCCGACACTCGCGGTGCGGCGCTTCGAGCCGCCCAGTACCTTGATGCACTGGACGCGCTTGGCGCCGCTATTGTCCGCGACGTCGAGATTGGATTGCATCTGGATCATCGATCCGGTTCCTTCTCTTGGCTTGCCGGGACGAAAGCCCGGCAGTTCCGATTACGTCAGTTTCCTGCGGCTTCGACTTCGAGGTCCGCCTCGACAGCCTGCGTGCCGCCCGCCGTCACCCGGTCCTTGACCTGCCAGGTCTTGGTCTTCGAGATCGGCTTAGTTTCTTCGATGCGCACGACGTCGCCGAGCGTGTACTCGTTCTGCTCGTCATGGGCGTGATACTTTTTCGAGCGACGGATGATCTTCCCGTAAAGCGGGTGCTTCACCTTACGCTCGACGAGCACGGTCACGGTCTTGTCGGTCTTGTCCGAGGTCACCGTGCCGATCAGGATACGCTTTGGCATAGTCTGTTCCTTAAGCCTTGGCAGCCGAAGCGCGGGTGCGTTCACCCTGCAACGTCTTGATCGTGGCGATCGAGCGGCGCACTTCGCGGATGCGAGCCGGCTTTTCCAGCTGGTTGGTCGCGGCCTGGAAGCGCAGGTTGAACTGCTCGCGCTTGAGCGAGGTCAGCTCTTCGGCGAGCTGATCGTCCGACTTCTGGCGGAGGTCTTCAGTCTTGCTCACGCTTCGCCTCCCAGGTGCGAGGTGTCGCCGAGGCGGGCAACGACCTTGGTCTTGACGGGCAGCTTCATCGCGGCGCGCTCGAACGCTTCGGCGGCGAGCGGACCCGCGACACCGTCGAGTTCGAACAGGATGCGACCCGGCTTCACGCGGGCGGCCCAGTATTCGATCGAGCCCTTGCCCTTACCCTGACGGACTTCGGCAGGCTTCTTCGAAACCGGCACGTCCGGGAACACGCGGATCCAGAGACGGCCCTGACGCTTGATGTGGCGCGTGATCGCGCGGCGAGCCGCTTCGATCTGGCGTGCGGTGATCCGCTCCGGCTCCAGCGCCTTCAGGCCGTACGACCCGAAATTGAGCGCGGTGCCGCCCTTGGCGTTGCCGTGGATACGGCCCTTGAACGCCTTGCGGTACTTGGTTTTCTTCGGTTGCAGCATGGTGCTTTCCTATGTCCTGCAATCAGCGCGCGGGGCGCACGCCCGAGGTCTGCGATTCCATCATCAGACGGTCATGCGCGGTCGGATCGTGGCCGAGGATCTCGCCCTTGAAGACCCACACCTTGATGCCGATGATGCCGTAGGCGGTCAGCGCCTCGGCTTCGGCATAGTCGATGTTGGCGCGCAGCGTGTGAAGCGGCACGCGGCCTTCGCGGTACTGTTCGACACGCGCGATTTCCGCGCCGCCGAGACGGCCACCGCACACGATCTTGATACCTTCGGCACCCAGACGCATGGCGGACTGGATCGCGCGCTTCATCGCCCGGCGGAATGCCACGCGGCGGATCAGCTGGTCGGCGATGCCCTGGGCGACGAGCTTGGCATCGACTTCCGGCTTGCGGATTTCGACGATGTTCAGCTTCACTTCGCTGGCGGTCATCGTGGCAAGCTTCGAACGCAGCTTTTCGATGTCCGCGCCCTTCTTGCCGATGATGACACCGGGACGCGCGGCATAGATCGAGATGCGGCAAAGCTTGGCCGGACGCTCGATCACCACCTTCGAGATCGCGGCCTGCGGCAGCGAGCTGACGATGTGCTTGCGGATCTCGATGTCCTCGCTGAGCAGCTTGGCATAGTCGCGCCCTTCGGCGTACCAGCGGCTGTCCCAGGTGCGGTTGATCTGCAGACGCAGACCGATCGGATTGCTCTTGTGACCCATGTTACGCCTCTTCCTGCTCGCGAACCACGATCCGCAGCCGGCTGAACGGCTTAAGGATACGCGTGGACTTGCCGCGGCCGCGTGTGTGGAACCGCTTCATGGTGATCGACTTGCCGACCGAAGCTTCCGCAACGACTAGGGCATCGACATCCAGATCGTGATTGTTTTCCGCGTTGGCGATCGCGGATGCGAGCACCTTGCTGGCGTCGCGCGCCATCGCCTTCTTAGAGAAAGCGAGGATGTTGAGGGCCTCTTCGGCCTTCTTGCCGCGGATCAGACCGGCGACGAGGTTCAGCTTCTGGGCCGAACCACGGATCGTGGTGCCGACGGCCAGAGCCTCGTTCTCACCGACGCGGCGGGGTGCCTTCTGCTTGCTCATCAGCGCTTGCCCTTCTTGTCGGCGGCGTGGCCCGGGAAGGTGCGCGTAGGCGCGAATTCACCGAGCTTGTGGCCGACCATCTCTTCCGAAACGGAAACCGGGATGAACTTGTGGCCATTGTAGACGTTGAACGTCAGGCCGACGAATTGGGGGAGGATCGTGCTGCGCCGCGACCAGGTCTTGATCGGCTTGGTGCTGCTCGCATCCTGCGCGGTTTCGGCCTTCTTGAGAAGGCTGAGTTCCACGAACGGACCCTTCCAGACGGAACGTGCCATGTGCGCTTACCTCTTCTTCTTGGCGTGGCGCGAACGGATGATCATCTTGTCCGTCTGCTTGTTGTTGCGCGTACGGGCGCCCTTGGTCGGCTTGCCCCACGGAGTGACCGGGTGACGACCGCCCGAGGTCCGGCCTTCACCACCACCATGCGGGTGGTCGACCGGGTTCTTGGCGACACCGCGCGTCAGCGGCTTCACGCCCATCCAGCGGCGACGACCGGCCTTGCCCAGGTTCTGGTTCTGGTTGTCGGGGTTCGACACGGCGCCAACGGTGCCCATGCAGTCGGCACGCAGATAACGCTGCTCGCCGCTGTTCAGGCGCACGATGACCATGCCGCGATCGCGACCGACCAGCTGGACGTAGGCCCCGGCGGAACGAGCGATCTGCCCGCCCTTGCCCGGCTTCATTTCCACATTGTGGCAGATCGTGCCGACCGGCATCTGACCCAGAAGCATGGCATTGCCAGGCTTCGTATCGGTCTTCTCGCCAGCCACGACCTTGTCGCCGACAGCGAGACGCTGCGGAGCGATGATGTAGGCCTGCTCGCCATCGGTATAGCTCACGAGAGCGATGAAGGCGGTGCGGTTGGGATCGTATTCGATCCGCTCGACAGTGCCTTCGACGTCCCACTTGCGACGCTTGAAGTCGATGAAGCGGTACTTCTGCTTGTGACCGCCGCCCATGCCGCGCGAGGTCTTGTGACCCTTGTTGTTGCGGCCACCCGTCTTGCGCTTGCCTTCTGTGAGCGACTTGACCGGCTTGCCCTTATACAGGCCGGACTTGTCGACGAGGATGAGGCCGCGGCGCGCGGGGCTCGTCGGATTGTAATTCTTCAGTGCCATGGGATCAGCTCACACCTTCCGTGATGTCGATCATCGAGCCCTCGGCGAGGGTCACGATCGCCTTCTTCACGTCGTTGCGCTTGTAGGGCTTGCCCTTCCAGCGCTTGGTCTTGCCCTTCACGTTGATCGTGTTGACGGCGACGACCTTGGCCTTCTGGCCGGAATAGATCGCTTCCACCGCTTCCTTGATCTGCGGCTTGGTCGCATCGCCCGCCACCTTGAACACAACCGCGTTGTGCTCCGAAGCCATGGTCGACTTCTCGGTGATGTGGGGCGAGAGGATCACGTCGTAGTGACGTGCATCGATGTCCTGCTTAGCCATTGAAACGGCCCTCCAGCTTGGCGACCGCGTCCTTGGTGAGGACCAGCGTGTCGTGCTTCAGGATGTCGTAGACATTGGCGCCCATCGCGGGGAGGACGTTGATGCCAGGCAGGTTGCGCGCGGCCTTCTTGAAGCCGTCATTGACCGTGTCGCCGTCTACGAAGAGGACCTTGCCGTTCCAGCCATTGTTGTCGAACTGGGCCTTCAGCGCCTTGGTCTTAGCATCGGTAAGCTCAAGGCTGTCGACGACGATAAGGCCGTCCTTCGCCTTGCTAGACAGCGCCATCTTCAAACCGAGCGCACGAACCTTCTTGTTCAGCGACTGGTTGAAATCACGCTTGCGCGCACCGTGCGCCTTGCCGCCGCCGATGAAGATCGGAGCGCCGCGATCGCCGTGGCGAGCGCCGCCCGAGCCCTTCTGGGCACCGAACTTCTTGCCGGTACGCGCCACGTCCGAACGCTCGCGCGTCGGGCGGGCGGTGCCGCGGCGGTTTTCGAGCTGCCAGGTGACGACACGGTGCAGGATATCCGCACGCGGCTCGACCCCGAACACCTCGTCGTTGAGCTCGACGTCGCCAGCGGCTTTTCCGTCGATTTTCTGGACCTTCACCTTCACGGGATCAGCCCTCCTTGTTCTCGCCGGCGTCCTTGTCGACGCTCGGCGTGGTGCTGTTGTCTTCGGCGGCGCCAGTGTCGGCATCCGCACCCGCATCCTGCTGCTGCAGAAGCTTTTCCTGCTGCTCGGCGGAGACTTCGGGGTTCACGGTGCTTTCGGCAGCGCTCTCGACGAGACCGGCATCCGCTTCCTGATGCTCGAATTCGTCACGGTTGCGATACATCACGCCCGGGAACGGGAGGTCTTCATGCTTCACCTTCACGGCGTCGCGAACGAGCATCCAGCTGTTCTTCGCGCCGGGCACCGAGCCCTTGACGAAAAGCAGGCCGCGATCGGCGTCGGTGCGCACGATTTCGAGGTTCTGCTGGGTGCGCTGACGGTCGCCCATGTGGCCGGCCATCTTCTTGCCCTTGAACACGCGGCCCGGATCCTGGCGGTTACCCGTCGAACCGTGCGAACGGTGGCTGAGCGAAACGCCGTGCGTGGCGCGAAGACCACCGAAGCCCCAACGCTTCATGGCGCCGGCGAAGCCCTTGCCCTGCGTGTGGCCGGTGATGTCGACCTTCTGGCCGGCGATGAAATGTTCGGCCGAGATGCGCGCGCCGACCGGCAGCAGCCCGTCTTCGCCTTCGACGCGGAATTCCGCGACCTTCATCTTCAGGCCCACATCCGCCTTGGCGAAAGCTTCGCGCTGCGGCTTGCTGACATTCTTCTGCTTCGCTTCACCTGCGCCAAGCTGAACAGCGAAATAGCCGTCACGGTCGCCCGTGCGGTGAGCGGTAACCTGGCAGTTCTCAAGAGCAAGAACGGTCACGGGAACGTGACGTCCATCCTCCTGGAACAGGCGGGTCATCCCGACTTTCTTTGCGATCACGCCAGTGCGCATCGTCAAAACTCCTTCACAGAGGCACCCCGGCGAAATCCGAGGGTGCTTGTCAGCCCGTTTTTCGATGCGTCGCCCCGTCCGGGCTGAACTGCCCTTCCCTAAAGAAGAGCGAGACGGGGGACGCAGGCCCGGATGAAATCCGGCGGTATCCCGATGTCTTGTCTTGCCTTGCGGCGAGACGGGCCTTCGGGGGCCCTGAACTGTCCGGTGCGCTTAGCGTCCTTCCGGCGGGACGGAAACCCCTCGCTTAGGCGAGCTTGATTTCGACGTTCACGCCCGCGGCGAGGTCCAGCTTCATCAGCGCATCGACCGTCTGGGCGTTTGGCTGCACGATGTCGAGCAACCGCTTGTAAGTGCGCACCTCGAACTGCTCGCGCGACTTCTTGTCGATGTGCGGGCCGCGGTTCACGGTGAACTTCTCGATACGCGTCGGCATGGGAATGGGGCCGCGAATAAGAGCACCCGTGCGACGTGCGGTGTCTGCGATTTCGCCAGTCGCCTGGTCGAGAACGCGGTGATCGAACGCCTTGAGGCGGATGCGGATGTTCTGAGCTTCCATTACCTATACCGATGCGAAAGAGCCAAGGGACCACCCAACGGATCGAGCTATCCCAAAAACAAAGGCCTGCCTCGCTTTAGCCCGGTTTCCCGGAACGGGCGGCCTCGTGAAATTCGTGTCGCGAGGGACGAATCCCCCGCTGGAGGCGCGCATATACGGGGAAGCCGGTTTGCTGGCAACCCCCTAATCCGGCCTCTTTCCGCATTCCTTCACAGGACACGACGAGCCGTGCCATGAGGCGGTTGCAGACCGGAATCACGCTTCCATAAAACGAGGCCCGGCTCCCCATCGGGGAAGCCGGGCCATCATTTTCGGCTATCGTCACACCCCTTTCGGGGAGCGCGAAACCTGGATTACTTCGTGATGTTCGCCACGACGCCCGAGCCGACGGTGCGGCCGCCTTCACGGATGGCGAAACGCAGACCTTCGTCCATGGCGATCGGCGCGATCAGCTTGACGTTGATCGTCACGTTGTCGCCCGGCATCACCATTTCGGTGCCTTCGGGAAGGATCACTTCGCCGGTCACGTCGGTGGTGCGGAAGTAGAACTGCGGGCGGTAGTTGGCGAAGAACGGCGTGTGACGGCCGCCCTCGTCCTTCGACAGCACGTAGACTTCGGCGCTGAAGTCAGTGTGCGGCGTAACCGAACCCGGCTTCGCGAGGACCTGGCCACGCTCGACGGCTTCACGACCGACACCACGGATCAGGGCGCCGATGTTGTCGCCCGCTTCACCACGGTCGAGCAGCTTGCGGAACATTTCCACGCCGGTGACGGTGGTCTTCTGCGTGTCCTTGATGCCGATGATTTCGACTTCGTCGCCCACGTTCACAACGCCGGTTTCGACACGGCCGGTGACGACCGTACCACGACCCGAGATCGAGAACACGTCTTCGATCGGCATCAGGAAGTCCTTGTCGACCGGACGATCGGGCTGCGGGATATAGCTGTCGACAGCGTCCATCAGTTCCTTGATCGACTTTTCGCCGATTTCCTCGTCGCGGCCTTCGAGAGCGGCCAGAGCCGAACCCTTGACGACGGGGATTTCGTCACCGTCGAAGCCGTATTCGCTCAGCAGTTCGCGAACTTCCAGTTCGACCAGCTCGAGCAGTTCCTCGTCGTCGACCTGATCGACCTTGTTGAGGTACACGACCAGCTGCGGAACGCCGACCTGGCGAGCGAGCAGGATGTGCTCACGCGTCTGCGGCATGGGGCCGTCGGCGGCGTTCACGACCAGGATCGCGCCGTCCATCTGGGCGGCACCGGTGATCATATTCTTCACGTAGTCGGCGTGGCCCGGGCAGTCGACGTGCGCATAGTGGCGCGCGTCGGTTTCGTATTCGACGTGCGCGGTCGAAATGGTGATACCACGCTCACGCTCTTCGGGGGCCTTGTCGATGTTGGCGAAATCGACAGCCGAACCCTGGACCTTGGTGATCGCGGCGGTCAGCGTGGTCTTGCCGTGGTCGACGTGACCGATGGTGCCGATGTTGCAGTGCGGCTTGTTCCGCTCGAATTTTTCCTTCGCCATTGTACTCTTAACCTCTGTCTAAGATTGAATCTCTGCGGGGGAGAGAGACGGCACCCGCCGAAACAGGCGCCGCCCCTAGCTGTATCGCTCGCCTTAGGCAAGCTACTCCTTGACCCCATTCGCCGTCAGGCGAGCTTTTCCTTAACTTCCGCCGCCACATTGGCGGGGACTTCGTCGTAGTGGCTGAACTGCATCGAGTACTGCGCACGGCCTTGCGTGAACGAGCGCAGTTCGTTGACGTAGCCGAACATGTTCGCGAGCGGCACATTCGCCTCGACCGCCTGGGCATTGCCCCGACTGTCGGTGCCCTGGATCTGCCCACGACGGCTGTTCAGATCGCCGATGACGTCGCCGAGATAGTCCTCGGGAGTCACGACTTCCACCTTCATGATCGGCTCGAGCAGCTTGATGCCGGCCTTCTGGGCCACTTCGCGCATCGCACCGCGACCGGCGATTTCGAACGCGATCGCGCTCGAGTCGACGTCGTGGTACTTGCCGTCGACCAGGCGGATCGAGAAGTCGATGATCGGGAAGCCGACCAGATGGCCGCTTTCGGCCTGCTCGCGCATGCCCTTCTCGATCGCCGGGATGTATTCGCGCGGAATGTTGCCGCCCTTGATCTGGTCGTCGAAGGTGACGCCCTCGCCGCGCTCACCGGGGGTGACCACGACCTTGACTTCACCGAACTGGCCCGAACCACCCGACTGCTTCTTGTGGGTGTAGGTCACTTCGACTTCGCGGCCGAGATATTCGCGATACGCCACCTGCGGCGCGCCGACATTGGCCTCGACCTTGAACTCGCGCTTCATGCGATCGACGAGGATGTCGAGGTGAAGCTCGCCCATGCCCTTGATGATCGTCTGACCCGATTCGTGATCGGTCGAAACGCGGAACGAGGGATCCTCGGCGGCCAGGCGATTGAGCGCGACGCCCATCTTTTCCTGGTCGGCCTTGGTCTTCGGTTCCACCGACAGCTCGATCACGGGCTCGGGGAATTCCATTCGCTCGAGGATGATCGGCTTGGCCGGATCGCACAGCGTATCGCCCGTGGTCGTGTCCTTCATGCCCGCCAGAGCGACGATGTCGCCAGCGAACGCCTCATCGATGTCCTCGCGGTTGTTCGAGTGCATCAGCAGCATGCGCCCGACCTTTTCCTTCTTGTCCTTCACCGAGTTCAGGACCGAACCCTTGGAAAGCTTGCCGGAGTAGATGCGCGTGAAGGTGAGCGAGCCGACGAACGGGTCGTTCATGATCTTGAACGCGAGGGCCGCGAACGGCTCGTCGTCGCTCGACGGGCGGGTCTCTTCGACATCGCTGTCGGGCAGGACGCCCTTGATCGCCGGAACGTCGAGCGGGGACGGCATGTAGTCGACAACCGCGTCGAGCAGGGGCTGGACGCCCTTGTTCTTGAAGGCCGAGCCGCACAGCACGGGCACGAAGGCGCGCGCCATGGTACCCTTGCGGATCAGCTTCTTGAGCGTCGCGGCGTCGGGCGCCTCTCCGCTTTCAAGGTAGGCCTCCATCGCTTCGTCGTCCTGCTCGACCGCCATTTCGACCAGCTGCTCGCGGTATTCCGCAGCCTTGTCCGCGAGGTCGTCAGGGATGTCGATGAACTCGTACTTCGCGCCGAGATCTTCGTTCTGCCAGACGATACCGCGCATGTTGACGAGGTCGACAACGCCCTTGAGGTCGCTTTCGGCCCCGATCGGAAGATAAAGCACGAGCGGCGTAGCACCGAGACGATCGACGATCGACTTCACGCAGTAATAGAAGTCCGCACCGGTGCGGTCCAACTTATTAATGAAGCACATCCGGGGCACGCCATACTTGTCGGCCTGGCGCCATACTGTCTCGGACTGCGGTTCAACTCCGGCGACGCCGTCGAATACTGCAACGGCACCGTCGAGCACGCGAAGACTACGCTCGACTTCGATGGTGAAGTCGACGTGGCCGGGGGTGTCGATGATGTTGATGCGGTGCTTCGGCTCATTGGCGCGCAGCGCTTCGGGCTCCGAGCGCGGGTCCATGGTCGCGTCTTCGGCGGTCCAGAACGTGGTCGTCGCGGCGGACGTGATGGTGATGCCGCGCTCCTGCTCCTGCTCCATCCAGTCCATGGTCGCAGCGCCGTCATGCACTTCGCCGATCTTGTAGGACTTGCCGGTGTAATAGAGGATGCGTTCGGTCGTGGTGGTCTTGCCGGCATCGATGTGGGCCATGATGCCGATATTGCGATAGCGCTCCAGCGGATAGTCGCGGGCCATGTGGAATTCCTCGTGAATGCGAGAGGGTGGTCGGGGGACGAGCGAGCTCTGCCCCTTATGTAGGATCAAATGTGACAGGTTGAAGGCCGGGACGCACCGCCCCGGCCCTCAAACCGAACGCCCTACCAGCGGTAGTGCGAGAACGCGCGGTTGGCGTCGGCCATGCGGTGGGTGTCTTCCCGCTTCTTGACCGCGTTGCCGCGATTGTTGGCCGCATCCATCAGCTCGCCCGACAAGCGTGCCGACATGGTGGTTTCCGGGCGACCGCGCGCGGCGGTGATCAGCCAGCGGATGGCGAGAGCCTGGGCACGCTCGGGGCGCACTTCGACCGGGACCTGATAGGTCGCACCGCCGACGCGGCGCGAACGCACCTCGACCTGCGGCTTGATGTTGTCGAGTGCGGCATGGAACAGCTCGACCGGATTGGCCTTGGCCTTCGTTTCCACCACGTCGAGCGCGGTGTAGACGATGCCTTCGGCGACGGCCTTCTTGCCGTCCAGCATGAGGTTGTTCATGAACTTCGACAGGACCTGATCCCCGAACTTGGGATCCGGCAGGATTTCGCGCTTCTCTGGGCGACGACGACGACTCATGTCGTTATTCCTTCTCTTGTCCGGCTCCACCCCGATTTGGTCATCCCCGCGAAAGCGGAGATCCAGGGGCGACCGGGTAAATTCCTAGAAAGCCTCGGAACTGGATCCCCGACAAAATCGCTGATTGCGATTTTTCGAGGATGACCTGTCCCCCGGACAGGTCACTTCGGACGCTTGGCGCCGTACTTGGAACGGCTCTGCTTGCGGTCCTTGACCCCTTGCGTGTCGAGCACGCCGCGAAGGACGTGGTAGCGCACACCAGGAAGGTCGCGCACACGGCCGCCGCGGATCAGCACGACGCTGTGTTCCTGGAGGTTGTGGCCTTCGCCGGGGATGTAGGAGATGACTTCGCGCTGGTTGGTCAGGCGCACCTTGGCCACCTTGCGCAGAGCCGAGTTCGGCTTCTTCGGAGTCGTCGTATAGACGCGCGTGCAGACGCCGCGCTTCTGCGGGTTCTGCTCCATCGCAGGGACCTTGGACTTGGCCTTCTGCGGTTCGCGGCCCTTGCGGACCAGCTGGTTGATTGTCGGCATGTGAGTTCTTTCTCTTCACCTGTTTTTTCCGAATGGGCGAAGATGCCCATTCGGGCTGACCCTTCCGGGCGGGAAACCGGTTCCCACTTTCCCTGAAGGGTCAGGGTCGGCAGCGACTAGCGGGACGGGGTCGGATTGTATCGGGTTCGTGCCTGTCGCCATCATTCCCGCGAAGGCGGAAATCCAGCGAACCGAGACCATCCGCCAAGCGGACGATCTGCGCACGAGCCTGAAACGCTCCACCCCCGGCCCCCACGGCCACCGGGTTACTCTGACGGCTGCCCCGAGCCCTTCCCCCTCGTCACCCGGCAAAAACCGGGATTACGTCGAGGCCTGGAACTCAATAGAAAAGAGCCACGCCGCACCTGGCGACTGGCCCCCGGGACATGACCGGCAATGTTCAGCTCTATCTGACCGGCGTCGGACGAGTCCTACACCGGATGGAGGCGCGCTTAGCGGGGGATGGGGGTTGGGTCAAGGGTGGGGCTGTGTTGCAAAAGGCTGCCGTGCCGAACATAGTGAACTTTGGTAGAAACGGACTATTTGAGCATGCCAAATCGGAACCTGCAAAAAAGCCTTATTCCGACCGAAAGTGTCGAGCAGAAAGCGGCCAAACCGTCGATCATCGAATCGTTCAGTATCCATGGCCTCTACGGGTACCGAGACGCTTCGATTTCAATGACGAACGCCGCTTCCGTATTTATTTCTCAAAATGGAACAGGAAAAACGACGCTTATTGCTGCGCTAAATGCCATATTAAGTCGACAGTTTGGCAAACTACGATCCTTAAAGTTCCGCCAAATCTTTCTTAAGCTGAAGGGTTTTCCCGAGATATTCATTTCAAAAGATGACATAGATATAGCGTTTAAACAACCTATATCATCCGGAGTTATCAATATTAGCTCAAAAATGCAGGTCAGCGCGGCTTCTCTCCATCGTTACCTTGCTGATAAATTTGCTCCGGAGCAATCTGTTCGTGACTACTATTCTACCCGAACAACACTCGATCAGATTGTTTCCGCATTCGAATATAATTCGGAAAAGGCCTTTGACTTTTGCAGAAAACAGCAACGCGCACTTTATGATGCCTCTCCTCCGCTGTCCCATGCCTACGACACGATTTCAGCCTCAATTTCCTCCTATGAAATTGTATACCTTCCCACCTATCGTCGTATCGAACTTGTTTTGGATCGTGACCAAAATTCACCTTTTCAGCCGAAACGCGAGCCTGACTTGGAATATGCGCCCGAAAGTCTCTACTCAGGAGTAATGCAGTTCGGTCTGTCGGACATCTCCGAAACATTGAAACGCTTAAACAATCAACTTACCCAACAAAGCGACACCGGATATCGTAAAATCAGTGTCAATATCATTAACGATCTAGTTGATAATAAACTTAGCAATACGACCAAGCAGGATCTTTCAATTCCAGCAAGAGATGAGCTCGAAGTATTTTTCTCCAGAGTAGGGAAGCCAACTACCTTCGGCCCCTCAATGCCCATCGAATTTCCCGATTTAGATAAAATCTACAATCGCCCACTAGATGATAGCGCAGAAAGCTCGTTTCTGGTTTATTTTCTTAGTAAATTAGACAGCGTCATAGATGACACGAAGCGTATTGAAGCACCGATACGCGAGTTTATTAAAACTTGTAATCGTTATCTCGGATCAGAAACGGCTGATGATGAAGAGTTCTGGGTAAAGCGATATTATAACGCGCCGGTTGACCCTAAAGAAATTGTGCTTGACCGTAGCAGCTTGTCAATTTCGGTTCGGAGCGTAGATCGAGACATAGATATTCCCTTGGACTCACTCTCATCGGGTGAGAAACAAATGGTGTCACTTTTTGCGAAGATGTACCTCAGTCCACGCGAAAAAATTGTGTTGATTGATGAGCCAGAGCTTTCGTTATCGATCGGCTGGCAGACTTTAATCCTTCCTGATATTTTTTCATCTACAACATGCCAACAGATGATTGCCATCACGCATTCCCCGTTTATTTTCGAAAACTTTCTCGAGGGTTATGCGAAGGCGATTACCTTAGAGCAGTCCAACGAACCAAATCTCCTTTCAGATTTTGAGAATTTAGATGACGCTTGACCCGCAAGCTCTTGCTGCGGCCCGCGATGGCGCATCAGTCACTAAGGCCAAAATTCTCAATTTTATTTCAGCTCTTGGAGAGGCCAAAGACGTAGAGCACCCGATCAAAATTTTTGCATTCGAAGGAGATGATGATCTCGTCGTATGGAATGTTTGGATCGAGAGATGCTCATTTGGTCACGCCTATGAACCATTCATTTGCCAAGGAAAGCGGGAAGCACGTGTATTGAGTCATGTTTGCGCACGCGACGCTGGCGATATCAGAGATAGAGTATGGATTTTCGTCGACAGAGACTTTGATGGAACCTTAAATTTCGCCAATCTAGATCGCGTTTTCGCTACGTGCCGATATTCTATCGAAAATTACTTCGTTTCCCGTGATGTATTTTCAAAGATCCTCGCGGAAGTCTTTCCGCTTAACGGAAAGCCAGCGATAAGAGCCAATTTGGAGGCCGGCTACCAGGAGGCGTTACTAAGTTTTTGCGAATTGATCCAAGATATAAACGAACGCCTTTATGCAGCAACGTCGTTAGCCATTAAAAGAACGAAGCCACTCCCCAGAAATATAAGCAAAATGGTTGATTTTGAATTGCATCATCTGGATAAAAACTATGAAGATCCTTCAGAAATAGTTGCCTTGGAGCGCGAGCTATCTGATGAAGAAAAAGATCATTTCGGGGCTCAATTCTCTCTACTCGATCCTGTATTTAGGTATCGTGGAAAATTTCTTTACCTGTTTCTCAAAAAATACGTTGAGGAACTAGCTAGGAAATGTCGTGAAGGCAATTCTACATATTTCCCTGATTGCCCGGTAAGCCCCATAAGACTGGGAGAGATGACGATGGGCTGCCAAGCTCGTCGATCCGCAATTCCAGAGAATCTCTGTACATTCCTAGGTCAGATTTAGAAAGTCAGCGACCTTATCCTACGTAGAAACAATTTTCCTACATTAGAAAAATCTGCAATCTGAGCGTGGTCATGCCCGGCCACACCCCTCCCCGCTTCGCCCTTGAGTCCTCGTTTAGCCCCGCCGGGGGATTCGTTTGTTTAGCGCCTCAAGCGCCGGGCGGCGGACGTCCGTCCGCCTTGGCTGCCTCCGCGCAAGGCGCTCCGGGCGGCCAGTCGGCCTTGCGGTCCGCTGGTCGCGGACCGGGCTTTTCCTACCCCTATGACCTGGCACCGGAGACGGGCGCGTGAGCGCCCGCAAGCGCACAGCGCGCCCCGCAGGTGCCGCGACGCAAAGCGGCGCGAACAGCACCGAGGACGAGCTCGCGGAGGCGGGCTCGAAAGACAAAAACTCCCGCAAGCGCACGGCGCGCCCCGCAGGTGCCGCGACGCGGAGCGGCGCGAACGGCACCGAGGACGGACCCACGGAGGCCGGTCCGAAACTCAAAGACTCCTCGAAACACCAACACCCTTCCAAACCCACCCTTCTCACCCCCACCCGCGCCATTGCGCGGCAGGCGACCTCCGCCGTCGCTTTCGTCGGGCCGGAGCCGGGGGCGGACGATCCGTTGCTCGGCTTTGCGCCCTATCTCCACGACCGGCCGCGCCGCAATTCGATCACGCCCGACAAGCAGCGCGCCTTCATCGCCCATCTCGCCGCCACCGGCATCGTCAGCAAGGCGGCGCGGCATATCGGGCGGAGCATGGAGGCGCTCTACAAGCTGCGCGCCCGGCCGGGCGCGGAAGGCTTCGCCAATGCCTGGGACGCGGCGGTGGAGCGCGGGGTCGACCAGCTCGAACACAGCGCGCTGGCCCGCGCGATCGAGGGCACGTCGGTCTGGAAGACCATGCCCGATGGCGGGATCGTGAGCTACGGCAGGAAGCACAACGAGGCGCTGGTGATGTTCTTCCTGCGCAACCGCCGCCCGGACAAATACGCGGCGCACGTCACCGCCGGCCAGCCCTTTTACGAACGCGTCCGGGCCGAGATCCTGGAGGAAATGTCCGGCGCAATCCGCCACCGCGCGGAGCTGGACGAGCTGCTGGCGCGGGCCAGAAGCGAAGGGCGTGAGGAGGGGCGTGCGGAGGGGTCGGCCTTGGCTTCGGCGGACCAGGCCGAGAGCGCGGATTAGGTCTCGGGGACCAGGTCGAGAGCGCGGGTACCAGCAGATGAGCGTTGAGGTTTTTGTTTTGCGCACGCCATCCGGCGCGCGATGTCCTCGCTCCCTGCGGTCGCTGCGGGCGGGCGGTCGCCCTTGCGGGCCTGCGGCCCGAGCTCCGCCACCAAGCCCTCAGGCCGGGAATCGCCCGGTCCGCGCCCAGCGGACCGCAAGCGCGACTGCGCGCCCGCAGGTGCCCGACCACAGGGAGGAACGGCACCGAGGACGAACTCGCGGAGGCGAATTCGAAAAACAAAAAACTCCCGCGCGAACCTAAGCCCTACCTCTTGGCTCTTACCTACTCAAAAACTCCACCAGGCTCTTCACCTTGCGCGTCCGCCATTGCGGCGTGGGCGCAACCAGCCAGTAGGCCCGGCGCCCCGGTTCCGGCCCGGCGAGCGCTTCCAGGCGGCCATCCTCGACCGCGTCCTTCACCAGCAGTTCGGGCAGCATCGCCCTGCCCAGCCCGGCTAGCGCGCTCGACAGGGCCTGGCCCGCATTCGAGACGGTAATGGAGGCACTCTCCCCCTCCGGCAGAGCCACGCCCCAATCGATCCAGCGTTCCGGCGCGCCGCCATGCGCTTCGGCGCGGGCCACGGTCATCCGCGCGGCGGGGGCCAGTTCCACGCCTTCGAGGTCGCCCGGCCCATCCACCAGCCGGATCGCGCAATCGAGATTGGCTTCGGTGAAGTCGGCATGCTCGTCCGCGACGAAGGTAAAACGCGTCTCAGGCTTGTCGGCGCCGAATTCCGCCAATCGCGGCGCGAGCCATTGGGCGTAGAATTCGCGTGGGACGGCGATGGTGTAGCTGTCGCTCGCCTGCCCCGCCTGCATCGCGCTGACGCTTTCCTCGAACTTCAGGAATCCTTCGCGCAAAGGGTCGAGCCCGGCGGCGCCTTCCGCCGTCAACTCGAGCCCCTTGCTGGTGCGGCGGAACAGCACCGTGCCGAGGTGATCCTCCAGCGCCCGGATCTGCTGGCCGACGGCGGCGGGCGTCACCGCCAGCTCGTCCGCCGCGCGGGTGAAGGAGAGGTGCCGGGCGGCGGCGTCGTAGACGCGCAGGGCGTTGAGGGGCAGATGGGTGCGCTTCATGGAGCCAGCGAATAGGGAGCGCGGGGCGCGTGCGCAATATCCGGCATTTGACAGCGCGAACGCACTGCCACATTTCCGTAGCACCCGGCCCCTAGCGCCGAGCAGATGGACGACACGCCGATGAACGCCCCCGACCCCGTCGACACTTCCGACACCGCGTCGGCGACTCCCGTGACGCTGGAAGAGGCGGCGGAGCGCTATACCAATCGCGAGCTGTCCTGGCTGAGCTTCAACCGGCGGGTGCTCGCGGAATCCGAGAACGAGGCCTATCCGCTGCTCGAACGGCTGCGCTTCCTGTCGATTTCGGCCAGCAATCTCGACGAATTCACCATGGTGCGCATCGCCGGCCTCGAAGGGCAGATGACGCGCGGGATCGACACACATGCGATCGACGGGCGCACCCCCCGCCAGCAATTGACCGCGATCCGCGATCAGGTGCTGACGCTCGAGGATCGCCAGCAACGCAGCCTTCAGACCCTGCGCGCGCTACTGGCCGAGGAAGGCATATTGATCGCCGAGACCGACCAGCTCGACGAGGAACAAATGGCATGGGCGGAAGGCTATTTCACCACCGACATCCTGCCGCTGATCACCCCCCAGGCGATCGACCCGAGCCACCCCTTCCCCTTCGTCCAGACGATGGGTCTCGGCCTGATCTTCCGGTTGAAGCGCGGCAAGCGCAAGGCCGATTTGATGGAGATGGTGCTGATCCCCAGCGGCGCGCCGCGCTTCGTGCGCGTTCCGGGCGAAAAGGCGATCTACATCGCGATCGAGAAACTGGTGACGCGCTTTGCCGGTCTGCTGTTCCCCGGCTTCAAGATCCTGGGCGACGGCGTGTTCCGGGTGCTGAGAGACAGCGATATCGAGGTCGAGGAAGAGGCCGAGGATCTCGTGCGCTATTTCCGCACCGCGATCCAGCGCCGCCGCCGGGGAAGAGCTGTCCTGCTCGAACTGGACGAGGAGTGCGACGAAAAGGCCGAGGCGCTGCTGCGCGAGGAATTCGATGTCGATGCCGCGATGATCGTGAAGACCGACGGGATGCTGGGCCTTAGAAATCTCGACGCGATCTGCGACGAGCCCCGCCCCGATCTCAAGTTTTCGCCCTTCAGCCCCCGCTATCCCGAACGCATCCTTGAGCATGACGGCGATTGCTTCTCCGCCATCCGCGAAAAGGATCTCGTCATCCACCACCCGTTCGAAAGTTTCGACGTGGTGGTCGATTTCCTCGCCCAGGCGGCGAACGATCCCAACGTCGTCTCGATCAAGCAGACTTTGTATCGCGCGGGCGACCAGTCTCCGGTGATCGCCGCGCTGGTCGAGGCGGCGCAGAACGGCAAGGCGGTCACCGCGGTCGTGGAACTGAAGGCCCGCTTCGACGAGGAGCGCAACATTCGCTGGGCGAGCGAGCTGGAACGCGCGGGCGTGCAGGTGATCTACGGCTTCACCGAATTGAAGACGCACGCCAAGGTCAGCCTCGTCGTCCGCCGCGAGGAAGACGGATACCGGACCTACTGCCATTTCGGCACGGGCAATTATCATCCGGTCAATGCCAAGATCTACACCGATCTCAGCTTCTTCACCGCCGATCCGGCCTTGGGGCGCGATGCGGCGCGGCTGTTCAATTTCGTCACCGGCTACATCGAGCCCGAACGGCTCGAGGCGCTCTCGATCTCGCCCGGCGGCATTCGCGAGAAACTGTACGAATTGATCGATGCCGAAATCGAAGCGGTGCGTGCGGGCAAGCCATCGGGCATCTGGGTCAAGCTCAACGCGATCACCAATCGCGGCATGATCGACAAGCTTTACGAAGCGAGCGCGGCGGGGGTCGAAATCCGCATGGTGGTGCGCGGCATCTGCTCCTTGAAGGCGGGCATTCCCGGCCTGTCGGAGAATATCCACGTCAAGTCGATCATCGGCCGCTTCCTCGAACACGGCCGGATCTGGGCGTTCGCGAACGGCAAGGCCCTGCCGAGCCGCCAGGCAAAGGTCTACATCACCAGCGCCGATGCGATGAGTCGCAATCTGGACCGGCGGGTCGAGGTCATGGTGCCGATCACCAACAAGACCGTGCACGATCAGGTGCTCGGCCAGGTCATGCTGGCCAATATCCTCGACATCGACCAGAGCTGGGAACTGCATCCCGACGGTCAGTACGAGCGGATGCAACCGATGGATGGAGACGACGAGGATGCGGAAAGCTTCAACTGCCATCGCTATTTCATGAGCAATCCGTCTCTCTCCGGGCGCGGCCAGGCTTTGGAGGCCGATGCGGTGCCGCGCCTGCGATTGAGCGGGGCATTGGGGCCCCGGACGGACCTGCCTGCGGACGGGGAGGCTCCCTCGTGACCCAGAAGCTCGCGACCCGGCGCGAGAAGCGCATCGTCTATCTGCCGCGCGCGGTCATCGATATCGGTTCGAATACGGTGCGCATGGTGATCTACGAAGGTTCGCCCCGCGCGCCCCGCACGGTCTTTAACGAGAAGGTGGCCGCGCGCCTCGGTCGCGATCTTTCCGATACAGAGCTGATCCCGAAGGAAGCGAGCGAGGAAGCGCTCGGCGCGCTGGCCCGCTATGCGCGCATCCTCAGCGATCTCGGCATAACCGACGTGCAGACCGTGGCCACCGCAGCCGCGCGAGAGGCTGCGAATGGCGAGGAATTCCTTGCCGCCGTCGCCGCGCTTGGCCTGAACCCGCGCCTTTTGACGGGCGAGGAGGAGGCGCGCATTTCGGCGACGGGGGCTATCGGCGCGTTTCCCGGCGCACGCGGCGTGGTCGCCGATCTTGGTGGGGGCAGCCTTGAACTGGTGTCGATCGTGGACGGGGAATGCCATCAGGCGTCGAGCCTGCCGCTCGGCACGCTGCGGCTGCCCGCGCTCGATCGCAGCGACAAGAAGCGGTTCAACACAGCCGTGCGTGCGCAGCTCGACAAGGTCGGCTGGGCGGCGGCGCATCCGGGGCCGCTCTACATGGTCGGCGGGACATGGCGCGCCTTTGCCGCCTATGCGATGATGCGCCGCGATTATCCCTTGAGCGATCCGCACGGCTTCCGGCTCGACGTCGAAGAGGCCGATATGCTCGCGCAGCGCCTGATCGCCGCCGATCCCGCGAAGCTGATGCAATGCCCCGGCATCAGCCAGATGCGCGCGGAATACCTCCCCGACGCAGCGGCGCTGCTGCGTCCGCTGCTCAAGGCGCTGGAGCCGGACGAGCTGGTCTTTTCCAGCTGGGGCATTCGCGAAGGCCTACTCTTCGATCGCCTCGATCCCGTCCAGCGCGCCAAGGATCCCCTGATTGCCGGTGTCAGCGAATTCGCCACCATGCTCGGCGCGGCCATCACCGATGCGGCACTGGTCGCGGGGTGGAGTGTCGAGCCGGCGGGCAATGGCGGCATAACCGGCCATGCGAACGCGCAAGACGAGCGCCTGCGCCTGGTCGCGGCGCAATTGTCCGACGCGCTCCAGCGGGTGGAGCCCAATCTGCGGCTTTCGCACGCCAGCGCCTGGGCGCTCGACAAAAGATGGATCGATTGCCTGCCCGCCGAACGGGCCCAGATCTGCGCGGCTCTCTATGCCAGTGTCGGACGGACCGACTATCCCGAGCGCCTGCTGGCGCTGGCCGATCGCGACGCCTTGCACGATGCGGTCACCTGGGGATTGAGCTTCCGGCTCGCGCGCAAGCTCGGCGGGGGTTCGCGCCCGGCGCTGTCGGCTTCGCGTCTCCATTGCAAGAAACAGAAGCTGGTGCTGCGCCTCGACCCGTCACGGGCGGAACTGGCGCATTATCCGGTGACACGTGAGCTCGAGAACCTGGCAGGCTGGCTGGGCGTGGAAGCAAAGCTGAAGATCGCGCCGACCGATACCGACATCGAAGACATCGACGGCTGATCCCAGCCTATCAATGCGTCGTGGCGGGCGCGGCGAGCGGGAAGAAGGGGATACGGACCTCCATCGGCGATCCGTCCGCGCGGCGGAAGCTGTAGAACCCCTCCATCGAGCCGTGCGGCGTTTCGAGTGGGCATCCCGACACGTAATCGTGCGATTGGCCGGGCACGAGCGTGGGCTGTTCGCCGACCACCCCTTCCCCATCGACGATGCTGATCCGTCCCTCGCCATCGGTAATCCGCCAATGCCGCCGTTCGAGCGTCACCGTCTCCTCCGAACCGTTCTCGATGCGGATGTGATAAACCCAGAACCATTTGCCGATCTCGGGCCGCGATTGTTCGGGCATGTAATTGACCGACACGCGAACCGTGACGTCGTGCGTGATCGCGGCATGGGGAAACAGGAATTTCATCACGCTCTAGAATAAGGATCGGCGGCCAGAGAGCAAGGGCGGGAGACCACGAAGCACGTGAACCGCACGCGCGCGATGTTCACTCGACGATCCGGGAAAAGAAGGCGGAAGGTGTTGCGAATGATTTGCATTTGCATATGATCGCGGAGAACCACGATGGAGGATTCGATGCCCGACGCCGCTCCCGCCCCTGCCCCTGCACCCGGCCGCCCCGACACCGCACTGGTCCTCCCGCTGCCTTCCGATCGCGGCAGGCGAATCGCGCTGATCCTGATCCGGCGCATGGTCGGTTGCGGCTTGCGCGATGCCTCCGCCGCCCTGCTGGCGCTCGATACGTTCGGACAGGGTTTCCAGCGCCCGCTCACGCTCGCCCGCAGTCTGGTCGTCGATCTTGCGGGCAGTTCGCGCCGCACCATCAGCCTCGCCCCGTGTTGCGCGCCCGGAATGACGCGCGACGAGGGATTGATCGTGGCGATGATCGATGGCGAAGGGCTCGCCGCCCATGCCGCGCTGACCGACGACGCGCCCTGCAACCGCGCCTGGTCGACCGCCGCCGCCCTCGGCGCCGCGCTCGACGATTGCTGCCCGGCCTGAGACTTGCTTAGAGCCCCGCTTTGTCGAGCGCGCGGTCGAGATCCTCGATCAGGTCGGCGACGTCTTCCAGACCGACATTGATGCGCAGCAATCCCTCGCTGACGCCCATTTCGGCCCGCGCTTCGGCGGTCATCCCGGCATGAGTCGTGCTGGCGGGGTGGCACATCAGGCTGCGCGAATCGCCGATATTGTTGGAGAGGTCGATCAGTTCCAGCGCGTCGAGCACGGCGAAAGCGGTTTCGCGGCTGCCGACATCGAAGGCGAAGACCGGCCCGGTCGCCTTCATCTGCTGCTTCGCCAGCGCATGGCGCGGATGGCTGGGCAGGCCCGGATGGCGCATTGCCAGCTGCCGCCCCTCGATCGCCTCCCCCAGCGCGACTGCGTTTTCGCTTTGCTTCTCGGCCCGGAGGCTCAGCGTTTCGAGGCCTTTCAACACCACCCAGGCGTTGAAAGGCGCGATATTGGGCCCGGTGTTGCGCTGGAAGGGGAGCAGCACCTCGTCGATCCATTCCTTCGATCCGCACACCGCACCCGCCAGCACGCGGCCCTGCCCGTCCATCAGCTTGGTCGCCGAATAAGCGACCACGTCCGCCCCGAAATCCATCGGTTTTTGCAGCGCGCTGGTGGCGAAAGCGTTGTCGACGACCGTGACGATCCCGCGGCTCTTCGCCAGCCCGCAGACGAAATCCATGTCGACGACATCGAGCGTGGGATTAGCGGGGGTTTCGAAGAAGAATACCTTGGTGTTGGGACGGATCGCCTGTTCCCAGGCATCGTTGTCGGCGCTGTCCACCACGCTCGTTTCGATCCCGAAGCGCGGCAGCAGGCTGTCGAGCAGCCAGCGGCACGATCCGAACGCCGCCCGCGCGCCGATCACATGGTCGCCCGCCGACAATTGGCAGAGCAGCGCGGTCGACATCGCCGCCATGCCGCTCGCCTGCGCCCGGCACGCCTCGGCCCCTTCGAGCAAAGCGATGCGCTCTTCCAGCATGGCCACGGTGGGGTTCTGCAGGCGCGAATAGGTCATCCCCTCCGCCTCGCCCGCGAAGCGATCGGCGACGGTCTGGGCATCGTCGTAGGTATAGCCCGAGGTGAGGAACAGCGCCTCGCTCGTCTCGCCATGCTCCGATCGCCAGGTGCCGCCGCGCACGGCCTGGGTTGCGGGGCGCCAGGTCTGGGTGATGGCGCGATCGGTTCCGGTGGTCTTCTTCATGGCCGCGAGGCTTAGGCAAGCGCGGCGCGCGCCGCAATCGTAGCCGATACGAAAAAGGCGGCCGACACGAGAAAGAGGTCCGATAAGAAAAAGGGGCGGAAGGTCACCCTCCCGCCCCCGATCTCTGAAATTCCTTCAACCCTCAGGGGCTGACGGCATCGTCGTCATCGTCGGCGATGATGACGATACCGGCGATGATCGCCGCGGCGCCAAGCAGGGCGACCACGAGGCTGACGCCTCCCAGTTCCGATTCGCTGTCCACCGGAGCGGCGGACCGATCGGCTGCGGCGACCGGCGCCGCCACCAGGGCGAACGCGGCAGTGCCGAGTGCGATTGCACGTTTCATAACTCATCCTCCAAAAATTCGTATGCGACTGGGCGAACGCGACCGTATTGTCTCCAAACCTGCCCGACGGCCCGAGACTTTCGTAGCGGCCTATCATGACAGGATCGCTGCAATGCAGTCGTTTTCGGTCGATCGCCTCCCCTTCGCGGCCAAGTGTGACAGCCTTACATCATCATGCGTTGCTGAAGCCCGCCCGGCCCCGTCCGCGCAGCGGTGCTTGTCAATCCGGCGAGCCGACCGTACCGCGCCGGGCATGAAATCCGCGCGCACAGCATCGCAGGACCCGATCGGCTGGTGCGCGCTGCTGGCGATCGCGTTCCTGGCGCTGTGCTGCGTGCGATTGACCATCCCGAGCATCGCCTATTTCGACGAGGTCCATTACGTCCCGGCCCTGCGCGAATGGATCGCGCTCGATCATTTCACCAATCGCGAACACCCCCCGCTCGCCAAGCAATTGCTGGCGCTGAGCGTGCTCGTGTTCGGCGACAATCCGCTGGGCTGGCGTGCCTTGCCCGTGCTTGCGGGCGCGCTGGCGCTGTTCGCCGCGATGCGGGCGCTGTGGTTCGCCACGCTTAGCCGGTTCGCGACTCTCAGTTACGGCGTGATGCTCGCGACCGGATTTCTTCTGTTCGTGAACGCGCGCATCGCGATGCTCGACATCTTCTATCTCGCCTTCCTCGCGCTCGCCTTCTGGCAGGGCGCGGCGGCAATGCGCGAGCCCGAGACCGGGCGCCGACGGCTGGCGATCACGGGCCTCGCGCTCGGCCTCGCCATGGCGGCGAAATGGAATGCGCTGGTGCTCGCTCCGGTGCCCGGCCTCGTCTTTCTCGGTCTGCGCTGGGCGGCGGGGCGGCGGCGCCTGTTCCTCAGCCGGAGGGGATTGCCGGTGCCGGGAATCACCTTGGTCGAGGCCGCCCTTTGGCTCGGGATCGTGCCGCTCCTCGTCTATGCCGCGACTTATCTGCCCGCCTATCTCTTCACCGAGGGCGCGATCGGCAGCCCGGGGGCGCCGAGGGATATCATCGATCTTCACCGCACCATGCTGACCATGCAGGAAAACGTGGTGAAACCGCATCCCTATCAATCGGTGTGGTGGCAGTGGGTCCTCAACCTTCGCGGGATCTGGTATCTCTACGAACCCGTCGACGGTGCCTATCGCGGCATCCTGCTGATCGGCAATCCGCTGACCATGCTTTTAGGCCTGCCCGCGCTCGGCTGGTGCCTGCTGCGCGGTGTAAAGGGGCGAGGCGCGGTGGGGCGCGATCCGGTCGCGCTGTCGATCGCGCTGCTCTATCTCCTGACGCTCGGCTTCTGGATCGTGGCGGCAAAGCCCATCCAGTTCTATTATCACTACATGCTGCCGAGCATGTTCCTGCTCGCCGCGCTCGCCCTCGCGCTCGATGCGCTATGGAAGAGCGGCAAGCGCTGGCTGGCACTGGCGCCGCTTGCGGTCAGCGCGGCCCTGTTCGCCTGGTTCTACCCGATCCTGTCCGCTGCCCCGCTCGAAGGCAAGATGGCCTTCCTAGACTATGTCTGGCTGAAAGGCTGGCAATGAAGCGTCAGAACCGGCCCCAGACGAAGCGGCTGGACAGGGCGTAGTTCCACACCGATCCGATCCCGATCCCGACCAAGGCCGCTAGCACCTCGTGAAGGCCGCGATCGTGCAGCGTCGTCGCCACCGCGACATTGGCGAAGGCGCCGATCGAACAGGCGGCGATAAAGCTGACCCAGCCCCAGAACACCGCTTTCGATTTGGTGAGGCGCCGGTCGCGATAGGTGAGGAAATTGTTGAGCCAGAAATTGAACGTCATCGCCCCGAAGGTCGCCACGGCCTGGCCGATGCTGAACTGCGTCCCCGCGGCGAGGAACAGATAGAGCAGCGCCATGTGGACGACCACGCCGATCAGACCGACCGTGCCGAACAGGGCGAAGCGCGTGGGAATGACGCGCCCGAAGCTCTTGTCGTAAAGCCCGGCGAGAAAATCGAAGGCGATGGCGCGGTCCAATTTGCTTTCGCCGGAGCGGCGGGCGGAGAAGTTCATGGGGAAATCCTTGACGCGCAAAGGTTTCTCGCTGGTGGCGAGCAGGTCGAGCAATATCTTGAAACCAATCGCCGACAGCTTCGGCGCGAGTTCGCGCGCGGTCGCGGTCGGCAAAAGAAAATAGCCGCTCATCGGGTCGGAAAGGTCGACACCCGTCAATTTGCGAGCGAGCGTATTGGCCATGCCCGAAAGCTTCTCGCGATCCGGGCGATTCCACTCCGCCATGCTGGCCCCGTCGGCGAAGCGGCTGGCGACGGCGACATCGGCCTCGCCCGCCTTGACTGCGGCGAGCATGGGCACGAGCAGTTTGGGATCGTGCTGGTGATCGGCGTCCATCACGGCGGCAAAAGGCGCGGCGGTGGCGCAGAAACCCTCGATCGCCGCGCTAGACAGGCCGCGCCTGCCGATCCGCTCGATCACGCGGATGCGCGGGTCCGACAGCGCGAGGCGGCGCGCCTCGTCGGACGTGCCGTCGGCGGAATTGTCGTCCACCACCAGAACCTCCCACCCCACCGGGCCGAGCGCATCGACGATCCGGTCCATCAGGGGGGCGAGATTGTCGCGCTCGTTAAAGGTCGGCAGCACGATCGCGAGTTCCAGCGGCGCCGCCATATGGGGTGTCAAACCGGCATCCTCGCGAAAGGTCGAAAGCGTCATGTCCATGCCATGTCGACATAGAGACGAATTCTCAAGATATGGTTTCCAACGCCCTAACGACTGCATCGGTAATCGCATCGGTCGAGGCAGTGCCGCCGAGATCCGCGCCGTGCACGCCGTCGGCCAGGACCTGCGCCACCGCACGCTCCACCCGGCCCGCATCCGCCTCGCGCCCCAGCGAATGGCGCAGCAGCATGGCGAGGCTGAGGATCGCGGCGAGCGGGTTGGCCTTGCCTTCACCCGCAATGTCCGGCGCGCTGCCATGGATCGGTTCGTAAAGGCCGAACGTGCCGTGTTCTGTCGTGCGCTCGCCGAGCGATGCGCTGGGCAGGAGGCCGATCGAGCCGACACAGGCGCTCGCCTGATCGGACAGGATATCGCCGAACAGGTTTCCGGTCAGGATCACGTCGAACTGGCCGGGGCTCTTGACGAGCTGCATCGCGGCATTGTCGACATACATATGGTCGAGTTCGACGTCAGGATAGTCGCGCGCGATCTCGATCACCGTTTCGCGCCAGATGCGGCTGGTTTCGAGGACGTTGGCCTTGTCTACGCTCGTCAGGCGTTTGCGGCGCGATTGCGCGGCGCGAAAGCCGGTATGGGCGATGCGGCGTACTTCGGCCTCGTTGTAGGACATCGAATCCCACCCCTCGCGCCCGCCGTCGCTGTCGCGTTCGCCCTTCTTGCCGAAATAGACGTCGCCATTCAGTTCGCGGACCACCAGCAGATCGATCCCGCGCGCGAGTTGCGGTTTGAGTGGCGAGAGGTCCTCCAGCCCCGGCCAGCCCGCCGCAGGCCGCAAGTTGGCGAACAGGCCGAGTTCGGATCGTAGGCCCAAAATCGCCTGTTCGGGCCGGTGTTCGCGCGGCAGATCGTCGCAGGCCGGATCACCGACCGCGCCGAACAGGACCGCATCGGCGGCGCGCGCCATCTCGAGCGTCTCTTGCGGCAGGGGATGGCCGTGGCGCCGATAGGCGATCCCGCCGACATCGCCTTCGAACAGGACGAGGCCGGGCAGCGCCAGCGTGTCGAGCACGCGGAGCGCCGCGCGCGTCACTTCCGGGCCGATCCCGTCACCCAGCAAAACTGCGATTTTCATGCCACCATCCTCGCCAAGCGATCCCGCAATTGTCTGCGCGCGGCCATAACATCGGCGCGCATGTCGGCAATCAGATAGGTCGCGATCGGGCGCTCCAGCCGGTCGAGAATTTCCAGGGCCTGGCCTAGATCGGCTATCTCGGGGCGATGCGCGTCCGCGCTGCGCGCCCCGTAACCCAGTTCGCGCAGCATCAGCGTCTCGTATCCGATCAGCGCCTCGACCCAGCCGCGCGCCGACGGGGCATGGCAGATCGCATCGAGCAGCGCGCCCAGCGCGGTGTGGAGCGCAGGATAGGGATTGCGTTCGGGCAGAGTCGCGGCGGTCACCGCGCAGGCCCAGGCGATGGCGGCGGACGGCAGCGGCTCGCTGAGCCAGGGGCCGCGGCTTACGGAAAGTTCGAGCCGCGCGAACGGCAATTGGCTGTCCGATTTCGCCCTGATCTCGGCGGACACCACATTGCCGGGAATGACGACGGGGCGCAGCTGTCGCCCTCGCCCGCCCGCCACATAGGCCGCGACCACGCCCGCTTCGTGGGTGAACAGCCGAGCGATCACCGCCGTCTCGCCATGCGGGCGCGCGGCGATCACGATGGCGGGGGCGGTCAGGTGCATAGTGACACCATACCGCGCAACGTTATCGGACCAACGCTTCCTTCGATGCCTTGACCGCCAATCCCTGGGAGCGTTGCATCGACCAATTCGCCTGCATGCGAACCTCCGGGTTTGGCGCGCACCAGATTTCCCCGGTGGCATCGATCGCAGTCACCCAGAGTAGATTGTGCTCCTGCCCGTAATCGATGACGGCAAGGGCATAGCCGTCGCCGCGTCCCAGAACGTGGAGGGGTATCGGGGGATCGAGTTGCGTGAACATCGGCGTCACCTTTCCTGCGGGCGACGTTTCGGCTGGTGGGACGTTCCCCATCCATCATATGTTGGTAAAAGCGATTATCGCGAAGCGGGTTCTTAGCCCTTGGCTTCCAGAGCAGCGACGCGTGCCGCGAGGTCGTCGGCCTGTTCGCGGGCCTTGGCGGCCATCGCCTTGACCGCGTCGAATTCCTCACGCGTCACGAAATCCATGCCCCCGAACGCCTCGCGCGCCCGTTCGCGCGCGGTCTCGCGCGCCTCGCGGGTCATTCCGGCAAAGGTTCCGGCCGCCGAATTGGCGAGCTTGACGAAATCGGCGATCAACGGGTTCTGGCTCTGCATGACGTCTATCTAGGCGCAGCGGGGCGCGGCTTCAATCACCCGTTTCACCCGCCGATCCGCACCCGCTCCACCGGCGCATCGGGAAGGCCGCCATCGAGATCGGGGTTCAATTGCAGGAACTGCCAGTTCAGCACGAAGGCGAACAGCACCCAGGCGAGATACGGCAGCAGCAAGACGCCTGCCAGAGTCCTAATTTTCCAGAACAGGACGATGGTGGCGATAAGCGTCACGATGACGAGGCCAAGCACGATCAGCGCGCCCGTGATCTCCTGCATCCCGAAAAAGACCGGCGTCCAGGCAAGATTGAAGGCGAAATGGACCGCGAAGACGATCAGCGCCAGCGTCCGCCCGCGCGCGCCCCAGGCAGCGCAGATCAGTGCGAGCGCGAAACCGACCATCACGTAAAGGATGGTCCACACGATCCCGAACGTGGCCGGCGGCGGATAGATGCCGGGCTTGTCGAGCGCCTGGAACCACGGCGTATCCGGCCCGCCCGCCTGCCCGGCGAGAAATCCCAGCAACACGATCAGCGGCACGGTGAACAGCACCCAGCGGATGAAACTGGCGCGCAACTGGCCGCGCGAGGCAAGCATGGTCATTACGGTTCTCGTCCCCCGATACCGATTCGCGACACCGCCCGCTTGTGGCGGGTCGCGAACCGCTTGCCAATCACAGAGCGCGGATCAGCGCATCAGCACCAGTTCTTCCGCCATGGTCGGGTGGATGGCCACGGTGGCGTCGAAATCGGCCTTGGTTAGCCCGGCCTTCACCGCGATGGCCGCCGCCTGCATCATTTCTGGGGCTTCGGGCGCGATCATGTGGATGCCCACGATCTTGCCGTTCTCTCCATCGCAGATCATCTTGATCAGGCTGCGCTCGTTTCGGCCCGCCAACACGTTCTTCATCGGGCGGAAATCGCTGAGGTAGACCTTCACGCTGCCGAGCTTGTTCTTCGCCTCTCCCTCGGTCATGCCGACCGCCGCGATCGGCGGGTGGCTGAAGACGGCGCTGGGAATGCAGCCATGGTCCACGGCCACCGGATCGCCCTTGCCGAACACGGTCTCGGCAAAGGCCTGCCCTTCGCGGATGGCGACAGGCGTCAGCTGGACGCGATCGGTCACGTCGCCCACGGCATAGATGTGATCGACATTGGTCTTGCTGAAGCGATCGACCTTGATTTCGCCCGCCTCGCCAAGCTCGACGCCTGCATTTTCCAGGCCGAGCCCCTTGGTGTTCGGCACGCGGCCGACCGCGAACATCACGAGATCGGCCTTCTCCTCGTCGCAATCCGACAATTTGACGAAATAGCCACCCTCGTCGCACGGCTTGATATACTCGAACGTGGTGTTGAAGCGGAACTTGATCCCCTTCATCGTGCTGATCTGCAACAGGCGATCGCGCACCGCCTCGTCATATTGGCGCAGCAGCACCTCGCCGCGATTGACGATGTGAACGTCGCAGCCGAACTCGTTGAAAATGCCTGCGAATTCGTTGGCGATATAGCCCCCGCCCGCGATGATGATCTTCGTCGGCAGCTCGTCAAGGTGGAACGCCTCGTTCGAACTGATGGCGTGTTCCGCCCCCTGGCATTCGGGCATGCGCGGATGCGCGCCGGTGGCGATCAGGATGTGCTTGGCCGTCACGGTCCTGCCGCTCGCCAGCGTGATCTCGTGCGGTCCGGTGATCTCGGCCCGCTCCTTGAAGATCGTGACGTCGTGATTTTCGAGCGTTTCGGTGTAGGCGCCCTCTAGCCGATCGACATCGGCAAGGACATTGTCGCGCAGGACCTTCCAGTCGAACTTGCGCTCGCCGATTTCCCAGCCGAATTTCTGGCAGTCCTCAAGGTCCTCGGCGAAGTGCGCGCCGTAAACGAGCATCTTCTTCGGCACGCAGCCGCGGATCACGCAGGTGCCGCCGACCCGATGCTCTTCCGCCAGCGCCACCTTGGCACCGTGAGCGGCGGACACGCGGCTGGCGCGCACGCCCCCCGATCCCCCGCCGATGGTGAAGAGATCGTAATCGTATTCGCTATCTGCCATTGTCGCCGCGCTCCCGCATTCGAGTAGGCGCGGGATATGAGGAGCTTGGGCCCGTCAGACAACCGCTCACGTCGCGAAATCAGCTTCGGCGCGGTTCCTCGAGCGCCAGCCGGCGGGCGATGCGGGTGGTCTGGACGAGGAACAGGGCGATCATCAGGATGCCCACGCCGCCGACGAACAGATCGAAAGCGTTCAGCCCTCCGACCAGCGCGGGTTCGCGTCCGAAGACATACATCGTGATGGTCAGCGCGATAAGGACCAGCCGCAATTCGGTCGGCCCGGCATTGAGGTAGGACAGGCGCAATTCGCCCAGCACGCGCACCGACAGAAACGCGTGGATCGACATCAGGAGATAACCCGCCAGCGCGATCAGCGCCGCTTCAAGCTCGACGAACGGCGTAAGACCGATCCCGACGACCAACAGAGTGGTTGCCACCCCGTCGCAGCTGTGATCGAGGAAATAGCCGTAACGGGGCCGTTCGATCTTGCGATACCGCGCCAGGCTGCCATCGAGCGAATCGCCGAACCAGTGGACGACATAGCCCGCCACGGCGAGCCACAGCCACGCAAGATCGGCATTGCTGCCGATATAGCCGACGAACACCATCACCGCCCCGACGAGGCCGATTGCGGTCAGGTAATCCGGCGTCATCGCGCGCGGCATATGCGCGCATAGCCAGTCCAGCGCGCGCCGTTCGACCCTCGCGACGAGGTTTTCCTGAATGCGCTCGATCGGCGTGATCTTCGGCTTGAAGGCGGGATCCATCACAGCCTCATGGTCCGACAGGGGGGCGCTGTCCAGCATCCCCCCGATCAGGTCGGGGATCAGCCAGAAGCTTAACCTTGGGGCCGACCGCCGCCGCCGCCGCCACTGCGGCGACGCCGATTGCGATTGCGGTTGGCGCCACCCTGGCCGCCGGAGCCCTGGCCCGAACCCTGACCGCCAGAACCCTGGCCAGCCCCCTGCGGGCGACCCTTGCGGGCCCCATGCTTGGGGTTCGGCTTGCGCTTGGCCGCGTCACCAGCCGAATCCCCACGAGGCGTAACCTTGGGGCGCGCCATGCGCTGCTGCTTGGGCGGCGGCTTGGTCGGGCCGACGCCTTCGACCACGGCGCGGAAATTGTCCGGCAGCGGCAGGCGCTCGAATTCGGCGTCGGTCGTCTTGCGGATATCCTTTAGATAACTCCGCTCGTCCTCGGCGCAGAAGGCGATCGCGATGCCGTCTGCCCCGGCGCGCGCGGTCCGGCCGATGCGGTGGACATATTGTTCGGGCACGTTCGGCAGTTCGTAATTGATCACGTGGCTGACGCCGGGAATGTCGATCCCGCGCGCGGCCACGTCGGTCGCGATCAGCACCGGCGTCTTGGCGCGCTTGAACTCGTCGAGCGCGCGTTCGCGTTGGGGCTGGCTCTTGTTGCCGTGGATCGCATTGGCCTGGATGCCGGTCTGCGCCAGCTTCTTCACCACACGATCGCAGCCATGCTTGGTGCGCGCGAAGATCAGCACGCGCTCGATCTTTCCGGGAACCTGATGGCGGCCCGACAGGATCAGTTCGAGCAGGCTCTGCTTCTCGTCCTGCTGGACCATGAAGAGGTATTGCTCGATCCGTTCGGCCGTGGTGCTTTCGGGCGTCACGCTGACCTGGACCGGATCCTTGCAATAGGCGCCGACCAGTTCCTTGATCTGTTTCGGCATGGTGGCGCTGAAGAACAGCGTCTGGCGCTCCTTCGGCGCGAGCTGGTGGATCTTGCGCAGGGCGTGAATGAAGCCGAGGTCCAGCATCTGGTCCGCTTCGTCCAGCACCAGCACTTCGACGCCGTTCAGAATGAACGCCTTCTGATCAATCAGGTCGAGCAGGCGGCCCGGCGTCGCGACGAGAATGTCGGTGCCGCGATGCAGCTTGTTGCGGTCCTTATTGACCGAAGTGCCGCCGACGATCGAATGGACCTTGAGGCCCGCAAGCGCGCCGTAATCCTTGGCGCTCTGGGCGATCTGCCCGGCCAGTTCGCGTGTTGGCGCAAGTACCAGCATACGGCAGGATTTGAACGGGGTCTGCTTGTCGGCTTCACGCAGGCGATCGATGCTGGGCAGCATGAAGGCAGCGGTCTTGCCCGTGCCGGTCTGCGCGATGCCGAGCAGGTCGCGGCCCGAAAGGACGGGCGGGATCGCCTGCGCCTGGATCGGGGTCGGCGTCGTATAGCCCTTGAGGTCGAGGGCCTGGAGGACGGGCTGGGACAGCCCGAGATCAGAAAACTGTGTCATGAAAACTCGCATGAAATGCGGCGCGCGCACAATGGGCGCGCGGTCGCGGGGTTTGAAACCGCCCGCGTGAAAAGGGAAGTCTGGAAAAAGGAACCGAGAGGCTGCCGGGGCACCAGGCTGTCTCGCCCGGGCCGCTTCACGCTGGCGCGCGTCTCGATCCCGGCCATATGGTGCAATGCAGCGCGATTGTCAAAGGATATCGGTGCTGGCACGTGCCGCACGCCATAAGGCGCCGAGTTCGAAATCGACCCAATCGGCGGCGAACGGGTCGAGACCCGAACCCGGATAAAGACAGAATTCCCCGAACAGCGGGCGTCCTTCAACCTCGTAGAAATCGACCCGGAGGAAGTCGTATCCGCTCGCCAATTGCTCCGCAGCCGCGAGCATGGAACTGAGGCTCACAGGCGGCAACGGCGCATCCGCGCCGGGCACCAATTGCCGCCAGTCGCGATCGTGGAGCACCCAGCGATGCCTGCCCGCCCGGTCGAGATGGACCTGCACATGCGTCGCCTGCCCACCGAAGACATAAATCTTGTAATCGACCGGCAGGGCGCCGTCGGGATTGAGCAGCGGTTCGGCCAGCAGGCCGCGCGGCGTGTCGCGATACCCCCACTCGTCCAGCCAGCCGCCATACTCCCTGCGCATCCAGCGTGACGCGGTGCGGCGTATCTGCTCCCATTCGCGGTAGGTGGGGGCCGTGCGCAGGACCCGATACTGGTTGCAGCCATGGCGCGCCTTCAGGATCGCGGGACAGGCGAAGGGGATGGTCTCCGGCAGGTCCGCACCCTGCCATCGGATCGGAACGACCCAATCCTCGCCCAAAGCGTCCGCCACGAGCCGCTTCGCCGCGATCTTGTCCATGAGGACCGGATGGCGCGGATCGCGATCGTGCAGTTTGCGCAATTGCACCATCTCGGTGAATCGCTCGGCGTTTTCGAGATCGGGGATGCGGTGCTGTTTGAACAGATAGCAAAGATTGATCCGCATCCGTGCGAGCGCTGCACCTGTGACAAGCTCTGCCTCTCCCAGCGGCAGCGCGTCGATAGCCAGGGGCAGAAGATCGATTATCGAGCGATCCGATACTGGATCGGGCCGAAGCTGCCGCCGTTGGAATCATAGGCGCTGCAGGCGGTGAGGCCGATCACGAGGTCCATTTCGGCGCGCAGCGCGATATAATCGCCCGGCCTGCTGGTCGGAGGATCGACGCGCAGCCGCCCGCTGGCGCCATCCACGGGCACGTTCATGAACACGTTGAAGGCCACTGGGATGGTATCCGGCTCCACCCCGAACGGATCGAGTGCTGCGGCCAGATTGCCGAAGCATCCGCGATGGACCGGTTTGGTTGGGTAGAAATGGCGGAAAGTCGCCTCGCTACACGGGGTCAGCAGAAAATCATGGCGGCCCACGCTGTCTTCCACGATGGTCAACATCCGGTTCGAACGGTTCGACCATAAAGTGTTTCCCGAGGTCAGCGCGATCGTCTCTTCGTAATCGAAAGTGCGCCCATTGCTGACGACCTCGCGTACGTCGTCCTTGGAATAAGCGAGGAGATCGGCGACCTGCTGGCCGCCGGGATCGGTCACGATGAGGATCTGGCCTTTTTCGAGCATGAAGGCTGCACCCGAACGCGGCGGAATTTCCACCGCTTCGCTCACGAGCGCTTGTCCCTGAATGGGCATTTCCAGTCCCCACCTACCAGACGGCCGCTATATTGCGGCGCCGCGCTCGCTTCGCCGTGATTGGCCAGCATCGGGTTGGTGGACCCTGCCAGTTTCGCGTCGCGCGCCATGATCGCCTCGCGCATTCGTCCGTAACGGTTCTGTTCGCGCAGCCGTTCGAACTGGTCGTGCGGATTGAAGACGATGACCGGATGGGCGAAGCGGCGTGCCGGGCGCGAGGCGTGGGGGTGAAGGCCCACTGCAAAGAAAGCCTTTCCGCCGAAGCTGAGCGCGAAATGCGGGTCCTGCGGGTCGCGGCTGACCGCACTTGCGTAACGTTGGCCGAGCCAGGCATCCTTGTCGGCAAAGGACTGGATGCGTTCCCACATCAGGCGCTCGAAGGCATCTTCGTCGAGGTCGTCCGGACCTTGGAACAGGACCGCGAAACTGTGGAGCGCGCCATCGTCTTCGCCATGCGCGGCGGCCCAGTCCATCAATTGCTCGTGGATTGCGAGATCGTTCCATCCGCTGCGCAGGTCCCGCGCGTGCACCATGGTCAGATTACCGCGCGCGGAGGCCGATTTGGCGCCGACGCAGGGAAATTCGGCCGCCTCGATGAAAGCTTTGAACTCGGCTTCGATAGGATCGGGTTCGCCGATCGTATCACTCGCCGCACGGTCCAGTGTCAGTGTCATTCCCGCACAACGGTGCGAAACGACGAACGGGTCCGAACCTTGCCTATGTTATATCAGAGGCCCGCGATCCCGACCTGGCGCGCGGCGATGGCCTGCAATTGTTCGGCAACCTTGCCTTCGATGCCCAATTCGTGCGCCGCGCGCTCCGTCCCGCCGAACTTGCGGACGTCGTAACCGGTTATCTGCGCGAACACCGTCAGCGCTTCGAGATAGGACCCTTCCGCGCTGGCGTGATAATGGTCGTAACTCCACAAATCGATCGTGCCGTAATCGCGCCCGTCATAGGGGTTGGGATCGGCGATCCCGGCTGCGATGGCTGCGTTCCACGCTTCGCCCACCGGGATGACGGCGTCGATATCGTCGCTTGCCGCATCCACCGCGTCCAACTCGCTGCGCAGATCGAGAGCCATGGTCTCGATCGGCTGGCCGTACCAGTGGCCCTTCGGCATGTAGGCCTGGTCCGCGCGGCTCCAGGTGGACATCAGATAGACGCGCACGTCGGGCTTTGCCGCAGTGAACATCTGCGCCAGCAACGGCGCATCGCGTCGCGTATCCGCGGAATCGAGCGGGCGTTCGGGGTTCAGCGTCGAATATTGCTGCATCACGACCACGTCCCAGCCCTGATCGATCGCCTCGCGCTTCTCGTTGAGATGGAAGTCGAGCGTGGTCCCGCCGCGCAATTCGTGAGCGACCGACCATTCCATGCCCGCCTGTTCGGCGAATTTGGCGAACAGAGCGGGGATCCCGCCGACGCGGTCGTCCGGCTTTTCGGCGTTCAGATCCTCGACGCTGTCGGGGCGATAGCGCAGCACAGCGCTGTTCGCCCCCTGAGTGAAGCTGTTGCCGATGAACAGGATACGCTCGGGCCCGTGCGCGAGAGCCGGGGTCGCAACCAGCGCACCGAACAGCAGCGCGAGGCGGGAGAGCGCTCTCATGCCTTCATCCCCGCCGCATCCAGCAGCGCCTCAGTGCTCGCATCGAACCGCTCGCCGCCTTGCTCGATGGCCTTGGCCATGCTCTTGCCCAGCTCGACCCCGAACTGGTCGAACGGGTTGATCCCCATCAGGACGGCGTTGGCGAAGGTGCGGTGTTCGTGAAACGCGATCAGCGCGCCGAGAGCCGCCGCGTCGAGATCGTCGGCCAGCATGGTAGCGCTCGGCCGGTCGCCGGGGAAATGGCGCGCCGGATCGTCGCCCGGATCGCCCTTCATCAGAGCCGCCCCTTGCGCGAAACAGTTCATCAAGAGGATGCGATGATGCGCCGGGTCGAGCGCGTCGCCAGGCGCCACGCTGGCGATGAAGTCGACCGGGATCAGATGTGTGCCCTGATGCAGCAATTGGAACACCGCGTGCTGCGCATCGGTGCCCACGCCGCCCCAGGTGATCGGCGCAGTGGGTTCGTCGACCGGTTGCATGGCGCTTGTAACCCGCTTCCCGTTCGATTCCATTTCGAGCTGCTGGAGATAGTCGGGAAACAGGCCGAGGCGTTCGTCATAGGCGAAGACCGCGCGGGTCTGGCAGCCGCGGATGCGCGCATAATAGCGATCCGCGAAAGCGGCGCGCAACGGCAGGTTGGCGCGGCCCTGCGCTTCCGCGAAATGCCGGTCGACCGCCTGCGCGCCCGCCAGCATCGCTTCGAAATCGTCCCATCCGACCGCGATGGCGACGGGAAAACCGATCGAGGACCACAGCGAATACCGCCCACCGACGCTTTCCATGAAGGGGAGGACGCGGGTTTCATCGACCCCCCATTCGACCGCCTTTTCCGGGCTCGCCGTCAGCGCGACGACCCGGCCGGACGGATCGGCGACTCCGTTATCCTTCAGCCAGGTCAGCGCGCTGTTCGCGTTGGTCATCGTCTCGATCGTGGTGAAAGTCTTGCTCGCCACCGCGATCATGGTCGTCGCGGGATCGCAGGCCGCAAAGGCCGCCTCGAGCGCGACGCCGTCGATGTTCGAGACGACATGCACGTCCACCAGCGGGAAATCGCGCGCCAGCGCGTCCACCGCCAGCGCCGGCCCCAGCGCGCTGCCGCCGATGCCGATATGGATCAGATGCCTGACCTCGCCCAGCGCGCCCTGATGGACGGCCTGCACCAGCAGGCGCATCCGGTCGCGAAGCGCGGCGGCTTCCTCGACATGCGCGTCCTTGCCGGTGCCGCGTTCCGCCGTGTGGGTGGCGGCGCGGTTCTCGGTGACGTTGACTCGCTCGCCCCCGAGCAAGGCGTCGCGCCGTCCGGCGAAATCCTGCGCTTCGGCGAGAGCTTCGAAGCTTTCCAGAAGCGCGCTGTCGAGATGGGTCTTCGACCAGTCGAACAGCACGCCACCCGCCGTCTCGTCCGCCCCCCATTCGATCCGGCCCGACAACATGGCGACCCGGTCCTCCCCGGCCGGTTCGTCGGCCCCCTCGCCCCCGTCGCGCTCCTTGCTGAAGAGCTCGCCCAAGGTCGGGCGCGGCAACGCCTCGATCCGCGCCCAGACATCGGATGCAGCGGCGTGGCGGGAGGAAGCGGACATATGCAAAAACCCTTTCGTGGTGTTCCCCCTGCGACTAGGGGTCGCTGCGATGATGGACAAGCCCGAAGCCTGGCCCGAACGAGCATGAGCGCCACGCTTGCACCGGGCGAAACCCGGCCCATACCCACCGATCCGCAAAGCGAACCGCAAAGCGAGCCGAAACGGGGCGAAAGCTGGGGAAGCTTCCTGGCTTTCGTGGCGAAGCTGGTGCTGGCGGTGGTCCTGTTTCGAACGTTGCTGTTTGCGCCCTTCACGATCCCGAGCGAAAGCATGATGCCGCTGCTCAAAAACGGCGATTTCCTGATCGCGGCGAAATGGCCCTACGGCTATTCGCGCCTGTCGCTGCCCTTCGCGGCGCCTCTGCCTTCCGAACGCATCCTCGCCAATCTGCCCGAACGCGGCGATGTCGCGATCTTCCGGCATCCGGTCGACAATGTCGACTATATCAAGCGCGTGATCGGCCTGCCGGGCGATACGGTGGAATTGCGTGGGGGGCGTTTGGTTCTGAACGGACACATCGTGCCTCAGGCCGACGCAGCGTTCCTTCCCATTCCGCTATCAGCCAACACGAGCTGCCATCCCGCCGCCCGCCAGCGGGCGACGCCGGAAGGGAGCGTGTGCGACTATGCCAGCGCGCTCGAAACCCTGCCGAACGGGCGCAGCTACCGCGTGATCGATCTCGGCAGCGGTCCGGCGGACGATTTCGGCCCCGTTACCGTCCCCGATGGGCGCCTGTTCGTAATAGGCGACAACCGCGACAATTCGCAGGACAGCCGCTATCCTGCCACGTCCCATGGCGGCGTCGGCTTGGTACCGAGCGATCTTCTGGTCGGGCGCGCAAGCATGATATTGTTCTCAACCGACGGAAGCGCCGAATGGGCGAAACCCTGGACATGGTTCACCGCCGCGCGCTGGGACCGGATCGGAGACAGATTGTGAGCGAACTGACATCCGAAGCGCGCCAATGGCTGGAGCAGACCGGCTACACGGTCGGCGATCCGGCCCTGTGGCAGGCCGCGCTCACCCATGGCAGCATGGGGGAGAAGCGCGATTACGAGCGGCTCGAATTTCTCGGCGACCGCGTGCTCGGCCTCGCCATAGCGGACTGGCTGTTCGAACGCAGCGCGGCGCCGGAGGGCAAATTGTCGCAGCGCCTCAACGCGCTCGTCAGCCGCGCCATGTGCGCCGAAATTGCGCGCGGGATCGGCCTCGCCCCGCATATCCGCATCTCGAAACAGGCGAGTTCGGATGGCGGGCGCGACAGCGACAATATCCTTGGCGATGTTATGGAATCGCTGCTGGGCGCGCATTTCGTCGAACACGGCTTTGCCGCCACGCGCGATCTCGTGCACCAATTGTGGCGCCCGGCGCTCGAAAGCGGGGCGGGCAAGGCCAAGCATCCCAAGAGCGCGCTGCAGGAATGGGCGGCGGGCAATCAGAGGAAGCCGCCCGAATACGAGGTCGTAGACCGGTCCGGCCCCGATCACGCGGCGAAATTCACGGTCCGGGTCAAGGTCCACAAGGTCGGCGAGGCGCAGGGAACCGCCGGCAGCAAGGGCGAAGCGGAAAAGGCTGCGGCCAAGACATTCATGGAGATATACGGGTGAGCGAGAACCAGACCAGATGCGGCGTCGTTGCTGTGATCGGCGCGCCCAATGCAGGCAAGTCCACGCTGGTGAACCAGCTGGTCGGCCAGAAGGTCGCGATCACATCGGCCAAGGCGCAGACCACGCGCGCGCGCATGATGGGCATCGCGCTCCACCCCGATACCGATCCCGACACGCAGATGATCCTGGTCGACACGCCGGGCATCTTCGCGCCCAAGCGGCGATTGGACCGCGCGATGGTGAGCGCGGCGTGGGAAGGCGCGGAAGCGGCGGATGCGGTGCTGCTGCTGGTCGATCCGATCAAGCAGCGCCGCCACGAACTGGAACCGCTGATCGAACAGATCGCGAGCCGCCCGGAGCGCAAGATCCTGGTGCTGAACAAGGTGGATCGAGCCAAGAAGGAACCCCTGCTCGCCCTGGCGCAGGAGTTGGGGGAAAAGGTAGAATTCGCCGATGTCTACTTCGTCTCCGCCCTGACGGGGGATGGCGTGCCGGAAATGAAGGACGCGCTCGCCGCCATGATGCCCGATGCGCCATGGATGTATCCCGAAGACCAGGTGAGCGATGCGAGCGAGCGCCTGCTCGCCTGCGAGATTACCCGCGAGCAGCTCTATCGCCAGCTGCACGAGGAACTGCCCTATGACAGCGCGGTGCGGCCCGAGAAATATGTCGAGCGCAAGGACGGCAGCGTCGAGATCCACCAGCAGATCGTCGTCATGCGCGACAACCAGCGCGCGATCGTCCTCGGCAAGGGCGGCAGCCGCATCAAGGAAATCGGCCAGGCCGCGCGCGAGGAACTGACCGAGCTTCTGGGCCGCAAGGTCCACCTCTTCCTGCACGTAAAGACCGACGAGCGCTGGAGCGAGGACAAGGAAATGTTCGAGGAGATGGGGCTGGACTGGGTGCGGTGAGAGAGAGCCCGAAGAGCCAGAGACTAAGACTCGTTGTCCGCAGTGAAGGTCGCTCTGATAGCTCTTATATAGGGCACCGGCTTTCCGTCCGCGGACCTCATCACGCCATAATTGACGTTCTGAACCTGTGAGCAGACGATAGTCTTGAGTGTTTCGTGGATCGAGGGCGACCCGTCGCATTCGGAAACCCGGCCTTCGTCATCGACTGCCACGGCTACGGAAAGATCGTAGGATCGGTCAGCGCCGTCAGGCAGCCTGTTCAGAATGATCTCGACGTCCGGGGGCCACGTTGCGTCCTGGACTTCCTTTGTGTCGTTTGCGCCTTCGTCAAAGACCTTCGTCATCGTGGTGAAGCGACCGAAAGCCGCCTGTCCCTGCGCGTCTTTCGCGGCTGTCATTCGCAGGCGTGCACTGTTTCGGCAGAAATTCTCGGAAGGCTTCTCACTACCGGCGACCGACTTCGCGGAGCAATTGAAAACCCTTCCCTTCGGATCAACCCATAGATCCAAGACGATGGCGGCGGCCTTTGCTCGCCCTGTCAAGCTATCGACCGCTTGCTCCATCAGCTTCGTGTAAAAATCCTGTCTGGGTGAAGGAGGTTTCTGTTCTGCTAGGGATGGCGTGCTGGCCAGTCCGACGAGACCGAAAGCTGCCACTAAATATCCCTTCCGAACGCCTTTCGACCTCATAAGCTTCGCCCCTCGACCGATGAATAGAGCGATATCCTGCCTCCGACCGTAGAAAAACACAATCGGGAGCGCGCAAACCGTCGGGCGCGTGGGTTTATGCCTCCAGGATTGGCAAATACGACCGAGACCGTCCAGCGACCGCGTGTTTCCTCCCTTGGAAAGCGCCTTGCATCTTCGCTGCTACCGCTTCTTCAAGATCTCGATCTTGTTCTTCTTCGCGAAGTCCTTGGTCGATTCCTCGCTTCGGCCGATCGCCTTGGCGATTTCCTTCAGGCCCTTGCCCTTGCCGGCCAGCATGCGCAGCTGACCTGCCTCCTCGGCTTTCCAGGGTTGTTTGTGGCGTTCGAAAAACTCCTTCGCCATCACTCGGTCTCCGTTTTCTTCGGCGCGGCTTTCTTCTTTGCGGCGGGTTTCTTGGCCGGAGCCTTCTTGGCCGCGGCTTTCTTCGGTGCCGCCTTCTTCTTGGCGGGCGCCTTGCGCTTCTTCTTGGCCGGTCCCTTGGCCGCGCGCGCATCGATCAGTTCGATGGCCTGCGCTTCGGTCAGATCCTCCGGCTTCATGTCCTTCGGGATCGTCGCATTGGTGGTGCCGTCGGTCACGTAGGGGCCGTAGCGGCCCGGCATGACCTTCATCTCGCCGCCGCTGGTGGGGTGTTCGCCGAGCGACTTGATCGGTTCCGCCTTGCCGCGCCCGCCGCCACCGCGATTGGCGGCCTGGGCGAGGATATCGACCGCGCGGTTCATGCCGACCTCGAACACCTCGCGTGTGTTCGACAGCTTTCCGTATTTGCCATCATGCCGCAGATACGGCCCGTAACGCCCTATGGCGGCTTCGATTTGCTTGCCGGTTTCGGGATGCGCGCCGACGATGCGCGGCAGGCCGAGCAGCTTGATCGCCCATTCCAGGTCGAAATCGTCGAGGTCCTTGGGAATGCTCGCGCGCTTGGCCTCCTTGCCCTCGCCGAGCTGGACGTAGGGGCCGAACCGGCCGCTCTTGCGCTCGATCGGCAGGCCGGTGTCCGGGTCCTCGCCCATCACGCCGTCATCGGCAGGATCCTCGCCATCCGCGCCCGGCTGGGCGAAGCGGCGCGTGTATTTGCATTCGGGGTAATTCGCACAGGCCACGAACGCGCCATAGCGACCGCCACGCAACGCCAGCCGTCCGCCATCGCGGCCCTCCTGCTCACATAGCGGGCAAAAGCGCGGGTCCTTGCCATCGGCGCGTTCGGGGAAGAGGAAATCGGAGAGATACTCGTCCAGCACCTCGGTGACCTCGGACGGCTTCTTCTCCATCACCTCTTCGGTCTTGGGCTTGAAATCCTTCCAGAACGCTTCGAGCAATTTCTTCCACGCCTCGTTCCCGGCGCTCACCTCGTCGAGCTCGTCCTCCATCCCGGCGGTGAAGTCGTAAGCGACATAAGTCGGAAAAAAGCGTTCGAGAAATGCCGTCAGCAATCGCCCGGATTCCTCTGCGAAGAAACGGTTTTTCTCCATTCTGACATAGGCGCGATCGCGCAGCGTCTGGATGGTGCTGGCATAAGTCGAAGGGCGTCCGATACCGAGTTCCTCCAGCCGCTTGACCAGCGAGGCTTCGGAAAAGCGCGGGGGCGGCTGGGTGAAGTGCTGGTTGGCTTCGACCGCGGTCTTGCTCGGCGCGTCGCCTTTACGAAGGATCGGGAGCAAACCTTCATCCTCGTCTTCGCTATCGTCCCTACCTTCTTGATAAACCGCGAAATAACCGGGGAACTTCACCACCTGGCCGGTGGCGCGAAGCTCGTGCTGGCCGGTCGCATCGCGCAGGGTGACGGTCGTGCGTTCGAGCTGGGCGGTCGCCATCTGGCTCGCCATGGCGCGCTTGAAGATCAGGTCGTAGAGCTTGGTCTCGTCGCCCGATCCGGCGCGATCCTTGCGGAAATCGGTCGGTCGGATCGCTTCGTGCGCTTCCTGAGCATTCTTCGCCTTGGTGCTGTAAAATCGCGGTTTTTCCGGGCGGTAATCGTCGCTGAAGCGCTCCACGATGGCATCGCGCGCAGCCATGATGGCACTCATGTCCATCTGCACGCCGTCGGTCCGCATATAGGTGATCGCGCCCGCCTCGTAGAGCGACTGCGCCAGCCGCATCGTGTGGCTGGCCGAGAAGCCGAGCTTGCGCGCCGCTTCCTGCTGCAGGGTGGAGGTGGTGAAGGGCGGCGCGGGGTTGCGCTTCAGCGGTTTGGTCTCGACCTCCTCGACCGTGAAGCGTCCGTCCTCGACCGCCTTCTTCGCCGCCATGGCGCTGCCCTCGTCGCCGAGCGTCAGCTTTTCGAGTTTCTTACCGTCGAATTTGACCAGCCGCGCATCGAAGGCGGTGCCGTCATGCTGCAATTTGGCAAGCACGCTCCAATATTCGTCGGGCCGAAAGGCCTCGATCTCGCGCTCGCGCTCGCACACCAGGCGCAAGGCGACCGACTGGACGCGGCCCGCGCTTTTCGCGCCCGGCAGCCGCCGCCACAGGACGGGCGAGAGCGTGAAGCCATAGAGATAATCAAGCGCCCGGCGCGCCAGATAAGCGTCGATCAAGGGCTGGTCGAGCTCGCGCGGGGATTTCATCGCCTCGGTCACGGCAGGCTTGGTGATCGCGTTGAAAGTCACCCGATCGACCTTGGCGGGCAGCGCCTTGCGGTTTTTGAGCAGCTCGCGGACATGCCAGCTGATCGCCTCCCCCTCGCGATCGGGGTCGGTGGCGAGGACCAGGCGATCCGCCTTCTTGGCGGCGTCCGCGATCTCCTTGAAGCGGCTCTGCTTGTCGCGATAGAGCTCCCAGTCCATCGCGAAATCCTCGTCCGGCCGCACGCTGCCATCTTTGGGCGGCAGATCGCGGACATGGCCGTAACTGGCGAGGACCTTGAAGTCCTTACCGAGATATTTCTCGATGGTTTTGGCTTTCGCCGGTGATTCAACGATGACGAGTTGCATGGATGAAAGAGCCGTCCCTTACGTGCGTATGTGCGTATACGCGCGAAAATGGGGATCGGGTGAGAGCGGCGTCAAGCGGGATCGTCATCGAGCGATGAATGCCGGCGCCCCGCTCACCTGAGCGACACCCGCCCCGCGGCGTGCCGCTCCAGCCGTCCGGCTATTTCCAGCTCCAGCAGCGCCAGTTGCACCGCCGCCGCGCCTGCGCCCGATTGGCGGATCAGCTCGTCCACCGAGACCGGCGCGGTGGTCAGCAGGGCGGCGATGTCCGCCGGTTCCGCTTGCGCCAGCTCTTCGGGCGCATGGTCGAACGTGCCGACCGGCTCGCGGAAGGTCGAGCGCGGGCTGCCGTCGAAACCGGTCAGCAATTCCACCACATCCTCGGCCGAATTGACCAGGACGGCGCCTTCGCGGATCAGGTGGTTGCAGCCGTGGCTGCGCGGTTCGAGCGGCGAACCGGGGATCGCCATGACCTCGCGCCCCGCTTCGCCCGCCAGCCTGGCGGTGATGAGGCTGCCGGATTTGACCGCCGCTTCGACGACGAGGGTACCCGAGGTCAATCCGGCGATAATGCGGTTGCGGCTGGGAAAATGGCTGCCGCGCGGCTCGGTGCCGGGGGGCTGTTCGGCGATCAGCAGGCCTTCGCTCGCGATGCGGTCCTGCAAGTCGCGGTGCTGCGGCGGATAGGCGATGTCGATCCCGCTCGCGATCACGCCGATGGTCTTCGGAAAGGCGCCCTCATGCGCTGCACCGTCGATCCCGCGCGCGAGGCCCGAGACGACGGTGAAGCCTGCCTCGCCCAGCGCGCCTGAGAAATCGCGCGCCAGCTTGACCGCCGCCGCGCTGGCATTGCGCGCGCCGACCACGGCCACGCACGGAGCCGATGCCAGAGTGAGATCGCCGCGAAAGGTCAGGATCGGCGGCGCCCCGTCGATCTCCCGCAACAGGGCCGGATAGTCCGGCTGATCGTGAAAGAGGTATTTCGCCCCTGCCCGTCGCACCGCTTCGACTTCGCGCTCAACACGTTCGCGCGGCGCCGCCTGATAGCTCTGTCCGCCACGTTTGCCGATGTCGGGCAGTGCCTCCAGCGCCGCCGCCGCATCGCCATAGCGCGCCAGCAGCTGGGCATAGCTCACCGGGCCGATGCGCGGGCTTCGCAGCAGCCGGATGCGTGCGAAGGCCTCGGCCTGGGTCAGCGTCACTTCCTGCCGCCCACCTTCGGCTCCTGACCCTTCATCAGCCGGGCGATATTGGCGCGGTGGAGATAGATCACCAGCACCGCGATCGCGGCCAGGACGGGGAAGAATTGCGGATAACCGAAGAGGGGCGCGGCGGCAGCGGCGGCCACGACCGCGCACATCCCGGCAAGCGAGGAGATGCGGAAACCCGCAAGGACGCCCAGCCAGACCGCGGCGTAAACCAGCCCGATCGGCCAGGCGAGGCCGAAGCAGACCCCCGCATTGGTCGCCACGCCCTTGCCCCCCTTGAAGCCGAGCCAGACCGGGTAGCAATGGCCGATCACGGCGGCACCGGCGGCGAAGGCCATCGCCACTTCGCCCCACAGCGCGCCCGCCAGCAGCACCGGCACCAAGCCCTTGACGAGATCGAGCAGCAAAGTCGCCGCCGCCAGCTTCTTGTTCCCCGTGCGCAGCACGTTGGTGGCGCCGATATTGCCGCTGCCCTGCTTGCGCACATCGCCCAGCCCCGCCGCCTTCGTCAGCAGGAGGCCGAAGGGGATCGAACCGATCAGATAGCCGAGCAGCGCGGCGAGGATGGTGTCCACCGGGATCTCCATTCGGGCCGAGCTTGTCGAACCCCTGTTCTTTCTTCTAGCGCAGGGCTGTAAAGTGAAGGACGGTCCTTCGACAAGCTCAGGACGAACGGTTTTGTCAGAAAGCCCAATATCCGCCCGATCCGCATCCACTTCATCGGCATCCGCTCCTATCGTGCTGTTCGATTCCGGCGTGGGCGGGCTGACCGTGCTTGCCGAGCTGCGAGCGCTCTTGCCGCAAGCGCCGGTGATTTACGCCGCCGATATCGCCGGGCTGCCCTACGGCTCGAAGACCGAGGCGGAGGTCGCCGCGCGCGTCTCGGGCCTTTTGGGGCGCATGGCCGAACGCTATCAACCGCGCCTGATCTGCATCGCCTGCAACACCGCCAGCACGATCGCTCTGGGCATGGTGCGCGAGGTGCTGGAGACGCCGATCGTCGGCACCGTGCCCGCGATCAAGCCCGCCGCCGCGATGACCGAAACTGGCACGATCGGCCTGCTCGGCACCGAAGCGACGGTGCGCCAGCGCTATGTCGACGATCTTGAGAACGCCTTTGCGAAGGGCAAGACGCTGCTGCGCTACGGTGCCAACGATCTGGTGGCGCTGGGCGAGGCGAAGCTGCGCGGCGATCCGGTGAGCGTGGACGCGGTGGCGAACGCCGCCAAGGGGCTGGTCCTGCAACCCGGCGGCGAGAATCTCGACACGGTTGTCTTGGCCTGCACTCATTTTCCACTGCTCGAACCCGAATTGCGCGAAGCCTTCGGACCGAAGGTGCGCTTCGTGCACGGCGCTGCGGGTATCGCGCGCCGGATCGCCAGCCTTCTGGACGGGCAGGACTTCACACGAACCGCTCCGGATTTCGCGGTCACCACCGGCGCAGCGAAGGATTTCGACCGGCTCGGTCCCGCCTTCGCCCGGCACGGAATCGAGAGGCTGGTCCGGTTCTGAACCCCACGGATTTCTGCGAATCGTTCGCAAAGATCGCGGTGGCGAAACCCTCCGCAAAAGCCTAGATGGCGTTTCCATGACGGCCGCCCATGTGCGGCGTGGACGAGCGAAATCCGCGTGAACTACGGACACATATTCGACCAGGCGATCGACCGGCTCCATTCGGAGGGCCGCTACCGCGTCTTCATCGACATCATGCGCAACAAGGGTGCCTTCCCCAATGCGCGCTGCTTCCACGGCCATAACGGGCCCAAGCCGATCACCGTCTGGTGCTCCAACGATTACCTCGCCATGGGCCAGCATCCCAAGGTCATCGCCGCGATGGAAGACGCGTTGCACGATGTCGGCGCTGGCTCCGGCGGCACGCGCAATATCGGCGGCAACACCCATTTGCATGTCGAGCTGGAGCGCGAACTGGCCGACCTCCACGGCAAGGAAGGCGCGCTGCTGTTCACCAGCGGCTACGTCTCGAACGATGCGACCTTGTCGACGCTGGCCAAGCTGCTGCCGGGCTGTGTGATCTTTTCCGACGAATTGAACCATGCGAGCATGATTGCGGGCATCCGCAATTCGGGCTGCGAGAAGCGGGTCTTCCGCCACAACGATCTCGAGCATCTCGAACAATTGCTCGCCGCCGAAGATGCTGACGTGCCCAAGCTGATCGCGTTCGAAAGCGTCTATTCGATGGATGGCGACGTCGCGCCGATCCATGCGATCTGCGACCTTGCCGAGAGATACAACGCGCTGACCTATATCGACGAGGTCCATGCGGTGGGGATGTACGGCGCGCGCGGCGGCGGCATTTCCGAACGCGACGAGGCGGCACATCGGATCGACATCATCGAAGGGACGTTGGGCAAGGCGTTCGGCGTGATGGGCGGCTACATCGCCGCCGATACCCGCGTGATCGACTGCATCCGGAGCTATGCGCCGGGTTTCATCTTCACGACCTCGCTTTCGCCCGTCCTGGTCGCGGGCGTGCTGGCTTCAGTGAAGCATCTCAAGAATTCCAGCGAGGAGCGCGAGGCGCAGCAGGCCAATGCCGCCATGCTCAAGGCGATCCTGCGCGAACGCGGTCTGCCGGTGATGGATTCGACCACCCATATCGTCCCGCTGATGGTCGGCGACCCGGTGCGCGCCAAGAAGATCAGCGACATCCTGCTCGCCGAATACGGCGTCTACGTCCAGCCGATCAATTTCCCCACCGTGCCGCGCGGAACCGAGCGTCTGCGCTTCACCCCCGGCCCCGCCCATTCGGTCGAAATGATGCACGAGTTGGGCGATGCGCTGGTCGAGATCTGGGACCGGATGGAACTGGAACTGCGGCAGGCGGCCTGACGGCCCGCTCGCGCAATTCGGGCGCCGGGACGTGATGACCGGGCCGATCGCACCCGATATGCCCTCCGAGGGCCGCTGGCGCGAGAATGCGCCGCTTTACGCCATCGCAGGCATGCTGATTATTGCCTTCGCGGCGCTCGCGCTCTTCGGTGGAAATGGCGCGCAGAGGGTCGATCAGTACGGGGTGGCAAGCAAGCAATTGGCGCCCGTGTCCGCCGGGTCCACCACCCCGCCCCCGCTCGATGCCCTGCCAGCGAATGCCGAGGATACGAGCGTGGTCTGGTCGCGGCTCGGACCCGAGGCCGCGCGTGAACGGAACGCGGCCGTGCCCCTGGCTGCCATCGGCGTCGGAAAGGCCGCGCCTTTCGCGTTCGCAGGCAATGGCGTCGATCGCGAACGCGCCACCGCATGCCTCGCTCTGGCGGCGCTCGCCGAAGCGGGCCAGGGCGATGCGGACCAGCGCGCGGTCATGCAGGTCGTCCTTAACCGCGTCCGCCATCCTGCCTTCGCCAAAACAGTGTGCGGCGTCGTCTTCGAAGGATCGCAGCGCGCGACCGGGTGCCAGTTCAGCTTCACTTGCGACGGGTCACTCGCCCGCACCTATGCTCCCGCCGCGATGGACGCCGCCCGCCGCCGCGCTGCCGAGGCGCTGGGAGGTTACGTCCACGCGCCGGTCGGCAACGCCACCCATTATCACGCCGATTACGTCTGGCCGTGGTGGAGCCCGCAATTGGACAAGGTCGCAGTCGAAGGCCCGCATATCTTCTATCGCTGGCGCGGTTTCTGGGGCACGGCCCGAGCGCTCGCCGCGCGCTATCGCGGCGGCGAACCCGATCCGCTGGGCCTCGAAAGAACGGCCGAAGCGATCGAGCGGCCCGAACTGCCCCGGCCCTCCTTCACCGAAGACGGCACAGCAACGCGCACGATCACGGCGGGCGATGGAGACCGTCCTCGCGTGGTCGAGCGGGCGGACGCTCCGACTGCGCCTTCTTCCGGCGACCCGCGCGTCCATTTCGTGCTCGTCATGCGAGAGGACGCCCCCGATGCGCTGGTCGAGCGCGCCCGCACCCTGTGCCAGGGCGAAGGCTTCTGCCAGGTCTATGGATGGAGCGAGAGCGCGGCGATTCCGTCCGCCCTGCCCTTGTCCACACCTGCGCGACAGGCGCTGCGCTTCAGCTTCCTTCCCGCCCGCTCCGGCAGCGGCGAAGCGATCTTTTTCGATTGCCAGCTTTTCCCCACCCCATCGCAGGGTCGTTGCATGCCGCGTGCAAGGCCATAATGGCGCGCGGGTGCCGTAAGGGATTTGGCGGCGCGGCCCACGGCGGCTAGAGCGGTCGCATGAGCGGAAACCCGAACCAGACCTACGCCGATATCGTCACCTCGCGCCGATCAATCCGCGGTTATCTCGACAAGCCCGTGCCGCGCGCTCTGATCGAGGAAATCCTGGCGCTGGCCATGCGCTCGCCCACCTCGATGAACACGCAGCCCTGGCATTTCCACGTCATCACGGGCGAACCGCTCGACCGGATCCGCAAGGGCAACACCGAGCGCATTCTGGCAGGCGAGCCCGACAGCCGCGAATTCCGCCGCGGAGAGCCGTTCGCAGGCATCCATCGCGAGCGCCAGATCGGTGTGGCCAAGCAATTGTTCGGCGCGATGGGGATCGAGCGCGATGACAAGGATGCGCGCCAGGACTGGGTGTTGCGCGGATTCCGCCAGTTCGACGCGCCTGTCTGCGTGATCGTGACCTACGACCGCGAGCTCGGCAGCAGCGACGACACCGCCTTCGATTGCGGCGCCGTCACCACCGCGCTCGTCAACGCAGCCTGGTCGCGCGGGCTCGGCTGTGTGATCAATTCGCAAGGCATCATGCAAAGCCCGGTGGTGCGCGAACACGCAGGCATTCCCGACGATCAGGTCATCATGAAGGCGGTCGCCATGGGCTGGCCGGACGAAGATTTCCCCGCCAACGCCGTCGTCAGCGAGCGCAAACCCGTGGACGAGGCGGCGCGCTTCGTCGGCTTCGAAAAGGAATAGACGATCATGGCCGAAGCGATCCAGCAACTGGCGGACGGGTTCTGGCGCATCGCCGGCGAATTCAAGGTGGGCGGGCTCGTCGATCTGGGAACGCAGGCGTCGCTGGTGCGGCTCGGGAACGGCAATTTCGTCTTTCTCGACAGCTATACGCTGCCAGCCGACGTACACCGCGAAGTCATGCGGATCATCGGCGATGCGAGTGTCGAGGCGATCCTCAATCTTCACCCCTTCCACACCCTTCACTGCGAGTGGATGCACGCGGCCTTCCCGGCAGCGAAACTCTACGGCACGGCGCGCCATTCCAAACATTTGCCCCAGCTTCCCTGGCAAGAGACCCTTTGCGAGGATGAGGCGCTGGCAGAACGTTACGACGCCGATTTCGCCTTCTCGACGCCCGAGGGCGTGCCGATGGTCTGTTCGGACGAGAGCGTCCATTTCTCGTCCGTTCTGGCGCTCCACAGGGCGAGCGGAACGCTGCATGTCGACGATACGCTGGTCTATCTCGCCAAGGGCCCGCCCCTGTCGCTGCTGCCGATGACCGGGCGCCTGAGCTTCCATCCGACCCTGAAGAAAGCGCTCGACCCCGAAGCGGGCGCGGCCGATCAATTCCGCGATTGGGCGATCGCTCTCGGCGTCGAATGGGCCGAGACGCGCCGCATCGCCGCCGCGCATAATGCGGTGCTGGAACTCGACGAGGGCGAATTTCCCGAGCTGATCGGTGCCGCGCTGGGCCGGGTAAAGCCGGTGCTCGACGCGCATCGAGACAAATACGGGTGAGTTCGCGCTAAACCCGTTTTGCCCACGGGTCTTCGGTCCGCTCGATTTCCAGCGCTCCGGTCCACGGCACGCAAAGCGCGCGCGCCGCTTCGGTCGAACCGTCGGTCCAGCCTGCCCAATCGTTCTTGTCCAGCAGGACCGGCATCCGGTCGTGGCATTCGGCCGCGACGCCTGCGCTGTCGGTCATTACCATGGAATAGACGTCGCCCCACTCGTCGCTGGAGCGCCAGATTCCCGCGACGGCGATCAACTCGGCATCCGGGCGTGACAGCCAGGTCCGCGTCTTGCGCCCTTTCGCGCCCTCGGCCTCCGCCCAAGCCGTGACCGGGATCAGGCAGCGGCGCTCTTCGAAGCTGTAGCGCCAGAAGAAGCTGTCGAGTTTGTCGGTGCGCGTGTTGTTGACCGGGCGGGGTTTCAGCGGCTGACCGCCCTTGCCCTTCATCTGCAAGGGGAAGCCCCAATTCATGCGCCGCACCGCCCCTTCGGCGATGACGACACCGGGATAGCCGGGATAGACCTCGCCAGCGAAATTCGCGCCCTGCGCTGCCTCGACAGCGTCGAACCAGAGCGCGACCTCGTCAGCGTTCTTCGTCATGCGGTAGAGATTGCACATGGCGCGACTTTGCAGCGCCGCACGCTCTACCGCAAGCTCACCACGTCTTTTGCGCGTGGTCTACCGCAAGCTCACCACGTCTTTTGCGCGTGGTCTACCGCAAGCTCACCACGTTATCGCTCGCCACGCGGGCGCGGCTGCCGTCGTAGAGGCTGGCCATCGGCTCGTCCTCGACCACCACGTGCCGGGTCGCTCCGAAGCCGTTGAAGTCGGTCTTCATCGCCGCGCCGTAGGCGCCGAGCATCCCGATCTCGATATAGTCGCCCGCCTGGATGTCCGACGGCAGGACGAAGGGTCCCTGCATGTAGTCCGCATCGTCGCAGGTCGGCCCGTAGAAGGCGAAATCCATGTCCGGCTTGATAAGGTCGTCTTCCAGCGCGCGGACGGGGAATTTCCACGCCACATGCGCGGCATCGAACAGCGCGCCATAGGCGCCGTCATTGATGTAGAGTTCCTCGCCCCGGCGCTTTTCGACGCGCACGATCAGGCTCGAATATTCCGCACACAACGCCCGGCCCGGCTCGCACCACAATTCGGCGTTGTAGGCGATGGGTAGCGCGTAGAAATGCTGGTGGATCAGCGCGAAATAGTCTTCGAGCGGCGGCGGTTCGAGGCCGGGATAGACGCTCGGAAAGCCGCCGCCGACATCGACCATGTCGATCACGACCGACGCTTCGGCGATCGCCGCGCGGGTGCGGTCCAGCGCCTGGACGAAGGCGAACGGCGTCATCGCCTGGCTGCCGACATGGAAGCACACGCCCAGCCAATCGGCATATTGACGCGCCTCGCGCAGCAGCAGCGGCGCTTCGGTCAAATCGCAGCCGAATTTCGATGCGAGCGAAAGTTCGGAATATTCGCTCGAGACGCGCAGGCGGATGCACAGGCGCAGATCGCGCGCGGCCGTGCCGTCATCGCCGCGGGTCGCTTCGACGATCTTCGCCAGCTCTTCCGACGAATCGAGGCTGAACGTGCGCACGCCGTGTTCGAAATAGGCCTCACGGATCGCGCCGGGGGCCTTGATCGGGTGCATGAAGCACAGCGTGGCGTCGGGCAGCAGGCCGCGCACCAGCCGTACTTCGGTAATCGACGCGACGTCGTAATGCGTCACGCCGCTGTCCCACAGCACGCTGATCAGGTCGGGCGAGGGATTCGCCTTCACCGCATAAAGCGACTTGCCAGGAAATTTCTCGACGAAGAACCGCGCCGCGCGCGCCGCAGCGTGGGGGCGGTTCAGAATGACGGGTTCGTCCGGCGAAAGGGCGCGGATTACCGCCTTGGCGTCAGGGAAATGCTGCAATTCAAGGGACCCCCTAAACAGCCCTTTCGGGCCATGAAACGACAAGCTGCCTTGCGGTTAGGAAGGGTCCTTGGGGCAGCGGGAGCGGCGCGTATATAGGCTGCATCATGAAACGCAAGTGAATACCCCAACGGTTCGGCGCAAGGTTTGGACGGATGCGGCGATGCTTGGATGCGGTGGGCCGTTCGGACAGCGATCGCCGCCCGGGCCAGGCGTCAGGATAGCCGGTTGCGAAATTCCTCGTAACCGAATTCGCGCACGCATTCGAGCTGGTCGCTCTCGCTGTCCCACAGCCAGATCGAAGGCAGCGGCACGCCGTTGAAGGTGTTCGTCTTGACCATGGAATAATGCGCCTGGTCGAGAAAGGCGACACGCTGTCCCGACTCGTTCGGAACGGGCAGCGAATAATCGCCGATCACGTCGCCCGCGAGACAGGATGGCCCGCCAAGCCTGACGGGGGCCTCGCCCGGCTGTTCGCCCAGCATCGCAGGACGGTACGGCGCCTCGATCACGTCTGGCATATGGCAGGTGGCCGATACGTCGAGAATCGCGAAGGGCACTTCGTTGGTTCCGGTGTCGAGGATGGTGCCGACGAGGATGCCCGCATCGAGCGCTACCGCCTCACCCGGTTCGAGATAGATCTCGGCGCCCGAATCCTCCTTCGCATCCTTCAGAAATTCCACCAATTCGTCGCGCTGATAGTCGGCGCGGGTGATATGGTGACCGCCGCCCATATTGATCCATGTCAACTGGCCGAACCACGGTTCGATCGCATCGAACACCTTGTCCCAGGTCCGGTGGAGCGGCTCGAAATCCTGCTCGCACAGATTGTGGAAATGGATGCCGTCGATCCCCTCCATCATTTCGGGCGTCAGCTGATCGATGGGAAATCCAAGACGGCTGCCGGGGCTCGACGGATCGTAACGCGGCACCTCGCCGGTCGGGACCTGCGGGTTGAGGCGCAGGCCGACATCGAAACTCTGCCCCGAAGCGCGTGCGTTTTCGAGGATCAAAGCGGCCCGCTCGATCTGCTGCGGCGAATTGAAGATGACGTGGTCGGACAGGCGGATGACCTCGTCCAGATCTTCCGGCTTGTAGGCGGCACAATAGGTGCTGATCTCGCCATCGTAAAACTCGCTCGCGAGACGGGCTTCGTAGAGGCCGGAGGTGCAGACCCCGTCGAGATACTCCCCGATGATCGGCGCGGCGGAGAACATGCTGAAAGCCTTCAGCGCGGACAGCATCTTGATATCCGCCGCGTCGCGAATGTCGGCCAGCACCTGACAATTCGCGCGAAGCTTTGCGGCGTCAACGACGAAAGCGGGGCTGTCGACGCGTGACAGGTCGAATTGGGCAAAAGCGCCCGGATCGCCGGCTCTGGTTTCCATCGGTGGTACGCCTTTATCTGGTTTCACACGAAGACACGAAGATGTCAGCGCGTCGGGATCGTTCCGTAATAATCATTGGCGATGCGCCGCAGGCCGTCCTTGAAAGTGGCTTGCCCAAAATTCATGAGCAGGCCGAGCGGCAAATTCGCTAAGCGCAGATAGGTCAAAACCTTTTTCCATGCACCGGCCCCAATCGCTCGATCGACTTCAGTTCGACAATCAACCGATTCTCTATCAAAAGATCGATCTTGAACGCATTGTCGATGACAATGCCATCATGCCGCAACGGCATGGAGACTTGGCGAGCAACCTTGATTCCTCGTCGCTCCAGCACCACCGCAATCAACGCTTCGTAAGCGCTTTCGAGAAGCCCCGGTCCAAGCTCGCAATGCAATCGAAAACCGCAATCGATTACGATACGAGCAAGCTCCTCCAGATCGGCATCGCCGGACATCTTCGTGTCTTCGTGTGAACCGAAACGACTAGAAATCCACCGGCCCGTCGAGTTCCTTGACCTGCCAGGGCAGGCCGTGGTCGTTGAGCATATCCATGAAGGGGTCGGGGTCCATCTGCTCCATGTTGAAGACGCCGTCGCCTTCCCATGTGCCCTGCACCATCATGGCCGATCCGATCATGGCAGGCACACCGGTGGTGTAGCTGACCGCCTGATTGCCGGTCTCTTCGTAGGCCGCTTCGTGCGAACAGATATTGTTGATGTAAAAGGTCTTCTCTCCCGACCCGTCCAGCGCCTCGCCGGTCGCGATGACGCCGATATTGGTGTTGCCCTTGGTCGTCTCGCCCAGCGTTTCGGGCTTGGGCAAGACCGCGGCGAGGAACTGGAGCGGGATGATTTCCTTGCCCTGATACTTGACCGGATCGATCCGGGTCATGCCGACATTCTGCAACACGGTCAGGTGCTTGATGTATTCATCCCCGAACGTCATCCAGAACCGCGCGCGTTCCAGTTCCGGGTTGAACTTGGCGAGGCTCTCCAGCTCCTCGTGATACATCATGTACATGTTCTTCTTGCCGACGGCTTCGAAGTCGAACTCGACCTTCTTGGCCATTGCCGGGGTCTCGACGAATTCGCCGTTTTCCCAGTGGCGGGCGGGCGCGGTCACTTCGCGGATGTTGATCTCGGGATTGAAATTGGTGGCGAAGGCCTGCCCGTGATCGCCGCCATTGCAGTCGAGAATGTCGAGCTGGCGGATGGTCTTCAGCTTGTGCTTCTTGAGCCACATGGTGAAGACGCTGGTGACACCCGGATCGAAGCCGGAGCCGAGCAGAGCCATCAGCCCCGCTTCCTTGAAGCGGTCGTGATAGGCCCATTGCCAATGATATTCGAACTTGGCCTCGTCCTTGGGTTCGTAATTCGCCGTATCGAGATAATCGACGCCCGCTTCGAGGCAGGCGTCCATGATCGGCAGATCCTGATAGGGAAGCGCGAGATTGACGACGAGGCTGGGCTCGACCTTGCGGATCAGATTGACCATCGCCGGAACTTCCTCGGCATCGATCTCGTAGGTCGCGACATCGACGCCGGTGCGCTCCTTCACGCTCTTCGCGATGGCATCGCATTTCGATTTGGTGCGGCTGGCAAGATGGATCTCGGGGAAGATATCCTTGTTCATCGCCATCTTGTGGACGCACACGCTGCTGACGCCGCCCGCGCCGATTACCAGAACTGTCGACATAATCTGCTTCTCCGAATTCGAATCTTGCCGGTTCCCTAGCGAAATGCGCTAGGTCCGCCAAATGATCCAAGGCGAACCGACCCCCACCCCTCTTTCCGACCCTATGCCGACCCGCGTCGGCGTGCTCGCCGCAGCGCGATCGATCGCGGATATTCTCCGGCCGACGCCGCTGCTCCCCGTCGAGATTTCGGGCACGCGCTGCCATATCAAGGCCGAGAGCCTCCAGCCGATCGGCGCCTTCAAGATCAGGGGCGGCTGGTGGCGGCTCGTCAATCTCACCGCGGAAGAAAGAGCGCGCGGCGTCGTCGCGGTGTCGAGCGGCAATCATGCGCAGGGCGTCGCTTGGGCGGCGCGCAGGCTCGGGATCGGGGCGACCATCGTGATGCCGCGCAACGCCCCGCAGGTGAAGCTCGAGGCGACGCGCGCGCTGGGCGCCGAGATCGTACTCTACGATCGTCCGGGCGAGGACCGGGACGAGGTTGCCGCCGCGCTGATCGCGGAAACCGGCGCCACGCTGGTCCATGCGTTCGGAGACAGCTGGGTCATCGAAGGACAGGGCAGCGCGGGCACTGAGATTACGGCGCAACTCGGCCGGGCGCCGGAACGGATCGTGGTCTGCTGCGGCGGCGGAGGGCTGGCGGCGGGACTTTCGCTCGCCTGCCCGGACAGTGCAATCCATGTGGTCGAACCGCATGGCTGGGACATGGTCGGGCAAGCACTCGAAACAGGGAAGATCGTGCGCGTCGGCGATAATCCGCCGACGACGATCTGCGATGCGCTCCAGCCCGATGCGACCAAAGCGATCAATCTGGCGGTCCTGAAGGATCGCGCCGAACCGGGCGTGACGGTGACCGATGCCGAAATCCGCACAGCGCAGCGCTTCGCTTTCTCCCATTGCAATCTCGTCGTCGAACCGGGCGGCGCGGCGGCGCTGGCGGCGGCGCTGGCGGGGAAGGTTCCTTTGAGCGAGAACACGGTGATCATGGTGACGGGCGGCAATTGCGACCCCGCGCGGTTCGCCGAGACGCTGATCGGTCGGTAAGGACGCTCCTGGATTGCCGCGCGCCTGCGCCGCTCGCAATGACGAAGATTGGGACTGCCTGTCTCGTCATTGCGAGCGCAGCGAAGCAATCCAGTGCGAATAGGCGCTAATTCCCGAGGAGGGCACTGCGCTCGCGTCGTTAGGATTTGACAGGGTTTCGCGCGGCCCTAGGTTCGCGCGCAACAGGGAGAGAATATAATGCAGGCCCAAATGCTCGCACCCGCCGCCGTGCTGGTCGCCTGGTCGATCGTCATGCTGTTCTGGATGGCGTTCACCCGCCTGCCCGCCATGGCGAAAGGCGGCGGTCTGAAGGGCGCGAAGCCGGGCGGGCGCGGACAGGATCTCGAAGGGGTGATCCCCGACCGGATCAATTGGAAGGCGCATAATTACGCGCATCTGATGGAACAGCCGACGCTTTTCTACGCCGCAGTGGTCATCATCGCGATCATGGGCCCCGGCGCGCTCGATCCGGTGTTCGCCTGGATCTATGTCGCGATCAGGATCGTCCATTCGATCTGGCAGGCGACCGTCAATATCGTGTCGGTGCGGTTCCTGCTGTTCCTGCTCTCGACGCTGGCGCTGATCTGCCTCGCCTGGCGCGCGGTGGCGCTGACGCTATTCGCGGACCCCACGCTACTCTAGCGCTACTCCGCCGCTTCGACCGCTTCCACATGGCCGTCGAGCTCGATTTCGAGCCCGGCGAGGAAGCGTTCGGCGTCGAGCGCCGCCATGCAGCCCGTGCCCGCCGCTGTGACGGCCTGGCGATAGGTGTGGTCCATCACGTCACCGCAGGCGAAGACGCCGGGGATTTCGGTGCGCGGGGTGCCCGGTTCGACGACGACATAGCCGCCATCGTCGAGCGGAAGCTTGCCCTTCACCAGTTCGGTCGCAGGCGCATGGCCGATCGCGACGAAGGCGCCGTCCACCTTCAGGTCGCTGCTCGAGCCATCGACCGTATCGCGCAGCGCAAGGTGGGTGAGCCCGCCCGCCAGCGGATCGCCTTCGAAGCTCTCGACCGCCTTGTTCCAAAGCACGGTGATCTTGGGATGCTTCAGCAGCCGATCCTGCAGGATCTTCTCCGCCCGCAATTCGTCGCGGCGGTGGATCAGCGTCACGTCGTCGGAATGGTTGGTGAGGTAGAGCGCTTCCTCGACAGCGGTGTTGCCCCCGCCGATTACGGCCACCTTCTTGCCGCGATAGAAGAACCCGTCGCAGGTCGCGCAGGCCGACACGCCCTTGCCGCCCAGTTCCTGTTCGCCCGGAACGCCCAGCCATTTCGCCTGCGCGCCCGTAGCGATCACCAGCGCATCGCCGATATATTCGTCCCCGCTGTCGCCGATGGCGCGAAAAGGGCTGCCGTTTTCGAGGTCGATCTCGACGATCGTGTCCCACAGCATCCGGGTGCCGACATGTTCTGCCTGCGCCTTCATCTCCTCCATCAGCCACGGGCCCTGCACCACGTCGCGAAAGCCGGGATAATTCTCGACATCGGTGGTGATCGTCAGCTGCCCACCGGGCTGGAGGCCCTGGACCACGATCGGCTCCATCATCGCGCGCGCGCCATAGATCGCGGCGGAATAGCCTGCCGGGCCGGAACCGATGATGAGGAGCTTGGTGCGATGAGTGGCCATGAAAAATCTCTTGCGAAGGTCTTGGGTTGGATCGGCGGCTATATGGGAAGCGAGGCCGCTTTTGTCACGCCAGGTAACGGTCGCGCAGGCGCGCGCGCAAGCTATCGTCCACACCTATCTCGGCTTCGAGCCAGGCGTCGAGCGATCCGTACTTGTCGCGCACGACCTCGTGGAACCGGTCGAGATAGTCGCCATGCACTTCCAGAAGCGCACGAATGCCCTCCTCGTCCAGCGTACGCCCAAGGCGCGCCTCAATCCCCGGCACGGATTGGCGGCGCAGCACATCGATGGTCGGCGCATCATTGGTGCGCAGGAATTCGGCGCGCTGGTCCGCCTCGCTCACGCCGAGGATATGCAGCACCAGCGTCGCCGCGATCCCGGTGCGGTCCTTGCCAGCGAAACAGTGGACGAGGCTCGCTCCCTCGCGCTCCACCAGCGCGCGTAGATAGCGCGCGAACATCGTCTGCATCGCGGGATTGACGGGCATTCTCGTATAGACCGCCAGCATCCTTTCGCGCGCGAAGGCGGCGGTGGTGGTGTCGGGCGTGATGTCCATATGCGGCGGGCTTGAGCTGGTCTCGCCTTCATAGAACAGGACTTCGCCATTCCAGCCGTCGACCCGGCGACAGGGATTGCGCGCGCGCTCGCCCTCCCCGCGCAGATCGATCACCGTGCGAATGTCGAGCGCGGCGATCGCGGCAAGGTCCTCGTCGCTCGCCTCGACATGCTGGCCGGAGCGGAACAGCAGGCCGGTGCGCACGGTCTTGCCGTTTGCACCGGGCCAGCCGCCGAAATCGCGGAAGTTGTGAATGCCTTGGGTGGTGAGAAAGGGATCGGGATTCTGCATCCGCAGCGCGTGGCAGGTCGAAGCCGCGCGGACAAGCGCTGCGCGACTATTCGGCCCCGCCGCGATCCTCCTCGTCCGGGACGAGGATCAGCGTGTTGTCCTCGACCCGCCAGCTCGACAGACGCGAGAGGACATTCATCCCCAGCACATTGGTGCGGCCCAGATTGGGCGCGATTACCACATCGATGCCCCGCGCCTCGACATTGCCGAAACTCAAGGATTCGGCGCTGGAGATAGAGGCGTTGATCGGGCCGTTCGCCGTGGTGATCCTGACCGGGATGCCGCCCCGGCGCGGCTCGAGCCCGGCGGCCTCGGCGACGCCTTGCGACACCGCCGTCACCGTCGCGCCCGTATCGACGAGGAAATTGGCAGGCACGCCGTTGACCTCCGCCTCCAGCCAGAAATGCCCGTCAGGCGAGAGCGGCACGCGCGTCTCGCCGCCAGCCACGACCTGTTCGGGCAGGCCGATTTCCGGCACCGCGATATCGAGGCGCGGATCCATGCGCGACAATTGCAGCACCACCGTCACCAATACGCCGACCAGCGCCACGGTCGAAGCGGTGCGTATCAGCCGTCCGCCGGGCACGCGCGCGTGCACCAGCATCGCGCCGATCCAGCCGCCGACCATCGCGGCGAGCGCGATCATCAGCAATTCGAAACGCGGGACGGCGCGCACGATCTGGGCAAGCGCATCGAAAGCGTCAGCGAGAACGGCGGAGAAATCCATGGCTTGTCGCTACCCCGAAAGGCCTGCCGAAATGCTGAACGAACAGCGAGCGATCAGGGGGCGTTGCGCGGCTCGCTCGCTTCGGCGAGGATCAGCGAGAATTGCTTCTTGCTGTCGCGCCAACGCTTGCGCGGGGACCAGCCTGCCGCCTGCAACAACAGGTTCGCGCTGCGGCGGGTGAATTTATGGCTGTTCTCCGTATGGATGGTCTCGCCCACGTCCATCGTGAAGCTTTCCCCCAAAACTTCGAAGCGGATGTCGCGGGTCGCGACCAGATGCATCTCCACCCGCGCCATCCGGTCGTTCCAGCGCGCTTCGTGGCGCAGCGCATCGACGGGAATAGTGCCCGACAGCTCGCGATTGATGCGCCGCGCGAGGTTGTAGTTGAACTCCGCCGTCACGCCGCCTGCATCGTCATAGGCCGCTTCGAGGACCTCCGGGTCCTTCACCAGATCCATTCCGATCAGCAGCATCGGTTGAACTCCATGATCGGCCCGCAAGGTCGCGCGCATTGACCGCAGCAGGTCGACCGCCGTGCGCGGAACCATGTTGCCGATGGTGGAACCGGGGAAGAAGCCGAGCTTGGGCAGGCTCTCCACCGCGTCGGGCAGATCGACCTGGCGCATGAAATCCGCCTCGATCGGATAGACTGGGAGGCCGGGGAATTTCGCCGACAGTTCGTCCGCCGCCTGGCGCAGGAAATCGCCCGCGATATCGAGCGGAACGTAGGCTGCCGGATCGATCGCGTTGAGCAGCAGCGGCGTCTTGACCGAACTGCCCGATCCGAACTCGACCACCGCGCGGCCCTCCCCGATCGCTGCGGCGAATTCGGCGCCACGCGCGGTCAGGATCTCTGTTTCGGCGCGAGTCGGGTAATATTCGGGGATCTGAGTGATATCCTCGAACAATTGCGATCCCGCATCGTCATAAAGCCAGCGTGCGGGAATCGCCTTTTGCCGATCCTGCAAACCTTCGAGAACGTCCGCACGAAATGCGCGGTCGACACCCTGCTCGTCCAGATCGACGAGCACCATGCCCCCTTCGCTTGCCATCAGATATCCTTTGCGAGCCTTAAGCCGGTGAATTGCCAGCGCTGATGCGGGTAGAAGAAATTGCGATAGGAAGCGCGCGAATGGCCGCGCGCCGTCGCACAGCTTGCGCCTTTCAACACGAACTGCCCGCTCATGAACTTGCCGTTATATTCGCCAACCGCACCCGCGGCGGGCTGGAAGCGCGGATAGGGCAGATAGCCCGAGCGGTTGAACTGCCAGCAATCGCCGAACAGGTCGGTGCCACCGGTCGGAAGAGGCGGCGCGGCGCGGTCCAGCTGATTGCCGCCTGCCGGATCGTGAGCGGGCGCTTCCCCCTCCTGCCCGCGCGCGACGGCTTCCCATTCAAACTCGGTCGGCAGGCGATGGCCCGCCCAGCTCGCATAGGCATCGGCCTCGTAGTAGCTGATATGCGTGACCGGCGCATTCGGATCACGCTCTTGCCAGCCCGAATGGGTGAAGTGGCGGTCTTCCTCCCAATAGGAAGGTGCGCGGACCGCATTCTGATTCACCCAGGCCCATCCGTCCGACAGCCACAGCGCCGCCGTCTCGTATCCGCCATCAGCGATGAAATCGGCCCATTCGCCATTGGTGACGAGGCGATCGGCCAGCGCGAACGGTTCGAGCAGGACGCGGTGGACCGGCCCTTCATTGTCGAAGGCGAACCCATCGGCCTGATGACCGATCTTCGCGATGCCGCCGGGATGGGTATGCCAGCCCAGATCGGACGCGCGCGTTTCCCGCACCGCGCTTTCGCTCTGCCACATCGCCGGGCCGAGCGGGTTTTGAAACAAAGCGTGCTTGATGTCGGTCAGCAGCAATTCCTGATGCTGCTGCTCGTGCGCGATGCCGAGCCTGATCAGCGCCTCGTGCTCGGGCATGGCGATCAGGGCGCCCATCGCTTCGGTCACATGGGCGCGGTAGGCGAGAATGTCGTCCAGCGTCGGGCGCGAGAGCATTCCGCGCGAAAAGCGGGCGATCCGCTCCCCTTCCGCCTCGTAATAGCTGTTGTGGATGAAGGGCCAGCGTTCGTCGAACAGCGTGTAGCCCGGCGCGTGTTCGCGCAGCAAAAAGGTTTCCCAAAACCACGTCGTATGCGCCAGATGCCATTTGGCGGGCGAGGCGTCTTCCATCGACTGAATCGTGGCGTCCGCATCGCTGAGCGGTTCGACCAGAGCTTCGCTCAGCGCCCGCGTGCTGGCGAAAGCGTGTCCCAGATCAGGCGCATGGGCGCCCCGGATATCCGGTTCGGAACGGGTCTGGATATGGGCCATGCTCGTGCCCCCTTCGCATATCAGCGCCCGCGAGATTCGCACGGGCCGCCGCCTACATGGCGAACGAAACCCGAACGCGAAAGGGAGAGCACGGAATTTCTTCGCAAAGCTTAACTTAGGTTAAGCCGCCGCCCGTCGCTCCGCCGCTTCCTCGTTCAGCATTTCCGCCAGCAGGAAGGCGAGTTCGAGCGATTGCGCCGCGTTGAGGCGCGGATCGCAATGGGTGTGATAGCGATCGCCAAGCGCGTCGTCGGTGATGGCGACTGCGCCGCCGACGCATTCGGTCACATCCTGCCCCGTCATCTCGACATGGATGCCGCCGGGGTGGGTTCCTTCCGCACGGTGCACAGCGAAGAAATCGCGCGCCTCGCGCAGGATACGGTCGAAGGGCCGCGTCTTGTAGCCGCTGTCCGACTTGACGACGTTGCCGTGCATCGGATCGCAGCTCCACACCACCGGATGCCCCTCGCGCTGAACCGCGCGCACCAGCGGCGGCAGGCCCGCCTCGACCTTGTCGTGGCCGAACCGTGCGATCAGCGTGATCCTTCCCGCCTCGCGATCCGGGTTCAGCGTATCGAGCAGGCGCAGCATCGCGTCAGGCTCAAGGCTCGGTCCGCATTTCATTCCGAGCGGATTGCCGATGCCGCGCGCGAATTCGATATGCGCGCTTCCTTCGAAGCGAGTGCGATCGCCGATCCACAGCATATGCGCGCTGGTATCGTACCAATCGCCGGTCAGGCTGTCCTGCCGGGTCAGCGCCTGTTCGTAGGGAAGCAGCAAGGCCTCGTGGCTGGTGTAGAAGCTGGTGCGTTGCAGTTGCGGCACCGTTTCGGGGTCGACGCCGCACGCTTCCATGAAGTCCAGCGCCTCGCCGATCCGGTCGGCGACGTCGCTGAACCGGTCCGCCCACGGGCTGCGGCCCATGAAGTCGAGCGTCCAGCGATGCACCTGCCGCAGATTGGCATAGCCCCCACCGGCAAAGGCGCGCAGCAGGTTCAGCGTTGCGGCGGCTTGCGAGCAGGCGCGCACCATGCGCTGGGGATCGGGCACGCGGCTGGCGGAATCGAACCCGATCCCGTTGATATTGTCCCCGAAATAGCTTGCGAGCGTCACCCCGTCCTGCGTCTCGGTCGGCGCGCTGCGCGGCTTGGCGAACTGGCCGGCCATGCGCCCCACCTTCACCACCGGACGCTTGCTGGCGAAGGTCAGGACGACTGCCATCTGCAACAGGACGCGGAAGGTGTCGCGGATATTGTTGGGATGAAATTCGGCGAAGCTTTCCGCGCAATCGCCGCCCTGCAACAGGAAAGCGCGCCCCGCCGCCACCTCGGCCAGATCGTCCTTGAGCGCGCGCGCTTCGCCAGCGAAGACCAGCGGGGGGTGCGAGGCGAGCGCCTCTTCCGCCGCAGCCAGAGCCTCCTGATCCTCGTAAGCCGGCAAATGCCGCGCCTCGGCCTGCTTCCAGCTATCGGGGCTCCACGCCTCTGTCATATTCTTTTCCACCATCTCGGATACGGTCCGTCACGCAAGACCAGCGCGGTGCCTTGCGCAAACAGGTTTTGCTTGGCCAGCCCAAAAGGCCGATTGCCCTGATCGAGCGAGACGGCGGTTCCGCCTCGACTTCTCAGGCCGCCATCACCGACCGCTGCGTTGCGCCGCCTGACCCGCTTTTGCGGTGGCGAGGGTCTGACCCTGCGGGATGACGGCCAGCCGCCATCCTTCGCGCCCGCCGAAATATTCCTGCGCCAGCGCTTGCATGGCCTGGGGGGTGGTGCGCGAATAATCATTCAAGAGCGAGCGCAACAGCCCGATCCGGCGTGGGTCCTGCGTCGAGCCTTCGAGCTGGAACAGCCAGAACAGGTTCCCGGTCGATGCGCGCGAGATGTACTGGCGCAGCGGCTCGGTCACACGCTCCAGCTCGTCCGCCGTGGGCGGCGTCGCGGCGAGATCGCGGGCGATCCGGTCCGCTTCCTCGAAGAATATCGGGACGTCCTTGGGCTGCAACTGGGCCAGCGCGCTGATCCGCCCGCCGCCCGCAATGTCGCTCGGCCATTCGCTGCGCACATTGGGCGCATAGCTCGCCCCGGCACGTTCGCGCATCGCATCGAGCAGGCGGTTGTTGAACACCTGGACGAGGATTTCGAGCTGACGCGATTCGCGCAGATCGGCGACTCCGCCCCCGCTCGGCCAGGCGATCACCGCTGCGGCCTGATTGGCATCGCCGCGATGATACAGAACCTGCGTCTCGCCCGCTTCGGGGAAGCCGGGCACGCGCGCGGCGACGTCCTGCGTAAGGCCTTCGCGCGGGTTCAAGGCGCCGAAGCTTTTCGCCAGCGCCTCGACCGCGGCCTCGCGCTGGAAATCGCCGAACACCAGCACCTCGACCGGGCCCTGGTTCAGGATCGGTTCCCAGAAAGCGCGGAAGCCTTCAGGCGTCGCAGCCTCGATCGCGACCAGATCGGGCGTCGCATAACGCGGATCGCCGTCGCGGATCGCGCTGTCGAGATCACGGCCGAGGACGCCCGCCGGGCTGGTGGAATAGCTTTCATAGGCCAGCCGCGCCGCCGCCTTGGCGCGCAACACCGGATTGGGGTCCCAACGCGGCATCGCCAGCTTTGCGGCGAAGAGATAGAGCTGATCCGCCAAATCCTCCGCCCGGGTCTGTGCGAAGAACGTGAAGCCCCCTTCGTCGATCGCGAAGTCGAATCCCATCTTCCGTCCGGTCGAAATCCGATCGAGTTCGTCCTGCCCGAGTTCGCCGACGCCCGAGCCGACCAGCGCCATCTGACCCAGTCGCGCATAGACCGCATCTTCCGGCCCGACGGATCGATAGCCGCCGCCGAAGCGAACCTTCACTGCCACGCGGCCCGGTTCCGCATCGTTCGACCACAGGATCGCCTTGACCCCGTTGGCGAAATCGACCCGCTCGATATCGAGCACGCCGAGCGGTTGGGCTTCGACGATCTTACCCGGCTCGCCGATAAGGGGCTGGTCGGCGAAGGAAATCTCGCTCGCCGTGACGCGGGCGCTTGCATCCGGCTCGACCCGCGCGGTCAGCGCGGCGCGCAAGGCGGCCGCGTCCGCTTCTCCTGAGGCAGGAGTCGTATAGGCGGCGCGAATGACCGGCCCGTTGAACAGAGCCCGCGTGTGATCGAGGATCTGTTCGGGCGTGATCGTGTCCTTCATGCCGCGGAACACCGTCAGCACGGTTTCGGGAGCGGCGACCGCCTCGCGAATGTCGACCGCCTGGACGATGTCGTCGGCAAGCCTGCCGCCAGCGAGAACGGCCCGCTCCTCGACGGAGCTCACGAAAACTTGTTCGAATTCGGCAATCTCGCGCGCCAGTTCCTCTTCGCTCGGCGGCGTGGCGAGTGCATCGGCGATCACGGCCCGCACATCGGTCAGCGCACCGCGCCAATCCTCGCCGATCGGCGCGAAGCTGACGAAGGTCGCATCCGTGGAGCAGCTGACATCGTCCTGCTGGACCTGGGCGTAGAGATAGCTGCCGCCACCGCGCGCCCGCGCCTCCAACCGGCGATTGATCAATTGCTGCGCGAGCGAATCGCGCAGCAGGCCCTGATTATAGGCGATGGTGTCCTGCACCGGGCGCCAGGGCCGCAGGACGGCATAGGTGAAGGAGCGCGGCAGATCGGGTTCGACCGTGACCGCCGTCTCGCCCACCGGATTGGCGGGATCGGCCCCGGCGGGCGCGACCGGATCGCCGAAATCGGGAGCCGCGACAGCTTTGCCGCTCCCCTTCCAGTCGCCGAAATACTTCTCGATCTCGGCGGCGAGAACCTCCGGGTCCATATCGCCCACCGCGACGATCACGGTGTTTTCCGGTCGATACCAGCGCTTGTAAAAGGCCGAAACGCTGCGTCCGCGCGCCGCGCCGAGCGTTTCGGGCGTACCGATCGGGCTGCGGCTCGCGAGACGCTGGCCGGCGAACAGAGTCTTGCGCGTGGCATCGCCGCTGCGCTGCGCCGCCCCGCCCCGCTCGCGCATTTCGGCGAGCACGATCGGCACCTCGGCGCGCACATTGGCATCGCTGAGGACCGGTGCGCGGACCATGCCGGACAACAGCTTCATGCTCTCATCGAGCTTGGCCGGGTCGATATTGGGCAGGTCCAGTTTGTAGACCGTATGCGTCGGCGTAGTTTCGGCGTTGGTGTCGCTGCCGAAGGTCGCGCCGAGGCGCTGCCAGGTCGGGATGGCCTGGGCCGGGCCGAGATATTTGCTCTCGCGGAACAGCATGTGTTCGAGAAGGTGGGCATAGCCAAGCTCGCTGTCGCGTTCGTGAAGCGAACCGGCGTCGATCCTGACCCGGATGGAAACCTGATCCGGCGGCACGCCATTGCGGCGCACGGCATAACGCAGCCCGTTCTTCATCTCCCCGAACAGCCATTCGGGATCGCGCGGCACGTCGCTGCCTTCGTAGATCCACGGCGTCTCGTCCCCGCGCTGGAGCCCGGTCGGAGTAGGAAGCGCTATGGCCGGACCGGTCGCTGCCGAAGTCGCCGTCGCCTCCACGGACGATTGCGCCGCCGCGTGGGGCACGGCGAGAGCGGACAGGGGAGCAAGGAAGGCGAGGCGCCGGACGGCACGCGCGAGAAATGTCATGGAGCCTCTATAGGGATCGCGGCGCTGAAGCGCGAGTGAATGCCCGATATTTCCGACGAGATGTTCGGGATGCGTCGATCGGTCCCCCTCCCGCCTTGTAGCTTCGGGGGCCCCTGCCTATGTGCCCCCCATGTTCATCGAGACCGAAACCACGCCCAATCCCGCCAGCCTCAAATTCCTGCCGGGTCGCCCCGTCATGGACAATGGTACACGCGAATTCGCGGACCCCGAAGCCGCCGAGGCGAGCCCGCTGGCGCAGGCGATCTTCGATACCGGCGATGTCGTGAACGTGTTCTTCGGCAGCGATTTCATCACCGTCACCGCCGCCTCCGGGGTCGACTGGACCGATTTGAAGCCGATGGTTCTCTCGATCCTGCTCGACCACTTCGTCAGCGAAGCACCGTTATTCGTCGCGGCGCCCGGCACGGCCGGCGGATTTTCCGTTCCTCCCGAAGACGAGACGATGTTCGTCGAGGACGATCCGGCCAATGCCGATATCGTCGCGCAGATCAACGAATTGCTCGAAACGCGCGTGCGCCCGGCGGTGGCGGGGGATGGCGGCGATATCCGCTATCGCGGGTTCAAGGACGGGATCGTCTATTTGACCATGCAAGGCGCCTGCGCGGGTTGCCCGTCTTCGACTGCAACGCTCAAGCACGGGATCGAAGGGCTGTTGAAGCATTATGTCCCCGAGGTCGAAGAAGTCCGCGCCGCCTGAGCGCGTTTAGCCAAAACGAGGTTCCATCATGCCGAAGCAGTTCCACGACACCCATCTTTCCGACGATGCGCTCGACCAGATCTTTCGCGAGGCGCGCAGCTATAATGGCTGGCTCGACAAGGATGTGTCGGACGAACAGCTCCACGCGATTTATGAATTGATGAAGATGGGGCCGACCTCGGCCAATATGCAGCCCGCGCGCATCGTCTGGGTCAAGTCGGACGAGGCCAAGGCCACGCTCGTCGAATGCGTTTCCGACGGAAACAAGGACAAGGTGAAGGCCGCACCCGTCACCGCGCTCGTCGGATACGATATCGACTTTCACGAGGAACTGCCCTGGCTGTTCCCCCATACCGACGCAAAGAGCTGGTTCGAAGGGGACGAGGACGGCCGCAAGGAAGGCGCGTTCCGCAATTCCGCCCTTCAGGGCGCCTATCTCATCATCGCGGCGCGCGCGCTTGGCCTCGATACCGGTCCGATGTCCGGCTTCGATGCCGAAGCAGTGGAAAAGGCCTTCTTCGGCGACGATCCCAAGCACAAGGTCAATTTCATCTGCTCGATCGGCTATGGCGATGCGGAAAGCATTTTCGAGCGCAACCCGCGTCCCGATTTCGACAAGTTCTCCCGCATCGCCTGAACCGGCGGGTCGGACCTGGCCTCTTGAAGCATTTTCACAGCTGAGGCAGCGCTGACCCGATGCGGAGCGATCAACGAATTCTGGCGATCGAATGCGCCACCGAAGCCTGCTCGGTCGCGCTGTTCGGCGGTGACGTGGACGGGGAAAACCTGCTCGATCATCGTCACGAAACGATCGGTCGCGGTCATGCCGAACGGTTGGTGCCCCTGATCGCCGAATTGCCCGGACGTGGGCGCGCGGGCCGCATCCTCGTCTCGCTCGGGCCGGGGAGCTTTACCGGCACGCGGATCGGGCTCGCCGCGGCCCGCTCGCTCGCCATCGCATGGGGGGCCGACGTGCGTGGGTACCCCACTCTGGCGCTCGTTGCTGCTATGGCGAAACTAAAAGTGGGGTCGGAGCGTGAAGGCCAAGACGTCCTCGTCGCCATGACCGGGGGTCACGGAGAAATCTTTGTCCAGCCCTTCGCCGCCGATGGGCTTCCCAGCGAACCGCATCGATCGCTTCCGATCGACAATGCGGGGGAATTGTTCCGAACCGAACTTGTCGCGGGCAACAGAGCGGCGGAACTTGTCGACAAGAGGGGCTCGGGCGTGGCGCTCGATCTCCTGCCCGATGCCCGCTTCACGTGCGCGCTGCCTAAAGCGCTCCTCACCGACAGGCTGGCGCCCATCTATGGCCGAGCGCCGGATGCCAAGCCTCGCATATCGGCACCGGTATCATGACGGTTCTCGATACCATCATGCTCGTCATGGACGATGCGTTCGATCCTCATTGGGGCGAGGCCTGGACCCGCTCGCAGGTCGCCAATTCGCTGGCGATGCCGCACACCTATGCGCTGATCGTCGATAGCGAAGGTCAGATAAATCGACCCGACGAAGCGCGCGAACCGGCAGGATTCGCCCTGATCCGAAGCGCGCCGGGTGAAGAAGAGCTTCTGCTGATCGGCGTGCGCCCCCGCTTTCGCAAGCGCGGTTTGGGACGCATTCTTCTGGAAGCGTTTTTCGCACAGGCCCGCAAGAAAAACGCCGACCGCGTCTTTCTCGAAATGCGCGCGAACAACCCGGCGCGTAGCCTCTATACCTCGCTGGGTTTCGAACAGATCGGGCAGCGGCGCGATTATTATCGGCTGAGCGACGGTTCGCGCATCGACGCGATAACTTTCGGCAAAACCATTTGAAATGCGATTGTGACAAGAAAATGCGTAATTATTCACGATCGCCTTTTGTGTCGAATTTTGCGGTTTGACTGGACATCCAATTGTCAGGAGGTCTAGAGGCGCAAAAAAGGAGACAATCCATGGAAGAATTCCAGACCGACATGTCGGAAACGCTCATCACTCTCACTTCCGATATCGTTGCAGCGCATGTCGCCAACAACAACGTCGAAGTGTCGGACGTCCCGACTTTGATCCAAACTGTTTATTCCGCACTCGCGGGGCTTGGGGGCGAAGAACAGCCGAAAGAAGAACGGCCAGAACCGGCTGTCTCTGTTCGCGCATCGGTCAAGCCTGACTACATCGTTTGCTTGGAAGACGGCAAGAAACTGAAGATGCTCAAGCGCTATCTTCGGACCAACTACGATATGTCGCCCGAAGAGTATCGCCAGCGTTGGGATTTGCCCTCCGATTATCCGATGGTGGCGCCGAACTACGCGGAAAAGCGTCGCGAACTCGCCAAGCAGATCGGCCTCGGTCGGAAGCCGGGTCAAAAGCGCGGTCGCAAGAAGAAAACCGACTGATTCGTCAGGTCTCCGACTTGAGCCAGACGCCCCGGCCCCCTATGGGTTCGGGGCGTTTTGTTTAGCCGGAGCCTGTCTTGCCGCATCGGATCGACCTCGAACAGCTTTGCGCCGACAAGGGTCTGCGCATCACCGAACAGCGCCGCGTGATTGCGCGCGTCCTGTCCGATGCGGACGACCATCCCGATGTCGAGATGGTGCACGAACGCGCCAACAAGATCGATCCGGGCATCTCGATCGCCACCGTCTATCGCACCGTGCGCCTGTTCGAAGAGGCCGGCATTCTCGATCGCCACGATTTCGGGGACGGTCGCTCGCGCTACGAAGCCGCGCCCGAAGCCCATCACGATCACCTGATCGATGTGGAAACGGGCAAGGTCGTGGAATTTGTCGATCCCGAGCTGGAAGCCTTGCAAAAGCAGATCGCGGAAAAGCTCGGCTATCGCCTGGTCGATCACCGCATGGAATTGTACGGCGTTCGGCTGGAACGCGACGAAAAGTGAACGAAGCGCCCTCGGGGCAGTCCGTTCGGAGCGAACGGGCCCGCCGCCGGGCGGAGAAATACGGGCGCAAGCGCATGGCCGCCATGCGGGGCGAAACGGTCCCGCTGACTGTGGCGGGCTGGATCCGCTTCATTCTGCGCGCGATCGGTATTCTTGCCCTTCTGATCGTCTTCGTTCCGCTCCATTATCTGTACCGCATCTTCGCTTACGGGTCTCCGTTCCCGATGCTGTTCCTGCGCTACACCGCGCGCGTGGTCGGCGCGAAGGTGACGCGCGTCGGCACGCCCTTGCGGCGCGATGTCTTCTTCATTTCCAACCACCTCTCTTGGATCGACATCCTCGCCCTCGCCGGCGCGAGCGGCACGGCTTTCGTCGCCAAACAGGAATTATCCGAGGTGCCGGGGATCGGCTGGCTGTGCAGCCTCAACCGCACCGTCTTCGTGAAGCGCGAGAACCGAATGGGCGTCGCCGAACAGATCAACGCCCTGAAGGAGGCGTTGCAGGACAATTGGTCGGTCACCGTATTCCCCGAAGGCACGGTGACCGACGGACAGTCGCTTCTACCCTTCAAATCGAGCATGTTGAGCGTGCTGGAGCCGCCCCCGCCCGGCGTGCTCGTCCAGCCGGTGGTGATGGATTACGGCGCCGTAGCCGAGGAGATCAGCTGGATTGGCGACGAGAGCGGATTGCACAACGCGATGCGCGTCGTGGCGCGGCGCGGGACGTTTCGGCTCAAGATCCATTTCCTCGATCCGTTCAGTCCGGGAATCCATCGCGGGAGAAAGGCCATCGCCGCACAGGCACGCACGCAGATCGTCGAGCGGCTGGAAGAGGTGCTGGGCAGGCCCTTACGCGATTATCAGCACACGGTCGACGCGATCCGATATCGCCCTCCCAGCGCCGCGGATCAGCCCTAGAGTTCGGCTCTCACCAGCCAGTCGTGGAAGATGCGCACAGGTCGCTCCTCGAGTGCGGTGGGCTTGCACACGAACCAGTAGCTGTAGGGGCTTTCGACATTGATGCCGAAGAGATTGGTCAACCGATCATCGGCCGCGCGGCGCATATGATCGTCATGCATGATCGCGATGCCTAGGCCCTGCTTGGCCGCCTCGAGCATCAATTGGCCGGAATCGTAATGATCGATCGCCGCCGGTTCGAGATCGTGCATCGAAAGGGCCGCCTTCCACGCTTCGAAGCTGGCGGGCAGTTCGTTGTGAATGAGGAAGGTCTGGGCTTCCAGCCGAGCGCGGTCCGGCGTATCTCCGACCGCCTCGGCGATGTCGCGGCTGGCAATCGCGTGAACCCGGTTATGGTCGAGGCGCACGGCGTGAAGACCGCTGGCAGGCCCGCGCGACAGGATGATCCCGGCATCGAGCGTGTCGCCCACCCGGTCCTCGATATGCGCGCCGGTGTCGATATCGATATGGAGAAGCGGATGCGACCGCCGCAACTCGGCGAGGCGCGGGAACAGGCGCTGGCTGCCGAACAGCGGCAATACGCCCAGATGCAGGCGCAGGAGCGAGAGATTTTCCGACTGGCTCTCCACCGCGCGAGCGAGCGCTTCGAGATGCGGATTGACCGCCTCGTAGAACGCCTGCCCTTCGTCGGTCAGTTGCATCGACTGGCGTGCGCGCGTGAACAGCTTCTTGCCGACGAAGCTTTCGAGATTGCCGATCCGGCGCGACAGGGCCGACGGGCTCAGCCCCAATTCGTCCGCCGCCGCGCGCGCCGAACCCATCCGCACTGTCCGCACGAAGGCTTCGAGCGCACGCAGGGGTGGAAGACGACGAATGGCCATGGCTTACTCGTATTGCCGACCCATAACCCTGTCGAGCGCGAATTGCATTTTTCGCAACGCTACTCTTCGCTTCGCGTCTCTTCAGGCGCATGGAGCCGCAACCGCGTGACATGGGTCTCATCGCCCTCGGTCACTTCGATGCGCCAGCCGCTGGGATGGTCGACGATCGTACCAACCGGCGGCACCTGTTCCGCCAGAACGAAAGCGAGCCCGCCCAGGGTATCGACCGATTCCTCAACCTCGGCGAGGCGGGCGTCGATCAGTTCGGCGACATCGTCCAACTCGGCACGCGCATCGCATTCCCAGATCCCGTCACCCATCGGACGGATCATTTCGAGCGGCGCATCGTCGTGCTCGTCCTCTATCTCCCCGACGATCTCCTCGACCAGATCCTCGATCGTGATGATCCCGTCGGTGCCGGAAAATTCGTCGAGCACGATGGCGAGATGCATCCGTTGGGCGCGCATGTCTGCCAGGACGTCGAGCGCGTTCCTGGTCTGCGGCACGTAAAGCGGCTGACGCATCAGCGCGGTCCAGTCGCTCGGCGGCGGATCGGCTTTGGCGAGATAGGGGAAGACGTCCTTGATGTGGATCATCCCGATGACGTCATCCAACTGGTCGCGATAGACGGGCATCCGCGAATGGCCGTTCTCCGCGAAAGTCGCGATCATCTCGTCCCAGCTGGCATCGGCGCGGATCGCCACGATCTCGCCCCGCGGTACGGCGACATCGTCCGCGTCGTGTTCGCTGAAATGCAAAAGATTGCGCAGCATCTGGCGCTCGACCGGGCTGAGATCGCCCTTGGCCTTCTCTTCCGGCGTTTCCTCGCCGCCGCCATTGTCATGGCCGTGCTCGTGCTCGTCGATCGCCTCTTCGAGCTGGGCGCGCAACGAACGCCCGCCCTCCGTGCCTGCGAAGATACGTTTAAAGGCGGACACCAGTCCGCCGCTACTTTCCGCGTCTCCCGCGGCGGTGTCGGAATCGGGCATGGCCCTGCAATCTGCTCCTTAGCTAGTCGCGATCCCCATATGGGTTGGCGATATCCAGTTTGGCAAGCGCTGCGATCTCCAATCGTTCCATGGCAACGGCCTGATCCTCGCTTTCGACATGGTCGTGGCCCGCGAGATGAAGCATTCCATGGATCAGTAGATGCGCGGCATGCTGGGCGAGCGTGACCCCCTTCTCGCGGGCCTCACGCCGGCATGTTTCATACGCAAGGGCGATATCGCCCAACATTTCCGGGCCGCCCTCCGGAGCCAGAGCAAGCAGCGCATCGCGCGACAGCATCGGAAAGGAAAGGACATTGGTCGGCCTGTCCTTGGCCCGCCATTCCTTGTTCAGCGCCTGGACCTCGTCGTCGACGGTGAACAGCACGCTGGCGGTGAGGCGCGGATTGGCGAGCGCAGGCTCGACGGTTTCGGCAGCGGCGTGCGCGCGCTCGGCCAAATCCGCCCAGTCGGTTTCCGCCGATGGCCAGCCGTCGACTTCGATATCGAGATCCATCAGACGGTCGGGCCTTCGTAAGCCTCGACGATCCGGCCCACGATGGGATGGCGCACCACGTCGGCGGCGGTGAAGCGGATCGTGCCGAATCCGTCGACCCCCTCCAGCTTCTCGACCGCATCGGCCAGTCCGCTCATCCGGTCGCCGCCGGGGATATCGACCTGGCGCGGATCGCCGCACACGACCATCCGGCTGTTCTGGCCGAAGCGGGTGAGAAACATTTTCATCTGTTCGCGTGTCGTGTTCTGAGCTTCGTCCAAGATGACGAAGGCATCGGCCAAAGTGCGCCCGCGCATGAAAGCGATGGGCGCGATCTCGATCTCGCCGCTCGCCAGCCGCCGCTCGACCTGTTCGGGCGGCATGCAATCGTAGAGCGCGTCATAGAGCGGGCGCAGATAGGGATCGACCTTGTCCTTCATGTCCCCCGGCAGGAAGCCGAGCTTCTCCCCCGCTTCCACCGCCGGACGCGACAGGATCAGGCGCTGCACGCTGCCGGTGATGAGCTGCGCCACGGCCTGCGCGACCGCCAGATAGGTCTTCCCCGTACCCGCCGGACCCAGCGCAAAGATGATGTCGTCGCGCACCAGGCTGCGCATATAGGTCGCCTGCGTGGCGGAGCGCGGCACGATGGTCTTGCGACGAGTGCGGATCATGATCGGCGGCATGCCCGCCCGCTCGCCCGGCCCCGCTTCGACGATCCCGTCCAGCGTCGGCTCGTCCGACATGGCGATGATCGACTCGATCAGACCCGCATCAAGGTCCTGGCCGACCGCCAGCTTGTCGTACATCGCTCGCAGAACGTCACGCGCCCGGGCCACGCTATCTTCCGGCCCTTCGAGATGAAGCTCGTTCCCCCGCGCCGAGATGAACACGCCGAGGCGGTTTTCCACCTGCACCAGATTGGCGTCGAATTGTCCGAACAGGGCACCCAGAAGGCTCTGGTTGTCGAAGCTCAGATCGAGCTGAGCCCGTCGCACCTCGCGCTGAGGGACGGGAGACTTGCTGAAGCCGATGCGCTGATCACGCTCCGGCCTGTTTGCGGGTTTTCGAGCCATGCGCTCCTTTCGTGTTCCGATAGGGAATTTAGGAGCCTTCACGCCGAGAGCAAGCGCTCTGCGTTTCTATTTCAGTTGATTACCGCGCCAGGCGCAGCGCGGCGAAAACATGGAAATCGCCGTTCCCGTCGCTATCGCCCAGTACTGCCTGGCCGGCTGCGGCCAAGGTCAGTCCTGGGGCGAAATCCCACGCCAGACCTGGTCCGAACAGATATAGTTTCTGTCCGCCAAGACCTTCGCCCTGCGCGTAGAATTCTCCACCAAGCGACAGACTCGGTATTACGCGCTTGCTGATGACGGCGCCGATAAAGGGCAGATCACCCCCATCTTCGTCGCTCGAGAAGGAGTAGCCGCCCCCACCATAAAGCGACCAGTCGCCGATATCCGTGCCGATCCAGATCGGAAGGTCGAAGCCCGTCTTGGTCCTCCCCTCACTCGCCATCCCCACGGCCAAGGTCGGCGCGACGGCTAGCGACACTTGGCCGGGTTCTCCCGCGATCAGCCCGATCTTGGCCTGTACCGTCGTATCGCCGATGGCGAAGCGATCGGTTTCCAGCTGCGGCCCAAAGTTCGCCACCGGCACGGTGACGCCGAGTTGGAAATTGTCCGCGATCCCTACGCTCAGATCGATCCCGGCTTCGCCTTCGAAATCCATGCTGGTGAAGGTGCCGTCCGAATAAGCGAGGACCTCGTATTCGCCAGGCGCCAGCGTCCCGGGATCGTCGGTGGTATAGGGAATATCCGCCAGCGCAGGCGCGGCCACCGCCGCCAGCGCCACCGGCGAAACTCTGACGAGAAGCTGCCCTAGCCGAGCCGATCGCAACAGATCGATCCGACCGCGCGCGCCGAGGCCGATCGAGTGTGTTCCATTCAAAACCATAAACGTCGCGGCCCCGAACACGCGGCCTGGATACCGCGTTGCTTATGCTCGGTCGGTCGTGCGCCCTTCGCGAGAAGAGCGTGCGATTCGACGGATGTCGAGCCGATCCCGGCTACGATGAAATGGTGAAAATCCGCTTGCCACGATGGCTACGGTAGTTGGAATTCAAGCGGCAGTTGGCTTCGGCTTGCCCGCCATCGAATTGGGTCCGGCCTCGCCCAGTTCCACATCGACGAGATCGCCGATCGCGCAGTTTTCTTCGAACCAGACGCTTTGCAACCAAGGCGATTTGCCGAGCCATTGGCCGGGGAGCTTGCCCTTGCGTTCGACCAAGACCTGGCAAGTCCTGCCTTCGGTGGCGCGATTGAAGGCGAACTGATCGCGGTTGAGCGCGGTCTGGAGGCGTTGGAGGCGGTCGTCCATGATCTCTGGTGCGATCTGGCCGTCCATCGTGGCGGCAGGGGTGCCGGGGCGCGGCGAATATTTGAAGCTGAAGGCCTGCGCGTAACCGACCGCGTCGACCAGTTTCAGCGTCTCTTCGAACTCGGCCTCGGTCTCGCCGGGGAAGCCGACGATAAAATCGCCGCTCAGCGCGATGTCCGGGCGCGCGGCGCGGAAGCGGTCGAGCAGTTTCAGATAGCTTTCGGCGGTGTGCGAACGGTTCATCGCCTTCAGCACCCGGTCGCTGCCCGCCTGCACCGGCAGGTGGAGGAACGGCATCAGCTTGTCGACCTCGCCATGCGCCGCGATTAGGGCGTCGTCCATGTCGGCAGGGTGGCTGGTGGTGTAGCGGATGCGCGCAAGGCCGTCGATCTTCGCGATATCGCGAATCAGGCCCGCGAGGCCGACCGCATGACCGCGCTCGTCCTCCCCGCTCCACGCCGAGACGTTCTGGCCGAGCAGCGTGATTTCCTTCGCGCCTGCATCCACGAGCTTGCGCGCTTCGGTCACGAGGTCGTGATAAGGTCGGCTGATCTCCGCGCCGCGCGTATAGGGCACGACGCAATAGGTGCAGAACTTGTCGCAGCCTTCCTGCACGGTAAGAAAGGCGTTCGGCGTCACGCGCCTGCGCTCGGGCAGGGCCGCGAATTTCGCGATCGCGGGCATGTCCGTATCGGTCGCCCGCTCGCCCTTCACCGCCCGGTCGAGCATGTCGGGCAAACGATGATAGGCCTGCGGGCCGACGACTATCGAGACCGCCGGTGCGCGGGCCATGATCTCCTCGCCCTCGGCCTGCGCGACGCAACCCGCGACCGCGATCAGTGGCTCCTTGCCCGCCTCCCGGCCTGCCTTGGTCAGGCGACCAATGTCGGAATAGACTTTCTCCGCCGCCTTTTCGCGAATGTGGCAGGTGTTGAGGACGACGAGATCGGCCTCCTCCCCTTCCGGCGCAGGCGCAATACCGCGCTCGGCCAGCATCTCGGCCATACGCCCGCCGTCATAGACGTTCATCTGGCAGCCGAAGGACTTGACCCGGTAGGTCTTGGGAGAATTTATCTGTTTCATGAGTGGCGCGCCAATACCCGAGGGGGCCGCTCCTTTCAACGAAAAGGGCGGCACTAGGCCGCCCTTCCCTCGTCGCCATTCGTGAGGCTTACGAAACGGTCGCCTTCACGATCTTGCCCGGCTCCTTGGGCGGCTCGCCCTTGGGCAGGGCGTCGACATGTTCCATGCCGCTCTCGACCTGGCCCCAGACGGTGTACTGGCCGTCGAGGAAATGCGCGTCGTCGAAGCAGATGAAGAACTGCGAATTCGCGCTGTCGGGCACCTGGGTGCGAGCCATCGAGCAGGTGCCGCGCACATGCGGTTCGGCGTTGAATTCGGCCTTCAGGTCGGGCTTGTCGCTGCCGCCCATGCCGGTGCCGGTCGGATCGCCGCCCTGCGCCATGAAGCCGGGGATCACGCGGTGGAACACCACCCCGTCATAGAAGCCTTCGCCGACCAGTTCGGTGATCCGCTCGACATGGCCGGGCGCGAGATCGGGGCGCAGCTTGATGACCACGTCCTTGTTTTCGCCATCTCCAGTGTCGAGCGTGAATGTGAGAGTGTCGGCCATCGTGTCTGTCTCCTGTGAAAGCCCGGTGAAGGGGTTGGGCGCCTACATAGGCGCTCGGGCCCTGATGTCACCCTCTCGCTTGCCATCCGCGTGCGACTGCCTAGAGCGGGCCGCATGGCAGACGATGCTCTCCTCGACGACGACCGGCTGACGGACGACCTGCCCGAGGATGGCGGCCGCCCGGACGACCGCATCGACGACGAGCGGATGGACGAGGAGAACACGCTCAAGCCCGAATTCGTCCGCCGCGTGGAAGACGCGCTGGGCGAAGGCGACGAGGGCGCGGTCTACGATCTCGTCGAACCGCTCCACCCTGCCGACGTCGCCGACCTGCTCGAACTGTTCGACCGCGAGGATCGACGAAAGCTCGCCTCCGCCATCACCGATCTGATGACCGGCGACGTGGTCGCCGAACTGAACGATTACGTCCGCGACGACATGATGGAGGATTTGCCCGCGGCCAGCGTGGCGCAGATCGCCGAACAGCTCGAAACAGACGACGCCGTCCAGCTGATCGAGGATCTCGACGAGGAGGACCAGCAGGCCATCCTCGCCGAGCTGGGCGACGAAGATCGCATCGCGATCGAAAGCGCGCTTGCCTACCCCGAAGAGACCGCCGGGCGGCTGATGAGCCGCGAGCTGGTCGCGGTGCCCGAGCATATGAACGTGGGCGATCTCATCGATTTCCTGCGCGACGGGCGCGACCTGCCGCAGGATTTCTTCGAGATTTTCGTGGTGGACGAACGGCACCACCCGGTCGGCACCTGTCAATTGTCGTGGATCCTGCGCACGCCCCGCAGCGTCGCCCTCGCCGACGTGATGAAGCGCGACCAGACGCTGATCCCCGCCATGCTCGACCAGGAAGAGGTCGGCAACATGTTCCAGAAATACGCCCTCATCAGCGCCGCCGTGGTGGACGAGAGCGGGCGGCTGGTCGGCCAGATGACGGTGGACGACGTGGTCCACATCATCGCCGAGGAAGCGGGCGAGGACGCTCTTTTGATGTCCGGCGCGGGCGATGGCGACATCAACGAACCGATCCGCGACGCCTATTCCGCCCGCGTGCGCTGGCTGGTCGCCAATCTGGGCACTGCCCTGCTCGCCAGCTTCATCATCGCGCTGTTCGGCGCGGCTATCGAACAATTGGTTGCGCTCGCCGTCCTCATGCCGATCGTCGCCAGTATCGGCGGCAATGCAGGCACGCAGACCATGGCGGTGACGGTCCGCGCGATCGCGATGAACCAGCTGACGCGATCGAACACGCGGCGGATCCTGTGGCGCGAACTGCGCGTGGCGATGCTGAACGGTGCGACCATCGCGGTGCTGATCGGTCTGGCGACGGGCGTATTCTTCACGCCGCTGCTGGGCGGAGTGATAGCGGTTGCGATGGTGGTGAACGTGCTGGTCGCGGGACTGGCCGGCGTCCTCGTCCCGGTCATCTTCGACCGGCTGGATCAGGACCCTGCCGTGGCGTCGAGCGTCTTCGTGACGATGATCACCGATTCCATGGGCTTCTTCGCGTTTCTCGGCCTCGCGGTCGCAAGCGGCGTGGTGGGATGACAATCGGGCGCCAATTCCCATATCGGGCCCGATGCCGCTCAATCTGACCAAGATCGCCTTTGGCGCGAAAAGCTACGCCGATATCGAAAGCTGGTTCGCCAATCGCCCGCGGATGAGCGTGAACACCCGCTATCGCCCGACGCGGTGGGAGGAATGCATCGGCGGATCGCTGTTCTGGATCCACGAGCACAATCTGGTCGCGCGCAGCCCGATCGTCGGGTTTACCGAACAGGATAACGGCCGCTGGTTCATCGACCTCGAACCCCGGCTGATCCCGGTGCTGCCCAAACCCAAGCGCGCGCATCAGGGCTGGCGGTATCTGAAGGGTGAACCGCCCCGCGATCTGGCCGACGGCGAAGAGGTCGGCGATGTCATCCCGGGCAAGATCGCGACGAAACTGCAAAGGCTCGGTTTGATTTAAGTCGGAACGGGACCGCTCCCTTACCCGTTGAAGGGAAAAGGAGAATTCGAATGCCCGAACGCCAGTCCCTGCATCCCGACAATGAATTGATCGAAGAGATCACCGAAGGCGCAACGCCGTCGCAATCCAGCTCGTCCGGCGGCGAGGTGAATCGCCGGGTTGGCAAGCGCGCCGAACTGAATGGCGCGACTGACCCAGCCAATCGCGAGCCGGAAGTGGGATCGGATAATCCCGCTCAAGATGCGCAGAAGGGCCCCAAGACCCGCGCCGCCATCCAGGAAAACCGCAACAGCTGATTGTCGATAGTATCGACGATCTAACGCCCCGCCCTAACCCGGCGGGGCGTTTCGTGTGTCAGGTGGGAATTTTCTCCGCCACTCGCCTCAGCGCGTCGCGATAGACGTCGGGCGATTGCGCGCCGGGGATCATGAAGGCGTTTTCCACGACCATCGCAGGCACGCCGGTAACATTCAGATCGTAGGCCGCGCGTTCCTCGGCGCGGACCTTATGCGCCCACTCCGCGCTGTCGAGCGCCGCTCCGGCCTCGGCCCGCTCGAAGCCGGTCTCTTCGGCGATGTCGAGCAGGACAGCGCGGTCCCCGATCGGGCGTCGGACGTTGAAATGCGCGTGGAACAGGGCGAGCTTGAGATCGGTCTGGCGCGCATAGCCATGCGTGTCGCCAGCCCAGACCAGCAATTTGTGCGCGTCGAAGGTATTCCACATCATCGCCTCGGGCGCAGGTTCCGGCCCTTCGTAATCGAGCGACACCGCGGCCCGCTCCGCCGCCTCGCGCATCTGGCCTTGCACGGCGCGCGACTGTTCCAGCGTGCGCCCGTATTTGCGCGCGATATGGGCGGTTCGCTCCTCGCCCTCCGGCGCCATGTCGGGATTGAGCTCGAAAGCGTGCCAGCGCAGATCCGCCGCGATCTCGCCCTCGAGTTCATCGAGCGCCTGTCTGAGATTGCCCCAGCCGACGAGGCACCATGGGCACATCACGTCGGACCAGATGTCGATGGTCAGTCTGCGGGGGTCGGTCATGTCTCGCTCCACCAGGTCAGAAGATGCGTCGCGATCGCTTCGCGCGGGGGCTTGGCGAAGGGCGCGTCGGGCCCGCCCTCGAGCGCGGACCTGATCTCGTCGCGCGTGAACCAGCGCAGTTCGGCCAGTTCGGTCTCGTCCATCGTGGTCGCGTCGTCGTCGGCAAAGGCGTGGCAACCGATCATCAGCTGGCTCGGGAACGGCCAGGGCTGGCTGGCGACGTAAGTGACATCGCGCACCACGACGCCGCTTTCCTCCAGCACCTCGCGCGCGACCGCCTCCTCGATGCTCTCGCCCGGCTCGACGAAACCGGCGAGCGCGGAGAAGCGCCCCTCGCCCCAGCCGAGCCCGCGTCCCAGCATCAGGCGGCCTTCGTGCTCCACCAGCATGATCGTGACCGGATCGGTGCGCGGGAAATGCTGCGCGCCGCATTGCGTACAATTGCGTTGCCATCCGCCCTTGGCGATTTCTGTCGCGCTGCCGCATTGGGCGCAGAAGCGGTGCCGCGCGTGCCAGTCGACCAGGCTGCGCGCCCCGCCATAGACGGCCAGATCGCCCGGCGAGAGCGCTGCCATCGCTGCCCACAAAGCCGGATTGGCCATGCGCGGCGCGCTGTCGCCCTGCGGCGGTACGCAGGCGAAGCACGGACGGTCCCCGTCCAACCCGAGAAAAACCAGCTCCGCATCCTGCGGCGCATCCGCCAGGCTGCTCCAGGCGAGCGCGCCCGTGTCGTCCATGCCCGGCATCAGGCCGTCGAGTGCAAGCAATCGCGCGCGCCAACCCATCATGCCCGCCAACCGCTCGGGATCGGCGCGAACATGGTCGGCGCGGTCGATCCGCGATCCGGTGAAGGCGAGAGGCGCTTTCATCGATTCTGCATCGCCGCCAGATCCTTCGCCACGGCAGCGGGGAAGCCTTCGTGGATCGGATAGGCTTCGGACGGCATGTATTGGGTAAACAGGGCGGCCCGCAGTCCGGCATCGTAATTGACGAAGGCGACCGTGCCCGCCGCGCCGCCCCACCCGTAGGACCCGCCGGTCACGCGCCCGCCAGCGCCATAACCCTGCCCCGCGACCCAGGTCCCCTCGGTCGTCGCGGTTTCGGGCAGGATGTTGGACGTGCCGACACGGACCGCCAACTCGCCCATCACGCGCTTTCCGTCGATCACGCCATAGCCGAGCAGCATCCGCAGGAAACGGTCGTAATCGCGCGGGCTCGACACCAGCCCCGCGCCGCCGAAGGGGAAGGACGGCTCGTCGAGATAGATGGACGCGCGCGCGGGATCGATCGGAATGGGGACGCCGTTGACGATGCCGTAATTGGTGGTGAAGCGTCCTATCTCGCTTTGCGGCACGCGGAACCAAGTGCTGGTCATGCCCGTGGGCTTGAAGATGCGCTCGTCAAGAAAGCGGTCGAACGGCATCCCGCTCGCCACCTCGATCACCCGACCCATCAGGTCGAGCCCGACCGAATAGCTCCATTTCGATCCGGGCTGGAGGACCAGCGGCAAGTCCGCCAGCCGGTCGGCGAAATTGGCGAGGCCCCTGACCGCCGGCGCGCGTCCGAGGCCCGGGATCGGCAGGCGGCTGACCTGGCCCGGCACCACGCCACGCTCGGCATAGGCCTGCGCGATCGGGCCCTTCTGGACGATGTTGTAACCCAGCCCAGCCGTATGAGTGAGCAATTGGCGGATGGTGATCGGGCGTTCGGCCGGCACGGTGTCGGTGAGCGATCCGTCATAAGTCCGCTGCACGCGCATATCTGCGAATTTGGGCAGGATTTCCGCGAGCGGCTGGTCGAGACCAAGCTTGCCTTCATCGATCAGCATCATGGCCGCCATGCCGGTGATCGGCTTGGTCATCGAATAGATGCGATAAAGCGAATCGATATCCGCGCGCTGGGGCTGTCCGATGGCGAGCGTGCCTTTCGCGATGGTGGTCGGCGCCTGCTGGCCCCAGCCCAAAGTCGCGACGATATTGGCGACCTTGCGCTCGTCGACATATTTGTCCGCCATCGCGGCGACCGAGGGCCACGCGACCCGCGCCGCATTCGGCGCCTGCGCGAACAGCGCCGTCGGACCGGAAAGGGCGGCACCGGCCCCCAGGAAGGCCCCTCCGCGCAAGAGGGCGCGGCGGGAAAAACCGGTGTCGAATTCGCGATAGGCCAAGGGGATATCCTCTCTGAAATCATTGCGGGCCGATCGCCCTTGTCGCGCGCAATGTGAACGATGGATTGCGGATTGCAACCCGTTCGAAGCGGGGCTCTTCCGGTCTTGCATGGCGCGCCGTGTTGCTTATCTGGGACACATGCTGAACATCGTCTCCTTCCTCCTCGGTCTGCTCTCGCTGGTGATCGTGATCCCGTCGACCATTCCCCTGCTCGGCTGGGGCAATTGGTTCGCTTTGCCGCTGATCGTGGCCGGCATCGTCGCGGGACAATTGTCCTCCAAGCGCTCGGGCCGGAATTTCTGCCTGATCGTCCTGCTCGTCGCGGTGATCCGCCTGTCGCTGGGCGGTGGAATCATCTGACGCGAGTTCAGTCGAGGGCGAGCCGCGCGGCCTTGGCATAGAGGGTCGGCAGGCCGGCCTCGTCCAATCGGTCGATCCGCCACCATTCGCCTTCGCCCAGCGGCGCCGCGCCGCGCACGACAGACAATTCCAAGTCGAAATGGGTGAACCCATGGCGCACCAAGCCGAGCGGTTCGCCGGGCTCGCCACCGATCCCGTCGCCGCGCGCGGACCACCCATCATCGGGCAGAGCGCGCATCCCGCCGAGCATCCCCTTGCCCGGCCTGCGCACCAGCCACACCATTGCGCCCTCCGGCGTTTCGCGCTCGATCCACCACGCCATCCCCTTTCGCAGCGGCTTGACCTTTTTCGGCGGCTTGATGGGAAAGCGCGCGGGATCACCCGCGATCCTTGCGGCGCAATCGCCCGCAAGGGGGCAGAGCAGGCATTTGGGATCGCGACTGGTGCAGATCGTCGCGCCCAGATCCATCAATCCTTGCGCGAAATCGCCCGCGCGATCGTCGGGCGTGATCGCGGCCGTCTTCGTGCGAATGGCCTTGCGCGCAGCGGGAAGCGGCTCGGAAATCGCGAACAGGCGCGCGACCACGCGCTCCACATTCGCATCCACCACCACTGCGCGGCGCCCGAACGCGATCGCCGCGACCGCCGCCGCGGTGTAAGCGCCCAGCCCCGGCAGTTCGCGCAAGCCGGTCTCGGTATCGGGAAAACCGCCCCGCTCCGCCACGGCCCGCGCCGCCTTCACCAGATTGCGCGCCCGCGAATAATAGCCCAGCCCCGCCCAGGCGGCCATAACCTCCTCTTCCGGCGCGGCGGCAAGTGCTTCGACGCTCGGCCAGCGTTCGGTAAAGGCGCGGAAATAGGGCTTCACCGCCGCGACGGTCGTCTGCTGGAGCATCACTTCCGACAGCCACACGCGATAGGGATCGGTCGGCGGTTCGCCGGGCGGCGCGCGCCAGGGAAGGTCGCGCGCGTGGCGATCGTACCAGGCCAGAAGATGGGCGGCGAAAACGGTGGTCGCGCTGGAGGTCACGGCGTTCCTATGGCATAGGCCCCGCGACGATGAAAAGCGACGACACCCCAGCCGGCGGCAAGTCCGCAGCGAAACCGCGCAAGAAGGCCATGGTGCGCGAATATCACCGCCCGCGCGGCGGACCGGCCCGCGCCGTCTCCGACCTGATGCCGCAAATCGGGCGCACCGCATTCCGCCGCTTCGGCTTCGTCCAGTCCTCCGTCGTGACGCGCTGGCCCGAAATCGTGGGCGAGACCCATGCGCGCGTGTGCGCTCCCGAATCGATCCGTTTCCCGCCGGGCGAGAAATCGGAAGGCATCCTCCAGCTCGTCGTCACGCCCGCCCATGCGCCGTTGATCCAGCACGTGATCCCCGAAATCATGGAGCGGGTGAATAAGTTTTTCGGGTATCGCGCGGTGGCGCGGGTCAAGATGCGGCAAGGAACGGTTAAGCCGCCCGAGGACATGGCCAATCCATCGACCAGGCCGAAGGCGCCGCCCTCGCTCAAGCCAATTCCGATGGAATTGGGCGACAGTCTGCGCGATATCGGTGACCCGGAATTGCGCACGGTGCTCGAATCGCTGGCGCGCAGCTTCGGCGACTAGACAGGATGATACGAGACATGACGATGCAGGTTCGCGGCTCGAAACTGGCAGCCCGGCTTACGGCTTCGATGGCCGCATTGGCGCTTTTGGGCACGGGCGCGGTCGCGCTGGCGCAGAATTGGTCCACCACCGTCGTCGCGAGCGATAACGGGCACAAGGTCGGCAATCCCAAGGCCAAGACCAAGTTGGTCGAATTCATGAGCTATACCTGCTCGCACTGCGCCGATTTCGCGCGCGAGGGCGATGCCGCGATCAAGCTCGCTTACCTTCCCAAAGGCGACGTCAGCTACGAGATCCGCCATTTGCTGCGTGATCCCTTCGATCTTACCGCCGCCCTGCTGACGCAATGCGGCGATCCGAAGAAATTCATGGGCAATCACAACGCCATCATGCTCAGCCAGGACGATTGGTTCGAAAAGGGTCGCAAGACCACGCGGGCACAGCAGGCGCGCTGGCAATTCGGATCGAACGGCGCGCGGCGCCAGGCGATTGCGAGCGATCTTGGCTTCTACGAGCTGATGGAAAATCGCGGCTATACCCGTACCCAGCTCGACAGATGCCTGACCGACGAGGCGAAGGCGAATGCGCTGGCCGAAGCGAGCCAGGCCGATGTCGAAAAATACGGCCTCACCGGCACGCCCAGCTTCGTGATGAACGGCGCGCTCTTGGACGGGGTGCACAATTGGGCCGCGCTGCGCCCGATCCTCGACAAGCAACGCTGAAGGCGCGCCCCTTTCCCTCCCGGCGATAGCGGGTTAAAGCGGCCCGCAAGCCGCGCATCTGCGCTAGCCACTCTCGATTACGGACCCGTCATGACACGCATTCGCTCACTCTCGCTGGCTGCTCTTTCCGCCCCGCTCGCACTGGCGCTCGCCGCCTGCGGATCTTCCGACAGCGCGGGCGAAGAAGCGGTCTCGGGCGAACCGGTTGCCGCGGTCGAAGCGCCGGCGGGCACGAACTGGGTCGACACGGTGCAGGTGACGGAATCGGACGGGTATCTGCTCGGCAATCCCGATGCACCGATCAAGCTTCTCGAATATGCTTCGCTGACCTGCCCCGCCTGCGCCGCCTTCGCCGCGAACGGGGCCGATCAGCTGAAGGAAGACTACGTCGCCACCGGCAAGGTCAGCTACGAATTGCGCAATCAGATCCATGGGCCGCACGATCTTGTGCTTGCCCAGATGGTCCGCTGCGGTGCGCCGGAAACCTATCATCCCCTGTCCGATCAGGTGTGGAAAAATCTCCAAGAGGTGCTGAGCCCGGTGTTCGAGCGCCAGGAACAGTTCGGTCAGGCGCTGTCGCTTCCCGAAGATCAGCGCTTCGTCCAGGCGGCGCAGGTCGCGGACTTCTACGATTTCTTCGCCGCGCGTGGCCTCAGCGAAGATCAGGCGCGCACTTGCCTCGCCGATTTCCCCGCCATGGAAGCGATCGCCGAACGATCCGACACCCAATCGCGCGAGCTCGACGTGACCGGCACGCCGACCTTCTTTCTTAACGGTCGCAAGCTCGAACTCGAACCGACCGCGCCCTGGCCCCAGATCGAACAGCGGCTTCAGCAGGCCGGCGCGCGCTAAGCGGGATCGATGCAGCTCGGCAAGCTCAGGCTCAGCGGCTTCAAGAGCTTCGTCGAGCCTGCCACGCTGAGCATCGAGCCCGGGCTGACCGGCGTGGTCGGCCCCAATGGCTGCGGCAAGTCCAATCTCCTCGAAGCGATCCGCTGGGTCATGGGCGAAAACTCGCCCAAGAGCATGCGGTCGGGCGGGATGGAGGACGTCATCTTCGCAGGCACCGCCACGCGCCCGCCGCGCGACTTCGCCGAAGTCGTGTTGTCGGGCACGCGCTCCGATGGTGACGAATTGGAGGTCATGCGCCGGATCGAGCGCGGGGCGGGCTCCGCCTATCGCCTGAACGGGCGGGACGTGCGCGCAAAGGATGTCGCGCTGATCTTCGCCGATGCCGCCACCGGCGCGCACAGCCCCGCCCTTGTCAGCCAGGGCAAGATCGCGCAAGTCATCGCCGCCAAGCCGACCGAACGCCGCCAGATGCTGGAAGAGGCGGCGGGGATCGCGGGGCTCCACGTCCGGCGCCGCGACGCGGAAGCCAAACTCCGTCAGACCGAGGCCAATCTCGCTCGGCTCGAAGATCTGATGGCGGGGCTCGACAGCCAAATCGCCTCGCTCAAACGGCAGGCCCGCCAGGCCGAACGCTATGGCGAATTGTCCGAACAGATCCGCACTGCCGAAGCGCGCCTCGTCTTCGTGCGCTGGCGCGATGCGGCCCGTGCGGCGGCCGAAGCGAAGCGCGCGGCGAAGAGCGCCGATGCGACAGTGGTGGATGCGCAGGCGGAGGCCGACGCGGCGCGGAAGGCGCAGCGTGCGGCGGCAGAGGCGCTTTCTGCGGCGCGCGAGGAACTGGCCGACCGGCGCGACGACGCGAGCGCCCATGGCCACCGGATGGCCGCGCTCACCAGCCAACTCGAAACCGCCGAACAGCGGCTCGCCGACCTCGACCGGCAGAGGGCCCGTCTGGAAGAGGATCGGGGCGAGGCCGACCGCCTGACGCGCGACGCCGCCGAAGCGCTGGCGCGGCTCGAGAAGGAATTGGCTCAAAACGAAAGGGCGCTGGCCGAGGACGAAAAGGAGCGCCCTGCCCTGGTCAAACGCGCGGAGGATGCGGAACGCGCCAGCCGCGCTGCCGAATTGGCGCTCGCCAATGCGACGGCGGAGCTGGCGGGAGTGGAAGCGGAATGGCGCGTGGTCGAAGCGGAGATCGCGCAGGCCCGCGCGCGGCTCGACCGGATCGAGGCCGAGATTCGCCGCATGGCCGAACAACGCGCCGCACTTTCTGGCCGCGATGGAGCGAGCGAGGTCGAAGACGCGCGCAACGCCGCCGAAGCCGCTGCAACGCGGTTGCAATCGGCGCGCACTGCCCTCGAAACGATGCGGGAAAAGAAGTCCGCGCTCCAGTCAGCGCGAGACGAGGCCGCAAGCGCCCTGTCTCAGGCACGCGCCGAATTGACCGGGGTCGAGCGCGAATGGCAGGCGCTGACTCGCGACCGCGAGGCGCGACAGCGTGCGGCGGCGAAGCGGTCCGGTCGCGGTCCGGCGATCGATGCGGTCCGCGCCGAGCCCGGTTACGAACGAGCGCTCGCCGCCGCACTGGGACGAGACGCCAAGGCCCTGCTCGGACCGCCCGATGGGGAGGAAGGACGCTACTGGACCGGGGGCGAGCCCCCTCGCCGCCTCGAAAATTCGCTGCTCGACCATGTCGCCGATTGCCCGACCGAACTCGCCGCGCGGCTGGCGCTGGTGCATGTCGTGAAGAGCGACGATGGCCGAGGGCTCGAACCGGGCGAATGGCTGGTCACGATAGCGGGCCATTTGCGGCGCTGGGACGGGCTGGTCGCGCGCGGCGAAGGCGCGGCGGATGCCGCCCGGCTCGAAGCGGAGAACCGGTTTCGCGAGCTCGATGCCGCGCTCCCGCCGCTGCGAGAGGCTGTCGACCAGGCCGAACACGACGAGGCGGCGACCCGCGAGGAGCTGGCGCAGCTCCAACGGGATCTGGTCGCAGCCGAGCGCACTTTGGCCGAAGCGGCAGACGAGGAACGCGGTGCCCTGCGCGCGCTCGATCAGGCGGAGGCAGCGCGCGAGCGGATCGCGGCGCGGTTGGCCGAACTCGCCACCGCCGAAGCCGAACAGGCCGAACGCCTCGCCATCGCGCGCGCCGATCTCGCCGAAGCCGAAGCGAAACGCAGCGCCCTGGCCGATCCGGCGGCGGGCCGGACCCGGCGCGACACCGCGCGCGATTCCAACGAAGCGGCGCGCACCGCGATGCAGGCCAGTGCCGCGCAATTGGCCGCACACGATCAGGCGCTGGCCGTGGCGCGCGAGCGGACGGCGGGCCAGCGATCCGACATGGCGGGCTGGCAGGCGCGCTCGGGCGATGCGGCACGGCGCCTCTCCGACATGGCACGGCGACTGGAGGAGATCGGCGAGGAGCGTGCGGTCATCGCTGCCAAGCCCGAGGGTTTGCTGCGCGAGATCGAACAGGGCGATGCGGTGCGCGCGCGGCTTTCCGAAGAGCTTGCCAAGGCGGAAGCTGCGCTGTCGCATGCGCAAGCGGCCAGCGAACAGGCCGACCGCGCCTTTTCTGCCACAAACGAAGCGCTCGCCGCCGCGCGCGAGACCCGCGCCGGGCTTTCCGCGCGCGCTGAGAATCAGGAATTGCGCCGCGTGGAGATGGGCCGCGTTTCGGGCGAACGCTTCCAATGCCCGCCCCCGCTTCTGCCCGAACGGTTTGCCTTCGCCGAAGACTCCCTGCGCTCCGCCGAACTCGAGAGCAAGGAGATGGACCGCCTCACCGCCAGCCGCGAGCGGATCGGGCCGGTCAATCTCGTCGCCGCCGACGAACTCGCCCGGATCGAGAGCCAGCACGGCGCCAATGCCGAGGAACAGGCCGAACTCGCCGAAGCCGTCGCACGTCTGCGCGGCTCGATCGGCAGCCTCAACCGCGAAGGGCGCGAACGGTTGAGAGCCGCGTTCGAGGAAGTGAACGGCCATTTTCAGCGCCTGTTCGCGCGCCTGTTCGATGCCGGCGAGGCGCCGGGTGCCGCAGGAGGCCAGGCCCATCTCGCCCTGATCGACAGCGACGACGTGCTGGAGGCGGGCCTCGAAATCTTTGCCCAGCCGCCGGGCAAGCGTCTCCAGTCGCTCACCTTGCTGTCGGGGGGCGAACAGGCGCTGACGGCTGTGGCGCTGATCTTCGCCCTGTTCCTCACCAATCCGGCGCCGATCTGCGTGCTGGACGAGGTGGATGCGCCGTTGGACGATGCGAATATCGATCGCTTCTGCGACCTCCTCGACGCGATGGTGCGCGAAACCGACACGCGCTATCTGATCGTCACGCACAACGCCGTGACGATGAGCCGGATGCACAGACTGTTCGGCGTGACCATGATCGAAAAGGGTGTCAGCCGCCTCGTCAGCGTCGATCTGGGGGGCGCGGAAGACCTGCTGGCGGCAGAATAAGCCGTATTCGGACTCTTCGACTAATCGCAGGACTCGCCCCACCCGCCCCCTTCTGCCCTATTTTCGACACGATCGTTCATCCCGGCGACAGGCCGCGATGGCACCCGGCCGCTCTCTTTTGGGCGCGGCCAATTGGCGCGCCTCGTATTTCGAGGAGACGGAAATGACGAAATTCACCACCGCGCCGCGTGCGCTCGCTTTCGCCGCCGCTATCGCCCTACCCCTTGGTGGCGGGCTGTCAGCGCAGGACCAGGCCGCAACCGTCGACGTCTATGGCGAGGCGCTGGTCGCCGGGCCGGATGTCGATGGCATCATCTCCGCGCGCCGCGACAACCGCATCCAGATCACCGCCGAAGACGGCACCAGCACCGTGGTGACGATCGATCAGGATACGGAGGTCAAGGGCAAGGGCGGTTTCCTGGGGCTCGGCAACAAGACGCTCGCCGCCGACGCGCTGATCAACGGCCTGCCGGTGAGCGTGGAAACGCTTCAGACCGCGAACGGCGATCTGGTCGCCAGCGCAATCGACTTCCGTAACAAGGATCTCGAATTCGCCTCGATGATCCGCCAGGGCACCGCCCAGGGCTTCGCCGAGCAGACTGCCGCCACCGATGCGCTGCGCAACCGGGTCGCCGATATCGACCAGTATAACGTCAAGGGCACGACGAACGTGTTCTTCGATACCGGGGAAGCCAAGCTGTCCGGTCAGGCGCAGGCCGATCTGTGCGCCGCCGCCGCGCAGGCCGACGGGACCGACAATGCGCTCCTGCTCGTCGTCGGATACACCGATTCGACCGGCGACTATGATTTCAACCAGCAATTGAGCGAGAAGCGCGCTTCGCGGGTCGTGAATTACCTGCAGCAGCAATGCGGCTGGAAGCCCTATCGCATGTTGACGCCGACCGGCATGGCCGAGGCCGATCCCTTGGCCGACAATTACACCGAACAGGGCAAGGCGCAGAACCGCCGCGTGGCGGTGAACGTCCTCGTCAGCAAGAGCGTCGACGGGCTGTAATTGGTCGGAAACGAAGTGTCGGGGGTGGGAGCGATCCCGCCCCCGATTGCTTTTTCGGCCCGGTGTCCCGGTGCCTGATCAGGCGGCCAGCGCGCGGCGCAGATCGTCGCGGATCGCCTTCAGGCGCGGCAGGATATCCGCCATCTCGGCACTTCGATCCTGTGTGACCGGACTGCCGGTGGGCATCGCCGCGCTCCGATCCTCGGGTTCCCGCAAAGCGGCCTCGGCGCCCTTCAGCGTATAGCCGTCGCGATTGACCAGCCGATCGATCCGCTCGATCAGCGCGATGTCGGCGGGGCGGTAATAGCGGCGATTGCCGCTGCGCTTCAGCGGTTGCAGTTGGGGAAATTGCTGTTCCCAATAGCGCAGGACGTGCTGCTTGATGCCAAGCGCGCGAGCGACTTCGCCGATGGTGCGCAGCGCCCCATCATCCTTGCCGTCATCGAATGTCGCGTCGAACTCGGCCATCAGGCACTCCCCGTCGCATTCACCCTTGGGCGATGCGGTCCTTCAAAAGCTGGCTCGCGCGGAAGGTCAGCACCCGGCGCGAGGTGATCGGCACTTCGACGCCCGTCTTGGGATTGCGGCCGACGCGTTCCTTCTTGTCGCGCAGCACGAAGCTGCCGAAGCCGGAGATCTTCACATTTTCCCCGTCGCTTAGCGCATCGCACATCTTGGCCAGGATCGCTTCGACCATGTCCAGCGATTCCGCACGGCTCAGGCCCATCTTGCGATTGATGGTCTCTGCCAGATCGGCGCGTGTGAGCGTGCCCACAGAACGCATGTCGCTTCCTTTCGTAACAAGTGCGACCCTGTGTAACTTAACTTAAGTCTATAGAGTGCGGGCGCGCATGCTGCAACCGATGGGTCAGACCCGTCCCGAAATGGTCACATACGTGCCAGCGCGGCGCCCCAGGTGAAGCCGCCGCCCATCGCTTCGAACAGGACCAGATCGCCCTTCTTCACGCGCCCGTCGCGCACCGCCACGTCGAGTGCGAGCGGGACCGAAGCGGCGGAGGTGTTGGCGTGGCGATCGACGGTGACGACCACCTTTTCTTCCGCAAGGCCCAGCTTGCGCGCCGTCGCATCGAGGATGCGGGCATTGGCCTGGTGGGGCACCACCCAATCTACCTGATCGACCGTGATGCCGGCCTCTTCGATCGTTTCCCTCAGCACCTCGGCGAGGTTGACGACGGCATGGCGGAAAACTTCGCGCCCGCGCATACGCAATTTTCCGACCGTGCCCGTGGTCGACGGTCCGCCATCGACATAGAGCAGTTCCTTGTGCTCGCCATCGGCGTGGAGCTTGCTGGCGAGGATGCCGGGGCCGTTTTCCGCCACGTCCTGCGCTTCCAAAACGACCGCGCCCGCCCCGTCGCCGAACAGGACGCAGGTGGTGCGGTCTTCCCAGTCGAGAATGCGGCTGAAGGTTTCCGCGCCGATGACCAGCGCCTTCGTCGCCATCCCGGTGCGCAGAAGCGAATCGGCGGTGGCGAGCGCGTAGAGGAAGCCTGAACAGACCGCCGCGACATCGAACGCGACGCCGCCCTTGCAGCCGAGCGCGTGCTGGACCTGAGTGGCGGTGGCGGGAAAGGTGTGGTCGGGCGTTGCGGTGGCGAGGACGATCAGGCCGATCTCGCTCGCATCGACTCCCGCCGCCTCCAGCGCGCGGCGTGCGGCTTCGGTGGCGAGGCTGCTGGTGGTCTCGCCCGGTTCGGCGAGATAGCGCTGGCGGATACCGGTCCGCTCGACGATCCATTCGTCGGACGTGTCGACACGCTCCGCCAGATCGGCATTGGTGACGAGCTGGCGCGGGAGGGCCGAGCCGGTACCGGTCAGGACCGCGCGAATCACTTCGCGTTTCCGGTCGCCGCGAAGCCGGTGTCCGACACTTCGCCCAGATCGTGAGCGATGCGGTTGACGATATCGTCTTCGAGCAGGCGCGCGGCGACCTTGACCGCATTGGCCACGCCCTTGGCGTTGGCGCTGCCATGGCTTTTCACGACCACGCCGTTGAGGCCAAGGAAAACCGCACCATTATGGTTGTTGGGGTCGAGATGGTGCTTGAGCAGCTCGGTCGCGGGCCGCGAGACGAGGAAGCCGACCTTGGAGCGGATCGAGGAGCTGAAGGCCTGCTTCAAAAGATCGGTGACGAAGCGGGCCGCGCCTTCGATCGCTTTGAGAGCGATATTGCCCGAAAACCCGTCGCACACCACCACGTCGCACTGACCGCGATTGATCTTGTCGGCCTCGACGAAGCCTTCGAAATCCATCGCCAGCCCGGTCGCCGCGCGCAGGCGGTTGGCGGCTTCCTGGATATCCTCGGTGCCCTTGGTTTCTTCGGTGCCGATATTGAGCAAGCGCACGCGCGGACGTTCGCGCCCGGTGACGATGCGCGAATAGGCCGCGCCCATGATCGCGAACTGGACGAGATTGCGCGCGTCGCATTCGCGATTGGCGCCGAGGTCGAGCATGATGACGTCGTCATCGCCCAGTGTCGGAAGAAGGGCGGCCAGCGCGGGCCGGTCGAGCCCGGGCATGGTGCGCAGGGCCAATTTGCTCATCGCCATCAGAGCGCCGGTGTTGCCCGCGCTGACGGCGGCACCCGCCTCGCCCCGCTTCACCGCATCGACGGCGAGGCCCATGCTGGTCGTGCGAGCGCGGCGCAATGCTCTCGACGGTTTCTCGTCGCCCCCGACCACATCCTCGCAATGGAGGATTTCGGACGCGCCGCGCATGTTCGGGTGGCTTTCCAGCGCGGCTTCGATCCGCGCCTGGTCACCCACCAGCAGGAATTTGAAAGTGTCGTGGTCGCGGCGCGCCAAAGCGGCGCCTTCGACCATGACGCGCACGCCATCATCGCCGCCCATCGCGTCAACTGCGATACGCGGCAAGGTCATGGCATACTCCGGTCAGCTACGGTCAGAGACCGACGGCGATGACTTCGCGGCCGTTATAAAATCCGCAATGCGGGCACAGATTGTGCGGGCGCTTCAATTCGCCGCAGTTCGAGCATTCGTGATGTGCTTCGACCTTGAGCGAATCGTGCGAACGGCGATTGCCGCGGCGGTGGGGCGATACTTTTCTTTTGGGGACGGCCATGGCGGCACCTGTTCCTCAATCAATTCGAATGGTTGATGGCCGCCCTAGGGGAAGGTCCGGGACCGCACAAGTGTGCGGCAGACCGAAATTTCCGACCCGTGACGGTGAAGGCGGGCGCTATAGCGATATTTTGCCGCGTTGCAAGCGCGCCCGTCGCCCCCTAGCACGGCGGCGCATTCAAACCGGGAAATTCGTCTTATGGAAATCGTCCTGCCGATCACGCTCACTTCCGCTGCGGCGGCGGCCCTGATCAATATCTGGCTCGCCCTGAGGGTCGGCCAGCTGCGCCTTGCGACCAAGACCGTTCATGGCGACGATGCGGGCGGTCCGCTGTCCCGGAGGATGCGCGCCCAGCTCAATTTCGTCGAGAACACCGCGTTCGTGCTGATCCTGATCGCGGCGATCGAACTGGCGGGCAATGGCGGCCTCTGGCTGTCGATCACGGCGGGCGTCTACATGCTGGCGCGCGTGGCGCACGGGATCGGGATGGACGGCGAAGGCCCCACCCTGCCGCGCAAGATCGGCGTGATCGTCACTTTGGTGACGCAATTGTTCCTGGCGGGTTACGCGGTGGGAATCACCTTGGCCGTGATCTGATCTGGTCAGGTCAGCGCCGCATCGCTGACGAAGGCGTTGGTCTTGCGCTCCTGCCCGAACGTGCTGGTGGGCCCGTGTCCGGGGATGAACGTCACATCGTCGCCCAGCGGCCAGAGCTTGGTCACGATCGCATCGATCAGGTCCTGGTGGTTGCCCATCGGAAAATCGGTGCGTCCGATACTGCCCTGGAACAGCACGTCGCCGACGAGGGCGAACTTGCTTGGGCGGTGGTAGAAGATCACGTGGCCGGGCGTGTGGCCGGGGCAGTGGAAGACTTCCAGCTCGAGATCGCCGACTGTTACGGTCTCGCCCTCTTCCAGCCAGCGATCGGGCTCGAACGTCTGGCCGTGGACGCCGAAGCGCGCCCCGTCGTCGTCCAGGCGGGCGATCCAGAACCGGTCGGCCTCGTGCGGGCCTTCGATGGGGACACCCAGCTCCTTGGCGAGAATGCCGGCCTCTCCGCAATGATCGATATGGCCGTGGGTAAGCAGGATCTTTTCCAGCTCCACTCCGGAATTCTTCAGCGCCGCCTTCACCTTGTCGAGATCCCCGCCGGGGTCGACCAGCGCGCCCTTATTGGTGGCGGTGCACCAGATCAGGGAGCAATTCTGTTGGAGCGGCGTGACGGGGATGATGCCCGCCTTCATCGGCGGACTCTGAGGCGGCGTAGTCTTCGGATCGGTCATGCAAAGGAGATGGCGCAGCGCCCCCGGCATTGCAATGCCGCCGGTTTTATGCCGCCTGCGAGCAACTCAACGCGACAGGCGACGCCGGTTCGATCGCACGGTCTTGCCGAAATGCGCCAGACTGCGCTGGGCCGCGACCGCCGGATCGAGGGTCGGCGTGGGGCTCACCATGGCCAGAGGCAGCATCCACAAGGCGAAGATCTTCTCCGCGACCATCCGCTCGCTTTCTCGGTCCGCCACGGCGCCACCGCTTGCCAGCCGCAACGTGCGCAGGCCGATCACCGTCATCGCGTCGAAGGACAGGGACCAGGCGTCAAAAGCGATTCGCGGCCAGGAATTGCTGGAAGTCATGTCGATCCCTTCAATGGTGAGCAGAATTAGGGGTGCCGTATCGGCACCACGCCACCGATCTATCGGGACGGACGAGGAGCGCCGCCAATCGGCAGCGCTCCCTTACAGGTAATCAGCCGAGCCGGAAATCGACGATCCTGCCGTCGCTGCGGAAGGTGCAGCCGAACTCGTCGCGGCGCGAGTCGCGCGAATCGGTCCGGCCGATCACGCGCACCGAATTGCGATCGATCTGCTCCACCCGGTCGATTGCGACCCGGCCATATTGCGAGGCCTGACGACCGCAGGCGTTGAAAGCCGCGCGTTCGAAATCGTTGCTATAATTCGTGCCGTAATTGTCCGGCCCGCGATACGGTTCGTAGCCGTAAGAGCCGCTGCGATAGGGATCGTCGCGATAGGTGTCGCCGCCCAGAATGCCGCCGAGACCGCCCAGCCCACCATAGGCCGAACAGCCGCCCAGAAGCATGGTTGCGGCGGCGATGGCTGGGACGAGGGATGTTTTCATGGCGATACTCCTGCAAGATCAGAGAATTACGCGCCCACCACGCGGTCGATGCCTGTGTTACGAAAGGGGGCGCCGATGGTTCCTGCGGAGGCTCGCCAGCCTCACATGCGCCCGCCCTTCCACACCACGCGGCCGATCACCTCGACCTCCTCGCGCGCAAGGTCGATGGGGGCATAGGCCTCGTTGGCGCTGACAAGCGCGATTCGGCCGGGCGCACTGGCCTGGACCTGCTTGACGTGCAGCGCCTCGCCGATGCGGACGACGAAAATCCCCTCGCCCGTGCGGCGGGTGCGATCGACGAATATCTCGTCGCCCGATTTCAGGAGCGGATCCATGCTGTCGCCTTCCACGCGGATCGCGGACAAATCCGCCCCTTCCAGCCCCATTTCGCGCAGCCACCGTTTGGAAAATTGAAAGCTGTCATAGGAAATTTCCTCGGCGCCGTAGGAGCCGGGGCCTGCGGAGGCTTCCAACGGGAGGCGCGGGACACTGACAAACCCGTCGATCCGCGCTCCGGCCGCAGCGTTCCGGCTCGGTTGGGCTAGCGTTCGCGTTGCGATCGTATCGCGATCGACGCCGAGGAATTCCGCGATCCGGAGCAGGTCCGGCTCGTCGAGATGGCGCGGACTTCCGCGGTTCAGATATTGGTGGAGATAGGCGGGATTGCGCCCGATCAGTCGCGCCAGCGCGCTGAGCGTTTGGCCCTGATCCTTCACGATCCCCGCCAGGCGAGCGCGGGCATAGCGTTCCTCGGGTTCGAAACGGTCGAGCGGGTCCTGCATGTCCATTACCGGTCCTTTCCGATGCCGCGTAGTATTTTTCCTATAGACGAAGAATTTTCCTAGACAAGTAGGATTTCAGCTGGAACGTAACGAGAACACCAGACGACTCGCCACCAGCCACAGAGGGACCCATGCTGCTTCGCAAAGTCGAGAAATTCCTTCGCCGCCACCGCATGGCGCCAACCACTTTCGGGCGTCTCGCCGCGCGCGATCCGCGCTTCGTGCTCGATCTGCGCTTGGGGCGCGAACCGCGCGGGCGGACCGAACAGCGCGTGACGCGCTGGATGAACGATTACGAGGAGCCGCTCTATGTCTGATGCGCTGGCACTTGGCCTCAGCCAGACCAAGCCGGCGAGGCGCGCGCGGCGAACAGCGGCGGATCGGCTGCGCGATGCGCTTCTAACTTTGTCGGATCATCACGCTCAAGTCGTCGCCCAATCCGAGCGCGCCTGGGCCAGCATCACCTTTGCCGGCGCTCGCCATGTCTTCACTCTGATCTTCGCAGGCGAAGCGGCGGTGGAGGCAGGCGAGCGCTTCGTAGCGAACCTGCCCGATCACGAATTCTCGGTATCCGGTCAATTGGTGGCCGATGCGACGGTGAGCGAAATCGAACACCGTATACTGCCCAGCCCGCGCTTGATCGTGACCTGCGAGGTGCTGATGCTGGAAGAAGGGTGAAATACGGGCAGCAGAGGCGATTCCTCTGCTGCCCGCGATAGTTCAGATGTATTCGACGATGCCCGTTCGGAGGCATTCCTCATACATACGATCGACGGTGCGCTGATTGCAGGTGGAATCGCTGTTGCAGTATTCGGTGTTGAACACATACGCTTCGTAGCACGGACCATAAGCGTCCTGCGCCAGAAGGGGCGCGGACCCGCCTGCGAATGCGAGGCCGAGCCCCGAGACAAGAATGGCGCATTTCTTCATATCCGTTCTCCCGGCCGTGGATCGGCCGCGACGGATGGTGGCCACCCGACCAGCAAGGTCGAGCGATTATCCCACCGATATGGACCTTTAGGCGCGGTCGAAACCGCGTCGGCCTCGCTTACCGCCGGATCACCATGTTCCTTATCTCGGTCATGTCCTCCATCGAAAAGCGGACGCCTTCCCTTCCCAGGCCGGAGTTCTTGACCCCGCCATAGGGCATGTTGTCGACGCGGTAGCTGGGGATTTCGTTGACCATCAGCCCGCCGACATCGACCCGGTCCCAGGCGTCGAGCACCTTGAACAGATCGCGGGTGAAGATGCCCGCCTGAAGCCCGAATTCGCTGCGGTTCACTTCGGCCAGCGCATCGTCCCAGTCGCGGAATTTCATCAGCACGGCGACGGGACCGAATGCTTCCTCGTTGACGATCTTCGCAGAGCGATCGACATCTTCGAGCAGAGTCGCTTCGACCAGCCGCCCGTCGCGCCCGCCGCCGCACAGAACTTTCGCGCCGTTATCCACCGCCTCGCCGATCCAGCTTTCCAGCCGCTCCGCCTCGTCGTCGTCGATCATCGGACCGATAAAGGTCTCGCGGTCCTTCGGATCGCCGACCTTCAGCTCCTTCGCCGCAGCGACCAGTTTCTCGCGGAACTCGTCATAGACGTCCTCGTGAATGACGATGCGCTGCACGCTGATGCAGCTCTGGCCGGACTGGTAGAAGGTGCCCTTGATCACCCGCTCGCAGGCATCGTCGAGATCGGCATCGTGATCGACGACTACGGCAGCATTGCCGCCCAGTTCGAGCACGACCTTCTTCTTCCCCGCCTTGGCCTTGAGCGCCCATCCCACCGTGTCCGATCCGGTGAAGCTCAAGAGCTTAAGGCGCTCGTCCTCGGTGAATAGATCCGCGCCGTCGCGGCTGGCGGGCAGGATGCTGAACGCGCCTTCGGGCAGATCGGTCTCGGCCAGCACCTCACCAATGATCAGCGCGCCCAAGGGCGTCTTGCTGGCCGGTTTCAGGACGAAAGGACAGCCCACCGCGAGCGCGGGCGCGATCTTGTGCGCGGCGAGATTGAGCGGGAAATTGAATGGCGAGATGAAGCTGCACGGGCCCACCGGCACCCGCTTCCAGATCGCCTGATAGCCCTCCGCACGCTCCGATATGTCGAGCGGCATGACCTCCCCGCCCATGCGCACGCTTTCCTCCGCCGCGATCTCGAACGTATCGATCAGGCGCGTGACCTCGCCCTCGCTGTCCCCGATCGGCTTTCCCGCCTCGACGCAGAGCGAATAGGCGAGCTCGTCGAACCGTTCGCGGAACCGCTCTACGCAATGCATCAGCACCGCCTTGCGCCGATAGCTGGCGAGGCGCGCCATTGGCTCGGCGGCGCGGACGGTCCCGGCGATCGCCTTGTCGATGATCTCGGGCGTCGCGAGCGCGGTCTTGAACGCGAGCTCGCCGGTGAACTTGTCGGTGACTTCGAGATCGGTGTTCGGCTGCTCCGCCTTGTTGCAGAGGTAGAGCGGATAGGTGTCTTTCAAGGTGGGCATGGGAGTCTCCGTTTCGAGACGTTAACGGCGGCCCACCTTGTGACGTTCCGGGTTACGGTCCGCTCAATACCCGAGCGTCAGATCCATCTGCGGCGCGACTTGCTCGCCATCGTGCCAGCGCTGGAGATTCTCGATGAAGCGATCGGCGGACCGCATGAACATCTTGGTCTGAGCGCGGCCCGACAGGTGCATGGTGATCTGGGCGTTATCGAGCGTCCAGAGTGGGTGATCCTCGGGCAAAGGCTCCGGATCGGTCACGTCGAGCAGCGCGGCCTCGATGCGCTTGTCCTCGAGCGCGGCAACGAGCGCCGCCTGATCCACCACGTCGCCGCGCGCGATATTGACGAGGACGGCGGTGCTTTTCATCGCCGCCAGCTCGTCCGCCCCGATCATGCCGACCGTTTCGGGCGTGGAGGGCACGGCGAGCACCACCCAGTCGAACTCACCGAGCTTGCCGCGCCATTCGTCGGGGCCGAGCGAATTTTCTTGGCGCGAGCGGCGCACCGGCACGACGTCCATGTCGAACGCTTCCAGCCGCGTCTTCACCAGCGAACCGATCGCGCCGAGGCCCAACAGCAGCACCCGCTCGCCCGCCAGCTCGCGCTTGCCGGGGCTGTCCATCAGCCATTCGTGCCGGTCCTGCGCGCGCACTACGTCGCGGTAGCCCTTGGCGTGCGTCAGCATCAGCATGACGGTGTATTCGGCGATCGTGATCGCGTTGATGCCGACCCCGTTGGTGACCGTGACGCCGCGCTCATCGAGCAGGTCGAGGGGCAGGAAATCGAGCCCAGCGTAGATCGAATTGAGCCATTTCAGCGATGTCGCGGCCTTCACCACCTCCACCATCGGTTCGGGCTGGGTGAAATCGAACCAGCCGATCTCGGCCTGCGGCGCAAGCTCCAGCGCCTCGTCCTTGCTCGCGAACCAGAGCGGCTCGACCCAATCGGGCAGGCGCGGTTCGACCAGCGGGCGGATCATGGCGGAGAGGACGGCTTTGGTCATACGAGCTTCCATTCCCAGCCGAGCGGATCGCCGTCCATCACTTCCACGCCACTGGCGGCAAGGCTGGCACGGATCGCATCCGACGTGGCGAAATCCTTGGCAAGGCGCGCTTCCTTGCGGCGCAGCAGATCGGCTTCGATCTCGGCTTCGGTGATCTGGGCGTCCTTGGGCCGAATGCGAAGATCGGCGCGCGTGAGATCGAAGATGTCGAGGCCGAGCACCCGGTCCATCTCTTCGACGACGGCGCGCTTCATTCCCGCATCGACCTTCTTGATCGCAAGCGCCTCTTCCAGCGCGGTCAGAGCGATCGGCGTGTTCAGATCATCCGCGATCGCGCCATCGAATTTCGAAAGAACGGACGCGAATTTCGGATGTTCGGCGACGGCCTGCGAAGCTTCGTCCCTCAGCGCCTCCACAGCGATAACCAACCGCTTCAACCGCGTCAGCGCAGCGCCCATTCCTTCCCAACTGAACTCCAGTTCGCTGCGGTAATGCGCCTGAAGGCACATCATCCTGTAGGCGAGCGGATGATAACCCTTGTCGATCAGCAGCTGGAGCCGCAGGAACTCGCCCGACGATTTGCTCATCTTGCCCGAACGCTCGACGAGGAAATTGTTGTGCATCCAGATCTTCGCACCCGAATGCGTCGCTTCGTCCAAGCCGCCACAGCCACAGAAGGCTTGGTTCTGCGCGATCTCGTTGGGGTGGTGGATTTCGCGGTGATCGATCCCGCCGGTGTGGATATCGAAAGGGAAGCCCAGCAGTTTCTCCCCCATCACCGAACATTCGAGATGCCAGCCCGGCGCGCCCTTGCCCCAAGGGCTGTCCCATTCCATCTGCCGCTTCTCGCCCGGCGGCGTCTTGCGCCAGATCGCGAAATCGGCGGCGTTGCGCTTGCCTTCGACCGTATCGATCCGGCCCTCACCCTCTTCGGTGACGGCCCTCGCCAATCGGCCGTAATCCTCGATTGTCGAAACGTCGAAATAGAGCCCGCTGTCGAGTTCGTAGCAGTGCCTGTCCGCGATGCTTTTCGCGAAGTCGATCATCGGCTCGATGTAATCGGTGGCGACCGACCATTTGGCCGGCTGGCGGATGTTTAGGGCGGCGATATCCGCCTTGAAGGCCTCGGTGTAATGCGCTGCGATATCCCAGATCGACTTCTCGGATTTCGCAGCAGCCTTTTCCAGCTTGTCCTCGCCCGCATCGGCGTCGTCGGTAAGATGGCCGACATCGGTGATGTTGATGATGTGGGTGAGATCGTAGCCCTTCCAGCTCAGCGTCCGGCCCAAGACGTCCGCAAAGACATAGGCGCGCATATTGCCGATATGGGGGTAGTTGTAGACGGTCGGCCCGCAGCTATAGACGCGCGCCTCGCCCTCATGGACGGGCTGGAATTCCTCCAGTGATCGGGTCAGCGAGTTGAAAAGCTTGAGCGGGGTATCAGCCATGGAGCGCGCTTAAGCCGCAGGGCTGCTACTGCCAACCCTCCCAGCGCACGCTTTCGTCGAGACCGGCGCGCTTCACGTCGAAGCGGTTCACCGCCGCACCCTCGTCGCGATAGCCGATCGCCACGCCGCAGAAGAAGATGTGATCCTCGGGAATGTCGACCACCTCGCGGATCTGCGGGGAATAGACCGCCCATGCTTCCTGGAAGCAGCTGTCCAGCCCCTCCTCGCGCAGCAGCAGCGCAACGGTCTGCAACCACATGCCGATATCCGACCATTGCGGCGGGCCCATATATTTAGGCGTATGGACCAGCATCAAAACTGGCGCGCCGAAGGCCCGAAAATTGCGCGCGAACCATTCGAGCCGCTTGCCCTTGTCCTCGCGCGTGATGTCGAGCGCGCCATACATGTCCTCGCCGACACCGAAGCGGCGCTGCTCGTAAGCCCCGTCGAGATCGGGCGGATAGATGTCGTATTCGGGTTTATGTGCCGCGCGGCCCTTGGGAAATTCCTCGGCAATGCGGTCGAACAGTTTCTGCATCGGCTCGCCCGTAAGGACGATGCCATGCCAGGGCTGCGTATTGCCGCCGGACGGCGAGCGCTGGGCCTTTTCGAGGATGCGGGTGAGGATTTCGCGCTCGACCGGCTGGTCGGCAAAGGCGCGGACGGAGCGGCGGGTGGCGACGGCGTCGGAGACCTTCACCCGTTTTCCCCCTCGAACAAAGCCGCAAGCTGTTCGATGATCGTCCCGCCCAATTGCTCGACATCCATGATCGTGACCGAGCGTTTGTAGTAGCGCGTCACGTCGTGCCCGATGCCGATCGCGGCGAGCTGGACGGGCGACTGCTTCTCGATCCAGCCGATCACCTTGCGCAGATGTCCTTCGAGATAGCCCGCCTGATTGACGCTCAGCGTGCTGTCGTCGACCGGCGCGCCGTCGCTGATGACCATCAGGATGCGGCGATCCTCGGGCCGGGCGAGCAGGCGGGTGTGCGCCCATAACAGCGCCTCGCCGTCGATGTTTTCCTTGAGCAGCCCCTCGCGCATCATCAGGCCGAGATTGCGGCGCGCGCGGCGCCAGGGCTCGTCCGCCTTCTTGTAAATGATGTGCCGAAGATCGTTGAGGCGGCCCGGATCGGCTGGGCGACCGTCCGCCAGCCACGCCTCGCGGCTCTGCCCGCCTTTCCAGGCGCGGGTGGTGAAGCCCAGAATCTCGGTCTTCACCCCGCAGCGTTCCAGCGTTCGCGCGAGGATATCGGCGCTGATCGCCGCGATCGAAATCGGACGCCCGCGCATCGAGCCCGAATTGTCGATCAGCAGCGTGACGACCGTGTCCTTGAACTCGGTATCGCGCTCGATCTTGTAGCTGAGCGCATGGCCAGGGCTTATGACCACGCGGGTAAGGCGCGCGGCATCCAACAGCCCTTCTTCCTGGTCGAAATCCCAGCTGCGGTTCTGCTGCGCCATGAGACGGCGCTGCAACCGGTTGGCGAGGCGGGTGACGATGCCCTGCAATCCGGCCAGCTGGCTATCGAGATAGGTTCTGAGCCGATCGAGCTCCTCGTGGTCGCACAGTTCGGGGGCTTCGACCACCTCGTCGAACTTCTCGGTGAAGGCGCGATAGTCGAACTGTTCGGGCAGGTCGGTCCAGGGGCGGTTCGGGCGGACGGGCTGCATCCCCTCCTCGCCATCATCGGCGGGATCGCCCTCGCCCATTTCCTGATCACCGCCATCCTCGCCATCGGTGTCGGCATCGCTCTCGCCCTGGGCGGGTTCGCCCGCGATCTCGGAGGATTGCGGTTCGGAATCGCCCTCGTCCTGCTCGTCTTCGCCGGTCTCGTCCTCCTCCGGCGCCTCGCCCTCGTCATCGCCGGTATCGTCGCCGGTATCGTCCGCATCTTCGGGCAGGGTGAGGTCGAGATGACGCAGCATGTCGAGCGTCAATTGCTGGAAGGCGCGCTGGTCTTCGAGATTGTCGACCATGGAGGCGATGTCCGCCCCCGCCTTGGCTTCGATTTCCTCGCGCACCATGTCGACGCCCGCGCGGGCGCGCTCGGGGATCGGCTCGCCCGTCAACGCTTCGCGCAGCATCAGGGAAAGCGCGGTGGGGAGCGGTACCTGCGAAGCCTCGTTCGCGCGGGCGATCGGGTCGGACGCGGTGCGCATCTCCACCGCCGAGGTAAGGTTGCCGCGAATCCCCGCATAGCGCGTGGCGCCCAGCGATTCGTAGCGCGTCTGCTCGATCGCGTCGTAACAGGCGCGCGCGATCGGCTCGCGCGGCGCTCCGGTCGAATGGACCCCCTCGTCGTGGTGGCGCAGGCGTAGCGCGAAACTGTCGGCAAAGCCGCGCGCCTGCCGCGCCTGGTCGGGCGGCAGAGTGCGGCCCGGCAGGGGAACGCGGAAATTCTTGCCCGCCTGAGCCGGGCTGTCCGCGCTCCAGGCGACTTCGACCTCTTCCTCGCGGGCGAGCGCGCGGGCCGTGCCGGTCAGTGCCTGCTTGAAACGATCGAGCGGTGTCTGTTCGGTCATACCGTCAAAATCACAGGATCGACTGGCCCGTTCCCGCCCAGTCCTTCAGGAACCCTTCGATCCCCTTGTCGGTGAGGACGTGGTTGAAGAGCGCCGTGATCACCTTGGGCGGCATGGTCGCAACATCCGCGCCGATGCGCGCGCTTTCCAGCACGTGGGTCGCATGGCGGATGCTGGCGGCGAGGATTTCGGTCTCGTAACCGTAATTGTCGTAGATCAGGCGGATATCGCGGATGAGGTCCATCCCGTCGAAGCCGTTATCGTCATGCCGTCCGATGAAGGGCGAGATGAAGGTCGCCCCGGCCTTCGCCGCCAGCAGCGCCTGATTGGCGGAAAAGCACAGCGTGACGTTCACCATCGTGCCGTCTTCGGCCAGCGCCTTGCAGGTTTTGAGGCCATCGATCGTCAGCGGCACCTTGATGCAGACATTGTCCGCTATGGCGCGCAGCTTGTCCGCTTCCTTCATCATCGTCGGATGGTCGAGCGCCACGACCTCCGCGCTCACCGGCCCGTCGACCAGCGCGCAAATTTCCTTCGTCACCTCCATGAAATCGCGCCCAGACTTGGCGATCAACGAAGGATTGGTGGTGACGCCATCGAGGAGACCGATATCGATCAGCTCTTCGATCTCGGAAATTTCGGCGGTGTCGGCAAAGAATTTCATGTGGCGAGCGCTCCTGTCACGAACCGGTCATAAAAATCCGGCTGGGGAAGATTTCACTTTCGTGTCGCTTATGCGACAGATTTCCAACCGGAGTTACCGTCCCGTGTCGAACAGATTTCCGGCCCTTGCGATCGGCTTTGCCGCCCTGGGCGCCTTTATGCAACCGACTGCCGCCAAAGCCGCCACCAGCGACGACGAGCTGTGGATCGAGACGGGGATCAAGGGCGATATCGCACCGGGTACGGACTTCAAGCTCGAGCTGGAAACGCGCCGTCGCGAGGGGCCGAACGAATATATTCTCGGCGCCGAAGTGAACACCGACGTGTCGAGCGCATTGGCGCTTGGCGGTGGGATCGAGATTCACGACGAGGACGGCTTCACCGAAGTCCGCCCCTATCAGCAGTTGACCTTCGGGCTCGGCAAATTCGATTTCCGCAGCCGGATCGAGGAACGCTTCTACGACGGCGCCGACCGCATGGCCCTGCGCCTGCGCCAGCGCGCCCGCTTCCGTACGCCGATCGCGGAGAAGATCACCGGCTTCGCCTCGGGCGAACTGCTCTACCAATTGCGCGACCGCAACGAGGGCGGCCCCGAGCGGATCGACCAATGGCGCCTCAACGCCGGCGCAACCGCCCGGATCGCGCCGGAACTGGAACTGACGGGGGGCTATCTCTTCCAGATCCGCCCGCGCGACAACGGCAATACACGGCACACCCATGTGAGTCAGGTGTCGCTGTTTTATCGGTTTTGAGGAATGCGAGGTTGGGGGCTGGTGAAACGGCTTTATCGTGCGACGGCAGTTGTGGGTCACACACTGTCTGGCGGATTCTGGAGCGAGAAAACCGACAAAGCGTCGACATATCGGAATTTTTATGATGGTACGAAACTGCCACCGTCGTAGTCACCCAATGGAAGGGGCACACTGTACGACATGATTTTTTGGCACCGCCTGCGTCGCCATCCGATCCTCGTGGGGCTAGCGCTTGCTTTGGGCTTCGCTGTCGAGGTTTTGGACACTGCATTGTTCACGCATGCGCTTGGCAGACCCTTCACTGTAAGCGAACCCGCCGCTTGGGTAGTGAATGCCCTTTTGACGGCAATGCCTCTGATTGCTCTGGCATTTCAAGCGCGGCAACATGTAGTTCCGTGGATTATGGGGTTTGTATTTTCGGCTGGCCTGAGATGGTGGTGGCTTCAGAAGGGTATCGCTTATCAACGCAACCCAAATGGTTCGGGAGTCGACTTAGGCGGGGCCGTCGTAATGCTGTTCGCCCCCTTTGCCATAGCCGGGGCGTGCCTCTTGCTAAACCGCAGACTAACCCGCGAACACGCTGTTAGCTAACCAACTCAATTTTCGCCATTCGTCCCGCTGCTTTACAAATGACCAAAACGTAGACTTTTTGATCGTCCAGTACCTCGGGGGAAGCACCCCAGTGAGGTGCGATTTCCGCCGATCCGTCCCTCCGCTTCCCGCCCTTAAACCTCAGAAAGCCGCTTCCGCGCCGAATACGCCGGCGATCAGCGGGTCGTTCGCGCTGCGCGGATTGGCGCGGATCAGGCTTTCCTCGCGGCCGATCTCGTTCCAAATCGTGTCGTCGATCCGGCTGGCAAAGGTGGTCGCGATGCGCGGCACGTCGACACCGGTGAGGCCCGCCAGCAATTCGCCGACCAGAGGATCCTGCGCGACGCGCATCGCCTGGCCGAGTTCGGGGACCATCGCATCGATCAGGCGCGATCCCATGCTGCCGCGCAGATAGGATGTCGCCGCGGTCGGCCCGCCGCGCACCAGATCGATCGCGTTTTGAAAGCCGATCACGCGCACCGCGTCGGTCACGATCGGGGCCGCGCGATAGGCCGCGTCATAGGCGAAATTGGCGAAGGCATCTTCCAGCCGGTTCTTGAACAGGGCCGAGGTGAGGATGCGCCCGAGCACGTCGCCGCGCGCGCCGAGCAGGCCGCCGAGGCCGAGCTGCGCCACCTGCGCGTCCCAGAAGCCGTCGGGCTGCAACATTCGCGTGAAAGCCCGCTCGCTCGACAGGAAGAGCAGGCGCTCGACCGCATCGACGAGGCTGAAGCCGCCATTGCCGAAGCTGGTGCAGGCAGGCAGCGACAACAGCGCCGCGCCCGCGCCCAGCCCGCCGCCGACCTTTCCGAGAAAAGCCCGACGCCCGGTCGGACGCTCGAACGTGGATACGGCATTGGGTAGGGTGAGAATATCGGTCATCTAAAGTCTCCTCGAAGGTCCCACCCTTGTTATCAGTCACTTGTTTTCAGCCACTTGTTTTAAGGGGCATGGCCCGCCCATATTGACGCATTCATGAACCGCGTGCGCTGCCTCGTTCTCAATGCCGCCCTCGGCCCGCTCGATTACAAGGTCCCCGAAGGGATGTCGGTCGAGCCTGGGCAGGTCGTGGAATGTCCGCTCGGCCCGCGCGCGGTGATCGGAATCGTCTGGGAGGCGGAACGGCTGCCCGGGGCCGAGGTTCCGGCGGAAAAACTGCGCGCCCTGAGAGGCTTGCTCCCCATCCCGCCGCTGCCCGCCCCGCTGCGGCGGCTGATCGAATGGACCGCAGATTATTACTGCGCGCCTCTCGCCAGCGTCGCGCGCATGGCATTGAGTTCGGGCGGCGCACTGAAAGGTCCGGCGACGACGATAGAATACCGGCTGACAGGCGGCCTCCCCGAACGCATGACTCCGCAGCGCCAGGCCGCTTTGGAAGCACTGGAGGGGGAGCAGGCGACGATCCGAGAGCTGGCGGGCATCGCGGGCGTATCGGAAGGCGTGCTGCGCGGCCTCGTCAATCAAGGCTGCCTCGAACCGGTCGAGGTCGATTGCGACCGGCCGTATCACCCCGCCCGCCCCGAATTCGCTCAGGTCGATCTGTCGGACCACCAACAGGCCGCCGCCGCCACGCTGGGCGAAGCGGTGAAGGCAGGCGCATTCGCTCCCTTCCTCCTCGACGGCGTGACCGGGTCGGGCAAGACCGAAACCTATTTCGAACCCATCGCCGAAGCCCTGCGGATGGATCGTCAGGTGCTCGTCCTGCTGCCCGAGATCGCGTTGACCGAGGCGTTCCTGTCGCGGTTCGAGGAAAGGTTCGGGGCCAAGCCGGTTCTGTGGCATTCCTCGCTCAAATCGACCGAGCGCCGCCGGGCCTGGCGCGCGATTGCCAACGGGACCGCGCAGGTCGTGGTCGGCGCGCGCTCGGCGCTGTTCCTGCCCTATGCCGCTCTCGGTCTGATCGTCGTCGACGAGGCGCATGAAGTCAGTTTCAAACAGGACGACGGCGTGCGCTACAACGCACGCGACGTGGCGGTGATGCGCGGCGCGTTCGAGGAAATTCCCGTCATCCTCGCCAGCGCGACCCCCGCTCTGGAAAGCCTCGCCATGGTAGAGAGCGGCACCTACGCCAAGCTCGACCTACCGAGCCGCTTCGGCGGAGCGGAAATGCCGACAATCCGCACGGTGAACCTGACCGAACATGTTCCGGGGCGCGGATCGTGGCTCGCGCCGCCGCTGGTCGAAGCATTGGAGGATCGTCTGGCGCGCGGCGAACAATCGCTGCTGTTCCTCAACCGGCGCGGCTATGCGCCGCTGACCCTGTGCCGCAATTGCGGCTTCCGCTTCCAGTGCCCCAATTGCAGCGCCTGGCTGGTCGAGCATCGCTTCTCGCGCCGCCTCGCCTGCCACCACTGCGGTCACGAGACGCCGCCGCCCGAAACCTGCCCCGATTGCGGCGAGCCCGATTGCCTCGTCGCCTGCGGTCCGGGGGTAGAGCGGATCGCCGACGAGGTGACGGAGCGCCTCCCCGACGCGCGCGTTTTCGTCGCCACATCCGACACGCTCAACTCGCCGGGACGCGCGGCGGAGTTCGTGACGCTGGTCGAAAGCGGCGGGGTGGACGTGATCGTCGGCACGCAATTGGTAACCAAGGGGTTCCATTTCCCCGATCTGACGCTGGTCGGCGTGGTCGATGCCGATCTCGGGCTGGAAGGGGGCGACCTGCGCGCGGCGGAACGCACCTACCAGCAGGTCGCGCAGGTCGCGGGGCGCGCGGGGCGCGGCTCGAAACCCGGCGAAGTGCTAATTCAGACCCGGCACCCCGACGCGCCCGTAATCGCCGCGCTGGCGGCAGGCGATCGCGACGCGTTCTACGAAGCCGAAACCGAAGCGCGCCGCATGGCGGGCGCCCCGCCCTTCGGAAGATGGGCCGCGATCATCGTCTCGAGCGAGGAGGAAAGCGACGCACGCGACGCGGCCCGCCGCATCGGCGATGCCCGCCCGCGCCAAGACGACATGGCAATCTATGGCCCCGCGCCCGCCCCGCTGAGTCTCTTAAGAGGCCGCTACCGCTATCGCCTGCTCATCAACGCCAAACGCAGCGCGCGCCTGCAGGACACCATCCGCGAATGGCTGAGCGCGCTTGACCATCCGGCGGGGGTGAGGGTGGGTGTCGATATCGATCCGTATAGTTTCGTTTAGATCGAGATTGTCAAAACCGACAGCCTTTCATAGACTGTTCTTAATGAGAATCGACGGTTTTGTGAGGGTAGACGATGATTGCGCGTGTTTTTTCCACCATGGTTTCTCTTGCGGCGTTAACCGGTCTAACACAGCCCGCAATCGCCGGATGGAATCGGGCCGATACGCAGCATTTTATTATATATAGTGACGGATCGACCAATCAGCTTGAAGAATTCGCGAGCGACTTGGAGCGTTTTGATTCTCTGATGAAACAGCTTCTGGGCGTACGCCCGGAATCGGACCCGGTTCAACTTCCGATTTATCTGGTCCAAAACGCTAATCGCGTATCCCTTTTGATGGGTGACGACGATCGCATGATCGCTGGCGTCTATATACCCACATCTGACGGCAGCTTCATTCTCGGGAATCGCGAATGGGATGGCAAGGACGATGAGTTGCCGGGCCGGGTAGTGTTATTCCACGAGTATGCCCATCATCTAATGTTCCGTCATCTGACCAACGCCTACCCCGCCTGGTACCGCGAAGGCTTTGCGGAATTTCTCTCCACGAGTAAAATCGAACGGGATGGTACCTTTTCGATCGGGGCCCCAGCCAACCATCGCGCCTATGCCATCCGTGAAGGCGTTTATATGCCGATCGAAAGACTGCTTTTCACGCCGCAATCTGAGATGACAGACAATGAGCGCGGCATGTTTTACGCCCAAAGTTGGGTCCTGACCCACTACCTTCAAAGCTCGGTTGAGCTGAACCGCCAGATGCTCAGCTATTTCTCGATGCTCGCGAAGGAGAAGGATCCGCGCGAGGCCGCAGTGGAAGCTTTCGGGGACCTGGACGCACTCGACAAAGCCGTCCGCAAATATGGTCGCCGGCGGATCGATTATCGCAGGTCCAATACCCCCTTAGAAATTCGCGGCGATATCGAGATTACGAGTCTCACCGATCTTGAGACCGATCTGGCCGAGAATGAACTGTATCTGCGCATCGGTTTCAAGCCAGACCAGGTCTTGAAGGATCTGAACCAGATTATCGAAGAGAATCCGAAGAACGCGAAAGCCTATGCCCTGTTGGCGCAGGCGGAAAGCGATCGGGCGCATAGCGAAGAGGACTATGACTTCGACGCTGCGCTGAAAGCCGTGGATCGGGCCATCCAGCTCGACCCGGATCTGATCGAAGCGCGGGTACGAAAAGCCTATCTTCTGATGGAACCGGCCGATCACGAAGAGATGAGCGATCAGCAGGTCGATTGGGCTGCGGTGCGCGATCAGATCAGCGCTGCGAACGCCATCGATGCTGACGATCCTCGCCCCCTTCTCGCCTATGTCACGTCGCTCGAGAAAGAAGGAGGCCCGATGCCTCCGGTTGCGCTCGATGCGATGATGCAGGTCCATGGGACGATGCCGGAAGTGACGCCGATCCGTACCAGGCTGGCCCGCATGCTGGCAGCGGAGGGACGCTTCGATGCGGCCTTGTCTCTGGTCGGGTTTCTGGTCGCCGATCCGCATGCAGGGGATAGCGGGCGCAAGCTCGTGGAAGAAATTCGCACCATGCAGGCGGCAGTCGACAACGAGACGCGGAACGCCGCCGCCTCGTCCAGCGTCTCCGAGAGCGCTTCGGGCGTCAACGAAGAGACTTGAGAACCTAACGCGCCAATTCGCGTTGAGCGCGCATGGCATCCGACAGTACCGATCCCGTCCTCGTCCCCATTCTCGGCGATCAGCTGACGCGTGACCTTGCCAGTCTGCGCGGGCGGACCAAGGACGACACGGTCGTGCTGATGATGGAGGTCTGGGACGAGGCGACCTACGTCAGGCATCACAAGCAGAAGATCGTCCTGATCTTTTCCGCCATGCGCCATTTCGCCGCCGAGCTGGAGGATGCCGGCTGGACGGTCGATTACGTGAAGCTCGACGACAAGGACAATGCGGGCAGTTTCACAGGCGAGGTCGCCCGCGCGATCGAACGGCACGAGCCGCGCCTCGTCAGCGTGGTCGAGGCGGGTGAGTGGCGGGTGCGCGAAGACATGGAACAGTGGGCGGACAAATTCGCCTGCGAGGTCGAGATCCTGCGCGACGATCGCTTCATTTGCTCGCAGTCCGAGTTCGAGGAGTGGGCCGAAGATCGCGACAGCCTTCGGATGGAATTCTTCTATCGCGAGATGCGGCGCAAGACCGGGCTCCTGATGACGGAGGACGGAAAACCCGAAGGCGGCGAGTGGAATTACGATAGCGAGAACAGGAAACCGCCAAAGGAAGGCCTTTCCGCGCCCGAACGTCCGAAATTCGAACCCGACGAGATCACAAAGGCCTGCATCGCGCTCGTCGAGGAGCGGTTCGGCGACCATTTCGGCAGCCTCGAGAACTTCCGCTGGCCCGTCACGCGCGACGAGGCCGAGAAAGCCGCCGACGCCTTCTTCGCCGAGCGGATCGAGAAATTCGGTCCCTTTCAGGACGCGATGGTCGCGGGCGAGGACGATCTGTTCCATTCGATGCTCTCGACCAGCATCAATCTCGGCCTGCTCGACCCGCTCGAACTGTGCCAGCGCGCCGAAAAATCCTATGAGGACGGCAAGGCGCCGTTGAACAGTGTGGAAGGGTTCATCCGCCAGCTGATCGGCTGGCGCGAATATATCCGCTGTTTCTACTGGCATCAGATGCCGCATCTCGAAAAGGCCAACGCCCTCAACGCGCAACGCGGGCTGCCGGACTTCTACTGGACGGGGGAGACCGACATGGCCTGCCTTGCCGATTGCATCCGCTCGACGCGCGACAACGCCCATGCCCACCATATCCAGCGCCTGATGGTCCTGGGCAATTTCGCGCTGCTCGCCGGGATCAATCCGCGCGAGGTGCAGGACTGGTATCTCGTCGTCTACGCCGACGCCTATCAATGGGTCGAACTGCCGAACGTCGCGGCGATGATCCTCTATGCCGATGGCGGCAGGCTCGCCAGCAAGCCCTATGCAGCGAGCGGAAACTACATCAACAAGATGTCGAACTATTGCTCGGACTGTACCTACTCGCCGCACAAGAAGACCGGCGAAGGCGCCTGCCCGTTCAACCCGCTCTACTGGCATTTCATGGACAGGCACCGCGATCGTTTGGAAAAGAACCACCGGATCGGGCGGATCTATTCGACCTGGGACCGGATGGACGAGGACAAGCGGCAGGACTATTTAGACAGTGCGGAAGCTTTCCTCGACACCCTGACGCCAGCGGACAGCAGCTGGGCGCGCGACGTATAAACGAGCCAGCGCGGCCACACGCCATTCCACCGCGCGACAGGGTCCGACTGCGTTGCGCAATGGAACCGATCGCCTGCCTCACCCCTTCCTGTTGTAACTCCAACAGGAAAGATCGCACACATGGCCACTGTCACCACCGTCAATCCCGCCACCGGCGAAGACCTCGAAACCTATACCCAGATCGGCAAGGACGAAGCCTTTGCCAAGGTCGATGCCTGCCACGAAGCCTTCACGAAGTGGAAGCTGCGCAGCCTCGATGAGCGCGCCGAAATTATCAAGGGGATCGGCAAGGCTCTGCGCGACAACAAGGAAGAGCTCGCCCAGTTGATGACTCGCGAGGTCGGCAAGCTGATCGGCGACAGCCGCGACGAGGTCGATTTGTGCGCGGGCATCTGCGACTACACCGCCAAGACCGGCCCGGACGAACTGGCCGACGAAAAGCGCGATCCGAGCAACGCCGCGCGCGGCGTCGTCACCTATTCGCCGATCGGTGTTGTCTACGGCATCCAGCCGTGGAATTTCCCCTCCTACCAGGTCGTGCGCTATGCGATCGCCAGCCTGATGGCGGGCAATGGCGTCCTGCTGAAGCATTCCTCGCTCTGCATCGGCAGCGGGTTGATGCTGGAAAAGATCTTCAAGGAAGGCGGCCTTCCCGACGATCTCTTCACCGTGCTCGTCATCGATCACGACACATCGGACGAAATCATCGCCCACGATAAGGTACGCGGCGTCACGCTGACCGGATCGGACGGTGCGGGGCGTCACGTCGCGGAAAAGGCCGCCAAGGTCATCAAGAAGACCGTCATGGAGCTCGGCTCTAACGACGCCTATCTGGTGCTCGAAGACGCCGATCTCGACCTCGCCACCAAGGTCTGCGCGCAGGCCCGGCTCTACAATAACGGCCAGACCTGCATTAACGGCAAGCGCTTCATCGTGACCGACAAGGTCTACGACGCCTTCCTCGAGAAATTCGTCGCGCGCTTCGAAGGCGTCGAGACCGGCGATCCGACGAAGGAAGGGACCGATATGGGCCCGATGTCCTCGACCGATCAGCGCAAGGACCTGCACGAACAGGTCGAAAAATCGGTATCGAAGGGCGCCAAGATCGCTTGTGGCGGTCGGGTACCGGACGGTCCGGGCGCCTTCTATCCCGCCACCGTGTTGACCGATGTCGAACCTGGCCAGCCCGCCTATGACGACGAATTGTTCGGCCCCGTCGCCAGCGTGATCCGCGCGAAGGACGACGAGGACGCGATGCGGATTGCTAATGACAGCCGCTACGGGCTTGGCGGCGGGATCCTGTGCGGCGATACCGAGCGTGCCATCGAACTGGCGTCGAAGCATTTCGACACCGGCATGGTCTATATCAACACCTATGGCGTCGCCGATCCGTCGATGCCGTTCGGCGGGGTGAAGGATTCGGGCTATGGCCGCGAACATGGCGGTTTCGGGGTGAAGGAATTCGTCAACGCCAAGGCGATCTTCGTCGGTAGCGATTGATTAAAGGGTTCGGGACGGGCAGGCGCCGGGGATGATCCTCAACGACCTGCTCGCCCCGACCTATCGCAATCTGCTCACCGCGCTGTCTCACTGGCTCGATAAGGCTGTCGAGAACGCCAGCGGAGAGGCGATCCTGTCCGCCCGGTTGGCGGACGACATGTTTCCGCTGGCGACCCAGATCCGCTTCGCCTGCGTCCAGGCGCTGGAAGGCGTGTCGCGATCGAGCGGCGCGGACTTGCCGGACAGGGTCTCCACGCTCCTCGATGAAGGGCGCAATGCTGGCGAGGCGCCCGGAACGATCCGCGATGCGCAGGCTCTCATTCGCGAGACGCTCGCTCATGTCGACAGCATGGCCGAAACGCAATCCGGTCTCGAACCCTCCGCCCAAATCGCGCACGAATTGCCGAACGGGATGATCTTCGACCTTACCGCAGAGCAATACGCCCGCGACTGGGCGATCCCGCAATTCTATTTCCACCTCATGGCCGCTTATGCGATCCTGCGCGGTAAAGGCGTGCCGCTCGGCAAGATCGATTATGTCGCGCACATGCTACCGTTCCTGCGCGAAGGGACGGCGCCTCAGGCCTGATCGGGCCTTTCCCTCCTCAGCAATTCCGCCTTTATCTCGGTCCCATAGGCGTAGCCGCCCAGCCCGCCATCCGCCGCGATCACGCGATGGCAGGGGATCAGGACCGCGACATGGTTCGCCCCGTTCGCGCCGCCGACCGCGCGGCTGGCTTTGGGATTGCCGAGCGCCGCGGCAAGTTCGCCATAGCTGCGCGTCTCGCCCGGCGGGATATCGCGCAGCGCCTGCCAGACGCGCTGTTGGAAGGCCGTGCCCATGACGTCGATCGGGATATCGGCGCCAGTGCCGGGCTGTTCGACCGCCTCGGTCACGCGATCGAACAGGGCGCGAAAATCATCCCCCGCCTCGACCAGATCGGCCTTGGGGAAGCGGGCGCGCAGATCCGCCTCGCCTTCCCCGAATGCGAGGCAGCACACGCCCTTGTCGGTCGCCGCAACGAGCATCGGACCGAAGCTCGTTGCGATGACGCTCCAAGCGATCGTCACGCCCTTGCCGCCCGCCTGCCAGTCGCTCGCCCGCATTCCCAATCGTCCCTTCACATCGGCATAGAAGCGGCTCGGCGCCTCGTATCCAGCTTTATAGATCGCATCGGTCACCGTGCCCGACCCGGACAGGGCGGCGCGCGCGCGCTCCTCGCGCAATGCACGCGCATAGGCGGCGGGCGACATGCCGGTCGACCGCAGGAACAGGCGCTGGAAATGCGCGGGCGAATAGTCGACCGCTTCCGCCAGTTCGCCGAGCGAGGGGGTGGCATCGCCCGCTTCTGCCGCAACCTTGATCGCGTCGATCGCAGCGCGCACCGCCGCATCCTCGCGGCTGATCTGATCGGGCGCGCAGCGTTTGCAGGCGCGCAGGCCCTCTCCCTCCGCTTCGGCAGGCGTCGCGTAGAAGCGCACATTCTCTCGCTTCGGCGCTCGCGCGGGGCAGGACGGGCGGCAATAGATCCCGGTCGAATGCACGCCCGTGACGAAGCGCCCGTCATAGGCACGGTCCTTCGCCAGCGCGATGCGCCAGCGTTCGTCGTCGGTCAGGAGGCTCGAGTGGGTCATGGGTCGCAGTGTTAGGTTAGCCTTGCAGACTGCGCATCCCGAAGCTTGCGGTCAATGTCCGCCGAAGGGTAAGGCCCGGCCGATGGCTCGCCTTCTCGCCCTTGCCGCCTGTCTCTTCGCCCTCTTCGCGGCGCTGCCTGCCCCGGCTTTGGCTGAGCCCGCCGATATCGACGCGGCCGCGCGCGGCGTGGTGCGCGTTGTCATCATCGGGACCGAGGACACGCCCGATGGCGCGGAGGTCTATCCGATCGGCCACGGCACCGGCTGGGCGGTCGCGTCCGACCGCATCGTGACCAACGCCCATGTCGTGCGCGACGCGATGATGGACGACAGCCTGCGGATCGGGATCGTCCCATCGGACGGGGCGGATGCGGGCTATGGCGAGATCGTCGCGGTCGATCCGCGCAGCGACCTTGCGCTGTTGCGCATCACCAGCGGATTGCGCCTACCGCCTCTCACGCTGGCGAGCGGTCCGGTTTCGGACAGCGGAGAAGTCTTCGCAGTCGGGTATCCGATGAATGTCGATCGGGCGCAGGGGCTGGAGATCGGTGATATCTTCAGGAGCCAGCCGCCGGTGAAGAGCCGCGGCTTCCTCGCCGGAATGCGGCCCAGCCGGAATTTCGACACCGTGCTCCACACTGCGCCCATTGCGCGCGGCAATTCGGGCGGGCCGTTGCTGGACGGATGCGGGCGCGTGCTCGGCGTCAACAGCTTCGGCGCCGATTCGGGCGGATCGGATGCGGAATTCTTCTTCGCGGTCTCGAACCGCGAGGTCATCCCGTTCCTGCGCGCTCACGGCGTCACGGCGCGCACCAACGACACCGCCTGCCGCAGCCTCACCGAGCTGGAGGATGACGAGCGCGAACGGCTGGAGCGGGAACAGGCACTCGCCCGACAGGATATGGCCGCTCGCAGCGAACAGGAACGCGAGCGATTGGCCCGCGCGCGTTTCGAGGCAGAGATGCAGGTCCGCGACGAGCGTGACGACCGCTTGCTGGCGAGCATGGTGCTGCTGCTGATCGGAGCGGGCGCGATCTGGTGGGCGTTCGAAAAGCGACGTGTTCCCGAGCCGAGCGAGGACCATCCGAACCCCAGCGCCTGGCCCGTCCCCAATCGCATCGCGCTGGCTGCAGGCGGCGGTGCGATCGTCGTCGCTCTGCTCGTCCATTTTACCCGACCGGGGATCGACGAGATCGATCGGCGCGTCGCGAATGTCATGCAGGGTCGCGACGCAGGCGAAGCTGTCGATCCCGCCAAGGCAGCAACTGGGACGCGCAGTTTCCTTTGCCGCCTCGACCCCCAGCGCAGCCGCGTGACCAATGCGGAGACCGGCGATGTGCGTTTCGAATGGTCACCGACCGGCTGCGTCAATGGGCGCACGCAATACGGGGTATCCGGCGGAACATGGTCGCGCGCGCTGGTGCCGAACGACGAGATGGCGGTCTCGGTCAACAGCTTCGACCCGGACCGCGCGGTGTTCCGCACCGAACGCTATCTCCTGTCGCGCGAAGCGATGGCGACCGCCCGCAGCGCCCGCGGCAAATACAGCGCGCCGAGTTGCGATGCCGAGGATGCCGCGACCACGCTCGGCGAAATGCAGAGCGGCGTGCTCGCCGCCCTGCCCTCAAACCCGAACGAACGGCTGGTCTACGAATGCGAGGCCGTCGGCGAGTGATCTTTCGGCCGAGGCCGCCAGCTTCTCGCCCGTCAGCGTGATGCGGTGCATTTCGCGGGCGTGGCCGTGATAGTCGTTCAGCGCGTTGTGCCAGGTCGTGCGATTGTCCCAGATCGCGACCGCGCCCGGTTCCCACACAACACGGGCGTGATGCGCGGGGTTGCGCGCCTCGGCGAACAGTTTCTTGAGCAAAGGCAGGCTGTCCGCGCGGCTGCGCCCCACGATCGTGACGGTGAAGGACGGATTGACGTAGAGAAGCTTGCGCCCGGTCCGGGGGTGGCGGACCACGACCGGATGGGTGGCCCCGGTGGTCAAATCCTGCCCGCGCAGTTCGCCGCCCATATCGGTTTGGGCGTAGATGCCGCCCTCCTTGTAGACATGGTCGGCGGTGTGGAACGCTTCCAGCCCCTCGATTGCGCGCTTCGTATCTTCGTCCAGCGCATCGTAGGCCGCGCCCATGTGGGCGAACAGCGTGTCGCCTCCCTTCGGCGGGAGCGTGCGCGCGACCAGGATCGATCCCATTGCGGGCACCTGATCGTAGCTGTGATCGGTGTGCCAGGCGCCGCCGATATTGGTTTCCTGCCCCGCTGCCTTGCGCACCACCGCGATTTCGGGATGCGCGTCGGTCAGCGGAAAATAATTGTTGATGTCGATCCCGCCCCACCGCTTCGCCAGATCGATATGCTGTTCGGGCGAAAGCGCCTGCCCGCGAAATACCGCGACCCCGTGTTCGAACACCGCCCGGCGAATCGCATCCAGAACCTCGCCTTCCGCCTCCGCCAGCTGGACATCGTGAATTGTGACGCCGCATTCCGGCGCCAGCGGCTCAATCTTCAGATCGACAGCCATGGCTTTCTCCCCTTTATAAAGCGGGTTTTACCGCATCGCCGATGGGGAGGAAAGCGGTGCGGTAGGGATCACGATTGGGATCGACGGCTAAGATCCGCTGGGACAGCCGGTTGCCAATTCGAAGGCTCGGTGCTAGTCGCGCGCCAGCCTGGCCCGGATGGCATTGTTCCACTCGACACGGCCGGGTTTTCGCATCGGTAATTTTCCGTCACCCGAGAGGACGAGAGCGCGTGGAGACTTCCGCCGGTATACAGGCAAGCCTTGCAGGGCGCTATGCGTCGGCCCTGTTCGACCTGGCGAGCGAGGCCGGGACCGTGACTGCGGTCGAATCGGACCTCGACAAGCTGGAGTCCGGCCTTTCCGAATCGTCCGAACTGGCGATGTTGACCACCAGCCCCAAGGTATCGCGCGATGCCGCGAAGAAGGCGCTGTGGGGCGTTGCCGCGATCATGGGGCTGAGCGAGCTGACTCAGAATTTCCTCGGCACGCTGGCGCAGAACCGCCGCCTGTCGAAGCTGCCCGACATCATCCGCTCCTTCCGTTCGATCGCCGCCGCCCAACGCGGCGAGGTCAGCGCCGAAGTCGCCAGCGCGCACGCCCTCACCGATGCGCAGCTCGACCAGCTGAAGGCCAAGCTCACCCAGCGCGAAGGCCGCACCGTCAAACTCACCAGCAAGGTCGATCCCGACCTGCTCGGTGGCCTCGTGGTCACCATCGGATCGAAGCGGATCGACGGCTCGATCCGCACCCGTCTCAATTCGCTTTCTCAGGCAATGAAGGCCTAAAGGACTTACATCATGGATATCCGCGCCGCAGAAATCTCCAAGGTCATCAAGGACCAGATCGCCAATTTCGGCACCGAAGCCGAAGTCAGCGAAGTCGGCACCGTGCTGTCGGTGGGTGACGGGATCGCCCGCATCCACGGCCTCGACAAGGTGCAGGCCGGCGAGATGATCGAATTCGCCAACGGCGTTCAGGGCATGGCGCTGAACCTGGAAGCCGATAATGTCGGTGCGGTGATCTTCGGGTCGGACAACGACATCAAGGAAGGCGACACGGTCAAGCGCACACAGACCATCGTGGACGTTCCCGTCGGCAAGGCTCTGCTCGGCCGCGTGGTCGATGCGCTCGGCAACCCGATCGACGGCAAGGGCCCGATTGCGACCACCGAACGCCGCCTCGTCGAACAGAAAGCCCCCGGCATCATCCCGCGCGAATCGGTCAGCGAGCCGGTCCAGTCGGGCCTGAAGGCGATCGACGCGCTCGTTCCCGTCGGCCGTGGCCAGCGCGAGCTGATCATCGGCGACCGTCAGACCGGCAAGAGCGCGGTGGCGATCGACACCTTCATCAACCAGCGCGAAAACAACCAGTCGGACGACGAGAAGAAGAAGCTCTACTGCATCTATGTCGCCGTCGGTCAGAAGCGCTCGACGGTCGCGCAGATCGTGAAGAGCCTCGAAGAAAACGGCGCGATGGACTACACGATCGTCGTCGCCGCGACCGCTTCGGAGCCCGCTCCGCTCCAGTATCTCGCGCCCTATACCGGCGCCGCGATGGGCGAATTCTTCCGCGACAACGGTATGCACGCCGTGATCGTGTATGACGACCTTTCCAAGCAGGCGGTCGCCTATCGCCAGATGTCGCTGCTGCTGCGCCGCCCGCCGGGCCGCGAAGCCTATCCGGGCGACGTTTTCTACCTCCACAGCCGCCTGCTCGAGCGTGCGGCGAAGATGAACGAGAGCGAAGGCGGCGGCTCGCTGACCGCGCTGCCGATCATCGAAACGCAAGCGGGCGACGTGTCGGCCTATATTCCGACCAACGTGATCTCGATCACGGACGGTCAGATCTTCCTCGAAACGGACCTGTTCTATCAGGGCATCCGCCCGGCCATCAATGTCGGCCTGTCGGTCAGCCGCGTCGGCGGTGCCGCGCAGACCAAGGCGATGAAGAAGGTCGCCGGCTCGATGAAGCTCGACCTCGCGCAATATCGCGAAATGGCGGCCTTCGCGCAGTTCGGTTCGGACCTCGACGCCGCGACGCAGAAGCTGCTCAACCGGGGTGCGCGCCTGACCGAGCTGCTGAAGCAGCGCCAGTTCTCGCCCATGCCGGTGGAAGAACAGGTCGTGTCGATCTATGCGGGCACCAACGGCTATCTCGATCCGATCGCGACCAACCGCGTGACCGAATACGAAGCCGCCATGCTGAGCTATATGCGCAGCGAACATGCCGACGTGCTGGAAACCATCCGCACCACCGGCAAGTTCGAGGACGACACGCGTGACAAGGTGAAGGCCGCGCTCGAAACCTTTGCCAAGCAGTTCGCCTGAATAACGTCTAAACGTCCCAATTCGTCATTCCCGCCGCCGGTGGGGATGGCGAAAGAGGAAGGAACTTAGAGTGGCTTCACTCAAAGAACTCAAGGGCCGGATCAACTCGGTCAAATCGACCCAGAAGATCACCAAGGCCAAGCAGATGGTCGCGGCGGCCAAGCTGCGCCGTGCGCAGGCCGCGGCCGAAGCGGCGCGGCCGTATGCGGAGCGATTGGCAGGCGTCATGGCCAGCCTCGCCTCGCGCATTTCGGGCGGCTCCGCCCCGCGCCTGCTGGCAGGTACGGGCATGGACAAGCGCCATCTGCTGGTCGTCGTCAACACCGACAAGGGCCTGTGCGGCGGTCTCAACGCCAATATCGTCAAGGCGGCCAAGAACAAGGCGAAGGCTCTGCTCGCGGAAGGCAAGGACGTGCAGTTCTACCTTGTCGGCAAAAAAGGTCGCGCCCCGATCAAGCGCGACTATGCCGACCGGATCGAGAAGCATTTCGACACCAGCGAGGTCCGCACCCCCGGTTTCGACGAAGCCGAAGCGATCGCCGACGATCTGATCGAACGCTTCGAAAAGGGCGAATTCGACGTCGCCCACCTCGTCTATCCGGTGTTCCAGAGCGCACTCGTCCAGGATCCGACGGTCGATCAGCTGATTCCCGTCCCCTCGATCGAGAGCGATGCGCCGAAAGCCGGCGATGCCGTGGTCGAATACGAGCCCGACGAGGAAGGCATTCTCGAAGAATTGCTCCCCCGCTACGTCAAGACGCAGCTGTTCGGCGCGCTGCTCGAGCGCGAGGCGAGCGAACAGGGTGCCTCGATGACCGCGATGGACAACGCCACGCGCAATGCGGGCGATCTGATCAAGGATCTGACCATCCAGTACAACCGCAGCCGTCAGGCTGCGATTACAACCGAACTGATCGAAATCATCGCAGGGGCGGAGGCGCTTTAAGAGATCGTTGCATAGCCAATCTTGTGTTAGGATCTGTACGGATCGGTTGAAGCCGATCTTTTTTAGGGATCCTTACGGGTCGGTTGAAACGGAGCGTGATGTCATGATCAGGAAACAATCCCACATCTTCTTCGCGATACCCTTGTTGTTGGCCCTTCCGGCTTGTGCGACCGCTGAACAGGCAAGCGCGCCCGCCTTTGCATCGGCTTCCTATATGGGGCCGGGCGGCCGAATTATGGGCAATGTGCAGGTTGATTTCGACGACAGGAAAATTGGTTGCTTGAGCGGCAGTGATGTCTTCCTCATTCCCGCCACGTCCAGAAATATGGAGCAGGTGAAAACGGATTTTGGACGGACTGACGAAGGCGCCGTCATCCAACCGATCGAAAGCGACGCGGATGCTACGCGCGGAAGTGCGGCGGCACGGTTATATCCCGAGGCAATCTCAGCGAAGTGTGACCGCGATGGTCGCTTTTATTTCGGTAACATTGCGCCGGGCGAATATTTCTTGATGACCGCGCTGGTCATGCGTGGCCTGAGAGGTCTTCCCACCCGGTTCGGTGATCTTGTTCTGCATGAAGACGATGAAGCAAGGATCAGCCTCGTGGACCGCGTGACGATCCAGCCCTCGAAGTCGACCAGAGCGGTACTCGAATACCGAGATTCTTGAGCCGGGACGATATCTGCCCTTTCGATTTTTCTTTCGATTTGCACACAGGACTTAATTACGTGAAAAACGCCGCCCTCATCCTCTTCCTGCCGTTGCTGCTGGCAAGCTGTGCCGAGCCGGTCGAGGATGAACCGGTGAAGGCCTATCCGACCGAGACGCTCGACGATCTCGGTACGACCGATCCTGCCGCGGAAGTCGTCAGTGCGGATGGCAATGTGCCCAGCATCGCGGAAGTTCAGCTGGCGCTCGCACAGTGCCAGGAAGCGCCCGAAGTCGTCGACGCGCAATGCACCGCCGAAGCCGACGGCACCTCGTTCACCTGCCGTTACGCGCTCGACGGCGATACGCCCGACACCGAGCGTCGCTCGGTGATTGCCGCACGTGGCGATGGGTACGCCCTCGTCGATATCCCCCAAGATTGCACGGTCGAGTAACGGCCAGCTCCCCCTCCCCCCAATTCCCTAGGATTCAACCGCTCGTGAAAAAGTTCGCTCTGCTTCTCCCCCTCGCTCTTCTTGCCGCCTGTGGCGAAGAGCCCGCGCCGCAGCCGGTCGACGAGGCCGCCGCTCCGGTCGCCGAAGCGACGCCTTCGCTGCCCGCGCCCGATCAGGATCTCTTCACCGCGAAATACGCCGAAGCCTGCCCCGAGGACGATGCCGTCAACACCGCGGTCTGCAAGCGCGCCGGGCTTGGCTCGGATGACGTGATCTGCGAATTCGGCCTTGGCGAAGACGAATATCTGCGCAATTCCGCGACCCTCAGCGCCGGTGACGGCGAATGGGTCTTCTCCGAACCGGACAATGTCTGCGTCGGCTGACGCGCCCCCGTTCAAGCATTTCAGGACCAAGTCAGGATAGACATCATGGCCACCGCACCCGTACTCAACCAGTCGCCTAACGGCACGATTTCCCAGGTCATCGGCGCCGTCGTCGACGTCGCTTTCGAAAGCGAACTGCCGCCGATCCTGACCGCGCTCGAAACGAAGAACGGCACCAATACGCTGGTCCTCGAAGTGGCGCAGCACCTCGGCGAAAACACCGTGCGCACCATCGCGATGGACGGGACGGACGGGCTCGTGCGTGGGCAGGAAGTCGTCAACACCGGCGCGCAGATCAGCGTTCCGGTCGGCCCCAAGACCCTGGGCCGCATCATGAACGTGGTCGGCGAAGCGATCGACGAGCGCGGCCCCATCGGTGCCGAGCAGACCGCCCCGATCCATGCCGAAGCCCCGCTGTTCGTCGACCAGTCGACCGAAGCGGCCATCCTCGTCACCGGCATCAAGGTCATCGACCTGCTCGCTCCCTATGCCAAGGGCGGCAAGATCGGCCTGTTCGGCGGCGCGGGCGTCGGCAAGACCGTTCTGATCCAGGAACTGATCAACAACATCGCCAAGGGCCATGGCGGCGTGTCCGTCTTCGCGGGCGTGGGCGAGCGTACCCGCGAGGGTAACGATCTCTACCACGAATTCCTCGACGCGGGCGTCATCGCCAAGGACGCGGACGGGAACGCGATCTCGGAAGGCTCCAAGGTGGCGCTCGTCTTCGGCCAGATGAACGAGCCGCCGGGCGCGCGTGCGCGCGTCGCCCTCTCGGGCCTGACCATGGCGGAATATTTCCGCGACCAGGAAGGCCAGGACGTCCTGTTCTTCGTCGACAACATCTTCCGCTTCACGCAGGCGGGTTCGGAAGTGTCGGCTCTGCTCGGCCGTATCCCGTCGGCGGTGGGCTATCAGCCCACGCTGGCGACCGACATGGGCAACCTTCAGGAGCGCATCACCTCCACCAATAAGGGCTCGATCACCTCGGTGCAGGCGATCTACGTGCCCGCGGACGATTTGACCGACCCGGCGCCTGCCACCTCTTTCGCTCACTTGGACGCGACCACCACGCTCAACCGCGCAATTTCCGAACTCGGCATCTATCCGGCGGTCGATCCGCTCGATTCGACCAGCCGCGTGCTCGAACCGCGCGTCGTGGGCCAGGAGCATTACGAGACGGCCCGCCGCGTCCAGGAAACGCTGCAGAAGTACAAATCGCTTCAGGACATCATCGCCATTCTCGGCATGGACGAGCTGTCGGAAGAGGACAAACTGACGGTCGCGCGCGCGCGCAAGATCCAGAAGTTCCTCAGCCAGCCCTTCCACGTCGCGGAAGTCTTCACCAACATTCCGGGCCAGTTCGTGCAGCTCGAAGACACGGTGAAGAGCTTCAAGGCGGTGGTCGACGGCGAACACGATCACCTGCCCGAAGCGGCCTTCTACATGGTCGGCGGCATCGATCAGGCGATCGAAAAGGCCAAGAAGCTGGCCGAAGACGCGTAAGAGACAACCCTCCCCCTTCGCGGGGAGAAAACTCAGAGAGAGGGGGCCGCACTCGCCCCCTCTCGACTGCGATTGGCGGGCAAGCTCGCAAGTCGCGTTGTCTCTCCTCAAAAAGGGGAGAGAGATGTGAGGAACAGATGGCACTGCATTTCGAACTCGTGACCCCCGCAAAGCTCGTCCGTTCGGAAGAGGTGCATATGGTCGTCGTGCCCGGCACCGAGGGTGAATTCGGCGTGCTCGAAGGCCATGCGCCCTTCATGTCGACGATCCGCGACGGCGCGGTCCAGGTCTACAAGACCGAGGGCGGCTCGCCCGAGACGATCGAAGTGCGCGGCGGCTTTGCCGAAGTCGGCGAAAAGGGCCTGACCGTCCTCGCCGAACACGTCGAGGGCTGATCCCCGACCGGGGCGCACACCGCTCCTTAACCATGATCTGGCATGGCGGTCGCAATGACCGCGCTGCGTGCCCTCCCTCTGACCGCATCACAGGCTCATGGCGAGGCGCGCTGGTTCGCGCCCGCTGCGCTTGCTCTGATGGTCGTCGCGACGCGGGCGATCTGGTTCGGCGATCCGGCGGCAGATTATGACGAACAGCTTTATTCGCTGATCGGCCTGCGCTGGCTCGACGGGGCCCTTCCCTATGCGGACCTTTGGGATCGCAAGCCTGCCGGTCTGTTCGCTCTATTTGCCATTTCCCACGCCATCGGGGGGCCATCGCCCGTGGCCTATCAGGTCATGGCGATGGGCTTCACGCTTGCGGGCAGTCTGCTGCTATTCGCGCTCGCACGGCCGCTTAGCGATCGCTGGGGGGCGTTGCTGGCAGGGAGCGCCTATCCGCTGATGCTGCCGCTCTATGGCAGTCATGCGGGGCAGAGCGAGGTGTTCTTCCTGCCATTGCTGCTCGGCGCGCTGTATCTCCTGACGGGCGACCGGCGACGGCTGAGTCTCGAGCGTGCGGCTGCAGCGATGTTGCTCGGCGGGCTCGCCTTGCAGGTCAAATACACCGCTCTGCCCGTCTGTGCGGCTCTGGGCGCTTTGGCCCTCTATCGATTACACCGCCAAGGCGAGAAGCCATCGGCTTTGCTGCGCTACGCTGCTCTCTTCGCCGCCATCGGCATTGCGCCGACCGCGATGGCGGGCGCTATTTTTCTGTCCCTCGGCGCGGGCGAGGCGTTCTGGTGGGCCAATTTCGGCTCGTTCTTCCTGCGCGAAGGCGCGGGGCGCTGGCGCGGGGAATTGCCCATCGCCCTGTTGCCGCTCATCGTGCCCGCCCTGCTCGGCCTCTGGGCGGCGTTGCGGCTCGCTCCGCCGCGCGATGGCGCGCTCTATGCGAGCTATGCCGTCTTCGCCGCCGGTCTGATCGGAACGGTCTTCCTGCCGGGAACGGTCTACCTCTATTATCTGGCGACGCTGGTCCCGGCCTCGCTTCTGCTCGCCCTTCCCCTGTTCGCCTCACCCAGGCCGCTCGCGCGCGCCATGGTGCTGCTGATGTTCGGGTTCTACAGCCTGTTCTATGTCGGGCTCGACCAGGCGGGCAAAAGCGCGCAGCGGCGGGCGACCGTGGCTCATCTGACGCAGGCCATCGCGCCGCTCGTCGATCGTAACGGGGAATGCCTGTGGATCTTCGACGGGCCGAGCGTGCTTTATACGAGCACGAATAGCTGCATCCCGACGCGCTTCGTCTATCCCGATCATCTCAACAACGCGCTCGAAACCCACGCGCTGGGTGTGGATCAGACCAAGGAAGTGGCCCGCATCCTGGCCGCGCGGCCGCCGGTCATCGTCACGGCCAGCGATCCGCTGACCCGGCAAAACATGGCAGCCCGAAAGCTGGTCGCAAACGCCTTGCAACGCGATTACGAACCACTTGCGAATGCCGAATTGGGCAAGCGGACGGTCCGGGCCTGGCGCAGGCGCGCGCGCTGACCGGGGTCACGGGGCTCACCCCTTCTTTGCCGCCTTCTTCTTGCGCATCGCATCGTGGAAGCGATCGGCCCAGCCGGGCTTCACGATCTGCTCGCCCCGCACCATGCGAAGGTCGCCATCGGCCACGTCGCTCGTCACCGCGCTGCCCGCCGCCACGATCGCATCGCGCCCGATCCTAACCGGAGCGATCAGGGCGCTGTTCGATCCGATGAAGGCGCCCTCGCCGATCTCGGTCCGGTACTTGAAATAGCCATCGTAATTGCAGGTGATCGTGCCCGCCCCGATATTGGCGCGCGCGCCGACCTCGGCATCGCCGAGATAGGTCAGGTGGCTGGCCTTGGCCCCTTCGCCAAGGTGGGCGTTCTTCATCTCGACGAAATTGCCGACGAAGCTGTCCTTCGCCATCACCGCGCCGGGCCGGAGGCGGGCATAGGGGCCGACTTGCGCCTGTTCCCCCACGCTCGCGCCCTCCAGATGGCTGAAGCTCTTGATATGGGCGCCATCCGCCACGGTGACGCCGGGGCCGAACACGACATTGGGATCGACCGTGACGTCGCGTCCCAATTGCGTGTCCCAGCTGAAGAACACGGTCTCGGGTGCGCGCAGCGTTACGCCTTCGGCCATCCAGTGTGCCCGCTGCTCCGCCTGCCAGAGCGCCTCGGCGGCGGCGAGTTCGCCGCGCGAATTGATCCCTGCGACCTCGCCCGGATCGGCTGTGGTGACGGCGGCGCAAACGTCCCCGTCCGATATCGCGATATTGACGATGTCGGGGAGGTAATATTCGCCCTGCGCATTGTCGTTGCCGACGCGGTCGAGCAGCGCGAACATATCCTCGGCCCGCGCCGCCATCAGACCCGAATTGCACAGGCGGCAGGTGCGCTCGTCCTCGCTCGCATCCTTGAATTCGACCATCTTGGCGATCCGGCCCGCATCGTCGGCGATCACGCGGCCATAAGCGAGCGCATCGTCCGGTTCGAAGCCGAGCACCACGACCTTGGGCGCGTCCGCCTCGTGGAGACGATCGAGCATGGCCTGCATGGTCTCGCCGCGCACGAAGGGGACATCACCATAAAGGACAAGCACGTCGCCCTTGAAGCCCGACAGTCGCTCCTGCGCCTGCTGGACCGCGTGGCCGGTGCCGAGCTGGGGTTCCTGGAGGCAGGTGTCCGCCGCATCGCCGACCGCGCTTTCGACCTGATCGCGCCCCGCGCCCACCACGACGACCTGCTTTGTCGGCCCCAAAGCCTCCACACTTGCCATCAGATGCTTCAGCATTGGACGCCCGGCGATGGGGTGCAGGACCTTGTGCAGGTTGCTCTTCATGCGGGTGCCCTTGCCCGCGGCGAGGATGACGGCGGCGAATTCATGCTGGTTCATGGAACGTGCCTTGCCACGACAAGCTTGCGGTTTGAAGGCGCATCCTGCACCGATCCGCAGTATGAGCGATTTTCCCTACGACATCGTCTGCTTCGACCTCGACGGCACTCTCCTTGAAACCCATCGCGACCTCGGCACGGCGGTCAATCACGCGCTGACCCTGGGCGGCTTCGCCACCGTGCCGGTCGAAAGCGCAAAGGATCTGATCGGCGGCGGCGCGAAGGCGATGCTAAAACAGGCGACAGATGCGCAGACCAAGGATGGCGGCGGGCTTGATCGCGACGCGTTCAAGCGGCTCTACAAGGCGATGCTGGCCTATTACGGCGAGCATTACGCGGTCCACACCCGTCCCTATCCGGGCGTGATCGCAACGATCGACGCGCTCGAAAAACGGGGCGTGCGCCTTGCCGTCGTCACCAACAAATTCGAATCCTTCGCGCGCGGCGTCCTGTCGTCGCTCGGCCTGATCGACCGGTTCGAATGCGTGATCGGCGGCGACAGCCTCGGCAAGGGGGAGGACGGCGAATATCGCGCCAAGCCGATGCCGGACCCCATTCTGGCGGCGCGAGAGCGCTGCGGCGGCGGATCGCTGGTCTATATCGGTGACAGCAGTTACGATCGCGACGCGGCGCGCGCGGCGGGGGTGCCTTTCATCGCCGCCTGTTACGGCTATTGCGACCTCACCGCCGACGAATTCGGTGCCGATGCCCTGATCCAGTCGATGGACGAACTTGTGCCCGCGATCGAGAAGATCTGACGCGCGATTCGCGCCGCAAAAGCGGCGGATCGCTCGTCCCGCCCCTACGGCATCGCGCCCTGCCGTGTGACCTGTTGCCAGCGCGCGGCGCGCATGGCATTCCGCTGCCCAGATTGACCTTAACGTAAACGAGAACGGAGAGCCGCATGAGCATCGACTTCAAGGACAAGGTAGCCATCGTCACCGGCGCAGGCGGCGGATTGGGCCGCGAATACGCGCTCGAACTCGCCAAGCGCGGCGCCAAGGTGGTCGTCAACGATCTGGGCGGATCGCGCGACGGCACCGGCACGTCCGACGCGGCGGCCAAGGTGGTCGAGGAAATCGAAAAGGCCGGCGGCGAAGCGATCGCCAACGGCGCATCGGTTACCGAATACGATCAGATGGAAAAGATGATCGCCGACGCCAAGCAGAAATGGGGCGGCGTCCACGTCCTCATCAACAATGCCGGCGTTCTTCGCGACAAGAGCTTCGCCAAGATGGAACCGGCGGATTTCGACTTCGTCGTGAAGGTCCACCTCCTCGGTAGCGCGAACGCCACCAAGGCGGCGTGGGAAACCATGCGCGAGCAGGCCTATGGCCGCGTGCTGATGACCGCGAGCTCGACGGGCCTGTTCGGCAATTTCGGCCAGGCCAATTACGGCGCGGCCAAGCTCGGCCTCGCCGGGCTGACCAAGACGCTCTATCTCGAAGGCGCGAAGTACAACATCAAGGTCAACACGCTCTCGCCCGTCGCGGGCACGCGCATGACCGAGGATCTGTTCCCCGAACAGGCCTTCGAACTGTTCGATCCGGTGAACGTAGTCCCCGCCGCGCTCTTCCTCGTCAGCGAAGATGCGCCGACCAACGCCATCGTCGGCGCCGGTGCGGGCGGTTTCCACAGCGCCTGGACCGTGATGAACGATGCCGTCTGGCTGCCGGAAGACCAGCGCACGGTCGAAGGCTTCGCCGAGAACTGGGACAAGATCCGCGACTTCTCGAACCTGAAGGCACCGCAGAGCGGGTCCGAACAGTCGGGCGCGATCCTGACCGCGATGCAGAAAGTCACCGGCACCGGGCCGAGCTCGGCGCGCGGCTGATACGCCGACCCTCAGGCGTATTGACTGAATAACACACCGGACGTAGTATCCGCCCTTCAACAGGGTAGGAGCCGTCCGGTGTATTCAGAAGAGGACATCAATTCCGCCGTCAGTGCCGGCGCGCTCAGCGCCGATGCGGCGGCTGCTTTCCGCGCGCATATGACGCAAGTGCGCGACATGCCGCGCGGAGACGAAGAGAATTTCCGGCTGATCAACAGCTTCAACGACATTTTCGTGGCGATCGGCGTGGTTATCATGCTGGTGGCCGCAGGCGCCATCGGGCAAGCGATCGCGAGTGCCATGGCACCGGTGACGGATATTTGGGCTTCGGGATTTGAACCGACCGACGCGCAATTGGCCGCCTGGTCCGCCGCCTCCGAATGGCGCAGCGCGATGACAACCCTGTTTGCCGGGGCGCTTATCGCCGCGACTGCCTGGCCGCTGTCCGAATTCTTCACGCGCCGCCGCCGCATGGCGCTGCCGAGCATCATCCTGTTGCTCGCCTTCGTCGGCGGATGTTTTGCCGCCGCGATGGGCATTGGGCTGTCGCTCGGCGCGATGGACAATGAAAGCACGGGAGCGCTGTTCGTCGCCGGAGCGGGCCTGCTGGCGGCCGGGGCTGCCTGGCTCCACTGGAAGCGGTTCATGGTGCCGATCACTGTCGCCGCCGGAGCGGCTGCTGCGGCCGTGACGGTGATCGCCCTCCTCGTCTCGCTGCTCTACGGACCGATCGGCCTCGACGACGATACGGTGGGCGACACTTTGCTGACGCTGACCTTCCTGATGGGTCTTGCGGTGTTCGCCTTCGCGATGCGCTGGGATATGTCGGACCGCGAGCGCACCACGCGCCGCAGCGATGTCGCCTTCTGGCTGCACCTGCTCGCAGCACCGATGATCGCCCATCCGGTGTTCTATTCGCTCGGCGTGATGGATGGGGCCGATCGGGTCGGCGTCGGTTCTGCAATCGGCGTGCTGGCCATCTATGTCCTGTTCGGCCTCGTCGCGCTGGCGATCGACCGGCGTGCGCTGCTGGTCTCCGCCCTCGCCTATGTGCTGGTGGCCTTGGCCTTCCTGTTCGACCGCTTCGGCGCGGTGGAACTGACCTTCGCGCTGACGGCGCTGGTGATCGGATCGGCGCTGCTCAGCCTGTCCGCCTTCTGGACGCCGATCCGCAACAAGGTGGTCGCGGGCCTGCCGAACGGATGGCAGACGCGGGTGCCGGTAGCGGGTGTGGTCCCCGGTTGACGGAGAAGGGCCGGGGTCTTCGGACCTCGGCCCTTTCGCCGCGTTACGAATCGACAGCCTTGAACAGACGGCGCTCCATGGGCGCCAGCACGCCCGCCAGTTCGTGGCCGCGCTTCAGCACCTGGCCGTGTTCGCCGAACAGCGTCCACATGCCTTGCCGCTGGCGGAGCGACGGGCGCTTCTCAACGCGCGCTTGCGGCCGTTCGGCGGCGCGGCGGAAGGCGGCGAAGCTGGCGAAATCACGCGTGAAATCCATCGCATAGTCGCGCCATTCGCCTGCCGCGACCATCCGTCCGTAGAGGTCGAGAATGCGGGTGAGCTCTTCGCGCGTGAAGCCGACCTGATCGGCGTTGCGCGCCGGAAAGGGCAGCACCGACCCGCCGGAATGACCGCCCGGCTGCATCATGTGTTCGACCCGCTACGCTGCGCATCCGCGATATCGGCCGTATCGCTGGCCGCTGATCGTCGAAGCGCCTCCAGTTCGGCGCGCATCTCGGTCAATTGCTGCTCCATCGCCTCGCACCGGCGCATGTCGGGTTCGCTCTGTTCGTTGCAAGGCGTTCCGTAGGGCATGAATTCGCGCATATAGGTTTCGACCGGCACCAGCGTGCTGCGCGCCTTGAAGCCGATCATCGTCGCGCCTTCGGGCACGTCGTCGGTCACGACCGCATTGGCCCCGATCCGCGCCCGCTCGCCCACCACGATCGGCCCGATCACCTGCGCTCCCGACCCGATGATGACATTGTCCATGATGGTCGGATGCCGCTTGCCCCCGATCCCGTTGGTCGGATTGGTGCCGCCCAGCGTCACGTTCTGGTAAATCGTCACGTCATTGCCGATCACCGCCGTCTCCCCGATCACGGTAAAGCCATGATCGATGAAGAAATTGCGCCCGATCTTCGCGCCCGGATGAATGTCTATCGCGGTCAAAAACCGGCTGAAATGGTTTACGAACCGGGCGAGGAAATGCAGCTCCGCCTCGAACAGCCAATGCGCGATGCGATGCCAGAACACCGCCCAGACGCCCGGATAGGTGAGGATCTCCCAACGGCTGCGCGGCGCGGGATCGCGCGCGCGGATTGAATCGAGATAGGCTGTCAGCCGGTCGAACATGGCGCAGGATTCTCCCACCAATCTCGGATCAAAGCAAGCGGCCCTGCTCGGGGCCTTCCACCGCGTCGAGCGCGTCGCGCCAGACCGACATGGTGGCGGGCAGTTTGCGTTCAAGAGAAAGGCGATCGATTTCGGCGACGACGCGCTCGATCGCGGCGTAGCTGCGCGTCAGTCGCGGAACGAGATAATCCGCCGCGGACGGGGGCAGTTGCAGGCCGCGCTGTTCGGCGTGGGCCAGGATCAGCTCGCCCGCCATCGCATCGTCGGGCGCGCCGATCGCGAGCTGGAGCGACCCGCCGAGGCGGGAGCGCAGGTCGGCCAGATCGATCCGCCAGCCATCGGCATCGCTGACCAGCAGCAGCGGCCTCCCATCTTCCTGTGCCCGGTTCCAGCGATGGAACAAGGCGGTCTCGTCCCATCCATCCGCCCCGTCGATCGCTTCGCCGTGGCCTGACGAAGCGAACCAGCGCGCCAGCAGCGACTTTCCCGAGCGCGGCGGCCCCACCAGCACGGCGGTGCGGAACGGCCAGTCCGATGGATCGGCAAGAGCCGCAACGGCAGCGCGATTGCCCTCGCCCACCACGATCCGCACCGGCCTGTCCGATGCGGCGACGGATAGCGGAAGGGCGATCTGGGACACGGGGTACGCTGCTCGGAACCCGCGCCTAGCGGCTGACGGACAGCGCGTTGTTGGCCTGCCGGACCGTGAAGCCCTGACTGCGCAGGGCCGCGGCGAGCTGGTCGATCGAGCCTTCGAAGCCCACCGTCAGCACCGACGTGCCGCCGATCGCAGTGCTGCGGATACCCGCAGTGCGCACGCCCGCCGCGCCACGCACCTGCGTCAGCCCGGCATTGAAGGCGGCGGCATCCGGCGTCGCGATCTGGACGGTATAGAGCGCGACCGAGCCCGGCGGCGGCGGCGTTTCGACCGGCGCGGCCGTCACGTTCGATCCCGGCTCGGCCTCCTGATTTTGGCGCGCGGCCCTTTCGGAGGCGGCGGCGGCACGCTGGCGTTCCGCGTCGGCACGGCCGAGGTCGATGAGACGCTGGATCGCCGGATCGATCTGAAGATCGCCGAGGTCGAGCGTGGGATCGGGCGCCAATCTTCCGCTCGCCAGCGCCTGTTCGAAGATTTGGTCGAACCGCGCCACCGCCTTTTCGAGCATGGCAGGCAATTGTTCGGGGTTGGCGGCGGTCATGCGGAAGCCGGCAAGATATTCGTTATCCGGCCCGTGCCGCGCGGTGAACGTGCCTTCGACGGGCCCGCCGGGGTAGGTGTAGCGCAGGTCAGCGATGGGGACGAGCACGTCGGACGCGCTGAACTGGTCGAGCACCGTGCGCCACCACGTCCGGCTGCGCCGCCCGGTCTGGCCGTACGTGATCAGCAGCGAATCGCCGCCCGCACCCGAGGGGCGGACGTAATCGATCCGGCTGGAGCCCGACTGGTATTCGGCCCAGGCGCGCTGCCAGGGGTTGCGCATTTCGTAGACCAGCTCGGTCCCGGCCGAGAACGTCACCGGGACCAGCAGCATCGGTGCCGAACGACGCGCCTGCTCGCTGCCGCCGAGATAGGCGTTGGCGCGTTGCCGATCGAAGATCACGCCGAGCCGCGCGATATAGCGGCGCGGGCCCAATTGTTCGCGCTCGATCACGATCGCGGAAACGATGCTCGAAATCTGCGAATCCGACAGCTCTGGGCCCTTCAGCCGTTCCCACGCCTTGCGCTGCGCCTGCTGCCAGCCATTTTCTCGCGCCTCGTCGCTGGTCTTGCCGGTCGCGTCGACCTCGACCCCCGTGACCGAAATGTCACTCGATGCGGCCACCGGAGCGATTCCGCGATCGCCGCCGACCTGGGCGAAAACCGCCACCGCGAGCAGCGCAAGCGCCACGATCCCGGCGAAAACGGGGAGCGGGCGGCGCAGCCAAGGGAGGGTTCGGGTCAAATGCATGGGGGAAACCGCGCGCCTTTTGCCCAATGGCTTATGGAAATCCAAGCGCGAATGCGTATGGCAGGCGTCATGCAGGAAAAGAATTCGTCCTACACCTATTCCGACGCCGGGGTTTCCATCGCCGCGGGCAACGCACTGGTCAAGGCGATCGGGCCGCTGGTGAAGGCCACTGCCCGCCCCGGCGCCGATGGCGAGATCGGGGGCTTCGGCGGTTTCTTCGATCCCAAGGCGGCGGGCTATGCCGATCCGCTGCTCGTCGCGGCGAACGATGGCGTCGGCACCAAGCTGAAGCTGGCGATCGACTGTGACCGGCACGACAGCGTCGGGATCGATCTCGTCGCGATGTGCGTGAACGATCTGATCGTCCAGGGGGCGGAGCCGCTGTTCTTCCTCGATTATTTCGCCACCGGCAAGCTCGAGAACGGCATTGCCGAGCGCGTCATCGCGGGCATCGCCGAAGGCTGCAAGATGGCGGGCTGCGCGTTGATCGGGGGCGAGACGGCGGAAATGCCCGGCATGTATCAGGCGGGCGATTACGACCTTGCCGGTTTCTGCGTCGGCGCGGTGGAGCGCGGCGAGCAATTGACGGGCGAGCGGGTGGCACCGGGTCATGTCCTGCTCGGCCTCGCCAGTTCGGGAGTTCACTCCAACGGCTATTCGCTGGTTCGCCGGCTGGCGGCGGACAAGGGCTGGAAGCTGGACCGTCCCGCCCTGTTCGATAGCGACCAATTGCTGATCGATGCACTGGTCGAACCGACGCGCATCTACGTCCAGAGCCTGCTCCCGCTGGTGCGCGACGGGCTGGTCGATGCGATGGCCCACATCACCGGCGGCGGCCTGCTCGAGAACATCCCACGCGTGCTTCCCGAAGGCGCCCATGCTAGGATCGATGCCGGATTGTGGGACCAGCCGCGCCTGATGGCCTTTCTCCAGGCGCAGGGCGCGATCGAGCCCGAAGAGATGGCGCGCACTTTCAATTGCGGCGTCGGCATGGTGCTCGCGGTCGAACCCGCCAACGTGGAAATCGTCCGGTCCCGGCTGGAAGATGCAGGCGAAACCGTCCTTGCCGTGGGCGAGATCGTGGATGGCCAGCGCGGCTGCACCGTGCGCGGCGCGGCAGGCGTCTGGTCGGCGCGGGGCGATTGGGAAGCCGTGCACAATGCCTGAAACGGCCCCGCAAAGGGCTCGCATCGCGGTGTTCGTGTCGGGTCGCGGGAGCAATATGGCCGCGCTGCTTTATACCAGCCGTCTCGACGATGCGCCTTACGAAATCGCGCTGGTCGCCAGCAACGATCCGGGCGCCGAGGCGCTCGCTCTTGCCGAAGCGGAGGGGATCGCGACCTTCGCCCTCTCGCACAAGGGCATGACGCGCGAGGCGCACGATGCGGCGATGGAGGATGCGGCGCGCAAGGTGGGCGCCGATCACATCGCGCTTGCCGGCTATATGCGCATCCTGACGCCGGATTTCGTCAAACGGTGGGAGGGGCGGATGCTCAACATCCATCCCTCGCTGCTGCCGAAATATACCGGGCTCGACACCCATGCCCGCGCCATCGCGGCGGGCGACACGCATGGCGGCGTTTCGGTCCACCTCGTCACCGAGGATCTCGACGCGGGCGAGGTGCTGGGTCAGATCGCGGTCGCGATCCGGCCCAACGAGACGGCGGAAAGCCTTGCCGAACGCGTGCGCTTCGCCGAACACCAGCTCTATCCTCGCGTTCTCGCGCGGCATGTCGCGCGCCCCTACGATGCCGGGTGGCTGCTGGACCGGGTGCGGGACCTGGCCCTTGCCCTGCCCCAAACGCATGAGCGAGAGAGCCACGGTTCGCCGGGATGGCGCGTGGGGACCGAGAAAAGCGGCAAGTACTTCGCCTATTTTTCCGACCAGCATCACGGCACGCCGCATATCTCGCTGCTGGTGAAATGCGGCGGGATGGACGAGCTCGAGGCGCTGGTCGAGGATCAGCCCCACGCCTATCACAAGCCCGCCTATTACGGCGCGAGCGGCTGGCTGGGCGTGATCCTCAACCGGCCCGGCGTCGATTGGGACGCGGTGGCCGAGCGGCTGCACCGCAGCTGGCAGGCGGTCGCGCCGAAAAGCGCAATGCGGTCGATGGACGCGGCGGACCAGTTCTGATGCCACCTCGCCCGCACCCTCTTGCCGTGTCGCGCACGGCGGACCTGATGAACCGCGCGATCACGACCATGTGGCGGCGCGGGCTGACGGTGCAGCCGCCGCTCGATCCCGATTTTCTTTGGGCGAAGGGTAGCGAGGGTTTCACGCGCGAGGACGAGATTTCGATCCGCGCGCCGGAGGACGTCGCCGATTTCCGTGCGCGGCTGGAGATCCTGTGCCGCTCGCTGCGGAACGAGGCGGGGCTCAACGCGCTCGGTCATACGATGGCCTATGGCCAGATCATCGCCGCGATCGAGAAGCGCCATGCGCTGGGCCGGTTATGGCGCGAGCGGCCCGAACTCGCGCAGACCGATATCGCCCCGCCGATCGCGGTGGTCGGGCAGATGCGCGCGGGCACCACGCGGGTCCACCGCCTGCTCGCCGCCGATCCGCGCCATGCGGGGACACGATTCTGCAATGCGGTCGACCCGGTCCCTCCCGCGCCTGGCCGGATCGACTGGCGCCCGCTCAAGACGCGCGCGGGCCTCGCCATCGCGCGGCTGGTCAATCCCTGGCTCGACAGCCAGCACCCCTTCGGCGCGACGCGGGCGGACGAGGAACTGGGCTGGCTGACGACCGCGCTCGACGTCTGCGCGTTCGAGGCGCAGTGGCATATCCCGAGCTATGTCCGCTTCAGCGAGGAGCGCGATGCCGCCCCGCTCTATCGCGAATTTGCGCGCATCCTGCGCACCGATGCCGCCATCATGGGCGATGCAATGCGTCCGCGGGTGCTCAAATGCCCTAAATTCGCTGAGGACGTGCCTGCCCTGCTCGCCGAGCTGCCCGGTACCCGGCTGATCGTGACGCGGCGCGAACCGGAAGATGTGCTGGCAAGTTCGGTCTCGCTCGTGGCGGCGCAATCCGCCTTTCAGAGCGCGAATCTCTGTCTCGAAAGGATGCGCGTGGAATGGGAGCGCAAGCTGGCCCTGCGCGAGGCGCGGATGGCAGCGGCGCTGGAAACGTTCGACGGGCCGCTCGCCAAGGTCGATTTCGTCGCGCTGGGACGCGACTGGCAGGAAGAGATCGCGCAGATCTATGCCGCGCTGGGCCTGACGCTCACCGATGCGGCGTTACAGGCGATGGGCGCCGAACAGGCCCGCGCCGCGAACGGCGCGCATCACGCGCACCGTTCGCAGATCGCGGGCTTTTCGGCGTCCTGACTTACCCGACGATTTCGTCTTCGTTGAAGAAGAAGGCGATTTCGGTCTTCGCGTTCTCGTCCGAGTCCGAACCGTGGACCGAATTGGCTTCGATGCTTTCGGCATAGGCCTTGCGGATCGTGCCGTCTTCGGCATCGGCCGGGTTGGTGGCGCCCATCACGTCGCGGTTGCGCTTCACGGCGTCTTCGCCTTCCAGCACCTGGACCACGACCGGGCCGCTGATCATGAAGTCGACCAGTTCGCCGTAGAACGGACGTTCGGCATGCACTTCGTAGAACTTCTTCGCCTGGTCTTCGCTCATCTGGATGCGCTTGGACGCGACGACGCGCAGGCCGGCTTCTTCCAGCATCTTGGTGACCGCGCCGGTCAGGTTGCGGCGGGTGGCATCGGGCTTGATGATCGAAAAGGTGCGGGTGACCGCCATGGGGAATTCCTTGGATATAGGGGATGGAATGAAGGGGGTGGAATGCGCGCGCCCGTAGCCGCGCGGGGGGACAACGGCAAGCGTCAGTTGCGCGGCCGCCCTCCGGTGAGCTGATCCACGCTGAGTTGGCCTACGGTCAGCTGGCCGACCGTCTCGTTATCCTCGCGCGCGGCCTGGAAAGTGAAATGCGTCCCATCCTCGCCCCTTCCGCCGATCATCGAGAGCGTATCGGTGGCAAGCTCGACATCGACTGCGACGCCCGCCGCCTCCGCCTCGGCGCGATAAAAGGCGATCATGTCCGCCGGTGGCGCATCGCTGGCGAGCGTCATTGTAACCGATCGCCGCTCGCCGCGCCCGACTATGACGGTGGAGCGGAGATCGGCGTCGGGATAGAGAGTGAAGCCGGTCGGAAGCTCGGCTTCCGCACCTTCCTCGCCGTCCGCCGTGCGCAGGATCGTCGTGCCGTCCTCGTTCGTGATCGAAGCGCGCGTCGCCCCGGTCTCGGGATCGACGACGTAATGGCCCTTGGGCTGCGTGTCCTCGCGCGGCGGCTCATCCTCGGACGCACCGCAGGCGGCGAGCAGGGACAGGGCAGCGATGGAACCGGCGATACGCAAGAAAAGCCTCCTCCCCCACCAACAGGTGGGCGTCACAGAGGGTTCCAGCCGCCTTCCTCGTTCTGGCGGAAGGCACCGAATTCCACCGCGTCTTCGGTTGCGGCGCGCGCCTTCAGATCGCGCCAGAGCGCGCGGGCCGCATCGGTCTGGTCGGGGCCGAACAATAGAAATGTGCGGGCGAACCCGTTCGCCTCCTCGCGCCAGACGCCGTCCGCGAGCAGGAGGAAGCGCGCTTCGTTGGGCGCAACGCAGGCGTCGGACAGCAGGATCGGCTGGCGCGCGGCGTGGGGCTCTGTCGCTTCGCCATTGGCGAGGAAATGGGCCGGGCCGTCCTTCCACAGCGCCTCGGCTATCGCACCGCGCTGCTCGTTGGCCGCGCTCACGACCAGCATCCGCTCGCCCGCCTGCAGGGTCTTCCTCGCCAGCAGGGGAACGACCTGCTCGACCGGGTCGCGCGTCAGCTGGTAGAAATCGACCCGCATCGGTTCAGGCGTTCCCGCTTGCGGATTTCGCCGAGCGGCGGCAGCGGTCGGAACAGTATTTCACGTTGTCCCAGTCTCGCTCCCACTTCTTCCGCCAAGCGAAATCGAGCCCGCAGGCGGCGCAGGTCTTGTGCGGCAGGTCGCCCTTGCGCCGCATCTTGCCCGTCCCCTTGCTCGGGCCGCCGCCCACGACGCGCTAACCCGCTCAGCTTTCGATCGTGTCGGCGACCAGCCGGTCGATCAGGCGCACGCCGAAGCCGGTCGCGCCCTTGCCCCAGGTGGCGCCGGGCTTCTCGCTCCAGACGGTGCCCGCGATGTCGCAGTGCGCCCAGGGAGTGCCGTCCTCGATGAAGCGGTGGAGGAACTGCGCCGCCGTGATCGATCCTGCGCCCTTGCCACCGATATTCTTCATGTCGGCGATCGGGCTGTCGATCAGCTTGTCGTAGGCCGGGCCGATGGGGAGGCGCCACACCTTGTCGCCGCTGGCATTGCCCGCATCGGCGAGGTCCTTGGCCAGAGCATCGTCATTCGAGAACAGGCCCGCGTGCTCGTTGCCAAGCGAGACGATGATCGCGCCCGTCAGCGTCGCGAAATCGACGATCCGCGCGGGCTTGAATTCCTTCTGCGTCCAGTGGAGCGCGTCGCACAGCACCAGGCGGCCTTCGGCGTCGGTGTTCAGCACCTCGATCGTCTGGCCGGACATGGAGGTGACCACGTCGCCGGGGCGCTGGGCGTTCCCGTCGGGCATGTTCTCGACCAAGCCGACCACGCCGACCACATTGGCCTTGGCCTTGCGGCGGACCAGCGCCAGCATCGCGCCCGCGACCGCGCCCGCGCCGCCCATGTCCCACTTCATGTCTTCCATGCCGGGTCCGGGCTTGATCGAGATGCCGCCGGTGTCGAAGGTCACGCCCTTGCCGACGAAGGCGATCGGCGCGTCACCATCCGTGCCGCCGTTCCAGCGGATGGCGAGGATGCGCGAATCGCGAGCCGAGCCCTGTCCGACGCCGAGCAACGCGCCCATGCCGAGTTCTTCCATCTTCGCTTCGTCGAGCACGATCAATTCCGCCCCGCTGCCTTCGAAGCGCTGCTGGCAGCGTTCCACGAACGTTTCGGGATAGATGACATTGGCCGGCTCGGTGACCAGTTCGCGGGTGAATTCGATACCGTCGGCGAGATGCGCGGCTTCGCCCCAGGCGTCTTCCGCACCCTCGGTCGCGTTCAGGACGACAACGCGCTTCAGCGTCACCTTGTGCTCGTCCTTCATCTTGGTGCGATAGATATCGTAGCGCCAATTGCGCAGCCGCAGGCCGAGCAGGACATGGGCGAGATCCTCGGCGGCGAGCCCGGTCGCATCGAGCGCGATCGTCTCCTCGCCTGCCGACTGGTATTTGCCGGAAATCGCGGCACCCGCCTTCTCGCAATTCGCGGCCCGCCCCTCGGCATCGGCAGCGCCTGTGCCGACCAGGACGAGGCGCTGGACCGCGCCGTCGCGCTCCACGAAGCCGTCGAACAGCTGGCCCGCCGAGCCCTTGAAGCGAGCGGCCCTCGCGCCTTCTTCCATGGCGCGCTCCAACCCTTCGGGCAGCGCGCCTTTGGTGGTGGCCTGGACAAGGATGCGAACCGCTTCGGGGCGCGATTGGCTGAATTCGATCTGCATGGAGAGCTCCCGCAAGTAATAGGTGTGGCGCGGTCGCGACGCGATTTGAGGCAATGCGCGCGACCGCTCGTGAACGCGATTGCAGTTAGGGAGCGGCGATGCGATAGGCAAGCCATGCACTCGCCCAGCGTATCCGCGCCCGATTTGCGCCGCATCCGGGCGGGCTTTTCCTTGTCCAGCGCGCTAAGCATCTGTCTGATCGCCGGTTTCCACGCCGCGCCCGCCTCCGCGCAGGATGGCGCGGCCACAGGCATGGCGACCGCGCAGGAACAGGCCGACAGGCCCGACCCGGACCGGTTCGACGACGAGGAAGACGGCGCCGATCTGGGCCAGCGCCCGGCGGAAACCGCGCCGCAGGACACGGTCGACCTCCCTCCCGGCCAGATCGCGGGCGAGGACCAGATCGCCTTCGAAGCGGATACGTTGAGCTACGATTCGCCCAGCGATACCGTCACCGCCAGCGGCAATGTCGTGCTGCGCAGCGGCGATCGCTCGGTGCGCGCGGATCGCGTGACCTGGAACCGCAATAGCGGCGAAATCCTCGCCAATGGACGCGTGCGCTTCGTGGACGAGAACGGCAACCAGCTGTTTTCGGACAGCGTGACGCTGACCGACGAATTCGAAGCGGGCGCGATGGAGAACCTCTTGCTGGCCCTGCGCCAGGGGGGGCGGCTCGCGGCGGAGACCGGATCGCGCGCGGCGGACGGCACGGTCGAGCTGGAGCGCGCGGCCTATACCGCCTGCGCCGTCACCACGCCCGAAGGCTGCGACAAGGCGCCGAGCTGGCGCATCACCGCCGATCGGGTGACTTACGACCCGGACGACAGCCGGGTCAGCTTCCGCAACGCCTATCTCGAACTGTTCGGCGCGCGCATCCTGCCTCTGCCCGGGCTCGCCATCCGCACCGACGGGGGACCGGTCGCGGGCTTTCTTGTGCCCGATCTGCGCGTTTCGAAAAGCAACGGGCTGGAGGTCAGCGGCAGCTATTACTGGCGATTGGGTCCAAATCGCGACGCGACGCTCAGCGCCTATCTCTTCACCGAAGCGCTGCCGATGGTGAGCGGCCAGTATCGCCAGCTCGCGGACAAGGGCGCGTTCCAGATCACGGGTTACGGCACTTATAGCCGCCGCATTTCGAACCTGACGGGCAATCGCGTGGGCGAACGCGATTTTCGCGGCTACGTCTTTGCCAACGGCCAGTTCCAGTTCGATCCCAATTGGAGCGTGACCGGATCTGCGCGGCGCGCGAGCGACCGGACCTTCCTGCGCCGGTACGACATCAGCCGGGACGACCGGCTGCGCTCCACGATCGATGTCGAGCGGATCGACCAAAATTCCTATCTCTCGATCGCCGGCTGGGCGACGCAGACCCTGCGCCTCGGCGCCGATCAGGGCCAGGTGCCGCTGGCCCTGCCCGCGATCGACTATCGCCGTCGCCTTCCCGATCCACTGCTGGGCGGCAAGGTCGAATTGCAGGCCAACAGCCTCGCCATCCTGCGCAGCGACGGCCAGGACACCCAGCGCGCCTTCGCCCGCGCCAAATGGGATATGCGGCGCATTACCGGCATGGGCCAGCTAGTCACGCTGACCGGCCTCGTGCGCGGCGATGTCTATCATTCGAGCGACAACGCACTCACCGAAACCCCGCTCTATCGCGGCAATCCGGGGTGGGAGACGCGCGGGATCGCGGTCGCCGCGGTGGATGTGGAATGGCCGCTGGTCGGCGAATTTCTGGGCGGCCAGCAGGTGCTGACGCCCAGAGTCCAGTTCGCCGCCAGCCCGCCGATCCGCAATCTCGCCATCCCGAACGAGGATTCGCGCGCGATCGACCTCGAGGATTCAAACCTCTTCGCGCTCAATCGCTTCCCCGGTTACGACCGGGTCGAGGATGGCGCCCGCATCACCTACGGCCTCGACTGGCAATTGCGCGCGCCGGGATGGGACGTGAACACGACCGTGGGGCAGACCTATCGCCTGGACAAGGATCCCGGCGTATTCGTCGACGGGACCGGCCTTTCGGAACGCGTCTCGGACGTGGTCGGCCGCACCCAGGTCCGCTTCCGCGATTTCGTCAAGCTGACGCACCGCTTCCGGCTCGACAAGGACAATCTCGCCGTGCGCCGCAACGAGCTCGATGCGACGGTGGGCAGTGCACGAACCTATGCCGAAATCGGTTATCTGCGCCTCAATCGCGATATCACCCAGGTGGAGGATTTGCAGGATCGCGAGGAATTGCGCGCCGCCGCCAGAGTCGCATTCCGTACCTATTGGTCGGTGTTCGGTTCGGGCGTCTTCAACCTCACCAATCGCGACGAGGACCCGACGCTCGGCTCCGACGGTTTCCAGCCCATCCGCACACGCCTCGGCGTCGCCTACGAGGACGACTGCCTCGAAATGGGCCTGACCTGGCGGCGCGACTATCTCGATACCGGCGATGCGCAGCGGGGCGACACCTTCCAGGTCTATTTCGCCCTGCGAAATCTCGGCTTCCGCTGAGGCGCTATGCGTCGCGCCCGTTGGCAGCGTGGCTCCGATGCGCTAATCGCCGCGGCCAATCAGCTACGGTTAAGCCGCGCGGCGGCAAAGCCGGGCCATATCCGGGCGCAATCATCGCGCCGCTATTGGGCTATCTCTGTGAACCGCAAACCTGTTTCCTCCCTCGTTTCCCTCGCTGCGGTGCTTGGCCTGCTGGCCGCGCCGATGCCCGCTTTGGCGCAGGTCCAGGCGAATGCGCCCGAGGCGGACAATCCGCTGGGCCTGCCCGAATCGGTGACGTTGCTGGGTGAAAGCAATCCCAATGTGCGCACCGCCACCGCCGTGGTGAACGGCGATGTCATCACCGGGACCGACGTCGATCAGCGCGTCGCCCTGGTCACGGCCGCGAACGATCAGGAATTGAGTGCGGAAGATACCCAGCGGCTCAAGATGCAGGTGCTGCGCAATCTGATCGACGAGACCTTGCAGATCCAGGAAGCCGCCGCGCAGGAGATCGAGGTCACCGATGCCGAGGTGGAGCAGCGTTACGCCGCTGTCTCGCAGCAGAATTTCGGGCAGCGCGACGGAGCGATGAACGCCTATCTCCAGGAGATCGGCTCGTCGCCCAACTCGCTGAAGCGCCAGATCAAGGGCGAACTGGCATGGCAGCGTCTGCTGCGCCGCAACGTTGCCCCGTTCGTCAGCGTGTCGGGTGAAGAGGTCAACGAACAGCTCGAACGATTGGAGGCCTCGCGCGGGACGGAGGAATACCGGGTGGGGGAAATCTACCTTTCCGCCACACCCGAATCGCAGGCGACGGTTGAGCAAAACGCGCGCAGTATCGTCGAGCAATTGCGGCAGGGCGGCAGCTTCGTCGCGTATGCCCGGCAGTATTCGGAAGCCACCACCGCCGCGGTCGGCGGCGATCTCGGCTGGGTGCGGCCTGGTCAGCTTCCGGCGGCCCTGGCCGAAGTCGTCGTACAGATGCAGCCGGGCCAGCTCGTCGGCCCGGTGCCGATTCCCGGTGGGCTCTCGATCCTCTATCTGATTGACCAGCGCCAGGTCCTCACCGCCGATCCGCGCGATGCTGTGCTCAGTCTCAAGCAGATTTCTATCGGCTTCGAACCGGGCACCACGCAGGCCCAGGCGACTTCGCGCGTCGAAAGCTTCGCGCGCGGCGTTTCGCAGATTCGCGGCTGCGGCGATGCGGAGAACGCGGCGGCAGCGCTCGGGGCCAGCATCGTCACCAACGATCAGATCCGCGTCCGCTCTCTCCCCGACGCCTTGCAGAACGCCATCCTGCAATTGCAGATCGGGCAGGTCACCCCGCCCTTCGGCAGCGTGGAGGACGGCATCCGCGTGCTGATGCTGTGCGGTCGCGACGATCCCCAGCAGAGCGCCGGACCCGATTTCGAAACGCTGATGAACCAGATCGAGGACGAGCGCATTGGCAAGCGCGCCCAGCGCTATCTGCGCGACCTGCGCAACGACGCCTATATCGAGTATAACTGACATGCTCCCTCTCGCCGTATCGCTTGGCGATCCGGCGGGGATCGGGCCGGAGATCATCGTCGAAAGCTGGGCGAGACGGCATGAGAAAGGGCTCGCGCCCTTCTTCGTGACCGGCGGGCCGGGCCTACTGGAGCAAGCCAGTACCGCGCGCGGCATCGAATGCCCGATCCTGCGCATCGACGATCCGGCAAAAGCGGTTGAGTGCTTCGACGAGGGGCTTCCCGTCTTGGGGCAGGAGGATGCCTCCTATCGACCTGGAATGCCCGACGATGCCGGGGCCGCGCTCGCACTGGGATCGCTGGCCGAGGCGGTGCGGATGGCGCTGCTCGGCAAGGCCTCCGGCGTCGTCACCGCGCCCGTCGCCAAGGCACAATTGGCGCGGGTCGGGTTCGAATTTCCCGGCCAGACCGAATTTCTCGCCGCCGCCTGCGGGTTGGGGCCGGACGAGGTGGTGATGATGCTCGCCGGGCCGAGCCTGCGCGCCGTTCCGGTGACGGTCCATTGCGCGCTTGCCGACGTGCCGCGCCTGCTCGATACGGAAAAAATCGCGGCCAAGGCGCGGATTGTCGCCAGCGCCCTCTCCCGCGATTTCGGCATCGAGGCGCCGAGCATCGCGGTCTGCGGCCTCAATCCCCATGCCGGCGAGGGCGGCAAGTTCGGCCACGAGGAGCGCGACATCATCGCACCCGCCATCGAAATCGTGCGCAGCGAGGGGATCGCCATAACCGGCCCGCACCCCGCCGATGCTCTCTTCACGCCGCGCGCGCGCCAGACCTATGACGCGGCGCTGGCGATGTATCACGATCAGGCGCTGGTTCCCTTGAAAGCGCTCGATTTCGACGAGGGTGTCAATGTCACGCTCTGCCTTCCCATCGTGCGGACCTCGCCCGATCACGGGACGGCGTTCGACATTGCGGGCAAGGGCCTCGCCGATCCGGGCGCGATGATGGCGGCGCTTCGGATGGCGAGCGCGATGGCCGAACGTCGGGCGATTTCCTGATGCCCGACCTTCCCCCCTTGCGCGAGGTAATCGCGCGCCACGGCCTGTCCGCGAGCAAGGCGCTGGGCCAGAATTTCCTGTTCGATGAACAGCTGCTCGACCGGATTGCGGCGATCCCCGGCGATCTCGCGGGCCGACAAGTACTGGAGATCGGCCCTGGCCCCGGTGGCCTTACCCGCGCGCTGTTGCGGGCGGGCGCACGCGTCACCGCGATCGAGATGGATTCGCGTTGTCTTCCGGCCCTCGCCGAACTCGAAGACGCTTTCCCCGGTCAGCTCACCGTGATCCATGGCGACGCGATGAAGATGGACCATGCCGAGTTGATGGGTGGCGAGGCTTTCGAGGTGGTCGCGAACCTGCCCTATAATGTCGGCACCGCCCTGTTCGTGCGTTGGCTTTCGGGCGAGGATTGGCCCCCGCTCTGGACCGGGCTGACGCTGATGTTTCAGCAGGAGGTCGCCCAACGCATCGTCGCCTCGCCGGGAGGTTCGGCTTATGGGAGGCTCGCGGTGCTGGCGCAGTGGCGCGGTGAGGCGAAGCTGGCGATGAAGGTCCACCGCAGCGCCTTCACGCCCCCGCCCAAGGTCATGAGCGCGATCGTCCATGTGACGCCCACGTCCATGCCAGACGGCGTCAGCGCCCGCACGCTCGAACGCCTGACCGAGGCCGCCTTCGGCCAGCGCCGCAAGATGCTGCGCCAGAGCCTGAAGGGCGTGCCTGGCGCGATCGAGGCGATGGAAACGCTCGGTATCGATTCGCAACGGCGGGCCGAAACCTTGCGCGTCGCCGATTTCGTCGCACTGGCGAGGCAGGTGGACGGGGCGACGAAACGATAGCGTCTCGCCATGCATTGACGGGGTGAAGGAGAATATTTCCATGTCCGTCAAAGCCATCGCCATCAATTGTTCGCTCAAGAAAAGCAGCGGCGAGCCCAGTTCGACCGACGCGATGATCGCATTGCTGAAAGGAAAATTCTCCGATCACGATGTCGAGATCACCGAAACGCTGCGGGTCGCGGACTACAATGTGCTGCCCGGGGTCACCTCCGACGAAGGCGACGGAGACGACTGGCCGGAATTGCGCGAGAAGATTCTTGCGCATGATATCCTGATCTTCGGCGGGCCAATCTGGATGGGCCAGATCGGATCGATCGCGAAACGCGTGCTCGAACGTATGGATGCCTTCCTCGGCGAAACCGACGACAAGGGTCGCATGCCCAGTTCCGGCAAAATTGCGGTAGCTGCAATCGTCGGCAACGAGGATGGCGCGCATTGGAGTTCGGCGCAGCTCTTCCAGTCGCTGAACGACACCGGCTGGACCATCCCTGCCGCTGCCGCCTGCTATTGGGTCGGAGAAGCCATGGGCAGCATCGATTTCAAGGATCTCGATCAGGTGCCCGACAAGACGGACGTCACTGCGACCACAGTGGCCGCGAATGCCGCCCATCTTGCCAGATTGCTGAAGAACGAGCCCTATCCGGGCACGAACTGAGTTTCAGCCCGCCGCCTTCTTGACCCGCCGCCATTCATGCAGCAGCGGTTCGGTGTAGCCGCTTGGCTGGGAAACGCCCTTGAAGATCAGATCCTTCGCGGCTCTGAAGGCAGGCGCGTCCCGGTTCTCCAGCAAGGGTTCGTAAGCCGGATCGCCCGCATTCTGCGCATCGACTTTGGCTGCCATGCGGGTGAGCGCGTCCATAACCTGATCCTCGCTCACGACTCCGTGCAGCAGCCAGTTGGCGATATGTTGCGACGAAATGCGCAGCGTCGCCCGGTCCTCCATGAGGCCGACATCGTTGATATCGGGCACCTTGGAACAGCCGACGCCCTGATCGATCCAGCGCACCACATAGCCGAGCAGGCCCTGGCAGTTGTTGTCGAGCTCCTCGCGGATTTCCTCGTCCGACCAGTTGACGCCGCTCGCCAGCGGGATCGTCAGCAACTCGTCCAGCTTCGCCGCATCGGCTAGGCCTTTCTGGATTTCGAACACGTCCTCGCGGTGATAATGGATCGCGTGCAGGGTCGCTGCGGTCGGGCTCGGCACCCAGGCGGTGTTGGCACCTGCGCGCAGATGGCCGATCTTTTCGATCATCATCTGCCCCATCAGATCGGGCGCGGCCCACATGCCCTTGCCGATCTGCGCCCGGCCAGAAAGCCCGTGCGCCAGCCCGATCCCGACATTGCGCGCCTCGTACGCCTTGAGCCAGGGCGCCGCCTTCATCGCGCCCTTGCGCAGCATCGGTCCGGCGCGCATCGAAGTGTGCATCTCGTCGCCCGTCCGGTCGAGGAAGCCGGTATTGATAAACACCACGCGGTCCGTCACCGCATGGATGCAGGCGCCGAGATTGGCGGATGTGCGCCGTTCCTCGTCCATCACGCCGACCTTCATGGTGTGGCGCGACAACCCGAGCAGATCCTCCACCGCGTCGAACAGGTCGTTGGTGAAAGCGCATTCCTCCGGCCCGTGCATCTTGGGCTTCACGATGTAGATCGAGCCTGTGCGCGAGTTTCCGAACCGCGTCTTGCCCGCCACGTCGAGCGCGCCGATCGCTCCGGTGACGACCGCGTCCATGATGCCTTCGGGAATCTCGCCGCCGTCCCACAGCATGGCGGGATTGGTCATCAAGTGCCCGACATTGCGGACGAACATGAGGCTGCGGCCCGGAAGTCGTTGGTCGGCCCCATCCGCATCGCGATAAATCTTGTCCGCGCACAGCCGCCGCGTCTGCTTCGCCCCGCCTTTCTCGAAACTTTCCTCGAGATCGCCCCGGATCACGCCGAGCCAGTTGCGATAGCCGAGCAGCTTGTCCTCGGCATCGACCGCCGCAACCGAATCCTCGAGATCGGCGATGGTGGTGAGCGCCGCTTCGAGGACGATATCGCTGATTCCGGCCTCGTCGGTGCGCGCGACCGGGTGATCGGCTGCGAACTGCACCTCGATATGGAGACCGTTGTGTTTGAACAGCCTACCGGCATCGGTCCGACCGACAAAAGCGGTCTCATCGGCCAGACGGATGTCGTCCACGCCGGAAATGTCGCGCCAGCTGCCGTCCGCAAGCGGCAGGATTTCGTCGAGAAAGCGGCGGCCCTCCGCGATCACGGCATCGCCGCGCTTCTGATCGTATCCTCCCGGAACCGGCGGCGGCGCGTCGAGCGCGTCGGTGCCGTAGAGCGCATCGTAAAGGCTGCCCCAGCGCGCATTGGCGGCGTTCAGCAGGAACCGCGCATTGAGGATCGGCACGACCAGCTGCGGGCCCGCCATGGTCGCGATTTCGGAATCGACGTTTTCGGTCCCGATCGTGAAGGGAGCGGGCTCGGGAACAAGGTAGCCGATCTCTTCCAGAAAGGCGCGATAGGCCTTGGCATCGTGCGCTTGTCCGGCGCGTTCGGAATGCCAGTCGTCGATCTTCGCCTGAAGCTCTTCGCGCGACTGCAGCAAGCGGCGGTTGCGCGGGGCGAAACTGCCCAGAAGGGATGCGAAGCCCTGCCAGAACGCATCCGCGTCCTTCTCCAGCGCGTTGAGGATCTCGGTCTCGATGAAGTCGGCCAGAGCGGGATCGACCTCGATCCCGGCGCGGTTCACGTATTCGGTCATGTAAGAAAACTCACCCGTAATCTGCTGAAACAGTCTGCTGAAATTCGAAAAGCGGATCCCGGGGAGGAGATGGCAGGATTATGCGGACGCAGGCAAGGCTTTGCAAGAGGGGCTTGGCGATCGCTTCAAAAGCCCGAAGGCACCGGGCTGGCAAACCCCACGCACCGCCGCTAAGCCCCCATGCGATGACCAGACACGCTGACCTTCTCGACCGTATCGATGCCAAGACCATGCTCGACCAGACCCTCGATTGGGCGTCGATCAACACCGGTACCGCCAATCTCGAAGGGCTGGCGACGATGGCGGAAAAGCTTTCCGCCGCCTTCTCCAGTCTTCCGGGCGAAATCGAACTGGTCGAGCCGGCCGAGGTCAGCGCCATTGCCGCTGACGGGACCGAGTTCGAAAAGCCTCATGGCCGCCACATGGTCCTGCGCGTCCGCCCCGAAGCGGAGCGGCGCGTGGTGCTGACCGGGCATATGGACACCGTCTATCCCGCCGATCATCCCTTCCAGGACAACACCTGGCTCGACGACGAGACCGTGAACGGTCCCGGCACCGCCGACATGAAGGGCGGGCTGTGCGTGATCCTCCACGCGCTGACAGCGTTCGAGGCGAACGGAGGCGCACATCGGCTCGGTTACGACGTCATGATCAATTCGGATGAGGAAACCGGCAGCCTGGCGAGCCGCCCGCTGATCGAGCAATTGGCGCGGGGCAAATACGCGGCGCTGACTTACGAGCCCAGCGCGCTTCCCGACGGCACGCTCGCCCATGCGCGCGGCGGCACCGGAAATTACTCGATCACCCTGCGCGGCCGCAGCGCCCATGCCGGGCGAAATCCGCAGGACGGGCGCAACGCCATCGTCGCCGCGTCCGATCTCGTGATGCGGATCGTCGAACTGGCGAAGGACGACATCACGATCAACCCGGCAAAGATCGAAGGCGGGGCGGCCAACAACGTCGTGCCCGACCTTGCGATCCTGCGCTTCAACATCCGCCCCAAATCGACCGACGCCATGGAGCGCTTCGACGGCGAGCTCGCGCCCATCCTCGCCGCGATCGAGGCGCAGCACGAGGTTTCCGCCCATCGCCATGGCGGAGTGACCCGCCCGCCCAAGCCGGTCGATGACCGCGCCCAGAAGTTGTTCGATCTCGTCAAAAGCTGCGGCGCGGAACTCGGCCAGACCATCGGCTGGAAGCCGACCGGCGGCGTGTGCGACGGCAATAACATCGCTTCGTGCGGCGTCCCCGTGGTCGACACCATGGGGGTCAGAGGCGGCGCCATCCATTCGCCAGACGAATTCATGATCGTCCCCTCGCTTCCCGAGCGGGCCGCGCTGTCGGCTCTGGTGCTTGAAAAACTCGCCAACGGAGACCCGCTTTGACCTTTCGCCTGCGTGCCGCCCGGCCCGAAGATATCGAACCGCTCTACGAAATGGCGAAGCTGACCGGCGGCGGCTTCACCAACCTCCCCGCCGATCGCAACGCGCTGGAGGCCAAACTGGCCCGCGCGCAGGCGGCCTTCGCACGCGACGACGACGAGCTGGGCGACGATCAGTTCGTGCTGGTGCTGGAAAACACCGAAAATGGCCAAGTGCGCGGCACGTGCCAGTTGTTCACGCAGGTCGGCCAGCAATGGCCGTTCTATTCCTATCGCCTGACTACCCTGACCCAACACAGCCAGGAACTCGACCGCACGGTACGCGCCGAATTGCTGAGCCTCGTCACCGATCTGGAAGGGTCGAGCGAGGTGGGCGGCCTGTTCCTCCATCCCAATGAGCGCGCAGGCGGGTTGGGCCTGCTGCTTGCGCGCAGCCGCTACCTGTTCATCGCCATGCATCGCCTGCGCTTTGCTCCGCGCATCCTCGCCGAACTGCGCGGCATTATCGACGATGCCGGCGGATCGCCGTTCTGGGACGGGGTCGCGGGGCGGTTCTTCGGGATGAGCTTCCAGGAGGCCGATTATTTCAATGCCATCAACGGCAACCAGTTCATCGCCGATTTGATGCCGAAACACCCGGTCTATGTCGCCATGCTGGACGAGGCGGCGCGCAAGGTGATCGGCCTGCCCCACCCCACCGGGCGCGCGGCGATGCGGATGCTGGAGCAGGAAGGCTTCGCCTTCGAAAACTACGTCGACATCTTCGATGGCGGGCCGACCATGACCGCGCGCACCAACCAGGTGAAGAGCATCGCGGAAGCCAAGCCCTCCACGGTGAGCGATATTTCGCTCGACATCGGAGAACGCGCGCTGATCGCCACCGGCTCCCTCGCCGATTTCCGCTGTGCCTATGGCCGGCGCGAGGTGGGCGATGACGGGACGATCGCCATCGATCAAACCTGTGCGCGCACGCTTGAACTCGATGTCGGCGACGAGGTCTGGAGCGTGGCGCGATGAGCCTGGTCGAGATCAATTTCGACGGGATCGTCGGCCCGTCGCACAATTACGCCGGGCTCAGCCTCGGCAATATCGCCAGCGCCAGTCACAAGGGCGACGCGAGCTTTCCGCGCGCCGCCGCTCTCCAGGGCATCGCGAAGATGCGCGGGAATATGGAGCGCGGTCTGGCGCAGGGCTTCCTGCTGCCGCTGCCGCGCCCGAATTACGGATTGCTGCGCGATCTGGGCGCCGATGGGAATTTGGACGGCCCGCTGCTCGCCGCCGCCTGGTCGGCGTCCAGCATGTGGACCGCCAACGCCGCCACGGTCAGCCCGGCGCCCGATACCGGGGATGGCCTTTGCCATCTGACCCCCGCCAATCTCATCACCATGCTGCATCGCGGGCAGGAATGGCGCGACACCAAGCGCCAGCTCGACCTCGCCTTTGCCGATCCGCGCCATTTCAAGGTCCATGATGCGGTTCCGGCCAGCTTCGGTGACGAAGGCGCGGCCAACCACATGCGCTTTTGCGAAGGCCACGGATCGCCCGGCGTCGAAGTGTTCGTCTGGGGCCGCCAGGGCGGTAAATTCCCCGCGCGCCAGCACGAACAGGCCAGCCGCGCAGTGGCGCGGTTGCACCAGCTCGACCCGGATGCCTGCGTCTTCATCGAACAGAACCCCGAAGCGATCGCGGCAGGCGCCTTCCACAACGATGTGGTCGCGGTCGCCAACGAGCGCGTTCTGTTCACCCACGCCCGCGCCTTCGCGGACCAGCAGGGCGCCTATGCGGCGATCTGCGCCGCCTTCCCCGCGCTGGAAGTTGTGGAGGTTCCCGAGGATGCGGTAAGCCTCGAAGAAGCGATCCGCACCTATCTCTTCAACGCGCAGCTCCTCACTCTCCCCTCGGGCGAAATGGCCCTGGTCGTGCCGAGCGAATGCCAGGAAAGCCCGTCGGTCCGGTCGTGGTGCGAAAAGATGCTGGCGAGCAACGGTCCGATCCGCCAGGTCATCCCCGTCGATGTGCGGCAGTCCATGGCCAATGGCGGCGGCCCCGCCTGCCTCCGGCTGCGCGTGGTGACCGATCCCGCGACGGTGGATGCCCGCTTCCTGCTCGACGAGGCGAAGGCGACGCGGATCGAGGCGGTGGTGGCAGAGATGTGGCCCGAACGGATCGAACCGTCCGAGATCGGGAGCGAGACGCTCGCCGAGCGGGTCATGGATGCGCGCGAGGCCCTGCTCGGCGTGCTGGCGCTCGACGAATTGCTGTGATCGGAGGCGATGCCATCCCGCTAGTGTCGGAAAGGTTTACAACCGCTCCTTCGTTAACCATGACAAGCCGCAGAAACCCTGGTCTGGCACGGCTCTTGCTGCCATAATGGTTAAGAAAGGATCGCGTCCTCAAGTGCTGCAAAAGATCAAGCGTCTCTTCGTGATCAAGAACCGCTTCGAAGCGTATCTGATCATCTTCGCGCTCGCTCTGGGCGCGATGACGCGTGGGGCCCACTATACCGAGATCTATCCCGGCCCTATGGGATACGTCCTGATGGCGGCCACCGCAGGCGCGGTGTTTCTCGGTGGGGCGAAGATCCTCGATTGCCTGCGCTACGAGCGCGAAGCGAAGGCGGCGGAAATTTCGGAAAATTAAGTGGGGTTTCTGTTGCTAGCTACCCGTGTTTTTCTCTCGGGGGGGCGAGGACCGTTCCGCTCTTGGAAGAGCGGGTCTCTCAAGCTAGCGAAGGTGGGGGTTTCTGTTGCTAGCTACCCCCGGAGCCCCGGAATCCGCTTCTGTTGCCCGGTGGGTCCAACCGCGCTTTAGCTTTGTAAGATCAGGGCGTTAGCCCATCAGATTACGCAGCGAGAGCGAGTGCTTCGTTATCGTTGGCACTTGTGTGTTGCGAACAGTTTTACGGGTTACTCAGCCCGGGCGAAAATACCGTCTTTCAGCACACGTCGATCCTAGTTCGGCCCCGTCATTACCTGCGAAAATCCGCAGGTTATGGTGGAGCCGCCGGGTACTGCCCCCGGGTCCGTTGTACCTATTGCACGGCACCATTTATCGCCATAGTCGGTAGAGACCGACAGACCCCATATAGGCGCTTTCGCCTTAATGTGAAGTGGATGAAGGACCGGATTTGCCGTCCTTCAGCTCCGCCAGGATCTTCTTCAGCACGTCCAGCTGGGGATCGGTCGGAACCTCCGGATTGGTCGAGCTATCTTCGGTTTCCGCCTGTTTGCGCTGGATTTCCTCGGTCACCTTGTTGACGCTGCGGACCAGCATGAACAGCGCGAAGGCGACGATCAGGAAATTGATCATCGCGGTTATCAGCGCGCCGTAGCCGATCATGGCCACGCCCGCTTCCTTCAGCTGCTCGTAATTGTCGAGCGCGCCCTCGTACCCCTCGGGCACCTCGCCCAGCATCAGGAACCAGTTCGAGAAATCGATATCGCCGAAGATCCATCCGATCAGCGGCATCAGGACCGCTTCGGTCAGTTGCGTGACGATACCGCTGAACGCCGCGCCGATCACGACGCCGACCGCAAGATCGATCACATTGCCGCGCGCGATGAATTTCCTGAATTCGGTTCCCAGTGCCATGCTTATCCTCCGTTGGACTGACCCGCGATCCATCTGCCCGCTCGAATGCTCGCGATCAAGCGGGGGAATCCCGTCGATCGCGCTTGAATGGGCGGGCGGGTGTGCTAACTTCCCAAGACACTCATTCAGGAGACCGACGACACCATGAACCGCACTGCCATCTTTCGCACCGCAATCGTAGCGATGGCCGCGCTCGCGCTGTCGGCTTGCGGGATCAATTCGGTCCCGACCAAGGAAGAAGCGGCAAAGGCACAATGGGGCAATGTCGAAACCGCCTTGCAGCGGCGTTCGGACGTGATCCCCAATCTCGTCTCGGTCGTCCAGGCCGCGGCGATCTCCGAACAGAACATCCTGCAAGGGGTTGTCGACGCCCGCGCGCGGGCGACCTCGATCAACATCACGACCGACGATTTGTCGAACCCCGAGGAATTCCAGCGCTTCAACGAGGCGCAGAACCAGCTGACGCAGGCGCTGGGACAACTGCGCACCGTGGTCGAAAACTATCCGCAGCTCGCCAGCCAGCCGCGCTTCGGCGACCTGATGGTCGCGATCGACGAGGCGAACAACCTGATCAACACCGAACGCGTGCGCTACAACGAGGCGGCGCGCGACTATAACACGGAGATCCGCACCTTCCCCTCCACCATCGGGGCGAACATCATCCATGGCGCCGAACCACTGGAATATTTCGAAGCCGACGCCGCGAGCCGCGCCAATCCCGAAGTCGACATGAGCGGCATCACCGGTAACGGCGGAGCTGCTGGACAGACCGCCGGAACGACAGGAGCGAACTGAGCGGCGCCATGATGCGCCTGTTCCTGACCTGCTGGCTGCTGCTGGCAAGCATTTGCGCCGCGCCCGCCTGGGCCCAGGCCGACCTGCCGCCGCGCCCGGACGGGCCGGTCTATGACGGCGCCGACATGCTGTCGGCGCAGACCGAGGCCGCGCTCGACCAGCGGCTTCGCGCCTACAACCAGGAAACAGGTCGCGCGATCGTGGTGGCGACCGTGCCCTCGCTCGGGGGCGAGACGATCGAGCCCTACGCGACGCGCCTGTTTGAAACCTGGGGCATTGGCGGCGAACAGCGCGATACCGGCCTGCTTTTGCTCGTCGCGCGCGACGATCGGCGAATGCGGATCGAGGTCGGCTACGGGCTCCATCCCTATTTCGGCGGCATCATGGCTGGACGGGTCGTCAACGATGTCATCACGCCGCGCTTCAAGGCGGGGGATTTCGATGGCGGAGTGACCCAAGGCGTCGACGCCATTCTCGATCACCTGGCGAACAGCCCCGAAGATGCCGTCGCGATCGAGGAAGCGCAGCAGGCGGCGGAACAGGCGCGGCAGTCGCGCGATGGCGGATTTCCTATCGGCGCGGTGATCTGGATCGCGTTCATCCTGTTCTTCTTCATCCTGCCGATGCTGCGCGGACGCGGGCGCAAGCGGCGCTTCGGCGGCGGCAGGCGCGGTCGCGCCGGTCCGTGGGGCAATGCCGCGCGCGACATCATCCTGTGGGAAGCGGGCAAGGCGATCGCACGCGGGCTTTCGGACGGAGACGACTGGGGCGGAGGTGGCGGCTTCGGGGGCGGCGGCTTCGGTGGCGGAGGCGGCTTCGGCGGCTTTGGTGGCGGCATGTCCGGTGGCGGCGGCGCGTCGGGAGGCTGGTAGATGGCGTATCTCTCCGAAACCCAGCACCGGCTGGTCTCCGACGCGGTCGGCGAGGCCGAGCGGAACACCAGCGGCGAAATCGTCACCGTGCTGGCCGATCGCAGCGACGGCTATTCCGATGTCGTGCTGGTCTATGCGGCGGGGATGGCGTTCACCGCGATGAGCGTCTTCGCCGCGCTGCCGCGCCCCTTTCTCGATCTGTGGGATGCGCTTGTCGGCGGGTGGGGGCACGATTGGTCCACGGGCGAGCTTGCCAGCATGACGATCGCGCTCGGCCTGGTGGCGTTCGCGGCAAGCTGGGTGGCGCTGAGTTTCGACGCGCTGCGCTTCGCGCTCGTACCCAAACCGGTCAAGGCGGCGCGCGCCCGCGATGCCGCTGTCCGCCATTTCAAGGTCGGCGCGGAAAGCCGCACCCACGGGCGCACCGGCGTCCTTCTCTATCTTTCCATGCGCGAACACCGTGCGGAGATCGTCGCCGATGCGACCATTGCCTCGCAAGTTCCCGCGGAGGTCTGGGGTGAGGCGATGGCCGACATGCTGGGCGAAATCCGCGAAGGGCGCGTGGCCGAAGGGCTGGCGGCAGGCATCCGCGATGTCGGCGTGGTCTTGGCGGAACGCTTCCCGCGCGACGCGGAGGACACCAACGAACTACCTGACAGGCTGATCGAGGTATGACGCCCGACCAGGACGCGCCCGAACGGATCGAATGGCAGGGCAAATACATCACCGCCAAGACCCGCGGGCGCTGGGAATATGTCGGGCGCGCTCGCAATATCCGGGCCGCGGTGATCCTGCCGCTGATCGGAAACGACGTGATCCTGGTCGAACAATATCGCGTGCCCCTCGGCCGCAATTGCATCGAACTGCCCGCCGGCCTGATCGGAGACGAGGACGGCAAGGCCGACGAGGATGACCTGTCCGCCGCAGGGCGCGAGCTGGAGGAGGAGACCGGCTATCGCGCAGCGAAACTCGAAGAGATCGGCCAGTTCTTCTCATCGCCCGGCATGGTCAGCGAAAGCTTCACGCTCGTCCGCGCCACCGAGCTGGAACGGGTTGGCGAAGGCGGCGGGACGCCGAGCGAAGACATCGCCGTCCACCGCGTCGCGCGGGCGGGCCTGAAGGAATTTCTCGACCGGAAACGCGCCGAAGGTTGCGGCGTCGACGTGCGCCTGCTCTTGCTTCTGGGACAGGACATAATCGCAGGAGAGTAAAGGTGGCGGAAGCGAAAAACGGCAGGTGCGCGGGCAAGCTGGCGCTGGTGACGGGCGCGGCGCAGGGTCTGGGGCGCGCCCATGCGACGCGGCTGGCCGAAGAAGGCGCGCGCGTCCTCTGCACCGATCGCAATGGCGAAGGCGCGGAAGAAACCGCGCGGCTGATCGACGAGAAGCTGGGCAGCGGCACGGCCTTCGCCTGCGCGCACGACGTCACCGATATCGACGCATGGGCCAATGCCGTCGAACTGGCGCGCGACAAGATGGGCGGGTTGAACGTGCTGGTGAACAATGCCGGGATCGGCGTTGGCGGCAATATCGAGACCTGCGATTTCGACGACTGGAAGCGCTGTTTTTCGGTCAATGTCGATTCGATCTTCCACGGCTGTCGCGCGGCGTTGCCGCTGATGCGCGAGCATGCGCCGGGCTCGATCGTCAACATCTCCAGCATCGCCGGGCTGATCGCCAGCGATACGATGCCCGCCTATAATTCGTCTAAGGCGGCGGTGTGGATGCTGTCGAAGTCGATCGCGCTCCACTGTGCCAAGAACCGGATGGATATCCGCTGCAATTCGATCCACCCCACCTTCGTGGATACGCCGATCCTCGACGGGACGGCCAAGAACCACAATCTGGACAAGGATGTGCTGCTGGAAAAGCTCGCGCGGCAAATTCCGCTCAGGAAAGTCGGCGAGCCAAACGATATTGCCGATGCGGTGGTCTATCTCGCCAGCGACGAGAGCAAGTTCATGACCGGGGCCGAGCTGAAGCTCGACGGCGGTATTTCGGCGATGTAATTTTCTTCTCTCGCGGCGGATCGCTTCGCGATCGCCTCCGAGGGGGCGGCCTGACGGTCGACGCGCAGTCGCGCTTGCGGGCCGTTCCGGCCCGTTTGGCGAGGGGAGGAGAGCAAACTCCCCTCCCCTCAATCCGCGATCAGGCCGATCGCGAGGTAGATCAGCAGGAAACTGCCGAAGCCGAGCAGCGTGCCGAGCACGAAACCGACCCGCACCAGCGTCACGTCGATCCCGAAATGGCGGGAGATGCCGCTGCAGACGCCCATGATCTTGCGGTTCTGGCGGTCGAGCGCGAAGCCCTTGCTTGGGGGTGCCGCCGACGGATGAAGTGCGAAGGTCGTTCATGCCAGCATTCCGTTCGGCGAGGCGGGGATGATTGCGGTGGCGAAGAACACGGCCGAGATGGCCAGCGAGAAGGCGGCTGCGAACAGCTTGCTGCCGTCGAAGTCGAACATTGGAAACTCCTTTCGTGGGATGGGTCAGGCGATGAGGACGGAGGGGCTGGCGGGCACGATCGCGGCGGCCATGCAGAGCGCCGAGATGGCGAAAGCGGCGATGGCGGCGAAGGCGTTGTTGGCTTTGAAAAGAGACATGATCAGTTTCCTTTTTCCCTGAACCCGGCCTTTCCGGGTGACGAAGAAATGATTGCAACCGCCGTGCCAAACGCGAGGATTGGCGGAATTCCGCCATTCGACTAGCCCACGATGCTGACAGCTTTGTTCATCAATCCGAAAGGTTGGGAATTTTCGCCATTTCTTGGATAGCGCCCTATTCAGGTGGATAGGATCGCGCGCACGAGCTATTGCCCGGACCGTCCATGGCGCTCGACCGCATCTCCCTTTCCGGCTTCCGCAACCACATCGATACCGCGATCGAAGGCACGCGGGCGGTCAATCTGCTCGTCGGCACTAATGGCGCGGGCAAGACGAATGTTTTGGAAGCACTCTCGCTCTTCGCGCCGGGTCGCGGAATGCGCCGTGCGGCGCTTGCCGAAATGGCGCGACACGATGGCGGCGGTGGGTTCGCGATCGGCGCCGATCTGGCCGCGGCTCAAACTGGAGAGAGCGAGCCGGTCCGCCTCGGCACCTATACCGAACCCGCGCAGCCGGGCCGCCGCCGGGTGCGGATCAACGGTGCGGAAACGAGCGCGGTGGCGCTTGGCGAGTGGCTTGCGGTCGGCTGGCTGACCCCGGCGATGGACGGGCTGTTCACCGGGCCAGCGCAGGACCGAAGGCGCTATCTCGACCGGCTCGCGCTCGCGCTCGACCCCGAACACGCCAGCCGCGCCAATCGCTACGAAGCCGCGCTGCGTGAGCGCAACCGATTGCTTTCGGACGATCGCGAGCCCGATCCCGTCTGGCTCGACGCCATCGAAGCGCAGCTGGCCGAACACGGCGCGGCCCTGTCGCGCGGGCGCGCGGCACTGATCGATGCGATGATGGCGGAAATCGTAATCCAGCCCGAAGCGCCCTTCCCCCGCCCCGCCCTCAGCTACGCGCCCGGCGGCCCGCAAGGGTTCGAGGCGCTGTCCCAGGCGCTTCATGACGGGCGCCGCCGCGACCGGGCGGCGCAGCGCACGCTCACCGGACCGCACCGCGACAATGTCGAGGTGCTCTACGCCGCCAAGCGGATGCCCGCAGCGGCCTGTTCGACCGGAGAGCAGAAGGCGCTGCTGCTGGCGATGACGCTGGCCCATGCGGCTCTCGCCGCGAAAGGACGCGCCTCGCTCTTATTGCTGGACGAGGTAGCCGCCCATCTCGATCCCGACCGGCGCGTCGCCCTGTTCGACCGCCTGCGCAGCGGCGGCGCGCAGGTGTGGATGACGGGGACGGAGATCGCCCCCTTCGAAGCGATAGCGGGCGAGGCGGCCGTCTGGGAGGTGCGAGGCGGCGCGGTTTCGCCTCGTTGAGCGAGCCTCGACCTTACTCGGCGGGCGGCAGCGCCTCGGCCACCTCCACCACCGTATCGTTCGCCAGCACCTGCAAGCCTTCTTCCGTCGGATGGATGCGATCGTCCTGGAACAGTTCGGGACGCTGATAGACCGTCTCCAGCCAGAACGGAATCAGCTCTGCACCGTATTCCTGCGCCAGATCGCCATAGAGCGCGTCGAAATCGCGCTGGAATTCCGGCCCGTAATTGGGCGGCGCGCGCATACCCATCAACAGCACCGGAATGCCACGATCGCGCAATTCGCCCAGCATCGCTTCGAAATTGGCGCGCGTCTCCGCTGGCGAAATCCCGCGCAACAGATCGTTGCCGCCCAGTTCGAGAATGACGAGATCGATGTTCTCTTGCTTGTCGAGGACGAAGGGGAGGCGCTGGCGGCCCGCCCCGCTGGTGTCGCCCGATACGCCCGCATTGACGATCCGCGCGTCGATCCCGCGTGCGCGCAGGGCCGCTTCGAGCTTGGCCGGATAGCTGTTTTCCGTGCCCACTCCGTATCCCGCGAACAGACTGTCCCCGAAGGCGAGGATGCGGCGTTCCGGCCCGCTGACGGGGATTTCCGGCGTGTCGTCATTTGCCGCGACAGGTGCGACTTCGCGCTGTTGCGGCGCGGGATCGGCGCTCTGCCCACATGCGGCGAGCGCCATCAGCAGCGGAATGATCGACAGACGGACGAATTGCACCGGCGAGGCTCCTTGTGGGGGACAACACCCTGTGCCATCGCAGCGAAGTGACCAATTCTCAAGCTGCGATCTCCGCCCGCAACCTCACTCTCACGCTCGGCACCGCCGAAGCTCCGGTCGAAATCCTGCGCGGCGTCGATCTCGACGTGATGCCGGGCGAGACCCTCGCGCTACTCGGCCCGTCGGGATCCGGCAAGAGTTCGCTCATGGCGGTGCTGTCGGGCCTCGAACGCGCGACCGGAGGAACGCTTCAAGTCGCGGGTCAGGATTTCAACGGGATGGACGAGGATGCGCTGGCCCATGCGAGGCGCGGGCGGATCGGGATCGTGCTTCAGGCCTTTCACCTGCTCCCGACCATGACGGCGCAGGAAAACGTCGCCACGCCCATGGAACTGTCGGGCGAGAGCGATGCGCAGGCGCGCGCCCGTGCCGAATTGGAAGCGGTCGGCCTCGGCCATCGGCTCGATCATTATCCGCAGCAATTGTCGGGCGGCGAGCAGCAGCGCGTCGCCATCGCTCGCGCCATCGCGCCAAGGCCGGACCTGATCTTCGCCGACGAGCCGACCGGCAATCTCGACGCCGCGACCGGCCACGAAATCGTAGACCTCCTCTTCGCGAGGCGGGCCGAGACCGGAGCGACCCTGCTGGTCATCACCCACGATCCTGAACTGGCGAAGCACTGCGACAGGGTGATCCAGCTGGGCGACGGGGTGATCGCGAGCGACACGAAACGATGAGCTGGACCGAAGCCTGGCGCATCGCACGCCGCGATCTCAATGCGCGCTTCAAGGGCCTGCGCCTGCTGCTGGTCTGCCTGTTCCTGGGCACTGGGGCGCTGGCGGCGATCGGGACTCTGACTGCGGCGATCGAGGGAGAGATCGCTTCGAGCGGGCAGGAACTGCTCGGCGGCGATCTCGAGATCGAATTGTGGCAGCGCGCTCTCAACCCTGAAGAGGATGCCGCGCTTGGCGAATACGGATCGCTGACGCGCGGTTATCGCTTGCAGGCGATGGCCCGAAACGGCGATCAGGCGGTGCCGATCGGATTGAAGGCGGTCGACGACGCCTATCCGCTCTACGGTGCACTGACGCTGCAAGACGGTCGCAACGCCGGTGCACCTGCGCTGGGCGAGGCATGGCTCGATCGCGGGGCCGCCGAACGGCTCGGCGTGGGGCCGGGCGATACGATTTCCATCGGAACGCGCAGTGTGACGGTCGGCGGGATCATCGCGACCGAGCCCGACAAATTGAGCGAGGGGTTCCAACTCGGCCCGACCGTGATCGTGGCCGAGGGCCTGCCCGAAGCGGCGGGGCTGCTGGCGCCCGGCTCGATGTTCCAGAGCAAGACCCGCGTCGCCTTCGACACTCCGCGCGATCCGCAAACCGTGCGTGATGAGTTGGAGGACCGCTTCCCCGAGGCCGGCTTTGATTTCCGCACCGCCGATCGCGCATCGCCCGGCGCGGATCGCTTCGTCAGCCGGATGAGCGAATTTCTGACTCTGGTCGGCCTCGCCGCGCTCGTCATCGCCGGTATCGGGATCGGCGGAGGGGTGACCTCGTATCTCGACGCGCGGCGACAGGCGATCGCGACCCTTAAGATCCTCGGCGCGACCAGCACCGATATCGCGCGGATTTACGCACTTCAGATCGGGGCGGCGGCGCTTGCGGGCAGCGTTGCAGGACTGCTGGTGGGCGTGGCGGTGACGCCGCTGCTGGCGGTCGCGCTGTCAGGCCTGCTCCCGGTCGAGACCGGTCTCGTCGTCGATCCGCTCGCGCTCCTCACCGCTCTGGCCTACGGTTTGCTGGTCGCCTTCGTCTTCGCCGCACCGCCGCTGCTGCGCGCGCGGCATTTTCCCGCCATGGCGCTGATGCGGGCGCGGATCGCGCCGCTGGCGCAGGACCGACAGGCGCTGATCGCGGTCGGGTTGGGGCTCGCGGCGATTGTCGCGCTGGCGCTCCTGACCGCGAGCAATTGGCAATTGTCGGGCCTGTTCCTGGTTGGCGCGGCGGTGGCGCTGGGTCTCCTCGCTCTGCTCGGTCTCGCGATCCGCAAGCTTGCCGGCGCCCTGCCCCGCCCGAGCAACCCGATCGCGCGCAATGCGCTCGCCAATCTGCACCGCCCCGGGTCCTCCACCGGCGCGCTCGTCACCGCGCTCGGCTTCGGGCTCGCCGCTTTCGTCCTGCTCGCTGCGGTCCAGTCCGCCATCGACGGGAATATCGAACGCCGCGTGCCCGAGCAGGCGCCCGACTATTTCGTGCTCGACGTGCCGCGCGATTCCATCGCGGATTTCGAGGCTTTGGTGCGGGAGGAAGACCCCGCCGCCGATATCCGCACCGTCCCAGCCTTGCGCGGCGCGGTTCTCGCCTTCGGGTCCGAGGGCGCGATGACCCGCACGGCGGATCTCGAGGAAATTCCCGACGGCGCCTGGGCCCTGCGCGGCGAGCGCGGGCTGACCTATGCCGACGAGGTTCCGCCCGGCAACACCATCGTCGAAGGCGAATGGTGGGGGCCGTTCCACGAGGGCGAACCGCTGGTCAGCGTGGACCAGGAATTCGCCGAGGCTGCGGGGCTCGAAATCGGCGACCTGCTGGCCTTCGGCGTGCTTGGGACCGAGCGCACCGCCCGCATCGCCAATCTGCGCACGATCGATTGGGAGAGCCTCGGCTTCAACTACGTCTTCGTCCTCAGCCCGAATGCGCTCGACGACGTGCCGCACAATCTGGCCGCGACGATCGAACTCGCGCCCGGAACGCCCACCGCGCCGATCCTGCAAGGGCTGGTGCGCGAATTTCCCTCCTCCTCGGTGATCGAGGTCGGCGGCATCTTGGAACAGGCGCGCACGCTGCTCGAACAGGTCGGCCTCGCCACGCTGGCTGCGGCAAGCGTGGCCGTGCTGGCGGGCCTCGCGGTCCTGCTCGGCGCGATCGCGGCGGCGCGGGCCGCGCGGACCTACGACACGGTGATCCTGCGCGTTCTGGGCGCGGACCGGCGGCAGGTCTTGATGATGCAGCTGATCGAATACGGCGTGCTGGCTCTGGCGCTCGCCGTGGTGGCGCTGGGGCTCGGCAGCCTGCTCGCCTGGCTGGTGATCACCCAATTGTTCGAATTCGATTGGCTGCCCGATTGGGGCGAGATCTTCGCAGTGCTCGGAATGGGGCTCGCCGTCGTGATGGGCTTTGCATTGGGCGGATCGTTGCCGCTGCTGCGCGCCAAGCCGGCGCAGGCGCTTCGGGCTCTATAGTCTTACCGCTCGAACCGGTCAGCGAGGCGGGACAAAGAAAAGGGGGCCCGAAAGCCCCCTTCCCCTTTATCGATGTAACGCGATCCGATCAGAACCGCATCCGCGCCGTCACGCCGTAAGTGCGCGGCTGGCTGGGATAGCCCGAGATCGAACCGGCCTGCGCGGTGCTCGGGAAGATCTGGGTGAGATACTGCTCGTTGCCGAGATTGCGGACATAGCCGCTCAGTTCGAACCCGTTCTCCATCGCGAAGGTCAGCGAGGCGTTCACCTGATTGACCTCGCGCGTGTAGTTGCGGGCGATCGCACGCTGCTGTTCGAACGTGCCGAAGCCCGGAACGCCTTCGAGCAGCTGGGTGTCGCTTTCGTGATAATAGTCGACACGGCCGATCAGGAGGTTCCCGCTCGATCCCAGTTCCTGCGTGTAGGTCGCCGAGGTGGCGATCGTGAACGAGGGGATACCCGCCGGGCGCGTACCCGTCAGATCGCCGACAGCCGAATTGGTGAAGCTGTCGTAGATCGGGTCGAGATGGGTCAGCGCGAAGGTGAAGACCAGCGCGTCGGTCGGGCTGATCGTGCTGTCGAGCTCGAAGCCGCGGGTCGACTGTTGGCCCGCATTCGCCAGCGCGAAGCCGGTGCCGGTGAAGACGTTCGACTGGAAGCCGTCCAGCGTCTGGTCGAACAAGGCGAGATTGAGCGCGAAGCCCGGATAATCGAGCTTGATGCCGAGTTCGTAGACTTCCGATTCTTCCGGCCCGGCAAAGCGCGAACCGGTGCCGAGATTGGGGACAGCGATGCCCGCGTCGCGGATCGGCGAGGACGGCGCGAGGATCAGGCTGCCGCGCGGACCGGGCGTGAAGTCGGAGGCCAGCGGACGGCTGTCACGCGACAGGTTGACCGAGCTGGCCTTGAAGCCGGTGGCATAGGTGAAATACGCGTTGATATTGTCGTTCACCTCGTAGGCGATGCGGCCAGTATAGCTCCAGTCGTCATCCTCGGTCTGACCCGGTTCGACCGCGTTCGGCACGCCGAGGAAGGGCGGGATGAACTGGAGGGGCTGGAGCGCGAGCAGCGGGTTGACCGCCGGGTTGAGTGCGGCGTTCGTGATCGCGCCGAAGGCCGGTCGCGTCGCGGGATTGGTCGCGAAGCCGTTGATGACCGCGGGAGTCACTGCGCCGGGTGCCACGTTCAGCGCACGCGCGATCTGGCCGACGATGAACGCGTCGACAAGATTGACGTTCGCCAGCGGATCGAAGGATTGCTGCGAGAGGGTGAAGTCCTTCTCGTCCTTGGTGTAGTTGAAGCCGCCGGTAATGGTAATCCGGTCGGTGACTTCGAAATCCACCGTTCCGAAGATCGAGTAGCTCTCGTTCTGAAGGGTGAAGGCTTCACGCGACAGTGGGCCGGCGGCGAAGCTGCCGCCCACAGGAATGCCCAGACCGACTTCGGCCGCCGGAAGCGCGCCGCCCGCCAGCACGTTGAAGAACGGCCGCGCCGCTGCGCCATTGTCGAGGCCGCTGGTCTGCACCACGTCTTCATTGAAATAGAACCCGCCGAGCAGGAAGTTCAGCGGCCCGTCGAAATCCGACGTCAGGCGCAGTTCCTGCGTGAAGGTGTCGACCGCCTGGTCGCGGAATTCGCTGACCACGTCGGCGCTGGTGAAATCGACGTCCTGCTGGTTGAAAGCGCGTAGTTCGCGATAGGCAGTGATCGAGGTCAGCGCGATCGCACCGATCTCGTATTCCGCCTGGAGCGAGCCGCCATAGCTTTCGATGTCGTTGGTCGGCAGCCGGTTCAGATAGGCTTCGTAGCTGAACGGATCGTTCGCCCCGACATTGCCGCCGACCGCACGGGTGGCCGCGAAGGTCGGCCCGGCGAGGACGTTGCCGGCAAAGCAGCAATTCTCGTCGATTTTGGAATAATCGCCGATCGCGCGGACGGTCAGCGGACCGCCATTGTCGAACAGCAATTGGGCACGCGCGCCCCAGCGATCGCGATCGTTGATCTTTTCGTCGAGATTGACGACGTCGACGTAACCGTCGCGGGTGTTGTAATTCCCCTCGACCGAGAAGGCCAGGCTGTCGGTGATCGGCCCCGTCACGTCGCCGCGCACGACGATGTTGTCGTAATTGCCGTAGCTGAGCGACGCGCTGCCGCCGAAATCGAATTGCGGCTCGCGCGTGACGACCGAGATGATGCCGGCGCTGGCGTTCTTGCCGAACAGGGTCGACTGCGGCCCACGCAGGACCTCGATGCGGGCGACGTTGGCGAGATCGTTGATCTGCGCCGCCGACCGCGAACGATAGACGCCGTCGATGAACACGCCGACCGAAGGTTCGACGCCGACATTGTTGGCGCCGTTGCCGAAGCCGCGGATGAAGAAGGTGGTGTTGGCCGAGCTCTGCAACTGGCTCACGCGCAACGAGGGCGCGACGGTCTGAAGATCGAGCAGGTCGCGGATTTCCGCGCGCTCCAGCGTCTCGCCGGTGGTCACGCTGACCGAGACGGGCGTTTCCTGAAGCGTCTGCGCGCGCTTGGTGGCGGTGACGATGATCGTGTCGGCGCCCGCGGCGGGGGCCACGTCGGGCTCGCCATCGGTCAGATCGGCATCGTTATCGAGCGTCGTCGTGTCTTCTTCGATCGCCTGTGCGGCAGCGGCGCTGGGCATGAGGGCGATGGCGGCGACACCGGCGAACAGGCCGGCAGATACGCCGCGCGAAAACGAACGCGAAAAATTCATGGACAACCTCTCTCAAACAGGCGCGGATCTGTCCGATCCGCCTCTCTCCCGAGCGTGCCTTGAGCTACACTCGTCGGGGGGCGACCCCCTACTTCTCCTACGCGATTGGAACAAGCGCGATCCCCCGTTTTCCAAGAGCTTCGGGCCGTGTTGCAGCGCCGCCACAGTTTCCGCTACGGCTTTGCGGAGATAGACGCACCTCTGTTTACTTGCCGCATTGCAGCAAGTGGGCTAGGGGGCGCGCGCACCGGGTGTTCGATCGCCCGTTCCCCTTTTTCCCGACCCTCACGAAAGCACCCCGCCCCATGTCCCGCGACCTGCGCAACGTCGCCATCATCGCCCACGTCGATCACGGCAAGACCACTCTGGTGGACCAGCTGTTCCGCCAGTCCGGCACCTTCCGCGAAAACCAGCGCGTGGAAGAACGCGCGATGGATTCGGGCGATCTCGAAAAGGAACGCGGGATCACCATCCTCGCCAAGTGCACCAGCGTGGAATGGGAGCATGAGGGCAAGACCACCCGCATCAACATCGTCGACACCCCCGGCCACGCCGATTTCGGCGCCGAGGTGGAGCGTATCCTCAGCATGGTCGACGGGGTGATCCTGCTCGTCGACGCCGCCGAGGGGCCGATGCCGCAGACCAAGTTCGTGACCGGCAAGGCGCTGGCGCTGGGCCTCAAGCCGATCGTCGTCGTCAACAAGATCGACCGCAGCGACGCGCGCCCCGACGAGGTGCTCGACGAGTGCTTCGAACTCTTCCTCAGCCTCGATGCGAATGACGAGCAGCTCGACTTCCCCTCGCTCTGGGCCTCGGGCCGCGATGGCTATGCCAGCCCCGATGCGACCGCGCGCTCGGGCGATCTCGAACCTTTGTTCAAGCTGATCGTCGACCACGTGCCCGCCCCCGGCCTCGACACCGACGGGCCGTTCAGCTTCCTCGCCACCCTGCTCGACCGCGACAATTTCATGGGCCGCGTCCTGACGGGCCGGGTCCAGTCGGGCACGGTCAAGATCAACGATCCGATCCGCGCGCTGGATGCGGACGGCAATGTCGTCGAAGTCGGCCGCGCGACCAAGCTGATGAGCTTCGACGGGCTCGACCGCGTGCCGGTCGAAAGCGCGCAGGCGGGCGACATCATCGCGATGGCGGGCCTCGAAAAGGCGACCGTGTCAAACACCATCGCCGATCCGGCGGTGACCGAACCGATCGCCGCGCAGCCGATCGACCCGCCGACGCTGGCCATGCGTTTCTCGGTCAATGACAGCCCGCTTGCCGGGCGCGAGGGATCGAAGGTGACGAGCCGCATGATCCGCGACCGCCTAATGCGCGAGGCGGAAACCAATGTCGCCATCCGCGTCACCGAAAGCGACGACAAGGACAGCTTCGAAGTCGCCGGGCGCGGCGAATTGCAGCTCGGCGTCCTCATCGAAACGATGCGCCGCGAAGGCTTCGAACTGGGCATTTCGCGCCCGCGCGTCTTGTTCCGTGAAGAGAACGGCCAGCGCATGGAGCCGTTCGAAACGGTCGTCATCGACGTGGACGACGAGCATTCGGGCACGGTCGTCGAGAAAATGCAGCGCCGCAAGGCCGAGCTGACCGACATGCGCCCTTCCGGCGCCGGCAAGACGCGCGTCACCTTCTCCGCCCCCAGCCGCGGCCTGATCGGCTATCACGGCGAATTCCTTTCCGACACGCGCGGCACGGGGATCATGAACCGCTTGTTCGAGAAATACGACGCGCACAAAGGCCCGATCGAAGGCCGCCAGAACGGCGTGCTGATCTCGATGGTGGCGGGCGAGGCGACCGGTTACGCCCTGTTCGCGCTGGAAGATCGCGGCGAATTGTTCATCAGCGGCGGCGCCAAGATCTATGAAGGCATGGTCATCGGCGAGAACGCCAAGCCGCAGGACCTCGAAGTCAATCCGCTGAAGTCCAAGCAGCTTACCAATTTCCGCTCGACCGGCAAGGACGATGCGATCCGTCTGACGCCGCCGCGCGTAATGACGCTGGAACAGGCGATCGCCTATATCGACGACGACGAGATGGTCGAAGTGACGCCGCAGACCATCCGCCTGCGCAAGGCGATCCTCGATCCGCACGAGCGCAAGAAGGCCAAGCGCAAGGACGGCTGAGAACCGCCCGCCGGGGTCCGATCAGTCCGGGCAGCGGCGCAGCACGAATCCGTCCCTGGTATCGTAGCGCGCCCGCATCCGGTCCGGACCTTCCAGCGCCATATAAAAGGCGTATCGGGTGCCCGGGCCGTCGCCATATTGTTCGAAGATGGTCGCAGCGGCGTAGTCGCCGCGAACCCGCACCGTACGCACGATGCCGGTGCTTTCGAAAAAGCCGATGCGGCTCGCTCCGATATTGTAGCGCTGGTGTCCGGGCACGCCGCAATGGTCGAGATCTTCCGACCAAAGCCCGTGGAAGCGCGCCGGTATCGTGTCCTGCACGGAAGCCCCGGGAACGCTCCTCTCCTCTTCTGTTTGCGGAGCCGGGCTTTCGGTACGCTGCGATTCCGCAGAGCTGGACGGGTCAGGCGAAGCGACCTCGCCCGGTTCGGTGCGCGCAATGACCTCTCCGGAATTCCGGTCGTTCTGCGAGTTTGGCGGATCGTTCGAACACGCCGCTAGCAAAACAAGTGCGGCGAGCGAACCGAAGCGAAGCGGCGGCGCGATGATAGGTCGATGGCCCAAAGTCAGTCGCCGAGCGCCATGAAATTCGGCTGCCCGTTCGACGCGCTGACCCCGCCATCGACCGGCAGGTTGGCCCCCGTCACGAACCGCGCATCTTCGCTGGCGAGGAAGGCGACGACGCTCGCCACATCTTCCGGTTCGCCGACGCGGCCCAGCGGAATGCGACGCAGAAACGCGTCCATCAAGTCCTTATTGTCGCGAATGCCCTCGCTCATCTCGGTCCGGGTCAGCGAAGGCAGGACAGCATTCACGCGGATGCCCTGCGCGCCCAGTTGGAGGGCGAGGCCACGCGTCAGATTGGTCACCGCGCCCTTCGATGCGTTGTAGATCGGCATGGTCCAGTCGCCGCCGCTGCCCGATACGCTGGAGGTGTTGACGATCGACGCGCCGCCCGCAATTTCGCTCTTCGCAAGTTCGGGGATCGCCGCGCGGCACATATAGAGCATGCCCTTCACGTTGATATCGATCACGCTCTCGATATCGTCCTCGTCCGCCTCGGCCAAAGGACCGGCGGCGGCGATGCCGGCATTGTTGATCAGCACGTCGAGCCCGCCGAAGCGGTCGACCGTCTTCTCGATGATTTCCTTCGCGAAATCGGCGCCTCCGATTGCGCCCTCGACGATCAATGTGCGCTCGTCGGGCATATTCTCCGCCACCTTTTCGAGATCCTCGCGTGTGCGTGAATTGAGGACGACATTGGCGCCCTCTTCGGAAAAGCGGCGCGCGATGGCGGCGCCGATGCCGGAAGACGAGCCGGTGACGATGACGGTGTTGCCGGAAAAGCGGTTCATAATTCGGGCCTTCTAAGTGGTCGGGGAAGAATTCGGGGTTTCGCCCATGAAACCCGCGCCACCTTCGGAAGGTCCTCGAAACATCACGCGGCGAGATAGAATTCCGCCAGCACCAGCCCCGCATACAGAACCGTGCCGCTCAGGAACGGCCAGAAGCTGCTTTCGCGTTCCTCCGGCAATTCCTCTTTCAGGATGACCAGAATCATCGCCCCGCCCACGAAGGCGAATAGGCAACCGATCGCGATCTCGGGCAATTCCACGAACAGCCCTGTGATCCATCCCGCCAGCGTCGCCGCGACAAGCGCCCAGCGGCCTGCGTGGTCGTAGATTTCGGGATGATCCGCTCGGCTGGCGAAATCGGCGGTGACGAAATGCAGCAGTAGCGCGACGAAGAACAGGGCGAGCCCGCCCACACTCGCATCCTCGCGGTGGTTGAGAAGGTAGGCGACGATGAAGATCAGCAAGCCGCTCGCGGCGATATGCAGCCAGAAGATCCCGCTACGGGGGCGGGTGTCGCGTCGTTCGCGCCCGCCGCGCGAGACCACCAGAGCGCGCTCGATCCCGTAGAACAGCGCGAGGCCCGCCAGCGACAGGGTGTAGACCCAGGCTTCCGCCGCGCCGCGCGCCAGGCCCGTCGCGCGCTGAAACGTCGCGCCATGCGCGCCCAGTTCGGGCAGGATGTGGAGGAAGACGTAAGCGACCGCCACGCCGCCCGCGAAGCTCAGCCAGCGGCTGCGCGGCTCGACATCGAGGAAGCGCAGCCGTCCGACGAACAGATGCACCGCGCAAAAGGCGAGCGCCATGAAGGCGGTGACGGGCTCGATCGCGGGCACGAAAGCGGCCTAGCGCGCACGGGCCGATGCCGAAAGGGGCGGGCTGTCAGCCGCCCGCCCCTTTCTTGACGCTCGATCAGAAGCGGACTTTCGCGCTCACCCCGTAAAGCCGCGGCTCGGCGGGAATGAAGGTCGGGATGCCGAACGCGCCGCCGGTATTGCCGGCATCGAGCAGGTAATCCTCGTCGGTGGCGTTGCGGATGAAGCCCGCGATCTCGAACCGGTCGTCGCCGAAGCTGACGCCCGCACGCGCGTTCACCAGCGTCACGCCTTCCTGCGAGATTAGCGGATTGTTCGGCACTTCGAAGAAGATGCGGCTGCGATAAGTCACGCTGGGCGTGGCGAAGACGCGCATGCCGTTGCCGAGCGGGTAGTCGATCGTGAAGCCGCCCGCCGCCTGCCATTCGGGCTGGAGGCGGAAGCGGTCGCCCGCGAAGACGCCGTTCTCCGGCTTGTCGTCGATCCCGCCGTCGATATAGCCGACATTGCCGAACACATTGAGCCAGTCGGTCGGGTTCACCGCCAGTTCCGCCTCGACCCCCAGATTGCTGGCGCTGCCCGCGCTTCTTGTGACGCTGGTGCCGTCGGGCTGGGTGATGGTGACCTGGAAGCCCTCATATTCCTGGTAATAGACGCCCAGCGAACCCGACACGACGCCGCTGGCGAATTTCAATCCGCCCTCGTAATTCCAGACCGTCTCTTCGGGGACGGGTTGCAGATTGGGGACGACCGCCCCGCCTGCGCGCCGCGCGCTCAACTGCACCACCGGCGAGCGGCGGCCTTTCGAGACGGTGGCGAAGACGTTGAGATCGGGGGTCAGGCGATAGAGCGCGTTGAAGCGCGGCAGGACGGCGGAATAGCTGGCATCGGCTTCGAACACGCGCCCGCCGGTATTGAGCTGGCCGGGGATCAGCGGAGCGCCGGTCAGGACCGAATTGGGCACGTTCGTGACATAACCCGACTTCCTCTGCTCGATCAGCAGGCGCGCGCCTGCGGTCAGCTCCAGCGCGGGCACGGGAATGAAGGTGACGTCGGCGAAGGTCGAATAGCTCTGATTGTCGCCGCGGTTCTCGAACACCGAGGAATAGGGAATATTGGTCAGCCCTAGCCAGGGCACGCTGCCATCCGGAGCCACGCATGGTAGCGCGCCGAACGGGCGCCCCGCCGCCGGAACTCCGAACAAGCCAGTGAGACACTGGAGAAACGTGCCCTCCTCGGTCGAGAAGGGGACGTTTTGATTGCCCTTCTCGGTGAAGAAATTCCAGCCGAAGGCGGCGCGCCACATCGGATCGACATAGCTGAAGCGGCCCTCATGGCTGAACTGCCACCCTTCCGCGATCTCCGCGAATTCAAGGAAAGGCGCCGGGCCGCCATCGGCGTCGAACACCTCGGCGCTGTCGAATTCGCGATATCCGTTGACCGTGGTGAAGGTCCAACTGTCGCCGAATTCGTATTCCGCGGTCAGATTGGCATCGTACACCTCGCGGTCGAGGCCCAGTTGCGCATCGCCCAGCGCGGCTTCGGAATAGGGCGATCCGCCCAATTGCGCGTCTCCGAACGGATCGGCCGGGCCGTTCGCGGTCGGGAATCGGCCCGAAATGAACGGCGTGCCGCCATTGCGCTGGCGGTCGAACGTGCCGATCAGATCGACGGTCAGGCGGTCGGTCGGCGTGAACCGCAGCGATGCGCGCACGCCGAGATTGTCCTGCGCATACAGCTCTTCCTCCTGCGAGGCGGCGAGATTTTCGACATAGCCGTCGCGCGTGCGCCATTCGAAAGCCACGCGCCCGGCGAGCACGTCCGACCCGGCATTGACGTATCCCGACAGGAGCGTCGCATCGAAATTGCCGTAGCCGCCCGCGATTTCGCCGGAGAAGCCGGGGCGCGGCCGGGCGCTGACGAGACTGATTGCCCCCACCGCGCTCGCCGTTCCGAACAGAGTTGCCTGCGGGCCCTTGATAACCTCGACCCGGTCGAGATCGTAGATCGCCTGATAGGATCCGCGCGAACGCGAGATGTCGACGCCGTTGTAATAGAGCGTGACGCGCGGCCCCTGCTGCGAGGAGCCCGAATCCGACGTGATCCCGCGGATGACGACGCCGGGATTGTTGGCGCTCTGTTCCTGGATATTGAGACCGGGCACGTAGTTCGACAATTCGTCGAGATCGGTGACGCCCAATTCCTCGATGCGCTCCCCGCGCAGGGCCGAGATCGTGATCGGCACGTCGGCGGCGCGCTGTTCGATCTTCTGGGCGGTGACGATGATCTCGTTCGCCGAAGAGGGCTCGGGTTCCTCCACCTGATCCGGCTGGGCGGCGGCCTGCGCCTGAAGAGAAGCGACGGGGACGAGCGCGCTGGAAAGGGCGAGCAGGCGGATTACGGAACGCGAAGGCGACATGATGAGAAATTCCCGTCGTTGAAAGACGCCAGCCCCATCGTCGCTCCGCATGACCGGGGCGTGTCGGTTGCGTTTCGTATTGGTGAAACCGAGCCGTTTCTGAAGGTCGAGGCGGATCGGTGTGCCATTTCGGACACGCCTGCCTGCGGTCGGATGGCAGAAAGCCAGGGCAAGGATGCTTCGATCGCAGTTGCGCTGTCGCACAGATATTAGCCGCCCGACCCGCGCAACCTAGCCATCGATCAAATTCGCCCCGCAAGGATGACAGCGCGCCTCTGGTCTGTATGTATCGCCTCATGCAGACGGGAACACTCATCACGCTCGCCCTCTATTTTCTCCTGATGATCGGGATCGGCCTGTTCGCCTGGAAGCGATCGACCGACACCAGCGAAGGGTACATGCTGGCGGGGCGGAACCTGCACCCTGCCGTCGCGGCGCTGAGCGCGGGGGCATCCGACATGAGCGGGTGGTTGCTGCTGGGCCTGCCCGGCGCGCTCTATGCGGCCGGCCTCGTCGAAGCGTGGATCGGGATCGGGCTGTTCGTCGGCGCGGTCGCGAACTGGATCATCGTCGCGCCGCGGCTGCGCCAGCAGACCGAGGACCTGGGCAATGCGCTGACCATCCCCGAATTCCTGGCCAATCGCTTCCCCGACAAGGCGAAGACGCTGCGCGTCGTCTCGGGCCTCGTGATCGTCGTGTTCTTCACCGTTTACACCGCGGCGGGTCTCGTCGGCGGGGGCAAACTGTTCGAGACCGCCTTCGCCAATATCCTGCCCGCGAGCGGGATGAGCGACTACATGATGGGCATCTGGATCACCGCGCTGGTTGTCCTTGCCTATACGATGGTCGGCGGGTTCCTGGCCGTCAGCCTGACCGACTTCGTCCAGGGCTGCATCATGGTGGTCGCGCTCGTCCTGATGCCGCTGGTCGTAATGTTCGGCCCCGGCGGCACGGCGGGCGGATCGATCGAGGCGGTCGCGGCGAGCCAGCCGGGCTTCCTGAGCCTGACGCAAGGTCTGACCTTTCTGGGCTTCGTCAGTGCGGTGACCTGGGGGCTCGGCTATTTCGGCCAGCCGCATATCATCGTGCGCTTCATGGCGATTTCCTCGGTCGAAAAGGTCAAGGTCGCGCGCAATATCGGGCTGGCTTGGATGGCGGTGGCGCTGGTCGGGGCACTCGGCGTTGGGATTGCAGGCCGCGCCTATGCGCAAAGGAACGGCATCGTGCTCGACGATCCCGAAACGATCTTCATCGTGTTGTCGGACCTGCTTTTCCACCCGCTCATCACCGGCTTCCTGTTTGCAGCCCTGCTCGCCGCGATCATGAGCACGATCAGCTCGCAGCTGCTCGTATCCTCCAGCTCGCTGACCGAGGATTTCTACCGCCTGTTCCTGCGCAAACACGCCAGCGAGCGCGAGGCGGTCAATGTCGGGCGCGTCTGCGTCGCGCTGGTTGCGGTGGCCGCGATCTTCATCGCGCGCGATCCGAACAGCGAGGTTCTCGGCCTCGTCGCGAACGCCTGGGCCGGGTTCGGCGCAGCCTTCGGCCCGCTGATCATCCTCGCGCTGACCTGGGACCGGATGACCGGTGCGGGCGCGGTGGCCGGGCTTCTGACGGGCGCGGCGGTGGTCGGCCTGTGGATCGCGCTTGGCCTCAACAGCGACTTCATCAACGGCCAGGGCCTCTACGAGATCGTGCCCGGCTTCATCGCGTCGTGGCTGGCGATCGTGCTTGTCAGCAAGGCCACGGGAGGCCACAAAGCTCCCGCCTGATTGGGAGAGAATTCAATGCGTTTCCTTACCGCCGCGGCCATCCTGGCCCTGATTGCCCACCCCGCCACGGCGCAAGATGCGAAACCCATAGAAGAGCAGATCGGCGGCGGCGGACGCCCGGTCGGCGCAAACTGGTCGCACAGCCCGGTGATCGCGGAAAACGGCATGGCCGCCACCGCGCATCCGCTGGCGACCCAGGTGGCGCTCGATACGTTGAAGGCTGGCGGCAGCGCGGTCGATGCGGCCATTGCCGCCAATGCGGCGCTCGGCCTGATGGAGCCGACCGGCAACGGCATTGGCGGCGATCTGTTCGCCATCGTGTGGGACCCGAAGACCGAAAAGCTTTACGGCCTCAACGGCTCGGGCCGCAGCCCCAGCGGGCAGACGCTGGCGCAGCTCAAGGAAAAGCTCGGCGATGCGACATCGCTGCCCGCCTATGGCCCCCTCCCCGTAACCATTCCCGGCACGGTCGATGCCTGGTTCGAACTGCACGATCGCTTCGGCAAGCGGACCATGGCGGAAAACCTCGCCCCCACCGTGCGCTATGCCCGCGAAGGCCATCCGGTCGCCCCGGTCATCGCGATGTATCTCGACCGTTCGCTCGCCGCCTATTCGCGGCGCGAGGACGAATTCGATTTCTCGAATGCGCGCAAGGTCTGGTTCGCGGACGGGAGCGCTCCGGAAGCGGGCGAGATTTTCAGGAACCCCGACCTCGCCAATACTTTGGAGACGATCGGACGCGAAGGGCGCGATGCGTTCTACGACGGCGCGCTGGCCGAAACGATGGTGAACTATCTCCAGCGTCAGGGCAGCGCCTTCACCCGCGCCGATTTCGCCGCGCATGACAGCGAATGGGTCGATCCCGCCTGCGCGACCTATCGCGACGGGTTCGAACTGTGCGAGCTGCCGCCCAACAGCCAGGGCTTCGCCGCCTTGCAGATGGTTAATATCCTCAAGAACGTGGACCTAGCGCAATGGGAGCGCGGCAGCCCCGAGGCCATGCATTACATGACCGAAGCGAAGCGCTTGGCTTACGAGGATGTCGCGCGGTTCTATGCCGATCCGGACTTCTCGCCGACGCCGATGGACCTCTTGAGCGAGCGTTACGGGCGTGAGCGGTTCGCGCTGATCGATCCGGCGAAAGCCACCGCCTATGGCCCCGGCGAACCCAAGCTGGAGGGCGAAGGCGACACCACCTATCTGACCGTGGTCGATGGCGATGGGATGATGGTGAGCCTCATCCAATCGAACTATCGCGGCATGGGCGGCGGCTTGGTGCCCGACGGCCTCGGCTTCATGTTCCAGGACCGGGGCGAGCTCTACAGTCTCGATCCCGCCCACCCCAACGCCTATGCGCCCTCCAAGCGCCCCTTCCAGACCATCATTCCCGCTTTCGTGAAGAAGGACGGCGCGCCTTACATGACGCTCGGCCTGATGGGCGGCGGAATGCAGCCGCAGGGCCACGTCCAGGTGCTCGTCAACATCGTCGATTACGGGATGAACCTGCAGGAAGCGGGCGATGCGGCGCGCTTCAACCACGATGGCGGACGCCAGCCGACCGATAGCGTCAGCGGCCCGATCGAGGACCCGATGGGCACGCTGTTCGTCGAACCCGGCATCCCCGCCGCCACGATCGAACGGCTGCGCGCGATGGGCCACAAGGTCGAAGTGGTCGATAACGGGATCATGTTCGGCGGCTATCAGGCGATCGCGCGCGATCCTGAAACCGGCGTCCTCACCGGCGCGACCGAAATGCGCAAGGACGGGCAGGCCTCCGGCTACTGACACGCGAGATAAAGGTCGGGTTTTCTTCGGCCTGCGTTAACCAAATGGGCGGCATAGCGGGGGGCATGTTCCGCCGTGCCGCCGCCCGTTTCTCGACTCTGGCTCTCCTCGCCCTCCTCGCCGCCTGCAATGCGCTGCCGACGGGCCGCGCGCCCGAGCGGATACCGACCGGGCCGATCTCGCGCCCCGCCGTTCCGCCCGAACCGACTCGCGAGGCGCGCCAATGCCTCGCCGAACTGGCGAAAGACGGTACCCGCTTCGCCGTCCAGCCCGACGCCTTCTACGGGGCGGGCTGTTCGACCGTGAACACCGTGCGGATCGAAGGCCTTACCAGCGATGCGGACACGATTGCGGTCACCAATCTCGGCGCGGTGACCTGCCCCTTGGCGCGCACGTTCGGCGGCTGGGCGCGCTATGGCGTCGATCGCGCGGCGCGCCAGATACTCGGGAGTGCGCTGATCCGCATCGAGACGATGGGCAGCTATTCCTGCCGCAACGTGGCCGGGACGGGCCGCCGCTCGGCGCATGCGCGCGCCGAAGCGATCGATGTCGCGGCCTTCGTACTGGCCGACGGGCGCAGGATCAGCGTGCTCGGCGACTGGAATTCAGGCGAGGCGGACGAGCGCGAATTCCTGCGCACCGTGCAGCGCAGCGCCTGCAAGCGCTTTGGAACGGTGCTGGGACCCGATTACAACGCCGCCCACGCCAATCACTTCCACCTGGAAGAAGGCAATGGCAGCTTCTGCCGGTAATCTATTCGGGATCGGGCTGGTAGAAGCTGTAATCCGGTAGCGAATGGAAGGCGTGCTTCAGCGCATCGCCCCAGCCTGCGGAGATCGCCTGGAAATAGGGATCGTCGTAGGCGATCCGCTCGGTATGGGTCGCTTCGAAGGTGTCGCGCGGGATCACCATCAGATCGAGCGGCAGGCCGACCGAAAGATTGGCCTTCAGCGTCGAATCGAAGCTCACCATCAGCAGCTTGACCGCATCTTCCATGCTCATTTCGCGGTCGTATCCGCGCAGGATGATGGGGCGGCCGTATTTGGTCTCGCCGATCTGGAAGAACGGCGTGTCCGCGCTTGCCTCGATGAAATTGCCTTCGGGGTAAACGAGGAAGAGGCGCGGCTCCATGCCGGCGATCTGGCCCGCCACGATGATCGAGGCGGTAAAGCGCCCGCGCCCGCGATCGCCGTTTTCCTGCTGGCGATTGCCGACCGTATGGCGCAACAAACGACCGATCTCGCTCGCGACCTGGAACATGGTCGGCGATTTCAGCAGCACGTTGTCGCGCTCGTCCGGGGCTTTCATCCGCTCTTCGAGCTGGCTCACCACCGCCTGCGTCGTGGCGAGATTGCCTGCGGTCATCACCGTGATGATCCGCTCCCCCTCGACTCTCCAAGAGAACATCTTGCGGAACACCGAGATGTTGTCGACGCCCGAATTGGTCCGGGTGTCGCTCATCAACACGAGGCCCTTGTCGACCATCATGCCTACGCAATACGTCATTGAAATCCCCAGCCCCTCGGGCGTTACTGCTGTACCTGTCGCTGCTCCACCGCCACCTCGACCTCCAGCTCCTGCGAGGCGGTGCCGAAGCTGATGCCGGTGACGGGAGCGGCATCGCGGTAATCGCGGCCCGTGGCAACCCGGACGTAGCGCTGATCGGGGCTGATTCCGTTCGAGATATCGAACCCGACCCAGCCAAGGCCTTCGACATAGGCTTCGGTCCAGGCGTGGGTCGCGTCCTGTTCGACCCGGTCGTCCATCATCAGATAGCCGCTGACATAGCGCGCCGGAATGTCGAGCATCCGGGCCGCGCCGATGAAGATATGGGCATGGTCCTGGCAGACCCCGGCCCCCTTGCCGAGCGCCTCTTCGCCTTTCGTGTCGACCCCGGTGCTGCCGATCCTGTATTCGACGCGATCGAGAATCTCAGCCGACAGGGCATGAAGCATGTCGAGCGGTCCGAGATCGCGACCGCGCAACTCCGTGGCGAGCGCACGCATCTTGGGGCCGGGCCGGGTCAGGTCGCTCTGGCTGCAAAAGCTCCATAGCGGCAGGTGCCCCGCATGCTGCCCAATCACGCCGGCATGGTCGCTGGTGTTGACTTCCCCCCGGCAGGTGATCGTGACGATCGACGCCTCGCTATCGACCGAGACCAGCGTGGTCGTGTTGTGGTGCTGATCCTCGTAAGTCAGTTCGGGCGAGGCGTTGTCGTATTCCATCTCCCAAGACACGATTTCCTGCCCCTGGGTTTCCTTGGGCGTCAGGCGCAACCGCTGGAGTGCGTGGACGACCGGTTCGGAAAAACGATAGCGGGTGGTGTGGCGGATCGAGAGGCGCATCAGGACAGGAACCTGTAATCTTCGGAAATGGCCGCGCCGATCGCCGCGTTCGACGCCATGAACTGGCGCAGGAATTCGTGGAGGCCTTGATCGAAGATCGAATCGATCGTGCGTTCGCTCAAGGAAATGTCGGCGCTGCGCATCAGCATGTTGCTCTGCCCCTCGCTCCCGCGCATCCGCGCGAGCGCGGCGAGGTTTTCCCGCAGCGCGGTCTGGCAATAGGAGAGGCTTCGCGGGAAGCGCTCGTCCAGCACCAGGAATTCGACGATGCCGCGCGCGTCGATCTGTCCGGCATTGAGCCAGCGATACGAGCGATCGCCCGAAACCGCGCGCAGGACCGTGTCCCATTGGCCGGTATCGAGGCTGGAGCCGACATAGGACAGCGACGGCAGCAGCAGGTAATATTTCATGTCGAGAATGCGCGCGATGCTGTCGGCGCGTTCGATGAAGGTACCCGCGCGGGCGAAATGGAAGCTTTCGTCGCGCAGCATCGTGCCGATCACCGCGCCATGGGTCAGCGTGCCCGCGCGGCGCACTGCCGCAACCACTTCGCCGACCCGCTGTTCGCCGACCGGGCGCTCCAGCATCTCGCTGATCTGCAACCAGCTGTCGTTGACCGCCTCCCAAACCTCGCCGGTGATGACGTTGCGCGACTGGCGCGCATTCAACCGCACATTGCCGAGCATGGCGAGGACGCTGGCGGGATTGTCCTTGTCGCGCAGGACGTAATTCCAGGCCTGCATCCCCGTATAGCTGGCGTTCTTCGCCTCGTATCCCGGCTGCTGCCCGGCGGTGAGGATGACCGAACGCCACTCCTCCTCCGCGCTCACCACGTCGCGCGTCAACGCCATGCGCAGGCCCGTGTCGAGCAGGCGCGCGGTGTTCTCCGCCCGCTCGAGATAGCGGAACATCCAGAACAGCGAATTGGCGGTGCGCGCTAGCATCAGTCCTTCAACACCCACGTATCCTTGGTTCCGCCGCCCTGGCTGGAATTGACCACCAGCGAACCTTTCTTGAGCGCGACCCGCGTCAGCCCGCCCGGCGTGATATCGACATTGTCAGGCGAGACGAGCACGAAGGGCCGCAGATCGACATGGCGCGGGGCGAGACCCTGTTTGGTGTAGATCGGGCAGGTCGACAGCGACAGGGTCGGCTGGGCGATGTAATTTTCGGGCCGCGCCTTCAGCTTGTCGCGGAATTCGGCGATCTCGCGCTTCGATGCGGTCGGGCCGATCAGCATGCCGTAGCCGCCCGATCCGTGCACTTCCTTGACCACCAGCTCCGACAGATTGTCGAGCACGTATTTGAGACTGTCCTCTTCGGCACAGCGCCATGTCTCGACATTGGGAAGCAGCGGCTTCTCGCCGGTGTAGAATTCCACGATCTCGGGCATGAAGCTGTAGATCGCCTTGTCGTCGCACACGCCGGTTCCGGGTGCGTTGGCGATCGTGACCCGGCCCGCGCGATAGACGTCCATGATACCCGGCACGCCCAGAACGCTGTCGGGATTGAAGGTCAGCGGATCGAGGTATTCGTCATCGACCCGGCGATAGATCACGTCGACCGGCTTGTAGCCTCCCGTGGTGCGCATCTGCACACGCCCGCCGACGACGCGCAGATCGCTGCCCTCGACCAGCTCCGCGCCCATCTGGTCGGCCAGGAAGGCGTGTTCGAAATAGGCTGAATTGTAGATGCCCGGCGTGAGCACGGCGATCACCGGCTTGCCTTCGGTGCAATCGGGCGCACAAGCCGCCAGGCTGCGCGCGAGGCGGCGCGGATAGTTCGAGACCGCTTCGACCGGAACGCGCATGAACAGTTCCGGGAACATCGCCATCATCGTCTCGCGGTTCTCCAGCATGTAGGAGACGCCGCTGGGCGTGCGCGCATTGTCTTCCAGGACGAAAAACTCGTCCGGCCCGGTGCGGACCAGATCGATACCGACGATGTGGGTGTAGACTCCACCCGGCGGCGTGAAGCCGACCATGTTGGGCAGCCAGGCGGCGTTGTTGCGGAACAGGCGTTCGGGCACGCGGCCGGCGCGGATGATCTCCTGCCGGTGGTAGAGATCGTGCATGAAGGCGTTGAGCGCCGAGACGCGCTGTTCGATCCCGCGCGTCAACCGCCGCCATTCGCCCGCATCGATGATGCGCGGCACCATGTCGAAGGGGATCAGCCGTTCCTCGGCCTCGTCCTCGCCATAAACGTTGAAGGTGATACCCGTGCGCCGGAAGGCCTGCTCGGCGTCGCGATGCTTACGCTTGAGAAACGCGCTGTCCTGATCCGCGAACCATTCCTGATACCCGCTATACGCGTGGCGCACATTGCCGTCGGCATCGTGCATTTCGTCGAATTGGTCGCTAGCGGCCATGGTCCCCCGATTGTGATTGCCCCATCCCCGGCGGGGCGGATCGTTCTGGTGCGGTGCAGCACCGCCATACCTTAACAAAGGATCAGACGCGGTCCAGTTCCCTCAACACGGTTTCGATCGCTTCGGGCGTGTTGACGAATCCCATATGCGTGCAGCGCAGGCAAATTGTCCGATCGCGCTCTCCCGGGCGGCCACAGGCGCTGCGCGGGCTGACCACGCCGTCGCGCGGGCTCCACAGGGCGATGGTCTCGACCGGAGGCTTTTCGGATGGGGTCGCGTCGAATTCGGGCTCGTCCACGCGGTGCCCCGCGATCGCCTGATAGGCGCGCCAGCCATTATTGGCGCGCGGGCTGCCGGAAAAGGGCGATCCCATGGTGATGATCTTGGCGACCTTGTCGGGATGCAGTTTGGCGATCTCGCGCGCCATCACGCCGCCGAGGCTCCATCCGACGAGGACGACCGGCTCGCCCGTCCGTTCGAACAGGTCGATCAATCGGCGCTCGACCTTGCGGAACCGATCCTCGGTCGCGCCGAAATTGTAACCGACGCCCCACCGCTTGGCCGTGTGGCCCGCCTTTTCCAGCTGCCGCGCCATATAGCGCATACGGATCGGGTGCGCGCCAAACCCGGGCAGGAGCATGACGGTGCGCTTGTGCCTCGCCTCGGCGATGTCCAGCGTCGGGCGGAACAGGCGCTTCACCGGCTCCGCCACCCAGCCCAATTCGCCGAGCAGCAGCTTGGCGCGCGGGGCCGATACCTCTTCCGCGCACGGTTCGCTCGCCAGCGCCCACCGCCGCGCCAGCTCGGCTTTGTGCTGGAGAGCGGTTTCGCGCAGCGCGATGTCTTTGAACGGTAACGTTGCCATCATGGCTTCATAACGCGCAGATCCGCCGAACCGATCCCGAAACGCGCGCGATCTTTCGGGCGTCATAAAACCGTAACATCCCCTCACCCGCGCCCGACCAATTGCCGTCGCCCGTTGCCTCGGGCAGAAGCGTTCCCCATATGTGCGCCCATGGCTGAACTCGTAATCCGCAGGGGGCTGGAAGAGCCCGACACAACCGGGCAGTTCGTGCCCCACAAGCCCAGCCGCCCGGAGAAATCCATGGGCGGCAGGCGCTTCGAACTGGTCAGCGACTACACTCCTGCGGGCGATCAGCCGACCGCCATCGCCGAGCTGACCGAAAGCGCGCGTGAGGGCGAACAGACGCAGGTGTTGCTGGGCGTGACCGGAAGCGGCAAGACCTTCACCATGGCTAAGGTGATCGAGGAATTGCAGCGCCCCGCCCTGATCCTGGCGCCCAACAAGATCCTCGCCGCGCAGCTCTACGGGGAGTTCAAGAGCTTCTTCCCCAACAACGCGGTCGAATATTTCGTCAGCTATTACGACTATTATCAGCCCGAAGCCTACGTCCCCCGCTCGGATACATACATCGAGAAGGAAAGCTCGGTGAACGAGGCGATCGACCGGATGCGCCATTCGGCCACCCGCGCGCTTCTGGAGCGCGACGACGTGATCATCGTCGCTTCGGTTTCGTGCCTTTACGGGATCGGGTCGGTCGAGACCTATTCGGCGATGATCTTCGACATCGAGAAAGACGAGACCGTCGATCAGCGCGAACTGATCCGCAAGCTTGTCGCACTCCAGTACAAACGCAACGATGCGGGTTTCGCGCGCGGCAATTTCCGCGTGCGCGGCGACAATCTCGAACTCTTCCCCAGCCACTTGGAAGACACGGCCTGGCGGATCAGCTTCTTCGGCGACGATATCGAGGAGATAGCCGAGTTCGATCCGCTGACGGGCAAGAAGGGCCAGATCCTCGACAAGGTGCGCGTCTATGCGAACTCGCACTACGTCACGCCTGGCCCGACGATGAAACAGGCCAGCGCCGCGATCAAATTCGAGCTGGAAGAGCGGCTTAAGGAGTTGAACGAGGAAGGCCGCCTTCTGGAAGCGCAGCGTTTGGAACAGCGCACCAATTTCGACCTCGAAATGATCGCGGCCACCGGCAGTTGCGCGGGGATCGAGAATTATTCGCGCTTCCTGACTGGCCGCCTTCCCGGCGAACCGCCGCCCACCCTGTTCGAATATTTGCCCGAAAACGCGCTGCTTTTCGTCGACGAGAGCCACCAGACCGTGCCGCAGGTCGGCGCGATGGCGCGCGGCGACCATCGCCGCAAGATTACGCTCGCCGAATACGGCTTCCGCCTGCCGAGCTGTATCGACAACCGGCCGCTGCGTTTCAACGAATGGGACGCGATGCGCCCGCAGACCTTCTGCGTATCCGCCACACCCGGCGGCTGGGAGATGGAGCAGACTGGCGGCGTCTTCGCCGAACAGGTCATCCGACCCACCGGCCTGATAGACCCGCCGGTCAACATCCGCCCCGTTGAAGATCAGGTGCAGGACTGCATCGAGGAGTGCAAGAAGACCGCCGCCAAGGGTTATCGCACGCTGGTGACCACGCTCACCAAACGCATGGCCGAAGACCTGACCGAGTTCATGCACGAGGCGGGCGTCAGGGTCCGCTACATGCACTCCGACGTCGAGACGCTGGAACGCATCGAGCTGATCCGCGACTTGCGGCTCGGGATCTACGACGTCCTCGTCGGCATCAACCTCCTGCGCGAAGGGCTCGACATTCCCGAATGCGGCCTTGTCTGCATTCTCGATGCGGACAAGGAAGGCTTCCTGCGCTCCGAAACCTCGCTGATCCAGACGATAGGCCGCGCCGCCCGTAACGTCGATGGGCACGTGATCCTCTATGCCGATCGCATCACCGGATCGATGGAACGCGCGATGGCGGAAACGGGCCGCCGCCGCGAGAAGCAGCGCGAATACAATGAAGAACACGGGATCACCCCGCAGACGATCAAGCGCCAGATCGCCGACATCGTGGCGCACGCCGCGGCGGGCGACGGGGTCACCGTCGACACCGGGGACGACGAGCGCAACAATCTCGTCGGACACAATCTGCGCGCCTATATCGAGGATTTGGAAAAGCGGATGCGCAACGCCGCCGCCGATCTCGAATTCGAAGAGGCCGGGCGTCTGCGCGACGAAATCCGTCGCCTCGAAAACGACGAACTCGGCCTCGGCGACAGCGAGAAGAAGGCCCCGCTGGTCGGGCGCAGCAACGAAGGCAAGCCGGGCACGCGCAAGACGCGCTATGGCAAGACGCGCTACAAGAAGATGGGTGGGAAACCGTAACGGCGCATTTACCGGCACGGCCCGCGCTGTCATAGCGGCCCCATGGTAGTTCGCACTGCACTGGCCGCTGTTCTTCTTGCCGCCGCACCGTCCGCGCTGATCGCGCAGGAAAAACCCGCCACCGATACCGCCGCGCCGGCCGATATCGTCCCGCAGGTCAAAAGCCGCGACCTGAGCGGCACGTTCGGCGGGCAGCGCGTGGTCTATACCGCCACGGTCAAGGAGAACGTCCTGTTCTCCGACGACGGGACCAAGCCCGAGGCGGTGATCGTCACCACCAGCTATGTCGCCAATCCGCGCGACACCTCACGGCCCGTCTTCTTCCTGTTCAATGGCGGGCCGGGATCGGGTTCGGTCTGGTTGCAGATGGGCGCTTTCGGACCCAAGCGGGTCGCGATCCCCGGCGATGCGCGCGACGATGGCGCGCCGCCCTATCCCATCCTCGATAATCCCGACAGCCTGCTCGACGTCGCGGACCTCGTCTTCATCGATCCGCCGGGCACCGGCTTCAGCTATCTGACCAAAGGGACCGATCCAAAGAAATATTACGGCCTCACACAGGATGCGCGCGCCGTGGCGGACGTGATCCGGTTGTGGCTGAACGAGAACGGGCGGTGGAACAGCCCCAAATATCTCGGCGGGGAAAGCTACGGCACCACCCGCACCGCCACCGTGGTCAACGAGCTGGAGGCGGGCACGTTCAACGATGTCGGCCTCAACGGGCTGGTGCTGATCTCCACCATCCTCGATTTCGCCGGGCGCGAGCCGACGCCGGGGAACGAGATGGCCTATATCGTGACGCTGCCCAACATGGCGGCGGCGGCCTATTATCACGGCAAGGTTCAGGCCCCTTCGGTCGAAGCGATCGTCGAAGAGGCGCGGCAATTCGCCATCGGGCCTTATGCCTCCGCGCTGTTGAAAGGGCAGGACCTGCCCGCCGCCGAGCGCGCCTCCGTCCGCGCGGAGCTGTCGCGGCTGACCGGCCTGTCCGAGACCTATCTCGACCAGGCCGAATTGCGCGTTACCGATCAGCGGTTCTACAAGGAATTGCTGCGCGATCGCGGGCTCACGATCGGGCGGCTGGATTCTCGCTATACGGGCCGCGATTACGATGCGGCGGGCGAGACGCCCGATAACGATCCCAGCTTCTACGGCATCGATGCAGGCTATACCGCCGCGATCAACAGCTGGCTGCGCGAGACGCTGGGCTTCGAGACGCGCCGCGAATACCAGTCGATCGGGTTCGAGCCGGGCCGCAATTGGGACTGGACGCTCGGCCAGGGTCGCGGCGCCTATCTCAACGTCGCGCCCTATATCAGCCAGGCGATGCGCGAGAATTCGGGCCTCAGGACCTTCGTCGCGCAGGGCTATTACGATTTCGCCACGCCCTTCTTCGGGGCCGAATATTCGCTCAACCGCGTGGGTATCCCGCAGGACCGGGTCCAGTTCCATTATTACGACGCGGGTCACATGATGTATGTGCGGGACGAGGACCGGGCGAAGCTGTCGCGCGATCTGCGCGCCTTCATCCGCGCGCGCTAGGGCGCACGGGTCCGGCACCGGAATGGCAGGCTTGCATGACAAGAACGATCAAGCCTAGCGCGGGCGCGATGCGTCACTTGCTTCCTTTCCTGCCGCTGCTTGCGCTCGCCGCGTGCAAGCCGCCCGCCTCGGACGATTATGTCGCCCGCGTCCCGATCGAGGAGCGCGCCGCCCCTTCGGAGCCGATCCTTTCGCCCGACACCGAAGGCGCCGCTTGGGTCTTGGGCCAACCGCGCGAGGGCGCGGTGGAGCGCATCATCTACGGCACGCCCGGTCAGCGCCCGCTGATGGCGCTGTCCTGCCTCGATTCCGGTGAGGAGGTGCGCATCGGATACGAACGGCTGGTCCGCGCCGATCCCCGCGCACAGGCGATCCTGGCGCTCATCGGCAATTCGCACGTCACGCGCCTGTTTGTGAACGCTGTGAAGACCGGCGATGCCTGGACATGGCGCGGCGCGGTTCCGGCGGACGAGCCGGGGCTGGATGCGCTGACCGGCGGACGCTCGGTCGAGGCGACGGTGCCCGGCGCGGGATCGGTAATCCTGAATGCCAGCCCGCTGCCGGGCGAACTCATCGATCGCTGCCGGGAACGCCAGCGGGCTGAGGAGCGCGCGCGAGATCGGGAAGAGTCTCCGGCGTGAGCACCTGCGGCAATTGCCGCGCCTCGCCCCCCGGCGGATACCAAAGATAGAGCGGAACCCCCGCCGCGCCCTGATCGGCAAGGAAGCTGGCGATCGCCTCGTCACGCCGGGTCCAGTCGCCGCGCAGGCTTACGACACCAGCCTCGTCGAAGGCCGCGCGCGTCGCCTCGCGTTCTATCGCGACGCTTTCATTGACCTTGCAGGTCACGCACCAATCGGCGGTGAACCAGACGAAGACCGGGCGGCCCGAAGCGCGCGCTTCCGCCAATGCTGCTTGCGAGAAGGGTTCGGGATCGAGCAGGCTTTCGGTAGCTGACGCTTCGCGCGCAATCGGTTGCGCCGCGCTCCACCACCCAAGCACCAGAGCGGCAACCAGCGCGGCCCAGCCGAGCCTGCTCCTGCGCCCTAGGAGGACGATGGCCCCCACCACGACCAGACCCGCGACCAGCACTGCGAGCGCGAGGAACGACCATCCGCCGAGCCGCCAGACCAGCCATGCGAGCGCCGCCACGGTCAGGCCCATCGGAAGCGCCATCCATCTGCGGAACCGTTCCAGCCACGGTCCGGGGCGCGGCAGGCGCCGCCTGATCGCAGGCACGAACCCGATGACAAGGAACGGCAAGGCAAGGCCGAATCCCAGCGCGGCGAAGATCGCCATCCCTTCCATGGGCGCGAGCACGAGCGCCGCACCCAGCGCCAACGCCATGAACGGCCCGGTGCACGGCGTCGCGACGAAGGCCGCGAGCAGGCCGGTGGCGAAGGAGCCGCCGGTGCTCGAACCCCGGCCGGAAATCGCGAAACCGGGGAGTTCGAACAGCCCGCTGAAATTGGCCGTGATTGCTGCGGTCAGCGCGAACAGGGCCAGCACTACGCCCGGTTCCTGCAACTGGAATGCCCAGCCGACCTGCTGGCCTCCTGCGCGCAGGACCATGACCAGTGCGCCCAATCCCGCACAGGCGAGCACCACACCTGCCGTATAAGCCAGCGCATCGCGCCGTGCCGCCGTCTCGTCACCACCCGCTCTGGCGAGGGCGAGCGCCTTGAGGCTCAGGATCGGGAACACGCAGGGCATGATGTTGAGGATGAGCCCACCTGCGAAAGATGCCAACAGCAACAGCCAGAGCGACGGCAGGGCCGCAGCGTCGGAGGTAAGAGGCCGCGCGCCGTCGAGCGGGATCGCCTGCGGTGTGGCCTCGAACCGCAGGCCCTGGCCGTCGCCGAACCCGATAATGCCGGAGAGATTGGCAATCCCTCCTTCGCCTGGTCCGGCCCCAGCCAACGGAATTTCCGCAACCAGCAGGTTGCCTTTGCGCAGAAAGCGCTGCGAAGCCGCGTAATCGACGCGCGCTCCGCCGCCCAGATCGTCCTCCCGCACGAAAACATGCGGATCGCCGAGAGCGAGGTCGGCGGGAAGCGGGATCGCGATCCGCAGGGTTTCGCCGACGAGCTCGAACCCGCCTTCGCGATCGAGGAGAGGCGCGACCTCTGCCCGCCACCGTGCGAAATCGCCGCCTTGCCTGGCCTCGAGCCGCGCATCCTGCGGCACGCAAATCCGATCCGTGCAGGCGAGATAGCTGACGAACCCGGTCAGCGGAGCGCGCGCCAGCGCGTCGGCATCCGCCCCTACCCGTACCTGCACCAGCACAGTATAATCGCCTTCGTAGATATGGTTCATCAGCCCCGCGATCACCAATCGCTTGGGCACGGGATAAATCGGCTCACCCATCGTCCAGCCGTCCGGCAGGTCGAGTGTCAGGTCCATGCCCTGCCCCGCATCGCCCGGATTGGCGTAATAGCCGTGCCATTCGGGCGCGCTGGGCCGGAAGCGCAAAGCGAGCATCCATTCCTCGCCCGCCTGCGGCGCGCCGTCAACGAAGAGCGACACCGCCATGTTCTCGTCGCCGAAGCGCGGTTCCTGGGCGCGCAGGCCTGGCGCGGCCAGCACCGACAGCGCCATCAGCAGCAGCGCCAGCGCGGCGCGGAATTCCCGCAATATCCTTGCCTCGATCACGCAGCAGCCTCTACTGCCGAGAGGTCCGCCGCGCAACGAGCTAGGGAGCCCCGATATGGCCGAGAACGATACGAAAGACCTGCTCATCATCGGTGGCGGGCTGGTCGGCATGACGCTGGCGCTGGCGGCGGCGAAGAAGGGGATGACCAGCCATGTGGTCGACCGCGCCGATCCGGCGGATTTGACCGCGGAGGGCTTCGACGGGCGCGCCTCCGCTATCTCGACCGCGAGCTGGCGCCTGTTCCGCCATATCGGTCTGGGCGAGGCGCTCGAACCGTTCGGCTGCCCGATCGAATCGATCGCGGTGACCGACCAGATGAAGCCGGGCCGGATCGATTTCACGCCCGAACCGCACGAGGGATCGCTGGGGCGCATGTTCGCCAATCGCCAGCTGCGTCTCGCTCTCTTCGAAGCCGCCCGGGCCGAACCCATGATTGCATGGCACGAACGAGCGGAGATTAAGTCGCGCGAGCGCGGCGAACATGGCGTCTCGGTCACGCTCGCGGATGGCAAGGTATTACGCGCCGTACTAATGGTCGGCGCGGAGGGGCGCGGATCGCCCACGCGGGAGGATGCGGGCATTGCCATCGCCCAATGGCAATACGATCACCGCGCGATCGTTTCAGGGCTTACCCACGAAAAGCCGCATGACGGCGTGGCGTGGGAAATCTTTTATCCCGCCGGGCCCTTTGCCCTGTTGCCGATGCGCGACGCAGAGGACGGATCGCATCGCAGCGCCTTGGTCTGGACGGTGGACGAGAAGTATGCGGCAGGCACGCTGAAACTGGGCGATCGCGCGTTCCTGGCCGAGGTCGAAGCGCGGATGCACAATATTCTGGGCCGGATCACTGCCGCCGGCCCCCGCTCCAGCTTTCCGCTCGGCTTCCATCACACGGCCACAATCACCGACCAGCGGCTCGCACTGATAGGGGATGCCGCGCACGGTATCCATCCGATCGCGGGCCAGGGCCTCAATCTCGGCCTGCGCGATGTCGGCGCTCTGGTGGAAGTGCTTGAAGAGGCGCTGCGTCTGGGTCTCGATCTCGGCGATGCGCAGATCTTGGCGCGCTACGAACGCTGGCGCGGGCTCGACAGCTTCATGGTGGCGCTGGCGACCGACGGGTTGACGCGCCTGTTCGGCGTGCCGGGCAAAACCGCCTCGGCGGTTCGCAGGCTGGGCATGGGCGGCGTCCAGCGCATCGGCCCCTTGAAGGACTGGTTCATGGACGAAGCGCGCGGGATTACGGGCGACCTGCCGGACTTGCTGCGCGCCTGATTTTTTAGGCCGCGCTCAGACTTCGGGCGCGCCCTGCACGGGGCTTGCCTGCTCGATCCGGTTGCCCGCCCCGTCGCGCAGGCGGCGCGGTTCGAGGACGGCGGCGGTCTCGATCAGGTCGAGCGCGCGCTGGGTCGCCGCATAGCGTTCGGCGCGCGCGATCCACTGCGTCGCATTGTCCGCGCCGGGCAGGTTGCGCACTTCCGCGATCGCTGCTTCGGTGCGCCCGCTTTCGAGGAACATGCGCGCCCGATCGAGCCGCCGCTGCGGCTGGGGCGACGGCGTGCTTTCGCGCCGCACGACGAAAAGCTGCGACAATTCGCTGCGCACGAGGTCCCAGCTAAAACGCTTGTCGGGCTCCGCGAGACTGGGTGCCAAACCATCGAGCCGCGCGGTCAGCATATCGAGCGTGATCGGATCGCGCGAACTGTCGATGATGGTGCGCACCGCATTGGGCATGGCATCGCCGAACCGCAGGCGTAATTGATCGGCGAGGAAGCCTAGTTCCGCCCCCTTCTCGATCGCGCGCCGCGTGGCGAAGGCGATCAGCAGGCCTTCAGCACGCGCCGTGTTGCCCGCAGTCGCCTGCGCCTGCAAATCGAGCCGCGCGAGCCGCTGTTCGGCGGCGGCGAGGCGCTGGTCGATCCCGCCCTGCTGGTCCACCACCCGCTCCACCGCGGCGGCTTGGCGCGCGGCGTTGGTGGCGCTGGCACGCGGCGTCGGTGTCGGCGAAGCGGTTGCGAGGTCCGCCGGTTGCGCTTCGCCGGAGAGCAGCACGTTATCCCGCCGCTCGCCATCGCTCGCCGCCTCGCCCTGCGCGTCGAGATAGCGGTAGGTCCCGTAACCGATCACCGCCCCGCCCAGCAGAAACGATGCCGTCAGCGCAATCAGCACCGGGCGATAGGAGGTGCGCGCGCGTTTGGTGCTCGCAATAGAATTGGTGGTGTCGTTCATTCAGGTCCGTTTGCGATCCCGCGCTGTTGTCCCTTCAAGGCCCCCTGACCGAGATGCATCGGCCCGCCTTTACCCGACCTTACTACACACTTGTGCCGCCAAGGCCAGCAGAGCGGCATCGTCCGGGCGTTCGGCGATGTGGATGGCGCGCCAGCCATCGCCTGCCGCAGGTACGAGACGCGGGCCGATCAGCACTGCATCCAATTGAGCGCGAGACAGATTTAGCCGCTCGCATTCCGCCCCGAAATGGCGCGCGAGTTCGGCGGAATGGAGCAGGACGACGCCGCCTCGACCAAGATTGTCCGCGAGCGCCGGGCCGATCGGGAGGTGACGTAGCCGATAGACGACTGCGTCGGTCACCTCGATTCCCGCAGGCGGGTCGAGCACGATCCGCGCTTCGCCGCCGGGGCGCAGAAGATTCAGCCTGCGTCCTGCGAGCAAGGCAACGACATTGGCGAGGCCACCATGCCCGACGGTCTCGACCGTGAAGCCGCTCGCGCGCGCCGCGTCGGCGGTGGTCTCGCCGACGCAATGGACGGGCAGATCCCACAAAGTCTCGATAAGTGGAGCGCCGTGCCGAAACACGTTCGCGCTACCGACCAAAAGGCCGTCGAAGCGCCGATCGGGGATCTGCCAAGCGACCGCCTCGACCTGGGCGAGCGGTTCCCCTTCCAATGTCAGGCCGATGGACCGAGCGGCGGCGGCGCTCGCGCTCCAGCCGGGTTCGGGTCGGAGCAGGAAGGCCGGTCGGCTCACGCGGCCCCGTCGAACAGCGATCGGACCTGTTCCGGCGCGTCTTTCAGCAGCGAAAGGGCGAGAGCGCGCGCGGCTTCGCGATCCGTTCGCGCGAACCGCGCCTCGTCCTCGATGCGGATCGCACCCTCGGCACTGTAGATCGCGGCGCGCAGGACCAATTCCTCGCCCTCGATGCGGCTCAAGGCGGCGACCGGGCTGTGGCACGATCCACCCAATCCTTCGAGCAGTGCGCGCTCCGCCATCACCTCGTCATGGCTCGGCGCATGATCGATCGCGGCGAAGATCGCCTGCATTCGCTCGTCGCCCGCGCGGCATTCGATCCCGATCGCAGCCTGCCCCGGCGCGGGCAACCAGTCTTCGGGCGCAAGCCGCGTGCCGACCGCGTCCTCGCCCAATCGATTGAGCCCGGCGGCGGCGAGGAAGGTGGCATCGACCTCGCCCGCAGCCAGCTTAGCCATGCGGGTCGCGACATTGCCGCGAAAGGTGACGACGCGGCAATCGGGTCGGCGATGGAGCAATTGCGCCGCGCGGCGCGGGGCGCTCGTGCCGATGGTCGCGCCTTGCGGCAGGGCGATCACCGATTCCGCGCCCAGCAGCCGGTCGGCGCGATCCTCTCGCTTCAGGATCGCGGGAATCGCGAAGCCTTCGGGGCGGAGCGTCTCGACATCCTTCATCGAATGGACCGCCCCGTCGATCCAGCCTTCCTCCAGCCAGATATCGAGCTCGCGCGTCCACAGGGCCTTGCCGCCGATCTCGGCTAGCGGCCGGTCCTGTATCCGGTCTCCGCTGGCGATCACCGGCATCAGATCGACCGCGCTCTCGTCCCAGCCATGCGCCGCGCACAGGCGCGCCCGCGCCTCGCTCGCCTGCGCCATCGCGAGGGGCGAACGGCGGGTGCCGAGGCGGATCGGTCGATCGAGAGGAGTGGATTTCGAAACGGGGGCTGGCATCGCGTCGCCTTGCCCTAGCGGTGTGGGTCGCTAAGGGAAAGCGCGATGGGCCTGGTACTCGGGATAGAATCGAGCTGCGACGAAACCGCGGCGGCGCTGGTGACGAGCGATCGCACGATTCTGGCGCAGCGGATCGCGTCGCAGGATGCCGAGCACGCGCCTTATGGCGGCGTGGTGCCTGAGATCGCGGCACGTGCCCATGCCGAACGGCTGGCCCCCATGATCGCGGCTGTCCTGAAAGATGCGGGCAAGACGCTGGACGATTGCGACGCGATCGCGGCGACTGCCGGGCCAGGCCTCATCGGCGGCGTCATGGTCGGGCTGGTCAGCGCCAAGGCGCTGGCGATGGCGAGCGACACGCCGCTCATCGCGATCAACCATCTCGAAGGCCACGCCCTGTCGCCGCGCCTTGCCGATCCGACGCTGGATTTCCCGTATCTCCTGCTGCTCGCTTCGGGCGGGCATTGCCAGATCCTGCTGGTGGAAGGTGTCGGACGCTACACCCGGCTCGCCACGACGATCGACGATGCGCTGGGCGAGGCTTTCGACAAGAGCGCCAAGGTGCTGGGCCTCGGCTATCCCGGCGGCCCGGCGGTAGAGCGGCTGGCGAAGGAGGGCGATGCCACGAAGGTGCCCCTGCCCCGTCCCCTGCTGGGATCGAAGGAACCGCATTTCTCCTTCGCAGGGCTCAAGAGCGCGGTGCTGCGTGCCAAGGAAGCGGGCACATACGCCGACGCCGATATTGCGGCGAGCTTCCAACAGGCGGCGCTCGATTGCGTGCTCGACCGGCTGACGTTCAGCTGCGAACGTATCGACACAGTTCCGGCGCTGGTCGTGGCGGGCGGCGTCGCGGCCAATCAGGCGATCCGCGCCGGCCTCGAACGTTTTGCTGCGGAGCGCGCGATGCGCTTCGTCGCTCCGCCGCCGAAATTGTGCACCGACAATGCGGCGATGATCGCCTGGGCTGGCTGCGAACGGCTGGCGCTGGACGGATTCCGGCCCGATCCGCTCGACATTGCCGCGCGCCCGCGCTGGCCGCTCGACCCGGCGGCCGAACCGGCGCGCGGGGCGGGAGTGAAGGCATGAATGCGCCAGCGAAGATCGGCGTCCTCGGCGCGGGCGCCTGGGGCACGGCGCTCGCCCAGATGCTGGCGAGCGACGGGCGCGAGGTCCTGTTGTGGGCACGCGAGGAGGCATTGGTCGAGGAGATCAATACCGCGCGGACCAATTCGCTCTATCTCCCCTCGGCTCGGCTCGCCCCCTCGATCCGCGCGACCAGCGACTTGGCCGCGATGGCCGCGCTCGATATCGCGCTCGTCGTCACTCCCGCGCAGCACATGGGCAGCGTGCTCGGCGCCATGCCGGATCATCCCGGCGATCTGGTGCTCTGCTCCAAGGGGATCGAGGCAAGCAGCGGGAAACTGATGAACCACGTCGCGCGCGACGTGGCACCCGGCGCAGCCATCGCCGTCCTGTCCGGGCCGACCTTCGCGCACGAGGTGGTGGACGGCCTGCCTACGGCGGTCACGCTGGCTTGCGATGGAGGGGAAGACCAATGGGAGCGGCTCGCGCCCGCCATCGCACGGCCCGCCTTCCGCCCCTATTATTCCGACGATGTTGCGGGTGCCGAGATCGGAGGGGCGGTCAAGAACGTGCTCGCCATCGCCTGCGGCGTCGTCGACGGGCTGGACCTCGGCCAGAACGCCCGCGCCGCCCTGATCGCGCGCGGCTACGCCGAAATGCTGCGGTTCGGCGAGGCACTGGGCGCGCGGGCGGAAACATTGGCGGGCCTGTGCGGATTGGGCGATCTGGTCCTCACCTGCTCGTCCACCTCCAGCCGCAATTTCTCGCTCGGCAAGGCGCTGGGCGAAGGGCGCAGCGCCGCCGATCTGATGGCGGATCGCCGGACGGTGGCCGAAGGCGCGCACACCGCACCAGTGCTCGCCCGCATGGCGCGCGAGATGGATATCGCCATGCCGATCGTCGACGCGGTGGAGCGCCTGCTGGAGGGCGCAGAGGCGCGCGGCGTGGTCTCCGACCTGCTCGCCCGGCCGCTACGCGCGGAACGCGGCGCCTGAGCGTGAGCCTGCCGCCCCGGATACCGCCCGGCTCGCCCGCAGCCGCTGGCCTGCCGCCATCCGGCACGCCCGATGGCCCCGATGGCGATATCGCCGCGCTGGCAAAGGGCGGGCGCACCAATTTCTTCGGTTTCCTGCTGCGCCTCGCCGCGCGCATCCCCTTCCTGTTCATCGCCGGGCGTCTCTACGGCGCGGCCGAGCTGGGGCGCTTCGCCTCGGCCCTCGTCGTCGTCGAACTGGTCGCGCTGCTGTGTTCGCTGGGCGAGAAGCGCGGCCTCGCCCAACGCCTGGCCGAAGGCGAGGGCAAGACTCACCCCACCAATGTCGTCTTCGACGGCATTCTGCTGGCGACGCTGTTTTCTTGCCTTGCCGCACTGTTCTTCTGGTTCGTCCCCGCGCCCCTGTTTCCGTCGGGCGAGTATAGCTGGCTCGACCTGCTGATCGTGCTCGCGATCCCCGGCTATGCGCTGACCGAGATCGTCCTTGCCGCGCAAGCCTACAAATACGACATCGCGACGACGGTGAGGGCGCGTGCCGTGGTCGAACCCTGGGCGATATCGATCATGGCGGGGGTGTTCTACTTCGTTCCCGCTCTTCAGAAATCCGGGCTCAATCTCGCTTATCTCGTGTCGATCTATGCGGGCCTGGCGGTCGGCCTGTGGTCGTTCCTCAGGAGTTACGGCCTACCGAAGGCATGGCGTCCGCGCCCGCGCGCGATGAGCCGGATGACGGTGCGTGCACTGCCGCTGGCGACGGCAGATGCGATCGAATGGGGCACGCGGCGTGTCGATATCTTCATCCTCGGCCTGTTCGCCGCGCCCGCCGCCGTCGGGGTCTATTACGTGGCGCAGCAGGTCGCGAGCCTGCCGCAGAAGCTGAAGACCAGTTTCGAGCCCATCCTCGGCCCGGTCATCACCAAAAATCTCAAGACCAAGAACTACGCCAAGATCGCGCAGCAGGTCTGCCAAGTGGGGTTCTGGATCACTGCGATGCAGGCGGGGATCGCTCTGGCGCTGGGCGTGCCGGGCGAGGCGGTCATGGGCCTGGTCGGACCGAATTTCGTCGGCGGGACCGGGGCGCTCGCCTTTCTCCTTGCCGCAGAGGTGGTGGCGGCGACCGCGGTCGTGTCCGAAGCGGCGCTGATCTACGTCGCGCGTGTCCGCAATCTGTGGATTTCGATCGCCACCATCGCCTTCCAGGCCGTGCTGACCGTGGGCCTGATCCTGTTGGTCGACACCATGGGTTATCCCGAACCGTTCAAGGCCGCCGCCGCCGCCATCGCCTTGATGATCGCTCTGGGCCTCGCCAGTCTGGTCAAGGCGATGCTGCTGGGCCGCATTCTCGGCCACCCGGTCAACAATTGGCGCTGGGCTGTCGTTTGGGCGGCGGCGCCCGCGATTGTGGTCGGCTATGGCGTCACGCGCCTTCCCGAATGGGCCGAGCTTATCTTCGGCATTCCTGCCATCCTGCTCGCCTATGGCTGGGTGATCTGGCGCAAGGGCTTCGGCCCGGAAGATCGCGTCCTGTTCCGCCGCAATGGCGCGCCGGACGCCGATTGATCGCCTGCAACCCTCTGCTCGCTTGCCCGATTTGGCGGGTCAGCCCCCTTTTGCTCGGCGCCAGCGCTCGCTAAGGTGGCGCGCATGTCCCCTCGCCCCATCCTCCTGTTCGGTGCCGGTGCCGCGATCGTCATTGCGATCGGCTATGTCGGCGGCCAGCGATACGGCGATCAATTCCTCGCGGCCAAGACGGGCGAGATCGAAGCCGCGATCGCTTCCGCGGATGGTAGCCCGGTCACGGCGCGCCTGATCAATCCTTTAGGATCGGCCATGCGCCATCCTCTATTACAGAACGGCGGCTCCCTTCCCGAAGCGACCCGCGCCCGCGTGGCGCAGGCAGTCGCGGCGGTGCCGGGCGTGGGCGGCGTGTCATGGGAAGACGGGTCCGCCACCGCGCAGGCCAGCGCCACGCAATATACTCCGCTCCACTGCCAGGAAGATGTCGAGGGTCTCTTGCGCTCGCGCTCGATCCGGTTCGAGGAAGGCTCCGCCGCGCTCGACCCCGCCAGCCGCGTGCTGCTCGACGAGGTCGCCGACGCGCTGCGCCCCTGTCTCGGATCGATCATCGCGATTACCGGGCATACCGACAATACCGGCCCCGAACCGGGCAATCTCGAGCTCAGCCAGGAGCGTGCGCGCACGGTGCGCGAAGGACTGGTCGAGCGCGGCATTCCGCGCGACGGATTGCGGGCACGCGGGATCGGATCGCAGGAGCCGGTCGAGGGATTGGCGCCGGGCGATCCGGCCAATCGCCGCATCGAATTCTCGGTCATCGCGACCGAACCGCTCGTCCCCACTCCCGTCGACACGCCCGGAGCGCGCTGATGCCCATCTGGTTCGAGATCACGGTCATGATGCTGAGCGCCTATGGCCTCGGCGCGGCGACGGGCTGGGCCTTGTGGAACCGCTCGGCCCCCGACGGGCCCGACCCTTACGATGACGACAGCGACGGAGACGCATGATGATGGAAATGATTGAAGCGAACTGGCCGCTGCTGCTGGTCGCTTTCCTGATCGGGCTCGCGATCGCATGGTTCCTGTTCAACGCGAACCGGCGCACCAAGGTGACGGGGGAGCGGAGCGACGTCCTCGACGAAGGCGCCGCGCCCGCCGCGCGCAATCAGGCGCTGATCGATTCCGCACCGTCCGCCAGCGCAGGCGTACCGAAAGAGGCGGCCCCGGTCGTTCCGCCCGCCACCCCGATGGGGCTCGCGGGTGCCGGGGAGGTCGTCGCCGCCAGCGCGGTCGAAGCGCAGACGGAGCACGCGGACGAAAGCGCGGAAGCCCCGACGCCCGCCCCAGCGCCTGCGCCGACCGAAGAGGTCGCGCGCCCTTCACCGGACGCCCCCAAGGCCGATGGCGCCGACGATCTGACGCGGATCAAGGGGGTCGGCCCCAAGCTCGCCAACGCCCTGCGCGAGCTCGGCATCACCTCCTTTGCCGAGATCGCCAGCTGGGACGAGGCAGAGATCGACCGCGTCGATGCTCAGCTCGGCCGCTTCCAGGGCCGCATACGGCGTGACGATTGGAAGACCCAGGCGGCCCTGCTCGCGGGCGGGGACAAGGCGGCCTATGAAAGCAAGTTCGGACGGCTCGACTGATTCGGCTTATCGCTTGACCTCCTCCCCCATACCCCTAGCCTTGCGAATCGGCGGAAAGCCGAATGTGTCTGGGGGTCGCAGAGGAGAGAAGGAATATGGGCCAACCAGTCATTCTTGTCGCTGAGGACGAGACCATCGTCGCTTGGGATTTGTGCGCGACGGTGGAAGAAGCCGGCTACACTGTCGAAGGGCCTTACACCGACATCTCCTCCGCCATGCTCGCCTATCAGAAGCAGAAGCCGGACCTCGCGATCCTCGACGTGCAATTGGGTGATGGCAACGTCTTCCCCCTCGCCGAACAGATGATGGCCGAAGATATTCCCGTCATCTTCCATTCGGGCAATTACACGCCGGACGAGGTCGCGGAACGGTTTCCGCGATCGCACGCGCTGGCAAAGCCCTGCCCGCCTGCCGCGATCATCGATTCGGTCCAGAACGCTCTACGCTGATCGGGTATTTCTGCCGGGGCGCCCTCGCCAGCGCCCGCATGCCCTTGATGCGCCCCCGCAAGCCTGCCATCGGTTCTGGCGAGACTTGAGGAGATAGTATGGCCGGTATGGTGCCCTTCGCATGGGACGATCCCTTCGCGCTCGACGACCAGTTGAGCGAAGACGAACGCATGATCCGCGACGCGGCGCACGCCTTCGCGCAAGGCGAATTGCAGCCGCGCGTTCGCGAAGCCTTCAGCGCGGAAAAGGACGCGCCGGAGCTATTCCCCCTGATGGGCCAGGCCGGCCTGCTGGGTGCGACCATCCCCGAGGAATTCGGCGGCGCGGGCGCTGGCTATGTCGCTTACGGGCTGATCGCGCGGGAGATCGAGCGGGTCGATAGCGGCTATCGTTCGATGGCGAGCGTCCAGTCGAGCCTCGTGATGTATCCGATCCACGCCTACGGATCGGACGAGCAGCACCGCAAGTACCTGCCCGGCCTCGCCAGCGGCGAACTGATCGGCTGTTTCGGCCTGACCGAACCCGATGCGGGCAGCGATCCGGGCTCGATGAAGACGGTCGCGAAGCAGGACGGCGACGGATACGTCATTTCGGGGTCCAAGACCTGGATCTCCAACTCCCCGTTCGCCGACGTCTTCGTGGTCTGGGCCAAGAGCGAGGCGCATGGCGGCAAGATCCGCGGCTTCGTTCTGGAGAAAGGGATGGAAGGCCTCTCCGCCCCCAAGATCGAGGGCAAGATGAGCCTGCGCGCCAGCACCACCGGCATGATCGTGATGGACGAGGTGCGCGTGGGCACCGATGCGCTGCTTCCCAATGTGGAAGGATTGAAGGGGCCGTTCGGCTGTCTCAACCGCGCACGCTACGGCATCAGCTGGGGTGCGATGGGTGCGGCGGAATTCTGTATGCACGCGGCGCGGCAATACGGGCTGGACCGCCACCAGTTCGACGTGCCGCTGGCGTCCAAGCAGCTCTATCAGTTGAAGCTCGCCGACATGCTGACCGATATCGGCCTTGGCCTGCAGGCCAGCCTGCGCGTCGGGCGCCTGATGGACGAAGGCAAATTCGCACCCGAGATGATCTCGATCGTCAAGCGCAACAATGTCGGCAAGGCCCTCGATATCGCGCGCAAGGCCCGCGACATGCATGGCGGCAACGGGATTTCCGAGGAATATCAGGTGATCCGCCACATGGTGAACCTCGAAACGGTCAACACCTACGAAGGCACGCACGATGTCCACGCCCTGATCCTGGGCCGGGCGATCACGGGAATTCCGGCGTTCTGATTTCCAATTCCGCGCGCGTTGGACCTCCGGCGCGCGCGCGCCAAGCATTGGGACAAGTGATGACCCAGGACATTCGCCTTTACGGCTATTATCGCAGCTCCACCTCCTATCGCCTGCGCATCGCGCTCGAACTGAAAGGGCTCGCTTACGACTACGTGCCCGTCAATCTGCTCGAAAGCGAACAGAAGGGCGACGCGTTCAGGGATCGCAATCCCTTCGGCTCGGTCCCGATGCTGGAAGCGAAGGGCCGAGACCGGGCACAATCGATGGCCCAGCTCGAATGGCTGGACGAAGCCTATCCCGATACGCCGCGCCTGTTGCCCGAGAATATCGAGGATCGCTTCACCGCACGCGAATTGACCTATGCCGTAGCGACAGAGCTTCATGCGCCGCTGAACCTTCCGGTGCTGAAATATCTGAAGGATCCGCTCGGCCATTCGCAGGACGAGGTCGACACCTTCTACCGCCATTTCCTCGCTCGCACGCTCGATCCCCTGGAGGAGCGGTTGGCCCAACTCGGCACGAAGGATTTCCTGTTCGACCGGCCCGGTCTGTTCGAGGTCGTGCTGTTGCCGCAGGTCTATAATGCGCGGCGCTTCGATTTCGGCTTCGCCGACAAGCCGCATATTTCGCGGATCGAGCGCGCCTGCCTCGGCATGACCGAATTCCAGCGCGCCCACCCCGGCGCGCAGCCCGACAATCCCGAAAACACAAGAAACTGAAGGACCAGCCCTTATGAAACTCGCCACGCTCAACGATGGAACCCGCGACGGGAAGCTGGTCGTCGTCTCTAAGGACCTTACGCGCTATTGCGCCGCCGACAACATCGCGCCGACCCTGCAGGCCGCGCTCGACGATTGGGAAGCCATCGCACCCAAGCTGCAAGCACTCTACACCGATGTCGAACACGAGGCGGTGCCCTGCGAACGCTTCCACGAGCGCGAGGCCCACTCGCCCCTGCCGCGCGCCTATCAGTGGGCGGACGGTTCGGCATACATCAACCACGTCGAACTGGTGCGGAAAGCGCGGGATGCGGAAGTACCGGAAAGCTTCTATCACGACCCGCTGATGTACCAGGGCGGTTCGGACAAGTTTCTGCCGCCGCGCGCCGACATCCCCTTGGGCGATCCCGCCTGGGGCTGCGATATGGAAGGCGAAATCGCCGTCATCACCGACGATGTGCCGATGGGCGTATCGAAGGAAAAGGCGGCGGATCACATCAAGCTTCTGATGCTGGTCAACGATGTGTCGCTGCGCGGCCTGATCCCAGCGGAGCTTGGCAAGGGGTTCGGCTTCTTCCAATCGAAGCCCTCCAGCGCTTTCTCGCCCGTCGCGGTGACGCCGGACGAATTGGGCGATGCGTGGAAGGACAGCGTGATCCATCTGCCGTTGATGGTCGATTACAATGGCGAACCCTTCGGCCGCGCCGAAGCGGGCGAGGATGCGACCTTCAGCCTCGCCGAACTGGTCGCCCACGCCGCCAAGACGCGCGATCTGGGCGCGGGCGCGATCATCGGATCGGGCACGGTCTCGAACAAGGGCGAAGATGGCGGCCCGGGCAAGCCGGTCAGCGAAGGTGGGCGCGGCTATAGCTGCATCGCCGAAATCCGCATGATCGAAACGATCTACGACGGCGAGGCCAAGACCCGCTTCATGCGGGCAGGCGACACGGTCCGCGTCGAGATGAAGGACCGCCAGGGCCATTCGATCTTCGGCGCGATCGAACAGAAGGTGGTCGAGGCCTAGTCCACCTGAAACTGGAGAGGGAGACTGCTCGCAAAGCGTAGTCCCCCTTCCCGTTACGCTTGAAGATCACATCGAACGCGCGATCACCATTTTCATGATCTCGTTCGATCCGCCGAAGATGCGGCTGATGCGGCTGTCGCGGAACATGCGCGCGATCGGGTAATCGTTGATGTAGCCCGCCCCGCCATGCAGCTGCAGGCACTTGTCGACCACCTCGCCCTGCAATTCGGTCACCCAGTATTTCGCCATGCAGGCGGTCGGCACGTCCAGCTCGCCCTTCAGGTGCTTGGCGATGCAGTCGTTGACGAAGATCTTCGCAGCCGTGCCCTTCGCCTTCAAGTCAGCGAGTACGAACTGGGTGTTCTGGAAATCCCAGATCGTCTGGCCGAACGCCTTGCGCTCCTTGGTGAACTTGACCGTTTCCTCAAGCGCGCGTTCGATCACCGTCATCCCGCCCATCGCGATGATGAGGCGTTCCTGCGGCAATTCGCCCATCAGCTGGTAGAACCCCTTGCCCTCTTCCCCGCCGAGCACGTTTTCCGCCGGGACGAAGACGTCGTCGAAGAACAATTCGCTGGTGTCCTGCGCATCCAGGCCGACCTTGTCGAGCTTCTTGCCGCGCTGGAATCCTTCCGCGCCCTCGGTCTCCAGCAGCATCAGCGAGATGCCCTTGGCCCGCTCCTTCGGGTCGGTCTTCGCGACGATGATGATGAAATCGGCGATCTGGCCGTTCGAGATATAGGTTTTGGCCCCGTTGATGCGGTAGCCGTTCCCGTCCTTCAGCGCGGTCGTGGTGATACTCTGAAGGTCGGAACCGACGCCCGGCTCCGTCATGGCGATCGCACTGACCAGCTCGCCCGACACCAGCTTGGGCAGATATTTCTTCTTTTGCTCCTCGGTCCCGTGGCGGACCAGATAGGGCAGGATCACGGTGTTGTGCAGGCTGGCGGAAAAGCCTTCGACGCCGTGTTTGCCCTGCTGGTCGATCACCACCATCTCGTGCCGGAAATCGCCGCCATGGCCGCCATATTCCTCAGGCACGGACGCGCCGAGGAGGCCCGCTTCGCCCGCCTCGTTCCAGAATTCGCGTTCGACCTGGCCGTCCTCGCGCCATTTCAGCACGCGTTTTTCGGGCGCGTGCTTCTCGTAGAACTTGCCGACCGCGTCGGAGAAGATCGCGATCTCCTCGTCCTGCATATATTCGGGCTCGGGTACGTCGATGACGGCCATGCTTATTTCCCCTTCCAGTTCGGCTTGCGCTTCTCTGCGAAGGCGGCCGCGCCTTCGCGGGCGTCCTCGCTGACGAAGACCGGGCCGATCAGCTGCGCCTGCTTGTCGTAGCGTTCGTCCATCGACCAGCCGCGCGATTCCTTGAGGATCTGTTTCGACACGCGCACCGCCAGCGGGCCGTTTTCGGCGATCTTGCGGGCCAGTTCCTTCGCGCCTTCAAGGGCGGAGCCGGAGACCACGCGGTTGATCATACCGAGTTCGTAAGCGCGCGCGGCGTCGATGAAATCGCCGGTCAGCGCCAGCTCCATCGCGATCCGTTCGGGGATCTGATCGGGGAGCATCATCACCCCGCCCGCCGCCGCGACAAGGCCGCGCTTAGCTTCGGGAATGCCGAACTTGGCGCCTTCGTTCGCCACCACGAGATCGCAGGCGATCATCAGTTCGAGCCCACCGGCAAGCGCATAGCCTTCGACTGCCGCGATCAGCGGTTTGGATGGCGGCGCCTGGACCACCCCGCCGAAGCCGCGCCCCTCGATGCTAGGGCTTTCGCCGCGCAGGAAGCCCTTCAGATCCATCCCCGAACAGAAGGTGCCCCCCGCCCCGGTCAGGATCGCCACGCGCAGATCGTCCTCCGCATCAAGCCGATCCATGGCCGCGGCGATCCCTTCCGCCGCCGCCTTGTTCATCGCGTTCTTGGCTTCCGTGCGGTTGATCGTGACGATCAGGACGCCATCCTCGACCTCGGTGAGAACCTCTTGGGTCATGCCTGTCTCCATTGCATTTCGAAACTTGTCTTGCCGCAGTGCTGCTTGAGGCTTACGCAAACGTCAACCGCCAATCGGCGTAAGGAACGAACCGAGAGAGGACCCGACCATGGCCGAAGCTTACATCATCGACGCCGTCCGCACCCCGCGCGGGATCGGAAAGCAGGGGAAAGGCGCGCTCGCCGCGATGCACCCGCAGCATCTCGCCGCAACGGTTCTGAAGGCGATTGCCGAGCGCAACGATCTCGACACGGCGACGGTGGACGACGTGATCTGGTCGGTCAGCACGCAGGACGGGATGCAGGCGGGCGATCTGGGGCGGATGGCCGCGCTCGATGCAGGCTATGACGTAACCTCCAGCGGTACCACGCTCGACCGGTTCTGCGGCGGCGGGATCACCAGCGTGGCGCTGGCCGCGGCGCAGGTGATGAGCGGGATGGAAGATTGCGTCGTCGCGGGCGGAACCGAGATGATGAGCCTGACTGCACAGATGGCGAAGGACAAGATGGCGGCGGGCCTCAGGCCGCCGATGATGGGAAGCTATAACGAGCGGCTGCAGGCGACCCACCCGCAGAGCCATCAGGGCGTGTGCGGCGATGCGATCGCCAGCAAGGAGGGCTTCACAAGGGAAGAGCTGGACGAGGTCGGCTACCGCAGCCAGCAACGCGCCGCCAAGGCTATCGAGGAAGGCCGGTTCGAGAAGTCGCTGGTGCCGGTAAAGGACGATGATGGCGCAATCGTGCTCGACCGCGAGGAGTTTCCGCGCCCCCAGACCACGCGCGAAGGGCTTGCCGAATTGGAGCCCGCCTTCACCAAGATCGCCGATGTGCCGCTCGACAAACAGGGCACTACGTTTCGCGGACTGGTGAATGCGAAATACCCCGATCTCGAGATCGAGCATTTCCACCATGCGGGCAACTCGTCGGGCGTGGTCGACGGTGCGGCGGCGGTGCTGGTGACGAGCCGGGCCTATGCCGAAAAGCACGGGCTGAAGCCGCGCGCGCGGATCGTGGCGACGGCCAATATGGGCGACGATCCCACGCTGATGCTGAACGCCCCCGTCCCGGCGGCGAAGAAGGTGCTGGAGAAGGCCGGGCTGAGCGTAGACGATATCGACCTGTTCGAAATCAACGAGGCCTTTGCGGTGGTCGCGGCGAAATTCGTGCGCGATCTCGGGCTCGACTGGGACAAGGTCAATGTGAATGGCGGCTCGATCGCCTTGGGCCATCCGATCGGCGCGACCGGGTCGATCCTGATCGGCACGATCGTCGACGAGCTGGAGCGGCAGGACAAACGCTACGGCCTCGTCACGATGTGCGCGGCGGGCGGCATGGCTCCGGCGATCATCGTGGAGCGGGTGAGCGACTTCGTCGACTAGCGGAGGGCGAGCAGCGCCAGCAACGCGAAGCTCGCCAGCCAGTGTTCGCCCATATAATCGCCCGAGACGCTGGCTTCGGCTGCGGCGAAGTGGCGATCGGCCAGCGCGCGCACGTCCGCCTCGGCGGAGTGCGGCGCGATGGCAGAGGCGATTTCGCGCAAGGCCCAGGCACGGCTGAGATTGAGGCCGTCGAGATGGGCGATCTTGCCGTCGCTGCGGTCGGACACGAAGGCGGGCTCGCATTCGCGCTCCAGCCAGCCATTGTCGATCACCAAAGCCTCGAACCAGGGCGCGAACCGATCGCGCGGCCAGACACGGCTCATCAGCAGCGCAGCGGTGAGGACGGGCGACAGGAATTCGTCTCCGCCCGGCTCCCAACCGCGATAATCGCTGCGATCCGCAAAGGCGGTCTCGGCCCAATCGTCGATGATCGCGACGAGCGTGGCATCGCGATCCCTCGCCCAATCGCGCGCCAGCACCAGAGCGAAGCTGGTGTTGAAATGCGTGCCGACCGTGATCGGATAGGTCAGCAGCGGCAGATAGGCCGCGAACCGTTCCGCGAAGGCGCGCGCAAGCGGCTCCAGCCTCTCACCCCATTCGCGATCTTCATGCCGCGCGGCCTCGGCGTGCAGGGCCAGCAGCCAGCCCCAACCATAGGGCCGCTCGAACCCGCGCGCTTCGGGACGGTCGAGATAGGCCAGTTCGACCGCCAGCTTGTCGGGCGTGAAGGTTTCATCCGCCAGCGCAGCAATCTCGTCCGCTTCGGGCATGGCGCGAAACAGTCGCCGCAGCGTCAGCAGCGTCCACCAGCCATGCACGCAGCTGTGCCAGTCGTAACTGCCGAAGAACACCGGATGGGCCACGCGCGGCGGCCGGACATCCGCGTCCGAGGCGAAGACGTGATCGTCCTTGAAAGGGTAAGGCCGCGCCACATGGCCCAGCGCGATCCGCGCGTAACTGCGCGCAATAGTTTCGGTCAGCTCCACAACCAGAACCCCGCGACATAGATGATCGCCACGTTGCACACCCAAAGTGGGATCGCCGTCCACACCTGCTGACGGATCACGCCGTTCTGATCGTCCAGTTCCAGCAGGGCGGCGGGCACGATGTTGAAATTTGCCGCCATCGGGGTGAGCAGCGTGCCGCAAAATCCCGCCAGCATTCCCACGGCGCCGATCACCGCCGGATTGCCGCCATATCCTTCGACCAGAAGCGGTATCCCGATCGCCGCCGCCATCACCGGGAAGGCGGCAAAGGCATTGCCCATGATCATCGTGAACAGCGCCATGCCGAGGCAGAAGACAAGGACCGTCACGAACACGCTGTTCTCAGGAATTACCTCGCCCGCCAGCGCCCCGATCACATCGCCCACGCCCGCCAGCGCGAACACGGCGCCGAGGGCCGCCAGCATCTGTGGCAGGATCGCCGCCCAGCCGATCGAATCGAGCAGTCGCCGCCCTTCTTCCGCCGGCGCCAGTACCGGCGGGCGCAGCCAGACCATGGCGGCGACCAGAGCGACGAGGACGCCGACGCCGAACAGGATCAATGTCTCGCGCCGCGCTTCGAACAGGCCGGTCTCGCCCAGAGGCGTATAATTGTACAGCAGCGTGCCCACCACTGCCGTTACTGGAACGACGAGCGCGGGCAGGAACAGGCGATTGCCGAACAGTTCGGAAAAATTGAGCCGCTCTTCCGGCGTGGTGGTCGGCGGATCGCTGCGCTTCAGCAGGCCCAGCCCCGCGATAGCCACCATCGCCAGCACCAGCACCCCATTCGCGAAATCGCCGATATGGCTGCCGAAGAGGAAGCTCGCCGCGAGCAGACCCCAAAAGGCACCATTGCCCCAACACCGGTCGCGCAAGGACAGCAGCGCCCAGATAGCGAAGAATGCGCCCGCGAGGATGTAGAGCCATTCATAAGTGATCATGGCTGGTCCTCCCCGCTCGCAAGAGGCGTGAGCCTGCCCATGCGCCGGTCCATCGCCAGGATGCGTCCGCCGTGGATCAGGAAAGCGCAGATCGCGGTCGGGATCGCCCAGACCGAGAGTTGCAGCGGCGTCAGCGGATAGCCCGCCGCTTCGAACACGCCCTGGATCAGCAGGATCGATGCGATCGCGAAGAAGATGTCCTCACCGAAGAAAAGCCCGACATTGTCGGTCGCCGCCGACATGGCGAGCACTTTCTGCCGCTCCGCTTCGGGCAGGGCCCCGTGCGATTTGGTGGCAGCCGCCTCCGCCATCGGTGCGACCAGAGGGCGGACCGCCTGAGGGTGGCCGCCGATATCCTTCATTCCCAGCGCCGCCGTGATCTGGCGAAAGCCGAGATAGAGGACCAGCAGCTTGCCCATCGTCGCGCCGCGCACGCTTTCGATCAGGCTCCTTGCGCGCTGCTGCAAACCATAGCGTTCGAGCAGGCCGATCACCGGCAGGATGATCCAAGTCACCGAGATATAGCGATTGTCGTTGAAGGCACGGCCCAGCGCTTCGACAACCGCGACGATGTCGAGCCCGGCCAGCAGCCCGGTCGCGACCGCCGCGCCGACCACCACGAGGAGCGGATTGAACCGCAGCGCGAATCCGATGACGACCAGCGCGATGCCGAGCAGCGGCCAGTAATTCACGCGATCCTCCCCAGCATGGGGAGGGGAACCGCGACCCGCAGGGTCGGGGTGGAGGGGCACCGTGGCCTGCCTGCGCGCTGGAAGACGCTCATCGGAAACGTGCCCCTCCACCATCCTTTGGATGGTCCCCCTCCCCGTTTCGGGGAGGATCGCCGTATCCGCCGCCGCCGGGGGTCAGGATCACGAAGGCGTCGCCGGGCCGCATTTCGGCCGATCCGGTCGCGCCCAGATCTTCGCGGGTGCCGTCCGCACGCTCGACCCAGTTGCGTCCCGGTTCGGCATCTCTACCGCCGGCGATCCCCTGCGGCGGATGTTTGCGGCGATTGGCGAGAATATTGGCGCGCACCGGTTCGAGGAAGGTCACGCGCCGCTCCACGCCGTCGCCGCCGGTATGCGCGCCCTTCCCGCCCGAACCGCGCCTGATGGCGAAGCGATCGAGCCGCACAGGAAGGCGTGTTTCGAGAATTTCCGGATCGGTCAGGCGCGAATTGGTCATGTGGGTCTGGACCGCGCTGGTGCCGTCATGATCGGGCCCCGCGCCCGATCCGCCGCAGATCGTCTCGTAATACTGGTCGCTCTCGTTCCCGAAGGTGAAATTGTTCATCGTCCCCTGGCTCGGCGCGAGCCGGCCAGTCGCCGCGAACAGAGCATCGGTGACGGTCTGGCTGGTCTCGACATTGCCCGCGACCACGGCGGCGCCGGGGCGCGGATTCAGCATCGATCCTTCGGGCACGATCAGATCGACCGGGCGCAGGCAGCCATCGTTCATCGGGATCGCATCGTCGATCAACGTGCGCAGGACATAAAGCGCGGCGGCGCGGGTGATCGAGCGCGGCGCGTTGAAATTGTCCGGGCGCTGATCGCTGGTGCCTGTAAAGTCGATTGTGGCGGCGCGCGCCTGGTGGTCGATACGGATCGCCACCTTCACCACAGCGCCATTGTCCATGGGATAGGCGAACTGCCCGTCTTCGAGGCGATCGAGCAACCGCCTTACGCTCTCCTCCGCATTCGCCAGCACGTGGCCCATATAGGCCGCAACCGTCTCGCCACCCGAATCGCGCGCGGCGCCGTGCAGCAATTCGGCCCCGCGCGTGCAGGCGGCGAGCTGGGCGCGCAGATCGGACAGATTGCGATCGGGATTGCGCGCCGGATATTCCGCGCTCGCCAGCAGAGATCGGACCGCATCTTCGCGGAAAGCTCCTTCGTCGACGAGCTGGAAATCGTCGATCATCACGCCTTCTTCCACGATCGTGCGGCTTTCGGGCGGCATCGATCCCGGCGCGATCCCGCCGATATCGGCATGATGGCCCCGCGCGGCGACGAAGGCGTCGGGCTCTTGCGAATCCTCGTCGTAGAAGACGGGCACGATCACGGTGATGTCGGGCAGGTGTGTGCCACCGCGATAGGGATCGTTGAGCATATAGGCATCGCCGCGCCGGAAGCCCCGCCCGTCCTTTGCGCTCCCACGCGTCTCGATCACTCGCGCAATCGAATCGCCCATGCTGCCCAAATGCACCGGAATATGCGGCGCATTGGCGATCAGCGCGCCTTCGGCATCGAACAGCGCGCAGGAGAAATCGAGCCGTTCCTTGATATTGACCGAACTCGCCGTGCTCTGAAGCACCACGCCCATCTCCTCGGCGATAGCCATGAAGAGATTGTTGTAGATTTCGAGCCGGACCGGATCGACCTGGGTCGCAGCCGAAACGCCCGCGGCCTGCGCGCGCTCAAGCGGTTCGGTTCGCGTGAGCACGAGGCTGCCTTCCGACTGCAGGCGCGCCTGCCAGCCGGGCTCGATCACGGTGGTGGAGCCGGGATCGATGATCAGGGCCGGGCCGTCCACGCCCTCATCCTCGCCCATCGCGGCTCGTTCCAGCGTGGTCCATTCGCCCGAAGGCGTCCCGCCCGCCGCCACCGGCTCCACCTCTGCCGCGTCGAGCCCGCCGGAAAAGCCGCTCGCCTCGACGCTCAGCGCCTCGACCACGATCGGAGCCTTATCGTCGGAATAGCCGAAACGCTGGCGGTGGAGACGGCGAAAGTTCGCATCCATCGCGCCCTTGTCTTCGCAATCGACGGTCAGGATGCTGTCGCTTCCGGAAAACCGCAGGCGTGCCCGGCTGTCGATCTCTATCGCATGTTCGGCGATCCCCTGTTCGAGCAGGGCCGCGCGCGCCTCATCCTGCAAAGCCGCAAGGTCGTCGTCGTAGGATTCCTCCAGTGGCCGCACCAGACTGACCTCGCGGATTGCCTTTACCGGGGCGAGGCCGATCCCATAGGCGGAGAGCATCCCTGCCAGCGGGTGAACCAGCACCGTTTCGATGCCCAATTCGTCCGCCACCTTGCAGGCGTGCTGCCCGCCCGCGCCACCGAAACAGGCGAGCGCGTATTGCGTCACGTCATGGCCGCGCGCCACGCTGATCTTGCGGATCGCATTGGCCATGCTGTCCACCGCGATGGCGAGAAAGCCCTCGGCGATATCCTCGATCGGGAGTGGCTCCGGAAGAGCGGCGGCGATCTCTTCCAGACGGGCCCGCGCAGCTGCCGGGTCCAGCGCTGCGTCGCCATCGGTGCCGAAGACGTTCGGGAAGAACGCCGGATCGATCCGGCCGAGAACGAGATTGCAGTCGGTGACCGTCAACGGTCCGCACTTGCGATAGCAGGCGGGGCCCGGGTCCGCTCCGGCGCTTTCCGGGCCGACGCGAAAGCGCGATCCGTCGAAGCTGCAGATCGATCCGCCGCCCGCCGCGACGGTGTGGATCTGCATCATCGGCGCGGCGACGCGCACACCCGCAACCGTGCTGTCGCCGGTCAGCTCGTATTCGCCCGCATAATGGGCGACATCGGTGCTGGTCCCGCCCATGTCGAACCCGATCAGCTTCGTGTGGCCGAGCGCGGCGCCGGTCGCCGCCATGCCGACCACGCCGCCCGCCGGGCCGGACAGGATCGCATCCTTGCCCCGAAACGCGCCGACTTCGGCGAGGCCGCCATTCGACTGCATGAAGCGCAATGCACCCGTTTCCGGCAGGCTCGCCCGCAGATTGTCGGTGTAGCGATCGAGGACGGGTGAGAGGTAGGCGTCGACGGAAGTCGTGTCGCCGCGCGGGACCAGACGGATCAGTGGCGCGACCTCATGGCTGACGCTGACCTGCGCAAAGCCCAGTTCGCGCGCGAGTTCGGCCAGAGCCATCTCGTGATCACGATGAGTCCAGCCGTGCATCAGGACGATCGCTATGGACTCGAAGCCGGCTTCGCGCAGAGCCGTGAAATCGCGCCGCGCCGCCTCGATATCGAGCGGTTCGAGCACTTCGCCATCGACCGCGACGCGCTCCGCGATCTCGACCACGCGCTCGGGTAATTGTTCGGGCAGGACGATATGGCGCGCGAAGATGTCGGGCCGCGCCTGCGTGCCTATCCTGAGCGCATCGGCGAACCCGCGCGTGATCGCCAGCGCGATCCGCGCGCCCTTGCGTTCGAGCAGGGCGTTGGTCGCGACCGTGGTGCCGACCCGCATCTCCGCGATCGGCGCATCCGGCGCATATTCCTGCATCAGGCGGCGCACCGCCTCGCTGGCGGCGTCATCGTACCGGCCGGGATCCTCGGACAGCAGTTTGTCCGTCACCAGCCGACCGTCGGGCGTGGTGGCGACGATATCGGTGAAGGTGCCGCCGCGATCGATCGCGAAGCGCCAGCTCGGCTTGGAAGGAGCGTCTGTCATGGGCCGGTGCTTGGCACGCGGCACGGCGGAATTCAAACGCCGCCGCCCTTCAAGCGCTTCGCATCAACCGGGCGGGGTTGCCCGACTACCCGCCAGCGGCGCACCCCCGCCGAGCGCCACGAACAGCGTCGCGCGGTTCTGGAGCCAGGCACGCTCGGTCGCGAGCAATTGCTGTTGCGCGTTGAACAGATTGCGCTCCGCATCCAGCACTTCGAGGTAATCGGCCACGCCCTCACGATAGCGGAGCCGCGCGATGCGGGCGATCCGTTCCTGCGCGGTAACGGCGCGGCGCAGCGTTTCGACCTGCTCGGCGAGCCAGCGCCTTCCGGCCAGCGCATCCGACACCTCGCGAAACGCGGTCTGCACGGTGCGATCGTAATTCGCGACCTGCTCCACCTCCAGCGCCTGCGCCAGGTCGAGATCGGCCTCGCGCGCACCCCAGTCGAAGATCGGCAGGGAGATCGCCGGGCCGAAACTCCAGCCGAAACTGTCGCTCGAAAACAGGCCGTCGAGGCTGCTCGAGGAGAGGCCCGCATTGCCCGTCAGCGAAATGGTCGGGAAGAAGGCGGCCCGCGCCGCGCCGATATTGGCGCGGGCGGCCCGCAACTGCTCTTCGGCTGCAACGATGTCGGGACGCACCAGCAACAGGTCGGACGGCAGTCCGGCGGCGAGGCGGCGATCGTCTCCCTGCCCCGCCAGGGTCAGCCCCTCGGGCAGACCGCCCGGGACCGTCCCGCCGACGAGGACCGCGAGCTGGTTGCGCAATCGCGCGAGAGCCAGCCGCTCGCTCGCCAGCTGCTGTTCGGCCTGGGTCAGCAGGGTTTCCGCCTGCCGATAGGGAAGCGCGGAGGTCACGCCCGCATCCAGCCGCAAGCGCGCGATCCTGAGACCTTCGCGGCGGCTTTCGGCGGTCGCTTCGGCCAGCGCGATCTGTTCTTCGGTCTCGACGATTTCGAAATAGGTCGTCGCGGTATCGGCGATCAGCGAGAGATAGAAAGCGCGCTGCGCCGCCACGGTGGCGAGATATTCGGCCCGCGCAGCCTCGCTGAGGCTGGCGATCCGGCCCCAAAAATCCAGTTCGAAACTGCTGACGCCTACGCCGACATCGAAGCGGTTGAACGTCACCGAAGAGGGCGCGCCCTCTACATCGCCGCTATCGAGCGCGGGATTGACGCCAAGGGGCTGGCGCGTGCGGGTCGCCCCGCCGGTCGCGACGACCGTGGGCAATTGGCGGCTGTCCTGAATGCGATAGCGCGCCCGCGCCTGCTCGATCCGCGCCGTGGCGGCGAGGAGATCGCGATTGTTCTCCAGCGCGCTCCCGATCAGCGCGACGAGGCGCGGATCGGCGAACCAGTCGCGATAGGATAATTGCGCCGCTACCACTTCGCCATCGGGGCGGTAATCGGGATCGAAAGCCGGTGCGGTCGCGGCTTGGGGGCGGACGTGCTCGGGCGCCATGCTCGCGCATCCGGCGAGAGCGGTGGAGGCCAGCGCGAGCACTGCGAGGGTACGAAGCGAACGGGTCATCGCGCGGTAGCTCCTGCGGATCCTTCGAAGGGCACGGCCTGGCCCTCCTCGATATGGCCGGCGGCGGACGGCTGCTTGCGGCTGATGTTTCTGCGCACGAGGAGATACAGCATCGGGATCAGGAAGATGCCCAGCACGGTCGCCGCGATCATGCCGCCGGCGACCCCGGTGCCGACCGCGATCCGGCTGGCCGCACCCGCACCGCTTGCCAGCACCAAGGGGACCATCCCCATGGTGAAGGCGAGCGAGGTCATGATGATCGGCCTCAGGCGCAGGCGCGCGGCGGCCTTGACCGCGTCGATCCGCCTCAATCCCCGCTCCTCTTCCTCAATCGCGAATTCGACGATCAGGATGGCATTCTTGGCCGCAAGGCCGATGATGGTGATCAGGCCGACGTTGAAATAGACGTCCGCCGAAAGCCCGCGCAGCATCGAGAACAGGACTGCGCCCAGCACGCCCATCGGGACGATCAGCAGCACTGCGAGAGGCACCGCCCAGCTTTCATAGAGCGCGGCGAGCACTAGGAAGACGACCACGACCGACAGGCCGAGCAGGAGGCCGATCTGACCACCCGCCTGCTTCTCCTCGTAGGAGATGCCGGTCCATTCATATCCGATCCCGGACGGCAATTGGCTGGCGAGCTGTTCCATCTCGGCCAGAGCAGCGCCCGATGATTCACCCGGTGCGGCCATCCCCGACAGCGTCATCGCCGGATAGCCGTTATAACGCGCCAGACTGGCGGGCGCGGCGGACCATTCGGCGGTGGCGAAGGCGCTGAACGGGACCAGCTCGCCCTGCGCGTTGGGAATGCGCAAGCCCAGCACGTCGTCGGGCGTCATGCGATAGGGCGCATCGGCCTGCACCAGCACCTGAAGCACCCGCCCATCGCGATTGAAATCGTTCGCGTAGGCAGACCCGAAAGCGATCGAGAGCGCGGAGTTCACATCCGTCAGCGACAGGCCGAGCGCGCGGGCCTGGACCCGGTCGATATCGATCGCGACCTCCGGGCTCGGCCCCTGATCCTCGGGGCGCAGATTGGCGATCAGCGAGCTTTGCGACGCCATGCCGAGCAATTGGTCGCGCGCCGCGGTCAGCGCCTCGCGCCCCAATCCGCCACGGTCCTGCAATTTGAGCGTGAAACCGCTCGCCTGACCCAAAGACTGGATCGCGGGCGGCTGGATCACGAAGGCGATCGCGCCTTCGATCTGGCCGAACACGCCCATGGCCTGGCCCAAGATCTCGTCCGCCGCGCTGCCATCGGCGGTGCGCTCCTCCCAGGGTTTAAAGGATGCGAACATGATCGCATTGTTCTGGCCCGATCCGAAGAAGCTGAAGCCGCGCACGACCACGAGGTTCTCGACCTCGTCGCGCGCCAGCCACCAATCCTGGATCGGCTCGAGCGCCTCGTCCGTCCGTTCCTGCGTCGCACCGGGGGGCGCCTGTATGGCCGTGATGAGGAAGCCCTGATCCTCGGTCGGGAGGAAGGCGGAAGGGAGCCGCGCGAACAGCAGAACGGTGACGAGGCCGAGCGCCAGAAAGACGGCGAAGGCCCGCCACGGGCGCGACAGGATGCGGTCATTGGCGCGGCCGTATTTCTCCTGCATCCGCGCGAACCAGCGATTGAAACGCCCGAAGAAGCGAGCGACCGCGCCGCGCGCGCGCGCCAGATTGCCGCGCCAGCCCGGCTGAGCCTCCGCCGCGTCGTCTGTCACGGGATCGTCGGTGTGGTCATGGCCCTGCTCGATCGGTTTGAGGAAGGTCGCGCACAAAGCAGGCGTCAGCGACAGGGCGAGGAAAGCGGAAAAGAAGATCGAGATCGCCAGCGTGACCGAGAACTGGCGATAGATCCCGCCCGTCGATCCGGGGAAGAAGGCCATTGGCACGAACACCGCGATCAAGACCAGCGTGATGCCGATGATCGCTCCGCTGATCTGGCCCATCGCCTTGCGCGTGGCCTCCAGCGGAGGAAGGCCTTCCTCGCGCATGATCCGCTCGACATTCTCGATCACCACGATCGCGTCGTCGACGAGGATGCCGATCGCCAGCACCATCCCGAACAGCGAGAGCACGTTGATCGAAAAACCGAACAGCCAGAGGCCTAGGCAGGCACCGGCCAGCGCGATCGGGACGACCAGCGTAGGGATCAAAGTCGCGCGCCAGTTCTGAAGGAACAGGAACATGACGAGGAAGACGAGCACCATCGCCTCGATTAGCGTCTTGACCACCTCTTCGACCGAAGCCTGAACGAAGGGCGTGGTGTCGTAGGGGATCGACCAGGCGACATCGCCTGGCAGGCCCGCCGAGAGCTGCTCCATCCGCTCCGTCACGCCTTCGGCGGCGGCCAGCGCATTGGCGCCGGTCGCCAGCTGGACGGCCATGCCCGCCATCGGCTTGCCGTTGAGCGTCGTCGACGTGGCATAGCTCTGCGCGCCGATCTCGACCCGCGCCACTTCGCCCAGACGCACCACCGCCGCGCCGGTGCTGGCGCGCAGGATGATGTTCTCGAACTCCTCGACGCTGGTGAAACGCCCATCGGTGGTGATCGTCGCGGTGATCTGCTGCCCATCGGCGGTCGGCTGCGCGCCGATCGAGCCGCCGGCGGTCTGCGCGTTCTGTTCGCGGATCGCGGCGAGGACCGCGGTGGGGGAAAGATTGTAGGACGCCAGCGCATCGGGATCGAGCCAGATGCGCATCGCATATTGCGATCCGAACAGCGTCACATCGCCCACCCCGCCCACGCGGCGCAATTCGTCCACGACCTGGGTCGCGGCGATATTTCCGAGATCGGTGGTGTCGAGCGCGCCGCTCTGCGACGTCAGCGCGACGATCATCAGGAAGCCCGCATTGGCCTGGCGCACGGTGATCCCCTGGCGGCGGACCTCCTCGGGCAGACGCGCCTCGACCGTGCTGAGGCGGTTCTGCACCTCGGTCTGGGCGATATCGATATCGGTGCCCGCCTCGAAGGTCAGCGTGATCGTCGCCGTGCCGTTCGAAGCGCTGGAGGACGACATGTAGAGGAAGCCCTCGACCCCGTTCAGCTGCTGCTCGATCACCTGGGTGACGTTCTGCTCCAGCGTCTCGGCGTCGGCGCCGGGATAGATCACGTTGATCGCCAGCGATGGCGGCGCGACCTCGGGATATTGCTCGATCGGCAGAGCGCGCAGGGCGATGATCCCGGCCAGCAGAATGCCGAGCGAGACCACCCAGGCGAAAATCGGCCGGTCGATGAAGAAGCGGGCCATGATCTACTGCGCTCCGCCGTTGCGGGCGGGCTGTTGCTGTCTCGCCGCCCCACCCGTCTGCGGCTGCACGACCGTGACCGGCGCGCCGGGGCGGATTTTCTGCAGATTGCTGACGATCACCCGGTCACCGACCTTGAGGCCGCTTTCCACGATCCAGCGCCCGTCCACCATCGCACCCAGCTTCACCGGGCGGATAGCGGCCTGCCCCTTTCCATCGACGACGAATACGGTGCCGCCATCCTCGGTCAGCGAGACCGCGCGCTGCGGCACGGTCAGCCCGTTCTGCACCTGGCCGGCAAAGATGCGGGCGCGGACGAATTCGCCCGGCAGAAGGAGGTTCTGCGGATTGGGGAATTCGGCGCGCAATTCCACCGTCCCGGTCTCCTGATCGACCGAATAGGCGAGGAAGTCGATAAAGCCCGAAACCGGATATTCCGTCCCGTCGCTGAAGGTCAGTCGCACTTCGACCCGGTCGTTCTCGTCGAGGTCGATCTCGCCCGCGGCAATGGCGCGGCGGATGCGGATCACCTCGCTCGCGGCCTGGGCGAAGCTGACATAGACGGGCGAGATCTGCTCGATCCGCGTCATCAGCGTGCCTTCGGCCTGGCTGACCAGCGCGCCTTCGGTCACCTGGGCGCGGCCCACCCGGCCCGCGATCGGCGCGCGCACGGTGGTGTAGCCGAGTTGCAGCGAGGACGCTTCCAACTGCGCGCGGATCTGGGCGACATTGGCCTGCGCCTCGCGCGACGCGGCGAGCGCGGCATCGTATTCCTGGCCGCTGATCGCGTTCTCCTCGACCAGCGGGCGATAGCGATCGACCACGGCGCGGGCATTGGCGGCGGTCGCCTGCGCGCGCTGCAGGGCGGCCTGGGTCTGCGCGTAGCTGGCGCGCAATTCGCGCGGATCGATGCGGAACAGCGGCTGGCCGGCGCGAACATCGGTGCCCTCTTCGTACAGCCGCTGCTGGACGATGCCGGTAACGCGAGCACGGACCTCGGCCACGCGCACTGGTTCGACCCGGCCAGGCAGTTCGATCACATTGGGGAAGGACTGGCTCGCGATGGTGACCGTGCGGACGGGGACCGGCTGCGGTGCGGGCGGCGCCTCGGCTCCGGAACATGCGCCGAGCAGGAGAGTGGCGGCCAGGCCAGCGGCAAGAAAGGGCTTCATGGCGGACGGTCTTTCGCGGAGCGGCAGGATCGGAATCGGGCCTGATTGATTGTGCAGGTGCGAAGGTGTAATAAGCATTACACCCTTGCCCCGCAACCCACTTTGCTAGAGCGTTGTTAATGTGACAGATCTTGCCGAATGCGACCGCCTCGACCAGCGCCGCCGTGCCATTCTGGCATCGGCGCGGGACCTGTTCGTGGAACAGGGCTATGAAAAAACGACGCTGGGCGAAATCGTGGACCGTGCCGGCGGATCGCTGGCGACGGTTTACAAACTGTTCGGCAACAAGGACGGTCTGCTGGAAGCGGTCATCTTCGAAGGCGCGCAATCCGGCGAGGCTTTGATCCGCGAGGCGAGCGCGCCCGGTGGCGATGCCGCCGCGATCCTGCACCGGCTGGCCATTTCGCTCGATGCGCATTTCCTCGATCCCGAAGTGGTCGCGCTGGTCAGGATCGTGATCGCGCGCAGCATCAACAACCGCGATTTCGCGCGGCTGTTCTTCGAACGCACCGCCACCAGAACCCGGACCGCGATCGAGGCTCTGTTCGAAAGCTGGCACCGCAGCGGTGTCGCGATGAACGGGACGCCAGCGGCTCTGGCCGAACTGTTCCTGGGCCTGTTCGTCAGCGATGTGCACGCCGAGGCGATCAGCCACGGCATCGGCCTCGCCCGTTCCCCCGAACGCCTACGTGCCCGCACCGATTTCTTCATCCAGGGCGCCGGACTGGGCGGTTGATCGAAGCGGTTCGGCGAACGAATGAGGGAATGGGAAAATTCGCCAGCGCGGCCGCCCCGGCTGAGTGCGACGATGCGGAAGGCTGAAGGGGAAATTCGCAAGAGGCAGGCGCTTCGCAACCTGACAGTCGAGCTACGACAAAGTTGCGGCTGTGGAATTCTACCCGAACAATTCTGCAAGCACTTCTTCAATGGTATCGTAAATCTCGTGAAGCGCGTCGGCCTCGATACAGTAAGGCGGCATCACATAGACCATATTTCCAAGCGGACGGAGCAGCACGCCGCGTTCCCGAAACATCGCCAGCATGCGCGGCGCGAGATCGGATAGATAGCCGTCGGCGTCGCCCACATCGAACGCCGTGATGGTGCCCGCCTGCCGCGCGTTGCGCACCTGCGGATGGGACTGGAAGCGGAGCAAGTGCGAAGCCTGCCGGGCGGCCAGCGTTGCGATCCGGTCGATCACCGGTTCCTGCTGCCAGATCGCGATATTCGCGTTCGCCGCCGCGCAGGCGATCGGGTTGGCGGTATAGCTCGACGAATGGAAGAACATCCTGGAGCGATCGGTGCTGAGATGCGCCGCATATATCGGCTCGCTCGCCATCGTGACGGCCAACGGGATCGCGCCGCCCGTCAGGCCCTTGGACAGGCAGAGGATGTCAGGTTCGATCCCGGCCTGTTCGCAGGCGAGCAGCGAGCCGGTGCGGCCCCAACCGGTCATCACTTCGTCGGCGATGAACAGCGTGCCATGTGCCGCGCAGATGCGGCGCATCTCGGCGAGGGTTTGCGGGGAATACATCAGCATCCCCCCCGCGCCCAGCACGAGCGGTTCGACAATGAAGGCCGCCGCACCCTCGCGGCACGCTACATCGAGCGCGTCCAACGTTGCCTCTTCAGCCTCTGCGAACGGGAACGGGATCGAGGTGACGTCGAAAAGCAGCGGCTGGTAAGCGCGATTGAAGGCGCCGCGCGCTCCGACAGACATCGTCCCGATCGTGTCGCCATGATAGCCATGATCCATCACAATGATTTTGTCGCGCGGTTCGCCGCGATGCAGCCAGTAGCCGAGCGCCATCTTCAGGGCGACCTCCACACTGGTCGAGCCGGAATCGGAAAAGAACACGCGTTTAAGGTTCGCGGGCATCAGGCCGCGCAGGGATCGCGCCAGCTCTTCTGCGGGACCATGCGTCCAACCCGCGAAGATGATCTGATCGAGCCGTGCCGCCTGCTCCGCGATCGCCGCAACGATCGTCGGATGCGCATGCCCGTGCGTCGTCACCCACCAGGACGAGATCGCATCGATCACCTCTCGCCCGTCAGCAGTGCGCAGCGTCGCTCCCTGGGCCGATACGATCTCGGGAATGGCTTCTCTCAAGCCGTGCTGGGTGAAGGGGTGCCATATGGGCGATTCCGTCATGCGAAATCCCCCAGCGTGAACGCATCCGCAAATTCGGCAGCAAGGGTCTCTGCGTTGAGCGGATCGATGATTGGCAATCGGCCCAGTCTGGCGACTTTGCCGATCGAACAGATGGTCGCCTCGCTATCCTCATGCGCCGCGCCGACGAATGCCATGCCAAGGATCGGGACACCGCGCGACCGCAGCGCCTCGATCGTCATCAGGGAATGATTGATGGTGCCCAAGGCCGTTCGCGAGACGATGACGACCGGCGCGCGCCATCGCGCGAACAGATCGGCGTAGAGCAGATCGCGTGTGATCGGCACCAATGCCCCACCCGCGCCCTCGATGACCAGATCGCGCTTGACGTCAGGCAAGGCGAGCCGCGCGGGATCGATGACGAGCCCGTCCAGCTCGGCCGCGCGGTGCGGTGAGCAGGGCGTCGTCAGGCGATAGGCTTCCGGCAGAATGGCGTCTTGCGGCACGCCCAGCGATGCTACGCGCGCGGCATCGCTGGCGCCGTTGGCATCCTCTTCGAGGCCGGCCTGGATCGGCTTCCAATACTTCGCCCGCAGGGCCGATGCCAGACCAGCGGCAAAAACCGTCTTGCCGATTTCGGTATCGGTACCTGTGACGACGATTGCACGGGTCACAAAATTTCTCCCAAAGCGGCGGCAAGATCGTCGATCGTCTGCTCGCCGACATTAAGTGTGATGGATAGGCGCAGCCGGGACGTTCCGTTCGGCACCGTCGGCGGCCGGATACCGCGCACATCGAAGCCGCGTGCCTGGAGCGCGGCCGCGATGCGCATGGTCCGCGCATCATCCCCCAGAATCACGGGCTGGATATGCGACCCTGTCGATGTGATGCCGAGCGGTTTCAACACGCGTTCGGCCCTGTCGACATGCCCCCGCAATTTCTCGCGGCGATCGTCGGCGCGTGCAATGACCTTTAGGCTCTCGCGCACGACGACAGCGATGAGGGGAGAGGGCGCGGTCGAGAAAATGAACCCACGCCCGCGATTGATCAGAAAATCGCCCAGAATCGCAGACGACAGGATGAGCGCACCTTCGCACCCCAATGCCTTGCCGCAGGTCGCCAGCGTGACTGTGTCGTCCCGTCCGTGAAGAGCGGCCGCCAGTCCCCGCCCTTGCGCCCCGCAGACGCCGACCGCGTGCGCTTCGTCCACCAGCAGCATCGCGCCCACACGATCGGCCAGGGCTGCGAAATCCGCAATCGGGGCCTCCGTGCCGTCCATGCTGTAAAGTGTCTCGAAGGCGATCCATGGAGTGCCGCAGGCCCCTTTCGCCCGCCAGCGCTCGATCGCGTCGGCAGCGGCGTCGACGTCGTTATGCGCGAATGCCTCGCTCGGCGCGCGCGACAAGCGCATGCCTTCATGCGCGCTCGCATGGATCAATTCGTCGTGGAAGATGCGATCCCCGGCCTGGGGAAGCGTAGAAAACACGAGCGTGTTCGCGGCATAACCCGATCCAAGGAACAGGGCCCCCTCGCTTGTGAAGAAGCGCGCCGCTTCTGCCTCCAGTTCTTCGTGCTCGGGCGCATTGCCACGCAGCAATCGCGAACCGCCCGAACCCAGTGCCAGTCCGCCGTCCAGGGCGTCGCGCGCGGCCGCACGCAAGACATCCGACGATGCAAGGCCGAGATAATCGTTGGACGAAAAGTCGTGCCCCGCCGGGGCTCTCAGTTCGCGGTGGCGATCGGCCTGCCTCAACCGCTCGAGGTCGCGAGAATGAAAATCGATAAGCGTCACCTTGGCACGCCCATAAGTCCCTGGCGTCGCGCTGCAAGGATAATGTCCGGTGCCGCTCGTCCATGCCAAGTCGGGACATCGGTGGCGGAGCGGCGCGTTGTCACTTGCTCCCGAGCAAGCCATCGATCCGTGGCCGGACCAGTTCGCCCAAAGAAGGTATGATGCCAGACCTCTAGAGGCCGACCAGATCTCGGATGTCGAGTTCATCCCGCATCAGACCTTGCGAGCCCTTTGTCACGAGCACTTCCTGCACCGCCCGGCAGTCGACGTATTCGTCTGGCGGGACGCCATTGCGGCGCAACAGCTCGACCGCTTCCGCGCGCGACCATTCGTCCTTGCGCCCGATACGGGGGACCGTTCGCATCAAGACCGCATCATCGGGTTCGGTAATCGGCTCGCGAGCGATGATCTGCCGAAACCACTCATTGGGCGTAGGCTCGAACAGACAGCCGAAGCGCTGCCCGCTTGCGGGAAATTCGGACAGCGAAGCTGTGGCATAGCGCGTGACGAGCAAAGTCGGCGAATCGAACCGCCGGATCGCAAGGCAGTCGAAATCGCCACCGCTCGGCCAGCATCGCACACCATCCAGAAGGGGGCCGCCCTCGAAGGGGACGTCGAGCACGAAACTGCCGTCCGCCAGCTTCTCGAAGCCATCGGTTTGTTCGGAGGCGCAGGCACCGACCGCGAGGAGCGCAATCACGGCAAACCACTTGAACTGTAGTCGCATTCCGCCAATCCTCACATGGTCAGGCTCACGCACCTGCATCGATCGTTTCGGGCGGACGCGATCATGGAAAACGAAAAGACCGATTTGCCGCGCGCCGCCGTTCGGGTATCATATACGCGGCTCCCGTTCGCTCGGGAAGAAGAAGAGATCGGCGTCGACATCCCGTTGAGCCGATCGTCCCGTGCCGGAGTCTCAAGCGTGCAGCCAATGCCCGAGCGAAGCCGCTTCGCCCTCAGCGGCGCAACGCTGCTCAGCCTTGTCAGCCTAGCGCGCGTGGCGCTGCAATTCGCCGCTATTCCGCTGCTGGCGCGTCTGCTCGGCCTCTATCCTTATGGTTTGATGGCCGTGGCGATGCCCGTGATCCTGGTCGCCATGCAGGTAAGCGATTTCGGCCTGAGTTCCCTGCTTATCCGCCAGCGCAATCGAGCCGACGAAGATACCGGTTTCTGGATCGGAACGGTGATTTCGCTGTTTGTCAGCGTCGCGCTGATCGGCATCGCCTGGTTCGTCGGCGAGCGCATTCATCCAGAGGCCGGCCCCGTCATCCTGGGGATGGTGGCGATGCCATGGCTGACTTTGGCCATGGCGGTGCCGTTGGCGCGTCTAACGCGGGAAAACCGGCTCGGCATCATCGCGCTTGGCGACATGGCGGGTGCGGTGCTCGGCCTCGGCGTGGCGATCTACGGCGCGCTTGCCGATTGGGGCGTATGGTGCTTGGTCGCGCAACAGCTGGTTCTGCTCCTGGCTCGCGCCCTCACTTATCTCATCGCCACGCGGTACAGTCCGCGCTTCGCTTTCGATCGTCTGCGCTTTCGTGAACTGTTCGCAGGCGGCGCCAGCCTGACCGGATCGAACCTGTTCGCAACGGCCTCGCGCTCGCTCGACAATCTTCTGGTGGGGGTTCTGATCGGACCACGGCCCGCCGGCGCCTACACCATGACCTATCAGTTCGTGCGCCTTCCGGACACTGTGATCGGCGGGCCGATCTTCCTCTCGCTGACTGGCAGATTCGCGCGGTCCACGGATGCCTCGGACGAGGCTGAACCCGCGGAAAGCGCAGGCGTTCTTTTCGCCACGAAATTGCGAAGCCTCGCCTTCGTGATCGTACCGGCCATGGTCGGCCTCGCTCTCTTGGCCGAACCGGTGGTCGCCTTATTGCTCGGGCCGCAATGGGCAGGCGCGGACAAGATACTGGCAGCCCTATGCGGCGCCGGTCTGTTCCTGGCACTCGGCACGGTGAATCTGGCGGTCACGACCGGGATCGGCGCCTATCGCCTGCGCGCCGTGCAGAGCGCGGTACAGTTCGTGGCGGTGCTCGCCGCAGTTGCGATCGGCGCGATGTGGGATGTGGTGATAGTCGGCTGGGCGGTGTCCGCAGCCTATGCCCTGCAATTCGCGTGGGCTGCGATGGCGGTTTCGCGGCGACTCGGTGCGTCGGGTTTGGCGCCGCTGACAGCTTTGGCCATGCCCACGCTGGGTGCCGCGGCTTTGATCGCGAGTGTGCTGGCAGCGCGAGCATCCATCGATCTCGATATGGGACCGATTGCCGACATCGCGCTCTTCGGTACGATCGGAGCCGCTGCCTATGTGGCGACGATCGTCCTCGCGAGACGCCGTGCGATCAGGCAGGATCTGGCCGAGATCATGGCGCTTCTCAAATAGCCGCAGGACGTCGGGAACCTGGTACCGATTTCCGCTCGCAGGTCGCGCCATTATCGCACCGATCGCTATTAGGCCAAGGTCTCAGCCTTTCGTTTCGCATCGATATCCCGATGAAAACGTGGCGCGGTCTCGCCAGCATCGAGGTAGGCGAAGCCTTCAGCGATGCGAACCGGTGCATTTGGGCGAGCATACATTCGATCGACAAAGGCACGGCAATTCGGCGCGCTTTCAAGTTGATTTTCCGAGCCTGCCCAATCGAGCGTATAGGCAGCGTTGAAATCTGCCACGGTTTCCTCGTCGCCAACCAGGAACTCGCGCCCCTCCAGATGCGCCTCGAGCGGTTCGAGAAAGCGGCGGCAATCGCGATAGGCGAGCGCGATCTCGCTCTCGCTGCGCTCTTCTTCGGGATAGATCACTTGGTGAAGCCCGGCGCGCCAGAGCGGCTGCTCGATCTCGGTGACGAGGAAAAAGTTCCATTGGTTCACGGCCGCGCGCCCGGCCACATCGTTCGGCATGAAACGCCCGCCGCCATGTGCCTCGGCCAGGTGCAGCATGATGGCGATCGATTCCGACACGACGAGATCGCCATCGACCAGATAGGGGATCTTGCCGACGGGATTGAGCGATTTCACCGCGCGTGCGCTCTCCTCGTCGAAAGGGAAAATGCTCACGATCTCGCATTCGAGTTCAAATTCGTTGAGCACCCAGATTGGCCGGATGGCGCGAGTGGGCGGAACGCCGTAGAGTTTCAATCGGCTCACGGATTGCGAGGTCCGACAATACCGAAAGCGACGCCCTGCGGATCTGTGCCGGTGGCCGAGAATTCGCCGCCTGGGATTTCATCAGGACCTTGGTCGATCCGGCCACCGCCGTCCCGCGCTGCCTCTACCGCGCGATCGATGTCGTCGACGCCGATGTAGAAGGTCCAAATCGAATGGGGAGTCATCGGCGGACGACGCATGACGGCGCCGATCATATCTTCGGGATGGCGCCCGATGAAGGTGTAATCGCCCATCTCGCCCATCGACATCGTGCCGGTCTTTTCCCAGCCGAACACCTCGCCGAAAAGCGCGAGTGCCCCATCGGGATCGTCGCTCTGCAGATCATTCCAGCGGAAATGCTGCGCCTTTTCGTAATCGAAAACGTCGCTCTTGGCGTCGGGATTATCGGCCGGCGGAATGGGTGTCATGACGTAGAGCGGCGCGCCCTGCCCGTCGGTGACGAGCGCCATGCGGCCCACACCCTCCATCGTCCGGTCGAGATGCACGGTGCCGCCTGCCGCCACGAACGCCTGCTTTGCCGCATCGACGTCGGCGACGTGCACATAGCCGTACCACGCGGGCCGGGCGCCGCCCTCCAGCATTTCCCGGGATAGGGCAAGGACGCCTCCCGCCATGCCGCCGTCGGAACGGCGGATCATGCGGTAGTCCATCCCGCCTTCGCCGGGATCGCGAGGGGCGATGTCCCAGCCGATCACCGCATCGTAAAATGTTTTGGCGGCATCGGGATCGGGCGTGATCAGCTCGTACCAGATGAAGGCACCGGTATCGGGGTCAGTCATCGTCGTTCTCCTTGCGTGTTTCGTCGGCCCTCGCGAAATGGGCCATCTGGTCGGCGTAGGCTTTCCGAAAGGCGGGCCGGCCAATCATCCGTTCGACATAGGCCTCGCTCGCGGGGCGATCGCCGCGCTTGCGGACGAGATCGACGCGCAGCACATCGGCCATGACGAGATCAGCCAAGGTGAAGCCGTCGCCCACCAGCCATTCGCGTGGCCCCAAAACTGTCTCCATCTGCGCCAGCCGATTGTCGAGCCAACCGGTGATGGCGGGCATGTCTTCCTTCGACCATTGCAGCACGACCCAGGGCATGGTGACCATTTCGAGCGTGTTGAGCCCGGCGAAAATCCACTGGATCGTCTCGGCCCGGCCCTTCTCGTCCGGTGGTATCAGCGCCTCGCTCCTGCTGCCGAGATGGATTAGGCCCGCCCCGCTCTCGAAGAGGCTGATCGGACCATCCTCGAGCATCGGCACCTGGCCGAAGGGCTGGCGGTCGAGATGGTTGGTCTTGCGCCCGTCGAAAGGCACGGTGGCGATGCGGTAGGGAATGTCCGCCTCCTCGCACGCCCAGCGCAGGCGAATGTCGCGCACGAAACCGCGAGGGCCTTCGGGTACCCAGTCATAGGTCCAGATGGTGACGGGATCGGTGGGCATCATCGTTCTCCTTCCAGTATCCGGGGCAGCCTCACCACTGGTTGCGGCCATCGAGGTCGACGACCTTGACCGCGCTCCGGTCGAAATCGACGTCCATCCTAATATTGTAGCTGATTTTCTCGGCGCCCGGCTCGGGCTCGCTGTCCGGATCGGACCAGTCGGGCGATCGTCCGTGCGTCACCATGCCGCATGTCCCGCAACTGAAATGCGCGCCCTGGTTCGGAGCATATTCGATCAGGTTGGCGGGATCGTTCGTCAGCGTTAAATCTTCCAGTGCGCTATAGGCCCATAGCGCGCCCACCTGGTCGCAATAGGTACAGTTGCAACGCGCGATCTCGGTCGGCGTCGGCGCTTCGAACGCAACCGCACCGCAGTGGCAGCTTCCTTTCAGCATGGTATCTCTCCGTGTAACTGAATCGGGACTATTCGCCGCCCAGCAGATTGACGGTGTTGCCATCCGGGTCGGCGAGGGTGGCGATGCGTAGAGTGTCGAAGCCGGGCACCTTTTCGGGATCGCCGACGACGAACCCTTCGCGGCGCAGGCGGGCGATCTCGCTGTCCAGGTCCCCCACCCGGATTGAGACGATGTCGACCGCGCCCTGCCGAGGGTTGTCGAGCACCTGGAAGAGCACCGTATCGGTCAGATCCCATTCGCAGCAGCTCGGCATCGGGCGCCGGTCGGGCTCGCGTCCGATCAGCGTGGACCACCAGGCGCAGCCGGCGGCATGGTCCGTCACTCCGATCGAGACGAAGACCTGGGCGATCTGCACGGGGGTTAGGCCCTTGCGTCGAAGATGGTTTCGAACCCGCCGAAGATCATGCGCTTGCCGTCGACGCTGTCCATCATGTCGGCTTCCATGTTCTTCCAGCGGTCGTCGGTTTCCATTGCAGCCGTGCAGGCATCGTTGGTCGCCTTGTCGGGCCAGACGATCCAGCTGAACACAACGGTCTCATCGTTCTCCAACTTCACCGCACGCTTGAAATCGGTGATCTTGCCCTCGGGGACGTCGTCACCCCAGGTTTCCACCTGCGCCAGCGCGCCGTATTCCTTGAAAAGCGGCCAGCTTTTCTTCGCCGCTTGAAGATACACCTCCTTTTGGTCGGTCTTCACGGGCAGCAGAAATCCGGAAACATAAGTCATCGTTCTTCTCCTCTTCATATGAACGGTCAGGTGGCAGCGGGCGGAGTCCAATCACTGTCCATCCACATCGTTTCCCAGGTATGACCGTCGGGATCCTCGATTGCGCCACCGTAAAGGAAGCCCTGGTCCTCGATCTTGCGCGGCTCGCTACCGCCGGCATCCCTCGCGGCAGCGTGGAAGGCATCGACCGCCTGTCTGTCCTCGAAAGCCAGGCAGTTGAGCACCGCGCTGGTCGCGCGGGTGTCGGCGATCGGCTTGGCAGTGAAGGTCGCGTAGAACGCATGGCTGAGCAGCATCACGCTGATCGCGTCCGACCAGACCATCGCACTCACCTCTTCGTTGGAAAAGGCATCGTTCTTCTCGAAACCCAAGGCTTCGTAGAAGGCTGTCGATCGTGCCACGTCGACCACCGGCAGGTTCACGTAGATCGCTCTCGTCATCGGCATCCTTTCCAAGAAACGCGGGCGAGCCTGCGACTCGGCCTTGAAAAAATTGGCCCAGAGAGTTACATAAAGCAACAATGAAAGCACAAAAAGTAACCAGCTCGTCGCAGTCGACGCACGGTAGGTGGTATGGCGATGCATGCGGGACCGCTTTCGGCCTGGAGCTGTTGGGCGAGCGTTGGGCGTTATTGATCGTGCGCGAGCTGATGTTCGGCCCGCGCCGATTTTCCGACCTCAGGGACAGCCTGCCCGGCATTTCGGCGAAGGTGCTTACAGAGCGACTGGCGGGCTTGATGGACAATGGGGTGCTGACGCGTCGCAAGCTGCCACCGCCCGCTGCCGTGCAGGTCTATGAATTGACCCAATGGGGTTACCGCGCCGAACCGTTGATTCAGGAATTGGGGCGGTGGGCCGCAATGTCGGGCGCGCACGACCCTACGCTACCGCTGTCGCCGGTCAGTTTCATGCTTTCGCTGCGCACCATGTTCGACCCCGAAGCAGCGGGCAAATGGTCCACACGCATCGGCTTCCGTTTCCCCGATGTGGCCTTCACCGGCACAGTGGAGAACGGAGCGTTCACGGTGCTGCGCGAAGAACCCGATGGCGCCGCCGCGGTGTTCAGGACACCACAGGCCCCGCCGCTCGCCGCGATGGCTTACCTAGGAATGTCGGCAGCGGATGCCGGCGTGGAGGTGACGGGCGATCTCGAAGCCGCCCGACGCTTCTTGACACTGTTCAGTCTGCCGGAACGGATTGGCTGAATTTGCTCGAGATTTTCGGGCAGGTAGTTCTAAGTATCCTTCATCCGATGTCCGTTTGCAGGCTTCATGTTCTGGTACGGAATGGCCAACATCGATCGCGAATACGAAGTCCCGAAACGGGACCGGATTAGTTCTTAAATACGGCGGGATGATCCGCTCGTTACGGATCGAACTGCGAAGCCCGTCCATTCCACCGCTTTTAGCGAGGTCTCTGAAACGAGCGACAATCGCTGGGCGGGGGTGGCGGAGCAGGAGGGATTCGAACCCTCGATACGGGGTTACCGTATACACACTTTCCAGGCGTGCGCCTTCGACCACTCGGCCACTGCTCCGCATTCCCGGCCTGCCTTTCATACAGGTGCCCGGACCGGGAAGGCGGCGCTCTAGCGGGCGCTGGGCGCGTGTGCAAGCCGCGGATGGTCGGGTCGCGGAATTGCCGCCGAGACGTCGGGCAGGTGCCCGCCTATAGGCCGATCGCGCCGCGCAGTCTTGTCAGCAGGTTCGGCGCATGGAGCGACGCCATCGCGGGATCGTCGGACCAGTCCATGGCTTCGCGTTCGGAGTTTAAGACCCCGACCGGCTCGCCCGCGAGCATCACCGGCAAGCCCATTTCGTAAGCTCTCAACCCATAGTCGAGCGCGGCGCGGGGTCCGGCGAGATCCGCGTTCAACAAGCCGAGCTCGGCATGGGCGGCGCGCGTCACCAACACCGCCTCTCCCGAAACGCTTGCGGCCATCTGCGGCACGCGATCGGCGCGCAGGAGATCGAGCGCGAGCGGATGGGCGGGATCGCGCTGCACGAAGGCGCCGCCCACGGTCCGATCGCGCATGGGCGACAGGACGGCCCCCGCCATGACCAGCGGCTCGTGCGGGTCGGCCACCATCGCCGCATCCGCCAGCAGGCGGTCGAGTGCGCCGTGATCGAGTATCAAATTCTCCTCGATCCAGACGAAGGCATCATAATCGCGCTCGGTCGCGATCGCGGTCTGCCAGGCGCGGTTGAGCGTTTCGGCCCACTCGGTCCCGTGGGCGAGGAAGAGGTCTTCTTCCCCGAACCCGCGCTGTCCGGCCAGCGAGGCGAGGCAGGATGCCGCACCTTCGGAGAGACGCGCGACGAGGATTGCGATGCGGGGAATGAGATCCATCGCATCCGAGCCTAGCCCAGCGATGCGCGCTTGCAAGTCGGGATATGCGTGGCAGGATGGCGGCCATGATCCGAACCCTCACCGCCGTCCTGGCCACCCTCGCCCTGCCCTACCCCGCAATCGCTCAGGATGCTCCCAGTCCGAACCAGCCCAGTCCTAATCAAATCGTCGCTGAGGCTTTAGCGGACGAATGGGTCGCGATTCCCGCCGAAGATATGCTGGTGATGGCGCTGGCCCCGGACCGGGACGGGGAGCCGCGAGAAGTCGTGATCCAGTTGATGCCCGAACCGTTCAGCCAGGGCTGGGTCGCCAATATCCGCACGCTCGCCCGCGCGGGCTGGTATGACGGGATCAGCATCAACCGCGTTCAGGACAATTACGTCGTCCAGTGGGGCGATCCGAATTACGACAATCCGGAAGCGGAAGGCGCGGCCAAGCCGCTGCCGGAGGGGCTGAACGAGGTACCTGAGAGCGAGTATCAAGTCGACGTTGATACGCTTTCCGAGGCCGGCAAGACAAACCTTTCTGAGGTTTCGGCTGAAGAAGCCGCGCTCGATGTGGAAAACCTGCTAAACTCTCTTCTTTCGGCAGGTGCGCCTAGCGAAAGCGAAAAAATTGCGATGATCTCCATCCGCTCGACGCAGGCCCCCGGCGCGCCGGAGGGATGGCATCAGCGAGATAGTTACGCTGAGTGGGTTGAGTTCTGGCGAGGATGGCCGATTGCTAATACCGAGGTCGGCCAATGGTTTGACGTTGCGGGCCAAGAAGTCACTGCTCCAGGTGTTCCGCGGCATGTCGCCTATGGTGAGGGCTATACACATGAAACCGAAGAAAGCTGGTTCTGGCCCGTCCATTGCTACGGAATGGTCGGCGTCGGGCGAGGCATGTCCCCCAACACCGGCTCGGGCGCCGAGCTTTACACCGTGATCGGTCATGCGCCGCGCCATCTCGATCGCAATATCGCGCTCGTGGGCCGGATCGTCTCGGGGATGGAGCACCTTTCCTCGCTGCCGCGCGGATCGGGCGCTTTGGGCTTCTACACCAGCGAGGAAGCGGACGAGCGCACGCCGATCCTTTCGATCCGCGTGGCGAGCGATCTGCCTGCCTCGGAGCAGCCCGAATTCGAATATCTCTCGACCGAAGGCGAGACTTTCGCCCGCTATGCCGAAGCGCGGGCCAATCGGCACGATCCGTTCTTCATCGTGCCTGCGGGCGGCGCGGATATCTGCAACCTCCCGGTACCGGTAAGAGCCACGCCCGCAGAATAGCGAGCGGTTAGATACGCTCCGCCTGCGCGACCGAATCGCTGGCTCTCAGCGCGCTCAGGATCCGCGTCAGATGCGCCAGATCCTGCACTTGCAGGTCGACCTCATAGGTCGTGAAGGGATGGTCGAGCTGGATCTGGTTCAGCGAGGTCACGTTGACATTGTTCTGGGCGAAAATGCCCGCCATCTCGGCAAGCGTTCCGGGCCGGTCGTATAGCGTCACGCACAGCCGTCCGACCGCGCCGACCGATTGCCGCGTCCATGACAGATCGATCCAGTCGCTATCGATCCCGCTGGCGAGGCGATGGCAATCGATCGTGTGGACCTCCACCTTGGCACCGGATCGGCGCGTTCCCACGATCCGGTCGCCCGGCACCGGATGGCAGCAGGGCGCGAGGTCGAAGCCGACTCCCGGGGTCAGTCCGCGGATCGAGAGCGCCTTCTTTCCCGGCGTCCAGTCCTGCCCCTCGGGCAATTCGTCGGTGCAGCCGGGCAGCAGCGCCTCCATCACCTCGCGATCCTCGATCTTGGCCGATCCGATCGCGTAATAGAGGTCCTCGGGCTCTTCCATGTCGAGCCGCTCCAGCGCCTCCTTGAGAGCCTTCTTCCCTATCTTCGCGGGCACCTTGGCGGCGATTTCCTGATAGAGTTTCTGGCCGATCTCCGCGAGCTCGACGCGCTCCTTCAGCCGCACCGCGCGGCGGATCGTCGCGCGCGCCTTGCCGGTAACGACGAAGGCCAGCCATGACAGCTGCGGCTCCGCCTCCTTGCCCTTGATGATCTCGACCACATCGCCATTCGCCAGCGGGGTGCGCAGCGGAACGTGGCGCCCGTTGATCTTGGCACCCACGGTCTGCGTGCCGAGGTCGCTGTGCACCGCGAAGGCGAAATCGACCGGCGTGGCACCCTTGGGCAATTGGAACAGCGCGCCCTTGGGCGTGAAGGCGAAAATCCGGTCCTGATAGATCGCCAGCTTGGTGTGCTCGAGCAGCTCCTCGGGATCGTGGCTGGTATCGACGATCTCGATCAGATCGCGCAGCCAGCCGACCTGCCCATCTGGCTTGATCGTATGGCTCGGCCCGCCCTGCTTGTAGGCCCAATGCGCGGCGAGGCCGAATTCGTTCAGGCGATGCATTTCGCGGGTGCGGATCTGGACTTCGACGCGCATCGAGTTTTCATACATCAGGCTGGTGTGGAGGGACCGGTAGCCGTTGGTCTTGGGCGTCGAAATATAGTCCTTGAACTTGCCCGGCAGCGCCTGCCACGTCCGGTGCAGGACGCCCAGCGCGGCGTAGCAATCCGCCTCGTCATCGGTGAGGACGCGGAAAGCCATAATGTCGGTCACCTGTTCGAAGCTGACGTGCCGCTCGGCCATTTTGCGCCAGATCGAATAGGGGTGCTTCTCGCGCCCCGTGACCTCGACCTTGAGACCCGCCTCGGCCAGCGCGTGCTTGATGTCCAAAGCGATGGCATCGACCTGGCCGGTGTCGAGCGCGCGCAATTGGCCGAGCCGGTTTTCGATCGTGCGATAGGCTTCGGGCTCCAGCTGTTCGAAGGCGAGCAGCTGCATCTCGCGCATATATTCGTACATCCCCACCCGCTCGGCCAGGGGGGCATAGATATCCATCGTCTCGCGCGCGATGCGGCGGCGCTTGTCGGGATTCTTGATGAAGTGGAGCGTGCGCATATTGTGCAGCCGGTCACCCAGTTTGACCAGCAGCACGCGGATATCCTCGCTCATGGCGAGCAGGAACTTGCGCAGATTTTCCGCCGCCCGCTCGTTTTCGGGCATCTGCTCGATTTTCGACAGCTTGGTCACGCCATCGACGAGGCGCGCGACCTTGGGGCCGAAATTGGTCTCGATATCGTCGATCGTCGCCAGCGTGTCCTCGACCGTGTCGTGCAACAGCGCTGTGGCGATCGTTTCCTGGTCGAGCTTGAGATCGGTCATCAGACCGGCAACCTCGACAGGATGGCTGAAATACGGATCGCCGCTGGCGCGCGTCTGGGTGCCGTGCTTCTGCACGGTGTAGACATAGGCGCGGTTCAACATCGCCTCGTCGGCGTCGGGGTCGTATTCCTTGACCCGTTCCACTAATTCGTACTGGCGCAGCATCGTCGCACCACGATGTGGGCAAATCCCGCCATATTGCAATGCAAAACGATCGCTTGGAGGCAGATAAGAACGGCGCCGCGCCGACCCACGCAAGTTTTTTGATTCGGCGTTTGCGTTACGGCAAGGCGTTGTTAATCTGAACTTGGTCGGGGGACCTTTTCGCGACTCGAAGTGTGAAGCGTCGCTCCGCCGGTCGTTTTTCAGGGTTGGGGTAATTTTATGGTTAGGATCGCGTCTCGCAGCGGATTGTTGGCTGCGGCTTCTTTGGTGTCGCTCGGCTTTGCGAGCTCGGCTTCCGCAAATCCCGGTTTCGGACTGATCGGCGATCTCGTCATTCAGAAGCCTGCCCCCAAGCCGACCCCCACTCAGGGCCCGGAAGACACGAAGGCCGCCGAACCGGCGAAAGATGCCGCCAAGGATGGCGAAAATTATCGCCTACCCTCTACCGACAAGGCCAAACCGGACACTTCCGCTCCCGCTCCGGCAGCGGCCCCCGCGCCTGCCGCCGATAGTGATGGCACCGATTTCGACCTGACCCAGGTCGATCCGGTCGACACGGCCGGTCTTGGTCCCAAGGCACCGCCGAGCGCCGCCGTCGACAGCGCGGCGCCCGATACCGGCGCCTCGGTCGGGTCGGTCCCGCCCGCACCGGTGGTCGCGGCCGCGCCGATCGTGCAGCTCACACCGACCTCCTCGCTCATCGGCAACAACATGGGCACCGTCGACGTGCCGAGCGTGGTGGTGCGCGAAGGGTTCAATCCCAACCAGCCGCCGCCCACCGGCATCCTCGATCCGGTCAACATCACCGGCGTCGGCCAGGTCGTCACCAATGCGGGTGGTGGGTCGGTCGGGACCTGCACGGGCACGCTGATCAATCCGCGCACCGTCATCTTCGCGGCGCACTGCGTGAATACGCGGGCGGCCTCGGCCTATGGTTCGGCGACCGGCGGCACGGCCATCAGCGTCGGCTTCCAGCAGAACAATCTCGGTCCGCTGCGCCGCTGGCTCGGCCTCGACGGGGCGCCGGCCCCGTTCCTGACCGATACTGCGCGCGCGATCTACAATGTCGAGAACGTCTGGTACGATGTCCGCTCGCTCGATGGCGGCTTCATCCAGGCCGACGTGGCGATCGCCACGCTCGACACGCCCGCCTTCGATATCCCGACCTGGGCGATGCTGTTCACGCCGCTCGACGGGCAGGAGCACGTCACTGTCACGGGGTACGGTTCGACCGGCGTCGGCACGCAAGGGTCCGCCGTATCGGGCGGGTTCCGCCGCCGCGTCGCGGAAAACTACGTCTCCTTCCTCGGCAGCCTCAACGATCGCAACGAATTCCTGTTCGGCAGCCGTTCGAGCTACGAGCAGAACCACTACATGTCGGCCTTCAACGATCCGAACCCGAACTACAATCCGGGCGCGGGCAAGTTCGATTTCGGCCTGTTCGGCGCGAACGACACGGCGCTTCCGGTCGAAGGGATCACCGGCCCCGGCGATAGCGGCGGACCGCTCATCCTCGATCAGAAATTCTCGGAGAAGGTCATCCTCGGCGTGCTGTCGGGTGGCTCGCGCTTCTTCGGCGCACAGCCTTTCGGCAGCTATGGTTCGCACAGCTTCTACCAGCCGCTGTCCTCGTTCTGGGACGTGATCGTCGCCAACAACCCTTACGTCTATGCCACCAACAAGACGGGCAATGGCGACTGGACCGATGCATCGCACTGGGTCCAGATGATGGACCCCTCCTACAAGATCGTCGTCGACGGCAAGCTGGTGAACGGCATGCCCTCGCGTCCCGGTGACGGGATCACCGGGACCGGCGCGAAGTTCGGCGATATCTGCTTCCTCAGCCAGTGTCAGGACTTCACCGATCCGGGCGAGTCCATGGTGGACGGCGATCCCTTCTTCGTCGAAGGGGGACCGGGCAGCACGAATTTCGTGCCCGACAATGTCACCGCCAATCCGACCCAGGGTGTCCGCCCGCGTTATTACGACGTCACGCTTTCGGCGCGCGGCACCACCACGCTCAGCAATGCAAGCGTCGTGATCGACACGCTGACGATGGACGGTATCACGCGCCTGACCGTCGCCGAAACCGGCTCGCTGCGCGTTCTGGGCGATTACACCCAGGCGATGGGCTGGACCGACATCAACGGCACGTTGCAGACGGGCGAAATGTTCGTGATGACCGGCATCCTAAGCGGTAGCGGAACGATCAAGGTGCCGTTCCTGACCACCGCTTCGGCCCAGATTTCGCCCGGCGGCAATGGCGTCGGAAAGCTGACCGTCGACGGCAATATGATCATCGGATCGGGCAGCACGTTGTTCATCGACGCTTCGAACAAGGGAGCGGACAGCCTGGCCGTGACGGGTTCGCTCTCGCTATCGGATCCGACCAATCCCGCGAGCGTGGGTCCGCGCCTGAGCTTCGCAGTGACCGGCGCGACGAATGCGCCGCGCTTCGGCCAGACCTTTACCCTAGCTACCGCGGGGGTCCGTATCCTCGGGACGTTCGGCGAAGTTCAGACCTTTGCCGGTCTTCTGCGCCCCAAGCTGACCTACGGCACGAACGAGATCACGATGACGATCGATGCGGCGCGCATCACCGACATCATCCTCGGCGGCAACCCGAACGCCCAGGCCTTCGGTGCGGCGCTCGATACCCTGCGTAGCACGTCCTACGATGCGCTCTATAATCTGTACGGCATGATCGACGTGATGGGCGTCGATGCGCTGACGGCGACGCTGGCGGGAATGGGGCCGCAACTCGACCTCACCAACCAGTCGCTCCAGCAACGGCAGAGCCGCCTCCTCTCCAACCAGGTCAGCGATCGTCTCTCGCTGCTGGGCGGCGGGATGAGCGGTGCGGACAGCGGCAGGATGAGCGTGGTCGGCGCCAGCGACACCTTCCGTTCGGGCCTCGCGGCGCTCGACGGGCAGCGCAATGTCCGCATGGGTATCTCCGATCTCGCCCCCACCGGCTCGGGCGCGACCATGCTGCCCGAAGGCTTCTCCGGCTTCGTCGCCGGGGGCGTCTATGGCGCGGCGCAAAGCGGTGGGGCCAATCTGTCCGACGGCAGCTATACTGGGAGCTATTTCAGCCTCGGTCTGGAACGGGCGGTTTCGCCCAAGGCTTCGTTCGGCGTCGCCATGGGCTATACCGATGGGCGCGAGCTGAGCGGCACGGGCATGGCCGAATCCAAGACCACGCAGGTCGCGGCCTATGGTGCCTATCGCCTTGGCGGGAACGCCTATCTGGGCGGGATGGCCAGCCTCGATACGGTCGATCTCGACACCCAGCGCAGCGGCTTCGACGGGCTTGTGGACCGCCGCCTGAACGGGGCGACCGGCATGACCCGCTATGCCGCCAGTGCCGAGATCGGCATGAACCTGGCAGTGAGCGAGGGCATCACGCTGACCCCGCGCGCACAGCTCGGTTACGAGCGGATGGCGCTCGGCGGCTATAGCGAGCAGGGCAGCGAAACCGCGCTCGCGATCGACGATCTGTCGATGGAAAGCGTCACCGCGCGCACGGGCTTCACACTCGCCGGATCGCACACCGCGTTTGGCGGTGGCTGGACCCTGATCCCGCAATTGAAGGCCGATTACGTGCGCCGCGTGGCGGGTGGAAACGACGGGATGACCGTCCGCTTCGCCGCTGCCGATCATGTCGCGATCGCCCTCCCCCTCGCCAATGGCGATGAAAGCTGGGGCGAACTGCGCGGCGGGGTGACGCTGCAACGCGGCAACCTCACCTTCGGCGCCGGCTTCGAAACCGCGATCGAGCGCGAGGGGCTGGAAGACAACCGCGCGATGGCGGAATTCGGCATCCGTTTCTAAGGCGCGAGGCCACTCAAAAGAAAAGGGCCGCGGAGCAATCCGCGGCCCTTTTGCTTTGCCGGAAAGGCGGTTGTGATCGGCACGGGATGGCCGCGCCGCCCTATTCGCAGGCGAACAGCAGCATCCGACCTTCCGCGTCGAGAGTAACCGTCAACCGCCCGACCATCCCTTCCATCGACATCGGCGTGCCGGGATCCGGAGCGATCCGCACCGCCGAAGCCGCGGTGGCGCGGCGCAGGGCAGCGATGGTCTCGGTATCGGGCAGGCGCCCGCGAAACGGCTCGGCCTTCGTCACATCACAGGGTTGCGACAGAGCGGGATAGGGATCGTCCTGCCTCTCGGCCTGCGGTGCGCTTTCGATTGTCGCCTCCTTCGCGCCCGTCCCGGCGAAACAGCCCGCCAGCGCAGCCGAAGCGACGAGCGCCATGGCCAGGGTTCCCGATCTACCGACGAGAAATTGGTGTCGCATACCCTTCTCCTACCGGGCAAATCCTCCCGGATTTGCTTCTCCGACCACCATGCGCCGGGAAGACGATAGCGGCAAGCCAGCGCCCGCCGCGTATCGCCGTGCCCTAGCCGCCGATCACCCGATCCACGCCCGCGCGCGTGACGGCGTGGTAGCTGTCGCGCGTTTCGGCGTAGATGCGGCGCGCGATCGGCTGGCCCCAATCGCCTTCGCCCATCAACACCGCGAACAGCGGCCTCACGAATTTCGCGCGGCCCACGCGGGCGAGGAATTGCTCCGCCTGGGGGACCGCCGGTTCGTAGCGGTTGGCGAGTGCGAGTTCGAGCCAGAGGAACAGCTCCTCGTTATTGCCCGTGTCCGAGAGGCCAAGCGCATCGTCCAGCGCGGCGAGCTGCGCGGCGCTGCGATCCTTCGGGATGTTGTCGAGGAAACGCTGGCGTTCCGCACTGGTCCAGCCGTCATAGCCTGCGGGGATCGCGCCATTACCGGCATAGGCGCGCACCGCCGCATCCACGGTCGCGAACGCCGCCGGATCGGGCCGCGCGACATTGCTCGGTAGGCCAGGCTCGTAGATCCATTCACGCAGCATCAGACGCTCGGCTTCGGCCGGATTGCGGACCAGATTGCGCTGCATGTCTTCAAGCAGCATCGCGCTGGTCGCCGGCTGAAAGGCGTGGTTGTCGAACCACTGGCGCAGCCAGGCATCGAAGCGCTCGCGCCCGACGATGCTTTCGACCGTGCGCAGGAAATACGATCCCTTGTCGTAGGCGATCGCGCTGCCGACCAGATCGCCGCCATCGCTCTGCTGATGCAGCGCGGTGCCGGGGGCATCGGCGCCGACCTCGGCCAAAGTCTCCTCGATATTGGCGAAGGCGAGCGCGGCTTCCTGTTCGGCGCGCTTCTTGCCGTAGAGTTCTTCCTGGATTCGGTTTTCGAAATAGGAGGTGACGCCTTCGTTCAGCCAACCATCGCCCCAGACGGCATTGGTCACGAGATTGCCCGACCAGCTGTGCGCCAGTTCGTGCGCGACGAGGCCGTTCAGGCTCTTGTCTCCCGCGATGAAGGTCGGAGTAAGAAAGGTCATGACGGGATTTTCCATGCCGCCATAAGGGAAGGCAGGCGGCAGCACGATCATGTCGTACCGGCCCCAGCGATAGGGACCGTACAGACGCTCGGCCGCATCGACCATGCGCTCGGTATCGGCGGTTTCGCGCGCGGCGGCGTCGATCGTTTCGGGTTCGGCCCAGACGCCGGTGCGCGGGCCGAGGTCGCGGTGGACGATATTGCCCGCCGCGATCGCGATCAGATAGGGTGCCACCGGCTTGTCCATCGCGAAGCGGAAGGCGCGCCGGTTCCCCTCGACCGTTTCCGGCTCGCCCTGCGACAGGCCGGACATGACTACTGTCAGTTCCTCGGGCGCGGTGATCCGTGCGCTCCAGGTCTGGCGAATGCCGGGGCTGTCCTGCGTCGGGATCCAGGTGCGGTTGAGCGTGGCCTGGCCCTGGCTGAACAGGAAGGGATGTTCGCCCCCTTCGGTCTGTTCGGGCGTCAGCCATTGCATGGCGTCGGCATCCTTCGCCGAATAGCGCACGGTGATTTCGCGCGCTTCGCCCATGCGGATCGTCAGAGGCGCGCCCTTGCCTTCGACTCTCTGGCCGACGGTGTAGGCAAGCGGGCGACCCGCCGCGTCGGTGATAGCGGTGATATCGAGACCGTCATCGTCGAGGACAACCGTATCGACACCGGGCTTCGCCACGATGTCGAGCATTGCGGTGCCCGCCACTGTCTGGCGCGCGAAATCGAGATCGAGGTCGAGATCGACATGGCTGACCCGCGCTTCGAGTGGGCGCGCAAAGGTCTGGTTGTCGACCGCGTCGGGCCGGTCGAGCACGGGCGCGATCGCGGGTGCATCGGAGGACGCCATACCTGAGGGGACAGTCGCGCACGCGGCGAGCAGCAGGCCAGCGCCTGCGGGAAACGAGCGGGTGAGAATATTTTGGATCATGAATGTCCCCGTATGTCAGGCGCGCTGCATAGGCGCTTAACGACTGGCCGTGCCAGCCCTGTCGATAGTCTGTCCGTCCTAGTCGGCGGCGAAAGCCTCGATATGTTCGACCCGGCCCGAAATAACCAGCACGTCGTCAGGCAGGATCAGCGTATCGGGCACGGCATGGATGAAATCCTGCCCTTCGCGCTTCACGCCGATCACGGTGACGTCGAACTTCTTGCGGCACTGGCTGGTCACGAGCGGCAGGCCCTGGATGCTGCGCGGCGCGGCGAGCTTGGCGATGGCGAAATCATTGTCGAAGCTGATGAAATCGAGCAGCCGTTCGTTGAGCAGGCGCGCCACGCGTTCGCCCATGCGCTCTTCGGGGAAGACGACGTGATGCGCCCCGGTGCGTTGCAGGATGCGGCCATGCTTGTCGTTGGTCGCCTTGGCCCAGATGTTCGGCACGGCAAGATCGGACAGGGCCAGCACGGCCAGCACGCTCGCCTCGATATCGGTGCCGATCCCCACCACGGCGGAGGTGAAGCTGCGCGCGCCCAGCTTCTCCAGCACGTCGCCATCGGTCGCGTCGGCCTCCACCACCTGAGTCAGATGGGCGGCATTGTCCTGCACCATGGCCGGATCGAGATCGACGCCGAGCACCTCGTGCCCCATCCGCTCCAGCGTATGCGCCACCGCACAACCGAAGCGACCGAGGCCGATGACGAGGACGGGGTTGCGCGTGTCAGCCGACAATGGGATTCTCCTCGGGGTAGCGATAGGGCCGCGGCTGGGCGTTGAGAGCGAGCGCGGTGGCAACGGTGATGGTCCCGACTCTGCCGACGAACATCAGCAGCGCCAGCACCATCTGGGCCGTGGGGGGCAGGTCGGCGGTGATCCCGGTCGACAGGCCCACGGTCGAAAAGGCGGAAATGGTCTCGAACAGAACGTCCCGCAACGGCAGGTCCGCGACCGAGAGGATATAGGTCGTCGCGGAGAGGATGATCAGCGCGGCCATGGTCGCCACGGTCAGCGCCTGTCGCTGGGCCCGCGCTCCGAACCGCCGCCCGAACATGGCGGCATCGCGCTGGCGTGTGATCTCCGCCACGACGATGGCGAGGAGGACCATCATGGTCGTGATCTTGATCCCTCCCGCCGTGCCCGCGCTGCCACCGCCGATGAACATCAGCGCGTAATTCACCACCAGCGTCTCGCCGCGAAAGGCGCCGACATCAAGGCTGTTGAACCCCGCCGTGCGCGGCATCACCGAATGGAAGGCGGCGTTGAGCAGCTTGGTGCCGACATCCATCGGCCCGAGCGTGTCAGGATTGGTCCATTCCATCGCGAGATGGGCGGCAAAGCCGATCAGCAGCAGCCAGCCCGTCGCGGCGACGGTGATCTTGGTGTGCAGCGTATAGCGCCGCCAGACGAGCCGGTGCGCGCGCAGATCCTGCATGACGGGGAAACCCAGCGCGGCGATCACCACCGCCAGCATGATCGGCCCCAGCATCACGACATCGCTCTGGAACCCCATCACGCTGTCGCTGAAGGTCGAAAATCCGGCATTGTTGAAGGCGCTGACCGAATGAAACACGCCGTGCCACAGCGCCTCTCCCCAGCCGAAATCATAGGCGAGGCGCAGCCGCAGAGTCAGGATGATGGCAACCGTCAGTTCGACCGCCAGCGTGATCTTCAGGATCAGGCGCAGCACCGATGCCGCATCGCCCAGCGCCAGGCGGTCGCGTTCGACCTGCGTCGCCATGCGTTCGCGCAGGCCGAAGCCGCGCCCCGCCATCAGCCCGAACAGGGTCGCCGCGGTCATGATCCCGAACCCGCCGATCTGGAACAGCATCAGAATCACCGCCTGCCCGAAACCGGACCAATAGGTGGCGGTATCGACCGTTATCAGCCCGGTCACTGCGACCGCGGACGTCGCGGTGAAGAAGGCGGTGATCGGCGGCGTCACCGACCCATCGGCGGTCGCGATGGGCAGCATCAGCAGCGCCATGCCGATCAGAATCGCGCCTGCGAACAGGACGGGGATCAACCGGACCGGATCTCGCAAGGCGCGCATCGCGGTGCGCTCTACTCCCGAGCGCGGCAAGCCAAAAGCGAAATCAGCTCCACACCGCTTCCGGCGGCAGGCTCATGAGAATCGCGTCGATATTGCCGCCGGTCTTGAGGCCGAACAGAGTGCCGCGATCGTAGACGAGATTGAATTCGGCATAGCGCCCGCGCCATTCGAGCTGGGTCTGCTTGTCTTCCGGCGTAAACGCACTCTCCATCCGGCGGCGGACGAGCTTCGGGAAGATGTCCAGAAACGCTTCGCCGACATCGCGCGTGAAGGCGAAATTGCGCTCGAAGCTGTCTTCATCCGCGCATTCGAGATGGTCGTAGAAAATCCCGCCCACGCCGCGATGGACGCCGCGATGGGGGATGTAGAAATAATCGTCCGCCCATTTGCTGAACCGCTCGTAATAGGTCGGATTGTGCGCGGCGCAGGCGGCGCGGAACCGGGCGTGGAAATCCTCGGTGTCCTCTTCATAGGGGATCGGCGGATTGAGGTCCGCCCCGCCCCCGAACCACGCCTTGCCCGTGACAAGGAAGCGGGTATTCATATGGACCGCCGGGACATGCGGGTTCGCCATATGGGCGACCAGGCTGATCCCGGTGGCGGTAAAGCGCGGGTCGTCGGGATCGACGCCGTTCATCGTCTTGGCGAATTCCGCTTCGAACGATCCGCGCACGGTCGATACGTTCACGCCGACCTTTTCGAACACCTTGCCCTTCATCAAACCGCGCGTGCCGCCGCCCGGATCGGGATTGCCTTCCTCGTGCCGCTGCCAGGGGAGGTAGTCGAAGCGCGCATCCGATCCCGCCTCGCGCTCGATCGCTTCGAATTCGGCGCAGATGCGATCCCGCAGGGTTTCGAACCAGGTGCGGGCGGCTTCGGTCTGTTGGGTCCAATCCATCGCCACCCCTTGCCAAGCGGAATCCGGGAGGGCAAGAGCGGGCCATGGTTCCCCTTTCGTTCGCCGATCAGGAATGGCTGCTCACCGAAGGCCGCGCGCTGTACTGGCCGCGCGAACAGGCCTTGCTGGTGGCGGATCTCCATCTCGAAAAGGGAAGCTTCTTCGCGCGCCACGGGCAGATGATCCCGCCCTATGACAGCCGCGAGACGCTGGAACGGGTGGCACTGGCGATCCGCGAGACGGGTGCGCGGCGGGTCATCACTCTCGGCGACAATTTCCACGATTCGGATGGATCGACCCGGCTGGAACCGCATGCCTGCGGGATGCTGGAGGCGCTGACCAAGGCCGTCGACTGGGTCTGGATCACCGGAAACCACGATCCCGACATGGAGGCGCGCTGCGGGGGCACGCTGGTCGAGGAGCTGGCGATCGGCGGTGTGATCCTGCGCCACCGCGCCATGCCGGGCGAGACGCGGCCCGAACTGTCGGGGCATTATCACCCGCGCGTGCAACTGACGGTCCAGCGTCGCCATATCCGCCGCCCCTGCGCCGTCATCAGCGCCAATGAGGGCGCGGACGGACGGCCATCGGGCCGCATGATCCTGCCCGCCTTCGGCGCCTATACCGGCGGGATGAACGCCGCCGATCCGGCGATCCTCAAGGCGCTCCAGCCCGCCAACGCCATCGATGCGGTCGTCCCGGCGAAGGGCCGCCTGGCGCGTTTCCCGCTATGGCGAGCGGGATAGGACCCTTGGCGCGTGGCCTTCGCGCCACGCCGGATGGGGCACCTTTGCACTACCCACTTCCGAATCCTTGCAAGAATGCCTACATGGGACGATCCAAGGCAATGATACAGGAGATAGCCCCATAGCCCGTCCACCCCGTCGTTCCATGCAGCCGCCGGTCAAGAGCGGCCCGCGCTACGACAATTTCATCCAATCGCCCAAGGTCCGCGTCATCGATGACGAGGGAGAGAATCTGGGCGTAATGTTCACCCGCGAAGCGATCGAACAGGCCAACGAGAAGGGCCTGAACCTCGTCGAAGTGTCCCCCAATGCGGACCCGCCGGTGTGCAAGTTCCTCGATGTCGGCAAGCATCGTTACGAGGCGCAGAAGAAAGCGAACCTCGCGCGCAAGACGCAGAAGACCCAGGATATCAAAGAGGTCAAGATGCGCCCCAACATCGACACGCACGATTACGACGTGAAGATGCGTAACGTGGTCAAGTTCATCGAAAACGGCGACAAGGTGAAGTGCACGCTGCGCTTCCGTGGCCGCGAAATGGCGCACCAGCAACTCGGCATGGACCTGCTGAATCGCGTCCGCGACGACGTGGAAGAGATCGCCAAGGTCGAAAGCTTCCCGCGCCTGGAAGGGCGCCAGATGCTGATGGTGCTCGCACCCAAGTAACGGACCATCCCTGACCGCCACAAACCGGGGAACGGCGACTGCCGCCCCCGGTTGAGGCGGAATGGCCCGTGTCTTCTCCAACGCCCTGCTAGTCGTCGGCCTTGCCGGGGCACTCGCGCTCGGCGGATGTTCGGATGCAGACCAGCCCGTTGTCACCGAGCGCGGCGATGCCGCCCGATTGGGTAACGCCGAACCGCCGGTGGTTTCCCCCGCCCCTTCGAACACATCGACCGGCGAAGCCAAGACGATCTCCGCATCGCCGCCGCCGGGTTATACCAACGGGTCCGACATCAACGAAGGCTATCCCGACCTGACCCCGCCTGTCCTGACGCCCGAAGCCGAGCGCACCGAGACCGGCGCGCGTAGTGTTCTGCTCAGCTTCGCACGCGCGATCGAGCTGCGTGAATACGATCAGGCCTGGGCGATGCTGACACCGCAAGCGCAGCAGAAATGGAACAGAGCGCGTTTCAATGCCCTGTTCGAAGGGTTGCGCGACATCAGCGTTGCCGTTCCGGAGGGGACCATGGAGGGCGCGGCCGGATCGAGCTATTACACGAGCGATGCCGAGATCACCGCGAGCGATGCGGACGGAAGGCCGGTTCGTCTTGAAGGTCCGATCGTCCTTCGCCGGGTCAATGACGTGCCGGGATCGAGCGCCGAAGAGCGCCGCTGGCATATCGACAGGGTCGAGCTTTCAGCAACGCATTGATCGGCGCCGTTCGATCATTCGATTTCGAAATCCAGCACGGTGAAGGTCGCAGGCGCGGTCGCATAGACCCCGTGGCCTCGCCCGCTATTGCCGCCGAAGGTGAAGCCCACGCGATGCGCATCGTTCACGGCCCGGCGGAAACCTTCGCGGTTCTGGTGCGCCGAGGGTCCGGTCATGGCGATCCAGTCCTCGTCCAGCCCGATGCTCACCTCGTGGACGCCGGGGCTCAACGGCATTTCGCGCGCATTGGGAGAATACCAGCGGTAATCGGGATGGCGCATCCGCCAGCTATCGCCCGCCCGCTGGAAATAGAGCGACAGGGTCGCAGGGCCAGCCGAAGGATTTTCCTGCTGGATGAACCGCGTCCCGCGTGGCGCATCGATGCGGTAGCGCAGCGTGATCCGCCGCGCCCCTTCGAGCGATCGCACCGGAAGGGTCACGTAATGGACATGCCCGTCCCGCTTCGTCGGACCCGGTATGGTGAAGCTCGCGCCGTCGCGCCCCTCATAGGGACGAAGCGGCATATTGACCGAATAATTGCGCCCATCGATGATCGGCCCGATCTGCCATGCACCTGCCGGCGGCGCCTCGGCCCCGGCTGGAACCGAAAGCGCGACCGCTGCCCCCGCAGCCAGAGCGGTCTTGACGAAGGTGCGCAGTCGCGGCGAGCGATGGGAAATACTGGCCATGCAGGACTATCTACAGAAGGACGACTGAAACGATCCTGACCCGGTCGTAAACCCGGCCGTAATCTCCGCGGCGGCTTGATCGATGGCGGCGAGGCTCGTAATCCGCCCGGGCGACGGCCCCCCGGTGGAGAGGCGTTCCTGCGGAGGTTAGGAACGGGTGCTTCCGGAGCGGCCCATTCACAGCCCCCGCCTTCCTGGGGGCGTGCCGAAGCAGGAAGGACATCGCCCCATGAGCGAGACCGACATCATCGACCCCACCACCCCGCGCAAGAACCCCAAGCCGGAAGTCACCAAGATCGACGGACGCGCGTTGAAGCCCGCCACCCTGATGATGGGCCATGGCTACGATCCGACCCTGTCGGAAGGCAGTCTCAAGCCGCCGATCTTCCTCACCAGCACCTTCGCTTTCCCCAGTGCGGCAGACGGCAAGCGCCATTTCGAAGGCATCACCGGCAAGCGCCCCGGCGGCGCGGACGGCCTCGTCTATTCGCGTTTCAACGCGCCCAACCAGGAAATCCTCGAAGATCGCCTCTCGATCTGGGACGGAGCGGAAGACGCGCTGAGCTTTTCGAGCGGCATGACCGCGATCTGCGTGCTGATGCTGGCCTATGCGTCGCAGGGCGACGTAATCGTCCATTCCGGCCCGCTCTATGCCGCGTCCGAAGGCTTCGTCGCCAAGGTCATGGCGAAATTCGGCGTCACCTATGTCGATTTCCCCGCAGGCGCCACGCGCGAGGAGATCGACGCGGTGCTGGAAAAAGCAAAGAACCAAGCGTCCGATCAGGGCGGCAAGGTCTGCATGATCTACCTCGAAAGCCCCGGCAATCCGACCAATGCCCTCGTCGATATCGAAGCGGTCAAGGAAGCCCGCGACGCGGCGCTCGACTGGGATTGCCCGATCGCGATCGACAACACCTTTCTCGGGCCCCTCTGGCAACGCCCGCTCGATCATGGCGCGGACATCGTCGTCTATTCGCTGACCAAATATGTCGGCGGCCATTCGGACCTCGTCGCGGGATCGATCGCCGGCGCGAAGAAATGGATGGATCCGGTGCGCAGCTTGCGCAACACGATGGGCGGCATCTGCGATCCCAACACCGCCTGGATGCTCCTGCGATCCCTGGAGACCGTGGAACTGCGGATGCAGCGCGCGGGCGAGAATGCAGCCAAGGTGTGCGATTATCTCAGCAAGCATGAGAAGGTCGAAGGACTCGGCTATCTCGGCATGATCGAGGGCGAGCGGCAGCAGGACATCTACGACCGCCATTGCCTGGGTGCCGGATCGACCTTCTCGCTGCTGTTGAAGGGCGGCGAGGCGGAATGCTTCCGGTTCCTCGACGCGCTCAAGATCGCCAAGCTCGCCGTCAGCCTTGGCGGAACCGAGACGCTGGCGAGCCATCCCGCTTCGATGACTCACCTCTCCGTTGCCGAAGGGCGCCGGACGGAACTCGGCATTTCGGACAATCTGGTGCGTATCTCGATCGGGATCGAGGATGCGGACGACCTGATCGCCGATTTCGAACAGGCGCTCGAACAGGTCTGAGCCTGTCGCTGTCAGACGTCGCCCCGGACCTGTCACGGGTCCGGGGTGGCGCATTTTCGAGGCTGCCGAATTGACCCGCATCGCCTTTCTCGCCTGTGCCGAAACGCTGCCTCCCTCCGGACCGAACCCCGGTCCGCGACGGGGCGATGCGTTCGAGCACGATCTCGAGATCGCGGCCCTGCGCCCCGCGTTCGAGGCTGCCGGGATGGATCTGTTCGAACTGGACTGGCGTGCTCCGATCGACGACTTCGGCGGGATCGATCTCGCTCTGCTCGGCACGGCGTGGGATTATCAGGACCATCCCGAGGCTTTCCTGACCCGGCTCGACGAGCTGACCCGGAACGGCATCGCGGTCTGCAATCCGCCCGAAATCGTCCGCTGGAACAAGGACAAAGGGTATCTGCGAGAACTGGCGGAACGCGGCGTCCCGATCATTCCGACCCGCTGGCATAACGATGCGGGCCGCGACCAGATCGCCGCCGCGATGGACGAATTTGCGACCGATCGCGTGGTGGTCAAACGCCGCGTCGGTGCGGGAGCGCTGGGCCAGCACAGCTTTGCGCGCAACAGCCTGCCCGCTCCCGAATGGCGCATGGGCCGCGCCTGTCTGATCCAGCCCTTCCTTGCGAGCGTGGTCGAGGAGGGGGAATACACTTTCGTCTTCATCGATGGCCAGTTCAGCCATGGGGTCCTGAAACGTGCGGCGGCGGGCGATTACCGGATCCAGTCGCTCTATGGCGGTGTGGAGAGCGTCTACACACCGAGCGAAGCCGATCTGGCGAACGCCGAGGCCGTGATCGCCGCCCTACCCTTCGCGGAGCCGCTCTACGCCCGCATAGACATGGCGCGGCTTCCTTCGGGCGAACTGGCCGTGATGGAAGCGGAGCTGATCGAACCCTATCTCTATCCCGAACAGGGGCCGGATCTGGGCCAACGACTGGCCAAAGCGGTGCGCGCCCGCCTCGCCCGAAAGAGCTAGCTGTCCGCGCTCGCCTGTTCGGGCGTACCACTCCCTTGCATCCGATAACGCACCCGCGTTTCGCAATTGGTGAAGCCTGCATTCTTCTGCGCGCTCGAGCGCTCGATCATCCGCTTGGCCGCTTCGCCGAAATCATCGGTCGGCTCGGCGCGCAGGACGCGGACATTGCCGATCTCTCCCCATGTCGCGACATCATAAACGATGTCCGCCCACCCTTCGATCGAGCGCGCCAGATAGGCCGCGGGGAAAGTCAGCTGCGGTGCGCGATCCCATTCCAGCGCCGCGCAGGGATCGGTCCAGCCGGGAGCCCGCGGCGGCGCGGGCGGCGCGGGCAAGACTGCCGCGTTGCGCCAATAGGGGTAGCTACAGTTGCGCCTGAGCGGCCCTTCGGTGAAACGGCTGTTTGCCACCGCCTCTTCGGACGCCTCGGCGAGCGCATCATTGCCGGTTCCGTACAGATGGTGGACATTCACCGTCTCGCCGGACGCCGCGACATCGAACCCGATCATCACCCAGTCGCGCACCCCGGGCGTCGCCGGAATTCGCTCGAAATTCGGAAAGGCCTGCATCAGCGTCTGCGTGCCCTGACGGCATTCGTCGCCTGAATGGAGCCGATCATACGCCTCCTTCGGCAGGCGCGGCGTCTGGTTGGTCATGATATAGGATGCCAGTTCGACCGGCTCGGCCTTGTCCACCGAACGCATCACCGGTTGGTAGGTTATCGAACATCCCATGCGCGCGGCACCCGCTGCAAATCGGCTCGACGCCAGAGCGGGTCCGGCCGTGCCTTCCGCCAAGAATGCGGGCGAAGTGCGTGTAATCGAGAGTGGCCGCCCTGTCGGATCTATCGCGAACTCGAAGACCATTGCGGACGGTTGCGTCCCTCGCCCGCCCCACAGCGAATTATACGGCCGACGACCTTCGACGACAGGGACTTCGACGCCGTCATCGCAGTGGACCGGTCCGGGCATCCAGCTGACCAATTGTTGGGTCGCCGCATCAGCGTTCGGCACTCCGACCGTGACCACGGGCGGCTCCGGCGGTATCGCCAAGGCGGCGGTTCCGAGCAAAGCCGATACCAATCCGATCATCCCCGCATTCCTTCGTTTTCAGTGACGGACAGGTTCGCCCCTACCCCTTCCACTCCCGCCGTTCTTCCGCTGCTTTCAGGACTTCATAGGCGATTTGCAGTTTCTGGAATTCCTGCGCGGCTTCCGCGTCGTTCGGCTTCACGTCCGGGTGGACCGTCTTCGCCTTTTCGCGCCAGGCCTTCTTGATTGCGGGGAAGTCGGCATCGCTTTCGAGGCCGAGTGCGTCCAGTGCGCGCATCTCGTCCTGGGTGCGCGAGCCGTCGCCGCTGCCGCCCCAGCCGTAATGCTGCGCTTCGGCATAGCCTGCATTCTCAGCCTGCTCGGCCTTGGTGCGCGCGGCCTTTTCTGCCTTGTCGAGCCCTTCGAAATAATCCCATTTCTGATTGTATTCGGCGGCATGGCGCTGGCAGAAATACCAGCGATCGCGGCTGTTGGGCGCCTTGGGCGCGGGGCAATCGCCCACCTCCTCGCAGCCATGGCGGTCGCACAGCTTGACGTTCGCCGCCGCGCGCTCGCTTTCATAGCCGCGCCAGCGGGGAAAGCCCCAATCGTTGGAACGACGGGGCTTAGGCATCTGAATCAGTCACTATAAAATCGGGCATCGCCAGTAACCTAGGCTTTCGGACCGGCAATGCCAATGTCGCAGAAGCGAGGGAGCGTCCGGTATCACGACCGCCCCCTCGACCTGCAATCGGATCAGTTGATCACCACGCTCGCGGCGCGCCGGTTCTGCGCCCAGGCGCTTTCATTGCTGCCGAGCGCCACGGGGCGTTCCTTGCCATAGCTGACGGTGCGGATGCGCGTCGCCGGAATGCCCAGGCTGACGAGATAGTTCTTCGCCGCATTGGCGCGCCGCTCACCCAGAGCGAGGTTGTATTCGCGCGTGCCGCGCTCGTCCGCGTGACCTTCGACGGTGAAGGTGATCTGCGGATACTGGCTGAAATACTGCGCCTGCACCTGCAAACGGCGCGTATCCTCGGCATCGATATTGTAACGGTCGGTGTCGAAATAGACGACCGTATTCTGCGCGCCGACGGTTTCGGTGAAATGGCGCTGCGTACCGGGAGCGGCCACGCCCGGTCCGTTCGGCGCGGGGGTGGTCGCCGGCACGGTCTGCTGCGGGGGCGGCGGCAGTTCTTCGGGCGGCTGCTTCTTACAGGCGGCGAGCGCGAGCGCGCTGGCGAGGCAGACGGTGGCGGTCAGACGGGTGTTCATAGGGGCCGATCCTTTTCGACTGTTTCAAAACCGGTGTGCGACCCGGCGAATGCAATACTCAAACCAATGCTTTTACGGCAGGATCGGTCCCCATGCCGGGTCCGATCCGTCGACCGGGGTCGGCAGCTGGCGCTCGTTCTCGCCCGTCAGATCGACCTGCCACAAGCCGGTATTGCCCGAATTGCGCTCGGTGCGGAAAAACTGGACGATGCGGCCATTGGGCGACCAGGTCGGCGCCTCGTCCTGCCATCCGCTCGTCAGACGGCGGGCATTGCCGCCGCTCGGCGTCATGACGTAGATGTTGAAATTGCTCGCATTGGTAAAGGCGATCTGGTCGCCGCGCGGGCTCCATTCGGGCGTGGCGCAGCGCGAGCTGCCGAAGCTGATCCGGCGCTGATTGGTGCCGTCGGCGTTCATGATATAGCATTGCTGATTGCCCGACCGGTCGCTCTCGAACACGATCTGGCGCCCATCGGGCGAGAAGGATCCGCCGATATCGATCCCGGGTGCGTCGGTCAGCCGCGTGCTCTGGCCGCCCGTTACGGGAACGCGATAGATGTCGGTATTGCCGCCGACGGCCATCGAATAGAGGATATAGCGCCCATCCGGGCTCCAGCGCGGGGCGAAGGTCGGATTAGCGCTCTCCGTCACCAGAGTCTGGCTCCCCGTGCCCACGTCGTAGACGTAGATGCGCGGATTGCCGTCGACATAGCTCAGATAGACGAGCTGGCGATAATCGGGCGAATAGCGCGGGGTCAGCGCAGTCGTACGGCCGGTGGTGATGAAGCGGTGGTTCGCCCCGTCGCTGTCCATGATGGCGAGCCGCTTGGTGCGGTTATCCTTCGGCCCCGTCTCGGCGATATAGGCGATGCGGCTGTCGAAGAACGGGCTTTCCCCGGTCAGGCGCGAATAGACGAGGTCGGCGCATTTGTGCGCGGCGCGGCGCCAGTCGGACGGAGGCACCACCCAACCCTCGCGCACCAGCTCGTCGCGCAGGGCCATGTCGTAAAGATAGCAGCCGATCGTCAGCTTCCCGTCGCTGCGCCCGCGGACATAGCCATGCACCAGCATTTCGGCATTCCGGCTCGACCAGGTGCCCCAGGCGGGCGCCGTGATCTCGGAATAGCTGGGCGTCGGCAGCGAATCCGGGCCGGTCGGCTTGAACAACCCGTTATTGCGCAGGTCCGAGGTGATGACGCGCGCCAGCTCGATCCCGAGCGCGGAGGTGCCCGACTGGTTGGCGGGCGTCGGCACGTTCCGGTCGGTCGCGAAGGCGGGAATGGCGATGCCGAGATCGTCGAGCCGGCCTTCGTAACTGACCGAGACGTTGAGGCCTTCACCCTCGTCCACCGTTTCGATCACGCCGCCTTCGGGAGGCGCTTCGCCCAGATCCTGATTCTGGGCGCTGAGCGGGGTGGCGATGAGCGCTGCGCCAGTGAGCAGTGGGGCCAGCAGCGGGGCGAGAATACGCGAAATCATTGGGCGAGCCTCCAGTCGAGGTTGGCGGTGATGGTCTTCCAGGCCTCGTAATATTCTTCCGGCAGATCGAACGGCGCGGCCAGTTGCACGGCGCGGATCGCCTGTTCGGCGTGGCGGTCGGCCTGGGCGCGATTGGTGTCGTTGACGCCGGTCTGGCGCGCCACGGTGGGGCGGCCCTGCAATTTGCCATCCGCGCTCAATTGGAAGCGCACATAGGTGACGATCTTTTCGACCTCCGGCCCGTTGGGCGGCTGCCAGTGCGGCTTGATCTGCCGCGCGACGGCAGACGCGATCGAGGCCTTGGCGCTTGCCCCAATCTGCGAGGCGGGGGTGCGGGTTTCGGTGCTGGTCGCGCTGTCGCCGGCTCCAGCGAGGAAATTGTCGCCGATGCGCGATGCGCCCCCGGTCCTGGCAGCGGGCTGCGCCGGGCGCTCGGCGGTTCGAGCGGGCGCCTCGGCACGGCGCGGTGTCTCGGTCCGGCGAGCGGGTGAAGGCGCGGGCGCAGGCGCAGGCGTGCGCGCGCGTTCGGTCTGGCGCGGCGCCGGCCTTTCGACTGGACGCGGTGCCGGGCGTTCGACCGGACGGGCGACGGGCCGCTCGACCGGTCTTTCGACGGGACGTTCCACCGGGCGCTCCACCGGAGCGGGCGGGATTTCGGACGGCGGTGCGGGCGTGTCGCTCAGGATGGGCGCCGTCGACGCGGCGCTCTCGCTGACCGGATCGGGCGCGGTCGAGGTGAGGCCGACCTCGTCCGTCAGATTCACCGTCATGCGCTCGATCGGCTGCACGTTCTCGCGCTTGGTCGGCTGGAGCAGCAAGACGATCAGCAACAGGATGTGCAGCGCGACGGCCACGAACAGGCCGACGCGCTCTTCCCCTACAAGACCGGTTCTCTCCATCATCACGCGGCTATGGCGCGTCCGATGAACGACCGGTGACCAGCGAGATGCGGTTCAGTCCGGCGCGGTTCAACTCGCCCATGATCGCCATCACCCGGCCATAATCGAGCGCGCGATCGGCGCGCAGCACGACATCGGGTCCTTCTGCGCTCTGATCGATCCCTGCGAGCGCCTCGGCGAAGCCGCCAGCGGGCACGGGCGTGTCGTCGATAAAGGCATTGCCCTGCGCGTCGAGGCTGATCGTGATCGACTGCGCCTCGTTGTCCATGGCATTGGCGCGGCTGTCGGGAAGGTCCAGGGGGACGCCCGAATTCAAGAGCGGCGCGGTCACCATGAAGATGATCAGCAGCACCAGCATGACGTCGACGAAGGGCGTGACGTTGATCTCCGCCATCGGCGTCCGGCGCGATCCGCCGCGCCGCCTCCGGCTGGAGGACGAGCCGAGCGACATCGCCATTATTTCAGCTCCAGCTGGCGGCTGAAGCTGGAATGCAACCGGTCGGAAAACCGCGTCAGCCGCGCTTCGTAGCGATTCACCGAATGGCTGAAGCGGTTATAGGCGATAACCGCCGGGATCGCGGCGAAGAGCCCGATCGCGGTGGCGAACAGCGCTTCGGAAATACCCGGCGCGACCACGGCCAGCGACGAATTTTCCTGCGCGCCGATCTGGAAGAAGCTGTTCATGATACCCCAGACCGTCCCGAACAGGCCGACGAAGGGCGCGACCGATCCGACCGTGGCGAGAAAGTTCAGCCGGTCCGCGAGGATATCCGCCTCGTTCGCGACCTGGCTTTCCATCGCGGAGGCGAGCCGCTGCCGCACCCCGTCGCGATCCTTCACCCCGTCGCGCGTCGAACGGCGCCATTCGGCCACGCCGGCATTGGCGACGCGCGCGGGCGGCAGATCCTTGCGCCCGCGTTCGGACATGAAGCGGTCGAAATTCTCCGCCTGCCAGAAATCCTCCTCGTAGGATTTGGTCTTGCCGTTCAGGCGGCCCATTCTGAGGCCGAATCCGACGATGATCATCCAGACCCAAATGCTGGCGAGCAACAGCCCCGCCATCACGAGCTGGACGACGATATCGGCATCGAGAAACAGTTCGACCGGATCGAGCCGGGTCGGCGCCGCGACGGCAAGAAGGGAAATTGTGGTCATCTAAGGTCCTGGGCTTTTACGGGTTACTGGCCATGAAGCGGGCAAAGGCGGCGCGCCATTCTTCGGGCTGGCGGCGCGGGCGGCCATCGGGGGCGACGAAGCCGACGCGCAAGTCGGCTTCCGCAAGCACCTCGTCGCCGCGACGCGCGGTCTGGTGCATCCGGCAGCTTGCCGCGCGCATTTCGGTGCAGCGCGTCTCGATCATGACGTCATCATCGAGCTTTGCGGGTCGCAAAAATTTGAGCTGCACATCGGCGACGGCATAGGCCCCCACCCCCGCCTCGATCGCGGCCCGCTGGTCGATGTCGAGGCGGCGCAACAGATCGGAACGGGCGCGTTCGAACCAGCGCAGGTAATTGGCATGATAGGTGATGCCCGACAGGTCCGTATCCTCGTAATAGACGCGCACCGCATAGAAATGCGACGCGCCATCTATCGTGCCATCGGGAAAGGAAGGTCGAGCCATCACCGGCGCGTTAGCCGAGGTCGGACTCCCCCGGCAATCGAAACCGACGAAGCGTTGGCGAGAGGCGATGGACGCTCGGCCCTATCGCCGCGCAATCATCGGCCCGAGCGGTTCGCCGCCGAAAAGGTGAACGTGAAGGTGCGGGACCTCCTGCCCCCCATGCGGCCCGACATTGGCGAGGAGGCGATAGCCGGGTTCGACCAGACCCTTCTGCCGCGCCACGGTCCCGACAGCCCGGACGAAACCGCCGATTTCCTCGTCCGAGGCATCACGCGAGAAATCGTCCCAGCTGACATAGCGGCCTTTGGGGACGACCAGCGTGTGGATTTCGGCCTGCGCGTTGATATCCTCGAAGGCGTAGGCCCATTCGTCTTCATAGACCTTGGTCGAAGGAATCTCGCCGCGCAGGATCTTGGCGAAGATATTCGCATCGTCATAGGGCTTGGTCGCGTCGATGGGCATCAGCTGCTCCTGCTCGCTTTTTCCTCGAGACCCGAAACGCCTTCGCGGCGATCGAGTTCGGCCATGACTTCGTTCAAGGTCACGTCCTTTTCCGCCAGCATGACCAGCAGGTGGAACAGAACGTCGGCTGCCTCGCCGATCAATTCCCCACGATCCTGCGCCAGGGCAGCGACCACCGCTTCGACCGCTTCTTCGCCGAATTTGCGGGCGATCACCGGCAGGCCGCGCGCCGAGAGGCTGGCGACATAGCTGGTTGCGGCGTCCGCACGGCGACGGTCGGCGATCGTGTTTTCCAGGCGAAAGAGCGTGTCCATGATCGCGCACCCATGCGGCGCGGCGCGGACGAAATCAATGCCGCGGAGGGGCGTCGCCGCTCAATCCTCGCTCGGCGCGCCCGATCGGATACCGATAAGGCGCCCGGCCACCAGCGCCCCGCATGCGGTCAGGATCACGGCAAGCGCGCTCGGTTCGCCGACGGCGTGCGACATGGTCTGCACGAACGGCAGGTCCGCGACCTGGGAGGCAAGAGCGGCGAGGTGATTCGTCATGCGGTGCTTTTATCATAGGATATTGCAAACAAGGGCACCCAGAGATGGGCTGTCCCTTTGCGAGACTGGTTCGGTTGCCGCCGTGAAAGGCTAGACGCGCACCGGCAGGCCTGCGGCGCGCAGAGCGTCATGCGCCTCGGCGATGCTGTACTGGCCAAAATGGAAGATCGAGGCGGCGAGCACCGCGCTCGCATGGCCCTCGGTCACGCCCGCGACGAGATGATCGAGCGTTCCGACGCCACCGCTCGCAATCACGGGCACGCGCACCGCATCGGCGATCGTGCGGGTGAGGTCGAGATCGTACCCCCGCTTCGTCCCGTCCCCATCCATCGAGGTCACCAGCAATTCGCCCGCTCCCAGTTCCGCCAGGCGCACGGCGTGTTCGACCGCATCGATTCCGGTCGCGCGGCGTCCGCCATGGGTAAAGATTTCCCAGCCGTCTCCGGTGGACCGCGCATCCACGCTGGCGACCACGCACTGGCTGCCGAAACGCTCGGCGATCTCGGCGACCAGTTCGGGCCGTTCGACCGCCGCGCTGTTGACCGCGACCTTGTCCGCGCCTGCCAGCAGCAGCGCGCGCGCATCCTCGGCGCTGCGCACGCCGCCGCCCACGGTCAGCGGCATGAAGCAGACCGCGGCAGTGCGCCGGACGATGTCGAGCAGCGTCCCGCGCCCTTCGTGGCTGGCGGAAATGTCGAGGAAGCACAACTCGTCCGCCCCCGCCGCATCGTAGGCCTGCGCCTGCTCGACCGGGTCGCCTGCATCCTTCAAGTCGACGAAATTGACGCCCTTGACCACGCGGCCATTCGCCACGTCGAGGCAGGGGATCACGCGAACGCGGACTGTCATATATCCTCCCCGGCTCGGGGAGGGGGACCGCCGCCGAAGGCGGGGGTGGAGGGGCGCCGCCGCAGAAAAGCTCCAGCGATTGGGCGGGTCGAAGAGGGGTGCCCCTCCACCATGCTACGCATGGTCCCCCTCCCCGTACCGGGGAGGATCGAAAACGCATCCATCATGCCCGCCCTTCGCCTCGTCGCGCCATCGCCAGCGCCGCCGCCAGATCGAGCCGCCCGTCATACAGCGCTCGCCCGGTGATCACGCCCTCGATCCCCTCGTGAGCGTGCAAAGACAATACATGGATATCGTCCAGCCCCTTCACCCCGCCGCTGGCGATCACCGGCATATCGGTCCGGCGCGCAAGGTCGAGCGTGGCGTCGATATTGCAGCCCTTGAGCAGCCCGTCGCGCCCGATATCGGTGAAAAGCAGCGAGGCGACGCCCGCATCCTCGAACCGGCGGGCCATGTCGTGGACGGGCACGTCGGACACTTCCGCCCAGCCCTCGGTCGCCACCATCCCGTCGCGCGCATCGACCGCGACGACGATGCCGTTCTCCCACTCCTTCGCCATGTCCTTGACGAATTGCGGGTCCTTGAGGGCCGCCGATCCGATTACCAGCCGCGACACGCCCAGCGCGAACCAGCCCTCGACATCGGAAGGTTTGCGGATACCACCGCCCAATTGGACATGGCCGGGAAACGCCTCGACGATCCGCTCCACCGCAGCGCGATTGCGGCTCTCGCCCGCAAAGGCCCCGTCGAGATCGACCACATGCAAATGCTCGGCCCCGGCTTCCGCGAACAGCAACGCCTGCGCGGCGGGATCGTCGCCATAGACGGTCGCGCGATCCATATCGCCTTCGGCGAGGCGCACCACCTGGCCGTTCTTCAAATCGATGGCAGGAAAGACGATCATCGGGTCAGGGCCGCCATGCGAGAAACCTTTCGAGCAATGCCAGCCCGTAGGCCTGGCTCTTTTCGGGATGGAACTGGACGCCGAGCAGATTGTCGCGCCCGACCGCCGCGACAAGGCCGCCGCCATGATCGGTCATGGCGATCACGTCGCGGCCATTGTCCGCGTGGAAATGGTAGGAATGGAGGAAATAGGCCTCGCCCGTCTCGATTACCGGATCCTCTTCGGCATGCGGGGTCAGCGCAACGTCGTTCCAGCCCATATGCGGGACCTTTACGCTCGCATCGATCGGTTCGATCGCGCGCACCTCGCCCGCGATCCAGTCGAGACCCGGCGTGGTCCCGTGTTCGAGCCCGCGCGTCGCGAGCAATTGCATTCCGACGCAGATGCCGAGGAAGGGCGCACCGCCGACCTGGACACGCTCCGTCATCGCCTCGACAGCGCCAGTCTGCGCCCGCAACCCTTCGGCGCAGGCCTTGAACGAACCGACGCCGGGCAGGACGATCCGGTCGGCGCTGCGCAACACGTCCGGATCGGCGGTGACCGTCACTTCCGCCCCGACCTTGCGCAGCGCATTCTCGACCGAATGGAGATTGCCCGCGCCGTAATCGACGAGCGCAACGCTTTCAGCCACCGAGCTGGCCCTTGGTGCTCGGGATCGCGCCGTGCTTGCGCGGATCGATCTCGACCGCCTGACGCATGGCGCGCGCGAAGCCCTTGTAGAGCGCTTCGCAGATATGGTGGTTATTGCTGCCGTAGATCAGCTCGCAATGCAGCGTGATGCCTGCCGTCTGCGCGACAGAGTGGAACCAGTGTTCGATCAGCTCGGTATCCCACTCGCCCAGTTTGGTCTGCGTGAACCCCGCCTTCCAGACGAGCCACGGACGGCCCGAAATATCGAGCGCGACGCGCGCCAGCGTCTCGTCCATTGGGGAATAGGCCGTGCCGTAACGCGCGATCCCGCCCTTGTCGCCGAGCGCGTGGTTGATCGCCTGGCCCAAAGCCAGCGCGCTGTCCTCGGTCGTGTGATGCTGATCGACATGGAGATCCCCATCGACCTTCATCGTCACGTCGATCAGCGAATGGCGGCTGACCTGTTCGACCATGTGATCGAGAAAGCCGATCCCCGTCGCGATGTCGTATTGTCCCGTCCCGTCGAGATCGACCTCGACGAGGATCTTCGTTTCCGCGGTATTCCGCTCTATCCGGCCGGTGCGCATGGGGCGCGCTATAGAAGCTGTGCACGGCTTCGCAAGCATTCCGGCTTGACCGGCGCGCGACGCCGCTCCACCTAGCGCGCCATGAGCGACGATCCGCCCGACAGCCTGATCCCCTACGACGCCATCGTGCAGGAGGCCCTGCGCGCCGTGGTCGGCCGCGTGCTCGGCGAAATCGTCGCAGGCGGCAGCGAATTGCCCGGTGCCCACCACTTCTACATCACTTTCAAGACGCACGCCGCGGGCGTCAGCGTCCCGCCGTCCCTGCGCGAACGCTTCCCCGACGAGATGACCATCGTGCTGCAGAACAAGTTCTGGGATCTGAAGGTGGAGGAGGACCATTTCAGCGTCGGCCTCAGCTTCAACCAGATCCCCGCCGAACTCGTGATTCCCTACGCCGCGATCACCCAGTTCGTCGATCCGGCGGTCGATTTCGGTCTCCAGTTCCAGGCGACGGTCGAAGGCATGGAGCCGACCGAGACCGACGATCCCGAAAATGACGGGGCGGAACAGGGCGATGGCCCGCCCGTTGTGGAAAGTGAAGACGGTTCGAACGTCGTCACGGTCGATTTCGGCCGCAAGAAATAAGGGCGCACGCAGACTGCGCCATACAGGGGCAGTAGCATGGTAAAACACGTTAGCGCATACGGGGCCAATGCGGTCGACAGGGCACGGGCGAAAGCGCCCGGGAAGACCGAAGGCATGCCCGGGCCGACGCACAATCCCGCCACCAATCTTCTGATGGCCGATGTCGTGATCCGCGCCGGATCCTATGTCGCGCGCCGCGCGATCGAGAAGGGGATCCTGCGCGGCCGCTATGGCAAGGACGTGGCGCGCGACATCGTGCGCAACAAGACGCTCGGCCAATCGCTGTTCAGCTACGGCCTCGCCAAGCTCGCCACCAAGAACCTGCCCGGCGCGGTGATCGTGGGCGGCGGCGCTTTGGTCAAAACCCTCTACGATCGGCGCAAGAGCCGGGGCAGCCAGCGCCGCGAAGGGGATCGCGAGCTGATCGAACAGGCCCACCGCGACGACTGATCGAGGGCGAGCCTTGAGGCTTATCGACATCCTGTGACTTGATTCGCGGGTGCTGGGCGTTTCATAGGCCCGCATGGCCGAATCTGCTTCCCCATCCTCTCTCCACCCCGACGCCGACCTTCATCGGCGCGGACTGATGTTCATCCTGTCCTCGCCCAGCGGGGCAGGTAAAACCACGATCAGCCGGATGCTGCTCGACGCGGACGAGGAAATCCGCCTCTCGGTGAGCGTGACCACGCGCCAGCCGCGTCCGGGGGAGATCGAGGGCGTCCATTACCACTTCGTCAGCGACGCGGAATTCGACGCGATGATCGATGAGGACGATTTCTACGAATGGGCCCCGGTCTTCGGCCATCGTTACGGCACGCCCAAGGGGCGCATCCGCACCGCGCTGAAACAGGGCCAGGATTTTCTCTTCGATATCGACTGGCAGGGCACGCAGCAGCTCTACCAGAAGGACCAGCAGGACGTGGTCCGCGTCTTCATCCTGCCGCCCAGCATCGCCGAGCTGCGCCGCCGCCTGGAAGGGCGCGCCACCGACGACATGGGAACGATCGACGCGCGCATGGATCGCGCCCGCAGCGAGATCAGCCACTGGGACGCCTACGATTACGTGGTGATCAACGACGATGTCGACAGCTGCTTCGCCAAGGTGCGCGAAATCCTCCATGCCGAACGGATGAAGCGCCAGCGCCAGACCGGCCTCATTCCCTTCGTGCGCGAATTGATGACCTGATCCGATGAGCGATGGGACCGACGCCTCGATCGAAACCCTGACCGATCGCGAACGGGTGGTGTTGCGTTTGCTGCTGGCCGGGCACACCGCGAAGTCGGCCGCCAACGAACTCGATCTGTCGGTCCACACGATCAACGATTACCTGCGCGAAGCCCGCAGAAAACTTGGGGTATCGAGCAGCCGGGAGGCCGCAAGAATCTTGGGGGAACAGGATAGCGAGGCCCCCCAAAATCGCGCGCCCGACGAAATCGGGATGGGCGCGGCCACCCATCACGACGATCATGCGAAGCCATCAGCAACACCGGGAGCGCGATCCTATCGCCCCTGGATCATTGGAGGTTTAGCAATGTCGACAGCCGCAATCGCAGCAGCACTCGCCCTTACCACTCTCGCGCCGTCGGACACGCCGCCGGACACGCCGCCGGACACAGGCGCCGCGAGTAAAGTCGTGCCTGCCGAGGAAATCGTGAGGGGAGAAAATCAGATGGAAGCCGATCTGCGCGAAACCGCCCTCGCTCTCGACGCCGCACGCTCCTTCGCGCGCCATATCGATGCAGGCGACTACACCGCCAGCTGGGCCGAGGCGGGATCCATGTTCAAGCAGGCGGTGACCGCCGATGCGTGGGCCGCTCAGGCGGCGCCGATCCGCGAGCCGTTGGGAGCAATGGTCAGCCGTACGGAGAAATCGATCGAGAGCCAGACCGAACTGCCCGGCGCACCGCGCGGCGAATACCGGCTGATCTCGTTCGACACGGATTTCTCCAACGCATCGGGCCGCAGCGAAACCTTTGTCATGGCGAAGGAAGACGGTCGCTGGGGCGTGGTTGGCTACTTCATCCGCTGAAGGAGTGTTCCCCACAAGCTAGCGGGCCGGAGGCGATCAGCCTGCGGCCCGCTTTCGTTTGAGAGAGGCGGTTACGGGGCCTCGCGATACTGCCCCGCGTCAAGCGCGATTGGCGCGATCCGGAAATGGCACGACCGTCGCGCGCTGTTCTTCATGGGGCAGCCAGCGCACGCCGTTGACAGTGCCGTTTTCGCTCAGCAGGTCGAGCCGTGCATTGGAGAGGGTGCGCATGAGGCGTTGCATGGTCGAACGCTGGGTCGATTGCTTCGCGCCATCGCTCTCCATCCGCCGGACGGTCGATCTCGACAAGCCGGCTTCTTGTGCCAAATCTTCCGCTGACCAGCCGAGCATCGCCCGGGCCGCTCGCAGAGCTGCGGGATGGATTGCGACGACCGCGGTCGGATCGGCCCGCGAAACCGGCGCAACGGCGGTTGGCCGCATTCGATGAGCCATGCGAAGGACCATTCCGATCCAGGCGCTGACATTGCCATCGCCGTCGAATTCTGGAACTCCGCGCGCGTTGTACCAGCGGTATGAACCATCCTGCACCTTCACGCGGAATTCCGTGTTGTATTCGATGCCGTGGTCGAGCGCGCTCTTCCAGGCTTCGCCCGCGCGCTGCACATCCTCGGGATGAAGCTTTTCGAGCCATCCCGCCCCCTGCGCCTCGGACGGGTTCTGGCCGGTGATTTCCTCCCAGCCCGACAATCGCACGAGACGACCGCTCGCGTCAGTTTCGAACACGCCGGCAGCCGCACCTGCGACCAATTTGATCAATTGTTGATGGGTCATCCGATCGGGCATGGCGCAAACCTACCACACTCCCTCAAAATGCTCCAACAACAATCGGCCTTTTGACGCAAAATGCATGTTAAGGGTTATTTTTGACTCCCCTTTGCTGCAAAAAAGGCATAGCGAAATCAATAAGGTCTATTCGGGAGAGAGGAGCGGACCATTATGCCACCTGACGGTATCGTCACCATGTCCGAGAAGGAGATGATTCACCGGATCCGCAATCTCGAGCAGATCAACGAATTCCTGATCCGGTTTCTCATGGATGTTAGCAGCCAGCTCGATGCCGCCCTGGGTGAGGACGGACTGAAAAGCGATGTTTCGGCGCTCGCCGTTGCGCGCGAGCGCACCTTGCGCCTACGCCAGCGGATCACGATCACTAGCTAGGGTTCGTCCCCGCATAGGGGTTGGAAATTTCGAATCGGACGGCTCGGGGCCTCGGAAACGGCCCCTCGCCATCGTCTCGATAGATGATCAGTTACCGCCCGAAGGATCCGCGAAATGGGTGGGAAGAAGGGCGTTGACGATGCCGCCGTCCACGGTCAGCGTTTCGCCGATCGTGTAATCGCCCGCCCGGCTGGCGAGATAGACTGCGGTCCCGCCCATATCCAGTTTGTCGCCCACGCGCTTGCTCGGAATGCCCTTGGCGCTCTGCTCCTCCATGTCGCGCGCGACCTTGTTCATGTTCGACGGGAACGCGCCCGGAGCCAGGCTGGTGACATAGATATGATCGCGCACCAGCCGCGCCGCCATACGCCGCGTCAGGTGGATAAGCGCGGCTTTCGAGGCCTGATAGCTGTAGGTCTCCCACGGGTTGACGCGCTGCCCGTCGATCGAGGTGATGTTGATGACCTTGGCGGGGCGATCCGCGCTTGCCGCGGCGGTGAGCAGCGTGTGGAGCTTCTGCGTCAGGAAGAACGGCGTCTTGACGTTCAGATCCATGACCTTGTCCCAGCCGGCTTCGGGGAACTCGGCATAGTCGGCCCCCCAGGCGGCACCGGCATTGTTGACGAGGATATCGAGCTTATCCTCCTTGGACGACAATTCCGAGACCAGGTCGTCGATGCCCTCCATCGTGGAGATGTCGCCCTGGATCGGCACGACCCGCTCGCCCAGTTCCTCGGCAGTCTCGTGCAGCTCGCCGCCCTTGCGCGCGGTGATGTAGACCCGCTCGATCCCGGCAGCGAGGAATCCTTCGACGATCATGCGGCCGATCCCGCGGCTCCCGCCGGTGACGAGCGCCGTGCGCCCCTTCAGGCTGAAAAGGTCTTCGAGGGTCATGTCTTGTCTCCTTGCCCCGTCGGGCGGTGCGTGTCTCTTAGTATCCGCTCAGTTCCGCGACGCGGTTGGCGTGGTAATACTGGTCGCCGAGGAATTCCTGCAGCGCACGGTCGCGCTTCATATAGAGGCCGATATCGTATTCGTCGGTCATGCCGATGCCGCCATGCATCTGCACGCCTTCCCGCACGGCGAGGCCTGCCGCCTTGGCGACCTTGGCCTTGGCGACGCTCGCCATCAGCTCGGCCTTTTCGCTGCCGCCGTCGAGCAGTTGCGCAGCCTTGATCGTCACCGCACGCGCGATCTCGACTTCGGAATAGAGATGGGCGGCCCGGTGCTGAAGCGCCTGGAACTCGCCGATCAGCCTGCCGAACTGCTTGCGCTGCTTCAGATAATCGACGGTCATGTCCATCGCCCCGCGCGCCACGCCGACGCCTTCGGCAGCCGCGCCGACGCGCCCTGCGGTGAGCATGGCGTTCAGAACCGCACGTCCGCCATCGACCTCGCCGATCACAGCATCGCCATCCAGTTCGACACCGTCGAATGTGATGTGGCTCGCCATCGAGCTGTCGACCAGGCGCACGCTGTCATGGCTCATGCCGCTGGCATCCTGCGGAACAGCGAAGAGCGTCACGCCGTCCTCGTCGCTATCGCTGCCCGAGGTGCGCGCGGCGACAACGATCATCTCGGCGCTGGCACCGTAGACGACGAAATCCTTCTTGCCCGACAGGCGGAAGCCGTTGCCCGATTTCTCGGCTTTGCAGGCGATCCGTTCGGGGCGGTGCTTGGGGCCTTCGTCGATGGCGACGGCATAGACCTTTTCGCCAGCGACCATGTCGGGAAGCCAGCGGGTTTTGACGTCGTCGCTACCGTGTTGCAGTGCCGTTGCAGCGAGCACGGAAGAGGACAGGAAGGGCGACGGCGTCAGATTGCGGCCGATCTCTTCGAGCACGATGCCCGCTTCGACATGGCCCATGTCGAGCCCGCCATGGTCTTCGCCCACCAGAATGCCGGTGAAGCCCATCTCGGCGAACTGCTTCCACAATTCGTGGCCGAAGCCGTCCTTGCAATTGCGATCGCGCCAGTGGCGCAATTGTTTCTGGATGCCGCCCTGTTCGGCCATGAACTGTTCGGCGGTTTCGGCGAGCATCGCCTGATCTTCGTCATGATAAAGTGGCATAATTCAGCCTTTATATCGTCATCCGGGCGCAGGCCGGGATTGGGTGCGCGCATATCGGACGATGCCGACAACGCCCCGGCTTTCGCCGGGGCGACGCGATTGAAAAAAGTCTCAGGCCCCCGGCAGGTCGAGGATGCGCTTCGAAATGACGTTCAGCATCACCTCGCTGGTGCCGCCTTCGATGCTGTTCGCCTTGGTGCGCAGCCAGCCGCGCGCGGTCTTGCCGCCGCTGGTCTCCTCGCTCTCCCATTCGAGAGCGCGGCTGCCGCCTGCCGCCATCAGCAATTCATGACGGCGCTTGTTCAGCTCGGTCCCGGCATATTTGAGCATGTTCGGCTGGGCGGGATGGCCCTTATTGACCTTGAGCTCGTCCATGAACTTTTCGCTCATCGCGGTGAAGGACAGCGCGTCGACATCGAACATCGCCATTTCCGCGCGGAGAACCGGATCGAGTTCGCCCTGCCGGCTGGTCGCCGCGCCGAGCGAGGAGGCGCGATCGCCGCCGCCCGTCGCCGAAATCATCTCGCGCTCGTGGCCGAGCAGATATTTGGCGACATCCCAGCCGCGATTGATCTCGCCGACATAGCCGGGAATGTCCTCGCCATAGCTTTTCGGCACCTTCACATCGTCCATGAAGGTTTCGCAGAAGGGGCTGTTGCCGCTGATCAGCTTGATCGGCTTGGTCGAGACGCCGTCATTCGCCATGTCGAACAGCATGAAGGTGATACCCTGATACTTGTTCTCCTTGTCGGTGCGGACGAGGCAGAAGATCCAGTCCGCCTCGTCGGCATAGGAGGTCCAAATCTTCTGGCCGTTGACGATCCAGTGATCGCCCTTGTCTTCCCCGTAGGTCTGCATCGAAACGAGGTCGGACCCGCTGCCCGGCTCGGAATAGCCCTGGCACCAGCGGATTTCGCCGCGCGCGATTTCGTTGAGAAAGCGCTGCTTCTGCCCCTCGGTCCCAAAATGCAGCAGCGCCGGGCCGAGCATCCAGATGCCGAAGCTCGACAGCGGCGGGCGTGCCCCGATGCGCGCCATTTCCTGGCGCAGGATCTTGCCTTCCGCCGGCGTCAGGCCCGCGCCGCCATATTCCTTGGGCCATTCGGGCACGGTGTAGCCCTTGTCGCGGCAGGCTTCGAACCAGGCCTTCTGCGCATCGTTCTTGAAGCTTGCGTTGCGGCCGCCCCAATAAACGTCCTCTTCATCGCGCACGGGCTGGCGCATTTCGGGCGGGCAATTGGCTTCCAGCCAGTCGCGCACTTCGCTGCGAAAGCTTTCGGGATCGGACATTTTTGGGGCCTCTCTCTCGTTTTCGACTCTGTTCGTTGACGTAAACGTTAAGTCGATTCGCACCTCTTCCGCAAGGGCCATCGCGCCGAGCCGCCATGCCGTAGCGTCGAGCGGTTTCGATTGACGCCGGTGGCTGCAAGCCTAGGCTCGAAGCCGGGAAAGAGGAGCGAGAAATGGTCGCCAATACGCGAATTTATCGCGGTTACGGGGTGTCGTCCTGATGGCGTTCACCACCGGCCCGCTGCCGCAGCGGCTCAAAATCGTGCACGGGTTCGGCGCGGTCGCCTTCGGTGTGAAGGACAGCGGGTTCAGCTTCTTCCTGCTGATCTTCTACAACCAGGTTCTGGGTATGAACGCCGCGCTGGTCAGCGCGGCTCTGGCCTGTGCGCTGCTGGTCGATGCGGTGATCGATCCGATCCTCGGCCATCTGTCCGATCGCACCTATACGCGCTGGGGTCGCCGCCTGCCCTGGCTCTATGCGGCGGCCCTGCCCCTTGCGCTCGCCTGGGCCGTGTTGTGGAATCCGACGATCGACGGCACGCCCAGCTTCTGGGAACTGCTCGGGATCGCCGTGGTGGTGCGCATTCTCTTGTCGGCGTGCGAGGTGCCGTCGGTCAGCCTGGTCCCTGAAATCACGCAGGATTACGACCAGCGCACCACGCTGTTCCGTTATCGCTATTTGTTCGGATGGCTCGGCGGGATCATAATGATGTTCCTCGCCTATCAGGTGTTCATGCCGGGCGCGGAAGGGATGCTCCAGCCGGGCGGATACAGCCTGTTCGGCATCTTCGGGGCGGGCCTCATCTTCCTGTCTGTGGTCGGCTCCGCCATCGGCCAGCATCGCCTGATCGCTCGCCTTCCCGAACAGCGCCCCCCGCCCTTCTCGCTGCGCAATGCCTTCGGAGAGATCGGGGAGGCTTTCAAGGAGCGCGCCTTCCTGATCTTCGCGGCAGGCGCGCTCGCCGCCTATATCTCGCAGGGGATGACGTTCTCGATATCGAACTACCTCAATTTGTTCGTCTGGCAGTTCGATAAGACGGCGCTCACGCTCTATCCGATCGTCCTGTTCTTAAGCGTCGTGCTGATGTTCTTCATCGTCGGACCCATGCACCGCAGATGGGGCAAGCCGCGTTCGGCGGCGATCGGGATGATGGTGTCGTTCCTGGTCGGGTTCGCGCCCTATGCCCTGCTCCTGATCGGTTTCTGGCCTGAGGCGGGCAGTGCGGCCTCGACGGGGGGCTTCTACGCATTCGTCCTCATCGCCAACGCCTTCGGGATCGTGGCGCTGATCTCCGCCACCTCGATGATCGCCGAGATCGTGGAGGCCTTCGAGGAGCGCACCGGACGCCGCGCGGAAGGGACGTTCTACGCGGGCAATTGGTTCGTGCAGAAATGCGCGACCGGGGCGGGCATCTTCATCACCGGCCAGATCGTGGCGCTGTCGCAATTGCCCAACAACGCCGTCCAGGGCGCGGTCGGTTTCGACATCATCGCAACGATGGTGCTGCTGTTCGGCGCGCTTTCGGCGGTGCTGGCGAGCTTCGCGGCGTTCTGGCTGATACGCTTCCCGATCACGCGCGAAGACCACGAGGCGCGGCTGGCTTCGTTAAATGCGACACCCGCCGAAGCGCTCGACGCTACGGCACGCGCCGATCGCGACGCACACATCACCCCGCCCTGATTTCGGCCCGTGGAATAGGCCTTGGCGGACGCGGTTCGCTCTGCCAGTTTCAGGCCAAAGAGCGACAGACGAGACGAGTAGAGAGGACCCTCAGACATGGATTTCGAACCCACCGAACGGCAGGCCTATTGGCGCGACCGCGTGAAGAGCTTCATTGCCGATCACATCCGCCCCGCCGTGCCGACCTATCTCGAACAGGATGCCGAAGGGGAGCGCTGGAAGGTGATCCCGGTGGTCGAGGAGCTGAAGGCCAAGGCGAAGGCGCAGGGCCTGTGGAACCTCTTCATGCCGCCGCGCAACGACAGCCATCACCATGTCGATGAAAGCTTCGAATTCGAAGGCCCCGGCCTCACCAATCTCGAATACGCCATGTGTGCGGAAGAAATGGGCCGCATCGGTTTCGCCAGCGAGGTCTTCAACTGCTCCGCGCCCGATACCGGCAATATGGAAGTCTTCCATCGCTACGGCACGCGCGAACAGAAGGACCAGTGGCTGAACCCGCTGATGAATGGCGAGATCCGTTCCGCCTTCTTGATGACCGAGCCCTACACCGCCAGTTCGGACGCGACCAATATCGAGACGCGGATCGAAAAGGATGGCGACGAATACGTCATCAACGGCCGCAAATGGTGGTCCTCCGGCGTGGGCGATCCGCGCTGCAAGGTGGCGATCGTGATGGGCAAGACGGACTTTTCCGCCCAGCGCCACGCGCAGCAATCGATGATCCTGATGCCGCTCGATGCCGAAGGCGTGACGGTACTGCGCCATCTGCCCGTGTTCGGATACGACGATGCGCCGCACGGCCATATGGAAGTCGAATTGAAGGATGTGCGCGTGCCCGCATCGAACATGCTGCTGGGCGAAGGGCGCGGCTTCGAGATCGCGCAGGGCCGCCTCGGCCCGGGCCGTATCCACCACTGCATGCGCACTATCGGCGTGGCGGAAGAAGCGCTCGAAAAGATGTGTCGCCGGCTTCAGGAACGCGAAGCGTTCGGCAAGCCGATCTACAAGCATTCGGTCTGGGAAGAGCGCGTGGCCCGCGCCCGGATCGATATCGACATGACCCGCCTGCTCTGCCTCAAGGCGGCGGACATGATGGACAAGGTCGGCAACAAGTCCGCCAAACAGGAAATCGCCATGATCAAGGTGCAGGCACCCAACATGGCGCTCAAGATCATCGACGATGCGATCCAGGCCCATGGCGGCGGCGGCGTGTCGAACGATTACGGGCTCGCCAATGCCTACGCCCACCAGCGCACCCTGCGCCTGGCGGACGGTCCGGACGAGGTCCACGCCCGCTCGATCGCGCGCATGGAATTCGCCAAGCATGCGCCCAACGAAGGGCCGGGGTCGAATGCGCTGCGGGGTGGCAATGCCCATTCGGCGAGCGCGGGCAGCGCCGGCGCCAGCGCGGGCATGAGCAGCGGTGACGTGGGAGCTTCGCGCTGATGGCAAAGGCCGCAATCCTCGAACAGACCGGCAGCCTCACGATCGGCGAGGTCACACTCGCCGATCCGCTGCCGCACGAAGTCCTGATCGACACCAAGGCCTGTGGCCTGTGCCATTCGGACCTCCATTTCATCGACGGGGCCTATCCGCACCCCATGCCCGCCATTCCGGGGCACGAGGCGGCGGGTGTGGTCCGCGCGGTCGGGTCCGAAGTGAAGACGGTGAAGCCGGGCGATCATGTCGTCACCTGCCTTTCCGCCTTTTGCGGCCATTGCGAATTCTGCGTCACCGGCCGCATGGCGCTGTGCATGGGGGCGGATACCCGCCGCCCGCAAACCGCCGATCCGCGCATTATGCGCGGTGACGGCAGCGCCCCCGTCGCGCAGATGCTGAACCTGTCGGCCTTCTGCGAACAGATGCTGATTCACGAACACGCCTGCGTCGCCATCGACAAGGACATGCCGCTGGATCGCGCCGCCATCATCGGCTGCGCGGTGACGACGGGTGCGGGCGCGGTGTTCAACGCCTGCTCGGTCGTCCCGGGCGAAGCGGTCGCGGTGGTCGGCTGCGGCGGGGTCGGCCTTGCCGTGGTCAACGCGGCCAAGATCGCGGGCGCGGGCAAGGTGATCGCGATCGATCCGCTGAAGGAGAAACGCGATCTCGCCGAAGCGCTCGGCGCCACGCACACGGTGGACGCGATGGCGGACGATGCGGTCGAACAGGTGATGAAGATCACCGGCGGCGGCGTCCACCACGCGATCGAGGCGGTGGGGCGCGACGCCTCCGCCAAGCTCGCGGTCAAGCTGCTGCGCCGCGGTGGCACGGCGACGATCCTCGGCATGATGCCGCTCGATTGCAGGGTGGGCCTTGGCGCGATGGACCTGCTATCGGGCAAGAAGCTCCAGGGCGCGATCATGGGGATGAACCACTTCCCGGTCGATCTCCCCCGCCTCGTCGATTTCTACATGCGCGGCCTGCTCGATCTCGACACGATCATTGCCGAGCGCATTCCGCTGGAGGACATCAACAAGGGCTTCGACACGATGCGCGAAGGCCATTCCGCCCGCAGCGTGGTGGTGTTCGACTGATGGCGGAGACGGCGAACACCACGGAGGCGATCGATTTCGACAAGGAGATGGTCGGCACCGTCGCAGTGCCGGATGCCGACACGCTCGACCTCGACCGGCTGACGACATGGTTCGAAGCCAATGTCGAAGGCTTCGAAGGGCCAATTTCCTATTCGAAGTTCAAGGGCGGCCAGTCCAATCCGACCTATCGGATCGACACGCCTTCTCGCAGCTATGTCCTGCGCCGCCAGCCCTTCGGCAAATTGCTGCCGAGCGCGCATGCGGTGGACCGCGAATACAAGGCGATGTCGGCGCTGGGGCCGACGGGATTTCCGGTGCCGAAGACCTACGGCCTCTGCGAGGATACGGACGTTATTGGATCGATGTTCTTCGTCATGGGCCTCGCCGATGGGCGCTCGCTTTGGAACGGCGCGCTCCCCGGCATCGCGAAGGAGGATCGCCGCGCGATCTACCATGCGATGATCGATACCATGGCCGATCTCCACACGACGGACCCGGCAAAGATCGGCATGGGTGATTTCGGCAAGCCGCAGGATTACTGCGCCCGCCAGATCGCGCGCTGGACCAAGCAGTATCGTCTGTCCGAAACCGAGACGATTCCGGAGATGGACCGGCTGATCGAATGGCTGCCCGAGACGATCCCGCCGCAGCATGAAAGTTCGGTCGTCCATGGTGATTACCGGCTCGACAATCTGATCTTCGAAAAGGACGCCAATCGTGTCCTCGCCGTACTCGATTGGGAATTGTCGACTCTCGGCGATCCGGTCGCGGATTTCGCCTATCTCATGCTCAACTGGCACAATCCGGCGGACGGGCGCGCAGGTCTGCTCGGGCTCGATCTCGAAGAGCTCGGCATCCCGTCGCAGGACGAGGCGGTCGAACGCTATGTCGCGCGCACCGGCTATCCGGTCCCGCCGATGGACTGGTATTTCGCCTACAATCTGTTTCGGCTCGCCGGGATCATGCAGGGGATCAAGAAGCGCGTAATCGACGGCACGGCCAGTTCCGCCCACGCCAAGGCGATGAGCGAGCGCGTGGTACCGCTGGTCCAGCGCGCCCACCAGTTCGCGCTGGATGCGGGAATGCCCGCCTAGCTTAGAAGCCCCGGCTCCATGTAACCGCGACGCCCGCATCGTCGGGCGCTTGGGCGTAATGGCCGGGATCGGTGCGGTAATAGAGGCTGGCCGATGCCCATCCCTTGGCGAGCGGGCCGCGCCAGGCCAGTTCGCTCACCGTTTCGCGACCCGACGGAGCGAGCGACAGGCGACGCGTGCCGAAGCCCGCGCTTTCGCTCGCATAATCGTAGCTGACGGGAAGCAGCAGATCGATACCGCCGCGCGTCACGCGAAGCGGCTGCGACAGGCGGAAGCCGAGCGTGTCCCCATTTCCGAAGACTTGCGCCCGCGTCAGATCAAGCGACCAGGCCTGGCTTTGGAAGCGCGACCCGCCAGCCACCAATCCGCTCGCATCGGCGCGGGTCAGGCCGTGGCGATAGGCCCCACCCAGCGACCAGCCCTGCGCGACATCCCAGCGGCCCGAGGCATCGACGAACAGCGTGTCCGCCCCGCCCGCGCCGAAACCCTGCGCCAGATAGGCGCCGAGGATCGTGTTGTCCTCCTGCAACCAGGACAGGCCCAGCGTGGTATCGAGATTGCCAAATTGGCGATCGGCTGCAAGAGACAGGGTATGCGTAGCGCGCCGGTCGCGTACGCCCTGAAAGACCTCTTCGCCCTGTCGGCGATTGCCGATCCAGGCTTCGCCACTTTCGGCGCTGGCGGTCACGCCGAGACTGCCGAATTCTCGCCTTACGGCTACGCTCGCATCGGTGCTGCGCGCGAAGCCGACATCGCCGCCCGCATCGCTCGCGATCAGGAAGGCCGGACGCTCCTGCGCCTGCATCCTGCTCGCAAGCCCGAAACCGCCTTCGCGCATGGCGAAGCCGATCTGCATGTCGGGCGCGACGCGCGCGATCATCCGTGCGGCCAGCACCTCGGCTCCATCCGCTTCGCGCGTGCTGAGTTGCATCTGGCGCGCCATCGCGCCTTCGGCGGTGGTCTGCGCCGCAAACCGCGCATCGCCGACGGTGAAGCCCAGCGAAAGCGTCGCATTGCCGCCGCCGATCTGGCGCTGCCCGCCTGCAAGCGCGTTGTGCAGCCGGTATTCCGGCACCGCGCCACGCGATCCCGAGGTCAGATCGTATTCGTAGGCGCGCTTGTATTCGTCGAGCAGGACGCCGGTGAGGCCCTGCGATCCCGCCAGCGCATCGCCCATCGGCGCGGAGCCGATCACCGACGTTTCGCCGATGCGCATGACACTGGTGCTGCCTGCCACCGTGGTCGCGCCGCGCGGCGCGAAGGCCGCCGCGATGTCGAGTGCGCCACGCCCATAGGTCGTATCGACGCCCGTCTCGCCGAGATCGCGCGCCGTTTCGAGCAGGATCTGAACGATCTGCGCGCCGGTGAGATTGGGAAAGGCCTGCGCCATCAGGGCGACCGCCCCTGCGACTTGCGGCGCGGCGAAGCTGGTGCCGGAAAACAGCAGGCGGAAACTGCCCCGCTCGTCACGCCCGACGAAGACTTGCCCGTTTTCGTAGACGCAGCAGATCCGTTCGCCCCGTGCGGTGAGGTAGAAATTCGCCTGGTTACCGGCGCGCTGGCTGAAGCTGGAAATCTGCGATCCCTCATCGATCGAACCGACGATGATGACATTGCTTCCGCCCGCTTCGCGGATGCCGCTGGCAAAGGCCGTCGGCTGGTTGGGATCGATATCCGCCTTGCTGCCATCGCCGCCATTCCCGGCGGCGACGACTATGACGATGCCCGCACCCGCCGCGCGGCGGACCGCTGCCAGAGTGGCAGAGCCGACACCGCCTCCGCCCAGGCTCAGATTGATGACGGTCGCGCCGGAACTCACCGCCTGATCGATACCCCGCGCGATATCTCCATCGGAAAAACTGCAGGTCAGATTGGTGTTCTGCGGCGTATCGTCTCCGCACGTACCGGGCCGATCGGCACGCAGCGCCAGCACGCGCGCATCGAAGGCGATGCCGAGAATGCCTGTATCGTTACGCGCCGCCGCGGCGACGAGCGCGACATTGGTGCCGTGATCGTCCTCGCCGTCCACGCTGCGGTTGCCCGCGACATCGCGCGAATCGGGATGGATGCGCCCGGCGAATTCGGGACTGTCGAGATCGATGCCGGTGTCGACGACCGCGATGGTGCGCCCCGATCCGGTCGCGCCGCGCTGCCAGGCGGTGGCGGCCTTATGCTGCTCAGGCCCGTCCGACATCCGAAATTCGGCCGTGTCGAAAGAGGATGGCGCCGGGGTCGGCGTCGGAGTTGGCGTAGGGGCCGGTGCAGGCGCAGGAGGCGGGGTCGGTGACGGGGTGGGCTGCGGTGCGGGCGTGCTGATGACAGGGCCGCCCCCACCGCCGCCGCCGCCGCCACAGGCGGCGAGCAGCGCCAGCGCTCCGATCGCCGCGCCGCTGCGCAGCGCGTTACGGTCAAATCGTGAGATTGTCTTCAATGCCATGGCGAACCCTCTTCGTGCACGATCCGTACACGATTGCGATGTCGTAACTATTAACGGCCGGGCGGCACGGCGCTTGCCGGTTTGCGGCCATCTATCTAACAGCGCCCCAAACGCCCGTTTCGACCAATCGCCTTAAGGATGCCCGCCCCATGACCGCACATCTCGCCCAAGCCATCGAAGCTGCCTGGGACGATCGGGCTTCGGTCACTCCCGAAAGCCAAGAGGTGCGCGAAAACGTCGAACGCGCGCTCGCCCTGCTCGACAGCGGCGAGGCGCGCGTGGCCGAACCCGATGGCAATGGCGGGTGGCAGGTCAATCAATGGCTCAAAAAGGCCGTGCTCCTGAGCTTCCGTCTCAACGACAATCAGGTGATGGACGGCGGCAGCGCAGGCCATCCCGCCTTCGACAAGGTGCCGAGCAAGTTCGCCGGATGGGACAATGCGCGCTTCCGCGAAGCGGGCTTTCGCGTGGTACCGGGCGCGGTCGCGCGCGCCGGGGCCTATATCGCGCCGGGCTGCGTCCTGATGCCGAGCTTCGTCAATATCGGCGCCCATGTCGGCAAGGGCACGATGGTCGATACCTTCGCCAGCATCGGCAGCTGCGCCCAGGTTGGTGAGAACTGCCACATCTCGGCGGGCGCCGGGATCGGCGGCGTGCTCGAACCGATGCAGGCCAATCCGACCATCATCGGCGACGATTGCTTTATCGGCGCGCGCAGCGAAATCGTCGAGGGCGTGATCGTGGGCGAAGGATCGGTGGTGGCGATGGGCGTTTTCATCACCCAGTCGACCAAGATCGTCGACCGCGCGACCGGCACAGTCACGCGGGGTGAAATCCCGCCCTATTCCGTTGTCGTGCCCGGCACCCTGCCCGATCCCGATGGCGGCCCCTCGCTCGCTTGCGCGGTGATCGTGAAGACGGTTGATGCCCGCACGCGCGAAAAGACCGGCATCAACGAGTTGCTGCGCGATTGACGTGCGGCGCCGCAGGGAACACAAGGGCCCCAGGGCGGTAATCCTACGAACCGAACGCGCCTGATCCAAAGGGAAAGACTTATCACATGCGTAGCGATGGCAACGAAACCCACGTAACCGAAACCGAAGCCAGCGGCGGTTCGAAAGAAGGCGTCGTGCGTTGGGTGCTGATCATCGGCACATTGCTGGCCGTGGTTCTGCTCTCCGCCGTTTGGATTTTCGGTGCCGCCTCGCAGGACGAGGTCGAATCGCAGGTCAACGTGTCCGATCGGATCCAGGTGCAGGATGAAGCTGCCGGCATCGACGGCGTGACGATCGACGATGCGGATGATATCGAGGGCACGGCGGACGGCGACGCGGCCGACACGCCGCTCCAGACCGTCGAGAACTGAAGCGCGAACTGAGGCCAGAACTGACGCCCGTCAGGAACGCCCCGCGCCCCAACGGATTGAACTCTCCGACACGAGAAAGCGGAGAGATCAGATGAGCAAGTCGAACAGTTTCCAGACCGACCAGTATGTCGAATGGGAATGGGGCAACGGCAAAGGCAAGGGTCAGATCAAGGAACGCTTCGAGCGCGAAGTGACCCGCACCCTCCAGGGCAGCGAGATCACCAAGGATGGGACCGAGGACAATCCGGCCTATCTGATCAAGCAGGAAGATGGCGACGAAGTCCTGAAGCGCGGCAGCGAACTGTCGGCGCAGAACTGATGCCCGCCAAGAGCAAGGCGCAGCAGAAGGCTGCCGGAGCCGCCCTTTCCGCCAAACGCGGCGATACCAAGGTCGGTGACCTCCAGGGCGCATCCAAGCAGATGTATGACAGCATGAGCGAGGACGAGCTGGAGGATTATGCCTCCACCGATCTCGACGGGCTGCCCGACCACATCGACGAGGATGACAGCTGATGGCGTCGAACAAGGATGACGAGCGCGAGGAAACTTGGTCCGAGTTTCGCGACAGCGTCAACATGGCGCCTCAGGAACTCGAAGACTGGCTCGATACCGAGGAATCGAAATCCGTCGGCGACAGCGATGGCGGCGAAAGCACCGGCCACAAATCGGGGCGTCGCATCGTCGAGATCAAGCGCACGAACAAGGACGATCTCACCGACAGCCAGTGGGAGCATATGGACAAGGTGGTCGGCTATATCCACCGCCACCTCGCCCAGCGTCCGGACGGCGATGTCGAGGACACGGACTGGCGCTACAGCCTGATGAATTGGGGCCACGATCCGCTCAAGTCGGACTGAGCGCGGTGGCGGAAACCGATCCCTTCGCACACTTTCTCGCTGCACAAGAGGATGTGTTCGAAACGGCGCTGGCGGAACTCAATGCAGGCCGCAAACGAAGCCATTGGATGTGGTTCGTCTTCCCCCAGATAGCGGGTCTCGGATCGAGCGCCATGGCGCGCCGGTTCGCCCTTTCCGGCAAGGATGATGCGCGCGCTTTCGCAAAGCATCCCGTTCTTGGTGATCGCTTGGATCGGGCCACCGAAGCCATGCTGGACTGGGCGGGGACGATGACGGCGGAGGAAATCCTGGGTTCGGTGGACGCGATGAAATTCCGCAGTTCGATGACGCTGTTCGAAGCGTCGGCAGACGATACCGACGCCTTCACCGCCGCGCTTGACCAGTTCTACGAGGGGGAGCGGGATCCCCTCACCCTCGAGCGACTCTAGACCTGCTACACTGCGGCATGACCAGCGCGAACGCTCGATCGGCCATCCAAGCCCTGCTCCACGAACGTGCGCAGGGGGCGTCGATCTGCCCTAGCGAGGTGGCGCGTAGATTGGCTCGCGATGGTGAGGATTGGCGAAAGTTCATGTCCATCGTCCATGCGAGCGTCGACGAGATGATCGGCGAAGGCGGTGTCGCCATCAGCTGGAAGGGACAGAAGCTTAAGAACCGCGAGGGTCCTTATCGGATTTCGCTGCCCACGAATGCGAGGGACGAACCATGATCCGCACCTTGCTGCGCCTGCTGCTCGCTTTTCTCTATCTGATCGCCGGAGTGCTGCACATCGTGGCGCCAAGCCCGTTCTTGTCGATCATGCCTGGCGAGGTGCCCTACCCCGATGCGATCGTATTCCTGACCGGCGTCGCAGAGATACTGGGCGCGATCGCCCTGACGCAGGGATGGTCGCTTAGATTGCGGCGGGCCGGAGCGATTGGCCTCGCCCTTTATGCCGTCTGCGTCTTTCCGGCGAACATAAACCATTTCGCGCTCGACATGGCGCGGCCCGACAACGGTCTGGGCTTTGCCTATCATATCCCGCGCATGATCGCCCAACCAATCATCGTCTGGTGGGCGCTGTGGGTCGGCGGCGTCACGGACTGGCCGTTCCGCCGCCGACACGTCTGAAAAGGGCTCGCCCTGTCAGCTCATGTGCTTCGAGACGGCACCGGTCATCTTGAACATCGAGATCTGTTCCTTCCCGATCACCGCGCCCAGCTTGTCGTCCGGATTGATCATGCGACGGTCCTTGGAGTCCTGGAGGTCGTTCGCCTTGATGTGGTCCCACACCTTGGACGTGACCTGCGCGCGGGTCATCGGACCCTTGCCGACGACGTTTTCCAGTTCCGGCGAGAGGTTGACGGGCTTCTGTAGTGCGTTGTTCTTCCCAGCCATGATATGTCCTTTCGTGTCAGGCTCGTTTTTTCGAGATACGGCCCCGGAACGGAGCGCGCACCATTTTTAATGGTCGTCAGTCGAGATCGAGATCGTCGGGATCGATGCCGAGATCCTCTTCGAGGTCGAGGTCTTCGCGTTCATGCCCTTCGAACCGTCCCGTCAGCACTGCGCAGGCCACGACATGGTCCTTGATCGACGCTTCGACATCCTCGCGCGTGGCGCCGGGCATCAGCGTCATCGGCAGGTCGAGCGCGAACAGCTGGAAGACATAGCGATGTTCCTTCCCGATCGGCGGATCGGGCAGAAGCCATTCGGAATTGCCGCGCGCGTTCTTGCCCGCGCGGGGCGGAACCTCGCCTTCGAACAATTTTCCGCGCTGGCCGGGAAATCCCCAGGCGAGCCAGTGCAGCAGCGGCTTGTCGGCCGGCGCATCCGCATCCTCGACGATCAGGACGATTTCCTGCGCACCCGGGGGCGGCGCACTCCATTCGAGCGGCGGCGCGACGGCGTCTTCCTCGATCGCGGTGAAGCTGGGATCGAGTTCGTCGCCATGCTTGAAGGCGGGGCTGGTCAAAGCAAAGCCCGAACGACCGAGCAATTTTTCCGAACCGAAGCGCGCGACCGCGAGATCGTTGGCGAAAGCTCCGCCGCCGACCGCCCGCGTCACCCAGTTCTCACTATCACTCACGCCACTTGATCCTTCGATTGCCCTAAAACGGTTGCACTGTTTGGGCCGCGCAATTGCGCCGCGCCATGGGAAAGAGGGAAATATGCACCGTTTTTATCCAAAAACACCCCTTATTCGCTAGGGAACTCTCAATTCGTCCCAAGCGATTGGCACTCAGGCGCGATTAAGGCATGGTGGCGGAAGCACCGTCTTGGGGGGAGAGGCTTCTCCCGGAACCGCAATTTTCGCCTGGAGTCGCATCATGGCCTTCGCCCGTACCGTTCTGTCCGCCACTCTCGCCTTCTCGCTCGTCGCTTGTGGAGGCGGAGGAGGCAGTTCATCTGCGCCGCCCACCACCGTCACGCCGACCCCGACGCCGCCGCCCGCAACCGGGGGCGACAGCTGCTCGCTCGCCAACCGCCAGCAATTCGTGCGCGACGTGCTGAACGAATGGTATCTGTTCCCCGACCTCCTCGCGACCAATGTGAACGCCGCGAACTACACGGATATCCAGGATTATATCGACGCGCTGGTCGCCCCGGCGCGCGCGCAGTCGAAGGATCGCTTCTTCACCTACATCACCTCGATCAAGGAAGAGAACGCCCTGATCCAGAACGGGTCGAGTGCCGGTTTCGGCATTCGCCTCGCCTACGACACCAGCGCCAATCGCGTCTTCGTGGTCGAAGCGTTCGAAGCGGGCACGGGGTTCCAGGCGGGGATGGATCGCGGCACGGAACTGTTGACCATCGGCGGCCAGTCGGTTTCGTCCCTGATGTCGAGCGGCGGTCCGCAGGCAGTCATCAACGCGCTCGGACCATCGGACCCTGGCGTAGCGCGTTCCTTCACCTTCCGCACGAAGGAAGGCACGGAACGCAACGCCAATATCAGCAAGACCGAATTCTCGCTCGATCCGATCTCGGACCGCTACGGCGTCAAGGTCCTGAACGACGGCACCGGTCCGGTCGGCTACATCAACCTGCGCACCTTCATCGTCGAGGATGCGGGGCCGCAATTGCGCACCGCGTTCCAGCAGTTCCGGCAGCAGGGGATCACCAAGGTGATCCTCGACCTGCGCTATAATGGCGGCGGGCTGGTCTCGGTCGCGGAACTGCTCGGCGATCTGATGGCGGCGGACAAGAGTGGCCAGGTCTTCAGCAAGACCGTGCTGCGACCTTCCAAATCGTCGGAGAACGAGATCGATCGCTTTTCGTCGCAGCCGCAGGCCATCGCGGCCACGAAGATCGCGGTGATCGGGCGCGGCGGCACGGCGTCGGCCAGCGAGTTGGTCACCAATTCCTTCATCCCCTATCTGGGCGACAATCTCGCGCTGGTCGGGACCAACACCTTCGGCAAGCCGGTCGGCCAGTTCGCCTTCGACCGTTCGGCGTGCGATGACCGGCTGCGGGCGGTCGCGTTCAAGACGACCAATGCCAACGACCAAGGCGAATATTTCACCGGCCTCGCCAGCGTGGTGCGGCGGACTTGCGCCGCCAATGACGGTATCTTCGAGCAGTTGGGCGATCCCGCGGAAGCGTCCGTCAAGGCGGCGCTGGACTTCCTGGGAGGTCGCACCTGCACCCCGATCAGCAGCGGCGGCGATCAGACGGTGCAATCGGCGGGCGGTCGCCAGCAATTGCTCCAGCCGAACATTCCCAGCCCGGCCCAGCGCGAGGTGCCGGGTCTGTTCTGACAATCTTTGAGATCAATTTGGAGCGCGGGGCGGCGGAGCAATCCGGCGCCCCGTTCCGTTAAAGCACCTGCCTCGTCGGACGTTTAGCGAGCGACCGCTGCGGTCGGCGATTTCTCTTCTCTAGCTTCGCGCAATTCGCTCAGCGCGGTGGCAATGACCTTGTCGGACGATGCCGGCTTGGGGACGTAGACCGCGTCCAGCATTTCGAAGACCTCTTCCTGCCGATTGGCGTCACCCGAATGGATGATGTAGGGTATCGAGCGGTCCGACAATTCGCGTGCGATGGGCAGACAGTTCTCCCCACCGACCAGGTTGAAATCGAGCACCGCGACATCGACGCCGTCCTCGATCAAAGCCATCGCTTCCGACACGCAGGACGCGCAGCAGGGCTTGAACCCCCGATCTTCGGCGGCAAATTCGAGATCCATGAGGATCAGCGGTTCATCGTCAACCAGCAGTATCGCAATCGGTTCGGTCAAGGCGGCAATCCTATATCGTCACTTCCACAACCGCTTCGAGACCGTCGGGTTTCCAAACCCGTTCGATTTTCCCGGTCGCCGATCGGACGATCCGATCCATGATGGCCGTCCCGACACCCGGCGAGATACGCGCCTCGTCCACGGTCGGCCCACCGCTCTCGCGCCATTCGAGGCGGGCTTTCTCGCCCCCGTCGACGATGCCCCAATCGACCGTGACGCGTCCTTCGGGCGACGACCATGCCCCATGCTGTTCCGCATTGGCGGCAAATTCGTGCAGCACGAGGCCGATGACCGACACGCTGCCGAACGGAACGCGTGCGCCGTTCCCCTCGATCGAGATCGCCATGCCTGACGCGCGATAGGGTTCGAGGATCGCCCGGATTGCCGGACCCAATTCAATCGAACCGCTGGCCGCATCGTCCAGCGTGGTCTCGTAGGCGCGCCCCAGGGCCTGGATGCGCGAGTTGATCTCGGCCGCCTCCCCCTCGATCTCGTGCATCCGTCCACTGACCGTGACGATGCCCGAGATGACGGAGAACATGTTCTTCATGCGATGCGACAATTCGCGCGCCAGCACGCGCGCATGTTCCTCGCCAGCGCGGGCGCTCTTGACGTCGGTAACATCCCACTGGCTGCCGAAGAAATAGATCAGCTCGCCCGCATCGTCGTAGATCGGGCCGAGATGCAGCGCGTTCCAGAACGCGCTCCCATCCTTGCGATAATTGAGCAGTTCGACGATCGCGACCTCTTCGCTCTCGATCGCCTCCCGCATGGCGCGGACCTGTTCGCGATCGGTGCGCTTGCCCTGAAGGAAGCGGCAATTGCGCCCGACGATCTCATCCTCGTCATAGCCGGTCAGTTCGCGAAAGGCGCGATTGGCGAAGACGATGGGATTGTCGTGCTGGTTCGGATCGGTCAGGCAGATCGCCATGCGGGTCTGCGCCATGGCCTGCTCGAACAGCATACCCGAGGAGCCCGCGAACTGCGCCTGGCGACGGGAGGCCAAGAAGCGGCCCGGACTTTCGTCGAAGCGCATATGCGACTGGTTGCTGGAGCGTTCCTCTCCATCACGCTCCTGCGTGCCCTCGGGCGCATCGGCAGGCACCTGCTTGCCGTCGGAAGCATCTTCACGCTCCTGCGAGCCTTCAGGCGCATCGCTGATCGGCAAATCGGCGGACCGGCTTTCGGTGTCGTCCTTCACTGGCAGTCCTTGCTATCGTTTAAGACACGCCCTGGTAGACTTGGTCACGATCGGTAACCGGAATCGTTCCGCTTGCGGTTCTTTTCGCACTTTGCTTGACCGATCCCTCACAGGAACGCAAGTTGCCTTCCATGGCCCGGACCTACACGACTTTCGCCGAATTCTGGCCCTTTTACCTGCGCGAACATTCCAAACCGCGCACCCGTGCCTTGCACTATGTCGGTACGACCCTGGTGGTGATGCTCGCGATTTTTGCCCTGGCGACGGCAAATTGGTGGGTCCTCGTCGCGCTGCCCATCGCGGGCTATTTCTTCGCCTGGATCGCCCATTTCGGCGTGGAGAAGAACCGCCCGGCAACTTTCACCTATCCGGCATGGAGCTTGAAGGCGGACTTCAAGATGTGGTGGCTGTGGCTGACGGGACGGCTCGGCCCCGAACTCGAGCGTGCCGGCGTGACGCGCGCCTGAGCCGGCCTTTCAGGAAAGGGCAGCCGCGATAGTCAGCGAGCCGAGGCCAAGCGACAAGGGAACGCGCAGAGCCATCCACCAGCGCGGCGCGAGCGGACCGAGCGCGCGGTCGACCAGCGGGCTGAACAGGATCGCTCCGCCAAGAGCGACCAACGAGGGTTCCGGCCATGCGAGGTCGAAGACCAGCGGCATAAACGCCGCCAGGGCGATCAAGCTCGGCAGGATGGCCGCCATCCAGACCCAGCCGAGCGTCCGGCGCCGTTCCGCCGCAGGCGCCGACGCGGCAATTCCCCACCAGGTCCCGCCCAGAAAGGTGAAGATCAGCGCGGCGTAGGCGAAGGCGATCAGAGTGGCAGGCTCGCGCCATGCGTTCGGGCCGAAATACAGCGCCGCGACGCAAGCGATCTGCGGCAACAGGCCGGCCAGACCCAGCACGCGCGGCAGAAAGGGGACTTTTCCGATCATCGGGTTCTCACGGCTGTGCCGGGCTGCGGTAGGGCTGCCGGTCGGTATAGGCGCAGCCTCGCAGGGTCTCGTCACCGATCGCCAGAGTGGCGACATAGGGGAATATGCGATCGCTCATTCCGTCCGAGCAATCGCCCGGCGTGACGGCGACGTCCACGGCTGCCCCGCCCCTGCCTTCATCGCTGCGATCCGGCATCCGGCCACTGAAGGACAGGCCGTTATTGCCTGCAAACCGCTCGACCGGAAAGGCGACGCCCTCCTGATCATCGATCGTCATGTAGCGCATGGTGCCGTCTTCGATTTCGGCACTCCAGAACGGTTCGGTGCCCGCAAGCGAGATCGCCTCGCCGCTCGCGATCCCGCTGAAAGCCGTGGTCTCGCGCGCATCGGGGCCCGCCCCGCCCGCCGCGCCGCAGCCCCAAAGCGCGAGCGACATCAGGACCGCGCCAAGCGATACGAATGCGAAGCGGGGAAACGGGAATACCATCATCACTCCTGCCGGGACGGACTGCCTGGACACGAGGCGTATGGGACAAAGCGCTGCCCGCTTCAATGGGCCGGATTTGTGGAACGCGGGGTGTGCTGGCGCGTTAGTCCGGTCATGCAGATCGCGCCTCGTCTCGCTCTAGCCGCAGCCGTTATCGCCCTTTGTGGCGCGACCGGCGGCGCGGTCATCGGAGCGCAGATCGGCGAGACCGACATCATCCGCCACGCCAGTGTGGGCGGGGAGCGTCCGCAGTATGATTTCCAGGCCGATTACGACCGGCCGGATTTCGCCCGGACGAACGAACGCCCGCCCGATCATTATGCCATCGAAACCCCGGAAGGCCGTTTCGATGTCGGTGAATTGCGCGAACGCGGGCTCTATCGCAACCGTCGCCATTCGGCTTACGATGCGGCGCTCGCCGCGGAGGATGCTGCCTGGGAACGGGACATGGCCGCGCTCTCGAGCGACAATTGGCAGCCCGACCCCCGTTTTGCCGACCGTGAGTGGCGCGGGGCGGGTGGCGCTGCGTATGAGACTCGCGAATATGGCGTGACGGTAACGCGCAATGCTCCCGACACTGCGCGTTCGGCAACCGCTCCGAAGGCTGCTGCGAAGGAAGATCGCACCTCGTTCGTTCAGACGCCGACAAGCGCGCCCTCGCCTCGCGCGATCGGACCGCAACAGGTCCAGCCGCTTGATTTACCGGTTCCGGTGACACTGCCCCCACCTTCCCAGTAATTTCGCGTTCGCGAAAAAGTCGCTCTCGTCTGCTCGCGAATATCGCCGAAAAAGAAAAGGCGGCCCCGTTCGGGACCGCCTTTCTCTGTAAACAAATGCTGTCGCGATTTACGAAGGCATCAGCACGGTGTCGATCGCATGGATCACGCCGTTCGAAGCGTCCACGTCGGTCTGCGTCACAGTCGCGGTGTTACCGGCGGCATCACGCAGGACCACATTATCGCCGTCCATCATGGCCGTCAGCGTACCGCCATTGACGGTGGTGATCGTGTAGCCATCGGCACCCGCATCCTGGATCGCCTGCGTCAGCGTTGCCGCATCGACGTTACCTTCCACGACGTGGTAGGTAAGAATGTTCGACAGATCCTGCTGGCCCGCCGGACTCATCAGTTCGTCACGCGTTGCCTGCGGGACCTTCTCGAACGCCGCATTGGTCGGAGCGAACACCGTGTACGGACCCGTGCCCGACAGCGTCGCGCCGAGATCCGCGGAGGTCACGGCCGAAACCAGCGTCGAGAAATCGGGATTGCCCTGCGCGACTTCGACGATCGTGCCGGCAGCCATGTCGTCATTGGCCATCTGGTCGGCCATCATGGTGTCTTCGGTCGTCGCGGTGGTGTCTTCCTCGGCGGGCGAGCCGCAGGCGGCAAGCGCCAGCGTGGCGGCAGAGGCAAGAGCGATGGACAGCTTTTTCATAGGTCGTTTCCTTCAAGAGAAGTTCGGCCGGGATAGGCATCGGCCCCGGGGACGGACGATCTGCGACCCTTCCTCCCCGGGGCCATCGCATCATCTACGAATGCGGCGGAGCTTTGTTCCAATCAGGGCAGAAATGCGGCATCGGGCTAAACCAACCGTCGCCTATCCCGATGTTTCACATCACCTTTTCGGGCGAGGGATCGTGGCGATGCTTGTCCGCCTTGCCGAGATGGCGTTCGAGGCGCTGGGCCAGCGTGTTCGCCGCCTTGCGCGCCGCCCCGTCGACCGTGTCTGACTTGCCCGTCACGCCGATCGGCTTGCCGCCGCTGATGCGCGCCTCGATCGTGCAGGCCTTGTCGTCCGCCCCGTGCTTGGCGCCGTTCTCATCGCGGACATGGATTTCGATCCGGGTCAGCTTGCTTTCGAACCGCGTCAGCTTCTCGCGCACCGCCGCCTCGATCCGCTCGGCGACGTTTTCCGTGCCCATGACCGAGCTGTCGGAATTGAATTGAACTTGCATCTTTAAGGCTCCTCTCGACCGTTGGTGACTACTCCTGTGAAAACGGATGGCCCGGTGGCGCGTTCCCCCGTGCCGTCGCTCGCACCGCACCTGCCAGCCGATGGACGAGCGCCTGCAGACAACCGAATTGATGCAAGGGTTTTCAGAAAGCCGCGTAGGGTCGCGTCGGGGCCTTCCGCCCCGATTGGAAGAGACCATGGCCAAGGGCCAGCAGAAGAAGAGCCGCGAAAACCGCAAACCCAAGAAGGAAAAGGTCAAGACCAACGCTTCCAATCCGAGCGTAAAGCCCGGATCGGTCAAGGGCCTGGAAAATATGAAAAACTCGTGAGGGCCTAGTCCTCTTCGTGCTCGACCGGCGGCTGCGCGCTCGGGCTGGAGGCCTTCGCCTTGTGCTCTGCCAGCAGCCGGTCGATCTCGGCGATCCGAAGCCGCTCGGGCGTGTCGCGCTTCAATCCCTTGAGGCGGCAGGTCGCCCATAGCTGGCGGCGTTCGGATTCGAGGTTCTTGCGATAGAGATCGGCCATGCGCCGCTATGGGCGGGTTGCGCCGCAAAGGCCAGCGGGGATGCGCCTTGCTCCGAACGGTCCACCCCGCGCAGGGAAGCTGCTCGTTCCGCTGTTTCGCGGGGTGCGTATTTGCTAGGTCCGCGCGCATGAACCCTGTGACGATATTGGTGGATGCCGATGCCTGCCCAGTGAAGGAAGAAATCTACCGCGTGGCCGAACGATACGGCGCGCATGTCCGCGTCGTCAGCAACAGCCCCTTCTGCGTGCCGGTGAGCGAGCGGGTGAAGCGCGTGGTGGTGGGCGACGGCTTCGACGCGGCGGACGACTGGATCGCGGAGAATGCAAGCCCGCGCAGCGTGGTGGTGACCGCCGACATCCTGCTGGCGGAACGCTGCTGCAACGCGGGTGCAACGGTGCTGCGACACGACGGCAAACCCTTCGACGCCGCCAACATCGGCAACGCCCTCGCCACCCGCGCCATCATGGAAGACCTGCGCGCCGGGATGGACGGAGTGGGCGGTGGCCCGCCGCCGTTCGGCAAGGCGGATCGGTCGCGGTTTCTGCAGGCGCTGGACCGGGTGCTGGTGGGGATGGGGTTACGCTGAAATTTTGTGATTGCTCAGCTCAATAGTTGTCGTCCAAAAAACCGGTGCTGATTAGGAACCGGGTAAACGTTCGGGTCCGTCGTTGCGCTTCAGTAAGTCTCCGCCGTACGTTACGTTTGCTTGGAGCAACATTTCCTCTTGGATCATAGAATATAACATTGCGAGAAGCCATTGGAGCGAAAAATGGTTTCAGCATGAGGCCTTTGGTATCATTCAGCCAGCCATGTCGAAATCCTTCGTAAGCTATCAACCAGCGAGGATCGCCGCGACTGCTGATGTCGTCCACACCGTCAAGCCACTTTGAGACGGGAAGGCTTGATATGAACAAACCTTTGGACCTCATATCGAGTAGAATTAGCGACAGCGAAGGCAAAGATTGCTCTTCGACAAATTGAGAGATTTTTGGCGACGATATTTTAATCTTGAGTCCACGCAGGATCCAAAGGAGCCATATAAGTTCGAAGGTATGGCCAAGCTCGGCAGCTCTATTGGCTAGCTCTTTGACGCGCTGTCCGATCCTTCGGTGAGAAATAAATCGACTGCGATAGTTCAAATTTAGCAGCAAGCTGCAAATACGTGATGTCGAGGATGGTGAAAGCGCTAGACCCTTTAGCAAGAATGACTCGATGTTTTCGACATCATCGCGATCAAACGACTGGTCTTCCAAAACAGAGACGGCATAATTAATTGCCGACGTTCTTGGATTACGAGCCTGAAGGCGTTCTACGAGAGACAAAAACTCTCGGAGGCGATAACCTGAAAGCCCGAACCTGATTGCGGACAAAAAAGCCCGTATCTCAGAGAGTTCTGCATCTTCTACAAAGGCTCCAACCTGCTCCAGACTCGTCTTGCTACCATTTATCTCAAGGCCAAATGCCCGATAGGATTTAGAAATTGATGCAAGTGCGAGTTCCGCCGTCTCTCTGTTGGAGGTGCCGACGAACCAATCGTCTTGAAGACGGTCCACAGACGCGGGATTTATATCGTCCGACACTGCGCAAACTGATTTGTCGACATCTCGTCCAATTAGCTCAGCTAATATGCGCGAGGTCTCAGGTCCAACAGGTATACCTACGGTTTGGTTGCGATTGGCAGACCTAACGAGCTGATCCAGTCTGTCCGCAAGCGATCCCTCATACTTATTCCGATTAGTCTTTACGTTCTCCTTCCCGTAGCATGCCCATGCTAAGGAGTGAGTGTAAATTGAGGGATAATATCGTGTTATGTCTGTACGCACGATCCAATCGGACTGTGCTTCTATGTAAGCCTTTTTTCTACGATGAAGAGCAAAATCAATCTCCGAGAGGCCAGGGGGCTCAGCTGCCGAGATTTGAAGGCGATCGATCGAACGCGAGTCCTGTGGCAAATGCTTTAGTAGCTTTGACCAATTTCGCGAAATTTCGTGAACTAAAAGCGCTTGCGGGATCGGGTGGGTGACATGGATATCTCGACGCTCGTGGCCACGTTTCGGCGCGGAGATTACTTCGATCCCGCACTCTTTCACTCCGTATGTGTATGATCGGGCCTTTTTCTTGCCAGAGACTTTCGACTTCGGCGCATTCTCCGAGAATACTTTAGTAGCCTTCCATTCCGATAGAATGTCTTCGGCGTGTCGACCAAAATCGGAGGTCGTGAATGCTCGTGGAAGTTCCTTAGGAAAATAGCCTTTCCCAAGGAGTGAGCGTAGTCGGACATCGTAACTCATCTGGTGGGTGTGAACGAACCCAAATTTATTTCAAGCCGGCGCAAGCATTCACTCCGGCAAATATAACTTCTCCCCCCTTCTCGCGGTACACCTAGCTCCTAATCCCCACCCGCAGTCCGCCGATGTTCATCGACGCTGCGGCGCATTTCCCTGGCCTGGAGATGCAGCGCCTTGTTGCTCAGTCTGATCTCGCGGCTCTGCTGGAAGAAGCCAAGAACCAGCCACAGAAAGGCGAGCGGGCTGGAGACGCCGCCGAGGAAGTCGCCCAGCTCGTTCAGGCGCAGATCGGCCGGGTTCTGGCCCTGCACCGCCAGATATATGACGAGACCGACGACATAGATCGCAGACAGCCACAGGCCGATGATCGGTAGGCGGCGCCGTTCGCGCCGGTCCTGTTCGAACGGATCGTCGAGAATGGCCTCAGCGTCGGTCTCCGCCATGGGGTCGGATACTCCTATTCGGTCTCGCCTTCGGGCAGATACAGTTTCTCGCCCTTCTCCCGATACACCTTGCTCATCTCCTCCATCCCCTCGCGCGCTTCCTCGGCCTCTGCGGCTGAGGTTTCGCGCTTGATGTTTTCGCTGGCGAGGTAGCTGTCCGAGTTCTGCTTCGCGGCGAAGTCGCGCACTTCCTGCGTGATCTTCATCGAGCAGAATTTCGGGCCGCACATGGAGCAGAAGTGGGCGGTCTTGGCGCCTTCTGCGGGCAGGGTCTGGTCGTGGTATTGCTCGGCCGTGTCGGGATCGAGGCTGAGGTTGAACTGGTCGCGCCAGCGGAATTCGAAGCGCGCTTTCGACAGCGCATCGTCGCGGACCTTGGCGGCCGGGTGGCCCTTCGCCAGATCCGCCGCGTGGGCGGCCAGCTTGTAGGTCACCACGCCCACCTTCACATCGTCGCGGTCGGGCAGGCCGAGGTGTTCCTTGGGCGTGACGTAGCAGAGCATCGCCGTGCCGTACCAGCCGATCTGCGCCGCGCCGATGCCGCTGGTGATGTGGTCGTAACCCGGCGCGATATCGGTCACCAAGGGCCCGAGCGTGTAGAACGGAGCTTCGCCGCAGGCCTCCAGCTGCTTGTCCATGTTCTCCTTGATCTTGTGCATGGGCACATGGCCCGGCCCTTCGATCATCACCTGCACGTCCTCGGCCCAGGCGCGCTTGGTGAGTTCGCCCAGCGTGTAGAGCTCGGCGAATTGCGCCTCGTCGTTCGCGTCGGCGATGCTGCCGGGCCGCAGGCCGTCGCCCAGCGAATAGGCGATGTCGTAGGCCTTCATGATCTCGGTGATCTCGTCGAAGCGCTCGTAGAGGAAGCTTTCCTTGTGATGCGCGAGGCACCATTTCGCCATGATCGAACCGCCGCGGCTGACGATGCCGGTGACGCGCTTGGCGGTCATCGGCACGTAGGGCAGGCGCACGCCGGCATGGATGGTGAAATAGTCGACGCCCTGCTCCGCCTGCTCGATCAGCGTGTCGCGAAAGATTTCCCAGGTCAGGTCTTCGGCGATGCCGCCGACCTTTTCGAGCGCCTGGTAGATCGGCACGGTGCCCACCGGAACGGCGGAATTGCGGATGATCCATTCGCGCGTGTCGTGAATGTTGCGGCCGGTGGAGAGGTCCATGATCGTGTCCGCGCCCCAGCGCGTCGCCCAGACCATCTTGTCGACTTCGCTCGCCACATCACTGGCAACCGCGGAGTTGCCGATATTGGCGTTGATCTTGACCAGGAAATTGCGCCCGATCGCCATCGGTTCGCTTTCGGGATGATTGATGTTGTTGGGAATGATCGCCCGCCCCCGCGCGATTTCGTCGCGGACGAATTCGGGGGTGACGTATTCGGGAATCGCGGCGCCCCAGCTGTTCCCGTCGAGTTCGCGGGCGACATAGTCGCGCCCGATATTCTCGCGCTCGGCGACATATTCCATTTCGGGCGTGATGATGCCTTGCCGGGCATAATGCATCTGGCTGACGTTCTGGCCGGATTTGGCGCGCAGAGGCCGGTGGTTGACGTTCGGAAACTGGGGCACGCCGCCGCTGCGATCGGGGCCGAGCTGTCCGTTATCTTCCGGCTTCACTTCGCGCGCATCGTATTCCTCGACATCGCCGCGCGCCATGATCCAGTCGCGGCGCAGCTTGGGCAGGCCGCCCTGGATGTCGATCTGTGCGTCGGCATCGGTGTAGGGCCCGCTGGTGTCGTAGACGCGGACCGGCTCCTCGCCGCCTTCGAGCTGGATTTCGCGCATGGCGACGCGCACGCCGCTGCCGCTCTTCGCGCCGACATGCACCTTGCGGCTGCCGCGGATCGGGCCGGTGGTGACACCGATCTCGAATTTGGAATTGATATCGGCCATGCGTCTCTCTCCATCGCGACGGAGAAAGAGCGGATGTCCGGATCGAGGCCCGCCCACTCCCTCCGCCGATCTTAATCGGTTCAGGTTCGACGGGTCGGGCGGTGCTACGCGCCCCTCTCAGCGTCAGCACGCTCCCCGGGGATGGCTCGACACTAGGCGCGCCGACGGGCATAGTCCAGCCATGCCGGAAACACCGCACGTCACCGTCCACCGCTTCGGGCAGGAGAAGCAGCCGGTGGTGCAGATCGACGGCTTCAGCGGCAGAGCGGACGAGCTGCTCGCTCGCGGTCGCGCGGCGGAGTATCAGGACGGGGGCGCCAGCTATCCGGGCATCAGGGCCTGGTGCGAGCCTGATTATCTCGACCGCGCTCGCGACCTGATGTTTTCCGCCCTCCAGCAGGTGTTCGGATTCCGCCAGGGTGTCAGCCTCGACGTATCGACCTTCTCGATCGTCACGCTGCCCGAGGAAAAGCTAAGCCCGCTCCAGCGTATCCCGCATTACGATCACGCTGGCGGCGAGATCGTCGCAATCATGCATTATCTTCTCGGGCCGGAAAGCGGCGGGACGGCCTTCTATCGCCATCGCCGCACCGGGTTCGAAACGATCACGCCCGCACGCGAAACCGCCTACAATGCCGCGCTGGCCGAGGATGAGCGCGAATACGGGATGCCCCAGCCGCGCTATCATTACGGGGACAGCGATCGCTACGAATTGATCGGAGAGATCGAGGCGCGGCCCGACCGGCTGATCCTCTATCGCGGCAAGTTGCTGCATTCGGGCGTCATACCCGATCCCGCCGCGCTGACCGACGATCCGGCCGAGGCGCGTCTGACGATCAACATGTTCCTGCGCGGACGGTGATCGCGGGGCCGGCTTCTATTTGAAGGTGTTCTTCACCTTCTTGCCCGCCATGATCCCAAGCACCAGGAAGACGACGAAGAGCACGGCCGCAATGACGGCAAGGACGATGGCGACATCCACCATGGTCCCGGCGAGGCCCCCGAAACCGAGGATGGCCGCGACAGCGGCGATGACGAGGCAGAGGATCGCGAGTTTTATCATGGAAGGGGAATGGGCGGCGCGGCTGCCGGTTCCTCGGCCCACGGACCTTTCGGCCCGTCGTCCACCGCAGGTTCACTTGCGGCTTGCTCCCTTGCAGGAGTGGCCGCTACCGGCTGCGCTTCGATAGTGTGCGCTTCTGCGCCTCCCGCCCCTGCCCTGACGCGATCGGGCATCGACCGGAGTGACCATGACCGAATTTCCGCCCCCCGCCGATCAGCCCGATCCCGCCGTGCCCGCCAAGAAAGGTGCGTTCACCCGCTTCCTCGACGGAGTGGAATGGCTGGGGAATCTGCTGCCCCATCCCGTCACTCTGTTCGCCTTGCTGGCGCTGGGCATCGTTCTGCTGTCCGGCATCTTCGGCGCGCTGGGCGTGGCGGTGGTCGATCCGAGGCCGCAAGGTGCGCCGGGCGTGGCCGAGGACGGGATGATCCGCGCGGTCAGCCTGATGAACGGCGACGGCTTGAGGCGCATCTTCACAGGGCTGGTCGACAATTTCACCAGCTTCGCGCCCTTGGGCGTGGTGCTCGTCGCGATGTTGGGCGTGGGCGTGGCGGAGAAATCCGGGCTGCTGAGCGCAGCGGTGCGATCGATGGTGCTGGGCGCTCCGCCCAAGCTCGTCACCGTCGCGATCGTGTTCGCAGGCATCATTTCGAACACCGCGAGCGAAGTCGGCTATGTCGTCCTGATCCCGCTCGGCGGCGCGATCTATTACGCGCTAGGGCGGCACCCCCTGGCCGGAATGGCGGCGGCCTTTGCGGGGGTTTCGGGCGGTTACAGCGCCAATCTGCTGATCGGGACGATCGACCCGCTCCTTGCCGGGATCACGCAGGAAGCGGCACAGCTTATCGACGCCGACTACCGCGTGCTGGCGACCGCGAACTGGTATTTCATGGTCGCGAGCACCTTCCTCATCACCGCGATCGGCAGCCTCGTCTCGATCTACATCGTCGAGCCGCAGCTGGGTAAATACGACGCATCGAAAGCCGATCCCGATATTCTCGACGACGAGATGATGAAGCCGCTCGACGCGTCGGAGCGCAAGGGCCTACGCTGGGCCGGGATCGCCATGCTCGGCGTCTTCGCGCTGATGGCTCTGACGCTGTGGCCCGAATGGGGCGTGTTCCGCAATCCGGAGACGGGCGACCGGATGGATTCGCCTTTCTTCGACGGCTTCGTGGTGTGGATCCTGATCTTCTTCGTGGTTTTGGGATACGCCTATGGCCGCGCGGCCAAAACGATGAAGAGCGATCGCGACGTGATCGACGCGATGGCGGGCGCCTTGTCCTCGCTCGGCCTTTACATAGTGCTGGTGTTCTTCGCCGCGCAGTTCGTCGCGTTCTTCGGCTGGACCAATCTGGGCGGGATCACCGCGGTGACCGGGGCGCAATTCCTGGTCGATACCGGGATGACGGGACCTGCGGTGTTCTTCCTCTTCATCCTCTTATGCGCGCTGATCAACCTCTCGCTCGGCTCCGCAAGCGCGCAATGGGCGGTCACCGCGCCGATCTTCGTACCGATGCTGATGCTGATCGGCTATTCGCCCGAAGCGATCCAGGCGGCCTATCGCATCGGCGATTCCACCACCAACATCATCACACCGATGATGAGCTATTTCGGACTGATCCTGGCCTGGGCGACGCGCTATCAAAAAGATCTGGGCGTCGGCACGCTGATCGCGATGATGCTGCCCTATTCGATGTTCTTCCTCGCGGCGTGGTCGGTGTTCTTTTATCTCTGGACCTTCGTCCTCGGCCTGCCGGTGGGGCCAGGATCGCCGACCTTTTACGCGCAATAGGAGCCTTTCAGACCCCCAGCCACCAGCGGATCACCATCGCGACCGCGCCCAGCACCGCGACGCTGCCCGCCCAGATCGCCGCCATCCAGGCAAGGCGCCGCCAGAGAGGCTTTTCGCGGGACTCCATGGGTTAGTGATACCCCTCGTGCCCGACCTTGCCGCGGAACACGTAGTAGGCCCAGGCGGTGTAGGCGATGATCAGCGGCATGGTGATGGCGACGCCCACCAGCATGAAGATCTGGCTGCGTTCGGGCGCTGCCGCATCCCAGATCGTGACACCGGGCGGAATGACATACGGCCAGATGGTGACGCCCAGCCCGGCCATGCCGAAGAAGAACAGCGCGAGGCTGAGCCAGAAGGGCTTCGAATGCCGTTCCACCGACAGCGCGCGTAACAGCGCGAGAGCGATCAATCCGGTCAGGATTGGCACGGGCGCAGCGTAATAGATTTCCGGCGCGCTCAGCCAGCGTTCGGCGTATTCGGCATTGAGAAAGACGTTGTATAGGCTCACCGCCCCCATCAGCACGAACGTCGCCCAGGCCGCGCGCTTGCCGAGTTTGCGGGCGTGATGCTGGCTCTCGCCGTCGAGCTTCCAGACCAGCCATGTCGCGCCCAAAAGCGCATAGCCCGCCACCGTGCCCAGACCGGTCAGCAGCGTGTAAGGCGTCAGCCAGTCCCACCAGCTGCCCGCATAGGCGCGATCGACCACCTCGATGCCCTGCAACAGCGCGCCCAAGGTCATCCCCTGCGCCATCGCCGCGACGAGGCTGCCGCCGGTAAACGCGACGTCCCACAATTTGCGATGCGAGGGATCGCGCCAGCGATATTCGAAGGCGACACCGCGAAAGACCAGGCCGAGCAGCATGGCGATGATCAGCGGGTAGGTCGCGGGAAGGATCACGGCGTAGGCCAGCGGGAAGGCCGCGAACAGCCCGCCCCCGCCCAGCACCAGCCAGGTCTCGTTCCCGTCCCAGACCGGCGCGATCGAATTCATCGCCCGGTCCCGCTCCGGCCCCACCTCGAAGGTCGGGAACAGGATGCCGATGCCGAGATCGAAGCCGTCCATCACGACATAGGCGAACACGGCAAAGGCGATGATGAACGCCCAGACGGTGGTGAGATCGACATTCACCATCATGGTCGCTCCTCCGGTTCTTGCTTGGTGCCGGACAGGTCCTTGGCGCTCTCGTCGGACGGGTCCTGCGTGAGACCGGGCGTGATCCCGGCGGTGCGGATCGGTCCCTTGTCGCCGCGCTTGACCCCGTATTCGCCCGCATGCGGAGGCTTGTGCATCAGGTGGAGGATGTACCAGACGCCCGCGCCGAAGACGAAGAAATAGACCACGACGAAGGCGACCAGCGAAGCGCCCACCGCTGGCGCGGCGAGCGGGCTGGCGGCGTCCTCGGTGCGCAATAGATTATAGATCACGTAAGGCTGGCGGCCGACTTCGGTGGTGATCCACCCCGCCAGCACCGCGACGAAACCGGATGGCGCCATGACCAGCGCGGCGCGGTGCAGCCAGCCCCAGTCGTAAAGCTTGCCGCGCCATCTGGCGAGCAGGCTCCACATCCCGACCCCCAGCATGGCGAAACCGACCGCGATCATGATGCGGAAGCTCCAGAACACGACGGCGACCGGCGGTTGCTCGTCGTCGGGAATGGTATCGAGCCCTGCCAGCGGCGCGTCGAGATCGTGCTTCAGGATCAGGCTGGAAAGCTTCGGAATGCCGACCGCGTAATCGAGCCGCTGTTCCTTGTCGTTCGGAATCCCGAACAGATAGAGCGGCGCGCCGTCGGGATGGCTTTCGTAATGCCCCTCCATCGCCATGACCTTTTGCGGCTGATGCTCCAGCGTGTTGAGGCCGTGCATGTCGCCCGCAAAGATCTGCACGGGTACGACGAGCGCCGCCATCCACATCGCCATCGAGAACATTTTCCTCGCATGGGCGTTCGTGCGGTCCTTGATCAGGTGCCACGCCCCCACCCCGCCGACCACGAAGGCGGTGGTGATGAAGGCGGCGAGCACGGTGTGGACGAGGCGATAGGGAAAGCTGGGATTGAACACGATCGTCCACCAGCTCGGCCCCGGCAGGAATTGCCCGTTGGCGCCCATCTCGTAGCCGACCGGCGTGTGCATCCAGCTGTTGACGCTGAGGATCCAGAAGGCCGAGATACAGGTGCCCACGGCCACCATCAGCGTGGCGGCGAAATGGAGCTTTTTGCCAACCCGCTCCATCCCGAACAGCATGACGCCGAGGAAGCCCGCTTCGAGGAAAAAGGCGGTCAGCACCTCGTAAGCCATCAACGGCCCGATCACCGGCCCGGCCACATCGGAGAAGACCGACCAGTTCGTGCCGAACTGGTAGCTCATGACGATCCCGCTCACGACGCCCATGGCGAAGGCGATCGCGAAGATCTTGAGCCAGTATTTGAACAGGTCGAGATAGAGCGGCTTGCCCGTCTTCAGCCACAGGCCTTCGAGCACTGCCAGAAAGCTCGCCAGCCCGATCGAGAAGGCCGGGAAGATGAAGTGGAAGCTCACCGTGAAGGCGAACTGTATGCGGGCGAGCAGCAGGGCGTCGAAACCGTCGAACATCGTGGCGGGCGATAGCGTATTGCGCACCGCGCGGCCATCGCGTTGCGCGCAAGATCCGTTGCACGGGAGAGCGGATCGATCACTCGCGAGCAGCACGGAGGAGGAACGCTTCGCGCGTCCGGCCTTTATTCAGGACAACGGGTCACGCATATCTTCGGGGGAACATCATGGCGGACGTATCCGCGCCTGCGGTCGGCAAACCGAAACTCGTCAAAAGCCTCAAGCTGTTTGACGTCTATGCGGTGGCCACCGGCGCGATGTTCTCGTCCGGCCTCTTCCTCCTGCCAGGCATCGCCGCGGCGCAGACCGGCAATTCGGTCTGGCTGGCCTATCTCGTCGCGGGCCTGATGATCCTGCCCGCCATGTATTGCATGGCCGAACTGTCCACCGCCATGCCGCGTTCGGGCGGGACCTATTTCTTCCTCGATCGCAGCATGGGGCCTTTGATGGGCACGGTCGGCGGGCTCGGATCCTGGGTCGCGGTGGTGTTCAAGAGCGCCTTCGCCCTCGTCGGCATGGGCGCCTATCTCGCGCTCTATATCGATCTTCCGATCACCGTGACCGCGATCGCGCTGACTATCGCATTCGGGCTGTTGAACATGTTCGGGGCAAAAGAGACGACGCTGTTGCAGCGCATCCTGGTCGGCACGCTGGTTGTGATCCTAACCGCCTTCTGCATCTTCGGCCTCGCGCGCACGGGGATCGCGGACGCCCTTGCCCCCGAGCCCGGCTATGGCAGCTTTTTCCGCGAAGGGTTCGGCGGGTTCTTCGCGACGATCGGCCTCGTTTTCGTATCCTATGCAGGCCTGACCAAGGTCGCCAGCGTCGCCGAAGAGATCGAGAATCCCGATCGCAACATCCCGCTCGGCATGACGCTCTCGCTCGCCACCGCGACCGCGATCTACACGGCGGGCACGCTCGTCATCGTCACGGTCATGCCGCCACAGGATCTGTTCGGCAGCCTGACGCCGGTTGCCGATGCCGGTTCGCGCTTCCTCGGCTGGCTGCCCTACGATCTCGGCGTCACGCTGATCGTCGTGTCCGCCGTCGCCGCCTTTGCGTCCACCGGGAATGCGGGCATCATGTCCGCCTCGCGCTACCCTTACGCGATGGCCAAGGACAAGCTGCTTCCGGACAAGCTTGCGCGGCTCGGCAAGAGCGGCACGCCCACGCTGGCGATCGCGATCACCGTTCTGGTCATGATCGCGGTCCTGCTCGCCTTCGACGTGGAATCGGTCGCCAAGCTCGCCAGCGCGTTCCAACTGCTGCTGTTCGGTCTCGTCTGCCTCGCCGTGATCGTGATGCGCGAAAGCCGGATCGACAGCTATCGGCCGGGTTTCCGCACTCCGCTCTATCCATGGGTGCCGATCGCGGGCGTCCTGCTCGCCTTCTGGCTGATCCTCGAAATGGGCGCGGTCGCGATCCTGTTCACCATCGCCCTGTCGGTGCTTTGCGGCCTCTACTATCAGCTCTACGCCTCCAAACGCGTGAAGCGGCGCGGCGCGATCTTCCACATGCATCGCCATCTCGGCCACAATACCTTCGAAGGGATCGAGCACGAGCTGACCGCCATCGTGCACGAACGCACCCAGCCCCAGAACCTGAGCTATGAAAGCGTCGTCGCGCGCAGCGTCCTTGTCGATCACACGCGCGGCAGTTTCGACCGGGCCGCGCTGATCGAGGAGATGGTTGCGCTGGGGCAGGAACGCTTCGACATGAGCGAGGAGGCCATTCGCGGCGTGTTCGAAGGCGAGCGGATGGACGTCCACGCGATCCGTCCGAACATGTATCTGGCTTACAAGACCGTTCCCGATATCGAGGAATCGCAGCTCTTCATCTTCCGCTTCGGCAATCGGGCGAGCGTGGACATCCTCGGCGCGCGCAACGTCCACACGCTGATGTATCTGATCCTGCCCGAAGAGCCCGCCGGTCTCGATCTCAGGATCGTCGGCCACCTTGCCGAAGTGGCGCAGAGCGACCGGTTCGAGGAACGCTGGCTCGCGGCAAAGGACGAGAACGAACTGGCCGCGGTGCTGGTGCGCGACGATCACTTCGTGCGCGAGCGGGCGGCGAAGATCCCGGCGCTGTCGTCGCAATTGGGCAAATCCCTGCGCGACATCGACCTGCCGGGATCCTGTCTCGTCATGCTGGTCGAGCGCGACAAGCAGCTGATGATCGCCGAACCGGGCCTGACGATAGAGGCGGACGACCTCGTCTCGATCCTGGGCGAGCCGAACGATCTCAGCCTGCTTTACGACCCGACCTATCTCGAATGACGGGCCTGTCTGCGACACGCGATGCCGGACCGGCCTTGACCGCCCCAACCTTTGGCCCGAAGCGCGCACTCAAAATGAAGAGGTCGCAATGCAGTCGCGCAAGATTATCGGAACTTCGAAACTGATCGCGGGCGCGGCGGCGATAGCCGTCCTGCCCGGGCAGGTCGTGGCACAAGCGGCCGATTCTGACGAAAACGAAACCGACACCGCCAGTCCGGTCATCATCGTGACCGGCGAAGGGCTTGCGGAGACGCCCGCCACCCCCGCCTATGCCACGCAAATCATCGAGCGCGAGCGGCTCGTCTCTACCGGGTCGGGCCGGATCGAGGACGCGCTTTCATCCGTCGCCGGCTTCCAACAATTCCGCCGCTCCGACAGCCGCTCGTCGAACCCCAGCGCACAGGGTGTGACGCTGCGCGCGCTCGGCGGCAATGCGTCGAGCCGCGCCGCCGTCCTGCTCGACGGGGTGCCGATGGCCGATCCCTTCTTCGGCTTCATCCCCTTCACCGCCATCGCCCCCGAACGGCTGGCAAGCGCGCGGGTCACGCGCGGCGGCGGGTCGGGGCCGTTCGGCGCGGGCGCGCTGGCGGGAACGATCGAACTGACCAGCGCCGATGCGGCGACTTTGGGCCGGTTCGGCGGCCATGCCTATGTCAACGATCGCGACGAAACCGAGGCCACGGCCCATCTCGCAGGCGATCTCGGGGCTGGCTTCGGCGTGGTTTCAGGGCGCTGGGATCGGGGCAAGGGGTTCTTCACCACCCCCGAGGCCGATCGCGTACCCGCCACCGCGCGCGCGCGGTTCGACAGCTATTCGCTCCAGGCGCGCGGCGTCGCCCCGCTCACGGAAACCGTGGAACTGCAGGCGCGCGTTCTGGTTTATGACGATCGCCGCACGCTTCGCTTCGAGGGAGCGGACAGTTCGAGCAGCGGGCAGGACGCCAGCCTACGCCTGATCGGCCGCGGCGATTGGCAGTTCGATGCGCTCGCCTATCTCCAGGCCCGCAATTTCACCAATGTCGTGATCAGTTCGACCCGCTTCGTGCCCGTGCTCGACCAGCGCAACACGCCCTCGACCGGGATCGGCGGCAAATTCGAAATCCGCCCGCCGGTCGGCGACAGGAACGTGCTTCGCATCGGCACCGACTATCGCAGCAGCGACGGCGAGCTGTACGAGATCGCCATCAGTGCCTTTACCGGTAACGTCACCGAGCGGCGCAATGCCGGGGGCATGAACACCGATCTCGGCTTCTTCATCGAAGACGATCTGCTGCTCGGCCCGCTGACGCTGACCGGCGGCGCGCGGCTCGATCGCTATACCATCCGCGACGGTTTTTTCGCGGCCACCAATGCGAATGGCGTGACCTTGCGCGAATTCGCTTACGAGGATCGCGCGGGCTGGGAGGAATCCTTTCGCGGCGGCTTCGTCTTCGAAGCGGGCGGCGGCGTCCGCTTGCGCGGCGCGGCCTATACCGGCCTGCGCCTTCCGACACTCAACGAATTGTATCGCCCCTTCGTGGTCTTCCCGGTCACAACGAATGCCAATGCCGCGCTCGACAACGAGCGGCTGGAAGGGTTCGAGGCGGGGATAGATTTCAGGCCGAATGAAGACGTCGATCTCTCGCTCACCGCGTTCGACAATCGCGTCGAAGGGGCGATCGCGAATGTCACGCTCGACCGCGTGACGCGCCAGCGGCAGAATATCGACCGGATCCGCGCGCGCGGTATCGAAGGGAGCGCGGGCCTTGCCTTCGGCGCGCTGCGCTTCGACGGCTCGATCGCCTATACCGATGCCGAGGCCCGCCAGACCGGCGCGGATTTCGACGGCAACCGGCCTGCGCAGACCCCGCAATGGGCGGTCAGCGCGACGCTGAGCTATCGGTTCGGCCGGCGCGGCCTGCTCTCCGCGACCTTGCGCCATGTCGGGAAACAGTTCGAGGACGATCTCGAAACCGACATCCTCCCCGCCGCGACCACGATCGACGCCTTTGCCCAAGTGCCTCTGACGCGCATGGTCTCGCTCGTCCTGCGGGGCGAGAACCTGACCGACGAGAACATCGTGACCCGCAATCAGGGCGGTTCGATCGATTACGGCGCGCCGCGCACCGTCTGGGCGGGGATCAAACTGGGGATGTGAAATTCGCAACCCTGCCGAACGGTCGGTCTGTCCTTCACGCCGCCCATCCGCATATTCTCTAGCGCGAGATCGCCCCCTCGCTGGCGGCCTGAACCATCAGGCCTGCCGAAGGCAATCCGCATTTGCCGAGCATGTTCTTGATATGCCAGCGCGCCGTCTCGTACTTCATGGCGAGGCTGACTGCCGTCTGCCTCGTATCGAGATGCTGGGAATAGGCGAGGAAGACATCGATCTCGCGCGCCGTAAACCCATGCGAATGCGCGAAGAACCGCAATTGCGCATCCTGGTTTCGCAGATCCAGCGGGCGCGCGAATAGAAGGGCGAGGCGCTCACTATCCTGCATCCAGCTCAAGGCCTTTGGACAGGGCGAGACCTCGATGTCCAGCTGCTCGAGCCGCAACCGCACGGTTCGCCCGGCCAAAGCCTGATCCACCGCCAATTGGATCGTCTGGGCGAGCCTGGTTTCGAGATTGAGAACGCCGTTCTCGACCCCCAGACTTTCCGCAATCCGTGACGATCCGCCGATCTGCACCAATTCCAAGTCGCGATTGATGCAGGTGTGGAACGCCTCGGGATCGCTGTTTCCCCTGACCATGGCGCTGCGCAGCGAGAATTCGATCGCATCGCGCAGCAACGGCAGGACCGCGCGCATCTTGCGCTTCTCCTCCGATCCGAAGAATTCCTTCTTGAAACCGCGATGCACGCTCAGCGCGAGACGTCCCGTGACAGGCGCATCCTGAACGATGCCGTGGACACTGTCCGCCACATCGCCCGCCAGCGAAACTTCAGAAAAATACTCGGTATGCGCCAGTTTTTCATTGGGAAGGTAGGCTTGGCCGAGCGCGCATTCCCCCACCGGGGTCGAAAAGGAATCGAACCGCCGCGGATCGCTGAACCGCCAATGGGTCTGATAGGCTTCGAGCACGTCGGGATCGTGGCCGACCGCGATATTGCATGTGGGCGAGGCCGAACGATCCTTGCCGAGCAGGATGGCTTTGTCGCCGCCTACGAATTCGGCAATAATCTGAAGGGCTTTGTCAAAGTCCTGCGCGCCGAATGCGGCGTCGCGACATGATTTCGCTACGTCCTCGAGAGCCCACCCCATGGGTCGCATTTACATTCTTGAGGGAATTGAGCAAGGCAGGACTGAAAAAGGGAGAGTCTTGCTTGGATCACGACCCATCGAATATCCATCTGCGTCCATCATCCCGGCAGGCAGTGGGCCCTTTTACTGTCCGCACCTACAAGCCCTTTTCGGAGCCGGGACGGACAATTCTTATTCTCGACGATGATCTGATCGGAGACGCGGCGATCGCCGCCGCGCGGGCTCGGGCGATCGATGGCACGATCAGGGACGTCGAATTCGTGCTGGTGGGGTTCGATCACGAACCCTTCGGCGACCTGCATCAGGCGCGAGGGCGCTTCTTCACCCACCAGCCCTACGATCTGTCGGCAGCGGGAATGGCCGCGACCGGTGAAGCGGATCGGCTGGAACGCTTCGTCACGGGAGGCGAGCATTTCGAACTCAGCGAAAATTCGTCGATCCTCGGCTATTCGCTATCGGGTGCTTTCGCGCTCGAGATCTTTTCCCGCCATCCCGTTTTCCGCCAACTCGGCCTGATCTCGCCAAGCTTCTGGCTGGACGAAGCGCTCGAAGAAAGGCTGGCCACCGCCCTTTCAACCGCACAGGATCGCCGCCTCTTTCTCTCCGTCGGAGCGCGCGAGACCGAAACCCCGCCGAACGATCCGAAGAGCATGATCGAAAGAGTGGGCGCGGCAGGATCGCGGTTCCAATCCTCTTTCTCGGACAGGGTCGACTATGCCGCGCTCGAAACCCACGACCATTGCGGCGTCATCACCGCCGCGATGGATCGCGCCATCGTCTTCCTGGGTCGGGGTTGAGGAGGGGAACGCAACGGGAGCTTAATGCTGCGACTGGTGAGCATCGCCAATGTCCAGATATGAGGGACGCGGACAAAAGCTCAAATCCTCCGTCAGATCAGCCCATGGTCGGGAATACAAATGCGTTTGAGCCATCGCCGCCGCCCTGGTTGGCTGCTCATCAACCGTCAGCAAGCGCCTCGAGCACGCTTATCGCCGCGCTTGCCGGGTCGGCGAAGGGTTCGTCCGGGCTGGCCAGCCACCGATCGTCGCTCGCGACGAGCCCGGCAGCCTTCAAGGCCGCCTCGTCCGCTTCTGCCGGAGTGAGCGCTATCGCCTTGGGCCCGGCATTCACGGCGCGGATACCGGTTTCGAGCGCGAGTATCGTCAAGAGCGCCCGGTCGATCAAGGACTGGGCGGCATTCGGCAGCGGCCCGAAGCGGTCGGCCAGTTCCGCTTCGAAGGCCTCCAGCTCGGCGCGCTCGCGCAGCCGGGCCAGGCGGATATAGAGATTGAGGCGCACCTCCTCTTCGGGGATCCAGTCGGGCGGGAAAGCGCCCGCGGAACCGGTGCGGATTTCGGGAGACCATTCGAGCTGCGCTTCGCCGCGCGCGCGGCGCAACGCACCTTCGAGCAGGTGCTGGTAGAGCTCGACCCCGATCAGCTTCATGTGCCCAGCCTGGGCATCGCTCAAGATATCGCCCCCTCCCCGCTGGTCCAGATCGGCACCGGCGATGGAGAAGCCGGATCCGAGCTGATCGAAGGTCTCGAGCGTGCGCAGGCGCTTCGCGGTAGCGTCCGAAACCGTCTCGCCCGTGGTCGTCAGGATCACTTGCCCGCGCCTGCGCCCACGTCCCACGCGTCCACGCAGCTGGTGCAATTGCGCAAGGCCGAAACGGTCCGATCGCCAGATGATCATCGTGTTCGCGCGCGGCACATCGAGCCCCGTCTCGATGATATTGGTCGCGAGGAGGATGTCGCCCTTGCCTGCGGCGAACCGGACCATCGCCTCGTCGAGTTCGGCGCCGGGCATCTTGCCATGCACTTCGACAAGCGAGAGGTCGGGCGCGGTTGTTTCCAGGCGTTTTCGCATCTCGGCGAGATCGGCGATCCGCGGCACGACGACGAAGCTTTGCCCCTTGCGCATCTTTTCGCGCCGCAGCGCAAGGCCGATTG
>JAACTB010000016.1 GCA_009993605.1 Erythrobacter sp.
CGGAAACCTGCCTGGCCGAGCAGGCGGACGGCATTGTCTTCTTCAAGTCCGATCGAGATCGGCAGCGCCATATCGAGCACGAATTTCTTGCGCCGGTCCTGCTGCTTGCCGCTCCCTTGCGCCTTGGCGCGCGTTTCATGCGCGGCGCGGAAAATTTTCTCCGCGAGATCGATGCGGATCGCCTGGCTTCCCGCATGACGATAGCCCGAAGGAAGCTTTTTGCGATCCGCGACCACCGGCAGCATCGCCTCTTCCAGCGAGCGCCGATCGGTCCCGATCGCGCTCAACAGGCGGCGCGGTGCGGGCTTCAGCAGCGCAGGCGCAAAAATGTCGAGCGCGCCGAAAGTGACGCCAATCCGCCGCAGGAACGGACGCATTTCCTTGGGCAGATGCTCGATACCCGCCTGTTCGCGGGTGACGAAACCATGCCCGGCGAGGAGATTCAGAAGCAGCGCGCGCGCCTGCGATCCGGCTTCGGGGTCGCTCGCCGCGCGGTGCAGTTTCTCCAGCGGATCGAGCGGGGCGAGAACGGTGTCGAGCCAGGTTTCGAGCGCGGCGAGCAGCGCCTTGCGCGGATTTTCGGGCAAGGCCGCGACTTCGCGCGAGGGCACCAGCACGGGCCGCGCCTGCCCCTCTTTCGCTTCGAGATTGGCCAAAATCTGTCCGTTCCAGCGGATCGCGCCCTTCGCCAGTTCGACCCGATCCGCAACACCGGCTGCAACCAGCGCCTCGACCTGCTGGCCGAGCAGGCGGGGCAGCGCCTTTTCCGCCGCCGCCAGCAGCATGCGCCGGTCCTCGTGCCGCGCGCTCGGATCGACGGTGAAGCGCAGGCCCTCGACGCGGCCGAGATGCTCTCCGTCGACGCTCACCGCGCCGTCCTCGCCTATTTCGATCGGCAGCGCCGATGCATCCTGTCCCAAAGATTTCATCAGGATCGTCGTCCTCCGATTGACGAAGCGTTCGGTCAGCCGCCCATGCAGGGCGTCCGACAATTTGGCCTCCACCGCATGAGCGCGCGCCGCCATCTCGTCGCGCGCCAGCACCCAGTCGGGCCGCTGGCAGATATAGGCCCAGGTGCGAATCGCCGCGATCCGCCCTTGCAGCGTATCGATATCGCCCGCCATGTTGTCGAGTTCGGATATCCGCGCCGCCGCATAATCCGCGCCGAGATAGCCCTGCTGCAAGTCCTGCCACAGGCGCGCGACGAAGCGGGCGTGCACGTCCGGCCCCCGCGCGCGGAAATCGGGGAGCGAGCAGGCCTCCCAGAAGCGCCGCACCTGTCCCGGACCTCGAATCGAGGCGGCGAAGGGTTCTTCCGCCAGCCGCTTCAGAGTCGCCAGGTCGATCGCTTCGGGCGCGGCGCGCAGCATCGCATGCTGCGGCGGGCTTTCGAGATCGCCGATCAGCGTGGCGATACTGTCGAAACGCGGTTCCGCCTCGCGCCAATAGAGATGCGTCAGCGGCGCGAAGCGATGTTCCTCGATCGCGTAGATCTCGTCCTCGGTGAATTCGGGCGCGGCCGCGTTCCTGCCGCCTTGTCCGGAAAGCGTGCCGAAGGTCCCGTCGCGCTGGTGGCGCCCGGCGCGCCCCGCGATCTGGGCCATTTCCGCCGGAAACAGCCGCCGCATCCTGACCCCGTCGAACTTGGTGAGGCCGGCAAAGGCGACGTGATTGACGTCGAGATTGAGGCCCATGCCGATCGCGTCGGTGGCGACGATGTAATCGACCTCGCCATTCTGGAACAATTCGACCTGGCGGTTGCGCGTCTCCGGGCTCAGCGCGCCCATCACCACCGCCGCCCCGCCGCGAAACCGCCGCAGCATTTCCGCGACGGCATAGACCTGTTCGGCGCTGAAGGCGACCACCGCGCTTCTCGGGGGCAAGCGCGAGAGTTTCCGCGGGCCGATACGCGACAGGGTGGAGAAGCGCGGCCGCTCGCTCACCTCGACCTTGGGGACCAGCGCTTTGACCACCGGCTCCAGCGTGGCCGCACCCAGCAGCATCGTCTCCTGCCGCCCGCGCAGGTTCAACAGCCGATCGGTGAAGACATGGCCACGCTCGCGATCGGCACCCAATTGCGCCTCGTCCAGCGCGACGAAACTGACGTCGAGACTGCGCGGCATGGCTTCGACCGTGCAGCACAGATAGCGCGCGTTCTTCGGCTCGATCCGCTGTTCGCCGGTGATCAGCGCCACCTGATCGTCGCCCTTGATGGCGCGCACCCGGTCGTAGACCTCGCGCGCCAGCAGCCGCAGCGGAAAGCCGATCGCCCCGCTCGAATGGCCGCACATCCGCTCGATCGCGAGATGGGTCTTGCCCGTATTGGTCGGCCCCAGGACCGCCTTGATCGCCTGATCGCTCACCGGACCTAGATGGCAGCGGGGCGAGCGGGGCACAACCGCCTGTCGCGAAAGCCGATCGCTTCGCCGCTGACACGGAGCCCTTCGCCGCGAATTAAACCGGGCTTAACTTTGAAATGGCATGGAAATCGGCCAGAGGCGCCGCGCTTTCGCGCGCGATGCCGGAAGCTGGGCCACAAACGTGGCGGAGGGACGATTGTTCAGAACGCGCGAGGACGATGCGCCGACACTCGGCGGCGAGAGCGCTTGCGGTGGCAGAAGCCTGCCCGCCGCGGCCCTCGCGCACGACCAGATCGCGCCTTCCGCGCCCTCCGTCCCGCTTCGCAAGACACCCCATTGGCGCGATCGCCTGTCGCAGCGCCTCTCCTCGCTGGACCTCGCGCCCGATCTCGGGCAGGGGATCGGCAGTCCGCGCTGGCTGCGCGGCGTCGGCACGCTGATCGGGCTGTCGTCCGCCGCGATCGCTTTCTGGCCCACCTTCGGCCCCCTCGAGGCAGCGCCCTTGCGCCTGAGCGAAGCCGAGCGCGATGTCTATCGCAGCCAGACGATCACACCGCTGGCCCTTGGCGCCGATACCGGCAGCCGCATGGGCGCGACCGCGCTGGCCCGCCCGCTGGCCGCCGCGCCCGAACGCCCGCGCATCGAACTGGTCGCGACCTTGGCCGCGGGAGACAGTTTCGAACGGATGCTGCGGCGCGCGGGCGTCGGCGCGGGCGATGCGCAGCGCATCGTCACGCTGGTGGGCGGGGCCATGCCGCTGTCGGACATCGAAGCGGGCACGCAGGTCGATATCGTCCTCGGGCGGCGCAGCGGCGCGGACAGTCCGCGCCCGCTCGAAGAATTGCGCTTCCGCGCGCGCTTCGATCTCGAACTCGCCGTGGGGCGGACAGACGGCAATGCGCTCTCTTTGAGCCGCGAGGCGATCCGCGTCGACGACACGCCGCTACGCATTCGCGGCACGATCGGATCGAGCCTCTATCGCTCGGCCCGCGCGGCGGGCGCTCCGGCGAGCGCGGTGCAGGCCTATCTCAAGGCCTTGGGCGAGCAGATCGACGTGACCAGCGATCTCGCCGCGAACGACACATTCGACATCATCGTGTCGCATCGCCGCGCCGCCACGGGCGAGCGTCAGGCGGGCCAATTGCTCTATGCCGGGATCGAGCGCGGCGACAAACCGCGCGTCCAGCTGATGCGCTGGGGCTCGGAAGGTCGCTTCTTCGAAGCCAGCGGCGTGGGCGAACAGCGCAGCGGCCTCGTCGCCCCGGTGCCCGGCCCGATGAGTTCCAGTTTCGGAATGCGTCGCCATCCGATCCTCGGCTATAAGCGGATGCATTCGGGCGTCGATTTCCGCGCCCGCAGCGGGACGCCGATCGTGGCGGTCACCGATGGGCAGGTGACGGGTGCGGGCCGGATGGGCGGCTGCGGCCAAGCGGTGCGCCTGCGCCATGGTGGCGGCATGGACACGCGCTACTGCCATATGAGCCGCATCGCGGTGAGTTCGGGCCAGAGCGTGCGGCGCGGGCAGGTGATCGGCTATGTCGGGTCGACCGGCCTGTCGACCGGGCCGCATCTGCATTACGAGATGTATCGCAGCGGCCGCGCCATCGATCCGGCGAGCGTGCGCTTCGTCACCCGCGCGCAACTGGCCGGTGCGGAGCTCGCGCGGTTTCGCGAAACGCTGGCGAAACTGAAGACGGTCGAACCCGGCGCCGCGCTCGCTGCGCTGGAGCCGACCGCAACCGAACGCGCCGCCGCAGCTCCGGTGCGCGAGATCGACCGGCTGGAAGCGCCCAAGCCCGCTCAGGCGCCCTGAACCGTCCACCGCGATTGCGGCCCCGCCGCTATTTTGGCAGAGCGCACGGCCATGATCGGCAGTTATCCCAACACCCGCCTTCGCCGCGCCCGCGCCCATGCCTGGAGCCGCGCGATGCACCGCGAAACCGCGCTGACCCCGGCGGATCTGATTTGGCCTCTGTTCGTCACGTCGGGCAGGGGGATCGAGGAGCCGATCGGCAGTCTGCCCGGCGTTTCGCGCTGGTCGGTGGACGGGATCGTGGCGCGCACCAGGGAAGCGATCGATCTCGGCATTCCCTGTATCGCGCTATTCCCCAACACGCCGTCCGATCAGCGCAGCGAGGACGGCGCGGCGGCCTACGATCCCGATAATCTGATGTGCCGCGCGATCAAAGCGGTGCGCGATGCCTGCGGGAGCGATATCGGCATCCTCACCGACGTGGCGCTCGACCCCTATACCAGCCACGGGCAGGACGGGTTGCTCGACGGACAAGGATACGTAACGAATGACGACACGGTCGCGGTGCTCGTCGATCAGGCGCTCAATCAGGCGGAGGCGGGCGCGGATATCGTCGCCCCGTCGGACATGATGGATGGGCGGGTGCGCGCGATCCGCATGGCGCTGGAAATGGGCGGGCACGCCAACGTCCAGATTATGAGCTATGCCGCCAAATATGCGAGCGCCTTTTACGGCCCGTTCCGTGACGCGGTCGGCTCGGGCGGGCTGCTCAAGGGCGACAAGAAAAGCTACCAGATGGACCCGGCGAACGGGGACGAGGCGCTGCGCGAAGTCGCGCTGGACATCGCGGAAGGCGCGGACAGCGTGATGGTGAAGCCGGGCCTTGCCTATCTCGACATCATCTGGCGCGTGAAGGAGCGGTTCGACATTCCCGTTTTCGCCTATCAGGTCAGCGGCGAATACGCGCTGATCGAAGCGGGCGTGGCGGCGGGCGTGGGCGATCGCGACGCGCTCGTCATGGAGAAGCTGATCGCCTTCAAGCGCGCGGGCTGCACAGGCGTGCTGACTTATTACGCGGCCCATGCGGCGCGGCTGCTGCATGGCTGAATTCGTTCACGAGACCGAACGGCTGATCCTGCGCGACTGGCGCGAGGAGGACTGGGCGCCGTTCTGGGCCGGGACCAACACGCCCGCCGTGATGCGCTGGCTTGGCGGAGTCGCGGACGATGACAAGCGCGCGGCGGTCAAGGATCGCCTGCTCGGCTATCGCAAACACCACGGCCACACCTTCTGGGTGGTGGAGCGCAAGGATGACGGTGCGCTGCTCGGCTTTTGCGGATTGAAGCGCACCAACCAGAAAGGCGGCCCGCTCGGCGCGATGGAGGTGGGCTGGCGACTGCGCGAGGACGCCTGGGGAAAGGGCTATGCCAAGGAGGCCGCAACCGCCTCGCTCGATCTGGCGTTCGACCGGTTCGGGGCGGAGGAGGTGGTGGCGCTGACAGTGACCGGCAATCGGGCGAGCTGGGGCCTGATGGAACGCCTCGATATGCAGCGGCGCGCAGATCTCGATTTCGACAACAGCGAATTCGATCCCGAGACCGGGCGGATCATCGTCTATTCGATCGCCAAGAGTGACTGGCCGTCCCGCAATGCCTGACATCGTGCTCGAGACCGAGCGGTTGGTCCTGCGCACGATCGGCGAGGGGGATGCCGAAACGCAGTTCCGCGTCCTCAACACGCCAATGGTCATGCGCCATCTGGGCGGATCGCTCGAATTGCACGAAATCGAAGCCAAGCACGCCAAAACCGCGCAATTGCACGCGCGCGAGGGGTTCTCCTTCCTGTTCGCAATCGAGAAGGCGAGCGGCGATCTGATCGGGCAATGCGGGCTGAAGCGCGTCGATAGCGAGGGCGCGAAGAATTCCGGCAATATGGAAATCGGCTGGCTGGTGCGCGAGGATCGCTGGCGTCAGGGCTTCGCGCGCGAAATGGTGGAGTCTGTGCTTGATTGGGCGTTCACGCGCCACGCGGCGCCGCATGTCGTCGCGCTGACGAGCGAAGGCAACGTGCCGAGCTGGCGCCTGATGGAGCGGATCGGAATGCGCCGCCGCACCGATCTCGATTTCGACGATTCTCGTTTCCCGCCCGATGAGAATCCGACCATCCTCTACAGTCTCTCGCACGAGGAATGGCGGAGCCGCGCATGATCGCCCGCCCGCTTTTCGTCGCCACCGTGTTGGCGGGGAGTTTCCTGCTCTTCCTCGTCCAGCCGCTGGTCGCGCGCATGGCCCTGCCGCAATTGGGCGGCGCCCCTGCGGTCTGGAACAGCGCGATGCTGGTCTATCAGGCGCTGTTGCTGGCCGGATATGCCTATGCCCACGCGATCGCGCGTCTGCCCCTGAAGCGACAGGCTGCGATCCATCTCGCGGTTCTCGCGCTGGCGGGGCTGACCCTTCCCATCGCGCTCGCCGATCTCGCGCCTCCTGCCTCGCAAGGGTTGGAAGCGCTGTGGGTGCCGCTCCTGTTCGTTCTGACCATCGGCCCTGTCTTCTTCGCCGTGTCGGCGCAGGCGCCGCTGATGCAGCGCTGGTATGCGGCGGACCCGAATGCGGGCGATCCCTACAGGCTCTACGCCGCGTCCAATCTGGGGAGCTTCGCCGGGCTGCTCGCCTATCCGCTGTTCCTCGAACCGAACCTGCCGCTGGGATCGCAGAGCTGGGTCTGGAGCATAGGCTATATCCTGCTGATCGGCCTCGTCGCGGCGGCGGCCTGGATGCGGCGCGGTGCGCCGATTGTCGGTGACGACGCGATTGCGGACAGCGAGGCCGAACCGATCGGGTGGCGGCGTATTGCGCTGTGGCTTGCGCTGGCCGCCGTCCCTTCGGGCTTGATGCTGTCGACGACGACGCATCTCACCACCGATATCGTCGCGATGCCGCTTTTGTGGGTGATCCCGCTCGGCCTCTATCTGTTGAGCTTCGTCTTCGCCTTCAACGAGCGCAGCGCGCTCGGCTATACGCTCGCCCGCGTGGCTCCGGTCGTGGTTCTGCTCGCGGGCGGGATGGCGATGGTGAGCCAGAACGCGGCCAGCCTCTCGATCGGCTTCGCGACCGTGCTGATGCTGTTCGTACTGGCGACCGCGCTCCACCGCCGCCTCTATTTCGAACGGCCGAGCCCGCGCCGCCTCACTCTGTTCTATCTCGTCATGAGCGCGGGCGGCGCGCTGGGCGGGGCGTTCACCGCATTGGTCGCGCCGCTGCTGTTCGACTGGGCGTGGGAGCATCCCATTCTGGTCCTCGCGGGCGCCGCCCTGTTGCCCGACCGGCCGCTTGTCGCCTGGATGGAGCGGCTGAGGCTTACTGGGCGGCAGAAAAAGATCGCGGTCGCGACGCTGCTGATCGCCGCGGCGATTATCGCGATCCTGGTCAACCGCTGGGTGATCGCGCAGGACAATACGCTCGTTCTCTTGGGCATGCTCGCCGTGGCGTTTTGCGGTGCTCTCCTGCTCGGCCACGGACGCGCGATGGTGCTGGTCCTCGCCGCGCTGATGCTGGGGCGCGGCGGCTATCAGACGCTGGCGACATCGTTCGAAGGATCGCGGGACCGCAGCTATTTCGGCATCTACACGGTCCGCGACCTGCCAGAAGAGCGCAAGCGGTCGCTCGTCAGCGGGACGACCTTGCATGGGCTCCAGTTCACCGCGCCCGATAGGCGGCGACAGCCGACAACCTATTACGGCCCCGATTCGGGCGTCGGCGCGGCGCTTGGCGAACTGCCCGCCATAGCCGGGCCCGCCGCGCGCGTCGGCGTGGTCGGCCTGGGGGTCGGCACGCTCGCCTGCTATCGCCAGCCGGGGCAGAAATGGGATTTCTTCGAGATCGACCGCACCGTCCTGTCCTATTCGCGCGACGAGACCTTCACTTTTGTTTCCGATTGCGCGCCGGACGCCACCATCCATCTCGGCGATGCGCGCATCATGCTGGACCGCTATCGCGAAACCATGGGATCGGACGATCGCTTCGATGCGCTGGTGATCGACGCCTTCAGTTCGGACGCGATACCCCTGCACCTCGTCACCGACGAAGCCTTCGGGATCTATCGCCGCACGCTGGCGGAGGATGGATTGCTGCTGGTGCATATCAGCAACCGCTTCATCGATCTCACTCCGATGATGGCGGCGCTGGCCGAACGCCACGGGATGATCGCCGTGCTGCGGTCGCATCAGGACCCGCCCTTCGCGGACGGGATTTCGCCCTCGCTCTGGGTGGTAATGGCGCGCGATCCGGCCAGCCTCGCCAAGCTTCTGTCCGCGCGGCCCGACCTTTCTTGGCATCGCCTGCCGCCCCCCGCCGAGCGCGTCTGGACAGACGATTTCGCCAGCATCCTGCCTTTCATCCAATGGCAGAATGTGCTGGGTAACGGGTCATGACACTCGCAAGACCCGGCGTCCGCATTGTGCCCATCCATGGGAAGACACCGAAAATCCACGACAGCGCCTTCGTTGCGCCCGGCTGCACGCTGATCGGCGATATCGAGATCGGGGCGGACAGTTCAATCTGGTACAATTGCGTGCTGCGCGCCGATGTCTTCACGATCCGCATCGGGGAGCGGACGAATGTGCAGGACGGCAGCATCCTCCACTGCGACCCGCCGCGCCCCGGCGATCCCGATGGCAGCCCGTTGGTGATCGGGGACGATGTGCTGATCGGCCATATGGCGATGGTCCACGGCTGCACGATCCACGATCGCGGCTTCGTGGGGCTGGGCGCCATCGCGATGAACAAGGCGGTCATCGGCAGCGATGCGATGCTGGCGGCCGGCGCCATGCTGACCGAGAACAAGGTGATGGGCGAACGCGAATTGTGGGCGGGTCGCCCGGCGAAGAAATTGCGCGATCTCGACGATGCGGCGGTCATGGGCATGCGCGCGGGCGTGATGCACTACACCCAGAACGCGAAGGACCACGCGGCGGCGATCGAGGCGGCGGAAGGCTGACGCGAAGTCGCGCCGCGCGACTTATCCTTGCACTTTACCGCGCGCTTCGGTCCGCCAGGCGAGCGCCAGCAGCAGCGCATTCGCAGCCACCGCGACCAGCGGGCCGATCGCGCCGTCGAACGTGTGCAACCACGTCCCCAGCACCGCGCCTGCCAGCAGGCACAGCCATAGCGGCCCGTAACCCGGCTTGATCCGGTCATCCCGCTTCATCCAGCGCGCGGCGAAATTCTGCCCGATCCGCACCAGCGCGCCGGTCATATAAGTGACTCCCGCCGCCGAGCTGTCGTCGCGCAGGAAGACGTTGTTGACGACGCCCATCGCGAAAGCCGCCGGGATCAGGAAGCCGAGCGTGCTGCCCAGCGCATAGGCCCCGGCCGCCGCCGCTATCAGCACCAGCGAGACCGCCAGAAGGAGCGTTTTCGGCCAGACCCGGCTCTTCCAGCCGATGGCGGCGCCCGCGCTCACCCCGCCGAGGAAGCAGGCGATCAGTCCGGCGGGCAGCAGCACCGATCCGATCCCGTCGAGCGCGTTCACCCCCAATTGCGTCGTATTGCCCGACATGAAGCTGACGAAATATCCGTTGGCGATCAGGAAGCCGGTCGCATCGAGCAGGCCGGCGAGGCCCGACAGGCCGAGCTGGAGCGCGCGAAGCGAGGGGCGGGTCTGCGGCATCGCCCCGCCAGAGCATCCCCTCAATCGCGGATCAAGGCCTTGAGCGCCTCTATCCGGTCCGCCTCGTGCACCGGTTTGTCCCAGCGGATACGGTGGATGCGGGGGAAACGCATGGCGAGGCCGGATTTGTGGCGCTTGCTTTCATGGACGCTATCGAAAGCGACTTCGAAGACGAGCGATTTGTCGGTCTCGCGCACCGGGCCGAAGCGATTGACCGTGTTCTGGCGCACATGGCGGTCGAGCTTCTTCAGTTCCTCGTCGGTGAAGCCCGAATAGGCCTTGCCGACGGGGAGCAGCTCCGCGCCCTTGTCGGGATCGCCGTCCCAGCAACCGAAGGTGTAGTCGGAATAGAAGCTCGATCGTTTGCCGCTGCCGCGCTGGGCATACATCAGCACGCAATCGACGAGGAGCGGATCGCGCTTCCATTTGTACCAATATCTCACGCGCCGCCCGGCGATATAGGGGCTGTCCTTGCGCTTGAGCATCAGGCCTTCGATCGCATCGTCGCGGCTGCCTTCGCGGATTTCGGCCAAGTGATCGAAATCGCGCGCCTCGACCACGCGGGAGAGGTCGAAATGCGTATCGGGCAGGCGCGCCATCAGCGCTTCTAGTCTCTTGCGGCGCTCGGTCCAGGGAAGCGCGCGCAGATCCTCGCCGTCGATCAGCAGCGCATCGTAGAGCCGCACGAAGGCGGGTGCTTCGGCCAGCATCTTCTTCGACACGGTCTTGCGCCCGAGCCGCTGCTGCAGGGCGTTGAAGCTGGCGGCGCCCCCTTGCGTGACATCGTTGGCCTCGCCCCCCTGATGCGATCCGCGCACCAGCAATTCGCCATCCAGGACGGCAGGGAAGGGCAACACGTCGAGCAATTCGGGAAAGGTCGCGGAGATGTCGTCGCCCGAGCGCGAGAACAGCTTCGTTTCGTCCCCTGCGCGGACCAGTTGCACCCGGATCCCATCCCATTTCCATTCCGCGACATAGTCCGCGAGATCGACCACGGTTTCTTCGAGCGGATGAGCGAGCATGAAGGGGCGGAAGGTCGGCAGATTCGCCATGTCGGGCGGCGCCTGCCCCTCGGCAGCCCAGGCGAAGAGTTCGGGAAAGGGCGGGGCAAGGCCGTGCCAGTATTCCTCGACCTCCTCGACCGAGACGTCGAAGGCCTGGGCGAAGGCAGTCTTGGCGAGCCGGCTCGATACGCCGATCCGCATTCCCCCGGTGGCCAGTTTCAGCAACGCATAGCGGCCCGATGCATCGAGCCGGTCGAGCAGTTTCGGCAAGTCGACGAACACGCTCTTGCGGTTCATCCCCTCGAGCAGCTCGACTGCCTCGCCGACGGTGGGAGGAGAGGGCGGATGCTCAGGTGCGGGCCACAACAGGCTCGCCGTTTCCGCAGTGTCGCCCACGAAATCGCGGCTGAGCGTCCACAGAACCGGATCGACCCGGTCCTTGAGCAGGTTTCGGATGGTCGATGATTTGACCGCCGGAAAGTCCAGCCCGTCGCTCAACGCCGCCAGCGCCCAGCCGCGATCGGGATCGGGCGTGGCGCGCAGATATTCGGCGATCAGCCGCAATTTCTCGTTGCGGCTGCGCGTATAGACCAGCGCGTCGATGAGGGCGGCGAATTCCTCCATCGCCTCAGTCGTCCTCGTCCTCGTACCCGACCATGGCGAGCGCCCGCGCGCGGCGCTGATGCAGCTGGCACCAGCGCAGCAAGGCATCCTCGCGCCCGTGGGTGATCCAGGTCTCGACCGGATCGACTTCTTCGATGGTGCGCGTCAGCTCGCCCCAATCGGCGTGGTCCGAGATGATGAGGGGGAGTTCCACATTGCGCTGGCGGGCGCGCTGGCGCACCCGCATCCAGCCGCTCGCCATGGCCGTGATCGGTTCGGGCAGGCGGCGGCTCCAGCGATCGTTAAGCGCGCCGGGCGGCGAAACCACCACGCTGCCGCGCATATCGTCCTTCGTATGGTCGGACACCAGCCGCAACTCGCCCAGATCGACGCCGTGCTCTTCGTACAACCGGCACATCTTTTCCATCGCGCCGTGGAGATAGATCGGGTCGTGATGCCCGGCGGCGCGCAGTTCCGCGATCACCCGTTGCGCCTTGCCCAGCGCATAGGCGCCGACGAGCACGCAGCGATCGGGATGCGCGGCCAGCCGGTCGAGCAGCTTCGCCATCTCCTCCGCGATCGGCGGGTGGGTAAACAGCGGCAGGCCGAAGGTCGCCTCGGTGATGAAGATGTCGCAGGGCACGACTTCGAATTGCGGGCAGGTCGGATCGGCGCGGCGCTTGTAATCGCCGGTGCACACGATCCGCTCGCCCGCATGCTCCAGGAGAATTTGCGCGCTGCCGAGAACGTGGCCGGCGGGGAAATAGGTCGCCTGCACATCGCCGGGCAGCGTGATGCTCTCGCCATATTCGACCGGGACGGCCTTGTGAGGGATTTCGCCCGCTTCGTCCTGCGCCCCGGTGCGATAGCGCAGTTCCATGATCGCCAGCGTTTCGGGCGTGGCGACGGTCTGTCCATGCCCGCCGCGCGCGTGATCGGCATGGCCGTGGGTGACCAAGGCACGCTCGACCGGGCGGGAGGGATCGACCCAGGCGTCCGCCGGGACGACATGAATGCCCCACGGTTCGGGCCTGATCCACGAGAAAGGGGCGGGCATGCCCGATTCAAGCGCGGGCAGGCCCAAGCGTTCCCGTCAGGCGATCACGCAGGCGTGCTGCGGAAGCGCTCGACGATCTTCTTGAGGCTCGGTTTCTGGCCGGTGGAGAGCAGGCTGGCGCGGAACAGACGGCCGATCAGGACCAGTTCCAGCACGATCGTCGCGGCGAGCAGGATGCCCGATCCGACCATCTCCCACCATTCGATTCCCATGCCCAGCCGCGCCATCACCGTGAAGGGCGTCCATAGCGGCACCCAGGTTAAAACCTGCACCATCCAGCCCGAATTGCCCGCCAGGATCGCCTGGATCAGGAACGTGATCGGGAGCAAAATCAGCAGCAGGACCGGCATCAGATAGCCCTGCGCCTCGCTCATCGAATCGACCATCGCGCCGATCGCCACGAACAGGGCGGAAATCAGGATATAGCCCGCGATGAAGAAGAACAGGATCGCGGCGATGATGCCGGGGCTGGAAACCGGCTCCAGCGCGGGGCGGATCATGTCCGATATGGCACCCTGCGTCGCATAGGCAGCCGCGCCCGCGCACGCACCCCAGACGAGGATCATCAACAGACCGACGCTGAGCGAGCCCAGGAGCTTGCCATACATCAGATCCTCGGGACGGATGCAGGCAAGGAGGGATTCGAGCAATTTGTTCGAACGCTCCTCGACCGAACCCTGCAACATCCAGCTGCCCGACAGCATCAGGCTCATCATCAGGATATAGGCGAGCGCGAGCGGCACGATCGATCGCACCAACAGCGTCTCGCGCGCGCCGCCGCCGGGGGGAGGGGTGTCGACCGCGATCACCGGGGCCGCGCTCTGCACTGCCGCGGCATTGGCGGGCGAGACGCCCTGGCTGGCGAGCAGGCGGGCGCGCAGATCGTTCGTCAGGACCTCCTGCATGGTCGATACGAAGCTGCCGCGCGGCTGGTCGGCGGAGAACAGCTGGATGCGCGGGTCGGCGGGATAGCCCTCGCCGATGAGCACCACGATTTCGGGCGCGGTGTCGTCATCCGCGTCGAACAGCGCGCGCGCGGCCTCGCCGAAGCTGTCGCCTTGGGCATTCGCGAGTTCGGGCGGGGCGGGCTCGAAGCTGTAATCGGGCATATCGGGCTCGAATTCCGGCACGCCTTCGGGGCGCACCGCGTCGATTTTCGCGAGCGCCGCGTCGAGCCCGCCGGACGCTTCGAAGGCGGCGATATCGGCGCCGGTATACCAGCGATCGTGCTGCGCCCAGGGCGCCTCGGGATCGGCGCTTTCGAGATCGTAGCGCTGGACGTAGCGCGAAAGGTCGCGCAGCAGCCATTGCGCGTCCTCGGCAGCGAAGCGCGCTTCGAGCGCCTCGGCGGTCTGCCCGCCCGAGCGATCCACCACCGCCACCCGCGTCGGCTCGTCATCCTCCAGCGTTTCGGCGAACAGGGGTCCGATCGCGAGCGCCACGGGCAGGATCAGCAGCGTCAGCCAGAAGCTCTTCATCTTCAGGATCTGGCGGATTTCGCGCGCGGCGACGAGGAGGATGCCGTTCATCGAAGCGGACCGGTTCATGCCGCGATCTCCTTTTCCGCGCGGGCCGGGGCGGGTTCTTCGCCCACCATCCTTACGAAGACGTCATGCAGGCTGGCCTGGTGTTCGTCCCACCGGCGCAGGGCGATACCGTTGGCGGTGCAATATTCGAGAATGTCGGCGGCAGGCACGCCCGGTTCGAGATGCAATGTCCAGTCGTGCCAGCCATCTTCGACACCATCGCCCGAAGCCGCGCGGGCGACGCCGGGAATGCGCGACAGATCCTCCTTCGCGCTGGCGACGAGCCTTGCGGGCAGAGCGGCGCGCGCCTCTTCCAGCGTGCCTTCGAACCGCTTGCTGCCTTTCTTCAGCAGCAGCAGCCGGTCGCACAAGCGTTCGGCGTGCTGCATCACATGGGTCGAGAAGATCACCGCCGCGCCGCGTTCGGATGCACGCAGGATCTCGTTTTCGAGCAGGCCCTGATTGACCGGATCGAGGCCGGAGAACGGCTCGTCGAGCATCAGCAATTCGGGATCGTTGACCAGAGACGTTGCGAGCTGGACCTTCTGGGCCATGCCCTTGGACATGTCGCCGATGTCGCTCTTGGCGCGGTCGGCGAGGTCGAAGCGAGTCAGCAAGTCCATCCCGCGGCGCCGCGCTTCGCCCGCATCCATGCCCTTCAGGCGCCCGAAATAGACGATCGTGTCGATCGCGCTCATCCCGGCATACAGGCCGCGTTCTTCGGGAAGGAAGCCGATCGCCTGCGCGTTGCGACGGCCCGGCGCGCTGCCGAGCACCTGGATGCTGCCCGATGTCGGGCGGATGATGTCGAGCACCATGCGCAGGGTCGTGGTCTTGCCCGCGCCGTTTCCGCCGAGAAAGCCGAAGATTTCCCCCGGCGCGACCGAGAAGGACAGATCGTCCACCGCCAGAACGCCGTCGAAGCGTTTGACGAGATTCGAGACTTCCAGAACCGACATTCGCGCACCCCCAATTGCGTAGCAGGTGCCTAAGACAGCACCGCGCATTGCGCAACCGGACGGTCCGGCAAACCCGTTCAAATGCAAACGGGGGCCGACAAACGCCGACCCCCGCTTTGGCCTATCACGCGAACGGTTTGCCGGTCGCTGTGGCGATCAGGCTTCGCTGTCTCCGCTCTCGTTCGCATCGGCGGCGGGTTTGGCGGAGGCGCCTTTCTTCTTGGCGGATTTCTTCGCCGCCGCCTTCTTCGCCTTGGGCGGAGCGGGCGTCAGCTCGAAATTGGGCTTGCCGTCCTTGATCGTGACCTGGACCTCGCCCCCATCGGCCAGTTTGCCGAACAGCAATTCCTCGGCCAGCGGCTGCTTGATCTTGTCCTGGATCAAGCGGCCCATCGGGCGCGCGCCGTAAAGACGGTCATAGCCCTTGTCGGCCAGCCAATCGCGCGAATCCTTGTCGAACTGGATGTCGACATTCTGTTCGGACAATTGCAGTTCGAGCTGGAGGATGAACTTGTCGACCACGCGGCCCACCGTGTCCTTGCCGAGATAGGCGAAGGGCACGATCGCATCGAGGCGGTTGCGGAATTCGGGCGTGAACATGCGCTTCACCGCCTCCTCGCTCGCATCCTCCTTGCTGACGTCGCCGAAACCGATCCCGCTCCGCGCCATGTCGGCGGCGCCCGCATTAGTGGTCATGATCAGGACGACATTGCGGAAATCGACCGTCTTGCCGTGATGGTCGGTCAGACGGCCATTATCCATCACCTGCAACAGGATGTTGAAGAGGTCGGGGTGCGCCTTCTCGATCTCGTCGAGCAGCAGGACGCAATGCGGGTTCTGATCGACCGCATCGGTCAGGAGGCCGCCCTGATCGTAGCCGACATAGCCCGGAGGCGCGCCGATCAGGCGCGACACGCTGTGCCGCTCCATATATTCGGACATGTCGAAGCGCTTCAGCTCGATCCCCATGATCGAGGCGAGCTGGCGCGCGACCTCGGTCTTGCCGACGCCGGTGGGGCCGGAGAACAGGAACGAGCCGATCGGCTTGTCGGGATCGCGCAGCCCCGCGCGGCTCAGCTTCATCGCGGTCGAAAGGCGATGCACCGCCGAATCCTGCCCGAAGACGACATGCTTCAGATCGCGTTCGAGATTTTCGAGCGCCTTCTTGTCGTCCTTCGAGACCGATTTGGGGGGGATGCGCGCCATCGTCGCGATCACCGCCTCGATCTCGCGGCTCGTGATCTTCTTCTTGCGGCGGCTCGGCGGCACGAGCATCTGCATCGCGCCGACCTCGTCGATCACGTCGATCGCCTTGTCGGGCAATTTGCGATCGTTGATATAGCGCGCGCTCAGTTCCACCGCTGTCTTCAGCGCGTCGGCGGTGTAAGTCACCTTGTGGTGATCCTGGAACGCGGTCTTGAGGCCTTTCAGGATCTTGATCGTATCCTCGACCGTGGGCTCGTTCACGTCGATCTTCTGGAACCGGCGCAGCAGGGCGCGGTCCTTTTCGAAATGGTTGCGGAATTCCTTGTAGGTGGTCGATCCGATGCAGCGGATCGCACCCGAACTGAGCGCGGGCTTCAAGAGGTTCGACGCATCCATCGCCCCGCCGCTGGTCGCACCCGCGCCGATGACCGTGTGAATCTCGTCGATGAACAGTATCGCGTGCGGCATCCCTTCGAGTTCGGTGACGACCTGCTTCAGCCGCTCCTCGAAATCGCCGCGATAGCGCGTGCCCGCGAGCAGCGCACCCATGTCGAGCGAATAGATCACGGCTTCCGACAGCACTTCGGGCACTTCGCCTTCCACGATCTTGCGCGCGAGGCCTTCCGCGATCGCAGTCTTGCCGACGCCGGGATCGCCGACATAGAGCGGGTTGTTCTTGCTGCGGCGGCACAGGATCTGCACCGTCCGATCGACCTCCGGCCCGCGACCGATCAGCGGATCGACCTTGCCGTTTTCCGCCTTCTTGTTGAGATCGACGGTGAACTGGTCGAGCGCGGTTTCCTTCTTGGCGTCCTTGCCCTTCTCGGCCTCGGCCTCGGGCGCGGCGTCTTCCGCGCTGCCTTGCGGCGTGCGCGCTTCGCCCGGACGGCCGCCCTTGCCGATGCCGTGGCTGATGAAGCTGACGGCATCCAGCCGGCTCATATCCTGCTGCTGGAGGAAATAGACGGCGTAGCTGTCGCGTTCGGAAAACAGCGCGACCAGCACATTGGCGCCGGTGACGGTGTCCTTGCCCGAGGACTGGACGTGCAGGATCGCGCGCTGGACCACGCGCTGGAATCCGGCGGTCGGCTGGGGATCGGCATCGTCGTCGTCGCTGCGCAGCGACTGGTATTCCTGTTCGAGATATTGCCGCACCACCGCGGTCAGTTCGGACAGGTCGACCCCGCAGGCGTTCATCACCTGCGCTGCGTCCTCGTCGTCGATCAGCGCCAGCAGGAGATGTTCGAGCGTGGCGTATTCGTGCCGCCGCTCGGACGCATCGGCCAGAGCCTGGTGAAGGGTCTTTTCGAGGTTTTGGGCGAAACTGGGCATTCAGGGGTCTTTCACTGGATTTGCCGCCGTAATGGACGGCGAGGACAGTCTACACGGCGCGGATGAGCCGCGGCTGTATCGTGGACCGAATATGGGAAGCATTGCGGCGATTGTGAGGCCCCGCATCGCTCCCGCTCAATCCTTTTTGCCGAACAGCGCGTCGGCGGCGGCGCGATGTGCCTCGGCATGGGCACTGTGGCGGCGCACGCGCGCGATCTCGGCTTCGAGGAGAGCGATCCGCTCCGCCAGCTCGTCTTGCGAATAGGGCGCGAGATCCTCTTTCGCGAGGAGAGAGGCGGCATCGCCTGTGCGTCGTGGCCGGTCGTCTTCGTCCATTGTCCGCCTTTCTCGCAAGCAAGCCCGGTTGCTGTCAAACGAATCGCGCGATAGACGCAAGACGCCGGGGCGAGAGAATGGCAGGATTGGGGATAGCAATGGTTGCGAGCCTACCCGAACGGATGACCGCGATCGGGTTCGACGAACCCGGCGGTCCCGACGTGCTGGTGGCGAAGGATTGTCCGGTGCCCGAACCCGGCGCCAACCAGGTGCTGATCAAGGTCAGTCATGCGGGCGTCAACCGGCCCGACGTGATCCAGCGCCAGGGCCTCTATCCGCCCCCTCCGGGCGCTTCGCCTCTGCCCGGGCTGGAAGTGTCGGGAGTGGTGGTCGCGATCGGCCAAGGCGCGCCGCCCGAAATGCTGAACCAACCGGTCTGCGCCCTGGTTTCGGGCGGGGGCTATGCCGAATACTGCCTCGCCCATTCGGGCCATTGCCTCCACGTGCCGGACGCGATGCCGATGGACGAGGCGGCGGCGATCCCCGAAACGCTGTTCACCGTGTGGCACAATGTCTTCGAGCGCGGCTGGGCGCGCGATGGGGAGACCTTGCTGGTCCATGGCGGGACCAGCGGGATTGGCACGATGGCGATTATGCTGGCCAAGGAATTCGGCCTCACCGTGCTGACCACTGCCGGCAGCGACGAAAAATGCGCCGAAGCGCGCGAAGTCGGCGCCGATCTCGCCATCAATTACAAGACGCAGGATTTCGTCGAGGAGGTGCGCAAGGCCACGGACGGGCGCGGCGCGGACGTGATCCTCGACATGGTGTCGGGCGATTACGTGCAGCGCAATCTCGATTGCCTCGCCGAAGACGGGCGCCATGTCACGATCGCGGTGCTCGGCGGGATCAAGGCGGAAATCAACATGGCCAAATTGATGAGCCGCCGCCAGACGATGACCGGATCGACGCTGCGCCCGCGCTCGGACGAATTCAAGGCGCTGCTCGCGGACGAGATCCACAACCACGCCTGGCCCCTGTTCGAGGACGGCACCATCCGCCCGGTGATGGACGAGACCTTCCCGCTCACCCGCGCGGCGGATGCGCACAGGCGGATGGAGGCGGGCGACCACATCGGCAAGATTGTGCTGAAGGTCGCGGCGGACTGACGCCAAATCGACGTAATGTCCCCGTTCGGTCACGCGACTGCGCTTCGCGTGTAACATTGCCGCGCTAGGCCTGCTCCCGAATGGTGGGAGAAGCGCCGTGACCGAACTGCCCCGTGAAATCGAGAAATTCGCCGCTTTCGGCGCCAATATCGCCAGTTTTCCGGCGATACAGCCCGCCGTGCCCGAACGCGTCATCGGCGAAAGGCGCAAGTTCCGCACGATCTGGATCAGTGACGTCCATCTCGGCACCAAGGGCTGCAATGCGAATCTGCTGATCGATTTCCTCGACCATACCGATAGCGAGACCATGTATCTGGTCGGCGACATCATCGACGGGTGGCGGTTGAAGAAAAAGGTCTACTGGCCCGCCTCGCATAACGACATCGTCTGGCGCATTCTGAAACGCGCCAAGCGCGGAACGCGGATCGTCTATATCCCCGGCAATCATGACGAGATGGTGCGACCGTTTGCTGGCATGAATTTCGGCGGGGTCGAGATTGCGCGCGCCGCCTTCCACGATACGGCGGACGGGCGGCGGCTGATGGTGCTGCATGGCGACGAATTCGACACCATCATGCTCGCCCACCGCTGGCTCGCCTTCTTCGGCGACGCGCTCTATCACGCGGCGATGGGCCTGAACCTGTGGGTCAATGCGATCCGCCGCCGCTTCGGCCTGCCCTATTGGTCGCTCAGCAAGGCGGCCAAGCACAAGGTCAAGAACGCGGTCGAATTCATCTCCAAATACGAGGAGGTGGTGGCCCGCGCCGCGGGCGAGCGGGGCGTGGACGGCGTGGTCTGCGGCCATATCCACACCGCCGACATGCGCGATTTTCTGCACGAGGGCGAGACCGTCCAATATTACAATGACGGCGACTGGGTCGAAGGGTGCAACGCGCTGGTCGAACATTTCGACGGGCGGATGGAAATCCTCCACTGGGCCGACGAAGTCGCCAAGCGCGACGCGGCCCCGGCGTCGGAAGAGGAAGCCGTCGCATCGCGGGAAGCGGCGTGAACGCACCCGCGCGCCTGTGGGTGGGGGACGGGATTGGTATCGAGCGGCGCGCTTCATCCGCCGCTCCGAAGGATGCGCGTAGCTCTGGCCTGCGTCGCATCGCGATCGTCACCGATGCGTGGCTGCCGCAGATGAACGGCGTGGTCCGCACGCTGACCACGACCTGCGACCTGTTGCGTGCGCAAGGCCACGAGGTCCTGACGATCTCGCCCGACCAGTTCTTGAGCTGGCCCTGCCCGACCTATCCCGAAATCCGCCTGGCTCTCGCCGCGCCGGGTGCGGTGGCGCGGAGCCTGCGCGCATTCGCACCCGATGCCATCCACATCGCCACCGAAGGCCCGCTGGGGCTTGCCGCGCGGCGCTATTGCGTGGACAGCGGCACGCGCTTCACCACCGCCTACCACACCCAGTTTCCCGATTACGTGGCCCAGCGCACGCACCTGCCCGCCGCATGGTTCTGGCGCTACATCCGCTGGTTCCACGCCCCCGCCCAGCGCATCCTGGTCGCGACCGAGAGCATAGCGGAGGAGCTGCGTGCCCACGGGCTCGACCAATTGCACGGATGGAGCCGCGGCGTCGATCTCGCCTGTTTCACGCCCGATGCGCCGCCCCCGCCGGAATTCGCCGCTTTGGAAGGGCCGATCCAGCTCTATGTCGGGCGAGTCCCGCCGGAGAAGAATCTCGAAGCGTTTCTCGGCGGCACCTATCCGGGCAGCAAGGTGGTGGTGGGGGACGGGCCCGCGCTCGAAGCCTTGCGCACCCGTTACCCGAACGCGCATTTCCTCGGTCGGCGCAGCGGGCGCGATCTGGCGGGCTGCTATGCCGGGGCGGATGTCTTCGTCTTTCCCAGCCGCACCGACACGTTCGGTCTCGTCATGATCGAAACGCTCGCCTGCGGGACGCCGGTGGCCGCGTTTCCCGTTCCCGGACCGCGCGATATCGTGACCGACGCGGTCGGCGCGCTCGCGGACGATCTCGATCGGGCCATCTCCGCCGCGCTGTTCTGCGACCGCCGGGATTGCGCGCGCTATGGGGCGGGCTTCAGCTGGGATGCGGCGACCGCGCAATTCCTTGCCGGGCTGGCGCCGCTCGATCAACCAGCCCCGGCCTGAACTCCGCTTCCGCTCCCCCGGAACACGCCGCGCTTGCGGACGGGGACGGTTCGGCCTACATGATAGGGGCAGTGGCCGCTCCGCAAGGGGCGGCCCTTCCTATTTCAGGTCATCAGAAAAGGCGCCGAAAATGGCCGACCAACCCAAGCCCCTCATGCCGCATGCGACCGCCACTTGGCTGGTCGACAACACCGGCCTCAGCTTCGAACAGATCGCAGAATTCTGCGGCCTGCACATTCTCGAAGTCCAGGCCATGGCGGACGATCTGGCCGGCGCGAAATACACCGGGCGCGATCCGGTCCATGCGGGCGAGTTGACGCAGGGCGAGATCGAGAAGGGCCAGGAGGACAGCAGCTATTCGCTCAAGATGCAGCGCGCGCCCGTCGCAGTCAGCCGCACCAAGGGTCCGCGCTACACGCCCGTGTCTAAGCGGCAGGACAAGCCGGACGGCATCGCCTGGCTGCTGCGCAACCACCCGGAAATCTCGGACGCGCAGATCGGCAAGCTGATCGGGACCACCCGCACCACGATCGGCGCGATTCGCGACCGCACGCACTGGAACATCCAGAACATCCAGCCCAAGGATCCGGTGACCCTTGGCCTCTGTTCGCAGCGCGAATTGGACGCGGTCGTCGCCAAGGCGGCCAAGAAGGTCGCGAGCGAGGAAGGGGACGAGGCCGAGACCGTCGCGCCCGCCGCCACCGAAGGCACCAGCGATCGCGAGCGCCTGATCGAGGAGCTGCGTGCCGAACGCGCCGAGGAACAGAAGGCCGCCGCCGAAGCCGCGCAGGAAGCGGAAGCTGCCGCCTGGCTCGAAAACAAGCGCGCGAGCGAGGCCGAAGCCGAAGGCTGACGCTCACGTCTCGAAAATTGCGAAGGGGCGGAAAGGCGGGCGCGCTTTTCCGCCCTTTTCGCTTGTCAGCAGGGCCGCGATTGGGCCATGCTACTGACATGTCTGTCAATAAGCGCTACCCGCTCCCCTCCGCCCATTACGGCCACGCGCAGCCCTGGAACAGCGCGATCAACGCCGAACCTCTCCCCGCGATCTTCGAGCGGCAGGCGCAGGCGATCCCGAATACGGTTCTCGCCGAATTCATGGGCCGCGATTTCACTTATCGCGAACTTTACGCCGAGGCGCGCCGCTTCGCCGCCGGACTGATCGCGCGCGGGATTGCGCCCAAGGACCGAATCGGTCTGTTCCTGCCCAACGTGCCCGCTTACGTCGCTGCCTATTACGGAGCGATGATGGCGGGCGCGGTGGTGGTCAATTTCTCGCCGCTCTACACGGCGGAGGAACTTGCCGCGCAGGTCGAGGATTCGGGCACGCGCCTGCTCGTTACGCTCGATTCGCCAATGCTGCTGCCGACTGCGGTGGACGTGCTCGACCGCTCCTCGCTCGAAACGCTGGTCGTCACGCGCCTCGCCGATGCGCTGCCGAAAGTGAAGAGCCTGGCGCTGCGCACGCTCGGCCGCAAGCAGATCGCTTCTGTGCCCTCGCGGCCCGATGTCGGCCAATGGAGCGATTGGTTGGGGCGTGACGGGGGCGACTTGCCCGATCTCTCCGCCGACGATCTTGCTCTGTTGCAATATACCGGCGGTACGACCGGCACGCCCAAGGGCGCGATGCTGAGCCACGCCAATCTTGCGAGCAATGCGATCCAGGTCGACATGATCGACCCCTTCGATCCGAACGAGCCCGACAGCGTGCTCGGCGCTCTCCCGCTGTTCCACGTCTTCGCCAACACCTGCGTCTTGAACCGCACGGTGGTGAAGGGCGGGCGGATCGTGATGCTGCCGCGCTTCGATGCGGGGCAGGTCCTGAAAACGATCACGAACAGCCGCCCGCGCGCCTTTCCCGGCGTGCCGACCATGTTCCAGGCGCTGCTCGACCATCCCGATTTCGCGAAGACCGATTTCTCGTCGCTCCAGATCTGCATTTCGGGCGGCGCGCCGCTGCCCGCCCCGGTGCGCGAGAAATTCGAGAAGGGGACCGGCGTGCGGCTGGTCGAAGGCTACGGCCTCACCGAAAGCGCGGGCGTCGTCTCGACCAATCCTTATGAAGGAATGCGCAAGCCCGGCACGATCGGCCAGCCGATCCCGGCGACGCAGATCCTGTTGCTCGACAAGGAAGACCCGACCCGCCTCGCGCCCGATGGCGAGCCGGGCGAGTTGGCCGTGCGCGGCCCGCAGGTGATGTGCGGGTACTGGAACAAGCCCGAGACCCAGGCCGACGCCTTCGCGCGCTTCAATGGGGAGGATTGGCTGCGGACGGGCGATGTCGCCACGATCGACGAAGAGGGCTTCCTCGCCATCGTCGACCGGATCAAGGACATGATCGCGGTGGGCGGCTTCAAGGTCTTCCCGAGCCAGGTCGAGCACGTGCTGTTGCAGCATCCCGCGATCAAGGAAGTGCTCGTGATCGGCGTGCCCGACGAATATCGCGGCGAAGTGCCCGAAGCCTATGCGGTCTTGAACGAGGGCGAGAATGCAACGGGCGAGGAGCTCGCCACTTGGCTCAATGGCCGCATCGGCAAGCACGAGCGGGTCAGCCGCGTGGTGCTGCGCGAGGATCTGCCCAAGACCATGATCGGCAAGCTCGACCGCAAGGCCCTGCGCGCCGAGGTCCTGCCCGGCTGACGTAACGAGGGGAGGCCCGCTCCCCTCGCCGGAATCATCTCAGTTGGCGACCGCCAGCTTCGGCTCTTCGGTCTTTGCAGGCTTCGCAGCCTTGGTCTCTCCGCGGGGAGCGAAGCGGCCCTGGACCTGCGCGCCCTGTTCGATCGTCAGCGCATCGTAATGCACGTCGCCATCGATGCGCGCGGTCTTGAGGATCGTGAGTTCGCGCGCGGTGATCGATCCGGTCACGCGCCCGGCAAGGCGCGCGGTTTCGGCGGTGACGCCGCCATTGATCGTGCTGCCTTCGCCCTGGACCAGCGCGGAACAGGCGATATCGCCTTCCACATTGCCATCGACATGAAGATCGGCCGAAGCCGTGATATCGCCCTTCACGGAAATATCCGTGCCGAGCACCGAGAAGGTGGAATTGCCGTTGCGGGGGGTCATGGCTCTCTCGTTATTGCTGCGCGCTCGGAGCGTCGCTGCGGGCTTTTTCGAGAACATCGGGGGCTCTCTCCAGGAAGGTGCGGGGATTGACGGCGCGCCCGTTCAGGCGAACCTCGAAATGCAGGTGCGATCCGGTGGAACGCCCGGTGCTGCCCATCGATGCGATGCGATCGCCCGCGCCGACTTCGGCACCGCGCTTCACGCCGAAAGCGGACAGGTGGGCGTAGCGGGTGATGAGGCCGTTGCCGTGATCGATCTCGACCACGTTGCCGTAACCCGATTTCACGCCGACGAAGCTGACCCGGCCATTGGCGGCGGCCTGGATCGGCGTACCGATCGGCCCGGCGAAATCGAGGCCGCTATGCATCGCGCCGCCGCCGGTGAAGGGATCGCGGCGGGGGCCGAAGCCGGATGACATGCGCACGACGGAAGCCGGCATCACCTGAGGCACCGAATCGAGCGTCAGTTCGAGCGCGCCCATGCGGGCGAGCGAGAGGCCCAGGCGCTCGAAGCGCGGATCGATCGGGCCGCCGGTGGCGCTGGCGAATTTCTCGAGCGGACCACCCATCGCCTCACGCTCGGCCTGGCGGAGGACGGTGGCGGGGTTGAGGCCGAGTTCGCGCAGGGCCGCTTCGGCACGGGCGGAGCGGGCTTCGGCGAAGCGGGTCATCCCATCGACGAAGGCGAGCTGACGCGCCTCGATCCGGGCGAGGGCCGCGGCTTCGGGGATCGCGGCGCTGACCTTGCCGACCATGGCCTGCGTTTCGGCGACATCGCTTGCAACCGCCTCGCCGTCCTGAGCGTTCAGGTCGGATACCTTCACGTCCTCGGGCAGGGCCGCGACCATATCCTCGATGAAGTCCTGGCGGCGTTCGAGATCCTCGGCGACGGTGTCGATATCATCGCGATAATTGGCGAGGCGTTCTTCCGAATCGGCGACTTTAGCGGCGCGCGTCATCAGCGCGGCGCGCTCGGCGGAGGCTTCGTATTGGTTATACGCCATCGCGCCGACGCCGCCGGTCACGCCGATCAGCGCGGCACCGACCAGGGCGGCAGCGCCGATCTGGAGGCGCGAGGAGATTTTGACGAAACGGACCTGGCCGTCCGAGCGCATGAAGAATTCGCGTTCGGGAAATAGGGCGCGCAAACGCTCCGACCAACCGCGAGCGGTATCGTTTCTGTTCAAAGCGATCCCATCCTGTGTAGTCTTTTGTACGATCCGGCGGCGTCCCTAGCGAGCGATCCGTAAGATTGCGAATCGAGGGGGCCGAAAATGGCCGAATCGACAGGTTCGCGGGACGAAGCGTTTTCGTTCCCGAAAAATTTGCGAAAAATGCGGGAACGAATCGTGTTTCCGCGCTTTTGAGGCTCTTCTGTCGCCCCCTGACAGCAACAGGGCCGGGTGGTAACAGACCCGGATGCTCCCGAACGCTTCCCCCATCGCAGGTCCCCCGCGCCAGGCTCTCCCCCGGATCGGCCTCTTGGGCGGCAGCTTCAATCCGGCGCATGGCGGCCATCGCCGGATCTCCCTGTTCGCGATGCGCGCTCTGGATCTGGACGAGGTGTGGTGGCTGGTGTCGCCGGGAAATCCGTTGAAACCGAAAGAGGGAATGGCGCCGCTCGCCGCGCGCTATGCCTCGGCCGTGCGGCAGGCGCGCCGCGCGCCGATCCGCCCCACCGCGATCGAGCGGGAGCTGGGCACGCGCTATACCGTCGATACGCTGGCAAAGCTCGTCCGCCGCTATCGCAGACGCGAATTCGTCTGGCTGATGGGGTCGGACAATCTGGCCCAGTTCCACCGCTGGCGCGACTGGCGCAGGATCGCGCGGACGATGCCGATTGCGGTTATCGCGCGTCCCGGTTATGATGGTGACGCCTTCGCGAGCCCCGCGATGGCCTGGCTGCGGCGTTATCGCATACCCGCCGCCGGTTTCGCGAACAGGTCCCGATGGAGCGCTCCGGCACTGGTGATCCTGCGTTTCGACCCTGACCATCGTTCGGCGACGGCGCTTCGCCGCGCCGATCCCGATTGGGCGACGCGTGACGCCAAGGCCGCCGGATACGGCCAGATGCGCGATCGTCTGACCCATCGTCCGATTCCCGCCGACATTGCTCGCGGGAAGGCCACGCGCCCGTGACGCGCCGGTTTCCTTTTTCCGCAATCTCCCATTTCGAGGAATACGACATCCCTTCATGCCGCAAGTCCAACCCCCTTCCGCGACCGATGCAACCGCAAAGGCCCTTGCGATGAGCGGCGCCGACTCGACCGACAAGAGCGCGCTGCTCGACCTCGTCCTCTCGCACCTCGACGACGACCAGGCGCAGGATGTCGTCACCATCGATCTCGAGGGCAAAAGCTCGATCGCCGATTACATGGTGATCGCCTCGGGCCGCTCGACGCGCCAGGTCGCCGCGATCGCCACGAAGCTGGCGGAAAAGGTCAAGCAGGCGGGCTTCGGCCCGGTGAAGCTGGAAGGTCTGCCCGCCGCCGACTGGGTGCTGCTCGATGCGGGCGACGTGGTGGTGCATCTGTTCCGACCCGAAGTGCGCAGCTTCTATAACCTGGAACGCATGTGGGCCTTCGGCGACGCGCCGCCCGTGGCGGGAATGGCGTAGGTTTTCGAGTTGTGTTTTTCGAACTCGCCTCCGCGAGTTCGTCCTCGGTGCTGTTCCTCCCTTCGGTCGGGCACCTGCGGGGCGCGCGGTCGCGCTTGCGGTCCGCTGGCCGCGGACCGTTCCCGGCCAAACCTGTCAGTGTTGTCGCGGAGCACGGGCCGCAGGCCCGCAAGGGCGACCGCCCGCCCGCAGCGCCGTAGGCGCGAGGATATCGCACCCGCGGAGGCGGGTGCGCAAACAAAGGTTCTCCATGCTCCTACACATCATCGCTCGCGGAAAGATCGCTCGCTCGCCCGAAGCGGAGCTGGTGGCGCGGTATGAGAAGCGGGTTACTTGGCCGTTCAAAGTAACCGAGCTGCCCGAGACGGGCGGCAGGATCCCCGACCCCTTGAGCCCCCATCGCACCGTCCTGCTCGACGAGCGGGGCAGGGACCTCACCTCGCGTGAATTCGCGGGCGTTTTGGAACGCTGGCGCGACGAGGGCGTGCGCGAGGCGCGTTTCGTTCTGGGTGCGGCGGACGGACATTCGCGCGAGGAGCGTGAGGAGGCCGACCTGCTCGTCGCCTTTGGGAAGGCGACCTGGCCGCATCTTATGGCGCGCGCCATGCTGGCCGAGCAGCTCTATCGTGCGACCACCATCGTCGCGGGTCACCCCTATCATCGCGACTGAGATTCCGGCATCTGGCGTCATGATGCGCCGCTGGCTCGCCCTTGCCATATCTCTCGCCGGTCTTGCCGGGACGGTCGGCCTTGCCGTCCTGTCCGGTCCGATCACGGCCCAGAGCGCGCTCGATCGCCGTTTCGCGGACGCACCCGAAGCGCAGCGCGCGCTGGAGCGGGCCGAGCGCCGTGCGGCCCAAGCGCAGCAACGCGCCGCTTCTTTCGACGCCCGCGCCGCCAGCGCCACGCAGGCTTCCGAGAAGGCGCAGGCCGAGGCCGCCGCGCTCGCCGCCCGGGTCCAGCAGGCCGAAGCGCAGATCGGTGTCGCGGAGGCCGAGCTGGCACTGGTCCAGTCCGAACGGCGCGCGCTCGACCTGCGGCTGGCCAAACGGCGCGAGCCGATCGTGCGGCTGACCGGGGCGCTTCAGATGCTGGTGCGGCGGCCCCTCTCGCTCAGCGTGCTGGCGCCCGGATCGCTGCGCGATACGGTCTATCTCGGCGCGGTGCTGGACAGCACTGTGCCGCTCGTGCGCGAAAGCACCGCAGAGCTGCGCGCCGAGCTCGATCGCTCGCTGGCCCTGCAAAACGAGGCGCGAGTGGCCTTGGCGGAGCGTCGCCGTGCGGAACGCGGCCTTGCCGAGCGGCGCACCGAACTGATCGCCATGGCGCAGCGCGAACGCCTCGCCGCCGCGCGCGCGCGGGGCGCGGCCGATCGTGAGGAATTGCGCGCGCTGGCCTTGGGCGAACAGGCGCGCGATCTCGACGGGCTGGTCGAGCGGCTCGACGATATCGGTGCGCTGCGCGACCGGCTCGCGGGCCTGCCGGGCCCGATCCCGAGACCAACCGATCCCGGCGCGCGGTCTTCGCTCGCGATCCGGGACGCGCCGTCGCCCACCCCGTCGGCCACCGCGCCGCCGTCCGATTACCGCCTGCCGACCGACGGGCGGCTCACAACCGCCTTCGGATCGGCGAGCGGCGATGGGGCGCGCGCCAGCGGGCTTTCGCTCGTCCCGCGCGCGGGTGCGCAGGTGGTTGCGCCGGGCACGGGCCGCGTGGTCTTCGCGGGGCCCTATCGCGGCTTCGGACGGATCGTCATCATCCAGCACGCCAATGGCTGGACCAGCCTCGTCACCGGGCTTGGCGATCTGGTGACGCGCGTTGGCCAGGATGTGGTCGCGGGATCGCCGCTGGGCCTTGCGGATACGGCCGATCCCACCGTGACGCTCGAATTGCGGCGCGGCGGCGATCCGGTCAATCCGCTCGATTACATCGGGTGAGGGCGAAAGATCGGAAAAACAATCGACTTGACGCCTTTCGATCGCGCTTTCCCTAATCTGGTATTCAGGCCCGGTGCGCGATAGTATGGCCAGCAAACAGGATTGGACCGCGCCCAGATGAAATTCGCCGAACTTGCCCGCAGCGCCGCGCTCGTCACCGCGCTTGCGCTGATTCCCGCCACCACGGCGGGCCTCGCCCAGGTCGAAGGGCGCGCGGGGCCGGAATTCTCCAAGGTCATCGCGGTCTATCAGCGAATCAAGGCGAGCTATGTCGACGAGGTTGACGATCAGACGCTGATCGACGGCATGATCGACGGGATGCTCACCGCGCTCGACCCGCATTCGGCCTATCTCGACGGGTCCGATCTCCAGCGGCTCGAAACCATGATCGACGGCAATTATTCGGGCCTCGGCCTGTCGGTCATCATGGAGGACGGCGCGGTCAAGATCATCTCGCCCTTCCGCGGCAGCCCGGCGGACAAGGCGGGAATCAAGGCAGGCGACTTCATCACCCACCTCGATGGCAAGCTGATCTATGGCGGCGAGCTGGACGATGCCGTGGCGCAGATGCGCGGGCCCGCGGGCACGGCGATCCGCCTCACCGTCTTCCGTCCCGGGCGCGACGAACCCTTCGACGTCACCGTGACGCGCGGCGTGATCGAGCTCGAGCCGGTGACGCATGAATTGATGGACGGAAATATCGGCCACATCATGGTCAACGAATTCTCACGCGATGTCGGGGCCGACGTGCTCGCCTCGTGGGAAGCGTTGCAGCAGGAGGCGAGCGGGCGCGTCAACGGCCTCGTGCTCGACATGCGCTCCAATCCCGGCGGTTCGCTGGACGAGGCTGTGGCGCTGTCCGACCTGTTCCTCGACGATGGCCGCATCGTGTCGCAGCGCGGCCGCGTGCGGGGCGAGAATATCGTATACAACGCCGAAACCGTGTTCCGCGGCGATATCGCCAAGGGCGTGCCGATCGTGGTGCTGATCGATGCGGGGTCGGCCTCGGCTTCGGAGATCGTGGCGGGCGCCTTGCAGGATCATCGCCGCGCGGTGGTCATGGGCGATCGCAGCTTCGGGAAGGGCAGCGTCCAGTCGCTCCTTCCGCTGGGCAGCGATGCGGCGCTGAAGCTGACGACGGCGCGCTATTACACCCCCTCGGGCCATTCGGTGCAGGAAGGCGGAATCAAGCCGGATATCGCCGTGCCCCAGCTCTCCGATCCCGATCTCGCCCAGCGGTCGCGCTTCATCATGCGCGAATCCGACCTGCGCGGCCATCTGGTCAACGAATTGGGGCTGGAGGATTCCGCGCTGGAGACCGACAAAAGGGACGATCCGCGCTTCAAGCTCACCGCCGAGGAGTTGAAGGAGCAGGGGATCGAGGATTTCCAGCTGCATTACGCGGTCGATACGCTGCGCCGTGCAAGCCCCAACGCGATGGCGGCGGCCCCGCGCCAACCCGCAGCGAAGCGAAACTGAAGGTTTGGCGCCCAGCATGACAGCGCCGATCCGCCCCGTGCCCGGCCGGGTGAAGCTGGCCCAACTGCTCGCGCTGGCCATCCCGGCGCTGCTTCTGGGCGGGGCCTATATTTCGGAATATGTCTTCGGAATGCATCCGTGCGAAATGTGCTGGTGGCAACGCTGGCCCCATTTCGCGGCGATCGCGCTGGCATTGTTGTCGTTCGCAGTGCCATTGCGTACGCTTTGCACCGGGCTTGCCGCGCTCGCCATTCTCGTGTCGGGCCTGATCGGCCTGTTCCATGCGGGCGTGGAATACAAATGGTGGGACGGGATCACCGGCTGCGCCACCATCGCCGCCAGCGAGGGCACCAGCGCGCTCGACGCGATCATGAACGCGCCGATGATCCGCTGCGACGAGGCGCCGTGGGACCTGTTCGGCATCTCGCTTGCCGGTTGGAACTTCCTCGTCTCGACCGCAAGCGCGGTCGCGATTCTTGTCCTTCTTATCCGGAGCGCACGCAATGCCGCACGATAGACCGAAGCATCCCCCGCTGCGTCCCGAGATCGCGCGGATGATCCGCGTCGACCAGGCGGGCGAATTCGGCGCCACACGCATCTACAAGGGCCAGCTTGCCGTGATGGGCAATCGCGGGCCGGATTCGGCGCAAATCGCCGGAATGGCCGAGCAGGAAGAGGGGCACCGCGCCCGCTTCGATGCCATGATGGCCGAACGCGGCGTCAGGCCCACCGCGCTGCAACCCTTCTGGTCGATCGCGGGCTATGCGCTCGGTGCGGGCACGGCGTTGTTGGGTCCCGAAGCCGCCATGGCCTGCACCGCCGCTGTCGAAGAGGAGATCGACCGGCATTATTCCGAACAGCTCGACCGCTTGGCGGAAACCGGCGACGAGCCTGAACTGACTGCGATGATCGAGGAATTCCGCGAGGACGAACGCGAACACCGCGACGCGGCTCTGGCCGCCGGTGCCGAGCGGGCGCCCGCCTATCCGGTGCTGTCGGGCCTGATCCGGCTGGGCTGCCGCGCCGCGATCAAGATTTCCGAACGCATCTGAGCCGGAACCGCGCCGCCCCTTCGCGCGCTTCATTTAAAGTTCACGGCGCTTCCCCTCTATCGAAGCGCATCTGTTTTGGAGAGACTATCGCCATGATCCGCCGCCTTACCGCAACCCTGCTGGCCGCCAGTGCCGCCTTCGCCGCGCTGCCCGCCGCCGCTCAGGACGAGGCGGGCGACAAGGTCAACATGGTCATCGTCTATGGCGAGGATGCCGCGCCCGAACCGGTCGGGGACGAGATCGTCGTCGTCGCGCGCCTGCCCGAAGCGGACCGTTTCCGCATTCCCGAGACGCTGCGCTACAGCGACAATCCGGCGAACAATTCCTGGGCTTCGCGCGTCGAACGGCTCGATATCGTTGGCGATTTCGGCATCCTGTCCTGCTCCGCCGCCGGGGCCGGCTCGGAAACCGGCTGCACCCAGGCGATGATCGAGGCCGCCTATGCGGACCGCGCCAGCGGTTCGTCGGTGCGCTTCGCCCAGCTGATCGAGGCCGCACGCCAGGAAAGGCTCGCCACAATCGACGAGGATGCCGCCGCGGAACAGCAGCGGGTCGAAGCGATCGAGGACGCCTATATGGAGCGCCTGCGCCAGGAGCGCGATGCGGAGCTGCCGGATGAGGCCACAACCGATACCTCGCTGCCGCAACCGCAATAACAGGGCGGGGCAGGTCGCTTCACATCTGGGGTCGTGGGCGAACCGCCGCTCCGCTCCGCGCCGCTCGTAAAGCGCCTCGCCCTCTCATATTTTTGCGCTATAGGCACCGGCCATGGCGTCCAAAATCCTCACCGTCTTCGGCACCCGGCCCGAAGCGATCAAGCTCTTCCCCCTGATCCACGCGCTGGAGCGTGACGATCGTTTCGTCTCGCGCACCTGCATTTCCGCACAGCATCGCGGAATGCTCGATCAGGTGCTGGCGATCGCCGATATCGCCCCCGATCACGATCTCGACCTGATGACACCGGGCCAGACGCTCGACGAGTTGACCGCCCGCGCCCTGACCGGCATCGGCCGCGTTCTCGACGCGGAGAAGCCCGACTGGGTCGTGGTCCAGGGCGATACCACCACGGTGATGGCGGGGGCGCTGGCGGCCTATTACCGCCAGATTCCGGTCTGCCATGTCGAGGCGGGCCTGCGGTCGGGTGACATCCACCATCCCTGGCCCGAAGAGGTCAATCGCAAGGTCGTCGGCAGCTTCGCCGCATTGCATTGCGCACCGACCGAGACGGCGGCGGCGGCGCTCAAGCGCGAGAATGTCGATCCGGCGAGCGTGCACGTCACCGGTAACACGGTGATCGACGCGCTCCATTGGGTGACGAAGCGCATAGAAAACGAGCCCGCGCTGGCTTCCGGTCTTGCCGATCTCGAAAAGCGCTTCGCTGGCAAGCGCATCATCGGCATGACCAGCCACCGGCGCGAGAATTTCGGCGAGGGAATGCGCGCCATCGCCGACGCGGTGAAGCGGATCGCCGCGCGGCCCGATGTCGCCGTGATCTTCCCGGTCCATCTGAACCCCAATGTCCGCGAGGTCATGAATTCGGAGCTCAAGGGGCTCGACAATGTCGCGCTGATCGAACCGCTCGACTACCCCCACTTCGCGCGGCTGCTGGACATTTCCTATCTGATGCTCAGCGACAGCGGCGGCGTCCAGGAAGAAGCGCCCGCGCTCGGCAAGCCGGTCCTCGTCATGCGCGAGACGACCGAGCGCCCCGAAGGTGTCGAGGCGGGCACTGCCGTGCTCGTCGGCACCGATCCCGATCGTATCGTGGCGGAAATCGCGCGCCTTCTCGACGACGAAGCCGCCTACGCCGCCATGGCCCGCGCCCACAATCCGTTCGGCGATGGCAAGTCGGCGGCGCGCATCTGCGATTTGCTTGCCGCCTCATAGATCGCTCAGGTGCCGCGACGGAGCCCGTCGACCGTTCCGCTCATGTCGATGTCCACACGAAGGGCAGGCGCCACCGGTCGACGGTCATACATGACCTTCGTCGGAACCGGATTTCCGCGCCCGAAAGTCGAGTCGGCGATGTCGATCCGCAACGCGCGATTGCGGTCTTCGGAAGCGAACAGCGCGGTGCGCAAATTGCATCTTGCGCCGCGGATACGCAGACTGGCCGGTCCGTATTCTCCCAGACTGCCGGGCAGGAAGAAATACTCGCTCGTCCCTTCATCGACGACATTCTCGATCCGGTAGCTGCGGGCTTCGCGATCCTGCGGATTGAATTGCTGCATGGCGATAAGGGCGCGCTTCGGTACTCTTGTGGTGTCGCGAACCGTGATATTCGATACGAGCGCGGCGCCCATGGCGAATCCTGGAGAGCGAGGGGCATTCGTGCCCAGACCGATGACCTGGGTCGGTCCTGCGTGGGCATTGCCGGAGTAGGACACCATTATATCGGCGATCGTGCCATCACCGTGCTGGTGAGCGATTTCGACTGCCCCCTGGGAAGGTCCGGCGACGGAGCGTTCCACTTCGATCCGTTGGGTGAGGCCACCACCGCCGGGCGCGAAGATCTTGATGGCCCGCCCGGCTGCATTCACGATGTGCCCATCACGGACGATCGGCGCACTGCCGCCTCTTTCCGCGGATTGGAAAACCAAGAGCCCGTCCATGTCGGCACGGGCTTTCGAACCCACAGGATCGTCACTATCGACCCTTTCGATAGCGAAGCGCTCTATCGTGACGTGGCGCGCACTGGCGGTCGATCCCAATTGGCCGACTACGGCTATACCGGCGCACCCCTGGGATCCCAATCGGCTTGCACCTGCCGCACGCGTCACATTCGTGGCCGCCACATCCCTCAAGAGGAGGCGGTCGAAGCCTCCCATTAACATCATTCCGGTGGCGCCATAGGCATTGGTCGCAGACCCATCGATCCGGCTTCGGCCCGCGATCATGCGGGCGTTGCGACAGGTCAATCCAGATATCGTGCAATCCCTGCGATCGGAGCTTGAGACGCCTTCGAAGCGGACGAAGAGGGGCATGCAAACCCGATCGGCGCCATCGATTTCGAGAGGCCCCCTGATCTCGAGCGGCGTGGCGCCGCGCGAAAGCAGGCAGACGGCCCAGTGAAATTGCGGGCCTGCATATCGCAGCTTGCGATTGCCCAACGTCGTCAGGCTGTAAGAGCGCCCGCGCTCCAGAGAAACGATAAGGGGTCGCTCGATCGTGAAATCTTGATCGATAACCAGTTCCCCGCCCAGGCGGGCCCATTTCTCGAACGCGGCATGAATGCCCGTCTCAGCCGATGCGAGAATAACCGTGCCGCTCGCGAAGACTGTCGATGGTCGTGCGCCCAGCGTTGCCGTGGTCGCGCACAAGACGCCGATCAGGCTTCTTCGCGTAAGAAGCCGAGGCGATGAACGGTCAAGAGAAAGCCGGGGCATCTCCCCCTTTTAAGCGGATTGGAGCGAACGGCGCATGAATGTCGAAGACAGGCGAACTTAAAGACCGTGATACTGGCGATACCAGGATACGAAGGCTGGAATGCCCTGCTCGATGGATGTCGTCGGGGAATAGCCGAGATCATCCGAGATCGCGTCGATATCCGCGAAGGTGCGCTGCACATCGCCATCCTGCATGGGCAGGAATTGCATATCGGCTTTGCGTCCACACTCCTGCTCGAGAAGCGCGATGACCTTCATCAGATGTTCGGAACGATGATTGCCGATATTGTACAGAGCGTGCGGCTTGGTGCTTCCCCCGGCCTTGGGCAAATCGTCGTTCTTCGGCGGAGCGTCGAGGCACGCGATGATCCCCGATACGATATCGTCGATATAGGTGAAATCGCGATACATATCGCCGTGATTGAACACCGGGATTTGCTCGCCCGCCAGGATCTTGCGTGTGAATATCCACATCATCATATCGGGGCGGCCCCAGGGGCCGTAGACGGTGAAGAAACGCAGCCCGGTTTGCGGCAGCCCGTAAAGATGGGCGTAGGTCTCGCTCATCAATTCATCCGCCTTCTTTGTCGCGGCGTAGAGGGACAGGGGGTGATCCACGCGATCTTCGACGGAAAACGGAAGCTTCGTGTTCCCTCCATAAACGGATGAGGAGCTCGCATAAACGAGATGCTCCACGCCGCGATGACGCGCGATCTCGAGCATGTTGAGATGGCCGGCGAGGTTCGACGTCAGATAGGCGTGGGGATTCTCGATCGAATATCGCACCCCCGCCTGGGCCCCGAGATGGATGATACGCTGGAATTCGTGATTGCGCAGCGCGTTCTCGAGTTCCGCCATTCGGGAGAAGTCTTCTTCGATGAAGCCGAAGCCGTCACCCCTCGCCTGCAATCGGGCAAGCCGGTCGCGTTTGAGTTCGGCGGAATAATACGCGTTCACATTGTCGATGCCGAGAACCTCGTCCCCGCGGTCCAGCAGACGATGCGCAACTGTGGATCCGATGAATCCTGCTGCACCGGTTACCAAAACCTTCATGTCATCGCCTTTCTATCACGCGCGCGGCAGACCAGCGTCTTGCCGACCTACAATCGTCGCTAAATTTTGAATCACGCGCGCTTGGGAGAAGCTTGGCGAGCGACGAATTCGGGAACCAGTTCGCGAAGAACCTCGATCGCGACGGCGCCATCGTCCGTCTGCACGAAGACCTCGGCTGCCGCCTGGATTTTCTCGAGCGGAAGTCGGTCTTCCAAAGCCATCATGATCCGCGGATGCTTCGTTTCCTGCGGAGAGCCACCGATCAGGAGCTCTTCATAAAGCTTTTCGCCAGGCCGCAGGCCGACCTCGCATATCTCGATGTCCCCATCCGGGTTTTTGTCGTCCTTTATGGTCAGGCCGGACAAATGCACCATCGTGCGGGCGAGATCGATGATCTGGACCGATTCCCCCATGTCGAGAACGAACACCTCTCCGCCGCGCGCGAGCCCCGCCGCTTGGATGACGAGCTGGGCGGCCTCCGGGATCGTCATGAAGAAACGCGTGACGTCGCGATGCGTGATCGTGATGGGGCCGCCGGAAGCAATCTGGGAGCGGAAGAGAGGAACGACGGAGCCGCTGGAGCCGAGGACGTTCCCGAACCGCACCATCGACAGGCGAATTTCGGGATAGCGCTCCGCGAAGGCCTGGACCACGAGTTCGGATGCGCGCTTGCTGGCGCCCATCACATTGGTCGGGCGCACCGCCTTGTCCGTGCTGATCAGGATGAAGTCGGCGACGCCGTATTTCACCGCACGTTCGACCAGAGTCAGCGTCCCCAGAACATTGTTGCGGATACCCTCCAGCGGGTTCGCTTCGACCAGGGGAACATGCTTGTAAGCCGCCGCGTGATAGATCGTGTTCGGCCTGTAGCGCTCGAGAAGCCGTTCGAGCAGGGTGGCATCCCTGACCGAGCCGAGATGGGCCGAGATGCCGATCCTCGAACCTGTCTGGGCTTTGGTCGCGCGCAGTTCCTTCTCGATCGCGTAAAGCGCAAATTCCGACATTTCGAACAGGACGAGATGCTCGGCGCCGATCTTGAGGATCTGGCGGCACAATTCGCTCCCGATCGAACCACCCGCTCCGGTTACGACGATCGTCTTGCCGACGACGGTCCGACCCAGAAGCAATTCGTTCGGAGCGACCGGCTCGCGGCCGAGCAAATCTTCGACTTCGAGATCCCGAATATCGCTTAGTGACACGCGCCCGTCGACGATGTCCTTCATCGGCGGCAGCGTCTTCACCCGCAGCTTCAGATTTTCCATGCGCTGCACGATCTTGTGGCGCTTGGATCGGCTGATGCGAGGCAGGGCGAGAAGCACGTCGGTCACGGCGTAACGTTGCAAGGTGTCCGGCAACGCCTCGCTATGAAAGACCGGCAGGCCGTCGAGGCGCTGGCCGTGAAGCCGTTCGTCGTCGTCGATATAGCCCAGCAGACGGATGGCAGGGTCGGATCGCATCGCATTCGCCGCCTGTTGCCCCGCATTGCCGGCACCATAGATCAGCAGAGTCTTGATCTCGCCCTCGAAGCCCAGCTTACCCAACAGATCGATCATCAGATATCGCATCATGAGCCGGGAGACGACGACGAGCGATACGAAGATGAGCGGCTGGATCAGGCCGACCGTGCGGGGAATACCTTCGAATATGCCCAGAGCGACTATGGTGCCGAGTACGAGCCCGTATGCAATACCGGCATACAGGATCGTTCGCATCATACCGCTGCCAGCATACCGAAATATCGCCGAATAGACCCCGTAAGCCGCGAAAATCGGCAGGAACAGCGTGCTGCACAGCGCGATCAGCTTCGCAAGCGCAGGGTCCCATATAACCCAGATGCCGATCCGCAGGGAATAAGCGACGATCGCGGCAACGATCGACAGCGCGAAGTCCACACCAAGCACGATCCCGCGCTTCGTGGGACGACTCCACCTGCTCGCTCGCCGCAACAGTATTAAATGCTGATCGAACATTGCGCCGTCTGTTCTCTTCCTGTCGGAGTGGCGGCATGAATCCCGATGAAGCGAAAACCTTGCGCTACCGACCGCCCTTTTCAATCATGACCTTACCCGACTAACGCCGCTTCTTCCAGTATGGCAGCGAATTCCTCAGCCGATTTCGCGACAGTCTCGGGTGTCAGCGACGGATGCACGAGAAAGGCGATGCTGGTGCTTCCCAGTTCCCGGGCATTAGGGAGTCTCTTTTCGGGCCGCAAACCCTCCGCATCGAAAGCTTTTTCGAGATAGACTTCGCTACACGAGCCTTGCATCACCGGCACGCCTTTCGACGCTGCTTCGCTGACGATGCGGTCGCGATCCCAACCATCTTTGAGATTATCGGGGCGAACATACGCATAAAGGCGGTAATACGCATGGGTGGATCCCTCGGCGTACGATGCCTGCTCCAGGCGCGGCAGCCGAAGGGGGCCGTCGGGAGCGGCATACCGCTCCAGGCGATCGGCAAAGATTTGTGCGTTGGCGGTGCGGCGGGCGGTCCAATCCGCCATCCTGCCGAGCTGGATACGACCGAGGGCCGCCTGCATTTCCATCATTCGCCAATTCGTCCCGAAACTCTCGTGCAACCAGCGAAAACCGGGCGGGTGCTGGCGTTCGTATACCGCTTCCCAGCTCTTGCCATGATCCTTGTAGGACCACATCCGACGCCATAGCGCTCCATCTTGGCAGGTGACCATTCCGCCTTCGCCGCCAGTGGTCATGATCTTGTCCTGGCAGAACGACCAGGCGCCGACCGCTCCGAACGAACCCACGCTGCGACCGCGATAGGCCGCCCCGTGGGCCTGTGCACAATCCTCGACGACAGCTGCATCGCAGCTTTCGGCCAGCTCCAGCATCGGATCCATGTCGCAGGGCCAGCCGCCCAGATGGACCGGGACAATCGCCTTGGTCCGCTGAGTGATCACAGGCGCGATGGTCGATGCGTCTATATTCCCGCTGTCCAGATCCACGTCCGCAAATACGGGCCGTGCGCCAGCGAGGACCACGGACGAAATGGAGGCGATGAAAGTCCGCGGCGTGACGATGACCTCATCGGTCTCGTTCCCACCATTGCGTGCGCCGATTCCCAAGGCCGCGAAGGCGAGATCGAGCGCGACGGTGCCGTTCGCAAGCGCGATCGCCTTTTCGCTGTCGGCCCAGACGGCGAATTCCTTTTCGAATTCGCGGGTGCGGGTGCCGGTCCAGTAATTGACCTGGTTCGACCGGATGACGTCGGAAACCGCCTCGGCTTCCTCGTCCGTGAAATTCGGCCAGCGTTCGATCGATGTGTCAGTCATGCTGTCTTCCATAAAGAACGCGGGCAGGGTTGCCGACGACAGTTGTGTGGGGCGCGACATCCTTCGTGACGACGGCTCCCATGCCGACGACCGCCCCTTCGCCGATCGTTATGCCCTGCCGGATCACGGCGTTGGACCCGACATAGGCGAAATCCCCGATGACGATATTGCCATTGCATCGGACGCTCGGAGCAAAGGTCACGTAGTCGCCGATCTCGCAATCGTGCTCCACATAGCTGGCGATATTGGCGTGGAAACACCGCCCGATGCGGATATTCGACGTGATAACGACTTGCGGAGAGATGATGGCTCCTTCGCCGATTACCACCTCGTCCATGACGACCGTCTGGGCCGACCAGACATCCTGGAGCGGGATATCGGCATTCCTGCACTTCTCCGCCAGCGTTTTGCGTATGCGCGTATCGGCTACGGCGAGAGCGATCGATTTTTGGGCCGCCTGAAGCGTGGAAAATCTTTCGAAAGTGACGACGGAATGTCCGTTGATCTCGGCATTTCCTTGTCCGGCCGGACCGTCGTCGACGAACACCAATTTCGCGCCAGCCAAATCCGGCATCGATCGGGCGAGCGGCATGATCCCGCGCCCGGCGCCTCCAGCCCCGAAAATGCCGACCAGTTTCGTCATCGCGCGTCGTCACCACCGGTAAAACGCGGCATGGTCGCTTCTCCCGCAGCCGAGATTCCATCGCGACGGATCACCTGAAGGACTGTTTCCACCATAATCCTGACGTCGAGCAGAAACGAGCGGTTGTTCACATACCACACATCGTAGGCGAATTTCTCGCTCCAGCTCAAAGCATTGCGGCCGCGAACCTGCGCATATCCTGTCAGACCAGGTCGCACTTCGTGCCTGCGAGCCTGCGTGGGGCTATACAGAGGCAGATATTCCATCAACAGGGGCCGCGGGCCGACCAGGCTCATCTCGCCCTTCAGGATGTTCCACAGTTCGGGAAGCTCATCGAGACTCGACGACCGAAGAAACTGACCGAACGGAGTCATGCGCTCCGCGTCGGGCAGAAGATTGCCGTCCTTGTCACGAGCATCCCGCAAGGTTCGGAATTTGACCAGGCGAAACGGTTTGCCATTCAAGCCGGGCCGTTCCTGGACGAAGAAAATGGGCCGCCCCAATTTCCACGCGATGGCACAGGCCACGATCCCCATGACGGGTGCCAGAACGATCAGGGCCGAAGCGGAAACGACGATATCGAAGGTGCGCTTCATCACGGTGCGACACTTTCGACACAATCCAGCCAACGCTGCGCCAGCCGATCGCGATCGAATTCGCGCTCAGCCAGGGCGCGCGCATTCCTCCCCATGGAAATCCGGGCTTCCCGGTCGCTCGCGGCACGCTCGAGAGCGTCTGCGAACGCTGCTGGATCATCGGGTTCGGCGACGTATCCGCAGCTGTTGGTGGTGACCAGTTCCGCCACCCAGCCTGGATAGTTGTTCAGGACCGGCAGTCCGCTGGCGAGGTAATCGAAAAACTTGTTGGGCGACGTACCGTAATAGAATGCGGGCACGTTCGCGAGGCATTGGATACCGACGTCGCATGCTGCGAGGGTGCGCGCCAATTGGATCTTCGGAAGCGGATCGACGAACCGAACATTCGCCAGGCCCATTTCGTTTGCCGCCTCGACGAGCGCAGGCTTGGTCTTCCCATCGCCGATCATCGCGATCACGATATCTGTCCGCCCGCGAGCCTGCAATTCTGCGGCTCCGCGCAGGACGGATTGCAGCCCATTGGCCTGACCGTGCGTGCCTGCAAAGACTGCGAGCAGGGTATCTCGAGGGATGTCTTCCAGGCGGTGCTGATCTTCCGATGGGCCGAAAAGCGCAAGATCGCACCCATTGGGCACCAGTTCGACGCGATCCGCAGGAAGACCGCCTTCGATCACGCCGGCGGCGATACCGGGGGAAAGCGCGATGACGCGGTCGGCCGAACGGTAAGCGCTCAATTCGAGAAGCTTGAGAAGCCCCAGCACGACGGGATTAGTCACGACCCCCATAGCCTTGGGCAGCTCGGGCCAAAGATCGCGTACCTCGAAGACGAACGGTTTGCGCCTCAGCCATTTCGCTGCAATTCCCGGAATGGCCGCCGTGAGAGGAGTGCTGGTGGCGAAACACACGTCGTAAGGTTCGCGCAGCGCCATCAGGACGGACTGCCAGGCAAAGCGCAAAAATGTTCGCGCGCGCCTGACCAGCCCGTCGGCATTGGAGTAGGCGAGATCGAGTTCGATGACGTCGATGCCCTCGATCTTCCCCCGGCGCTTTCCGTTGACGAACGGCTCGGTCAAACCCGTATTGCCCTGGCTGTAGCTGCCACAGACCACGGTCACCTCGTGTCCCGCCTCGATCGCGCGGCGGGCGAATTCATAGGAGCGGGTGCCGGACGACCCTTTCGGGGTCGAGAAATGCTGGTGAAAGTAAATTATACGCACGAATGTTTCACCTTGGTGAGGATTTCGCCGGCCGAAGAGCAGCGTATTTCCAGGACCGGAAGCTCGCTCATCTTGAGATATTCACGCGATTCCTTCCCCGCGGCGAGCGACAGTTCGAACACGGATTGCGGCGCTTCGACGCTGATCGCTACACCGTCGCTTTCGGCTCCATTTTCGGTCAATATCCAATTGCCCGGTCGTAAGCGCCACCGGATAACGGCTTCGGAGAATGCTCCCGAGAGGCGATCCCGGCATTCCAGCGTTCCCGGTCGCAGCGTAATGCGACGATGGTGGCCGGCTCCCTGCGCGTCGACATAGCCCGCGGCAGCGGTGACGGCATCGTCCGTGTCGGTTACCGGTTCCACGTTCCGACTCTTCAGCCAGCCGCCGAACAGGAAGCGCGACAGGCGCGGCATCTGGTCGCGGCCATCGAATTGGGCGGTGTTGTGACTGGCAGTGCCGGTGAAATACGCGTGCTCTTCACTGGCGTAGCTGTAGCTCCCTCCATCGCGCAGGACATTCGAGCCATCGACCCAGTAATCGCAGTGCAGCAGGTCGGCCTGACCGGGGCGAAAGCTGAACCTTGGGTAGCGTAGATAGGCAATTGCATGTCCGGCACGCAGAACGTGCAGACCGCCGCTATCGAATGTTTCGCTGGTCAGGGGCGGTAGCTCGGCGTCCGGCACCGCGATGTCGAGCCATTCCAGCGGCCTGTTCCAGCTCCCCGATTTTGCGAATGCGCGGGCGTTGCAGAACAATGCGGCGCCAAGCTGCACGCTCGGGCGAAAGTCCCGGTAGGGCGTGTCGGAAAGCGGGATTAGCAGAGCGCCGTCGTTCGCACCGAAATTGGGAGCATCCCCCGTGCCGCCATCCGTCATCTGCCGCAACCAATGGGTCGCCAAGCGGGCGCGCTCGATGAATCGAGAAGAAAACGCGGGTACGTTCAGCCGTCTTCGCCAGATTTCGGCGAGGGAAAGAGTGTCCAGCATCAATCGATGGTAATTGACCGAATATTGGCTGAAACTGCCGTCGGACGCGACCAGTGAGCCAACGCGCTCCTCCAGAGCCTTGCGCCCGCGCTCTGCCCAAGCGCTCGCTCTGCCTCGCCCGTTCGCGGCCAGCAGGCTCCCCCCGATGAACAGGGCGGCCGCTTCGGATGTGCCGTGATTGTTGTCCTGCCCCAGAGCGTATCCCATCGTCGGAGCGATACGGTCGAGATGTTGCTCGATGAGGTCGAGGAGCCCCGGCAGGGGAGAATTCTCCTGGCGAAGGATCAGCAGCGCGGCTGCCAGATGCATTACGCGGATCGACGCTTCCTGGCCGCACATCCAGTTGGGGCCGAAATAGGGCGGGCAGTTCTCCTGCCAATCGGCGATCCAGTCGTTGAGGCGATCGAGTTCGCTGTGTTCGCCAAGCTGCGAGCGCTGGGCCATGCTGATGGCCCAATCGAAGCGGGACGCTTCCCAAACCATCTTGATGTCCGCGGCCCCGCTGGAGAAATCGCCGATCTCATGCCAGGCACGGTCAGCGGGAATGCTGACATCGGGTTGGAACGGGCTTGAATTCCAATCGGGCACCCCGGTTTGCGGAAACTCGTGCGCCGAAAAAGCGGGCCGGGTCGAACGATATCTCTCGGGCTTGTGAAGCCCCTTCTCCTCACGCTCAGCCCCGGCGGCGAAGAAAGGTCCCGAGGCAGGACCGGCGGAAATGCGCAGGACCGGGTGCAGGCCGGAGCGCAAGCCGAGCCGATAAAGCGCAACCCGCGCGACGCTTGGCAATCCTAGCCGGAGATAGGTTTCCACCTTGCGGCGCATCGCATTCCCGCCTTCAGGTCTGGGTGCGCAGCTGCTCGCCGGCATCGATGGTGGCGCGAGCCGTTTCGAACAGTTCCTCAGCGGGGATCGGAGAAGCTCCTCCGTTGCGGATCGTATTGACGAACGACGCGGCACAAGCCGCTTGCCCCTTATCCTGACGCCACAGGCGATCGCCTTTGAAACCAGGCCAGCCATATCCCTTGAGGCGGATGAAATTATCGAGTTGCAGGGTCCGCCGGCCAGCAAACACCTCGACGCGCTCCTTGGGGAATGCCGAGCTGCCATTGGCGAGATAATGGATCGTGCCGAACGACCCGTCGGCAAAGCCGAGGACGATGACCGCCTTGTCTTCGGCGATGTCGAGGCTGTCGCTGTTGCCGAGGCGCCGCGCCTGAACCGATATGATCGGGGAACCGACGAGGAACCGGACGAGATCGACATGGTGGCACGCTTCGCCGATGATGCGACCGCCGCCGATATCGGGATCCTGGGTCCAGTGCGAGACGGGAATCGCTCCAGCGTTCATCACCGTGATGATCGATTTCGGTTCGGACACGGGTTCCAGAAGGCTTTTCATCTTGACGACATGCGGCGCAAACCGTCGATTGAACCCGACCATCAGGATCGCATTGCTCTTGGAATGAGCCTGTTCGATCCGGTCCACGTCGCTGCGGTTCAGGGCGAGCGGTTTCTCGACGAAGACATGTTTGCCCGCATCCAGCGCTTCGATCGTCAGGCGCGCATGGCTATCGTGGCGCGTGGCGATCGCGACAGCGTCGATTGATTGATCCGCAAGCAGGCCAGAAACGTCGGACGTCGCCTGTGCGAAGCCATGCTTTTGCCCGTGAAGCGCCGCCGAAGTACCGCCCGACGACGCGATCGCATGAAGGGCCGCGCCGCCATCCCGAAAAGCGGGAATGAGCACGCGCGAGGCATAATTTCCGGCGCCGATGAAGGCGATCCGCGGTGCATCGCCCGATCCCGAAGCGACCGTGCGGTCTCCCTCCAATTCCACGGTCCGGTTATGACGCTGCTCGACATCGTGCGGATATCGCAGAATGATACCCAAGGCTGATTTGTCTTCGCTTACCGTCTCGTAAGCGGAACGCGCGTCGTCGAAATCGAACCTGTGGGTCACCAGAGCCGAGGTGTCGATCGCACCGGATGCCATCATGTCGAGCACCGCTTCGAAATTTCGCTGTTCGGTCCAGCGGACGAAGCCGATCGGGTAATCGTTGCCCTTTTCTTCGTATTCCGGATCGTAGCGACCCGGGCCGTAGGAACAGGAAACCTGAAAGCTCAGCTCTTTTTCGTAGAAATCGGATCGATCGAGATCGAGACCCGTGACCCCGACCAGCACGATGCGTCCGCGTTTGCGGCACATCTTCGCTGCTTGCGCTACCGGATCGCTCGATTTGGTCGAAGCGGTGATGATCACGCCATCGACGCCCGCCCCGCGGCTGAGCGCCAATCCTGCGGCAACGGGGTCTTCTCCCTTGCCTGGATTGCATGTTTCGGCGCCATAGGCGCGCGCGAGTTCGAGCTTGGTCTGATCGAAATCGATCGCCAGCACCCGGCACCCTTGCGCGCGCAGCATCTGTACCGTCAGCAATCCGATCAGGCCGACGCCCGTCACCACGAACGCTTCGCCCAGAGTCGGCGCCGCCAGGCGGATACCCTGAAGGCCGATACTGGCCACGACGGTGAAGGATGCGGCCTCGTCGCTCACCCCGTCGGGGATACGCGCGGCCAGATTGCGGGGCACGCTCACCGCGTCGGCATGGGGCCCGTTGGAAACGACCCGGTCGCCTTCGGCAAACCCCTCCGCCCTGCTTTCGCGAACGGTGCCGACATTGCTGTAGCCCAAGGGCAGCGGCTGGCCGAGTTTCGACCGAACGGCATCGAACGTGGAGAGCGCGCCATCGGTTCGAGCCTTCTCGAGCACCTGCTTGACCTTGTCCGGCTGCTGCCGGGCCTTGGCAATCAGGCCGGCCTTCCCGAAATCGACAAGCATCCGTTCCGTACCGATCGAAATCAGCGACACGCTGGTATCGACAAGAATATGTCCGGCGCGCGCCACCGGTGGCGGGGCCTCGATCATTTCGAGTTCGCCGTTCGCCAGGTTCTGTAAAATCTGTTTCATGTCATCTCACGAGCATTGTCCGGGCGATCATAGCTGATCAGGACAGCGCGATAGGGTCCTTTAAATACGAACATGCTGCCGGCGCCCGCGCCGACCGTCCCGACCGCATCGATCAATTTCGCCATGTCGGCGATGCTTCCCGCACCTCCGACAAAACTGAGGGGCACGTTGACGGTGTCCCGAACGGCCTTGGCAAATTTGAGGTCGTAACCGTCGGTCATACCGTCCCGGTCGATCGAATTGATGACGATTTCGCCAGCGCCGAGTTCTTCGGCCCGGGCGGCGAAGTCGATAGCTTTGGCGCTCTGTTTCTTCGTGGCGTTGTGCGTGTAAAGATTGTGGTTGCCCAGAAGACCTTCCTTGCGCACGTCGAGTGTGACGACCACGCTTTGCCGACCGATCCGCTCTGCCATCTCCGCGATGAGTTCCGGCCGATCGAGGGCCGCCGCGCTGATGGAGACCTTTTCGTATCCGATCGACACAAGCCTGGCGGCCTGTTCGGCCGTCGTCACGCCGCCGCCGTAACAAAGCGGCATGCGGCTTTCGACCGCAATCTTCTCGAGCTGCGCGAAATCGGGTTCGCGGCCCTGGACGGTCGCATCGATGTCGAAGATCGCAAGCTCGTCGACCTGCTTCTCGTTGAAGATCTTCACCGCGTTCATCGGATCGCCGACATAGCGGTCTTCGCCGAACCTACGGGTTTTCACCAAGCCTTGATCGCGGATCAGCAGAACGGGAAAGATGCGCGAATGCAGGGTCATGCGAGCTCCGCGAAATTTTGCAGAAGACGTTCGCCGTTTTCGTGGCTTTTTTCCGGGTGGAACTGCACGCCGAATACATTCCCGCGCGTCACCGCGCACGGCAATTCGTCCCCGTAGCGGACACGCGCCATGACGTGCTCGTCATCGGAAGCGTCGAAAAAGTAGCTATGCAGATAGTAGAATCCGCGATCGCAATCGATCCCGTTCAGCAATGGGTGTTCCATCTGCGGAAGCAGGCTGTTCCAGCCCATATGCGGCAGCAAAGGCGGCCTGTTGCGCTTGCTTGCGTCGATCTTGCGGACATATCCCGGTACCCAGCCCAGCCCAGGTCGCGTGCCTTCTTCGCTGCCCTCGGCCAGCAGATGCATGCCGACGCAGATCCCCAGAACCGCCTTGCCCTTGCCGACGACCTCTTGTTCGAGGGCCGCAAGGATACCCGATTGCAGCAATTGCTCCATCGTGGGATCGAATGCGCCAACGCCGGGCAATATGAAGCGATCAGCCTTCGCCATTTCCGAAGAGTTGCCGGAAATGAAGAACGGGATGCGTCGCCGCTTGAGCAAGTTGGCGAGGGCGCCGACATTGCCAGAACCGTATTCAACGATACAAATCACGTTACGCTCTACATCATCTCTTGATCGAACGTTCGACGCCGATCGCCTTCAGGACTTTCGCGCCAAAATCGAACATAGCTTCTTGATTGGGGTAATCCCAGTACCACTTTTTCGGCATCTCATGATAGCTGCGCAATTCGTCGACGGATATGCGAAGCTTGTTCGCAATATATTCGAATTCGTCGTCGATCGTGTTCGGATCGTAAGCGGGTTTGGCGAGCTTTGAAAGCGCTTCCTCCCGGGTCATTTGCCCGGTCAGGATCAGGGAAGAATATTGGACCCGCCGCGTGTCATATCCAAAGCGCGTCGGAAGCCAGTAGCCTTCGTAGAATTTCGTGAACCGGCTTTCGAAATGCTTCTGCGGGTACGCCCTCCAGCCATACTGTTCGGTCAGCGTGTCGATCGCCAGTTCGCGCGTATACGGCAGGTTGTTCAGGGGTTTGACCACCTTGACCCCCTTCAGATACCGCAGATAGACCTTGTGAAACAGGACCGAACTGAAGGGATAGTGCGCCAAGGGGCGGGTGCAGAAGCGACGGCGTATCTCGTTGATCTGCGCCATGTCCGTGCCGTAATACAGCCATTCCTTGGGATTGCGCACGCATTCGGTGGAAATGTTGCCACCGTTGATGATGTATTTGATCCCGTGCTTGTTCGCGAAGTGGTAGAGCGTAGCGATGAAAGCGTGATCCTGGGGGATGTCCAGGTGCGGAACGCCCGACTTGAAGAAGGCGAGCTGGAAATCGCGCATGTCTTCCCAGTTGATGACCTCCGTATAGAGATCGAGCCCAAGCTTATCGACCAGCATCTGGATGTTGTTGACCGCCAGATCGGAATTCCATCCGCCATCGACGTGAAAGACGAGCGGCCGCAGGCCCAGCTCCGTCACGATGAGATGCAACATATAGCTGCTGTCGAGCCCGCCGCTCATACCCAGAATGCAATCGAAATCCTTGCCTTTTCCGGATTTGCGAATGTCGTTCGCCATACGTTCGAGCTGGGCGCGCCCCTTCGGCCCGGTTTCCCATTCCGGCAACACGTTTTCCCGGATGTCGCGGCAATGGTCGCAAACGCCATGTTCGTCGAACTGGATCATGGCATCGGAGGTATCCATGACGCAATTGGCACAGATCTGGTAGGCGCGGTCGGATCCGGGCTCGCTCATGTATCTCTCTTTGGGATTGTCACACCGAAGGCGGATTGCGCCTTAAGCGTTTCGCGAAAAATGTCGAGTCGGGTCCTGAGATGCGGGCCCCTGGCGCTCGCCATACGAAGCACTCGCAACTCAATCGATGCGCACTTCGTGCCTGTCGTAGAATTCTCGCAAGCGGTGAAGCATCGACGGCCAATCGGCGGCGGTCGAACTATCGGCACGCTCATGCACGGAGCGAAGCCTCAGATCGACGATCGGTCTTTCGATCGCTTCCAGCGTCAGATCGGTTCGGCCCCACTCTCGAATGCAGAGGCGCAGCAATTCGTATTTGCTGATTGCTGGTCCCGGCAGATGCAAGAGGCCGTGTGGTACGGGATCGCTCGCCATCACTATCTTCGCAAGGAACCGGGCGATTTCCGTCACCGGAAGACCTGTAAACCAATAGTTTGCGTACCCTTGGACGACGGGGCCGTCAGCGGACAGGATCCACGGCAGCATGCCCACAGGCCGCACGGGAGCGATCCCAATCATCGATGTCCTGATGGTGAGAGCACGGGGACCGCTTTGTTCGCCCGCAAGCTTGCTCGACGCGTAGGCATCGAGACCTTCACGCATCGGCGCGTCAGTCTCGCCGAACGGCGCGCCGGACGTCCCGAGAAAAACCGCATCCGTGCTGAAATGGACCAGGGGCGCATCGATCTCGGCTGTCAGACGACCGAGCGTTGCGGGCAGTTTTACGTTGAGAGCGTGCAGCCGACTGCCCGGTGCGTCTTCGGTGCCTTTTTTCTCGGCGATGCAGTTGATGACGACGTTCCAACCGCCCCCGCGCAATAACCGCTCCAGCCGGGTCGCGTTGGCAAGATCGCCTGACTCAACGTAGGAGAGACCTTGCGCCCATCGCTGATCGGATGACGGAATCTCGCGAACGGCCCCGGTGACCTTCGCACCCGCATCGTGGAGAGTGCGATGGACCGCGAAGCCGAGCATCCCTGTGGCACCCAGAACAAGAACGTGGTTCATCGGCGGATCGCTAGGTCTTTTGCGGGGCCGTTAGGTCGACGAACACGGCCTGCATGGAATCGTAGACCGAGGCGGATTTGGCCGGGTCATGGAATTTATTCTGGAGATATGACTTCGTCCGCAGGAGGACAAAATCCACAACTGCCTTTGCGGTTTTCATGATCACAACTGGCTTGAAGCCCGGCGAGGCCTTGATCTTGGAGATGATGGCCGAAGAATAGACTCTCGGTTCGAACACCAAAAGCGCGGCATACAAGCGAAGGAAATTGAAGGGCCGATCGGGTTCCAGTCCCGTTCTCTCCGCGACGTTCATTGCCGATTGGGCATAGATGGTTCGGCCGGACCAGAAACGAGGGATCCGGCTGTCCCAATTGGCGAGATAGGATGCGGGGATATGCGTCTGGCGTTCGATCTCGCCATGATGCTTGCCGGCGGTGCCCGCGCCTGCGCCACTCTTGGCGGAATGCCCCGATATGACCGTGGCTTCCTCGCTCACGAGCACACGGTCTACATAGCTGCACAGGGCGACAGCATTCGCCATGTCGGGCGACGCTCCGGGGAAACAGGTCCCATGGTCGCGAACCATCGCTTCCAGGGCGGAACGCGCGACGAAGCCCTGATAGACCCTTGGCAATATGCCGAGCCCGGAAGCGGCGCCCTCGCGATAGAGCCTGGCCAAGGCAGCCTTTGTCGAGTGGACACCTTCCTCATGGCTGGACGTGGGGCGAAACGGGTCGAACCGTCCGCCGTAATTGCCCCAATGCCAGTGCTCCACTCCAGGCCAGCTATAAGTGTGGAGGCCCGGAACGATCGCTTCGAGACCCAGTTCGATCGCCTTTCGGATCTCGGATATGCTTGCGCTGGGTAGGACGGCATCGTCATCCCCGATGCCGATGACGAACTGCCCTTGCGCCAAGGCGATGGCCCGGTCGAAATTCTGGTGCATGTTGAGCGTATCGGTCGAATGGAAATAGCGTACGCGCGAATCCGCCAGCGCCTCGATCCTCTGCCCCAGGCGATCGTCGCTCGAATTGTCATGGACGATGATCTCGAAATCCTGGCTTTGGTCGAGAAGCATGGCCCGGATGACATTCTCCGCTGTATCCTGCCGATCCTTGCTAGGTATGACGATGGACAATACGGTCATCGATATGCCTTTCTCGAAAGGGTGCGTTCCCGACCGCGGTCTTCGCTGGCGCCCTGACGGGCCGGTCTGCCGTTCGTTTGAATTTGTACCCCAGGATTCCGGCGCAGGTCAGGTAGGTCCAAAACTCAGGGTTGCCCGGAATGCTGCCGGAAGAAAGTGAGAGCACGAGAAGGCAGATCGTTACCAAGCCGATGGACACGCCTTCGGGCCCCGCAACCCCGCGGACCAATTGCCAGGTGCCCCAGGAGAGATAGACCACGGCGGCAAACATGAGTGCACTGCCGAACAGGCCGGTAGCCATCAGGCTCTCAAGGAAGACATTGTGGGGCATGTAGGACCCGCGGGTGACGATGTAGCTGCTCCCGAACCACGGGTTGGCAAGGAAATCACTCCACGCCAGCGCATAGATGAAATCGCGCTCTTCCGTACCGCCGGTCATCCGCTCGTCGATCATCATCCGGAAACGGTCGACAAGCTGGATATCGACGTCCTGAACCTGGACTACCGCGATCACGACCACCAGGATCGCGATGAAATAGAGCCAGCTGCGCAACTGCAATTTAACGCGATCCCGCCAGCGTGACGCTGCGTAGATCAGAGCCAGAAAAGCCAGGACGAATGCCAGAGCGGGGCCGCGCGATGCGCCCAGCAGCATATTGGCCATGCCCAAACCAATCAGCGAGAGATGGGCGATCTGGGAACCCGCCGACATCTTTTTCAGCACTGCCACTCGTCCCGCCGCGAAGACTGCCAGCATCGCTCCGGTCAATCCGATGGTTATCGGATTGAGAAGCGCTGTGCCTTCGAGCTCTCCATCGACCTGCATTCTTCCGGAGAAGGCGGTGTTCAATGTCACGTCTCCTCCGAGGAAGACATGGAGGAGCAGCGCGACATTCGCGATCCCCAGCAGCAGGAAGGTGCCCTTGTGTATCAGGCGCAGATCGGTCTTCTCGATCGCGAGATAGCAAACGATGATCGGCAGAACGGTGAGGCCGAAAAGATAGCCGAACACATATGTCTGGCTTTGCAGGGGCAGGAGGATCCCGAGGACCAACACGTCGTAAAGGACCCGCGCGGAGTACACGAGAAAAAACAGGATAAGCGGGACAGCGACGAAATTCCGTCGGCTTTTGATCGAAAACGCAAACAAAAGGGAGAAGAGGAACATCCCCGCAATCGCTATCTTCATCGCGACGTTGAAGGCGCTGACGTCCGCACCCAGGGCGAGCATCGTCACTGTCGTGATCGGGTAGCTGAAGCACACCAGCAGCAACGCTACGATATATAGTCTTCTACCCATGACTATAGGCTTTCCGGCTGCGCACTGCTTGGAGCGGCGCGTGATGAAGATGCCATGACGTCAGGCACTTCAACGAGATTGAACTTTGCCGACACCGCGGCGTTCAGGCGAGGAATCAATAGCCATAACGCTCCGATCATAAGGGCGGCGAGCGCACAGCCAAGGAACAGTGTCGCCAGCGCTCCAAAGTCCAGGGAAGCCGCAATGCGTTGGCCAAGAGCCGTGGTGGAGAGGCCTGCCGCGCCGATCAAGGCTATCGTGGCCAGTGCAAGCCAAACGGAACAATAACCGACGCGTGGACCCACTACCCGGATCGAGAGCACGAGGAAATTCAGAATATTGAAGATCAACCAAGGGATGGCGACGGCGGTGATCCCCCAGATGCTGGCGCCGATTGCCATCGTCGGCGGACTTAGGATCAGCGTGACGATTCCGATCATCACCGAGGTCTGGTTATGGCCGCAAGCCAGGCCGACATAGAAGGCAACGGACCCGACTGCGAGGAAGAACCCGCCGGAGACGAGCAATTGCGCCAGCAGGCCTGCGTATTGCGGCAGGTCCACATCGGGAAGCCACAGGGAGAAGATCTCGTCGGTGTAAAACGCGATTCCAGCTGATGAGAAAGCTGCCAGCGCTCCGACGATTGCAGTCAGCATCAAATAGGATTTCTGCAATTCGCGAAAGTTCTTGCTCTCGAAAAAGCCCGTCATTCTCGGCAAAGCCGCAATCAGGATGGGGATGACCATGGCGTAGGGAACCAGGCCCAAGGTGGATGCGATCGTATAAAAGCCAAGGTCCTCGACGCTGAACAGTTTGCTGACGACGAGCTTGTCCAGCTGCGTGTTGACGGAGGCGACGGCCTGGATGGCGAGCATGCCTGCCGAAAACTGCCATACCGGCAAGAAAAGACGGAAATCGGGCCTGGCGAAAAAGAAAGGGCGCTTCCCGAGCAAGGCCAGCGCCACCGATCGGGTAACCAGAAGCACGATCAAATTGGCCGCGATCTGCCATAAAAAGAACGTTTCAAGGGACGGAGAGGCGGCAAGCACGGGAAGAACCGCGAAGGAACGCAAGCTGGTCGCAAAAACCAGAAGCCCGTTTGCGATCACCTGGCGCTGCAATCCCAACAGTGCCGCTGTATAAAGCGGGCTCATCAATTGCGGCACCAGGCATAGACCCATCAGCATGACGCTGCGCTCGATCTCGTGTGCTCCCACCTGGCCGCTGGATCCCAGCCATGACTCCGCGATCGGACCGGCAAGTGCGATGACCAGCCAGGCAGCCAGGCCCAGAGCGACGAGCAGGATTGCTTCCATGGATGCCAGCAAACGCGGCAGGTGCTCTCCCGTCGGCGCGCGCGCGACCTCGCGTGTGAAGGTCGGCGTGAAGCCGGCATCCATGAGCGCGCCGAAGGTCAGGATGATCGTGTAGAAGGAGATCACGCCGAAGCCGGCCTCGCCGACATACGCGATGTAGAAGGGTATGACGATGTACCCTGCGGCTATCGTGAACAGGCGCCCCAGGTAGTTCGCAATTATATTATAGGCGAAAGTCACTCCGCACGCTCGCTCAGACTGGGTCTAGGTCGAGCTGCCTTCTGACGTAGTCCACGGTCAGCAGCAGCTTCTTCACTTCTTCCACGTCAAGTTGCTCGGTGCTGGCCGAAGTGTAATCTTCCACCAGATCGGGTGCCGGATCACCTTCGGAAGAATAAATACCGTAATCGAGGCCGCGATGGTCGGAAGGGATCTTGTAATAGCGATCCATCTCGACCGCCTTGGCCATCTCCTCGCGCGAGATGAGCGTCTCGTGGAGCTTCTCGCCATGCCGGGAGCCGATAACCTCGATCGGGACATCGCTGTTGAATAGCTCTTTGAGAGCGAGCGCGAGATTTTCGACGCTGCAGGCAGGCGACTTCTGAACGAAAAGATCGCCATGCTCTCCATGTTCAAACGCATGGTAGACCAAATCCACCGAATCCGCGAGGGTCATGAGAAACCGGGTCATCAACGGGTTGGTCAGGGAGAGCGGCTTGTTCTGCCGGATCTTCTCGATGAAAAGGGGAATGACGGAGCCGCGGGACGCCATCACGTTTCCGTATCGGGTGGCGCACAGCACGGTTCCGCTGACCGTGGAATTCCGCCGCGCGCGCGCGAGCAGAACCTTTTCGGCCATGGACTTGGAAATGCCCATCGCATTGATGGGGTAGACCGCCTTGTCCGTGCTGAGGAGGATGAGTTTCTCGACGCCGGCGTCTTCGGCGGCGTTTATCACGTTGTCCGTCCCGATCACATTGGTCGCGACCGCTTCCATCGGGAAGAATTCGCAGGAGGGAACCTGCTTCAGCGCGGCCGCGTGATAGACGTAATCGACGCCCTTCATCGCCAGCTCGAGCGAGCGCAGGTCGCGCACGTCCCCGATTACGAACCGAACGCGGGGATTCCCCAGCTCGATCCGCATATCTTCCTGCTTCTTCTCGTCCCGACTGAATACGATGATCTCGCGCACGTCGGTCGAGAGGAACCTGCGCAGGACGGTATTCCCGAACGATCCGGTTCCGCCTGTGATGAGTATGGTCTTGTCTGTCAGCATATCAGAATCCTCGGCAGTTCGCGCCTGTCGATGCAATTTCACCATTCACGGTATTCTGGGAGGAGCGTGACGATCTTTTCGTATTTGCCCCGCAATTTGTCCGCGATCGTCGGGGCGTAATTCCAGGCTAGAATGACGCAACACGATCCGCTCTGGCCCGTATAGGGATTGATCGGCACGTCGGTGCCGACGATGTAGCGTCCCTGGCGGAACGAGGAATCGTCGAAAACCTGCCTGAAAGCATCCCCGCCGCCGACCATGTTCACGAACATTTGTGACCGTCCGGCGGCCCCGTAACCGTCGACCTTGCCGTAGCTATCCCGAAGCTCCTCCGACTGGGCTGCGCACCGCTCGATCGTCCCAGAGAAGCGATCCTCCGCGACGAGTTCGTCGCGCTGCACGGGTTGGGCCGGCAGGCTGTCCGAGGTCGTGAGCCGTGAGATACACCGGATCCCGCCTCCGTGCATCGGGATGTTGTCGATCCGGACGATGTCGAACCCATACCGGGCGAGCAGCCGGGAAATCGTGGAGGCTGTGAAGTAGGTCAGATGCTCGTGATAGATCGTGTCGAATTGCGCTTCTTCGATAAGGATGCGCCCGTCGTGCACTTCGATTGCGAACAGTCCACCGTCTCGCAACGCCTGTTTTGCTGCAATTACCGCACTGCCGACATCGTGGATGTGTGCGAACACGTTCGAGCACGTGACGAGATCGAAGGTTCCGGTCAGTCCTTCGGCCTCGACCAGATCCGGAGAGAAGAAGCCGGAGCGCACGTCCAACCCCTTCTCTCGCGCAAGATCGGCCACATTGTCCGACGCGTCCACGCCGACGCAGGCAAACCCGCGGCGCGTGAGCTTGTCGAGAAGGACGCCGTCATTGCAGCCGAACTCCAGCACCTTGGCGGTCGGTTCGAGCAGTTCTTCGATAACCCCGGCATACTCGTCGAAGTGGCGGACGAGATCGGGAACGGTCGAGGACGAATATCGATAGTCGGCGTGGAAGATCTCTTCGAGCGGCGGCAAATTGGTCACCTGGAGCAAAGCGCAATCGTCACACTGCGTCAGGTCCAGGGGAAATTTCTTGGCCGTCTCCTGGCTCTCGGGCACGAGGGGGAATTGGCCGGCCAGGGGCTGCGGACCAAAATCGTAAACGAGGGTAAGATTCTCGGAGCCGCACGACCGGCACTGGGTGGCACGCATGTTCACCTTCTGAGTGAGTCTTCAATGTTGGATAAAACCTGGCCGACCTACGCACTGGAAATCAGGATGTCGAGCCGTGATGTCCGGTGGCGAGGCAAGCATGGGCGATCATTCCCACGGCGACCCGCTGCCGTCAGACCTTTGCGGCGCTGCCGGGCATCCATTCGCGCACCGCCCTGTCGGCTATGGAGGTGTACGCGAAATGCGCCGGGCCCACCCGCCGCGCCGCGTCCGCGAGGCCTTCCAGCATGGGATTATGCGGGTCGCTCAGCGTGACGAGCAGACCGTCTAGCGTCTCGTCGTCGGCCCGCTCGATCGTGATGGTGTTGCCCCCCTTGTCGAGGTGATCGATCCCCGGCCAACGGTGAATGACGACGGGCAGCCCGAGCCCGATCGCCTGCTCCCACAATACGGAGTGCGTGCCGGGGAAGAACGCGACATCGCCGGAAAGCAGCAGACCGGAAATGTCCTTGGCTTCGGCCCAGCCGGTGCGGTGTATCGCATCGCATCTGGGCACTTCATCCAGCAGACGGGCAGTTTCCTCGTCGGGTTTCCCGAAGATCACGAGATGCGCGTTGCCGAGCTTTCCCTCATTCTTCAAATGGGAGAAGCGCGTCGCCAGCTTGTGAATGTTCTTCCGCTTGTCGAGCTTGCCACCGGTCACGAAGACGACATCGTTCTCTCCGATCCCGAGATCGCGACGGATATCCGCCCGCAACCTAGCGCGTTGCGCCGGATCGAGGCCGGTGTCCTCCACGCCGAAGGGCAGGATCTCGATCTTGGCCGGATCGATCCCGTACATTTCTTGGAGAAAGCTCGCACGCGCCGGCAGGGTTGCCCAGTGACGGGCGATCGCGTGGTCGCTGCTGCGGACGATCCAACGATACAGCAGGCCATGCAGGAGATGTTTAGACGCGAACCCACGGGCGCTGTTCACATAATCGGTGTGGCAGTCGGCAACCAGGGGAATGTCGTGCGCCTGTGCGTAACGCGCCACCTTGCGCAGGTCCCAGAACTGCGTGTCGTGCGTGAAGATCAAATCGGGGCGAAAAGCCTCAAGGCTTGCGGTCACATCTTCGTAGGCGCGCAGCTTCGGCGCGAGGCGTTTCGGCACCCAACTCGCATAGGCAAGCCTTTTTACGGTGATGCCGTCTTCGTTCACGTAGGTGCGGGGGTCGTCATAGACCCGTTCCGGGCCACGGTAATTCTCGGTCGACGCGATGACCATCACCTCATGCCCCTGCGCCTTGTGCACGCGCGGCAGGATGTTTTCCTGATAGCCGAAGCCATCGATGTAGAATGCGGCGAGGCAGACATGCGCTATGCGCATTGCTCAAGTTCCTTCAAGAATTCTTCGGGTTGCCTGATCTTGTGAGCGCATCTTTCCAGAACGCTGTCGGGTTTTTCCCACCATTCGCTTGCGATTAGGCGTTCGCGCAGGTTTTCGTCGAAGCGATAGCGGATATGTCTGGCGGGGCTTCCACCGCAGATGCTGTACGGTTCGACATCCCGCGTAACCACTGCGCCGGCACCGATCACCGCACCGTGGCCGATGGTCACGCCTTGCATCACGATGGCCCGGTAACCGACCCAGACGTCCGCGCCAATTGACGTTCGGTCGGGCGCGGGCCGAGGAAATTCCGAGAATTTCTTGGCGACGCTGTCCCGGCCTTCGTAGAAGACCGGCGACATCCCCACCCATTCTACGGGATGGCGGCCCCCACCGATGGCCACGTGGTTGGCTATCGAACAAAACGGCCCGATATCCGCATTGGAAATTTCGCAATCATACCCGCAGAAAGAGTGCCGACCCATCGTCGACGCCACGAAATTCGATCCGGGCTCCACCTTCGCGGTCGGATGGACGCGGCTGCCGGTTATCGCGGCACCGCGCAGCTTTTTCAGGCCTTTGCTCCAGATATAGGCGAGCTTTCCGCTCAAGGTTTCGCCCCCTTGCCGTCCACGAAGATGCGATACCACAATTCCACGCTCAACATGCGGAACAGTACCGGACCGTGATCGCGTCTGCCGCTGCGGTGATCTTCTATCAGCGCCTTCAAGCCCGCTTCGTCGAACAATCCGCGTTCCAGCGCCCTGTCGCTAAGCAGAAGATCGACCGGGCCGTTGCCGTCCAACGCCTTTTCGAACTGACGTCCTATCGGGGTCGTGAAGCCGAGCTTGGTCCGGTTGTCGATGATCCAGTCGGGAACGAGGCCACGCGCCGCTTCGCGCAGAAGGTATTTCCCTGTCCCGAGCCTGACCTTGAATTCCGATGGCAGCTTCCAGACATATTCGACCAAGCGGTAGTCGAGGAACGGCATCCGCGATTCCAGGCTATGCGCCATGGAAACCGCGTCGCCGTAATGGAGCAGGTTTACCAGCCCTCCGGCGTGCTGCCGTCGCAGGGCGCGCCTCAGAAACCCTCGTTCCGGCCGGTCTGCATAGGGCGCATAATCCGGCATATGGGGGGCATCGCGCAAATGGGGGCTGAGAGCCGCGCGAACACCCGATCGACGTTCGTTAAGGCGCGACAGGAACGGGAAGCGGTTGGCTGCCAGCCGCACCATCATCAAAAGGCTGAAGCCCAGCGTGAAGGTCCGGGAAAATTCGCGGATCGCGCGCCACGCGCTAAGCAGGCGACCCTTGCGAAGCTGATCGCCCACGCTCGCCCAGAAGACGGTCATGATATAGCCGCCCATAAGCTCGTCCGCGCCTTGGCCTTCGAGGATCACGGTCAACTCGTCGGTGGCCTCTTCGAGCAGTTGCATCAGCGGCAAGACGGCGGGTGAGCTGTTGCCGCTGTCCATGTGCCAGACGATTTCCGCCACGCGCGAGACGAAATCTCCGTAATCGGTGTCGACGACCCGTGATTCGAGATTGGCCTCGCCAGCCAGGCGCACGGCCGACACGGATTCGTCGATGACCGCCGCGCCGCCTGCGTAGATATTCGTATCGAGCCTGAGATCGTCCTCCGGTCGAAACCGAGCCGTGTATGCGTAGTACCGGCGATCGTGGAGCGCATGCATCTGACAGGCGATCGTCGAGGAATCGAGGCCCGAGGACAGCGTCAGCCCAAGGGGAACGTCGCTGCGCATACGGATTCGCACGGCGTCTTCGAAGAGCCGCGCATACTCCGCTTTCGCGACTTCGAAACCGGGCGCCTGCTTCGGCGCGTCGGGATAGTCCCAGTATCGCTCGACTGAAATCTCTGCCCCGCGCACGACGAGGTTACACCCCTGGGGGAGACGACGCACCTTTTCGAACCAGGTGCGTTCGTGCTGCGCCCCAACGGATGTGCGCACGAAATTGGCGATCGCGGTCAGGTCAGGCTCGATAAGCTCGGGACGATAACTTACGATGGCCTTGATCTCGGATGCGAAGATCAGCTGACCATCGTGGACGGCGTAATTGAAAGGTTTGACGCCAAATCGGTCGCGCGAGCAGAAGACCGAACCGTCCGTGCGGTCCAGGATCGCAAAGGCCCACATCCCGTTGAACCGCGTGACGCAGTCCCGCCCCCAATAATGAAAGGCGGCGAGCACGACTTCCGTGTCGCCTTCGGTTCGGAACTGCGCGCCTAAAGCGAGTAGTTCTTCGCGCAGCTCCAGGTAATTGTAGATCTCGCCGTTGAAGACGAGGCTGTATCGATCCGCGTATTCGAAGGGCTGATCGTTGTCGCGCGAAAGATCGATGATCGCTAGGCGGCGATGGCCCAGGATCGCTCGCGAACCGTAGCGTTTCACGCCCCAGGCATTCGGCCCGCGATGCTCCATGGTGTGGAGCGCCTGCGTGAACCGATCTTCAGCGAAGCCACCGCCTTCCTTCAGATCTACGATACCGAATATGCCGCACATGATACCCGCCTATTCGCAGGTCTGGCGCCAGATGCCACGCATATCGAGAACGTGCCCCCGCGGACACGGCATTGCCTTAAACTCGCGGTGATCGACCAGCAGGAGATGGAGGTCGGCCTCGGCCGCATCTTCGGTATCGGTGAGACTGGCCCCTTCCAGTCCGGAGGGCAGCTCTTCGATATTGGGTTCGATGAGCTTGACCGTGCCGGTGTGCGAGCCCGCCAATTGTCGCGCGATTGCGAGCGAAGGGCTATCTCTCAGATCGTCGATATCCGGTTTGAAAGCCAAACCATAACACGCGAGCGTCAGGTTCTCTTGCGGCTGCCCGGTCTGTTCGCTCAGGCCGCGTAGCGCCTCCTCGACCTTTCGCATGACCCAGCCGGGCTTGTCGTCGTTGACGTTGCGCGCGGTCCTGATCAACCGCGCTTCTTCAGGTGCTGACGATACGATGAACCAGGGGTCGCAGGCGATACAGTGCCCGCCCACGCCCGGCCCGGGCTGGAGCACGTTCACGCGGGGGTGGCGATTGGCCAGTTCGATCAGTTCCCAGACATCGATGCCCAGTCTGTCGCAGATGATCGACAGTTCGTTGGCGAAAGCGATGTTGACGTCGCGAAAGCTGTTTTCCGTAAGCTTGCACATTTCCGCCACCCGCGGACTGCTTGCGCGAATGCACGTGCCCGTCACGAACCGGCCATACAAGCGGGCGGCACGTTCGGAACATCGCGCCGTCATGCCGCCAATCACGCGGTCGTTCTCGATCAACTCCTGCATCACCTTGCCGGGCAAGACGCGTTCGGGGCAGTAGGCTATGTTGATATCGGCGTCATCGTCGGCATCTTGAGGGAAACTGAGGTCGGGCCGTTCCTCGGCCAGCCAACCGGCCATCTGTTCCGTCGCGCCCACGGGAGAGGTGGATTCCAGGATCACGATATCGCCCGTCTTGAGCACCTTGGCGATCGAACGCGCCGCCTGTTCGACGAATCGCAGATCGGGTTCGTGATCCGGCCCCTTGAAGGGCGTCGGCACGGCGATGAGAAACGCCTGCGATGCCTCCGGGGCGGTTGACGCGCGCAGGGCGCCGCTGCTCACCGTCTGCGAAACCACTTCGGCAAGCCCCGGCTCGACGATGTGGATCTCGCCGCGATTGACTGTCGCCACGACGTCTTCCTTGACGTCGACGCCGAGGACGCGAGCGCCGCGCGACGCCAGCATGGCTGCGGTCGGAAGGCCGATATAACCGAGGCCGATCACGGCGATCTGTTCGGAATTCTCAGTCATGACTAACGCTCGATACGGTTCCCATCACAGCCGGAGATCGCTTTCGTCCGCCGCGAACAGATGTTTGAGATCATAAAGGACATGATTGTCCGCACCAAAAGCGCGGACGGCGTCCACGCCCATCGCACGAAATTCTTCGTGTGCCACGGCCAGGACGATTCCGTCATAGCGGCCCAGTTCGAGTTCGCTCACAAGCCCGAAGCCATATTCCTCGCGGCAGGTTTCGTCCGAGGCAACGGGATCGTAGACATCGACGTCCAGGCCGAATTCCCGCATTTCACCCACGAGATCAGCCACCTTCGTATTGCGCAGATCGGGGCAGTTCTCCTTGAACGTCACCCCTAGAACCAGCACGTTGGCTCCCTTGACGCGGATGTCGCGGTCTATGAGTGCCTTGACGAGTTGCTGGGCGGCATAGGCGGCCATGCCATCGTTGGTCCGGCGACCGGCGAGGATTATTTCGGGGCGGCAGCCGATCGCTTCCGCCTTGTAGGTCAGATAATACGGATCGACGCCGATGCAGTGTCCACCGACCAGGCCGGGGCGGAAGGCGAGGAAGTTCCACTTCGTCTCTGCGGCCTTCAACACTTCTTCGGTGTCGATGCCGAGGCGATTGAAGATCATCGCCAGCTCGTTGATCAGCGCGATGTTGAGGTCGCGCTGCGTGTTTTCGATGACCTTCGCGGCTTCGGCTACGCGAATTGAGGATGCGCGATGGGTGCCGGCACGAATGATCGAGGCGTAAAGGTCATCGACGAATTCGGCCGCCCCTTCATTCGATCCGGAGGTGATTTTTAGAATGTCCGGAAGCCGTCGGGCGCGATCGCCGGGATTGATGCGTTCGGGCGAATAGCCCGCGCTGAAATCGCGGTTGAACGCCAGGCCGGATGTCTGCTCGAGGATCGGTACGCAATGCTCTTCGGTCGCGCCTGGATAGACGGTCGATTCGTAGATGACGACGTCGCCGCGCTTCAACACCGAGCCCACGGCTTTGGAGGCAGAAGTCAGCGGGGACAGATCCGGGCGTCTCTGATCGTCGAGGGGGGTCGGCACGGTCACGATGAAGGTGCGGCAATCCTTCAACGCCTCGATATCGCAGGTGAACGACAGGCGCGGCTGAACCGCCGTCAGTTCGGCCTCCGTCAATTCCAGGGTCGTATCGATGCCGGCGGTCAATTGTTCGACGCGGCGCGGCGAGATGTCGAAACCCACGACATCCATGGAACATGCGAATTCGACCGCAAGGGGCAAGCCCACATAACCCAGGCCGATGACGGCGATCCGGGGTTCGGAGATGGGCGGCAGAGTGGGCGACATAGCGGCGGGAGCGTTCATGGGTGTCGTCTTATGCTGAAGCTTGAGAGATCGTGAAGCCGCCCGCTGGTTGGCAGAACTGAGGTTCAGAGCGCTTTCGATAATCGCAGATCACCGAGCAGAAGGTCGTTCGAGAGTTGGCTGTCCCCACCGTCGACGTCAAGGGCCAGCAGGACGGCTTGGCAGTTCGCGGGCACGGCGAAGGACAAGCGCAGTCCCGTCTCACCACCCTGTGTGGTGCGGCTTTGCGTGAAAGGAAGCGATTGCCCGGTCTCGCTTTGGCCGCCAAGGCAGCCGAGTGTCCATTCGGTGGCATCGAGAAGCTCGGACGCGCCGCCTTGCACTTTCGCCGAGAACACATAGCGGCCCGGATCGAGGAAGAGGATCTTGGACGCGGCCCTGCCGGCTCTTCCGGGGTTGGCGTAGATCGACATCACCGTGCCCCCCAGAGGCTGAGCGCCGTAACCGTCGACCTCGGCGAATTGCCAGAGCATGATGTTGCCGCGCCTATCCAGCCAATCGGCCCGAAGCTCGGGCGACACGAGAATTTCGGGATCGCCGAGATCGAAGCGGATGAAGACGTTGCGCGCCAGGTCCAGCAGCCCCGCGCTCACCAGCCGCGATGTCAGCCCGTTGTAGATTTCGTCACGCCTGGCGAATTGGCGGACGTTTTCGGACCGGATTATGTACTGATAGAGGATGCGGGGGTCCTCGGTCCTCTCCATCGCGAAGAGAAGGAAGTCGTCTAGCCATGGCGGATTGTCGGCCATGATCTCGCGAAAATCCGGCTCGATACCGGGGATCTCGATGGCGCGGGCAAGATTGGGAAAGAACAGATCCCACGATCTCTCGCTGGTCCTGAGCGCCGTATCGTAGGAGCGCAAAACCAGTCCTAGGTCATTGCTTTCGACGCCCTTGCGAATGAGCAGGGCTTGCGTTCCCAGATCTCGGCGAGAGACTTCGTTGGACAGTTCCACGAGGGCGAAATCGGGATCGCTCTCCAACGTGCCGGTTTTCGATATCGCAAGTAGGCGGAGAGCTCCGGGGTTGAGCGCCATTACGCGAAGGGAGTTGCGTAGCGGCTCAACTATTTCCGGAGCGCCGAGCTTGTTTTCCAGCGCCCTGCTAGCGACCACGGCTGCCATCTTCGGCGCGGCGATCGGTTCGTCTGCCTTCAGCATGACGGCGATTTGCGGTCGGAGGCTGCGGAAGGACATGACGGTCGCATGCCATGCGCTGGCGAACATGAGCACCAAAGCAACGGCAATTACGCTGAGCCGGAATGACCGGCGATTGGCGACAAGCTCCATCGACATTTTTCCGGCGCAGCCTTACCGATCCGCGCGGACGTCTTCGTCCGCCGACGAACCGTATCCGTAGCCGTACCCGTATCCATACCCGTAGCCGGCCTGGCGCTGGTCGAGCTTCGTCAGCACTGCACCGAGGATCTTTGCCCGGACATTGCGGAGGCGAGAAATGGCGGATTTGAGCCCGCGAAGCGCGACGCCTCCGGCTTCGATCACCATGATGGACCCTTCGACGGAACGTGAGATCAAAGGCGCATCGGCCAGCCCGAGCAAGGGCGGCGCATCGATAACGATGTGATCGTATTCTTCCGAGAGCTGGGCGATAAGGACCGGTAGACGCTCGGAACTGAGAAGTTCGGCGGCATTGGGCGGCGTCGGCCCTGACGGCATGACGTGGATCGGCAATCGCGCCACGGAGGCGGTAAGGCCGCGCCAGTCGTCATCGCCCGCCAGATAATTGGCGAATCCCGTGTCGTTCGGGATTTCGACGAGGTCCGCGATCGAGGGCGAGCGCATATCGGCGTCGATCAGGAGCACCTTCTTGCCGGCCCTTCCCAATACGGATGCCAAAGCGTAGCTCGTCGTCGTCTTGCCCTCGGCTGGTCGGGAGCTTGTGACCATCATCGACCGCGGAAGGCCGTGAGACGAGGCGAAGGCCAGGTTCGTTCGGATGGACAGGAAGGCTTCGCTGATCTCGGACTTGACGTCCTCGACCTGATGGTAAGCCAGATCGGGATCCGTTTCAGGCACGCTGCCGAGAAGCGGAATACCCAGCGCCGGTTCCACCTTGCTGGGTTCGCGCAGGCCCTCGTCCATCTGTTCGAGGATGATGGCTGCGACGGCCGCGAGACCAAGGCCGAGCAAAAGCGCCAGCGCGAGGTTGATCGGGAGGCTGGGCGAGGACGGCCGCTGCGGGATGCGCGCACGGTCGATGATCGAGATATTGCTCGCTTCGACGCCGGCGACGCCGATTTCCTTGTAACGCTGAAGCAGCGCTTCATAGAGCTGCCGGTTCGTATCGGCTTCGCGCTTGTAGATGTTATACTGAATGCTGTCGCGCTCCTGGTCCGACAGTTCTCCGCGCAGCGCGTTGACCTGCTGTTCCAGCTCCTGTTCGCGAGAGACGGCAGCCTGATAATTGCCGGACCGCGACTGGCGCACGCGCGCCTCTTCGCGCGCGATGCTCGAATCGATCGCATCGAGCTGGTTCTGGAGCGCCCGGATTTCCGGGTAGCCGGGCTCGAACTGAACGCTCAGGCGGCTGATGTCGGCGGCGATGATCGCACGCCGCTCACGCAGGTTGAGGAGAGTCGGATTGCGCAGGGCTTCCGCGGTGGAGTCGGAAATGCGAGCCTGGCTGGCAGCCTGGATACGCTCGTCCCGCGCCCGGTTGAGAGCTTCGTTCAGCTGCTCCAGCTCGGCAGAGACCAGCGTGCGGGCAGACGTCGTATTCCCGTCCGCATCGCGCGAGATGCTCAAGGTCACGATACCGCGCTCGGCCGCGTAATTGGCTGCCTGACGTTCGGATTCCTCCAATCGCTGGCGAAGCTCTTCGAGGCGGTTTTCAAGGAAGGTGCGCGCATCGGCCGTGGATGCGAAACGGCGGTCGGCGCTGGCGGCCCGGAATTGTTCGACCCAGGCATTGGCGATCTCGGCTGACAGGACGGGATCCGCGCTGGTATAGCCTACATCGACCAGGGCCGAACCGCGCACCGGAACCACCTGAAGGTTTTCCAAAAGAAGATCGACGGCGCGGCGTTGTTGCAATTCGACCATTTCGCGTACGTCCGGCCCATCTGCCGAACCCGCGATGGATTCGTCGGCCAATCCGTGGGAGGCGATGAAGCGCTCGTCATCGGCCAGGCGCAGCACCCGCGCGACGCGCTCTGCCAGAGAACGCGCTTCCAGAAGGGAATATTGCGTCTGGAAGAATTCCTGGTCTTGCCCCGCGACTTCCGGTTCCAATCCTTCGACCTGCGTGACGTTCTTCAGCGTCCGGCTAATTTCGATCCGCGCTTCGGCGGTGTAGAGCGGGGTCGCGAGCAGAGTGAGGATAAGGCTCGCGACCAGGGACGCGACGACGATACCCAAAAGCACCCATTTCCAGCGCTGGGCGGTGTTCCACAGTTGCAGGACGAAAGGCGGCGCACCGGAAAACACCGAAGCGTTCTCGGTCTCGGATTCGAACTGCTCGTCCGCGACGGGCTCCATGGACCTGTCCATAATCGTAACTGTCTCGGTTTAGCTGTTTTGCAGCAGGAGGATGAGCGGCGAGCTCAAGAGAGGGGCAAGTTGCAGGAAGTCACGGAACATGCGGCGCTGAGGCGAATCTCCGACGACGATCACGTCGTTTGCGAATATTTCCGGGTCGGGGTAATTGCCCCGCCGGATCGCTTCGAGATTGTAGATGCCGGCGTAGCGCTGGCCGGCGACCTCGCGGAAGACCACGACGTCTTCCAGCTTCGCAAACTCTGTCGTACTGCCCGCAAGCGCAACCGCCCGGAGCAAGGACATCTTGCCGACCACGGGGAACGAGCCGGGTTTCGCGACCTGCCCGTCGACGGTTACGACCCGATTGATCGTTTCCTTCAGATTGACCGTCACCTGCGGGTCGCGCACGTAAGCGGCCGAGAGGCGCTCGGAAAGCACGGCTTCGATTTCCGAAAGCGTCATGCCCGCCGCTTCGATCGATCCGGCCAGGGGGAAGGAAACCCGCCCGCTCGAATCCACCTGCACTTCGCGTTCGGCCAGATCGTCGATTCCGAAGACACCGATCGTCAGTCGATCGAACGGGCCGACCAGATAAGGCCGATAGTCTCCGATGGCATCGACGCGTCCGGGCACGGGCAGCTCGGTTCCAGCCTCGACGGCCAGCCCGGGGGCACCGCCGAACGGCGGCGTTGTCGCACAGCCGGAGAGTCCCGCAGCGAAGGCTATGGCCGCAACTGGTTTCCAGCGGGCCAGAATCATTGTGCCAAGTTTCATCGGCTGACTTTTCCCAGTAGGATTCGTGATCCCGAATATCCCCGTGCCATCCAGACACTTGCGAAAACGAACAGGCAGGCGAGCGAGGGCGTTCGCAACGGGTAGTCGACCACACTGCCCAGCGCAAGCAGTCCCGTCGTCGCGATTCCAAGATAACCGAGTGTTATCGCGTCGCTTCGTTGTCCTCGCTGCGCAAAAATTCCCCGCACGCCCACAAGCCAGCAGGCCACGGCGCCGGAGAGCAGAAGCAGGCCTGGAAAACCAAACGTTAGGAAGACCTCGAGCCAGTCGTTATGGGCGTGGTTGACGTATCTGAAACCGAGATCGTCCATCGGTTCGGCGATCTTGAATGCCTCGACGAAGGATCCCGCACCACTTCCGAACGGGAAGTATTGCCACGCCATTTCCGGGACGATGTTCCAGATCAGCAAGCGACTTTCATCCCCGGCGTCTGTTTGCAGGATGCGGTCCAGCGTTCCCGAGGTCGGAATGGTGAACATGGCGAGCCCCACCAGAATGAGAAGGCCGGCCGCGCCCGCTTTCCAGAGGAAAGGCACGCTCGCACGCGCCTTGCGCTTGTCGTCATGCAGGCGGCCGAGCACGGCAGGGCCGCGAAACAGCAGAATCGCTATGGAGAGGCCGACCAGGCCGAGCACGAACCCGCCGCGCGATCCGTTCACGGCCAGAGCGGCCAGGACGAAAAGCGCTCCGGTGGCTGCCATAGCTTTCTGAAATGTGCTGGTCCGTCTGTTCTTGGTATCGCGGCTGGCGAGATAGGCGAACATCGGAAAGAGCGTCGCCAGGAACATCGCGTGATGGTTGCGATTGGAGAAAAGGCCCACCAGCGTACCGTCATTCGTGATCCGATAGAGATACAAAGGACCGTTCGGCGGGCCTTGCAATTGCAGGATGCCGAGCAGGATGCTGACAAAGCCGATCGTCACGATCCAAAGGATCAGTCGCAAATGCGCCGCATTCGACAGCCTCACTGCAAGCAAGAGCGCCGCGAATGGTATTACGAGCGACAGGAAAGCGTTCCATCCTCCGGGCGGATTGAGAGTGAGAGGCCGCCAGACAGGACCGAGTTCGGCCGCTTGTCCGATCTGAACGAGAAGTTCGTGTCCCGGCAATCGAGACCACAGCGCATACGGCAACGGCACAAGATGCAGGAGCAGGAGCAAGGCCGTAAGCAGAAGGAAATGGAACAGGATGCGATGCGGCCGCGCTTCTTCGCGTGTCAGCGTCAGCAAGCCGTAAAGCATCGCTCCTGCCGCCAGCGGGCGCAGTATAATCAAAGACAGGACGTCGGCGCGCGATCCCCCGCCAAGAAGAAAGACGAGAACCAAAAAGCATGCGGCGACCCAGAATTCGAGGTCGGGAATACGCTTAAATTTGGAAAAGGGCTTCACACTATCTCACCGAACTTCGAAGAGCCGGTACCTATGGTAGATGGATGGCGAAGGCGCCTAAGCGGGCCGTGTGACGCTGTCAATCGATCCCGCGCGCCCGCGCCAGTCAAACCAACCCGATATCCGGCGCATCTTCCTGTTTCATGCCCACCACGTGATAGCCCGCATCGACGTGGTGTGTTTCGCCCGTCACGCCCGATGACAGGCGCGAGAGGAGATAGAGGCCGGCGCCGCCGACATCTTCGATCGTCACATTGCGGCGCAGGGGCGAGTTCAGCTCGTTCCATTTGAGGATGTAGCGGAAATCGCCGATCCCGCTGGCGGCGAGAGTCTTGATGGGGCCGGCGCTGATCGCATTGACGCGGATGTTCTGCGGGCCGAGATCGTTGGCGAGATACTGCACACTGGTTTCCAGTGCGGCCTTGGCGACGCCCATGACGTTGTAATGCGGGATGACCTTTTCGGCGCCGTAATAGGTCAGCGTCAGGATCGAGCCACCGTCCGGCATCATCTCCGAAGCGCGCTTTGCCACCGCGACCAGTGAATAGGCCGAGATGTTCATCGTCATCAGGAAATTGTCGAGGCTGGTGTCGACATATTTGCCGCGCAGCTCGGTCTTGTCGGAAAAGCCGATCGCGTGGACGACGAAATCGATCGTCTCCCAACGCTGTTTCAGCGTGTCGAACGCCCGGTCGAGCGCTTCCATGTCCGCGACGTCGCATTCGAAGACGAAATCGCTGCCGAGCTGGGCGGCGAGGGGCTCGACGCGCTTCTTGAGCGCTTCGCCCTGATAGGAGAAGGCCATTTCCGCGCCCTGATCGGCCAGTTCCTTGGCGATACCCCATGCCAGCGACTTGTCGTTGGCGAGGCCCATGATCAGCCCGCGTTTTCCGGCCATCAATCCGCTCATGCTTCGTCCTTCTCCAGTTCGCGTTCGTTCGCCATTTCGCGTTCGAGCGCGCTGCGGCGATCATCGTCGTTGTGCCCAAGGAAATTGATCTCCTCCTCGGGCGTTTCGGCCAGGGCCGCGTTCAGTTCGGCCCCGATAACCACTCCGAGCCCGACCAGCCAGAAGAAGAATAGCGCGACCATGATTCCGGCCAGGCTCCCATAGGTCAGATTGTAAGTGAAGAAGCTGCGCAGCACCATCGGCAGCAAGGTCGTCACCGCCACCCACCACAGCGTGGTGAACAGCACGCCGGGCCATTTGGGATAGCGGCGCGAGCGATAGCGGGCGGGCGTCAGCGTGTAGAAAATGAGATAGAGCGATCCGAACAGGCCGAAGGCGGGCACTATGCGCGACAGGCGCAGCGCCTGAACCCAATCGACGAGGTCTGGGAAATAGGCGTCGATCACCTGCTGCGCCGCGCCGATGACGAATTGCGCGATCAGCGACAGCATTAGGAGCAAGACTGCGCCGAGAATGACCCCGCTCGAAAACAGGCGGTATTTCCAGAACGCGTGCGTCAGTTCGGTGCCATAGGCCCGGCGCAATATGTCGCGGATCGTCTCGATCAGGCTGCCGACCGTCCACAGCGCGACGAGCGCGCCCAGCCATAAAAGCCAACCGCTGCGCGCCTCGATCACGTCGCGCGCGACCGGCTCGATCACGTTCCCGACGACCGGGGGAAGGGCGTAGAGGACGGCGTTGATGCTCGCCGCGCGCTCGCTTTCCTCGCCGATCAGCGAGAACAGGGCCGAGCCGAGAATGAAGAAGGGGAAGATCGAGAACATCGCCAGATAGGCGAGATTGCCCGCATGGATGAAGCCATCGTTGAAGGTGCCGATCGCCGCGCGCTTCGTCACCGCCCAGGCGCGGGTGCCCGGACCGATCCTGTCGACCACGCGCTCCTGCAATTTTTCGGCATATTTGCGCCGCGCTTCCGGCGAGAGGGAACGAACCTCGCGGTGCTCGGGGGGCGGAAGTTTGGCGGGAGGCAAGATTTACGCCCCGAGGCCGGCCCGCGGATCGCCCTCGTCCTTCCACCCGTCGAGCCGTTTGGCGAGCTCGCCGAGATCGTCGGGCAGCTGGATTTCGAGCGTCACCAACTGATCGCCGCGCGCGCCGGATTTGGTCGTGAAGCCCTTGCCCTTCAATCGCAGCTTGGTCCCGCCGCTGGTGCCGGGCTTGATCGTCATCATTACCGGGCCGTCGACCGTGGGGACGCGCACCTTGCCGCCGTTCACCGCCTCGTCGAGCGTGATCGGCAGGTCGAACCGGACATCGTCGCCGTCACGGCGGTAGAGCGGATGGCTCTCGATATCGATAGTGACCAACCCGTCGCCCGCGCCGCCGGGCCCTTGCTGCCCCTTGCCCTTGAGGCGCATCTGCGTGCCGCTCTCGACGCCCTTCGGCAGTTTCAGGTCGATCGTCTTGCCATCGGATAAAGTGATGCGCTGCTGCTTCAAGGTCGCGGCATCGACGAAGGGAACGCGCAGGCGATAGGCGATGTCGGCGCCCTTCTGCGGGGGCGGGGCGCGGCGCCCCTGCCCGAAAGCGTTTCCCCCACCCATATTGGGATTGCCTCTCTGGCGACCGCCACCGAACAATCCGTCGAAGATATCGCCGAGATCGACTTCCTCGCCGCCGCCGAAACCCTGGAAGTCCTGCGCGCGAAAGCCGCCGCCCGCATTCGGGTTGAAGCCGCCGCGGCCCCCTCCTCCGCCCATACCTGCAAACGGGTTCGCCGGATTGCCGTCCGCATCGATCTCGCCCCGGTCGAAGCGGGCGCGCTTGTCCTTGTCGGACAGGAGATCATAGGCATTGGTGACTTCGGAAAACCGCTCCGCTGCCTTGGGATTGTCCTTGTTGCGGTCGGGATGCAGCTCCTTGGCAAGCTTGCGATAGGCGCTCTTGATCTCCGCTTCGGAGGCGGTGCGCGCGACACCGAGGGTGGAATAGGGATCGGCCATGCTGTGTCAGCTAGGTGGGGCGGCGCCCAAGGGCAAGCGCGCACCGCTTTTCCGGGGCGGCTTTTCAGGCGCGGCAGGTGACGCTAGGGCGCGGGCATCGCAGCAGGAGGATCGAGCGATGGAACAGGCCCGCAGCGCCATTGCGCAGACCGATCCCTTCGCCCTGTTCGAGGCGTGGTTCGAAGAAGCGCAGAAATTCGAGCCCAACGATCCCAACGCGATGGCTTTGGCGACCGCGACGCCCGATGGCGCGCCGTCGGTGCGGATGGTCCTGCTGAAGGATCGCTCAAGCGACGGGTTCACCTTCTACACCAATGCCGAGAGCCGCAAGGGCCAGGAAATCCGCGCCAATATGCAGGCCGCGCTGCTGTTTCACTGGAAGAGCCTGCGCCGCCAGATCCGCATCGAAGGGCCGCTGAGCGAGGTCAGCGCTGGGGAGGCCGACGCCTATTTCCATTCGCGCCCGCACGATTCGCAGATCGGTTCGGCGGCGAGCGACCAGTCGCGCCCTCTGCCCGATCGCCAGACCTATCTCGACCGGATCGAGGAACTGGCGCGCCTTTATCCCGAAGGCGATGTGCCGCGTCCCGCGCAGTGGACCGGTTTTCGCCTGAGCCCGCGCCGGATCGAATTCTGGCTCGACCGTCCCAACCGTCTCCATGACCGCCGCGTGTTCGAGCGTGCGGGACCGGATGCGGACTGGGCCGACACGCTGCTCTATCCGTGAGGCAGAACACCCCGCCCGATCGCGCGCTTTTGACGCGCAGCGCCGCCGCCGCCTCTATCACGGTGGCGCTGCTTCTGGTTGCGCTCAAGGCGTGGGCGAGCTGGCGGACGGGATCCACCGCGATGCTGGGAAGCCTCGCCGACTCGACGCTCGACCTCCTTGCCAGCGGGATCACGCTGTTTGCCGTCTGGTTCGCCAGCAAGCCCGCCGACCACAATCACCGTTTCGGCCACGGCAAGGCGGAAGCGGTCGCTGCGATGGTCCAGGTGATGCTGATCACTGTCTCGGCGGCGGGAATCGCGCTGAGAGCGGGCGAACATCTGCTCGGCGGACAGGAGGTCGAGGCGGCGGGCGAAGGCATCGCGGTTTCGGTCATCGCGATTCTGGCCACGTTCGGTCTGCTCGCCTGGCAGCGATACGTGATCTCGCGCACGCGGTCGGTCGCGATCCGCGCCGATTTCGCGCATTATCAGTCCGACCTGCTACTGAATCTCGCCGTGATTGCGGCCCTCGTGCTTGACACCGTGCTGGGCCTGAGCGGCGCCGATCCCGTGTTCGGCCTGCTGATCGCGGTCTGGCTGGTGCGCAGCGCCTGGCGCGCGGGCAGCGAGGCGATCGAGCATCTGATGGACGCCGAATGGCCCGAGGACAAGCGGCGGCGCCTGATCGAGGTGGTCGCGTGCCATGACGAACTGTCCCGGCTTCACGATTTGCGCACCCGTACCAGCGGCGATGTCGACATCGCGCAATTCCATATCGAGATGGACCCGGACCTGACCGTGCGCGAGGCCCATGACGTGCTGGAACGCGTGGAAAACGATCTCGAACAGGCGTTTCCCGGCCTCGAACTGTTCGTTCATATCGATCCGCGCGGCCAGATCGACGATCCCGGCAACACGCTCGTCGAAGCCAACGAATTCGAGAAACTGGAGAAGCGCCTATGATCCGCCTGCCCTATTGGCATGTCGATGCCTTTGCCGATCGCCCGTTCGCGGGCAATCAGGCGGCGGTGATGCCGCTGGACGCATGGCTGGACGAAGCGACTCTGCTGGCGATCGCGGAAGAGAACAATTTCGCCGAGACCGCCTTCCTCGTGAAGGACGAGACGGGCGAGGCGGACTGGGAACTGCGCTGGTTCACGCCGACGATGGAGATCCGCCTGTGCGGCCACGCCACGCTGGCGAGCGGCCATGTGCTGCTGGAGCGGGATGGGGGGGATCGGGTCACCTTCCGCACCCGGCGCGCCGGCCTGCTGGAGGTGGCGCGCAGCGAGGCGGGATATGAGCTTGGACTGCCCCTCATCGAGACTGCGCCCGATAGCTGGCCCGAAGCGGTCGCGCTGCTGGGGGCGGAGCCTCGTGAGATCTGGCTGAGCCCCGAGCGCTACGGCGTCTATCTGTTCGACAGCGAAGAGCAGGTCCGTGCGCTCGATCCCGACCTACGTGGCCTTGGCAAGCTCGGGGACGACCAGTTCATCTGCACCGCGCCCGGTGCGCGCACGGATGTGGTCAGCCGCGTCTTCGTGCCAGGCGGCGGCGTGGACGAGGACAGTTTCACCGGCTCCGCCCATGCCTGTCTCACCCATTTCTGGACCGAGCGGCTGGGGCGCGACAGCTTCACGGCGCATCAGGCCTCGCACCGGGGCGGCGATGCGACCTGCCGCCGCGAGGGCGACCGCGCCATTCTGGGCGGGCAGTGCGTGACCGTCGTCGAAGGAACGTTCCTGCTGCCGCAGGAATAAGGTTCAGCTTTCGGGATACAGCTCGATCACGTCGGCGGCCTGTTGCAGCATCGCCTCGCGCTGCGGCGCATCGGAATGGCCGAGCCGCACCATGGTCAGCTTCTTGCTCGGCGATATCAGCACATATTGGCCCATATGGCCGATCATCGCGAACAGCGAATGCGGCGCGCGATCGGGGAAGAGCGGGTGTTCGGCCCCGGTCATCCCCTTCACCGGGCGGTTGAGCCAGGTCTGAAAGCCGTATTGCGGACTTTCGGGGCTCGGCGTCACCATCTTCTCGACCCAGGCGCGCGGGACCAATTGGGTGCCGCGATATGAGCCCTTATTGCGCAGGAAATCGCCGAACCGGGCATAGTCGCGCGCCGTCGCGTGCATCAGGCTGCCGCCGATCAGCGTGCCCGCCGCGTCGAATTCGGGCACGATCGAGGTCATCGCCAGCGGCTCGAACAGCCGCGCCTGGAGATAGGTGGCGACGGCGCGGCGGCGGATGTCGGGATCCTCGCTGTCGGTCAGCGCCCGTGCGGCGATATCGGCGAGGATGACGGTGGTGTTGCTCGAATATTCGAATTTCGATCCGGGTTCGGCCTCCAGCGGCTGCTCTTCCGCCCAGCGCGCCATGTCGTCGCGCCCGTCGAGGAACAGCATCCTGACCTCGCTCGATTCGGTGGGCACCGGCCCCGCTTCGGTGTGGTCGAGCCCGGATCGCATCTGCAACAGGTGGCGCAAGGTTATCTCGCTGCGCGGATCGCCGGGGCGCTGCCAGCCTGGAACCGGGGCAGGCTCGTCGAGCCTCAGCCGCCCGTCGGCTACCAGCATCCCTATCATCACCGCCGTAATCGTCTTCGCCATCGACCAGCTGACGAAGCGGGTGTCCTTGTCGTAACCCGGCGCATAGCGTTCCGCCGCGATCGTGCCGCCATGCATGAGGACGACCGCTCGGGTCTCGCCCAGCCCCTCCATCGTGAACAGATCGTCCACCTGCCGGGCAAGCTGGCGAGTCGGCGCGCCGGGATTTTCCGTAACCGCGCCAAGCGCTTCCTCGCTCAGCGGCGGTTCGCCCACCGGCTCCGCATCGCCGCATCCGGCGAGGCCTGTGGCAAGGGTTGTGGCGAGCATGATGGAGGCGATAAGGGGGCGGGGCCGCGAGAACATGCGGCGTCACTCGCACGGAGATTTCCCGCTTGGCAACGCCTAATTCCCCTTCACGCGCCAGCACCCAGAAACGCCGCGCCTGGCCCTGGATCGTGGTGGCGGCGGTCGTGCTGCTGGCGCTCGGATGGTGGTATGCGCGCGACAATTTCAGCGGCGATGCCGAAGCGGGAACCGCCTATGCCGCGCGCGTCGCCTGCTCGTGCCGCCAGGTCGCGGGGCGCAGTCTGGAGGATTGCGGGAAGGACCTGATCGCGGGGATGGAGATGGTCTCGCTGAGCGAGGACGAAGAGACGCGCAGCGTCACCGCCAGCGTCCCGCTGTTGGCCAGCGCGACCGCGCGATACAAGCAGGGCTATGGCTGCGTGCTCGACCCCTGGGAGGATTGAGGCGGTTCGAGGCGGCAGTCTGACAGGTTCGGCGGCGGAGGTATGGGCGGCATAGGCGGAGGACAAAGGCGTTCGGGCGTTCCGGCTTCCCGGCAGGCACGTTTTGCGGCTTCATTCTGGTCCGCGGTCAAGCCGCTTTCCCTTCGATATCGCTCGATTTGCGCTCGATCTTCCGCCGAACAGATCGGCTTGCGCTTGATCGTTCCCAGGCGGCGCAGCGTATCAACACCGCAGGCGCGGGCCACATCGGGTGGGGCCTGGACCGGATGGTCCTTCGAGCAGCCGACCCCCAGAAATACGCCCTCCGGCTCGCCGACCCTTATTTCGTACTCATCGCCACCATTGCGCATCCCCACGGCAAGATAACCTGCGCTGTCGCGGTGGACGCTGGGAATGCCGAGCACCAGCGGTCCGGGCTTTTCGGACCCCTCGTCCTGGAAGCGCAGGCATCCGTCGATCAGCACGATGCGGCCCGAATAGGATGGCGGTCCTTCGAGGGTACAGACCGTAATCCGCTTTTGAGGAACACTCTCCCACCACTCCCGAGGTACGCCGCGCAAGAAGCGCGCGACGTCGGGAGCGATGGTATTGCTCGAGATAAATCCGAGCATACTGCCGGGAGGGTCCCGTTCCGCCACGACGCTTGGTGCGTTGGTTACGGTGCCATATCCCGAAGGCTCCAGGCGCATTCCGACGGTCGGCGGCGCATCGGTCGTCACGCCTGGAGCCGTCATTTCTACGACCAGGCGCGGCGGCGGGCCGAACTCGCCGTACCACCAGCGATCGGGGACGAAATAGAGGACGAACGGGATTGCGACGAAGGCCGCGAGTAGGACCAGTGCGAGCGGCGGCATGGGCTTGCCGCGCGGCGCGCCGCGTCGGCTCATGCAGGCTCGGTCGAATCGATCCAGCCGCCACCGACGACGCGCGTCCCGTGATAGAGGACGGCGGCCTGACCAGGCGCTACACCATATTCGGGATTGGCGAACCGGATCGTGACCGTCGCGTCATCGCCCAGCGGACCGTCCAGCGTCACCGGAACGGGCTTGGCGAGGCTGCGGACCTTGGCGGTCAGTTGTCCCGACGGCAGCGGGCCGATGCGATTGGTCTCGACGATCCGGGCCGAGCCGACCGCGAGCAGGCGCTTGGGGCCGACACGGACCTCGCGGCGCTCTGCATCGATGCCGACCACGTAGAGCGGTTCGAGCTGGCCGCCGATTTCGAGGCCGCGGCGCTGGCCGACCGTGTAATGGACCACGCCCCGGTGCTCGCCCAAGGTTTCGCCGGTCTCGGCATGGACGATCGCGCCGGCCACGCCGCCTTCGGGACGCATTTTCTTGACGATCTTGGCGTAATCGCCGTCGGGCACGAAGCAGATATCCTGGCTGTCGGGCTTGGCCGCGTTGCGCAGGCCCGCCGCTTCGGCCAGTTCGCGCACTTCCGATTTCGGCAGGCCGCCAAGCGGGAAGCGGAGATAGGCGAGCTGGCTCTCCGTCGTCGCATAGAGGAAATAGGACTGGTCGCGCGCCGGATCGTGCGCGCGGTGCAGTTCCGGCCCGGCTTCGCCCATCACCCGGCGCACGTAATGGCCGGTGGCGAGGCAGTCCGCGCCCAGCTCGCGCGCCATCGCGAACAGATCGGTGAATTTCGGTCCCATATTGCAGCGGATGCAAGGCACCGGCGTGCGTCCGGCGAGATATTCGTCGGCGAAGCTTTCGACGACATCCTCGCGAAAGGCGCTTTCGTGGTCGTGGACGTAATGCGCGATGCCCAGCCGGTCCGCCACGGCGCGCGCATCTGCGATGTCGTCGCCCGCGCAGCAGGCCCCCTTGCGGCCCGTCGCCGCGCCGTAATCGTAAAGCTGCAAAGTGATTCCGATCACTCGCGCGCCGCTCGCCGCGGCGAGCGCGGCGACGACCGAAGAGTCGACTCCGCCCGACATCGCGACCACGATGGTGCATTCGCTGGCCGGGCGCGGCAGGTCGAACAGGGCCGCGGCCCGCTCGGGAGAGAGCGGGGGCGCGATTTGGCCATCGGCAGGATCGGTCGGCAGGGCACAGAAGGGGGCGTTCATGACGGATCGGGCCTTACACGCCCGCGCCGATTTGCGAAACCGCCCGCGCGTCGCCCGTTCGGGTATGTCGGACCCGAAATCCTGGAGCTGGCGTGTTTCACGGATCGTTTACCACGTGGCCCTATACGCTGAAGTCATGTTCGAGGGGCACATCAAACATCTGGGACTGGACGAAACCGACGAATCGTCGGTTTTGCGCCACATGCGCTGGACCGATCTGGTCGCGCGGCTGGAAGCGACTCGCGAATTGCGCGCGGAACTCAAACGTTCGCACTCGTCCAGTTTCACAGCCTTCAGCGCCCAACTCGGCGAAGCGCCGGGCGATGGCGGGGGCACCGCCGAAAAAGACCAATTCGGTGAAAACGGCAAACGGGGCATTAACCAGGATGTTTTAAGCCATGGCAAATTCAGCCGGCGTAGACCGGTTGCAGTCGCAAACGACGCGGCGCATGGCGATAGAGACGACACATGATGCAAAACCAGGATATCCGGCCGGCACAGGTCATCGGCCCGCTCGGCGAGCCGCTTACGCTGGCGGATCTTCCCTCGCCGAAGACGAAACGCTGGGTGGTGCGGCGCAAGGCCGAGGTCGTCGCGGCGGTCAATGGTGGCCTTTTGACGATCGACGAGGTGCTGGAACGCTACGCCCTCACGCTCGAAGAATTCGCATCCTGGCAGCGCGCCGTCGACCGTTCGGGGATGCAAGGCCTTCGCGTCACCCGCATCCAGCATTATCGCGATCTCTACGAGCGCCAACTGAAATACTGACCGATTTCCGCCATTTGGCGACAGGAAGAGTTCCCGGCGGACGATCGCTCGGGAACCTTTCGTCGTTTTAAGGCCTGTTCAGACATTGCACCGCGCCACAGCGGAAAGAACAGGAGGAATTTTATGGGTTGGATTATCGCTCTTATCGTCGGCGGTGTCGCCGGCTGGCTCGCCAGCATGGTGATGAACCGCGATGCCTCGATGGGCATTTTCTGGAACATCGTCGTCGGCTGCATCGGCTCGATCATCGGCAACGCCATTGCAGGCCCGCTGCTGGGTGTTGGCGGCAGCGTGCAGGAATTCTCGTTGACCGGCCTCATCATCGCCATCGTCGGCGCGATCGTGTTGCTCGCGATCGTCAATCTGATCCAGCGCGGTCGCGTGCGGTAATCGCACCCGCGCCATACGGCTCGACAGAAGGGCGGCGGTCTTCGCGGACCGCCGCCCTTTTTCATGTGTTCAGTGCCCCGCGCCGCTCGCCGTTCGCAGGAGGCGATGGCCCCCCGGTCGAGCATCGCATTGCCCTTGCGTCGCGCGCGGAGTACGGCGGCAGGCACTATCCTTGCGGCGCGGTGGGGTTCCGAAGACTTGCGACCGCTGACCTATCCGTATAACACACCCGCCATCGAAGCGAGGCTGGACGAGCGATCCGATGAATTACGAAACCACCGTGAAGGGCTCCGACAGCCGACCGTATCAAGGCGAAGGCGACGCGCCGCTCGACGAGACGATCGTCGACGATAGCGCCGCCAACCGGACGAGCAAGCGCCCGCTGATCCTGATCGGCCTGCTGATCCTGGTTGCGATCGTGGGCTTTTTCGCCTGGCGCAGCTTCGGCGCGGACAGCGCGCCGGTGGCGGATCGCGATTCGCAATTGCCGACCGTCACGGTGATCGCGCCCGGCCAGACCACGGTCGAAGGCACGATCACCGCCACGGGCACGCTCGCCGCGCGGCGCGAAACGCCGGTCGGCGTGGTCGGCGAAGGGGGCCGGGTGGTCTCGGTCGCGGTCGAAGCGGGCGATTGGGTGCGCCAGGGGCAGGTCCTCGCCACCATCGACCGTTCGGTGCAGAACCAGCAGGTCCGCAGCGGCCGCGCGCAGATCGAGGTCGCGCGCTCGGAAGCCAATCTGGCGCAGGCCAATCTCGATCGCGCGCTCCAATTGGTGGAGCGCGGTTTCGTGTCGAAAGCCGATGTCGACCGCCTGACCGCCACGCGCGACGGCGCGGTGGCGCGGCTGCGCGTCGCCGAAGCGCAGGTGGGCGAATTGCAGGCCCGCAACGACCGGCTGAACATCGTCGCGCCCGCAGCGGGCCTAGTGCTGGATCGCAATGTCGAACCCGGCGCGGTGGTCGGCGCGGGATCGGGGGCGCTGTTCGTGCTCGCACGCGGGGGCGAGATGGAAATGCTGGCATCGGTGGGCGAAACCCAGCTTGCCAGCATCGGTCCGGGCGCCCCGGCCACGGTGACGCCGACTGGCTCGGACCGCTCCTTCAGCGGCCGGGTCTGGCAGGTTTCGCCCGTGATCGATCCGCAGAACCGGCAGGGCACGGTGCGCATCGCCATGTCCTATGCCGAAGGGTTGCGTCCCGGCGGTTTCGCCACCGCCGAATTGCAGAGCGGCACCGTCGTCGCTCCGGTCCTGCCCGAAAGCGCGGTCCTCTCGGATGACGAGGGCGCCTATGTCTATGTCGTCGATTCCGACAATATCGCGCAGATCCGCCGGGTCGAGACCGGCATGGTGACGCCGCAGGGGATCGTCATCGATAGCGGCCTGACCGGGCGCGAACGCATTGTGCTGCGCGCCGGCGGCTTCCTGACCGAGGGCGAAAGCGTTCGTCCGCAGCTGGCCCGCTGATGCCCGGCGCGCACCAGCCCGAGCGAGAGACAGTATGAATTTCCGCAATATCTCCGCCTGGTCGATCCGCAATCCAGTGATTCCCCTCGTGGCGTTCACCGCGCTGCTGCTCGCGGGGATCCTCAGTTTCGCGCAAATGGACGTCGTCAACAATCCCGACGTCGAATTTCCGGCGGTAAGCGTCTCGATCTCGCAACCGGGCGCCGCCCCGACCGAGATCGAAAACCAGATCACGCAGCGGGTGGAATCGGCCATCCGCTCGATCAACGGGGTCAAATCGCTCAATTCAACGGCGAGCGAGGGCAATTCCAACACCTTCGTCGAATTCGAGATCGGCACCGATCCCAACGATGCGGCGGTCGAGGTCGCGAATGCGATCGACACGATCCGGGGCAGTCTGCCCGACGGGATCCTGGAGCCGCGCGTTTCCAAGCAGGAGATTTCCGGCGGCTTCCTGGCGATCTACGCCGTCGAGGCCGACGACATGACGATCGAACAGCTGAGCTGGTTCATCGACGATACGATCGCCAAGCGGCTGCTCTCCGTCGAAGGGATGGCCGAGGTCAATCGTTTCGCCGGCGTCGATCGCGAGATCGAGGTGATCCTCGATCTGCCCCGGATGCAGGCCTATGGAATCACGGCGAGCCAGATCAATCAGGTCCTGCGCCAGACCAATATCGATGCGGCAGGCGGCGCGACCGAGGTCGGCGGCACGCGCCAGTCGGTGCGCGTCCTCGGCAGCACCGAAACCGCCTACGAACTGAGCCAGCGGCAGATCCAGCTCGGCAACGGCACGTCGGTGCGGTTGGCCGATGTCGCCACCGTGCGCGACGGGTATTCGGAGCGGACCTCGATCAGCAAGGTGCGCGATCGAGAGGTCGTCAATTTCGGCATGAGCCGCGCCAAGGGCGCCTCCGACGTCACCGTCTTCGCCGCCGCCGAAGAGGAAATTGCGGCGATCGAGGCGGAGAATCCCGGCATCCGCTTCATCCCCCTGTTCAACACGGTCGAATACACCGAAGAACAATATACCAGCTCGATGCGGGCGATGATCGAAGGCGCGATCCTGGCGGTCGTGGTGGTGTTCTTCTTCCTGCGCGACTGGCGCGCGACCGCGATTTCCGCCGTGGCGATCCCCCTCTCCGCGATCCCGACCTTCTGGTTCATGGATCTGCTGGGCTTCAATTTGAACACGCTCTCCCTGCTGGCGCTGGGCCTCGTCGCGGGCGTGCTGGTCGACGATGCGATCGTGGAGATCGAGAACATCGTGCGCCATATGCGCATGGGCAAGAGCGCCTATCAGGCGAGTATCGACGCGGCCGACGAAATCGGCCTGCCGGTGGTGGCAACCAGCTTCTGTATCGTCGCGGTGTTCCTCCCCGTCGGCCTGATGCCGGGCATTCCGGGTCAGTTCTTCAAGAATTTCGGCATCACCGTCGTCATCGCGGTGCTGATGTCGCTCGCCGTCGCGCGCATGATCACGCCGATGCTGGCGGCCTATTTCCTCAAGGCGCACGGCCATGCCGAGCACGGGGAGGGCCGCCTGATGGACAGCTATATGCGCGTCCTTCACTGGTCGCTCGACCACGACAAGTCCAAGCGGATGCGCGCCTCCTACCGTGATGTGGCGGCGCGGCCGTTCTATTATGCGCTGTCGATCCTCGCGGCGCTGGGGGCGGCCTTCTTCGTCATCACGACCTTCTTCATGGCCGATGGCGGGGACATGGTCCTCAATTTCATGTTCGGGATGCTGTCGCTGCTGATCGCGGTGCCGCTGGCCTTCTTCATCGGCCTGCTCGTCACCGCGCTGATCGGCGGCGCGGTGGGATCGCTGAGCGACAGCGGCGAGGGGTTCCTCGCCTGGAGCAAGTTCATGCTGAAGCGCCTCTGGGCGCGGCTTTTCGATCACCGGGTATGGATGCTGGGCGTGGGCTTCGTCGCCCTGCTGCTGACAGGCCTGTTGTTCGTCATCACCCCGTCCCAGTTCCAGCCGCTGACCGATAGCGACAACAGCCGGATCGAGATCGAAATGGTGCCCGGCACCACGCTGGAGACGACCGAGCGGGTTTCCGACCGCGTGGCGGAACTGCTCTACGAACAGCCCGAGGTCGAAATCGCGCTGGAACGCGTGCGCGAGGGCCAAGCGACGATCTACATCACGCTGAAGGAGGATCGCGACAAGAAGTCGGTCGAATTCGAACGCGATCTCGCGCCGACGCTGGCGCAGATCCCCGATGCGCGCGTCCGCTTCGCCTCGCAATCGGGCGGGTTCGGCAGCGGGCGCGACATCACGGTGATGCTCGCCGGGTCCGATCCCGACCTGCTCGAGGAGACCGCGGCGACGCTGGTCGAGCAGATGAAGGGGATCGATCTCCTCGTCGCGCCGCGCATCAGTGCCGACATCAACCGGCCCGAACTGATCATCGAACCGCGTCCCGACCTCGCCGCCGAACTGGGCGTGACCACGGCTGCGATCAGCCAGACGATCCGCATCGCGACCCTTGGCGAAATCGAGCAGAACGCTGCGCGCTTCTCCCTCTCGGATCGCCAGATCCCGATCCGTGTGAAACTGCCCGAACAATCGCGCGAATCGCTGATCACGATCGAGAACCTGCCGGTGCAGACCCGCAATGGCGGCAGCGTGCCGCTGGCGCGCGTGGCCGATATCAGCTTCGGTTCGGGGCCGACGACGATCCAGCGCTACAATCAGAACCGCCGCGTTCTGGTCGGCGCCGATCTGGGCCAGGGAGTCATCAAGGGCGACGCGCAGAAGCTGATCGACGAACTGCCGATCCTTCAGGACCTGCCGCAGGGCGTGATCCGCGATGTCGTGGGCGAAGACCAGTGGCAGCAGGAAATGATCAGTAGCCTGATCGTCGCCATCGTCGCCGGGTTCTTCCTCGTCTTCGCGGTGCTGGTCCTGCTCTACAAGCGCGTGATGAGCCCGCTGGTCAATATGACCTCGCTCCTCCTCGCGCCCTTGGGCGGGATCTTCCTCGTGTGGGTCACCGGCCAGCCGCAATCCATGCCGGTCTATATCGGGACGCTGCTCTTGTTGGGGATCGTCTCGAAGAACTCGATCCTCCTCATCGATTTCGCGATCGAGGCGATGGCGGAAGGTCAGCGCAAGTTCGAAGCGATCATGGATGCGGGCCACAAGCGCGCCCAGCCGATCGTGATGACCACGGTCGCCATGACGGCGGGCATGGTTCCGGTTTCGCTGTCGGGCTATATCGGCTCGGGCGACGGCGCCTCGCGCGCGCCGATGGGCACGATGGTGATCGGCGGCCTGATCATGTCGACGCTCTTGACGCTGCTGATCGTGCCGGCGGGCTTCAGCCTGGCCGACGGGATCGAACGGCGGCTCGGCCCATGGCTGCGCAACCGCTTCCTGACCTATCGTCCCGGCGACGAAGGACGTGACGGCCGACACGATCATGGCAACGAGCCGGAGACTGCCCCTGCCGAGTGATAGCCCCGGCGGGCGCATGAGCCCTTCCGGCCTGCGACGGGTGGTGCGCGGCGAGGTGGTGACGCAGGATCGCGCACGCCGGATGCGCTGGACCGCGACCGGGCTGCTGATCCTGATGGCGGTCGTCTTCGTGCTGTCGGGCCGCTATCTCGACATGCATCCCGCCTGGGGCTTCATCCACGCCTTTGCCGAAGCGGCGATGGTGGGTGGGCTTGCCGACTGGTTTGCGGTGACGGCGCTGTTCCGCCATCCGCTCGGCCTGCCGATCCCGCACACGGCGATCATCCCCGAAAACAAGGACCGCATCGCCGACACCATGGCGGGGTTCCTGCGCGAGAATTTCCTCACGGCACAGGTCGTCGCGCGCCGCATGGGGGCGATGAATCTGGCGGGCGCGGTGGGAAGCTACCTTTCCGATCCGGCGGCAACGCGCGATTCGCGGATCCGGGCGGGCGCGGGCGAACTGGTCGTGGAAGTGCTCGAATCGCTCGATCCCGAACGTCTGGGGACGCAGGTGCGCGCAGGCCTCGCCGCGCAGCTCGAAAAGCTCGAGATCGCGCCGCTGATCGGCGGGATGCTGGACGCGATGATCGCCGATGGCCGGCACAAGCTCCTGATCGACAAGATCATCCGCTGGGCGGGCCTCGTCCTCGAAGACAATGAGGAACTGGTGCGCGACATGGTCTCGAAGCGTGCCAACGCGGTGCTGCGCTTCACCGGCCTCGACGAGAGATTGGCGACCTCGGTGATCGACGGCCTCTACAAGCTGCTGGCCGAGGTGCTGGTCGATCCCGAGCATCCCTTGCGCAACAAGATCGAGGAGGGCTTGCAGGATCTCGCCCACGGCCTGCGCCACGATCCCGAGATGCAGGCGCGGGTGGAGCGGATGAAGACCGAGCTGATCCACAATCCGGCGGTCGGCGAATGGTGGCAAGGCGTGTGGGAGCGGGTGCGTGCGCGGCTGATCGACAGCATCCGCCAGTCGGGCGAGAGCGGCGGCTATATCGGCGAGACGCTGGCGGAACTGGGCGCGGCGCTACGCGACGATCCGCGCCTCCAGCAACAGATCAACCGCTTCGCGCGCCGCACCGCGGTGGGCGTGGCCACGCGCTATGGCGACCAGATCGTCCAGCTGGTGTCGGAAACCGTGCGCCGCTGGGATGCACGCACCCTGACAGACCGCGTGGAGGGTGCGGTCGGCCGCGATCTCCAGTTCATCCGCATCAACGGCACGCTGGTCGGCGGTCTGGTGGGCGTGACGATTCATCTGGTGAGCGGGTTGTTCTGAATCCCGTTTAAGTCAGGATTGGCCGGGCCAGGTGTATCCGGGCCCCGACCGCATCGTATAACGCAGCCGGGTGGTAAAGAACGACGCCATGGGACGTCCGGCCTCGTCGATCGCAGGTTCGAAGACCGCGCGCTGTTTCACGTCCATGCAGGCCGCGTCTCCGAAGCTTTCGGCCACGGTCATGTTGGTGACCACGCAATCCGTCACCGCGCCTTGTGCATCGACCATGATGCGAAGGTGCAGATCGGCCTGTTCGCCGTTGCGCAGCGCGCGTTGCGGATATTTGTCGATGAGGATGCGCTCGATCACGGGCGCGTTTGTCAGGCGAGGCGCGATTGCGCGCTCCGCCTGACGCTCCAGATCCACGCCCCACGACTTGACGAGATCGTCCATGCAGGCATTCATCGAACGATAGAGCGGCGCGAGCTGACCCGTTTCGAGCGTGATCGTGCCGACGCGCGGAGCGTCGATCTCGAGCGAGGCTTGCCCGTCCACCTCTGCGGGATCGAGCCGGGGAAGGCCATTTCTGCGCTCACGATCGTCGATGGCGGGTTGTGGGCGGTCTTTCCGGTCGGTGTCGATCTCGCCATTGCTGGCCAGCGCGTTCCCGTGCCCATCCAGGGACATTCCGCGAACCGAGAGAGGCGTCCAGTCCCCGGACGAACCGTATCGCCACGATGCTTGCGAATTCTTCTGCAATTTCTTCAGCGGCTTGCCCGCAACGATCCAGCGCAGTTCGGCATCCGGCGCGTATTGTTCGAAGAACAGGACCGTCCGCTCGTCACCCTCGCCGAAGAAGCGGCCGATGCGACAGCGCTCCTTCTCGTATTCGAGCACCCATTTGCTCGACGGGGCGAGCGAAAGCGTATCCGCCGCCGCAGCGGGCGATACCGAAAGGGGAGCGACGCAGAGCAGCGTCAGGAATAAGGACCGCACGATACTTATCCCTCTCAGCCCGGGATGCGATAGAGGATACGGGTGACGTAATAGGTGGGTATCGCCGTCCCGGCCGCATCGGTGGCCGGGGTGAATTGCGCGTTCTCGCTGAAGATCGTGCAAGGATGACGGCGCATGTCGAAATCTTCCGCCAAGGTCTGATTGATCAGGGCGCACTTCTCGACGCTGCCATCGGCTCCGATCGAAAGGCGCAGGTGGAAATCCGCCTGAGCACCCTTGCGCAAGGCTTTCGATGGATAATTGCGGATGATCTGACTGACGACAGCGTTCGGATTGAGAAAATTGGGCTGGCGTACCACCTCGCGCTGGCGCGCGACGTCGAAGCCCCAATGTTCGACCAGATTGGCCATACAGAGGTTCATCGCCTCGAGCGGTTTTTTCATGTCGCCGAGATTGAGGCGGACATCGTCGGCTTTGCTGCGGCCGATGTCGAGAAAGGTGATCCCTTCCGCCCCATCGGCGTCGAGATGCGGCAGTCCACGCGGATTGGAAGCGTTATAGGATGGGTTCCATTCGCCTTCTTCCTGCGCCTCTAGCGCCCCCTCGTGCGACACGATCGAGGAAACCGAGCGGACGACCGTCCCGAAATCGCCGAAGGTCGACGGGAGAAAGTCGAACTGTTCCGCGTCACCGTCGGGTCCGAAGGCGAAGGACGCCGAACGCCGCGATTTGTAGGTCTTGACCGCGTCGCCCGCCACCAGCCAGGAAACGCTCGTCGACGGATCCCACTGTTCGAACAGGAGCAGGGTCTTGCGATCCTCCGTACCGAAGGTGCGTGCCAACCGGCAATTGTTCTCGCCGAGGTCCAATTGCCACGGAGCCAGCGGCTCGAGCACGGTGGGTCCATCATCCGCCTGCGCCGCGAAGGCGGGTGGCGGCGGCGCAGCAAGCGTCGAAAGCGCTGCGCCAGCGAGAATGGCTCGAATCGTCATTTGCAACCCCCCGGTAATCCGAGCGCAGATTGCCTTCCTACGGCGGTGTTTTGCAATAATTTTTCGAACCGGATGCGGCGGACATGCGAAAAAGGCCGCCGGATCGCTCCGACGGCCTTTTCTATTTACTGGCTGGAAGAGTCTTACAGCTTCTCGGTCAGTTCCGGCACGATCTTGTAGAGATCTCCGACCAGGCCGATATCCGCGACCTGGAAGATCGGAGCGTCCTCGTCCTTGTTGATGGCGATGATGGTCTTGGAATCCTTCATGCCCGCAAGGTGCTGGATCGCGCCCGAGATACCGATCGCGATATAGACTTCCGGTGCCACGATCTTGCCGGTCTGGCCGACCTGGTAATCGTTGGGGACGTAGCCTGCATCGACCGCCGCGCGGCTGGCGCCAACGCCCGCGCCGAGCTTGTCGGCGAGCGGCATGATGTATTCCTCGAACGTTTCCGCATCCTTCAAGGCGCGGCCGCCCGAAACGATCACCTTGGCGCTGGTCAGTTCGGGGCGCTCGCTCTCGGCGATTTCCTGGCTGACGAAGCTCGACAGGCCATCGCCGGTCGGGCCGGAGACGTCTTCGATTTCGGCAGAGCCGCTCTCGGCGTCGGCCTTCTCGAAGGCAGTGCCGCGAACGGTGACGACCAGCTTCTCGTCGCTCGATTCGACCGTCGCGATGGCGTTGCCGGCATAGATCGGACGCGTGAAGGTCTTGTCGCCTTCGACCGAGAGGATGTCCGAGATCTGCATCACGTCGAGCAGGGCGGCGACGCGCGGCGCGACGTTCTTGCCGGTCGTCGTGGCGGGCGCGACGAAGGCGTCGTGGTGGCCCATGAGATCGACGATCAGCGGCGCGACATTCTCGGCCAGAGCGTGTTCGTAAGCCGCATCGTCGGCGACGTGGACCTTGCCGACGCCCGCGATCTTAGCGGCCTGTTCCGCCACGGCGCGACAGTTCGCGCCAGCGACCAACAGATGGACTTCACCCAATTTGCCCGCAGCGGTCACCGCGGCGAGCGTGGCGTCGGCCATGTTGGTGTTGTCGTGTTCGACCCAAACGAGGGTTTTCATAATCCTATTCCTTCTCGTTCAGCGTGGTTCAGGCGATGCCCATCGCCTTGATCTTGGCGACCAGCTCGTCGACATCCGCGACCTTTTCGCCCGCCTG
>JAACTB010000006.1 GCA_009993605.1 Erythrobacter sp.
CGCGAGAGGCGGGTGTCGTCGTCCTGATTGATGACATCGTCCAGCGTCAGCCCCGCCTGCGCCTTGGCGAGGCCCGCCGCGCCGTAGATTTCCTGCTGCGCCTGCGCGTGCGGCTTGCCCTGTTCGCTTGTGAGCAGTCGGAACAGTTCGTCCGCATTGTCCTTGATCGCCGCCGCGATGCCGAGGACGACTTTCTGGCGTTCCTCCGGCGTCGTCTTGCGCCAGCTCTTGAACGCGGCGCGCGCCGCATCTACTGCGCGGTCCAGCTCGTCCTTGCCGCAGGCGGGGACCTGCGCGATCACCTGTTCCGTCGCCGGATTGACGACATCGAGGGTCGCGTCGGTCGTCACCATCTCGCCGCCGATAAGATTGGCATAGGTCGTGGTCATATCTCTCTCCTGTCGGTCGCTCTTTCGCCCAGGACTAGGCCATCCAGGCCATCAAGGCCAGCGCGTCGCGACACTCTGGCGCGGCGTGCATCGAGCGGTTAGGAGCGGCGAACGCGGTCGGGCGCGCGAGTTCGCACGCGGTAATCGATAGAACCACTCTCACAGGCTCCCGACATGGCATTCGCTGTATTTCTGGTCGTCATCGGCCTCGCCGCCCTGGTCTTCGGCGGAGAGCTGTTGGTGCGCGGCTCCGTGCTGCTGGCGGTCAAGGCGCGGCTGTCGCCGCTTGCCATCGGCGTCGTGGTGGTGGGCTTCGGCACCTCGATGCCCGAACTCGCGACCAGTGTCGAAGCGGTGCTGGCGGATTCGCCGCAGCTTGCCTGGGGCAATATTGTCGGATCGAACATCGCCAACACGCTGATGATTTTGGGCGGGGCGGCGCTGGTCTCGCCCTTCGTTCTGAGCGGCAAGGGGACGATCCGCGATCCCCTGGTGGGTTCGTTGGCGGCGTTGCTCTTGCTCGGCGCGACCGCTTTCGCCTGGGCCGGGGCACTGCTCGGCGCGGCGATGCTGGTGGCACTGGCGATCTATCTCGTCGTCGCGCTGAAATCGGAACGCACTGCACCCGTCGATCCCGAGTTCGATCCCGAAAGCGCCGATCTGACGCCGTCGGGCTGGACCAAGCCGTCGCTGCTGACGATCGCCGGGCTCGCCATCCTGATCGCGGGCGGTCAGGCGCTGGTGAGCGGATCGATCGAGCTCGCGCTGCTGGTCGGCTTGAGCGAGACCGTTATCGGGCTAACGGTCGTCGCGATCGGAACCTCGCTGCCCGAACTGGTCGCCTCGGTCCTCGCCGCGCGCAAGGGAGAAAGCGAGCTCGCTTTCGGCAACGTCGCGGGCTCCAACCTCTACAACATCCTCTTCATCGGCGGCGCGACCATGGTGCTCGCGCCCGAACCGATCACGCGCGAGATGCTGCCGCTCGATCTGGGTGTGATGACCGGCGCGGCACTGCTCCTGCTCTTCCTCGCCTGGGTGGCGAAGAGAGTGACGCGCTGGATGGGCGCGCTGATGGTGCTCGCCTATGCCGCCTACCTCGCGACGCTGGTGGTGCTTGCGTCATGACCCTGCCCGGATTTCCCGATGCTGCCCCGCTCGAGGGGTTTCTCGGCGGAATGATGATCGGCCTGGCCGCAGCGATCATGCTGCTCGGCCTCGGGCGGATCGCGGGCGTATCGGGGCTTGCCAGCCGGGCGATGCTGATCGAGCGCGGCGGCGCGCCCTGGCCGGTCGCGATCCTGTTCGTGGCGGGACTGGTGCTCGGCGCGATCCTGTTCGGCGCGGCGGAACCGATCGAGGCGGTCTTCCCGCCCCACTGGGCTTGGCTGGTCGCGGGCGGATTGTTCGTCGGCTACGGGACGCGGCTGGGATCGGGCTGCACCAGCGGGCATGGCGTGTGCGGGATGAGCCGGTTGAGCCCGCGATCGCTCGTGGCGACCGCAGTCTTCATGGCGAGCGGGATCGCGACCGTCGCACTCGTAAACGCGCTGGGATATGGCTGGTGATGATGCGGGCGATATTGGCGCTCGTTTCGGGAGCGATCTTCGGGGCGGGGCTGGCGTTGTCGGGCATGATGAACCCGGCGCGGGTGCGCGGCTTTCTCGACCTGTTTGGTGCGTGGGACACGACGCTGGCCTTCGTGATGGGTGGCGCGATGCTGGTGATGGCGATCGCCTGGACAGTCCAACGGCGGATGGCCGCCCCCGCTATCGGGCCGAGCTTCCATTTGCCCGGCACCGCCCTGATCGACCGCCGACTGATCGGCGGCGCGGTGCTGTTCGGGATCGGCTGGGGCCTTGCGGGCCTGTGCCCCGGCCCCGCCATCGCTTCGCTCGGCACAGCGCTCGCACCCGCCGCGATCTTCGTGGCCGCGATGCTCGCCGGGATGGGGCTGTTCAGGCTGACCGACCGCCGGTGACCTCGGGCGCAAGTCCCTGACCGCGCACGGTTTCGGGGAACGCGATGGTTCGCCATCCATTCGATCGCCATGGATATAGAACGCGAACAACGCCGCTTCCGCACCGCCAAACCTTCGCGCCTCGGGCGCGGGATCGAGCGTTTGACCCATCCGTTCGGCAAGGCGATCGCCGGGGTCATTCCCAAACGAGCGGTCGAAGCGATCCTGCAAGGGTTGGACCGCGCGGTCGGCATGCCGCAGCTGGTCAAGTTCGATCACGACCCGCGCGATCTCACCGCCGCCCATGCGGCCGCCAAGAGCGTCGCGCGCACGGCCCGCACCATCAGCGCCAGCACCGGCGCCGCAGCCGGTCTCGGCGGCGCGCTGTCGATGAGCGCGGACATCCCCGCCACCATCGGAATTGCCCTGCGCACCATCCGCGATACCGGACGGGCTTACGGGTATGACGGCGAAGGCCCCGCGGAAAAGCTGTTCCGCCTCCAGATCCTCGAACTCGCGGCCCTGGACGATCCCGAACAGCGCACCACCAGCATCGCCGATCTCGAAGCGGCGATCGGACCCGACGGCAATCTCGTCGATGCCGAACACGAACAGATCGTGCCGATGGTCGATCAGGCGGTGGAGCGCATTTCGCGCGCGATCGCCTTTGCCAGCTTCCGCAGCCGGGCGGGCATGATCGTGCCCGTGGTCGGCTCGGTCGTCGGCGGGATCGTCAATTCCTCGTTCCAGAACGATGTCGGCAAGGCGGCGCGCTTCGCGTTCCAGGCCCGCCGTCTCAAGGAAACTGCCGCACCCGCCCAGTCCGCTTAAAGCTTTTTCAATCGTAGAATACGTATCGGTCGACGCCATGGATCAAGGCGTTCGGCAATCATGACCTTTCTCATTCGCATGGCCGGTCGCAAAGGGCTGGACTGGCGCGTCTACACGCTCGTCGCGTGCGTGCTCCTCCTCGCCGCGATGTTGACCGGCACCAGCTGGAGCGCGGTCGGCAGCTCGAAGGAGCGGAAGAGCGCCGCCGAATGGCAATTGCACACGCTCGAAGTCCTGCTCGAAACCGACGACCTCAAAGTGGCGACGCTCAGCATGGTGCGCGGCGAACGTGGCTATCTCCTTACGGGAGACGCGGCATTTCTGCGTCCCTACGAAACCGGCCTGAGGGATACGAGGGCAGGCCTCGACCGTCTCGCGCGGCTGACGCGCGACAATCCGCAGCAGCGCATCCGCGTCCGCCGACTCTCGACGGAGTTGCAGCATCTGCATGATGTGCTCGGCAGTATCGTCGCGCTCGAGGAGGCGGGCCGTCATGGCGAAGCGATCGCCCTGGTCAAAAGCGGCGCGGGCAAGGATGCAACCGATCTGATCCTTGATGAATTGCGCGGGATCGAGACGATCGAACACGGTTTGCTGGCGATCAGAAGCGAGGATGCGCGCGCGAAGGCGGTCGCGAACGAGCGCTATCAGTACGCGCTGACGATTGTCGGCATCGCGCTGCTGGGGCTTGCGATCTGGGCGACGATTCTGGTCCGCCGGGCCCTGGCCGCAGCCGCCGAGGCGCGACGCCAGCTCGAACAGAAGGCGTCGAGCGACGAGATGACGGGGCTCAGCAATCGGCGCGCTTTCATGGCGGCGCTCGATCGCTCGGTCGCGCGCAGCGCCGATGGCCGCAAGGAACTCGCCTATGCGATTTTCGATATCGATCGATTCAAGTCGATCAACGATACGTACGGACATGCCGTCGGCGATGCGGTCATCGCCGAAGTCGCCCGCCGCGCCCTCGCCGCCTTCCGCGCGCGCGATCTGGTGGGGCGCATCGGAGGCGAGGAATTCGGCGTGATCCTGCCCGCTGCCAACCGGACCGAGGCGATGGACGCCTGCGCCCGGATGCGCGCCGCGATCGAGGCCAAGCCGATTACGATCGGGCGCAAGGCCATCCCCGTGACGGTAAGCATCGGCGTGGCGCAATTGCGCGTCCAGGAAGATACCGTATCCTTGATGGCACGGGCCGACGAGGCCCTGTATCTGGCGAAGAATGGCGGCCGCAATCTGGTGCGCCTGGCGGCTTGATCGGCTAGGCTTCCACCACCTCCGATGCGCCCCGTGCACCCCGTCCGGTGCAAAACAGGAAAACGACGACGAATATCGCGGTCAGCACCAGCACGATCGTCGGCGCGGGTGCGCTGTCGAGGAAGAAGCTTAGCCACACGCCCACGAAAGTGGCCCCAACCGCCACCAGAACCGCGACGGGCAGCATCCGGGCGAACCGGTCGGTCAGAAGAAACGCGATCGCCCCGGGAGCGATCAGCATGGCAATGGTCAGGATGATCCCCGTCGCCCGCAACGCCCCCACGATGGTCAGGGCGAGGATGCACAAAAGCCCGTAATGCAAGAGCCGGGTCGAAAGGCCGATCGCGCGCGCCTGCTGCGGATCGAAGGCGTGCAGCAGCAGGTCGCGCCATTTGGCGATAAGGGCGCCGCCGACCAGCACCGCGATCGCACCTGCCTCCATCACCTCGCCCCAATCGACGCCCAGCATATTGCCGAACAGGATATGGTCGAGATGCACGTCGCTTTCGATCTTGGTGAACAGCACGATGCCGAGGCCGAACATGCCTGAAAAGACGACGCCCAGCAGCGTGTCTTCCTTGATCCGGCTGTTTTCCTTCAGATACCCGACGCCGAGCGCGCAGGTCATCCCCGCTATGAAGGCTCCGATTGCGAGCGGCAGTCCGGCGACATAGGCCAGCACCACGCCCGGCAGGACCGCATGGCTGACCGCATCGCCCATCAGGGACCAGCCCTTCAGCACCAGAAAACAGGACAGCAGCGCCGCGGGCACCGCCACGCAGAACCCGATCAGGAAGGCCTGCTGCATGAATTCGAAGGCGAAGGGTGCGAAGGGGTCCATCACTGCGGAGCGGAAACGAGCAGGCGCCGCCGCCGCGCGGCGAAGAGGCCGTGCTTGGGCGCGAACAGGAAGGCGAGGAGGAACAGGATCGTCTGCAAGACGACGATCACGCCGCCGGTCGCCCCATCGAGGAAATAGCTGAGATAGGCGCCGACGAAGCTCGACAGCGCGCCGATCGCAACGCTGATCGCGATCAGGCGCGGGAAGCGATCGGTCAGGAGATAGGCGGTCGCGCCGGGCGTCACGACGAGGGCGATGACGAGGAACGCGCCCACCGTCTGCAAGGCCGCCACCGTGCAGGCGGCGAGCAGGGTGAAGAACAGGAGCTTGAGCCGCGCCGGATCGAGCCCGACGGCGCGCGCGTGGTTCTCGTCGAAGAAGGCCAGCATCAGGTCCTTCCATTTCATCGTCAGGATCGCGAGCGAGACGGCAGCGATGATGACGAGCTGGATCGTATCGCTGGCGGTCACGGCGAGGATATTGCCGAGCACGATCGTCTGCACGTCGACCGATGTCGGCGAAATCGAAACCATGAACAGGCCAAGCCCGAAAAAGGAGGTGAAGATCAAGCCGATGATCGCATCCTCCTTCAGCTTGGTGCGCCGGTTCAGGAACAGCATTGCTCCCGCGGCGAGACCGCCCGAAAGAAAGGCGCCGAGCGAAAACGGCAGGCCCAGCATATAGGCGCCCGCCACCCCCGGCACGATCGAATGGGACAGCGCGTCGCCGATCAGCGACCAGCCCTTCAGCATCAGGAAGGCCGACAGGAAGGCGCAGACCCCGCCCACCAGCGCGCTCACCGCCATGGCGTTGACCATGTAACTATAGGCGAAGGGTTCGATCAGCGCGCCGCCCATCAGCCCGGCCCGTGATCGTCGTCGTAAAGGACCAGCGGATGCTCGTCGTCATAGAGCAGGGTCGATGCGGTTTCCCCGTCCGGCTTCAGGGAGAAGCGGCGCAGCGTGCCTCCGAAGGTGCGGCGCAGATTGGCTTCGGTGAAGACCTCTTCCGTGGGTCCGGCGGCGAGCACGGTGCGGTCGATCAGCACCGCGCGATCGCAGAAGCGCGGGACCGAGCCGAGATTGTGCGTCGCCACCAGCATCACCCTCCCCTCGTCGCGCAGCTCCTTCAAAAGCGCTACGATCGCATCCTCGGTGGTGACGTCGACGCCGGTGAAGGGTTCGTCGAGCAGGATCACCTGCCCATCCTGCGCCAGCGCGCGGGCGAGGAAGACGCGCTTCTTCTGGCCGCCCGACAATTCGCCGATCTGGCGCTTCGCGAAGGGCGTCATGCCGACCCGGTCGAGCGCGTCCGCGACCTTCGCCCGATCGGCGGCGCGCGCGATCCGCAAGGGCCCCATCCGGCCATAGCGGCCCATCATCACCACATCCTCGACCAGGACCGGGAAGTTCCAGTCGACATCCTCGCTCTGGGGGACGTAAGCGACCAGCCCGTCCTTGAGCGCGCGGCGCACCGGGCGGCCGAGCACGCTGACCGATCCGCGCGCCACCGGAACGAAGCCCATGATCGCCTTGAATAGAGTGGACTTGCCCGCCCCATTGACGCCGACCAGCGCGGTTATCGATCCGGTGGGGATGGCGAAGCTCGCATCCGACAGCGCGGTGTGCCCGTTGCGATAGGTCACGCTCGCATTGGCGACCCGGATGCCAGAATCCTCTTCTTTACGGTCCCCGCTCACTCGGTCAGGCCGTCCGCAATGCGCTGCGCAGTGACGCGCAGGAGATCGATATAGGTCGGCACCGGGCCGTCCGCCTCGCTGAGCGAATCGACATAGAGCACGCCGCCATACCGGGCCCCGGTCTCGCGCGCGACCTGGCGGGCGGGATCGGGCGAGATGGTGCTTTCGCTGAAGACGGTCGGGATCTGGTTCGCGCGCACCGCGTCGATCACCCGCCGGACCTGTTGCGGCGTGCCCTGCTGATCAGCGTTGATCGGCCAGAGATAGAGTTCGCGCAAATCGAGATCGCGCGCCAGATAGCTGAAGGCGCCCTCGCTCGTAACGAGCCAGCGTCGATTTTCGGGGATGGCGCGGAAGCGGGCGCGGATCGGCTCCAGCGCCTCGCTTATGCGCTGCTTGTAGGCGGCGGCATTGCGGGCATAGGTCTGGGCGTTGGCGGGGTCGGCCTGCGCGAAGGCGGCGGCGATATTGTCGACATAGATCTGGGCCGCATCGGGCGACATCCAGGCGTGGGGGTTGGGCTTGCCGCTATAGGGCCCCTGCCCGATCCCGATCGGCTCGACCCCGTCCGACACCACCGCCTCCGGCACATCGCCCAGATTGTCGAGGAATTGCGCGAACCACAGTTCCAAATTGAGGCCGTTCCACAGGATCAGGTCGGCATCCTGCGCCGCCACCAGATCGCGCGGCGTCGGCTGGTAATTGTGGATTTCGGCACCGGGCTTGGTGATCGAAGTCACCGTGGCCGCATCGCCCGCCACGTTGCGCGCCATGTCGGCGATGATGGTGAATGTGGTGACGACCTTGAAGCGCGTGTCGGCGCTGGTCTGACTGCAACCGGGCAGAGAAGCGGCGGCGGCCATGCCCAGCCCCATACCGAGGACCGTGCGCCGCGTCAGCGCATCGGGCAAGCGCGGCCCGGCTTTGCTTGCGGGCAAGATCAAGTCAGGCTTCCCATCGACGGGACGATGATGGCCCGAAGCAGCCCCTTCTGGCAACCCGCCGTACTGGAGCGTACCGAGAGCCCCCGCGTGCGCCCGCCTGCCGGATTTACTTGCGCGATGTCGCCACCGGCGTGTCGGGCTGCGGCGCATCGTAGGTCGACCATCCGGCCTTGCCGTCCGGCTCGGGCGGGACCCCGGCCTTCCCCGGCGAGATCGCCTCGTCGCTCAGGCGCAGGCGGTGAAGGTGGACCTTTGCCATCATGTTCGCCGCGATCGGCGCAGTGATGAACAGGAACAGCGAGATCAGCAATTCCTGCCCGCTCCATTCCCCGTTTTCCAGCCTGAAGAACACCATCGATCCGACCAGCATCGCGCCGACGCCCAAGGTCGTCGCCTTGGTCGGCCCGTGAAGACGCTCCATCAAGGTCGGAAGGCGCACCAGCCCCCAGCTTCCGACCAGCGCGAACAGGGCGCCGAGCACGATCAGGAACGCGGTCACGAATTCGGCGATGGTCCCCAGCCCGCTCATTCCACGATGTCCCCGCGCAGGATGAACTTGCAATAGGCGACCGTGCCCACGAAGCCGACCATCGCCATCAGCAAGGCGGCCTGGAAATAGGTATCGTCGGCGAGCGCGATCCCGATCAGCACGATCACGGCGATCGCGTTGATCACCATCGTATCGAGCGAGATGATGCGATCGCCGACGGACGGCCCGCGCAGCAGACGCCACAGATTGAGGCAGAGCGCGACCGACAGGCACCCGAAAGCGAACAGGATTGCGTATTGGATCATCGGAACACCTTTTTCAGGCGTGCTTCGTAGCGCGTCTTGATCTTGCGGATATCGGCTTCGTGGTCCGCGCTGTCGAGCGCGTGGACCAGCAGGAAGCGTCCGCAGGCCGATACGTCGGAGGTGACAGTGCCCGGCGTCAGGCTGATCGTCCCGGCGAGGACGGTGATGGCCTCCGGCGTGTCCAGCCCGATCGGAATGACGAGCCATGCGGGGCGCAAATCGCGATTGCGCCGGAGCAGGATGATCCAGGCGACTTCGAAATTCGCCACCACGATGTCCCAGATCACCAAGGCGAGATAAGAGAAAGCGTGCAGATATCCGATCCGGGGCCGGCCCGGCCAGAACGGCGCGGTGAAGATCGGGACGAGGATGCCGATAACGATGCCGACCACCAGCGCGCCGAAGCTCAGCGAGTTCTGGAGCAGCATCCAGACGAGGAGCAGCAGGACCGAGAGGCCGGGATGGGGAATGATGCGGCGCATGATCCTATCCCCCGCCCAGCACGGCACGGGCGGTGGCCGCGCGATCGAGCAATTGGGCCGCCGCGGCATCGGCATAGGCCGTGGCCGGGCCCGCCGCCACGGACAGGGCGACCAGCAAGGTCAGGATCAGGGCGGGCGCGATCATGTCGGCACGCGCCGGGACCTCCAGCGCCCTCTTCCCCTCATCCTTCGGCGCCTCCTTCCAGAAGATCGAGCTGCCCGCGCGCGCGAAGCCGACGACGCCCACCAGCGTGGTCAGCAGGATCACCGTCCACGACCAGCCCCAGGACGACAGATCGGCCACCGCATCGAGGATCAGCAATTTCCCGATGAAGCCCGACAAAGGCGGCAATCCGGTCACGCCGATCGCGGCGATCATGAACAAGAGCGCCACGATCTGGCGATGCGCGAAGACCGGGCCGGGTGTCGCATGATCGACGAAGCCCGCGCGCCGCCGCGCGACGATATCGGCGACGAGGAACAGCGCGGCGCCCGCCAATGTCGAGTGGACGAGGTAATAGAGCGCGGCGCCTACGGTGTCGGCCTGCCAGCCCGCGACCGCGATCATCAGCGTTCCGGTAGACCCGATGATCGCATAGGCCGCCTGTTCGGACAGGCTGCGCGCCGCGAAGACGCCGATGAAGCCGAGAACCGCCGTCACCATGGCGGCGGGCAATAGATAGGGTGCGGGCGCCCAGGCGGCGGAGCCCGCCCCGTCACCGAACACCAGCGGCGTGACCCGGATGATCGAATAGACGCCGATCTTGGTCATGATCGCGAACAGCGCAGCGACGGCGGGCGTCGCCACCGCATAGGTGCGCGGCAGCCAGAGATGGAGCGGCACGATCGCCGCCTTGATCGCGAAGACGACGAACAGCAGCAGCGCGGCGATGCGCAGCAGCCATTGATCCTGCGCGCCGATCGCGGCGATGCGCACGCCCATATCCGCCATGTTGAGCGTGCCCGTCAGCGCATAGAGAAGCCCCAGCGCGAGCAGGAAGATCGACGACCCCATCAGATTGACGACGACATACTGGACCCCCGCCTTCAACCGCGCCCTCCCCTGCCCGTGCAGCATCAGGCCATAGGACGCGATCAGCAGCACTTCGAAGAACACGAACAGGTTGAAGAGGTCCCCGGTCAGGAAGGCGCCGTTGAGGCCCATCAGCTGGAACTGGAACAGCGGGTGGAAATGCCAGCCGTCCCGGTCCACTTTGGTCACGACCGCATGGATCAGCGCGACAAGGGCCAGTCCCGCCGTCAAGGTCAGCATGATGGCGGATAGACGATCGAGCACGAGGACGATGCCGAACGGGGCGGGCCAGTCGCCCACCTCGTAGGTCCGCACCGTCCCGTCGGCCGACAGGACCAGCAGCGCGATCGCCACGCCCAGAAGGGCGAGGCAGGAGGCGAAGCTGATTACCAGACCGGTGGTGCGATGGCGGATCAGCAGCAGCACGGCCAGCGGCGCCGCCAGAGCGGGCAGGACGACCGGCGCGAGCACCAGCTGGGTAATGAGGTACGGCGCCAAGCTCACTCGCCGCCTCCCGCCTGATCGTCGGTCGGCACGTCGTGGCCGTCCACATGGTCGCTACCCGTTTCGAGGAAGCTGCGCAGCGCCAGAATCACGACGAACGCCGTCATCCCGAAAGTGATGACGATGGCCGTCAGCACCAGCGCCTGAGGCAAGGGATCGGTATAGGAATCGACGTCGTAGGACCAGATCGGCGGCGCGCCGACGACCAGCCTGCCCGATGCGAACAGGAAGAGGTTCACGGCATAGGAAAACAAGGTCAGGCCGAGAACGACCGCGAACAGGCGCGCGCGCAGCGTCAGGTAGATGCCGCCGGCAACCAGGACGCCGATCGCGCTCGCGACGAGAAATTCGAGCGTCACAGGCCGTCCTCCTCGGGGTCGCGTGCCCCTTCGGCACTCTCGACCCGCGCGGCGTGGGCGCGGGCCGCGCGTTTCGCGATATGGCTCAACTGCGCCAGCGCGAGCATGATCGCGCCCAGCACCACGGCGAACACGCCGATGTCGAACAGCATGGCGGTCGCCAATTCGAATTCGCCGACCAGCGGGAGCGTGAAATAGTCGAAGGCGCTGGCGAGGAAATTCGCGCCGAACAGCAGCGCGCCGAGGCCCGTCGCCATGGCCACCAGCACGCCGAAAGCGATCAGCGTGTGTTCTGAGAACCGGCGCCGCGCGGTCGTCCAGTCGTATCCCGAGGCGAGATACTGGAGCATGAAGGCGATCGCCACGACCAACGCCGCGATGAAGCCGCCACCCGGCTGGTTGTGGCCGCGCAGGAAGATGAAGATGCCCGCCGTCAGCGTGAGCGGCAGCAGGATGCGCGTCGCCATCACGAACATCACCGGATGGCTTTCCGGCGAATGGGGCATATCCTCCTGCCAGGTGCGCAGGCGGTCGGCGGCATGGCCGCGCGACGTGGTCGACAGCAGCGCGTAGATCGCGAGGCCCGCGATCCCCAGCACGATGATCTCGCCAAGCGTATCGAAGGCGCGGAAATCCACCAGCGTCACATTTACGACATTGGTGCCCCCACCGCCCGAATAGCTGTTGGCGAGGTGGAATTGCGAGATCGGATCGTTGGGCTCGCGCGTCAGCATGGCCCACGCCGCCGCCCCGATCGCGGTCCCGCCGAGCGTCGCAATCACCCCGTCGCGCACGCGCCGTTTCGTGCTCGACAGGACGGGCGGCGTCTTGGGCAGGAGGTTGAGCGCCAGCAGCAGCAGTAGGATCGTCACCACCTCGACCGAAATCTGCGTGAGCGCGAGATCGGGCGCGGAAAAATGAACGAAAGCGAGCGAGATTACGAGGCCGATGACGCTGATATAGATAAGCGCGCGAAACCGCTGCCGCTGCGCATGGAGGACCGCCCCCGTCGCCGCGATCAGCAGCGCCCAGGCGAGAATGGCGACGGGCGACGCCGCGATCCCTTCGCGCGGGCCGGTGAAGCTGCCCCCCGCGCCCATCGCCTCGATCGCGAAGAGGACGACCACCGCGACCACCATCAGCAGCATCCGCTGGAGCGAGGGCGCGTGGATCGCCATCGTCGTCCGGCGCGCCCCGCGATTGGCCATCAGGAGAATGCGTTCGAACACCGCCTTGGCATCGAGATGACGCACCGCCTCGTACCGCCGCAGAATGGGCGCATACCGCCACAGGATCAGCGCGCCGATCGCCACCGCCAGAACGCTCATGCCGAGCGCCGGGTTGATGCCATGCCAGAGGTAGAGCCCGATATAGGGCGCCTCGCCGCCCACCACGGCGGCGCTGACCGAGGCGACCAGCGAACCGGCGATGAGGCCGGGGATCAGGCCCAGAAGGACCGCGATCACGACCAGAAGGGCGGCGGGCCACCACATCCCCACCCCCGGATCGTGCGCACGGGCATGGGGTTCGGGATCGCGCGCCTTGCCGAAGAACAGGAACAGCGCGAAACGCAGCGAATAGGCGACCGAAAGCGTCGCCGCGATCGTAGCCACGACCGGCACCAGCCAGGGCAGGCCGAACAGGCCGACTTCCAGCGTTTCGCCCAGCATCAATTCCTTGGAAATGAACCCGCCCAAAGGCGGTAGCCCCGCCATCGCCCCCGCAGCGATCGTCGCCAGCGTGGCGGTGACGGGCATCACCTTGGCCAGCCCGCCCAACCGGCGGATGTCGCGCGTGCCCGTCTCGTGGTCGACGATCCCCGCCGACATGAACAGAGCCGCCTTGAAGGCTGCGTGATTGAGAATGTGCAGCACCGCGACCGCCGCGGCGGCTTCGAGCGAGAAGCCCAGCAGCATGACCAGCAGGCCGAGCTGGCTGATGGTCGAATAGGCGAGGATGCCCTTGAGATCGTACCTGAACAGCGCCACCCACGCACCGAACGTCATGGTGACCAGGCCCACGCCGGTCACGATGACGGTGTAGAGGTCGGTACCCGACAGCACCGGCCAGAAGCGCGCGATCAGGAACACGCCCGCTTTCACCATGGTCGCCGAATGGAGATAGGCGCTCACCGGGGTCGGCGCGGCCATCGCGTGCGGCAGCCAGAAATGGAACGGGAACTGCGCCGACTTGGTGAAGCAGCCGAGCAGGATCAGGATCAGGATCGCGGGATAGAGCGGCGAGGCGCGGACGATGTCTCCGCTCGCAAGGATAGTCGGAAGGTCGAACGATCCGACCGTCAGCCCCAGCATGACGACGCCCGCGATCAGCAGCAGGCCGCCCCCGCCCGTGATGGCGAGCGCCATGCGCGCACCCTGCCGCGCCTCCGCCTTGTGGCGCCAGAAGCCGATCAGGAGGAAGGACGACAGGCTCGTCAATTCCCAGAAGATCAACAGAAGCAGGACGTTGCCGGAGATCACGATCCCCAGCATCGCGCCTTGGAACAGCATCAAGCTGGCGAAGAACCGCCCCGTCGCCTCGCCGCTCGCGAGATAGAAATGGCCGAAGATGACCACCAGCAGGCCGATGCCCAGGATCAGTCCGGCGAACATCAGCCCCAAGGGATCGACCATCAGCGACAGATCGAGACCGAGGGCGGGCACCCAAGCAATCGAGGCGGCCGGTATCTGACCCGCCAGGACCGAAGGCGCGAGCGTTACGAGCAGAATCAGCCCGAGCGCGCTCGCCAGCGCGGCGATGCCCGAATGCCAGATCCGTGCGCGCGCGCCCGCCGCTGCGATCGCCAGCGAGGCGACGAATGGGAGCGCAATGAGCAGCAACAATGTCAATGGTATACCCATCGGCAGGATCGATCACCCAATGCTGGCATCAAGTCGGTTAATGCGCCGCCGCTACCGCTCGCCTGCCGAAACAAACGCTGCGGAAAGCGCGAAAGCGCGTGCGTTGAGGTCCCGTTACACACGCATATCGCCCTGCGGCAAGAACAACCGAACGAACATCGCAAGACGATGGCCCACCGGTTGCCGTTTTCGGCATTGCGACACCATCCCGACCGCTTGGACAAGCCGCCTCGGTGAATCCGCTGCAAGGACAACTGTCCGATCCCTGGAAATTAGCGCTATTTTCGCAATCGGCTATGTAGTCCTATGACAGACGGGCTGTGGGAGGCCCTGGGGAAGCGTTGTGGGGGCATTGGATTTTGGCTGATTCGCGAGCCAGATTGGATTCGAGCGGCATCGAGCGTGCCGCAAGGATCGCGATGAAACGCGTCCGGCGCAAACTTCCCTATTGGGGAAGCCGGCTGCGACGCGCGTGCCAGTATAGTCTCACGCGGACGATCTTCGTCCTGTTGCTGACCCTGATCAATCCGTTCGACATGATCGAGGAAAGCGAACGGCGCAGTCGGGCTGTCTGGCAGGACGTCTATGCCGAAGGCTATTTCGAGCGGGCCTTCGATTCCGCCCCCGGCGCATTCGACGATGTCGGATCGGCCATCGCGGACGGCGCGGACCCGCCGGGGCGGGACGATCTCACCGTCCTGCTGATCGGCGACAGAGGTCTCGACACGCTGGCGGGGGGCGATGAGCTGGACCCGTTCGACATCTACGATCTGGTCGAGCAGATCCAGTACGCGCACATGGCCGGAGACCCTCCGGGCGAACCGCCGCGGGCGATCTTCCTCGACATGGCGCTGGGCCGGTTCGCGCCGAGCGGCGTGCCGCCTTCGGAAATCCTCGACCTCTCCCCCGCAGAGGAACAAGCCTGTCTCCAGGGCAAGTCGGCCCAGCCGCAATCCTATTTTCGCTGCATGCTGTATCTGCTCGGCACGGTCACCCGGTACGACGAGTGGGGGGACGACACGACCTGCCAGACCAATCCGGTCGCCAAGCTGGCCTGTATCAGGCGCAGTGGCGGCCTGCCCCTCATCTTCGCCGATGCGCGCACCCCGGACGAGAACGGCCCAGCCATGGCCAGCGACCTTCCCTTGTGGGAGCGCGAGCGGGCCGGATATGCGGGGCTGGCGCAGATCGGCATTCTCTCTCCGTCCTTCTATTCCAATCTTTCCGAATACGCGCTTACGGATACCACGACGCAACAGGACCGGCTGAATGCCGATTTCGCCCTGTTCCCCGCCGCCATACTCTACGCGCAGCACTGCCTCGAGGAAGCCGACACCGCGTTCGCATGCGATCGCAACCCGGTCGAAAAGCCCAGCGACGCTGCCGGTGCCGCCACATGGCAACGCAATTACTGGGGATGGGATCAGACGTTTACCCGGCCGTTGGAGATCATCTGGGGAATCGGTTCGATCTCGCGCTTCGTGAGGGAAAGCGAAACTCTAACCACCGGAACCACCGAAGCCGAATGCGAACCCGCCGGAGGAGTTCAGGCAAGCGCGATCGCCTTCGGGCGCCGGATGCTCTACGGGATCGAGACGGGATTGCGCGAACGCTGCTTCTATCCCCGCCATCTCACCTACGAACAGATCACCGATGCATCGCCCGAACTGATCGATCTGGCCTTTTCCGACAGGCTCGTGCTGGTCGGCCTGGCAGACGATTCGAGCAACGATTTCGTCACGGTGCCGACATTCGGGCGTGTGCCGGGCGTGTTCTGGCATGCGATGGCGCTCGACAATCTGATCGTCGAGGGCAAAGATTACCAGCGCGCCGAAAAGGTCCTGCTGGGTAAGTCCTTCTCCACCAACGACGCCAACGATATGTTGGCGCTGTTCCTTTCGCTGATCGGCATCGGGTTGGGATCGCTCGCGATCAATCGTCGCAACAGGCTCTACCGCGCAGGGCGCACCTCGCGCACAGTCGATATAGTCTACAGATCGGTAATTTTCTTTGCTGTCGTTTTATGGATGTTGTCCATCGTCCAATTGCTGACCGGTCAGATCGCAGCAGTCCCGCGACAATACAATTACGCGGCATTGACCATCATCGTTTTCTTTGAAATGTTCATGTTCGTGAAGCGAATCCTGGAGCCGATCCGCGAGGATCTGTTCGGCCGGGTGCCAATACTGGGGCGTATGGGCAATTCGGCATTGGAAAGGCGCTATTGATTCAATCGATCGGGGGAATATCGATGCGAATTCTTGTCAGGGGTGCCCTTCTCGGCCTCGCGGCGGTCATGGCGACCGCTTCGGCTTCGGCCAAGGAAGGCGAAATCACGAAATATCTGCGCGGGGTTCTGCCCGTTTTCGATGCCGACGGCACGGAAATCAAACGTGTGCGCGCCAATTCGCTGCCAAAGACGCTCGATGTGGTCGGCTATAACGACCTCGGCTATCTTGGAGTCTCGATCGAGGGATCGACCGTCTATCTGCGCAGGGCCGACGTCCTGTTCGACGGTCCGGCGACTTGCAAACTGTCCGCCCAATCGCAGCGATCCTCTCTGGGCAAGGCCGCCGGCACGCCGGGCATGCGCGCGGGCGCCGGTGCCAGCGGCAATCCCTGCGTTCCGGTGAAGAAGCCATGATCCGGCTGCGTCACACCTCCGCACTGGCCATCGCCCTTGCGTCCATCGCCGCGTTCGCCACGCCGCAGCAGGCATCCGCCCAGTGCCTGTTCAAATGCGGCTTCTCCGAAAACGGCAAAGGCGGTCCCTTCATCCAGGCCGAGGTCAAGGAGAAAGACCTTGCCGAAAGCGATGCGACCATCGCAGCCGCGCAGGCAGAGGGCGCGTTGGGCGCCGGAACGATCGATAGCGGCGAATTGTTCGGGACGGGCTTCTCCATGCCCGAAACCGAAGCGGCGCTGGAAGCTCTGGTCGAATCCTTCCGCCCGCACTGGCCGTATCGCCAGCCGGGGCCGATCGACGTCAAGATCATCGGGTCCTACGGCTTCTCCCCGCTCGCCAATCCCGACAATGTGATCGTCGTACCGCTCGGCATGATCCTGCGCGCCGAAAGCGACGATGAGATCGCCTGGGTTATGGCGCACGAATTCAGCCATTTTGCGCTCGGTCATTTCGCCGAGGACGTGAAATCGCGCAAACGCCGTCAGCTGATCGGCTCGCTCACATCGGTGCTCGATGGCGGCGCGGTTCTCGCCAGTTCGAAATTTCGGTTTACCGGCAAGAACGGGCTGCAGCAGACCGGCTTCGATCAGAAGAAGGCCAACCAGCTGTCAGGGGCGATTTCCTCGCGCTCGGATAGGTTGCGCACTCTGATGAGCCTGGTCGGCCATTCCTTCACGCGCAAGCACGAGGATCAGGCGGACGTCGCCGGCTTCGACCTCGCCTATGCGGCCGGGTTTGCGGATCTGGGTGCAAGCAACGCGATCGCGCAACTGGGCAATGACGATGAACAGCGCCGCGATCTGATGGCGGGCATCGGCGAAAGCCTGGAGGAATTCGGCAAGATCGAAGGCGGGCGCCTGCTCGCATCGTTCGGTCAGAATACCGGTTCGCTAAAGCAGCAGGGCGGCAATCTCCTCGGCAACCTCTTGGGAAATTTCAAGGAGATCGCGATCGGGGAAATCGTGTCGCACCTGTCGGTCACGCACAGGCCCAGCGACGACCGAAGGGAGGGCGTGACCGAATATGTGGAGCGGGCCTATCCCGACATGGAATTTCGCGATCCGAAATCGCAATGGCTGGCAGGCGTCAGGAACAGCGACGAAGTGACTCAGGGCCGTCTCGCGTTGGATGCCAAGGCGCGTGCCTCCGAACTGAAGCAGGCAGGCGATCTGAACGGCGCGATCGATGCGATCGTGCCGGTGCTCGACACGCGCTATGGCCGCTCACCGGTGATCCTGAATACGGCGGCCGATATCTTCATGGCCGCGGGCGACAATGCGGAGGCCGAAAAGCTCTACTCCGCCGCTCTCGCGCTTGAGAACACGCCCGACAATCCCTTCATCGCCCAAAGCGTCGGCGGATTCGGCCAGCATATCGATCTGCTCATTATGATGGGCAATACGGCCAGAGCGCAAACCGTTCTCGATACGGCGACCGAGCGGTTCGGGGATGGCGTCGCGTTCCTGCCGCAGCAGGTGCGGATCGCGGTGGTGACCAACAACACCGACCTCCTGGCCCAATCGATGAACCGATGCGCCAATGTGGGTGACGACGGGCTGTTCGATCAGTGCCGCTATGCGCTGTTCGGACCCGAAGCCGAGACGCTCTACGCTCTGATGACCCCGGTCGAACGGGCCAAGGTCGATCGGGCGCGCAATACGGTGGGGCAAAGGGCCCAGTCGGGCGGCTTGTTCAAAGGTTTGAGCGAACTCGTGGGCAGCAAATGATATCCCGAGGCTTTGCAGTGCGCGAGGCGAGCGGGCCCAGCTGTTCGTGCGACTGAAGGGCCGAGGCGACACGGTCGACGGGGCGGCCCACGAGAGGTTCGGTCGGGTTTTCTCGCCGCAACACTAGCCGACGCTTATTCTTGTCGACGAATGCCGAGTGTCTGGAAGCCTCGGTCGAGGCTCGTGTCGAGTTCGAGCAGAGTGAGCTGGCGGTTCCCAATGAGATCGGTTCGGGCGCCCCGGTCTTGCCCCCCCCCGATCACTACCGGGCGGGTACTGTACGCTGAGCCGCCGTCCGCGCTTCTTCTTTTAGGGGTTCGGTCAGTCGCGTCGTCCGCGCGGGGAGCGGCGTGCCGTCGCCCATCTTGCCGTTCGCCTCGATATCCTCGAGCAGCAGCTTCATCTCGGCGATTTCCTTCACCTGTGCCGCGATGATGGAATCGGCCAGCTTGCGGACGCGCGGATCGCTGATGTTTGCCCGCGCGCTGGTCATGATCGCGATCGAATGGTGCGGGATCATGGCCGCCATGTATTCCTCGTCGTCCACGGTCGCCTGGCTGCGGACCAGCCATAGCGCCCCCGCGAACACCACTGCGCCGACCGCCAGGATGATCACGTTCTTCCTCGTGTCGCGATACATGCCCCACATGAAGAGCAGCATGACGATCATCATCATGCCACCCATCACGAACATCATCCAGAAGCGCGTCTCGCTCCAGAAAACGTGGTCGAGTTCGAACGTGTTCAGATACATCAGGCCGAACATGATCGCGGTCGAGGTCGCGACCATCGTCATGAAGCGCCAATACGAGCTGCCGCCGCCTGCGTGGTTGGAAGAGTGATCCATTCCGGCCTCCGTTTCGATGGTTACAGCACGATCCAGCCGAGCGCCTTGGCACCCATCCACAGGCCCATGCCGATCATGAACAGGTTCTCCGTCAGCGAAACGAAGCCGAGCGGCACATTGCTGCCCCCGCCGACACAGGCGCATTTGAGTTCGCGCTTGTCGACATAGACGGCCTTGAACACGCTGACCGCGCCGACCGTGCCGATGAACAGCGATACCGGGACCGAGACGATGGGAAGCGCATGGGCCACCATCAAGATGCCCGCCAGCGCCTCCCCGAAGGGATAAATGAAGCCGTACCGCACCCAGCGACGCGCCAGCAGGTCGTAATTCAGGAACATGGTCGAAAAGCTGCGGACGTCCTGCAATTTCTGGATCGCGAGTAAAGCCATCGACAGGCTGACGAACCATTCGACCGCCTGCACAGTGAAGATCGTGTCGAACACATACCAGCTGATCGCGAGGCCGAGCAGGAAGGCGACGCCGAAGATGGCGATCACCGGCTGATAGCTGGTCTCGTCCTCCTTCTTGACGGACTTGCCGAAATGTTCGCGCAGATCGTCATACCCGCCGATACGCTCACCGCCGATAAAGGTCTGCGGGGTCGTCTTGACGCCGTGCTTTTCCTTGAAGGCGTCGGTCTCCTCGCGCGTTTCGAGATGATGGTCCTCGATCTCGAAGCCTTCGCGCTTCAGCAGGTCGACGGTCTTGAGGCCGTAGGGACAGACATGCTCGGGCATGACCATCCGATAGACGGTGGCCTTTTTCGCGGACGGGCCGCGATCGCTCAAGATGCGCTCCCGTCATTGGCCGGGTAGTTCGCCCAGACGCTGCGGCCCTCCGGTCCGAAGGCGATGACCTGATAGGCCTGGCGGTGATCGCCGTGCTCCATGCCCGGCGATCCCATCGGCATGCCCGCGACGGCGAGGCCGGTGACCCCGGCGGGGCGTTCGGCCAGCAGACGCTCGATGTCGGCGGCAGGGACGTGGCCTTCGATCGTATAGCCTTCGACGATGGCGGTGTGGCACGATTGCAGATCGTTCGGCACGCCGTTCTCGGCCTTGATCGCGCCCATGTCGGGATGATCGACGGCTTTCACGCTGTGCCTGTCGCCCTGTTCCATATGTTCGGCCCAGGCGAGGCAGCAGCCGCAATTGGGATCGCGATACATGGTGAAGCTGGCGGCCTGCGCCGCGCAGGCGGTAAGCGCCGTGCCGAGGACGAGCGCGCCTGCCAAAGAGCGGCGGGCCATGGCGGATCGTAAGCTGTCGATCATCGATTTTCTCCTTAGATTCCAAGTCCGAGATGGTCGCGGCCTTGCGCCAGTTCCGCGCCCCAATATCCTTGCGCCACCAAAGCCGCTGCAATCAGCACGATGACGATCCGGAATGCTCCGCGATCGGCGCGAAACGCCAGCAATGCGGCCAGCGGAGCGGCAAGCGCCAGTCCCGTTCCGGTCCAGCGATGCCAGTGCATTGTCGAATCCCCACCGAACCAGATGCCGGTGTGAATCCAGCCGAACAGGGCGGCGATCACTGCGCCCGCAGCGCCTGCGACCGTCATCACCCCGGCGGCCTGCGCCAGCGGGGCCGAAGACCGGGCCATCGCCAGCATCTCCACCAGCGCTGCGACGATGAGGAGCGCGATCGGGAAATGCACCGTAGCGGGGTGCAAGCGGGTCAGGACCGAACCGCTGGAGGAAGCATGCTCGCTATCCGCGCGCGGTTCCTCTTGTGCCTCGCTATTCGGCGAAGCCGGTTCGTCGCCGTCCTGCGCGGATGCGGCGGGTATTTCCGTCCTGACCGGCGCTTTTGCCGCGCCGTGCTTCTCGCCTCCATGCGCGGCAGCGGGCTGCACAAGGATCGTCAGCGCCAGAACCAGCGCGGCGGCCATCGCATGGAAGAAGCGCGTCACCGTTTTGCCTTTTCGAACAGATCGATCAACTCGCCGAATTTGCGCCGCTGTTCGCTCTCGTCGCCGCTGGCGATGGCTTCGGCCACGCAACATCCGGCGTGGCGCTTCAGGATCTCGCTTTCCGCGCGGCTCAGCGCAGCCTTCACCGCCTGCATCTGGGTGAGAATATCGATGCAATAGCGATCGTCTTCCACCATCTGCGCAACGCCGCGCACCTGCCCTTCGACCCGGCGCAGGCGGTTCACGATCTTGGTGGTGTCTGGCGTTTCAGCCATATTTGGCCTTTCGATCGGCAGGCCCTTCCGGCCTTCTTGCAATACTGTAGGGGGGTATATATGTCGGCTGGCGAAGGAGTTGCAAGTCCGATGTCCGATCTGTCCCTTACCCGCCGCCGCCTGCTGGGTGCCGGAATGCTCGGCGCAGGCATGCTCGGCGCCTTGCCCGCCTGGGCGCGCGGGGCCTCGATCCATCATGGCGGCGCGATCCGGTCCGGGTTCGACGAGGTTTCGGGCGCGAGTATCGATCTGACCGTGGGCGAAGGGATGCATACGGTCCAGGGACGGCGCGGCCACGCTATCGCCGTCAACGGAAGCGTGCCCGGCCCGCTCCTGCGCCTGAAAGAGGGCACGAGCGTGCGCCTCAACGTCCACAACACTCTGGACGAGGATACCTCGATCCACTGGCATGGTCTTCTGCTGCCTTTCCATCTCGACGGAGTGCCCGGCGTCAGCTTTCCCGGCATCGCCCCGGGCAAGAGCTTCACCGCCGAATTCCCCGTGCGCCAGGCGGGCACTTATTGGTGGCATTCCCATTCGAACCTGCAGGAACAGGCGGGGCATTACGGCCCGATCGTGGTCGATCCCGCCGGGCCCGATCCGGTCCAGGCGGATCGCGATTACGTGATGCTCCTGAGCGAGTTTACGCCGATGCATCCCCATCGCATCATGGACCGGCTGAAGAAGGGCGAAGGCTACTTCAATTACCAGCAAACCAGCTTCACCGACGACTACCCGCTCGATGCCGAACAGCGGCGGATGTGGGGCCGGATGCGGATGATGGCGACCGACATTCTGGACGTGACCGGATCGACCTATACCTATCTCGCCAACGGGCACGGCCCCGAAGAAAGGCTGGAATATCTCTTCGACCCCGGCGAGCGGGTGCGCATCCGCGTGATCAACGGCAGCGCGATGAGCTTCTTCAACGTCCGCATTCCCGGCGCGACGATGTATGTGGTGGCCGCAGACGGTTTGAACGTGCGCCCGGTTCCGGTGCAGGAATTTCAGATCGGTACGGCCGAGACCTACGATATCGTGGTGGAACCGACCGTCGAGGCGATGACCATCGTCGCCGAAGCGATGGACCGATCGGGCATGGCGGTGGCGACGCTGGCGAGCAGGCCGGGCGCCCGCGCGCCGGTGCCTGCCCTGCGCGAGGCCCCGCTGCTCACCATGGCCGATATGGGCATGAACCACGGCGCCCATGGTGGGGGAATGGACCACGGTAGCATGGATCATTCCGCGATGGGCCATGAAATGCCCGCCAAGACCACGGCGGCGGAGCCGATGGACATGTCCGGCATGGATATGGGCGGCATGAACATGCGCGACACGTCCAAGCTTCCGCCCACCGTCAAAATCGGCCCCGGTATCGACATGGTGGCGATGAACCCGGTGGACCGGATGGGCGATCCCGGCATCGGCCTCGAAAAGGTGCCGCACAAGGTCCTGACCTATAACGATCTCGTCGCGCTGGAGCGTAACGACGATGCGCGTACCCCCTCACGGATGCTTGAAATCCATCTGACCGGAAACATGGAGCGCTACATGTGGTCGTTCGACGGGGAGAAATACGCCTCCGTCACCGATAATCCGATCCGCTTCGCCTACAACGAGCGGGTCCGGGTCAAGCTCGTCAACAACACCATGATGGCCCACCCGATCCACCTCCACGGCCATTTCTTCGAGCTGGTCAACGGCGCGCCCGAAGGCTTCCAGCCGCAAAAGCACACCGTGATCGTCCAGCCGGGCGGCTTCGCCCAATTCGACCTCACAGCCGACGAGCCAGGCGATTGGGCGTTCCACTGCCACCTGCTCTATCACATGCATTCGGGCATGTTTCAGGTGGTTACCGTGGCCCAGCCCGGCGCCACTGCGGGAGCCGAAGGATGAGCCGCGCCGTGCATCTCGCCGCGCTCGTTCTGGCCGGCACTGCCGGGCCGGTCTTCGCGCAGTCCCATGCCGATCATGCGGCGCATATGGAGCACGATACCGCGACGCCGCAGTCAGACTGCGAGGCTGAGATGACCCGCCATCGCGCGATGGGCCACGCCGTGCCCGAAGACAGCTGCGCCCCTGAGAGTCAGGCTGCGGACGATCATGCGACCATGGATCATTCCGGCATGGACCATTCGGGAATGAACCACGGCGCGGACTCGAGCCAGTCCCCGGAAATCCCGATCGCGCCACCGCCCGCATCCGCCGGGTCCGGCCCGCCTACCGCCGCCAATGCCATCTGGGGCGCCGACGCCATGCGCGCCAGCCGCGCCGCACTGGCGCGCGAGAATGGCGGCATGCTGACCGCAGGCCTCGTCCTCGACCGCTTCGAATACCGGGCGCGCGAAGGCGAGGACGGTTATCTGTGGGACGGCGATGCTTGGTATGGCGGCGACATCAACCGCGTCTGGCTCGAATCCGAAGGCGAAGGCGCGTTCGGCGAGGGGCTGGAAAGCGCCGATGTCGCGCTGCTCTACGGGCGCGCGATCAATCCCTATTTCGATCTGCAGGCGGGCGTTCGGCAGGATCTGACCGGGCCGGAGCGCACCTATCTCGATATCGGCATCCAAGGCCTCGCCCCGTATCTGTTCGAGGTCGAGGCCGATCTGCTGCTGTCGACCAAGGGCGATCTGACCGCCACGGCGGAGGTCGAGCTCGACCAGCGCGTGACCCAGCGCCTGATCGTCCAGCCCCGCCTCGAAGTCGCGCTCGCCGCGCAGGACGTCCCCGAACTCGGCATCGGCGCAGGCCTCGACACGATCGAGACGGGCCTGCGCCTGCGCTACGAAATCGCCCGCGAATTCGCGCCCTATGTCGGGATCGAACAAGAATGGAAGCTGGGCGGCAGCGCCGATTACGCCCGCGCGGCTGGCGAGGATTCGAGCGTGACCAATTATGTCCTCGGGATACGCTTCTGGTTCTGAACGCGGCGCGATTTGCGGTCGAATATCAAACCGAAACCCACCCGCCGAAATAGATCGATAACGCGTCAGGCTCCGCCTGCGAATACTCGCGTCCGAAGCGAAGCTGTCGTTGAAACGCGCCACGATCACGGCACCGGGAAAGTGATAGAGAGGAACAGTAAAGGGGGTAGCCGGTCAGGGACGTAAAGGTCTCATCTTTGTCCAGGAGTGGGGCCCGGAAGAGAACAAAGAGAGCTGCTCAGATTAGCAGATTAATTCACTGCCACGACCCCTGATCACTTCACATTCCGTATGGCGATCCGGCCTGCTCACGGGAAAAAGTAGACCTGCTATCGACCAGTTTTCAGAGAAAAACTGACATTTCGTAGAAGAGCTAAGCCGCTGTGAAGCACGGCCAATTGGGCTAACTGGCCCTTCCGATGACAAGTCGCAGCGGTCCGTCGAAGAATGGTGGCGAGCGCAAATGGCCATAGATCTCATCCCATCGGCCGCTGTCCAAGTCGGCAGATAGTTTTCGCACGAAACGATCAACCGCTTCCGTGGGCACAAAGCTCCAACTGGAGCACGCCAGTCGGGCGTTCTCGTTCAAAAACGCTTCTGGTCTGCCAT
>JAACTB010000009.1 GCA_009993605.1 Erythrobacter sp.
AATCGAAGCGCGCCTCGCCGGTCTTGCCCCGGCTCGCCACCCAGACGGGGACCACGCACAAAGTCACGAGAACCGCAATCGACGCGATCCATTCGACCGGACCCCAGCCTAGCACCACCAGGCCTCCGGCTTCGCCGCGAACCCAGCACGCTGTTCGATCGCGAGGCCTGCGTTCAGCACGCCCTGTTCGTCGAAAGGCTTGCCCACGATCTGGAGGCCCAGCGGCAGACCGTCCGAATTCAGACCAGCGGGCACGCTCATCGCCGGAAGCCCTGCGAGGCTGGCGGGCACGGCGAAGACGTCGTTCAGATACATCGTCAGCGGATCGTCGTTGAGCGATCCCAGCGGGAAGCTCGCCGTCGGCGTGGTGGGCGCGAGGATCGCGTCGCATTGCGACCATGCGTTCTCGAAATCCCTGGCGACAAGCGCGCGGACCTTCTGGGCCTGCGTGTAATAGGCGTCGTAGAAACCCGCGCTCAAAACATAGGTGCCGATCAGGATGCGGCGCTTGACCTCGTCTCCGAACCCGTCGGCGCGCGTGGCGGCGTACATGTCCTGCAGGCCCGCCCCATCCGGCAGGTCGCGCAGGCCGTAGCGAACGCCGTCATAACGAGCGAGATTGCTGGAGGCTTCGGCGGGCGCAATGATGTAATAGGCGGGCAGCGCGTATTTGGTGTGGGGCAGCGAAATATCGACGATCTCGGCACCCGCATCGCGCAGCCATTCCTTGCCCTGCTCCCAGCTTGCGAGGATTTCCGCGTCGGTCCCGTCCATGCGATATTCGCGCGGAATGCCGATGCGCTTGCCCTTGAGATCGGCATCGAGCGCGGCTTCCCAGTTCGGCACCTCCATATCGAGGCTGGTCGCATCCTTGGGATCGAAACCGGCCATCGCTTCGAGCATGATGGCGCAGTCTTCGACGCTGCGCGCCATAGGCCCGGCCTGATCGAGGCTGCTGGCGAAAGCGACGACGCCCCAGCGGCTGCACCGGCCATAGGTCGGCTTGATGCCGGTAATGCCAGTAAAGGCGGCGGGCTGGCGGATCGAACCGCCGGTGTCGGTACCCGTGGCCGCCGGCGCAATGCGCGCAGCGACGGCTGCCGAAGAGCCACCGGAGGAGCCGCCGGGGCTCATCGCCGCGTTGGTGCCCGCCTTTTTCCAGGGCGAGGAGACATTGGCGAAATAGCTGGTCTCGTTCGACGATCCCATCGCGAACTGGTCGAGATTGAGCTTGCCGAGCATCCCCGCGCCCGCGTCCCACAATTTCTGCGAGACCGTGCTTTCGTAGCGCGGAACGAAGCCTTCGAGGATGTGGCTGGCGGCAGTGGTCTGCACGCCATCGGTGCAGAACAGATCCTTCATGCCGATGGGCACGCCGCCCATTTTTCCCAAATCCTCGCCCTTGGCGCGTTTGGCATCGACAGAGTCGGCGGAGGCCAGCGCATGATCGGGCGTGGCGACGATGAAGGCGTTCAGCTCGCTCGCCTTCTCGACGGCGGCGTTGAACGCCTCGGCGGCTTCGCGTGCAGTGAAATCACCCTTGGCGATGCCGTCGCGCAGGGCCTTTACGCCCAGTTCGGTCAGGTCGGTCATATTATTCGATCACCTTGGGCACGCCGAAGAAGCCGTGCTCGGCGGCGGGTGCGTTAGCCAGCACATCCTCGCGGCGGCCACCGGCGGTCTGGGGGATGGCGTCGACCTCGTCGTCGCGCAGGCGGAGCGTGTTGGGGATGACGGCCGTCATCGGCTCCACCCCGGTCACGTCGACCTCGCCCAATTGCTCCACCCAATCGAGGATGTTGTTGAGTTCGGGCACCATGTTGTCGAGCGCATCGCCGCCCATACGGATGCGCGCCAGGGAGGCGATCTTCGCCACTTCGTCTCGTGTAACCGACATGTGCGCCGCGTTAGCCGCGCGGCACCCTGCCTTCAAGACTTTCGACGCGCGCCGCTTATTGCGCGGGGGCCGGCGGGGGAGGCGGAGCGGCCCCCTGCTCGGCACCGGGGGCGCCCGGGGCACCGGGCGCGCCGCCCTGCTGCATCTGGAGCGTCTGTTGCAGGGCCTGAAGCCGCTGTTCGAAATCCGCCGTGCTCATCGATTCGATCAGCTCGACTTCGAAGATCAGCGGCGAATTGGGCGGGATCGGCGAACCGGGAGGCGGTTCGGCACCATAGCCCTGATCGCCGGGAATGGTCAGGCGATACGTGCCACCCGGCTGCATCTGCTGAACGCCTTCGGAAAAGGCCGGGAGCATCCGGTCGAGCGGCAGCGGCGTGCCTTCGGGGAAGATGCCCTGCACCGGCAGCGGAATATCCTGCGATTCGTCGAACACCGTGCCATCGGGCAACGTGCCCTTGTAGCGGACGAAGACCACGTCGCTCGGCCCCGGCATCGCGCCCGAACCCGCGGTCAATTCCTCGAGATCGAGACCCTGCGGGATCGCCGCCCAGGCGAGCCCGGCCCCGAACACGATCGCGGCGAGAATGCCGAACCACAATTTGGTCAGCGAGCCCTTGGCGATGGGCTGGAGGGGAACGCGGGTGATCTCGGTCATGAAAACACTGTCCTGCAAATGGCCTGCAAACGGCCTGCAATGACCCCTAAACGGTTCGGGGCCCGATATGCAAAAGGGCGCGGATGGCTCCGCGCCCTCATGGCTTTTCTACGCTAGGCGCGCAACGGGTTACTTGATCCCGTCGCGTTCCATCCGCTTGCGCTCCATCTTGCGGGCGCGGCGCACGGCGGCGGCCTTTTCCCGGGCGCGCTTCTCGCTCGGCTTTTCGTAATGGCGGCGCAGCTTCATTTCGCGATACACACCCTCGCGCTGCAGCTTCTTCTTGAGCGCGCGCAGGGCCTGATCGACATTGTTATCGCGAACCATGATCTGCATAAAACTTCGATACCTCGACTTACGGGCCAGAGCCCGCCATGCGGGGTTCGCCTCCTTGAAACGGTTTCGCCAGACTAACGAAAAACGCGCCGAATCCGTTCCGGATCGGCTCGACCGGCGCGCTGTTACGGATTCGCGAGCGAAAAGGCAAGCCGCTACATGCTCGAAAAGCCGCATCAGCCGGGATGACGGCTGTCCCGCTTGCCGCTAGGGAGGGCTCCATGTCGACTGTCACTGCCTTTTCTCCCCTCGTCGCCTCGCTGCATGTCGCCATCGGCGGCGCGGTGGGCGCGGTTCTGCGCTACCAGACCGGACGCGCGATGACCGCCTGGCTCGGCGCGCCCGCAATGTCGGTGTTCCCCTGGGCAACCCTGGCCGTGAACGCGCTCGGCAGCCTCTTGATGGGGATGCTCGCGGGCTGGCTGGTGCGCCATGGGCAAGCTGGCAGCGAACAATTGCGCCTGCTGCTCGGCGTCGGCCTCTTGGGCGGCTTCACCACTTTCAGCGCCTTCAGCCTCGAAATGGTGCTGCTGATCGAGCGCGGGCAATTCGCCATCGCGGGGCTCTACGCGATCCTGTCCTTCGCGCTGGGGATCAGCGCGCTCCTGTTCGGGCTCGTCGTGATGAGGAATTTCGCATGAGCGGGCAGGACAAGAAAAGCTCGGACGAGGTGCGCCAGTTCGTGGTCGCAGCCGATGACGACGGGATCCGGCTCGATCGCTGGTTCAAGCGGCACCTGACCCAGATCGGCTTCGCCACGGTCGGCAAATGGGCTCGCACCGGGCAGATCCGCGTCGACGGCAAGCGCGCCAAGCCCGACGACCGGCTCGTCACCGGGCAGCAAATCCGCGTGCCTCCGGGCGGCGAGACGGCGAACCGTCCGCCGCGCGAGCGCCGCCCGCTCGGCGCGGAGGAGCTTTCGCTGGCCGAGGACATGGTGGTGCTTGAGACCAAGGCCGCCATCGTCCTCAACAAGCCCCCCGGCCTCGCCACCCAGGGCGGCACCAAGACGACGCGCCATGTCGACGGGTTGCTCGATGCCTATGCGGGCGAGGACGATCCGCGTCCGCGCCTCGTCCACCGGCTCGACAAGGATACCAGCGGCATTCTCCTGATCGCACGCACGCCCGGCAGCGCGGCGTTCTTTTCCAAGCGGTTTTCGGGGCGCAGCGCCAAGAAGGTCTATTGGGCTCTGGTGGTCGGCGTGCCCGACATCCGCGAAGGCACGATCGACGCCCCCCTCGCCAAGCAACCGGGCACGGGCGGCGAGAAGATGCATGTCGATCACGAAGGGGGCCAGCCTGCCAAGACGCGCTATCGCGTGGTCGAGACGGCGGGCAAGAAAGCCGCCTGGCTCGAACTGGAGCCGCTGACCGGGCGCACCCACCAGCTGCGCGTCCATTGCGCGGCGATGGGCCATCCGATCGTGGGCGACGGAAAATATGGCGGGCAGGATGCCTTCCTCACCGGGTCGATCAGCCGCAAGATGCACCTACACGCGCGCCGCCTGATCATCGACGAGCCCGGCGGCGGAACGGTGGATGCGACCGCCGAGCTGCCCGAGCATTTCGCCGGCTCGATGGAGCAGCTGGGCTTCGATCTCTCGGCGAGCGATGCGGCTCCCTTGCGCGAGGATACGGTGCCCCGATCGCGCGAGGAGAAGAAACAGGCCGCGCGCCAGCACGCCAAGCAATATCGCAAGGCCCGGCGGGGCGAGCGCAAGACGCGCGTGACGTCCAAACCGGGCAAAACCGGAAAGGCCGCGACGAAGCCCGGCGGACGATCTGGCTCCAAACCCGCTTCCAAGCCTGCTTCCAGGCCGAAACCCAAGCGCTGATGCATCCCAATCCGCTCTTCCGCAGCGATGATCGCGCCGGGATGGCCGCTCTGGTCGATACGATCGGGTTCGGCATGATCTTCGCGCAGGCCCCGATCGGACCGCGCGTGGTCCACACGCCGCTCGTCATGGCGGGCGAGGATCGGGTGCGGTTCCACATCTCGCGCGCCAATGCGCTGGCGGGCCATCTCGACGGGGCGAGCGCGCTGGCCGTCGTCAACGGGCCGGACGGCTATATCAGCCCGCGCTGGTACGCGGATCGCGATACCGTGCCGACCTGGGATTACGTCGCGCTGGAAATGGAAGGGCCGGTGCGCACGCTCGCGCACGATGAACTCGAGAGCTTCCTCAACGCGCTCATCGCTCGCTCCGAAGCGCGGCTCGAAGGCGAGCCGTGGCTGGCCGAGGAAACCAGCGCGGAGATCTGGACGCGATTGCTGCGCGGGATATGCGGTTTCGAAATGACCGTGACCGAGTGGCGGCCCACCTACAAGCTGTCGCAAAAGAACAGCGAGGCCGACCGCGCGCGCATCGCCGACGGGCTGATGGCCGCGGGAAATCGCGCTTTGGCCGAGGTGATGGAGGCGGTCCCCGCATGACGCGCGCTGCGACGACCTGCGTCATCTTCGATTGCGACGGGACGCTGGTGGATGGCCAGGCCTCGATCTGCAAGGCGATGGAGGCGGCTTTCGCAGGCGCCGCTCTTGCCGCGCCCAGCCGCAATGCGATCCGGCGGATCGTCGGCCTCAGCCTGCCCCAGGCCCTGCGCGACCTGGCGCCCGATGCGAGCGACGACCAGCGCGCCATCGTGGTCGATTGCTACAAGACCGCCTTTCGCACCGCACGCACCGAAGGAAGGCTCCACGAACCGCTGTTCGACGGGATGGAGGACTTACTGCGCCGCCTTCACGGGCGCGGCATCACGCTCGGCGTGGCGACGGGAAAGAGCGACCGGGGCCTTTCCTCCTGCCTCAAAACGCATGGCATCGCGGACCTGTTCATTACGCTCCAGACCGCCGATCGCCATCCTTCCAAGCCCGATCCCACCATGCTGGAAGCCGCCCTGTTCGAAGCGGGCGCCACGGCGGACCAGGCCGTGATGGTGGGCGATACCAGTTTCGACATGGAGATGGCGCGCGCTGCGGGCGTGCGCGCGATCGGAGTGTCCTGGGGCTATCACGCGCCTGCCGAATTGCTGGAATACGGCGCCTGCGGAGTGGCCGATACGATGGCCGAGCTGGAGACGCTGATCGATGGCTGACGAGAAGGCTGGCCGCGATCCCGCGATCGGTCGCTATTATCTCATCCAGCTCCTGCGCCTCGCCTGTGCGGGCGTGGTGCTGATCGGCGGTATGATCATGACGGGCCGGATCGCCGCACCCGAATGGCTCGGCGGGATCGTCCTGGTGGCGGGCGCGGTGGGGTTCTTCACGCTCCCCAACCGCCTCGCCCGCCGTTGGAGGACGCCCGAGATATGAAGCGGTTCTACAAGAACGTGACCGTCGCACCGCAGGATGGCGGCTATGCCGTCCTCCTCGACGGGCGGCCGATCCGGACGCAGGGTGGCGGCAAGCCGCAGATCGTACCGAGCGAGGCGTTGGCGCGGGCACTGGCAAAGGAATGGGCGGATCAGGGCGAGACCATCGACCCCGCCCGCTTCGTCGCGCGCGATATGGCCGATCACGCCATCGACACGATCGCGCCCGATCCGTCGGCGGTGGTGGAGAAGCTGCTCGCTTATGCCGAGACCGATACGCTGTGCTATCGCGCCGATCCCGACGAGGCCTTCTGGCACCGCCAGCAAGAGGTGTGGGAGCCGCTGGTTCTCGCATTGGAGCAGCGCGAGGGCGTGCGGCTGGAACGGGTGTGCGGGATCGTCCATCGGCCGCTGAAACGCGAAACGCTGGACCGGTTGCGCGCCCTCCTCGCTGCGATGGATCCGTTCACGCTGGCCGCGCTGGAGAACCTGACCGGCCTCGCCGCCTCGCTCACCATCGGCCTCGCCGCGCTGCAGCCCGAGGCGGATGCGGACGCGCTGTGGGATGCCGCCAATCTCGAGGAGGATTGGCAGATTGAACGCTGGGGCGAGGACGAGGAAGCCGCAGAACGCCGTGCCCATCGTCGCGACAGCTTCCTCGCGGCCCGCGATTTCGCCCGCGCGCTCGACTGATCGTCAACCGGCCGCTTGCCGATTACAATCTTGTAATTGGCAAGGCCGCGCCTCCTGAGCCTACTGCCCTGCCCTTTGTTGCGGACGATGGTCCGGGAAAGGGTTGCAGATGCAAGTGGATGTCAGAAAGATTTTTGGCCCGTGGAAGGACGGCTATCTCCTCGATCGGCATATCGTTCACAGCGAATATCTCGGCGAAGACGAAGACGGCAAACCGCAATTCGACAACACGCGTTCGGAAGCGGGCGAGGCGCTGTTCCAGCTGAAATACCGTTCGGACTGGTCGCAGGTCAAAATCATCGCCCAGGCGCTTTTCGACGACATCATTCCCAATCTTCCGAAGATCGATCTGATCGTGCCGGTCCCCGCGTCCACCGCCCGTACCCGCCAGCCGGTGGACGAGATCGCGGAGGCGCTGGGCCAGCTCGCAGGAGTTCCCGTGAGCACGACACTCGTGCAGGCGAAGCCGCCATCGGCGGATGCGAAGCCGCTCAAGAACCTCGTCACCAAGGAGGAAAAAGACGCCGCTTTGCAGGGGCGCTTCTCGATCGATGTCTCGGTGCCGGTTCCCAAGGACGCGACCGTCGTCGTGGTCGACGATCTGTTCGCCACCGGCGCGTCGATGGGGGCTATCTGCACCCTCTTGCAAACGCATCCGAAGGTGGCGAGTGTCTATGCCGTCGCCGTCACCAAGACAGGAAAAGCATGACCACAGTCTTCATCGCCGGATCGATCGCGATCAAGCGCCTGCACGACAAGGTGCGGCAGCGGATCGACAGGGCGGTGACGGGCGGCCTGTCCGTCGTCGTCGGCGATGCCGACGGCGCGGATACGGCGATTCAGCAATATCTGATGATGCTCAATGCCGAAAATGTCACGGTCTATTGCAGCGGAGAGGAACCGCGCAATAATTTGGGTGAATGGACGGTCAACCGGGTATTTCCCAGCGCCGCGCCGGGCACGCGCACCTTCTTCACCGCCAAGGACATCGAAATGGCGCAGGACGCCGATTACGGGCTGATGATCTGGGACAGCAAGAGCACCGGCACGCTCAGCAACGTCATGGAATTGCTGGCGCAGGAGAAGAAATCCGTCGTCTTCGTCAACAAGGTCAAAAGCTTCGTCAACGTCGCGTCCGTCGCGGATCTGCACGATCTGCTGACGCATATGTCGGATCATGCGCGCCAGAAGGCGGAGACGAAGATCAAGCTTTCAAAGCGCGTGGCAGCGCTGGGGCAGATGCAGCCCTCGTTCCTCTGACAGGGTGCGCCGCCGGGTCACGCTGATCCGGCGCGCCGTCTCCGATTGCTAGCCCACCCAGGCCGCGACCTGACCGGCGACATCGTTCGCCGCCTGGTTCAGCGCCGAACCCACGCTCGCGACATCCGCGGTTACGCCCGGCACGCGCGCTTCGAAGCGGCGTGTCTGCACGGCATTGCCCTGACCGGGGCGCACCGCATCGAACACCACCACAACGCTCTGGCTGCGCACGTCATAGCCGAACTGGCGGAGCGTCCCCGTCAGGCGGTTTTCGGCGAGCACGCCGGGATCGTCGCCATCGATGACCAGCCGCCCGGTGCGGGTGCGGATGGTCTCGGCGATCAGGCGACGCAATTGCCGCGCGGGCTTTTCGACCCACACTGCGTCCTCGAGATAGGCAATGCTGGTATCATCGACCTGGACGGGCACGCGGGTGTTGTCGAGCGCCGGGGCCGCTTCGAACTCCTGCATCACCAGCGCCTGCGCGGTCGAGCCGCCGATGGCGTTGCCGGCAGGCGCAGTCGCCGTGGGCGTCAGCGTCAACAGGCTGTCGGGCACGTCGGGCCCGAAGCTGAGACAGCCGCCGAGCAGCAGGGCAGGTGCCAATCCTGCGAGAACACGGAACGATTTCATCGCGGGACTTCCTCTCACGGCTTGTAATCGGGCAGCGGCTGGCTGGACAGCAGAGCGCCCGCCCCCTGCTCGTCGATCTTTTCGGTCACGTCGCGCAGCGCCTTGCTGGTCGCCCTGAGGTCGCGCAGCGTGGCTTCGGCGGCGGGCAGCGTGCTTTCGGTCAATTGGCGCGTGGCCGGGCGCGCTTCTTCGAGCGTCTGCTCGAGCGCCTTGGCGGCCCCGCTGGCAGAGGTCAGCGTGGCCCGCAATTGCGCCGCAATCGCTTCGCCTTCCTGATTGATAATCCGGTCGGTCGAGCGCGTCACGGTTTCGAACTCGTTCAGCGCCTCGCCCGCTTCGCGCAGGGTGACCTGCAATTCGGTCATGGTGCGTTCGATTTGCGGCGTCGCGCTGGCGAGGTCCGCGCTCATCCGGTCGGTGTTGCGCAGGATGCCCGCGATCGAAGCCTGGTTGTCGTCCGACAGCAGCATGGTCAGCCGCTCAGTCAGCGTCGCCAGGCGTTCCAACAACAGCGGTGCGTTGGCAAGGATTTCGCCGAAACCGCCTGCCTTGGGCGGGATCACCGGCACGCCTTCGGTGCAGGCGGTCGTCTCGCAGGTGATCGGCGGCTGGCCGCTGCGCGCGCCATCCAAGAGGATGGTGGACACGCCTGTAAAGCTGGACTGGATGGTGGCGGTTGTACCGACTAGGATCGGCGTATTGGGCTTCACCTCGATCCGCACGCGCACAAATTCGGGGTCTTTCTCCCACAACACGATATCGCTCACCTGCCCCACCGGGACGCCGGTGAAGGAGACCTGCGATCCGGTGGCAAGGCCCGAGACCGAAGTCTTGAAAAAGATATCGTATTCGTCCCGATCCCCCTGGCCCAGACGCGCGAGCCAGATGACGAAGGCCGCCAGCGCGGCCAGAAGGACGAGGGTGACGACACCCACCCAGACGTGATTGGCACGCGTTTCCATTGCTCAGGTCTTATCCTTTTTGGGCCGCGGATTGTCCAACGCTTTGATCGTCTGTGCCGCGATCGGCTGGTCCATGTGCTGGCGCAATTCGTCGAGCGCCTGCGCGGTCAGGGCAGCACGCCCCCGCGGACCGTTGAAATATTCCTGAATCCATTCGTGGTCCAGTTCCATCAGATTGGGAACCGTATCGACCGCGATGACCTTCTTGTCGGCCAGCACGGCGACCCGGTCGCAGATCTCGTGCAGACTGTCGAGATCGTGCGTGATCAGGAAGACGGTGAGGCCGAGCGCCTTCTTCAGCTGCAGCGTAAGCTGATCGAACGCCGCCGCGCCGATCGGGTCGAGGCCGGCAGTTGGCTCGTCGAGAAACAGCAGCTCGGGATCGAGCGACAGCGCCCGCGCGAGGCCCGCGCGCTTCTTCATGCCGCCTGATAATTCGGACGGGAATTTGTTCACTGCCTCTTCCGGCAGGCCCGACAGCAGCACCTTGTAGCGCGCGATATCGTGCATGAGTTCGGGCGAGAGGTCGGGATAGAATTGCTTCAACGGGACTTCGACATTCTCGCCCACCGTCAGCGTCGAGAACAGCGCCCCGCCCTGGAAGAGGACGCCCCAGCGATCGCGAATGCCCAGCGCCTCGTCCGGATCGGCATCGGTGATCGAGCGCCCGAAGACCTTGATCGATCCTTCGGTGGGCGGCTGCAAACCGATGATCGAGCGCATCAGCACCGATTTGCCGGTGCCCGATCCGCCGACCACGCCGAGGATTTCGCCGCGCCTGACCTTGAGATCGAGCCCGTCATGGATGGTCTGTTCGCCGAAGCGGTTGACCAGCCCTTCGACCACGATGGGATAGTCGCCGCGGAACCGCTCGTGCCGGCCGACCCGTTCGTTCTGGGTTTCAGCGTTTTCGGCCATCACGCCCACCCCACACGGGTGAAGAAGACGGCGAAGAAGGCGTCGAGCACGATCACCGCGAAGATGCCGGTGACCACCGCCATGGTGGTGCGCGAACCGACCTGTTCGGAATCGCCTTCCACTTGCATCCCGTTATAGCAGCCCGCCAGCGCGACGATCAGGCCGAACACCGGCGCCTTGATGAGGCCCACATAGAGATCGTAGGGAGGCACGACCTCCTGGATACGCTGAAGGAAATTCCAGAACGGAATGCCCAGCATCAGGTCCGACACCGCCGCCCCGCCGATGATCGCCATCACCGAGGCGTAGAAGCCCAGCAGCGGCATCATCAGGATCGCGGCGAGGATGCGCGGGATCACCAGCGCCTCCATCGGCGCGATGCCGATCGTGCGCATCGCATCGACCTCTTCGGTCAGCTTCATCGTGCCCAATTGCGCCGCGAAGGCCGAGCCCGAGCGGCCCGCGACCATGATCGCGGTCATCAACACGCCCAGTTCGCGCAAAGTGATGCGGCCGACGAGGTTCACCGTCAGCGTCTCCGCGCCGAATTGCTGCAACTGGACCGCGCCCTGCTGGGCGATCACGATGCCGATCAGGAAGCTCATCAGGCCGACGATGGGCAGCGCCTTGACGCCGACCAGTTCGAGCTGGCGCACCAGCGCCTTGCCCCGGAAACGGCTGGGATGGCGGATCACGCTGCCTGCGGCGAGGATCAGCGCGCCGAGAAATCCAATGACGCCGCGGGTGCCGTGCCGCGCACCGTAAATCTTTTGCGACCAGCTGTGGAAGATGCGCTGGCCCAGCGGCTCGCGCGGGGCGCTGGTTTCGGCATCGCTTTCCATGCCGCAGACCGCGTCCATCAGGCGCTGCGCACGCTCGCTCGCGCCGGTGATTTCGGCATCGTGCTCCCGCGCTAGATCGCAGGCGATCCAGGCGCCGACCGTATCGATCTCGGAAACGTCGCTCAGATCGATCCGCGCGACAGGGCCTTCGACGGCATAGATCCCATCCTCGATTTGGGCGACGGACGAGATGAGATAGGGCCCGGAAAGCGCAAGCACCCGGCCACCATCGTCCCTGTCATCGATCGAGAATTCGGCCACCCGGTCCATATCCTCGCGCCTATGCGGCGAAAATGGCGGCTTGCCAAGGGTTTCGCTGCATCTGCTCCATCTCGGTACGCCACCGGACACCGAGCCGTTACCCGTCGCGCGGGGCGCTGGCGTTCCCTGTGTTGCCAGTCGCGCGGGGCGCTGGCGTTCCCTGTGTTGCCAGTCGCGCGGGGCGCTGGCGTTCCCTGTGTTGCCAGTCGCGCGGGGCGCTGGCAAAGGCTCCGCCCATGAGCACCGCGACGAACACCCCGACCAGCACCGAACTTTCGAAGACCTTCGATCCTGCCGAAATCGAGGCGCGCTGGTACGCGCATTGGGAGGAGAACGGGCTGTTCCGCCCCGAACGGCCCGACGCCAAAGCCTATACGATCGTCAATCCGCCGCCCAATGTCACCGGCTCGCTCCATATCGGCCACGCGCTCGACAACACGTTGCAGGACATCGTGATCCGCTACGAGCGGCTGCGCGGCAAGGATGCCTTGTGGGTGGTCGGCACCGACCATGCCGGGATCGCGACCCAGATGGTGGTCGAGCGCCAGCTCGAAGCGGCGGGCGACAAGCGCACCAATTATGCGCGCGACGATTTCGTCGCCAAGGTGTGGGAGTGGAAGGAAGAGAGCGGCGGCACAATTACTCGCCAGCTCCGCCGCCTTGGCTGTTCGATGGACTGGAGCCGCGAACAGTTCACCATGGACGAGCATTTCAGCCGCGCCGTGATGCGCACCTTCGTGCAGCTGCACAAGGACGGGCTGATCTACCGCGACAAGCGGTTGGTCAACTGGGATCCCAAGCTCAAGACTGCTATCTCGGACCTCGAAGTCGAGACGCGCGAGGTTCAGGGCCATTTCTGGCGCCTGCGCTATCCGTTGGAGGACGGCGTCACGCTGGCCGATGGGCGCGACTATATCGAGGTTGCGACGACGCGGCCCGAAACCCTGCTCGCCGATATGGCGGTGGCGGTGCATCCTTCGGACAAACGCTATGCGAGCGTGGTCGGAAAACATGTCGTCCTCCCGATCACGGGACGCCGCGTTCCCATCGTGGCGGACGAGCATGCCGATCCCGAACTGGGTTCCGGCGCGGTCAAGATCACGCCCGGCCACGATTTCAACGATTTCGAGGTTGGCCGGCGCGCAGGGATCGCGGCGGGCGACATGCTCAACATGTTCGATGCGGATGCGCATGTCTGTCAGACGTCGGACGGTATGGTGCCCGACGACCTCGTCGGCCTCGAACGCTTCGTGGCGCGCGACGCGGTGGTGGCGCGGATGAAGGAACTCGGCCTCCTCATCCCCCACGTCACCGAAAAGGATGGCGAGCGTACCGAACACGATGCCGAGCCGCGCACCATCCAGCAGCCCTTCGGCGATCGCGGCGGCGTGCCGATCGAACCCTGGCTGACCGACCAGTGGTATGTCGATGCCGAGACTCTGGCGAAGGATCCGATCGAGGCGGTGAAGTCCGGCGCGGTCGAGATCGTCCCGAAAAGCTGGGAGAAGACCTTCTTCAACTGGATGGAGAACATCCAGCCGTGGTGCGTCAGCCGCCAGCTGTGGTGGGGGCACCGCATTCCGGCGTGGTACGACGCCGACGGCCAGGTCTTCGTCGCCGAAACCGAGGAAGAGGCGCAGGCGATGGCTGGCGATGGCGTCAAGCTGACCCGCGACGAGGACGTCCTCGACACCTGGTTCAGCTCCGCCCTGTGGCCCTTCGCCACGCTCGGCTGGCCGGAAGAGAGCGACCTGCTCGCCAAGCACTACCCCAATTCCCTGCTCGTTTCGGGCTTCGACATCCTGTTCTTCTGGGATGCGCGAATGATGATGATGGGGCGCTATCTGACCGGAGAAAATCCGTGGCCGCGCCTCTATCTCCACGGGCTGGTGCGCGCCGCCGATGGCGCCAAGATGTCGAAATCCAAGGGCAACGTCGTCGATCCGCTCGGCCTGATCGAGCGCTACGGCGCCGATGCGCTGCGCTTCTTCATGGCGGCGATGGAAAGCCAGGGCCGCGACATCAAGATGGATGACAAGCGGGTCGAAGGATACCGCAACTTCGCCACCAAATTATGGAACGCGACCCGCTTCTGTCAGGCGAACGGCATCGGCGCGAGCGAGACGATCGCCGCGCCCCAGGCCACTCTTGCCGTCAACAAATGGATCGTCGGCGAAGTCGTCGAAACCCGCGACACGCTCGACAAGGCGCTGGCGGAACTGCGCTTCGATGCGGCGGCGAACACGATCTACCACTTCGTGTGGGACCGGTTCTGCGACTGGTATCTGGAACTGATCAAGGGCCAGATCGACGACGAGACCCGCGCAGTCGCCGGGTGGGCGCTCGATCAGATTCTGGTGATGCTGCACCCCTTCATGCCCTTCATCACGGAAGAATTGTGGTCGAAGCAGGGGAGCCGCGCCGATTACCCGCTGATCACCGCGAAATGGCCCGAACCCGGGGCCGAGGTGGACAACGAAGCTAAGGCGGAGGTCGATTGGCTGATCGCGCTCACCAGCGCGGTGCGCACGGCCAAGAACGAGCTCGGCATCGCGCCGGGTGCCAAGCTTGAGGCCTATTGCCCCGCCCCGTCCGCGCTCGCGCGCAAGGTCGCGGAAGAAAACGCCTCGTCGATCGAGCGCCTCGCGCGCCTTACGCCGATCCATTTCGCCGAAGCGCCCGCGGGCGCGGCGATGCAGATCGGCGCGGGGGAGGATGCGTTCGTCATCCCGCTCGAAGGGGTGATCGATATCGACGCGGAAAAGGCCCGCCTCGCCAAGGCGCTCGACGCTTCGCGCAAGGAAGCGAAATCGCTCGAAGGTCGCCTCGGCAACGCCAATTTCGTCGAACGCGCCAAACCCGAGGCGGTCGAGAAGGCGCGCGGCGATCTCGCGCATCACACGGCCGAGGTCGAGCGGTTGGAAGCGGCGCTGGCCCGCTTGGGCTAACGTCCTGATGCAGATGCCCGGATTCCCATGCCCCTGACGCTCGCCACCCAGGCTCCCGGCGAGGCGGAGATCTTCGCCTCGGTCCAGGGCGAGGGGCCGAGCGCGGGCGCGCCGGTTGCTTTCCTGCGCCTGTCGCGCTGCAACCTCGCCTGCGTATGGTGCGACACGGCCTATACCTGGCATTTCGAAGGCGACGAGCGCCCGCATCGCGGCGACACGACCTTCGAGCGCAAAGCCAACCAGCTGACGCTGGATGAAAAGGACGTGGCGGAGCGCATCGCGGCGCTGGGGCAGAAACGCCTCGTCATCACCGGGGGCGAGCCGCTGTTGCAGGGGCCCGCGCTTGCCAGGATGCTCGATCACCTGCCCGATATCGCGGTCGAGATCGAGACCAACGGCACCACCAAGGCGCCGCCCCGGCTGGACGTGCGGATCGATCAGTTCAACGTCAGCCCCAAGCTCGCGCATAGCGGCAATCCGGCGGACCTCGCCCTGATCGCGGAACGGCTCGACGCCTATGCCACGGATTCGCGTGCGGTTTTCAAATTCGTCGTCGCGAGCGAAGAGGATGTCAGCGAAGCCGCCGCCCTCGTCCGCCGCCACGCCATTCCGCCTGCGCGCGTGTTCCTGATGCCCGAAGGCACCGACAGCGCCACCCTGCGCGCCCGCGAGGCGTGGCTGGTGCCGCTATGCCTCGAACACGGCTTCCGCCTCAGCGACCGGCTGCACATCCACCTCTTCGGCGATACGCGGGGGACGTAGCTTTTTCCGCACGCCTGCGGCGTGTGATATCCTCGCGCCTGCGGCGCTTACTCTTGCGAACCGGCCTCCGCCGGTTCGTCCTCGGTACTGTTCCTCCCTTCGGTCGGGCACCTGCGGGCGCGCAGTCGCGCTTGCGGTCCGCTGGTCGCGGACCGGTTCATTCCCACCTTCAGGCTTGATCGCGGAGCTCGGGCCGCAGGCCCGCAAGGGCGACCGCCCGCCCGCAGCGCCGCAGGCGCGAGGATAGGCACCCGCGGAGGCGGGTGCACAAACAAGAAACCGCGAGGATATCGCTAGCGCGGACGCGCTTGCGGAAGACGCATCAGCTATTATTCCGCCAGCGCGCGACGATGCGTTCGACCTGGTCTTCTTCCCCGCCCGCCTGACTCCAGAGTTCGATGAAACTGGGATCGTCCGATGCGGGGCGCTTGGCCTCTTCCAGCGTGTCGAAGGCGACCCGGATCGGGATCGCCACGCCCTCGCCACAGATTATGCATTCGCGGTTGCGCAGCGCCGGGATCGAATCGAGGAAACCGCGCGCGCCTTCGGGCATGGCGGCCTTCACGAAAGCCTGGTCGCGCTCGTTGTTGAGGCGCATCGAGATGATGGTGCCGCATTGCGACAGCACGCCTTCGGCCAGATCGCTCGGCCGCTGTGTGACGAGGCCGAGTGACACGCCGTATTTGCGGCCTTCCTTGGCGATGCGGCTGAGGATCTTGCCGACCGAACTCGCCTCGGCGTTTTTCTCGCTCGGAACGTAGCGGTGGGCTTCCTCGCAGACGAGGAGGATCGGGCGCGTCTTCTCCTCGCGGCCCCAGATCGCGAAGTCGAACACCAGGCGGCTTAGCACGGCGACCACGGTGGCGGTGACATCCGACGGGACGCCCGAGACGTCGATGATCGAGATCGGCTTGCCCCCACCGGGCAGGCGGAACAGCCTGGAAATGAAATCCTTCATCGTGTCCGCGACGAGCATGCCGGAGAACATGAACTGGTAGCGCGGATCGGCCTTGATCTCGTCGAGCTTGTTCTTGATCCGCATATAGGGCGCCGAATTGGTCGCCTTGTCGAGCTTGCCCATCGCGTCCTGCAAGGCGGCGCCGAGATCGGAGAGCAGATAGGGAACCGGGGAATCGACGGTGATCTTGCTGAGCTGGCTGGCAAGCCGGCTCTTCTGCCGGGCGGCAAGCAGGCATTTGGCGAGGATGTCGGCATCGACCTGCCGCGCGCTTCCCTCGCTGGTCAGGAACACCTCGCAATGCTCCTCGAAATTCATGATCCAGTACGGCATCTGCAAATTGGAGACATCGAGGATCTGACCCGTATCGCGAAAGGCCGCCGAATATTCGCCATGGGGATCGATCATGACGATATGGCCTTCGGGCGCTGCCTGACAGATGCGGTGAAGGATCAGCGCGGCGCTCGTCGATTTGCCCGTCCCGGTCGATCCGAGCAGGGCGAAATGCTTGCCCAGCAGCGCATCGACATAGAGACCTGCGCGGATATCCTTGGTCGGATAGACGGTGCCGATCTGGATCGAACTGCGCCCGTCGCTGGCATAGACTTGGCGCAGGTCCTGCGTGGTGGCGGGATAGATCATCGCGCCCGGCACGGGATAGCGCGTGACGCCGCGCCGGAACCCGTGGAGCTTGCCGGTGAGCTTCTCCTCCTTGCCCTCGCCGAGAAAATCGATGTTGGCGACGATGGAACCGGCGGCGCGGCGATCCTGGCGCTGGTCGCGCACGCTGGCGAGGAGCCAGCTATTGCCGACCTGGATCTTGATTTGGCTGCCGACTTGTCCGGTCATGGCGATCGAGGGGTCGGGATCGTCGATGCATTCGGTGAGGCGCTGGGTATCGATGGCGATCCGCGATCCCGCCCCGGCGACTTCGAGCACCACGCCGATCGGTAGCGCGGCGTTTTCGCTGGAATCCGGCGCGGATGGCTGGTCGGAGGCATCGGGGTTCTCGGACGCTTCCGGCTCGGCCCTGTTATCGGGTGCCCGCTGGGCCGTTTCGATCGCCGGGCGCGGTGGCTGTTTTTCGGCATCGACCTGGCGCAGACGATCGCGCAGCGGGGCGGGGCGCGCGCGATTCCCGCGGTCCTCGAACTCCTCCATCAGCGACGGGTCGAACACCCGGAAATTGCCCCCACCCATATCCGTCATTGCAGCTCGGCCCTTGCGTGCGTTCGATTGGAACGTTCGCTATGCGATGTAAGCGGTTAAGAACGGGTCAATATCCACAGGGCCGGATGGCTAAGGGTCAGATAAGGGCGAAGAAACGCCCGGCGGCCCAACCCATCCCGATCGACAGCACCACCGCGAAAAGGCCATAGGCGAGGCCGTGGCGGTTGGCAGAATTCTCTACGAAGCGTTCGAACCCCACCTTGCGCACCGCCACCTCGGCCGTGGCCGAAGCGAGCACGCGCCCGCGCGAGATCGCGAAGGTTTCCGCGGTGTAGATCCCCGTCGTGACATTGGACGGCAGCTCGATCCGCGCCTGGTACAGCACCTCTTCGCTGATCCGCACGCCGCCGACCTGCTCGGTATAGAGGCCCTGGCGCGTCTTCAGGTCGACGAGGCCTGCGGCGAAGCGAGCCTGTTCGTCGGTGTCGATCACGCCGCTGGGCGAAAGCTGGATATAGGACGTGCCGAATTCGTAAATGGCGGCGGTCTTTTCATCGACGATCTGTTCGATGGGGCGCGAGGATGCGACCGCGAAGAAGCTGGGCGCGGAGCGGAAATCGGTCTGCTCCGCATTCAGCCAGACGCCCGCGATCCGCTCCTTCTCGCGCACGCGGATCGGTTCGGACGGGCCCTTGAGCACCACGACGATATCGTACCGCCCGCCCGCCTGCTGCGCGATCGGATCGATGATCGCACCGAAGAGGAGCAGTTCGGTCCCCGTGAACCCCTGACGGACCTGGACTTCGTGTTGCGAGACCTCAGGCACCAGCACAGGATCGCGCTGCCCCATGACGAGGACCGCGAAGAGGATGAGCAGCCAAGCCCTCACAGCATGTTCACGGTATAGATTTCGTCCGGCTGGACGAAGAGGCCGAAGAACATGCGCAGCGCAATGACGAGGACGATCACTGCGAGGACGATGCGCAGCTTTTCCGGCGCGAACCGCGCCGCGACCTGCGTGCCCATCTGCGCGCCGGTCACCGATCCGATCAGCAGCAGGCCGACAAGGACGATATCGACCGCCCGCGTCGTCAGCGAATGCATCATCGTCGTCACGACCGTGACGAACAGGATGTTGTAGAGGCTGGTGCCGACCACGACGTTGGCGCTCATCCCAAGAATATAGAGCATCGCGGGCACGAGGATGAAGCCGCCGCCAACGCCCATCAGCATGGTCAATATCCCCACGATCACGCCCAATAACAGCGGCGCGAGGGGCGAGATGTAGAGGCCCGAGCGATAGAAGCGCCAGCGGCCCGGCAGGGATGCGATCAGCGGATGATGGCGGCGGCGGCGCGGCGCGGTGGCGCCGGGATCGCCGCGGATCGCCTGCCACGCCTCGCGCGCCATCAGCGAGCCGATCGAGCCGAGCAGCACGACATAGAGCGCGTTGATCACCACGTCGATCTGGCCGATCGAGCGCAGAAAGCGGAACAGAAGGGATCCGATCCCCGCCCCGATGGCCCCGCCCGCCACCATCACCGCCCCCATGCGGTAATCCACCCCGTTGCGCTTCGAATGCGCTAGCACGCCCGACACGCTCGCGCCGGTCACCTGGGTCGAGGCGGACGCGGCGGCAACGGTGGGCGGGACGCCGTAGAAAATCAGCAGCGGTGTCGTCAGGAAGCCTCCGCCGACCCCGAACAGGCCCGACAGGATCCCCGTCACCCCGCCCAGCAGCACGATCCACAGCCCGTTGACGGACAGGTTCGCGATGGGGAGGTAGACGTCCATCCTCCGCCTCTATCGCAGGCTTGGCGGGCTTTGAAGGGGCTCGCTCAAAATCCGGCAGAAAGCGTAAGGGCGGCACCCGATCCGGGCCGGGCATCGCCGGCGATGCGGAACCGGTAATCGGCGGACAGGCGCGCAGGGCCGTCGGCCAGGCGCAGCGCGACACTGGCGCTCGGCCCGATATCGAGCCTCCCGGCGCCGCGCTGGACCCCGCCCCACGCCCCTGCGCCCAACGCGACGTCACCAAGATCGAACCGGGCCACTCTGCGCTCGGTGACGATCTGGCCATCCGCGAAGGCCGTGCCGGATTTCCCGCCCACGAAGCCCGCCTGCGCATAGCCTCGCGTGGTTATCCCAATTTCTGGATGCTCGGCGAAAAGACCGGCGGTCGCGAAGACGGAGGGGCGCAGCAATGTCTCGCTCTGCGCCCCTTGCCCCCGACGCGTTACCCGCGCTTCGGCGTGCAAACGCACGGGCAGATCGGGATGCGGGCGTGCGCTGAGGCCGAGCGCCACGTCTTGCTGCCTCGGCCCGGCGATGGCAGCGGCGATCCGCCCGTACAGTTCAGGTCGTGCGCGGCTTTCGGGCGCGAGGGCATAGCGCAGGATCGCGCCCGCCTGGCTCGCGCCGTAATTGGCGGACCCAGGGGCGGCCGATGGTGACGCGGCATCGGCGGAACGGACAAATACCCAGCCATCGCCCGACAAACGGCCCTCGGTTGCGGGGCGAGAATACGGCGCGATCGGGCGGCTGGTCCCTTCGCCACTTATTTCGCGCGGTTCGTACGCGAAATTGGACGCTTGGCGGACGAGAGGTGGCAATTCCGACATGGCAGCCAGCCACATGAGATGATGGCCCGGAATGTAGGCCGAACCGGACCGCTCTGGAGCGGTTCTTGCGGGCGATAGGACATGCGTGAATGCTGCCTGTCGTTCGCCGGTGAACATCCGGCCGCGAGAAGGCGCGGTGGGCGATCGCGCGACAGAAGTAGCGTTCGGTCCGGCGCCGATAGGGGATGCTGTCGCATTAGCGAGTCTCTCGCTCGTTCCGGTCAAAGGCGTATCGAACAAACCCGCAGGCACGGTTTCGAGCAACGGAGACCAGAATGCCGTGCGAAGGACGGTGTACCCTACGAGTAGCGAGACAATCGCCACCAGCGGCTGACCGCGTCTGGTCGTGGTCACCATGTCAGGCCGCCTCGTGCCCGTCGATCGCGGGGTGGTCGCGATGGTCCGTCTTCTCCCACACGATCGGCGCGCCCCTGAGAGTGCGCAGATAGGCGAACAACGCCCGCCGCCCGGCCAGGATCGCGATGGTGTTGGATACCGGAATGCGAGCCACGGCGAGTGCCGCCTCGCGCCAGCCGAATTCGCGGCCGGTGAAAAACGCCCGGACCGCAGCTCGCCAGAGAAGCGCGACGAAATTCAGAGCGACGAGCAGTTGGAGAAGGGGGCCGAGCCTGACCGGCTCGATCAGGCCGAACCCACGCGCCATCCAGCTCAACGCCATGGCGGCAAGCAGGCCGTAGGCGATGAACAGCAGCAGCGCCGCGAGCGGGCCGCGCCGGTCGCGCAGATCGAACCAGCGCCGCGCCGCGCCCTTGCCCCAGCCGATCCGGTCCCAGCCCTGCAAGGCGATCCCGTGCACCCAGCGGGTCTTCTGACGCACCGATTCGCCGATCCGGCCGGGGAAATAAGCCCGCGTCGCGATCAGCCGCCCTTCCATGGTCCGCATTCGCAGGAACCGCGTCCGCATTCCCATCATCGCGATATCGAGGCCAAATTCGTAATCCTCGGTCAGCGAATCAACTGCGAACGGTCCGCGCCCGTCGCGCAGAGCGGCGATATTCGACAGCGCATCGCGCCGCACCGCGCAGCCGACGCCCGCACCCGGAACGCCCGCCCCGAGCGCATCGCGCACGGTCATGGTCTTGGCATGCGCCTCGCAGAATTCGTCGACATAATGGCCCGCGACAAAGCGTGAGCCCGGCTTGGGCAGGGCCAGGACTGGCAATTGCACGAAGGCGGCATGGTCGATCGCGATATCGAACAGCTTGAGCGCAAGCGGATCGACCATATCCTCGGCATCGTGCAACACCACCATGCGGAAGGTGCGACCCTTGATCGCTTCCTCGTCCTCGAGCGCCCGAAAGAGACAGTTGAGGCAGTCGGCCTTGGAGGTCGGCCCGAATTCGGAATTGACGACCACGCGCACGCGTCGATCCTCTTTCTCCAGCGCCCGCGCGACGGCCAGCGTCTCGGGATCGTTGGCATAGCATCCGATAAGTATCGTGAGCTTGGGATCGGGCCAGACGGAGAGCGCGTGCCTGACCGTGGCGCCAATCACGCGCACCTCCTGCCAGCAGGGAATAAAGACCGCGGCGTCGCCGGAAAGCGTATTGGCCGCGAGATCGCCAGCGTCGATGCGCCCGGTTCCCATGCGCCCCGTCAGGCGCAGCCAGAGATAGGCGATATCGACCGCGAATTCGTCCAGCGCTCCGATCAGGAAGAAGACGCCTGCGAACAGCAGCATCTCGTGCTGCACAGCCACGAAAAGCGCGCCGCCCTGCCATCCGGCCATCACATTGTCAGCATGTGCCCCACACGCCCCCATTCCTATCCGAAACGACTAATACGCATTTTGCGCAGGGGCAATGCGCGATCTGGGGAGAAATGGGGGACGGGATCGGTGACAAACCGCCCTCGCCGTGTTTCAGGCGATGGCGGTCCGTCTATCGCGTGAGGTCCGGCGCGGGCTTACCAGCTACCGGTGTTCTCCATGCTTGCCCAAGGTTCCTGCGGCGGCAGATGGCCGTCTTGCAACAATTCGACCGAGATACCGTCCGGCGAGCGCACGAACGCCATATGCCCATCGCGCGGCGGGCGATTGATCGTGTGGCCCGCATCCATCAGCCGCTGGCAGGTGGCGTAGATATCCTCGACCCGATAAGCGAGATGCCCGAAATTGCGCCCCCCGGTATAGTCTTCCGGTGCGCTGCCGTCTTCGGGCGGCCAGTTGTATGTCAGTTCGACCTCGGCCACGCCCTCCTGGCCCTCCGCGGCGAGGAAGATCAGCGTGAAGCGCCCCTTCTCATTGTCGAACCGCCGCGTCTCCTTGACGCCGAACAGTTCGAAGAAGGCCAGGGTCGCGTCTGGATCGCTGACCCGGATCATGGTGTGGAGATATTTCGTCATCGTCGGTCCCTTGATTATCTGACACGCCAGATGGGGCCGATGATGCGATAACGAAAGGGGCGGCCCGACCGGACCGCCCGCCTTTCTTCAACCCTGCGCCTGTCTCAGAAGCTTGCGCTCAAGGTCACCACGAAAGCGTCATCGACGAAATCATAAGCCCCCGGCGCGATGTCGCCTTCCGCACCGACATAGGCGGCGCTGAGCGTGAACGGTCCATAGACATTGGCCTCGGCCCCGATCGACCAGTCGAACGCGTCGCCGTCATTGGTGAAGGTGAGGAAACCGTCGGTATAGCCCAGATGCCCGGTCACGGTGACGGGCGTGTTGGGAATGCCCACCCCGATATCGCTGTAAACATACAGATTGTCCGTGCCGCCAAGCGAATCCTGTTCGGGCGCATAAGCGACGCCGACCGTGGTTTCCGCCGGCCCGAAAGTGAAGCCGAGCGAGGAATAGAATTCGACGTAATCGAAATCGCCGGGGCCGGCATCGGGGTAGAGATAGCCGATCACGCCGACATCGAGCGCGAGCCCTTCGCCGACATCCCCGCTCCAGCCGCCATAGACGTCGAGTTCGACATCGCCGTACCCGACCGTGTCGTCATCCAGCGTCGATGCCCAGGTGCCGACATAGAACCCCGATTCGTGGGCAAGGTCCAGACCGCCCTGCACCGCCGGGTCGCCGCCCGACAGATCGACGCCGCGAAAGCGGTATTCGCTGGTCAGCGCGATATTGGCGGAAAAGGTGATCGGACCTTCGGTTTCCGCTTCGACCTCGTCGGCGGGATTGACGGTCTGCGCAGCCGCTGGGGCCGCAAAGGCGAGGCTCGCCAAAACAAAAACTGCGGCTGGGCCGCGAAAGGACGTGAGCATGACAGACTCCTCTGGTTGTCGCTTCGTCCCACCTGCAATCCGCCGGGCCCCTTGTTATCGGATGGGGTCCTCGCTCGGATCGGCAAACTTGTTTCACGAAAACGGCGATAGGCGCAAGTTTCGATCCGCACCTTTTCGCACTTGCAGCATAAGGCGTGGCAAATCGGCAACGGAGCGACCCGTTGCACGAGAGCGAACGCGGTTGCAGCCCTGTGCGGCCTCGCCTAGACGCCTTGCGCCGGGCGTCAGGCTCGCCACATGGCAGCCATGATCAAAGCCCTCAGCAAGATTTTCCGCTCCGACAAGGCCGCGCGCCCGCTCCCTTCGGTCCCCGAGGGCGAGCGCTATTACATCGTGGGCGACATCCACGGGCGCTGCGACCTGTTTGCCGCGCTGAAGAATGCGATCGAGCAGGACGAATTGGATTCAGACGCGACAAGCACGGTCATCCTGCTCGGCGATCTGGTGGATCGCGGCCCCGACAGTGCGGGCGTGATCGCGCTGGCCCGCGAATGGCAGACCCGCCGTCCGATGCGCTTCCTCGCGGGCAATCACGAGGAAATGTTCCTCGACAGTTTCGACGATCGCAAGGTGCTGCGCCATTTCGTCAAGCATGGCGGGCGCGAGACGATTATGAGCTACGGCCTGACGCGCAGGCAATACGACGCGCTCGAACTCGACCAGTTGCAGGACGAGATGCGCGTTATCGTCCCGCAGGAACACCGGGATTTTCTGGCCGCTTTCGAAGACATGATCGTGATTGGCGACTACGTCTTCGTCCACGCCGGTATCGACCCCTCGCGCCCGATCGAGGATCAGTCCGCCAAGGATCTGCGCTGGATACGCGAACGGTTCCTCAATACGGTCGGGCCGCTGAGCCATGTGGTCGTGCACGGGCACACGATCTTCGAGGATGTCGAGGATCAGGGGCACCGGATCGGCATCGACACGGGCGCCTTCCGCACCGGGGTCTTGACCGCGCTCGTTCTCGAAGGCACCGAGCGCCGCTATATCCAGGCCATCGAGCGCGACGGTAGGATCACCATCCAGCACGGGTAGGACGATATGAAAATCGCAATGGTCGGATCGGGGTATGTCGGTCTGGTATCGGGAGCCTGCTTTGCGGACTTCGGCCACGAGGTGGTCTGCATCGACAAGGATCAGTCGAAGATCGACCGCCTGCATGACGGGATCATGCCGATCTACGAGCCCGGGCTCGATCAATTGGTGGCTAACAACGTCAAGTCCGGACGGCTGACCTTCACCACCGATCTGGCCGAGGGCATCGCTGGCGCGTCCGCGATCTTCATCGCGGTCGGCACGCCGAGCCGCCGGGGCGATGGCCACGCCGACCTCTCCTTCGTCTATGCCGTCGCCGAAGAGGTCGGGCAGAACCTGTCGAACGAGGCGGTGATCGTCACCAAATCGACCGTTCCGGTCGGCACCGGAGACGAGGTCGAACGCATCCTCAAGGACAGCGGAACCACCCACCGTTTCGCGGTCGTCTCCAATCCCGAATTCCTGCGCGAAGGGGCCGCGATCGGCGATTTCAAGCGCCCCGACCGGATCGTGATCGGTGCCGAGGACGAGTTCGGGCGCGAGGTAATGCGCGAGGTCTATCGCCCGCTCTTCCTCAACGAATCGCCGATCCTGTTCACCGGCCGCCGCACCAGCGAGCTCATCAAATACGCCGCCAACGCCTTCCTCGCGACCAAGATCACCTTCATCAACGAGATGGCGGATCTGTGCGAAAAGGTCGGCGCCAACGTGCAGGATGTCTCTCGCGGGATCGGGATGGACAACCGCATCGGCTCGAAATTCCTCCATGCGGGTCCGGGCTATGGCGGTTCCTGCTTCCCCAAGGATACGCTCGCCTTGCTCAAGACGGCGGAGGATTACGACAGCCCGACGCGGATCGTGGAGGCCGTGGTCAAGGTCAATGAAAGCCGCAAGCGTGCCATGGGCCGCAAGGTGCTGGACGCCATCGGTGGGCATGATGGGGCGCGGGGCAAGAAGGTCGCGCTGCTCGGCCTGACCTTCAAGCCGAACACGGACGACATGCGCGATTCGCCCGCGATCGCGGTGGCGCAGACGCTGACCGATGCCGGTGTCGAGGTCGCGGCCTACGACCCGGAAGGGATGGACCTCGCCAAGCCGCTGATGCCCGACGTCACGATGTGTTCCGATCCCTATGAGGCGATCGAAAATGCCGACGCCATCGCCATCGTCACCGAATGGGACGCCTTCCGCGCCCTCGATCTCTCCCGCGTGAAATCGCTCGCCAAGGCGCCGGTGATGGTGGACCTCAGAAACATCTACCGCCCCGACGACATGCGCGAGCGCGGCTTTTCCTATACCTCCATCGGGCGCGACTGAACGACGCCTGAAGGCCGCGAGCCGCGATCAGTCGATCACGCGCCCGCGCACCATCACCCAGTCGACGTCTTCCAGCACCGTCACATCGGCCAGCGGATCGCCGTCCACCGCGATGATGTCCGCCGAATAGCCGGGCGCCAGCCGCCCGATCTCGTTTTCCATCTCGAGAACGCGCGCCGCCATGGTTGTCGCGCTAGCCAGCGCTTCGCGATCGGTCATGCCCTGCGCCCGCATCAGAGCGAATTCGCCTGCGTTGCGCCCATGTTCGAACACGCCCGCATCGGTGCCGAAGGCGATCGGCACGCCCCAATTGCGCGCCTTGCCCATGAAGGTCTGCGCTACATCGGCGACCGCGCGGATCTTGTCCTCGACCACGGGGGTGTAGACGCCCTGCCCCAGCCGCTCGGTCACGCCCTTGAAGGCCATCAGCGTCGGGATCAGCACGGTGCCGTTCTTCACCATTTCGCGCGCGGCCGCCTCGTCGAGATAGGTGCCGTGCTCGATCGTATCGATGCCCGCCCGGCTCGCCGCCTCGATCCCGCGCGCGCCATGCGCATGGGCCATCACCTTGAGGCCGAGCGAATGGGCGGTGTCGGCGATGCTTTTCATCTCGCTATCGGTGAAATGCGCCTCGAGGCCCCGTTCCTGCTGGCTGAGGACGCCGCCCGTCGCGGTGATCTTGATCGTGTCCGCCCCGTTCTGGCTGGCGCGCCTGACCTTGGCCGCGCATTCGACCGCGCCGGTGCAGCTGTAACCGCTCGACAGGATCTCGTTGATCTCGGGCAGGAAGCCGGTGACGTCGCCATGCCCGCCGATAATGGCGAGCGGCGGTCCGGCGGCGATGATGCGGGGGCCTGCGATCAGGCCTTCCTCGGTCCCGCGGCGCAGCGAAAAGGCGGTCTGCTGCGCGCTCCCCGCCTCGCGCACGGTGGTGAACCCGGCCAGCGCGGTGAGGCGCGCATTCTTCGCGCCGACCACCACACCCCATTCGGCGGGCTCCACCGCTTCGCGCCAGAAATCGCCGCCGGGATCGCCCGTCAGATGGACATGCAGATCGATCAGGCCCGGCAGGACCGTCTTGCCCGGCAATTGCACCAGCGTCGCGCCGTCGGCCCCGTCCTGCCACCCTTCCGCGATCGAGACGATGCGTCCGTCGGTCACGGTGATGGTCGAGCGGCCCAGCGGCGGTGCATCGGGCGCGACGATCACCCGCTCGGCCTGGATCACGGTGGTGTCGGCCAGAAGCGGGCTGGCCATCATGGCGAGCGCGGCGGGTATCAGGCGGGTGATGGAATGGGTCATGCGGTCTCTCCCTCGGCCTGCCCTTGTGCCGCGACAGGCGGTGCCGGACAAGCGCCGGTTTGCGCTGCGGGCCGGTATCGCTATGAAAGGCGGCAATGATTACAACGGAAACCGGACACAAGAGGATCGCCCCTTCGATGAATCGCATTCTACTTACCGCCAGCCTGTTCGCCAGCGCGTCGCTGATCGCCGGGGCCGCCAATGCCCGCCCGATGACGCCGGAAGACGTCGCCAAGCTCGAAAGCGTCGGCACGATCGCCGTCTCGCCCGATGGGCGCCAGATCGCCTACACCACCGCCAGCCTGCCCGACGTGACCGAGGGCGAGGAGAACGGGACTACGCGGCAACAGCTCAAGCTTGCCACCGGCCCGGATGCGGCGCGCGCCTTTCTGCCCGACGATGTCAGCGTGGGCGGGGTGGAATTCTCTCCCGACGGGCGGATGATCAGCTTCCTGTGGACCAAGGATGGCGAGAAGCGCGCGGTCTGGGGCATTCCCACAGATGGCGGCGCGCAGCGCAAGCTGGCCGCCGTCGAAGGGGTCGGCGTGTCGAGCTATGCCTGGTCGCCCGATGGGTCGATGATCCACATGCTCACCGCCGCTGCCGAGGATACCGCGCGGACATCGCAGGACAAGGCCGGGTTCAACGCCGTGGTCTATGAGGAAGAGGCACGGCTCAATCGTATGTTCTCCGCCCGCGTGGGCGAGGAAATCGACGCGGAACCCCGCGCCGTCACCATCCCGGACTATGTCAGCGCCTTCCATGTCGCACCCGACGGGCGCATGGCCGTGGTCGAAAGCGCGCCGACCCCGCTGGTCGACGATTCCTACACCGCCAAGCGCGCGCATATCGTCGACCTCACCACCGGGCGGGTCGCGCGCGTGGTCGAAACGCCCGGCAAGCTCGGCGATATCGAGATTTCGCCCGACGGGCGCCAGCTGGCCATGATCGCCGCCGTCGATGCCAACGATCCGGCGGATACGACGCTGCATCTGGTCGATGTTTCGACCGGCCAGTTTCGTGCCCTCAATGCCGGTGCGCCCGAAGCGGCGGTGGATGCCGAATGGCTCGCCGACGGACGCCTCGCCGCGGTGATCCATACGGGCGCGCAATCGTCGCTACGCCTCTACAACAATGACGGCAGCGTCGCGGGCGAATATCCCGGCGGCGAACTGATCCTGACCTCCGTCGAGGCGAATGGCGGCACCATCGCGGTGCAGGCCAATGCCCCGCGCCATCCGACCGAATTGTTCACCTGGGCCGATGGTGGCTTCACCCGCTGGACCACGCACAATCCCTGGCTAGCGGACATCGATTTCGGCAATCAGCGCACGATGACCTACACCGCGCGCGACGGGCGGACGATCGAAGGCGTGCTGATCGAACCGGTCGGACGGGTGCCGCGCGGGGGAGCGCCTCTGATCCTCAACGTCCATGGCGGGCCGGAAGCGCATGAGAGCAATGGCTGGCAGACCGCCTACAGCAAGCCCGGCCAGGTCGCCGCGGGTCAGGGATATGCCGTGTTCCTGCCCAATTATCGCGGCTCGACCGGATACGGCACGGCCTTTTCCAAAGAGCATCAGATGGACGCCGCGGGCAAGGAATTCGACGATATCGTCGATGCCAAGCGCGCGTTGGTCGCCCAGGGAACCGCCGATGGCGACCGCACCGGGATCACCGGCGGCAGCTATGGCGGCTATGCCAGCGGCTGGGGCGCCACCTATTATTCCAGCGAATACGCCGCGAGCGTGATGTTCGTCGGTATTTCCAACGTCATCTCGAAGTTCGGGACCACCGACATCCCGACCGAGGAATATCTGGTCCACGCGCGCGACTATATCTGGGACGACTGGATGGACTCGCTCGCGCGCAGCCCGATCTATCACGTCGACAAGGCCAACACCCCGCTCCTGATCATGCATGGGGCGGAAGACCCGCGCGTCGCGCCGAGCCAGAGCTACGAGCTCTATCGTTCGATCAAGGTCAGAAAGCCCGACGTGCCCGTGCGCCTCGTGCTCTATCCGGGCGAAGGCCACGGCAATTCGCGCGCAGCGGCCCGTTACGATTACAATCTCCGGATGATGAAGTGGTTCGACACGTATCTCAAAACCGGCGATCGCGATGCCGAACTGCCCGATCCCCGGCCGATGCTGGCCGAAGGAACGATCGGCACCGGATCGAGCGACGACTGACACAAAAAGGGCGGCTCGCGGGCCGCCCTTTTCCGTTTGGGGTCGTTCGAACCCTAGAACGTATAGCCGATCCCGATCGCGGCAAACCACTGGTCGGCATCGCCGCGGATCGCGGTGAAAGGCGTATCTTCCGCATCGCCCAGCAGGTGCGAATAGCCGCCGATCCCGATCAGCGAGACACCGCCATCGGCAAGGTTCCCGCCGAGATCGTAGGCGACGAGCAGGTTCGTGCCCACGCTTTCGAAGCCGCCTTCCGCCTGGAAACCGGGCAGGCGCGACCCGATCGGCAAAATCGGATTGTTGGGTGCGACCGAATAATAATAATCGGCATAATCGTCGTCGACATAGGTTGCGCTGGCAGACAGCGAAACCGCGATCGCCTGGCTGAGCGGGGTGAAATACGCAACGCTCGGCGCGATCTTCATCCCGTCATGCGCGCCCGCCACGTCCCACAGCGCATCGACGTTGAAGCTCAGGCTGTCGTAGGGATTGAGCACCGCCGGGAAAGAAACGCCGACCGTGGGCCCGACCTCGATCGCCGTGTCGAGTTCGCCATAGGCGGCAACGACCGAATCCTCGATATCGTCGATATCGGTCCGGTCCGTGTTGATGCGGCCCGCGATACCGAGGGAGAAATTCGGTCCGCCCTCTTTTTCCATCGACAGGAAATCGAGCGCCACGCCGGCCGGGCGCGGATTGATGTCGATCCCGCGATAGGACCCTTGCACGACGGGAAACACGAAGGTCACGTAATCGTCCGACCCCGTATAGCTGGGCGCGTAGCCGAGGCCGACGCCGACGCTCAGATAATCGCCGTCGAAGATGGTCTGGTCCGGGCCTTCCGACGTAACGCCGGGTTCGCCCTGATCCTGCGCTGCGGCAGGGGCGGCAAAGGTGGCGGCGATGGCGAAAGCGGCCACGCCGGCGAAAAGCTTCGTAACTGTCATGATCGATCCCTCGGTCTGTCTTGAGCGCGTAACGGGTTGCCGCGCGTTGCGTTCCTGCCTTTGCGAGGAATCGGGCGATCGAAAGATTGCCGCCGGACCCCGCTGCGCCTACCGGATCGGGCGATGAGTGCTTCTCTTATCGATCTCGCTATCGTCGGCGGCGGATTGGCCGGTGGCCTGATCGCCCTCGCCGCGCATCGCGCGAACCCCACCATGGAGATCGCGCTGGTCGAGGCGGGCGACGTCTTCGGAGGCAATCACCGCTGGAGCTGGTTCGACAGCGATCTGGGGCCGGAGGGCGACGCGCTGATGAGCGCTTTCCGGGCCAAGACATGGACGGGCGGGAACGAGGTCCGCTTCCCCAAACTCTCTCGCCATCTCTCCGCCGATTACCGCTCGCTCGACAGCCGGGATTTCGACGCGGGTCTGCGCAGATTGTTGCCTCAAAGCGCTCTCCATCTCAATTCGCGCGCCCTGACGCTCGCCCCGGATCGAGTCACCATGGAGGACGGGCGATCGATCGCCGCGCGCTGCGTGATCGATTGCCGCGATCCGGCTCCCTCGCCTGACCTCACCGGAGGCTGGCAGGTCTTTCTCGGCCAGCATCGCCGGATGGATGCGCCGCATGGGATCGAACGGCCCGTCATCATGGACGCGACGGTCGAACAGATCGGCGGCTACCGGTTCCTTTATCTCCTGCCCCTGTCCGATACCGAGCTGTTCCTCGAAGACACCTATTATCAGGACCGCGCCCGGCTGGACGCACCTGCCCTCAGGCAACGGATCGCCGATTATTGCGACCGTCATGGTTGGCAGGGCGAAATTCTGCATGAGGAAACCGGCCTGCTCCCGGTCATCACCGGGGGCGATTTCGCGAGCTATCGCGCCGCGCTCGAACGGGACGGCGTGGCGCTCGCCGGCGCGCGGGGCGGCTTCCTCCATCCGCTCACCAGCTACACCGTGCCGATCGCGGTCCGCAACGCGCTCGCCATTGCCGAGGGGGTGGGCCGCATGGACGGGGCGCAGCTCGCCGGTTTCCTCTCCGCGCGCGCCCGCGACCACTGGCGCGCGACGGGTTATTACCGCCTGCTCGGCAAGATGCTGTTCGATGCCGCCGAACCGCAGGAACGCTATCGCATTTTCGAACGTTTCTATGCGCTTCCCGAACCCCTGATCGAGCGGTTCTACGCCGCCCAATCCTCCCCGCTCGACAAGCTCCGTATCCTGTCGGGGAAACCGCCCGTCCCCGTCCGCAGCGCAGTGGCCGCCCTGCTTGGCAAAGGCGCCCCGCTCGTCCAAGGTGACAAATCATGAACGCCCCCACCATCGAAACCGCCCGCCCCCCCTCTCCCGTCACCCCCACCGGCAAGACCGCCTGCGTCGTCGGCGCAGGCTTCGGCGGACTTGCGCTGGCGATCCGCCTGCAATCGGCGGGGATCGCCACCACCGTGATCGAGGGGCGGGACAAGCCGGGTGGCCGCGCTTACGTGTGGGAGCGCGAGGGCTTCACCTTCGACGGCGGGCCGACCGTCATCACCGATCCCGACTGCCTGCGCGAGCTCTGGGCGCTGTCAGGCCACGACATGGCCGAGGACATCGAGCTCGTGCCCGTCATGCCGTTCTATCGCCTGCAATGGCCGGACGGGACGCTGTTCGATTATTCGAACGACGAGGACAATCTGTTCGACGAGATCGCCAAGATCAATCCCGCCGACGTTGCCGGATATCAGCGCTTCCTCGAGTACAGCGCGGGCGTGTACGAGGAAGGCTACGTCAAGCTGGGCCATGTCCCCTTCCTCGATTTCAAATCCATGCTGAAGGCCGCGCCCGCGCTCGCGAAGAAGCAGGCGTGGCGCAGCGTCTATTCGATGGTCTCGCATTTCATCGAGGACGAGAAGCTGCGCGAAGCATTCAGCTTCCACACGCTGCTGGTCGGCGGCAATCCGATGAAGACCAGCGCGATCTACGCCCTGATCCACAAGCTGGAAAAAGATGGCGGCGTGTGGTGGGCCAAGGGCGGCACCAACAAATTGATCGCTGCGATGGTGACGCATTTCGAGCGTCTGGGCGGAATCGTGAGGCTGGACGATCCGGTCGAGCGCATCCACACGCTCGGCACCCGCGCGACCGAGGTCGAGACCAGATCGGGCTTCAAGCAGCGCTTCGACGCGGTCGCCAGCAATGCCGATATCATGCACAGCTACAAGGACCTGCTCGGCCAGTCCAAGCGCGGCGCGGATTACGCCAAGAGCCTGTCGCGCAAGAGCTTTTCGCCCAGTCTCTTCGTGGTCCATTTCGGCCTCGAAGGCGCCTGGCCGGGCATCCCGCACCACATGATCCTGTTCGGCCCACGCTATAAGGGGCTGCTCGACGATATCTACGGCGGCGGCGTGCTGCCGGCGGATTTCTCGATCTACCTCCACCACCCGAGCGTGACCGACCCGGCCATGGCGCCCGAGGGCATGAGCACCTTCTACGCACTGGTTCCGGTCGCCCATATGGGCAAGCTGGCGGTCGATTGGGAGGAAATGGGCAAGCAACTGGAGAAGCGCGTGCTGGACGAGCTCGGACGGCGTCTGATCCCCGACATTCACGACCGGATCGTGACCAAGTTCCACTACACCCCCAAGGATTTCGCCACCGACTTGAACGCCCATGTCGGCAGCGCGTTCAGCCTCGAACCCGTCCTGACGCAAAGCGCCTGGTTCCGGGGCCACAACCGTGACGACGTGATCGACAATTTCTACCTCGTCGGCGCAGGCACCCATCCCGGCGCGGGCATTCCCGGCGTGGTTGGCAGCGCCAAAGCGACGGCGGGGCTGATGGTAGAGGATCTCGTAGGATGACCCTCAACCGCCTCGCCATTTATTGCGGCTCCGCAACGCCATCCGATCCGCGCTATATCGAACTTGCGCGCGATGTCGGCGCCTCGCTGGCGCAGCGCGGCATCGGGGTCGTCTATGGCGGCGGCAGATTGGGATTGATGGGCGCGGTCGCGAAGGGCGCGCTCGATCATGGGGGCGAGGTGATCGGTGTTATCCCCGAAGCGCTCGCCAATTCCGAAGTCGCCAACCACGATTGCACCGAACTCCACACGGTCGGCGGCATGCACGAGCGCAAGCAGACATTCACCGATCTCAGCGACGGGTTCATAACGATCCCCGGCGGCGTCGGGACGATGGACGAATTGTGGGAAGCGGTGAGCTGGGCGCAATTGGGCTATCACACCAAGCCGGTCGGCCTGCTAAATGCCTTCGGTTTCTACGACCATCTGATCGCCTTCAACCGCCACATGGCGGAGGTCGGCTTCGTGCGGCCTGCGCATCAGGGGATCATCCTTGCCGCCGACACGTTAGGGACGTTGCTCGACCAAATGGAAAGCTACGAGCCCCACACGCCGATCTTCAACATGAAGGCCTCCGACCTCTGAGCACCGAGCGTCCTCTCGTCTCCTCGCGTTATATGCGGGACACCCCCGTCCAGGCGGGCGGGGGGCGCGATCGCGCGTCCATGGTGGCCCAGGCCAGGCAGGCGATAGAGGAAGGCTCGCAAAGCTTCGCCGCCGCATCCAAGCTGTTCGACCAGAAAACGCGCGAACGCGCCTGGCTGCTCTACGCCTGGTGCCGCCGCTGCGACGATATCGCCGACAATCAGGACAAGGGCGGCCCGCTGGGCGATCAGGGCGACCTCAAAAGCGCGGAAGATCGCGTGCAGGGCATCCGCGTCCTCACCCGCCGCGCCTTTGCCGAACAGCCCACGGCCGATCCGGCCTTCGATGGTTTCGGTCTGGTCGCCGACGAGTGCAATCTGACGCCGGACATGGCGAACGATGTGATCTCGGGCTTCGCGCTGGATGCGACCGGCTGGGCGCCGGCGAACGAGCGCGACATGCTGCGATATTGCTATCACGTGGCGGGCGCCGTCGGGGTGATGATGGCGAAGGTGATGGACGTGCCCGACGATGACGGCGACACGCTCGACCGGGCCTGCGACCTCGGCCTCGCCTTCCAGATGGCGAATATCGCGCGCGACATCGTCGAAGATGCCGATGCCGGGCGCTGCTATCTCCCTGCCGAATGGCTGGCGGAAAAGGGTTGGGAACAGGGCGACCACGCGTTGCCGGAAAACCGCTTCGAACTCGCCAGCCTGATGCCGCGCCTGATCGCTCTGATGGAAAAGCACGAGGCAGCGGCGCGCCTCGGCGCGAAGCAATTGCGGTTCCGCCAACGCTGGGCGGTACTGGCGGCGGCGAATATCTACGGCGCGATCGGGCGCAAGGTGCTGGATCGCGGGCAATTGGCCTGGGACCGCCGCGTCGTGGTGCCGGGTTACGAGAAAGCGTGGCATGTTCTTGCCGCGTTGGGTCAGGCGATCGCCAACCGCCCCGAAGGGCCGGACGAGCCGATTATCTGGACCCGCCACGATTATCGCCCCGTCGCGGGCTGGTAGGTCGCCAGAAGAGTTGGCTTTTGTCCCCATGCGGGCTAGCCGAACGGCATGATCCAAAAGCTTCTGATCGCCAATCGCGGCGAGATCGCCTGCCGTATTATCCGCACCGCGCGGGACATGGGTATCGCCACCGTTGCGGTCTATTCCGATGCCGATGCAAAGGCGTTGCATGTCCGTAGCGCCGACGAAGCCGTACATATCGGCCCCTCGCCCGCTGCCGAGAGCTATCTGGTCGGCGAAAAGATCATCGCTGCGGCGAAGGATACCGGGGCGCAGGCGATCCATCCGGGTTACGGCTTTCTGAGCGAGAACGCCGGTTTCGCTCAGGCCGTGATCGATGCGGGACTGATCTGGGTCGGCCCGAAACCGTCGAGCATCGAGGCGATGGGCCTGAAGGACGCGGCCAAGAAGCTGATGCGCGAAGCGGGCGTTCCCGTCACGCCGGGCTATGACGGCGAGGATCAGAGCCCCGAGCGGTTGAAGAAAGAGGCCGACGCGATCGGCTATCCGGTGTTGATCAAGGCGGTCGCTGGCGGCGGCGGCAAGGGAATGCGCAAGGTCGACGATGCGGCGCAGTTCGAAGAAATGCTGCAAAGCTGCAAGCGTGAGGCCAAGGCCAGCTTCTCGAACGACGAAGTGCTGCTCGAAAAGTGGATCACCTCGCCCCGCCATATCGAAGTGCAGGTGTTCGGCGATTCCCACGGAAATGTCGTCCACCTTTTCGAACGCGATTGCTCGCTGCAACGCCGCCACCAGAAGGTGATCGAGGAAGCCCCCGCCCCCGGCATGGACGAGGAAACCCGCGAAGAGCTTTGCGCCGCCGCCGTGCGCGCCGCCAAGGCAGTCGATTACGAAGGCGCGGGCACGATCGAATTCATCGCCGACGCGAGCGAAGGCCTGCGCGCGGACCGAATCTTCTTCATGGAAATGAACACGCGTCTTCAGGTCGAACACCCGGTGACCGAGGAGATTACCGGCGTCGATCTGGTCGAATGGCAGCTGCGCGTGGCGAGCGGCGAGCCGATCCCGATGGCGCAGGACGAATTGGCGATCCACGGCCACGCGATCGAAGCGCGGCTTTACGCAGAAGATCCCTCAAGCGGTTTCCTGCCCAGCACCGGCCCGCTCGACTGGCTCGACCTCGGCGTGGAAGGCCGCATCGAGACGGGCGTCGAGGAAGGCGACGAGATTTCGCCTCATTACGATCCGATGATTGCCAAGCTGATCGCCTGGGGCGAAGATCGCGACGACGCCATCGACACTCTTGTCGAAATGGCCGAGACCGCCGAGGTCTGGCCGGTGCGGACGAATGCGGCCTTCATCGCCAACGCCTTGTCCGACAATGATTTCATCGCCGAACGCCTCGACACCGGCTTCATCGCCGACAAGGGCGACGCGCTTATCCCCTCCGGCGAACCCGACGATGCCGTGCTGCGCGGGGCTGCCCGCATCGCGATGGTGGCGAATGACGACCAGCCCGAGGAGCTTGCGGGCTTTCGCCTTAACCGTGCGCCGCGCCATGCGGTCGCGCTATTCCATCGCGGCAAAACGCATCTCGTCGAACTGGACGACACGCCGTTCGAGCCTTCGCTCACGGGTTTCGCCGAAGGCGGGCGCATCGTGGTCTTCGACAACGGTCAGGCTTTCGGGTTCGAAACCGAAACGCGCGGGTCCGGCGCCGCTTCCGCCGCCGATGGTGCGATCCTCGCGCCGATGCCGGGCAAGGTCATCGCGGTCGACGTCAAGGAGGGCGACAGCGTCACCGCCGGTCAGCGTCTGATGGTGCTCGAAGCGATGAAAATGGAGCACGCGATGACAGCGCCGTTCGATGGTACCGTCACAGAACTCAATGCCAGCGAAGGCGGGCAGGTCCAGGTCGAAGCGGTGCTGGCGGTGGTAGAGCCCGAAAGCTGAGGCAGCCAGCGAGCGGCGCGTTACCGTGCTTGTGGCCGCGGCTCGCCGAACAATTCGCCCTTTTCGCTGAACAGGACGAAGACCAGGCTCAGCACGGCGGTGATCAGCAGCGCTGTCGCGAGCGGGCGCGCGGTCCCGTCGTATAGGAAGCCGATCAACGCCCCCAGCCCCGCACCGGTCGTCAAGCGCAGGAAGCTTTGCGCCGAACTGGCGGCGCCCGCGATGTGCTTGAACGGCTCCATCGCGATCGACCCGAAATTGGCGCCGATAAAGCCGAGTAGAGCCATGTTCGCGGCCATCAGCGGGACGAAGGTCCACAGGCTCTCGTCCGGCTGGTTGGCGAACCACAATTGCGCGCCCGCAACCGCGATGAAGATGAACAGGGCGGCATGGCTTACCCGCCGCGCGCCGAATTTCTCGACGATGCGGCTGTTCGACCAGTTCGCGATCGACATCGCGCCCGCGCACATCGCGAAGATCAGCGGGAAGAGATCGCCCGCATTGAAGGCTTCGCCGATCAATTGCTGCGAGGAGTTGATGAAGCCGAACAGGCCGCCGAATACCAGCGCACTGCCCAGCGTGTAACCGATCGTCTCGCGCAGCGTCACCGAATGGCGCATGTTTCGCACGATCACCGGCAGGCGGATAGGCACCCGGTCATCCTCGTGTAGCGTCTCCGGCAGGCTGGTATAGACCCAGATCGCCATCACGACGCCCGCCGCGGCCATGGCTGCGAAAATCCAGCGCCAGTTTCCGGCGATCTCCAGAATGCCCTGACCTATCGTAGGCGCGATCGCGGGCACGATCAGGAAGATGACGAAGATCAGGCTCATCATCCGCGCCATCTTGTCGCCGCCCACGCGGTCGCGAATGATGGCGGGCGGAAGGGCGATGATCGCCGCTGCACCGAAACCCTGTATCGCGCGCAGAACGACCAGCGTCGTGAAATCGGTCGCCAGCGAACAGGCGATCGACAGCGCGATATAGACCCCGAGGCCGACGAACAGCACCGGGCGGCGCCCATAGCGGTCGGCAAAGCTACCCGGAACCAGCGCTCCGATGCCCGCACAGATCAGATAGGCCCCGACGATGAACTGGCGGCTGTTCCCTTCCGCGCCAAGCGCGTTCGCCAGATTGTCCAGCGCGGGGAGGATGGAATCGATCCCGAAGGCGTTCAGCGCCATTAAAAGCGCCATCATCCAAATGAGCGAACGCTCGCTGATATGGGGTCGCTTGGCCGCCTCTGCCCTCGGGCGCTCGCCGGGCGCTAACTGTTCCGTTCGCATCTGCACAAAGCGTCAGGTGGCGCGGAAGGTTCCGATTTGCAACCGGGCTCGCTATCTATTCCTGCATGGTCGGTTGCGGTTCTGACAATCACTATGATGGCACGGGCGGCGGCGCCGAAGACAGCACCGGCGCAGTCGATATAGGCCTGCGCAAGATCATTCATGTCGACATGGACGCCTTCTTCGCCAGCGTCGAACAACGCGACCATCCCGAACTGCGCGGGCGCCCGGTCGCGGTCGGCGGGTCGAGCGGGCGCGGCGTGGTGGCCGCCGCCAGTTACGAAGCGCGCAAGTTCGGTGTGAAGAGCGCCATGCCCAGCGTCACCGCCAAGCGGCTGTGCCCCGATCTCGTCTTCTGCAAGAGCCGGTTCGAGGTCTATCGCGAAGTCTCGCAGCAGATCCGCGCGATCTTCCACCACCACACCGACCTCGTCGAACCCTTGAGCCTCGACGAAGCCTATCTCGACGTCACGGAGGATCGGCTGGGGATCGGGACCGCGACGCGTATCGCGCAGATGATCCGCCAGGAAATCCGCGCCAAGACCCAGCTGACCGCCAGCGCCGGGGTCAGCTACAACAAATTTCTCGCCAAGCTCGCCAGCGACCAGAACAAGCCGGATGGGATCTGCGTGATCAGGCCGGGCATGGGCGCGGAGTTCGTCCAGTCGCTTCCGATCCGCCGGTTTCACGGAGTCGGCCCGCGCGCAGAGGAGAAGATGCAGCGGCTCGGCATCGCGACAGGGGCCGATCTGGCTGCGAAGGACATGGCATGGCTGACGGCGAATTTCGGCAGCTTCGGCGAATATCTTTATCGCGCGGCGCGGGGCATCGACCTGAGGCCGGTCCGGTCCAGCCGTACGCGCAAATCGGTGGGGGGAGAGCGCACCTTCCACCAGGATCAGCACGCGCCCGACGAATTGCGAGAGACCCTGGAGCGGATCGTCGACATCGTGTGGGAGCGGATCGAGCGAGCCCAGGCGCGCGGCCGCACCGTCACTTTGAAGCTCAAATACAACGACTTCACGCTCAACACGCGGGCGAAATCGGTCGGCCATCTGGTCCGCGACAAGGCGGAATTCGCCACTATCGGGCGCGAATTGCTGGAAAGCGAATTGCCGCTCCCACGTCCGATTCGGCTGATGGGCCTGACCCTGTCGTCGTTGGAGGGAGTCGAAAAAGGATCACGGCGCGAGAAGGCGGCGCGCGCCGCGCAGTTGTCGCTGCTCTAATCGCTCAGGCGCCGCGGACCATGTTGCGCGGATCCTGGAAGAAGCGCAGCCGGGCAGCGGTGTGGGGGCTCAAGGGCTCGGGCAGGGAATGGGTCGGGAAGAAGCGCGCTTCCACCACCTCGCGTCGATCGGGGCGCGGCACGTCATGCGTCACGCAGGTGACGACATACGCGGTGTGCGGCGATCCCGAAATCTCCTCCTCGAACTGCCCGACGAGGAAGACGCCATCGCATTCGCAACCCGTCTCCTCTTTTAATTCGCGGCCCGCCGCATCTTCGGGTGTTTCCCCTTTCCTGATCCCGCCGCCGGGAAAATACCAGGCGCGCGGCCCGTAGCTGTGGCGGACGAGGAGGATGCGCCCGTCGAGGTCGCGTGCGATCATCGACACGCCTTCCAGCGGCGTCTTGCGCCAACGTCGCCACCGGTCCCGCATCTTGTGCGCGATCCGCAGAAAACGCCGCTGCAGCGCTCCGGGCATCAGGTGAACACCGTAACCGGTTGTTGCGCAGCCCCGAACAAGCGCGCAATCGGCAGGTCGCTTTCCCCTGCAAGCGCGGCATCGAGCACCGCCCGCTTGTCGTCCCCCCGCGCGACGACGACGATCTCCTCGCTGGCGAGAAGCGCGGGCAAGGTCAGGCTGATGCGGTCGAACGGCGCTTCGGGTGGGAGCGGATCGGGCGTTAGCCGCGAGATGGAGCGCTGCTCGTCGATCCGGGGATCGGTATTGGGAAACAGCGAAGCGGTGTGCCCGTCCGCGCCCATCCCGATCCAGGCCAAGGCGAAACGCGGTACCTGCTCCATGATGGTGAGCGTGGCGACTTCGGCCCCGACCCGCTCGAACTGATGGCGCAATTTGCCGGTATTGCTGGCCGGATGATCCTCCGGCACGATCCGGTCGTCGTTCGGCCAGACGACCAGCCGGTCCCACGGGAGATCGCGGTCGATCAAATGCGCGATTATAGGAAAGGGCGTCGATCCGCCCGGAACGGTGATCGCCACCGGCCCTTCGTTCTCGAACGCCCTTTCCAATCTTTCGGCCAGCCACTCGGCGATGGCCTCGTCGGTTTTTCCGTTACGGATTCGGCGCTCGATCATCGCCAAGCGGTAGGCTTGTTCCGATGCCGCGCCAACCCGTCTCGACACTTATTTCGATGTTTGGTTGAGAAACCAGATGCGTTCTTCGCACTGGTCGGCCCAATCGTCGACGATCCCGCTGGTGGCGTTGTCGCCCGCTTCCTCGGCCGCTTCCTTCACCTCTTTCAGGCGCTTGTGCAGCAGCTTGTTGCCATCGCGCAGCTCGATGACCATCGCATCGGGCGTGATCGTCACATCGTCCTGATCTTCGATCCGCGTATGCTTGGCGACCGAGCCGATCGAGGTCAGGGTGTATTCGTCGTTCTTGCGCACGCGCTCCCCGATATCGTCCACCGTGCCGAGCAATTGCGCGGCCTGTTCGTCGAACAGAAGGTGCAGGTCGCGGAAGCGCGGACCAGCGATATGCCAGTGGAAGTTCTTGGTCTTGAGATAGAGCGCCAGCGTGTCGGCAAGAGCGCCATTGAGAGCGGTGACGAGAGCGGTTTTCGAATTGCTGCCCAGTTCGGCCATAGATTCCTCGGTTCGTTTTCGTGTTTCGATGTTCAACCGGATAACGAGCGATCGGACGGCTTGTTTCAGCCGCTTTGCACATCGTGGTGATCGATCGGGTCGATCACGCGAGGATGCCCCTGGCGGTCAGGCCGATCACCACTCCACCGATCAGCACGACGATCCCCAGTCCGAGCCGCACGGCTCTCAACGGCAGGCGTTCAAGACCGTTGGCGAGCGACCATCCCATGACGATCGCGATGGCGCCGCCCAACGCTCCCCCCAACCCGGTCAGCAGCACCGCTCCGCTATTCGCCGCCAGAGCGAAGATCACGAAGCGCGGGCCGTCCGACACCTGACGCGCCAGCAAAACCAGCGCGATCGCGCCGAGCGAGCGGGTCGGCTCCAGCAGGCGCTTCTCGCGATTGGGCCACAGCAATTCGACGCCGGCCAGGCCAAGCGCGAAGGCGACCAGCATGGTCTCTGCCGCGTCCGATATCATCGCATCGACGACGCCGCCCGCCCACGCGGCCAAGGCTCCTGTTGCCAGAGCGCAGGCGATGCCGGTCACTAACAGCGGCAGACCACCGCGCGAGCCATTCGCAGCGCGCAAACGGGCGATCAAGAGCTGGTCCCTCCCCCCGATCGCGGTGAGAAAGGCCAGCACCAGGGCGATGAAGAAACTTCCGCTCATGCCCAGGCCTATGGCGCACAAGGCAGGGTAATGCGAGACAGCGATGATGTCGAAGTGGAGCGGGTAGCGAGAATCGAACTCGCGCGTCCAGCATGGGAAGCTGGCAGGCTACCATTACATCATACCCGCGTACCGCCGCCCTTTGCCGTGCGGGATTGGTCGCGTCAATCGGCATCGAGAGGTCGAGCGCATCGATGATGGCCCGAATGACGGAACGGGCGCGCCCGGCAGGCTTTGACAGGGGGAGAGCTTGATTTCGCGCCGCCGTCCGGCAAGAGCGCGACCCAGAGGAGAATATAATGCGTCATATCGATCACGTCATTTCCGGCCACAGCGGTGGCCCAGACGGCAGTGGCGGCGGCGGCCGCACTCACAAGGTCTGGAACCCGTCCACGGGCGAAGTCCAGGCCGAGGTGCCGCTTGGCGATGCCGCTCTGCTCGCCAAGGCTGTCGAGACGGCGAAGAAAGTCCAGCCCGAATGGGCCGCGACCAATCCCCAACGCCGCGCGCGTGTGATGTTCGAATTCAAACGGTTGGTCGAAGAGAACAAGCAGGCGCTCGCCGAACTGCTGTCGAGCGAACACGGCAAGGTAGTCGACGACGCGCATGGCGACGTGCAGCGCGGGCTCGAAGTGATCGAATACGCGTGCGGCATCCCGCAGGCGCTGAAGGGCGAATACACACAAGGCGCGGGGCCCGGGATCGACGTCTATTCGATGCGCCAGCCGCTCGGCATCGGGGCGGGCATCACGCCGTTCAACTTCCCGGCCATGATCCCGATGTGGATGTTCGGCATGGCGATCGCGGCGGGCAACGCCTTCATCCTGAAGCCCAGCGAGCGCGATCCGAGCGTGCCCGTTCGCCTCGCCGAACTGTTCGTGGAAGCGGGCGCGCCGGAAGGCCTCTTACAGGTCGTGCATGGCGACAAGGAAATGGTCGACGCCATCATCGACCATCAGGATATCGCCGCGATCAGCTTCGTCGGATCGAGCGACATCGCGCAATATATCTACTCGCGCGGTACGGCGAACGGCAAGCGCGTCCAGGCTTTCGGCGGCGCCAAGAACCACGGCATCGTCATGCCCGACGCCGATCTCGATCAGGTGGTGAACGATCTGGCCGGTGCAGCCTTCGGCTCGGCTGGCGAACGCTGCATGGCGCTGCCGGTCGTGGTTCCGGTGGGCGAGGATACCGCCGATCGCCTGCGCGAAAAGCTCATCCCCGCGATCAACGCCCTGCGTGTCGGCGTCTCGACCGACACGGACGCGCATTACGGCCCCGTCGTCACGCCCGAACACAAGCAACGCATCGAACAATGGATCGACACCGCCGAGAAGGAAGGCGCCGAGGTCGTGATCGATGGGCGCGGCTTCTCTTTGCAGGGGCATGAGGACGGCTTCTTCGTCGGCCCGACCCTGCTCGACCGAGTGACGACCAAGATGGAAAGCTACAAGGAAGAGATTTTCGGTCCCGTGCTCCAGATCGTGCGCGCCAAGGATTTCGAGGAAGCGGTCAAGCTGCCCAGTGAACACCAATACGGCAACGGTGTAGCCATCTTCACGCGCAACGGCCACGCCGCGCGCGAATTCGCGCACCGGGTCAATGTCGGCATGGTCGGCATCAACGTGCCGATCCCCGTGCCCGTCAGCTATCACAGCTTCGGCGGCTGGAAGCGTTCCGGCTTCGGCGATATCGACCAATACGGGCAGGAAGGCCTGCGGTTCTGGACCAAGACCAAGAAGGTGACTCAGCGCTGGCCGGATGGCGGCGGTGACGGGTCGAACGCCTTCGTCATCCCGACGATGGGATGATGGCGATGCGCAATCCTTCTCTTCTCGGCGCCGCTGCGCCCCTCGCTTTGGCTCTGGCGGGATGCGCAGCGACGCAGTCGGGCGGTCCGATCGAGGACCGCGAGGCGGGCGTCGCCAATGGCGGCGAATGCACCACCGAAAGCACTCAGCGTTTCATCGGTCAGACCGCGTCGTCCGAAACCGGCGCGGCCATTCTCACGGCGACGAAATCGCGCACGCTGCGCTGGGGCCCGCCGGACAGCATGTTCACCATGGATTACCGCCCGGACCGGGTCACCGTGATGTACGACGCCCAATTGCGGATCACGGAAATCCGCTGCGGCTGAGCACGGCTCCGCCCCTTCCCACCGACAATCTCCCCCGCTAGAGCCCCGCCCATGACAGGACAATTCCAGCTTACTTCCGACCAGCTCGCGATCCAGGAAATGGCGCAGCGCTTCACCGCCGACAACATCACGCCCCATGCCGGGGAGTGGGACCAGACCAGCCATTTCCCCATCGACGTGATCAAGCAGACCGCCGAACTCGGCTTCGGCGCGATTTATGTCAGCGAGGAATCGGGCGGGATCGGCCTCGGCCGCCTCGAAGCCGCGCTGATCATGGAGGCGATGGCCTATGGATGCCCCACGACCAGCGCCTTCATCTCGATCCACAACATGGCTAGCTGGATGATCGACCAGTTCGGCGGCCAGCACGTGAAGGACAAGTATCTTCCCGACCTCGTCACGATGGACAAGGTCGCAAGCTATGCCCTGACCGAACCGGGCAGCGGATCGGATGCGGCAGGCCTCAAGACCAGCGCGGTGCGGGATGGCGACCATTACATCCTCAACGGCACCAAGCAGTTCATCTCCGGCGCAGGCTATAACGACGTCTATGTCGCCATGGTCCGCACTGGCGAGCACAAGACGAAGGGCATCACCTGCCTGGTCATCGACAAGGACACGCCCGGCGTCAGCTTCGGCAAGCCGGAAAAGAAACTCGGCTGGAACGCCTCGCCCACTGCGCAGGTCATTTTCGAAGATGCGCGCGTCCCGGTCGAAAACCGTGTCGGCGACGAGGGCGAAGGCTTCCGCTTCGCGATGATGGGCCTCGATGGCGGTCGCCTCAACATCGGCGCCTGCTCGCTGGGCGGGGCGCAACGCTGTCTCGACGAAGCGGTCAAATACACCAGGGAACGCCAGCAATTCGGCCAGCAGATCGCCGAATTCCAGAACACCCAGTTCATGCTCGCCGACATGGCGACCGAATTGGAGGCCTCGCGCGCCCTCCTCTACCTCGCCGCCGCCAAGGTGACCGACAACGCGCCCGACAAGTCGCGCTTTTCCGCCATGGCCAAGCGCCTCGCCACCGACAATGGCAGCAAGATCGTCAACGATGCGCTGCAATTGTTCGGCGGCTACGGCTATCTCAAGGAATACCCGATCGAACGCTTCTGGCGCGACCTGCGCGTGCATTCGATCCTGGAAGGCACCAATCAGGTCATGCGCATGATCGTGGGCCGGGACCTGCTACGGCAGTGATGGGTCTTAGGATGACCGCGCTGGTCGTGCCTGACTACGACGAGGCGATCGCGTTCTTCCGGGACGCGCTCGGCTTTCGTCTCCATCAGGATACCGATCTTGGTTCGGGCAAACGATGGGTAGTCATGTCGGGCCTGACGGGCGCCAAGCTGTTGCTCGCGCGCGCTGCGAATGACGAGCAAAGCAAAGCAATCGGCAATCAGACGGGCGGGCGCGTAGGCTGGTTTCTGGAAACCGACGATTTTGCCGCCGATCACGGGCGCATGGCCGCATACGGCGTAGACTTCACCGATGGACCGCGCGAGGAGGCCTATGGCACGGTCGCGGTCTTTACCGATCCCTGGGGCAACCGCTGGGACCTGATCGAACACAGGAAAGCAGCATGACCGACGAGGTCCTCATCCACACCCATGGCCGGGTCGGCCATATCTCCCTGAACCGTCCCAAGGCGCTCCACGCGCTGACGCTCGACATGTGCCACGCGATGAGCGCGGCTTTGTTCACATGGGCGGATGACGACCAGATCGAGGCCGTGATCCTCGACCATGCCGAAGGGCGCGGGTTCTGTGCGGGCGGAGACATCAATCTCCTGCGGGAAAGCGCGCTGAACGATGGCGGCGAGAGTGGGCGTAAGTTCTTCCACGACGAATACCAGCTCAACCACCAGATGATGACCTATGACAAGCCGATCGTGGCTTTCATGGATGGCGTCACCATGGGCGGCGGGGTCGGCATTGCGCTGCCCTGCAAATACCGGGTTGCGACCGAGAACACGCGCTTCGCCATGCCGGAAACGGGCATTGGCCTGTTCCCCGATGTCGGCGGCGGCTGGCATCTCTCGCGGCTCGGCGGGCGGCTCGGCCAGTTTCTGGCGCTGACCGGCGCGCGGCTGGATGGGGCGGAGTGCTTGTGGGCGGGTCTCGCCACGCATTACCTGCCCAGCGAGATGATCGCGGAAGCCAAGGCGCGCATTGTCGACAAGCCGGGGCGGATTGCGGGCGTGCTCAGCGAGATGGTCGGCAGCCCGCCCAAGGCGCGGATCGAGGACAATGCCGACAAGATCGCGCGCCATTTCGCTTCCGACGAGTACGAAGACATCCTCGCCAGCCTTGAGGCGGCTGACACCGACTGGGCGCAGAAGGAGCGCGACACGCTCGGCACCAAGAGTCCGCAGACCTGCAAGGTGGCGCTGCGCCAGTTGAAGGAAAGCGCCGCTCTCACCGATTTCGCCGACAATCTGCGGATGGAATACCGCATCGCCAGCCGCGTTCTGGTTCGCCCCGATTTTGCCGAGGGCGTGCGCGCGGTCATCGTCGACAAGACCAACGATCCGAAATGGAACCCGCCCACGCCCGAGGAGGTGAGCGAGGAGCTGATCGACAGCATCTTCGCCCCGCTTCCCGAAGGCGAGGAGTGGACGCCGCTGAACCCCTAGCTCCGTCATCCCCGCGCAGGCGGGGATCCAGCGCGACGGAGCGCCGACCTACCCTAGATTTCCGCCTGCGCGGGAATGACGAGAGGCAGAAAAATGGCCGATTACGAAACCATCACCGTCGAAACCGATGCGCAGGGGAATAATGGCGTCACGCTGATAACGCTGAATCGCCCCAAGGCGCTGAATGCGCTGAACTCGCAGGTTCTCAGCGATCTGATCGAGGCCTTCGCCGCCTATCAGGCCGACGAGACGCAGCTGTGCGCCGTCCTGACCGGATCGGGCGAAAAGGCGTTCGCGGCGGGCGCGGACATCAAGGAGATGAGCGAGAAGGAAGCGGCCGACTTCTACCTCCAGGATTTCTTCGCACCCTGGACCAGCGAGATCGTGAAGAAGACCCGCAAGCCCTGGATCGCGGCGGTGAACGGCTTCGCCTTGGGCGGCGGATGTGAGCTCGCCATGATGGCCGATTTCATCATCGCCAGCGAAAATGCGAAGTTCGGCCAGCCCGAGATCAATCTCGGCGTCGCACCGGGCATGGGCGGATCGCAGCGCCTGACCAAGGCGATCGGCAAGTCCAAGGCGATGGAAATGTGCCTGACCGGCCGGATGATGGGCGCCGAGGAGGCCGAGCGCAGCAATCTGGTGGTGCGCGTTGTGCCGCATGATGAATTGCTGGCCGACGCGCTCAAAACCGCCGCCACCATCGCCAGCAAGCCGCCCATGGCCGCGATCGCCAACAAGGAAATGGTCAACGCCGCCTTCGAGACCTCGCTCGACCAGGGCCTGATCGTCGAACGCCGCATCTTCCAGATTCTCGCCGCAAGCGAAGACAAGAAGGAAGGCATGGCGGCCTTCGTCGAAAAGCGTGAGGGTGAGTGGAAGGGACGTTAACGTGCGTCATCCCAGCGGCAGCTGGAATGTGGTCCGGCGGCGTCCAAAATGAATGAGAGAGATCCCAGCTTTCGCTGGGACGACGGAGAGAAAACATGAAAATCGCCTTCATCGGCCTCGGCAATATGGGCGGCGGGATGGCTGCGAACCTCGTGAAGGCGGGGCATTCGGTGAACGCCTTCGACCTGAGCGCAGACGCGCTCGACGCTGCGAAGGCGAATGGCTGTACGCCCTTCACCGATGCGGGCGAGGCCTGTGCGGATGTCGATGCGGTCGTCACCATGCTGCCCAACGGCGAAATCGTGAAGTCGGTCTATGAGGGCAGCGTGATCGGCAACGCACCGGCAGGTGCGGTGCTGCTCGACTGTTCGACCATCGATGTCGCCACCGCGAAGGAGACAATTGCTGCTGCCGAAAGCGCTGGCTACGCAATGGTCGATGCGCCCGTTTCCGGCGGCATCGCGGCGGCGAATGGCGGCACGCTCACCTTCATGGTCGGTGGCACCGAAGAAGCGTTTGAGCGGGCGAAACCGGTGCTCGAAGCCATGGGCAAGGCCGTGATCCACGCAGGCGATGCGGGCGCAGGGCAGACGGCGAAGATCTGCAACAACATGCTGCTCGCCATCACCATGATCGGAACGTCCGAAGCGATGAAGATGGCCGAGAAGCTGGGCCTCGATCCGCAGAAATTCTACGAGATCTCGTCGCAGTCCTCGGGCTATAACTGGTCGCTCAACGCCTATACCCCGCTTCCCGGCGTGGGCGTCGAAAGCCCGGCGGACAAGGACTATCAGGGCGGCTTCGCGACCGCGCTGATGCTGAAGGATCTGCGCCTCGCGATGGAAGCCGCCGAAAATTCCGATGCCCCCGTGCCGCTGGGCGCGCGTGCCGCCTCGCTCTACGAGGATTTCGCAGGCGCGGGAAATGGCGGGCTCGATTTCTCGGCGATTATCAAGACCTATCGATAGTCTCGACGATCCGGGCGAGCCAATCGCGCGGGGCGCGACGTCTGCCGATATCGGCGACGAATTCCTGCCCGCGCGCGACGCTTCTGAGCCGCTTGCCGGGCAGCCAGCGGTCCGCGCGATCGTGATAGCTCAATCCGCCCGGCTTGAGCCAGCCGGGCCGGTCCCATAGCGTCAGCGGACCTTCGGGGACCGTCAGGCGCAGCACATCGCAAGCGGTCCGCGCCACGCGCCCCGGCCCGCGATAGATCGTGTCGTTCTTCCCATGCATGGCGAGCGCGTGCGGATGGCCGAGCGCAATGAGATCGTCAGGTACGCCATCCGCCAGCGATACGATTTCTTCGACCTTCAGATATCCGAAGATGCGATGATGCGATGCTTCGCCGTCCTTGCGGAACAGGCCGAAGAACACGAAGACGTCACCCAGCCCCACCCCCTGATTGGCAAGATGGGTCTGCGCCGCGCCGACTTGGCCGAACAGGCAGGTGCCGTCGTCGAGAAACATCGGATCGTGATGGCACAAATCGTCCGGCCCGACCCTGCCCCGGCTCGCGCGCGAGGCATGGTCGCCCAATCCGAGATCGCGATAGCTGGTGCGCGAGGCTGCGCCCGCCGGGATCGGCAGGCTGAGCGGAATACCGCCGTTCGGGCCATCCACGATCGGCGAAGGCCCGCCGCCCGATCCGCTGTCGAACCCCTTGCGGCTGAAGACGATCCTCATGCCGCGCGGGACGTCACCGACCGCCGACCTCGCTTCTGACGGCGCGGCCACTCGGCGCAAGCTCGCCTTCCCAGGCCAAGAGCGGCTTCCTCGCCGCCTGCGTTTCATCCAAGCGGCGACGCGGCGCGTAATGCGGCGCGCTCTTCATGCTTTCATCGCCCGCGATTGCGCGCTCCGCCACGCTGCGCAACGCCATGATGAACTGGTCGAGCGCGGCCTTGCTCTCAGTCTCGGTCGGTTCGACCAGCATGGCCCCGTGGACGACGAGCGGGAAATACATCGTCATCGGATGATAGCCCTCGTCGATCAGCGCCTTGGCCAGATCGAGCGTCGAGAGACCTTCGGCAAAGCCCTTATCGCCGAACAGCGCCTCGTGCATGCACGGCCCGCTATGCGCGAACGGCGCGTGCAGCAGGTCTTCAAGGCTGCGGAGCACGTAATTGGCGTTGAGCACGGCGTCTTCGGCAACCTGCCGCAGCCCGTCCGCCCCGTGGCTGAGGATGTAGGTCAGCGCGCGGGTGAACATGCCCATCTGGCCGTGGAAGGCGGTCATCCGCCCGAAGCTCTGCATCTTGCCGCCGAAATGCTCCTCGGAGAAGCTGTCGGCGTCTTCCTCCTCGACGAGATGCACCACCCCGTCCGCAGTGCGCGCGGTATAGGGCAGCGGCGCGTAGGGGCTGAGCGCTTCGGACAGTACGACCGGACCCGAGCCCGGCCCCCCGCCGCCATGGGGCGTCGAAAAGGTCTTGTGCAAATTGATATGCATCGCATCGACGCCGAGATCGCCGGGGCGCACCCGACCGACGATGGCGTTGAAATTCGCCCCGTCGCAATAGACGTAACCGCCCGCCGCATGGACCGCGTCAGAAATCGCCTTCATGTCCCGCTCGAACAGGCCGCAGGTGTTGGGATTGGTGATCATGACGCCCGCAACATCTGGGCCGAGCCGCGCTTTCAACGCCTCTAGATCGACGCGGCCTTCGCTGGTCGCCGGGATATCCTCCACCCGATAGCCGGCGAAGGCGGCTGTCGCGGGATTGGTCCCGTGCGCGCTTTCCGGCACCAGGATGACCTCGCGCGCATCGCCCTTTGCCTCCAGCGCGGCGCGAATGCAGAGGATGCCGCACAATTCGCCATGCGCGCCCGCCTTGGGGCTCATCGCGACGCCGTGCATGCCGGTCAGCTTGATCAACCAGTGTGCCAGCTCGTTCATGACCTCGAGCGCCCCGCGCACCGTATCGACCGGCTGCAAGGGATGCACATCGGCGAAGCCCGGCATCCGCGCGACTTTTTCGTTGAGGCGCGGATTGTGCTTCATCGTGCAGCTGCCGAGCGGGAAGAGCCCGAGATCGATGGCGTAATTCTGGCGGCTGAGCCGCGTATAATGGCGCACCGTTTCCGGCTCGGTCAGGCCGGGCAAGCCGATCGGTTCGGAGCGGGCGAGATCGCCGAGGCGGCTGGCCAGACGATCGGCGTCCGCCCCGGCAGCGAAATCGACGCCGGTCGTATCGGGGCCACCAATTTCGAAGATCAACGGCTCTTCCAGCATCAGCGCGCGATTGCCGGTGACCGTGTCGGGGCCGCTGACGGCGTTATGGCCTTCGACCGGAGTTCCGGGCTTCCAGCCGGACTTGTTGGGCGCGTTCATGACAGGGCTCCTTCCAGAGCGGAGGCGAGCGTTTCGATATCCTCCTCGGTGGTGGTCTCGGTCACGGCGACCAGCAATCCGTCCGCCAGCGCATCATTGCCGGGGAACAGCCGCCCGAGCGACACGCCCGCGAGGACGCCGTCATCGGCCAGTTTACGGACCACTGCGCGGGCATCCTGACCGATGCGCACTGTGAATTCGTTGAAGAAGCTCTCGTTCAGCACGCTCACCCCCGGCACCTTGGCCAGACGATCGGCGGCGATGCAGGCGAGGCGGTGGTTTTCCGCCGCAAGGGCGCGCAGGCCTTTCTCGCCCAGCAGCGTCATATGCACGCTGAAGGCGAGCGCGCAGAGGCCGGAATTGGTGCAGATATTGCTCGTCGCCTTCTCGCGACGGATATGCTGTTCGCGGGTCGAAAGCGTGAGGACGAAGCCGCGCTTGCCCTCCGCATCCACCGTTTCGCCGCACAACCGACCCGGCATCTGGCGGACATGCTTGGGATCGCGCACGGCGAAGAGGCCGAGATACGGCCCGCCGAACTGGAGGCCGACGCCGATCGCCTGCCCTTCGCCCACGACGATGTCCGCGCCCTGCTCGCCCGGTGATTTCACCGCGCCCAGCGCCACCGGTTCGGTGTTGACGACGATCAGCAGCGCGCCCTTGTCGTGCGCCGCATCCGCGATCTCCTGGAGGTTTGGCAGGCGGCCGAGAATGTCGGGATATTGCACGACGACGCAGCTGGTCGTGTCGTCGATCCGCGCGATCAGGCCCTGATTGTCGGGCGCGGATTGCAGGGCAGGCTCGGCCCCTGCGATCTCGTCCTCGGTGAATTTCGCCATGGTGCGTACAACCTCGGCGTAATGAGGGTGCAACGCGCCCGAAAGCACCACGCGATCGCGCTTGGTGATCCGCGCCGCCATGGCCACCGCTTCCCAGCAGGCGGTCGAGCCGTCATACATCGATGCGTTCGCCACCGCGCAGCCATAGAGGCGCGCGACCTGGCTCTGGAATTCGAACAGCATCTGCAGCGTGCCCTGCGCGATTTCCGGCTGGTAGGGCGTGTAGGCGGTCAGGAATTCGCCGCGCTGGATGATGTGATCGACGCTGGCCGGAACGTGATGGCGATAGGCCCCCGCGCCTAGGAAGAACGGCGCATCGCCGGCGGCGAGGTTCTTCTTCGACAGCCGCCGCATATGCTTTTCGACCGCCATTTCGCTGGCATGCATCGGCAGGCCTTCGATCGGGCCGCTGAGGCGCGCCTCTTCGGGAACGTCCACGAACAGATCGTCGATCGACTTGGCGCCGACTTTCTCGAGCATCGCGCCGCGATCGGCATCGGTCAGGGGTAGGTAGCGCATGGTTACTCCTAAGGCCCCCTCCCGCAGCTGGGAGGGGGAGCAGAATTACAGCCCGTCGCAGAAGCTCTTATAAGCGGCTTCGTCCATCAGACCGTCTAGCTCGCCCTTGTCGGCGATGGTCAGTTTGAAGAACCAGCCGTCGGTTTCCGGCGAGGAATTGACCAGAGCCGGATCCTCGTCGAGCGCCTGGTTCGCTTCGGTCACTTCGCCGGTGATGGGCGCATAGACATCGCTCGCCGCCTTGACGCTTTCGACCACGGCGGCATCCTTGCCCTTCGCGACCTGCGCACCCGTATCGGGCAGTTCGACGAAGACGATGTCGCCCAGCTGTTCCTGCGCGTAATCGGTGATCCCGACGGTTGCGGTATCTCCGTCGACATCGATCCATTCGTGTTCTTCGGTGAAATAACGGGCCATCGGTCAGTTTCCTCTGTGATAGCGATGGGGGACGAAGGGGAGCTTGGCGACCTTTGCGGGCAGACGCTTGTTACGAACCTCGACGGTGAGTTCGGTTCCCTCGCCCGCGTGATCGCTCATGACATAACCCATGGCGATCGGATGGCCGAGCGTTGGGGAGAAGCCGCCGCTGGTAACGCGACCGACCTGATCCTCGCCGTGATAGACGATCGCGCCTTCGCGCGCGGGCAGGCGACCTTCGAGGACGAGGCCCACGCGCCTGTCGGCGCAGCCATCGGCCAGTTTCACCGCGCAGGCAGAGTGGCCCATCCACCCGCCGCTCTCGCGCCGCGTCTTCGTCAGCGCGAAGGTGAGGTCGGCGGTGACGGGATCGATTTCGGCAGTGAGGTCGTGGCCGTAAAGCGGTAGCCCCGCTTCGAGTCGCAGCGAATCGCGCGCGCCTAAACCTGCCGGGCGCACCTCGATCTCGGCGCACAGGCGATTGGCGAGCGATTCGACGAATTCCGCCGGAACCGAAATCTCGAACCCGTCCTCGCCGGTATAGCCCGCGCGGGTGATCCGCAGCGGCCATTCGCCGAACTGGTAGAGAGTGGATTGCATGAAGACGAGATCGTCGGGCACGCCGCGCATCACCCGGCCCAACGCCGTCGCCGCCTTGGGGCCCTGGAGTGCGATCAGCGCCTGTTCGTCCATGTGAGTGAGCGTGACCTCGTCGGACAGATGTTCGCGCAGATGGGCGATATCGTCCCACTTCATCGCGCCGTTGACGACGACGTAATAGGTCGGTTCGCCCCAATGGCCTTCCGTGCTTGCCTCTTCATCGCCCTCGATCCAGGGCGTGGCGTTGGTGACCATCAGATCGTCGAGAATGCCGCCCTCGTCATTGAGCAGCAGCGAATAGCGCACCCGGCCCGGCTTCAGCGAAGCGATCGCGCCCGGCAGCAGCTTTTCAAGCTCCGCAGCGGCATTCTCGCCCGTGACCATCAGCTGGCCCATATGGCTGACATCGAACAGGCCCGCCTGATCGCGCGTCCAGTCATGCTCGGCCACGATGCCGCCGCCCTGATCCTTGTTGTATTGGATCGGCATATCGTAGCCCGCGAAGGGCACCATGCGCGCGCCCTTCTGGCGGTGCCAGGCATCCAGCGGCAGGGTCTCGGTGGTTTCGGGCGTATCGCCGGTGTCGTCGCTCATATCAGGCCCCGCAAGCATGGTGGCGCCGAAAGCGGCGCAATCGAAATCCATGCCCCCTCTGTCGGGAAACCTGAGAGCTTAGCCGGCCGTTTCGGGGTTCCCGTAACGGTTGGCATTCCCCTTCGGTGGCTGCCAACGGTTCGCACCGCGAGCAACGCTTTCCAGAGTGTCGAGGGCCCGCGCGGTCCCTTTGCCTGAGAGTTTCCGGGGCGGTTGCTCCTTCGGCGCCGTGGGGCCAACCGAAACCGGCTTGCCCCGCGAGCTCTCCCGCGCGCGCCCGCCACAGAATCGCTCCCATGGCAGACCGCTATCCGGTGGACGTTTCGCGCCCGCCGGTCAATCGGCAAACGGCAGGGATCGGCGCTTTTGCTCAGCTCCAGGGGCTTAGGCGTTGAGCCACAGGAGATAGAGCGCGGACAGGACGATCCATGCCCCGTCCAGCGTCTTTAGCCGCTTCGCCCCCAGCCAAAGAGCTACGGGCCGCGCCAGGAAGCCGCCCAGCATGGCGGCGGGTGCGGCGAGGAGGACCACCTCCCATTGGATCGTGCCCGCTTCGATATGCCACACGACCCCCGCGATCACGCTGATCGCCGAGATGACGCAGGCCGCCCCGGTGCACAGCAGCACGGGATAGTGGCGGATGAAGAGATAGAGCGCGACGAGCTCGCCCACACCGACCGAAAACAGCGCCGTGATCGGCCCGCCGACGAGGCCGATCGCGACGAGCACGAACAGATCGGCTTTTGCCAAGTGATCGCGTTCTTGCCGCCGCGCATTCACCGTCCAGGTCGCGAGAATGAGGGCGCTCCCGAGGAGAATCGAGAAGCCCTTATAGGCGAGCAGGACCGCGTGCTGGTCGAGGCTGGCGAGCCGCTGGGTCAGCAGCATTCCGGGGAGCGACAGCGCCAGAACGCACAGCACGACGAGCGCGAAATCCCGTGTCCTGACGCGTGCTTCGAGAATGCTCGGTTCCGGCTGGTGCAGCAGCCGGTCGGTCCAGCGCAGCGCCCCCATGCTCATCCCGAAGCTCTGGATCGCCATCGACACGCCGACCACCTGCAACGGCGAAAGCGCCATCACGTCGAGTTCGCGCAAGGCGTTGAAGACCGGCACGAACACCACGCCCCCGCCGGTCCCCGACGTGTTCGCGATGATCGCGCCTGTCAGCCCGACCGCGGGCAGGAACCACAGGCTGCCCAGCAAGGCGGGCGACACCGGGACCAGCAGCCACAGCGCGACGTAAGCGAAGAGCAGCGCCGCGCCGCCGATCAGGACGATGCGGCCCGGCGGCAGCGTGCTCAATCGAGATTGGGCCGCAGCCATCGTTCCGCCGTGGCGAGATCGACATCGCGCCGCTCTGCGTAATCCTCGAGCTGGTCTCGTCCGATGCGCGCGACCCCGAAATACTCGCTTTCGGGATGCGCGAAATAGAACCCGCTCACCGCTGCGGTCGGCCACATGGCGAAGCTTTCGGTCAGCGTCAGCCCGGCGTTTTTGGGTGCATCGAGCAGGTCGAACAGGATCGGCTTCAGCGAGTGATCCGGGCAGGCGGGATAGCCGGGTGCCGGGCGGATACCGCGATATTCTTCCTTGATCAGCGCCTGATTGGTCAATTGTTCGTGAGGCGCATAGCCCCACAGATCGGTGCGGACATATTGATGCAACCGCTCCGCGAACGCTTCGGCGAACCGGTCCGCCAATGCTTTCAGCAGAATATCCGAATAATCGTCCTTGTCGGCGCGGAAGCGTTCGGAATGCGGATCGATCCCGTGGATTCCCACCGCGAACCCGCCCATCCAGTCGCCTGCCGGATCGATGAAATCGGCCAAGCACATATTGGCCCTGTCGCGCGATTTCTTGACCTGCTGGCGCAGGAAGGGGAGCGTGACATGGCCGCTATCGAGATGGAGCGTGATGTCGTCCTGATCCCGCGCACACGGCCAGAATCCGCAGACGCCGCGCGCGGTCAGCCACTTTTCTGAGATGATCCGGTCGAGCATGGCGTTGGCGTCGGCGAACAATTGCGTCGCGGTCTCGCCCACCACCTCGTCGTCGAGGATCTTGGGATAGGTGCCGTGCAATTCCCAGGCGCGGAAGAAAGGCGTCCAGTCGAAATAGTCGCGCAATTCCGCCAGATCCCAGTCGGGGAAGACGTGGCGACCGGGCTGAAGCGGCGGCGCGGCCTTGTCCGAGAGGTAGACGTCGCAGAAATTCGCCCGCGCCTCTTCGAGCGATAGCAGCACGCTCTTCGACTGGCCCTCGCGCGCCTTCCTCACCTTGACGTATTCGCCCGCCGTATCCGTGACGAAATCGTCTCGCTGCGTGTCCGACAACAGGCGGCTGGCGACGCCGACCGCGCGGCTCGCATCGAGGACATGGATCACCGGGCCTTCATAGGCCGGATCGATCCGCAGCGCGGTATGGACCTTGCTGGTGGTCGCTCCGCCGATCAGCAGCGGCATGGTCATCTTCGCACCTTGCATTTCTTGCGCCACAGTCACCATCTCGTCGAGCGAGGGGGTGATGAGACCCGAAAGCCCGATCATGTCGGCCTGGTTCTCGTTGGCGGCTGCAAGGATCTGCGACCAGGGGACCATGACGCCCAGATCCACCACCTCGTACCCGTTGCACTGCAGGACCACGCCGACGATGTTCTTGCCGATATCGTGGACGTCGCCCTTTACCGTGGCCATGATTATCGTGCCCTTGGCCTTGGCGCCCGGTTCCTTGCTCGCTTCAATGAAGGGGATGAGGTGCGCGACCGCCTTCTTCATCACGCGCGCCGACTTGACGACCTGGGGCAGGAACATCTTGCCCGATCCGAACAGGTCACCGACCACGTTCATCCCGTCCATCAGCGGGCCTTCGATGACCTCGATAGGCCGCGCGAATTGCTGCCGCGCCTCCTCGGTATCGGCGACGACATGCGCGTCGATGCCCTTGACCAGCGCGTGTTCCAGCCGGCGCTTCACGTCCCAGCCGCGCCATTCCTCCGCCGCCTTCTCGTCCGCTCCGCTCTTGCCGCGATAGCTTTCGGCAAGGTCGATGAGCCGCTCGGTCGCATCGGGCCGCCGCATCAGGATCACGTCCTCGCACGCTTCGCGCAGCTCCGGGTCGATCTGGTCGTAGACGTCGAGCTGGCCCGCATTCACGATCGCCATGTCGAGCCCGGCGGGGATGGCGTGATAGAGGAACACCGAATGCATCGCGCGGCGCACCGTCTCGTTGCCGCGGAAGCTGAAGCTCAGATTGGACAGGCCGCCGCTGGTCTTCGCCTTGGGGCAGCGGCGCTTGATCTCGGCGACCGCTTCGAGAAAATCGAGCCCGTAGCGATCATGCTCTTCGATCCCCGTCGCGACCGCGAAGATATTGGGATCGAAGATGATATCCTCGGGCGGGAAACCGATCCCGACCAATAAATCATAGGCGCGCGAACAGATTTCGACCTTGCGCGCCTTCGTGTCGGCCTGCCCTGTCTCGTCGAACGCCATGACCACGACCGCGGCGCCGTAATCGCGGCAGATACGGGCGTGCTCGAGGAAGGGCTCCTCGCCCTCCTTCATCGAGATCGAATTGACGATCGGCTTGCCCGAAACGCATTTCAGCCCCGCCTCGATCACGTCGAACTTCGAGCTGTCGATCATCACCGGCACGCGCGCGATATCGGGCTCGGCGGCGATCAGCTTGAGGAAGGTGGTCATCGCGTGCTTCGCGTCGAGCAGGCCCTCGTCCATATTGACGTCGATGATCTGCGCGCCGTTTTCGACCTGCTCGCGCGCGACTTCGACGGCGGTCTCGTAATCGCCCGCCATGATCAGCTTCTTGAAGCGCGCCGATCCGGTGACATTGGTACGCTCGCCGATATTGACGAAACGGGCGGTGGAAAGATCGCTCATGGAAATATCAGACCTGTTCGAGATCGCGCGCCAGCACGACGTCATCGTAAAGTGTGCCGCCGACATCGAAGCGGCGGGTGGCGATCTGGCGGAAGCCGTGCTTCGCATAGAAGCCGATCGCGCGGTGATTGTCGTCCTTCACGCCCAATAGCAGACGCGAATATCCCTCCGCCCCGGCGATGACGCTCGCCAGCAGCCGCGCTGCCGTATCACCGCCGTGGAAGCGGGAGAGAAGGTAGATTTTCTTGAGCTCGATATCGCCAGATTCTGCCGCCTCCAGCTCCGGCGCAACCAGCATCGCATAGCCGACCGGCGCGCCGTCGAGCTCCGCCAGCCAGGCGCGCGCTCCACCCCCCAACCGCTCGCGCAGGTGATCGACCGCGTGATGATGCGCGCAATGCGCCACTAGCGCCTCCCCATCGATCATCCCGGCAAAGGTCTCGAGAAAGGTCGCATCGGCCACCAGCGAAAGGCGCGCCGCATCCGCCACACTCGCCTCGCGAATGGCGATATCATGTCGGGCGGTTTCGCTCATGCCGCTCCGATCACGCCGCGATCGTGAAGGGTTCGAGCCCGGCCAGTTGCATATTTGCGTCGATCTCCGGCACGGTGCGCGGCGTCACGCCTTCGACCGCGCGCGCCATCGCCGCGATATGATCGGGCGTCGATCCGCAGCAACCGCCCAGCGCGTTGATCCGCCTGTTTTCTGCCCAAAAGCGGGTCAGCGACGCGGTCGTCTCCGGCAGCTCGTCATATTCGCCCAGATCGTTGGGAAGGCCCGCATTGGGATAGGCCATCAGATAGGTGTCCGCGATATCGGACAGAAGCTGGACGTGCGTGCGCAACTGTTCCGCGCCGAAGCTGCAATTCAACCCGATCGTCAACGGCTTTGCGTGTCGCACCGTATACCAGAACGCCTCCACCGTATGGCCCGACAGATTGCGGCCCGACAGATCGGTCAGCGTCAGCGAGATCATCAGCGGAATGTCGGTATCGAGTTCGCGCTCCAGCTGCTTGACCGCCATGATCGCCGCCTTGCAATTCAGCGTGTCGAACACCGTTTCGACCAGGATGAAATCCGCCCCGCCCTCGATCAGCGCGGCGCATTGTTCGCGGTAGACATCGACGATGGTGTCGAAATCGACCTCGCGGAAACCGGGGTCCTCGACATCGGGGGAGAGAGACAGCGTCTTGTTGGTCGGCCCCACCGCGCCCGCGACGAAGCGCGGGATCCCGTCCTTCGCGCTGGCCTCGTCGACCGCCTCGCGGATGATGCGCGCGGCGGACACATTGATCTCGCGCACCAGCCCTTCGGCCCCGTAATCGGCCTGGCTGATGCGATTGGCGTTGAAGGTATTGGTCGCGAGGATATGCGCGCCCGCATCGATATAGCTGTCGCAGATCTTTCGGATGACCTGCGGCTGCGTCAGATTGACGAGGTCGTTATTGCCCTTCTGATCATGGTTCAGCCCGGTATCGCCCGCATAATCCTCGGGCGAGAGCTTTGCGCGCTGGATTTCGGTTCCGTAGGGGCCGTCCTTGATCAGGATGCGCGCCTTGGCGGCGGCGGCGAATTCTTCGCGTTTGGTCATGATGCGGCTTTCGGGCGCAGGCCGAGCATGTGGCAGATGGCGTAGCTCAGCTCGGCGCGGTTGAGAGTGTAGAAGTGGAACTGGCGCACCCCGCCTGCATAGAGGCGGCGGCAGAGTTCGGCGGCGATGGTGGCGCTGACGAGCTGGCGCGCCTCGGGCTTCTCGTCCAGGCCTTCGAACAGCCCCTCCATCCAGTGCGGGATCGCCGTGCCGCACAGGCCCGACATCTTCTGGACCGCGGCGAAGCTCATCACCGGCATGATGCCCGGCACGATCTCACCCTTGATCCCCGCCGCCGCGGCGCGGTCGCGGAAATCGAAGAAGCATTCCGGTTCGAAGAAGAACTGCGTGATCGCGCGGGTTGCCCCCGCATCGAACTTGGCATTGAGATTGTCGAGATCGGCCTGACGATCCTTGGAATCGGGGTGCATCTCGGGATAGGCGGCGGCCGAAATCTCGAAATCTCCGACCTTCTTCAACCCCTTGATGAGATCGACCGCGTTCTCGTAACCGCCGGGATGCGGCGCATAGCCCGCATCGCTGTCGGGCGCATCGCCGCGCAGGGCGACGATGTGGCGAATGCCCTCTTCCCAGTAGTGGCGCGCCACCGCATCGACCTCCTCGCGCGTCGCGGCGACGCAGGTGAGGTGGGCGGCGGCGGGAATCTGCGCCTCGTTCTGTATGCGCACGACCTGTTCGTGCGTGCGCTCGCGCGTCGAACCGCCCGCGCCATAGGTCACCGAGACGAAGCGCGGGTCGAGCGGCTTCAGCGTCTCGACGCTCTGCCACAGCGTCTCGCTCATCTTCTCGCTCTTGGGCGGGAAGAATTCGAAGCTGACCTCGATATCGCCGGCAAGGTCGGAGAACATCGGCGCTTCCAGGGCGCGCTGCGCCTCGCGCATCTGGTCGAGAGTCGGGCTCATGATGCCGCCGCCGTTCTGGCGGGCCGCTTGTCGGCCGCCGCGAGGGCTATCCATATCTTGACCACCAGGGTTCCTCCGTCGAGCGATAGGGGGGGCTGCTGCGCCAATCCGGCATCGGTGAGCAGCGTCTGCATCTGCGCATCGGAAAATCCGAGGCGGGCATGAGCGTGGCGCTCGCGCAATTCCTCGTGGCGATGGGCCGCGAAATCGACGATCGCCACTCTGCCGCCGGGCCTCAGGACCCGCGCAGCCTCGGCGATGGCGAGCGCTGGGTCTTGCGCGAAATGCAGCACCTGATGAAACAGGACCGTGTCGAAGCTCGCATCGTTGAAGGGGAGCTGCGCGAAATCGCCCTGCACCAGTTCGACCCGCTCGGTCGGTAGATGCTGCAGTTTGGCCCGCGCGACGCGCAGCATGGCGAGGCTCTTGTCGAGCGCGACGATCCGCTCGGCGGAGCGGGCGAATATCTCCGCCATCCGGCCCGTCCCGGTCCCGATATCGAGCAAGCGACCGAGCGGATAATCGTCCAGCGCCGCAGCCAGCGCATGTTCGACCTGCTCGTCCGAACTGTGCAGGCGGCGGACCTCGTCCCAATCCTCGGCATGATCGGCGAAATAGGACGCCGCCTCTTTCTCGCGCGCGGTACGGATCTGCGCGAGCTGGCGCCGGTCCTGCTCGCACGCCGCGCCGAAATCGCGATCCTCGCCCTCGCAGGCCTGAAGCAGCTCTTCGACCCGTTCGCCGACCGCGTCGGACGCGTCGCCCCCGTGGCGCGCGCGCAAAAACACCCAGCTTCCTTCCTTGCGCCGTTCGACCAGACCGGCGGCGCTCAGGATGCCGACATGGCGCGACACGCGTGGCTGGCTCTGGCCGAGGACCTGCGCGACCTCACCCACCGACAATTCCATCGAGCCGAGCAGGCGCATGATGCGAAGGCGTGTGCCGTCCGCCAAAGCCCGAAAGATCGCCTCGATATCCATTGCCGACAATATAAAGATATCTGCAAGTCTGTAAATCCGATTTCTAAGCGCGCTGACGCGTCGTGGTGAGGTCCCGCACACGCGACCCGAAATGCAGGAAAAACCGAATGTTAACCACTGCCCGTCAAACCATTCCCATCTGTTCCGGGCGCGCCGGTTATCGCGCAGCCCCTTTTGACGCGGAGGCGCTGGTTTGCAGTTCGGGCCGAACTCCACGGGTTTCTCCCGCTTTCTACCGGGGGGCGGTTGAGCCATGCCGGTGTCCGCCGCCCTGCGCTCCAATCTGCTGCGCTTCGTCGAAGACCTCTTGGCGCATATGACCGTCGCGGAGAAACGCGGCCAGCTTCAAACCGAAAAACTGGCTTCGTTCGCCGACAGGCCCGACCGGGTCGAAGACACGCTCGTCGAGAAGCTGCGCGCCGGGCGCGTGGGCACGATCGTCGGGCCGCGCTCGCGCGAGGAAGCCCGGCAGTTGCAGCGCATTGCGGTCGAACAGACGCGGATCGGCATTCCCCTCATCTTCGCTGCGCCGATCGACGAGGCGGCCTGGCCATCGCCCCTCGCCATGGCGGCGAGCTGGAGCCCCGAAGCGGTCGAGGCCGTCGCCCGGCGAGCGGCGATTGCGGCCAATGCGCAGGGCCTGACCTGGCTCGCGACGCCGCCCTTCCGCCTTGCAGGGGCGATCAGGGACCGTGGCTATTCGGGCGAGTCGCACTTTCTTGCGCGGTCGATACGCGATGCCGTGGTGCGTGGCTTGTCGGGAAGGGATTTGGGCATCGATCTGGCGTGCGAAGGCCATGCGCTGGCCTTGCTGCGGACCGATCCTCCCTCGCAATCCGATCCCCGCTTGACGTCGGAACGCGCGCCGTTCGCGACGGGCGACGTTTTCGCAGGCCGCGATTTTGCCGACTGGCATTCGGGCACCGACACGAATTCCGAGAAGCTCGACGATGCGGTGCGCCGTATCCTGCTTGCCAAGGCGCAGCTCGGCCTGTTCCGCGATCCCTATAATCGCCTCGATGGGCCGAAGCCCGCCTCAGCGGGGACGGACGACAAAGAGCGCATCGTTCTGGCCCGCAAGAGCATGGTCTTGCTGCGCAACGAAGGAAGCCCCCTCCCCCTCCCGGAACAGGCAGGAACGGTGCTGTGCGTGGATTGCGGCGACGGCCTCGCCGAGACCGTTTGCAGCGCGCTCGGCACGGCGGGCGTGTCGGCTCGCAAGCTTTCCGGCCTCGCCTTGCGGCAGGACGCAATCGACGCGCCGACCGCGCTTTTCGCTGCCGACGGGATGGCGATCGGGATCGCGTCCGACGCCGCCTCGCGCGCCGAGACGGTGTTGGTGTGCATCGGCGATGCCCTTTGCCTGGCCGGGCCTGGACTGCCGCGTCTGGGCGAAGCGGCAAGCGCCCTGCTCTCCGCACTCGTCCATGCCAACCGACGCTGCGTGCTGCTCGCCGCCACGGGGCGCCCGCTCGATCCCGCGTGCCTGCCCGAGCGGCTTGCCGGACATTTCCAGACCTGGCGACCGACCCGCGGCTTCTCCGAGGCGCTGGGCGAAATTCTGACCGGGAAAGCGGCACCGGTTGGAAGGCTGCCCTTGTCGCTTGGCCAATCGGGTGAGCCCCATGCCCACCCCTTCGGCCATGGGCTGAGCTATGGCGCGCTTCGGCAGACGGATCTTGCGCTCGAATTCGGCAGCGACCGGGTCTCCGCGCAGGTTACGCTGCATAATTCAAATTCCAACACCGTCACCGATACGCTCCAGCTCTATGTCCGCACCCCGGATGCGCCCGCGCTCGCTCTGCGCGGTATCCAGCCTGTCGAAGTTCCCGCCGACAGTACTCTGGATGTCCGCTTCGAACTGGGTGTCGAAGAGCTGGGCCAGGCGGGCGGTCTCGCATCCCATCGCGTCGCCGCGGGTCGGCACGCGATATTCGTCGGACGCGATGCTTTAAACGGCCAGCGCGGCGAGATCGACATTCCGGCGGACCTCGCAAGGGCGATGTCGGTACCCGCCGCGCTGCGCGATGAACCGGGCTCGGGAGCCAGCCGGAGCGCCTGACCTATTCGTGGCGCTCAGTTCTATTCGTGACGGAGCGCGTCGATCGGGTCGAGCTTGCTGGCGCGATGCGCAGGGTAATATCCGAAGATCACCCCCATGATCGCGCTGAAGACGAAGCTCACGATATTGACCACCGGATCGAACAGGAACGGCAGGTCGATCGCGTTCGCCAGCGACATCGACAGGCCGAGCGCCAGCAGAATGCCGAGCAGCCCACCGAAACAGCACAGCACCACCGCTTCGGTCAGGAACTGCATCCGCACTTCCTTCGCCAGCGCCCCGATGGCAAGGCGGATGCCGATCTCGCGCGTGCGTTCCGTCACGCTGACCAGCATGATGTTCATGATCCCGATCCCGCCGACCAGCAGGCTGATCGCGGCGATCACCGTGACGACAGCCGTCATCGTGCCGGTCACGTTGTTGACCGTTTCGTTGATATCGGCCGTATCGACGATATTGAAATCGTTGTTCTCGCCTTCCTGGATGACGCGCCGTTCGCGCAAGAGATCGATCAATTGCTGCTGGATCGAGGAATTGGTGTAGGAATCGTCGTATTTCACCACGAAGAACTGGACGTTGCCCGCCCCGGTGAAGCGACGCTGGACCGTCTTCAGCGGCATGAAGACGACGTCATTCGCGTCCTGCCCGCCGCCCCCACCACCGGCAGACCGCTCGCCGACCGTGCCGATCACCTGGCAGCTGACATTGCCGATCCGCATCTGCTCGCCCAGCACCTCGCCTTCGACGAAGATCTCGTCGACCACCTTGGTGCCGAGGATGCAGACCGCCTCGCCGCTTTCGACTTCCTGCGCGTTGAAGTCGCGCCCTTCCTCGACGTCGATCGACTGCGCGGCGAAGAAGGCGGGATCGGCGCCCTGCACGCTGGTGCGCCAGTCCTGCCCGTTATGGAAGGCGGTCGCGCCCGCCTGGGCAGTGCCCGCCGCGCTGACGACGCCCGGAATCTGGCGCTCGACGGCACGGATATCGGCATCCTCGAAAGGCGGCGGGGCGCGGCCTTCGACGCTTTCAGGGAACACGATAAAGACGTTGGAGCCCAGCCCGGCGATATCTTCCTGGACATCGGCGGTCAGGCCCCGGCCAAGCGTGACCATGGTGATCACGGCGGCGACGCCGATGATGATCCCCAGCGTCGTCAGGAAGCTGCGCAACAGGTGCCGCCGGATCTCGCGAAATGCGAGCAGCAGCGTCGCGCCGAACATCCGCAGCCTCATGTCACACCCTCGCGGCCAGCTCGCGCGCCTGCCTCGCTGCGTTCGACCAAGCCATCGCGGAAATGGACGATGGTGCGCGCATAGGCCGCCATCTCTTCTTCATGCGTCACCATCAGCACGGTTATCCCCGTATCGCTAAGGCCGCTCAGCAGCTCCATGATCTCGACCGAGCGTTCGGTGTCGAGATTGCCTGTCGGCTCGTCCGCCAGAAGGACATCGGGATCGGTCACGAGCGCGCGGGCGATGGCGACGCGCTGCTGCTGCCCGCCCGACAATTCGGCGGGCGTATGGCTGGCCCAGGGGAGCAGCCCCACCTTGTCGAGCGAGCGCTCCGCCGCCTCGCGCCGCGCCTTCTTGGTCTCCCCGCGATAGAGGAGCGGGAGTTCGACATTCTCAAGCGCGCTGGTGCGGGCGAGCAGATTGAAGCCTTGGAACACGAAACCGAGATAGCGGCGCCGCAACATGCTTCGCTGGTCGCGCGACAGGGATTGGACCTCGACCCCGCGAAACCGGAACGTCCCGCTGGTCGGCGTATCGAGACAGCCAAGGATATTCATCGTCGTCGACTTGCCCGAACCCGACGGGCCCATCACGGCGACGAAATCGCCGCGCGCGATCGACAGGTCGACGCCCTTCAGCGCCTGGAACGCTGCCGCCCCGGTGCCGAAGGTCTTGGTGATTCCTTCCAATTCGATGATCGGTGCATCGCTCACGAGATTATCCGCGGTGCCTCACTGCGGACCCGCCGCGATGCCGGTGACGACCTTCATGCCGCGCTTGAGTTCTTCCGATGCAACCACGGTGAAACGCCCGTCGCTCTGCCCGGTGACGACCTCAATACCGCGCAGGGATCCATCGCTTTCCACGACATAGACCGTCTGACGGCTGCCGATCCCGATGCCGGCTTCGGTTTCCTGGTTGAGGCCGATATCGGGCGGGCCGAAAATGCCACCGCCGTCGTCCTCGCTTTCGGGCTCGAACCGCAGCGCGGCGTTGGGGACGAGCAGGCGATTGCCGGTGCTCTGCGTCGCGATCGTGGCGGTCGCGGTCATGCCTGGTCGTAAAAGTCCTTGCGGATTGTCCACCGTCAGCCGCGCCTCGTAACTGACGACCGACTGCCCCTGCTGCGCGCTTTGCTGCTGCTGGGTCTGGGCGACGGTGTTGGAGGCGAGATCGACTCGTTCGACCAGAGCCGGGAAGCGCCGCCCGGGATAGGCATCGACGGTAAAGGTCGCGCGCTGGCCCTCTTCGACCTGGCCGACATCGGCCTCGTCCAGATTGACCCGCAATTGCATGGTGGCGAGATTTTCGGCGATCACGAACAGAGTCGGCGTGTTGAAGCTGGCCGCGACCGTCTGGCCCGGTTCCACCTGCCGGGCGAGCACCACGCCCGAAACCGGCGCGCGGATCACGGCGCGCTGCGACTGGGTCTGCGCGGTCGAAAGCTGCGCTTCCACGGCGGACGCGTTGGCGCGCGCCGAAGCCACCGCCGCCTGGCCGCGCCTGACGGCGGCGATCGCCTGTTCCAGCTCCGCATCGGAAGGGACGCGCCCGCCGGACAAGCGCTCGACCTCGCGAAGGCGCTCAAGCTGGGCGCTGTCGGCGGAAAGCGTGGCCTGCGCCTGCGCGATCTGGGCGCGCGCGGCGTTGAGGCTGGCGCGGTTCTGGTCGATCTGGTCCTGGATCACGTCGGTGTTGATGACGGCCAGCACTTGGCCCCGCACCACCTGATCGTTCACGTCGACCAGGATGCGGTCGATCCGCCCGGAAATTTCCGATCCCACCTCGACCTGATTGGTCGGGCGCAGATTGCCCGTCGCCGTCACGGTCAGGTCGAGCGAGCGCGACGCGACCTCGGCGGTGACGTAATTGGGTCGCGGATCCTCGCCCATGCAGCGCGAAAGGGCGAACAGGAGCAGGATCGCCACGATGATGCCCGCCCAGACCCGCTTGCGCTTGTACCATTTGCGCGGCTTGCCCGTGTCGAGATAGCTCTCGATGTCCTGCACGGGAGATACGCTCTCGGGCGGGGTCGCGGTTTCGGGATCGCTCATTCGGCTGTCCTAGCTTGGCCTGGCGCCGCATAGGCCGCGGGCAGGGGAAAATCGTAGTCGCTCGCGCGCCAGCCGCCGCCCAGCGCCTGGGTCAGGCGGACGAACGCGGTGGCCCGGTCGGCCTGCGCGCTCACCAATTGGTTGCGCGCGGACAGGAGCTGGTTCTCGACCACCAGCAATCGCTGGAAATCGGTCAGGCCCGCTTCGTACTGATTGCGCGCGAGGAAAGCGGAATTGTTCGCCGCGTCGAGGGCTTCTTCGGTGATCGCGACACGCTCGTCGGCAGTGCGCTGATCGACGGCTGCCGTCTCGACCTCTTCGAGCGCCGAGAGCACCGTCCGCTCGTAAGCGGCAAGCGAAGCGCGCGCCGCCGCTTCGGTGCTCTCGATCCGAGCCCGTGTCCGCCCGCCGTCGAAGATCAGCTGGGTGAGGCCCGCGAACAGATTGCCGGTGATGATGTCGAACAGGCCGCCGAGCGAGGTCGCGCCCGTGGCGATCGTTCCGCTGATCCGCGCGGCGGGCAGCAGGTCCGTCCGCGCCACGCCGATGCGGGCCGCGGCGGCGATCAGATCGGCTTCCGCCGCGCGCAGATCGGGGCGCTGGCGCAGAACTTCTGCGGGCGCGGCGAAGCCGGACGCGGCGGGCGGGATCGGGACCGGCTGCGGCTCGCTCTCGGTCAGCGCCTCGAACGTGCGCCCCGGCGCCTCTCCGATCAACGTCGCAATGGCGTTGGCGCTGGCGACGAGATTGCTTTCGAGAAGCGGGATCGTGGCGGCGGTCTGCGCCCGCTGGGCCCGCGCCTGTTCGACGTCGAGGCTGGAGACCAGCCCCGCCTGATTGCGCCAGCGCGCGAGCTGGAGGTTGTCGTCCTGAAACACCAGCGTGGAACGCGCGATGGCAAGCTGTTCGGCGAGAGCGCGCGCCTGCACGGTCTGGATCGCGACCTGCCCCACGATCAGCCGCTGCACGTCCGCCAAGGAATAGCCCGCACCGGCAAGATCGGCGCGGCTGGCATCGACCTGACGCGAGATGCGCCCGAACAGGTCCGCTTCCCACGCGACATCCGCGCCCACGCTGAAATCGAAATCGTCACGCGCGAAATCGCCGACATCGCGGCTGACCCCCGCCCTGCCCGACACGTTCGGCATATAGCCCGCCCGCGCCAGCCGCAATCCGGCCCGCGCCTGATCGAGCCGCGCGATCCCCAGCGCGATGTCGCGGTTGTCGACGATCGCCTGCCGCACGAAATCGTCGAGCAGCGGATCGCCGAGCGCGGTCCAGTATTCGGACAGATCAGCCGGAACCGGCGCCACGTCGGAAAAGGCCCAATCGCCGGGAACGGGAACGTCAGCCTGCTCGACCGCGAGGTCCCGCTCTCCACCCAAGGTCGCGCAGCCGCCCAGCGCCAGCGCGGTGAACGCCAGCGTAAAGATGCGGCAAAGCCTGCCTGCCCCCTTCGTCAAACGAATTTACCCCCCAAATCGCGCCCCTTCTTCCAATCCCTCGCGACTTGCGCAAGCCCTAACCCGTTCGTTTCCGATCCGATTTGTCGCAAGTAATCACCCGCTCCTCTGCGAGCAGGCGATCCCGTTCGACAAAATGCGCATCTCGCCGCGCTCGGAGACATCTTGGCTGAACGGTCGCGATCGCCTATCGCGCGGCTGCCAGGGGGCCGGGCAGCCGCGGCGTTTCGACGTCGAGGAAAGTCCGGGCTCCACGAAACGAGGGTGGCGGGTAACGCCCGCCGAAGGCAACTTCAGGGAAAGTGCCACAGAGAGCATACCGCCGATGGCCGGCTTCATCCCGGCACAGGCAAGGGTGAAAGGGTGCGGTAAGAGCGCACCGGGGCTTCGGCAACGCGGCTCGCATGGTAAACCCCACCCGGAGCAAGGCCGAATAGGGGCGGCGCGCCGGCTCGTCCGGCAGGGGTGTTTCGCCCCTGGCTCGCGCTGCGACCGCCCGGGTTGGCTGCTTGAGCCGCGGAGCGATCCGCGGCCCAGACGAATGGCTGCCGCCGCAGATACGGTCCGCCCGGCGGATACCGTCTGCGGATACAGAACCCGGCTTACAGGCCCCCTGGCACCTTACCTGCGCGTCATCCGAAGATCGCGGCGCATTGCATCCCGTCGAGCACCTGGCGCCCATCGGTGTTCCACAGCCGCAATCTTTCGCTCGAATACCCCCCGTCGGCGTGCTGGCTCGCGTTGCGGGACAGCCACCAGCCGTCCTGCGTGCTGGGTTCGGGATCGAGCAGGTTGAAGGACCAGTTGATCGAACTGAGCGGCCCCGGTCGCTGCATCGCGCGCATGGCACCGGGCGGCAGCACGTCGCCGAGCAAAATAAGCTCGGACACCGGGTCGAGCCCCTGGCGATTCGTGACCCGCGCCCAGCGCTGCACCACCGGCTCGCCCGGCCCGCGCTGGTCCTGCGCCCGCCGCAATTCGAAATTGTTGCGAATGAAGGCCGGGCCCTTGTCGGCGAGGACCGTCTCGTTCTCGTCCGGTCCGCCCGGCCAGTCGGCAAGCTTTTCCGCCGGGTGGACCGCATTGGGCTCGCGCGCGGCGCCGAACAGCCAGAACGCGGTCAGCGTGCATTGGCCTTCGCACCAGATCTCGCTGCGGACCTGGGTGACGTTGCGCCCCTGCCGCACGATCTCGCGCCGCAAATCGACCTCGCCGGACGTGGGCGCGACGAAGGCGATCTGGCCCGCGCGCAGCGGCGGCAGGTCGGGGAAGGCCCGGATCGCCGCCGTATAGGCGATCAGGGCGGAGGCGCCGCCATAGAGCGTGCGGCCCTGCATCCAGTCTTCGGCATCGGGAAGCGTGCAGGAACCGCCTTGCGCGGTGATCGGTGCGAGCAGATCGAACATGGCCATGGCCCCGCCATAGCAAGCGATCATCGCAGGTCCAGCGCGGGCGATACCGAAATGGCGATCGCGGGGTCGGCGCAAAAACCGGCAATCAGGCGATTGCCTTGCCGCGCGCCTTTCGCTAGGTGGCCGCTTCCCTGTCGCGCGCCCGCTTCGCAAGAGGCGGCAAACGATCCGGGACGAGGCCCGATGGCGGAGTGGTTACGCAGAGGACTGCAAATCCTTGCACGCCGGTTCGATTCCGGCTCGGGCCTCCACGATTTTGTCAGATTGCACAATAACCCGCGCATTTTTGCAAATGCGTGGGTTATTGTTTTTGCGTCGAAAAATTTGCTTATTCAACTATTTACTCGAGAAAGATCGAGGATCCCCGCCCGCATTCATTGGCAACGAACTGAACCGGCCTGCGGATTGTTTACGGATCAGCGGCAGCCGGTTAGGATCGCTCAGATCCCGTCGCCATTCTGGTGCCGCCATCGAGCGCGATGACTATTCTCGGGCAAAAATCCTCAAAAGTTGGCAGTTGATTTGCGTCCTTATTGATCTACACGAAAAGCCTGTATCTGGAATGTTGGATGACCTGCGGGCCAGTCAGTAACTGCCGATATCCAGTTCATCGGCGTGTCTGCGCTGCATCTCGCCATTGCCGCCGCACGCACGGCATTCATCGCGACCCTCGCAGAAACACTCCCCGGCTGGCCGTCATGTTACGCGCATCGGATTGAGGGCCGTCGAAAGTGACCATGCCATCATCGTCGATCAAGAATTCTGCGTCCGAACGAGCTAAGATCCCAACGAACAAAAACGATGGCACACATGCTCGAAAGGTCATGGCTCGCGGAAACCGGATAACGAAGTTTGAGGCAATCGACCCTCAGCAACAAAGAATGCACGCCCGCATTTGTCAGCAGGCAATCAAACTTCAATATGAAACTGCTCAGCATGACCAAGGCTGATCCAAAATCCCATCACTTTCCGAAATTGTCGTCGCGCAGCGCATCATACGACAAAGCAGCCGGCACCAGAGCGCAGGCAATCGCCAAGGGGCCGGCTACAATACTGGCCGCCAAACCGTGAGCACTAAGCAAACGCGGCAATTCGTTGGGTTCCACTACCGCCACGAGCGGAATTCCCATTGCAAGAAACATGATGTGAAGGGTCAATAACCCAACAACGATACCCAAGGCCGCCTGCGAACCGCGACTAAGCTGGTGAGCATCCATATTTTTGTCTCCTCTTCTGCGTTCGGCTTCAACAACGAACGTGTAATTCGACCATTTCGGCGAAATTTTGACAACGTATTTATTCGATCAAAAGTTGAATATTTGAATCGACTCTGTGGTCGAGTTGTGAATTCGAAAAAGAAGAAGGAGAACAAAAAAAGAACTTACGTAGATATTTAAAGAAGGAAGACAAAATGAACAACTATCCAGTGCCGCAAGGCAAAAAACAGTGGGACAGAGCTGCTGTCCGAATTGTAAAACGGGAATTGAAATCAAAAGGAATGAATTTCGTCGATCTTGCTGCCGCCTTGGAGACCGTGGGGGTGACGACGAACAATGCAGCAATTAGCAAGAAGCTGCGTGACGAGGGCCTTTCGGCAGCGTTTTTACTTCAGGTCCTGCACCTGTGCGGTTCAGACGTGGCCAGCGAGCTACTGCAACAGGTGCCCGCCCAGTGACAGGGAGCAGGCCCGGTGATGAAGGGCCACAAAAATTTGTCTTCGCAAGGCGGCGGTTAGCTGATCCCGCAGGCTCCCTGCTTTCCGGCTACTCAAATCGACTAAGCATGATGAAAGGACGTTTCATGCAGAAATAGCCTCGCGCTTCGATCCGCAAGCGGGACATTCACTATTGGGCCACGGACGTTCCAGCAGTGCGCCCCCTTGCAGATGATGGGGATGCTGCCGTTCGAAATCTTCGGTCCAGCTGCCACCTGCCGCTTGTAGACGCTCCTTCGGCGCAACCCACAACCGCTGATACGAATCGACGCCGGGTTTGAGCAGAATATCCAGGGCGGTCTGCGCGATCATGTCCACGACGAATGACAGGTCCATTGCGCCGTAGGGCGTGAAATGGTTGCCGCACGCCGGTTCCTCCAGCGTCGCCGTCGTTGCCGCTTCCCAGTTGCTCACCGGCGAGAGAGGTTGTCCGGTGGAATCCATTCCGCAACGCAGACAACTGCCAGTATCACCGATCACGACCGCATGTCCCGCCACCGCATGGGTTTCGGTCCAGCCATAAACGATGGGCATGCGGCGTCCCTGTGCCAAATGCCATCTGTTGAGTGCGCCCTCCGCATTCCAACTGGCAGTGGCGGCAATGATGATATCGCTACCGCGCAGCACCCCAGCGCCTTCGTCGATTGCCCACTGAGCAGTCGCAGGATGCGATACGAAACGAAGGTGGGGAAATTCGGACTGGAACTTCTTCTGCAGTTCTTCAGCCTTGTTCAGACCGACCGAAGCCGCACCTAATTCATGCCGTCCCAGATTGGACCAGCTGAACTCCTCCGGATCGATCAGGTTCAGCGTGCCAACGCCGGATCTCGCCAATCGCGCTGCCACGCTCGAGCCTACCGAACCACAGCCGATCAAAGTCACCGTCTTGCCGAGCAAAATCGCCGAGCGTGGATCCTTTCCGCGCCCGTGGATCCATGCAGGATCTGCCCTGGCTACATTCGACTTCACGACCGGGGCATGCGAATAGGTTCGCAGGGCCGCGACATCCTCCGGCAACGTATCCCGGCGGAAACCCTTCAGGATGGGCTGTTCGGCTCTTCCATCACGGTCAGGGCGCTTGCGGTCGAGCCGGGTCGACACAGCGAAGAGACCGGGGCCACCGCGTCCTTCCGCTCTGAACAGAACCGTGAGCTCCTTGGGCAAGGATGCCGCTACGTCGAGAAGACACCGAACTGCATCTTCGCCGGCCGTCGCAGCAAGATCTACAACTTCGGCGCCGTTGGCTGGATATTGCGAAGGCAACGGTGGCTGGGGCAAGCTTATGATAGCGCCGCGCTCAATACGACGTTTGCCGCGAACACAGTCCGGACCATAGCGGTTCTTCAACCAGCGCGACAGCGACGCATCATTCTCGCCGATAATTATGGAGCCGTCATTTGCGCGCCAGGTCGATACCGTGCGTGTCCGGCCATCGATGTCGAGCAGACTCTGGACCCGGTGCACACCGCCTGCCGCATAGGCCCAGTAAGTAAGGAACTCTTCGCGGAAATCGCGGTCGATTATGGAGCCCTCCAGCAATTCCTCAATCAGAACTACCGAACGGCGGATCAATTCCCAGGTGACGCGGCCAGGTGTTTCGGCATCTACATCCGCCATGATGGGTAGCAGGCAAAGGATGCCGTCAGCTTCGACATGCGGCCAGATAAGGTGTCCGGGGCCGTCCACCAGAGCAGTGCGCGGGTAGCCGGCGGGGAAGCTTCGTCCTATTAAAACATCGATTTCGCGGGTAACTGCATCGCTGAACTCGACCCCGATGCGCCAGCCGCGCACAAAGCGACTTGGCCGATTGTAGTGATTAAGCTCCTCTCCACGTAATCGGCGCCAGCGTTCAGGCAACCGCCTGCGCAGCTCCATCTCAACCTCCAGCACGGCGTTGTCGAACCCAAGTTCGCCAAAGCCGGCCGGATTAGGCATGGCGCGATCCACCGGCCGAGAAAATCCCTGAGCCGCCATCACTCTGACTGCCGATGATGGCTGCGGAAGTGGACGCCACGCTCTTCTCTGAAACGTCGCGCGCCTCTCCGCGTTCGGAAAAGTGGGTCGTGAAGAAAACCTTGTCCCAACAGCCAAGAGCCTCGTTCCGGGTGCAGTCGGATGCGAAGAGCGGGGCCATGTTGTCGATCGCCTCGGTCAGCTTCCCCTTCAAGCGGCGTGCTTTGGGATCTTCCGGGCCATCGGTTATCGTATCGTTCGGCGTAACGGGATGGGCAACAACGAGATTCCACGTTAAGCGATCACGTATCGCCTTCATGGTGTAATACAATGCTTCGTCTTCACGCGTGTAATGAACGAACTCCTGCGCGACGAGCGCTGTTATGCCGAAGCCTGACAGCAGCTGACCGGACCAGGAATCCCTGCTTTTGGCGAACTTCTTGATCAACCGCACGATCCGCCGAAGCTGCACACCGTCAGCGCTGGCACTGCGCACGTCGTCGAACCATTCGGTCACATCACGTGCGTCCGACCGCTTCCAACCGCTTGCGCTAGCCAGTTCGTAATAGACCGCTCCATCATCGCTCACCTTGCGATAGACAGGCATGTCTACATGATACCCCTTCTTATACACGACCCGGACACAATTTCCGTGCACCTCAGGAGCATCCGCAAAGGATCCATCGTCAACCGCGTCCCGGACCATCTCGCGGGCCTGGCGTGATGTGAGTTCGGCACCGCGTGGACCGACCAGGTCCTCCTTGGCGAAATAGACGCCATCATCGATATCGTAATCGTTCGCGTCATGCCGAAGCATCGTCTTCATAGCATAGCTGCCTTGCACCACGTGCTCGTCGATAGGTGGGCCCGCATTCTTCTCCAGGCCCTTCCTCGACCGGTCCCGGTTCGCGTTGCGGCGGTCGCGCATCGCAGTTCGGTCGCTTTGAGGAAGTGTCACCTTCTCGTCGTGAAACGACAGCACGTCCTTCGCGCAATCAAACATATTGGCTTCCCTTCGTAATGGTTAGGTTTTGGGCGGAAGTGCCGTATGGGTTGGGCTTCGAAAGCAACTGCACGCCGCGATGAAATCTAATCTTGGGCCTAGGGTGCGGAGAGATAGTGAACGCACTCATGACCGGCTTGCCGCGAGCGAACGCTCTTCATCGGCAGCGGGCAGGCTCTCCATCAGGGTCTTGATCATCAAACCATCGGCATCACCGGCATCACAAGCGCTCAAGGTCATGTCCACGTCATGGTGAGCCTGCTGGATCAATCGGTCCATCGTCTCGCTACGCGTATCGTCCAATGCGAGAAACGGCATCATCTCGGCAGGCACCGCCTTGTTCGGGAAACGCACCGTGCGAACCTGCCGGCCAGCATCTGTAAAGGCCTTTGCAAGGAACCGTGCCATGTTATCATATGCGAATTCTTGCGCCGCGATCGCCAATGGCCCGACATCGGCGCCAAGCCGCCATCCCATCATGGAACGGTGCTCCTTGCCGGCTCTAACATGTTCGCCTTCGGGGCGGGGGCATGTTCCAAGCGAATATATCTCGATCGGCTGATGGGGTCCTGCGTTCGCTAACGCATCGGTCAGTCCGACCATCACTGGGTTGTTGGCCCACAACCCGCCGTCGGCAAAGACCTGCCGGGTTCCCTTCGGTTCGCCGGGAACCTGTATTGCAGCAAGTGATCGGTAGACAGGAGCGGCACTCGTCGCGAGGCAGACATCTGCCAGGCGGTAATCATCGTCACGGACACCGCTGGTCCGCGTTTTCTTGAAGACGTAGGCCTTGTGGGTGCTCATGCGCACGGACGGAATGGACAAGGCGATACCCCGGCGTTCGTAAACGTCGCGCATCGTGATGTCGCCAAGCACCTCGTCCAGCGCATCGCGAAGCGCAGTATCTCCCTTGCGGACGTAATAGCTCCCAACCAAAGCCCGCCATAGAACACTGCCGATCCCGGTGATCCGGTGCGGAAAGATCGCCGGTCCATGATCGCGATACAATGCAACGATCTCGCGAAGGGGAACGCCGGCGGCAACTCCGCAACCAATGATAGCCCCCGTGCTGGTGCCGGTAATCAGATCGAACCCCAGACCAAGATCGACCATGTTTTTCGCCGCACCGGCGCCATTCGAACCACCGCGCGCACCGAACTGTCCGACCAACCGGTCTAGGAATGCCGCCGCATAAACACCGCGCGAGCCACCGCCGTCGAGGCTCAGCACCCGGTAAGGGGCGACTGCATCGGAAGGTCCGTTGCCATCTTTCAATTCTGTATCCGGCATTGGCTTGACCCCGATTCGCTGACTATGGTAAAAGGAATACACAATTTTCGGTTAACAGGCAGTTTTTTATGAGCATATGTAAATGGTCACAATAAATTCTGTCGGACGGTTGGGTCCAAAAAAGCCTCGATCAGCGGAGGCTAAGTTGCAGCAAAGGCTTGAATTCATTGAGTTCCGCCTATTCTGGAGCGGCGGTGTCAATCGGAAGGATATCCAGAAGGAATTCCATATCTCCCCGCCGCAAGCGTCGAACGATCTTGCGGCCTATCAATCACTCGCACCTGCGAACCTCGAATATGACGGTAATCGCAAGCGCTACGTTCGCAGCGAAGCATTTAGGGCAGTGTTGTCCGCCACATCGACCGAGCGGCACCTGCGGCAACTAGCAGGCATGGAACAGGGCTGGCTGAAAGAGCAGGACACGTGGTTCGCCAATGCCCCGCCGGTTGCATCGGTATCCTTGGCAGGCCGAATGCCCAGTCCCGATGTCGTGATGAGCATCACCGACGCGATCCGGGAGAAGCTGCTCATCGACATGGTCTACTCCTCGATGACCGGAGAGCCAGACCACCACAGGACGATCGCGCCGCACGCTTTCGTGGAAGCGCAGGGCCGCTGGTATGTCCGCGCTTGGTCGGAGAAACACCGCGATTTCCGCGATTATGCGATGGCGCGGATCGCAAGAGCGTTACCGGGCGCCAAATCACCGGTCGACCCCAGAGATGATCTCGAATGGAACCACTCGATCGATCTCCTCATTGCGGCAAATCCGGAACTCGAGCCAGCGCAGAAGAAGGCGAAGGAAGCTGAGTATCAGATGACCGATGGAATGCTGACGATAAATTGCCGCCTAAGCACCACATTCTATCTTATTGCGGAGCACCGGCTGGATGTGGAGCCGAACATTCTCCAGGCGTATCAACAGCCGCTGGTCCTCACGAACCTCGACGAGGTCCAAAATACCCGCGAAGTTGTTCGCAAGCTCGCATCCAACGCCGGGGCACGCAAGTGATGGTCCGGAGGGTCACTTTTCGAGGCTACAGCGGACGCTTGACGCTGACTCCACAACCGAAATCACTGAACAGAAGGCAATCGCGATGACAGTGAGCGACTATCCGGCTTACGAGGCCGACTTTCCGGAGGGATCGCGCAGATTGGTATTCTGCTTCGATGGCTCGTGGAACAAGCTCGACGTGAAGAAGGATCCTACGAACGTGGTCCTGGTCGCCGAAAGTGTTCTGCCGGTCGACCGGCACGGAACTAACCAGATCGTCCATTACGATGAAGGTGTCGGCACCGCTTCTGATGAAACGTTCAGAGGCGGGATTTTCGGCAAGGGTCTGGTTCAGAACATCAGGGAGGCATACCGCTTCCTCATCTTCAACTACCGCCCCGGCGATCAGATCTTCGTTTTCGGCTTCAGCCGCGGCGCATTCACGGCACGATCGTTTCTAGGATTCATCAAATCGGTCGGCATCCTGCAGGTCAACAACGCGAACCAAATCACCGAAGCCTGGAAGCTTTACAAGAAACACGCCGTTCGGGATGGCGATGAACCACCTGAACTCCTGCAGTTCCGGGCGAAAAACTCGCCGCAGATATGCATTTCCACATCAGAGCAGAGCTGGCGCCTGAACAAGGGCCTGTGCCAGACGCCGCCTCGGCTGCTGACCATCCCCTATATCGGCGTCTGGGATACGGTTGGCACTCTTGGTTTCGAAGCCGTGAAGGCGACCTTCGTGCGCACGCAGGACAAGCGTTACAACGATCATGACACCCAATTGTCGGACCTGGTCACGGCCGGAAGACATGCGGTGGCCCTCGACGAGCGCCGCGTGCACTTCATGCCCACCCTCTGGCGGAACCTCGCCGACATGAATATTCGAGTCGGGCACGATCCATACAGCCGTGACGCGCCATACCAGCAGCGCTGGTTCGCAGGCGATCACGGATCAGTCGGTGGTGGTGGGCCGGAACGCGGACTGTCGAACGCCGCCCTCCACTGGGTCCTGAAAGGAGCCATCGATCAGGGTTTGCAGATCAATCTCGGGGCTAACTCGAACCTGCAGACGATACGCTACAATGCCCACGCGCCGCTTAGGAACACTCCGGCCGAAGGCTTACGGAAAAACAGACTGGCCAAGCATGCGGCCGGTGTCGCCGCAGGCTGGTTCAAATCAGTCGCACTTGCAGCGAAGCGTTCGGCGCCGGACGATATCTCATCGCTACATCCCTCCGTGATGCGCCGCTGGTTCCTCGACGAAAGCGTGCCAGAGGGAAAGCCATATGGCCGTGGGATGCTGAAACACCTCACGGACGACATCGAAAGCCTGCGGAAGAGCTTCCAGCCACCGAACGGAGATAGCTATCCAGTCTATTCCGTAAAGCGCGGCGACACATTGAGAGACATCGCATTCGAATGTCTGGGCGGAGTTAGCCGGGCAGAAGAAATCTTCGAGTTGAACAGAGATCTGATCGATGACCCCAGCATTATTTTCGTCGGCGACCGGCTGCGAATGCCCCAGGATGCGGACCCGGCAACTGTCGATACCTCAGCCGCCGCAAAAGCAGGGCCCGGGTCAGATGAGGATCCGGGTAAGCCTGCAACCTATCTATCGTCGCAATGACGGGTTTCAATTATAGAGCGCGAGCCCGGTAGATGATCTGCATCTGGTGCAAGAAGGACTTCGACAAACTTTCCATCGAGCATGTAATACCAGAGGGTCTTGCCTGCCCCGATGAACTCGTGCGCACAGATGTCGCATGCGGACCTTGCAACAATTCTCTGTCGCGTGTCGACCGTGCGCTGGTCAAGCAGTTCGAGCTGCATACGGTGATACATCGCGTGCCTCGTAAGAACGGCAAGCCGCCGATGATAAACAGCTGGAAGGGGCTGCGCAGCAGGATGGGTGCAAATGGTCCGGAAATGTTTATCAATGGAGGTCCGGGGGCGGTAAAGGTAGCTGGAGAAACTCTCCAGCCTGCTTCGAAGAAAGACGGTGTCTCGGACGTATGGATCAAACCGGACGAGGGCACGGCGGGCTTCAGACAGCAGTTCGGAAATGACAGACGGTTCCTCCCGGCGATACACAAGATCGGCCTCAACCTGATTGCAGTATGCAAGAGTCCACAGATCGCAGCTTCAGCCCGCTACGATCACATCCGGTCTTTCGTCCGACTGGAGAAGGACGCAGTGCACCTATCGGCCGTGCTCGAGAAGGAAACCATTTTCGGAGCCGTCACCGGGGCCAACATGGTTGAGAAAGCAGGCCGACAGGACCCTATGTTCCGCATCATGATCCTGGGCACGACATTCTTCGTCGACACCTCGCCTGACCAGTCCGGCCTTCGCGATTTTCGCGCTACAGCGACAATGATGGGGGAGCCGTCTTATGTATTCCCAGAACCTGTAAACACATGAATTCAAACCAACATCACCACATCGAAGACTGTGAATACAGGGTTCTGCGCTTCGTCAAGGCAGGCGGAGGTGAGCCACCGATCAAGCTCGGGCGGGCAGGCCAATGCCGTTATTGCGGAACTACGGATACGCGGAGCTTCCAGACGATCTCCCATGCAATGCCCGAAGCGCTCGGAAATAAGTGGGTCACTTCGCTAGACGAATGCGATGATTGCAATCGCGCGTTCGCACCGCTCGATGATGCCTTGGTGAAAAGCATCGGAGCCGCGCTCACCGTCGGTGGAACTCCAGGCAAGGGAAACCGGGTCAGACAGACCGGTCGATCGAAAGGCTCTTCCTCGATCGTGCATCAACGACAGGATGGACGAAGGCATATTTCGATGAGCACGAATGGAACGCCCTTTGGCGAGCAAATCGGCTTCGACAATCTGACCGGTGAATTGGTGCTCAGGGTCCCGACTGGAACCGAACGGTTCATTCCGGCTCTCGCTTATAAGGCGTTGTCGAAGATGGGCTTTGCGCTGCTACCCGAAGAGATGCTGGAAGAGTTCACGCACTTAAGGCAGTGGCTCTCTAAGGACGATGACCGTATCCTGCCACACATGATCGCAGGCTTGTCGTTCGCGAGCATCGGAAATGCACCGCGTCTGTTGTCGGGCGCCCTGTTGGTGAGGAAGTTGGACGACCCAAATATCCCCTACATGCTCTTCGTGATGACAATCGGTTCGATCTGTTTCCAGATCGTGATGAAAACAGACAGGCTAGACGGCGAATGGCCATCCCAGATACGAACCAGGCCAAGCATCAAATGGGCAAACGTGCTGGCCCCACCGGGCGAGACACCCATCGAATTACGCTATGGAGACCCCACCCACATCGACTTGGGAAGAAACTCGCTCGAACCGCGACTCATCGAAACTGTCGATACGAGGATCAAACCGGGCGGCAAGGAAGCGCGCATGGTAATGAATATCAGGCAAAATTCTCTGGCAGCGACACTGCTCTGATACCGCGGTGGCATGGGCACAAGGCGGACCGAAAAGTCCCCAGCCTGAGGGAAACGACGGAGTCTAAAAAATGACATACGCGACATAATGAATCATGAGCAGCGATGGTTTTCACAAAATGAGGCTGCTATGAGCGCTGCTATTCTGCATTCAACAATCGGTTGAAGTCGCCAAGATAGAGCGCGGTTCCAGGTTCGGGAAGGTCGTCGACGACCGAATTGAAATGGTCGGCCACGGACGGTTCCACTCCGCGTCCAACCCTGGTTATCAGCGCATCGCGGACTGTGGCCGGGCCGCACGTAATTTGTCGTCTGCCGTCTTCACCGGACGCATCCGACGTGACGAAACGTTCGATCAAGGCGTGGTAGAAATCTGCTCCTACCGGAACCGCGAAATACCCTCGCAACGTTCGATACGGGCCTTCCACATCAGCGTCCGTATCGAAGTCTATTCGCAGGCTGTTGTTGCCCACGAGCTTGGCCATAACGTCCAACGCCCACATTGTTCGATGTTCGAAAATGTCCGCAAGTTTTGCGGTGTCGGTCACGTCTCCTGGCGCCATCGCCGATATATTGATCAGAACCGGCACGCCGACCGCAATGACCGGCCAAGACGGTTCAGGCGTGTTTCTGGTGAAATTAATAGACCCTAAAGACTGGCTCCGACCATCGGCAAAGAGTTTCAAGGCGATTTGGCTGCCACCGCCGAACGACCGAAGTTTCGCTATTCGTGCAATCCGGTTCAACGACTGGACGCCATCTTGTTCGGGTTCGGCATTCAGATTGAAAGTCGTATCACCGTCATTGCCGATGACGAAATCGAACAAGTCACATTTCAAGCGGAACCGTTGCTTGTCGCTTGGCAGTCCCGGAAGAGCGCTCGCGATGACTTCGACGCTCTCCGAGAAAGAACTGCCATCAGGCAGCCTGAACTGAAGCGTCGCAGCACGTCCGGTAGGTTCGATGAAGATTCTTCCGGAGGATCCACTGAGCCGCTTGTCCGGTAAAGTCACGCCGAACCGGGTGGTCCAGGCATCGAGCTTGCGAACTGGTAAACCCTCACCCAGCCCCAGCGACCAGTCGATGACGTCGTCCTGACTATCCAGATCGAAAGTAACCTTCATTTCCGATGCCATTGCATCGTATCCTGCGTCCTTTCCGAACGCCGTTTTGGTAGAAGAATAATCAGGATATTCGGCTGCCATATCGGCGTGCATGGCACCTATCGCCAGCGTCGCGTCATCGAAGATCCGATCGCTGCGATAAGAAATCTTCTGTCGGTGCAGCGCCTTCCCATCACGTTCGGCCCGACGCACAGCGGCGAGAGTCCGGCCGATCTCGGCTTTCCATATATGGACCAGTCCAAAGGACACCGGGTCTCCATCGGAATTCACTCGGACTATCATAATGAACGCGGGCAATGCCGCTTTCGTGAGACTTAGGGCCGCAGAAAGCTTCAGGTTCGCTACTGACTTCTTGCTCTTGGTCGTCTTGACCTGAACCAAAGCCCTGAATCGATCGGGGACCGTATCGGCGGAACCTCCATGAGGCTGTGAAGGCCATTCGATCAGGAAATCCCAGCCGTTATCATCCTCAGTCGACGGGTTGCAAGTGATACCCAATTTTGAGCAGGCAGCGGAAAATGTCTTTTCTCCGATGCGGCCCAAGTCGGTTGCGGAAAGTCTCATCGGAAATCTGGGGTGCATCGATCGTCTAGGACTGTGGTCGGTTTCACCAGGCATCCTTTTGCAGTGTGGCGATAAGATAATAGTAGAGGCTTGCTGTCGGACATCTGGATGTAGTTAGTATCATGTTGAGGGAAAACGAATAGGTCATGGCAGAACACAAATTCACGACGATTGCCTATGAAGGCGGCGGCCCCCGGCAATTCGTCAACACCTTCGTGCTGATGAAGGACAACTGGAATGATTATGGCAATACGATCCTGTTCGATCTCTTCCACTTCGACGGTGAAGGTCAACGTAGCCATTTCGGATACGTGAAAATTCTGCAGCTATCGCAGACCGGTTCGTCGAAGGTGGAAGCGAACACCAGGCTTCCAAAAGAATTCAGCGATCTTGGTGAAGCCTGTATATCGCTCGGGCAGAGCGAAGATTACTATACCAGCCTGCGTTCGCAATTCGGAACACAAGGTGCGATCACGGTCCTGGAGGCGCTAAAGGACATCGCGGTGATGCCAGGCCTCGCTGCCGGTTACGAAACGTCTGCGCCATTCAGAAACGGGATGATGCGGGAGAACGGCGCGGAAAGAGCCCGGCGCTTCGCCTTGAATTGGATCAAAGGAGAGCCCGCTGAATTCGATCCGAGGTTTTCATTCGAAACACGGATCGGTGATGGCGATGTCCTTACCAGCGCGCAGTTCGATTTCGACGGAGCCGACCCACTACCCGGCCGGATCGTCGCCCTCATCGGCAGAAACGCGGCAGGCAAAACGTATTTCCTGTCGCAGCTGGCTTCCGACCTTGCACAGATCGAACGTATGTCCGCAGAACGCAAGGCTTCAAAGGAAGACCGGTTTCCAGATGGCCGACCAGCTTTTTCGCGCGTCATCACTATCTCGTATAGCGCCTTCGACCGGTTCAGACGTCCGGCGATCAGCCCCTACAGCAGCTATATTCATAGCGGAATACGCGACGAGAAAGGCCGCCTGTCGACCGCTGCGCTCGTCAATTCCTATGATGAAAACCGAATACGGATCCGTGAGCTCGATCGCGAACAATACTGGACCGACTGCATATCGAATATCCTTAGCGACGCAGAGGGAATCACAAAGGCCCGTCTGATCGCCGAAATCAAATCCACCGAACCTTCACAACTGCTCGATACGCTTAGCTCCGGCCAGGCCATTCTCTGGCATTTCGTGACCGCGCTCCTCTCTTGGATCGATGACGATACGATCGTCCTCTTCGACGAACCGGAAACCCACCTCCATCCCAATGCCGTAGCTAGTCTGTTCCTCGTCCTGACCGATATCCTGCGGAAGTTCGATTCCTACGCAGTGCTCGCCACGCACTCGGCGGTCGTGCTGCAGGAGATTCCATCTTCGCGGGTCCAGCATCTGCGGCGCACGGGCGGCACTACTATCGCTGAGACTCTCGACATTGAAAGTTTCGGTGAAAGCGTTACCGATCTGACCCGGCACGTATTTAAAACCGTAGAGGTCGATAGCCTCTATAAGAATGTGTTGAAAAAGTTGGCGCGATCGATGTCCGCGCAGGAAGTGCTTGAACTTTTCCCGCAAGGTCTGAGCATTTCAGCGCAGTCCTATCTCTTGGCCCAATACGAACGCGAGCAGGAACTTTGAAGAAACTTGCCTTGCTGACGAGTCCGCCCAGCCATCTTGATCGGTATATCGGCATCCGCGATGCCAAGCAGCGGCCCACTCGCGACGTCCTCACCAACAACCATGCTGCGATTGCAGCCCGCTACCAAGCACTCGATAATTGTGTAGGCGCTGGACAGATCGAACACATCGGCGCCTCCCCGCTTCAGAACATCAGTGACCAACTTCGGCATTGCTACGGTTCGCAAACCAAGCGTCTGCTCGGACTGAAGAAGCAGATAAAGAAAGCGCAGGCAAAGGAGGCGCTTAAATTTTGTCCCTATTGCGGAACAACCACCAATACGACGCATGACCACTACCTACCTGCGACCGATTTTCCCGAATTCGCGGTCCATGCCCTAAATCTTGTTCCATGCTGTTCACTATGTAATACGATCAAGGGAGACCGATGGATTGACCAGGCCGGTCAGCGCATTTTCATCAACTTTTATCTCGATGACATTCCCGATGCTCTCTATCTGCATGTAGATCTAATCACTCGGCCAGGTTTCGATACCGTGGGCGCGAGGTTCCGCATCGAAGAGGGCGAACTAGAATTGGAGGAGTGGGAACTCATCCGGCACCATTACGACCGGCTTGGACTGATCGAGCGCTATGACGACAACGCGAATGATGAAATCGCCGGCATGTTGAGGGATGCGGCGACCCACGTAGAAGCAGGCGGACCCGATGCGCGGCGTTTTCTGGCTCGCCAGGCAGCGAAAAGTTGTAACGTCTTCGGCCAGAACAACTGGCGTGCGGTCCTGCTGGCGGCGCTTGCGGATCACGCTGAGTTAGAAGCTTGGATCGACGCAGGGTGACTTGGTAAATTTTCGGTTGATGTTTGAAGCGAAGGGGAGACGGTTTTCACGATCGCGCGAATTGCGGCGTCAGAACGGGATTGGACGTGCCATCTCGATAGCGTGCCAAGCCTGGAATGCGGCGAACAAGCTGCGCGTTTCCTTCTTGCCCATGGTGGTCGCGACATAGGCGAGCCAGATCAGTTGTGAACGAACGCCCGCAGCCTTTGCCTGGCCTAACAGGTGCGTTTCGTAGCAATTCCGTAACCCGAAGGTTTCCGCCAGGTTAATCATGGCATCCTCGGGGGCGCTCATCAAATTGAGGTTCGAAGGCTGGACGTTCTTCAATCTGTCGATGATGTCGAGATAGACCAGTCCGGCTTCGAGGATGTAACGCCGGTCCCAGAAGGTTTCGTTCGCTTCGCTACATCCCAGGACGACGTGCCGATCGTGCGACAAGGAGCCAAGTCGGCGCAGGAATAGCGCGCGGTCATTATTGTCCGTAGTCGACATATGATGGCATGAGAAAGCCGGATCGCCATCCACGAAGGACACCTCAAATGCTCCGAAGCAAGTAAGGCGCCGGTATTCCTCTCCCTCCTGCAGCGGACCATCAACATGAACGATGCTGACGAGGTTCGCCGGGTGCCGCCTCTCAGGTCGTGTCGCGGTGGCCATTGCGTATTTCCATCTGAAGTAATGGGCGTTGAAGATCGAGTGAGGGGTTAGGTAAAAAGGGCCAGACACAAAGTCAGTTGTTACCGGCGTCCGCAGCCGCGAAGCGATCGCAGAAGGCCAGCTTCATAAAATGCTCCGTCAATGCTCGCGTGCCCTTCTCGGTCACCATCTCACTCCAAGCATCCCAGCGGTCGATGCGTTCGACCAACCAGAGGTAGAAGCTGTCGCGGGCATGCCGATCGCCTTCAGGCCATGACATTGTCCAGAGGGTGGAGCGCACTGGAATCTCACGCGTGATACGCAAGCCGATCAGCTTGACTACGGGAACGCCGTCGATGCTGTCGGTGGTGAACCGGTGAGCCATGCGTGTCGCGACCTCCTCGCGATGGGCAACGAGTTCGGCCGCCGCCTTGCGTTCGGGAGAATGGGCCAGCCCCTTGGTGGCTGCGATCCAGTCCAGACCCACGTTTTCGTCCGCATCGTCGCGAGTCCTTGTCGCGATCAACATCTGGAGAACGGCTCGCCCTTCCAGAGTGAGCCTTCTGCTGTTGGGCTTCAGAAGATCAGTGCTCTTCAGAAACATTTCGACGAAATCGCCGAGGTGCCGATCGCACATGAATATATCTCGGGCTTTCTCCCCTTTCTCAACGAACCGCCCATCGACGATCGCCATATAAGAAAGAAGAAAATCAAGAATATCGTTGGTCGACCAGCAATACTCTTCAGCCAGGCCGAACCGTGTGACCCAAAACGCTTCGCGCACCGAACCCCATTCCCGCCCCTCCTCATCGACTAGCGGGGGCTCACCCGGGACTTCGCCGATCGATGTAAGCCAATATCCCCAAGGCAGGTCAGGATGACGGTGATCGCCATAGCGCGTGGGCTCGGGTTCGCCGAAACAGTTAGAATATCCTGTCGCCATCAGTCCGCGCCATTCTGACGGTTCGGCGGGGGAAGCTGGAGGGTTTCAGGCGTATCACCGGTGGGCGATGAACTCGCTCCGCCCAGTTCCTCCAATGCCCGAGCGAATGCGATAATCTGTCCGTAAACGTATGCCTGATCACGGTAGACATCGTCTTTGCGCGAACTGCGATCGTAACCCTTGGGCACAAAATCGCCGATGTGATCGGTATCGAAGCCGAGCCACCAAAGATCCTCGTGCTCAAACTCGTCCTTGGTTGCTTGAACGGTCCGGTAGTTGCGCTTGATGCGCGTGACCGTGACATGGCAGACAGTGTAACGCTCGGTCCAGGGATCGCCATATGCCTCTAGGGCAAAGCGATTGACCTCGCATGCCTTGCCGTAGGTGAGGCCGCCATGGACCGAATTTGAGATTTCGAGAGGAACGGCTTCTGCATCGAACCCGAAAAGCGGATGGGACGGATCGACACCTACATAGCCAGACAACGTGCCATTCTCTTGGCGCAGGATGATGCAACCTAAACCGGTCTCCTTGTCGACCCACGCGACCTTATCGGCCTCGTCATTCCAAGGACCATCGCCCGACGGTTTGCGATCGGGGTTGTGCCAGACCTGCAGCGCGGTGACCGCGGTGTCTGCCACCGGGTAGGTCACGGGAGCGAGACTAACCAAACCCTCAGGTAGTTCGGATTTCGTGATTTGCTTGCCGCGGGCTTGCGGCTTCGTGGGCTTCTTAGCCATGACGGGTATCCTGTCTCGTTGTCGGCAAATTGGTGGAATGGGGATCAGGGAAAAGAGGCGGATCTACCGATAGCGGTCGAACGCGGTGCGCCGGGTCATGCGGGGACCACCGTGCTTCGCACCCTTACCGCTTGCGTAGACGTTCACGGCGAGCCACGCCTGCTCGGCTAAGAGCTCACGGTCGATGACCTCGCGCCACCACACCTTGCTATTCGGATTCCAGCGGTAGCCGCGAAGGCGCAACGCGTCCTTGACTTCAAAGGCAGCACCAATCGCTTCGATCAGATGGCTGTCGGAATGGGCGTGCTGATCCAGTTCATACATGAGCGGAACACCGTCCGTGTCTTCATGACGGAGCAACTCGACGACTGCATCGACATCATTCTCTGCGCGGTGCCCGTTGAAATACCAGCCGGCCTGCATTCCGAGATAACCGAGCGAGCGGCCTTCAAAACCGGCTTCGCGCCAGTCGATGCCCTCGCACGAACAGGCCCAAGGGCGGCCGGGCAGCAGGGGCAGGCGCTTCTCCACCATCGGACGGTCGAATGACGCGTTATGGGCGATGACCAGATCGGCATCTTCGACGATCTTCAGGATCATCTTCTCGTCCAAGCGCTGGCCCGCTAAGTCGAAATCGGTGATGCCAGTGAGCCGGGTGATGTCCTGGGGCAAGGGAAAGCCGGGATCTTCGCGCCAGGACCAGGCCTTGCCGATTTCGACAATCACCCCGTCGTCATCATACCGGAAGCGGCGCATGGCCAGTTCGATAACTACATCGTTGTCGTGGTCGAGCCCGGTAGTCTCCACATCGATGACTACGGCGGTCGTGGTCTGTCCGTCGAGGTTGCCGACGCCGGTCAATCCGGGCCGGAGATCGATCTTGGTAAGAATGCGTGCGTCGTCGAGAGTTGGGCGAAGTGCCAAAATTTTTGCAGTCATGGGAGGTTCCTTAAGGGCTGGGAGAGAGGCGTTGCGGCAAGGATCGGATGCGTCCTTCGTTTCAACCAAGCGGTTCGAAGATCTCGCCTTCGTCAGCGACATCATCGTCCATTAGGGCATCCAGAGCCCCTGACCCGATGTCGAGATCGAGCCCCAAACCGTGAATGAGCACGGCGCGAGCACAGTCAGTTTGGGTAACGCACGCTTCGACTGGCGGAACGCCATCGAACGCACGGCGAGGAGCAAGCATCCACGCCATCGGATCAGTCCCGATACCTTCGCGCTGAAACCGGGCGCCAACCTCGGTCGCAACCAGAGTTACCCTCACGATCTGGCGCAGAGTGAGAGCGATTGTTTCTTCATCGTGCCCGTGATCCAAAGGATCGAGTATCCAGCGGTTCGCTTCGGAAATGGCGGCGGCGGGAGGCCGGGCAGCATGAAGCTTCGTTTTCGAAAGACCCATATTGATGTCTCCTCACGTATGTTCCGCTGCTTCAAAGCTGCGGTTCGTAAAGGGACATATAGGGCAACACTTCAATATGTCAAGAGTGTTGAAGCAATGAAGTGTTTTGACCCCGGAGCTTGCCGGACAGCGATACAATTGTTGACCGACCAGTCGGTTCTCGCCGCACTTTCGAAGTGGCGAACGATAGAGGATTGGAATGGCAGCTGCCCTGCGGCAGTTAGTGCGCAGCAAAGGTCTGCACCCGTTGAGAATTTATCCACAAACTTCATCAATACAATGGTAATGAACCGTTGAAGTTATCTTCATCGGCTGGTAGTCGCAAACCCATGCAAAACAAAAACACAAAAGTCCTTAACGCACTTTCCCAGCCCAACAGGCTTGCGCTTTTCGAAGCGATCGCCAACGCAAAAGATGGGCTAACTACGACCGAAGCTGCAAAAGCGGCAGGCACTCTGCTGAATACCGCAGCGGTCAATCTCACTGTTCTGGAAGCGGCTGGTCTCATATCTTCCAAGAAATCCGGACGTTCCGTTACGCATACCGCAAAGCTTGAGACGGTTCGAAAGCTTGCTGACTATCTCAGCCAGATTGGAAAATAAGCGCAGAGGGTCAGCGTCCAAGACCGCATGGTGACACAGCAATGACAAAACTTGCGCTTAGAGTGAGCATAGGGTAGCCCCCTATCCTATGTCGCACACAAGTTCTGATAAAAGGCTCATGGCGCGCGTCAAGCGCCTCAAAGGCCAAGTCGAAGCAATTGAACGGGCCCTCAACGCTGAGGCCCCTTGCGGCGAAGTGCTTAACCTCGTCGCATCGGTTCGCGGGGCGGTAAACGGGCTGACGGTCGAACTGATCGAAGACCATGTCCGCGAGCATGTCTCGAACCCCGATACGGACAAGGATGCCGACCGGGCTCAGGGCGCTGCAGATCTCATTCAGGTGGTGAGAACCTACCTGAAATGAAAAATGCTCAATCCAAACAGAAAATCAGTCACGATCTTGGTCACGAACATGTTTTTCTTGGTAAGAACCATGAACGCAACGAGCGGCGAACCTGGTTCGTCATAGCGCTCACCACCGTGATGATGGTCGTCGAGATCACAGCGGGCACGATCTATGGATCCATGGCGCTCGTGGCGGATGGTTGGCATATGGCAACTCATGCGGCGGCAATGCTGATTGCAGCCCTTGCCTACCTCTTCGCCCGTCGAAACGCTCGTAATCCGCGTTTCACCTTCGGAACAGGCAAAGTTGGGGACCTGGCCGCGTTCGCCAGCGCGATTGTCCTCGCACTCGTCGCCCTCCTTATCGGTTGGGAGAGTGTCGTCCGTCTCGCAAATCCGATTCCCATCAGCTTCAACCAGGCGATTATGGTGGCCGTAATAGGTCTCGTCGTGAACCTCGTCAGCGCCTGGCTGCTACGCGATGATCACGATCACCACCATGGTCATGGTCATGGTCATACGCACGGCAGCGACCCGCACCATGCTCACGATCACCATGACGAGCGCAAGCACAGTCACGATCCTCATGATGGGAAGGATCAGAACCTGCGAGCGGCGTATCTACATGTTCTGGCGGACGCTCTTACATCGGTTTTGGCGATCGTAGCACTTCTTGCCGGCAGCATGTATGGCTGGATCTGGCTCGACCCAGTGATGGGTATCGTCGGGGCACTCGTCATTGCGCGGTGGTCTTGGGGCTTGTTGAGAGATACCGCTGCGACAATGCTCGACTATCGAGGTGCCGACGATCCAATCGAGCATGATATTCGGAAAGCCATTGGAACCGTTGGCGATACGATCACTGATCTTCATGTCTGGCAATTAGGTCCTGGCCATCACGGAGCAATCCTTGCTGTATCTACTCAGAATAAAGAAAGTTCGGCCGTTTACCGTGAACGTCTCGCAAAAATATCTGGACTTTCTCATCTGACTGTCGAGGTAAATCATGTTCGTCAGATTACAGGTGAAACACCCCTCGAGGATTCACCAGCATGAATGGCAAGTGCATAACCGGTCCCAAGTTTCTTTCGCATTCGCCCATTAGCAGTCGCATTGCGTCATCTTGCTTATCATTACCGTGTGGCTTATCGGCGGCGGCCGTGCGTCAATGGTTCGCTATCTTTGTGCTTGCGATCATGCTCGTTTCCCACGGTGGGTTTTCGGGCGCGCTGCCGCATGTGGAACACGATCATAGCCATGAAGCGGGAAGCTCGCATCATGCACCAGAGCCTGTTGAGGCAACACAGGAAACTAACTTGCTGATTGCCGACAATTCGACTTCTGGGGAAACGGTCCCGCACGGTTCCGCCCATAGTCACATAACTGTTGGTCTACCCGAAACTGCTTCGCTGATCGCCTCATATCGGTCGGAGCGTTCACTGCCGCAGCCCAGCCAAACGGAAGCCCTAACTGGCAGCGAACCTGCACCCCTTACCCAACCACCGTTAGCCTGAACTCATAAGCCTAGCGCCCGGAATCCCGGGTCGCTCGATAGTTTTTGAAGTTCAGGAGTTCCCAAAATGAACGCGATTTTGCGTGCCGCCTTGCTGGCGGTCACGATTATGTCGGCACATGCGGCTCAGGCCCAATCGCTCACCCTCGAAGAGGCCATTCGGCAATCGGTCGTAAGTTCGCCTCAGGGTGCAGCGGCGGCCGCGAGGATCGATGGCCTCGAGGCCGCCCGTGCCGCTGCCGATACGAAGCCAGCGCCCACGATCGAAGGTGCAATCGAGAATATCGGCACGTCCGGTTTCAACGAGATCCAGATTGATGGCACGTATAACCAGAGGCTAGAACGGGGCGGCAAGCGGGAGGCGCGGATCGAACTTGCCGAGGGCGAGATCGGCATCGCCCAGGCCGAAGCGCTGATCCGCCGCTTGGACCTCGCCCGTCAAGTGCAGGAACTCTATGTCGAAGCGCAGACTGCCGCGCTCGATCTTGAACTGGCGCGAAGCCGGGTCGAGATTGCGGCAGCGCTACAGTCCGAGGTGCAGCGCCGTGTGGACGGTGCGCGCGATCCGCTATTCGCCGGCACCAGGGCGAAGACCCAGCTTGCGGAGGCAAAGGTCGACCTCGAACTGGCAGAACACGCTCTTGATGCAGCCAAGGCTCGTCTCGCTCTTCTGACAGGTAGCGACCCGACAGAAATCAATGTCGTTACCGACGGATTTCTGGAGCTTAAGGCGCATTCTATCGAACTGGGTAACTTTCCCTCGATCGATCTCGCCCTTTACGAAGCAAGACGCCAGCGGGCGGATGCGAACTATCGCCTTCAGGAAGCCTACAGCCGAACCGATCCTACTGTCTATGCTGGCCCGCGTATCTTTGGGTCGGGCAATATAGCCGTGGTGGCTGGGTTTTCCCTGCCACTGCCCAACCGCGCCTTGAACCGGGCGAATATCGATCGTGCGGCAGCCGAGCAACGGCAGGTAGATGCGGACCTGGCGGTCCAACGCTTCCAGCGCCAGCGTGAAGTCGCTCTAGCGGTCGAGCGCGTCGAGGAAGCACGGCACGAAGCCGAAGCGATACAGGCCCGCGTTATTCCGGGCGCGCAGCAGACCCTGCGCGAAGTCCGCGCTGGTTACAATCGCGGCGGGTTCACCTTCATGGACGTCTCGATGGCGCATTCTTCGTTGCACGACGCGCGCGTCCGCTTCGTCGAAGCTCTTTCCGAATATCATGAAGCGAAAGTCGAACTCGACCGGCTGACCGGCCGTTTCGCCGACCTCGTTGGGGGAATTTAAAATGCGTAAGACTTTTATTTTTGCCGCAGCCCTGCTTGCTGCTCCGCTGGTGGCCTGCGGCCAATCCGGCGATGAAACCGACATTTCCGAAAGCGAAGAGGCTGCAGCTGGCGACTATGAGCGCGGTCCGCATAACGGACGAATGCTGCGCGATGGCGATTTCGCCATCGAGGTCACCGTGTTCGAAGACGGCCTGCCTCCTGAATACCGGCTTTATCCTTACCGCGACGGCGAACCAATCGATCCCGACACCGTTCGGGCACGCGTTATGATCACGCGCCTCGACGGCGAGAAAACGACTTTCCAATTCAAACCGCAGGAAGATTACCTGCGTGCGCAAGCAGTTCTTATCGAGCCCCACAGTTTCGATGTCGTGGTTACCGCCGCTTCTGGTGGCGAAACGCACCGATGGGCTTTCGATTCCTATGAAGGCCGCGTCACCATTTCAGACGACGCGGCTCGTGCCGCAGGTATCGAAACCGCGAAAGTCGGCCCGCAACAGATCGGCGAAACGGTAGAGATCATCGGCAGCGTGGAACTCGAACCGTCGGGAAGCGCGGAGGTGGGTGCGAAATATCCCGGACCCGTCATGTCGGTCCATCGCAATGTCGGCGATCGTGTTGCGAAAGGCGCACTTCTGGCACGGGTAGAGAGCAGCTACTCGCTCCAGACCTACTCGATCTATGCCCCTATTTCCGGTGTAATTACGCAGCGTAATACCAATGTCGGCGACATCGCGGATAGCGATCCCATGTTCGTGATTTCCGATCCGGCGCGCACCATCGCGACGTTCCCGATCTTTCCCCGCGACATCGAGCGTGTGCGTCCGGGCCAGTCGGTCCAGATTCGCGGTCTCGAGGGACAGCGAACGCAAGGTTCCACTATCCGCGACTTCCTGCCGCTGGCCGAAGTCAGCAGCCAAGCTGTAACGGCCCGGGCCCCGCTACCCAACCGCGACGGCTACTGGCGTCAGGGTATGGCGGTGCGCGGATTGGTGTCGGTCGATCAGCGGACCGTTCCACTGGCGGTGCGCACCGATGCGATCCAGCAATTCCGCGATTTCCGCGTAGTCTTCGCCAAGATCGGCGAGACCTACGAAGTGCGGATGCTCGAGCTGGGCGAAGAGGGCCCTGAATGGACCGAGGTCATCAGCGGGATCGATCCTGGAACGGTCTACGCGACCGACAACAGCTACGTTATCAAGGCCGACATCGAGAAGTCGGGCGCGAGCCACGATCACTAAGGGGCGCCAGAACATGCTTGAACGGATCATCCAGCTGTCGATCAGACAGCGCTTCGCCGTCCTCGCCGCCGTTATTCTACTGGCGGCATTGGGCATCTACAATTTTGGGCGGCTAAAGATCGACGCCGTCCCGGACATCACCAACGTCCAAGTGCAGATCAACACGTCTGCACCCGGTTTCTCTCCGCTGGAGTCCGAGCAACGGATTACATATCCAGTAGAGACCGCTATCGCCGGTCTTCCGGGACTGGAATATACCCGTTCAGTATCGCGCTACGGGCTGAGCCAGGTCACGGTGGTGTTCGAGGACGGGACCGACATCTTCTTCGCCCGTCAGCTGGTCAACGAACGGCTGCAAAGTGTCCGTTCAAGCTTGCCTGAATCCATCGAACCCGAACTGGGGCCGATCGCCACCGGCCTGGGCGAGATCTTCATGTATACGATCGAGGCCGAGCCCGGAGCGATCAAACCCGACGGGTCCCGCTATACGCCGCAGGATTTGCGGACCCTGCATGACTGGGTGGTCAGACCTCAACTGCGCACAGTCCCCGGCGTCACCGAGGTCAATTCGGTCGGCGGCTATCGCAAGCAATATGTCGTTGCACCCGTTCCCACCCGGCTCGCTGGCTTTGGCCTAACGGTCCAGGACGTGATCGAGGCGCTTGAAAGCAACAACGCCAATGTCGGTGCCGGTTACGTCGAACGGTCGGGATCGCAATATTTGATCCGCGTGCCCGGCCAAGCCGAAGACCAGCGCGACCTTTCCGGAATCATCGTCGCAACGCGCGGAGGCGTTCCGGTGCGGATTGCCGACGTGGCCGATGTCAGCATCGGTTCGGAAATCCGCGATGGCGCGGCGACCAAGGATGGGGAGGAGGTCGTGCTCGGCACGATCTATATGCTCGTGGGCGAAAATGCGCGCGACGTCAGTGTCGCAGTGGCGGAGCGTCTGGAGGAAGTGAACCGCTCACTGCCAGGTGGGGTCATTGCCAACACGGTATACGATCGATCTAAATTGGTGGAAGCGACGGTTTGGACGGTCGAGAAGAACCTCGCTGAAGGCGCGCTGCTGGTCATCGTCGTGTTGTTCCTACTGCTCGGTAATATACGTGCGGCACTGATCACCGCTGCAGTGATCCCGCTGTCTTTCCTGATGACGATCACAGGGATGGTCGAAAGAAACATATCGGGCAATCTGATGAGCCTTGGCGCGCTAGATTTCGGTCTGATTGTCGATGGCGCTGTGATCATCGTTGAAAACTGTCTGAGGCGGTTCGGTGAGGCGCAGCACTCGCTGGGCCGACTGCTCAACCGGGAGGAGCGGTTCAGGCTGGCCTCATCGGCCTCGGCGGAGGTCATCCGCCCGAGCCTGTTCGGTATTCTCATCATTACGATTGTCTACGTTCCGATTTTCGCACTCGAAGGCGTGGAGGGCAAAACCTTCCACCCGATGGCGCTGACGGTGGTGATCGCGCTGACGGCGGCCCTGCTGCTCTCTTTGACATTCGTTCCTGCGGCAGTGGCGACCTTCATTACCGGCCGAGTCGAGGAGAAGGAAAACCGTGTCATGCGCGCCGCCAAGTCGCGCTATGTTCCCATGCTCGACTTCGCCATGCGCAAGCGTAAGCTGGTGCTGGCGGCCGCGACAGGACTGGTCGTATTAAGCGGTCTTGCTGCGACCAGATTGGGTTCGGAATTTATCCCGAACCTCGATGAGGGTGATATTGCCCTCCATGCCCTGCGGATCCCGGGCACCAGCCTGTCACAGGCTGTGTCCATGCAAGGCGCGCTGGAAGAACGAATAAAAACGTTTCCCGAAGTCAAAACCGTCTTTGCAAAAATCGGCACCGCGGATGTTGCCACCGATGCCGTTCCACCATCGGTTGCGGATACTTTCATCATCATGAAACCGCGCGGCGAATGGCCCGATCCGCGCAAATCAAAGGCACAACTGGTCGCAGAGATGAACGAGGCGGTCCAGCAAGTGCCCGGTTCGCGCTACGAGTTCATTCAGCCGATCCAGATGCGCTTCAACGAACTGATCGCCGGGGTCCGCTCGGACGTCGCGATAAAGGTCTATGGCGATGATCTCGATCAGCTTGCTGCCACGGCAGCAGAAATCGAAAGCGTGGTATCGGCTATTGAAGGGTCAGTCGACGCACAGACCGAACAGGTCACTGGTCTGCCGTTTATCCAGGTCATGCCGGACCGCGTGAAGCTGACCCAACTCGGGCTGAATGTCGACGATGTGCAAATGGTCGTCTCAACCGCGATCGGCGGCACCGAAGCGGGGCAGATATTCGAAGGCGACAGGCGGTTCGATATCGTCGTGCGTTTGTCCGAAGAACTGCGAGAGGATCCCCAAGTCCTCGAACGGCTACCCATCCCGCTTCCAGGAGGCGGATCGGTGCCACTGGCAGAAGTTGCTTCGATCGAACGGACCCAGGGTCCCAACCAGATCAGCCGGGAAACGGGTAAGCGCCGAGCGGTGGTGACTACCAATGTGCGCGAGCGCGATTTGGGCTCGTTCATCGGCGAAGCGCAGCAGAGTATCGCTACGCAGGTCGAGTTGCCCGATGGCTACTGGATCGAATATGGCGGCACGTTCGAACAGCTCCAATCGGCGGCCACGCGGTTGCAGATTGTTGTTCCGCTCGCGCTGCTGTTGATCTTCGGCCTTCTGATGGCTCTGTTCCGGTCTGCAAAGGATGCGCTGGTGGTATTCTCTGGCGTTCCGCTGGCGCTGACCGGGGGCATCGCGGCCCTGCTGCTTCGCGGTATCCCCTTCTCGATCTCCGCGGGCGTGGGCTTTATCGCGCTTTCGGGCGTGGCGGTGCTCAACGGCCTAGTGATGCTGACCTTCATCAAGCAATTGTTGGAAGATGGCCGTCCGCTTGACGATGCGATCAGGGAGGGAGCGCTTGCGCGTTTGCGCCCGGTGCTGATGACGGCGCTGGTGGCCAGCCTTGGCTTCGTTCCAATGGCGCTCAACGTCGGTCTTGGCTCGGAAGTGCAGAGACCACTCGCCACCGTCGTTATCGGCGGCATCGTGTCGTCCACAATCCTCACGCTGCTCGTCCTGCCTGCGCTCTACCGCGTTGTGCGGGGCCGCAGCGAAACCAAAATCGAACAAACGCCAAACGAGGCACCGACAACTGCGTGATCTTCGAACACGCATCACATCCAATGGAGTGAAAGAATGAACTTATCTGCAATCTCAAGACCGGGCGATATTCCACCACGCTATCTGGTCGCCATTGCGTTGATGGTCCTGCTGTTGTGCTCTGGCGTCGAAGCCTGGGCACACAGCGTGGCCGAGGGCGACAAAGGATACATCCAGGAGAGTAGCGGTGTGCTGTTCTTTCCTTTCATATACCTCGGCGCGAAACACATGGTGACTGGCTACGATCACCTGCTGTTCCTGTTCGGCGTGATTTTCTTCCTTTATCGCATGAAGGACATCGGCATCTATGTGACGCTGTTCGCGATCGGCCATTCGACAACCCTGCTGTTTGGCGTGCTCACAGGCATCTCTGCTAATGCCTACGTGATCGATGCGATCATCGGCCTGTCGGTCGTCTACAAGGCACTCGACAACCTAGGAGCGTTCCAGCGTTGGTTCGGATTCCAGCCTAACACCAAGGTCGCAACGCTTATTTTCGGATTTTTCCATGGTTTCGGTCTGGCGACCAAGATCATCGAATTCCAGATCGCGGAAGACGGGCTGGTCCCCAATCTCATCGCTTTCAACATCGGTGTCGAGATTGGCCAGCTTCTCGCGCTCGGCGGCATTCTGATCGCCATGGGCTTCTGGCGGCGAACCGGCAGCTTCATGCGTCATGCCTTTGCCGCCAACGTCCTTCTCATGACCGCAGGCTTCGTTCTCGTCGGTTACCAGCTTGCCGGCCTGACTGTCAGCTAATTCAGTTTTACGGAGACACAAACCATGTTCAATTCTCAACGCCCTTCGACCAATGATCTTCCAAGCAATGGCCAGCTCTTGCGGGCGACTGGGATCGCCGCCGTCGCCGCTGGGGCCATTCTCGTGACGGTGGTCCTACCCAGTGAATACGGTATCGATCCGACCGGGGTTGGGCGCGTGGCTGGCCTCACCCAAATGGGTGAAATCAAACAACAACTTGCGCTCGAAGCTGCGGCTGATGAGAATGGAGCAGTAATCCCAACGACCGTTGAAGCTTCGGCGGTGGCAGTATCGGGCCAATCGGATACTGCACAAAGTGACGCATCAGGCACCAACTCGGATGTCACCACCCTCACTCTCGCCCCGGGCGAAGGGGCCGAAATCAAACTGGTCATGGCGAAGGATAACGCGATTGATTACGATTGGTCGGTGTCCGGCGGCGCGGTCAATTACGACACCCATGCGGACGCTCCTGGCATCTCCTATCATGCCTACGGGAAGGGCAAGAATTCGGGAGGCGAGAAGGGAAAACTGGTTGCAGCCTTCGATGGCAGCCACGGTTGGTTCTGGCGCAACCGTTCGGGCGGAGCGGTAACGATCACGCTGCGAACCGAGGGCAATTACGCCGAAATCAAACGCGTGGTATAGTCGCGCGTTTAATACGCCATGTTTTTCGCTGCCCCGATAACCGCTTACGCGGGCTTGTTTGGCGCGGCATTGCTCGCGGCAACGATAGTTCCTGCGCAGTCGGAACTGCTTTTGGTAGGTCTCCTGATGTCGGGGCAGTTTGCACCATTATGGTTGCTCGCCGCTGCGACTGCCGGGAATGTGCTCGGCTCGCTCATCAATTGGGCCTTGGGGCGTTTCCTAGCGGAATACCGCAAAGCGCGTTGGTTCCCTGCTTCTCAACGCTCGCTTGAGCGTGCGGAGCGTTGGTTCGCCCGTTACGGATCGGGCGTCCTCCTTCTGTCCTGGCTACCGATCGTCGGTGATCCGCTTACACTTATTGCGGGAGTCCTAAGGATGCGCCTGATCCCGTTCCTTCTGGTTGTGACGTTGGCGAAGGGCGCGCGATATTCCGTTATTGCGATAACCGTGGCCAGACTAACTGACTGAGTTAAAAGGACGAATGCCAGAATGCTTTCCATCCTCGCCAACAGAACATACCGGCACCTGTTCTTCGCTCAGGTGATCGCTTTAGTCGGAACAGGTCTTGCAACCGTTGCGCTGGGGCTACTTGCATACGACATTGCCGGAGCTGACGCAGGTGCGGTGCTCGGCACGGCTCTGGCGATTAAGATGATGGCATATGTCGGCATCGCACCAATTGCAGGCGCCTACGCCGACCGGCTCCCGCGAAAGAGCCTGCTCGTGGCCATGGATGTCGTTCGGGGGGCTGTGGCGCTGTTGCTACCGTTCGTAGACGCGATCTGGCAAATCTATCTGCTGATCTTCGTTCTGCAGTCAGCCTCGGCAGTGTTCACACCTACCTTCCAAGCGACCATTCCGGACATCCTCCCTGAGGAAGAGGACTACACCCAAGCCTTGTCGCTTTCTCGTCTGGCGTATGATCTGGAAAGCTTGCTCAGCCCGATGTTGGCAGCGGCCTTACTGGCTATAATCAACTTTCACTGGCTCTTCGCGGGCACCTCGGTCGGTTTCATTGCTTCAGCTTTCCTGGTGATGACAACCATCCTACCGCATCGGACAGCAGCCGCGAAGAAAGTGCAAGGCGTGTGGGAAAAGACGACGCGTGGAATGCGGATATACATCAAAACGCCGCGCCTCAGGGGTATGTTGGCGGTGACACTGGCGGCCGCCGCGGGCAGCGCGATGGTCATCGTAAATACCGTTGTCATCGTGAAAGAGATGGGCCGCACCCAGGGCGATGTCGCGCTGGCGCTGGCAGCCTATGGCGGAGGCTCTATGCTAGCCGCACTGGCGCTGCCGAAATTACTGGGAAAAACAAACGATCGCAACCTGATGATTTTCGGGGCCGGGGTGCTGACACTGACGCTGACAGGACTGGGGTTGGTGTTACCGGGAATTGGAGACGAAGCTTTATGGTTCGTGCTTTTGTCCGGCTGGCTGTTTATGGGAATGGCCTACTCTATATGTGTCACGCCCAGCGGACGACTTTTGAAGCGTTCTTCGAACGAGGCAGATCGTCCGTCCCTGTTCGCGGCACAGTTTGCGCTGAGCCATGTCTGCTGGTTGATCGCTTATCCGGTCGCAGGGCAGGTCGGCGCGCAAGTTGGCATGGCATCCGCCTTTTTGCTGCTCGCTTTTCTGGCTGGGGTCGGGTCAATCTTGGCTATCTTCGTTTGGCCACGTTCTGATCCTTCCGAAATTAAACACGCCCACCCTGAACTGCCAGCCGATGATCCACATCTGATCAAACATGGCAGCGATACACACGCGCACCAATTTGTTATCGATGATCTGCATACGAGCTGGCCAGGCAGGCTTTAGAACTAACTCCCCTGATCGCCGGGAAAGAGTCAGCGGGCAGCACTCTCGTAAACAGCAGCACCCACCCGAACAGCTATCGTAGGCCTCACGCTGCCTGAAGGAGAATACCTAAAGCAGTCGTTTGCGCGCTAGCCGCCTATCCGGGAGGCGGAACGCGAAATCTGTCATTTATTGCGCGGGGCACGGGACGATGAGTGGTATTGCACGATCTTCCAGCCGTTCGCATCGTGAGCAAGCACCGATGTCGCGATGCCTTCGCGATCGATAACCCGTCCATCGGCCAACTCCAGGCGGTATGCATAAGTCTCCTTGCCATATGCCATATGACCCATTCGTATCACTTCAAGTGTAGGGTCTGAAAAGGTGAAGCTTTTGATGCCGTCCAGTTCAGGTCCGAGGTGATGTTCCATATAGTGGGAAAATGTGCCTTCATCCTTTCCATTTTCGAACACTGAAGACTTGTCAGCGAAAAGACCCGACATGGCACCGGCATCGCGCGCAACCAGCGCTTCGCGATAGGCAACCAGCGTTGTTTCAGCGCCAACCACGTCGTTATCGTCGATAGAATGGTGTTCCATACCATCCATCATATGGTGTGGCATTGCATCGGCTTGTCCGTCCATCGATTGTCCAGCGTGATTAGCATGATCCATTTTCTCAGCCTGAGCAGGAGCAGCCAGCACGAGTAGTGCGCCGAAGGCGATTAAAGTTGTCTTCAACATTTTCCAAATTACCTTTTAAATTCAGAACCAAAACCGAACGCCAACCACGTAATTGGTGACGCTGGGGTCTTCACCTTCCAATCGAGCATAATCCGCGCTCTGGCCGACCTTCCATTCCTGGTCGATGCCGATGTAAGGGGCAAATTCGCGAGCAAAATGATAACGGAGGCGTAGGCCGGCTTCGATCGTGTCGATTCCGGCGCCAATTCCAAGTTCCGGAACGTCTTGCGCAGAGAATGACACTTCGGCGCGCGGTTGCAGCACAAGGCGCTGCGTCAACCGCTGGTCAAGCTCCGCTTCGACCCGCGCGGTTAGATCGCCCCTGTCCGACAGAAAGGCTGCGGCATCGACCTCGAACAGATAAGGTGCGAGTCCCTGGATGCCGACCACGGCATAGGTGCGATCCATCGGCGCGAAATCTTGTCGGATACCGGCCTGAAGATCGAAGAAAGGCGCGATAGCGCGGCTGTAGAGCGCCTGCACTTCCACGCTTTCTATTTCCTCGCCAAAACTGCCTTCGCCTTCGGACTTGAACCAGAATTTGTTTAGATCACCGCCGTAATAACCCTGTAGGTCAAACAGATAGCCGTCGGCATTGTCGCGGGCACGGTATTCTACCCGGTCACCCTGGAACCACGAGTATTTTTGACCACCCTGTTCCATTCGCAGCAATTCGCGACTTCCGCGCATGGCTTCGGCGCCCCAGATTGCATCGGCCGCGCGCGGCGGACCCGATCCTGCCGAGGCGGGTGGTGGTGCCATAGGGATCATCGCGCCACTCATCTGGTGGCCGGGAGAATGACCGGACATGTCCGCACTTTCAGCCGGGGGAGCACACTGACCTGCAGGAACGGGATGGCCCATCGCACGGTGCCGGTCAGCCTCTGCTTCGCAGTCAGCCGCCGCCGGCGCGTCCATGCTGTGGTCCATGTGCCCTGATGGGGACGATTGATCCATTCTCGGCATGGAAGCCGGTTCTTCTATCATCATAGGGCCGCATTCGCCCGCTGGGACGGAATGCCCCATGGCGCGGTGCCGTTCTGCTTCCTTTTCGCATTCCGTGGGCATACTATGGCCGTCCATCGGGCGAACTTCGGTGCTGACACTTGGATCAGGCTGCGCATCCTTCGCATCGCAGTAATCTGCCGAAACGGAATGACCCATCGCTCGATGGCTGGCAGCCTCCTTTTCGCACTCCGACTGCGCAGCAGGCTGCACGTTGGGAGCCGCTTGACCATGATTCAGGTGATCTTGAGCGACAGAAGGAGAAGCGATAAAAACGCCACAAGCTGTAGAAAGTAGAAAGAAACTGCGCATCAGGCGTCTCCCTGCGAAGCGACGGTTACGATCTGAAACATTCCCGAATGCATGTGATACAGAAGATGGCAATGGAACGCCCAGTCTCCCGCTTCGTCCGCAGTCAGATCAAACTGGGCGCTGCCACCCGGCTGCACGATGACCGTGTGCTTCTGTGGCTGGCGATCAGCAGGAGCACCATTCACCAGTTCAAAAAAGTGCCCATGCAAATGAATCGGATGGGCCATCATGGTGTTGTTGACGAGCTTAACACGAACCCGCTCGTTGAAAGCAAACCGGATAGGTTCGTCGCTTACAGCCGAGAATTTCTCACCGTCGAACGACCACATGTAACGCTCCATGTTGCCAGTCAGGTGGATTTCCATCTGCCGCGACGGCGTGCGCAGATCGTCGTTCGGTTCTAGCGCGACGAGATCCTTGTAGTTCAGAACCTTGTGCGGAACCTTGTCGAGCCCAATGCCGGGATCGCCCATACGGTCCTGCGGGTTCATGGACACCATATCGATGCCCGGCCCCACCTTGACGTCGGGCGGAAGCTTGGACGTGTCTCGCATATCCATCCCGCCCATAGACATGCCGGCCATACCGCCCATCGCGCCATCTGCAGCCTTGTCGTTGCCACCCATTTCCATACCGCCAGATGACGAAGCGCCACTTTCAATCGGGCCGTGCCCCATTGCGCCATGGTTCATGCCGGACATATCGCCTTCCATGCCAGCCATCCCGCCCATTCCGGCCATCCCCATATCAGCCATCGTCAATAGCGGCGGATCGCGGAGAGATGGCACAGACGCGCGGGCACCAGGCCGGCTAGCCAGAGTGCCGATAGCCATGCCGGAACGGTCCATGCTTTCCGCTACGATCGTGTGCGCTTCGCCGGTAGGCTCAACCACGATATCATAGGTTTCCGCCGTTCCAATCTGGAACTCTTCAATCTCGACCGGCCTCACGTTTAAGCCATCGGCAGCTACCACCCAGAACTTCATGCCCGGAATGCGAACGTTGAAGAAGGTCATTGCGCTGCCGTTAATCACCCGAATGCGGACGCGTTTGCCGGGTGTGAACAGATATTCCAATCCTTCCTCCGGCCCGAACCCGTTGGCGAGATAAGTGTAGGTTGAACCTGTCACATCCATAATGTCGGTCGGCATCATACGCATTTCCGACCACATCCGGCGTTCTTCGCCGGTCAGCGGATAATCGTCGGTGAGCGTGCGCTGCTGGTAATTGAAATATCCCTCGCCCTTCTTCAGCTTGGCCATGATCTCATGCGGATGCATCGGCGTGAATTCGCTGAGCAGCATGACATAATCGTAATCAGCCTGCACCGGATCGGAACCGGCGGGATCAACGATGATGGGCCCGTAATGACCAGCCTGCTCCTGCAAGCCCGAGTGACTGTGCCACCAGTAAGTCCCGGCCTGACGTAAAGCGGGCATTTCGTAGGTAAAGGTCTGTCCCGGCTTGATACCGGGAAAGCTCACACCGGGCACTCCGTCAAACTGGAACGGAACCAAAAGGCCGTGCCAATGGATCGAGCTGTCCTCGTCCAGCGTGTTGGTTACGTTGAGGCTCACTGCTTCGCCCTGCTTCAGCCGGACCAGAGGCCCCGGAACACTGCCGTTCACAGCCACTCCCATACCGCGGCGACCCTGAACCATGCGCGGGCCGCGGCCGATGGAAAGGTCGATGCTGCGGCCCGAGACTTCATCGAAGCCTTGGCGGATCATTGCACCGTTCATATTGCCGCCGCGCGCCCATGCAGGGATGGCTGCGGTAGCGCCAAGAAGGCTGCCGGCCACGATACTGGAACCTAGGAATTTACGTCTATTGATGGCTTGCATTTGGAAGTCCTGTTTTTCAGTCTCTATGCAACCCCTTACGAAGCAAACTATCTTACCCCTCATTCCAGCTGGAGTTTTTCTTTCAGTATTTTCCTCGCACGATAGATGCGTGTTTCGATCGCTTTCTCCGAAGCGTTCAAAAGGGTGGCGGCTTCGCTTTGACTACGGCCATCGATCGCTACCAAAACCAGCGCCTCCTTCAGTTTTACCGGGAGTGCGGAGATCGCCTGACGGGTCTTCGTCAATGTTTCTCTGTCGGCTGTTTGTGTTTCAGGTGAAGGAGTATCTGCACTAACAGTTTCGGTTACGGGTTCCGCTGCGAACCGAATAAAAAATGCGGCCTTTCGTTGTCTCATCCGGTCGCGGCACTTGTTGAGCACTATCGTCGTCAGCATCGGTTCGATCGGACGATTTGGATCCAGCCGGTGCCGAGTAACCCAAAGGGAAGCTAAGCTGTCCTGTAGTGCATCTTCTGCTTCTGATCTTGAGCCGAGCATACGGATTGCGGTAGCCATCAAGCGCGGCGTGGCAGGCGCCACCATTTCAGCAAAAGCGGAACGGTCGCCAGCAATCACTTTGGCAAGGAGGATTGTCTCTAATTCTTCCAACGGTTCAGCGCCCCGCAGGATCAGTCTTTTGGTTGACCGGTCAGCGACCTTGAAACCTGGCGATCGAATTGCCGCCGCTGGTCCTCATTGAGGATCTCGCGCATCGCGAAGACATGGCGGATCGTGCCCTTCTGCAACTCTCCCATGCTTTGATGAACCTGATCAATGGCGGCGCCAACCTCGGGGCCATATTGCTGTTCGTTGTCAATCGCGGCCGCAAGTCCAGCATTGCTCCGGCGGACAGAAAGCTCGAGCTGGGCGTTCTCGATCGCAAAACGCTCCTCCAGGCGATCAAGCTGCGATGTCTGCTGAGACGTCAGATCGAGCTCGTCGTGAACGAAATCATGCAACCCGACGCTTTGATGAGAGCCGAACCAGCGATCGGTCGCAAACGCGCCCAAACATCCGGCCAGCGCAGCGAGTAAAACCGCGAGCGCTATTTGATACCCTGTAATCTTCATCGCGAGACGTGTAGTAGAGATGCGGGCGACAGGCTCACATCACTGCCAAGTATATATACTGCTTCGCTGGCTTGAGCCGGAACTTGCACCGTGCCTATCCCGGTTCCCAGACCCACTACAAACAATGCAGCGAACAATGCTGTTCGATGACGCTGATCGCGTCTGTTTTGAAGCTGTCCGGCCTTCTCCCAAACGGAGTGCATAAAATCATCCGATACGTCGCGCGCCGGCTCGGCACCTAATATGCTCAGCGTTTCAGTCAATTTATGATCGGCGTTCATTACGCTCATCCTTCATGTTCCTGCACTACCTATACGCGATAAGCATTCTCTCCCCTCACAAAATAATTTTGAGGGATGAACCTCTTAGCTTCGTAAATAGAGGGTTAAGGCGGGAAATTCATCCCGCGAGGGTGATGTGCTTATGTCAAATTGGAAAACTTTATTAGCACTGTTAGGTGCCGTTTTCGTTTCCGCTAGCCCACTCCAGGCACATGGAGATAATGCCCACGGTGGCAACGAGAATACCTCTACTGCAACTTCAGAAAAGGCTAGTTCCAATTCTTCAGCTGCTGCCGCTGAGGTAGCAAGCGATGGTGATATGGCGAACCCCTCAGTCAGGAGCGCAGCCTCACATGTAACTGGTGACGCTTATGACAACGCGGAGAGCCAAGATGAAGCGAGCGAGCCCGGCGGATTGCTTGGCGTTTTGAAGAAACTGCACCCAGCTACGGTGCATTTTCCCATCGCATTGTTTCTGATGGCTGCCCTCACAGAAGCATTCGCGATCGCCAGGCCCTCTCAAAACCTGAATTCCGCAGTCCGGATCATGATTTACGGTGGGGCAGCAGGCGCTGTGCTCGCTGCGCTGTTTGGCTGGATACATACCGGCCTGTGGTTTGGCGGTGATGCGCCTATGCAGATCCATCGGTGGAACGGCACGGCAATAGCCGTGGTGGGAGTAGCCTTGGCCGCTATCGCCTCGAAAGGCGGTGACAGCAGGACGGTTTTGCGCGTCATTCTATTCGGTTTGTCTGCGGCTCTGTTCGTCCAAGGGTATCTCGGCGGCGAACTCGCTGACGGGCCCAACCATTTAGGTCTGTAAAGGGATATCAACATGCTCGATAAATCAAACACGCACTTCCTTTCGATCCCAATTTTGGGAGGGTTGGCTTTATTTCTTGCAGCCTGCAACGGCGAAGCCCCCAATCAGTCAACCGATGAAAGCAGCGTGGTTTCTGATGAAGGGATAACCGCGCTTGAAACGGAAAATAACAACGAAGTCCAATCGGCCGCAGGTTTGGAACCAGCGGACGAAATTCTTCCCGAAGAGCCGAAAACTCCGGCCGGTGGAAAGCTGGCGCGACCGGGAGAGCCGGTTGGACCAGCTGTAAGATCCAACCCGCCGACCAAACCGGCTTCCTCGCCTTCATCCAGACCCATCCCAACGGCGAAGGCCAGCCCGGACACAGAGCCAATGGATGACCATAGCGGTCACGACATGAATGATATGTCTGATCACGACATGAGTGGGATGTAAGAAAATGAAAACAATGAATGTTCGACCTTTGACTACCAAGTTCCGGGCTACTGGTGCAGCCTTCACCATGACACTGCTCATGGCCTGCACGGGCGCTGCGCAAGCTGCAGAATACACCATGTATCGCGATGCCAATTGTGGTTGTTGCAAAGAGTGGGCGATGCACGCCGAAACTGGTTTGCATTCTGAGATGGCGGTCGTCGACTCACCTGACATGAATAAAGTGAAGGCTGAGCACGGCGTCCCAGCAAATTTACAATCCTGCCACACCGCGATCATCGAAGGCTACGTGATAGAAGGCCATGTGCCCGCCGCCGACATCGAGCGGCTGCTGGCGACGAAACCTGATGGTGTCACTGGCCTCGCAGTCGCGGGCATGCCGATGGGGTCGCCCGGGATGGAGCATGGTGACCACAAGCAGGCGTTCCAGGTCATAGCATTCGGGTCTTCCGGCCAGTCGGTTTTCAGCGCTTATCCAGCAAGCTGATGACCGACATGCGCAACGCACGATAAGAGGTGGATAATACCATGAACAAGCCAATCGCAAGCAGCATCAAGCAATGGGGCTGGACGCTCAGCATTTTCCTGCTCGTGACCTACCTACTGTGCATTGCATTCGGTTTGCTCGTGCCCGGGACAATGCACATGCACGAAGCTTGGGCTCCACTACTGCCGGGGTTCGAATGGCTGACATGGACTGGCTTCTTCGCCGGTGCCGTTGGTAGCTTTCTCTACGGCTGGTATATCTCGGTCCTTGTCGTGCCCTTGCGCGCATTCTTCAGCCGGACTTCGAAACGCTGACTTAATCGCCCAAAATTGAGTCCAGAAAGACATAAGTTATGACTAAAACAGCGACGGTCTACCGGATGGTAATGCCCGACCACACCTGCCCCTACGGTTTGAAAACCCTCGATCTGCTCAAGCGCGAGGGATTCGAGATCGACGATCATCACCTGGAAACCCGGGAGCAGACCGATGCTTTCAAGGAAAAGCACGACGTCGAAACGACCCCACAGACTTTCATCGATGGCAAACGGATAGGCGGGTATGACGATGTGCGCGAACATTTCGGCAAAAGCGTGCAGGAAGAGGGTGCCACCAGCTACCAGCCGGTAATCGCTATCTTCGGCATGGCGCTGTTGATGGCGCTGGCGGTGAGCTGGGCGGCCTATGGCGAACTGTTTACGCTACGGGCGGCCGAATGGTTTGTCAGCCTGTCAATGTGTCTCCTCGCCATCCAGAAACTGCAGGATGTGCGCAGTTTTTCGACAATGTTCCTCAATTACGACCTGCTAGCAAAACGCTGGGTGCCTTACGGCTTCGTCTATCCGTTCGCAGAGGCTTTGGCGGGCGTCCTGATGACGGCGCACGCGCTACCCATCATATCGGTTCCAGTGGCGCTGTTAATCGGTGGGATCGGCGCATTCAGCGTATTCAAAGCCGTCTACATCGACAAACGCGAACTTAAATGTGCCTGTGTCGGTGGTAGCAGCAACGTGCCCCTAGGCTTCGTTTCGCTGACAGAGAACCTGTTCATGGTCGGAATGGGCCTGTGGATGGGCGGTAGGGCATTTGGATGGTTCGGATGAATTGGAACCGTTCAATCCTTAAGCGGAATAGCCGCAGATGCTGATTGCGCTCCTGCTCTCAACCGTTCTGTTCGCCGGTGCTATTGGATCGCACCTGACGTTCCTGCGCACTGCACACCGTATGGTCGGTGGCGATCCGTCATTGCTGAACAAGCTTGGGGCGTCCCTGATCGTGTTCCTTTCCCATCTTCTGATCGCTGGCTGGTTCGCGATCGGGTTCTGGGTCGGGGCTAAATGGGGTCTTGGTGGCTTCGATAATATCGGTGGGATGGGCTGGATGGATTATTACGATTTTTCGCTCGTCAATGTCACCACCCTGGGGCTGGGGGCGATCTATCCGACGCAGCACCTCCGCGTGATCGCAGGAATTGAGGCGCTGACTGGCTTCCTACTGATTAGCTGCTCGGCACAACTGTTCTGGTCCATGATGAAGAAAGGGGACAATTCATGAAAACTAATCAATCTCACTCCAAGGACGGAGGAGGCGGCATGGGATATGGCATCTTCATGGCCATGATCGCGACGTCGACGATCGTCATGTATGGCCTAATGTATCTCAATACCTATTCGCTCGACCACGTGTTCTTCAGCGAAACCCGGTTCTGGATGGCGTTTGTCATGGGGTCCGTAATGGCCGTCATCATGCTCGCCTTCATGTGGAAGATGTATAGCAACGTCGGTAAGAACCTGATCATCATCGGCGTGGCCGCGGTCGTCTTCGCAGGTGGGCTTTGGCTCGTGCGCGGACAGGCGTCGGTCTACGACATCAATTATATGAAGGCGATGATCCCTCACCACTCAATCGCTGTCATGACCAGCGAGCGGGCGAACCTGCGCGATCCTCGCGTCCGCAAGCTGGCCGAAGACATCATCGTCGCGCAGCGCCGCGAGATAGCTGAGATGCGTTATTTGATCGAGGATATTTCCGAAAACGGGCCACGTCCGACCGAGAAGATGAAGGAGCAGGGCCAATGATCCGCAACGTAATCACCTTAGCTGGAGCCACGCTTCTTTTGGCGGCCTGCAACTCGAACAGCGCGCCAGGCAACGACAAACTGGCGGAACTGGAGAAGGCACCCACCGCCGCTCCGCAAATGGCCGCTGGACCCGCTTTGGCGAATGCGGCGCCCGGTGGGCTCTATCCCGGCATTCTCAACGAAGCAGATGTTAGCAGTTTGGGCGGCACATCTGGGCGGTGCGTATTCCGCATGACGAAGGTAGGCTTTCCGTCATTCATCTATGGCGGCGATCAAGCAAACGCTACGATCAAGCTCAATGGAAAACTTGTCATGCTGCCTGCTACCGAAGCAAACACCTTCTCCGGCGACGGATTAACCGTCGAGATGGCGGAGAATGTGGGGAGTGATGCGGAAGCCACCATGATTGTGCGCATCCCGGGAGCGCCGAACGAACTGGGCTTCCGCGGCGTATCCAGCTGCTCCAGTTGAGCGGTAAACGGTGAGAGCGTCTGTTCGATTTGAAGGACGTATTTGCCGATAACACCGCTCAGTGCTCCGCGCGTGCCCCCAACCCCTCGCGCGGAGCACAATATTTTTAAGTCATTACGAGGTGTTACGATGGATAAAGAAGGTCCGATAGCGATATTGGGAGCCGGAGGGAAAACCGGAACACTCGTCGTCGAACGAGCCATCGCTGCAGGCATGCAGGTCCGAGCGCTCGAACACAATTTACCCGATGCGGCGGACAGGATCGAAGGTGCCGACTATCGTCAGTGTGATGTTCTTAACGACGATCTCGAACCAATGCTCAATGGGTGCGGCGCGGTCATTTCCGCTTTGGGAGTGGCATTCGCTCCTCGAACCGCAATCGATCCGCCACCACTCTACGTCGATGGCACTGCTCGCGTCCTTCGTGCGATGCGAAAGACCGGTGTAGACCGGATTGCAGTAATCTCTGCCGCGTTCGTTGTTCATCAGCCAAGCGTCCCAAGCTGGTTCCGCTTCTCCGTGGTGCCTGCGATCCACAAAATCCTCGAAGACATGAAAAGAATGGAGGGTTTGCTGGAGGCGGAACGCAATTTGAAATGGACCGCCGCCCGTCCCGGTTGGCTGATCGATCTGCCATTCAGCGGTGAGGCCGAGGTCGAAGCGTTTACGCTTCCGCAGGACTGCTTCCGGTGCCGTCACGCTGATCTGGCAGAGTTCCTGGTCGATGCCATCAGGGATGGCTCCTGGGTCGGACAGAAGCCAGCTATCGGTAAGCCGGAGGCTGACGAGGACGAAAGCTTGATTGCTTTGAAAGACGAACTTGAAACGATGTTCGGGAACCATTGATGGTTGACCGGACAATCGAACAATCGCCCGGTAGGCAATTCCTGAAATTCGCAATCCTTGGGTTCTTCGTGGCTCATGTCTGGGAAATACTTCAGATGCCATTCTTCGAGCCGGGCGGATTATCGCCGACCGAGCGGACGTGGCGCTGCACCATAGCGAGTGCCGGGGACGGGCTAATACTTGGTTCTGCAGCTTGGTTGGCTAGCAAAATCTCCACCCATGCTGATTGGAGCCGGACACTGGCGGTCAAGCCGGTCCTGACATATTTCGGTTTCGGACTAATCGTTGCCATTGGTGTCGAGATAGTTGCCACAACTCTGCCGGAACGAAGCATGTTCAGCTGGCGGTATGGTGCGAACATGCCAATGATCCCAGGCACTTCGCTCGCGCTCGTCCCGCTTGCCATGTGGATTATAGTTCCGGCTATTACGCTCTGGCTCAGCCGTTTTACTCGCGAGTGACCGTCAATAGAATGCTCAGAAGCGGCATTTTGTCCGGCAGTGATCCGACTTCAACAAATCATCTAAATATCGCCATTCGGCTCATGGGAATACAAAAGGAAAAACGATGCTGCTCAAGAAGTTTAAAACACCGGGCTTGGCGCACCTATCCTATTTGGTTGGCTCAGGCGGCAAAGCTGCTGTCATCGATCCGCGTCGGGATTGTGAATGCTATGTCGAAATAGCACGAGCCGAAGGGCTGGAGATCACACACATTTTTGAAACCCATCGGAACGAAGATTTAGTATCAGGTTCGCCTGTTTTGAAGGAGCTTACCAGTGCGCGAGTTTTGCACGGACCTAATGCGGATGGCAACGTAGTCTATGCCGATACGGCGCGCGAAGGCGACGAGTTCGATATCGGACAGCTGCGTATTTCAGTGCTGGAAACGCCCGGTCACACTGACGACCATCTTGCGTTCGTTCTGCGTGACACTGCATATCCAGATGGCCCTGTAGGAGTGTTCACGGGCGATGCACTTTTCGTTGGTGATGTCGGTCGCACCGATTTCTACCCTGATCGCAAACGTGAAGTGGCAGGACTGCTTTACGATTCACTCGATAAAATTTTGGCTCTGGGCGATCAGGTTATTCTCTATCCCGCACACGGAGCCGGTTCGGTTTGCGGGTCGGGTATGGCGGAACGCGAGTTTTCTACGCTTGGACACGAACGTGCTAACAACCCGCGCTTGCAGTTCGACAGCCGCGAAGCCTTCATCGAATATAAGGCCGACGAGAACCACTACCAGCCGCCTTATTTTCGTTTGATGGAACGCCTTAACCTCATCGGCGGTGACGCAGCACCTCGGGTAATGCGACCACGCCGATTGGCGCTGGCCGAGCTTATGGAACTGGACTTTGACCACCTAGTCGACGTCCGCGACCCGCTCGCTTATGCGGCTGGACATCTGTCTGGTGCGATGAACCTTCCCGTAGGCATGATCTCGTCGTTCGCCGGATGGTTCATACGCGAAGGTGAAAGGGTCGCCTTGGTCGGATCTGACGAAGATCAGCTTGAAATGGCTAAGACGCACCTCACCCGTATCGCGATAGACAATATCGCAGGCGGATATGTCGGTGTGGTGCCCGCTGCAGCGCAGGGGAAGATGATGGAAACCATACCGACAATCGGAACGGACGAAGTTGCTAAATGGCTGGACGCGGGCAGGGACGGGTGGACTTTGCTTGATGTTCGTGATGCCGATGAACGTGCATCGGCTGCCATCGAAGGATCGCGGCACATCTATGTAGGAGAGTTAAACGAGCGTCACGCCGAACTGGATAAGAACAAACACTACACTCTTATGTGCGCCAGCGGTATGCGTGCCACAGTTGCTGCCGGGTGGCTTGCCAGCCGCGGATTTGCAAACCTCGATATCTATCTTGGTTCAATGGGCGCTTGGAAATCTAGCGGCAGAGCCGCTTAAAAAGCCAAATTTGCGATAACGGAACTGCCGCGTAGACAAGCATGTGCTTCTGAATGGGACCCTGCATGCCAAAATGACTTTGTGGGATCGTATTCATCTCGGTCAGCATCCGAGACACCGCAAACGCCACCGCCATGTAGATCATCACACATATCCCAAGCGAAATGATGATCGCCCAACCTACATTCTTGGTGGGATCTTTGACTTCGCCGCCGCTGTTCGTGATCGTTGTGAAGCCCTTATAGGCCAGGATCGCCAATGCGATGGCAGCCAGGAAACCCGCCGCTCCCTGATCCTCGTTGACTCCGCCTTTTACGGTTCCCAGCGGAATATCGGAAATATAGAGAGCCGCGATGGCGAAGATCAGGATACCGCTGATCTTCAACACCGCCATTGCCTTCTGTAGTGAACCTACGGCCCGCTTGCCTGCGATGTTCACCATGAAGGGATGACCAGGCCAACCGCCAGAATGGGAACGTAGATCTCACCTTCGATGAAAGGAAAAAGGCGCATTGTGTAAGCGCCGAATGTCCGCGCCACCGAGCTTTCGTTGATAATCCATTGAAACGGCCATCAACAGCGCGGCGGCGCCTGTAATCGTGCCCCCGCCATAAGCCTTGCGAAGATAGGTCGCGATATCGCCCGCCGACGGGAAAGCATTCGACATCTTGATGTAGGAGTAAGCACTGAAACCGCTGATGATAGCAGCGACCAGAAAAGCCCAAGGAAACAAAGCTCCAGTATATTGCGCGACCTGTCCCGTCCGAGCAAAAATGCCAGCTCCGATCATGACGCCGGTGCCCATCGCCACTGCACGAGTCAAGGACAGGCTGTTAGCCTGATATTACGTCTTCACTTGGCTGCTGGGGCTTTAGCCAATGAAAGATCGAGGGTCCGGAGGCGCAGTGCATTCCCGATCACCGACACCGACGATAGACTCATCGCTGCCGCTGCGATCATCGGGCTGAGCAGCAGGCCGAAGGTGGGATACAGGACACCCGCAGCCACCGGCACGCCAAGGCTGTTATAAGCGAAGGCGAAGAACAGGTTCTGCCGGATATTGCTCATCGTCGCTTTGGATAAACGGTGCGCCTGCACCAAACCTTCCAGATCACCGCGCACCAGCGTCATGCCAGCGCTCTCTATGGCAACATCGGTGCCGGTGCCCATTGCCACACCAACGTCGGCAGCGGCGAGAGCAGGGGCGTCGTTGATGCCATCGCCTGCCATAGCCACGGTCTTGTCTGCAGCCTTCAGCTCACCGACTATCCGGTGCTTGTCTTCGGGCGATACATCGGCGTGGACCTCGTCGATCCCAACTTCTTCTGCGACTGCCTTGGCAGTGCCTTCGCTGTCGCCAGTCAGCATCACGACACGGATACCTGCATCGTGCAGTAAGCCGATTGCCCGTGCACTGCTGGGCTTGATGGGATCTGCCACGCCGATCAGCCCGGCAGGTTTGCCGTCAATAGCCACGAACATCACTGTGCGTCCCTTAGAGCGCCCGGTTTCGGCGTCATCTGCCAAGGCCGCATCGTAAGCGCCGACGCGGCGCATCATCTTGGTGTTGCCGATTGCTACGCGCTTGCCTTCGACCTGAGCTTCTATCCCTTCCCCGGTGACGGAGGAGAAATCACTAGCCGCCTCGAATTCATGACCGCGCGCACGAGCGCCCTTAACGATCGCTTCGGCGAGAGGGTGTTCGCTACCCATCTCGGCGGCGCCGACGAGGCGCAACAAGTCTGCTTCGACGATGCCGGTCGCCGGTTCGACCATGACGAGGTCCGGCCGGCCCTCGGTCAGCGTTCCGGTCTTGTCGACCACGATGGTATCGACCTTTTCGAACGTCTCCAAAGCTTCGGCGTTTTTCACCAATATGCCATTCTGCGCGCCTTTGCCGGTGCCGGTCATGATCGACATGGGTGTGGCTAAACCTAGTGCGCATGGGCAGGCGATAATCAGCACTGCGACAGCGTTGACCAGCCCGTAGGCCAGCGCCGGCTCCGGACCCCATACCGACCAGGCGATAAATGTCAGGACCGCGATACCGATCACGATGGGAACGAACCAGCCTGCGACCAGATCGGCCAGCCGCTGGATCGGGGCGCGGCTGCGCTGGGCATCGGCAACCATTTGCACGATCTTGGACAGCGTTGTGTCCTTACCAACACGCTCAGCTTCCATGACAAACCCGCCGGTCTGGTTGACCGTAGCACCGGTAACCCCATCGCCGATGGACTTCTTCACCGGTAAAGGTTCGCCGGTGATCATGGATTCGTCGATACTGCTCGACCCTTCGACGATCCGCCCGTCCACAGCGATTTTGTCGCCCGGGCGGACACGCAGCCGGTCGCCGGTTGCCACCTCGTCGAGCGCAACTTCGCGTTCCAAGCCGTCTGGCATTAATTTGAGTGCGGTCGGCGGGGCAAGTTCCAGCAATGCTCGAAGCGCACTGGATGTGGCGCCGCGCGCTTTCAGCTCCAGCACCTGGCCCAACAGAACAAGAGTTGTGATGACGGCCGCGGCCTCGAAATAGACACCGACACGGCCATCAGCATCGTGGAAGCCGACGGGGAACAGATGAGGCGTAATGGTGGCGACCACGCTGAAGATGTAGGCGATCGCCACGCCCAGCCCGATTAAGGTGAACATGTTAAGGTTCATCGTGCGAACCGACTGGATACCGCGGGTGAAGAATGGCCATGCTCCCCACAGGACGACCGGCGTGGCAAGCGCCAGCTGGATCCACTGCGCCAGCGCGGGTTCGATCAGCTTCGAAAATGGCTGACCGGGTATCATGTCACCCATCGCATAAATGAACAGTGGGATAGTGAAGACCAAGCTGACCCAAAACCGGCGGCTCATATCGACCAGTTCTGGATCTGGGCCATCGTCAAGACTGAACGTTTCAGGCTCGAGCGCCATGCCGCAGATCGGGCACGATCCCGGACCCTCCTGACGAATCTCAGGATGCATCGGACATGTGTAAATGGTGCCAGAGGGCACATCCTCCACCGCATTCAGATGTGCGCCACTCAAATATAATCCTGGGTCGGTCAGAAATTTCTGGCGGCATCGCGACGAACAGAAATAGTGCTCTGCGCCGTCATGGGACGCATGGTGCTGCGCGTTATCGATTGTAACACTCATGCCGCAAACGGGATCGACAGCAATGCCTTCCAACATGTTTTTATTGTTGCTCATGACATTTCCTTCTTAATTTCTGACGACCGTAAATTGCCCCATCATCCCTGCATCTTCGTGTTCGAGGATGTGGCAATGATACATGTAGGGTAAGTCAGGATCTGTATTTTCTTCGAAACGCAGTAATACGCGGACCTGTTCGCGCGGGTTGACGACTACGGTGTCCTTGAAGCCGGTTTCCATCGGCGGCGGCGAACGGCCATCGCGGTCGATAACTCGGAACTGCACATTATGAATGTGAAACGGGTGAGCCATCATTGAGGCGTTGGCGATTTCCCAGATTTCCCATTGCCCGACCGGCACACGTTCGTTGATGACGTCCATATCCATGGTTTGACCATTGATCGTCATGCCGCCACCCATCATTCCCATATCGAGAACGAACCGACGTGTCCGCACTGCCAGCGACGGATCGAGGGTTGCGAGCGTCGCCAACCGTTCAGGTAACGCCGCAGTCCGCGTCGATCCTGCAGGTCTGATGTCGAGAATTCGGAACATCTGACTTGAGCGATCGCGGCCATTCCCGCGATCCATCATACCGCGACCCATCATCCCACCACCCATCATGCCCATTTCGTTTTCCGCACTTCTGGCGACCAACCGAAGCGGACGGCCTTCCGATAGATCGATGACGATCTGCGCCCGTTCTCCAGGGGCCAGCCTGACGGAGCGGACTGCATGCGGACGATCGAGAAGGCCGCCATCGCTGGCAATCAGCTGCATCGACTGGTTTCCGTCGAGTGCGAAATCGTAGAAGCGGGCGTTCGAACCATTGAGCAGGCGCAGCCGTAACTGGCCTGTCTGGGCATCGAAGACAGCGTTTTCAGTGCCGTTGACGAAGATACGATCCCCGCGCACGCCCATCATTCGCGCGTGCATACCCTGAGGATAGACCAGCTGACCAGAACCGCCGAGAATGCGGTCCTGCACAATCAGCGGAATGTCATCAACGCCATATTCGCTAGGCAGATCGAGACGATCTTCCTCGTCATCGCGGATATAGATGGGAGCGGCCAAACCGGCATAGACTTGCGGCCCGGCACCTCGATGCAAGTGGGAATGATACCAATAAAGCGAAGCTCTTTGTCGCACTTCGAACGATGGGCTCCAGCGCTCACCGGGACGGATCAGTTGATGTGGACCGCCGTCTGCAACAGCGGGAAGTTCGAACCCGTGCCAATGGATTGTCGCGCTTTCTTGCAATTCGTTTTGGACGTCAAACCGCACGCGCTCGCCGCGGCGCAATTGAAGCGTCGGACCAAGATACGGAGCATTGATCCCGATTGTCGACGACAGGCGGTCGCCGCCAAAAGTTTTCTCGCCACTTTGCAATGTAAGATCGAACTGGCGTTCACCATCGATTTTTAAACCTTGCTCAAGCGGCGGTATCGCCAGCGGCTGCTCATCCGCAGTGCCATCGGAACCGCTACGAGTTCGACCACTGCATGCACTAAGCGGTGCCATTGCAACAAGTCCTGCGGCGCCGCCTAGGGTGTGCATGAGGCGTCGCCGGGTCCAGCCTTTCAGATCGTTACCGCTCATCACACCCTCACGAACGAAGGTATTTTACGAGCGCAGCGACACCCAGGATCATCAACGCCAATGTCAGCAGACAGAACGCGCCCATCGCGATCATCATTCCGCCACTCATCATTCCCCCGTCCATCATCGAACCGTTCATCATCACACTATCTCCTTGAGAAATCAGGGAGGTGCCGGAGTCTGTCACGACACCTCCAAGGGCTCACTTCTTGGTTATGGACAGGATCGTTGCGCCAGCTGCGGAATTTTCAAACGTGAAGTTCACTTCATCACCGACAGCGACGGTGGATCGCTGTGTCTCGTTCGCTGCAAAGCCCATGGTCATGGCAGGCCATTCGACCTCGGGAACCGGACCGTGGTCGATTGTGATCGTGCCGGCTTCCTCATCGATGTTCGTAATGGTGCCTTCGGCGCTGGCTTCTGTGCCTGCCTCGTCCGAACTCATCATCGGCATGTCGTCCGACATCGGCATATCGCCTGCCATGGGGGCGTCGGCAGTCATCGCCTGGTCGGTCATAGCCGTATCATCGGCCGCACCTCCACAGGCAGCAAGCGCCATCGGCGCTGCGATTGCCATCAGGCAGTTTCGGGTAAGCATCGTTCGTCTCCTTCGGGTTGGGTGGGCTTTGGAGCCCGGGGTCGCCGCATCAACAGATAGGCAGCGGGAAGCAAAAACATGGATAGGAGGGGGGCGGTAATCATGCCCCCAATCATCGGTGCGGCAATGCGGCTCATCACTTCGGAGCCCGCTCCGGTCCCGATCAGTATCGGAAACAGACCAGCAAGGATGACCGCCACGGTCATCGCTTTGGGCCGCACGCGCAGCAGCGCGCCTTCGCGAATTGCGGTGGACACCTCATGTGCGTCTGGATCGTCACCGCGTTTCTCCAGCGCCGCCTTCAGGTATATCAGCATGATGACACCGAATTCTGCAGACACTCCGGCCAGCGCGATAAATCCGACGGCAGTTGCCACCGACTGGTTGTATCCCATCAAATAGAGCAGCCAGAACCCGCCGGTGAGAGCGAAGGGCAATGTGCCCATAATCAGCAGGGCTTCATCAAACCGGCGGAAAATCAAATAGAGCAGTAGGAAAATGATGGCGAGCGTTGCCGGAACGACAATCTGCAAACGTTCATAGGCGCGCGTCAGATATTCGAACTGTCCGGCGTAAGACAGACTGATGCCGGCAGGCAGATCAACTTGCGCAGCAATAGCCTCCTGCAGTTCACCGACCACCGATGACAGGTCGCGTCCCCGAACATCTATATACACGTAGCTGGTGGGTCTGCCCTGCTCGCTTTTCAGCATGGGCGGACCGTCGCTTACCCGGATTTGTGCCACCGTGCCGAGAGTGATTTGCTGGCCTGAGGGCGTAAGCACCGGCAAATTGCGGATCTTACCGACGCTGTCGCGGATTTCACGCGGGTAGCGGACATTGATCGGATACCGCGCGAGACCCTCGACACTGCGGGCAACGTTTGCGCCTCCAATCGAGCCGGACACGATCTGTTGAATGTCAGCGATATTGAGACCGTATCTCGCAGCCTACAGTCTATTTATATCAACGTCGACGTAGCGCCCGCCCGATAACCGTTCGGCGAGCGCGGAACTGACCCCGGACACGTCCTTTGCAGCCCGTTCAACCTGCAAGGCGACACGCTCGATTTCTGCCAGATCTTCGCCAGAAACCTTGACCCCGATCGGGCTCTTGATCCCGGTTGCAAGCATATCGATCCTGTTTCGGATCGGCGGCACCCAGACATTGGCAAGGCCCGGCACCTGCACGGCACGGTCGAGCTCATTGACGAGCTTGTCAGGGGTCATCCCATCGCGCCATTCGTTGCGCGGCTTGAAGCGGATGGTCGTCTCAAACATCGTTAGCGGGGCAGGATCGGTGGCCGTATCGGCACGTCCGGCCTTGCCGAACACAGTCTCCACTTCGGGCACAGTCTTGATCAGCCGGTCTGTCCGCTGGAGAAGTGCGGAAGCTTCGCCTGGAGACAAGCCGGGCAGTGCGCTCGGCATGTATAGGAGGTCGCCTTCGTCCAGCGGAGGCAGGAACTCGCCGCCGAGCCGTGAGAACGGGATGAGCGTAGTCAGGAATATAAGTCCGGCAATCGCCAGGGTGGTTTTCGGGCGACGCATTACCCAGTCGAGGCCGGGGCGATAAGCGCGGGTCAGCACGCGGTTGACCGGATTGCGGTCTTCCCGTGGGATATTCCCACGAATGAGCCAGCCCATCAGCACCGGCACCAGCGTGATGGACAAAATCGCTGCCCCGGCCATCGCATATGTTTTGGTGAAGGCGAGCGGAGCGAACAACCGCCCCTCCTGCGCTTGCAGGGTGAACACCGGAAGAAACGACAGGGTGATGATTAACAGGCTGAAGAACAGTGCCGGTCCGACTTCTTTCGAGGCATCGGCCACGATCCGCCATCGCTCGTTGGCGGCCAGCACCGTGTCGGGGTTCTCCTCGGTCCAGCGCTCGATGTGCTTGTGGGCGTTCTCGATCATTACCACCGCCGCATCGACCATCGCCCCGATGGCGATGGCGATCCCACCCAATGACATGATGTTGGCGTTCACTCCTTGGAAACGCATCACCACAAATGCAGCCAGCACGCCCAGCGGCAGCGTGACGACCGCGACCAATGCCGAGCGCGCGTGCCACAGGAATAGCAGGCAGACGAGCGCAACAACGACGAATTCCTCGATGAGCTTGCTGGTGAGGTTTTCGACTGAGGCATCGATCAGTTGCGAACGATCATAGGTGGTCACGATCTCCACCCCTTCAGGCAGGCTCGCCTGCAATTGATCGAGCTTGGCCTCCACGGCCTCGATTGCGCCGCGCGCATCGGCGCCCTGGCGCAGAATGATGATACCGCCAGCCACTTCGCCTTCACCGTTCAGCTCGGCGATGCCACGACGAAGTTCGGGGCCGATCTGGATGTTGGCTACATCGCCCAGCGTGACCGGCACACCCCCCGTTTCTGTGCGCAGCGGCAAACTCCTGAAATCAGTCAGATCGCCGAGATAGCCCGACGCGCGGACCATGTATTCTGCCTCGCCCATCTCGATGATGGAGCCTCCAGTTTCCTGGTTGCCCGCCTGCACCGCACTGACCACTTCGGCATGAGTTACACCAAGCGATGCCATGCGATAGGGATCGAGCACGATCTGGTATTGCTTCACCATTCCGCCCACACTGGCGACTTCGGCGATGCCAGGAATGGTTTTCAGCTCGTAGCGCAGGAACCAGTCCTGCAAGCTCCTCAGGCCAGCAAGATCATGACCGCCACTGCGATCAACCAGCGCATATTCGTAGATCCAGCCGACCCCGGTGGCGTCGGGCCCGAGCGTGCTCTGGACTCCCTCTGGGAGACGATTTTGCACCTGATTAAGATACTCCAGAACGCGCGAGCGTGCCCAGTAAAGGTCGGTGCCGTCCTCGAAGATAACGTAAACATAGCTATCGCCGAAGAAGGAATAACCGCGCACAGTCTTTGCGCCGGGAACCGACAACATGGTTGTCGCCATCGGATAGGTCACCTGATCCTCAACGATCCGGGGCGCCTGTCCGGCATAGTTCGAGCGGATGACGACTTGCACGTCCGACAGATCCGGTAATGCATCGACAGGCGTCGTGCGCACCGCCCAGAGTCCCGCTAATGTGAGCCCGATCGCCGCCAGCACAACGAAGAGGCGGTTGGCAATGGACGCATCAATGATCCGTGCGATCATTGGCTGGCCTTCGAGATGGAGACAAGTCGCGGTCCGCTGTCTGCCTGCTCGAATGTGAAGGTGACCCTGTCACCACGTTTGAAACCGCGCATCTGAGTTGGGCCGTTACTAGCAAAAGTCATCGTCATTGCAGGCCATTCGAGGGCAGGAACCGGTCCGTGTCGCAGAGTGACGCCGCGCGCGGTTATGCTCTCGATTGAGCCAGTGGCACGGTAGGTCTCGCGGCCACGCTCCTCCGGCGGTTCGCCGCTGCGTGCAGTTGCTGGTGCTTCGTCGACGGACCGTATATCGATCCCGGCCAGGCTGGCTTCGGAATCGAGCAGGAACTGGCCCGACGTGACCACCTTCTCTCCCGCTGCCAGACCGGCAAGCACTTCGGTTTGCCCGTTCGCTTCCCGGCCGATCCGGATTTCCGCAGGCCGATAACCACCGTTCTTCTGCGCTATCATCACAAGAACCCGCGAGCCGGTGCGGATGACCGCTTCAGAAGGAATGAGAAGTGCTTCGCGCCGCTCGGGTGCGAGTGTTACCTGCGCGAACATCCCCGGTTTGAGCCGGAGTCCAGGATTGGGCATGGCCGCACGAACCGTGATCGTGCGGCTGGCATCCTGCGCGCTTGGAAGGATGGCTATGATACGACCTGCGAAGCGATCGCCAGGAAAAGCAGTAAGAGTCGCACTGACCGGCTGTCCGACGCGGGCGCTTCCAGCCAAAGACTCAGGCACTGCAGCCTCCAGCCAGATCGGGCTATATCCGCTGATTTCGGCAAGGGTCTGTCCCGCCGAAACCGTCATGCCTTGCCGCACACCAAGCATGGTGATCGCGCCTGATTGGGGCGCAGTAACGGTAATCGTCGATTGCGGCCGACCGCTTCTCGCGACCGATGTAATGGTTGATTCCGGCATACCAAGAAGCCGCAAACGCTCGCGTGCGGCGCGGGTCAGTGCTGCGTCGCCAGTCGCGGCAACAGCGAGATATTCGCGCTGTGCCCCGCCCCACTCAGGCACCAGGATGTCGACGATCGGAGCACCCCTGGAAATGAGGTCCTGCGGCGCATGGCCGTAAGTTCGCTGGATATAGCCGCCGGCACGAGGCTGGACGATCGCCATCTCGCTGCCGTTGTAGGCTAGCGTTCCGGTTACGCTCGTTTCGGGCTCAAGAACGCCGTATTCGGCCTCGACGGTCCGGATACCAAAATTCTGGACAAGCGTGGAATCGATGGCAACTCCTTCCCCACCCTTACCTTCGCCGCCAGCGCATTTTGGCACCAGCTGCATGTCCATGAACGGAGATTTGCCCGGTTCATCGAAGCGCTGGTCAGGCACCATGGGATCATACCAGTAGAGCACTTCCTCGCACTCGGAGTCGGAGCCAGCGTTGCCGTCGCCGTTCTCGCCGAGCGTCGACAGTCCATAACCGGCCGCCAAGCTTACAATAGCAATGGCAGCCGCCGCTAGATAGGAGCGCTGGCGCGGTGTCAGGCGTTCGAGAGCGGCTTTCATGGCCGATCCTCCCCATAGGTAAGTCGCAGTGTCACTGCTGCCTCAACGGCATTCTGTTCTCGATCGAGGATTTCTAATTCCAGAAGCGCAAGCGCGGATTTGGCTGCGATCACATCAACGAGATCCGCGCGGCCGGCGGCGAAGCTGGCTATTTCAAGATCGGCCCGGTTGCGCGCCAGCGGGAGTAGCTGCGCACGTGCACGTTCCCATTGCCGCACTGCGCTGCGCCATTTGGCCAGGTCGGCTTCGAATTCTGCAACCAGCGCGCGCCGACGGTCTTCGCGTTCGGCCGAAATAGCGGTGGCTTCGGATTCGGCAGCCGCGATGCGTGGATTTTGCCGCCGGTCGGTAAAGATCGGCAAAGTAATCGATCCCATTACCGAGACAGTGTCACCAAAATCGGGATTGCGGCGACCATAGGTAACGCTCACTCCAAAATCTGGCCGTTTTCCCGCTCGGGCGAGTTCGATCTCAGCTTCGGCGCGACCCCGCTCGGCATCCGCCAATAAAAGTTCAGGGTTTGTGTCCAGCTGGAACCGTAGTTGCTCCGCATTCAGCTCGGCTGTCGGAGCCTGGCCCCGTGCAACCGGCTCTTCAATTGGCATATAGCGTGCAATCATCGCCTGCGCAGCTTCGCGTTCTGCCTCGATCGCAGTGATTGTATCCTCGATACCAAGTAGCTCACGACGGATTGCCAAGCTTTCGGCCGGGCGTGCCGAACCCGAGGCAACGGCGCTGGTGGCTACCGGAACATAATTGCTCAAATCAGCTAGCGCAGCGCGGGCAAGATCATGACGCTCCTGCGCATAATACAGATTGACCCAAGCCGTTCCAGCTCCGGCGAGAAGTTCCCGCTGCGCCATACCAAGGCGTGCCTCGGCCAGACGAACTTCGGAATTAGCGACGCCGAACCGGGCCCGACGCCGGGCAAGATTGGGGATCTCTTGTTCGACCCCAACTGCAATCTGCGATGGGAGCTGCCGATCGATATTGAACGCGGCAGGACCCGTCACCGGGAGGTTCACGATGCCCGCGCGAATGCGCGGATCGGGCAGCTCGTCGGCGGCGCCTGCCGCATCACGTCTACCTTCAATCCGTAAAGCCCCAGCCTTCAAAAGAGGTTGCTCTGCCCGTGCTGCTGCAAGCGTTTCCTCGTAACCGACCGACTGCGCGTGCGCAGTAGATGCGACCAGCAGCGCCGAAACCGGCACCAAACCAATTCGCCAATCCATAATTCTCACTCGTTCTAAGCGAGCCGACCAGACACGGCAGAAGCAACCGCAGTCATTCAACCGCGACCTTCGCCTGTTCGACCGTCAAGCCTGTGAACAGCGCAGCGCGCTGTCCGAAAAAACTAAACGGAGAGAATGATTTGTGGAGGAGGAGATTCCGGAAGGAGAGGTTCGCTTTCCAGACGAACGACGGTAGCGGAGAGATAGAGAGGTGGAAAAGGAAGGTGCACAATAGCGGACGCTTGATCGCCAGAGAGAGCGAGCGGGGGCACGCAGTTCATCGCGACGAGACACTCAAGTGTCATGCCCGAACACGATCCCTTCGTATCTGAAGGTTCTTTCGCCGCATCCATCTGCTCAGGCATCATTTCCGCCATTTCCGCGCAGTCGGCCATCTCGGTGGATTCGGTCTGCGGCACAGCGGCCTGCGCCGCGACCTGGACGAAAAGTCCGAAGCTGAAACAGAGCAAGGTCAAGGCGCGAACAAACTTCACTTCGCCGCAGTAGTCTAGCGTCCTTCTATGTGCAAGTCGGTCGCGCTGATCCACCGACACTTCTCTCCTTCAATAAAACCTTACCTTCAGCGAGAAAGTTTTCTCCGGCGACCTCTGTTGCTGGAAACTGGGGTCACGCCAGTGCCAATCAGCACGAGAAGTAAAGTTCCTCAAACGATCATGTGATTAACGCGAAGTCTCGGGAGTGTGTCGCGCCATCGAGGTCAAAACCCCATAATCAGCTTTCAGCGATAGCGGGCCGCATGTCGGACGAACGCTGGCTGAGGCGAAAACCGACCATCAGCGCGAACAATACCATCAGTTGAACCCCAATAGTTTCCATAGTTGGGAAGAAGCCGACTTCAACGAAACGCGGTAAGCCGGCAACAAGGGTGGCTGGAAGCATGCCAGCTTCCTGAAACGCGCCTATGCCCTTTCCGGCGAGGATCACGGCCAAGATTGCGATCAAAACAGCACTGTATTTGAAGAACTTGGTAATCGGCAGTTTACGGCTGTAGCGCAGCATCGCCCAGGCGATAAACCCGAGCAAGACAACCGCAGTCGAGGCGCCTGCAAAGATTGGCCCGCTACTCTGTGGGTTCCAAAGCGCAGCGTAGAAAATGATAGTCTCGAATGCTTCGCGGTAGACGACTACGAAAGAAAGCGTGAATAGAAACCAAGCTGACCCTCGAGAAAGCGCCTTGCCCATTTTTTCTTGAATATAGCGCCGCCATTCCTCGGCCTGGGATTTGCCGTGCATCCAGATACCGACCGATACGAGAATGACAGCCGCAAGCAGCGCGCCGATCCCTTCGGTCATCTCACGGCTCGCGCCGCTGATGCTGACAAAATAGGTCGCCACGATCCATGTCGCGACCCCTGCCAAGAGGGCGGCGATCCAACCGCCGTGAACATAAGGCAGCACCTCGTTGCGCTGCGACTTTTTCACAAAGGCGATCATCGCAATAATCACGAGAAGCGCCTCAATCCCCTCGCGCAGCAGTATGGTGAACGCACCGAGAAAAGTTGATATCTTGCTAGCAGCTTCGGGGGCAAGAGCCGCCTCGGCTCTTGCAAGCAGAGCATCGATGCTTGCCAGCTGCTGCCGCAATTCGTCCGGATTCGCCCCGGACTCTATTCCGGCCCGAAATTCTCCGAGTGCCTGTTCGACCTCTCGCATCAAACCGCCATCGCGTGTCGCAAGAAGGGCCTCTATAGGCTCGAACCCATCGAGATAGGCAGACAGGGCAAGCTGCCGCGCTTCCTCACGGTTGCCTGTCTGATAGATTGAAAGGCTGCGATCAAGCGTCTCGCGAACGAAGTCGAGTGAACCGACGCCATTTACCTGCCCTACCGCATCGGGATTGGCGCGGAGATAGGACATGACGGCGAATGCACGGTCTTCGCCGATCTGCTCGGCCAGGCTCTCCGATGTAAGGCTAGCAAGCGTCTCGAGATCGGGGACGAGCTGGCGTAAGTCATCATCCTCACGCCAGATACGCTCGCCTTTAGCCACGTCTTCAAAAGCAATGCTGCCCGCATAGAATGCAAGCGCCCAGCGATCGTCGTCGGGCAGCGATGCGAAGCTGGCCATAGACGTTCCTTCCAGGCCCTGTGTGATGACCTGGTAAAGACCAAACGCACTACGCTGCCGCGCCCTGTCGATGTTGGTAAAGTCGATCGGCGGCGGATCGAGCGCCTGTATTGCGGATGGCGGAGAGTTTCCTGCCGCGCCGTGGCACGAAGCACAGTTCTGCGCGAAGAGAGTGCGGGCACGGTCAAGATCTGGGACCTGCGAAGGCGCGAGCGGCACGGGGTAGGCTGTCAGCAACGAGCCTGCCAGCGCGCGCGAAAAGCGCGATACGCGCGCGGCGGGTTCTTTTTTTGTGATCAGAGCACGAAGCTGCTCCGATTGACGCTTGAGTGTTCGATTGCTCTCGGTGTCCGGAAGCGCTGCGACCTGCCGCACCACGACATCGGAAAACTCCACCATTTCGCGATATTCGAATTCGTCGACGACACGTCCGTCGGAAACCGCAGAAGCATAGTCAACCGCGATATAATCGAGCAAACGCCATGTGGTCCGAACATCGGGTTCTTCCGCCTGCGCGGTTGCAGACAGAATTAGCACAAGCGTCAACACAATGAGCTTGACTGCGGAAAGGACAGTGGCGGCGGCGATGCGATGCATAATGAAGCTGGTATCTAAATTGCAACTAATTCGCAATAGCAAAGATGTGGCTGACTGTGGTAGCAAAGGCCAAGCGCGGCGTGTTGCTCACATCAATCCATGGACACGCACGAATTTCAGTAACTACGCTGGCCGAAGTTCTCCACGTGCCTGCCTGAAAACCTCAAAGCTTCCCCATATTGCGAGCCCGGCCATAATACCGGCGACAACTAGGTCTGGCCACGCACTGCCTGTGCCAAAGACACCTACTGCCGCCGCGAGGACTGCGATGTTGCCGATCGCGTCATTGCGCGAACAGATCCAGACCGACCGCATATTCGCATCGCCCGAACGATAGCGGAACAACATGGCGGCGACGGCTAGATTTATCGCTAGTGCCAGGGATCCGACAATGCCCATCGTGCCTGCATCTGGCGACGCACCTGCAAAGAAGCCCCAGATCGCAGAACCGAGCACCCAGATACCGAAAGCCAGCATGGTTGCTGCCTTCGCCAGGGCTGCGCGAGCCCGCCATACGATAGCCATCCCTGCGACACCGAGGCTGATGGCGTAGTTCGCCGAATCGCCAAGAAAGTCGAGCGCGTCGGCTTGGAGAGCGCGGGAATCCGCAGCGAGTCCTGCTACGATCTCTACCGCGAACATGGTCCCGTTAAGAGCTAAAGCGAGCCAAAGGACGCGGCGCCAGGTCGGATCGTTGTGAGCGTTTCCAACGTCGTCAGGACCGCAACAGTTTTTTGCCATTCACTCGACTCCTTGTGCGAGAGTAGCTTATGCACCCTGTAGCCACTACAAGGTCAAGCGCTCTAAGGAGAACAGTCATGCGGATCGGTGAACTTGCTCGGGCGACCGGCGTAAAAACGGAAACTATTCGCTATTATGAGCGCGAGGGCATTCTTGCGGCTCCACCGCGCACGCAGGCCAACTATCGCGATTACGGACCCAACGAGACTTCCCGGCTGCATTTCATACGACGCGCGAGAAATCTCGGCTTCTCAATGGCGCAGGTTCGCGAGCTCCTCGATCTGGCAGGCGACAAATCACAGTCCTGTGCTGAAGTAGACGTCCTGACCCGCACGCATCTGTTCGAAGTTGATCGCAAGATTGCCGAACTGAAATCGCTCAGGACTGAATTGAGCCGAATGCTTGAAAACTGCGAGCAGGGCGCCATCGGCGATTGCCTGATCGTCGAAGCACTTGCCCAGCAGCCGAAAGAGGTTGCGCCATGACCTTTGCGGTCTTGGTAGCTTGAACACTCTTAGAAGGTGCAGTGGGCTCGCATGGTCGCCACTTCATGCAGCACCCTGAAAGGCCTTGGCATGAACGATGGATAGTTCATCGGTAAATGCCAAGCACATCGCAGAGGCACATACCGCTCTTGCAGCTTAATGGTTTTTCACAGCAACGCAGCTGTATGCCGCGCCCATCAACATCGTGCGATAATTCCGCACACGCAAATATCGCCGAGCAGCTTTCCAAGGCTGGAAGTCCTCATACTCTCTGCTCACCCCGAATGGACTGCTCAGCCAAATGGCCGCACGGACCAGCCAATCAGGCCAACGATCCGGTTTCTTCAGACCCATGAGGCCGAACCGAGCCCCGGGCTCAAGGGATGACGAGATCTGCTTGATCACGTCTGCGTATCCCGGCACCATTTCCAGACCGAAGGTGGAGAGCACCACGTCGGTCCTTTCGGGCAACGGCCACTTCTCGACGTCGGCGCAAATCACTTCGATGTTCTTCCATCCGGCTTCGTAGATCTTCGCCTGAGCTTGTTCCAACATAGCCGAGGAGAGATCCACGCCGATAATTCTGCCTTTGCTTCCGACAGCGTTTTGTAGATATTCGAAGTTGACACCCGTGCCGCAGCACAGATCAACAACCGTATCGCCACAGCGCAGATCGAGTTGCCGGATAAGCCGACGGCGATGTCGCTCCAAACCCAAAAGTTTGAATTGAACAAGCATCAGATCGTATCGGGATGCGATCCTATCATAGAGCGCACGCGCTTCCGATTTCGACAGCACGCTCATATTAGCATTGCCTGTGCTGTTCCCACTCCAGCATCCGAAACGCGAGCGCAGACGCTACTCAAAAACTTCGAGTAGGCGCGGGCCTTAATCCATGCGGTAGCGATCACGTAGTTAGTCATCGTTGGTCGGTCCAGTTCAGAACCGCCATCTTGCGGATCGACATATCCGCCATCGTATAACCAATCCCGCCAGTCCCTAATCCGGACTGCTTCAGACCTGCGAACGGCATCCAATCCACGCGAAATGCGGTGTGATCGTTCACCAGTATCGTCGAACCTGCCAGCGTTTCGATGCAATGATTGGCGACAGACAGGCGATCGGTGAAAACTGCTGCCTGGAAGGCATAGGGCAGAGCATTCGCTTGCTTGATCGCTTCGTCGATCTCGTCATAGCCATACACGCAGATAACCGGGCCGAATATCTCTTGGTTGGACACCTTCGCATCAACAGGAGGATTCACGATCACAGTTGGCTCGAAAATCGTATCGCCGATCCGTTGCCCTCCCGCTACAAGCGTCCCGCCGCCCTTTACGGCTTCGTCGACCCAACGCTCGACACGCCCGACTTCGGCAGACCTGATTAACGGGCCGCATTCGGTATCGGGATCGGCCGGATCGCCCACGACCAGTCCCTCAGCATCCACGCCCAGTTCGTCAGCGAAGTCCTGAAGCTCGTCAGTAGGGACGAACACGCGCTGCACAGATACACAGACTTGTCCCGAATGGTAGAAACCGCCTTTCAATAATGAGGCGATCAGCGGCTTACGTTCGACCTCACGGTCCACGATCACCGGCGCAGCACCGCCATGCTCAAGGGCGACACGGGTGCCAGGTGCCAGTTGGGAACGGAGCATCCAGCCGATCTTCGCCGACCCGATGAACGAAAAGAACGCCGTGCGTGGATCGGTCACCATCTTTTGCGCAACATCGTTGCTACAGGGGGCGAACCGGCACCATGGCTCGGGCAGTCCCGCTTCGTAGAGGATATTCACGAAGCTCTGACAAGACAATGGCGTTTCCAGCGCCGGCTTGATGAGAACGGGGCAGCCGACTGCCACCGCCGGGCCGACTTGATGGACAATCAGGTTTAGGGGATGATTGAAGGCCGAGATCGCCACGACAGGTCCAATTGGTTCGCGGAACGTATACGCTGTCCTTCCTGCGCCAGCGTCTGTTAGGTCCATGGGAACTTCCTTGCCGCCATCACCGAACAGCTCGTGGACGCAGAGTTCGACGCCGTTGATCGCACGCTGTGTTTCAACACGCGCATCCGTCAGGGGTTTGCCGCCCTCCCTGACGATCTGAACCGCCAAATCTTCCGCTCGTTCGCGCATGAGATCGGTAGCGCGCTGAAGGATGGCAATACGCTCGGGCACCGGAAGCCAAGCACTCCGGTCACGATGGAGCGACTGCGCTTCGTTCAACCATTTATCGATTTCAAGCCAGTCGATTAGCGGCACTTCTGCAATGGGCTCGCCGTCGAACGGATTGTGAACGATCGTCTTCATAGCTCACACACCTTTGCGCCGAGTTCATCAATCAGCACTTTCTTGTTCTCGGAATAGTCGACGGGCAGGTCGACGAGATGCACACCGCCGGCGTCGAATGCAGCGTTCAGGACCGATACAAGATCCCGGCTCCGCTCGACCCGGTGACCGGTGGCTCCATAGCTTTGTGCGTAAGTGACAAAGTCGGGATTGGAAAAGGTCAAGCCGTAGTCCGGAAAGCCAAGTTGGTCCTGCTTCCAGCGGATCATCCCGTAGGCTGCATCGTTCAGAACGAGAACGACGAGATTCAGTCCGAGCCTGACAGCAGTTTCCAGTTCCTGCGAGTTCATCATGAAGCCGCCATCGCCACACACAGCAAGGACCCTGCGCCCGGGCGATAACATTGCCGCCATCATGGCGGACGGAAGGCCCGCGCCCATCGTCGCCAACGCATTGTCCAGCAGGATGGTGCCAGGCTCGTGCGCGATGTAGTTTCGAGCAAACCAAATTTTGTAGATGCCGTTGTCGAGCGCGACGATATCATCGCGTGCCATTACACTGCGAACGTCGGAAACGACGCGTTGGGGGACCATCGGAAAACGCTCGTCGTCGCTGGTTTCGGAGATGTGCGATGCAATCTCGTGATGCAGGGCGGTGTAATAGCTGCGGTCGCACTGCAGCTTGCCATCCAGGCGGTTTCCAAGCCGCTCGACCGATCCGGCGATGTCGCCGATGACCTCGAGCTGCGGGAAGTAGACCTGATCGACCTCGGCCGCCTTGTAATTGATATGGATGACCGTCTGCCCGCTCGGCTCCATGAAGAAGGGAGGCTTTTCAACCACGTCGTGACCGATATTGACGATCAGATCGGCCTTTTCGATCGCGCAGTGAACATAATCGCCCGACGATAGCGCCGCGGTGCCCAAGTAAAGGTCGCTATCTTCATCAACCACGCCTTTACCCATCTGTGTGTCGAAAAAAGGAAAGCCGGTATCGGCCACAAATTTTCGCAACGCCTTCGAAGCGCGACGGCGGTTCGCTCCCGCTCCGATCAATAGCAAGGGCCGCTGTGCAGCAAGAATACGCCGGGCCGCTTCATCCAGGGCTGCGTCGCCGGCAACGGCATAGCGCCTGTCATGAGGCGGTATGACTGGCTCTACCGTTTCTTCTTCTGCGATATCTTCGGGTAGTTCGAGCAGAACGGCACCGGGCCTTTCTTCCTGCGCGAGACGAAATCCTTCACGAACGAGCGAGGGAATGCGGTTGCCGTTCACGATTTGTGTTGATGATTTGCACAACGGCCTGAACAGAGAAACCACATCCACGATCTGGAATTGGGCCTGTTTCGATGTCTTGATCGGTTTCTGACCTGTGATCATGATAAGTGGAAAAGCACCAAGAGCGGCATATGCCGCAGGAGTGGTCAGATTGGTCGCACCAGGCCCAAGGGTCGCTAGGCAAACGCCTGCCTTGCCGGTTAGGCGGCCATAGGTCGCCGCCATGAAGCCCGCGCCTTGTTCGTGCCGGGCGAGAACCAAATTAATGGAAGAGGTTCGAAGCGATTCCAGTAGATCCAGATTTTCTTCGCCTGGAACCGCGAAAATATGTTCGACGCCCTCGGCCTCGAGTGCGGCGACCATGAGATCGGATGCTTTCATTCTGACTTCCCTCAATTCTATAGTTACGGGCGCTGCAACTGCGATTACCTTGCCTGCTTTCGGCGGTGGATGTGCTGCATTAGCTATTCAATGGTTGTGACCGTCGGCATGGTCGGGATTATCCTCGACATGATGGTCCGGAATAACATCCGGATCACAGTCCGTTGCTAGACAGGCTTCGAACGTCGCATGGGCGATGGCGTGCTGAGTCTCGAGCATGACGCGTGCCTTTGTCTTCACATCTTCGAAAGCCTCAAGGGAATGCCCGGAAGGAACAATGTGCGCCTCAAGCGCACGATGATGCTCGCTTATGCTCCAGACATGGACATGATGGATGTCCGCTACGCCATGGGTATCGCGAAGGTCGCTTACGATGCGGTCGAACTCGCTCTCATCCGGCACAGCGCCCATCAAGAGCCGCACCGTGCGAGGCAACAGAGTGACACCCTGCCATATCACATAGACAGCGATGATCACGGTGATGATCAGATCGGCGATGTAGAGTTCGTATAGCAGGATAAGCGCGCCAGCCACGATCACACCGACCGAGGCAAGCGCGTCGGAAACGTTGTGCAGGAAGGCCGCCTTCATATTCAGACTGTTCTTCGAACCGGCATAGACCATAACCGCCGTCACCACATCGATCACCAGCGCTATTCCGGCGACCCAGATTACGGTCCAGCCCGCAACCGGTTGCGGGTCAGCGAAACGGTTGATCGCCTCGACCAGCAGGTAGAAGCCGATAATGAGCAAAGTCGTGAGATTGATCAGCGCGGCCACGACTTCGGCTCGGGCATAACCGAAGGTCATGAGCTTGTCCGCCGGTCGGCGCCCAATCCGCCTCGCAAACAGCGCCAGACCAAGTGATGCCGCATCGCTGAAATTGTGCAAGGCGTCGGCAATCAGTGCGAGGGAGCCCGAAAGAATTCCGCCGATGATCTGTGCTACTGTCAGCAAAACGTTCAGGGCGACTGCCAGAACAAGCCGGCCATCGCTCATGTTTTCTTCGCCGTGGCTATGTCCGCCGTGAGTATGCGGTGTTCCCATTAGCCAGTTCCTTTTGCGGGTTGATCGGTTTCCGTAATGATCTGCGATGAGGCATGCTCAAACGATTTGTCCGAAACTCCCACTTGCCGCGACAAACCTTCAATGCCTCCGATTACAAGGCCGCAAACGGCAAACCCACCGACGAAGGCTGAAAGAGCCAAGCGAATAGAGAGATTTCGTTGTCTCCTCTCACGGAGCAGCGCCCGGGCCGAAAGGGCAAGGAGAAAGCCTGCACCTGCAGTTACGATCCAAAGAAGGCTCTTTTCACCTAGCTCATGCAGGGACCAAAAGGTCACGAGTGCCAATATAATGAAAACGAGGGCCAGAATGACCATCGAAACCGTCTGATCCATACGCTTCATGTGAGCGACCCGGTATTTATCGACTGCCTCGGATCCTATAACCATATTCATGGTGACGAGCACAGCAGTCACTATCAATGCTGTAGATGCAGATGTCGCAGCGGCAACGCCCAGCAAAATTCCGTAAGGCAGGATTTCCAGCATCATTGACACTAACACGCCAAGAGCTGTCGCTGATTTATCGGAGCTTGAGCTGCCTGCTCCCTGAATCGGACCGTTTTCAGAATTCCGACTAGTCTCGCTGAAAAGCACAAAAAGCATGCCGCCCGTCAGCATCAAACCCGTTACCGACCAGACCGTTAGGGTAGGTTGTCCTAGCGGAAGAAATTCCAGAACAGCAAGGGCGGCAAGCATCCCCGGAAGGACACCTGATCCGAGCAAATTCTGGAACGGTTGGTAGCGATCCCGAGCCAATCGGATACCGGCGAAAAGTCCAGCACTAGCGGCCATCGCCAGCATCAGAACATGCGACAGGTCCTGTGCGGCGAACAAGGTGTCGATCAGGGTCAATCCCGTTTCTCGCCATGGACGGTGCCACGTTCGTCGTGCACATCCATATGCGTATCGCGAAGGATCTGGATACCGCCATAAAGGGCAATGCAGGCAACCGCTATTCCGACGACCAAATCGGGCCAGTTGGCACCTGTTATCAGCACGACGATACCGGCGATGATGATCCCGCCATTAGAAATAAAGTCGTTGAAGCTGAAGGTGGTCGCCGCACGCATGTTGACGTCTTTGTTTTCCATCTTTTGCAACAGGCGCAGGCAATAGAGATTCACCAGTCCCGCGACGAACGCCATGGCCATCATCAACATGCCGCCCGGATCGGAACCTTCCACGAACCGGCGGTAAGCATCGAAAATGACGCCAGCGGAGAAAACCAGCAGCATGATACCGGAAAAGCGCGCGGCTCCGCGCTTCCAGGTCCGGGAGCGACTTAGCGCGAGCAGGCTGAGCGCATAGACGATTGCGTCCGATGAATTATCGAGTCCGTTTGCCAAAAGAGCATTAGAATCGGCGAAATAACCGACCGCGAAGAAGCCGATTGCAATGGCCACGTTAAGCCACAGCACCACCCACAGGGTCTTACGCTTTTCGGGTGAGCCGACATCGACCTCATGCCCGCCGCTCATGCCGCGCTCCCATCAGCTCGCGCCCAGCTTTCTGCAGCGTCTCGCTCAGCAGGTTGGAAGAACTTCATGTCCGCGGTGAAGAGCGGGTCAAACGCTTTGGTCCCACATTCCTCCCATTTGCTGTCGCCGACGATCGCGTTGCGGTCGAAGCTATCCTTGTGCTTCACGTCGAACTTCAAGTCGCGCCACAATCCGCCGACATCCCAGCCGGAAAAATCGGGCGCAAGCTCGATCACCATTGGGACCGTGCCGGTTTCGCGCGACGCTATTCGTTCAAACTGCGGCACAAAGCGATGGTAATCGGATGCTTCGAGCGTTCCTTGGACCCGGATCCGGACCAGCCCATCTTTTTCAGTCATTTCCAACATGATGTTCTCCTTTCAGTCTTCATCAAGCGATATCCGTGAGTTCACGCTGCTCATCACTGGTCACGTTGCGACGGAGGCGGTCCCACCACTTCTCTCGCCAGCTGCGTTCATCAGTGGAGCGGTTCAGGACAAGACGCGCGATCGCGGGCAAGACGAACAATGTCAGCGCAGTTGCCGTGATCAATCCGCCAATGACGACCGTAGCCAAAGGACGTTGCACCTCTGCCCCCGTTCCGGTCGCGAGTGCCATCGGCACGAAGCCAAGCGAAGCCACGAGAGCCGTCATCAGCACCGGCCGAAGACGGGCGAGCGCGCCGTCGGCAATGGCTTCATCAAGTGGCATTCCGTTGTCGAGGCGTTGACGGATCGCAGTCATCATGACGAGACCGTTAAGCACCGCTACACCGGACAGGGCGATAAAGCCGACGGCAGCGGAAACCGAGAAGGGCAACCCTCTCAGCGCCAGTGCAAAGACGCCGCCCGCCAGCGCCATAGGTATAGCGCTGAACACGGCCAGAGCCGGAACCCAACCGCCAAGTGCCATGAACAGCAATAGCAAAACGAGCGCAAAACAAACGGGAACGACAATTGCCAGTCGTGCCTGAGCTGCTTGCAAGTTCTGATACTGCCCTCCCCATTCGATGAAGGATGCCGGCGGCATATCGACCTGAGCCGAGACTCCTTCCTGCGCTTCCTCGACAAAGGAGCCGAGATCGCGTTCGCGCACATTTGCCGACACGATAACGAGCCGGCGTCCCTGTTCACGTCGGACCTCGGCGAGACCATCGACCACTTGGAAATCAGCCAATGTCCGCAGGGGAACCGTGACACCGTTTTCAAGCACGATCGGGAGCGCACCGAGCTGGTCGAAATCGTCACGCGTCGCATCTTCGAGACGCACCACGACATCGAACCGGCGATCGCCTTCGAACACGAGGCCTGCCGGACGTCCACCAAGTGCGATGGCGACCGACTGGGCCACGTCTTCGACGGTCAGTCCATATCGCGCGATGGTCGGACGATCGAAAGCGATGTCGAGTGTGGGGAAGCCCGTCACTTGTTGCACCTTGACATCAGCAGCCCCTTCGACTTCGCGAAGGACCCCTGCCACCTCACCAGCGGCCTCGGTTAAAGCGGTCAGGTCGTCGCCATAGAGCTTGACCGCAACGTCGCCTCGGACACCGGCAATCAATTCATTGAAGCGAAGTTCGATCGGCTGGCTGAATTCGTAAAGGTTGCCGACGAGACCGCCGAGCGCGCTTTCCATTTCGCCAACTAGGTCATCTTTGGGCAGATCCGGATCGGGCCATTCTTCGCGGGGCTTCAAGATGACATAGGCATCCGACGCGTTAGGTGGCATTGGGTCACTTGCAACCTCGGCCGTGCCAGTTCGCGAAAACACCAGTTCGACTTGCGGGAACTCTTCAAGCCTGTCTTCCACTCGGCGTTGCATTGCTAGCGAACGTTCAAGTGAGGTCGAGGGTATCCGCAGGGATTGCACCGCAAGATCGCGTTCGTCGAGCTGGGGGGTAAATTCGCTACCAAGAAAACCGAACACGAATGCGGCCACAGCGAATATGCCGACGCCAGTCCCGATCATTGGCCACGGTTTCGCGATGACCTTTCGCAGGGCAGGACCATAACGATCCTTCGCCCAACGAACAGGTCTGACTTCCTTTTCGGTCAGCTTCTTGTTTAGCAGCACAGCGATCATCGCCGGAACGAAGGTCAGTGACAGCACAAAAGCAGAAGCTAAAGCGAGCATCATTGTAATGGCCATTGGCGAAAACGTTTTGCCTTCGACACCAGTGAAGGTGAGCAATGGAGCAAAAACGAGGAAAATGATTGCCTGCCCATAAACGGTAGGCTTGATCATTTCCTGGGCCGCGAGGCGTGTTTCAGTCAGCCGCTCGCCCAAAGTGAGCAATCGGCCTTCTCCATGCTGTCGCGCAGCAAGCCGGGCGACGCTGTTCTCAACGATGATGACTGCACCATCGACGATCAGGCCAAAGTCCAGCGCCCCGAGGCTCATCAGATTGCCCGAGACGCCAAGCCGGTTCATGCCAACCGCTGCCATCAGCATCGAAACGGGAATTACCAGAGCTGTAATGATCGCTGCCCGGATATTGCCGAGCAGCAGAAACAGCACCGCGATTACGAGCAATGCGCCTTCGAGCAGGTTTTTCTCAACCGTCGCGATCGTAGCATCGACAAGTGAGGAACGGTTGTAGACGATTTCGGCCTTCACCCCGTCCGGGAGCGATGCACGCACCTCTTCCAGCCTTTCGGCAGCACCTGCAGCGACGGTGCGGCTGTTCTCGCCAGCGCGCATCAGCACAGTGCCGACAACAGCCTCTTCGCCGTTCAGTGAAGCAGCGCCGGTTCGCAGGTCGCCGCCGATCTCGACATCGGCCACATCACCAATTCGGATGGGCACACCCTCGCGGGTCGCGACGACCGCTTCCTCAATATCCGCGATGCTGCCGAGCCTGGCATCTACCCGAACGAGCAGAGCCTCGTCGGCACGATCAACGAAATTGGCACCCGCTGCGAGATTGGCAGCCTCAAGCGCATCGATCAACGTATCAAAGGAAAGGCCGTAACCGGTGAGGCGTGCCGGATCGGGCTGAACGAGGAACTGCTTCTCAAAACCTCCGATCGAATCAACACCGGCTACGCCATCGATGGAGCGCATAAGAGGCGCCACGACCCAGTCCTGCACCGTTCGCAGATAGGCTGCCTTGGCTACCTCGCTGTCCAAACGGTCGCCGCGTTCGGTTATGAAACTGCCGTTGGTTTGCCAGCCAGTCCGCTCGCCCTTGGACGCGCCGCGACCCCCGGGATGCTCATACTCGATCGTATACATTAGCACTTCGCCAAGACCGGTGGAGATCGGCCCCATGGTGGGCTCCGCTCCCTCTGGTAGAGATGCTCCGATCGGTGAGAGCCGCTCATTTACTTGCTGGCGTGCGAAATAAAGATCGGTCCCTTCTTCAAATATCGCTGTGACCTGGCTGAAACCGTTACGTGAGATCGAGCGGGTCATCTCCAACCCCTCGATCCCGGCAAGCCCAGTCTCAATCGGAAAGGTTACCTGTGTCTCGACCTGCGCAGGCGAAAGAGCCGGCGCGCTGGTGTTGATCTGAACCTGGGTGTTGGTGATGTCCGGCACTGCGTCGATCGGCAGGCGCAGAAGGTTGAACGCGCCGTAAATCGCCGCGAATACGGTCAGGACGATGATCGCCCAGCGAAAGCGCACGGCGATATCGAGAACCATCCCGATCAGTCCATGGCGATGACTACCCTCGTCAGCGGTAGCCTCGGTATGATCAATGGCCATGTTCGGCGCCCTCCTTCTCGAGTTCGGCCTTCAGCAAGAAGGCATTGTCGGTTGCGATCTGTTGACCGGGCTCAAGACCGGACAGGATCGTCACCATCCCGGCGGAACGGCTGCCCGTTTCCACCTCGCGCGCCTGAAACCCGCGGCGGGTCCGGACGAACACCACATCGCGGCCATCGAGCACCTGCACGGCATCTTCGGGCACGGCGATCCGGCTCTGGTCCACCTCGCCCGAAGGTCGGATGCGCGCCTGAAGGAATGATCCGGGTTGGAGGCCGGGGATTGCGCGCGTCAGGGTCAGAACCGCCGTTGCGCTACGGCTTTCAGGATCGAGCGACGGCGTAACCGAGCGGACGCGCGCACCAATTTCGCGGCCATCGCCAACAATCAGCGATGCTTCGTCGCCAGGCTGGATACGCGAAGCGTCTTCCGAAGGCAGCGCGACCTCGACCTGAAGGCCGTCAGGATTGACGATCCGGTAAAGTTCCTCGCCGGCATCGACGAAGGAGCCGAGAACGATAGGAGCGGCAGTCACGCGTCCGGAAAGGGGGCTTGTCACAGCGAGCGAACGGCCATCGCCGCTCACACCGGCTGCAGCAACCGCAGCTTGGGCACGACTAAATTCGGCCCGCGCAACATCGAGATTGGCGCGCGCCGCCTCAAGATCCTGCCGTGCGGTTACGTTGGCCTCGAAGAGACGACGTTCCCGGTCGTATGCCGAAGACAATTCAGTCACGCGAGCACGAGCGGAACTGAGCTGAGACGCGAGCGCTGAAGCGTCCGCGCTTTCGATCCGGGCGACGGTTTCACCCTTGCGAACATAATCGCCCAGGGTCTTGCCTACGCTGCGGACGACCCCGCCGGCGCGGGCATCGATCCTGGCGCTGGAGGTAGGGCTGGCGGCAACCGTGGCCGGGAAAACCAGTTCAACCGACGAACCCGTCTGAACAGTGCCTACTTCGATTTCGGCGGCACGTATCTGTCCTTCTTCAATCAGAACAAGCCCCTCGGGCAACTGGATTTCAGTCGCCTCGTCTTGGGGTGTTTTTTCCACCTGTCCTTCGGGCCAGAACATTATCAGCAGCGCTGCTGCCAAGATCACGATCCCGGCGATGATCGCCAGTTTTCTGCGGTTCATTTGGATATTCCTCATTGTGCGGCCAGCCGGATCAATTCGGCGGCGGCCTGTCCGCGGTCTTCCTGGGCAGCGATGAGCGCCTCGCGGATTGCATCACGCGCTTCCGCAGCACTCAGCACCTCGATCAGCGGGAAGCGACCGGCGCGGTAGCCGATACGAACCAGCCGGAGTGCCTCTTCGGCCTGGGGCAGCGATGTCGCGGCAAGGGTCGTGACACGCGCTTCTGCGGCAAGATACTGCCCGCGCGCGCGCGATACCGATTGTTCGTAATCCGCCAGCGCTACCGCCGCGCGAGCATTCGCGGCGCGAAGCCTGGCTTGCGCTGCGGCAATGTTGCCTTGGTTGCGATTACGGAAAGGAAGCGGGATCGAAACGCCAACAAGAAAAGCAGTGTCGTTGCTTTCTTCGAAGCGGCGCACGCCTGCCGAGACGACCGGATCGGGGATACGCAGGCTGCGTTCCCTGTCGATCTCGGCCTCCGCAACAGAACTTTCGGCCTGCGCGACGCGAAGTGCCAGTGCGTTTGGAAATGCGGAGGGGAGATTCGGCGGCTCAATATTGGGAAAAGAGCTTGGAATAACTGGTAGTGCGTCCTGTTCTCCCCACAGCGTTGCAAGAGCCGAGCGTGCCGCCAAGCTGGTCGCTTCCGCTGCCTGCAACTCGGCACGCGCTTCGGCAAGTGCCGCTTCAGCGCGAAGCGCCCTGAGCGGTGGCTCGCGGCCCACCTCGACGAGAACACCCGCTATCCGAGCCAACTCTTCGTTTCGTTCGACGATATCGCGTGCGAGGTCTACGCGCGATGCTGCTGCTACAGCATCTACGTAGCGCTCCCGAACGAGCAAGCCGAGTTCCGCGCGCGACAGGTCGCTGCGAACCGATGCCAAATCGACTTGGGCTTCCGCAGCGCGAATGCGGCTCCCCCGCTTGCCGCCCAACTCGATACGCTGACCGACAGCGAGCGTATACTCTGTTGCACGCAGCCCGGAAAAAGCCCCGGAGCCAGCCAGATTTTCGACCTCAAACGAAATTTCCGGGTTGGGGTTCAGACGTGCCTGACCCACCAGCGCCTGTGACGCCTCCACGTCGGCTAATGGGCCGACAATGCGCGGGTTGGTATCTGTGGTTTCGGGCGCGTCCGAGACCCCTGCTCGTGTTAGAGCATCTTCAAGACGCAGAACTTCGTAGTCCTGCGCCGCTGCAGGAGCAGCGAACGCGGCAAGTGCCAACCCCGAAAGAAGGGGGGCACGCCAATGAATGGCAAACATGATCTGGGAATTCCTCTACTGACATACCAAGAGACGGCGCAGACAGCGCCGACCGCGTGGATGTCAGACCCGAGGAGGGGGCTTGGGTAGTGCTCGAGTTATCGAGGAGAGATCGGCGTTTCTCAGACCATTGAATGAACGGGAAAACAGGGCATCATAACCGGCATGGTCCGATGCGGCCATTACTTGAGCACTATGATGACAGTGACCGTGAGAACAGACGCCGTGCGGATCGTCAGGTTGCGTCTCGCCTTGCTGTTCATCGCCGCCAAGCAACTGGACAGCCGCCACATTCTCCGCGCCGACACCTTCCGGTTCGCATACCGCTGCGTCGACCGCGCTCGCGAACAGCAAGCCCACAAGGACGAGCAATAGCGCGATAGGACGCATTGGCTTGGAGGCTGTCATACGGAGCATTCAGGCGAGCAGATAGCAGCAGTTCTAAGTTATTCCAGTGAAAACTAACGCGTTGTTATACTGTTACGTAGTTTATTCAGGGATTTACGCGCTGTTTCAATGCATTTTTTCTAGCTTTCAAGGACAAGATCTTATCCTGTCAGAACTGTCAGCCGGTTCGCCCTGTGAACACACCAGCTCGCTTCGGCCCATAAAGCCAGCGTTCCATCAAGAACGACAATACGCGCGACTGGATCGCGAAGGCAGTCCACATGATGACTGAAATCCAGCGGGAGAACGACCCTGGCCGGTTTTTCGACGGACAGGCGCAAATATCTGTCCATGGCCGCGATCGCCATCGAAAGCGTTGGAAAACCACTTGTCAAAGTAGTTTTCCTTAAAGATCGCCAAATCTATGTTCCTTTTTTGTTCCAAATCGTCTCATAATGCGGTAATGCTTTTGTCATCGCTTGCCTTCGTCCGCCCAATACCGATCTCATCCTTTCCGGATATCGTCCAGCTGCGCATTATCGACGCGGCAGGGGCCGGGTTTCCCAGCCCAGCGCAAGATTGGGAAGATCCGACGCTCGACCTGATGGAGCTGCTTCGAATCGACCGGGCCGGCAGCTTCGTGTTCAGGGTTTCTGGCGATCCCATGCGGGATGCGGGCTTCCATGACCGCGATGTTGTAATCGTGGACCGTGATGGAATGGCGACGAAAGGCTCGATCGTGATCGCCGTCGTTGATGGCGGGTTCGTGATCCGGCAGCTGGAGTTTCGCAGCGCCATACCGCACCTGTTGGCTCGTAATTCCCTGATGAATGTGCAGGCGGTCATCGCCGACGAAAACGTGGAAGTCTGGGGCGTCGCGCGCGCCAGTATCCGCGACATAACTGGCTAAAGGTCATGTGGGCGATAATCGACATCACCGACTTCTACGTTTCGTCAGAAAGGGTGGCGGACCGGATGTTCCGGTGGGGTGACGTCTACACTAAATGCGGGGCGATGCTGGAGGGGCTGCATGACGCTGAGCAAAGCCAAGGCGATCTGTTCGCGGCAGCCGATCCGCGCGGTAAAGACCTGCTGGGCGCCATGGACGCCATAAATGCCCGCTTCGGGCGCAGTGCCATCACGATCGCGTCGGCTGGGCATGGGGCGCGGGCACACGACACCTAACGGACGATGAAGAGTCCGGCCTGGACGACGAGATTGTCCGATATTCCATTTGTGCGATAGGCTTACAAAGTCAGAAATACTCTTCAAATCCAGACAAAGATATTGCGTGTATTGGGCGCACACATGAAAAGAGATAATGGCATCAAACCACGCAGATCAGAATTCGATGATTGTAACGCAGGCAATGATCGACGAGCAAATTAGCTCTTATAGCGATGGCATCGTTAGCTTTCTGGCCAGCTTCGAACCGGAAACATCGATCGCTGCGTGGCGCGATCTCATCCGGAAAGCGGAAGAGCTCATAAATCTCGTCGCATTCGAAATAAGCGACCCATCCCTAGCTCAGCACATCCAAACACTTCCCCTCGATGAGCGCATGGCCGATAATCCGCAACTCGGTATTGATGCGCGAAGAGAGCTGGAACGGTCCTTCACTGTAGGCGTCGCACGCCGATTCCAAAGCATGGTATTCGAGCTCACCACGTTCGCTGTGGGTATGGCGGATAGCGGTCGCTCACTATCCGATGGCTTCCAAATGTTAACGGTCGCCGATGGCATTCGATATCTGCAGTCGCGGCGACGGCACTTTGTTGCCATCTTATACCTGATGAACAGCGCGAGCGAAGGCAACAGGCGTATCGGGGGAGATGGCGGAGGAGCACTAACGGCACTGGGGCCCTTGATTGAGCATTGCTGCACCAATTTCACCAGCTGGCACTGGCAGAAGATACACAAACTGTGCCTTCCGAATCAGGCCATCGAACTAACCTCTAAAGGGGCACGTGTCGGTCACGATTACCAACCGCTCGACGCTATGCATCTGGAGCCGGAACGGGCGTCGGTAATCGACATGACGGAGCATCGACCAAATACACAGGGTTCCCCAAAGCAGGAACCGGTCGATCCCCGCTTGGTCCTGTCAGCACCAGAATTGAGGAACCAGCTGCGGCAAATCCGCTTTGCCTACTCCAGCTTCGATCTGGCCGACCGCGAATATCAGATGATCTGCTTGATGATATCGGTGTTCTCAAGACATTGCCGTGACAACTACTACATCGAAATGTCGACCGATCTATTTGCCAGTATGTTGCACTGCCAGACAGTGTTCGATGTCGACTGGCTCCAAGCGAAGATGGTCAATCGATCAACCACTTTCGCCGAGGCAATCAATGGCTACGAACCGTTCATCGAGAGCGGGGGGAAGGTGCTCAGCACCGTCACCTTGCTTCTGCGTTTCGCCTACGAATTCAAGAACCGCCATCTGGAAAGCCGTCGCAGATTCCAGATCCATGCCGGCTTCATATTTGAGGACATGGTCACGGCCGTGCTTCAAGAAGCGGGATTCACCGACATGAAAGTCACTCGGATCAACCGTAAGGAATTCGATGTGGTCACGGTCAAAGACGGCGTGATTCACAATTTCCAATGCAAGAATAACTGGATCGACATCACCAAAGTGGAAGCTGATCCGCATCTCTATGCGCGATACAACCGGCGACTGGTGAGTTCCTATCGGCGAGCGCTCGTGAAGGAGAAGAATCGGGAACATCTGCTCCAAGCCAAGTTCGGTATCCAGCAAATCCACCATTACGTCGTGAGCCGTTTCCCAGTCATCACAGATCAACCCGGCATCATCAATTACAATGTGCTTGCAGAAAGAGCGTATATGCTTCCTAAATGACTTTTACGGCTCGCCGTAGTCATCGGGAGCGCTTGCCGCGTTGCCGATATGGATAAACAGGCGCGGAACGGCATAGAGTCTATGGAGATACAACCGGCAACCGGAAAATCGCTGCGACACGCTCCAGACAATATTCCAGATGAACTCGCCGACATCATCGAATACCGCAAATCGGGATTGAGCCTGAACCACGTGATCGGCTGCCCGCTCGACTGCGCATATTGCGTCCGACATCTGTTCGCCAATTACAACATGAAGAGGCCGCATCTCGTCATGAATGACGAGGATGCTGTGAAACGGCTGGTGAGCCACTGGGCCTTTCAACCCAACATCACGCCCATACAGGTATTCAACCGTGCCACCGATCCTTTCCTGCCAGGGGTGAAGGATCACCTAATGCGCACTCTGGAATTGCTCGACGCACGCAAGCTTACCAACCATGTTCTGGTGATCACACGCTGGAAGGTGCTGCCTGCCGACGTCGAGAGGCTGGAGCGACTTGGGCACATCCGGGTGACGATTCTGGTCACATGGTCCGGAATAACCGATAAACGGTTGGAACCTGTCGATAGCACAATCGCGGAACAATCGCTGGCGACATTGGCTGTGCATGCCAAAAGAACCAAACGAATACTGTATTGGCGCCCGCTCATCGGCGGAATCAATGATAGCGACCACCATATCGAACGAGCCAACAGGCTCGCCGCGATGGCGGATGCGACCGTATTTACCGGCCTCTTCCACAGGGCGGAGATCAGGGATCACCTTGCCTCGATAGGTGCCGAGACATCCTATGTGCAAACACCCAGGCGCAAGATATTGCCCCAAGAACTGGAACGCCGCGTGATTAACCGCTTCTCGGGAAGTGCGTTGTTTAGAAAAACGTCTTGCGGCGTCGCGTTTGCGCACGGGGTAGCCGACTACAACGGCCATTATGGCATCCGCGAAATTTGCGACATCTGTCCAGCAAGCCAGCTGGAAATTTGCGCAAACCAGCATGAACAACCAGATAAAAATAGGATGGACGAGGTTTTGAAGATCGCAGGCCTGGAACGGCAGAACGCTATTATGTCGGATGGATATATCAGTGTCCAAAACAGCGAGGAACAACAGCGTTACTACATCCAGCATAGTATGTGTTATCAAGTGCATGACCGGGCGTTGCCGCACCACCCGAACAGACACGGACGAGCCGAGGAGGGATGGGAATGATCAATCGTGCATGGGCCGTTGATGTCGAAGGAAGCGGCAATTCTCCTCCGGAAATCGTCGAACTATCGATCGCCGAGGTGGACGACTTCAAACTGACCGGCAAACGCAAGACATGGCGCGTGCGTCCTGAGCACGGTATATCACCAATCGCTGCACGCATACACGGCATCCATGAACGGGATGTCGAAGACGCACCAAGCATGGAAGACGTCGCAGACGACATCCTTGAATGGCTCGGGAATGACCCGATCATTGGCCACAACGTCCGTGTCGAATTGGACACAATATCCCAAGCGATGACCGAATGGAGCCCATCAGCTGCTTACGACACACTGAAACTCGCTCGCAGACTGCTACCAGAACAGGAGAAGCATGGGCTGGGGCCTTTAGGAAAGGCCCTGAAAATCGACATTATCGCTGCAGATATCACGGGCGGACAATCGCACAACGCAGAATACGATGCGGTCCTGTCTGCCCTCCTGCTTAAACATCTGCTCGATAATCTTACAGATGCTGATCGCAAAGCCGAGCTAGAGGCCTGTGATACCACCCGCAATACCCAAGGGTCATTGCTATGAGCCACCCCAGATTCATTAAGGCTTTCCGTATTGCCGTCGCGGGAACCCATTCGACCGGCAAGACCACCTTTATGAACGCTCTGCGTGAAGAGTTCGAAAAACGCGGTCTTACAGTTGAATATGTCCATGACAGCGCCGCGGAAGCGCGCGACACCGGCTTCCCGATCCTCTCAGGGCATACATTCGAAAGCACCGCGTGGCTCATGGCAAGAGCGATGCAGCTTGAAATGGAAGCAACGCTGAAGTCGCAGATCATACTCGTGGACCGTCCAGTCCATGATGCGCTGGGATATCTATTGGCAGCACTCGCACATACCGATCGCGACATAACCGAAGAGAAGATGGCGCGCCTGGACGGCGTCTGTGATGCCTGGAAGGGGGAATACGACCTCGTTTTCATGACTGTCATGGATCCGGCTGTTCCTGTCGGGGAAGGACGCGACGACAATGCGGTGTTCCGAGCGCTGGCAGGACAAAAGGTCGCTGAGGTCGTGAACCGGTTCCTACCAAATCGGCTCTTGTTGAAGAATGGCGAACGCCACGAAGCTGTCCTCAGATGCCTTGCTGAATTCGAAGCACGTGCTTCTGGCTGACGTCGATGATGGCTACATTGACATCGAACGGTCACGCGGCGTCCGCCGCAATTGCACTCGCTGGTGTCCGGCGCATTGGTCTTGGTTGCATGGCCCTAACAGGAATCTACGGTCACGTTCCGTCTCAGCAAGCTCGATGCACGATCTCGGCAGCGCTGGATGCAGGCATCACCATGTTCGATACAGCTCCCCTCTACGGTGACGGGGAGAATGAAAAGCTGGTCGGCGAAGTGGTGGGCGCCAGAAATGGCACCACCATCGTCACCAAGTTCGGGCTGGCAACCGATCAGGCTGGCAACCTCGTTCGCGACAGTTCGCCCATCAGCATAAGGCAATCGGTCGAAAGATCGCTGCGACGATTACGCCGAGAACGCATCGATCTGCTCCTCCAGCATCGACATGATGCCAAAATCCCCATGCATGATGTCGCGGGGTGTATCCGGGATCTGATTGGGGAAGGAAAAGTGAAGGCGTTCGGACTGTCCAGCGTAACCACCGAACGGATTAGTGACTGGACCGGAAGCACTAGGATCGATGCCGTGCAAAACGAAATGTCGATGCTGACAGGTATCCGAAGCCAAGAATTGCAAACATCCGCTGAGCTCGGAATTCCCTTCATCGCCCATTCGCCGCTGGGACGCGGTCTCCTGGTAGGATCACAAGGAAAAGCTACCGACGATCTGCGCAGGCAGATGGCAGCCTTTCGCTCTTGTCATATCACCCGCCCAGAGCACGAACTGCCGAACCTGCACGAAAAGGAGCGGCTTCCTACACTGGAGCCGATCGCAGCAATCCGCTGGGTTCTCGATCAGGCTTCTCACGTCGTCGCAATACCCGGATGTAAGTCAGCCGCGCAGGTTCGCGAGATCTTACCGGAATAAACCCGACCATACGTCAAACTATCCGAGCAATCGTTCAGTCCGACAAAAATGCGAACTGCCATGTGACCATGTCGCAATCGTTGATCAATCCGTGTCCTTCTTCGCTGTTGGGCCCAAGAACATCGGAAAGAAACTGCGCTGCGTCTTCAGTTTGATCACGTCCCCTACGGCAATTGTGTTAAACTTGCGGCGTTCACCGCCCGACGGTGTCAGTATTTCCAGATCGGGACAATCGATCATCGCCTTATGTATATCTTCGCTATGGGCTGGGGTGGTGTTGTAGATACCCTCGTAGAATTCACTGACTTCGATAACGTCACCGGATTCCGATATGAGCCTGGGTATGTCCGTGACCAGCTTGTCGTGCGCGTTCCTCCGCCCCGACATATCGAACAGATATAACGACCCACCTTCATCAGCAGGGTCATAGGACAGCATGTTCAAACCGGACCGTCCGAAATGCGCCTGCTGCGAGCTGTTGGCATGGAGGAGATTATTGTAGACCTGCCGTGCACGATGGGAGTTCGCAAAATGGATCAACCAATAGCGCCAGCCGTCCGGATTGTTGATTGAGAAGGGGCTGACGAACTTGGCGCATCGATTGAATGAATCGAAAACCAGCCTTTCCGCTGCGCCCATCCATGCCGGCTTCGTCATACCCTTGGTCTGATCCTGAAGGTCATCGATTGAAATGTCGAAGGGCCGCAACTGTCTTGCAAGCCTTTGTGGGTCCGTTCCCCGAAGAAAAGTCAGCAGCGTTTGGATGGCGAACGTGTAGAATATCTCGACGGACGCATACGAACCCATGATGTCCATGATCGTATGGCGTTCAACCTTGCTGTGCCCGCACTGATCCAGGTTGAAAAGGACATTGCGATAGCGTCCACTCGCGAGAAGCAGCTTCATTTTCGGATAGGCGGCTTCGAACTTCTCCGTAAGGTATTCAACCTTCACATGCAGCTGAGGTGTCGTATCCACGATATCGCCGAGCAAGGGAGCCAGATTGGCACGCAGTTGTTCGGTCGCATCGCTACAAGAATCGTTAAGCACGAGCAGACATTCGATCTCGATGGGTTTGAGTCCCTGCCCGACCCTATGCGCATTCACTGCGGTGATGGCATTCTTCAGTTCCTCAACGAAGATGACCGGAGAACCGGCAGTTCCGCAAACATATCGACCACCTCCTGCGAAACCGTCCACGACGGCAAGCCGGAAGCGTTCCATCTGCGGAATCTGACAGCGCACCGTGATGTAGTCGAAGAAGTAGTTACGCAATATCTGATGCTTGCGCCGCGAATGGTCTTCCAGAACAGCACCGTCACGCCATTCATATCTTTTTTCTACCATTATATCCCTTCGGGCGGGCCTATCAGGCCATTTCCACTATGGCTGGCATCTCGTTCCATGTGCGGCCGCGATATTCACGGCCATTAGCCTTCTTCGAGCGGCGCTTGTTGTCCTTGCCCCAAGTGCCCCACTGCTTGAAGAAGAACGCTGTTCCGAACTCTTTGCACTGTTCATGAATTTCGTCGATCCAATGTTCTTTGATGGGCCGTGCAACGCCTCCGCTCTCACCACCCACAATCGCCCAAGCGATATCGGTCAGATTGACTGGCCCGACAGAGCCAATCAAAGGTTCGAAAGATATGAAACGGATGGCGGCTGGGACTTCTCGTAGATGGTCAATGCGCTCGACGACAGCCGCATCCTCCACGCTCGTCCCCAACCAAACGTTCGGTAAAACGTCCGGAGCGTTCTTTTTGGTATAATCCGCCATACGCTCAGGGCGCTTGGTTAGTATCTGGTAGTGATGTCGAGGGGTGTCTCGCATTACCCCCCAAACACGCGAGATGAATTCATCGCTGACCTTTTCATGAAACAAATCGCTCATAGAATTGACGAAAATCTTCCGCGGTTTACGCCAGCGCAGAGGAATAGAAAGTGCGGCGTCCTCCTCATGCACCTTGCCGTTCCAGACGATCCGTCCGCCAGATTTACGCGTAAGATCCGCGTATTTATCAACGCCCATCGCCTCCAGCCGCGAGGCAAGCTGCATTGCATAACAGTTCGTGCAACCAGCACTCATGATCGTGCAGCCAGCGACCGGATTCCAAGTCGCATCGGTCCATTCGATCTGCGTTTCAGCCATCCGGTCCTCGTGCTTTCCGTTCCAAATCGCGACTTGCTAGCATACGTGGAACAAAAAGTGAACACTTTGCAAACAGCGCGGCGGCGCTGTGGTCAATTAGCCGATACCGTGACCAATTTGCGGACCGGTCAGCATTTCTAGGAACAAGCCTCAACGAGCTTCCACGATTTTTCGAAAAAAGAAACACAGCGGTCATTCGCAGCCAATACCGTCATTGTCCCGGTCCAGATGTGATCCGTATCCTGGATCACCTCTACGAACCGGGGCTGCCCCGGCAGCTCTGGCGGCAGCGCAGTTGGAATAATAAACCCTACCATTACGGCCTCGACCATCCGGAGCTGGAGTTCCAGTCAAAGCCCGGCTGGATGATCGATGGCAATGCCGACCACCGTTTTTATGATCGTTGTGACAACCATCTGCGGCCAGACCGCCGGGATGAGCGGAAGCTGGTTCCGGTGCGATCAGTGACAAGACGAACACGAACGCTGCTAGCAGCATGAATGTGGCGATGACACGGAATTCCAGCCGGATCTTCCAACCGGGCTCGTCGTCGGATCTGGGCCAGTCCTTCACGGGCACTCGTGCTCCTTCCAATAGCGTTCCCATCTCGCGGCCCAACCGCCACGGACCATCGCGCAGGACAGATCGCTGCCGCGAGGTGAAACACACCATGCCCCTGTCCTATTGCCACCTGCCGAACCTGTCGACACGCATCGCATAGTTGGACCATCGACCATTATATGACCGTGACTACCGCTACCAATGGGTCTTCCGACCAGCGCTACCAGCGCATCGCGCGCTTCAACTGCATCAGCGCGTGGGCAGGGATGGTCTGGTCGGCAGGAACCGTCCAATTCACGCGCCGCAATTCCAGATAAGCGGATGCGTGGCCCCTCTTCACACCAGACTGGACCATCGCCATCCCAAACCGCGACGGGCGTGCAGGGAAATGCCTGGCCAACTGGTATTACAATAGTCGCTGCAAAGAGAAGAAGCATGCAGACCTTTTATCGCGGTGCGTGCTGCAAGCAACTGATTAGATGGGTGTCGTCAGCTTGCAACTATGATCGCAGCCGGAATGATTATTTAGAAGAGGAATTTTTACGAAAATTTCGGGTTTGAAGTTCATCTGAGAAAGGAAAATCAGAGAGATGGAAGACATGGCACGTAAAACGGACGCGCATGATGTAGCAGACTGGTTCATTAACCGGATCGATCGCAGCATGGGGCAAATCACAACGACCGACATGATTCAGCGCATGCTCTATTTCGCGCAGGCATGGTATCTGGCGAACACCGGACATGAGCTGTTCGAAGAGGAATTCGAAGCTTGGGGAACAGGACCAGTTGTCCCGGCGGTCTACGAACGCTTTAAGAACCTCGACGCGGCGAGCCTGCCGGACATCGAAAACAGCCGCACGGTAAAGGGTAGCAAATTGGAAATGCTCGAACTGATCCAGCAGGACTACGGCTGCTACCAGCCATTCAAGCTCGACGAGCTCGCCAAGGAACCCGGCGGTCCGTGGGATGTCGCACGACGCGGGACGCAACCGCTCGCACCCAGCAATACCATAATCGCGAAGGATGCGATGAAGAAATTCTACAGGGCGAAGATCAGCAATGCCGCGTAACGGAACGAGCAGGATGATGCGCACGAGCGTAGAGACACCGAAACCCAAACTACAGTCGCGGAAGGCAAAGTCCGGCGAGCAGGGGGTGACGCTGAGTTTAGCGCACTATCGCCCTGAGACCGAATGCCTCTCGACCTGGAGCCGGGTGGATCTCAAATGCTTCGTCGGCGCTATGGAGAAGATGCGAAACATGGATGTCTCACAGTTGCGGGTCTCCAGCTTGTGCTCGCCCCACGGCAATGATCCGTTGCCCGAACGGTTCACCCGACCGGCTGGAATCGGCAATGATCACCGCATGCATAAGATACGGGTCGATCGCAGTAACGCTGCGCGGATGCACGGCGTGATCGACGGCTCAGTGTTCTACCTGGTATGGCTAGATCGCAAGCATGCAATCGATCCCGAATGAAGTTAGACCGTTGGCGTCCGGTCAATGAAAAATCGATCGAACAAGGGAACTGACGAAACTAGCATCAATTGCTGCGCTATGCGTTGGAGCCCACACCAACTCCAGAGCAGTCATACATCAAAATTGACGCCCATCAGCTGAAAACGAAGGTTCACCCGGAGCGATCGAACATCATTCTGTAGTGGGCTTCGTGGTTGGTCTTCGTGAAAATCTTCTCGAACACTTTCAGGTATCGGGCAGCAAGACCTTCGTCCGTCGCGACCGACAAGTCGTCCATGATGGAATGCGAACCGGCATTGATCCATGAGAACAAGGAGGCGCATATCAATTTTTCGTCGTCATCGAACAGCTCCACGATTTCGCTTCGGTCCACGCCTCCAAAAATGGTGAAATAGTTTTCGAGGATACGCCGCAGAGTGTTGGGTATCGTCGCCATGTTCGGAGTAGAGGAACGCACCTCGTCCCAAAGCAGTTCGTAGGAGCTGCGGATAGGATTTCGGTCGAAACCCTTGATGGTGGACACGCCATCAATCTTCCTCACTACCCAGAATGTCTGCTTTGCATCCCGAGCCCGTTTGTGATCGAATGAAACTTCCTTATGAAAATATATGTTATGTGTCAGCACGACGACCTGCTTGACTTGCCCATTGCCTGCGCAGGCCTCGTCGATCAGGCTGCGGATCATTGCGCTGACGACGAACAGGACATCGCTATCAAAGCTCGACACGGGATCGTCCAGCACGATCAAACGATCCCGGTTCATACCGGTCTGCGTAGTGCTGCCCCTGATGCTACTGTAGAAATATAGGAAGGTGACGAAGCCCTTCTCGCCTTCACTTAACGTTCGTCCCACGTCGCTACCGTCATCGCGGACGCATCGGTATAATCCCTCGTCTCCAAGGACGGTCGCCAGTCGGAAGTTGGTAAAGCCAAACGAAGCAAGCGTATCATTTATCTTGGTGACAGTCGGTTCAACACTGGTAATCTGGCTTTCGAGATCAGCCAGCTCATTCCTTGCCTCCCGCAATTGCTGGCTCTTTCGCGCAATGCCGTTGTCGAGACCGCTCACTGCCGCATCAAGATCGTTCTTCTGCTGAAGATAAAGGGCGATGGAGGTCGATCCCTCATGAACCAGCGAATTCCAGATCTGGGACTTCAATCGAGTGCGTTCGGCATCCAGATTTTTAACCATCGCGTTATGCGCGGCGATCTTCTCGTTAGCGCGCTCGATCATGGCTGCGATCGCGCCAGTGATCTTGACCACCGACTCCAGAGACACGGGCGCACTCGGCTCCGCGCGCTTCCCTTCCAACAGAAGCGAATTTGAGCGAAGTCGCTCTGCCAGGCGTTCTATCTCGGTTCGGAGCAGGCCGGCATCGAGAAAAGTGCACCCGTGTTCCAGTAACTCATCAAGACGCGCAGTGACGGCGAAAGTGGTATCACGATAGCGCACTATCAATCGGTCGATTTCGGCAATCTGGGCCATGTAGGTGTCATCGAAATATGCGTTCAATTCAGCAACGAGACCGGGCGGCACGTCTTGCTGGCAGAACGGACACGGGCCATCTTCGCTGGGCAGATAGTCCAATCCTTTTTTGACCCAATCGCTGGCACCAAGTCTTTCTATTAACCCGCCGATATCAATATCGGTGCTTCCGACGATTTTCGCGCCAAGGACCGGCGCAGACTCCACTGTAATCAGATCAACAAATTCGATTGATGGCAGTGATGCGATGGTCTCCGCCGACTTGTCGAACACCGTCGCGGCGCGTTCTTTGAGCGTCTCTATGGGATGCAGAGTCTCGGTGTTCTTTTCATTCTCGGCCAGGATACGGTCGCAGAATTTCACCTTGTTCGAACGCACGCCCTCAAACGCATCGACGAAATGTTCGTCATGCGTGACCTTGAACGCCCAGCAGGTCTCTTCGAACGCTTGGCGGAGGCTTTTCCGGTCTCCAATCTTGCCACCGTTGTTGTCTTCACCACTACGTGTGAATTGCAGCCGGCTTATTGCGGTCTTCATCGCATCGATGTCGGTCTTCAACTCCGCGATCCGCTCTCGCGCTTCGACGCTGTCCTGACCAAGTGTGAAGATGCCGGGTGTAGTCGCTTCAGCGAAATTCCCGGCCGTGAAATCACTGTTGTAGACCAGTGGCTCGAGATTCTGGCCACCTCGCCATTCGAAACGGCACGACGGATGTGCTGGAGGGCTGGCCAATGCACGACTGATGGTCGTCTTGCCGGACCCGTTGGAACCGTAAACGAAATTCACCTGCTTGAGCCCATCAAATCGCTCACCCTCCGAAGAGTAAGTGGCGGTGCCCGCTACGACCATTCCATTCAGCATTCCATCAATCTCCCCCACCCCTTTTTTGCATGCTGGGCTAACCCAATGACAAAGGAGAGACAATCGGAAGGCTTGTCTCGACTAACGTGGAAAAAATGCCCGCCTTGGCGGCCACGAACTGGCGATGCGACCGGATGGGGGCGCGTAGAATAAGGCGGTGCTTCGAAACTTACAGTGTCCGCCGCGCGCTTAGCCTGGCCGCGACTCATGCGATCGCCCGCATCTAGCAGAAATTCCGCAACGTCTGCCGATCAGTGCGGTTCAGGAGCCCCGTGGGCATTCTCCTGAGGATTATAACGGGAATGATACTCTGAATGAAATTGGATGTGCGAATGCAACAGACTGAAGGAAAATAGAAATGAGTAAGATTGGTAACGCCATGCTGACAATGTGTGAGAATGCCATAGCAGAAGCCGCTTTAGTCGCCGAACGGCATGACCCGGCACGCGTCGCGGTTTTCGCACCAAATCTGCGAGGTATGGGCAATATGAAGGTCGCCGAAGCACTGACGCTCGTTCCAGGGCTTCGTGTGCCCGGAGACTTCCGTCACGCGCGATACACGCGATTTGAAGTCGTGGCGCGCGGCTCTAATGGCCAACTGGTTCTAGGTGAGGGTCTCTATGGCGGCGAAATCGTTTGCCCATCACAAGCGCCCCTCACAATGGCGGACATCATCGCTCACGCTCTTGTCATCTCTGGCGAAGAAAATTGCACTTCAAACGGTCAGGGTGAATGGGTGGAAACGGTCGCGTTACCAATAATCGACGAAGGCACACTTGAGCTCGGATTGGTATTGGTTCCGCGAGGAACCAACGACTGGATCATCGGGACCGCTGAGCATACCCGAACAATGTAGCAGCATGATCACGAAGATCCTGCTTCGTTTCGAAGGAACCGGCGCCTAAGTGGAATGGCGCTTCAACCAATGCCAAGTGCACCGAGCCCACCATGTTCGCATGCAGTAGCGCCCTATTCAGCAGTCGTTTGAGTGTCCGTTCTTCACAATGGCCACCACTCCTTAATTGTTCGAATACCATCGGGGAAGTCAGACAAATGGCGATGTTCCGATGGTTCGCGGCGAGCGCATTCCTGAAGATCAGTTCCAGCGCCGAATAGACGGCTAGGTGGTTCGTGCCCTTACGGGCGAAGGTGCGCAAAAATTGGCTTCCGGACCAGGCTATGGGCAACTGGGTGCCCGGATTCGGACGGCAACCCGCGTCGCAGAAATAGATCCGATCAAGAGGAGCGCCGGATGTTGTCGTGCCGCGCACGATGCCGCTGGCCCGGCAGGTTCCGATGGTGTCCAAATCTTCTCGCCCCATTTCCATAGCTTCCGAATAACCCGTTCGGGTTAAATTAGAATTGTCGAGAGGCTCGGACGGTAACCCGAGGCAATAAAAAAAGCCTTTCCGGTCGGCAGCAACGCCTGACCGTAACCACAGCGACCATTATTGAACCGATCACCTACCGGAACAGTTGAGCCTCCCCGGTCTGGATGACGACGTATTGCGGGCGATCATTTCACCCAAGGCAATGGATGGCTTCGTAACGGCAATTTCGATCACGCTGACCGCCAGCAAGCGCTGAGAGCATGAGCAATCCTCAGGTTCAACGAACCTACCTCAAACATTCAAACCAAAGGAGATGATGATGGAAGACATAACGATGCGCGGCGTCGCGCCCATGCGATGGAAGGAAATGCGCAAGCGCGTTGCTACGCTGCAGCGATACGGCGCGCTTGGCAGACCGACCGCCAAGGACCGCGAAGACGCCGCCGACGAGCTCGGGCTCAGCGTCAACCAGTTCAAACGTCTGGTGCGCTCATGGCGGCTCCACAAGAAACCCGCACTGCTCAATGGCGCAGGCGCGCCAGAGAAGACCCGCTCCCATCGCAGCGATGGTCTCGCGCAGGACGTGCTCGACATCATTGGAAACGCCATACGGTTGCACGGTCCCAGCGAAGTCCCCGCCGTCATAACCAATACGGTCTGGACCGAATGCGATCGCAAGTCGCTGGACCGCCCCTCCAACAGCACGATCTGGAAGGCCGTAGGTGAAGCTAGGCGGTTCCAGCGCTGCGTGCCCGGAGCCGATCAGGAGATCATTATCGGCAGGGCATGGGCGGATCTGCCCATCCAGAACGGCGATGATACTTCGACGATGTTCCGGCCGGAACTGCTGATTGCGCTTGAGCTCCCTGAGCGGCGGATAATCGACTGGAACAGCGATCTGCGACTAGGCAGGCCGCCATTGCTCACCGATCTTGGCGACCTGCGTCCCGATGACCGACCAATCACGATCACCCGTGACGACGCTGGCGATCCAAATAAGCGCACACATCACGACGATATCGTCATATCAGACGATGCGAACGCCCGTTTCATCCGGATGATCGGGCCAACCATCGACACCATCGGGCTCACCTTTCGTATGCCCCGAATTGATGCGTCACGGTTGCTCACCAGCCAGCTCGACGAACCCCTCGACAAAGAGGACGCGATGACCGCCATTGAATACGCCGTCACGGCGCACAATCGGTTCGTCGAAAGGGCGGACCAAACCTAGCCTCTCGCTTGAAGCATTACCAAGGACGATTGCAAGTTCACTTGGTGGTCGCGATCATCGAAAAAACGGCACGGACATGTGCTGGAACGACGATGCGCGCAGCGTCCCCCGGCAGTTGGCCCAGTATGGCCTCGTTATGATCGGCAACCTCCAACTCGACGCGCATCTCGGCTTCCGCCACAGAATACCCAGCTCCCGCCATCGGCGTCGGCGGAGGAGCGCCGGGCTTAAGGACTGTGCGCGCCGGCAGGAGGTTTATGCGCCCAATTCGGGTCCCCACGCTTTCGCGCAGGTAGCCGCCGAAACGGCGCGGCTTATGCGTTGCTTGCACATGGACCTTTTGGGGGCCTGCCTTGCCCGCTTTCGACACCACCGACTTCAATCGCGTTTCCCAGGCGCGAGCTTCAACTCGGTCCTCGCCTAGCACGATCTCCACATTCCGGGTCCTATCTACCCAAGGAAGCTTAGCACCTTCGCTTTCAGTGTAGGATGCCAGGATACGCGCGGCTAACAGCTCATGGCCGCTCACACTGTCGGCAACGCTGTCGATCCGGAAGCCATGGACGTAACCCGTGCCGCGATCCACGCAGAAATAGGCGACGTGCGGCTGCCCACCAGCATCGGGAATGTCGAGCGCACAGATGTCAAAACCCAGATCGCCGCCGATGCGACTTTTCATATCGCGGCGGCGCCGGGCTTCGGTGACCACGCCCCTCAAAGTAGCCGCGCCGGGCAGCTTGCCATCCGCTTTTGTCCATGATGCCTCGATCTCCTGCATGACCGAACTGACTGGCGGCCGATCGGCCTGCTCCTCCGGTTCCTTCCCGACGATCTGGTCGGCGAGCGACCTCACGCGGTCCAGAACCTTATCGTGCCTGCTCTTCCTGCGGCGGGGCGCCCGCGCCTGCACACCCAGCACGCCGAGCGAACGTGATTCCACATCCTCCCACTTGGCAGCCAGGGAATAGAAGTGGTTCTTCCCCATCGACGCAGCGTTCGCCGCATCGTCGACCGTCCAACCCTTACGGTCGCCATGCCATCGCTCGAGCGCGGTAAGGCGGTTGGTCGCGCGGAGTTTCTGCGCTGGGCTCAACGCAGCCCACGCAACCGCATCCCCCTCTGGAAGGGGATCACCCAACGCACGGGTAAGAACCGCAGGAATGGCCTCATCGTTCATCGAAGGTGCCTGTGACACGGAAGACACACAATTTCAAACGGTTCGGATATTTTATTTAAGATTGGACTTTTCTGCTTGCGAACTGCCGCTGTGGGTCTAGTTAAGTCCAATCTTAAATGCAAAATACGAGCAAATAATGAAAACTTTTGGATCAATGCCTCGCAGGCGGAATGACACGTGGTCGAATAATGTTCGGCAAGTCCGTCATGGTTCCCCGCATCATCGCACGAGCAGATGGCGCGTCAATACGAAAAAGGCATTGGGCTGATGGCCGCCATCACAGGCAGCCTGGCCGATCGCTTCCTCATGCCCGAGCGCAGCGACCCCGGACAACGCGCGAGCCGGTCCCGCCTTATTCCGGCGGAACCCGTGGTAGGATCGCTGCCGGGCGGGCCGCTCGCCAATGCACCCCTGCTTGGTAGGATCGAGGTCTACAACCACGGCGGCAAATCGAATCCCGTCATCAACCGCGCGCAGTCCCATTCGCGCACCAAGTCCATCTCCAAAAAGACGGGCATGACGCATTTTGGGGAGGGCACGGGCGAGCAATGGCTCGAAATGACGAACGAGATCGCCGGCAACGTCATCGACTTCATCGCGCATCCGGGCAAGTTCCACATCGACATGGGCACCAGTGCCTTCAGCTACCGTCCCGACTTCCTAGTCCAATACCTCGATGGCACCATCAAGGTGATCGAGGTGAAGCGCTCGCTAGCGGACATCGATGTCGAGCTCGCCGAGAAATTCGCCGCAATGCACGAGTTCTCGCGCCGCATCGGCTGGGAGTTCGATGTGATGTTCACACCCGACATCATGGGCTCGCGCACTAAACAGCACAACATCATGAATATCTATGGGCGGCGTGGAAAGGATCTCTCCGACGCGGCCTTAGACATCGCACGGTCACTGCGCAAATCCCGCGAAGCCATCTCATTCCAAGATCTGACGGCGAAGGTTTCGCCTGACGCCCCGCTCGCGGGCAAGGTCATCGTTCAGACGATGATCGCCCACGGGCACCTCCTCGCTGATCTCGGCGCGCAGATCGGGGAGGCTGCGATCCTGACCCCCACCCCACAACACGATGGGCGGTCACAAATCCGCCTCATGGAGAAGATCAAATGAGTAGAGCACTTTCCTACGCCACCCAATCTGGTGATCAGACCAGTATCCACCACATCAATTACATCTTCGGCCGGGTCGATCCCGACATGCAGGTATTCTACCGAGCCCCGTCAGGCGCAAATTACGGCGACTTCATGGTCAAAGGCGAGAACGGTCATTTCCGCCGGCCAACAGTCGAGGAGATGAACAAGCTCCACGCGAAGAACCAAATCAGGATCAGGTCGGCAAACAGGCAGTCGGAGCAACGGCGCATCGCTCGCGAGATGCAGCTGCAGGCCGCCCAAGTCAAAAAAAAGGACAAAGTGGCGCCCTTCCGTGAGGCCATCACGCGGTATTACGACGAACACCAGCACCATTACAGCCATTCCGAAGCCGATCTGAACCGCATGGTCGGGCAGGCGATCAAGGATCCCAAGATCAAAAAACTGCAACCGGCGAACGGCTGGCTCCCAAAGGGCCGGACCGTCCTCGACTGGATCAACGATCGCGGGTCGCCAGGCAAACGCAAGGCGCGCGATTTCATGTCAATGACCGGAAGGATGCCGCGCATGAACAAGCTGCCGCACCCGCCCGAGATCTACCTCTACCGGCTTCTGGAATCCCTGACGACCAGCGGACAGCCGAACATCTTGGCCATTCACGACAAATACGTCGACGACATCGACGCCATAAATACGGGCAGGCCGCTGGGTCGAAAGCGCCTGGAGCAAGACGCGGACGGGCGGTGGTTCCCATCGGAGAAAGACGCCAAATACGACGTTCCAGCGACACCTTACAGGGCGGTCCATGCAACCACCTTCTGGCGGCATCACAATTCCGAGAAGACGGCGAACCTGTTCGGTGTGGCGGTCAATCAGGGCGCCAAGCGGGCCAAATACGGGGGCGGCGGCTTCGGTGAACGTCCGCCTTTCGGTGCGGTGTGCGAAATCGATGACACACCTGGCAATGCTTGGTTCCTCGTAGATGAGGAGACGGGCATCGGGCTTGGCACGGCAGTTTTTACGCTAATGATCGAGAAAACCACCACCGCCTACGTCGGCTGGGATCTAACCGGCGAGCACGCCTCGTCGAACTCGTTCCTGCGGACCGTGCGCCATGCGAACTTCGGCAAGGAGGTTCCCGAAGACTTGCTGGATATATGCCCATATCTTGGCGACATCCGAATGCGGCCGACTTGGCTGCATACGGACAATGCGGCCTTCGCGCATTCCTTCGACGTCGAAGCGGCATGCGCGGACGCCTACATCTCGCTCAAATACATGGGGTCCAAGACACCAACCGACAAAAGCAAAGTAGAACGCGAGCTGGGGACGGCGGCGACAACTTTTTTCGGCATGCTTCCGGCACGCACGTTCGACATCGAGCTCATGCGCAGGTGGGGTTTCGATCCTACCACGCAGCAGATGATCGGCATTCGCGAGGCGCGCGAGCACCTCGACCGCTACTGCCACACCCGCAACCTGGAGAAGCGTGACAGCCTTGGTAAACGCGCACCAGCGCAGATGTTCCGCAAACACGCGCTGGAGAACCCGCCCAACGTCATCGAAGACATCGACGAATTCGATATCGCCTTGGGCAACGAAGAGCAGGATGTAGCGGTCTATGCCACCGGTATCGACCTCAAGTTCGGCCACTACACATGCGAGAAGATGGGTGAAATCGCAGCCGCTTTCGAGCGGATGCACGAACTGTCTGCCGGTGATGTCTCACCCAAACAGGAACGTCGCGACAGCAATCCCAAAAGGAAACTGAAGGCGCTGGGCCGGGTCAAATACGACCCCGACAATATCGGCGTCGCAAATCTGTGGGTTCCGGAAAAGGGCAATGAGCGGTGGGAAAAGCTCATCAACAGCAATCCCGACAAGCACGGCATGGCCGAGTTCGTCCACACCCAGTGTGCCGTTCTGGCTAAAAAGGAAGGCTTGGATTTCATCACCGATGAACAGCAGAAAGCGGTCAGGGGCCGCCTCTTCAAGAGTATGGAGGACACCACCGAAGTATCTTCGATGAAACGGCGCAAGCTGCTCGGTCGTGCGCTCGATCACGACCATACCGCTAAGTCCTTCAAGCGCTTCGTCGAATACGGACCTGAATCGCTCAATGACAATGACGACGCCATCGAGGCCGCAAGCGAGGATGCTGAAGCCAAAGGGGCGGTCAACGAAATCGATGGGGGGGACAGCGAAACCGGTGGGCCTGATACTGCCGCCGGGGTGAACGAGGATGAGCATCCCTTCGCCGAGACCGTGCCGACCGCCAGCAGCTCCATGGCCACGAGGCACCGCAAGGATGCCCACATTCGGACACCACGGCCGTCCACGAAACCGACGAAACCACGTTCCTACGGCGAGAGGCACCGTGCGAAGGTCAGGAAGGACACCGGCCGCAAACATGGGTCTGACCCGCACACGCGCACTTTGAAGCCGCGCAAGGTCGCAACACAGAACCCCAGGCGCAAATACAACAGGCTGAAGATCGGAGACATCAAGTGAGCATGACCAACGAAACTAAACCCGCACAAGCGTCAACCAAGCCGGCGCCTGGCAAATCCGTCGCCATGCAGTCCAAAACGGGCGACGAGGCGGCGGACAAGGCTATCGGCACCGCCCTCAAGCTCAGGCGGGGTGCGGGCAATGGCGACGCGGAAACTGGCGAAATCCGCGACCAGTCCGAGGAGGTGACCATCGCACCCGCGATTGCGAACGCCTTCACCAAGATGCGCGAAAACGGCATCCTGTCGAAGGCGACCAAGGCTGCAAGAGCGCAGGCCGCCTTCCAGACGATCCGCTTGACGATCGCGCCGCAGATCGAGGCCATGCTGACCCTGCACGAGATGTTCGTCATGGGGCAGGATCCCAAGGTCAAGCGCAAGCCGATCACCATGTTGTTCAGCCCGACCGGCGTCGGAAAAAGCACCATGGCCGGGCAACTCGAGGCGCTCATGATGGCGGATGCGGAGGAAGGCACCATCCCGGTGCTCAATGTCCGGCTGGGTTCCAGCGGCAGTGCGTTGCAATTCTACGAAGCAATGCTGACCGGCGCGGGCGAAGACTTCCCGACGAGCAAGGACACGACGACGCTGCGCCACCGCACGATCGAAACACTGAGCGATGTGGGCACCGTCCTGGTGATCCTGGACGAGACCCAGCATTCGGAGAAAGGATCCGGCTTCGGTTCCGCTATCACCGCCGAACTCAAACTGCTCGTCGACACCGGCGGTTTTTCAATCGCACTGCTCGGCACCGAAAAGGCGAAAGCCATCGTAATGCGCGACCGCGAACTCGTGAGCCGCCTCATAGCCCCTTGCAGCCTCGATCCGCTCGTCTGGCATGAGGACGACGACAGGGAGACCTGGATCGACATGCTAAGTCAGCTCGAAGCCGAAATGCTGCGCCTCGAACTAACGACCGGCGAAGTCGGCCTTTGCGATGAAGAGGTTGCAGAAGCCCTGTGCACGGCTTGCAGCGGGACCATCGGCCAGCTGATGTGCGTTATCCAGCACGCGCTGAAAGTCGCCATCTACGACGATCGGGACCAAATCGACCTCACCGACATCGCGGTGGCGGTCGATGACTGGTCCATCGCACTGGATTTCACATCGGACAATCCGATCTGGGCGCTGTTGGACGGCTGATCCCATGGTCTCGCTCGCGACGATCAACGAGAACCTGCCGGTCAGGAAGACGGCCGGGGGCGGGGCTGGGGACGCGCTTCCGTCCCTCAGGCGCTCAGCGCTACCGGCGAGTGGAGAATCGCTGAGAGGCCTGACCGCTGACACCTTGCGGCGCAACGGTATCAAGACCGCATGGCGTGTCCTGAAGAGTGTGGGCGCGCCTGCACGCAACCGGCCGCTGCTCAGCGAACATCCCGACGTCAGCGCAGCGCGGCTGGCGGCAGCGCTCAGGGTCGATGAGGGGCTCGTTCGCGCGCGAATGTATCCGCTGATTGGAAAGGGCGAGAGATCGTTCTTCGGACTGCCTGTGCCCCTTACCGGGATCGAGACCCGCGAACGCCGCTTCGCTCCGGCGTTCTTCAAACATGACCGGCACCATCTCGCAGCTTGGGAATTAAGGTTGCTGCCATTCTGCCCGGTGAGCTGGGACATCCTTGTCAGCAGGTGCCCATGCCGGCCCGGCAAGGTCACCACACAGGGATGGACCCGAACCGGCTCCCATCCCGATCAATGCGACGAATGCGGCCGTCCGCTCAGCCGCATCACGACGGGCAGTGTTCCGGACGCCCTCCGGCAAAAGCTCGAATTGATCTCCCGGCTGGTGACGGACAAGACGCATGGGCGCGATGATTGGCGTGAATGCCTGCCGGCGAACCTGACGGACGCCAACACGACCGACCTCTTCCGGGTCCTACATATGCTGGCGGACAACATCCGCGTTCCGGCTAGGACCGAACATGATTGCGGCCAAGATGTGTGGACCGATGCTTCGATCGACCGGCTCGTCGCCGCCTGCACGATTTTGACGCAGTGGCCATACGCAATCGAGAGGGCGGAGTTCGACCTCGCGGAGGATAGCGCCCTGCTGGTGAAACTGCAGAAGGATTACTGCGCTTTGGGAGTGGTGCGCGAGGGGAAGGGTTTGGGAGCTGGAAAATGGGCTGGTTTCCAGCAGCGTCCAAGAATGAATTCCGGCGCTGCGATAGGCATACGGGAAGCCACCGCATTAGCGCGCCTGTCGGTGGAGACACTCGAGGCGATCTGGTCCGCCGGACTGGTTACGCGATATGTGCGGCCACATGGCGGGCGTGTCCTTCCAGCATTCGACGTGTCAGAACTTCAAACCATCGCGGCGAAGTGGCGTGAGCGGCTCGAACTTGGTGCCGTCGCCTACCGTCTAGGCATTCCGCGCTACGGCATGGAGCAGCTGTGTGACCAGGGAACGGTCCCTGTCAGTGCGATCTCCGCTGGCGGCTTCGAACCCGCCTTCCTACAAAAGGATGTTACGGAGTTCGAAGAGGAACTCGCCGATGCGGCCGACGATAGAATGACGGATGGTGTCTCCATCAATCAGGCCATGCGAAAGGTTTCGGGAAGGGCTAAGCCCTGGAGCGAATTGGTCAGCGCCATGCTCGGCGGTAAGGTTAAATTTGGCGTGCTCAAGGGTGAAGATCCCATTTTTGATCGGGTGGTGCTCGGCGAGGACTTCGATGTTAGGACACTACCCAGGTTCATCAATAATGACGGTAAGCGGAAGTTCGCGTCAAAGCGGCTGTGTCAGACCGACGCGCTCGAAATCCTGAACTGCGCAGCGTCAAGCTTGTCGATCCTGAGTCACCTGGAAAGCAAAGGCAGGAACCCGCGTTTCTTCGATCGAAGCTCCATTCTGGACCTTGCCGCCAAGATCGTCGCGACAGCCGAAGTCGCCGAGCATCTCGGGGTTCACCCCGCACGGGTGGCACGCATCATGCGCAGCGCCAACATCCACGAGGCGGTGCGGGGCGGCTGGCCGCGCAATCGGACAATGCGCTTCGTTGTGCGTGTTCACGAGATGCAGGCGTCGCAGACGACACTGCCTTTCGCGAACAGCGATGATGGCAGCTCACCTTCTTAAAGCACCCGATGATCCGCTCTGAAAATCCCAGCAGAACATGGGCCGCGAGCGGGAACCGGACATCTCCGCGTGAGCAGAGCCAAGCGAAGACGTCAAAGTAATCGACCACGTGATATTAAGGAGAACACATCATGCAATTCAAATACGAATCCGCCTTCTATCGCCTGTATTCGGAGCTGGTATCGTGACCGGCCGGTTGTCATTGTTGGCCGCCGCGAATGTGAGCCAAACTGCCAAGGAGACTGGCCTCTATGGCATACTGTCTTCGATACTGGCCTTCCTCGGACGTCTCGCCAACGTCGCATTCGATCCAGCTGGCGCATGGCTGTTCTGGTTCTCGCTCGGCGGAATCGTCGGTGGGATCCTCTACGGCTATGGACGCAAGCTCGAAGACAGGGCGCGGGGAAAGGTCGGAGGTCCCCCGTTCTGGTATCTTCGCATGCAAGCGCGCATCGTAAGGTTCGGAATCAAGTATCCCAGGTTCGAGCGGCTCTTCGCGGATATTTCCGCGAGCCTCGAAAGCCTTGGCCAAACACTACCGGAAGTGCACGGGTTCCCGAGATTGCCCGCCGAAAACTTTAACCGGGGTAGCGAGGAACTTCTGCAGACCAGGGAATACCTCCGGCGCATCCTACCACATCTGAGCGCCAAACATATCGTTGAAGCGAAGCTGACCGCTAACAGATTCAGCCGCCAATCCAAAAAAAGCATTCTTAAGACGCTGGCTTGACCTGGCGTCATCGCTGGTAACCGCTCTCGTAGTCGCTGAGATCCGGTTATCCGCGAACCAATGCGAAACATCGTCCCTTAAACGGCGACTTTCGCGACGACGCGAGCATACCTCAACATCCGTCAGCCAGCCTCGAACAGCCTTCCGCCAATAGGCAGGCGGTCGCCCGATCACCGGCTCGACATCATCAACTCAAACGCAAGGAGAAACTGCCATGGTACAGGCATGTCGAATAAAAAGAAGACCGCTGGTTATACAGCGTCAGGGGCTGTCATCGTGACCACTCTGCTGACTGCCCTCACATCATCGAACGTCGAAACAGTCGCCGAGAAGACGGGAGCCGACCAGCTCCTATGGATCATACACCAACGGCTGGCCCTGCTGATCGATCGGCTGTTCGACCCATTCTTTCTCTGGCCATTCTGGTTGGCGGTAGGCGTCATCATCGGTCAGTTACTTTCCACATGGGGAGAAAAAGCCGAGGCATCGCAACGAGAACGGAAAGATGGTCCTTCTTTCCGTTACCTGAAACTACAAGCAGCATTTGTGCGCCTAGGCATCCGACACCGTTGGATTGCAAAAATCGGGGGCGCTGCCTTGAATAAAGCGTTCGAGAACCTCGCGATTGTCCTGCCGCAAAAACATGGCTTCGCACCGCTGCCCGCGCGAAACTTCGAGGCGAAGGAAAAGCGCCTCCGCCAAACGAGCGAGTATCTTCGCAAGGTTCGGCATCACTTAAACGACAGGGATATCGTGGATGCCCGCTTGCTATCACGGGTGATTACGAAGCGCTGATCTGAAACGCACGGCCAATCTCAAAGACGGGTTTTGTCTTGTTGCAACAGGCATTAGGAAGACGATCAAATACCTACGATGCCCCTTTACAGGTCACTGAATAATAACAATTATTTCCTATTGCGCGGTCTATGATGCAAAAACCGTTGATTTGCGCGGGCGTTGCTGCAACAAGCGATACCGCGTATAAGCAAATATCGTTTGTTTTCAACGGTCGATTGCGCGGGTCTTCCTGCATTCTGACAGATTTTCCCGGCAGACGCCGGACCGGAATGCCGCTTTAGCTCAGTTGGTAGAGCACATCATTCGTAATGATGGGGTCACGTGTTCGAGTCACGTAAGCGGCACCACCACCGTCTCAGCTAATCTCCGTTCAAGGTAACGACTTCACGGCTTGGCGCGGTGGATGACTGGCTGGAATGACGCGTTCGCCACCAACGCAGGCGCGCGAGGGTTTTAATATCACACCGTCAGTCTCCAGCAGCTCGAGCCAGAGCGCGGCCGTCCGCCATCGCTGGCCTAGCGCCGACTGGTGGTTGGTCGCATGGGAACCGGGCGGGAACCGATCCGCCTTCTCGATTGCGGAACGGAAACGAAAAAGGCGCGGCCCGCAATTGGGGCCGCGCCTTTGTCATTCCATCGCTGGTTACAGCGCCGGACCTAGCCCGTTGGCATTCAGGGCATTTTCGCGCGATTGGGCGTTGCATCACTCCGCTCGGAAAAGCGCTTGGCAGCATAGCCTCCGGCCAGGATCGCCAGCATGCTTGGGAGGCTCAGCCGCGCGATGAGCGAGGTCGCCGCCACGCCGAGTGCGGCGCCGGTGGCTCCGCCCATGCCGCTCGTTTGCTTGGCCAGCTTGTCGCCGACGAATGCACCGATAATCTTGCCGATCATATCAAATCTCCTTCGAAGGACGAACGGGGGATCGGCAGTCGGGTTCCTGTGGCAAGCCGCCCGGGACGGGAGCGAGGCCGCGTTCGATCCTTTCCCAGCGGGCGAGGATCAGCCCACCGCCGCCCGGCCTTCGCGCGGCACTGCGAAGCGGCGCACGTAATCGCCCAACTCTTCGTGCACCCGCTCTTCGGTGAGGCCGAACTGTTCCAGGCTGTAGCGATGCGGGCGACGCTTCAGCCGCTGCGACCGCTCGACGAAATCCTCCATTCCCGCAATTGCAGGCGCCATGTCGAGATCGAGGAAGCGGTAAATCCGCTCCATCGTGCCGCGCCAGTCGGCATCCATCTCCTCGTACTGGACGTCGATCATGCGATGGGCCGGGATCATGGCGCGGGCGGCCTGCATCCGCTCGATCTCGAGCCGCGTCTTGCGCAGCCATTCCTCGCCGATCGTCTTCGGATCGACGTGGTCGGAATAGATGATGGTCTGGTTCCACGCCAGCGAGGCGGCGCTGCCGACGATCGCCTGCGGATCGCGGTGCGTGAAGATCAGGCGCGCATCCGGGAACACTCTGAGCAGCGCGGGCAGATCGAGCATGTGCTGAGGGGTCTTGAGGATCCAGGGCCGGATGCTGGAGACCTGCTGCGACCAGCCGATCAGCCTGAGGAGGTCCGCCATGTGGCGATAGGCGGGCGTTGCATCCTCGCTCTCGCACCAGCGGCCATAGCTCGGCACGTGCCACTGCGCCTCGTGCTTCATGCCCCAGAAGCTGGCGACCAGCAGGCCGAGTTCCTCTTCGGGCTCGTACGGGCCGGTCGGATGGATCGACAGGGTCCGCGGATTGGCGAGGCGCGCCACCTTCATGATGCGGCTGGCGAGAACGGGACGGAAATCCTCCTTTTCGCCCCTCAGCACCTCCTCGAATTCAGGGCGCGGCACCGGGCTGATCGTTTCGAAACTGCGCATATGCGAAAAGCGCTGGTCGGCGGCGAGCAGGCGGTGGAGGCGCGTGGTGCCCGAGCGCATCGGGCCGACGATGACGACCGGGCGCCGCAAGGGCCGGGCGAGAATTTCAGGGTGACGCGCGAACCACCACTGGGTCAGCAGCCGATCGCGCAGGACGTGGTGGAATTGCTTTTCCGCCGCCAGCTCGCCCGCCGGATTGAGCCGCGCTTCTCTCGCGACCGATTCGAGCAGAACCTCCAGCGGCCGTTCGAACCACGGATCGCCGAAATCCTCGAGCCCCGTGGCATGGCGGGCGTGATCGAGCAGCGCGGTTTTTTCGAGCTTGGGCTTGTCCAGTAGGCCGGTCCGGTGCCCCAGCCTCACTGCCACATTCAGCCCGTCGATGAAGCGCGTCCGCCGCGGCGGCGTGGCGGGAACCGGTTTCGATGTGGCTTGCAAGTCCGTCCTATCCAATCTGGCGACCGCGACCCTGTCGCCGCCTGTCGTATCGGGGGGTCAATGCTTGGGGCGAGCCGTGGTGCCCCATCCCCTTGAGCGCCCCTCTCGCGCGCCCTCTCACCCTGGGGACTGGCCAAGGCAAAAGCGAGCGGGCATAGGCAAACGCCATGCACGATATCGCCTTTATCCGTAAGAACCCCGGCGCTTTCGACGCGGGGCTGGCCCGTCGCGGAGCGGAACCGCAGGCCGACACGATCCTCGCTCTCGACGCGCGCCGCCGCGAGGTGACGACCGCGCTTCAGCAGGCGCAGAGCCGCCGCAACGATGCCTCGAAAGCGATCGGCCAGGCGATGGGTCAGGGCGATACGGCAAAGGCCGAAGCGCTCAAGGCCGAAGTCGCCGAAATCAAGCAGCGCATGCCGGAAATGGAGGAGCAGGACCGCTCGCTCGCGAGCGAGCTGACCGACCTGCTCGCGCGCCTCCCCAACCTTCCCGCCGATGACGTGCCGGATGGCGAGGACGAGGACGGAAATGTCGAAGTGTCGCAATGGGGCGACCGGCGCGAATTCACCTTCGAGCCCAAGGAGCACGCCGATCTCGGCCCGGCGCTCGGCATGGATTTCGAGACCGGCACAAAGCTGTCCGGCGCGCGCTTCACCTTCCTGCGCGGCGACATGGCGCGGCTCCACCGCGCGCTGGCGCAGTTCATGCTCGACCGGCAGACGCGCGAGAACGGCTACACCGAATGCAATCCGCCGGTGCTGGTCAACGACGATGCGATGTACGGGACCGACAAGCTGCCCAAGTTTGCCGAGGACAGTTTCCGCACGACGGACGATCGCTGGCTCGTCCCGACTTCCGAGGTCCCCCTTACCTATTCGGTCGCAGGCGAAATCCTCGACGATCTTGCGGAGCCGATCCGCATGACGGCCCATACGCTCTGTTTCCGGTCCGAAGCCGGATCGGCGGGGCGCGATACGCGCGGTTTCATCCGCCAGCACCAGTTCGAAAAGGTCGAGCTGGTCAGCATCTGCCGCCCGGAAGACAGCGAGGCCGAACACGAGCGGATGACGCGCTGTGCCGAAGGGATTCTTGAAGCGCTGGGCCTCCCCTATCGACGCATGTTGCTCTGCACCGGAGATATGGGCTTCGGCGCGAAGAAGACCTTCGATCTCGAAGTGTGGCTGCCCGGCCAGAACGCCTGGCGCGAAATCAGCTCGTGCTCCAACACCGGCGATTTCCAGGCGCGCCGGATGAACACCCGCTACCGTCCGGAAGGATCGAAGAAGACCGAATTCGTCCACACGCTCAACGGATCGGGCCTCGCGGTCGGGCGCACGCTGGTGGCGGTCTTGGAAAATTGTCAGGAAGAAGATGGCAGCGTGGTCGTCCCAGAAGCGCTGCTGTCCTATATGGGCGGGGTATCGCGATTGGAGGCGCGGACATAATGAAGATCCTCCTCACCAATGATGACGGCATCCACGCCCCCGGCCTCGAAGTGCTGGAAGCGATCGCGCGCGAGTTCAGCGACGATATCTGGATCTGCGCCCCGGACGAGGAACAGTCCGGCATGGGCCATGCGCTCACGCTGACGCGGCCCGTGCGCCTGCGCCAATATGGCGAGCGGCGCTTCTCCGTCACGGGAACGCCCACCGATTCGGTCACGATGGGGTTGCGCAAGGTGATCGACGGGACGCCCGACCTGATCCTGTCCGGTGTCAATCGCGGGGCCAATCTGGGCGACGACATCACCTATTCGGGCACCGTCTCCGCCGCCATCGAAGGGGCGTTGGCTGGCGTGCGCTCGATCGCGATGAGCCAGGTCATGGGCCCGGTCAGGGGGCGCGAGGACGGATCGCGCGAAGACTACTTCGCCGCCGCGCGCGCCTGGGGGACCAAGGTGCTCGCCCCCCTGCTCGACACGCCCCTGCCCGACCGCACGCTGGTCAATGTCAATTTCCCCGCCCTCGCCCCGGACCGGATCAAGGGCATCCGCGCGGTGCGGCAGGGCTTTCACGATTATTCGCGCGGCACCGTGGTCGAAGGGCGCGATCCGCGTGGGTTCCAGTATTACTGGTTCGGCCTCGAGGCGATCGAACACACGCTCGACCACGGGACCGATCTCGAAGCAATCGACGAGGGCTATATCGCCGTCACCCCGCTCCAGCTCGATCTGACGCACCACGCCTCGCTCGGCGCACTGGCGGATCGGTTCGCGTAATGAGCCGCGAGAAGCAGGTCGACACCATCGCGCCGCAGGCGAAGTCGCGGTCCTATCGCGGCCCGCGCCACCAGCCGCTGCGGCGGGCGGTGAAGATCCCGGTCTGGGGCGATCTCGGCATCCGCCTCGGCCTGGCGCTGTTTCTCATCTTTATCGTGGTCATGATCCACTGGTGGGACCGGGAAGGGCTGGTCGACAATCTCGACGGCGAGGTCAGCTTCCTCGACGTGATCTATTTCACCATGATCTCGATCACCACCACCGGCTTCGGCGATATCGCGCCGATTTCGGACCGGGCGCGGCTGGTCGAAGCGGTGATCGTGACCCCGATCCGCTTCGCCGTGTTCTTCATCTTCGTGGGCACCGCCTACAATTTCATCATCAAGCGCAGCTGGGAGAAATGGCGCATGGCCCGCATCCAGGAGCAATTGTCGCAACATATCGTGGTGCTGGGCTTCGGCATTTCAGGCTCGCAATCGGTCGACGAACTGATCGAACGCGGGACCGACCCCAGTTGCATCGTCGTGATCGACCCCAGCGAGGAACGGCTGCACGATGCCGAACGGCTCGGCTGCAACGTCATGGCGGCGGACGCGACGCGCGACGAGACTCTGAAGGCGGTCCATATCGACCAGGCGCAGAACGTGCTCGTGTCGGCCGGACGCGACGACACCTCGATCCTGATCGTCCTGACCGTGCGCGCCCTCGCCCCGCATGTCCCCATCAGCGTGGTGGTGCGCGCCGACGACAACGAATCGCTCGCGCGGCAGGCCGGGGCGAACAACGTCATCAATCCGGTCAAGTTCACCGGGCTCCTGTTGGCGGGCAGCGCCAAGGGCGCGCATATCGCGGAATATCTCGCCGACCTCGCCAGTGTGTCGGGCCGGGTCCAGCTGATCGAGCGCGAGGTCACCGAGGCGGAATGCGGCAAGTCGATCGGCGAATTGTCGAGCGGGGGGCGCGGCCTACGCGTCTATCGCAACGGCGAGGCGTTGGGCTTCTGGGAAACCGAATGCCAGGCGCTCCAGACCGGCGACGTCATCGTCGAGATCGTCCCGACCGTGAGCGGGGAAGAGAAAGGCGACGGCGCCGACTGACCGGCGCATGGTGGCGCAGCAGGGGTTTTGCGTGTAGGGGCGCGCCGAACACCCCCCGGATTTCTCTATGACCACCACATCCCCGTCATCGATTCCCGACCAGAAGAAGGTCGGCATGGTCTCGCTCGGCTGCCCCAAAGCGCTGGTCGACAGCGAACGCATCCTCACCCGCCTGCGCGCCGACGGCTATGCGATGAGCCCGGATTACGCGGGCGCCGACGTGGTGCTCGTCAACACCTGCGGTTTCCTCGACAGCGCGAAGGAGGAAAGCCTCCAAGCCATCGGCGAGGCGATCGCGGAAAACGGCCGGGTGATCGTGACCGGATGCATGGGCGAAGAGGCCGACGCCATCCGCGCCGCGCATCCGCAGGTCCTCGCGGTGACGGGCGCGCATCAATACGAGCAGGTTGTGGACGCGGTGCACACCTTTGCACCGCCATCGCAGGGGCCTTTCGTCGACCTGATCCCCCAACCGGACGTGAAATTAACGCCGCGCCACTATAGTTACCTCAAGATTTCAGAGGGTTGCAATCACTCCTGCGCCTTCTGCATCATCCCCGATCTGCGTGGGAAGCTCGCCAGCCGGCGCGTGGACGCGGTGCTGCGCGAGGCGGAAAAGCTGGTCGCGGCGGGGACGAAAGAGCTGCTGGTGATCAGCCAGGACACCAGCGCCTACGGCGTCGATACGCGGCACGAGGCGCGCGACTGGAAAGGCCGCGAGGTCCGCGCCCACATGACCGATCTCGCCCGCGAACTGGGCGGCTTGCGCACTGCAGACGGCGCTCCGCCCTGGGTGCGGCTGCATTACGTCTACCCCTACCCCCATGTCGATCAGGTCATCCCGCTGATGGCCGAGGGATTGCTGACCCCCTATCTCGACATTCCGTTTCAGCATGCCGCACCCTCCGTCCTCAAGCGCATGAAGCGCCCGGCGAACGAGGCTAAGGTGCTGGAAAGATTGAAGAACTGGCGCGAGATCCGCCCCGACATCGCGATCCGGTCGAGCTTCGTGGTCGGTTTCCCCGGCGAGACCGAGGACGATTTCCGCTACCTGCTCGACTGGCTCGAAGAAGCGCAGCTCGACCGAGTCGGCGGCTTCCGCTTCGAACCGGTCGAAGGCGCGCAGGCGAACGCCTTGCCCGATCAGGTGCCCGAAGCGATCAAGGAAGAGCGCTACGCCCGCCTGATGGAAGTGACCGAGCGCATCTCGACCGCCAAGCTTCAGGCGAAAATCGGCAGAAATCTCAAGGTGATCATCGACGAAGTCGGCGCGCCGGACGAGGATGGCGATATCGGCGCCACCGGCCGCAGCCAGGCCGATGCGCCCGAGATCGACGGGCAGGTCTTCCTGCGCGATGTTGGACCGGATGTCGCGCCCGGCGACATCCTCGATGCAACGATCGAGGATGCCGACGCCCACGATCTGTTCGGCGTGCCTAACTCCGCCGCGCGCTAGACCCGGCGGGACCGTTCAGGCGCGGTCAGGCGTTCCTCGCCTAATGCGCGCCATGATGAAGCCTTTTTCCGCCCTGTTCCTCGCTGTCCTCGCCGCCTGCGGGACCGCTTCTGCGCCTGCCCGCCAGGACGATAGCGCGAGCGTCCAGACGAGCCCCGCGACCACCGGCCTCGATCCCGCCCGGATGGAAGCCGCCATCGCCGAGGCCCGAAGCCTTGCTCCGCTCAACGCGATGGTCGTGATGCGTGACGGCGCGATCCTCTATGAAAGCACGTTCAACGACGGGCCGCCTTTGACGCGGGCGGTCAATATCAAGTCCGCATCCAAATCCGTCCTCTCCGCACTCGTCGGCATCGCGATCGAACGCGGCGTGCTCGAAGGTGTGGACCAGCGGGTCGCGGACGTGCTCGGTCCCGAAGCCGCCGCCAATTCCGATCCGCGCATCAACGACCTTACCGTCGGACATCTCCTGTCGATGCAGGCCGGGCTGGAGCGGACGTCGGGCGCGAATTACGGCGCCTGGGTGTCGAGCGACAATTGGGTGCGCGATGCGCTGTCCCGCCCCTTCGTCGCCGATCCGGGCGGGCAGATGCTCTATTCGACCGGAAGCAGCCATCTGCTCTCCGCCATGCTGACGCGCGCCTCGGGCCGCTCCACGCTCGAGCTCGCACGCGAATGGCTAGGCGAGCCGCTGGGCATCGCGATCCCCGAATGGCCTACAGACCCGCAGGGCATCTATTTCGGCGGCAACGACATGCGCCTTACCCCGCGCGATCTGGCGCGGTTCGGCGAGCTTTACCGCCTGGGCGGCAGGATCGACGGCGAGCAGATCGTGCCCGCCGCCTGGGTCGAGCAAAGCTGGACCCCGCGCACCCGCTCGCCGTGGAGCGGAGAGGCCTATGGCTACAATTGGTTCCTGAGCCAGGCGGGTGGCTATACCGTCAATTACGGTTGGGGTTATGGCGGACAGATGGTGTTCGTGGTCCCCGATCTGGCGCTGACGGTCGTCATGACGTCGGACATCGATGTCGAGCGGGGGAGCGATCATATCGGGGCCCTGCGCGCGCTTCTCGCCGAGCACATCATCCCCGCCGCTGCCGCGGGTGGCGCGTTTGCGCAAAGTTAGACGGAGAGGATCGAGGATGCCCCACCACACCCACACGCTCACCGTCGAAACCACCGGTCGCGGGATGATCGACCTGACCCGCCGCATCACCGGCTGGGTCGGCCGAACGGGGATTTCGACCGGGCTGCTGACAGTATTCTGCCGCCATACCTCCGCCAGCCTGACGATAAACGAAAACGCCGCCGAGGCGGTCCAGCGCGATCTTCTGGCGTGGCTCGACAGGATCGCGCCCGAAGGGGGCGATTACGAGCACGACGAGGAGGGCCCGGACGATATGCCCGCCCATCTGAAGGCAGCGCTGACGGGCGTTTCGCTCGCCATTCCGGTGATCGCCGGCACCCCCGCGCTTGGCACGTGGCAGGGCGTTTTCCTGGTCGAACACCGCGCGCGTCCCCACTCTCGCGAAATCGTCCTTCATCTTTCAGGCGATCTTTCGGGCGCATAACGAAACCGCCTGCTTCCTCACGCGTAACCCAAGCGTGACCATTTCCATCCACACCCGCTTCGCCTTCTCGCTCGACAAGCCGACAGATGTCCTCCTGCAGTTCGAAGCGGCGGATATTCCCGAGCACGAAATCCTCTCGAGTTCGCTCGACATGACCGAGGCCGAGCATTGCGCGCATGTCCCCGCACAGGACGATATCGGCACCCGGATATGGCTGCGCGCCCAAGGGGATTTCGAGGTCGATTATCGCGCCAGGGTCCGCCCGATCCGCCAATTGGCCGCGCTCGAAACGCTCCAGCCGATCCTGCCCCACGACATGCCGGGCGAAGCGGTCCAGTATCTGTTCGATTCCCGCTATTGCCCCGCCGACAAGTTCCAGCCCTTTGTCGAGGCGGAATTCGGCGGAACGACCGGGGGCGCGCGGATCGCGGCGATCAAGGAGTGGATCGAAAGCCATTTCACTTATCAATCCGGCGTCAGCGACGCACGCACCGATGCGCTCGACAGCTTCGTGGAGCGGCGTGGGATATGTCGCGACTACGCGCATGTGCTGGTGACGCTGGCGCGCGCCAGCACCATCCCGGCGCGCTATGTCGCCTGCTATGCGCCGGGCGTGGAACCGCCGGATTTTCACGCCATCGCCGAAGTGTTTTTGAGCGATCCCGAGACCGAAGGCGGCGGGACATGGCAATTGGTCGATGCCACCGGAATGGCCGATCCGGCGGAGACGGTGAAGATCGGCGTCGGGCGCGATGCCGCCGATGTCAGCTTCCTCACCAGTTTCGGGCCGAACGATTTTCGGCGCAGCTCCGTGAGCGTATCGCGGGAGGACTGACGGCCGTTCCTCCGGGTGGGGCGATGAATATGTATGCGGCGCGCTGGCCTCTCCAGGGCGGGTTTGATAGCCCACTTGACGATAAAGGGCGGTAAGGAAGGGGAAGATACGACATGGGCTTCACAGCGGACCGGCTGCTTCTGTTCGGCGCGACCGGAGACCTGTCGCAGCGTATGCTCCTCCCGTCGCTATGTGCGCTCCATGCCGACGACCTGCTGGCGCCCGATCTCAAGATCGTCGGCACGGCCCGTTCGGAACTGAGCACGTCCGAATTCCGCAATTTCGCACGCGAGGCGCTGGAAAAGCATCTCCCCGCCGGTAGGCGCGGCGGAGTCGGTACCTTCCTCAACCGCCTGAGCTACGAAGCGGTCGATGCGACCACGCAGGAAGGTTACGACCGGCTGGCGAAGCAGGTCGAAGGCCGAAGCGAAGGGCTCGCCATCTTCCTGTCCACCGCACCCAGCCTGTTCGAACCGACCATTTCGGGCCTCTCCCAGGCGGGCCTGACAGGCAAACGGACGCGCATCGGGCTGGAAAAGCCGCTCGGCACCGATCTCGCCTCGAGCCAGGAAATCAACGATGCCGTGGCGGCGGAATTCAGCGAGGACCGCATCTTCCGCATCGATCATTATCTTGGCAAGGAGACGGTGCAGAACCTCCTCGCCCTGCGTTTCGGCAATATCCTGTTCGAGCCGGTGTGGAATTCCAACTATATCGACCACGTGCAGATCACCGTGGCGGAAACGGTCGGGCTGGAATCGCGGGTCGCCTATTACGACGACAGCGGCGCGCTGCGCGACATGGTGCAGAACCACATGCTGCAACTCTTGGCCCTCGTCGCGATGGAGCCGCCGACCAGCTTCGATGCGACTGCGGTGCGCGACGAGAAGGTCAAGGTCCTGCGCGCCCTGCGCCCGGTCGGGGCGGGTGACACGGTCACAGGCCAGTACCGCGCGGGAGCCGTGGGAGGCGCGGCGGTGCCCGGCTACGACGACGAACTGGGCAAGCCGTCCGATACGGAAACCTTCGTCGCCATCAAGGCCCATGTCGACAATTGGCGCTGGAAAGGCGTGCCCTTCTATCTGCGCACGGGCAAGCGACTGCCCGAGCGCGTGACCGAGATCGTGGTCCAGTTCCGTTGCATCCCGCACTCGATCTTCGCCGGACGCGGGGCGAAGACCATGCCCAACCGGCTCGTCATCGGCATTCAGCCGGAAGAGAACATCCAGTTCTCGCTCATGGCCAAGGTCCCCGGCCTCGATCGCGAGGGGCTGCGGCTGCGCCAGGTGCCGCTCGACGTGACGATGCCGCACGCTTTTTCCGACAAGGTCCGGCGGATTGCCTACGAACGCCTGCTGCTGGACCTCATCGAAGGCGACCAGACCCTGTTCGTCCGCCGCGACGAGGTGGAAGCGCAGTGGGAATGGATCGACGCGATCCGCGCGCGCTGGGAAGAAAGCGACGAACCGCCCAAGACCTACACCGCCGGCACATGGGGCCCCAGCGCCGCGATCGCCCTTGCCGAACGCGACGGAGTGAGCTGGCATGACGAATAAGCCGCTGAACGACACCATCCACCGCGTGACCCAGCGCGTGATCGACAATTCGCGCGATAGCCGGGGGCGCTATCTCGCCCTGATGGAGCGCGAGGCGGATCGCCAGCCCGATCGCACGCAGGTTTCGTGTTCCAACCTCGCCCACGCCTATGCCGGCGTGCCTGAGGACCAGAGCGCCCTGACGGCGGCCAAGGGCCCCAATCTCGGCATCGTCACCGCTTATAACGACATGCTGAGCGCCCATCAGCCCTATGGCCGCTATCCCGAGCGGATGAAGATCTGGGCGCGCGAGGTCGGCGCCACCGCGCAGGTCGCGGGCGGGACGCCGGCGATGTGCGACGGGGTGACGCAGGGCGAGGACGGGATGGAGCTGTCGCTGTTCAGCCGGGACGTGATCGCGCTGAGCACCGGCGTCGCTCTCAGCCACCAGATGTATGACGGCATGGCCCTGCTCGGCATTTGCGACAAGATCGTGCCCGGCCTGATGATCGGCGCGCTGCGCTTCGGCCATCTGCCCGCGATCTTCGTGCCCAGCGGCCCGATGCCGAGCGGCATCCCGAACAAACAGAAACAGGCCGTGCGCCAGCTCTATGCCGAGGGCAAGGCGGACCGCGCGCAATTGCTCGAAAGCGAGATCGCGAGCTATCATTCGCCCGGCACCTGCACCTTCTACGGCACGGCCAATTCCAATCAGATGATGATGGAGATGATGGGTCTCCACGTGCCCGGCGCGGCCTTCGTGCCGCCGGGCGTCTCTCTGCGCCAGCAGGTTACGCGCGCTGCGGTGCACCGCCTGGTGGCAATGGAGCGCGAAGGAGCCGATTACCGCCCGATGGCGCGGGTCGTCGACGAAAAGGCAATCGTCAACGCCGCGATCGGCCTCCTCGCGACCGGGGGATCGACCAATCACGCGATCCACATCCCGGCGATGGCGCGGGCGGCGGGGATCGCCTTCGACTGGAACGACCTCGCCGAGTTGAGCCGCGCCGTCCCGCTCGTCGCGCGGGTCTATCCCAACGGATCGGGCGACGTGAACCATTTCCACGCTGCGGGCGGCATGGCCTATGTCATCGGTACGCTGCTCGATGAAGGGCTGGCGCATGGCGACATCCTGACCGTGTGGGACGGCGGGTTCGAAGCCTATGCGAAGGAACCGGTGGAGGCCGAAGACGCAGTCGAGTGGCGCGATCCGGGGACAAGCGGCGATGCGGACATGCTCCGCCCCGCCGGCGATCCGTTCCAGGCCGATGGCGGGATGCGTCTGGTCGAGGGCAATCTCGGCCGCGCCTGCTTCAAATCTTCCGCCGTGGAGCGAGAACGCTGGACCGTCGAGGCGCCTTGCCGCGTTTTCGAAACCCAGCACGCCGTTTCCGAAGCGTTTTCGAAGGGCGAGCTGGACCGCGATGTCGTGGTCGTCGTCCGCTTCCAGGGTCCGCGCGCCAACGGGATGCCCGAACTGCACAAGCTGACCCCGCCTCTGGGTGTCCTGCAGGATCGCGGCTACCGCGTGGCACTGGTCACTGACGGCCGCATGTCGGGCGCGAGCGGCAAGGTGCCCGCGGCGATCCACTGCACGCCCGAAGCGCTCGGCGGCGGGCCGCTGTCGCTTTTGCGCGATGGGGACGTGGTGCGCGTCTGCGCCGAGGCGGGCGAGCTTTCGACCACCGCCGATCTCTCGGCGCGCGAACCCGCGCCGCATACGGACGATCAGACCGGCGTGGGCCGCGAACTCTTCGCCATGTTCCGTATGAACGCCGACGGAGCCGAACAGGGAGGATCGTCGATGCTGGCGATGGCTGGATTATGACCGATCTCGTAGCCGTGGATATCGGCGGGACCCATGCCCGCTTCGTAATCGCCAGCGTGGCCGAAGACGGCTCGATTTCGCTTGGCGAGCCTGAGACGCTCCATACCAAGGACCATGCGAGCTTCCAGACCGCGTGGGAGGATTTCCGCGAGCGTCGGGGCGGCACTCTGCCGCCGCGCGCGGCTTTGTCGGTCGCGGGGCCGGTCGGCGGAGAGGTCATCCGCTTCACCAACAATCCCTGGATCATCCGCCCGTCGCTGATGCAGTCCAAATTGGGCGTCGACCAGTTCACAATCGTCAACGATTTCGCCGCGGTAGCCCATGCGGTGGCACGCGCGCCCGACGATCAGTTCCTCCACATCACCGGCCCCGATCGCCCGCTAGCGAGCGACGGCACGATCAGCCTGATCGGCCCCGGCACCGGATTGGGCGTCGCGCACCTGTGGCGCTCGGGTAATGAATATCGCGTCACCGCCACCGAGGGCGGGCATATCGATTTCGCCCCGCTCGATTCGATCGAGGACGCGATCCTCGCCCGCCTGCGCAAATCGCACAACCGCGTCTCGATCGAGCGTGTCGTCTCCGGCCCCGCCATCGGCCCGATCCGCCAGACCCTCGCCGCGATGGAGGGCCGCCCGGTGACCGAAGAGGACGACGTGACGCTGTGGACCCGCGGGATGGAGGACAGGGACAGCTTGGCCGCCGCCGCCGTGGATCGCTTCTGCCTCTCTCTCGGCAGCGTGGCGGGCGACATCGCTCTGGCGCAGGGTGGGTTCGGCGGCGTGGTGATCGCGGGCGGGCTCGGTTACCGTCTGCGCGACCATCTGCCCCATTCGGGCTTCGCCGAGCGCTTCCGCGCGAAGGGGCGCTTTTCCGAATTGATGGCGGACATCCCGGTCAAGCTGATCGTCCATCCCCAACCCGGCCTGTTCGGCGCCGCCGCCGCCTTCGCCAAACAGCATCTGGAGACCGTTTCGTGACCCCCGCCTTCTGCACTATCGCCGATATCATGCGCCTCGCCCCGGTTGTTCCCGTGATCGTGGTGGACGAGGTGGAGCACGCCGTTCCCCTCGCCGAAGCGCTGGTTGCGGGCGGATTGCGCGCGCTCGAAGTGACTTTGCGCACGCCCGCCGCGCTCGACGCGATCCGGGCGATGAAGCAGGTCGATGGCGCGGTGGTCGGCGCGGGCACGGTCACCAGCCAGGAAGACCTGGCGGCGGTGATCGAAGCGGGGGCCGAATTCGTGGTTTCGCCCGGCCTCACCGAACCTTTGGCCAAGGCGGCGGCGCGCGAACGCATCCCGTTCCTGCCCGGCATCGCCAATGCGGGCGACATCATGCGCGGGCTCGATCTGGGCCTCGACCATTTCAAATTCTTCCCGGCGGAAGCTTCCGGCGGCTTGCCCGCGCTGAAGGCGCTCGCCGCGCCGTTCCACCAGTGCCGGTTCTGCCCGACGGGGGGGATCGGGCTGAACAACGCCGCCGAATGGCTCGCCTTCGACCCCGTGCTGTGCGTGGGCGGCAGCTGGGTCGCCCCGCGCGGCGAACCGGATAGGACCAAGATCGAAGCGATGGCGCGCGAGGCGGCGGGGCTGGCGGCATGAGTCTGAAGCTGAAAACCGTCGCCGACCTCGCCGCGCGCCTGCGCGAACTGCACCAGCGCACACAGGAAACCCCGCTCTTCAATCCGGTCTTCCAGCTCTCGCTCGACCTGTCGCGCGCGATCGAATCGGGGGATCTCTCGCTCGATGATTGCGAGACGCTGCTGGGCGAGCTGGAATGCGAATCGATCAAAAGCCGTGCTGGGCGGCTGCGTTCGCTGATAGCTCCCGTAGCGGTCCAAGCGAATGATGACGCTCTGAAGGGCGACAGCGCGGATTTTGCCGCTTTTCGCGATCGGTGGGAAAACCCCGCCCTCCATGCGGTCTTCACCGCCCACCCCACCTTTCTGCTTCCTCCAGCCCAGACCCATGCGGTCGCGCAGGCCGCTAGCAGCAATGCGCCGATCTCCGACGCGCCCTGTGCAGCCTCGACCGAGCGGCGCGCGATAACGCTACCTTACGAACATTCCGAAGCCATGGCCGCGATCGCGCGGGCCCAGGATGCGCGCGACCGGATCGTCGGGACCGTGCTGGGCGAAGCGGCGGACCGCTGGAGCGACGAATGGCGCGCGCTTAAGCCGATGCCGTTCCGTTTCGCCAGCTGGGTCGGCTACGACATGGACGGGCGGACTGACATCAAATGGTATCATTCGATCGGTTTCCGGCTGGCGGAAAAGGCCGAGCGGCTGGAACGCTATGCCGGTTCGCTGCGCGCCTTCGATAGCGCGCACGAACTCGTCGCCACGCTCGACCGCGCGGCAAGCGAGGCGCGCGCGCGTGCCGCGGATTTCGCCAGCGACCTGACCGAGCCCGAAGCGCTCTCTGCCGCTGCGAACCGGCTGACGGCGGATCACCCCGACAAGCTGACCAGCCTCGTGCCGATCATCGCGCGCCTTGAGGCCGAGGCGCAGGACGCCGATCGGGACCGCGCCATCGCGCTCAAGACCCTTGCCGCCGCGATGCGCGCGGACGGGCTCGGCATGGGCTGGATCCACTTCCGCGTGAATGCCAGCCAGCTTCACAACGCCATCCGCCGCCGGATGGACCCGGACAACACGCTCGATCTCGCCAGCCAGGGCGCGATGGCGGTGCTGCGCGACATCCTCGCCAAGGTCGAGCCGCTCAAGAGCAATTTCGGCGCCCTCGCGATCGAGAGCAGTACGGCGATCCGCCAATTCCTGGCGATGGCGCAGATCCTCGACCATGTGGATTCGGATGCGCCGATCCGTATGTTGGTGGCCGAGTGCGAACAGCCCGCCACGGTCTTGGCCGCGCTCTATTTCGCGAAACTGTTCGGGATCGCGGACAAAGTCGACGTCTCCCCCCTGTTCGAGACCGAAAGCGCGCTGGAACATGGCGGACGCTTCCTCGACGCCCTGCTCGCCGAAGACGCCTATCGCGACTACGCGCGGGCGCGGGGGCGGGTGTGCATTCAGACGGGGTTTTCCGATGCGGGCCGCTTCGTCGGGCAAGTGCCCGCGAGCCTCGCGATCGAGCGGTTGCAGGGGCGGCTCGCCGATTCGATGGCGGCCAACGGATTGACCGACACCGCCGCGCTGATCTTCAACACGCATGGCGAGGGCATGGGGCGCGGGGCGCATCCAACCTCTTACGAAGACCGGCTGGCCTGGCCGCTCAGCGAGTGGGCGCGCCGCCGGTTCGTGCGCGCGGGCATCAGGCTCGAGCCCGAAGCGAGCTTCCAGGGTGGCGACGGCTACCTGTTCTTCGCGACGCCCGAACTCGCGCTCGCGACCTTGACGCGCATCGCGGAACTGCGCCCGTCGGAAACCGATCCGGACGTGCCCGCCGATCCGTTCTACCGCCGCACCGATCTCAGCCTCGATTTCTACCGCGCGATCCGCAGCCACCAGCGCGACCATCTCGAAAGCCGGACCTATGCCCGCGCGGTGACGGCATTCGGCCTCGGCCTGCTGAACAGCACCGGCAGCCGCGTCTCGCGCCGCCAGGGCGACCTGTCACGCGATCGCGAGATGAGCCTCAGGCAGATCCGCGCCATCCCGCACAACGCGATCCTTCAGCAGCTGGGCTATCCGGTGAACATCATCGCCGGGATCGGCAGCGCGGCGGAGGGGAATTACGAAGCCATCGCCGAATTGCTGACCTCGAGCGCGCGCGGGCGCCAGATCGTCAGGCTTGTGCGTGCCTCGAACGCGCTCGCGAGCATAAAGACCATGGCGGCCTATGGCGAGCTGTTCAATTCCGCCTATTGGGCGAGCCGCCCCTATCGCGGGACCGAACCGCATCTGGCCGCCGCCTGCGAGGATCTGGCCGAATATCTGACGAAGGACGATCGCAACGGTGTGTTCCGCCGTCTCGTCTCGCGCCTGCGCGTCGATGGATTGAAGCTGCACCGGCTGCTCGCCATGCTGCCCGACGAAAACCCGCTGGAGGACCGTGAGGATGTGCGGCGGATCATCGGCGCACTTCAGGCGCTGCGCCTCGCCTTGTTGCAGCACATGTTCCTGCGCGCGGTCGCGATTCCGGTTTTCAGCCGGGCCAACGATGTCGATCGCAACGACGTGCTCGAAATGGTGTTCACGCTGCGGATCGACGAAGCGTTGAAGGAATTGCGCCGCGCCTATCCGACCAGCTTCCCCCAGCCCGATGATTTCGCGCTCGACGCGCCCAGCGACTATCCCGACGGAGCAGGCGAGGGATACAGCCAGATCGGGCGCGACTACATCGACCCGATCGAGCGGGCGCACGGGCTCAATCTCAGGATCGGCGTGGCAATCGCCAATCTGTTCGGCGCGCATGGGTAAATCTTAACCCTGTCCGGTAACCGTGCGGTTGCGTGTGTCCCGCCATGGTCCGCATCCTCGCGCGATCTGGATTCGCGCCCGGTTTAGAGCTATATCATGGGTATGGACGCGAGTTTGAAATGGATCGGCGGCGGGACGCTGGCTCTGGGCCTCGGGCTCGGTGCGCTGGCCTTCGGCAGCACCCTGATGGACAGTCCGGCCGTCGCGGAAGAGACCGCGCCGGTCGTCGTCGCGCCCGCTCCTGTGAAGCCTGTCGGCGTGCACGGCGCGCTTGCCGCCAAGACGCTCGCAGATGCGGAGCGGCGCGCCAACGAGCCGTTCGTCATCAAGAGCATTTTGCCGATCGAAGGGCCGATGAAATACGGCGAGTGGCACTGGAACACCGATACCGCGCCCGAAACGGGCAAGTTGGTGGTGACGGTGGATCTCGAAGCGCGCACTGTGTCCGTCTTCCGCGACGGGCATGAAATCGGCGCGGCGGTCGCGATGCTCGGGACCGAGATGCACCCGACGCCTACCGGCAAGTTCCCGATACTGACCAAGGAACGCCACAACGTCTCGGAAAAATACGGCAACGCGCCCATGCCCTGGACGCTGCGCCTGACCTGGGACGGGATCGCGATCCATGGCGGGTCCGAGGTCGAGAACGGTTATGCCAGCCATGGCTGCATCGCGGTGCCGGACCAGTTCGTGTCGAAACTGTTCGATATCGCCAAGAAGGGCGACACGGTCATCATTACCAATGGCGAACGCATCGGCGTGGGCGATTCAATCGCGGCTTGAGTCGTAGTTTCAGGCCCGGCGAGGCGGTTCGGGCTCGAAGATCCAAACCCCCGATCGCCGACGGACCAGCACTCCCGCCAGATTGCCGCCCTTCCCCGCCTCAAGCTGGCTGATAAGCTGTGCGACCTGCGACAGGTCTGTCCTTCCTCCTAACGCGGCCACGATCCGCTGAGCGACGCGTTTGCGAATGAGCGTTGGCGCGGTCGGCTCGTAACGGATCACACTGTCTTCCTGCCGGACATTCTCCGTCCATTCGCGATCAATACAGGCGATGAGAACCGCCTCCGCTTCCGCCAGATGGGCCGCGCTGCGGGCAAGCGCGGCGGGATCGATCCACGTGGCACCCTTCAGCGCGTTACGCATCCGCACACGGTCGAAGCGCGGATCGTCGTTTGACGGATCGTGGATCGGCGCCACCCCGGCTGCCGCGACGATCTGCGCCAGTTCGGCCCGCCGCCACGAAAGCAACGGACGCAGCAGCAACGTGTCCCCATCGGGAATGGTGGTCGAGGCGCGAATGCCGGAGAGCCCCGACAGCCCGCTGCCGCGATTGAGCCGCATGAGCAGCGTCTCGGCCTGATCATCGGCGTGGTGTGCGGTAGCGATCGCGGCAATTGCGTGCTCTTTCGCCCATTGATCGAGCGCCGCATAACGAGCCGAGCGCGCCCGATCCTGTATATTGCCAGCCTCGACCGCGCAGGTCAGGATTTCGTGCGGGATCCCCCGGTCGCGACACAAATCCGCTACGAAACGAGCCTCGTCCGCGCTTTCCGACCGCAAGCCGTGGTCGACAGTCGCCGCCTCGACCATGCCCGGAAAGGCCGCTTGCGCCAGCAGGAGCAAGGCCAGACTGTCTGGCCCACCCGACACCGCAATGCCGATCCGCCCGCGCCCCGCCCCGACCCCGCCCCAGAGGGCCGAAAGATCGCGCGCGAAGCGGTCTACGGATTGGGAATCGGGCCCGCTATCAATTGCAGGTGACCTTGCGGCGATTGGCGTCGTACTGGCTCTTCAGGCGACCTGCCGACAAGGCTGGATAGGTTTCGTTGAACTCGGCGAGCGCGATGCAGGCGCGGCTCTGGTCATCGAGAGCGATCATGGTCTCGGCCAGGTATAGCAGGCTGTCCCCGGCGCGCGCCGCGGCCTTGTCGGCCTGGTAGTTGCGCAGGAACCACGGTGCGGCCTCCTTGGCCTTGCCATCGTCGAGATAGGCGCGCCCCAGAAGGTTGCGGCCATAGGTGGCGCGCGAATGGTTGGGGTATCGTTCGACGAACATCGTCAGCTGCTGCTGCGCTTCGGGATAGAAGCCCGCTTCCCACAGGCGGAAGCCGTAGGAATATTCGTCGTCCCCCGGATCGTCGGTCTGCGGCTTGGCAATGGCCTGCACCGCAGCGACGCGCGCCGGATCGGGCCGCGCCGCGGCGGCGGGCGTCGGCGTGGCTGTCCCGCCCTGACTCGTTGCGGAAGGACGCGAAGCCCCGGTCGCGGAGGGGGCGGGCAGAGCCGCGCTTGTCGCACCGCGATTTTCCAGTGCCTCCACTCGCGCCGTCAGTTCGCGCACTGCGAATGAGCCTTCCTCATATTGCGAGGTCAGCCGCTGGATCTGGCTTTCCAGCGCATCGAGGCGCGAGAGGATGTCGGTGACCGCCGTGGTCGACGGCGTGGCGACGGTGGCCTGGTTCTGGCGCGGCTGGCCGGTGATCTCGGGCTCGAAATAACGCCCTTCCGAGCCGGGAAACACACGCCGTTGCAGCGCGCGCACTTCGGCCTCGAGCTTGCGCAGGCGCGCTTCGTCATTGTTGTCCTGCGCAAACGCCGGGACCGGTGCCGCGAGGACCGCGAGCGCACTCGCCCCTACGGTGAGAAAGCGCGTAATGCGCGCGATCGAGGCCATGAATTTCCCTCCAGCCAGAATGGTAAACGAAGCGGTGCCGTATCCGCGCCTTGCTGTCGAGGGGATGAAGCGGCTTATCCCACCCGCTTTACCCCCGGAAGATTATCGCGTGCCCGTCTGCGTCGCGATCGGCGTGCCTGCCGGGGTCGGCCGAGCCGTCGGGGCCGCAGCGGATCCTGTCTGCTCGCGCGTCAGCAGGGCTTCGGCGGAGACCGGCACGTCGCGGATAATCTCGTCCTCTTCCGATAGTTTGGGCACCGGACGTCCGCCGACCGTAATCGCCAGCGCCCAGGGACGCCCCGTCCAGACCTGCGGCCCTTCGGCATCGCGCGGGATCGTGAAGGTTTCGCCTTCGGCCATCTGGCCCTGATACAACTGCTCGCCGGACGCATCGTAGAACTTCACCCATGTATCGGGGCGTTCGGATGTGAAGACGACTTGCGCATTCGGATCGATCGCGGGTGTCGCCGATGGTTGGGGCGTCGCGGTCTCCGCAGCCGCCACCTGCGTTTCCTCCGCGAGCGGGGCCGGACCCAGTCCGGGGGAGAAATAGGTGCGATAGAACGCGAAGCCGCCAATCAGCAGCAGCACCGCTGCGAGCGCGCCCAACCAGGCGAGCTTGCCCGACGGGACGCGCGCCGGATCGCCGGGTTCGAACTTGGCCGGGGCCGCGCGGCCCTGCGTCTCGTCCTGCGCGAGTTCGGCGCGCACCTGATCGAGGATGGACCGCTCGTCCAGGTCCAGCATCCGGGCATAGCTGCGCGCGAAACCGATCGCGTAGGTGCGCGAGGGGAGATTGCCGTATTCGCCCGCCTCGATATTTTCCAGGTGGCGCTGCGGGATGCGGGTTTCGGCGGCGACCTGCGACAGATCGAGCCCCCTCGCCTCGCGCGCGGCGCGCAATTGCCCGCCCGCGGTCTGCGATGCGCTTTCTTGCGCCGTTTCCGGCGGCAATGTGCCATGATCCTGTCCGTCGCCGTCAAGACCGGCGCGTGTTTCGTCCTGCATTTCGTCCCCGATAGACGGTGTGACCCCGTTCTTCCCTAACAAAGCGGTGCGGAGGCCATCAAGTCAAGCGCAGTCGCGCGCTAAACCTCCGCCGATCGTCAATCGGTGTCGATCTCGCGCTCGGACGCCCAATGGCGCAGCGCCGCGCGCATGTCCGGCGGTGGACTGGCGAGCCAGCCCTGCATCGCGGCGGTGATGTCGGCCAGATCAATTTTTCGCACCAATTCCTTTATCGGCCCCACCGAAGCGGGGGTGATCGACAGGCGGCGTATCCCGATCCCCATCAGCGCTAGAGCCTCCAGCCTTCTCCCGCCCATTTCTCCGCATACCGCGAGGTCGATCTCGTGGCCCATCGTGCCGCGCACGACGCGGGCGAGGAAGCGCAGGATCGCCGGGCTCAACCAGTCGTAGCGTTCGGCGAGCTTGGGATTGGCGCGGTCGGCGGCGAACAGGAACTGGGTAAGGTCGTTGGTGCCGATCGACATGAATTTGAGGCGCGGTAGCAATTCGTCGAGCACCTCGGCCAGCGCGGGCACTTCGAGCATCGCGCCGAAGCGGATTTCTTCGGGCAGGGGTTTCCGCTGCTTGCGCAACCAGTCCAGCTGTTCGTCGAAGACCAGCTTGGCGGTGTCGAACTCCCACGGTTCGCTGACCATGGGAAACATGACATTGAGCGTGCGCCCGGCGGCGGCCTCCAAAAGGGACCGGGCCTGGGATTTCATCAGCCCCTCACGCTCCAGCGCGAGGCGCAGCGCGCGCCAGCCCAGTGCCGGGTTCTCGTCATGCTCCGCGATGTCGGAACTGAGATAGGGGACGGCCTTGTCCCCGCCGATATCGACGGTGCGGAAGATCACCGGCTTGCCCGCCGCCGCGTCCAGCACGTCTTTGTAGAGCCGGGTCTGGCGATCGCGCTGGGGCAGGGTCGAAGAGACGAGAAACTGGAATTCGGTGCGGAACAGGCCGACGCCATCGGCGCCGGTCATCGCTAGCGCGCTCATATCGTCGCGCAGACCCGCATTCATCATCACCGTGATGCGCGTCCCGCAGCGAGTGAAGGGTTCGACGTCGCGCAGTTCGGCATAGGCGGCCTGGCGCTCGCGCGTCTTGGCGAAGCGCATGTCGAACGCCTCGCGCATCTGGGGCGAGGGGCGCAGCGTGACCGTGCCGTTATCGGCATCGACCAGAATCTCGTCACCGTCGGATATGCGCCGCAGCAGCCCCTTCGCTCGCCCGACCACGGGTATCCCCATGGCGCGCGCCACGATCACCATATGCGCGGTGAGCGAGCCTTCCTCGAGCACAACCCCCTTCAACCGGCGCCGATCGTATTCGAGCAGTTCGGCCGGGCCCAGATTGCGCGCCACCAGCACGGAATCGCGCCGGAGCCCCTGTCCCGCCGCGGTGCCGATCTGGCCCGAGACGATGCGAAGCAGGCGGTTCGACAGATCCTCGAGATCGTGCATCCGGTCCGCCAAAAGCGGATCGTCGATCTCGCGCATCCGCATCCGCGTGCGCTGCTGCACCCGTTCGATCGCGGCTTCGGCGGTCAAGCCGGAATCGATCGCTTCGTTGATCCGGCGGCTCCACCCTTCGTCGTAGGCGAACATGCGATAGGTCTCGAGCACCTCGACATGTTCGCCGCCCTTGCCGAATTCGGGCTCCTTGCCCATCGCGTCGATCTGGTCGCGCATCTTGTCGAAGGCGCGGTAGACGCGCTGGCGCTCCGCCTCGGTATCGTCGGCGACGACCTGGGTGATCTGGATGCGCGGCTGGTGGAACACCGCCTGGCCCCCGCCAAGCCCCTTCACCAGCGCGAGGCCTTCGATGATCTCGGGACCGGTATCGACCTCTCCAAGAAGCAGCGCGTGTTCCTCGTCCACCATCTCGGCATTCGCGATCAGTTCGGACAGGACCATCGCGGTGGTCTGCAACGCTTCGATCTCGACATCTTCGTAGCGGCGCGGATCGACATGCTGGACGCACAGCGTGCCCACTGCGCGCTCGCGATGGACGATTGGAACGCCCGCGAAGCTGTGGAATTTTTCCTCGCCTGTTTCGGGGCGATAGAGGAAGTCGGGATGCGCCTTCGCCTCGGCGAGGTTAAGCGTCTCGATATTCGACGCGATGATCCCGTTCAGCCCTTCGCCGAGGCCCAGCTTGGTGACATGGACCGCTTCGGGATTGAGGCCGCGCGTGGCGTAGAGTTCGAGCACGCCTTCGCGCAGGAGATAGATCGAGCAGACCTCGCTATCGAGGCTTTCGCCGATGATCTCGACCACCTGGTCGAGCTTGCCCTGCGCGTGCATGCGCGAGGCCATTACCTCGTGCAGGCGGGTCAGAATCTGGCGAGCGCTGGCGGCGGCGGTCATGACCTGCTGCTATAACACACCCTGCCGGTTGGAAAGTACCGGTTGGAAAGATGCCGATTGGACAGCATCTCGCCCAGGGCCGGGCAGAACGATCAAGCCCGCCGCCGCCTTAACGCAACCGACAATTCAACCGGCGGCGATTTCTTCCTTTAGCTTCAGCTTCTGCCGCTTCAATTGCTGAACCATCGTCTCGTCGGGGGCGGGCCGCGCCTGCTCCTGCCGCAATTTCGCTTCCAGACCGGCATGCTTGGTGCGAAGGGCGTCGAGATGGGATGTGTTCATAGGGCCGTTTCCTTTCAGGGTCGCAAAGCCAATACGGCGCCGACTCGTCCCTGCGGAGCGAGCCGCGCCATGAGAATGAAACACACGGATCTTAATTTGGTAACCCCGCATATTGCAAAACTGGCCGAGCCGTCCGATTTGGCGGGCGAAGCGAACGGGGCGTTGGAAGGGGTTTCGCGATGACCGAGCAGGAGCTGAAGAAGCGGCTGGAAGCCCTGCGCAGCGAACACCGCGATCTCGACGCGGCGATCCACGCCTTGAGCGATGCGGGTTCCGTCGACCAATTGCAGATCGCGCGGCTGAAGAAGCGCAAATTGCGCATTCGCGACCAGATCGCGGTGGTCGAGGATCATTTGATACCCGACATTATCGCCTGATCGCGGAAAACCGCGCAGGTCGTGCGACAAACGCGTCCAATTCGGGGACGCGACCGGAAGAGCGATAGCTATTGCCGGCCTCGGCCCCTATCTCGTTTTTATGACAATTTCCGCAGGCGCGACGCGCCAGATCATCGAAGATGTCTATCAGGAAGCGCTGATCCTGGCGGACGAGGTGCGCGCGACGTTCGATTCGCGGACCAGCCCGATACCGCAGGACATGGACGAAGGGGTCAAAGTGGCGCTATCCGTCGAAGGGCTGCGCACGACCACCCGCCTGATGCATCTGCTCGCCTGGCTGCTCAACCAGCGCGCCTATCTCGACGGCGAATTGAGCGACATGCAGTTAAGGCAGCATGGCGGCCTCCCTTCGGAGCGACCGGCCCTTCCCGGCATGATGCGCCGCCTCGATCCGCATACGCAGGATCTGATCCGCCAGAGCGTCGATCTTTACGAGCGGGTCGAACGCTTGGATCGCGACTGGCGCGCCCGAACGGCGACGGCGGAAAGCCCTGTGGGAGCGATGCAGGGCCGTCTCGAAAGGGCTTTTGCCGGATAATCGAACGCGAATTGGCGGGCGTCAGGCTGCGGCCAAAGCCTTGCGCCACCGTGCCAGCCGCTCCGCGCGCGCATCCTCGTCGATCTTCGGGCGGAAGCACTGCGTCTTGCCGCGCATGGCCTGTGCCGCATCGTCAAGGGAGGGATAAAGCCCTGCCCCGACCGCCGCACAGAACGCTGCGCCGAGTGCGGTCGTCTCTACGAAATCGGGGCGTTCGACATCGATCCCCAGCATATCGGCCAGATCCTGCGCCATCCAGTCATTGGCGGCCATCCCCCCATCGATCCTGAGCATCGACCAGGGGGCGCCATCGGCGGCGAAGGCGGTGGCGAGATCGTGGGTCTGGTGGGCCATCGATTCCAGAGCGGCCCGCGCGAGCTGGGCGCGTCCGCTGGCAAAGCTCAGCCCCGCGATCACGCCGCGCGCCTGCGGCAGCCAGTGCGGGGCGCCGAGACCGGCCAGCGCGGGCACGATCACCACCTCGCCGCTATCGGGGATGGATCGCGCGAGGTCCTCGGTCTCGGCAGCACTCCCGATCAGGCCCAGCCCGTCGCGCAGCCACTGGATCAGGCTGCCCGCGACGAAGGCCGCCCCCTCAATCGCATAAACGCGCTCGCCGTCGCGCTGGCACAGCACCGTGCCGAGCAGGCGATGGGTCGAGCGCGGGATCGTCTTGCCGTTATTGGTCAGGACGAAAGCGCCGGTCCCGTAAGTCGCTTTGGTCTGCCCGAATTCGAGGCAGGCCTGGCCGATGGTCGCCGATTGCTGATCGCCAACGAGGCCGCAGATCGGGATCGCCCGCCCGAACGATTCCCTGGAAGATTCCGCCAGCGCGCCGTGCGTATCGACGACGCGCGGCAGGCTTTCCTTCGGCACGCCGAACAGCTCGCATAGTGCGGGATCGAACTGGTCTTCGTCGAGCGGCAGCAGCAGCGTGCGGCTGGCATTGCTGGCATCGCTGACATGCGCGTGCCTCGCGAGATTGAAGACCAGCCAGCTTTCGACCGTTCCGAAGGCGAGGTCGCCACGCTCGCTCGCACCGCGCACCGCCTCGTCGTGATCGAGCAGCCAGCGCATCTTGGTGGCGGAGAAATAGGGATCGAGGAGAAGGCCGGTGCGCGCCTGCACCTCCGGTTCCTGGCCCCGATCCTTGAGGTCCGCGCAGAAATCGGCGGTACGGCGGTCCTGCCACACGATCGCGCGCGCCAGCGGCTCGCCGCTCTTCTTGTCCCAGGCCACCACGGTTTCGCGCTGATTGGTGATGCCGATCGCGGCGATCGAGCCTGCGTCCTTCCCGATGGCTTCGCGCGCGCAGGCCAGCGTCTTGTCCCAAATCTCCGCCGCATCGTGTTCCACCCATCCGGGGCGCGGATAATGCTGGGTTAGGTCGCGCTGCTCGACGCGGATCAGCGTGCCATCGGCGGCGAACAGGATGGCGCGCGTCGACGTGGTGCCCGCATCGAGGACGAGGATGTTTTCTCCCATGAAGCGCGTTGTGACGCGAGACCGCGCGCTCGACAAGCACCGACATGGGTCTTGCCGCACTCGACACGCCGGGTCCCCATCGGCATAGGCAAAGGCATGGCTGGCCCGCCCCCCAAACCCTGGCCCACCGGTGAAGCGATGACGCTCGAACCGCTGGTGCGCCGGGTCCTCGCCCCCAATCCCTCGCCCTATACCTATACCGGCACGCAATCCTTTATCGTCGGAGCAGGCGAAGGATGCGCGGTGATCGATCCCGGCCCCGATCTTCCCGAGCATGTCGATGCGCTGATGGCCGCGATCGGCGAGGAGAACGTGCTCGCCATCCTGTGTACACACACCCATCGCGACCACTCCCCCGCTGCGCGCCTCCTCGCCGAGCGGACCGGAGCGCCCGTGATGGGCTGCGCGCCGCTGGTCCTTGCCGATACCGGCCCGCGTGCCGACGCCTCCTTCGATCGCGACTATGCGCCCGACCGGGTGATGGAGGATGGCGAGGCGATGACCGGCCCCGGCTGGACGCTGACCGGGATCGCGACGCCGGGCCATGTTTCCAACCATCTGTGCTTCGCGCTGGAAGAGACCGGCGCTCTGTTCACCGGCGATCATGTGATGGGATGGTCCACCAGCGTCGTCATCCCACCCGATGGCGACATGGGCGACTACATGCGCAGTCTCGACAAGCTCTATGCGCGAGAGGATCGCATCTATTACCCCGCCCATGGCGAGGCGGTGGAAAAGCCGCGCCAATTGGTGCGCGGAATGATCGGCCATCGTCGCCAGCGGGAAAACCAGATCCTGCGCCTGCTCGGCGAAGGGCCACGCAGCGCAGCGGAATTCGTGCCCGTGATGTACAAGGGGCTCGACGAAAAGCTGCACAAGGCCGCCGAAATGTCGGTGACCGCGCATCTCATCGATTTGGAACGGCGCGGGCTGGTCGCACGTTCTGATGAACGATGGCGAACGATCTGAAGACGCGCGATGCGCGCGACACCGATATCCGACCCGGCGTGACGCGCGAACAGAACCTCGCCAAGGTTCAGGCTGTGCCATGGCTGATCGTGATCGCGCTTCTGGCCGCTGTCGCCTTCCTCACCTGGCGCGCCTTCTTCTATCAGGAGGAAGGCGATCCGGTCGGCAGCGCCATGCTCGCCTTCGAGCGGCAGAATTCGCTCACCGTTTTCAGCTCGCGCTTCGAAGTCGTCGCCGAGAGCGAGGATACACGGGGCGTCATGGGTGTACCGGTTCTGCGCTCGCGCCAGGCGACCATCGTGCCCGCCACCGTTGAATACAGGCTCGACCTGTCGGGCATGGAACGTGGCGATTTCGTGTGGGACGAGGCGGGCGACCGGCTGACCGTCACGCTGCCGCAATTGCAGACCAGCCGTCCCAATATCGACGAAGGCGCGGCGCGGGTCTTCACCGAAGGCGCCTACATCACGCGCGACGCGGCGCAGGACCTCGCCCGCAACAATTCGCAACAGGCCGAACGCAAGGCCAGCGCTTTTGCCAAGAACCCAGAAATCCTCGCCCTCGCCCGCCAGGCCGCGCGCGAGGCGGTACGCCAGAACCTGACCATCCCCTTGCAGGTCGCTGGCTATGGCGATGTGAGCGTGGACGTGCGCTTCGAAGGCGAAAACACAGGCTCCTGATCCGGGCGATTGCGGAACGCCCTCGCCCTCCGCTCCGTTGCCGGTATAAGCGCCTCAACCAATCCTTACGGGAAACCGAGCACAATGACCGCCGAAACCAGCCTGCCGACCGGAACCGACCTGCTTGCCGAGATCGACCGCCTCCGCAAGGAGAAGAACGCGATCATCCTGGCGCATTACTATCAGACCGCGCAGATCCAGGACCTTGCCGATTTCGTCGGCGACAGCCTCGAACTCTCGCGCAAGGCGGCAGAGACCGATGCGGATGTGATCGCATTCTGCGGCGTCAAGTTCATGGCCGACACCGCCAAGATCCTCAGCCCCGAAAAGATCGTTGTCCTGCCCGACATGGATGCAGGCTGTTCATTGGAAGACAGCTGCCCGCCCGAAAAGTTCAAGGCCTTCCGTGAGGCGCATCCCGATCACATCGCACTGACCTACATCAATTGCTCGACCGAGGTGAAGGCGCTCTCCGACGTGATCGTCACCAGTTCCAGCGCGGAAACGATCATCAGCCAGATCCCCGAAGACCAGAAGATCATTTTCGGCCCTGACCGGCATCTGGGTGGATATCTCAGCCGCAAGTTCAACCGCGAAATGCTGCTGTGGCCGGGCGTGTGCATCGTGCACGAAGCCTTCAGCGAGACCGAATTGCTGAAATTGCAGCAGCAATATCCCGGTGCGCCCATCGCCGCGCATCCCGAATGCCCGCCGACCATCATCGACCATGCCGATTACGTCGGATCGACCAGCGGCATCCTGCAATTCGCCAGCACGTTCGAAGGCGACACGCTGATCGTGGCGACGGAACCGCACATCATCCACCAGATGGAAAAGGCGCTTCCGAACAAGACCTTCATCGGCGCGCCGGGCGCGGACGGAAACTGTTCGTGCAATATCTGCCCCTACATGGCGCTCAACACGCTGGAAAAGCTCTACACCTGCCTGCGCGATCTGGAACCGCGCATCGAGATCGAGGAAGGCCTGCGCCTCAAGGCCAAGCAGAGCCTCGACAAGATGCTCGAAATGGCAAGCGGCACTATCGGCAAGGGCGATCTGGGCAAGATTTAACGCTCCAGCCGCTCCGTCAGCATGTGCGGGGTCGTCATGCCGAAGGCGAGTGCGATGGCGATCGGCAGTTCCAGGATCCCGGCCCAGACCAGCGCCGCGATAAGCAGGGCGCCAAGGGTCGCGATCAGCGTCGGCAGGGCGACCGCGCGCCATACCGTGCGGCGGCCGTAATTCGCGATCTGGCGCTGTTGGACCGGGATCGCGTGCGCGGTGAGGAAGATCAGGCCCACCGCCAGCACGGGGTTGAAAAACACGGTCGCCGCCAAAGCGATCACCGCGTGGCCGAAGCCGCGCAGGCCCTTGAGGAGCGCCCAGCCCGCCGCAGCCGTCCCGGCAAGGCCCAGCAGCGCTAGTATTCGCACGACCAGCGTGGGGACTTCTACGCCAACGATCACCGCGAAAACGTCTCCGGTCTCCCCCGGTCGGAACAACGCGCTGCCGCCCACGGCCAAACCCGCGATGGCATAGCGGGTCACGGGCGCGAAAGCACAGTCGCTGCGCGCGAAATGCCAGGCCGACAGGGCGAGGAATAGCGCCAGTCCGGCCAGCGGCGCGAACAGGAACAGGCCCGCCACCGCCGCGCCGGTCACGAGATAAGCGGCGGCGTGGACCAGCTTGATCCGCGCGATCCCGCCCTCGTTCTCGTCTCCGGCGCCGTGCGCCAGACCCATGACGAAGAAGACCAGGCCCGCCGCCATGGCCCAGGTCTCTCCTGCGATCTGGGCGATCACGGCCAGAGTCACCGCCGCCCACGACAAAAGGGCCCCGGCATCGTGCCAGGGCCCCTTCGCCTTTGCAGTGCGGACGAGCCGCAAGCCGGTCAGTCGCCGCGGCTCGACGCCACGCTCGACCCGAGCGGCGAGGTCTCCAGCGCCTCGGCCGCGGGCACATACCCTTCCAGCGCGCTGCGGCGCAGGACATAGCGGCTGAGGATGATGCCGTAGATCAGCTTGGACGAGATATCCGCGATCGAGAACAGCAGCTGGCGTACCACCACCACGTCGCCCGTGAAGCCCAGCTGCGGCAGGGCGTAGGCGATGGGGTAGAGGCCCCAGGTTGCAAGGAAGAACCACCAGATGTTCTTCGGCCAGGCCTGCAACTGCGCCGGGCTGGTCTGCACGCCGCGCGTGATCACGCCGCGCACTTCCACGATCAGCCAGACGAAGAACACGGTCGAGATGACGCCCCAGATGTTCAGGCGGCTCCAGTCGCCGGTCTCGCCGAACTGGCCGTAAAGGCCGGTCCAGATCATCAGCACGGCGGGGATGATCATCCGCGCCGCGCGCTTCTGCAATTCCGGACGCGGCAGGCCGAAGGCGATGGCGAGCTGCGTCAGCAGGATCGGAACCGTGATGGTCCAGTTCCCGTAACGGAAGGCGTTGGTGAAGCTCGAATTTTCGGCGAGCGGACGATACATCGTGCCCACCAGCTCGTAGCTTTCCTGCCACAGCGAGAATTCGCGCATCAGGCTGAGCCCGGCCGAGGCCATGACCACCGCCGACATGATCGGCACGATGCGATAGCGCGGCGCCAATTGCCAGGCCATCGCGAGGAAGAAGAGGATGAAGGCGAAATGCGCGCCGTAGCTGACCATCAGGATCAGCGATCCCGACGTGTATTGTCCCGCGGTCAGCGAGACGAGATTTTCGATGCTGCCGAACTGTCCGGCGATATCGGGTGACATCATGTCCTGTGCCCCTTGAAAGGATGACGATTTTGGAACCGCGTGCCTTCCCACCGAAGGCCGCCCCGATTGAGGACGAGACACAGGGTACGCGGCAACCAAATCCTCCCTGCACGGTTAGGTTCCAGTATTGACGTCGAAAAGGGGATCGATGGGTGGGCTCTATAGTGGGTAAGGGTAATCCGATAATCGGGCTGGTCGGGTGGATAGTGCACCGCCTTGTGGCGAGTTACTGGTTCCTCGCGCTTTGGGCCGTCGTCACCGCCCCGATCGCGTTCGGGGCGATGCTGTATTTCGACCGCAACGGATTGGCCGACTGGATCCTCGACCAGGACCTCGCACCGGTCGCGACGTCCGATGCCGCGAAGGAGACGGCGGGAATCGTGGCCGGTATCGATGCCGCGCTGCTGACGCTGTTCTTCTCGATCTCGCTGCTGGTGCTGACGCTTGCGGCGGGCAATCTCGGCGTGCGCCTGATCGATCGCTGGTTGAGCAAGCGGCTGGTCCAGGTGTCGATCGCCGGCCTGACCTTCACCACGCTGTTTTCCGTCCTGACGCTGGCGGCGATCGATTCCGAAGCCGATCTCATCGACACGCCGCTGGGCACGATTACCGCCATGCTCGTGCTGCTGGCGGTCAATCTCGCCATGCTGGCCGTGGCCCTGCACGATCTCGGGCGGACCATGTTCATCGACAAGGCGATCGACAGCCTCGGCAAGGATGCGCGCGCGCCTGCGATCGCGGTGGAAGCAGCGGAGCCGTTCACGGGCGAATTCGCCCAATTGGTGCCCGCGCCGCTCTCGGGCTATGTCGAAGGTGTCGATCTTGACGAGATGGACAAGCGTTTGAAGGATCATTCCGGCATGATCCGCATCTGCGTCGCCCCCGGCCAGCATGTCCTGGAAGGCGAACCGATCGCAGCGTTGGAGCATCGTCTCGACAACGCCCGTGCGCTGACGAAGAACATTCCGATCGGCCCGTTCCGCAGCAACAGCCAGGGCACGGTGTTCCAGGTCCGCCTTCTCGTCGAGATCGCGGCCCGTGCGCTTTCCCCCGCGATCAACGATTTCTACACCGCGCTGGCGGCGGCCGACGCGCTGACAGAGGTGATCGCGGGCCATACCGACAATTGGGTCGACCCCGGGCTGGTGCCCGTCCCCCGCAATTGTCCACGCTTCGAATTGCCGGGACAGGATTTCCACGGCCTGTTCCGCGATCCGCTCGCCGCGTTCCGCCAGGCGGCGGCGGACTATCCTTCGGTTGCGATCCGGATGATCGGCAATTACCGCCGCATCTGCGAACCCCTGTTCGCGCAGGAACCGCAGGATCGCCAGGAGGGCCTGATCGACTTTCTCTACGACGAAGCCAAGCGTCTGTCCGAACATGCCGCCGACCGCGCGCAATATCGCAGCGATCGGCGCGACATCGAAGCCGCGTTCGAGGAATTCCGCCCCATGCGCACCAGCGCGCGCGAGGCGCGGTTCCATGCCGAACCCAGCGCCGGATCGAGCGACGCGGTGCCTGCCCGATGATGGCCAGGATCACGTCGATCTGGCAGAGCGTCAATGCCAGCTACTGGTTCCTGCCCGCGATCTTCTCCCTGCTCGCGCTCGCTCTCGCCACGCTGACCCTGTGGTTCGATCGCAATGGCTGGTCCGACGTCGTCTCGCAGACGAGCTGGCTCCAGCCCGCCCGGCCTGATGGGGCGATCAACATGCTGACCGTGATCGCGGGCACGATGATCGGGGTGGCCTCCACCGTCTTCTCGATCACCATCGCCGCAGTCGCATATGCCAGCGGCAATTACGGGCCGCGCCTCCTCACCAATTTCATGGAGGATCGCGGCAATCAGTTCAGCCTCGCGACCTTCATCGGCACTTTCGTCTACGCGATCACGGTTTTGCGCGCGGTGAGAAAGGCGGAAGAGACACCGCTCTTCGCGACCGGCGCCGACACCATGTCCGGTTTCGTGCCGCAGATCAGCCTGTTGGCGGCCTTCGTCCTGATGCTGCTGTCGATCGCGGTGCTGGTCTATTTCCTCAACCACATCCCCGCCTCGATCCGCGTGAACGCAGTGCTGGAAGGGATCGGGGCGCGGCTCCTCAGAGATATCAAGCGGCTGTTCCCCGACGAGAATCGCGGCGAACGCTCCGGCAATCGCCCCTCCGGCACGCCGATCATCGCGAAGGAGACGGGCTACATCCAGTCGATCCAGTTCGAGGCATTGGAGCGGCTCGCGCGCAAGGAGAACGGCAAGCTCAACCTCGCGGTTCGCACCGGCGATTTCGTCCATCCCTCGGTCGCGCTCGCCTACTGGGCCGATCTGGATGCGATCGACGACTGCCCGGACGACAAGGTGCGAGCCTGTTTCGGCACCGGGGCGATGCGCACGCCTTCACAGGATATGCAGTTCCTGATCGACGAGCTGGTCGAGATCGGGCTGCGCGCCCTCTCGCCCGGGATCAACGACCCCTTCACCGCCGTAACCGCGGTCCACTGGCTGGGCGCGGCGACCGCCGAACTGGCGCGGCGCAATCTGACGCGCAGCTTCGCCGAGGAGGGCGAGGAGCCGCATCTCGTTCCGCTCGACGACGATTTCGACCACTATCTCGCGCGCGGCTTCGGCGCGATGCGCAGCGGCGTCGCCACCAATCGCATCGCGACCCTCGTCATGTTCGATGCGCTGGTCGATGCAACGACGACCCTCGACGACGAGACCCGCCGCGCCGCGATCCGGCGAGAGGGGGAAAGGCTGGTCCGTCAGGCCCGCGAACATCTGGTCGGGCCGGAACTGCTGGCCGTCGAGGCGCGCTTCCAGATCTTCAAGAACGCCGTGCAACGCTAGCGCGCGGGATTGGCCTTCGCCGTGCGCGCCAGCAGGAGCGCCGCGCCAACCAGGACCATCCCGACGATATCGAGCGCGCCCAAAGTCTCCCCGAAGGCGAACCACCCCACCGCCGCCGCGATCGCAGGCTGGGTCAGCAGCGCCAGCCCGATGATCAGCGCGGAGAAATGGCCGAGCGAGTAAACCAAGAGCCCCTGGCCGACGATCTGGCTCGAGATCGCGAGCGCGACCACCGGGGTCCAATCAGTCGGCCAGACCGGCTCTCCCATGACCAGCCCAATAAGGAGCAATAGCGGTGCAGCGGTCATGCAGACCAGTAGCAGCACGCTCCACTGCCCCACCTTCGCGCGCGCCTTTTGGGCGGGCAGCAGATAAAAGGCGTAACAGATCCCCGCAAACAGGCAGAACAGATCGCCGAGCGCACTCTGAGTCGAAATTTCCAAGCTGCGGCCCAAGAGGATCGCCGCGCCCGCCAGCGCCGCCGCTATGCCCAACCCCTCGCGCCAGGTCGGCGCGCGACGCAGGGCGATGAGGCCCCACACCATCAGGATCACGCTCCCCGCATTGCCGAACAGGGTCGCATTGCCGAGCCGCGTGCGCTCGATCCCCAAATGCCAGCTGGCAAGATCGAACGCAAAGAATACGCCCGCCATGATCGCCAGCAGCGCGATCCGCCGGTCGATCCCGTGCCGCGCCCGCTCGCGCCAGGCGAAGAGCGCGATCAGGGGGATCGGCAGGAACAGGCGCCAGAAACCCGCGCTCACCGGTCCCGTATCGGCCAGCCGCACCAGCCACGGCCCGAGAGCCAGCGCCACGTTTCCGCCCAGCAGGGCAACGAAATGCCATGCACCGGGCTGAAAGGCATTCTTGTCCGCCGCGTCGCTTGTGTGGCCCATGCCCGGCCCCTAGCTCCCCTGCCAGACATGACCAGCAAAAAGGAATTGGTCGAAATGCACGACAGCTTGTTCGAACCGCTGCGCTTCGGCGCGCTCGAAGCGAAGAACCGCATCTGGATGGCGCCGTTGACGCGCGGGCGCTCCACCCAGCCGGGCTCCGTTCCCAACGAGATGATGGCGACCTATTACCGCCAGCGCGCGTCTGCGGGTCTCATCATCAGCGAAGCGACGGGGATCAGCGTGGAGGGTCTCGGCTGGCCCGCCGCGCCGGGCATCTGGAGCGAGGAACAGACCGAAGGCTGGAAGCAGGTGACGAAGGCCGTCCACGACGAAGGCGGCCAGATCGTCCTTCAGATGTGGCACATGGGCCGCCTGGTGCACCCCGATTTCCTCGGCGGAAATCCGCCCGTTTCCGCCAGCGCGACCAAGGCCCCCGGCCATGCGCACACCTTCGAAGGGCGCAAGGATTACGAAGCGGCCCGCGCGCTTAAAACCGATGAAATTTCGCGCGTCGTCGACGATTATTGCAAGGCCGCCGAAAACGCCAAGACGGCCGGGTTCGACGGGGTGCAGTTGCACGGGGCGAACGGCTATCTGGTCGACCAATTCCTGCGCGATTCGACCAATCTGCGCGAGGACGAATATGGCGGCAGCGCCGAAAACCGCACCCGCTTCCTGCGCGAAGTGCTCGAAGCGCTGGTGGGCGTCTGGGGTGCGGACCGCGTCGGAGTGCGCCTCTCCCCCAATGGCGAGACGCAAGGGTGCGACGACAGCAATCCGGCGGAGACCTTCGGCGCGGCGGCGCGCGTGATCGAGGATCTCGGCCTCGCCTTCCTCGAACTGCGCGAACCCGGCCCCGAAGGGACGTTCGGCAGCACCGACGTGCCTAAGCAGAGCCCCCTGATCCGCGATATCTATTCGGGCGCGCTGGTGCTCAACAGCGATTACAGCGCCGAACAGGCCGCGGCGGATATCGAGGCGGGACGCTGCGACGCGGTCAGCTGGGGCCGCGATTTCATTTCGAACCCGGACCTGCCCGAACGCTTCCGCACCGGAGCGGACATCGCGCCGAACAAGGGCGTGCCGCAAAGCTGGTACGGCAAGGGGCCGGAGGGCTATATCGACTACCCGAAACTGGGCGAATAAGCGGACAGGTCGTTTCCCACCGGGCCTTATCCGGTGGGAAACCCCTTCCGGGCGATGGCGTGCCCTACTCCGCGTCCTCGATTTCGGCTTCGGTCGCTTCGACCGGCTCGCTTGGAGCATCGGTTTCGACCTCGGCGGCGTTATCGCCTTCTTCCGCGTCGGTCTGCGCCGAGCCGCCAGATCCGCCCGTTGCGGCGCGCTGCGGAGGCGATTGCGAACGCAGCGTGTCGAGCGGCAGCATATCGTCGCTGATCGTGCCGCCCAGCACCTCGCCCTTGGCGGCGCGCCCCTCGTCCTGCGCGGGCGGCGGCGCTGTCTCGCTTTCGCAGGAGGCGAGAACGGCGCCGCTCGCCAGCAGGGCGATGACCTTCGCAAACAGGGCGGTTTTCATGGCAGCGAGCAGGCCTTTCCTTCGAGCGCGGCGAGGAAATCCGGGCCGCGCGCGAGCAATGCCTCATCCCACGCCTCGGGCGCAAGCGCGATGCCGAGCGCGTCCAGGCTGGTGACGCCGAATTCCTCGATGCCGCAGGGCACGATCCCGGTGAAATGCGTGAGATCCGGCGCGAGATTGACCGAGAACCCGTGCATCGTCACCCAGCGGCGCACCCGCACGCCGATCGCGCCGATCTTGGCCTCGCGCCCGTTCTGGTCGTGGCACCAGATCCCGATGCGGCCGTCCGCTCGCCACGCCTCGACCCCGATATCCCCCAAGGTCGCGATCACCCAGCCTTCCAGCGCATGGACGAAACAGCGCACGTCCCTTCCCCGCGTGGTCAGGTCGAGCAGGACATAGCCGATCCGCTGTCCCGGCCCGTGATAGGTGTAGCGCCCACCGCGCCCCGCTTCGACCACTTCGAAGCGCGGGTCGAGCAATTCGCCCGCATCCGCGCTCGTCCCGGCGGTGTAGACCGGCGGGTGCTCCAGCAGCCAGACGAGTTCGCGCGCCTCGCCCGCCGCGATGGCGCGATTGCGCGCGTCCATCTGCGCCAGCGCATCGCGATAGGGTATCTGCGCGCTCTCGCGGCGGATTTCGACGGTTTCGGGCCAGCTTGCGGACATCGGCGATTGCGTGGCGGCACATCGGGCGCTTATCAAGAGGGAAACGCAAGGCAGGGAATACGCAATGAAACTCGATCTCAGCGCCGCATGGGACGGCGCGATGAAGATGCTGGCCGCCAATCGCGAGATGGTGCTGGTGCTGGCAGGCGTGTTCTTCCTGGTGCCCTATCTCGCTTTCTCGCTCTTCCTGCCCGATCCCATGGCCCAGGCGGGCGCCGCCGGGGCGGAACCCGATATGGACGCGATGTCGGCCCAGATCGTCGCCTTTTACGCCGAATCCTGGTGGGCGCTGCTGCTTCTGAGTTTGATCCAGTCCGTGGGCGCGATCGCGGTTCTGACGGTGCTCGGGGACGGCGAACGTCCCACCGTGGGCGAGGCCGTCGGGCGGGGCGTGCGGCTGCTGCCCACGCAATTCGCGGCCCAGATCCTGGCGGGGCTGGCGGCGTTCGCGCCGGTGGTCCTGCTGATCGGCATCGGCGCGGCGAGCGGGTCGCCTGCTATCGCTATCGTATTGGGACTGCTGGGCGTTCCGCTCGGACTGTATCTGATCGTCAAGTTCTCGATGAGTTCACCCGCCATCGCGATCGAGCGCGTGATCAATCCGATCGCGGCGCTGCGCCGGTCCTGGCACCTGACCAAGGGCAACAGTTTCCGACTGTTCGCGTTCTACCTGCTCCTGGTGATCGCCTTCCTGATCGTCTCGGCGATCGTATCCCTGATCGGCGGACTGGTCTTCGCGCTCGGCGGCGAGCATGCCGCTTTGATCGGAAACGGCATCGTCGCCGCGCTCATCAATGCAGGCTTCGCCTGTGTCGCCTATGCCGTGCTGGCGTCCCTCCACAAGCGACTGGCCGCGCCATCGCCGAGCCTGCCGGCCACCCATCGCGAGGACTGATCCGCTCGCGGGGAGCGGGGCGCCTCAGTCGTCCGCGCGCTTCCAGCCCCAGAACAGCTTGCAGGGCAATACGTTCAGCGGTTCGAACCCGCTGTCGATGTGGCGGAAATGGCGCGCCATGAAATCGCGCGCCCGGTCCGAGAACTGATAGACCAGAAACGCGCCGCCGACGCGCAGGACGCGGTGGGTAGCCGCCGCGATCGCCGGGCCGACTCCGTCTGGCAGCGTCGAGAACGGCAGGCCGGACAAAACGTAGTCGGCATGGTCGTGGCCGTGCGCCGAGACGATCTCCTCGACATCGGCTGCCGATCCCAGCACCGCATGGAAGCGGCTGTCGCGGATCGTCTTCTTGAGATAGTCGATATAGAGCGGATTGGTGTCGATCACGATCAGCGCGCCGTCGCGCTTCAGGCGGTCGAGCACGGGCTGGCAGAACGTCCCCACGCCGGGTCCGTATTCCACGAACAGGTCGCATTCGTCCCATTTCACAGGCGCCAGCATCTTGGCGATGGTGAAGCGCGATGACGGGATGATCGAGCCGACCATCTTGGGATGCTGGAGGAAGCCGCGGAAGAACACGCCCCACTGGCCGAACAGCCGCGCGGCGCGCCGCTTGATATCGCCGCGCTCCAGCGCTTGGGCTGCGGAATTGTCGCTCAAAGAATTGACCCTTATCGACGCACGGGGCTCGGCCCGACCGGCGCGCAGCGATACAGTTTCGATGCGGCATTGCAAGCACGGGCCGCCGGGCGTAGCGCGTCGGCCCATGTCCGACAGCGATCGCGGCCCTTCCGCAGCCCCTCCCCCGCCCGCCATGCCGGGCTCGATCCCGAAGGGGCGGATGGCGTTGCTGTTCATGGTCATGCTGACCACGGCGGCGGGCAACACCGCGATGCAATCGGTCATGCCATCCATCGGCACCGCGCTTGGGATTGCGGACGTATGGATCAGCCTCGCCTATAGTTGGTCCGCGCTGCTGTGGGTGATCTGCGCGCCGTTCTGGGCGGGCCGGTCCGACCGCAGGGGCCGCAAGGCGATGATGGCGCTGGGCCTGACCGGCTTCGCGATCAGCTTCTCTTTATGCGGACTGATGCTCTGGCTGGGCCTGTCGGGCTATCTGACCGCGTTCTGGGCGCTGATCCTGTTCGCCGCCGCGCGCAGCCTTTATGGCGGCTTCGGCAGCGCGGCGCCGCCCGCGGTCCAGGCCTATGTCGCAAGCCGTACTCCGCGCGCCGAGCGGACGCAGGCGCTGTCGCTGATCGCGTCGAGCTTCGGGCTCGGCACGGTGATCGGGCCCGCGCTCGCGCCGCTGATGGTGCTGCCCGGCGTCGGCCTCACCGGCCCGTTCGTGATTTTTGCCCTGATGGGCGTCGCAACCCTCATCGCCCTTCGCCTGCGCCTGCCGAACGACGAGCCGCAATTCGCCGCCAAGGGGACGGCTTACGAGACCCCCTATTCGGGCAGCCCGACGGCCGATCCGGTAGCGACGCCGGAAGAGGACGAGGACGAACCCTTCGTGGAGCCGCACAAGCTACGCTGGTTCGAACCGCGCCTGCGCCCCTGGGTCATCACCGGCCTTATCGGCGGCCATGCGCAGGCGATGGTGCTGGGCATCGCGGGCTTTCTCGTGCTCGACCGACTGGGCCTGCGCGCCACGCCGGACGAGGGGACGGGCCCGATCGGCCTCGTGCTGATGGCGGGCGCGATCGCCACTCTGCTGGCGCAGTGGGGCCTGATCCCGCGCTTCAATCTCGGCCCGCGCGCCGCGACTCTGTCGGGTATCGCAATCGCCGGGTTCGGAGTTGCCATGCTGGCGGTCGCGGGTTCGATCCACACGATCGCGCTCGCCTTCGCCATCGCCTCGCTCGGCTTCGGCCTGTTCCGCCCCGGATCGACCTCGGGCACTTCGCTCGCGGTGACGCGCGCCGAACAGGGGCAGGCATCGGGCATCACCGCCTCGGTCGCGGGGGCGAGCTACATCTATGCGCCAGCCCTCGGCGTCTATCTCTACGGCCATTCCGACTGGCTGGGCTTCGGCCTGATCGTGGCGCTGTGCGTGATCGTGTTCGCCTATGGCACGCTGGCACTCCAGAAAGACAGCGACCTGACCCGCAACCGCTGAGAAGGCGCTAGAGGACTTCCAGCACGCGATCCTGCGGGCGGCAGAGCCTGACGCCCTTTTCGGTTTCGACCAAGGGTCGCTCGATCAGGATCGGATCGGCCACCATCGCCGCCAGCACCGCCTCGTCCGACGCATCGGGAAGGCCCCGCTCCTCGGCGTCGGTCCCGCGGAGGCGCAAGCCTTCCTGCGGCGCGATCCCCGCATCCGCGTAGAGCTGCGCCAGTTTCTGAGCAGTTGGCGGGTCTTTCAGATATTCGACCACGGTCAGGTCTACCTTCGACAGATTTTCCAGGATCGCCAGCGTCTTGCGCGAGGTCCCGCATTTAGGGTTGTGCCAGATCGTCGCCTTCATGGTGTTCTCCTTGGCCTGAGTGGGGCTTCCAATTATCGCCGCACCTAATCGAGCGAGACGATCACTGAAAGAGCATTAAGCGAAGTTTTCCCGTGCCGGCCATCGCGTCGCCACTTGCAAATGAGAATACCTCGCAATAGCAGGGCCATCGATCGTTACAGCTTTCAGACGGGAATTTCTTCATGCGGCACACCGCCTTTCGCTCCGCCCTTCTCATGGGCTCCGCTCTCGCTGCCTCGCCCGCGTTGGCAGAAAGCGCCGAGAGCGTTGCAGCCGACGCCCAGCCTGAGCGCAGCTACCTCCCCGCCGAGATCGTCGTGAGCGGCAAGCGCGACGGCTACGGCAATGAAGACGGATCGACCGCCACCAAGACCCCGACGCCGTTGATCGACGTGCCCCAAGGCGTCAGCTTCATCACCGAAGACCAGCTGGAGGATCAGTCGATCCGCCAGCTCAACGACGCCCTGCGCTACGTTCCCGGCGTCAGCATGGAAAGCGGGGAAGGCCACCGCGACGAAGTGTTCATCCGCGGCCAGGAATCCACCGCCGATTTCTACATCGACGGGCTGCGCGACGATGCGCAATATTACCGCTCGCTCTACAATATCGAGCGCGTCGAAGTGCTGAAGGGCGCCAACGCGCTGATCTTCGGTCGCGGTGCCGGCGGCGGCGCGGTCAACCGCGTGTCCAAGACCGCGATGCTCGGTCGCTCGGGTATCGGCGGACAGGCCTCGGTCGACAATTTCGGCGCCTTCGCGCTTCTCGCCGATGCGAACCAGCCGCTCGGCAACAATGTCGCGCTGCGCCTCAACGCGACATACGAGGAATTCGACAATGATCGCGATTTCTACGAAGGCCGTTTCATCGGCATCTCGCCGACGCTGACTGCCGCCCTCGGTCCGCAGACGCGCCTTTACGCGACCTACACGTATGACGACGATGCCCGCGTCACCGATCGCGGCGTCCCCTCGCTCGGCGGACGCCCGCTGACGGGCTATGATGAGACCTTCTTCGGCGATCCCGATTTCAACCGCGCCAGCGCCGAAACCCATATCGGGCGCGTGCGCCTGACCCATGAATTCGCGCCCGGCCTGTCCGCCAACGCCACCGTGCAATTCGCCGATTACGACAAGATCTACGCAAATATCGTCCCCTCCAGCACGAACGGCACCACCGTGTCCTTCGGCGGATACGAGGATGCGACCGATCGCGAAAATCTGATCGGCCAGGCGAACCTCGTCTGGGAGACTGCGGGCGAGGGCTTCGCATCGACCTTGCTGCTCGGAGTCGAAGCGGGAAGTCAGGATACGACGAATGCGCGCCGCAACGTGACTTTCGCGTCCGGAAACACCGCACCGCTCGCCGATGTCATCGCCCTGCCCGCCTTCTCGCTCGCCCCGGTCTCGCGCTCGCGCGACAGCAAGCTCGAAACCCTCTCAGCCTATGTGCAGGAACAGTTCGAGATCGGCGGCGTGGTCGAACTGGTCGCGGGGCTGCGCTACGATCGGTTCGATCTCGATACGCGCGATCTGATTAGCGGCGTTCCGGGCAGCCGGGTGGACGAAAAGGTCAGCCCGCGCGCGGGCCTGATCGTCAAGCCCAGCGACCGCGTCTCGGTCTATGCCAGCTATGCCGAAAGCTTCCTGCCGCAGGCCGGCGACCAATTCGTGATCCTGTCGCCCGGTGATGCGCGGTTCGACCCGGAAAAATTCACCAATTACGAGCTCGGCGTGAAGGTCGCGCCGATGAACGACCTGCTGGTTACCGCCGCGATCTTCCGGCTCGACCGCACTAAGACCCGTGCGCCCGATCCCAGCGGCTCGGGCCTGACCGTGCTGGCGGGGGAAAGCCGGGTCGAAGGGTTCGAGCTATCCGCCGTGGGCGAGATCGCGTCCTTCTGGCAGGCCAATATCGGCTACAACTATCTCGACGGCGAATTGCGCAACACCTCCGATTTCGGAACGGCGGGCGCGCGGTTGCAGCAGCTTCCCAAGCACCAGATCGCCGCCTGGAACCGCTTCGACGTGACCGAGAGACTGGGCTTCGGCCTCGGCGTGATCCACCAGTCCGAACAATTCGCCAGCTTCAGCAACACGGTCGTCCTGCCGAGCTACTGGCGGGTCGATGCCGCCGCCTATCTGACGCTGACCGATCGGATCGGCGTCCAGCTCAATATCGAGAACCTGTTCGACGAGGATTATTACCCCTCCGCACACGGCAACAACAACATCCAGCCGGGCGATCCTTTCACGGCACGGATCGGCGTGCGGTTCGAGATGTAGTCTAGGGGTCTCGCGCTACCGCTCGGGCGGCGTCAGCGCGGGTTCCTCGCGCGCCGCGTCCGCAGCGTCGATACCCGGAGGGGGCGCGGCGGTCACGCGCTCCTGACGGCGCGCCACTCGTCCGGCCCGCTCCACCGCGCGGATCAGGCGCGGATAGACGCCGCAGCGGCAGATATTGGGGATGGCGGCCCTGATCGCCGCTTCGTCTGGCGCCGGATTGTCGGCGAGAAGCGCGGCGGCGGCCATCACGATTCCCGGCGTGCAGAAGCCGCACTGGATCGCCTGTTCGGCCACCATCGCCTGCTGGACGGGATGCGAGCGATCGCGCGACAGCCCTTCGATCGTGGTGACGAAGCGCCCTTCCGCCTCGGCGATCGTGATCAGGCAGGCGCGCAGAGCCTCGCCATCGACATGCACCATGCAGGCCCCGCAGTCGCCATTGCCGCAGCCATATTTCGTGCCCGTCAGGTTCGACGCATCGCGCAGCGCCCACAACAGGGGCGTATCCGCATCCATCAGATATTCGACCGGTCGGCCGTTCACCGTCATTCGCGACACGCCGCGCTCCCATTCTCGAGATCGGTGCTGCTTTCGCACGGCGCGCGCCCCTCGGGCAAGATCGCCGCTTCCCTATCTCTATCGCCCCGGCTAGGCGCCCAGCATGAGCGATACGGCCCAAGACACGCGCGGCAAGCTGACGCGCGGCAGCATTCGGGGCCATCTCGTGACGCAGACCGCTCCGATGATCATCGGGGTCGCGGCGATCATGTCGATCGGGCTGGTCGACGCCTATTTCATCGGCCAATTGGGCCGGACCGAACTGGCGGCGATTTCCTTCATCTTTCCCATCAGCGTCGCGCTGACCAGCATGGGCGTGGGGGTGATGGTGGGCATCAATTCGGTGGTCGCGCGCGCTCTGGGCGAAGGGGATTGGGACAAGGCGGCACGGCGGGCCAATTTCGGCATGGTGTTCGCCGTATCTGTGGGCGTGATCCTGGGTCTGACGCTGTTCGCCCTGCTCGATCCGCTGTTCGCGCTGATGAACGCCGACGCAGCGACTCTCCCGTTTATCCGCGCCTATATGCAGCCCTTCGCCCTGGGCTTTCCGCTGTTGATGGCGATCATGGGGATCAACGGCACGCTGCGCGGCCAGGGCGAGGCGCGCAAGACCAGCTATATCTCGATCTGCTATGCGGCGGCGAACTGGGTGCTCGACCCGATCCTGATTACCGGGGCTTTCGGTATCGAGGGGCTCGGCATCGTCGGCGCGACCTATGCCACGCTCACCGGCTGGGCCATCGCGATCGTGCTCGGCCTCTATCTGATCCGCAAGACCGACCTGCCCTTCAACCCCGCGCTCATCCGCGAAGGCCGTATCGGCGCACCCCTCGGCGCGATCGCGCGCGTCGCGGCGCCCGCGGCGTTCTCCAATTCGATCAATCCCATCGGCCTGTCAGTGCTCACGGCGCTCGTCGCGATCGAGGGGCAGGCGGCGGTCGCCGGTTTCGGCGCGGCGGGACGCTTGCAGAGCTTCGCCACCGTCCCCCTCCTCGCTTTGTCGGGATCGATCGGCGCGATCGTGGGCCAGAATTGGGGCGCATCGCAATACGAACGCGCGCGCCGCGCGGTCCGCTGGGCGTTCGGATTCTGCGTCGTCTACGGGCTCCTTATCGCGCTGGTCCTGTTCGGATTCGGCGAACGCTTCGCCAGCCTGTTCAGCGACGATCCGGCTGTCGTCGCCCAGTTCGACGCGTATCTCAGGATCGCGGTATGGGGCTATGCCGGGTTCGGCCTGCTGATAACCGCCAACGGCGTCCTCAACGCGGTCGACAAGGCCAGCCTGGCTCTGCTCCAGAGCTTCGCGCGGGTCTTCCTCGTAATGATGCCCTTCGCCTGGCTGCTGCGCGGGTCGTGGGGCGCGGACGCGATCTATGCGGCCGAACTGGTCGCCAATCTGGCCGGCGGAGCGCTGGGCGCCTACATCGTCTGGCGCGTGCTGCGCGACAAGGGCGACAGCAGCGCCAAAGCGGAATGAGCGCCCTTACGCTTCGTTAACCATCGACAGGCATAGAGGCAGCCCTACCAAGAGGGGCTTGCTGCGCAATGGACGATCTTCTGGCGGACTTCGTCGCCGAAACCCGCGAAATGCTGGAAGCGAGCGGCGGCGAAATCGTCGCTTGGGAGGCCGACCCTTCCGACCGCGCGCGTCTCGATTCCATCTTCCGCTTCGTCCATACGGTGAAGGGCAATTGCGGGTTCTTCGATTTTCCGCGCCTCGAACGGCTGAGCCATGCGGCCGAAGATGCCCTTGCAGAAGTGCGCGCAGGGCGTCGCCAGCCCGACAGCGCGCTCGTATCCGCCGTGCTCGCCATCATCGACCGGATCGGCGAGATGACCGATGCGATCGAAGCGGGCGGCGAGTTTCCCGAAGGCGGCGATAATGCGCTGATCGCGGCACTCGAAGAAGGCGAACCGGAGCAGGAAGGACAGCTTCTCGCCAGCGAAGCCCCCGCGAGCGAAGCTGCTGGGGACGCCGCCAAAGGCCGCCCCACCCCGCAGCCCACGCAGGCCATTCAGCGCTCGATCCGGCTCCCGGTCGATCTTCTCGACGAGGTCATGAAGGGCGTCTCCGACCTGGTCCTCGCCCGCAACGACCTTGCAAGGCGGCTGCGCGAGGGGGGCAATCAGCCCACGCTCGACGGGCCGTTCGAAAGGCTCTCCACCATCCTCAGCGGTGTGCGCGATTCCACCACGCGGATGCGGATGCAGCGCCTCGAACATCTGTTCGGCTCCTTCCCCCGCCTGGTGCGCGACCTCTCCAACGATCTCGGCAAGCAGGTCATGGTCGATTTCGAAGGCGGCGATGTCGAACTCGACCGCGAAATGGTCGAAATGGTGCGCGATCCGCTGACGCATATCGTGCGCAATGCCATCGATCACGGGATCGAAAAGCCGGTCGATCGCCTGATGGCGGGCAAGCGCGAAATCGGGCTGCTGCGCTTCGCGGCGCGCCAGTCCGGCAATCAGATCTCGCTCGTCATTTCGGACGACGGCAACGGAATCGATACCGATCGCCTCGCCGCGAAGGCGGTGGAAGCGGGCCTGCGCACGCCGCAGGAGATCGCGGCGATGGACGAGCGCGCCAAGCTCGATCTCATTTTCGAGCCCGGCCTGTCGACCGCCGATCAGGTCAGCGCGGTTTCGGGTCGCGGCGTGGGCATGGACGTGGTGCGCGCGAACATCCTGAAGATCGGCGGATCGATCGAGGTCGCCAGCACGCCCAAGGATGGCACGTCCTTCTATCTCAGACTGCCGCTGACCCTGTCCATGATGTCCGCCCTCACGGTCGAGACGAGAGGCCAGATCTTCGCCTTACCCCGCTCCTTCGCCGACGAGATCGCGTTCGCTCGCACGCATATGGAGGAATTGGCGCGGGCCGGCGAAAGCCAGATGTTCACGTATCGCGGTCGCCGTATTCCCTGCATCGCGCTCGAAGAGGTCCTGTTCGGCGCGTCGGCAGTGCCTCTCGACTGGAGCCGCAAGAAACTGCTCGTGATTCGCCTCGCCACCGGCGAACTGTTCGCGCTCGGCGTCGACCAGGTGCTCGATCACGAGGATGTGGTGGTCAAGCCGATCGCGCCCGCCATCGTGGCGACGGGGCTCTATGCCGGAACCACCCTTTTGGATGACGGACGGCCGATGATGCTGCTCGACATGCCGAGCATCGCCGCCAAATTCGGTTTGGTCACAAAAAGCCGCAGCCGCTCCGACCGCGAGCAGAACGACGGTGCCGAAACGAACGGCGCTGCGTCTCAAGCGACCATCACCGCCATGCTCTATCGCGGCCTCGACGGGCGCCGCCGGGCCGTGCGGCTCGGCCTGGTGCGTCGCATCGAGACCATCGAGCGCAGCGCCATCGATATCGAAGGCGATCGCGCGCAAATCGTGATCGACGAACGGCTGATTACGCTCATCGGGCACGAAGGCAGCACTCTTCCCGAAGGCAATTGCCGCCTGCTCCGCCTGTCGGACGGCGCCAGCGAGCTGGCGCTGATCGTCAGCGAAGTCCTCGATGCGATCGACCTGCCGCAAAACCTGCGCGCGCCGGAAGCGAACAGCGAATATGAGGGGATCGCGCTGGTTGAAGGCCATCCCATCCCGCTGATCGACGGGCACACGCTTTTCGCGCGGCACGACCGGCCCGTTACGGAGACCGTCAGCCCGACCTGCCGCCTGCCCGAAGACAGCGAATGGGCGCGCAAGATCCTGGAGCCGCTGGTGATCGCGGCAGGCTATACCGTCCTGCGCGACGAGGCGGACGATGGCGATTTGCGCATCGTGATCGACGGCGATGCGGTGCCTTCGAGCGAGACGAAAACCCCGCTTCTTCACCTGCGCAGCGATCGCGACCCCAGAGGCGCTTCGGACGCATCCATCTACCGCTACGATCGCGAGGCCCTGATGGCCGCGCTCGCCAGACTGCGCCGGGAGAATGCCGCATGACAAGCCTGATGCTCCTGTGCACCATAGCGGGCCGCCAGGCTGCGATCCCCGCCCATGCGATCCGATCCGTCATCGAAATCGACGCCGTCGAGCCGATCCCCGGTACACCGCCCTGGATCGTCGGCCTGACCGCCCTTCGCAGCCAGGCGCTGACCGTAGTCGATTGCCGCGTAGCGCTGGGCTTCGAAAGCGCGGGCGATCCGGTCGGCAGCCGCGCCGCCGTCATCGCGCTGGACGGGCATCTCTATGCCCTGGTGGTCGACGATGCCTCCGATGTCGAAGAGATCGAAGGCGACATTCAGCAGCTGCGCGGAGGATTCGGCAGACAATGGGCCGATGCCGCCCTCGGGATGGTGGAAACGCCGCGAGGCCCCGCCATCATCCTCGACGTCCCGGCCCTGCTCGGCCTCGACCAATCCGAGGCGGCTTAAGGCAATGCTTACGCTTCGGCGATAGGAACGATGGAAATGACACTGAAATCAGATGGCAAAACCATGCAAAATCAAGGGCGCCTGAAATGAGAACCTGTCTGGTCGTCGACGATTCGCGCGTAATCCGCAAAGTCTCGCGACACATCCTCGAATCGCTCGATTTCACGGTCGAAGAGGCGGAAAACGGCCAGCTCGGCCTGGAGAAATGCATCGAGGCGATGCCCGATGTCATCCTGCTCGACTGGAACATGCCGGTGATGACGGGCATCGAATTCATCGTCCAGCTGCGCCAGGTGCCGGGAGGCGACAAGCCCAAGGTCGTGTTCTGCACGACCGAGAACGACGTCGCGCATATCCGCGAGGCGATCAGTGCCGGGGCGGACGAATATGTGATGAAGCCGTTCGACCACGAGACGTTGCAGATCAAGCTCCAGCTCGTCGGCATGGCCTGAACGTTCGCGCAAAGGATACGAGATGGCCGCCATCCTGCCCTCCAATACTCCCGCCTTCTCTCGCCCCGCCCGCGCGCCCAAGCGCGTGAACGGGGATACCGTGCGCGTGATGCTGGTCGACGATTCGCTGACGGTTCGCACCGTCTTTTCGCGCATGATCGACAAGGAGGACGATCTGGCAGTCGTCGCCGAGGCGGGCACGGCGGAAAAGGCGCTGTTCGCGCTCAGGACCACGCAGGTCGACGTCATCCTTCTCGATCTGGAAATGCCCGGCATGGGCGGCCTCGAGGCGCTGCCGAAGCTGCTCGAGGCGGCGAGCCCGGCTCAAGTGCTCGTCGTGTCCTCGCTGACCGAAGACGGTGCCGAACACACGCTGACCGCGCTTTCGATCGGCGCGGCGGACACCATGCTCAAACCGCGGCCCGGCGGCTTCAACGATGCCTATCGCGATGCGCTGCTGACGAAGATCAGGGCGCTTGGCGGCCGCGATGTCCATGCCGAAGAGCATAGCCTCCATAACGAGGCGCGCGCCGGATCCGAAGCGAAGCCCGCCGCGCCCCGCGAAACGCTCGCACCGCAGATCGTGGCGATCGGCGCGTCGACGGGCGGCATCCACGCTCTCAACCTCTTCCTGCGCCAATTGCCCCATGATTTCGACCTGCCGATCCTGATCACACAGCACCTTCCCGAAAGCTTCGTGCCGGTCTTCGCACGCCAGATGGAACTGGCTGCCGGACGCGAGGCGGTGCTGGCCGAAGAGGGCACCTCCATCCGCCGCAACAGGATCGTGATTGCGCCCGGAACGGCGCACATGATCGTCAAACGGATCGGACCTGCCTCGGCCGCAGGGAGCGGTGTGGTGACCGGCCTTGCGCGCCATCGTACCGCGAATGGCTGCCTGCCCTCTGTCGATCCGATGTTCGAGAGCGTCGCGGAGGTCTATGGGGGCCATGCCGCCGCCGTCCTCCTGTCCGGCATGGGCCGCGACGGTACCAGCGGCGCCGAGGCGATCGCCCGGGCCGGAGGCAGCCTCTACGCGCAGGACGAGGAAAGCTGCGCGGTCTGGGGTATGCCCCGTGCCATCAGCGAAGCGGGCCTGGCACGCGCGGTCGCCACGCCCGTGGGGCTAGCCGATGCCATCGCCCAATCGGTCCGGGCCCCTGCCGAACAGAGCTGACATGACCGGCGTGGATGCATCGCACCGGATCGTCGCCGATCTGCTGCGCGCCCGTACCGGGCAACACCTGTCCGAAGCACGCATGTGGCGGGTGCCCTCGGCCCTTGCCGGGCTGTTCCGCGCGCGCGGCATATCCAACGTCGATCAGCTCGTCTGCCTTCTGGCCGAACCCGATGCGCGCGATCTTGCCACCGAGGTGGTCGAAGCGCTGCTCAACAACGAAACCTATTTCTTCCGCGACACCGCCTTCTTCGACCGCTTGGCGCAAACCGTCCTCCCGGACATATTTCAGCGCCGCCAGGACACGAAGCGCATCGCGATCTGGTCGGCCGGGTGTTCGACCGGGCAGGAAGCCCTTTCGCTGGCCATGCTGTTCGCCGACGATCCCGATCGCTGGCGCGACTGGACGATCGACATCGTCGGCACCGACATATCGCGCAAAGCGATTACGGTCGCGCAGAGCGGGCTCTACTCCCAGTTCGAAATCCAGCGCGGCATGGATATCCACCGGATGCTCCGCCATTTCGACGAGGTCGCGACGGGGTGGCAGGCCAAACCCGAATTGCGGGCGCTGACCCGGTTCAGGCAGGCCAGCCTGTTTTCGCCGCCGCCCGCCACGCATGGCTTCGATCTGGTGCTGTGCCGCAACGTGATGCTGTATTTCGACGCGCCAAAGCGCGCCGAGGGCTTTACGCGGCTGGCCCAGGGCATGGCGCTCGACGGGTGGCTGATGCTCGGCTCGGGCGAGACTGTGCTTGGCCAGACGCCTCTGTTCGAAACCTCGGACGAGGGCCCCGCCCTCTATCGCCGCGTTACGGCACCCGTTTCGCAGGAGTGCGCGCGCGATGCGATGGTCGGCTGACGCCGCAGCGGCGCGCCGCCCCTCAATCACAATCGCCGAACGCGGATCGCACGCTCGCGGTCACGGTAAATCGCCGCTTAACGTCTTTTTAGCGCCTGCTCCCATACAGCTGGCGCCGGTCGCGTTCTGCGGCCCAGCCGGACGAGGAATCGCGTGAACAGCTTGCAGGGGAGATCAGCGGGCGTAGCGCAGGCCGGACGGCCGGTCGTTCGCGCGCTCGCCTCGTTCCTGCCGCTCGTCTGCATCGCCGTACTGACAGTCGCGATCGCCTTCGCCTATGCCATTTCGGCTGCGCATACGCCCGGGGCGGGATTGCCGAGCTGGATCCTCGTGGCAGGCGGGATCGTCCAGGCCCTGATTCTGATCGCCCTCGCTCCGCTGTCGCTGCGACATGCCCGCAAGCTCGAACGCTTCGCGCTGCGCGACGATCTGACCGGGCTTGCAAACCGCGCAGGCCTCCATTCCGACTATGCGGAGATTGCGGCCCATGCCAGCGGGCCGGAAGAGGTTGCCCTCGCCCTCATCGATCTCGACGGGTTTCTGAGCGTCAACGATCGCCACGGCCATGCCGTCGGCGACAGGCTGCTCTGCGAAGCCGCCCGGATCATCGGCGATCTGTGCGGCGAAGAGGCGCGGATCTATCGCCTGGGGGGTGACGAATTCGCTCTGATCAAGGCCGGTCCGCTGGCCGCCACTCTGATCGAGGGCATGGCGCGCAATATCGTCGACAGGCTGTCGAAGCCGGTTCAGGTCGATGGACTGCGCCTCACCGTCGGGGCGAGCATCGGCCTAGCGCGCATGAGCGCGAGCGGCGATCATTCGAGTTCCGAATTGCTGCGCCGCGCCGATGTCGCCCTGTTCGAATCGAAATGCGGCGGGAAGGGCCGCTGCACCTGGTTCGATATGCAGTCCGACATCTCCCGCGAGGAAACGCGGGTGATGGAAGAGGAATTGCGTAATGCCCTCGCACGCGAACAATTCCGACTGAACTACCAGCCCCTCGTCGATTGCTACACCCAGCGGATAGTCGGGGTCGAGGCGCTGCTGCGCTGGAACCGGCCCGATGGCGAACGGATCGAGACCAGCCGCTTCGTCTCCGTCGCCGAACAATCGGGGCTGATCGATCCGCTCGGCCTCTGGGTGCTGCGCCGTGCCTGTGTCGATGCGCTCGACTGGAATGGCATCAAGCTGTCGGTCAACCTCTCGCCGGTCCAGCTGAAGAACCCGGAATTTCCAATCCAGCTGGGCCACATCCTCGAGGAAACCGGCTTCGCGCCCGAACGGCTGGAGCTGGAGATCACCGAGAACTGCCTGGTCGTCAATCCGGTGGTCGCCGAACGCTGCCTGTCGGTGATCAGGGGGTTCGGCGTCAGCGTGGTGCTCGACGATTTCGGGACGGGCTACGCCTCGATCGGGTTCCTGCGCCGCTTCCGCTTCGAAAAGCTCAAGATCGATCGCAGCCTCGTGACCCAGGCCGATACCGATGACGGCAGTCGCGCGATGATGCTGTCTTCGATCACGGTGGCGCGCGCGATGAAGATGGATGTGACGGCGGAGGGTGTGGAAACCCGCGAACAGGCCGATATGGTCCGCGCCGCGGGCTGCGATCAGATCCAGGGCTGGCTCTATTTCAAGGCGATGCCCGCCGAAGCGATCCCCCAACATCTCGACAAGGTCGCCCAGTTCGCGGACGCCCCTCTCCTCGACGGTCTCCCGCAGTCCGTCGAAAAACCTGAAAGCAAAGTTGCATGAGCGCGCTTGCCGATCTCACTGGCGATCTGGTCGCCGAAAAGGGCGCACCGGCCCCGGTCGAACTCGCTTCGGACGATCGCGATCCAGTCGCCACGGGATTGTTCGCACGATTCAAGGCAGAGCTGGAAGATCGCTACCGGCGGCTGTCGGTCGCGCAGAAGATCGGGCGGCTGACGCTTGCCAGCGTCACGGCGATCATGCTGACGATCGCCGCCATGGTCGTCGGCGCGACGGTCATGCTCGACATGCGCCAAACCCGCATGGCGATCGCGGAAGCGCAGCTCCTGTCGGCGCGGACCGTGACGGATATCGAACGCGCCCAACTATACGGCCAGCGCTTCGCGTTGACGGGGGCGCAGACCGATATGGAGCGCGCGCAAGCCGCCCTGCAGGATGCGCGCGCAAGCCTGGTCGGACTGGACGACATCGCAATCCGACACGGTTCCGCGCAGCATCCCGCCATCGCAAGTCTCGATGACCAGATCACCGAATTCCAGGCCGCGTTGGGGACCGTTTCCTCCACATACGGACGATATGGAACGAGTGCCCGGACCCAAGCTCTCGTCGATGCGAACTTCCGCAGCGGAGTGGATCTGATCGATCGGGCCGAGACGATCAATGCGGCGCTGGCCGCGATCGGCGCCGAAGCCGATCAGCGATCTTCTGCGGTCATCTGGTGGCTGCTCGTCGGCTTCGCAGTCAGCGTGACGATCGCGCTCGCACTGATCTTCGCGACCTCCCGTTCGATCATCGCCGATATGTCCGGAACGCTGAACCGCCTGACCGCAAGCGGGCTCGAATTGTCGAAGGGTAATCTGACAGTCCCTATTCCCGGCTTGCGCCGTAAGGACGAGATCGGACAGATGGCCCGTTCGATGCGGTTATTCGCTCGCGCGGCCAAGAAGTTCGAAGCCGCGAAGGAAAGCGAGGCCGCGCGCGCAAGGCAAGAGCTCGTCGAACGGGCCGAGATGGAACGCGAGCGCGAAGCGGGGCGCAAGCAGAAGGAACGGGCCCTGCTCGACCTCGCGCAGACCTTCGAATCCACGGTCGGCCATGTCGTCGGCAGTGTCGCCGCGGCGGTTGATCAGTTGCAGACCACCGCCAATCACATGGCCACCACCGCCGACCGTTCGACCGATCGGACCGGACAGGTCGTCGGGGAAATGGACCGCGCCGCCAACGGCGTCGTCGCCGCCGCCGCCGCGTCCGACGAATTCGCGCTGTCGATCGGCGAGATCGGGCGCCAGGCCGCCCAGTCCGCGGAACTCGCTCGCAAGGCCACCAGCGCCGCCGAACAGGCGGACGGGACGATGTCGGAGCTGTCCGCTTCCGCCGAACAGGTCGGGCAGGTCGTCGAACTGATCCAGTCGATCGCCCGGCGCACCAATCTTCTCGCGCTCAACGCCTCGATCGAAGCGGCGCGCGGGGGCGAGGCGGGGCGCGGCTTCGCCGTGGTCGCCAGCGAGGTCAAGGACCTGGCCAACCAGACCAGCCGAGCGACGCGCGACATCGCAGACCAGATCCGCGCGATGCAGGACAGCACCGGCGCCAGCGTCACCGCGCTCCGATCGATCGGCGCGCAGATCGCCCAGCTGGAAACCAGCGCCGTATCCATTGCCAGCGCGGTCGATCAACAGACCCGGGCCGGACAGGAACTGGCCCGCAGCATCGATATCGCCGCGCGCGGGACCGATGCGGTTTCGGGTCTCGTCGTCGAAGTCAGGGAATCATCGCTGGCGACCGGCAACGCCGCCGCCCAGGTCCTGGCATCGGCCAACGAGCTCGAAGGCCAGGCGGACATGCTGAGCGGCAAGGTCGACGATTTCCTGGCGCATATCCGCGCCGGATAGGAAATCTTAACCACATCGCATTAGCAAGATGCGGTATTTGGTCCTGAGGAAACAAGCGCTTATGAATGCCTATTCTACGGTTGTCGCGCCCTCGGAGCCTGCTGAAGAAAGCCCGATTGCTTCCGACGTTTCACCTGTCCGCGTAGACAGTCTCGCGCAGGAAGAGACGGCCTTGTCGTCCTGGTTCATGCGCCAGTCTCTCCTCGTCAAAGCGAGGATCGCATCGTTCTTCACGCTCGGCGGTGTGTTCGCCGTGACTTTGGTCGCCCTTCTGGGGTTGAACAGTCCCGCGATCGCCGCCTTCGCCCAGCCCCTGATACTGATCCTGGCCGCGACTGCCTTCATTCTGGGCTTCAGCGCGCTGCGATTCATCGAACAGCGCATCATCACGCCACTCGGAGACCTGTCCAACGATCTCGCCCGCATGGCGAAGGGGGAGGCGGATGTTCGCCCCTGGCATACCGAGCGAGCCGACCTGATCGGCGAAATCGCGCGATCGCTGGAAGCCTTCCGCGTTTCGCGCAAGCAACTCGATGACAGCATCGCCGCTCGCGCCCAGCTGGACGCGGATCGCGAACGCGAGCGCATCGATGCCGACGATCTGGCCCAGAGCGTCAGACAGGAACTCGTCGAGGGTCTTTTGACGCGCTTCCAGTCTTCGATCGGCGAAGTCGTTCAGAGCGTCGCTGCGTCGTCGACGCAATTGCAGTCGACCGCAAAGGAGATGTCGGCCACTCTCGAAGAGACCACCGCGCAGACCGACATGGTCGCACAATCGATGGCCAACGCCCGCGGTGGAACCACTGCCGCTGCCGCCGCATCGGACGAATTCGCCATGTCGATCGGCGAGATCAGCCGCCAGGCCGCCAGCTCCGCCGAACTGGCGCGCGAGGCGAGCGAAACGGCCGGTCGCGCCGACGAGACCGTCTCGGACCTGCTCTCGTCCGCCGATCAGATCGGCGAGGTTGTCGGCCTGATCCATTCGATCGCGCGGCGCACCAATCTGCTCGCCCTCAACGCCTCGATCGAGGCGGCGCGCAGCGGCGAAGCGGGACGCGGCTTCGCCGTCGTGGCGAGCGAGGTCAAGGAACTGGCCGCCCAGACCAGCCGCGCGACCGACAACATCGCGGATCAGATCCGCGCCATGCAGGATTCGACCGGAGCCAGCGTCTCCGCGCTGCGCACCATCAACAGCCAGATCAAGCAGCTCGAATCGAGCGCGGTCTCGATCGCCTCCGCCGTCGATCAGCAGACCTTGGCGGGCCAGGAACTGGCACGCAGCATCGACACTGCGGCGCGCGGATCGGAAGAAGTCGCCGACCATGTCGAACGCGTCCGCACGAGCGCGGCCGCGCACGGCATTGCGGCAGGCCAGGTCCTCAGTTCCGCCGACGAGTTGCAAAGCCAGGCCAGCACGCTTCGCACCAAGCTGGACGGCTTCATCACGGAAATCCGGGCGAGCGAGGGAAGCCGGCACGCGGCCTGACCTTCCCTCGCCTGTCGGATCAGCGTCGGTTCCGGGCGATCATTCCCACCAGTAAGGCAGGCGGCGCGCATCGCCGGTGACGACTTCGTTCATCGTGCGCGCATCGTAGAGGCGGCCTCCCAGCATCACCCGCTCGATATCGTCCGAATTGCGGATATCCGCGCTCGGATCGGCGGTGAGGATGACGAGATCGGCCAATTTCCCGACCTCGAGGGATCCGATGTCGCGATCCATTCCCAGCGAACGGGCGGATTCGATCGTACCCGCGCGCAGCGACTGGACCGGGGACATGCCGCCCCGCACGAAGCTCCACAATTCCCAATGGGCGGCGATGCCCGATTGCTGGCCGTGCGCCCCGATCGAGACCTTGACGCCCCGCTCCGCGAGCTTCTTCGCTTCGCGCGCGGAATTGTCGTCGACGAAGGCCCAGTCCGGCGCCTTGGTGCGCCGCGCCGTTTCGGCGAGCAGCATACGCGGCGGGGTGTGGACCAGCAGCGGGTTGTCGAACACGTCGGTCGCCTGCCGCCAATACGGATCGGCGGCGAGCCCGCCATAGGTCACGACCAGAGTCGGCGTGTAGTTCGTCTGGCTCTGGCTGAAGAATTGCAGCACGTCGTCATACATCACGTCGACCGGGATGTTGTGCTCCAGCGTCGAATTGCCGTCCGCGACGAGATTCAGATCCATCCCGAACAGCGATCCGCCCTCGGCAACCACCAGCATGTTCTCCGCCCGCGCGGCGGCGACGACCTGCTGGCGCTGTTCGCGGCGCGGCTGGTTGTAGTTCTTGACCGAGATTCCACCCTGCGCCTTGATCCGGCGGATATGGGCGAGCGCGTCCTCGTATCCGTCGATCCGGGCATAGACGCTGGGCGCCTTGGCCCCGTAGATGATCTCGCCGGTCGAGAAGATGCGCGGAGCGAGCAAAGTGCCCGCCTTCTGCCGCTCCGCCGCGGCGAAGATCGAGCTGGCGCTGGAGGACGGATCGTGGATCGTCGTCACCCCCATGGCCAGTTCCTGCACCGTGGACCAGTTCTGCTGCGGCACCAGATCGCCGACGCCCTGCGGCCCGTGGGCGTGCGCATCGACGAGGCCGGGCATGATGGTGCGGCCCGCCGCATCGACCATGCGTGCGCCGTTCGGCACCGGCGTGCTCGCAGCCGGGCCGATCGCCGCGATCCGGTCGCCCTGGATCACGATCGTCCCGTTCTCGATCACGCCCGCATCCTCGCCCGCCATGGTCAGGATACGCGCGCCGGTGATCGCCACCGTACCTGTCGGCTTGTCAGCGCGCACGGTCCGCGCCAGCGAGAGGCCGGTTTCCGGCGGCACGAAACTTGGCGCGTCCTCCGACGCAGGCGCGCGGCGGAACATCGCGGCGGTGGTGGCGCGATACATCGTCGGCCCCATCGACCAGTAGACGGTCGATCCGTTATCGGCCCAGCCGACATAATCCGCCCCGCCCTTGCTGGCCTTGACCACGGGCAGCGAGCTTGCCTTCTCGCCCACCGTCACTGCCTGCCCGCCGGGAAGGATCGGCACGACGAAGACTTCGTAATTCTGCTTGAAGGCGACATGCTCGCCGGTGGGCGAGACGCGGAAATCGTTGGCGAGATCGCCTTGGGCGTGGACGCGCTTGGCCTCGCCGTTGAAGTCCGTGGAGAGCAGCTGGAGATTGCCCCCCTCGCGCCCCATCATGAAGATCCGGTCGTTCGCCGCGCCGAACTGGGGCACGCTGTTCCCGCGCGAAACGAGCTGCGGCGTGCCGCCATTGGCCGAGACGCGATAGACGCCCGGATTCTCCGAAAATTCCGGCGAGGTCAGATAGCCGCCCTCGCGCTTTTCGAACACGATGGTGCGCCCGTCGGGCGAGAACTGGGGCACGGCGTAATGGCCGCGCATTTCGGTGACGGTGCGCTGATTGCGCCCGTTGGCATCCAGAGTGACGATCTGGCCGAGCCCTTCGTCGGTCCAGCGGACATAGGCGAGGCGTTCGCCATCGCGCGACCATGCAGGCCAGGCTTCGATCGCCTCCCCATCATTCGTCAAGCGCCGCGCTTCGCCCCCGGCGGCATTCTTGACGTAGAGCTTTCCAAGGCTTTCGAACACGATCCGGCGGCCATCGGGCGAGAGCGCCGCGAATTTCGGGATCTTGGCTTCGAAACTGTCGGGCGAGACCGGGATCACCGGATGGGGCGCATCGGCCACGCTGCGCGTGTCGTCGATCGCGAAGGGGATCACCCGCGCTTCGCCTCCCATTGCCGGGACGCGGCGCAGCTTGCCGCCTGCCCAGAACACGATCTCGCGGCTGTCGGGCGTCCAGTCCATGCCCGGATAGACGCCATAGACCGCCCAGGTCTCCTGTAGATCGAGATCCAGCGAATCGTAGATCATCCGCTCCTCGCCGCTCGAGAGATCCTTGACCCAAAGCTGGGACTGATCGCGGTCGCGGCGTACGAAGGAGAGGTACTTGCCATCCGGCGACGGCTGCGGACGGACCGATCCGCCATAGCCGGACACCGCCGTGGTCACCTCGCCCGTCGCCAGATCGTATTTCTCGATCTCGAACAGGCTCTGCTGCGAATCCTGCGCATATTCGAAGATCGCGCCGGGGCTGACATTGCGAGTGTAATAGATCGCGCTGCCGTCGGGCGCATAGACCGGCTCGCCCAATTCCTTCTGCAAGGCCTCGTTCGCGCGTTCAACCAGCGCGACGCCGCCACCGCCCGAAATGTGATAGAGCCAGACCTCGCCCGTGCCTGCCGAGCGTTCGGTGGTGAAATGCTTCTTCGCCGCGATATAGCGCCCGTCCGGGCTCCATGTCGGCTGGTTGAGGAGGCGGAAATCCTCCTTCGTGACGCGCCGTTTGTCCGACCCGTCGGCGTTCATCACCCAGATATTGTCCGCGCCGTTCCGGTCCGAGGTGAAGGCGATGCGGCTGCCATCGGGCGAGAAGCGCGGCTGGATTTCCCAGGCGAGACCTTCGGCAATCCGGGTGGGCGTGCCGCCCGAAATCGGCATGGTGTAGATATCGCCGAGCAGCGCGAAGGCGAGCGTGCGGCCATCGGGCGAGACGTCGACATCGATCCAGGTGCCCTCGTCGGTGCGGATCGGGACCTGGCGGATCGTGGCACCGCGCGGGTTGGTGATGTCCCACTTCTCCTCGCCCGCGCCGGGCGTGGCCTGCGGAACCGCGGGCGCCGCCTCAACTGCTTCGCCGGTGCCCTGCGCGGGCAGTTCCTCGTCGTTCTGCGAGGCATCGACCTCCTGCTCTTCGACCGGGTTCGGCGAAGGCGTCGGCTCTTGCGACTGGGCGAAAGCAGCTTGCGCGACGAACAGGCTGGCAAGGACGGTGGCGACGGTGGTTTTCATGTCTCTCTCCCCTGGGGTTGTCGCCGGTCTAGGCGCAGCGGGAAGAGTTGCAAAGTCACTCGTCGATCTGCGCCAACACCTGTTTCGCGCGGCTCAGGTGCGGGCGATCGAGCATGCCCCTGCGCCAGCCGATCGTGCCCGCGCCGGGATTGTCTTCGAACAATTGCACGATCTCGCGCGCCTCGGCGATTTCCTCGTCGCTCGGTGCGAAGGCGCGGTTGATCACGTCGACCTGCGCGGGATGGATTGCCAGCATCCCGCGATAGCCGTCGCGCTTGACCATCCGCGCGCGTTTCTCGAGGCCATCGAGATCGCGGAAATCACCCATGATCGTTTCGATGGACGTGACGCCGGCGGCCGCCGCGCCCAACAGGCAGAGCGAACGCGCCAGTTCGAAAACCGGGCGATAGCTGCCGTCATCGTTCATGCTGTCCGCCGCGCCGAGCGAATCGGAAAGGTCCTCCGCCCCCCAACTCATCGCAACGAGCCGCGGCGAGCCGCGATAGTCGCCGGTCGTGAACATCGCCGCCGCTGTTTCGGTGACCAGCGCCATGACCGGAGTGGAGCCTGGTTCGATCCCGTGGGCGCGTTCCCGCTCGCCCAGCATGGTATTGAGCTGTTCGACATGGTGGCGCCCCTCGGCCTTGGGGAGGACGATGCCACCCGGACGCGACGGCATGACGGCATCGAGATCCTCTGCCGTCCATTCGCCGTCCAGCGGATTGACCCGCACCCACAGGCGGTCCCGCTCCGCATCGTTCGCGGCTAGAAATTCCGCGACCATCCTGCGCGCCTCGGGCTTGTTCGGGATCGCCACCGCGTCTTCGAGGTCGAGGATCACGATATCCGCCGCGCCGGCGCACGCCTTTTCCATCTTGCGGGCACTGTCGCCCGGCGCGAACAGCCATGAACGCATTTTGGACGAGGCAGGGGCAGGCATGGCGGTCTCCGCAGGAATAATGAGAACCGCCGCTATCAAGCGGGGCGGTCCGTGACCAGCCCGCGCCGGACGCTCAGTCGGCGATCACGATCGAGATGCGCCGGTTGCGCGGATCGGAAGGATCGTCCTTGATCAGCGGTTCGGTATCGGCGACGCCTTCGATCCGGCGGAAGCGAGCATCGGCGACTCCCTGGCGCATCAGCGCCTGGCGCGTCGCCTCGGCCCGGCCTGCCGATAGCGACCAATTGTTGATCTGGGTGGACTGGCGATATTTCAGCGAATCGGTGTGGCCGCGCACGATGACCTCGCCCATCTCGGGCGCCACGGCCTCCCCGATCAGCGAGAGCAGGTCGCGCGCATCGGACGTCAAAACAGTGGTACCGAGCGAGAACATCGAGAAATCGGCATCGTCTACGAGATCGATTCGGATCCCCTCGGTCGTGTCGACCATGCGGACCTGGCGCATCAGCTTCTTCAGATGTTCCTTCTTCGCCAGCCGTTCCTGCGCGCGGTCCTCGATCCGCTTGATTTTGGCCGCGCCTTCCTTGGGCCCGCCGGTCGCGTCGCGCGGCACGGTCAGCGCCCTGGTGCCGGTCTGTCCGGCGGCGTGGGGATAATTGTCGACATCGGTCAGCGACGATCCGCCGAGGATACCGTCCGATCCCGCGCTCTGTTCCTTGGTCTTGACCAGAGTGGGCGTGAAATAGTCGGCAAGGCCCTTGCGCTGGTCCTCGGAGGTCGCACCGAGCAGCCACATCAACAGGAAGAAGGCCATCATCGCGGTCACGAAATCGGCATAGGCGACCTTCCAGGCGCCGCCGTGATGCCCGCCTGCGACGACGGTTATCTTCTTGACGATGATGGGGGCGGGATCGTTCCGCCCTGCGGCCTTGCTGGCCATTTTAGCGACCCCGGAGCGCGTCGAGCAGCTCGTTCAGGCCGGGGCGCACATGATGGCCGAGGCCGGAGCGCGCGGATTCCACCACCAGCGGCTGCGGATGGCCATAGAGCGAGGCGATGATGACCTGCTTCACCGCGTGGAAGATCTGCTCGTCATGTTCCAGGACCTGCTTCAACCGCCCCGCCAGCGGGCTGACGATCCCGTAGGCGAGCAGAACGCCGAGGAAGGTGCCGACCAGCGCCGAGCCGATCATGCCGCCGAGGATTTCGGGCGGCTGGTCGATCGAGCCCATGGTCTTCACCACGCCCAGCACGGCGGCGACGATACCCAACGCCGGCAGCGCGTCGGCGAGGTTTTGGAGCGCGTGCTGGGGCTCGTGCAATTCGTGGAAATGGGTCTTCATGGTGTTGTCCATGACCTCTTCCACGGCGTGCACTTCCAAAGTGCCCGAAGACACGACCAGCAGCGTCAAGGTATCGCAGATCAGTGCGACCAGCGGCTTGTTCGCCAGAAGGGCGGGATAAGCGCCGAAGATCGTCGACTTGTCGGGTTCGGTGACATGGCTTTCCAGTGCGACCGGGCCGTCGTTCTTGAGCAACTTCATCAGCTGGCTGGTCAGGGCGATGGCGTCGATATGGTCCTGCTTGGTGTGCTGGGGGCCCTTGAAGATCAGCTTGAAGGAGCGCCCGATGGCTTTCAAAGAATCCATCGAATTGCCCGCCACCAGCGCGCCGATCGCCGCGCCGCCGATGATGAGCATTTCGTGCGGAACGGCATGCATCACGGGGCCGAGGGCGCCGCCGGTCAAGGCGAACCCGCCAAACACCATCAAGAGCAGAATGACTATTCCGGCTGCTGCAAACACGTCTGAGACCCCCTGATTGTCGTACGGACCGCGATCAGCGGATCATGGAAAAGAGCGAAAGATTGGCGAGTTTGACGAAACTGGCCTGCGTGGCTTCGAGCACGGTCAGGGTTTCCTGAAGCCGCGTCATGGTGAGCGCGATATCCGCCCCGCCGACATCGCCCTTTTCGGACGCGACGCGTTCGGAATTCTTCTCGCGCCGCTCGTCCATCAGGTCGACCCAGTTCAGCCGCGAACCGATCACGGTCTGCGCGGTGGTGACCTTTTCGAGCCCCACGTCGAGCGAGTTGAGCGCGGCGGAACTGGCGTCCGAGGCAGCCGTGCCGCCGGCGGTCAGCGCCGCGGCCAGATTGCCGAGCACCTGGAACAGGTCAGTATCAGTACCGCCATCTTGGAACGAGAAAACTTCGGGCCCTGTGAGCCCGGGCGTCACCGATTGACCCTCGCCGATTTCCAGCGGATCGACGGCTTTCGTTCCCGCATACCGCACCACGCCAGCGTCCTCGATATACGCTGGGCCCGCCGCCTGCCCGCCCAGCAGCGAATGGCCGGCCGCATTGCGCCCGTTCGCCAGCAGCAGCAGGTTCTCCTTGAGGCTATCGATCTCAGTCCCGATCGCGGCGCGCTGCTCGTCGCTCAGCGTCTGGTTCGCGCCCTGGAGAGCGAGTTCGCGCACGCGGATCACGATATCGGCGACCGAATTGAGCGCCTGGTCGGTCAATTGCAGGTCCGCCTGGGCGAGTTGCGAATTGCGATTGTCGACTTCGGCCAGGCGTTCGCCGCGCGCCAGTGTGCGCAGGCGAGCGGCGGCCACCGGATCGTCGGACGATCGTTCGAGCCGTTCGCCGCTGCCGATCATCTTCTGCAAGGATTCGGCGCGCGTGCGCAGCGTGCCGATCTGGCTCGAACTGCGTTCGTAAAAGGCCCCGGTGCTAAGATTGATCATCGGCCGATTCCCAGCAGAGTGTCGAAGATGTCGCTGGCGGTCTGCATCGCGCGGCCCGAGGCCTGGAAGGCCTGCTGGAAGCGGATCAGATTGGCAGCCTCGGTGTCGAGATCGACGCCGGATTGCTGTTCCAATGAAATACGCGCGGTCGACGCGATGGTCTCCAGCGCATTCTGCGTGACGGTGCGGCCCGCGACCTTGCTCGACACGTCGAATAGCAGGCTGCTGACGCCCTGGATCGGATCGTCCGTCTTCAACGCCTGGCGCAATGCAGCGAGATTGCCGGGATCGCGGCTACCTGCGGGCGAACCAGCCGGCGCGGTGGCGAGGCCGTTTCCGGTCTGAAGCACGACCTTGAGCGTACCCGCCGTGGTGCCGGAAAACAGCGGTTGGCCCGGCGATCCGTCGAGTGCGACGCCATTCGCCTGCGCGGCGTTGAGCGTGGTCGCGAACGATTCGGCCAGCGTGTCGAGACGGCTGCGCGCAGTGGCGAGTTCGGTCAGAGCCAGATTGGCCCCGCCCAGACTGCCGCTGGTCGGCTTCATATCCTGACCGTCGATGTCGAAGGTAAGCGTTCCGTCACTGGCGACGGCCATTGTCAATGCCGAGCTCGTGCCGCCATTGACGAAGCTGCGCGCCGGATCGCCGAGCCAGACCGCCACGGTTCCGTCGGCAGCGAAGCTCGTAGTGACCGACGTCAGGCCCGACAGCTTTTCGAGCATCAGGTCGCGCTGGTCGAGCAACGAGGCGCGGTCGCTAGAACCCGGACCGGCGCGGTTCATGCGCAGATTGATCCGCGCCAGTTCCTGGCCGATGATATTGGCCTCTTTCACCTCGGCGTCGGCATCGAATTGAAGGCCGTCGCGCACGGCGTCGAACCCGTTGGCGGTGATGTTGAACTTGCTGGCCAGCGTTTCCGCCTCGCCCAGCACCGCCGCGCGGCGCGCGGGATCGACGGGATCGCCCGCCAATTGCTGCAACGACGCTTCGAATTCGACCATCGCATCGTAGACGCCCGACTGTTCGAGCGCGCTTTCGATGTTGCGCAGGCCCTTCAGCTCGACATTCGCGCGCGCCAAATCTCCTCCGGTGCGGCGGACCTCGCCCTGAAGAAACGGATCGGCATTGCGCCGGATTTCGGCGATGCGCGCGCCCGATAGCGAAATGTCGCCGACCCGGCCCACTCCGCCCGCAGCGGAAACCTCCTCGAGGCGCAAGCTGCGGCGCGTATAGCCGTCGCTCGACGCGTTGGCGATGTTCTGCGCCGTCACGTCGAGCGCGCCGCGCGCCGCGCGGGCGCCGCTGACTGCAATGGAGAGGAGGTCTGATGCCATCAGTCGTTATCCTGGGGCAGGAAGCGGGAGAGCTGGCGCTCGATCGCTTCGGCGAAGCCAAGTTGTCCCGATTGCGAGACGATGTCGGCGAATTGCGAATCACGCATTTCGGCAAAGGTCTTTTCGCCTTCACCGCCGAATAAATCGTTACCGCCGAAATCCGTGGCGCGGGCGCTGGACAGCATCTGGCGCAGCAGGATCGCCTCGAACGCCTGCGCGGCTTCCTTCAGGCCCTCCTCGGGAGGCTTGACCTGATCGATCGTCGAAAGCGGTTTAGCCGCCGGAGAAAGGCCGATCGGGCTCATATGATCACCAGTTCCGCGGTCAGCGACCCGGCCTGCTTCAACCCTTCGAGGATCGCGACCAGATCGGCGGGGCTGGCGCCCAGCGCGTTAAGGGCATCGACCACTTCGGCGAGCGAGGCGCCCGGACCGATCCCGGTGACATAGCTGCCTTCCTGACGCGCGGTGATCGTCGTGTCGTCCTGGATCGCGGTCTGGCCGTTGCCGAAGGGCGCGGGCTGGACGATCTGCGGATTCTCGTCGATCCGCACCACCAGGCTGCCATGGCTGATCGCGGCAGGCGCAAGGCGCACCGCGCTCGAAATTACGATCGTGCCGGTGCGGCTGTTGATGACGACCTTGGCGGCGCGTTCGGCGGGCGAGACGTCGAGCATCTCGATATTCGCCATCAGCCCGGCGCGGGTGTCCGCTCCGGTCGGCATGGCGAGCGCCAGCGTCACGCCGTCCTCGATCCGCGCCATGCCGGGATAGGCGGCGTTGATCGCGTCGCGCACCCGCGTCATGGTCATGAAGTCGGCCTGGAACAGGTTCCAGCGCAGAACCTCGCTGAAGTCGAAATTGCTGGCGACGGCGGCTTCGACGGTGGCCCCGTCGGCGATGCGCCCCACGGTGGGCACGTTCACGGTCAGCTTGGAGCCGTCCTGGCCCGACACGCCCAGTCCGCCAACCGCGAGATTGCCCTGCGCCATGGCATAGACCTGCCCGTCCGCGCCGTAGAGCGGGGTCATGATCAGCGCCCCGCCGCGCAGGGACTTGGCCTTGCCCATGGTCGACACGGTCACGTCGATTCGCTGGCCGGGCTTGGCGAAGGCGGGCAGTTCGGCGGTGATGATAACGGCTGCCGCGTTCTTGAGCGCGGGATTGACGCCGGGCGGCAATTGCAGCCCCAACCGGCCCGAAACGCCGCGCATGGCCTGCGTCAGATAGGCGAAATTGTCATCGCCCGACCCGTCGAGGCCGACCACGATGCCGTAACCGGTCAGCTGGTTCGAACGGACCGAGTGGAACTGGCCGAGGTCGCGCACGCGCTCCGCCATGGCGGGAACCGGCATCAGCGCGGCTATGGCGGCGAGGACGATGAGGAGCTTGCGGATCATGGGGAAATTCATCTCCGGGCTCCTCAGAACGGGGTCACGACGGAGAAGAAGCGCGACAGCCAGCCCGGACGGCCCGAACGCTGGACGGCGCCTGCGCCCGAATAGGCGATGCGGGCATCGGCGACGCGGATCGAAGGGACGCGATTGTCCTGGTCGATATCGGCCAGGCGGACGATGCCGGACAATTGCACCCACTCCTCTCCCTGGCTCAGTTTCATCAGCTTTTCCCCGCGCACCAAGGCCGTTCCATTCGGACGGACCTCGGCGATGGTGACAGTCAGGTCGGCCCGGATCGAGCTGGCCTGCGATGCGTCCCCTGCCCCTTTGAACGACGCATTGGCGCCCGCATTAAGGTCGGCGGGGTCGATGGGCACGAAGGCGGGCAGGTCCAGGCTGGCGCTGCCGCTGCGCTGGGTGTTGCCGCTGGCCGATTTGCTGGTCTGGGTGCGTTCGACGAGGACCACGGTGATGAGATCGCCCACGCGCGAGGCGCGGTTGCCGTAATAAAGCGGCGCGTAGCCGGTGCTGGCGTTGTAGATCGCCCCATCCCCCGACGCGACGTAGGAAGGCGGCGCGGGCGGCGGTGGCAGTGCTGCCTCGAACCCGACCGGACGCGCATCGACACCCCCGCAGGCGGCACATAGGAGCGCCAGCGGCAAGGCGAGGACGGAGGCTTTGACAGGGGCGTTCATCGATCTGGTCCTCACAGGGTCTGGTTGGCGTTGCGCAGCATCTCGTCGACGGCGGAAACCATCTTGGAGCTGATCTCGTAGGCGCGCTGGCATTCGATCATCTCGACGAGTTCCTCGACGATGTTGACGTTCGATCCTTCGAGCATCCCCTGGCGGATATTGCCGCGCCCGGCTTCGCCGCCCGGGCCGAGTTCGGCAGCGCCGCTGGCTCCGGTCTCGACGAGGAAATTGTCGCCGATCGCCTGGAGGCCCGCCGGATTGGTGAAGCGCGCGATCTGGATCTGGCCGAGTTCCACCGGCGCACCCTCGCCCGCCAGCGTGGCGGAGACGATACCGTCGGGCGAAACCGAGATCGCGGTCGATCCTTCGGGCACGGTGATCGCGGGCTGGACGGCATAACCCTGCTGGGTGACCAGCTGGCCTTCCGCCGACAGGGTGAAATCGCCCGCGCGGGTATAGGCGGTGCGCCCACCCGGCATCTCGATCTGGAAATACCCGTCGCCGTCCAGCGCCAGGTCGAAGGCGTTCGACGTGGTGCTGAGCGTGCCCTGCGTCATGATCTGGCTGGTCGACTGGACCGCGACGCCGGTGCCCAGATTGAGGCCGGTGGCATAGGCCGTCTCGCCCGAGCTGCGCTGGCCCGCCACGCGCGCGTCCTGATAGGCGAGCGTGGCGAAATTCGCGCGGTCGCGCTTGAAGCCCGTGGTCCCGACGTTCGCCAGATTGTTGGCGATGACCCGCATACGCGAATCCTGCGCTTCGAGGCCGGTGCGGGCGACTTGCAGTGCTGATGTGGGCATTGTCTAATACCTTTTCGAATTAACCGAGGCGCATCAGTTGCGCGCCGCTCTGGTCGAGATCCTTGGCGGTGGAGAGGAGCTTGCTGCGCATCGCGAACAGGCGCTGCGCGTCGATCATGTCGACCAGGACCTCGGTCGATTTGACGTTGGATTGTTCGAGCGCGCCGACCTGCACGGTCGCTTCCTGGTCGGTCGGCAGGACGCCGCCGCCTTCGACGCGGAACAGGCCGTCGAGACCCTTCGCGATCGGCGAGCCCTGCCAGGTGGCGAGCTTGATCCGGCCCACTTCGGCGGGCGGCGCATCGGGCGCGGCGAGGTTGGCGACGGTGATCGTCCCGTCGGGCGAAATCTGCGGATTGGCACCGGGCGGGATCGTGATCGGACCGGTATCGCCCATCACCGTGCGCCCGTCGCCATTGACGAGCAGGCCGGTGGCCGAAACCGAGAGGTCGCCGCGGCGGGTATAGGCTTCGGTGCCGTCCTCCGCCTGCACCGCCATCAACGCTTCGTTCGCGATCGCGATATCGAGCGACTTGCCGGTTTCGATGAACTCGCCCTGCGCCATGTCCGCACCGCGCACGGCGGCGGTCTGCATGGCGCGCGCTTCGTCGGGCATCCCCTTCAAGGTGACGGGCCGCTGGTCGAGCAGCTCCGCGCGGAAGCCGAGCGTGTTGGCATTCGCCATATTGCTGGCGACCACGCGCTGGCGATCCATCGAGGCTTTCATGCCGGACAAGGCGGTGTAGATCAGGCGATCCATTGATAATCTCCGATTGCGGGAGCCCGGTCAGCCGGGCCCCCGCGAAGGATCAGGTCCGCAGGTTGATAACGGTCTGCGAGATCTGGGTGGCGGTATCGATCGCCTTGGCGTTGGCCTGGAAGTTGCGCTGGGCGGTGATCAGCCCGACGAGTTCTTCCGCGATGTCGACGTTCGAACGCTCCAGCGCGCCCGAGGCGATCTTGCCGTAGGCACCCGATCCGGCGCTGCCATAGGAGGGAAGCCCGGACAGTCCGGTGCTTTCCCAATTGGCATCGCCGACTTTCTTCAAACCGTTCGGCGAAATGAACGAAGCAAGCGCGACCGCGCCGACCGGCTCGGTGGTGCCGTCGGCGTAGGAAGCCGAAACGACACCGCTCTTGTCGACGGTCACACCGACGAAGTCAGAACCGGCGGCGTTCTGCACGGGCAGATTGGCATCCTGCAGGGTGTTGCCGGTAACCGTCCCGTTGGCATCGACCGGAAGGAGCTGCAGGCGGTTGCCGCTGGAATCGACGATATTGCCGGTGCCGCTGATCGTGAACGATCCGGCGCGGGTGTATTGCGTCTGATCGTCGATGGGGGAGCGGGTGGTGAAGAAGCCGTCGCCGGTGATCGCGAGGTCGAGCGCGGAGCCGGTCTGTTCCACCGGGCCGAGCGAGAAGTTCTGCGTGATCGACTTCACGGACGCACCGATTCCCTGGATCATCTTGGGGTTGCTGAGCGCGGTGCCCGCGACGATTTCGGAAAATTCGGTGCGGCTGCGCTTGAAGCCGTAGGTTTCCGAGTTGGCGATATTGTGAGCGATGGTGCCGAGCGAGGTCTGCGCGTTCTTGAGACCGTTCAGCGAGGTGTAGAAGGACATGGACGATACTCCTTTGAAATAGGGTGCGGCCCGCGGGCCGGAAACAGGGTCAGGCGGCGGTCTGTGCGGATTTCGTGGTGTCGATCAGCTGGTCGAGCTTCTTGGCGATCATCTCGAGCTGGGCATTGGTCTCGGCCGATCCGGCGAGCGCTGAGAACTGGGCCATCTGCGCCAGCATGTCCTTGTTATCGACCGGTTCGAAGGGGTCCTGCTGCTGCATCTGCACGGTCAGCAGCTTGAGGAAATCACCTTGGCCGAGCGAATCCATGCCGCGGCCCTGGGTCTGGCCCAGGACGCCGGTATTGGCGCTGGACGCCGCGTTCGAGACCGCGGGGTTGTTCAAGATGGCGACCATTATTTCATCCTCATCGTTTCAAGCATCAGCTGCTTGGCGGTCGAGAGGGCCTCGACCATGTTGGAATACTGGCGCGAGGCTTCGAGCATCTCGACCATCTCGGCGTTCTCATCGACCGGGGCTTCCCAGACATCGCCGTTCTCGTCGGCGAGCGGGTGTCCGGGATCGTGGCGGCGGATCGGCGCGACATCCTCGCGCACCACGCCGCCGACGCGGACCGAGGACATCCCCGTCGCATTGTTCAGTTCCTCGGCGAAGACCGTGCGCATCGGGCGATAGGCTTCCGCTTCGCTGCCCGCGACCGAACCGGCATTGGCGAGATTGGACGCCGCGGTGTTCATCCGCACGAGCTGTGCGGACATGGCGCGATGGCCCATGTCGAAGAAGGAGGTGGGACCGGGCATCTCTTATTCTCCCCTGATCGCGCGGGTCACGGTTTCGACCCGTCCGCGCAGGAAGTTGAGCGTGGCGGTGTAGGCGACGGCGTTTTCCGCGAAGGCGGTCTGCTCGGTCGCCATTTCGACGGTGTTGCCGTCGAGGCTCGCCATGGTGGGGATGCGATACTTGACCGCGCCTTCGCTGGCCCGCTCGGCTTCGACGCCGCCGAGCCGCGCCTGAAGCGCGCTGCCGAAATCGACGTCGCGCGCCTTGTAGCCGGGCGTCGCTGCGTTCGCGATGTTGGAGCCGAGCACGCTCATGCGCTGCGACCGGATTTCCAGGGCGGCGCCGTGGATACCGAACAGTCCTTCGCTCATTTGTGCCTCCCGATACTGCCCGGACGATCCAGGCGCGATTGATTGCGCGAGAGGGGTAAGCAACAGGCGTGCCAAAACCGCCAAGACCCTCCCCAGGCGGCAAGCCGGCAGGCGGAACGGCAAGGGTTTGCCGGAAGGCGGCAAATGTCGGCCACGGGGTAAATCGCCGCTTTCCGGGGCCGTTCTTCCGCTCGAGAATTCACGCGACGGGAGTTCGCCCGACATGCAACACTGGTTCGATCCGATCGCGATCGGCATCGTCTTTCTGGGTACGCTGGCTGCCACCGTGTTGCGCTGCGGCCTGGTCGATGCGCGCCTGGCTCTCGCGACCGTGCGCAGCCTCGTCCGGCCCGCCTTCGACCCCGTCCAGGCGAGGGCCGAGGTGGCCAAGCAGATCACCGAGATCGCGAGCGACGGTTTCCTGCGCGCCGAGCCGCGCCATTTCGGCGATCAGGAATTCGACCGGCTGGCGGATATCCTGATCAGCCAGCGTTCGGCGGCATCGCTCCACGACGAGCACAGCAAATATCGCAGCCGCCGCGCCGATATCGCGAGCCGCGCGGTCCGCTTTCTCGATTGCGCAGCCGAGCTCGCGCCGGTCATGGGCCTGGCGGGCACGCTGATCGCGCTGGGATCGTCGCGCGGCGGAGGCGCCGTCACCGGTGCGGCAGCGGGCGGCCTGGTCGAATCGATCGCAATGGCGGTGGTGACGACGCTGTACGGCCTGCTCGCGGCCAATTTCCTGTTCGCCCCGCTCTCCAACGCGGTCCAGCGCCGGGCCCGGGCCGAAGAGCGCGATCGCGACGCCGTGCTCGACTGGCTCGAGAACGGTGTGCGCGGTATCGACGGCAAGGCCGCCGCGCATCCGGGCGAAGGCGATGCTTCTCCAGTCAAAACCCCCAAGGCGAAGGCCGCGTGATCGCGCGTCTGGGATCGGGCTGGCAGACGATTACCGCCGATCTGGCGCTGATCCTGTTCCTCGTCACCGCACAGGCGACCGTGTCCGAACCGGCCATGTCGGGCGACATAGCGCCTTCGCAGGCATCCAAGCCCGCACCCGTCCCTTCTCCCACTCCCCACGCCATCGAAGGCTCCGGGATGGCCGTGTTTCGCCCCGGCCCCGGGCTCGATCTCGCGGCCTGGCTCGCGGAGACGCGCACCGACGATCGCCAGAGCGTCACCGCGATCGTCCGCTTCCCCGCGGACGGACGCAGCGCGGCAATGGGCCGGGCCGAACGCCTGATGGCGGCGCTCGAAAAGGCAGGAGCACGCCCGCGCCTGGTCATCGAACCCGCTCAGGAGGCCGAAAGCCTGGTCGTGATCGGGTATGAAGGTGCGCCCTGACCGCCTGTACCAGCGCTGGCACGGCTCTTGCTTATATTCGTGCATGTCCCTTTCACGCAAAGGATTTGCCATGAGCATTCCCCATTTCGCCCTTCGCCATGCCCCGCTTGGGCTTGCCCTCCTCGCCGCCCCCGTTCTGGCTGCGGCTCCTATGGATCTTTCGATCATCGACCGCGCCGTCGCCGATTTCACCGGTGCGCCGCAGGGCCAGCCGGGCGGCGCCAAGCTGCCGGTCGACCGGCGCCTGCGCCTCGACCCGTGCAACGGCCCGCTCGATCTGAGTTGGTTCGGCCGCGATCAGCGTTCGGTCCAGGTGACCTGTCCCCAGAGCGGCTGGAAGATCTACGTCGCCGTCGACGGTGCGGCATCGACGCCCGCCCGCGGCAGCGCGCAGACGAGCGGTTTCGCAGCTGGAACCATCGTCAATCGCGGCGAAGGCGTGACGATTCTGGCGCGCGGCAGCGGCTTCACGTTGACGCGTCAGGGCGAGGCGCTGGAAGCGGGTGCCATGGGCGAATGGATCAAGATCAGGCCCGTGGGAGACAAGAAGGCAGTGCTGCGCGCTCAGGTGCTGCGGCCCGGTCAGGTCGGCATGGAATTGCCGTAGCGGCAAAAAAATTGCCGGGCCGTTAAAATCGGTGCGGCGGTGCCGTTCTACTGATCGAACAGACAGCGGAGCGTTACCATGCGTATCGGATCAGTGGACCTTTCAGGAGCAATCTCGCGTGCAAACGCAGCCGTAACTCCTGCCGGTCGCGCCGCCTCCTCGCAGAAAGCGGCAAGCGACCCCCGTTCCGCACAGGCCCCCATTTCGACTTCGGTTTCGACTGCCGGATCGTCCGCCCCGATCGACCAGGATCGGGTGAAGGAAATCCGCAAGGCGCTCGAGACCGGCAAATATCCCCTTGTCCCCGCCCAGATCGCCGATGCGCTGATCGCGGCAGAACTTTACGGGAAGATCGCGCGATGAGCCGCACCAAGGAAGTCCTCACCACGCTGCGGCAAATGCTTGCCCTGCTCGAAGGCGAACGGCAGGCGCTTGCCGCCATGGATCTCGACCGGATTTCCAATTGCACGTCGGGCAAGATGCAGATCTGCGAAAAGCTGGAAGCGGTCGAGCGCGCCGATCTGGACGAGGAATGCCTCGGCCTGCTCGACGCGGTCAAGCGCCTCAACGAAATCAACCGCCGCCTACGCAATCTCATCGCGACCAATGTGCAGAACCGCCTCAGCGCCCTGACCGGTTCCGGCCAGGCCTATGCCGCCGCGCCCCGCGCCGCCTATATGGCCGCACACGCCTGATCGCTTCCGCGTGCCAAGCTAATTGGCACGCCTCTTGCTGACATTGCCCGGTAAGCCAAACCGGGAGGCCGTGTGCCCACTGTCAGTCCAGTCCAGACCAGTAGCGTCCAGTCCGCGATTTCGCGGGCGGCGCAGCGTACGGGGGTCGATTTCGACTATCTCGTCGCCCAGGCGCGGCTGGAATCCGGGCTCGACCCTTCGGCCAAGGCGCGGACCTCCAGCGCGTCGGGCCTGTATCAGTTCATCGATTCCACTTGGCTCAACACGCTCGACCGGCATGGAGCCAAGCACGGCATGGCCTGGGCCGACGATGCGATCGGCCCCGGTGGCCGCGTCGCCGATCCGGCCACGCGCTCGCATTTGCTTTCGCTCCGCTACGATGCCGACACCGCATCGCTCATGGCGGCGGAGCTGACGCGCGACAACGCCAACGGCCTGCGCGCGCATCTGGGGCGCGAACCGCAACCGCCCGAACTCTATCTTGCGCATTTCCTCGGCCTCAACGGCGCGCAGCGCTTCCTCGGCGCGCTCGACAGCAATCCGAACCAGTCCGCCGCCGCCTTAATGCCGCAGGCGGCCAGCGCCAATCGTGCGATCTTCTATTCGGGCGGCACCCCGCGCTCGGTCGGCGAAGTCATGCAGGTGATGCGCGACAAGGTCGCCGCCGCTTATGGGCAGGACGGATTCCCGCAGACCTTCTCGGCCAGCGACCCGCAATTCGCAGGCTTCGTACCGCCCGCCAGCTACACCGCGCACAGCGCCGCCTTCGCCAATGGTGGCCAGGCGCCCGCACCGGCCCCATCCGGCCCCGCCCCGCGCCCGTCCATGGCGGACACGCTCAAGGCGACCTTCGCGGGCAGCGATCCCATCTCCAACCGCGCGACTCAGAAAGTCGCCGCGGCCTACGGTAAATTCAAGGCCTTCGGACTATGACATTGCGCAACGCCTTCAGCCCGGCGCTCGCGCTGCCGATCGGCATTCTCACCATCATCCTGCTGTTGGTCATGCCGATCCCCGCGATCCTGCTCGACCTGTTCTTCGTGCTCAACATCGCGCTGTCGGTCTCTGTCCTGATGGCGGCGATGAACGCGCAGAAGCCGCTCGATTTCTCCAGCTTCCCCTCGGTCCTCCTCTTCGCGACGCTGCTCAGGCTCGCGCTCAACGTCGCTTCGACCCGCATCGTGCTTCTGAACGGGCATGAAGGCGGCGCGGCGGCGGGCAAGGTGATCGAGGCGTTCGGAGAATTCCTCATCGGCGGCAATTTCGCCGTCGGCATCTTCGTCTTCCTCATCCTGATGATCATCAACCTGATGGTCGTGACCAAGGGCGCGGGCCGCGTGTCCGAAGTGTCCGCGCGCTTCACCCTCGACGCTCTGCCCGGCAAGCAGATGGCGATCGACAGCGATCTCGCCGCCGGGCTGATGACCGCCGAAGAGGCCAAGGCCCGCCGCCGCGAGGTCGCGACCGAGGCCGATTTCTACGGTTCGATGGACGGTGCCAGCAAGTTCGTGAAGGGCGATGCGGTCGCAGCCCTGTTGATCCTGCTGATCAACGTCGTTGCCGGCCTGGTGCTGGGCATGACCAGCCATGGCCTGTCCGCGGGCGAGGCGGGCGCGCTCTATGTCACGCTGGCCGTGGGCGACGCGCTGGTCGCTTCGGTCCCGGCGCTGCTGCTCTCGATCGCCGCCGCCGTGATCGTGACCCGCGTGTCCGACACGCGCGACCTGACGGGCCAGATCGGCGGCCAGTTCGCCGATCCCAAGATCTGGCTGCCCGTCGCCTGCATCCTGTTCGCCATCGGCTGCATCCCGGCCATGCCGCAGATGATCTTCCTGCCCCTTTCCGGCGGCGCCTTCATGCTGTGGCGCGCCTTGAGGAACCGCAAGGCGATCCAGGAAGCCTATGTGGAGCCGGTCGCCGCGCCCGATCCTTCGAAGATCACGATCGACGAGGTGACCGACCAGACGCTGGTGACGATCCAGCTCGGCTATGGCCTGATCCATCTGACGGACGAGAAGCACGGCGCGCCGCTGATCGCGCGCCTCACCGGCCTGCGCAAGCAGATGTGCCAGAATTTCGGCTTCGTGGTCCCGCCCTTCCGCATCGAGGACAGTTTCGAGGTCGATCCCGAAGGCTATCGCATCACGCTCGGCGGGTCGCCGATCGGCAGCGGGAAATTGCGCGCCAATCGCCTGCTCGCCATCGACACCGGCGAAGTCATGCACAGTCATGCCGTGCCGGGCGAGGCGACGGTCGATCCCAGCTTTGGCTGCCCGGCACTCTGGATCGAGGCGGGATCGCGCGATCTGGCCGTGGCGGAAGGCTATCTGGTGGTCGATGCCGAAAGCGTCATCGCGACGCAGATCAGCCAGTTGCTCGCCGGTCGCGCCGCCGATCTCCTCGGCCCCGACCAGGTGCGCGACCTCGTCGATTTCCTGCGCGGTCGCCATGGCCAGCTGATCGAGACCGTCACGCCGCAGCCGCTGTCGCTGGCAGCGCTGACGCGGGTGCTCAAATCTCTCCTGCTCGATGGAATTTCGCTGCGTCATGCGCTGCGCATCTTCTCCAGCCTGTCCCAGGCCGCACAGCAGACCAACGAGCACGAACGCCTGATCGACCTTATCCGCGCCGATCTGGGATCGATGCTGGTGGGCGACATCTGCCCGCCCGACGCCAAGCTGCCCGTCATCACCCTTGCCGCTCAGCTCGAAGAGATGGTGGTCGGCGGAATGCAGGACCCGGCGAGCGGCGAGATCATCATCGAGCCCGACCTTGCCCGATCCATCGGCGAGCGCATCGGCGCCATCCTGCAACAGCGCCACCCCGACGCGACGGCCCCGGCCCTGATCGTCCAGCCCCGCGCCCGCCGCGCGCTGGCCGGGCTGCTGAAGCTGCGCGCACCGGGCGTGGTGGTGCTCTCGATCAACGAACTTCCTTCCGCCCAGCCGATCGAGGTGATCGCGGTGATCGGCGGCGAAAGCCCTGAAATCCCGGCCTCCGATCCTGGCGCCCAGTCCACCGCCTACAGCCCCGAAATGGAGACACTCGCGGCATGAAGCACGACCATTCCTCCTTCACCGCGCAATCGACCGCGAAGCGAGCCTATGGCACCGACGCGACCGCGCGGATCGCCCAGTTCATGCCGATGGTCCGTAAGCTGGCGTGGTATTACGAGAGCAGCTGCGGCGGATCGCTCGACGTCGACGATTTGCAGCAGGCGGGCCTGATCGCGCTGACCGAATGCGCCCAGCGCCACGATCGGCCGAACGACGACGGCTTTGCCGCCTATGCCAAGATGCGGGTGCGCGGCGCGATGATCGACCTCTTGCGCAGCCAGTCCAATCTGGCGCGCGGGGCGGCGGCGCTCGGCCGCAGGATCGAGCGCGCGGCAGACGAATTGCGCGATCAGCTCAAACGCGATCCTTCGCCCAAGGAGCTGGCGCGCGCGCTCGGCCTCTCGCTCGACGAACTGCACGAGGCGCGGATGCAACTCGCCACCTCGACTCACTCGATCGACGACATGTATTCCGACAGCGATGCCGCCTTCGGCAGTGACGAGCCGGACGCCGAGGCCGGCCTGTTGCAAATGGAGGATCGCGAGACGCTGATCGAGGCCATCGCCGCCCTTCCCGAGCGCCTGCAACTCATCGTGAAGCTGCATTTCGTCGAGGAACTGAACCTCACCGAAATCGCCGCCATCCTCGATATCAGCGTGCCGCGCGTGCACCAGCTGAAATCCTCCGCGCTCGAGAAACTGCGCCTCAAGATTGCAGGATCGGACGAAGACTGACCGCGCGCAGCCCCCCTAACCGGGGGCCGCACTAATCGGAACTGGCCGATCCGATCATGGACAGCGCGTCGCCCTCCACGGCGATGCGGATCGCCTCATTGGTGCTCGCCACATCCAGCCGCGTCATCAGATTGGCGCGATGCGCCTCCACCGTGCGCGGGCTGATCCCGAGATGGCGAGCGATTGCCTTGCTGGTTCCGTGGTCGAGCATGCAGACGAGGATTTCGTGTTCGCGCCGGCTCAATTTTTCGAGCTGCGCGCGCGCTTCTGCGGCGCGGCGGCGCTTTTCGATCCGGGCGGGCAATTCCGCCGCGATCTGGCGATATTCCGTCATCAACTCTTCGGCCGCCAGCGGCAGCGACAGATAGGAGGCCACCCCGGCCTGCATGGCGCGTACGATCGTCACGCGATTGGGATCGTCGGAATAGGCAATCACCGGAAGACAGGATGTACGCTCGACATGAGCCATCAGCCCGTCGATCACATCATCCCGGTCATGGACTAGAATCAGCCCGTCGGCAGGCGCGTACTGCGCGAACTCGTCCACCGATTCAAACGGTTCGGCATGAGCGTCCCGCTCTGTCAGAACGCGACCGATCTGCGTGCGGCGTGCCGCATCCGCATCGATGACGAAAATCTTGAGCATGTTTGCGTACCCCTGCCGCGTGCCAGCCAGCCTTCGCCGGTCGGACACGAACGCATGGCTACCCGATAAGGCCCCTAAAGAATACGGCCTTCGTAATCTTACGCAATTTAAAGTATTGGTGCGGGGGACGAGCTCTGTCGCGACACCACGCTTTCGTACTGCGCGGCGTCTATCCTGCGAACGCCACCGCGACGTCGCGGAAGTCCTGGCGCAATTCGGCAATGCGCGAAAGGTCCACCTCGCGGATCGAATCCAGCAGCAACAGCTTTGCCCCGCCGTAGAACTGGAGCAGGCTGTCCGCCATCGGGGCGGTGCGATCGACACCCAGTTCGAGCGCGGTCAGCGCGGTGATCGCGCGGGTCAGGGAACGGCTGCGCGCCGCGCGATCGCCGCGCGTCTCCGCGAACTCCAGCGCGCCCAGCGTCTGGATGAAATCCTCGATGCAGAACAGGACCAGATTCTCGCGCGAGCTGCCCATGAGGCGCGCGTCGAAATCGGCTTCGCGATAGGCTTCGCGGGGCTTGGTGCGGGCCAGCATATCAGTTCTTCTGCGAATTCCAGACGTCGATCTGCGATTGCAGGAACGACAGGGTCGATTGCGATGCGGCGACCTTGCTGTCGACCTTGGCGAAGCGCGCGACCATGGTGGCGCGCAGCGTTTCCATCTGCTCGTTGAGCTTTTCGAGATCGCGGCCCACGGTCTGCGATTGCGACTGGAAGCGCGCGATCGACCCGCCGAGCGAGCCCGGATCGGTCGAGATGGTGTTCGCGCGCGCGATCCGGTCGATGGTCGAAAACACGCCGTTGATCCCGGTCGTGAACATGGCCGAGACGCCCGCGGCATCGCGTTCGATCACTTCGGTGAGGCGCTTGGTGTCGAGCGTGTAGCTGCCGTCGCGCCCGATCGACAGGCCGAGTTCGGCGAGCGTGCGGGGCGAACCGGCAGGCGCGTTCGGCATGATCTCGATCGTGCCCAGGCCCGACAGCGTCCGGCTGAGCGCCCGCGCCCCGGTATCGCGCGACAGGTCACCCGTTTTGGGATCGACCGCCTCGCGCAAGGACTTTGCGATTTCATTCAGCGCGCCGGTGATGTCCTGCATCACGCTGGTCAGCGCGGACTTGGAATTGGAGAAGGTAACCGTCGCGGGCGCGCCCACATTGGTGGCAGTCAGTTCGAGCGAAAGGCCGGGTGCGGCTCTGTCGATCGTGTTGCTGGCGCTGGTCCGCGCGATCCCGTCCAGCGTGTATTTCGCATCGGCGGAGGCCTGGACCAGCCGCGCGGGATCGGAACCGGGACGCCAGGCGAGTGCCGACAGACCGGGTTCCGCCGCGTCTTCGGCGACGTCGATGACGAAACCGTTCTTTGCCCCTTCCGCGCCCTTGATGACGAGCTGCGCGCCCGCCTCGGTCTCGGCGACATAGGCCGACAGCCCGGCGTTCTGGGAATTGATCGCGCCCGCCACTTCGGCAAGCGTCGCGCCGGGCGCGAAGGTGAGTTCGAGCGGCGTTCGCGCGGCGTCTTCGGTGAAGCCCACATTGCTGGTCGCGCCGAACCGGATGGTCATGGTCCCCGCCCCGACGCTTGCGGTGGAGCCGGCATAGGTCGGCGTGGTCATCGTTTGCGTCTTGGCGAGCTGCGTCACCTCGAGCGAATAGATGCCCTTGCCCTGGCTTCCGACGGGAGCGGACACCTTGGCGACGGCGGAATTGGTGATGCTGGGCGCCGGCGCGAGATCGCCGGTGCGCAGACGATCGCCCAGCGCACTGGCGAACTGGCTCAGCGAGCTGCGGATCGACCCGGCGAGCGAGATCTGGCGTTCGAGCGTTTCCGATTTCTGCGTCAGCCGCGCATTGCGGCCCGCAAACTGCGCCTCGGCCAATTGCGAGGCGAGGCCGGTCAGGTCGATGCCGCTGCCGATGCCCAGAGAGTTGGCGATATTGGATGCAGATACATTCATCGTATCTATAACGGCGCCGCCGCACCCGGATTAACCGGGCCTGCGTCGATTGGCCCAGCGTTGATTGCCCCTGCGTTCGATACGCGCCCTTCGGTGTCGAAGCGCAGCGCCTCCGGCACCTCGATATCGGGACGCAATGGGGTTTCGCCGCGCTTGAGCGACATGACATAGGCGAGGACCGACGCGATCGCGCCGTAGAGATCCTCGCAGATCACCTGGCGTTCGCGGGTCGTATAATAGACCGAACGCGCCAGCTGCGGATATTCCAGCGTCGGCAATTCCATCTCGCGCGCCAGTTGCTTCATCGCCATCGCCTTGTCGCCCCGCCCCTTTGCGAGAACGATGGGGGCCGAAGCCTTGGTGGGGTCGTAAGTCAGCGCGACGGCGAAATGGGTCGGGTTGGTGATCACGAACTGCGCATCGCGCATCGCGCCCGCGACGGAGCCCTTGGCGATATCATGCTGGCGCTGGCGGCGCGCCGCCTTCATTTCGGGCGAGCCTTCGGTTTCCTTGTTTTCGTCGCGCATTTCCTGATGCGTCATCTTCAGGCGACCCTGCTGGCGCACCCACTGGATCGGCAGGTCGACGAGGGCAATGATGACGAGGCCGCCCGACAAAGCGAAGATCAGCGAGACGATCGCATCCCAGGCGGCGGACAATTGGGCTGACAGATTGCCCCGCCCCAGCCCGATCAGCGTCTCCATGCTGGAATACCACCACCACAGGGCGATGGCGCCGAGCAGGATGATCTTGAGGAAGCCCTTGCCCATCTCGATTAGGCCCTGGGGTCCGAACATTCGCTTCAACCCGTTCAGCGGATTGATGCGATTGCCCTTGGGCTTCAAATTGTCCGTCACGAAGCGGCCGCGCCCGAAGGCAAGCTGCGAGATCAGCGTGACGATGATGACCGGCACCGCCAAGGTGAGGATGGCGGGGATGGCCAGAAGCAGACCCTCCATCAGCAGCGTCTCGGGCCCGAAATCGCGCAGGTCGCGTACGTCGAACTGGAACGCCTCGCGCGTCAGACTTTGCAGATCGCCGAAGAGCCAAGGCCCGGCAAGCGCGAGCCAGGCGCCACCGAGCAGAGTGGTGACCGCCGTGCCCGCATCTTTCGAACGCAGGACATCACCCTTCTTCGCGGCATCGGTCAGCCGCTTTTCAGTCGGTGCGAAAGTCTTTTCGCCTGCCGGTTGCTCGCTCATCGGTCCAGCAAACTCGTCGTCTCGTCGAGCCCGTCGGCGACGAGCCCGGTGAACTGGTCATAGATCAGCGGAGCGGAAATGATCAGCGCCGCGAGCCCGGCAAGGACGCCTGCGGGCAGGCCGAGCGCGAACAGGTTGAGCGAGGGGGCCGAGCGGCTGAGAATGCCGGTCAGCACCTGGACCAGAAGCAGGATCAGCGTGACCGGCAGCGCGATCCTCAGCGCGGTTTCGAACATGAAGCTGGCGAAACCGGCGATGGCGGCGAAGCGATCGGGGCCGAGCCAGGTCTGGCCTGGCGGAAACGCGTTGTAACTTTCGGTTACGAGCGCGATCCAGTGCAGGTGCGCCCCCGTTGCAAGGAAGATAAGGGTCAGCACGATAATGAAATACTGGCCGAATGCGGTGGTCGTCCCGCCCGTACCGGGATCGGTCGTCATCGCCATGCTCATCCCCATGCCGCCGCCGATCAGTTCGGCGGCCACGGTGGGCGCGGCAAAGGCGAGCTGGAGGACGAAGCCCAGAGCGAGGCCGACGATCACCTCGCCCGCGATCGCCAGCATCCCTTCGGAGCTGATCAGGGCTTCGGGGGTCTGCACCTGCGGCATCCATATCGACACGAAGATGGCGAGAGCACCGGTCATCGCGACGCGGACCGAAACGGGCACGGCCGACGCGCCGAAGAACGGCGCGGCGAGCAGAGCGGCACCCAAGCGCGTCATCAAAAAGACGACCCGCCACATGTCCTGCTCAAGCGCGCCAAGTCCGAAATCGATCCCGATCACGTGACTGGTCTCAGCCGCCCATCCGCGCGATTTCGGCGAAGATGTCCTGCGTGAAATCGCCCACCAGCGCCATCATCGACGCGCCGAGGATCACGAGCACGAAGGCCACCGCACCCAGCTTCGGGACGAAGGTGAGCGTCTGCTCGTTGACCGAGGTCGCGGCCTGCACGAGGCCGATCACGAGACCGATGGCGAGGCTGGCGATCAGGATCGGGGCCGCGACCAGCGCTGCAATCCACAACATGCGGTCGGCCATAGAGAGGAGGAGTGCACTTTCGTCCATTGTCAGATCATCCGAAACTTGAGGCGAGCGAACCCATCAGCAGCGCCCAGCCGTCGACGAGGACGAAGAGCAGGAGCTTGAAGGGCAGCGAAACGATCATCGGGCTCATCATCATCATGCCGAGACTCATCAGCACGCTGGAAACGACCAGGTCGATCACGAGGAAGGGGAGGAACAGCATGAAGCCGATCTGGAAGGCGGTCTTCAATTCGCTGGTCACGAAGGCGGGCAGGAGGATCGAGAACGGCACGTCCTGCGGCGAGGCGAATTGTCCGGAATCCGCGATGTCGGAGAACATTTCGAGGTCGTTTTCGCGGGTCTGGCGGATCATAAAGGCATGGAACTGGTCGCCCGCCCGCTCGATCGCGACCTCGGCGCCGATCTGGCCCGCGGAATAGGGCGCGATCGCGTTCTGGTTCACGTTCTCCAGCGTCGGCGCCATGATGAACAGCGACAGGAACAGGCTGATGCCGATCAGCACCTGGTTAGGGGGCGATTGCTGGAGGCCCAGGGCCTGGCGCAGGATCGCGAGGACGATGATGATGCGCGTAAAGCTGGTCATCATCAAAAGAAGCGCGGGCAGGATCGTCAGAAGGCCCATCACCAGCAGCAGCTGGAGCGAGAGGCTCAACGGTTCACCGCCAGCACCCGACAACTGGCCGAACGCGCGGTCGAGAGCGCCAGAGACGGCGGTATCCCCCCCGGTGACGGCGGCTGCGCCGACCTGCGCGTTGACGAGTGCGGGGTAGCTCAGCGCGACGAGAGCCGCGCCCGCTTTCGCAAGACGTGCGATCACTGGACGATTTCCTGCGAGGTGGCGGGTTCTGCCGAAAATTCGGGAGCGCGGGCGGGCGCTTCGGCGAGGCGGGTGAGGCCACCCTTTGAGGTCGAGACAAGGATTTCGCGACCGTGGAATTCGATCACCGCGAGGCGGAGCGCGGGCGACAGCATCGTCGTCTCCACGATGCGCACCGCCTTGGTCCCGGCCGCAGGCGCGCCGAACTGGCCCTGCATCTTCTTGGCAAGCTTCAGCGTGCCCCAGATCATGAGGCCGATCAGTGGCAGCAGGACCAGAAGTTTGAGAATGTACCAGAACATCAGATGGCTTCTTCCGCGTTCTGGATCGGCGTGGCGCTGATCGGCGGGGCGCGGCGTTCCGACGAAGCATCGCCCGAAGCGCCGACCAGTTCGAGCACGCGGATGGCGAAGCGATTGCCCTGCGCCACGACCTCGCCGCGAGCGATGAGCTTGCCGTTAACCATAATATCCAACGGGTCGTCGGTGAGGCGGTCGAGTTCGATCACGCTGGATTCGCCCAGGGCCAGCACATCGCGCAGGCGCATGTTCTTGCGGCCCAGTTCCACCGTCAGGCGGACGTCGATATCCTGGATCAGGCTGAAGCCGTCGTTCAAAAAGGACATGTCAGAGATTCCCCGTAAAATTCGTGTGCGTGAGTTCCATGGCGACGCGATCGTCGAGCTCGCCGACGCTGCCATGGGCGATCGTGGTGTTGCCGATGAGGACCGGCACGTTGCGCTGAATGGCGACCGGAATCATTGCCCCTGCGGTCAGCTGCGCGATGCGCGAAATCGCCATCGGCACGTCGACCAGCACCGCGCGCAGCGGCAGCTCGACATGTCCGATCGCCGACCCGTCGAGGCCGCGCGCACCGATCGAGCGGCCGGTCGCAGGCGATACCGCACGCGCGCCGACCAGATCGTTCAAGGTGGCTTGGCACAGGGCGAAGCGGATCGACCAGGCGTTCGTCGCGCCCTTGGGGGTCGCGGTCAGGACCACGGTCCAGACCTTGTCGTTCCCGGCAAAGGGCATGATCTCATGCGCATGTTCGCCCGTCGCGCTGACGGCAAATTCGCGGCGGTCGCTGGCGCGCTGCAACAGCGAGGCGACCTTCGCTTCGAACTGGCGGGCGAAACAGGCCGCCGAAGAGGGCAGCGTGTGGCAATCCTCGTCCACCTCGCCCGTGCCGCCCAAGATACGTTCGAACTGGGCGACCAGCTCGCCGACACTCGTCGAAACCAGCGCGCCGCGCTTGTCCTGGCCGAGCGAATAGAAGCCGTGGAGCCCGCCTGCGCCCAATTGGGCCAGCCAGTCCGCCGCGGGCGCGCAAGCGATCGAACCCATCGTCACCGTCAGCCCGCGATTGTCGCACAATTCGGCCAGCAGAGGCTGGGCCTGATCGGCGATCTGGCGGACGAAGCGCGTGAACTCGGCCTCGAGATCCACCGGCGTCGCGGCGCGGCTCAACAGCTCGTCGCAGTGACGGGCAGCGCGCGCGGCCTGGGCCGTATTGGGGAAGCTTTCCGAGATCATTGGACGATGAAGGACCGGAAATAGACGTTCTCGACGCCGCCGAAGCCTTCACGCTCCTCCAGCACCTCGTTCATCGCCTTGGCCAGCCGCTTTTGCAGCTCTTCCTTGCCGTGCACCTCGATCAGGCTCATCTCGTCGGTGGCGGCGAGTTCGGCCAGCACGCGCGAGCGGAGCGCGGTTTCATGCTCCTGCAACCACATCAGCACGCGCCCGTCGTAATTGGTCGAAGCGGCGAGGCTGACCTGCACCAGCGCCGTGCCCCCGGCGAGGTTGGAGGTGAATTCGTCGCTGAAATTGTAATAGGCGGTGCGATATTTGCTGCCGCCCTTGCCGGGAACGAATTCGACCTTGTCCTTCTCGCCCTCGGCCGCGCCGAAGGGATAGGGATCTTCCTCGCCCTTTAGGACCAGCTTGGGCTTGTCGTCTTCTTCCGCATGGGCGGCATTGCCCAGCATCCCCATGGCAAAGGCACCGTAAGTGCCGCCGCCGCCCACGCCCAACAGGACGAGCGCGATCAGCGCCTTCTTCATGAAGCCGCCCTTCTTCTTGGGCTCTGCGGTATCGGTCTTGGCGTCGGACATGGTCTATCCCTGTTCTTCGAAATCGTGTTGTGCGGATCAGGCGTAGCGGCCGTCGTCGCTCGTGGGCTGACGGTCGGAAGCGGCGGAATTGCGGGCGTGAAGCGCCGGGCCGTCGGAGCGATTACGCTCGCGGCCCTGGCCTTCGCGCTGGGACTGGGCGTTGCCGGAAGCGGCCTGGCCGGACGTGTCGGCGGCGGAGGAGTTTGCACCATGGCCATTGTTTTGGCCGGTGCTCTGGCCCCCGTTCTGCCCCCCGTTCTGTTGTGCTTCGGCGCTGCGCTGCACGCTGCGATCGCCCGCCATGGCGGCGGCACGATCATTGGCGAGCGCGGCGGCAAGCGCGCGCTGCGCCTCGCCATCCTTAGCCGCGACTTCGACCTGGAGCGTGTCGCTGATCCGGTCGATGGCGATGGAAAGCTCGCCGAATTCCTTGTGCATGACTGCCAGCGCCGCCGTCGGCACCACGCCGAAATCACGCGCGGCGGAGAGGCGGTCGACCATGCGGGCGATCGAATCGATGGCGGCGAAGGCGTCGGGCCGGGCGAGGTCGGCGGCGCGGGTCACGGCTTCGGCCTGTGTGGGCGCTACGGGCTGCCCGACCGAAGCGGCGATAGCGGGTTCGGGGCGAATGGCCTCGGCGGCGGTGGCGACGCGTGCGGTTGCCTGAACGGCTTCGACCGGGCGCGCGGTGTCCGGCTCGGCTTCCGATTTGGAAGCTGCGACCGGCGCGATCGCGGCGGCCTGCGCTGCCGGAGCGGGCTTGGCATCGCCCTTCACGGCGCTCGCAGGCAGAACCGTGGCCACCGCCTGCGCGGCGACTTCGGACACCGGAGCGGACTGGCGGATTGCTACCGGAGCCGGGTTGGGGGCCGTGTCCTTCGCGGCCATAATGGCGCGCGCCGTATCGCTGGCTGCGACAGGAAGCGTCTTGGCGGAAGCGGTTTCGAGATGGGCGGAGACGGAGACCGTCGTGGTCGGGCGGGCGGCGATGGTGATGGCTGCAATGGGTGCGCGCTCGATCGAGGCACCGGGCATTGCGGCGATCGATACGGGAGCATTCGTCACTGACTGAGGCAAGGCGTTCGTCGCGGTCGAAGCGGATGGCGGCGTGCCGATTGTGGCGGACGCCGCCCTGGGATCGACGAGACCGGTGATGGCGCGCGAAAGCTGCGCCTCTGCGACCGGCATCTGGCGGATCGAAACGGCGTCAGGCTGCGCCCGGTCCTGCGTTTCGGCTTGAGCAAGCGAGGGGTGCGAGAGAACCGAAACCTGCTGAGGCATCGCGACCGGCTGGGCGAAACGCGCCATGTCGAGGCGTCCCACGGGCAATTCGGTCACGGTCCCGCCTTTGCCAGCCGAAGCGTCCTCAAGGGGTGCGGAGATCTGCAGCGGCAAGAGACCCGGCAAGACCGGCAAGATCTTGCCGCTTCCATTGCCGCCATCCTTGCCGCTTTCCGCATCCGCCGCAGCCAGCATGTCCTGTGCGCCCACGGTTTTCGCGCCCACGGCGGGGATCGCAGCGTCGACTGGGGCAATCTGGACCAATTGGTCGAGGAGATTGGCAAACCCGTCGAATGCGCCATTCCCGGCACTTTCGCCCGCCTCGCCCTCGGCCGGGAATTCGGCGGAAAAGCTCAGCTTGGAAGGCGTTTCGAGCGAGGTCAGGAAGGAGAGCGCGGCGGCGTTCATGATGGTCTTCTCGTATCCGTGTGATTGTCACGGATATTCTATCAAGAAGCGTGCCAAACCCCGCGCGAGGCTTCTCCTATTGGTGCGAGAGATGCGTGACGATCGCCTTCACGAGATCGCGCCGGTCCTCGACCGCGCGCTTTCTGCGGCGTTCGGACGCAGCCAGTTCCTCGAGTGTCGCGTCGGAACGCTTCTCCGCCTCCTCCGCCTGTTGCGAACTCACCGCCACGAGCTGTTCGAGCTGTTTCTGCATCGCCTTGCCGCTGCGCAGATCCATGCCGGTCAGCGCGTCGTCCTTTTCTGCATAATGGCGCGCTAGCGATCGCGTGCGCTCCGCCACGCCGAACAGGCGCAGGCGCAGCGCTTCGGCCTCAGAGGCGGCGAGCGCGGAGCGGCTCTTTTCTACCGTTCGGACGCGCTCGATCAATTTGGCGCGCTTCAGCTTGCGCTTGTCAGGCGGCACGGGCCATCAACTCCTGCATCTGGTCCGCCGCATCGGCGAGCGTGACCTGATCGCGCGTCCCCTGGCTGAGGAAGGCGACCATGCGCGGGTGAAGCGCGATCGCCTCGTCCAGGGTCTTGTCCGTTCCCGGACGATAGGCGCCCATCATGACGAGATCGCGGTTCGCCTCGTATGCGGCGGTCAGCGCGCGGAAGCGACGCGCCGCCGCTTCGTGTTCGGGTGAGACGATGTCGTTCATCACGCGGCTGAGCGAGGCGCCGATATCAACTGCGGGATATTGCCCGCGCTGCGCGATCTCGCGCGAGAGGACGATATGGCCGTCGAGAATGGCGCGCGCGGTGTCCACCACCGGATCGTTCTGATCGTCTCCGTCGGCGAGCACGGTGTAGATGCCCGTGATCGACCCGCCGCTTTCCGCCGAATTGCCCGCGCGTTCGATCAGCTTGGTGATGGTCGAAAGGGCCGATGGCGGATACCCGCGCGCCGCACCCGGCTCGCCCAGAAGGATGCCGATCTCGCGCGCGGCGTGGGCCACGCGGGTGAGACTGTCCAGTATGAGGAGAACGCGCTTGCCCTGCGATCGCAGATGTTCGGCCATGCTGGTCGCCAGCATCGCGCCGCGCAGTCGCAGATTGGCGGCATGGTCGGCAGGCACGGCGACGATCGCGGTGCGCGCCGCACGCTCCCCGCCCATATAGCGATTGACGAAATCGGACACTTCGCGCGCGCGTTCGCCGATCAAGCCGACGACGATGGCATCGGCATCCGCTCCGTGGACGATCATGTCCATAAGCACCGATTTGCCCACGCCCGATCCGGCCATGATACCGATCCGCTGACCTTCGCCGAAGGTCGTCAGCGCGTTCAACGAACGGATGCCCACATCGATCGGCTCGGTCACGCTCGACCGGTCGAGCGCGTCGACCCTGTATCCGCCGGCGGGCCAGGGCACGCCGGTTCCGATCGGTCCCTTCCCGTCGATCGGGCGCCCCGCCCCATCGACCGAACGGCCGAGAAAATCCTCGCCGACCGACAGCATCCCGGGATTGCCTTCGGGACGGACAACCGCGCCGGGGCGCAACAAGACCGTGTCACCGAGCATCATCATCATGGTGTGGCCGTTGCGGAACCCGATCGTTTCCGCCCGGTGCCCGACCCCGCGACCCTGCGCGATGGTGCAGAGTGTTCCGATCGGAACGCCGAGACCCGATACCTCGATCAGGCCCCCGTCGCAGGCGACGACGCGGCCGAAGCGGCGCGGCGCGAGGTCGAGCCCGCCGCCGCCCGCGCATTCCTGAAGGGTGGTTTCGATCAGGGCGCGCATGAACCCAGCGCCTCCTCGATGGCGCGACGCCATTGTTCGGGACCGTCCTCGACGCCCCCGTCCTCCGTTTCGACCCGCAATCCGCCACGCTCGACACTTGCATCCGCCCTCAAGTCGAGCGTGTCCGACACATGATCCTTCACCAGAGCAAGATCGTCGGGGTGGAGCAAAATGGTGCGCTCGTCATGGCGGCGCTGGAACATCGCCGCGGCGGTCTCGATCCGGCGGGCGAGCCCGTTCATATCGAGCGCCAGGGGAAGGATCGCATCCTCGCACAGCGCAAGGACGGTGGCGCGCAGATTTTCCCGCAAGGACAGAGCGCTTTCCGCATCGAAGCGGGCGAAGGCGAGTTCGATCAGCGCCCGCTCCCGTCGCTCGCGCTGCATGGCCTCCTCGGCCTGCGCCAGCGCGGCGGCCTGGCCGTCGCGATAGCCATTGGCATAGGAATCCGCCAGGGGATCGGTTGGAGCCGGATCGGCCTGGGCCTGATCGAGCTGGCCGGGCGCGGGTGCGCGCGAAAAGCGGTTGTTGGGGGTGAACGCCCCGGGACGCCCCAGAGAGGCGTAGGCGATCCTAGACATAATCGTCGTCGCCCGCGCCCATGATCAGATCGCCCTGCGCGATAAGCTTCTTCGCGATGCCGACGATTTCCTTCTGCGCGGCATCGACCTCGGTCTTCTTGACCCGGCCGCGGCCCTCGATCTCGTCGCGCAATCCATCCGCCGCGCGGCTGGACATGGCGGCGAAGAACTGTTCGCGCTGGGCTTCCTCCAGCCCCTTGAGCGCCAGGATGAGGATATCGCTTTCGACCTCGCGCAGCAGCGTGCCGGTGCTCTTGGTGTCGAGAGCGAAGAGATGCTCGAACTTGAACATCTCGGTCTCGAGGTCCTTGGCGAGCTGTTTGTCGATCTTGCCGATCGACGGCATGACGCGCTTTTCCACGCTGCGGTGCGAACTGTTGATGATCGCGGCTGCCTGCTGGATCCCGCCCATGGTGAGGGGGATTGCACCGTGGAGCCGTTCGATCTTGGCGTTGAGCGTCTGTTCGAGAATGGTGATCGCCTGGCGCGAGACCGGGCCCAAACGCGCGACGCGGTGCAGCACGGGCGTGTGGAGGTGTTCGGGCAGCGCCGCGAGCGCCGCGGCGGCGACCTCGCTGTCGAGCTGCAACAACAGGACCGCGATCGCCTGGGGGTTCTCGTCGGCGAGGATCTCTCCAATGATCTTGGGGTCGAGCCAGCGCAGCAGGCCGAGTGCGGGCTGGGTCATCTCTTCTTCCTGCGGCGCGACTTGGCGCATCAGATTCTCGGTCTTCACCTCGCCCACGGCACCTTCGAGCATACGGCGCACGCTGTCGATGCGGCCATGGCCGGAAATGCCCTTGCCCTCGGTCGATTGCGAGAAGCCCGCGATCGCGTCCGAAATGGCCTTGGGCTCGACCTCGCCCATCGAAACCATGGTGGTCGCGAGCAGACGCAATTCGTCGGGCGTGAGCTGGCCGAGAATAAGCGAGGCATCCTCTTCGGCCAGCAGCATCACCATGATGGCCGCCTTGTCGATCCCCGCCAATGCAGGGGCCAGGCCAAGCTCTTGCGCTTCGGCCTGAGTCACATCGGACTGGATCATGCCGGCTGTCCCTGCTGGCTGTTATCGGAAAGGAGCAGGCGCAAAGCGCGCACCGCATCGTCGGGATTTTCGCGCGCGATGCGCTGGGCCAGCGCGATCTGGGCGTCCAGCGCCTCGCGATCGAGGCCGGGAGCAGGCGCCGGGGAATAGGTGCCGTCCGGACCCTGCACCAGCACGGTCTCGCCGTCTTGCCCTTCGCTATCGGTGGGTTCGGTACGGCCCTTCAACGCCTTGATCGCCGGACGCACCGCCAGGAAGAGCACCAGCAGGACCGCCAGGATGGCAACCCCGTTGCGCACCGCCATGGCGAACCAGCCGGTTTCGTAGAAGGGTATGGCCTCTTCCTCGATCTTTTCGAACGGGCGCATGATCACGGTGACCTGGTCGCCCCGGTCGGCGCGCGCTCCGACGGCGGCGGTGACCAGTTCCTTGACCTTGTTGATGTCCGCCGCGCTCGCCTTCGCGAGAGCCGCCTGATCGATGGCGACCGCGACCGAGAGATATTTGATCGATCCTGGCGTCAGGTTCGAGACCGACACTTCGCGGCCCATCTCGTAGACGCGCGTGGCGCTGCTTTCTCCCGTCTGTCCCGCCGCATTGGCGCCCTGCCCGTCTTCGGGAGCGCGCTGCTCGGCCTCGGCATCGGCGGGCGGGGTGTTGGCGAGCACGCCCGGAATGCCGCCCGCCTGATTGCTGGCGGTCTGCGATTGCTGCGTGGTTTCGCGACGGATCGTTCCGTCCTTGTCGTAGCTTTCGCGCGCGGAGGTGACCTCGTTCATGTCGAGCTCCACCTGGACCTGGGCGGAAAAGGCCTCGGACCCGAACATCGGCGCGAGCAGCTGGTTGACCTGCGCATTGAGCTTGGCTTCCAGCTGCGCCTGGAGATCCAGCCGTCCGCTATTGGGATCGCGTGCCTGGGTGAGCAACTTGCCGTGCTGGTCCACAATCTTGACCGCGTCCGTCCCAAGCCCCGGCACCGATGCGGCGACGAGATTGGTGATCGCAGTGACCTGGCTGTCGCCAAGCTGGCGTCCGCGCGCCATGCGCACCATGACGGAGGCCGAGGGATCGACCGCTTCGCGCACGAAGACGGAGCGTTCGGCCTTGGCGAGATGCACGCGCACCGATTCGACCCCGTCGATTTCCGCGATGGTCAGTTCCAGCTCGCGCTCCTGCGCCGCGCGCAGGCGATCGCCCTCGAGCGTGCGGCTGGCGCCCATCGGCAGATTTTCGAGCATCTGCTGGCCGCTTTCGGGCGTCGCCAGCGAACCGTCGGACGCGACGAGCATCCGCGCGCGGTAGAGATCGTCCTCGCCCACGGTCAAGGCGCCGGAATTGTTGTCGATCGTGTAGGCGATGCCCGCCGTGTCGAGCGTTTCAACGACGCTCGCCCTCTCGGCATCGTCGAGCGAGGAATAGAGCGTGCGCTGGGGCGCGGGCGACAGTGCCGCCCAGGTCAGCGCCAAGACGCCGAGGCCCGCTGTACCGGCGAACCAGGGCAGCATCTTCCTGACGCCCGGCTGGGCCGTCAGCGCCTTGGCGCGATCGACGATGGTCCCACCGCTGAGATTGGCGGACATCCCGGCCTGGGCCGGAGCGCCTGCGGGAACGAGATTGCTCATCTATCAGATCCCCATCCGCATGGTTTCCTGGTACGCGGACAACAGCTTGTTGCGCACCTGGAGAGTTGCTTCGAACGCCACGCCCGCTTCCTGGCGGGCCAGCATGACCTTGGCGATGTCGGTCGTCTCGCCGCGCTCGTAAGCCGCGGTCAGTTCGCCCGAACGGCTCTGCGCCGCATTGACGCTGTCTAGCGCGCCTTTGAGGGAGTCGCCGAAACTGGCCGGTTGCGCCTCTGCGCCGCCGATCCCGCCCGCTTCGCTCGGCGCGGCGGGTTTCGCCTGGTGGAGATCGGTGAGGACCTTCGACCGATCGATGATCTGCTGGCGCAGGGCGATGATCTGTTCGATCGATCCCCCGCCGCCAATGCCGCCTACCGGGTTCATCGTGCCGCTCCCATCGCGATGCCGGCCTCACGGAAGGACGCCAGGCGATAACGCAGAGTGCGCTCGCTGATGCCCAGCGCCCGCGCCGCATTGGCGCGGTGTCCGCCGACCGATTCAAGAGTGTCCATGATCGCGCGCGCTTCGCTGAGCTTCACGATCTTCGAAAGTTTCGCCGGGTTCTGCGGGGTCGCGTCTGCAACGCCTGCCACCACGCTATCCATGATCGGCGTGACCGTGGCCGGTTCCTGCGCGACCGGCCGCGCGGCCATGTCGAACACGATGTGATGGGACGCGATCTCGCTCTCGCCCTGGGCCAGCAGCAGCGCGCGGCGCATCACATTCTCGAGCTCGCGGACATTGCCCGGCCAGGCATAGCCACGCAGCGTATCGAGAGCGGCATCGCCGATCCATGGCGTCCTTTCGCCCTTGGGCGTGTGGCGCAGCAGCATGGCGAAGGCGAGCGGCGCGATATCGGCCGGACGCTCGCGCAAAGCGGGCATGCTGATGGGGAAGACGTTGAGGCGATAGAAAAGGTCGGCGCGGAAGCGGCCCTGCTCGACTTCGTGGGGCAGGTCGCGGTTAGCGCAGGCGATGATGCGCACATCCACCTTGACCGGCCGGGTCGCGCCGATGGGGACGACCTCGCCTTCCTGGAGCGCGCGCAGCAGCTTCGCCTGAAGCGAGAGCGGCATTTCCGCGATCTCGTCCAGCAGCAGCGTGCCGCCATCCGCCGCGCGGAAAAAGCCTTCGCCGCCCGCATTGGCGCCGGTGAACGAGCCCTTCTCGTGGCCGAACAGCATGGCTTCGAGCATGGTTTCGGGGATCGCGGCGCAGTTGACGGCGATGAACGGCTTGTCCGCCCGGTCGCTGCGCGAATGGATGAAGGTCGACAGGACTTCCTTGCCGGTGCCGGTCGGGCCGTTGATCAGGACGGGGATCTCAGTGCGGGCCAGACGATCGGCCAGCGCGATGATCGACAGCATGGCGGGATCGGCGGCCACCGGACCTTGGCCCGTATAGACCATGGCGACCAGCGCGGCGATGCTGCCTTCCGCGTTGGGGTCCTTATAATAAAGAGAACCACCCTGCCCCGAGCGCGCCAGCGCCGGCGTGTCCGATCGCGCAATCACGATGCTGCGCGCATCCCGGTTCGCGCTCGAATCGTCTTCGTCCGCCAGCGTCACCGGCTTTTTCATGAAGAGCGACGAGGCGATTCCGGCCAGTCGCGAGTCCAGCGACCCGTGCTTGCGCGAAAAATTCGTGGTCTTGGTCAGTCCGTCCATTGGGCCCTCGATTGGCATGTCTTAACGACAGGAAGGCTTTTGCGCCCTGCACGACCAAGGAATGGATAATTTTAGACCTAGTATTTTTACCTATAAGATTTCCGGGGCGGCAAATTCCTGCCCCGGCAAGGCTTAAATACCGGCAATATTGGTCGGTCTGTGTCTCGGCTGCCGCATCCCGAGGGGGGCAGTGATCGATAGACCAGAAGGAACTTTGCCATGAACGTGATCAACACCAATATCGGCGCGATGAAGGCCACCAATGCTGCCAGCAGCGCCAGCAAGATGCTCGGCTCGGCGATGGAGCGCCTCTCGACCGGTAAGCGCATCAACTCCGCCAAGGACGACGCCGCCGGCCTCGCCATTGCCACCACCATGACCTCGCAGGTTCGCGGCATGAACCAGGGCATCCGCAACTCGAACGACGGTATCTCGATGGCGCAGACGGCGGAAGGCGCGCTCGCTGAAGTCACCAACATGCTGCAGCGCGTTCGTGAACTGTCGGTCCAGGCCGCGTCGGAAACTTATTCCGCCGACGACCGCACCAACCTCCAGACGGAAATCACTGCGCTGAAGACGCAGATGACCAACGTCCTCACCAACACCGAATTCAACGGCAACAAGCTGTTCGACGGGACGGCCGGCAGCAGCGGTTCGGTCAAGATCCAGACCGGTGCGAACTCGACGGACCAGGTCACGCTGACCTTCGGCAACCTGACGACCGTGGGTTCCGCGACGTACGACGTTACCGGCGCCAACGGGAGCAACGCCACCACCACGATGGCGACCGTCGATACCCAGCTCGATGCGATCAGCAGCGCTCGCGCCAAGCTCGGTGCCTCGCAGAACCAGCTGGAATCCGCCGTCAACACCATGACGACCGGTGCGACCAACCTGTCCGACGCCCGTTCGCGGATCGAAGACACCGACTACTCGGCCGAGACTACCGCTCTCGCCAAGGCCCAGATCCTGAGCCAGGCTTCGAGCGCGATGTTGGCCCAGGCCAACCAGAGCCAGCAAAGCGTTCTGTCGCTGCTGCGTTAATAACACATCGATCACCCGATTGGCGAAGGGGCCCGTCACTCGAAAGAGTGGCGGGCCTTTTCGCATGTCCGGTCCTAAAGCGAGATTTCGAGAGCAGGGCCGTATTTCTACGAACAGCGATAGCGTGAAACCCGGCCTTCGATCGCCCGGTTCTGCGCACAAAGACTTGGTCCGACAGATTTTTTTCATCCCCCAGACGTAGCCCCGTTTTTACATCAACCTTCTGTTATCGTTAATATTTTCGCCCGCTTCTGGAGAGTCTTTTGGTTAATCGAAATGGGTACTTCGGAAACCATGACCTTAATGCCCGGGCGATCTTGCCGGTCTGGTTCCCATCGCTGCCCCCTGACCGGGGCTGCGTTCGTCAGATCAAAGGATTTTCGCCATGAACGTGATCAACACCAATATCGCCTCGATGAAGGCCACCAACGCCGCGACTGCTGCCAGCAAGATGCTAGGGACCGCGATGGAGCGCCTGTCGACCGGCAAACGCATCAATTCAGCCAAGGACGACGCCGCGGGCCTCGCCATCTCCACCACCATGACCGCTCAGGTGCGCGGCATGAACCAGGGCATTCGCAATTCCAATGACGGCATCTCGATGGCCCAAACGGCCGAAGGCGCGTTGGGCGAAGTGACCAATATGCTGCAGCGCATTCGTGAACTGGCCGTCCAGGCGGCGTCGGAAACCTATTCTGGCACCGATCGCGGCAATCTGCAGACCGAAATCACCGCCCTCAAGAACCAGATGACCAACGTCCTCGCCAGCACCGAATTCAACGGCAACAAGCTGTTCGACGGGACGGCCGGCAGCAGCGGCTCGGTCACGATTCAGACCGGTGCGAATGCGTCCGACACAGTCACCATGACCTTCGGCAATCTGACCACCGTTTCGGCTGCGACATACGACGTTACCGGCACCAACGGGTCCAACGCCACCACCACGATGGGCACCGTCAATACGCAGCTCGCCGTTATCAGCAGCGCGCGCGCCGGCCTCGGTGCGGCGCAGAACCAGCTCGAATCCGCCATCGCCACGATGACGACCGGGTCGACCAACCTGTCCGACGCCCGCTCGCGGATCGAGGATACCGACTATTCCGCCGAAACGACCGCGCTCGCCAAGGCGCAGATCCTGAGCCAGGCGTCGAGTGCGATGCTGGCGCAGGCCAATCAGAGCCAGCAGAACGTTCTCTCGCTTCTGAAATAATTACGATCGATCACTCGATTGGCGAAGGGGTCCGTCGCTCTCTCAAAGGAGCGACGGGCCTTTCCGCATGACTTGGCCGCGTCGAGACGCTGCCTTAATTAGGTATAAATACGCAGAGACATCGAAGGTCGTCATTGAGGTTGTCCTGCCATGCAGCAATCGGAGATGGACCAAAATGCTTCCTAGCGCCTATCCTTCCGTATCGGATCAGCCCTCGGGCTCGCCACGCGCGCCGCGCACGAACATGTTCGTGATCGCCGAGCTTTTGAGCGCTTCGGCGACAGGCAAGGTCAAGATCCGCAACATGTCGACCGGAGGGGCGATGGTGGAAGGGCCCGCCCTGCCCCTGCCATCCGCGCATTGCCGCATCCTGCGCGGCGAACTGGAGCTCGAAGGCGAAATCGTGTGGGTTGCGGGCAATCGGGCCGGCATCCGCTTCAACGGGACTGCGCATGTCGCGCAATGGCTTCCGAACGCCGGACGTTCGCAGACCGATGTCGATCAAATAGTGGCCGCCGCCAAATCCGGCGCGACTTTTGGTGACGATCCCGGCCCTTCGCCAGGCATCGCAGCACCGGCCCCGCTCATCTCGCGTGTCGTCGATGCCAACCACGCGGCATCGGTCGCAGACCAGCTCGAAGATCTTGCCGATGCGCTGTCGGGCGATATCGACGTCGTCTCGCGCCATATGGGCAAATTGCAGGCGCTCGACTTGGCGGTGCAGACCCTGCGCAAGCTCGCCGACCAGCGCTGAGCGAACGTTTCCACGCATTCCCGCCCTTGGCGCAGTGCGACCGCGCTGCCATGGTCGAACCCGACAGCCCTTCGACGAGGCGGCTGAATACGGGAGAACGACATGGCCGGGCCGCTGACTGGATTGCGCATCGTGGAATTTGCCGGGATCGGGCCGGGTCCGTTCTGCGGCATGATGCTGGCCGATCACGGTGCCGAGGTGATCCGCATCGATCGCGCCAGCGGGTCGCGTGGCGGTTCCTCTCCTGTCAGCCGCGCCGACGTGCTTGCGCGCGGGCGCAAATCCATCGCGCTCGATCTGAAAAGTGCCGAGGGTGTCGCGCTCGCCCGCCGGCTATGCGCGACGGCGGACGGCCTGATCGAAGGGTTCCGCCCCGGCGTCATGGAGCGGCTGGGCCTCGGCCCGGACGTGCTTCTCGCCGACAATCCGAAGCTTGTGTACGGACGCATGACCGGGTGGGGTCAGACCGGGCCGTATGCCCCCCATGCCGGGCACGACATCAACTACATTGCCCTTGCCGGGGCGCTGGCGCATTTCGGGCGCGCGGGAGACAAGCCGACGCCGCCGATCAACATGGTCGGCGATTTCGGCGGCGGCGGGATGATGCTCGCCTTCGGGATGGTCAGCGCGCTTCTCAATGTCGCGCGCGGCGGCGAAGGCCAGGTCATCGATGCGGCGATGACCGATGGGACCGCTGTGGTGATGGGCATGATCCACGGGATGAGGAATGCCGGCGTCTGGCAGGAGGACCTAGGCGTCAACGCGCTCGATACGGGGGCGCATTTCTATGATACTTATGAGACCGCGGACGGGAAGTTCGTCTCGATCGGATCGATCGAACCGCAATTCTACGCACAATTGCGCGAGCTGGCGGGCCTGGCCGACGACCCGGACTTCGATGCGCAACACGATCGGTCGCAATGGCCGGCCCTGAAAGCGAAGCTGACGGAAGTCTTCAAGACCAAGACGCGCAGCGAATGGGATGCGCTGATGGAGCACACCGATGTCTGTTACGCGCCGGTGCTGACGATGAGCGAAGCGGCCGAGCATCCCCACAACCTCGCGCGCGAAACCTTCGTGACCGTCGGCGACCATATCCAGCCCGCGCCTGCCCCGCGCTATTCCGCGACACCCAGCGCGATGCCCGCGCCCGCCCCCTTGCCGGGCGACAACAGCGAAGCGGTCTTGCAAGATATGGGGCTGGCGCCCGAAGAGATCGCGAAGCTGCGCGAGAGCGGCGCCTTCGCCTGATCGCTGAACGCGAGGGGCTTTCACCCCGCCTGCGACTACGCGGCTGAGCGCGATCCCGCCAGCAATCCACGCCCGACGACCTGCGCCTGGATTTCGCCCGCGCCTTCGAAAATGTTGAGGATGCGCGCGTCGCACAGCACGCGGCTGATCTCGTATTCCAGCGCATAGCCATTGCCGCCATGGACCTGCACCGCATTGTCCGCGGCACTCCACGCCGTGCGCGCGGCGATCAGCTTCGCCATCCCCGCCTCGATGTCGCAACGCTGGCCGCGATCCTTGTGGCGCGCGGCGCTATAAGTGAGTTCGCGCGCCATCACGATCTCGCAGACCATCAGCGCCAGCTTGTCCGACACGCGGGGGAATTTAAGTAGCGGCTTGCCGAACTGGCTGCGCTGCCCGGCATAGGCGAGCGCGAGATCGAAGGCGTTCCACGCGACGCCGATCGCGCGCGCCGCGGTCTGTATGCGGGCCCCTTCGAAGGTCTGCATCAACTGCTTGAAGCCCTTTCCTTCCTCGCCGCCAAGCAATCCGTCCTCCGCCACCGCGAAGCCTTCGAACCCAAGCGAATATTCTCGCATTCCGCGATAGCCAAGCACTTCGATCTCCTCGCCCGCCAGACCTTCGTCGGGGAAAGGATCGGCCTCGCTGCCGCGCGTTTTCTCGGCGAGCAGCATGGAGAGGCCGCCATAGCCGGGCGTATCGGGATCGGTCCGCACCAGCAGGGTCATCAGATCGGCACGCGCGGCGTGGGTGATCCAGGTCTTGGCCCCGTCGATCCGCCAGGCGCCCTTCGCATCGCGGCGGGCCCGCGTGCGCAGCGAGGCGAGGTCCGATCCCGCATCGGGTTCGGTGAAGACCGCGGTCGGCAGGATCGAGCCATCGGCGAGACGGGGGAGGAACTTCGCCTTCTGCGCCTCGGTCCCGTTCGCGCCGATCAACTCGCCCGCGATCTCGGAGCGGGTGCCGAGCGATCCGGCACAGATCCATCCGCGCGACAATTCCTCCGACACGAGCGCCATTGCCAGCTTGCCCAAACCGAGCCCGCCATAGTCTTCGGCGATGCAGACCCCGAACACGCCGAGCGCGGCCATTTCGTCCACAAGCTCCAGCGGGATCAGCGCATCCTCGAGGTGCCAGCGATGGGCGTGGGGCGCGATGCGCGTCGCGGTGAAGGCGCGGAACTGGTCGCGGATCAGGTCGAGCGTTTCGTCGCCGAAGCTTTCGCAGGGCCGTTCTCCCGCCGCCAGCCGCTCGGCGAGTTCGCGTCGCAAGGCAGTCGTATCTTGGGCGGAGAGGAAGCGCGCCATCGCCGGATCTTCGGCGAGTCCGCGCGCCTGTTCGACCAGCCCGAACTCCGCCGGGCGAACGATCTCGGACTGGCTCATCGCCACGCCATGCGCGATCTGGCCGCAATATTCGCCGAACCCGATCCGCAGCACGAGAGCGTCGATTGCCGCGAACGTGCCCCTCTCGAACGCATTGCGCGCCCATTGCGCGGTTGCGGACAGCGCCGCCGCCGTGGTCGCGTACCAAGCGAAACCGTGGAGGAGGCGCTGGTCTTCTTCGGTGGGCGCGGCGAGACTGTCGCGCATTCTATCCACGAACCCGTCGCAGGCGCGCACGGTGTCTTCCGCCGCCTCGATCCATTCGCGCATTCCCGTCCCTCCTTAGCCGATATCCGGTCGCTATGGCCTGCAACCGATCGGCGCAAGCGCTCGCTCGGCCTGCCGCATCGAAGGGCGCCGGCAACAGGAAGGGCTGGCCTTCGCGCGTCAGGCTTGGCATCGCAACCCGGACGATCACAGCGAAGGATTCCGCCCCGCCCATGTACGATCTCCTGTCCGGTCTTTCGATCGTCGAGGCGTCCAGCTTCGTCGCCTCGCCCACCGCCGGGCTCTATTGCGCGCAGATGGGTGCGGAGGTCATCCGGGTCGATCATATCGCGGGCGGGCTGGATTACGATCGCTACATGCTGACGAAGGAAGGCCGCTCGCTCAGCTGGGAGAATCTGAACCGCGCGAAGAAGTCGGTCGCGCTCGACCTGAGGGGGGAAGAGGGCCGCGAATTGCTGGTCGAACTGGCGGCGCGGACAGGCAATCTCATTACCAATCTGCCCGAGAAGAGCTTCCTGTCGCATGACGCGGTCAAGGCCCGCCAGCCGGACGAGGCGGACGATCTGGTCAGCGTCAGGATCATGGGCTGGCATGACGGACGCCAGGCGATGGACTTCACCGTCAACGCCGCCAGCGGCTATCCGCTGATGTGCGGGCCTGAGGATTGGGACGAACGCACCGCACCACCGGTCAATCAGGTCCTTCCCGCCTGGGACTTCATCACCGGGGCCTATAGTGCCTTTGCCCTTTTGGCCGCTTTGCGCCGTCGGGATGCGACAGGGCGCGGAAGCGAAGTGCGAATCCCGCTGGGCGATGTCGCGATCGGGACGGTCGCGAACAGCGGGGCGATGGCCGAAATGCTCTATCGCGGGGCGGATCGCGAGCGCTTGGGCAATGCCATCTGGGGCGCATTCGGGCGCGATTTCCGCAGCCGGGACGACCAGCGCTTCATGGTTGCGGCGCTGACCGCCAAGCAGTGGGACGGCCTCGTCGTCGCCTTCGATCTCGCCAAGGAGATCGCTGCGCTGGAGGACGAACTCGGTGTCCGCTTCGCAGATGGCGACGCGCCGCGCTTCGAACATCGCCACCGGCTGTTCACCCTGTTTCAGGCGCGCGCGGGCCAACGCAATTGGTCCGATCTGTCCGCACGGATGGCCGAGCGCGGCTGCACCTTCGAGCGCTATCGCACCATGTACGAGGCGGCGAACGATCCCGAGCTGGTCGCGGATAATCCGCTTTTCGGCCCCTCCCCCGCCAATCCCAGCGGCTTTTCCTATCCCGCACCGCGCAGCTTCGCCAATCTGCCCGCCGAGGACGCGGGCAATCCCGCCCCCGCCCCCTATCTGGGCCAGCATACCGAGGAGGTGCTGGCCGACCGGCTCGGCCTCGACTCGGGCGCGATCGCCGATCTGGTCGACCGACGGATCGCCCGCCTGTCCGACGAAACCGCCTGACCCCTTATCGAACCGGAGACTTCTTCATGACCCATCTTCGCCGCGTCGCAATCTGTTCGCCCCTGCGCACGCCTGTCGGCGCATTTCTCGGCACGCTCGCCCCGATTGAGGCGGGCGAACTGGGCGCGATCATCATCAGGGCGTTGGTCGAGCGCAGCGGCGTCGATCCTGAAAAAGTCGAGGATGTCGTCTTCTCCCAAGGCTATGGCAGCGGCGAAGCGCCCGCGATCGGACGGTGGAGCTGGCTGGCGGCGGGAATGCCGATCGAGGTCCCCGGCTTCCAGCTCGACCGGCGCTGCGGATCGGGGCTTCAGGCGGTCGCGACCGCTGCCATGATGGTGCAGACCGGCGTCGCCGATTGCGTGTTCGCGGGCGGGGTCGAAAGCATGTCCAATGTCGAGCACTACACGACCAAGGCCCGCCATGGCGCGCGCATGGGTGACATGGTGCTGTGGGACCGGCTGACGCGCGGGCGGTTGATGAGCCAGCCGATCGAACGCTTCGGGGTGATCACCGGCATGATCGAGACGGCGGAAAACCTCGCCAAGGATTACGATATTTCGCGCGAACAGGCCGATGAGTTCGCGGTCCGGTCACACCGGAACGCCGCCGCTGCCTGGGAAGCGGGTCGCTTCGACCATCAGATCGTGCCGGTCGAAATCCCCCAGCGGCGCGGCGATCCGGTCGTCTTCGCCAAGGACGAAGGTTTCCGCACCGATGCCAGCATGGAAACGCTCGGCGGACTGCGCCCGATCGACGGCAAGCGCGACAAGGATGCGATCGTCACCGCCGGGAATGCGAGCCAGCAGAACGATGCAGCCGCCGCCTGTCTGGTCGTGGCGGAAGACAAGGTCGAGGAACTCGGCCTCGAACCGATTCTGTGGTTCCATAGCTGGAGCGCGGCGGGCTGCGACCCCAGCCGCATGGGCATCGGCCCGGTGCCCGCCGTCGACCGGCTGTTCGCAAGGACCGGGCTGGGCTGGGACGATATCGGCCTGATCGAATTGAACGAGGCCTTCGCGCCCCAGGCGCTCGCGGTGATGAAAGGCTGGGGCTTTGCCGAAGACGACAGCCGCCGCGACATCGTCAACGTCAACGGCTCGGGCATCTCGCTCGGCCATCCGATCGGCGCGACGGGTATCCGCATCCTTGCCGACATGGCTTACGAGATGCAGCGACGCGAGGTGCGCTACGGGCTTGAAACCATGTGCATCGGCGGCGGCCAGGGCATGGCGGCGGTGTTCGAGCGCGCGGCCTGAACGAATTCGATAGAGGACATTTCCATGCATTACCGCCTGCTTCCCGCCCTGCCGCTTGCTCTGCTGATGGCAGGCTGCGCCGCCCAGACCGACCGGGTCATGAGCGCCGCCGCCACCCAAGCCCGCCCGATGGCATCGACCGCCGCCGAGGATGCGCGCCTGCTCGCCTTTCTCGATGCCGCCTTCGACGCGCAGGTCGCGCTCAGCCCCGAATATCTGACCAGCCTCGGCTCGCGCCAGGATTACGACCGCCTGGGCGATTACACGCTGGAGAGCGAAGCCCGCTCGCTCGCGCTGGCCGAGCGACAGCTGGCGGAGATGCGCGCGAGTTTCGATCCCGCAAACCTCGGCCCATCCGCCCGCCTCAGCTACGAACTGTTCGAACGCCAGGTCGAGCGGGACCGGGCGAGCGCCCGCTTCGACGCCTATTCCTTCCCGGTCTCGACCAACGGGACGCCCGCGGGCAGCATTCCCGTCTTTCTCATCAACCAGCACAAGGTCGCCAGCGTCTCGGATGCCGAGGCCTATATCGCTCGTCTGCGCGACAGCGAGCGCGTGATGCGCGAGACGGTCGCCGTGATGAACCAGCAGGCCGAGATAGGCATCGTCCCGCCCGAAATGGTCTTCGAACCGGCGACGGCGGACGCGCGCAGCATCCTCGAAGGTGCGCCTTTCACCACCGGCGCGGACAATCCGGTCTGGGCCGATTTCCAGGCGAAGGTGAACGCGCTGGCCGTCTCGGATACGGAAAAGGCGCGGCTGCTTCGTGAAGGCCGCGCGGCGCTGACCGGGCCGTTCCGCGACGGGGTTGAGGCGCTGATCGCGGGCATCGCCGCCATCGAACCGCTCGCCGACGGCAATCGGGGCGCCTGGAGCCTGCCGGACGGGGACGCCTATTACGCCAGCCGCCTTGCCGCTTCGACCACCACCGACATGACCGCCGATCAAATCCACGAGATCGGCCTCAGCCAAGTCGCCGCGATCCGCAAGGAGATGGAGGCGGTCAAGGCCGAGATCGGCTTCGCCGGAACGCTCGAAGACTTTTTCGCCGCCCTGCGCACCGATCCGGCCTACAAGTATCCGAACAGCGATGCCGGGCGCGAACGTTATCTCGAGGAAGCGCGCACGCTGATCGCGAATGTGATGGCGAAGGCACCCGACTATTTCGAGCGCCTGCCCCGCGCCGAACTGGAGGTCCGCGCGGTCGAACCCTTCCGGCAGGACACGGCCGCCGTCGCCTTCTACAACCGCCCCGCGCCGGACGGTTCGCGGCCGGGCATCTTCTACGTCAATCTGGCCGACATGACGCAGGTCAACCGCATCCAGACCGATGCGATCGCGGCCCATGAAGGCGCGCCCGGCCACCATTTCCAGATCGCGCGCGCGCAGGAGCTGGAAGGCCTGCCCAAATTCCGCCGCTTCGGTGGGTACGGTGCCTATGTCGAAGGTTGGGCGCTCTATTCGGAACGCCTGGCGGACGAGATGGGCGTCTATACCACGCCCGAACAGCGCTTCGGCATGCTGAGCCTGCAAATCTGGCGCGCGATCCGCCTGGTGCTCGACACCGGCATCCATTCCAAGCGCTGGAGCCGCGAGCGGGCGATCGACTATTTCCGCGCCAATTCCCCCAATTCGGAACGTGACATCGCCAAGGAAGTCGATCGCTACATCAACAATCCCGGTCAGGCGACGAGCTACATGATCGGCCAGTTGAAGATCGCCGAACTGCGCGCCCGTGCCGAACGCGAATTGGGAGATCGATTCGACATCCGCGCCTTCCACGAAGCGGTGCTGAGCGAGGGCGCGCTGCCACTTGATGCGCTGGAAGACCAGGTCGATCGCTACATCGCGCGCACCAGAGGCTGAGCGTTTCGGCGACCCGGCCGGATCAGCCCCCTTGATCCGGCCCATCAAGGCGCGCAACACTAGCGCGCGATAGGAGAGAATGTATGGCGACCCAGCCCGATATCGATCTGCACAGCGAGGAAGAGGCGTTCCGCACCGAGGTGCAGCAATTCCTCGCCGAGAATTTCCCCGAGGAACTCAAGGGCAAGGGCAATGCGCTCTCCGCCATCGAGGGACCGGACGAGGAAAACGAGGCCGAGCGCGCATGGCGCGAAGCGATGGGCGAACGCGGCTGGGGCGTGCCGACCTGGCCGAAGGAATATGGCGGCGGCGGGCTGACGCGCAAGCAGGCGGCGATCCTGAACGAGGAACTGGCAAAGGCGGGGGCCTACAACCCGATAGGCGGCATGGGCGTGATGATGTTCGGCCCCACCCTGCTCGAATATGGGAGCGAGGAACAAAAGCACGAACACATTCCCCCGATCGCGCGCGGCGAAGTCCGCTGGTGCCAGGGCTATAGCGAACCCAATGCCGGCTCCGATCTCGCCAATCTCCAGACCACTGCGGAAGACAAGGGCGATCATTACCTCGTCAATGGCCAGAAGACCTGGACCAGCGGCGGCCAGTGGGCGGACAAGTGCTTCTGCCTCGTCCGCACCGACCGCAGCGACAAGCACAAGGGTATCAGCTTCCTCCTGATCGACATGGATGCGCCCGGCGTGGAAGTCCGCCCGATCCAGATGATCAGCGGCATGAGCCCGTTCTGCGAGACGTTCTTCACCGATGTGAAGGTGCCCAAGGACAATCTCGTGGGCGAGGAAGGCCAGGGCTGGACCATCGGCAAGCGCCTGCTCCAGCACGAGCGCACCAATCTTTCGGGCGGCGGCAGCATGGCCCGGCTGATGGGCGCGAGCCTGTCCGACATCGCCAAGAAATATGTCGGCACCGACGAGACGGGCCAGCTCGCGGACAAGGTTCTGCGCGACCGGATCGCGGATTTCGACATTCGCTGGAACGCCTTCCTTTTGACCGCGCGCCGCGCGGGCGAGGAGAGCAAGGCGCAGGGCGGTGTGTCGGAAATCAGTTCGGTCCTGAAGAAGCTCGGCACCAAGCTCGGCCAAGAACGCGCCGAAATGCTGATCGAAATCATGGGGATGCAGGCGCTCGGCTGGGAAGGCGAAGGTTTCACCGAGAACGAATTGTCTGGCACCCGCTCGTGGCTGTTCGGCAAGGCCACCACGATCTACGGCGGATCGACCGAAATTCAGAACAACATCATCGCCAAGCGCGTGCTCGGCATGCTGGACCATCAGTAAGGGAGCGCGATCATGGCGGTATTGAACGAAGAACAGGAAATGCTGCGCGACATGGCGCGCGACTGGGCCACCGAGAAGAGCCCGGTGACCGAATTCCGCAAGTTGCGCCGCGACGGCGCGCCCGAGGCCTACGACCCCGCCGCCTTTGCAACCATGGCGGAAATGGGCTGGACCGGGGTCATAATCCCGGAAGAACACGGTGGCTCCGATTTCGGCTGGCTGTCGCTGGGGCTGGTCGTCGAAGAACTGGGCAAGACGCTGACGGCGAGCCCGCTGATCGCCTCGACCCTCGCCGCGTCCGCGATCCTGCTGGGCGGAACCGAGGAGCAGAAGGCGAAATGGCTGCCGGGGCTCGCGAGCGGCGAAATCAAGGCGACGCTGGCGATCGATGAAGGGCCGCGCCATGCATCGCGCAGCTTCGAGACCAGCGTTGCGGATGGGCGGCTCTCGGGTACGAAATCCTTCGTCCACGAAGCTCACGGCGCCGATCTGTTCGTGGTGGCCGCCGGTGACGGCCTGTATCTGGTCGAAGCCAGTGACGGGGTTTCACTCGCCGAGCGAAGCATGGTCGACAATCGCAACCATGCGGAAGTGACCTTCGACGGCGCGGCGGCGGATCGGCTGGAAAATGGCGACGACACGCTGCTCGATGACGTGCTCGACCGGGCGCGCGTGCTGACCGCCTGCGAGATGCTGGGCATGGCGCAGCAGGTGTTCGACAGCACGCTCGATTATCTGAAGCAGCGCGTCCAGTTCAATCAGGTGCTCGCCACCTTCCAGGCGTTGCAGCACAGGATGGCCGATCTGTTCGGCGACCTCGCCATGATGCGCTCGGCGGTCGAAGGCGGGCTTCAGGCGCTCGACAGCGGTTTCGGCGTCGCCCGCGCGGCCACCATCGCCAAGGCCGAGGCCAATCGCGTCCTCCACACGATGAGCCGCGAAGGCGTCCAGCTGCATGGCGGGATCGGAATGACCGACGAATACGATATCGGCTTCTATCTCAAGCGCGCCCGCATTCTCGAGACAAGCTGGGGCGGCACCGCCATGCTGAAGGACCGCTTCGCGACCATCGGCGGCTATTGAGGCCAGCGGCTATTGAGGGACCGGCTGGCGAGCCGTCAGAACAGGCTCGCCAGATCCCGTTTCAGGATCTTTCCATTGGCGTTGCGCGGCAGCGTTTCGCTGGTGAAGACGATCCGCACCGGCACCTTGAAGCGGGCGAGGCGCGCCGCCACCCATTCGCGCAACTCGCCCTCGCTCGCGCTGGTGCCGGGGGCGAGGTGGACCACCGCCGCCGGTTCCTCGCCGAGCTGCCTGTGTGGCAGGCCGATCAGGGCGGCATCGGTCACCGCGGGGTGATCGTAAAGGACGTTCTCGACCTCGGACGAATAAATGTTTTCGCCCCCGCGGATGATCATGTCCTTCGCGCGGTCGGCGATGTAGCACCATCCCTCCTCGTCCAGCCGAGCGAGATCGCCCGTCCTGACCCAGCCGTCGACAAAGGTTTCCGCGCTCGCCTCGGGCTTGCCCCAATAGCCCTTCACCACCATCGGCCCGCGCGCCCATAATTCGCCGATTTCTCCGGGTGGTAATTCGATGGCGCCGTCTTCGCCGGTGATCTTCAGATCGGCGACGGCGACGGGCGGACCGCAGCTTTCCGGGCGATTGAGATAATCCTCGCCCGAATGGCCGGTGACGGTCGCCATGGTCTCGGTCATGCCCCAGCCATTACCCGGCAGCGCGCCAAATTCCTCGTAGATGCGGCGCACCAGTTCGGGCGCGGCGGGCGCCCCGCCATACGCGACCGCTTCGATGCTCGACAGGTCGTATTTGGTGCGTTCGGGATGTTCGATCAGCTGCCACGCGATGGTCGGCACCCCACCGGTCAGATTGACCTTTTCGCGCTCGATGATCCCGAACGCCTCGACCGGATCCCATTTGTGCATGAAGATCAGCGTGTTGCCCGCCACGATCGAGCCCATCAGACCGGCGGAGCAGGCAGTGACGTGGAACAGCGGAATGACTGTCAGGCTGGTGCGGGGCGTGGGCTCGGGAATGGCCTCGCCCCGGCGCAGCACTGCGAAGGCCGCGTTATAGGCGCTCGACAGGATGTTGGTGCACAGATTGCGATGCGTGCCGAGCGCGCCCTTCGGCCGCCCTGTCGTGCCGCTGGTGTAAAAGATCGTCGCATCGTCGTCCGGGGCGATTTCGACCTCGGGCAAGGTGTCTTGCTGGAGCGTGGCGTAATCCTTGGTTGCGCCGATCACCGTCTCCAGCGCAGTCGTGTCCGCCGCCGTCGTGTCCGCGCGCGAGACGTAGACCGTTTCCAGCGCGGGACATTGCGACCAGAAGGGGGCGATCCGATCCCATCTCTCCGCATCGCAGATCAGCAGTCTGGTGCCGGAATCCTGAAGCCCGTAGGCAAGCTCCTCACCCGTCCACCAGGCGTTGAGCGGAACGCAGATCGCGCCGATCGTGACAGCTGCGAAGAAGGCGACCGGCCATTCGGGCAGATTGCGCATCGCCAGCGCGACCCGGTCGCCCTTCCCTACCCCCTTCGCCCGCAATTCGTGCGCCAGCACCGCCACGGCGCGGAACCAGGCGTCATACGTGACCCGCTCGCCCTCATAGATCAGGAATTCCCTGTCTCCATGGGTCTTGCCGGCCATCGCGACGAGCCTGAGATTGGCGGGCGCATTCTTCCACACGCGGGTCGGCACGCCAGCGATGGCGATATCCTCCATCTCGAACCGCCCGCCGGGCGCGGTCAGCCGATCGCGACATTCGGCGCGGCTCATCGCGGGCCAGTTTTCGGGCGGTGTCCACCCGATCGATCGCACCGAACTCGCCATGTATCTCTCCGTCTTGCGTCGCGCTGTCGCGATCGCTTGTGGTTCGCCCATTCCACACCGGGGCCTTTACCCGCAAGATTATTGATATCCCGGCCCCGCCGCGCGCACTATGCGACAATACGGGCGCGGCGCAGGTCGCGAGGTGTATGGCCGAGTTGCTGGCACAGGAAAGCCAGCCTACGGCGCAGGGACGGGAAACGGGAGAGCGCGCAATGAAGCTGATCGATGCCGAAAGCCGGGGTTTCGATCCCGACCGTCTGAAGCGGATCGATGATTTTCTCAGAAGTCGCTATATCGACACCGGCAGGCTGCCCAACGCCCAGATCCTGATCGCGCGCGATGGCGATCCGGTGCATTTCGCGCAGTTCGGCCAGTTGCGGGCGGACGGCACGCCGATCCGTGAGGATGCGCTGTTCCGCATCGCCAGCATGACCAAGCCGGTGACCTCGATCGCCTTCATGCAATTGGTCGAGAAATGCGAGGTCGCGCTGGACGACCCGGTCTCGCGCGTACTCCCCGAATTGGCGCATATCGGTGTCTATGCGGGGGGTGGAGGCAGCGTCCCCTTCGCCCCGGGGCAGCGCGCGGAGCCGATGCGGTTTGTCGACCTCCTCACGCATATGAGCGGGCTGACCTACGGGTTTCAGAACCGCACCAGTATCGACGCCGCCTATCGCGATGCGCAACTCGACATGCCGCGCCTCGACATGACATCCGACGAATATATCGCAGCGCTGGCGAAAATTCCGCTGGAGTTCGCGCCCGGAGAAAGATGGAATTATTCGGTTTCGACCGATGTCCTGGGTGTGGCTGTCGAACGGCTTTCGGGGATGACCCTTGGCGAGTATTTCGACACCCACATCTTCGCGCCGCTCGAAATGACGGACACGGGTTTCGGCGTCGCTGCCGAGCGCGCGGATCGGCTGGGCGATGCCTGGGGCTATGTGCCGGGCGGCAGCCCTCGCCTTGTCGACAGAGCGGAAAAGAGCCGGATGCTGAACCCCTCCCGCTTCCAGTCCGGTGGTGGCGGGCTGGTCGGCACGATCGCGGATTATCACCGCTTCTGCACCATGCTGCTGAACCGGGGCGAGCTCGACGGGGCGCGGATCGTCGCGCCCAAGACCATGGATTTGATGACCGCCAACCATCTGCCCGGCAACGCCGACCTCACCGAAGTCAGCCGCAGCGCCTTCAGCGAGGCCGCGAATGCAGGCACGGGCTTCGGCCTGGGCTTCGCCACGGTCATCGATCCGGCGCGCACTCTGATCCCAGCGAGCCGGGGCGAATTCTACTGGGGCGGCGTCTATTCCACCGCCTTCTTCGTCGATCCGGTGGAGCGGATGACGATGGTGTTCATGACCCAGCTCTACCCCTCCTCCACCTATCCGATCAGGCGGCAGCTGAAGACGCTGATCTATTCCGCCCTCACCCGGAGCGATGGCTGACGGATGATCGAACGGCGTAACTTCGGGCGTTCCGAAAGATTGGCTCGACGGATGCGATTTTCTGCGGGACAAGGGGGAGCCGGGGAACGACCCGGCCGATAAGGGCGGCGCTGCCGGACGGGGTACCCCACTTCGGCAGAGATCGCGGGGAAGGGATACGGGATATGGCTACACAGGCACCGGCGGCAACGCCAGCGGGGGCTCAAACGGGCGAAAGCGTCAGTCCGCGCGCGCGGCAGGTGACGCTGTTCCTCCTCACCGCGACCTATTTCTTCAGCTATATGGATCGGCAGATCCTCGCCATCCTGCTGGAAGACATCAAGGCCGATCTCCTCCTGTCGGACACCCAGCTCGGGCTCTTGTCCGGCCTTGCCTTCGCGATCTTCTACGCCACGCTCGGCATCCCGGTGGCGGCGCTCGCCGACCGGATCAACCGGGTGAACATCATCTCGGTCGCGCTCGCTTTGTGGAGCGGGATGACCGCGATGTGCGGTCTCGCTCAGAATTTCACCCAATTGCTGCTCGCGCGCATCGGGGTGGGAGTCGGGGAAGCCGGGTCGAGCCCGCCCAGCCATTCCATCATCGCGGACCTCTACCCGGCTGAAAAGCGCGCTCTGGCGCTCTCGATCTATTCGCTCGGCGTCACCCTCGGCGCGGCGGCCGGGCAGATGTTCGGCGGCAATCTCACTTATTTCTTCGATTGGCGAACCGCCTTTATCGCCATCGGCCTGCCCGGCGTGGCCCTGGCCATCATCGTCAAAATGTTCGCCACCGAACCGATGCGCAAGGCCGAGCCGGGCGCGGTCGAGGCGACCGAGACGCCGTCGATCCGCGAGGGCTTTCGCTCGATCTTCGCCGATCGCGCCGCGGTCTGGCTGGTCGCGGGGGTCACGCTGACCTCCATGATCGGCTATGCGCTCACCGGCTGGACGCCCGCCTATCTCATCCGCTCCTTCGGACTGAACACCCTCCAGGTGGGCAATATCGTGGCTCCGCTGCTAGCCCTGGCGGGTGTCGCGAGCGGGCTCGGGAGCGGCTGGCTGGCGAACCGGCTGGCCGAACGATACGGGATGCAGGCGCAGCCGCTGATGATCGCGGGATTGAAGCTGCTCGCGCTCCCCTTCCTGCTCGTTTTCTATCTGGTCGAGGATGCCTGGGTGGCGGTCGGCGTCTATTTCGTCGCCGTCCTGTTCCAGTCCTGCTATCTCGGCCCGACCTTCGCGATGATCCAGACCCTCGCGCCGCTGCGCATGAGAGCCGTCTGGGCGGCTGTCACTCTCCTGGTCATCAATCTGATCGGCCTAGGGATCGGGCCGACGCTGGTCGGGGTCATCTCCGACCTGTTCGTTCCGGCCTTCGGCGATCAGTCGCTGCGCTACTCGCTCCTCGTCATCGCCGCGTTCACGCCGGTCGCGATCTTCTGCTACTGGCGCGCCAGCGTCGTGCTGCGGCGCCGGGCCGCCACGGCCTGACGCGGCATGGAGTCCAAAATGATCGACGCAGGGCCGACCTTGCGCGATTTCGACGCGGCGGGCTTTCTTCGCGACTATTGGCAGAAGCGCCCGCTGCTGATCCGCAATGCGTTTGCGCACTGGTCGAACCCGCTCGAGCCGGACGAATTGGCGGGCCTCGCCTGCGAACCTGAGGTGGAATCGCGGCTGGTGCGCCGGACCGCGCCCGGCCAGTGGGAATTGGAGAACGGGCCTCTCTCGCCAAGCCGGTTCGGCGAACTGGGCAACGCTCCATGGACCTTGCTCGTTCAGGCGGTCGACCAGCATATCCCCGAGGTCGCCGCGCTGATCGAACCGTTCCGCTTCATTCCCGACTGGCGGATCGACGACGTGATGGTCAGCTATGCCAGCGACGGGGGCGGGGTCGGGCCGCATTTCGATCAATACGACGTCTTCCTCGTGCAGGGTCTGGGCCGTCGGCGCTGGCGGATCGGGCAAAGCTGCGACGAGAACAGTCCCCTTCTGCCGCATGAGGATTTGCGCCTACTCGCCGAATTCGAGACGATGGACGAATGGGTGCTGGAGCCCGGCGATATCCTCTACGTGCCGCCCGGCGTCGCGCATGACGGAGAAGCGATCGGCGATGATTGCATGACCTATTCGGTCGGCTTCCGCGCCCCATCGCGCGGCGATCTCGTGTCCGCCTTCGCCGATCACGTACTGGATTCCTTAAGCGAGGACGACCGCTACACCGACCCCGACGATGCTGCCCCGGCCGATCCGGGCGAAATCTCTTCCGATGCGCTCGCGCGCCTGCACAGCATGGTGACCGGCGCGCTGGCGGATCGGGACGCATTCTCGCGCTGGTTCGGCGCCTACATCACCGAGCAGAAGGACGACCGGGTCGACTGGGCTCCTGAAGACCCCATCACCGCCGACAATCTGGTGAGCGCTAGAGGGGGGACTGTCGTGCTGGAGCGCAATTCGGCGTTCCGCTTTGCCTTCATCCGGCAAGGGGAGGATGCGGTCCTCCTGTTCGTCGGCGGCGCGCGCTATGCCTGCCACGGCGCGGCGGCCAGCGTCGCGCAACGTATCTGCGCTAAGACCGAGTTCGAGCTCGAAAATGAGACCCTGCGCGATCCGGGCGTCGAGGAGCTGATCGTCGATCTCATCAATCGCGGCTATCTCGCGCCCGACTGACTACCGTATCAGATACGTCGCCACGCGCCCGGAGCAAGCCCGTCGAGCGTCCATTCTCCCACCGACCAGCGCACGAGCCGCAGCGTCGGATGGCCGACAGCGGCGGTCATACGCCGGACCTGACGATTGCGGCCTTCCCGGATCGTCAGGCGCAGCCAGCTGTCGGGCACGGTCTTGCGCACGCGGATCGGGGGAGTGCGGGGCCATAAACCCGGATCGGCAATCCGCTCCGCCTCGGCAGGGCGCGTCACCCCCTCCTTCAGGCGCACGCCGCGACGCAAACGGTCGAGCGCCGCATCGTCAGGCTCGCCCTCGATCTGGGCGAGATAGGTCTTCGCCAGCTTGTAGCGCGGATCGGCGATGCGCGCCTGCATCCTGCCATCCTCGCACAGGACCATCAGCCCCTCGCTGTTGAAATCGAGCCGACCGGCGGGATAGAAGCCCGGTGCCTCGATAAAGTCTGCCAGGGTCGGGCGCGGCTCGCCCTGCCGCTCGTCGGTGAATTGCGAGAGGACGCCATAGGGTTTGTTAAAGAGGATAACCCCACTCATCGGGCCAGCCCCTCGACGATCGCCGGGCGCGGAATCCGCTTGCCCTTGCGGCGACTGGTCAGGTGGAACGCTCCGCAGCGATCGCAGCGATAATGCCGCAGGTCCGCCCGCGCCCCTTGCGCCGCCGCCATGGCTTCCGCCTCGCACCCGAAGCGCCGCTTGCGCGCGCAGACGCTGAGCCGGGTGCGCATGGCAGTCAGCCTTCCGCCTTTTCGAGCTGCTCCTGCGCGTCGAGCCACTGGAGCTCGGCATCCTCCAGATCCGCGGCGATCCCCGCCCGCTCGCGCATGAGATCGGCGGGCGAAGTGTCGGATCGCCCGTGGGGATCCGCCAGCGCCGCGTCGAGCGCCGTCAACCGGTCCTGCAATCGAGCGACGGCCTTTTCGGACGCGGTCACGCTGCTGCGGGCAAGGCGCACGGCTTCGCGGTCCTTCGCGGATGCGCGCTTGTTCTTCTTCGCCTTGCCGCCGCCGTTTTCCTTCGGCTGATTTCGACCGAGTACGAAGTCGATGTAATCCTCGATACTGCCCGCATAATCCTGTGCCGTTCCGTCATCCACCAGTACCAGGCGATCGGCGGTCAGCTCGACCATGTGGCGATCGTGGCTGATCAGAATGACGGCGCCGTCATAGGCGTTGAGCGCCTGGACCAGCGCCTCGCGCGCGTCGACATCGAGGTGGTTGGTCGGCTCGTCGAGGATGAGGAGATGCGGCGCATCGCGGGTGATCAACGCCAGCGCCAAGCGCGCCCGTTCGCCGCCCGACAGCGTGCCGATCCGCGCGGTCGCGCGATGGCCGGAAAATCCGAACCGCCCCAATTGCGCACGCACCGCACCGGGCGAGGCGCCCTCCATCGCGCGGGTCATATGGTCGAGCGGCGTGCCGTCGCGTGACAATTCCTCGACCTGATACTGCGTGAAATAGCCCACCCGCATCTTGCGCGCGGCATGCATCTCGCCGTCCATCGGCGCGAGCTGGGCGGCGAGGAGGCGCGCAAGCGTTGTCTTGCCGTTCCCATTGCGACCCAGAAGCGCGATGCGATCGTCGGGATCGATGCGAAGATTGAGCCGCCGCAGGATCGGCTCCTCCCCATACCCAACCGCCGCCAGATCGAGCGTGATCAAAGGCGGCTTCATCTCGTCGGGACTGGGGAAATCGAAGCTCAGGCTCGGATCTTCCATCAGCGCCGCGATCGGCTGCATTTTGGCGAGCATCTTGGCGCGCGACTGGGCCTGTTTCGCTGTCGAGGCGCGGGCGCTGTTGCGCGCGACATAATCCTCGAGCCGCGCCCGCTGCGCGTCCTGCGCCGCCTTGGCCGCCGCCAGCTGCGCGGCGCGTTCCGCCCGCTGTTTCTCGAACGCGTCGTAGGCGCCGGGATAGAGCGTCAGCTTCCCGTCCTGAAGATGGAGGATCGCAGTGACGACATTGTTGAGGAGATCGCGTTCGTGGCTGATCACCACCAGCGTGCCCTGGTAGGATTTGAGGAAACTCTCGAGCCACAGGGTCGCTTCAAGATCAAGGTGGTTCGACGGTTCGTCGAGCAGCAGGATCTCGGGATTGGACAATAGCAGCGCGCCGAGTGCCACGCGCATCTTCCATCCTCCCGAAAACGTATCCAGCGGCTGCGCCTGCATTGCTTCGTCGAAGCCCAGGCCGGTGAGAATGATCGCGGCGCGCGAAGGAGCGGCATAGGCGTCGATCGCGAGAAGCCGCTCGTGGACATCGCCGAGGCGTTCCATGTCGGTGCAGGTCTCGGCCTCTTCGAGCAAATCGGCGCGTTCCGCATCGCCTGCCAGGACCGCCTCGAACGGAGTCGTCGGACCGCTCGGCGCCTCCTGCGCGACATAGCCCACGCGCGCGCGCCGAGGCATCTCGATCGCGCCGTTATCGGGCTCGAGTTCGCCGATAAGCGCCTTCATCAGGGTCGATTTGCCCGCGCCGTTGCGGCCGATCAGGCCCACGCGTGCGCCGAGCGGGATCGCGGCGGAGGCGTCTTCGAGGATAGGGCGGCCGCCCAGTCGGATGGTGAGATTGTCGATGGTGATCATTTTCGCGCGGCATCTAGCATGGGGCGATGGAAGGCCCAAACCCTTGCGAGCGCGAGGTTCCAGGTCGTGTCATGCGATGGGTCTGACGCTGCTTCGAGGTGCCTACCAGGCTTGAGCACGCGAAAACCCCGCTGCCGGAAGGCAACAGGGAAATGCTATATCTCGATTATGATGGTTGCGGGGGTTGGATTTGAACCAACGACCTTCAGGTTATGAGCCTGACGAGCTACCGGACTGCTCCACCCCGCGGCACCGTATCGTCCTGCCGTCAAGGGCAGAGACGAAAAAGCCGCCGCTCGGACGATGCCGGCAGCGGCTTTTGAAACTGTGAATGGGTTATGCCCGTAACCACCTGCTGTAATGCCTCGCGGCGACCTACTCTCCCAGTGCTTAGGCACTAGTACCATCGGCGCTGCCTGGTTTCACGGCCGAGTTCGAGATGGGATCGGGTGGGTCACAGGCGCTAGGACCACGAAGCAATAAAGCAGGTGGTTGCGGGTTTTAAATCGATGATTGTTGGTCGTTCTGGGCGATTATCGTGCTGAGAGATTCCTCCTCACCGCAGACAATCCAACAGGACTGTCGTTGATGGTGGGATCCTACAAGCGCGAAAAGAACTATTAGGACCGGTTAGCTCCACACATTACTGTGCTTCCACACCCGGCCTATCAACGTCATGGTCTATGACGGTTCGATGATTGCTTATCTTAAGGGAGGCTTCCCGCTTAGATGCTTTCAGCGGTTATCCCGTCCGTACATAGCTACCCTGCGGCACCC
>JAACTB010000025.1 GCA_009993605.1 Erythrobacter sp.
AATAGGCGAGTATTTGGTTCCATCTGGTTGGTTGATATTAGGCAGCGATCTTGCGGTATTGCAAGCGCCGATGTTCGATGGTTTTTCGTTTGATCCTTTCGCGTTGTTTGATGATGGATTCTGCTCTGCCGAAGTAGGCGTCTGCGGGCGTCACATTTTTCAGGCTTTCATGGTAGCGCCGGTGGTTATAATGCTCGACGAACGCCTCGACCTGCGCTTCGAGATCGCCGGGCAGATAATAATTTTCGAGCAGGATGCGGTTTTTGAGGGTCTGGTGCCAGCGTTCGATCTTTCCCTGGGTTTGCGGATGGAACGGTGCACCGCGAACGTGGCGCATCTTCTTGTCGGCCAGATAATCCGCAAGTTCACCCGCAACGTAGCTTGGCCCGTTGTCGCTGAGCAGGCGCGGTTTGTGCAGCACATGCGCCGACGCACAGCCTGATGCCTCAAGAGCCAGCTCCAGCGTATCGGTGACATCTTCTGCGCGCATGGTCGTGCACAGCTTCCAGCTGATGATATAGCGCGAGTAATCATCAAGGATGGTCGACAGGTAATACCAGCCCCAGCCAATGATCTTGAGGTAGGTAAAGTCCGTCTGCCACAGCTGGTTGGGCGCCGTGGTCTTGTCCTTGAACTCGCTGGCAGCCTTCATCACGATAAAGTTGGGGCTGGTGATCAGGTCGTGGGCCTTGAGCAGGCGGTAAACGCTGGCCTCCGACACGAAGTAGCGCTGTTCATCGGTAAACGTCACCGCCAGTTCGCGGGGTGATAGCTCGCAGCGTTCCAGCGCCATATCCAGGATCTTGTCCTGCATCTCCTCCGGGATCCGGTTCCATGCACGCTTGGGTCCTGGACGCCGATCTTCCAGCGCTTCTTCGCCAAAACGCTGATACAGATCATACCAGCGGTAGAAGGTAGGCCGGGCAATGCCCAGCCTATCCAGCGTCTGCTTGGCAGGCAGGTGGCTTTTCTCGACCAGCCTGATGATCTCGAGCTTTTCTGATGCAGGATATCTCATTCGTCGTCGCCCCCATCCCCGATCATGCTTTTTTTCAGCAGGCGCATCTCGAGCATCTGTTCGGCAACCACTTCTTTCAGATCGCGGGCTTCCTTACGAAGATCACGGACCTCATCGCTATTGGCAGCGCGCGCCGTATCGCCAGCGAGCCTGCGCTTGCCGGCTTCCATAAAATCCTTCGACCATTTGTAATACACGCCCTGCGCAATACCTTCACGGCGGCATAGCTCGGCGATACTATCCTCGCCGCGCAGCCCTTCCAGCACGATCCGTATCTTCTCTTCCGCGCTATACTGTTTACGCGTTGCTCTGCGGATATCCTTTACCACCGC
>JAACTB010000026.1 GCA_009993605.1 Erythrobacter sp.
AGTAGGCGTCTGCAGGCGTTACGTTGCTCAGGCTTTCGTGATAGCGCTGGTGGTTGTAATGCTCTACGAACGCTTCGATTTGGGCCTCCAGGTCCCCTGGCAGGAAGTAGTTTTCTAGCAGGATGCGGTTCTTCAAGGTCTGGTGCCAGCGTTCGATCTTGCCCTGTGTCTGCGGATGGAACGGCGCACCGCGCTCATGGCTCATCTTGTTGGCTTCGATATACTCTGCCAGTTCACCTGCAATATAGCTGGGACCATTATCGCTCAGCAGGCGCGGCTTGTGCTTCACATGCGCTGACGCGCATCCCGATGCTTCCAATGCCATATCCAGCGTCTCGGTCACATCTTCGGCGCGCATCGTTGTGCACAACTTCCATGCAATGATGTAGCGCGAGTAATCGTCGAGCACGGTGGACAGGTACATCCAGCCCCAGCCAATGATCTTGAAGTAGGTGAAATCCGTCTGCCACATCTCGTTGGGCCGCAGGGTCGGTGTATGGAAGCGGTCAGCAGCCTTGATGACCACATAGGCGGGGCTGGTTATCAGATCATGGTAAGCGCGGCGCGGAGGCCGCCTTGCATGATGGCTTTGGCATGTGTTGATTGCCGTTCTTTTTGGAGCGGTGATAATGGACGATTTCGACGATCAGGATACAAGTAGTCATACGACCAGTCATTTGAGCACTCGTATGACTGGTCGCGTCGAGATCGTAGGCCGGGTGTCTGGCCGCCGGCGCTGGACGGTGGAGCAGAAGTTGGCGATCCTGCGTGATGCGTTTGGCTGCGACGGCTCGGTGCGTTCCGCCTGCGAGCAGCATGAGATTGACAGCGGGCAGCTCTACACTTGGCGGCGCTTGGCGATGTCGGGTGAGTTGACGGGGACGAAGCGGACGGCATTACCGTCATTTGCCGAGGTCGACGTATCGGAATCTTCGCTTCCGGTTGTTTCAGCTCCCGCGCAGGCGTGCGGCCAGATCGGGATCGAGCTTCCTTCGGGTGTGAAGCTGACGGTGGACGCCGGGATAGATACTGATGCGCTGGCACGGGTAATCGGCGTGCTCGCCCGATGATCCCGCTACCTCCGGTGGCGCGCATTTACCTTGCTTGCGGTGCGACCGATATGCGCAAGGGTTTTAATGGTCTGGCGGTACTGGCGCAGCAAGTATTGCACAAGAACCCGCATTGCGGGGCGCTGTTCGCCTTTCGGGGCAAGCGCGGGGATCTGGTCAAGCTGCTGTGGTACGATGGCCAGG
>JAACTB010000010.1:0-53987 GCA_009993605.1 Erythrobacter sp.
TCGATCACCTTGTTGTACTTCTCCTGCTGCGTGATCAGGCCGTCCTGATACTGCTGCTCGTAATCGGCGACGAGCGACTTGGTCTCCTCGACCATCCCGACCTTGCTTTCGGGGATGATCATGTCGTCCTTGCCGAACGAGATGCCGGCCTTGAACGCGTGGCGGAAGCCCAGCGTCATGATCGCATCGGCGAACAGCACCGTGTCCTTCTGGCCGGTGTGGCGATAGACCTCGTCGATCACGTCGGCGATGTCCTTCTTCGTCAGCAGACGGTTGACGATGTCGAACGGCACCTTGTGGTTCTTGGGCAGACATTCGCCAATCAGCATGCGCCCAGCGGTCGTCTCGAAGCGCTGCATCGAAATGGCACCGCTCTCGTCGGCCTGCGGAACGCGGGCGAGGATTTTGGTGTGGAGCGAAACCTGCTTCGTCTCCAGCGCCTGGTGCACTTCGGCCATGTCCGAGAACATGGGCAGCTTCTCGACCTTCTCGCCCTTGTCGTTCTCGACGAATTCGGGCGTTTTCTCCTGCCGTTCCATCGACAGATAATAGAGCCCGAGGACCATGTCCTGCGAGGGAACGATGATCGGCTTGCCATTGGCGGGCGAGAGGATGTTGTTGGTCGACATCATCAGCACGCGCGCTTCCAGCTGCGCCTCGAGGCTCAGCGGAACGTGCACGGCCATCTGGTCGCCGTCGAAGTCGGCATTGAACGCCGCGCAGACCAGCGGGTGAAGCTGGATCGCCTTGCCCTCGATCAGCACAGGCTCGAACGCCTGGATGCCGAGACGGTGAAGCGTCGGTGCGCGGTTCAGGAGGACCGGGTGCTCGCGAATGACTTCGTCGAGGATGTCCCAGACTTCCTTGCGCTCCTTCTCGACCCACTTCTTCGCCTGCTTGAGAGTCATCGAGAGACCCTTGGCGTCGAGGCGGGCGTAGATGAACGGCTTGAACAGTTCGAGCGCCATCTTCTTGGGCAGGCCGCACTGGTGCAGCTTGAGTTCCGGCCCGGTCACGATGACCGAACGGCCCGAATAGTCGACGCGCTTACCCAGAAGGTTCTGACGGAAGCGGCCCTGCTTGCCCTTCAGCATGTCGCTGAGCGACTTCAGCGGACGCTTGTTGGCACCCGTGATGACGCGGCCGCGGCGGCCATTGTCGAACAGGGCGTCGACGGCTTCCTGAAGCATGCGCTTTTCGTTGCGCACGATGATGTCCGGCGCGCGCAGCTCGATCAGGCGCTTCAACCGGTTGTTGCGGTTTATGACGCGGCGGTAGAGGTCGTTCAGATCCGACGTCGCGAAACGGCCGCCGTCCAGCGGAACCAGCGGGCGCAGTTCGGGCGGGATGACCGGGATCACTTCGAGGATCATCCATTCGGGGCGGTTGCCCGAATCGATGAAGCTTTCGACGACCTTCAACCGCTTGATGATCTTGGCGGGCTTCAACTTCGACTTGGTGGTCGCGAGTTCCTCCATGAGGTCGTCACGCTCCTGCTCGAGGTCGAGGTCCATGAGCATCAGCTTGACCGCTTCCGCGCCGATCCCGGCGGTGAAGGCGTCCTCGCCATATTCGTCCTGCGCTTCGAGGAGATCGTCCTCGCTCAGCAGCTGGAACTTCTCGAGCGGGGTCAGGCCCGGCTCGGTGACGATGTAGCTTTCGAAATAGAGCACGCGCTCGAGCTGCTTCAGCTGCATGTCGAGCAGCAGGCCGATGCGCGAAGGCAGCGACTTCAGGAACCAGATATGCGCGACCGGCGCGGCCAATTCGATGTGGCCCATGCGCTCGCGGCGGACCTTGGTGACAGTGACTTCGACGCCGCACTTTTCACAGACGACGCCCTTGTACTTCATGCGCTTGTACTTGCCGCACAGGCACTCGTAATCCTTCACCGGACCGAAGATGCGCGCGCAGAACAACCCGTCACGCTCGGGCTTGAACGTGCGATAGTTGATCGTTTCGGGCTTCTTGATCTCGCCGAAGCTCCACGAGCGGATACGCTCCGGCGAAGCGATGCCGATCTGAATCTCGTCGAAGGTTTCGGGCTTCGCGAGCTGGTTGGTGAATTTGGTCAGTTCGTTCATGTCTTATTCCCTACCGGGTGAACCCGTAACTCTGCGCTGAGAGGCGCGAATGCTAAATGCTTTGCGAAGGTGGAGCGCGGCAACGACTGCGGCGAGACCCGCCAAAGCGAAATCGAACCAGTTAGGATCGCGCCGAAGAAAGGAGCTCTGAACTGCCAGCGCTGCCATTACGACGCAGAGCAGCAGGTGTAACTTCCAGTCTGCGGTTTCCGTCTCTCGCTCCATATCTTCTCGCCGTTATTCCGCCGCGATAGCCAGGCCGTCATCGTCCTCGTCGTCGGCCAGGTTCTTGAGCTCGACGTTGAGGCCAAGGCTGCGCATTTCCTTGACGAGCACGTTGAAGCTCTCCGGAATGCCCGCCTCGAAGGTGTCGTCACCCTTGACGATGGCTTCGTAGACCTTGGTCCGCCCGATCACGTCGTCCGACTTGACCGTGAGGATTTCCTGCAAGGTGTACGCTGCGCCATAGGCCTGAAGCGCCCAGACCTCCATTTCGCCGAAGCGCTGGCCGCCGAACTGCGCCTTGCCGCCCAGCGGCTGCTGGGTGACGAGCGAGTACGGACCGATCGAACGCGCGTGGATCTTGTCGTCCACGAGGTGGTGCAGCTTCAACATGTAGATGATGCCCACGGTCACCTTGCGGTCGAACGCTTCGCCGGTGCGGCCGTCATAGAGGACCGACTGGCCCGAACTGTCGAGCCCGGCCTTTTCCAGCTGCACGGTGACGTCGCCCTCGCGCGCTCCGTCGAACACCGGAGTGCCCATCGGAACGCCCGCGCGCAGATTGCCCGCGAGTTCGACCACTTCTTCCACCGAACGGTTGTCGATGTCCTCGTGATACTGCTCGCCATAGACGTCCTTGAGACGGTCGATGACCGCTTCGGGCGGCTTGGCCTTGGCGTAATCCTCGGCCGCGTTGGGATTGGCGGCCTTCCAGTCTTCCAGCGCCGTCCCGATCTGCATGCCCAGATTGCGGGCCGCCATGCCGAGATGGGTTTCGAAGATCTGCCCCACGTTCATACGCGAAGGCACGCCCAGCGGGTTGAGCACGATGTCGACCGGGGTCCCGTCCTCCAGGAACGGCATGTCCTCGATCGGGAGGATGCGCGAAATGACACCCTTGTTCCCGTGACGGCCGGCCATCTTGTCGCCCGGCTGCAGCTTGCGCTTCACCGCCACGAAGACCTTGACCATCTTCAGCACGCCCGGTGCCAATTCGTCGCCGCGTTCGAGCTTTTCCTTACGGTCCTCGAACTTGTCGTCGATCAGCTTGACCGCGGAATCGTATTGCGACTTCACCGCCTCGATCTGGGCCTGGCGATTGTCGTCGGCCACCGCGAACTTGAACCATTCGTGGCGATCGATCCCTTCGAGCAGGTCCTCGTCGATCTCAGAGCCCTTCTTCACGCCCTTGGGCGCCGCCGAAGCCGTCTGGCCGAGCAGCATGTCCTTGAGGCGATTATAGGTCGCGCGGTTGAGGATGGAGCGTTCGTCCGCCGCGTCCTTGCGCAAGCGTTCGATTTCCTCGTTCTGGATCGCACGCGTACGGTCGTCGATCTCGATACCGTGGCGGTTGAAGACACGCACTTCGACCACGGTCCCGGCCACGCCCGGCGGCAGGCGGAGCGAGGTGTCGCGCACGTCGCTGGCCTTTTCGCCGAAGATGGCGCGCAGGAGCTTTTCTTCCGGCGTCATCGGGCTTTCGCCCTTGGGCGTGATCTTGCCCGCCAGGATGTCGCCCGGATGCACTTCGGCGCCGATATAGACGATGCCCGCTTCGTCGAGGTTGCGCAGCGCTTCCTCGCCGACATTCGGGATGTCGCGCGTGATGTCCTCCGGGCCCAGCTTGGTGTCGCGGGCCATGACCTCGAATTCCTCGATATGGATCGAGGTGAACACGTCGTCCTTCACGATGCGTTCGCTGATCAGGATCGAGTCTTCGTAATTGTACCCGTTCCACGGCATGAAGGCGACGAGGCTGTTGCGGCCCAGCGCCAGCTCGCCGAGATCGGTCGAGGGACCGTCGGCGATGATGTCGCCAGGTTCGACCGTATCGCCCACCTTCACCAGCGGACGCTGGTTGATGCAGGTATCCTGGTTCGAGCGCTGGAACTTCTGCAGCGTGTAGATATCGACGCCCGACTGGCCGGCCTCGACCTCGCCGATGGCGCGGATCACGATACGCGTCGCATCGACCTGATCGACCACGCCGCCGCGCGTCGCGGTGATCGCGGCGCCCGAATCGCGCGCCACGGTCTCTTCCATACCCGTGCCGACCCAGGGCGCTTCCGCCCGGACCAGAGGAACGGCCTGGCGCTGCATGTTGGCGCCCATCAGCGCGCGGTTGGCGTCATCGTTTTCCAGGAAAGGAATGAGCGATGCGCCGACCGAGACCAGCTGCTTGGGGCTGACATCCATCAACGTGATGGTTTCGCGAGGCGCCATCAGGTTGTCGCCGCTCTGACGCGCGGAGACCAGTTCTTCCACGAAGCCGCCATTCTCGTCGAGCTCGGCAGACGCCTGCGCGACGGTGTGCTTCTGCTCTTCCATCGCGGACAGGTAGATCACCTCGTCGGTGACCTTATTGTCCTTCACCTTGCGATACGGCGTTTCGATGAAGCCGTATTTGTTGACGCGCGCGAAGGTCGAGAGCGAATTGATCAGGCCGATATTCGGGCCTTCCGGCGTCTCGATCGGGCAGATGCGGCCATAGTGCGTCGGGTGAACGTCGCGGACTTCGAAGCCGGCGCGCTCACGCGTCAAACCGCCCGGCCCGAGCGCGGATACGCGGCGCTTGTGCGTCACTTCCGAGAGCGGATTGGTCTGGTCCATGAACTGCGAGAGCTGCGAGGAACCGAAGAATTCGCGCACCGCGGCCACGGCGGGCTTGGCGTTGATGAGGTCGTTCGGCATCACGGTCGACACATCGACCGAGCTCATGCGCTCCTTCACGGCGCGTTCCATGCGCAGCAGGCCGACGCGGTACTGGTTCTCCAGCAGCTCGCCCACCGAACGCACGCGGCGGTTGCCGAGATTGTCGATATCGTCGACTTCGCCCTTGCCGTCCTTGAGGTTCACCAACTCCTTCACGACCGCGAGGATGTCTTCCTTGCGCAGGGTCGTCACGGTGTCCTCGGCGTCGAGGTCGAGGCGCATGTTGAGCTTCACGCGGCCGACCGCGCTCAGATCGTAGCGATCACCGTCGAAGAACAGGCCTTCGAACAAAGCTTCGGCGGTTTCCTTGGTCGGCGGTTCGCCCGGACGCATGACCTTGTAGATCGCTTCCAGACCCTCGTCGCGATTCTCGGCCTTGTCGGCTTCGAGCGTGTTGCGCATCCACGGGCCGGTGTTGACGTCGTCGATGTCGAGCAGGTCGATCCGGTCGATGCCTGCGGCGTCGAGCTTTTCGAGGTTCTCGGGCGAAACTTCCTCGCCCGCCTCGATATAGATGCGGCCCGTGCTCTCGTCGATCATATCGCGCGCGGCGTAGCGGGCAAAGATTTCCTCGGTCGGCAACAGCAGCGTCTCGAGACCATCCTTCGCCGCCTTGTTCGCGGCGCGCGGGCTGATCTTGTCGCCCGCCTTGAAGACTTCCTCGCCGGTCTTGGCGTCGATCAGCGGGAAGGCCGGCTTGTGGCCGCGCCACGCTTCGGGGACGAACGGGATCTGCCACCCGTCCTTGGCACGCTCCCAGGTCTTCTTTTCGTAGAAGACGTCGAGGATGTCCTCGCTGTCGAGGCCGAGCGCGAACAGCAGCGAAGTGACCGGCAGCTTGCGCTTGCGGTCGATACGCACATTGACGATGTCCTTGGCGTCGAATTCGAAATCGAGCCACGATCCGCGATAGGGGATGATCCGCGCCGCGAACAGCAGCTTGCCCGAGCTGTGGGTCTTGCCGCGATCGTGGTCGAACAAAACGCCCGGCGAACGGTGCATCTGCGAAACGATGACGCGCTCGGTCCCGTTGATGACGAAGGTGCCGTTGCCCGTCATCAGGGGCATGTCGCCCATATAGACGTCCTGCTCCTTGATATCGAGCACGGAGCGGGTTTCGGTTTCCTGGTCCACCTCGAACACGATCAGGCGCAGAGTGACCTTCATCGGGGCGGCATAGGTGATGCCGCGCTGGCGGCATTCGACGATGTCGTATTTCGGCGGTTCGAGTTCGTAATGGACGAAATCGAGTTCGGCGGTGCCGGCGAAGTCGCGGATCGGGAAGACGCTGCGCAGGGTCTTTTCCAGGCCGGAGACGTAATCGATCTCCTTGTTCGAGCGCAGGAACTGCTCGTAGCTCTCGCGCTGGACCTCGATCAGATTCGGCATGTCGACGACTTCGTGGATGTCGCCGAAGATCTTGCGAATGCGCCGCTTCGCGGTGCCGGACGCCTTCTGATGCGCCCTCTTCTGGGGGGCCTTCGCCTTGGTAGCCATAAGGGTGCTCTCGCCTTTTCCTAGCAGTGCCGGACCTCGCCGCGATGGGAGGCCGCAAGTTCAACTCTCGCGCTGAAGATCCATGCCGACGCGAACAGGCCGCAGCGAATCGCCGACCGGCCCCAAAATGTGGATGACCTTCGGCAGCTGCAGCTCTTCTATCAAGCGTCGCGATATGGAAACGCCGCTTCCATCCTGGTGCCGATTCCCGCGCATGAATCGGAACTCGCTCGAAGCGTGCGGTTGGCGCAGCATATAGGGGTCGAGGCGCTGGCGGTCAACCGCAAGCAGGCGGCACGCCTTGCTGTCTAACCGCGTCGGCCTGCCGATCCGCCCGAACGCCGGCCTACGATCCTACCCTTCCCGCGCAGAATTATCGTTTTTCGATAAATCCGCTTGTTGTGTTTGGCTTCGGCATATATCGATAATCGATATGGAAGTGCAAAGCGGACTGCCAGATCGCCGCGCCCTTCCGCTGTCTCAGACAAAGGAGTTCCCATCATGACCGAGCGAACCAAAGACACTCTGCTGCGCTTCGGCAAAGGCTTTGCAAAGGGGTTGCAATGGCTATCCGCGCTGGGTGCGGGCATTGCCCTCATCGCCGTCCCCGTCATCCTGCTGCTCGGAGAGGACCTTTCGTCTGGGCCCGGCGATGTTGGAAGCGCGTCCGTGGTCGGATCGCATCCCTATCCCGCCGCGGCCATACTCCTGCTGATGGCGGCGGGGCTCGCTCTCATGTTCCTGTTCTTCGGCAGGCTGCGTTCGATCGTCGCGAGCACCCAAACGGGCGATCCCTTCATTCCCGAAAACGCGGCGCGCCTCGAAGCGATGGCGTGGCTGCTGTTGGGTTGGGAGGTCTTGAACGTCCTGATCGGACTGGCGCGACTCTATCTCGCCAATCTCACCAGCGGCACGGAGAACAGCCTGAACTGGAGCCTCTACGATCTCGACGGCCTGTTCATCGTTCTCGTCCTCTTTATTCTGGCCCGCATATTCCGCCACGGCGCAGCGATGCGCGAAGACCTCGAAGGAACCGTCTGATGGCCGCCGACGATGGCGCGGCGATCGTCGTCAAGCTCGACGACCTGCTCCATGCACGCCACATGACCTTGACCGAATTGGCGGAGCGGATTGGTCTCACGCTTGCGAACCTGTCGATCCTCAAGACCGGTAAGGCGCGGGCAATCCGCTTCTCCACCCTTCAGGCGATCTGCCGCGAGCTCGACTGCCAGCCGGGAGACCTTTTGGCTTATGAAGACGCTGGTCGTTCGCCGTAAAAAATCGGACCGGCGAAGGTCGCTGCGGCTTGGTGGACAAAATTTCGTAGCCGACGATAAAATTCCGCTTGGCAGCGGTTTCAAATAAGGCGATAATGTGACGGCCAAATCGCGACGTGCCAATTTCGACGCGTCCTAACCGGCAAAGGATATTTACCCATGAAGAAGCTCGCTCTTATCGCTCTCCCGCTCGCCTTCGGCCTCGTCGCTTGCGACAACGCCGCGGAAGACACCGTCGCCGAGCCGGTTGCGACCGAAACGATGACCACCGAAACCATGACCACCGAGCCGATGGCCGCCGAAACCCCGATGGCCGGTGAAACCCCGATGGCCGAAGACGGCGCGATGATGGAAGACGGCGCGATGGAAACGCCGGCTCCGGACGCCACCGAAACCCCGATGTAATGGATTTCGGGCGGAGACCTCTCCGCCCGATCCTTTCGGCAAGAAGGGCCCCGCCATCGTGGTTGGGGCCCTTTTTCGTGCGCCAGCCTCGCTGGCGCCCCGTTCCGACAATCTCGGAACCATCCACGAATATGGCGATTTCATGGCATAGACCTGTGCTGTTACGGAGATCACCATGAAGAAGCTTGCCCTTGTCGCCGCCCTGCCCGTCGCCCTTTCGCTCGCCGCCTGCGGCGGATCCGCGGACGAAGTCGACGGCACCGATACCACCTCGATGGAGCCTGCCGCGGTCGAGCCGATGGATCAGGGCATGACCGAAACCCCGATGGCCGACGATACTATGAGCCAGGATGGCACCATGACCGAAGACACCATGGCCGCCGACCCGATGATGGAAACGCCGGTTCCGGACGCCACCGAAACGCCGATGTAATCGGCGACACCTCTTTTCGCGGCGTGCGGGTCTCAGGCTTTCGCTTGACTCGGACGCCCCTGACGCTAAAGGCCCGCCCACGAATGGCGGGCCTTTTCGTTTTCGCGAACGGGCATCCGGCATTCAGCCGTCCGAGACAGTTGGTGACCGGGATTTGCCGGTCTTAATTTCCAGCCTAGACGGGGAAACGAGATGTATTCGGCCCTGCCCGCGTGCAAGGCCGTCCGGCGTGTATCGCTCCAGAAGTCGATGCGCCCTCCTTCCCCATCACTGGACAGGTCCGTGCCGATCAGCGGCATGGATCAATTTGAGTCGGCCGTGCGGGAGCCATCCCGAGCGGCCATAGTGCCAACCGCATGGCCAGCCCATAAGGCCTGGCATGTGGCGCACATTGTGAAGGAGTATGGCATGGATCGTTCGCAGAAAGCCGATTCGGTCGCCCAGCTCAACGCAGTCTTCGCCGAGGCGGGCGTGGTGGTCGTCACCCGCAACCTCGGTCTCACGGTGGCCCAGTCCACCGAACTGAGGCAGAAGATGCGGGATGCCGGCGCGACCTACAAGGTTGCGAAGAATCGCCTCGCCAAACTCGCCCTGAAGGACACCGATTACACCGGTATCGACGAATATCTGAGCGGGCCTACCGCGCTCGCCTATTCGACCGATCCGGTTGCGGCCGCGAAGGTCGCGGTGGACTTCGCCAAGACCAACGACAAGCTTGAAATCGTCGGTGGTTCCATGGGGGCGAGCGTGCTCGACGAAGCAGGGGTCAAGGCACTCGCCTCGATGCCGTCGCTCGACGAGCTGCGTGGCACGATCGTGGGTCTCGTCAATGCGCCGGCGACGAAGGTCGTCCGCACGATCAAGGAACCCGTATCGATGCTCGCACGCGTCTTCGGTGCCTATGGCGCCAAGGAAGCGGCGTAAGCGATTTTCCGCAGAAGCAACTATTCTCGGGACGCGTTTGTCCCAGCTGAAATTTTGGAGTGAAACATCATGGCCGATATCGCCAAGCTTGTCGAAGAACTGAGCAAACTGACCGTCATGGAAGCCGCCGAGCTTGCCAAGGCGCTGGAAGAAGAGTGGGGCGTTAGCGCCGCCGCTGCCGTTGCCGTTGCGGGTCCTGCCGCCGGTGGCGATGCCCCCGCAGCCGAAGAAAAGGACGAATTCGACGTCGTCCTGACCGGCGACGGTGGCAAGAAGATCCAGGTCATCAAGGAAGTCCGCGCCATTACCGGTCTGGGCCTGGGCGAAGCCAAGGCGCTCGTCGAAGGCGCGCCGAAGCCGATCAAGGAAGGCGTCAACAAGGCGGAAGCCGAAGAAATCAAGGGCAAGATCGAAGCCGCTGGCGGCACGGTCGAACTCAAGTAATCTTCGGATCGCTTTTGCGAGACAGGAAAGGGCGGTGCCGCGAGGCGCCGCCCTTTTCGTTTGTCCGCTATCGGCCGAGCGCGCCCGAACCTATGTCGGACGCAACAAAAAAGGCGCCGCCCCAGGGGCAGCGCCTCTTCTAGAAAGCTTTCGCTTCGTGTCGGCTCAGCAGTTGCCTTCGACGCCGTCGACGCAATCGCCAACCGATTCCACGTCGGCCGCGGCACCGCGCACGGTGTTGCAGGCGGACAGCAGGACGATCGAGCTGCCGAGGGCGAGCATGGTAACGAATTTCTTCATGGCGTTTCTCCGGTTCTGAACCCGACGCGCGGTCGAGCGCGCATCCATTGGGTAAGAACCTCTGACGCTTCAAAGCGTTCCGCCGGATCAAATTCGCCGCGTCACATCCGCCAGTTCAATCGCACGCCCATCATGTCGATCCCGGGGTTCTGCTCGCGGTTGAACAGGCGCGCATTGCTGATGTGGACCCAGCTCGCCTCTATCGAGACGCGTTCCGAGACATTCGTCCCGATCGCAATCTCGGGCTCGAACAGCACGCGGCTGCCGAGATCGGTGCGGATGCGGGTTTCGGGGTCGACGCGTATTTCCGGCGCGTTGTGCAGCGCCAGACCCACGCCGGGGCGGATATAGACCGGCCCCGCATCGATCTTCCAGGAGAGCCCGGCGGCCACGAAATCGGTGCCGCCTTCTTCGCTGTTGAGCGATCCGAAGACATGCGCGGACGGTCTACCGATGACGCGAAGCGCCTCGATCGGATCGCTGCGCACGCCGATCTGCCCGTCCGCTCCGCCTTCACCGGTGTCGAAGGTGAACGGCGTGTCGACTGCGTGGGCGTAGACTCCGCCGAAGACTTCGCCTGCCTGGGCGGGAACGGCAAAACCGGTCGCGAGAGCGGCGGCGAGGAAGGAAAGGCGCATGATGCTGGGGACCCTGTACTGGAACGGGGTGTGCCTCTGCTGCATCGCATCTTTCCCGAAGCTGAAGCGCGCATCCGCTGGCGATTGCCTTGATCGCGGCCCGTCCCTATCCGGTGCGGCTGTCCTGACCGGGCGGCACGCACTGTCATGGATACCAATCCGACCTCCTCGCCCCTGCCCCCCGAAGTTCTCGGCGGCAGAGATGGCTGGCGCGGCGAATTCGCCGCCACGCTGCGGCTGAGCTGGCCGCTGGCGGCGGCGAACCTGTTGCAGATGCTGACCTATGCGGTCGACGTGATCTTCATCGCGCGGCTGGGCGAGGCGCAATTGGCCGCCTCCGCCCTCGCGGTGGCGCTGTTCGGGCTGGTCCTGTGGGCGATGAGCGGGCTGACTGGCGCGGTGGCTCCGGTGATCGCCGCCGATTTGGGCGCGCGCGCACCCGCCCTCCGGCCCGTTCGGCGCGGCATCCGCATGGCGCTGTGGCTGGCGGTGATGAGCGGGGCGCTCGGCATGGGGCTATGCCTGCTGCTCGGCCCGCTGATGCGCGCGACCGGGCAGGACGCGGCGATCATCGGCCTCGCGAGCGAATACAACTTGGTCATCATCTGGTCTCTGGTCCCGATGCTGTTCAACAATGTCCTGCGCAGCTTCGTCTCCGCGCTCGACCGCCCGATCGTCGCGACCCTGATCACGGCTGCGGGCATCGGAGTGAACGCGCTCGCCAATTATGCCTTCATCTTCGGCAATTTCGGGATGCCCGAACTCGGTCTCAAAGGCGCGGGCGTCGCGACCATCATCACCGCGCTGGTGACGCTGGCAGCTTATATCCTCGTCATCCGCCTCGACCCGCGCCTTCAGCGCTATCGCATCTTCGGGCGCTGGTGGGCACCGGACTGGGCAAGGCTCGGGCAGATCGTTCGGATCGGTACGCCGATCGCGCTGACGATCACGGCCGAGGCGGGCATTTTCGGTGCCGCAGCCTTCCTGATGGGCAATATCGGCACCGCGCAGCTCGCCGCGCACACGGTCGCGCTCCAGATCGCAGCGCTCGCCTTTCAGGTGCCGTTCGGCGTGGGTCAGGCGGCGACCATCCGGGTGGGCTATTTCTACGGCGCGCGCGATCCGGAAGGGATGAAGCGCGCCGGTTGGGCCGCGATCGCGATCGGAACGGGGTTCATGGGGCTCACCGCGCTCGCGATGATCGTCGCGCCGCGATATCTGCTCGCGATCTATGTCGATCCGTGGGATCCGGCCAATGCGGTGCTGATCGGCTATGCGCTGACCTACATCGTGATCGCCGCAGCCTTCCAGCTGTTCGATGGGATGCAGGCGGTGGCCGCAGGTGCGCTGCGCGGGCTTCAGGACACGCGCGTGCCGATGTGGATCGCGGCCTTCGCCTATTGGGTGCCGGGGATCGGCACCTCTCTCGTGCTCGGCTTCCTGACGCCGCTCGAAGGCGTGGGCGTGTGGATCGGCCTTGCTACCGGGCTGACCGTGGCCGCCGCGCTGCTGATCTGGCGCTGGGCCGCGCGGGACCGGCTGGGTCTGACCGGTCCCTAGGCTGCTCCCTAAGCCGCTTTCGTCGTGATCTCGCGCTGCGGGAAGGGGATCGAGATGCCGACCGCATCGAAGCGCGCCTTGGCCTTCTCGGTCAGATCCCAGGTCAGGCCGAGGTAATCGCCTGTCGCGCACCAGACTCTAAGGCCGATCCCCACCGAACTGTCGTCGAGCGAAGCGACATAGGCGGCGGGCGCCGGTTCGGGCAAGACGCGCTCGTCCGCCTCGGCCAGTTTCAGCAATTCCTCGCGCGCCTGCTGCATGCTGTCTTCGTAACCGATCCCGACGATCAGCTCGAACCGGCGGGTTGGGTGACGGTTGAAATTGACGATCGGCTGGTTCCACAATTCGGAATTGGGGATCATCACGAACAAACCGTCGAACTGCTTCAACTCGGTCGTGAACAGGCCGATATCCTGGACCACTGCGGTGATGTTGCCGACCGTAATCCCCTCGCCCACGCGGAAGGGTTTCTGAATCAGGATCATCACGCCCGAGGCGACGTTCGACAGCGTCCCCTGCAAAGCCAGTCCGATCGCGAGCGCCATGCCGCCGAGCGCGGCGAGGATGCTGGTGGTCTGAACGCCGAACTGGGCGAGCACGGTGACGAGAACGAGCGCCCAGAGCGAGTACTTGACAATATTGGCCAGGAACTGGCTGACCGTGGGATCGAGTTTCGACGAGCGAGAAAGGGCGATGCGCGCCCAGCGCGACAACAGCCCTGCGAGGAGCAGGCCGATCACCAGCACCGCGAAGGCACCGACGATCTCCATCATGTTGACTCTCAGCCACATGAAAAGCTGTTCGGGGATGGTGAGTGCGGCGATGTCCTTGTCGGTCGTCACGATGGCGGCCTCTTGTCTTTGAATCTCAGGGTTGCGTCCCGTTCGCGCGGCCCGATAGCGAAACGGGCGCCATCTGGCCAGTCGCGCGGCCCCACGCCGTCCCGCGCACCGTCCGGCCATCACCTGCAACGTCCTGCCCGACATGGCGCGATTTTTGCGCTTCGGGTCGTTGACACCGCCTCGCCCCGTCCACATATGCGCGCCGCTGGCACTCTCCCAGCGTGAGTGCCAACACGCAATTCAAAACCTTTCGAACAGGAAAGAGGTACATCATGGCATTTCGTCCACTGCATGACCGCGTTCTGGTCCGTCGCATCGAAGCCGACGAGAAGACCGCAGGCGGCATCATCATCCCCGACAGCGCCAAGGAAAAGCCCAGCGAAGGCGAAATCGTCGCCGTCGGTTCGGGCGCCCGCGCCGATGACGGCACCGTCACCCCGCTCGACGTCAAGGCAGGCGATCGCGTCCTGTTCGGCAAGTGGTCGGGCACCGAGGTCAAGCTCGACGGCGAAGACCTGCTGATCATGAAGGAAAGCGACATCATGGGGATCCTCGGCTGATCGCCGAGACCTGACGCTTCCTTCCCAATCCAATCAATCCAGGAGAAACCAACATGGCAGCCAAGGACGTAAAGTTCAGCCGCGACGCGCGCGAAGGCATTCAGCGCGGCGTTGATACCCTCGCCAACGCCGTCAAGGTGACATTGGGCCCCAAGGGCCGCAACGTCGTCATCGACAAGAGCTTCGGCGCCCCGCGCATCACCAAGGACGGCGTCACCGTCGCCAAGGAAATCGAACTCAAGGACAAGTTCGAGAACATGGGCGCGCAGATGCTCAAGGAAGTCGCCTCCAAGTCGAACGACGCGGCGGGTGACGGCACCACCACCGCCACCGTGCTCGCCCAGTCGATCGTGACCGAAGGCATGAAGTCGGTCGCGGCCGGCATGAACCCGATGGACCTGAAGCGCGGCATCGACCTCGCTGTCGAAAAGGTCGTCGAGAACCTGAAGAGCCGTTCGAAGGACGTCTCGGGTTCCAGCGAGATCGCCCAGGTCGGCATCATCTCCGCCAATGGCGACCGTGAAGTCGGCGAGAAAATCGCCGAAGCCATGGACAAGGTCGGCAAGGAAGGCGTGATCACCGTCGACGAATCGAAGGGCCTCGAATTCGAGCTCGAGACCGTCGAAGGCATGCAGTTCGATCGCGGCTATCTCAGCCCGTACTTCATCACCAACCCGGACAAGATGACGGTCGAACTCGACAACCCGTACATCCTGATCCACGAAAAGAAGCTGTCGAACCTTCAGTCGATGCTTCCGGTGCTCGAAGCGGCTGTCCAGTCGGGCCGTCCGCTGCTGATCATCGCGGAAGACATCGAAGGCGAAGCGCTCGCGACTCTTGTCGTGAACAAGCTGCGCGGCGGCCTGAAGGTCGCGGCGGTCAAGGCTCCGGGCTTCGGCGATCGTCGCAAGGCGATGCTGCAGGACATCGCGATCCTGACCAAGGGCGAGATGATCAGCGAAGATCTCGGCATCAAGCTCGAAAACGTCACGCTCGGCATGCTCGGCGAAGCCAAGCGTGTCACCATCGACAAGGACAACACCACCATCGTCGACGGTGCCGGTGACGAGGGCGACATCAAGGCCCGCGTCGGCGAAATCCGTACGCAGATCGACAACACCTCGAGCGATTACGACCGCGAGAAGCTGCAGGAGCGTCTCGCCAAGCTCGCCGGCGGCGTTGCCGTGATCAAGGTCGGCGGTGCCACCGAAGTCGAGGTGAAGGAGCGCAAGGACCGCGTCGACGACGCGCTGCACGCGACCCGTGCTGCGGTCGAAGAAGGCATCGTCCCCGGTGGCGGCACCGCGCTGCTCTACGCGTCGAAGTCGCTGGACGGCCTTTCGGGTGAGAACGACGACCAGACCCGCGGGATCGACATCGTGCGCCGCGCGCTGACCGCGCCGGTTCGCCAGATCGCGACCAATGCGGGCCATGACGGCGCCGTGGTTTCGGGCAAGCTGTTCGACGGCAACGACGAATCGCTTGGCTTCAACGCCGCGACCGACACGTATGAAAACCTGGTCCAGGCCGGCGTGATCGACCCGACCAAGGTCGTGCGCACGGCGCTGCAGAACGCGGCCTCGGTCGCCGGTCTGCTGATCACCACCGAAGCGGCCATCGTCGAAAAGCCGGAAGACAAGAATTCCGGCGGCGGCATGCCCGACATGGGTGGCATGGGCGGCGGCATGGGCGGCATGGGCTTCTAAGCCCAGCGCTACCCGTCCGACACCGGACCTCTCACGGGGCCCGGCAGGAGCGATCCTGCCGGGCCCTTTTCGATCCGCAGCGTGATTCGGATTACCCCACGCCTACGTAAAATTACCCAAAGCCCGTGGTGAGACGATCTTCATCATTCGCCGCTACGACCATGCCTGCTCCTCCCGGGGCACCGCATGTGCGAACCAGCGAAGATTGGACTTTTGCGAAGTGAACCATTCCGGCGCCATCCGCCGAAAATCCGCGGTCACGGTCCATGACTTCCTGTCGTCGCGGGACGGGGAGGAAGCCGTCGTTTCCGATCCGGCCGAGGGGGAAGGCGTGGCGAACGCCGAGAAGCAATCGCGCCGATCCGCGAAAAAGCCGCCCGTGCCCGAGACGACCGACCCCTCCCCGCAACCCGCGCGCGAGCGCACCGCCGGGGAAATGCTGATGGACGAGATCGGCGCGTTCCTCCTCGGCAACGACCTCGAAATCACGCCAGCCAATCTCGTCCGCGCGCATGGCATCTTTTCCGGCCAGCACCCCGATTTCACGGCGTTGACCGCGGAGATGGAAGCCCGCGGCGAGCCGATAACCCAGCAATGGCTCGACACGCTCGCTTGCGAGACCGACAGCACCGAGCAGGATCGCGCCGATATCGACCGGCTGGCCGCGAGCCTTCAGAATTCGATCGAGGCTTTCAGCAGCACCGCCCGCGATGCGCGCACCGCCGCCGCCGATTACCGCGAGGCGATGGACGATCATGCGCAGGAAGCGGAGCGGATCGATACCGGCGAGACGGCGGAAGAGCTGCTCTCCCGCGTGTCCGATCTGACCCGGGCGATCCGCGATCAGGCCCAGCAGGCCGAGGAAAAGATGCAGCGTAGCGAGCGCGAGGCCATTTCGCTGCGCCGCGATCTCGAAGAGGCGCAGCGCGTCGCCAATATCGATCATCTGACCGGGCTTCCCAATCGCCGCGCGCTCGACGAGATGCTGGAACGGCTCTGGAGCGAGGCGCGCGACGTCGATTGGGACGGCTCGGACGCCACCGACCGCGAACCGGTCGCGATCGCCTTTTGCGACATCGACAATTTCAAGCCGGTCAACGACATCCACGGTCACGACACGGGAGACAGGGTTCTCCAGATGGTCGCGCGCACTCTCGCTCAGGGCGCAGGCGAGGAGTGTCAGGTGGTTCGCTATGGCGGCGAGGAATTCGTCATCATCTATCGCGGTTTTTCGCTGGAAGATGCGCGCGACAATCTCGATGCGATCCGCGCCACGCTATCGAAGCGCCCCTTCATCAACCGCACCACCCGCGAATCGCTGGGGATGATCACCTTTTCCGGCGGAATCGCGGACCTGTTCGCCTTTTCCGACCGCCACAGCGCCCTGCGCGCGGCGGACGAGGCGCTTTATCGTGCGAAGAACGAAGGGCGGGACCGGATCGAACTCGCGATCCCGCCGATCGACTGACCGACGTCAGTCAGCCTCTCCTGATCAGCCAACCTTAATTACCCTCCCAAGCGACTGCTTTCCGCCGCGCGGATCTGGTCGTCGCTCCAGGTGACCTCGGTCTGGGTCTGCGGATTGAACACGTCGCCCGGATAGCGTGCCGCGCTCGCCGCCGCGATTTCCTCGGCGGTCAGATATTCGCTCGGCTCCAATGCCAGAACGTCGAGCCCGCGCGCGATCTCGGTCGCGTAGATGCGGCCCTTGTACCAATAGGCCGACCAATATCCGGCGGTGACCAGCTGGTCTTCGTCCACCGGTCCGCGGTCGAAATAGGCGATCTCGAAAGGCTTGGTCGCGTCGGTGAAGTCGATCACGCTGATCCCGCCCTGATACCACGCCTGGACGAAGATATCGCGGCCCGGAACGGGGACGATCGATCCGTTGTGCGCGACGCAGTTCTCCTTGTCGCCCTGCGGTGCGGGCAGCTTGTAGGTACCGCGATAGACCAGCTTTCCGTCCTCGATCGCATAGAAGGCGTCGGCGCCCCAATTCGTCGGATCGCCCGCCTGGCAACGCGGGCGCGTGCCCCCGCCCCATTCATCGGTGAAGACGACCTTGCTGCCGTCATTGTTGAAGGTCGCCGAATGCCAGTAGGCGAAACCTTCGTCGGTCACGTCGCTGATGCGTTTGGGGTTCAGAGGATCGCTGATATCCATCACGATCCCGTTCCCCGAACACGCGCCTGCGGCGATGTTCTTGGACGGGAAGACGGTGATGTCGTGGCACTGATCGGTGACACGCGTGTCCTGCGTGCCGTCCCCGTGATCGCCGCCGCGCCAGAGCCCGGCGATGTTGTTCCCTTCGGCAAAGACGCGCGGGCTGCCGACGAGGCGGGCGGCGCCGGGATCGGCCACGGGGATTTCGATCACGTCGATGCTGAACAGCGCCGTCGTATCGCCCCCATCCTCGAAACAGCCCGCCAGTTCCTCGTCGGGGCGGACATAGGACGTGCCGGAATTGTAGACCACGACGCGGCGATCGTCCGCCGACACGACCGAATGGGTATGGCTGCCCCGACAGGTCTGCACTGCCCCCACCTGACGCGGTGCCATGAGGTCGGAGATGTCGAAGATGCGCAGCCCGCGCATCCGCTCGTCGCTGACGCGGCCCTGCACCCCGCCGAGCCCGCAATCGAGTCGCGCCCGGCTGTCCTGCACGCTCATCAGCAGCAGGTCGCCGACCACCGAGACATCGCCCTGCCCGCCCGGACAGACGGTCGAGCTGACGAGGTTCGGCACGCCGTCAGTGCCGAGGCGATAGATATTGAAGCCGTGATAGCTGCCCGTGATCAGCAGATCGTCCTTGAACGCCATGTCGGTGGACCAGAAGGTCAGCAGCGACCCCCTCTGGCCGAAGCGCGGTTCCTTCTCCTCGCCTTCGAGGATTTCTTCGCGATCTTCGCCATCGGCGCTGGCTTCGGCATCTTCTTCGCTCTCGTCCTCGATCAGCGGCTGGAGCTGGGCGGGATTGCCAGGATCGTAGAAACCGGCCGCCTTGGGCATGGCGGCGACGAGGCGCATGTTCGAGATCGCCTCGCCCGCATCGCGGAAGCCCGCAGCCAGTGTCGCGCGCGGATCGTCGGACAGGCGCGCGAGCAGCGCGTTCATCCGCCCGATCTCGGCGTTCTGGTCGTTCACCACCTCATTGGTGAATTCGAACACGGTCGGCTCGTAGGCGGTGCCGGGCGAACGGTGCAGCGTCTCCACCATCGCCACCGCGCCCTGGTGGTGTTCGACCATCAGGGCAAGGAACATCCGGTCGAAGGCACTGCCCGACAAGGTCGCGAGTTCGGCCATTTCCTCGGCGCTGGCCATGCCCTGCATCAGCTCGTGCCCGGCATGAAGATCGTGACCCTCATGGCCGGATGCGCCCATCATCATGGGGCCGGTCACGCTTTCTCCGCGTGCCTCCAGCCATTCGCGCATGAAGTCGATTTCGTCGGCCTGGCCGGCGAGAATACGGTCCGCGGTGTTCTTCACGCGCTCGTCGCTGGCGCGGGTCTTGGCGAGTTCCGCCATCGTCACCGCCTGGCGGTGGTGGACGATCATGTCCTGCATGAAGCGGACATCGCCGGGCGCATAGCTGACCCCGGTGATCGCGATCGCTTCCTTCGCGTCGATCGTGCGCGACGCCTCGCCCGGCGCGCCTGGAAGGACGATGGGTGCATCCTGCGCCGCCAGGGGAGCAGCGGCGGCGGTCGCGAGCAGCGCCGCGGTCAGCGAAAGGCGAAGGGTCATCATATCTCTCCAAGGGGGCAATTCGTCTTTGCCGAGCTTGCTATCATGCGGTGAGGATTACGCAAATCCCGGGCGCACATTCCCCATCGCGCAGCGGAGCAAATCGCCCGCTCACCCGTTACCGGGGCACACAGGATAAATCGCACAAGGAGATTTCATGCGTATCCCCAGCAACGCCCATGTCGCCATCGTCGACGGCGAGAATTTCACCGTCATGCGCAATGGCGGCGCACCGCTCGAGCCCAAGCTCGACCGGGCCGAACAGCCCGATCTCTCGGCGACCAATTATAGCGCGGGCGTGCGCCATCAGGACAATATTGGGCGCGAGAAGGGCACGAGCACCCAGCTCGACGAACTGGCCCATGCCGCCGCTGCGGCCGAATGGCTCAATTCCCAGTGCGTCTCGGGCGATATCGCCGATCTGCTGGTAATCGCCGATCCAAAAACTCTTGGCGAGATGCGCCATCATTATCATTCCGAACTGGAAAAGCGCTTGGTCGGCGAAATCGCCAAGACCATGACCGGCCAGCCGACCGACAAGATCGAACAGGCGATCGCCTCCGCTTGAATTGACGGGAGGGATCGCCATCGCGAACCGTTTGAATACACCCGTAAAATAACTGATCCGCTCCGCGGCACATTTCGTCGCGGAGCGGTTGTCGCATGGGAACCATCTGCGCATTAAGCAAACGCAAAGCTTGATCGGGGTAATGGGGTCTCATGGGACTAGGAAAAATCGGAAGCGTGCTGACGGCAGGGCTTATCGCCCTCGCGCTTCCGGCACAGGCGCAAACCATTCAGGCTGTGCCGCCTTCGGCCGGTCAGCAGGCCAGTGCCGGGGCTGCTGCCACCGAATACGAATCGCTGTTCGATTCCATGCTCGGGACCGAGGTCCGGCCTCTCCAGACGATGGAGGCCAGCTATGACAGCGACCTCACCCGCCGCATCGCGCGTCTTGCCGACGCCTCGCAAGGCAGGATCGGGGTCTATGCCATCGACCTGTCCTCGGGCGAAGAAGTCGGGGTCATGGCCGATCAGTGGTTCCCGCTTGCCAGCACCAGCAAGGTCGCCATCGCCGCGACCTATCTGGCAGGCGTGGATCAGGGGAAATGGACCCTCTCGAGCGAGTGGCGTCTTCCCGGACGTGGCGGTGCGACCATGCCCGCACGCCGCCATCTCGAATTGATGATCTCGAAAAGCTGCAACGATTGCACCGATGCACTGCTGAACGCGGTTGGCGGGCCGGCGGCGGTCAATCGCTGGATGCGCGGCGCGGGCCTCACCGAATTCATGCTGACGCGCGATATCGCCACTCTGATCCGCGAAGACGGCCGCTCCGACCCCGCGACCTCGATCGACGTCAACGACAGCGCGACCCCGCGCGCCATGGGCCAGCTTTTGGCCGGGATCTATCAGGGCAAATGGCTCAGCTCCTCCTCGCGCAGCGTTTTGATGAGCGCGATGTTCGCCACCACAACCGGCAAGAACCGGATGTCCGCGGCTCTGCCCGGAAGCGCCAATCTGGCGCACAAGACCGGCACGCTCAGCCGGACGGCCAGCGATATCGGCCTGTTTCAGACCGCCGACGGGCGCACCATCGCCGCCGCGATCTATGTTACCGGGCAAAGCCCTTCGATGGCGTATGAAAACGGCGATCGCGGTGCCAAGCTGGAAGCGCGGCGCAAGCGCGACCTGCGCATCAACAGCATCACCGGCGCGCTGTATGAAGGCTTCCAGCGCAACGGGAGCGACGGCCGCGTCTGGGCCAACGCCACCTATGGCGGCGAATGACGCCTGGATTTACCACGACAGACTAGACCGGACACGAAAAAGGGCGGTGCCGTGAGGCACCGCCCTTTGTTGTTTGCAGCCTGAGCTACAGAGCGATTAGTCGGCCGCCGCTTCGGTGGTCGTTTCGTTCTGCACGTCGGCTTCCATTTCGTTGGTTTCCTGCTCGGCTTCCATCGCGGCATTTTCAGCAGCGGCGTCGATGTTTTCACCGGCCTGCTCCAGCTCGTTGCCAGCGGCTTCGAGGTTGGCTTCGGTGTCGGCAGCGGCGTTTTCAGCGGTCTGCGACGCGGCGTCTTCGGTGGCTTCCGAGCAAGCGGCGAGCGACAGGGCGGCAGCCGAAGCGGCGGCGATAAGAGCGATCTTGCGCATGATATGAAATCCTTGATCAGCGAGTAGAACTGGAAGGCCCGGCTGGGCTTCCGCGAGCCCATTCGTGGCCTCACAATGGCTAAATAATGGCGAGAATATGACGATGCAAGCGAAATATGGGCACCTCGCCTTATTTCGCCTTTTTTCTGCCGCATTCCGCGATCCGAAAGCCCTCCCCTTCGGTCCATCGCGCTGCTAGACCGCGCGCGACATGGCGGACAAACAGCATCTCTATCTCGTCGACGGCTCGGCCTATATCTTCCGTGCCTATCACCGCCTGCCACCCCTGACCAACCCGGAAGGCACGCCAGTGGGCGCGGTTTACGGGTATACGACCATGCTGTGGAAGCTGGCGGACGATCTCCACAAGGCGGATGGGCCGACCCATCTCGCGGTCATTCTCGACAAATCGAGCCACTCCTTCCGCAACGATCTTTACGATCAGTACAAGGCCAACCGCCCCGATCCCCCAGAGGATCTGGTGCCCCAATTCCCCCTGATCCGCGATGCGACCCGCGCCTTCTCGCTTCCGGTTATCGAGGAGCCGGATGTCGAGGCGGACGACATGATCGCCAGCTATGCGCGCGCGGCCACGCGCCGGGGCTGGGACGTCACAATCGTCAGTTCGGACAAGGATCTGATGCAATTGATCGGCCAGTGCGCCGATGACGAGTTGGAAGAAGGCGCGGAAACCGGCGGCTGCATTGACATGCTCGATACGATGAAATCGCAGCGCATCGGGCGAGAGGAAGTGGTCGAGAAATTCGGCGTCCCGCCGGAGCAATTGGGCGACGTGCTGGCGCTGATGGGCGATTCGGTCGACAATATCCCCGGCATCTTCGGCGTCGGCCCCAAGACCGCGAGCAAGCTGATCGCCGACCACGGCACGCTGACCGCTGCGCTCGATTCGGCGGCGGACATGAAGAAATCGAAGCTCAAGGAGCGGTTGATCGAGCATCGCGCCGATGCAGAACTCAGCCGCATTCTCGTGACCCTGAAGGAGGATTGCCCGCTCCCCGTCGCGCTCGACGACATGAAGCTCGACGAGGTGCCGACCGAACCGCTCGCCGCCTTCCTCGAACAGCATGGCTTCACCAGCCTGCTGCGCCGTCTCGATTCGGGCAGCGGCAGCCCGGACCGGCCCAACAATCTCAATCCCACGAAGCCCGAGAACAAGGGTGCGGAACCGGGCGCAGCGGGCAATCGCCAGCCTCCGCCCGACATGCCCGCGGTGGACCGCTCCGCTTACGAGGCGGTCACCACCATGGACCGGCTCGAACACTGGATCCTCCGCGCCCACGAAGCGCGCCTCGTGGCGGTCGATACCGAAACGAGCGCGCTCGACGCGATGCGGGCGGAGCTGGTCGGGATCAGCCTCGCGCTCGGGCCAAACGATGCCTGCTATATCCCCCTGGGCCATGGCGGCAGCGACATGTTCTCCGACCGGCCCGAACAGATCGCGCGCGATACGGCGCTGGCCGCGCTGAAGCCGCTGCTGGAAAGCGATGCGGTCCTGAAAGTGCTGCACAACGCGAAATACGATCTGACCGTCCTCGCCCGGCACGATATCGCCGTGGCGCCCATCGACGATACGATGATCATCAGCTTCGCGCTCGATGCCGGACGCAGTCTCGACGGGATCGGGGGCGGACACGGGATGGACGAGCTCGCCAGCCGCCACCTCGACCACGCCTGCCTCACCTTCAAGGAACTCTGCGGCACGGGCAAGAAGGCGATCCCCTTCGGCGAGGTGCCGATCGACCGCGCGACCGAATATGCGGCCGAGGATGCCGACGTCACTCTCCGCCTGCACACGCTCCTGAAGCCGCGCCTCGCAATCGAAGGGGGCACGCGGGTCTATGAGCGAGTCGATCGCCCGCTCGTGCCCGTGGTTGCCCAGATGGAGCGCTATGGCATCAAGGTCGATCGCGCGCGGCTGGCGAAGCTGAGCGAGGAATTCGCCGTCGAGACCGCCCGCCTCGAGGGCGAGATCCACACGCTCGCGGGCCAGGAATTCACGGTCGGCAGCCCAAAGCAATTGGGCGACATCCTGTTCGACAAACTGGGCCACAAGGGAGGGCGCAAGGGCAAGAGCGGGCAGTATTCGACCGATCAGGCCGTGCTGGAACGCTTGTCGGGCGATGGCGCCGAGATTGCCGACAAGGTCCTCGAATGGCGCCAGCTCGCCAAGCTCAAATCGACCTATACCGATGCGCTCCAGGCCGCGATCAACCCCGATACGGGGCGCGTCCACACGAGCTATTCGCTGGTTGGCGCGCAGACCGGGCGCCTCTCCTCGACCGATCCCAATCTCCAGAACATCCCGATCCGCACCGCCATCGGGCGCCAGATCCGCGAAGCCTTCGTGCCCGAAGACGGCAATGTCCTCCTCGCCGCCGACTATTCGCAGATCGAATTGCGTCTCGCCGCGCATATGGCCGGGGTCGATGCGTTGAAGGAGGCGTTCGAGCAGGGCGAGGACATCCACAACCGCACCGCGCGCGAAATGTTCGGCGAAGTCGATCGCGATACGCGCGGGCGCGCCAAGACGATCAATTTCGCCATTCTTTACGGGATCTCGCGCTGGGGCCTCGCCGGCCGCCTCAAAGTCGAGCCGGACGAGGCGCAGGCGATGATCGACACTTATTTCCAGCGCTTCCCCGGCATCCAGCGCTATATCATGGAAACGCTGGAGCGGGTCCGCGAGCGCGGCTATTCGGAAACCCTATTCGGTCGCAAGACCTGGTTCCCGCGCATCCGCTCGAAGAACCAGGCCGAACGCCAGGGCAGCGAGCGGGCGGCGATCAACGCGCCGATCCAGGGCACCAGCGCCGACATCATCAAACGCGCCATGGTGCGGATGATGCCCGCGCTTGAGGCCGAAGGACTGGCCTACGATGGGGAGCGGGGGGTGCGGATGCTGTTGCAGGTGCATGACGAACTCGTCTTCGAACTGCCCGAGGACATGGTCGCGGCCGCCACTCCGGTCATCGAACGAGTGATGGCCGAAGCCGCAACGCCCTCCGTCGACCTCACCGTTCCGCTGGGTGTCGAGATCGGCACCGGCCCAAGCTGGGATGCCGCGCATTGACGCCGAAATTCGATCTTCTCGGGCGCAAGAAGCGCTTCAAATGGGGCAATGTCACGCTGCTCGCCCTGATCGCGCTGGCGATGCTCGGGCTGATCGTCGTCGCTTTCCAGACGATCGAGAGTGAGCGGGCCGAGCGCGAGCAGGTCGAGCGCACCAACGACATCCTGCTGGAATTGCGGAACGTGTCGAGCGCGGCGGTCAATGCAGAGACCGGACAGCGCGGCTATCTCATCACGCTCGACCGGCGCTATCTCGAATCCTACCTGATCGGGCGCGAACAGATCGAACCGTCGCTGCGCCGTCTGCGGACCGCGATGGAGGACGAGGAGACGACGCGCCGCCAGACCGAATTGGTCGATCAGATCGAAACGCTCGCCGCGTCCAAATTCGCCGAGATGGACGATTCGGTCCAGTTGCTCGAGGACGGGCGGCTGATTGATGCGCGCCGCGAAATGCTGTCGGATCAGGGCCAGGAAACGATGGAGCGGCTGCGCCGCGCGATCGGCGAGATGGAACGCATCGAATACCAGCTGCTGTCCGATGCGACCGAGGAGACCGCCCGCGCCGAAGGCCGCGTGCTGCCATTGCTGGGCGCCCTGATGCTGCTGATGATCGGTGCGATCATCGCCGGTATCCGGCTGGTGGCGCGCACCGCCCGCGCCGAGGTGGAGGCCGCGCAGGCCGTGGCGCTGGGCGAGGCACGCGATCGGGCCGATCTTCTCGCGCGCGAGCTCAATCACCGGGTCAAGAACCTGTTTGCCGTCGTGCTCGCGATCATCCAGCTGAGCGGTCGCGACAAGCCGGAATCGAAGGAAGTCACCGACGGAATCGCGGACCGCGTCCGCGCGCTGCTGACGGCGCATGAGGTGTCTCAAGGCGAGCTCGAACGCCCGGTCGCATCCTTGCGTGCCCTCGTCGAGACGACGCTCGCCCCATATCGCTCCAGCAAATTGACCGCGGAAATCGAAGGCGAGGAAGTGCTGCTGCCCGCCAAACAGGTCACGCCGCTGGGCCTCGTCCTGCACGAGCTGACCACCAATGCTGTCAAATACGGCGCCTGGTCGAATGGTGGGACGATCGCGGTCGAGTGGCAACGCGATGGCGATGCGATCACACTGGTCTGGGCGGAAAGCGGCGCCGCGATCGAGGTGGAGCCCGAGCGGCGCGGGTTCGGCAGCATGTTGATGACCAGCGCCTCGCGCCAGTTCGGCGGCTCGATCGAACGCGAATTCCTGCCCGGAGGGGTACGCGTCACGATCGAAATGCCGGTCGAAGACCAATAGGCGCCAGCGGTCATACGACCGGTTGAACCGCCCATTCTCTCCGCATAGGGCTTTCGCAATGTTCGACCGCTTCGATCCGCGCAAATACGAAATCGATACCGAGCTCCTGATCCAGATCGCGATCGCGCTGGGCGGTGCGATCCTGATCGCGCTGGCGCTGCATTGGCTGGCGATGACCGTGCTGCGCCGCATTGCTCGCCTGTCCGTCAACGTGGTGGATGATGCAGTGGTCGCGCGGGTGCGCAATCCGCTGCGCTGGGTCATGCTCGGCATCGCGATTTCCGCCGCCGCGAATGGCGATGCCTTGGTCGGCGACGAATGGGATGCCGCCGCCCGCTTCGTAATGCCCGCACTGATCGGCTGGCTGCTCTATGCCGCGGTCAAGGGCGTGTCGCAAGGATTGCAGCACCAGTTCGACGCCGCCGACGACCCGGTGGCCATGCGCGCGCAGCGGACCCGGCTCGAAATCCTCGCCCGGACGGTCAATGTCGCGGTCGTCATCATCACCGTGTCGCTGATCATGCTGAACATCCCCGGCGTCCGCGATATCGGAACCGCAATGCTGGCCTCGGCCGGGCTTGCGGCGCTGGCCGTCGGCGCGGCGGCCCAGCCCGCGCTCAAATCGCTGATCGGCGGCTTGCAGATGGCACTGACCCAGCCGCTGCGGATCGGCGATCTCGTCAAACTGGAAGGCGAGGTCGGGCGGGTCGAGGAAATCCGCATGAGCTTCGTCACGGTGCGCACCTGGGATGAGCGCGTGCTGGTGGTGCCGACCGTGCGTTTCCTCGAGGACACGTTCGAGAACTGGTCGCGGATCAGCGAGAAACTGACCGGCCCGGTCTTTCTCCACCTCGACCCGGCAACCGATGTCGCGCCGATCAGGGAAGAGTTCGAACGCTTCGTCAAGGCGCACGAGCTGTTCGACGGGCGCAATCTGGCCCTGCTGATGACCGAGGCCTATCCCGAAAGCATCGAACTGCGCCTGGCGATGAGCGCGGGGACGATCGGCGATCTGTTCACCCTGCGCTGCGACGTGCGCGAACATATGCTGCGCTGGCTGCGCGAGACCATGCCCGAAGCGCTCATCCGCCACCGCCTCGAAGTCGAGGCGGCGAATGCCCGGGCGAAGGCTGGATAGCGGCCACGCCGGGCCGAAGCGGTGGTCGCTCCGGCCCGCTGGCGCTAGTCCCCGTGCTTTTTCTCGCGCGTGCTTTCGACCATCCCATCATAAACGAACCCGATCGGCACAGCTTCCGCCGCGCGCTTCTTCAGCTCGCCGCGCATCTTCTTGTATTCTTCTTCCATCTTGAGCGTCACCGTGGCGCGCGACTCTTCGAGCGCTTCGACGAAGTCCTGATTGCTCACCTCGGTCACTTCGCGGCCCACCCGGTGCAGCGCGTTGAGGCCCGCGCGGCGAACCACGTCCTCGAGATCGGCTCCGGTGAAACGCTCGGTCTTCCCCGCCACATCGGCGAGATCGACATCGTCGGCCAGCGGCATGTCGCGGGTGTGGATCTTGAGGATATGCTCGCGCCCGCCCTGATCAGGCGTGCCGACATAGACCAGCTCGTCGAACCGGCCCGGACGAAGCAGCGCGGGATCGACTAGAGTCGGGCGATTGGTGGCGCCGATCACGACGACCGACTGCAATTCTTCGAGTCCGTCCATTTCGGCGAGGATCGTATTGACCACACGGCCCGTCACCTGCGGTTCGCCCGCACCCGATCCGCGCGCGGGGACCAGGCTGTCGATCTCGTCGATAAAGACGACACACGGGGCCACGGCGCGGGCACGCTGGAACATGCGCGCGATCTGCTGCTCGCTTTCGCCATACCATTTGGACAGGAGGTCCGAGCTCTTCATCGAGATGAAGTTCGCCTCCGCCTCCTTGGCGACGGCCTTGGCCAGCAGCGTCTTGCCCGTGCCCGGAGGCCCGTAGAGGAGGAAGCCCTTGGCCGGACGGATCCCGAGCCGGTGAAAGGCTTCCGGATTGCGCATCGGCAGCTCGATGCCTTCCTTGAGCTTGTCGACCGCATCGCCCACGCCGCCGACATCGCTCCATTCGACATTGGGAACCTGCACCATGACTTCGCGCATGGCGGAAGGCTGGATGCGCTTCAGCGCGCTGATGAAATCCTCGCGGCTGACATAGAGATCGTCGAGCACTTCGGGCGGGACCGTCCGCTCGTCGAGATCGAGGCGCGGCATGATTCGGCGCACCGCGTCGATCGCCGCTTCGCGCGCGAGCGCCGCGATATCCGCGCCAACGAAGCCGTGCGTTGTGCGAGCCAGCTCCTTGAGATCGACCTTGTCGCCCAAGGGCATGCCGCGCGTATGGATGCCGAGGATTTCGCGCCGTCCGTTCTCGTCGGGAACGCCGATCACGATTTCGCGATCGAAGCGGCCCGGACGGCGCAGCGCCTCGTCGATGGCGTCGGGACGGTTGGTGGCGGCGATCACGACCACGTTGGCGCGCGATTCCAGGCCGTCCATCAGCGTCAGCAATTGGGCGACGAGGCGCTTTTCCGCCTCGCCCGGCACCCGGTCGCGCTTGGGGGCGATCGAATCGATCTCGTCGATGAAGATGATCGCGGGCGCGTTACGGCTCGCCTCCTCGAACACTTCGCGCAGGCGCTTCTCGCTCTCGCCATACCCCGAGCCCATGATTTCAGGGCCGTTGATGATCGAGAAATTCGCATCACTCTCGTTCGCGACCGCCTGCGCCAGCCGGGTCTTCCCAGTTCCGGGCGGGCCGTGCAGCAGCACGCCTTTTGGCGGATCGACGCCGAGGCGCGTAAACAGCTCGGGATAGCGCAGCGGCAGCTCGACCATCTCGCGCAATTGCTGGATCGTCTCCTCGATCCCACCGACATCGTCGTAATTGACGACCGCGCGGCCCGCTTTAGCCTCCTCGTATTCGGCGCGCAGTTCGACCTCGGTGTTCTCGTCGATATGAACGATGCCCTTGGGCGCCGTCGAAAGGACGGTCAGGCGGATCTGCGTCAGGGCGTAGGCAGGCGAATTGACCATGCGGCGCAGTTCCTGCGGCATGTTCTGAACCGGCTGCTGCCCCGTCGTCGCGACGAGATCGCCCGCGACCAGCGGTTTCCTGAAGAAATTGCGCTTCAGCGCCTGGGCCGGGCCCTGCAAACGCATTTCGCGGCTGGCGGGCGCGAAAACGACACGGGTCGCAGGGCGCGACTCGGCGGATACGATCGTGACGTGCTCGCCCGATCCGGTTTCGGCATTGCCCCGTTGCAAACCGTCGAGGCGCACCACGTCGAGCGCCTGATCCTCGTCATAGGCCGCCATCGCGACCGCGGCGGTCGCGCGCTTGCCGGTGATTTCGACCACGTCGCCTTCGGTGATGCCCAGTTTCTGGAAGGCGGTGCGTGGCAGGCGCGCTATGCCCTGCCCGCTTTCCTCCTGCCGTGCCGCCGCAACTTGCAGCCTTACCGTATTGCTATCGATCGCAGCTTGCGCATCGGCCATCCGCTTTACCCGTCCTCAATTCGTGTCACAGGCAGCGCAAGTAGGAACCGCCCCTTCACGATGCAAATGAGCGAAGCGGGCGTGGGGTCCTCGAAAACCTGTCGTACCGCTCGGATGAACAGAAAACGGGCAAGAAAAAAGCCCGGCTGGCGAACCAACCGGGCTATGAAGTCTTGGGAGAGGATGCCTGAAAAGGCATGAGTGATATGCGGTCGCAGCAATTTTTGTGCAAGTGCGAAAACGACATTCCGACTTGCAAAAAGCGCAACACCTTGACGGCGATTTATGCAATCGAGCAGGAGCGCGGGTGGGGGTGACAGAGCCGCGCCTTGGTCCTAACACCCGCCTGCCGTAACGGAGGTCCGATTGAACAAGCTCTACCCCGACGCCGCCGCCGCCCTCGATGGGGTGCTGAAAGACGGTATGCTGATCGCCAGCGGAGGCTTCGGCCTGTGCGGCATTCCCGAACGCCTGCTCGTCGCGATCCGCGAGTCGGGGGTAAAGGACCTGACCTTCGCCAGCAACAATGCCGGAATCGACAATGAAGGCATCGGAATGCTGCTGCGCACCAAGCAGGTGAAGAAGATGATCAGCTCCTATGTCGGGGAGAACAAGGAGTTCGAGCGTCAATTCCTCTCGGGCGAGCTCGAGGTCGAATTCTGTCCCCAAGGCACTCTGGCGGAGCGGATGCGCGCAGGGGGCGCGGGCATTCCCGGCTTCTACACCAAGACCGGCGTCGGCACGCAGGTGGCCGAGGGCAAGGAGGTGAAGAGCTTCGAGGGCCCTGACGGCGTCAGCGAGGACTATATTCTCGAACGCGGCATCTTCGCCGATCTGTCGATCGTGAAGGCCTGGAAGGCGGACGAGACCGGCAATGTCGTGTTCCGCAAGACCGCGCGGAATTTCAACATGCCCGCCGCCACCTGCGGCAGGGTCTGCGTCGCCGAGGTCGAGGAGATCGTGCCGGTGGGCGAGCTCGATCCCGATGCGATCCACCTGCCGGGTGTGTTCGTCAATCGCCTGATCCTGGGCGCGCCCTATGACAAGAAGATCGAATTCGTGACGGTGAGGGAACGCGAAGCGGCGTGAGCCCCAAGCGCGTCCTTTCCGGCCTCGCGCTGGCAGGCGCGGCGGTGGCGTTGCAGGGCTGCGTCGTGGCGGCGGCGGCGCCGCTGGCAGCGGCTGGCGTCGCCATCGTCAAGGGCAAACGCGAGACGCCCCGCGCGCCGCTGGTGGCAACGACGCCACCTGCGGTCCAGGGTTTGTCTCGGTCCACGGAGCTTCCAAGCCCGCCCGTTGCGTCCTCCGCCCCGGCCCAGGCCGTTTCTGCGAGCGATCGCGCCATCGTCCTGTCGGGGCTCGCCGCCATGCCCGCACCGACCGCGCGCGATATCGGGGCCAGCGACGGCGCGATCCTGTCCTTCGCACGCCACGCGCTCGACCGGGCGGAGGCGAGCCCGGCCAATGCCTCGACGCGCAGCGCGCTGCTGGCGTCGCCCGGCGCGCTCGGCACCGACCGCGCCACGTGCCGCGATCGTCCGGCGATGGTGCTGATCGACCTCGATCCCGGACGCAATGCCTTCGACCCGCTCGCGGCCAGCCGAACCGACCCCGCTCTGGTGGACGCGCTGGCGACCTTGCGCGAACGCGATGTCGTGATCGCCTGGCAGACGCGCCTGGGCGAAAATTTCGCGGACGTCGTTCGCAGCGCGCTCGCCCGCACCGGCCTCGACCCCAGGAGAGAGGATCGGCTCGAAGTGCTCGGCTCTCTCGACGAGCGCAAGCAGACCCGGCGCGACGCTCTGGCAAAGACGCACTGCATCGTCGCCATCCTGGGCGACGAACGCGCGGATTTCGACGAACTCTACCTTTATCTCAAGGACCAGGACGCGGTCGTGCCGCCCGATGCGATCATCGGCAATGGGTGGTTCCTGGCGTCCCCGATCATCAACGAAGGATGACGATGCGGCCTCTCCTCACGGTCTGTCTTGGTGCCATGGCGCTCGCCGCGTCCGGTTGCGCGCCGAGCATGGCCACCACCGCGCCAGCGGTCGGCGCCGCGCCCGTCTCCGGCCTAGAAAGTGATGCGCCAGATTCGATGCGCTGGCTCTACGCCTCTGGCGAAGCGGCAGGCGTCTCGATCCAGACTTGGCGGATGCTGGCCGACTATGCCGGGAAAGTGGCGCAAGGCCCCGCGCCCGCCCGTTCGGTGATGATGGGCTTAGGCGGAGAAGGATCGGCGGACCCGATCGGCACCGTATCCTGCCGCCGCGCCGATGGCACCGCGAAACCGCTGGCCGTCGTGTTCGATGTCGACGAGACGGTCATCCTCAATGAAGGCTACGAATATTTCCTCGCCACCGGCCACAGCTACAGCCGCGAGACGTGGGAGATGTGGGAGCGGAGCGGCGCGGCTGCGGTTTCACCCGTGCCCGGCGCCGTCACGGGCCTGCGCCGCCTGCGCGAAGCGGGCGTGACTCCGGTCTTCAACACCAATCGCCAATACAGCCCCGAAGGCGCCGCGCGCGCGATCGCCATGGCGGGCCTCGGCGAGGCGGTGCATCGCGAAACCCTGTTCCTGCGCGGTGACGATGGCGCGAACACGAGCGGAAAGGATGGCCGCCGCGCCCTGATCGCCGAACGCTATTGCGTGATCGCGCTGGCGGGCGACAATCTCGGCGATTTCGCGGATGTCTTCAACGACGATGCGCGCGGTATCCAGGCGCGCCGTACCCTCGCCGCGCGGGGCGATTACGCGCAACTCTGGGGGCAAGGCTGGTTCGCCTTCCCCAACCCCGTTTACGGCGATTCCATCACGGGCACGATCGGGGAAGTCTTTTCCGAAACCCGCCGCTGGAACCCTACGACCGCGCGCTCCGACGCGCCCGCAATCATGAACGAAGGCCAATGAGATGACCGATACGACTGCCAAGGGCTGGGACCGCAACCAGATGGCCGCCCGCGCCGCGAGGGAGCTGGAGGACGGCTATTACGTCAATCTGGGCATCGGCATCCCGACGCTGGTGGCCAATCACATCCCCGAAGGGATGCACGTCACGCTCCAGAGCGAGAACGGGATGCTCGGCATCGGCCCCTTCCCCTATGAGGGCGAAGAGGACGCCGATCTTATCAATGCGGGCAAGCAGACCATCAGCGAACTGCCCCACAGCGCCTATTTCGACAGCGCGACCAGCTTCGCCATGATCCGCGGGGGCCATATCGACCTGACCGTGTTGGGCGCGATGGAAGTGGCCGAAAACGGCGACATCGCGAACTGGATGATCCCGGGCAAGATGATCAAGGGGATGGGCGGCGCGATGGATCTGGTCGCGGGGGTGAAGAAGATCATCGTCGTCATGGATCACACGGCCAAGGACGGTTCGCCCAAATTCCTGCCCGAATGCTCGCTCCCGCTAACGGGAACGGGCGTGGTCGACATGGTCATCACCAATCTCGGTGTGTTCCAGCGGCCCGATCATAACAGCCCCTTCCGTCTGATCGAACTCGCGCCGGGGGTCAGCGAGGCGGATATCGCGGCCAGCACGACGGCGCAGTACGAAACCGCGCTTTGATCCGACCCGGATCGTGACCGGCTGGCTGGACACCCCGCGCAATCCGAACGCGCCGCTGGCGGGCCTCAAGGTGCTCGAACTCGCGCGCGTTCTCGCCGGGCCGTTCGCGGGCCAGATCCTCGCCGATCTGGGCGCGGACGTGATCAAGGTCGAAAGCCCGGAAGGGGACAATACGCGCATCTGGGGACCGCCCTGGATCGAGCATGAGGGCGAGCGCACCGCCGCCTATTATCACGCCTGCAATCGCGGCAAACGCTCGCTCGTGGCCGATTTTCGCAACGCGGCTGATCTCGAGAGGGTGAAGAAGCTCGCGGCAGGGGCCGACGTGGTCCTCGAGAATTTCAAGCCCGGTGCGCTCGCCAAATTCGGCCTCGACTACGCGAGCCTGTCCGCATCCCATCCGGGATTGATCTATTGCTCGATCACCGGCTTCGGCCAGACCGGGCCGCGGTGTAGCGAGCCGGGATACGACTTCGTAATCCAGGCGATGAGTGGGATGATGTCGCTGACGGGAGAGCCGCAAGGCGATCCGATGAAACACGGCCTTTCGATCAGCGATCTGTCCTGCGGCTTGTGGTCCGCCAATGCGGTGCAGGCGGCGCTTCTGATGCGACACCGGACCGGGAGAGGCCAGTGGATCGATATGAGCCTGCTGGATTGCTCGGTCGGCCTGCTCGCCAATCAAGCGATGACCTATTTCGCCACGGGCGCGAACCCGCCGCGCATGGGGAACGCCCACGCTCAGGTCAGCGCCTATGGCGTCTTCCCCACCCAAACCGGCCCGGTCGTGCTGGCGCCTGCCAATGACGGCCTGTTCCGCAAGCTGCTCACCCTGCTCGGCCGCGACGACCTCCTCAGCGAGGACCGGTTCACGACCAATGCCAGCCGCATCGCACACCGCGCCGAGATCGACGCGCTGATCGCGGACGAGACGGCGAATTGGGATCGTGAAGCCTTGCTCGCGGCGTGCGCGGAAGCAGGCGTGCCCGCCGGGCCAATCAACGATCTCGAAACCGTGCTCGCCGATCCGCAAGTCGAGGCACGTGGCATGGCGATCGAGGCGGACGGCGTGCCGGGCATCCGCAGTCCCTTCCGGTTTTCCGACGCCGAACTTGCACTCGAACGTCCGAGCCCGCGACAGGGTAATCTCGACCCTGACTAACTTCTCTTGTGAGGCAAATCATTCTCGACGGCACCGCCCGGAAACGCTCGCGCGGACGATCCCTTTCCTGTCGAGCAAGATCGGTCTCGTCGTCGTGGTGCCTGGCGTCATGCACTTCTTCAACATGAACGCGATTGCCAAATTCGGTCGCAAGGTCGGTCAGTGGCTCCGCGAGGATGGCGCCTACGCCTGAATCTTGTCCCCAAACGAGAAAGGGCGGCTCCGAAAAGCCGCCCTTTCTCATATCCGGGTTTCTCGTAGTCAGCCCACAGCCGCCTTCAGGTCTTCGACCAGATCGGTGCGTTCCCACGGGAAGTAATCCCCGCTGACATCGCGGCCGAAATGGCCGTAGGCGGCGCTCTTGCGGTAGATCGGCTTGTTGAGGCCGAGATGGGTGCGGATGCCGCGCGGAGTCAGACCGCCGAGCTTGCCGATCCCGCGGATTGCCGCTTCCAATCCCTCGTCGGTCACCCCGTCCTTCGCGGTGCCGTGCGTGTCGACATAGAGCGACAGCGGCTCGCTGACGCCGATGGCGTAGGCGAGCTGGATCGTGCAGCGGCGCGCGAGGCCGGCGGCGACGATGTTCTTGGCGAGATAGCGGGTGATGTAGGCCGCCGAGCGGTCGACCTTGGTCGGGTCCTTCCCACTGAACGCGCCGCCGCCATGCGGCGCCGCGCCGCCATAGGTGTCGACGATGATCTTGCGGCCCGTCAGACCCGCATCGCCGTCCGGCCCGCCGATCTCGAAGGCGCCGGTGGGGTTGATGTGCCAGACGGTCTCGTCGGTCAGCCAGCCATCGGGAAGGATGTCAGCGACGGTCTTCTTGACATAGGCCTTGAGCTCGGCCTCCTGATCGCCCTTGTCATAACCGCGCGCGTGCTGGGTCGAGACGACCAGCGCGGTGCATTCGACCGGCTTGTTGTTTTCGTAACGCAGCGTGACCTGGCTCTTCGCATCGGGTTCGAGGAAGGGAGCCGCGCCGCTCTTGCGGTCTTCCGCCATGCGGGCGAGAATCTTGTGGCTGTAATCGAGCGTCGCTGGCATCAAGTCGGGCGTCTCGTCGCAGGCGAAACCGAACATGATCCCCTGATCGCCCGCGCCTTCATCCTTGTTGGATCCTTCCGCCCCGGCATCGACGCCTTGCGCGATCTCGACCGACTGGCCGTGAAGGTGGTTTTCGAAGGTCAGCGTTTCCCAGTGGAAGCCGTCCTGCTCGTATCCGATCTCGCGCACCGTTTCGCGCACGACATTCTCGATCTCTTCTTCCGCGCCTTCGGCCCAGCCCCCGTTCTCGAACACGCCCTTGCAGCGGATTTCGCCCGATAGGATTACGCGCTGGGTGGTGGTCATGGTTTCGCAAGCGACGCGTGCTTCCGGGTCCTTCGAGAGGAACAGGTCGACGATCGCGTCGGAAATCTGGTCGGAGACCTTGTCGGGGTGGCCTTCCGAAACGCTTTCGGAGGTGAAAAGGTAGTCGCTGCGCATGGATATTCCGATATAAAGAAAGCTTTATGTGTAGCTTCCTTAGCGCCTGAAACGACGCGCCGCAACCAGCGAAAACAGGACAAATCCAAGTGCCCAGATCGCCGTCAGCCAATGGCCCAGCCGTGCGAAGAGAGTGGGCGGCAGCGCCTGCGGCACAAAGCCGTCGATGCGGTCCGCCTGGTGCATCCCGATATGGTCGCGGACCACGCCTTTCGCATCGATCACCGCGCTGATCCCGGTGGTGGTGGAGCGGAGCACCGGCAGCCCCTCCTCGATCGCGCGCATCCGCGCCTGGCCGAGATGCTGGGGCGGCCCCCAGGCCCCGAACCAGCCATCGTTCGAGGGATTGAAAATATAGTCGGGGCGGTCGTTGCGATCCACGACCTCGCCCGAAAACACGATCTCGTAACAGATCTGCATCCCGGCCTTGCCCCAGCGCCCCAGATCGAGCGTGCGCGGGCCGGGGCCGGGGATGAAATCGATCGATCCGGCGACGAGCCGCGTCATGCCGAGCGGTTCGAGGAGCGAGCGCATCGGCAGATATTCGCCGTAAGGGACGAGGTGGGCCTTGGAATACCGCTCCCCGATCGTGCCGTCCGCCGCGATCGGGGCGATGGCGTTATAGGCGCCGACCGCTTTTTCGTATCCATCGACCTCGCCGATCTCGAGATCGACCATGCCGGTCAACAGTAGGCTGTCCGCGCCGATGGCGTAGCCGATCCGGCGGCGTGCGAACAGGGGATCGCCCGCAACGGTCATGCGGTCGTAATAGCGTTGCGGATAGCCGGCACGCAGATAGTCGGGCACCGCCGATTCGGGCCAGAGGACCAGCCGCCGGTCGAATTCGCGGTTGGGCTGCGACAGGCGATGCAAGGTCAGGAATTGCTGTTCGAAATTGCTCGGATCGTCGAGCACCTCCTGGCGCAAATCGGGCTGGACCAGCGTCATCGCGAGATCGGAGGATCGCGCGGCGGGCTGCGGCAGATACATGCCGAGCGCCAATACGACTGCCGCCCCGCCCAGCACGGCAAAGCGCCGCTCCCTTACCAGCCACAGCGCCAACCCGCTTGCCAGCGCCACCACGCCCGACAGCGCATAGGTCCCGAACCAAGGCAGCAGCAACGCAAGGCCCGGACGCGCGAACGGCCCGACCCACATCAGCGAGAGCGGGCCCCAGACATAGCCGGTGAAGACCCAGCTTCGCAGCCATTCTGTGACGATCCATGTGCCCGCAAAGGCGAGCGACCAGACCGGGATCGGCTTTTTTCGCGCGAGCAGGTGCGCGCCCATCACGGCGAGGCCCGGATAGACCGCGAGATACACCGATAAGAGAGGCACCGCCGCCCAACCCAATATGGCAGGCATTTCGGCCTGATAGGTAAAGGCCGTGGCGATCCAGTTATTGGTGAGCGTGAAATGGGCGAGCCCGAACAGCCAGCCGCGCAAGAGAGCCTCGCGCCAGCTACCGGCGCCCATACCCAGCCAGATCAGCCCGGCCAGTCCCGCCATGGCGAGCGGCCATATTTGCAAGGGTTGGAACCCTGTTGCGGCGACGAGGCCGAAACCGAGGGCCGCAAGCCGGGGATGAGCCACCAGCACGCTGGCCGCGCGGTTTGCTAAAGCCTGCATCGCGATCGCAGTCCGCTGCCAGCTCGCCGGTTCAGCCCGCGACGCTTACCTTGTCGTCGTCCTGCGGCTGAGCCTTGCGAGCGCGCGGTGCGCGCTTGGCCTTCGGCTTGGCGCTTCCCTCGTCGCTGTCAGCGCTTCCGATCGACGGCGGCAGGGCGGCCACGTCGATTTCGGCCGAAACTTCCATGTCGGCCTTGCGCTTGCGCGGTGCGCGCTTCTTCGGCTGCTCGTCCGCACCGGTGTCCTCACGGGCGTCGCGCAGGAAAGGATTGTCTTCCTGTTCGAAGCGATCGTCACCCGCCTGCGTGTCGCGATCGGTCTTGCGCGGGCGACCGCGCGCCGCACGCTTGGGCGCATCTTCGCCCCTGGATTCGGAGCGCGCATCGTTGCGATCATCCGCACGTTCGGCCTGGCGATCGCCGCCGCGCTCGTTCGGGCGTCCGCCGCGCTCGCGCCGCGAGGACTTGCGCCCCTCGTTGCGCCCATCATTGCGATCATCGGTTTGATTGTCGCCGCGCGTATCCTCGTCGTCGTCGGAATCGCGATCGTCGCGATCCTGGCGGTTGCCGCCGCGCGCTTCGTCCTGGCGCGCCTTGTTGTCGGCGATCACGCGGAAATAGTGATCGGCGAACTGAAGATAATATTCCGCCTGCACCCGGTCGCCATTATGCTGCGCGTCCTGGGCAAGCTTCTTGTACTTGTCCAGGAGCTGCGGCGCATTGCCCCGCGCGCGGCTGTCGATCCGGTTGCCCGAATTCGCACCGCCCAGATTGCGATTACCGCGGCCGCGACGGCGGTTATTGTTGTTGTTGCGATTGTTGTTCAAGGAATAGCGTCCTCATTCATGGCGCGGCGCGGACTGTGTCCACTCAAAGCCGCGTGACCCCTCATGCGCCGAAACCGCGATCGCAGGACTTGCCAGATTGCAAACCTGGCAGTCGCGAGACCTGGGAGCGGGCCGCATTATCCGATCTTTCTGCACGGTCCGCGAAGCAAAGCGCCTCGCACCAGAACTGCATATGTCGGAGCCGGGCCAGCGGGACGAGCGCGTCGCACTCCGTTGGCCTGTGCCCCAAGGGGTAGTGCCTCCCATCCGGTTTGCCAAGCCCCTATCGCTTTATTCCCCGCGTCATCACCAGCGCCCGCGCACGCCCGGCGAGATCGCGGCGAAGCGTGACCGCATAACCCTCCGCCGCCGCCAGTGCCGTGACCGCATCGGCCTGCGCAGCCCCGATCTCGAAAATTACGACACTGTCCCGGGTCAGTAGGCGCGCCAATTGCGGCATAAGTGCGCGGTAATCGTCGAGCCCGTCCGTTCCGCCGAACAGCGCCGATGCCGGTTCGTAATCGCGCACGTCGGAATCCAGTTCGGCATCGCTCTCGACATAGGGCGGATTGCACAGGACGAGGTCGAACTGGCCGAGATCGTCGACCCACCTGTCCTCGTGCCAATCGCGCAATTCGAAACGCGCGCGATCTTCGAGGCCGAGCCGGTTCGCGTTTTCGCGCGCGACCTCCAGCGCGGCGGTGCATCGATCGGTGCCGACACCCTCAGCCGCACTTTCCGCCAGCACGCTCAGGAGCAGCGCGCCCGATCCCGTGCCGAGGTCAAGCACCCGCGCGGGCGGAGAAGATAGCGCGAGCGCCGCTTCGACCAAAACCTCGCTGTCGCCGCGCGGGATCAGCGTGGCCGCGGTCACGCGAAAGGGGCGGCCGTAGAATTCCTGCTCGCCCAGAATATGCGCCACCGGTTCGCGCGCGGCGCGTCGGTCGATCAGTCCCGCGAAGTCCGGCGGTACCGGATGGCGCGCATGGCGCAGCAGGAGGTCGGAACGGGACACGCCAAGCGCGTGTGCCATCAGCAATTCGGCATCGAGCCGCGCCGTGTCGCTGGTCGCGGAAAGGCGCGCGGCGGCCTCGCGCAGGGCTTCGGAAATCGTCCCGGTCATCGGGTTCTATTCCGCCAGCGCCGCCAACCGCTTCGCCTCGTCTTCCGCGATCAGCGCGTCGATCAGCTCGCCAAGACCCGGCCCGGCGACGATTTCGGGCAGCTTGTGCAGCGTCAGCCCGATGCGATGGTCGGTCACGCGGCCTTGCGGGTAATTATAAGTGCGGATGCGCTCCGACCGGTCGCCCGAGCCCACCATGGCCTTGCGCGCTTCGGCTTCCGCACCCTGCGTGGCCTCGCGCTGCGCCTCGTAGAGGCGCGCGCGAAGGACCTGCATCGCCTTTTCGCGGTTCTTGTGCTGGCTGCGCCCGTCCTGGCAGGTGACCACCGTGCCGGTCGGCAGATGCGTGATGCGGATCGCGCTGTCGGTGGTGTTGACGTGCTGCCCGCCCGCGCCGGAAGCGCGATAGGTGTCGATCTTGAGCTCGGTCGGATCGATCTGGACGTCGACCGCGTCGGGTTCGGGCAGCACGGCAACGGTCGCGGCGCTCGTGTGAATGCGCCCGCCGCTCTCGGTTTCGGGCACGCGCTGGACGCGGTGGACGCCGCTTTCGAATTTCAGCTTGGCGAACACGCCCGTGCCGGTGACGTTGGCGACGATTTCCTTGAACCCGCCGACTTCCGATGCGCTCATGCTGACCGGTTCGACCTTCCACCCGCGCTCGGCAGCGTAGCGCTCGTACATGCGATAGAGATCGCCCGCGAACAGCGCCGCTTCGTCGCCCCCGGTCCCGGCGCGGATTTCGAGCATTGCGGGTTTCACATCGGCGCTGTCTCGCGGCAGCATCGCCACGGCGAGCTGGCGCTCCGCCTCGGGCAGCGCCTCGCGGATCGAAGCCAGCTCCTCTTCCGCCATCGCCTTCATTTCGGGATCGGCAAGCATGGCTTCGAGATCCGGCAATTCGGCGCGCATCGCCTTCACCTGCGCCGCGATCTTCGCCACCGGCTCCAGCTCGGCATAGTCGCGCGAGGCCTGAACGAAGGCGTCGCCTTCCAGCGTGCCGGACGCCATGCGCGCTTCCAGCTCCGCAAAGCGATGGGTGATCTGGTCGAGGCGTTCGGCGGGGATGGTCATTGTGGCTTTTTCAACGGCCGCAGCATGGCGGTGTCATCGTCGCCAGCCAAAACGTTCAAGTCGAAGTTCGCACTAAGCGAACTCCACACCTTATCTCGGATTTCTGTCGCCCTGGGCTCAACCGTGTCAGGCCGAAATTCCAAAATGAGAGGATCATCTTCAGCAAGTTCTTTCTCGGTCAGAACATCGTTCTTTGACCAGCGCCTCGCAACTATGCGCGCTTCACAGTTCGCACTCTTTGCGGCAGCAAACTGCGCTTTTGGCTTGCCGCTATAAGGACAATGAATATTCATTCCATCACGACGCAAGATCGCGGCAAGAGAAATTAGTTCGGGGGTAATTTCCCTGTCGTCTGCGATAAAACCGACTTCAGCCGGAAACTCATCGGTCGGACTTCCTACTAACATCGCCAGCCGCTCGATCCCCGCCGCCCAGCCGACCGCCGGAGTGGCCGCGCCGCCGAGCGATTCCATCAGCCCGTCATAGCGCCCGCCACCCAGCACCGTGCTCTGGCTGCCCAATTTCGAGGCCGCGTCCGAGCCCTCGTCCGGGATGAATTCGAAGGCTGTGTGGCGGTAATAGTCGAGGCCGCGCACGAGGCTTTCGGCGCGCTGCCATTTGACGCCCGCCGCATCGAGGCCGCTCGTCACCGCATCGAAGAAGGCGCGTGCCTCGTCGGACAGGAATTCGTCGATCTTCGGCGCATCGGCGACGAATTTCCGGTCCTTGCGATCCTTGCTGTCGAGGATCCGCAGCGGGTTCTTCTCCAGCCGTTCCTGCGACTCCTCGCTAAGCTCGTCCTTCACGGCACGAAAGTGCTCGACCAGCGCGCCACGCCAGGCTTCGCGCGTGTCGGCATCGCCCAGCGTGTTGAGATGCAGCGTAACGCCCTCGATGCCGAGCTCCTTCAGCAGCTGGTCCGCCATCGCGAGCAATTCGACATCCGCCTGAGGCTCTGCGGCGCCGACGATCTCCGCGTCGATCTGGTGGAACTGGCGATAGCGGCCCTTTTGTGGGCGCTCATAGCGGAAGATCGGCCCGTGGGTCGCGAGCTTCACCGGGGCGTGCTGCTGCCAGCCGTTGGTCAGGAAGGCGCGCGCGATCCCGGCGGTGAATTCGGGGCGCAGCGTCAGCGAATCGCCGCCGCGATCCTCGAACGAATACATCTCCTTCGACACGATGTCGGTCGTCTCGCCGATCGAGCGGGCGAAAACCTCGGTCTTTTCGAACACCGGCATCTCGACCCGGCGGAAGCGATAGAGTTTGCGCACGCGCTCGAAGGTTTCGACCACGAAGGCGAAGGCTTCGGCATCCGGGCCGAAAATGTCCTGCGTGCCGCGGATCGCCTGCGGGGTTTTCTGGGAGGATTTGCTCATGTCCGCGCCCCTAGCGCGTTCGCGACACGCGGAAAAGGCGCAGCGCGAGGTGAAGGAGCGCGTCTGTACTGAGGACCCTCAAAGGCTTGCGGGTGGCTTGCAGCCGCACGGGTCACGCCGTATGGGCGCGCGCGACCTCTTGCGCGACCCGACCCGGTAAGCGCCCCCATTCAAAAGGTATCTTGAAGCCCATGCGCATCGACCTGATCCCCACTGGCGACAATCCGCCCGAAAGCCTCAACGTCATCATCGAAGTCCCCACCGGGGGCGAGCCGGTGAAGTATGAATTCGACAAGGAGAGCGGCGCGCTGTTCGTCGACCGCATCCTCCACACGCCGATGCGCTATCCGGCCAATTACGGCTTCGTGCCGCACACGCTTTCGCCCGATGGCGACCCGCTCGACGCTCTCGTCATCGCGCGCAGCCCCTTCGTTCCCGGCTGCGTGGTGCGTGCCCGCCCGATCGGCGTGCTGAACCTCGAAGACGAGCATGGCGGCGACGAAAAGCTCGTCTGCGTGCCGATCGACACGACCTTCCCCTATTATTCGGATGTCGCCGAAACCAAAGATCTGCCGAGCATCATCTTCGCGCAGATCGAACACTTCTTCACCCACTACAAGGATCTCGAAAAGGAGAAGTGGGTGCGGATCGGCAATTGGGGCGATGCCGCAGAAGCCAAGCGCATCATTCTCGAATCGATCGAGCGCGAGAAGCAGGCGAAGGACTAGGAGCTCCTAGGAGTCACTCCACCGGGCGCGAGTGGTCGAGCAGGTCTTTTTCCTGCCCACTGCCGCCCGCCCGGCGTTCCTCTTCCACCATTTCGGAAATCTCGCTCACCGGGCGCACATCCTCGTCGGCTTCGGTGACGGTGATCTGGCGCACGCGTTTCTGCTCGGAAGCGGAGGCCTCCGCTGGCGCTTCCCCTTGCCGCTCGGCGATATTCTGTAAGGGGAGCGAGGCGCTGCGCGGATCGAAGCGCAGGCGATAGATCGGTTCGGGCAGGCCGAAGCCCGCTTCCTCCAGCGCCGTCTTTACCGCCGGGATCGCCCGACTCTGCGCCTTCCACCAATCCGCCTCGCGCTGGTCGATCCAGGCGAGGAAGCGGATCACGACATTGGAATCGCCGACTTCGATGATGCGCGCCTCGGCAGGCGGATCGTCGAGCACGAAATCGAGCGCGGCCAGAGTATCGCGCCCCAGCCTGCGGGCCGCCTGCGCATCGTCGTCGGCATCGACGCCGAGATCGAACTGGAAGCGGCGCTGGGGATTGGTGGTGAAATTCGTGATCACGGCCTTGAACACCTGCGCGTTGGGAATCCTCAGGTGATTGCCGTCCAATGTCATCAAGATCGTCGCGCGGCTGGTCAGACGAATTACGCGCCCCTCCAGATCGTCGATCAGCACCCAGTCCTTGGCGCGGAACGGCTGGCGCAGGCTCAGCATCAGCGAGGCGACGTAGTTCTCGATCGTGTCGCGCATCGCGAAGCCCAGCGCGATGCCGACCACGCCCGCCCCGCCCAGCACGGCGCCCAGAAGCGCGCTCGCCCCGATCATGTCGAGCGCCACGACCACGCCGCCGACCACAAAGGCGAAGCGGATGGCCGAGGCGATCAGTTCGGCGAGGAAGGAATTGGGCGCAAGCCGGTGCCAGACGCCGGTCAGCCCGGCGATGAGATAGCCGACCCCCGCGATGACCAGCGCAACGACGATCGCGAGGCCCATAAGCGGCAGCAGCGCCAGGAAATCATCGACCTGGTTCTGAAGGTTGCTGAGCCCGCCCGCGCTGCCGACCGAAACGTCGCGCTCGATCGCGTTTTCCACCGTGACGACGCCGGCGATACGCCCGACGATGGTCTCGGCACGCGCAATATCTTCCTGGGCCGGAACGGTACCCTGGAGCGAGACCACGCCCTGCTGCACCTCGACCTCGACATTCGCAAAGGCGGGCAATTCGCCGAAGATGCCGCGAATGCGATTGGCGATGCGCGCGTCCGATCCCGCTTCCTGCGTGTCGTCAATGGTCTGCTGGGGCGTGGGGCTCGCGGTCTCTTCCGGCGTTTCGGGCGCTGCAGGCAACATGGCGGCCACGGGGACGCAGGCGAGAGCGGCCGAAATCGCCGCCAGCAGAGTTAAAATGCTGCGCTTCATCGCCACTCTCCTCACGATCCGGCCACGGTCATGCCATCGACCCTGACGGTCGGTACGTCCAGCGCGCGGAAACGCTCCAGATCGTTCGCCGGGACAAGCGCGCGGACCATGTCGAGCAGATTGCCCGCGACGGTTATTTCGGCCACCGGCCCGGCGACTGCGCCGTTCACGATGCGAAAGCCCGACGCGCCCCGGCTGTAATCGCCGGTGACGAGATTGACGCCCTGGCCGAAAAGATGAGTGACATAGAGCCCGTCCGAAATATCGGCCATCAGATCGGCGGGGCTCGCAGCGCCCGCTTCCATATAGACATTGCTCGCCGAAACGCCCGGCGCGCCGCCCCCGCCGCGCGCGGCATGGCCGGTCATGGGGCGATCGAGCTGGCGGGCCGACGCGCTGTTCGTCATCCAGCCGAAGATGCGTCCATTTTCGACCAGCGCGCGCGGGACGCATTCCAGCCCCTCCCCGTCGAAGGGGCGGGAGCGTGGACCGCGCATCAGCAGCGGATCTTCGAGGATGCGGATTTCGGGCGCGAAGAGGTCTTCGTCTTCGTGGCCGATCAGGAAGCTCGCCTTGCGCGCCACGGCGGGGCCGCTCATCGCGGAGAGGATGTGGCCGATCAGGCTCCCGCCGACGCGCGGATCGAAGACGACCGGCATCCTGCCGCTCCTGAGTGTGCCCGGATCGAGCCGCGCGACCGCGCGACGGCCCGCTTCGGCCCCGATGCTGGCGGGATCGGGCAGGTCTTCCGCATGGCGCGCGCTTCTGAAATGGCTGTCGGTCTGCATCCGCCCGCCCTCGCCCGCGACGACGCTGGCCGAGATCGCATGGCCGCTCGCTTCGTACCCTCGCGCAAACCCAGCCGATGTCGCGAGCGCGACGACGCTGTGCGAGCGACTGGCTCCGCCGCCATTGGAATTGGTGACGCCGGGGACGGACCGTGCCGCATCCTCCGCCTCCAGCGCGCGCTCGCGCAACTCTTCGGGCGAGGTTTCGCGCGCATCGAAAAGGTCGAGATCGGGCATTTCGCCCACGAACAGCCGGTCTTGCGGGGCGAGCCCGGCGTAGCGATCCTCCGGTGCGATCTTCGCCATCGCAAGGGCGCGTTCCGCCAATGTCTCGAACGCCTCGGCGCTGAAATCGCTGGTATGGATCGAAGCGGAACGCTGGCCCACGAAGACCCGCAGCCCGATCGATTCGCTTTCCGAACGATCGACCGATTCGAGCTTGCCGAGCCGTATCTCGATTCCTTCCGATGCATCGGCACGCATGACGGCGTCGGCCGCGTCGGCGCCCATCCGGCGCGCCATCGCGATCAGGTCTTCGCAGCGGGTAAGCGCCGTATCGCTATCGATCATGCACGCTCAACTCCGCACCGCCCCCATCGGGTCCGGGTAGGGTGGCGAAAGCGGCGGCGCAACCGTGCAGAGGTTGTCAGGCTATCGCCTTGAACCCGTAGGCAATCGCAAAAGGAAGGCCGATCGCCAGCGACCACAGCATCGCCTGATCGCGGCGGAAATCGCCAGTCAGCGCCGGATCGGCGGCGTGGGCATCGTCGAGATCCTTCCAGCGCTTTTCGAACCAGCGACAGGCGGGAATGATCGCCCCCACCAGCAATACCAGCAGCAGATAGGGCAGGATCGAGGGAATTCCCTCGCTCAGCGCCTTGGTGGTCACGAAAATCTGCAGCGCGGTGTAGGCGATCAGCGCGAGCGCGACATTGTCGCTCATGCTCTTGCGCCAGTCCCTTTCCCTTGGCCCGCGCGCCACCTCGTTCGTGTGGCGATAGGTCCTGTCGTCGATCGCCTTTCCCATGGCGCTCTCCCCTTCATCCTCTGTCCCGACTCGAAATATTTCAGAAACCACGGGAATTGGCAAGTTTGCGTCCCCGCGCCCTATCCGAACGGTTCGGAAATTGTCCGATCGTCCCTGTATGATTGTCATGCAGGTTTCCTGCCAAATGCCCTTCCGATCGGACCGGCGGGGTTTTCAGCCGCGCCCGCTGCATCTAAGGCGAAAGGCATGAGCGACAGTGCAGCAACCGATTTGCAACGCGAAGAACTGGCCGAAGAGGCCGTGGCGGATGCCGCGCCGCCGATCCCGCAGGGCGGGCTCGAGGTCATCTCGATCGCCAAGAGCTACGACAAGCGCAGCGTTCTCAGCGACATTTCGCTCACCGTCGGCAAGGGCGAGGTGCTCGGCCTGCTCGGCCCCAACGGCGCGGGCAAGACCACCTGCTTCTATTCCATCATGGGCCTCGTGCGCCCCGATGCGGGCCGCATCCTGATGGATGGGGAGGACGTGACCAAGCTGCCCATGTATCGTCGCGCGATCCTGGGCCTCGGCTATCTCCCGCAGGAAACCAGCATTTTTCGCGGGATGACGGTGGAACAGAATATTCGCTGCGTCCTCGAAATGGTCGAACCCGATCCGGCGACGCGCGCGGCGGAACTGGACCGGCTCCTCGACGAATTCGGCCTCACACGCCTCAGGACCAGCCCCGCCATGGCACTGTCGGGCGGTGAACGCCGCCGCGCCGAAATCGCCCGTGCGCTGGCGGCGAAACCGTCGATCATGCTGCTCGACGAACCCTTCGCCGGGATCGACCCGCTCTCGATCAGCGACATCCGCGATCTCGTCAAGGATCTGAAGACGCGCGGGATCGGCGTCCTCATCACCGATCACAATGTGCGCGAGACGCTTGAGATCGTGGACCGCGCCTGCATCATCTATGGCGGCCAGGTCCTGTTCGCGGGCACGCCGCAGGACCTCGTCGCGGACGAGAACGTCAAGCGGCTCTATCTGGGCGAGAATTTCACGCTGTGATCCCGCCGACCGGATAATCCCATGGCGTTGAGCCCCCGCCTTGATCTCAGGCAAACCCAGTCGCTGGTGATGACGCCGCAATTGCAGCAGGCGATCAAGCTGCTGGCGCTGTCCAATCTCGAAATCGAAGCCTTTGTCGGCGAGGCGCTGGAATCGAACCCGCTGCTCGATATCGGCGAGGTGCGCCACGAGAAGGGTGCCGACCAGAGTGGGGGGGATGAAGGGGCCGCGCCCTCGGAGCACGAGAGCGATCCCGGCCCGGACGGGTCCGAAGCGCTCGATATCGAGAGCCACGCGGTCGATCCCGATGCCGGTCCCGCCGATATCGGCGACTGGGGCAAGGCCGGGTCCGGCGCAGGATCGCTGGGCGAGGACGGCGTGCCCGATCTCGAAAACCGGTCCTCTGACGGGCCGAGCCTGACCGAGCATCTCGAAGCGCAAATCGGTGGTGAGGCGCGCGATGCGCGGGAAGCGCTGATTGCCCTCAGGCTGGTCGGCGAGTTGGACGAGGCGGGCTATCTCGGCACCGATCTGCGCGAGATCGCGGACGATCTCGGCGTGCCGCTGGCGGAGGTGGAGCGCGGGCTGGACCTCGTCCAGCGGCTCGACCCGACCGGCGTGGGCGCGCGCGATCTCGCCGAATGCCTCGCCCTCCAGGCGCGCGAGGCGGACCGCTACGATCCGTGCATGGCGCGCCTGATCGACAATCTCGACCTCGTCGCGGCTGGCGAAGTCGCGCGGCTGAAGCGGCTCTGCCAGGTCGATGACGAGGATTTCGCCGACATGCTCGGCGAATTGCGCGAATACGATCCCAAGCCGGGCCTGCGCTTCGGCAGCACCACCGAAACCGGCATCGTGCCCGACGTGCTGGTGGCGCCGGACGGCACCGGCGGCTGGACGATCCGCATCAACGAAGCGAGCCTGCCCCGCCTCGTCGTCAACCGCGAGTATTATGTCGAACTGAAGGGCGGCGCGCGCGACAAGAAGGCGCTGTCCTGGCTCAACGAGCAACTCTCCGAGGCCGACTGGCTGATCCGCGCGCTCGACCAGCGGCAGAAGACCATTCTCAAGACCGCCGCCGACATCGTCAAACGCCAGGACGGGTTCTTCCGCCAGGGCGTATCAGCGATGAAGCCGCTGACCTTGCGCGAGGTCGCCGAAAGCATCGCCATGCACGAAAGCACGGTCAGCCGGGTGACGAGCAACAAATATCTCTCCTGTCCGCGCGGCACGTTCGAGCTGAAATATTTCTTTTCGAGCGGCGTCGGTGCGGCCGACGGGGAAGGGGCGAGTTCCGAAGCGATCAAGGCCCGCATCAAGGCGCTGATCGATTCGGAAGACGCGAAAAAGGTCTATTCGGACCAGAAACTGGTCGATCTTCTGAACGCCGAAGGCTTCGACCTCGCGCGGCGGACGGTCGCCAAATATCGCGAGGCGATCGGCATCGGATCCAGCGCCCAGCGCCGCCGGGCGAAGAAACTGCAAGGTTTGTGAAGAAAATCCTTCCATCCAAGCCGTTGAATTTCCCGGCCAACCCAGATGCCACACCGGAAAACGTTAATACGCTTTACCCGCCGTTAACCTTTTCCGTTCAGAAGATGCGTGGTTAATAAGGCAGGACCCGGTGCGGGCATCGCCATGCACTTGGTCCATTCGGGGCACACGGCTTTCGGTCCGGCTGAAAGCATGTCATCCTCGGGCTAGAGGGGAACACCCATGCGCGTTTTGCTGATCGAAGATGAACCGACCACCGCCAAGGCGATCGAGCTCATGCTCACGACCGAAGGCTTCAACGTCTACTCGACCGATCTGGGCGAAGAAGGCCTCGATCTGGGCAAGCTGTATGATTACGACATCATCCTGCTCGATCTGAACCTGCCCGACATGCATGGGTATGACGTGCTGAAGAAGCTGCGCGTCGCCAAGGTGCAGACGCCGGTGCTGATCCTGTCGGGCATTTCGGAAATGGATTCCAAGATCCGCAGCTTCGGCTTCGGCGCCGACGATTACGTGACCAAGCCCTTCCACCGCGAAGAGCTCGTGGCGCGCATCCACGCCGTCGTCCGCCGGTCCAAGGGCCATTCGCAATCGGTCATCCGCACCGGCAAGCTGGCCGTCAATCTCGACGCCAAGACGGTCGAGGTCGATGGTGCGCGCGTGCATCTGACCGGCAAGGAATATGCGATGCTGGAGCTGCTCTCGCTTCGCAAGGGCACCACGCTGACCAAGGAAATGTTCCTCAACCACCTCTATGGCGGCATGGACGAACCTGAACTCAAGATCATCGACGTCTTCATCTGCAAGCTTCGCAAAAAGCTCAGCCACGCCTGTGGCGGTGAAAACTACATCGAGACCGTCTGGGGCCGCGGTTACGTGCTGCGCGATCCCGACGAGGCGCAGGAAGCCGCCTGATACAGTTTCTATTTCGGTCGACCCGACCAGTTGATTCCTTCGCTTGGACGCGAGAGACGCCCGGTGCATGTCACCGGGCGTTTTTCTTTAGCGAGGCCCAAGTTTTTCCCCGTAGGCCGATCTTGCGGCACGCAGTATCCGGCGGCTTCCCCTCGCCGAAAGATACGCGCGCATGGAAGTGTTCGGTTTCGACTTGCTGAGTTTCGACTGGGCGGGTCTCCTCCCCTTTATCCTGATCGGTTTCGCAGCGCAGATGATCGACGGCGCGCTGGGCATGGCGTTCGGCGTGATCACCAACACGCTGCTGGTCGGCGTGATGGGCGTGCCGCCCGCCCTCGCCTCGCAACGGGTTCACGTGGTCGAATGCTTCACCACCGCGACCTCGGGGATCAGCCATCTGCTGAACGGGAATATCGACAAGAAACTGTTTGTCCGCCTGCTGATCCCGGGCGTGATCGGCGGCGTGACGGGCGCTTACCTCTTGAGTTCGATCGACGCGGCGACGATCAAGCCTTTCGTGCTGCTCTATCTGGCAGGCATCGGGATCTATCTGCTGGTGCGCGGCATTGTCTATCCGCCCACCAAGAGCGAGGCGAAGCATGTCGCACCCCTCGGCCTCGTCGGCGGCTTCCTCGATGCGGCGGGCGGCGGCGGCTGGGGGCCGGTGGTCACCAGCAATCTGCTGATCCAGGGGGCGGAGCCGCGCAAGGTCGTCGGCACGGTCAATTCGGTCGAATTCTTCCTGACGATCGCGATCTCGGCGACCTTCATCTTCCATCTCGGCATTGCCGATCTGGCCGGCGCGACCGCGGGCCTCTTGATCGGCGGCGTGATCGCAGCCCCGTTCGGAGCGCTGGCCGCCAAGCATTTCAGCCCGAAACTGATGCTGGTCCTGGTCGGTTTCGTGCTGACCGCGACGAGCCTCTACGGGGTCTGGACCGCCCTGTCCTGACCCTGGCCAAACAGGGCCGAGCGAGCGCCTGCTTAGCGGCCCGCTTGCCTGCGCGCGCCGCACCGCGTATCCTCACCTTATCTGGGGGGATGATCATGCAGGCGGAATCCGCGGCACGGACTGATACGGGGCGAGGGATGCGGCGATTGCGCAGCCTGTCGCTGGGGAGCGGTGGCGCGCTGGTGCTGGCGCTGGTCGCGCAGGATGTGGCGCAGGGAACGGGCCCCAAAGTCGCGCCGGTCTTCGTTCCCTCTGAGACCGAAGCCCTTGCGATTGCGCCGGTTTCCGTTCCGCATGAGAATACGCCGATCGAAGCGAGACACAGGTCGATACAGCCGCCCGGATTGGCTTCAACCGCGCCTGAGGCACTCTTTCGCGCCTCCCCCAAGAGTTCAACCGATACCGGTGAAGCGCAACCGCACGCCCCTCGTTCGCCTATTGGAAATGTCGCGATTCGGGCAACTTTGGCCGCACCGATCGGCCCGGCCCCGACGGCGATCGCAGCGATCACTCCGCCCCTGCCTCGCGCGATCCTCTCACAGACCGGAACTTCGGCGGGAGCTCAGGCCGAGCTCCGAATCGAAAGCCAGCCGCGCCTGACAATGGCGCGTCCGACCGCGAATGCCGCTCCCGCTACCCGGTCCGCGCAGCCCGAATCCGACGCCTATATCGAGCAGATTTCTCCCGATCGCGCGTCCGATCCCCGATCCTTTGCGGCAGCGAGCGAAGCCATGCAGGTCGCTCCCGAACTCGCGCTGGCGAAGATGGAGCGCGGGCGCGTCGCGATGCTGGCCATGGCGCCGGCCCGGCTCACTTTGCGCGCCGGAGACGGCGCCGCCGGCGATGTCGCGGTCGCGATGGTGTCCGACGACACGATCGCCGTCAGGCTCGCCGACCTGCTCGACATCGTGGGACCGCGCATGGATGCGGACCATCTGGCCAGTTTGCGCGCCTCCTCCGCGGCGCAAAGCTTCGTGACGCTCGACCAGCTGCGCGCGGTCGAACTCACGATCAGCTACGACCCGGTCTATGACGAGCTGCGCCTGCATGGATAGCGTGACCCTGTACTCGTGGTCTCTGGACCCAGGCCGCGCGAACGCCTAGCCGCGCGCGCATGACTGCACACAAAGAAGGCGATCCCACCACGCTGAACCGGCTTTACGGCCGGTCCATCGGCAAGCCGCTGCGCGCCCACCAGCAGGGGCTGGTCGACAATTTGCTGCCCCGGATCGCGGTGCCGGACGAAGGCCCGGTCACGGCGGAGCGATTGTTTGGCGATTCGCGCCCGCTCCATTTCGAGATCGGCTTCGGCGGCGGCGAACATCTCGCCTATCGCGCGGACCTGCTGCCCGATCATGGGTTCATCGGGGCAGAGCCGTATGTGAACGGTGTGGCGCAATGCCTCGCCCAGATCGAGGAGGAGCGGCTCGGCAATATCCGCCTGGTTCATGGCGATGCGCTGCAGGCGCTGGCCCGCGTGCCCGATGGGGCGCTGACCATGGCCTATCTTCTCCACCCCGATCCCTGGCCCAAGGCCAAGCACGCCAAGCGCCGGATGATGAATGACGGCCCGGTGCGGATGATCGCGGACAAGTTGAAGCCTGGCGGCGAATTCCGCTTCGGGACCGACCATCCGATCTATCTGCGCCACGCACTGATGGTGATGCGTCGCTTCACGGACGAATTCGAATGGCAGGTCGAAGGGCGCGACAGTTGGGAAAACCGCCCCTCGGGCTGGTGCCAGACGCGCTACGAGAAGAAGGCCCGCGAACAGATGGGCCACGAAGTCTGGTATTTCCGCTTCCGCCGGAAATGACGGGGCGGCCCTTAAGAGAAGGCCGCCCCGCTATCGTCAGAATCTGAGGCCGATGCCCGCCACGACCTGATCGGTGGTCAGATCGCCGAACCGGCTGTCGACCACGTCCTCGTACCGCGAACGGCGATATTCGACGCGCGCTTCGAGGGGCCCCGGCAATTGCACCTGCAACCCGCCGCCGAAGCGGATGCCGCCCGCATTCTCTTCCAACTCGTCCAGCGAACCGGCGCTGGTGAAGGCCTTGGTGTCGAGCGCGGTGTAGCCGACCTTGCCATAGGCCGCGATGCCCGGCGTCAGGGCGAAACCGGCACGTGCGCCGATGTAATACTGGCCGTCCGCTTCCAGCCCGTCGCGCGCCGTGTTGAAATTCGAAGGGAAATCGGTCGAGCCGTCGCTGGTCGAAACCTCGCCCTCGACACCCACGAAGCCGCCGCCGAGCGACAAATCGTACCCTGCGGTTACGCCATAGACCGCCGAATCGGCGCTGGCGCTCGCCGAACCGTCCTGTGCGTCCACGTCGAGTCCCTCATAGCCGGCGAGCGCACCGACATAGAGACCGCCCGGCGCCACGTTCTGGGCAGCAGCAGGCGCGGCCACGGCAAAGCCTGTGGCGGATAGAGCGAGAAACAGGGGGAATTTCATAATCGTCCTTTCGTAATCGATCCCGTGTCGGGCGGCCCCCTGGCGGAAGCGCTCTTGCGAAGCGATGAACCGGAGGAACGCTCGCGGCTTTCCAGCGCTGTCCGAACACAGCGAAAGGGAAAACGATTCATGTCCAAGACCGTCCTCATCCTCGGCGCCTCGCGCGGCATCGGCCTCGGCCTCGCGCGCGAATTTCTCGAACGCGGCTGGAAGGTCGTCGCCAGCGAGCGCGATCGCAGCGACGAATTGCATGCGCTCGAAAGCGAGAATTTGCGCATCGTGACCGCCGACGTGACGAAGCCCGACAGCTATGCCGATCTCGGCCTGTCGGATGGCGAGGTCGATGCGATCATCGTCAATGCCGGGATCACCGGCGCCAAGCATCAGGACGCGGCCCAAGCGACATCGGACGAGGTCGCGCATGTCATGATGACCAATGCCTTCGGCCCGGCCCGGGCGGGGCGCGAATTGCTGCCCCGCATCAAGGATGGCGGAAGCCTCTCTTTCATGTCCTCCTTGATGGGGTCGATCGAGGACAGTTCGGGCGGCTACGACCTCTATCGCACCAGCAAGACCGCACAGAACATGCTGGCGAAAGGCATCGCCGAACAGCACGCGAAGGAGCGCGACATCGCCGTCCTCTCGCTACACCCCGGCTGGGTACAGACCGACATGGGCGGCGAGAACGCCAAGCTGACGGTCCACGAAAGCGTCAGCGGCCTCGCCGACGTGGTCGAGAACAGCGGCGGCGCAGGCTACCGCTATGTCGACTACAAGGGCGAAGACCTGCCGTTCTGATATTTGCCCCAGCGACCTAACCTACGACTCCGGCGCTCGCCAACACGGCGAGCGTCAGGACGTCGGGCGCGATCGCGGTCATCGGGGCGATCTGGACCGGCTTTTCCATCCCGATCATCATCGGCCCGATGGTCGCATCCCCGCCCAATTCGCGCAGCAGCTTCGCGCTCAAATTGGCGGACTGAAGCCCTGGCATAATTAGCACGTTCGCCGGACCCGACAGGCGGCTGAACGGATAGAGCGCCATCACCTTGGGGTTGAGCGCGGCGTCGGGCGCCATTTCGCCTTCGTATTCGAAGCCGGGATTTTCCGCATCGAGCAGCGCGACCGCATTGCGGATATTCTCCAGCCACTGACCGCTCGGATTCCCGAAGGTCGAATAGGACAGGAAGGCGACGCGCGGTTCGTGGCCCATCCGCTTGGCGACCTGCGCGGTCTCGCGGGCGATATAGGCCAGCTCCTCCGCCGTCGGACGCTCGTTGATCGTGGTGTCGGCCATGAACGTCGTGTGGTTCTTGCCGATCATCATGTGGATGCCGAAGGGGATCGCGCCGGGCTTGGAATCGAGCACCCGCCCGATCTCGCGCGCGGTCTGAGCGAAAGTGCGCGTGAGACCCGAAATCATCCCGTCGCCATGGCCCAAGGCGACCAGCAGCGCGGCGAACACGTTGCGCTCCTGATTGACCATGCGGCCGACATCGCGCTCGGTATAGCCTCGGCGCTGCAGGCGCTTGTAGAGATAGTCCACCATGGCGGGGACCTTGTCGGACAG
>JAACTB010000010.1:54090-187856 GCA_009993605.1 Erythrobacter sp.
CCGAAATCGCGGAACTGGATCGCGGCGCGCAGCACCACCTCTTCCTCCGCCTCGGCGAAGACCATCCGGCGCGGCTCCTTGCGCGCCAGCTCGTAGATATTGGTGAGCGCGGCGGTCGTCGGATTGAGCCGGGCCTTGAGGCTCATCCGGTATTCGTCCCAGTCCTCGATCCGGTCCAGCGCCACTCCGCTATCCATCGCCGCCTTGGCGACCGCGCTCGACACGACCTCGATGAGGCGCGGATCGAAGGGGGCGGGAATGATGTAATCGGTGCCGAACTGGTGCGTCACGCCGTAGGCGGCGGCGACTTCCTCGGGCACGCGCTCGCGCGCCAGCTTGGCGATGGCCTCTGCGGCAGCGATCTTCATCTCCTCGTTGATGGCGGTCGCCCGCACGTCAAGTGCGCCGCGGAAGATGAAAGGGAAGCCGAGCACGTTGTTTACCTGGTTGGGATAGTCCGAGCGGCCCGTGGCGATGATCGCATCGGGTCGGACGGCCTTGGCCTCTTCGGGCATGATCTCGGGCGTGGGATTGGCCATGGCGAAGATGATCGGCTTGTCCGCCATCTTGGCGACCCATTCGGGCTTGAGAGCCCCGGCCGCCGACAGGCCGAGAAAGATATCCGCGCCGTCGAGCGCTTCTTCGAGGCTGCGCGCTTCGGTTTCGACCGCGTGCGCGCTCTTCCACTGATCGACATCCTTGCGGCCCGGATAGATCGGGCCGGACCGGTCGCACACGATCACGTTTTCGTGGCGGATCCCCATCGCCTTGACCAGCGCCGTGCAGGCCAGCGCGGAGGCGCCCGCGCCGTTCACCACCATCTTGCAGTCGGACAGCTTGCGACCGGTCACTTCGCAGGCGTTGATGAGACCGGCCGCCGCGATGATCGCGGTGCCGTGCTGGTCGTCATGCATGACGGGGATGTTCATCCGCTCGCGCAGGGCCTGTTCGATGATGAAGCATTCGGGTGCGGCGATATCTTCGAGGTTGATGCCGCCGAAGCTCGGCTCCATCAGCGCGACCGCCTCGATGAACTTGTCGGGATCTTCGGTGTCGAGCTCGAGATCGATCGAATCGACATCGGCGAAGCGCTTGAAGAGGACCGCCTTGCCTTCCATCACCGGCTTGGAGGCGAGCGCGCCCAGATTGCCGAGGCCGAGAATGGCGGTGCCGTTCGAAATGACCGCCACGAGGTTGGAGCGCGCGGTGTATTTCGCGGCATTGGCGGGATCCTTGGCGATCTCTTCCACCGGAGCAGCGACGCCGGGTGAATAGGCGAGCGAAAGATCGCGCTGCGTCGCCATGGGCTTCGACGCAACGATCTCGATCTTACCGGGCCGGATGGTCTCGTGATAGAACAGCGCTTCGCGCGCGGTGAAACCGGCCTGTTTTTCGTCCGCCATGATGGCTCCTGAATCTGTACGTGTCCGCGTGCCCTAACCGCGCAGACAGGGAAGCACTAGGGGAAAGCGCGTCCGCACCGCTTCCCGAATCGGCCAAGGCTTGGCACGAGCGCGGGCATGGCCGGCGGCGACACTCCGATGATGCAGCAATATCATGCGTTGAAGCGCCAGGCCGAAGGCGCGCTGCTGTTCTATCGCATGGGCGATTTCTTCGAGTTGTTCTTCGACGATGCGCGGCGCGCCGCCGCCATCCTCGACATCGCGCTGACCAGCCGGGGCGAGAGCGGGGGCGCACCCGTGCCGATGTGCGGCGTGCCGGTCCACGCGGCGGAAGGGTATCTCGCTCGTCTGATCAAGGCGGGCGAGCGGGTCGCGATCGCCGAACAGGTTGAAACGCCGGACGAGGCCAAGGCGCGGGCGAAACGCGAAGGCACGCCCAGTTCGAAGGCTCTGGTGGCGCGCGATATCGTTCGTTTCGTCACAGCGGGCACGCTGACCGAGGAGGCGCTGCTCGATCCGCGCAGCGCCAATGTACTGGTTGCCCTAGCGCCGCTGCGCGAGGCGGTGGGGATCGCGGCCTGCGACATCTCGACCGGTCGCATGGTGCTGGAAGACTGTTCGCCCGACGCGGTCGAGGCCGCTCTGGCGCGGCTGGGCGCGCGCGAAATAGTAGTGCCCGAAGATTGGGAGGGGGCGGCGACCGATGCGACGCGGCGCGACCGGACGGAGTTTCGCAGCGAGGATGGCGAGGCGCGGTTGAAGGCGCTTCACGGGGTCGCCACGCTGGATGGGATGGGCGATTTTTCGCGGCCGATGCTGGCCGCTGCGGCAGGACTGATCGCCTATCTCGACCATGCCGGGCGCGGCAATCTCCCGCTGCTGCTCCCCCCCATCGCGCGCTCGGGCGCCGCGCAACTGGCGATGGATGCGGCGACCCGGACCAGCCTCGAAATCCTCGAAGCGCAGAACGGCGCGCGTGCGGGCAGCCTGATCGCCTGCGTCGATCGCTGTTCGACAGGGGCGGGCTCGCGCCAATTGGCCGAAGACCTGTCCGCTCCGCTCGCCGAGCGGACCGCGATCGAAGCCCGCTTGCTGGCCGTGCGGCATTTCCACGACGATCCCCTGTTGCGCGCCGATCTGCGCGCGTTGTTGCGCGGGGCGCCTGATATCGGACGCGCGCTCGGGAGGCTGGTCGCGGGGCGTGGGTCACCGCGCGATCTCGGTCAGATCCGCGACGGGCTGGCCGAGGCGCGGCGCGTGCGTGACCTGTTGCGGAGCAGCACCGACCTGCCCGCCCTGCTGGCTGGCGAGGCGGAAAAACTCGGCGGCCACGGCGCACTGACCGACCATCTCGACCGCGCCCTCGTCCCCTCCCCGCCGACCGAGCGCGGCCAGGGCGGCTTCATCGCCAGCGGGTACGATCACGCATTGGATGCTCTGCGCGAGACGAGCGGCAATGCGCGCCGCGCCATCGCTGCGCTCGAAGCGAAATATCGCGACGAGACCGGGACGCCCACGCTCAAGATCAAGCACAACAAGGTGCTCGGCTATTTTATCGAAGTGCCTGCCAAACACGGCGATAAATTGATGGCGGCGGATAGCGGCTTCACCCACCGCCAGACGATGGCGGGTGCGGTGCGGTTCAATTCGCTGGGCCTACACGAGGAAGCGACTCGCATCGCCGAAGCGGGCGCCCATGCCCTCGCCGCCGAAGACGCGCATTTCGAGACGCTGATCGGCGAAGTGGTGGACGCGCGCGAGGCCATCGCGGCAACGGCGGCGGCGCTCGCCCGCGTAGATGTGAGCGCGGCCCTGGCCGAACGCGCGGCGGAAAGCGGCTGGGCGCGGCCCGAGATCCTCGACGAGTGCTGCCTCGAGATAACCGGCGGGCGCCATCCGGTGGTGGAGGAAGCACTGGCGAAGAGCGGCGACCGCTTTGTGGCCAATGATTGCACGCTCGGCCCCGACGATCGGCTGTGGCTGATCGGCGGACCGAACATGGGCGGCAAATCGACGTTCCTGAGGCAAAATGCGCTGATCCTCCTGCTGGCGCAGGCGGGCAGCTTCGTTCCGGCCGAAGCGGCCCGGATCGGCATCGCGGATCGGCTGTTCAGCCGCGTGGGCGCGTCGGACAATCTGGCGCGCGGGCGCTCCACCTTCATGGTCGAAATGGTCGAGACCGCCGCCATCCTCGCCCAGGCGACGGATCGCAGTTTCGTGATCCTCGACGAGGTCGGGCGCGGCACCTCGACCTATGACGGGATGGCGCTCGCGTGGGCGGTGGTCGAGGCGGTGCACGAGACGCTGAAATGCCGCTGCCTGTTCGCGACGCATTACCACGAGCTCAGCCGCCTTGCCGAAAGCTGCGATGCGTTGAGCCTGCACCATGTGCGTGCGCGCGAATGGAAGGGCGATCTGGTGCTGATGCACGAACTGGCGAAAGGTCCGGCCGATCGCAGCTACGGGATCGCGGTGGCGCGGTTGGCGGGCGTGCCGCCGCCTGTCCTGAAGCGCGCGAAATCGGTGCTCGACCGGCTGGAAAAGGCGCGCGAAAAGACCGGTGGTCTCGCGGCAGGTCTCGGCGATCTGCCGCTGTTCGCCGCGATGGCCGAAGAGCCCGAACCGCAGCGCGACGCATTACGAGACAGGCTTCTCGAACTGGATATCGATGCGCTCGCCCCGCGCGAAGCTCTCGACACGCTGTACGCGCTGAAAGCCGAAGCGGCGGCGGATACGGAATCGTAAGCTCTCGCTGGCATTAGCAAGCCGCTATGGACGGCATTCTGCAAACGCACGGAAAGACGCTCGCCGGAGTGGGAGCGATCCTGGTCCTGGTCGTGGCCATGGTCGGCGAAGAGGATTCGCCCGGCGTCCTCAGCAAGGTGCAGGAACAGGCCGAGGCCAAAAAGGCCAGCGGAACGATGCCCAATACCGCATGGTACAGCCCGGACCCGCCGCCGCCGCCAGCCTCGAGCCTGCCTGCCCGGCCTGACGGGGTGGAAAACCGAATCGAGGCACCCACCTATCAAGCGCCGGGGCCGGTTTTTATCCCGCCAGCATCGATGGGGCTCGATCCGTCCGACTTCAATCAAACGAACGAACGGATACCGCCGCGCACTCTCGACCCCAAGGATGCAAGGCTCCCTGAGCCGTCAGACTAGGTTCGGTGTTCAGGTTCCGTCGCCGCGCAGCCCGTCGGGCTTGTGCGCCTTGCCGTATTTATCGACATTATCGTCGTGATTGGGTTCGCCGCGATAGGCGCCCATGTCGACGCGCCCCGAGCTTTCCATGTCGCGCATGTGATCGACGGTGTCCTGCGTCGAATCGCCCATGAGACCCGAAGAATTGTCGCTCTTCACGCTTTCGGTCGGGCTGCCGGTCTCGATGGTCGTTCCCTGAGCATCTTCGGCGACCTGCTGCGCCTGCGCGCGGTGATCGTCCTGCTCGTCATTATGGGTTTCGGGCGCCAGATCGGCTTGGCGCGCTTCCTGGCTTTCGCCGACGCCATCGACCTTGAGGGGGTTGTCGGGCTTCTTGTTCGTATCGCTCATCGCGGAAAATCTCCTTTCCGCATGAACGAGCGGCGCGCGCGCCCTGTTCCCGCCGGCCCTGCCGATCAGCGCGTCGGTACCGGCTCCTCGCCCGAATAATCGTAGAAGCCGCGCCCGGTCTTGCGGCCGAGCCAGCCGGCTTCGACATATTTCACGAGCAGCGGCGCGGGCCGGTACTTGGTGTCGCCCGTCGTTTCGTGAAGCACGCGGATGATGTCGAGGCAGGTGTCGAGCCCGACGAAATCGGCCAGCTGCAGCGGCCCCATCGGGTGGTTGAGTCCCAACCGGCACCCCTTGTCGATATCCTCGATCCCCGCCGTCGACTGGCCCAGCACGAACACCGCCTCGTTGATCATCGGCAACAGGATGCGATTGACGACGAAGCCGGGTTCGTCCTGGCTCAGCACGACTTCCTTGCCGAGATTGCGTGCGAAGGCGCAGGTCCGCTCGGTCGTGGTCTCAGCGGTGGCGAGGCCGGGGATTACCTCGATCAGCTTCATCACCGGGACCGGATTGAAGAAATGGAGGCCGATGAAGCGCGCCGGATCGGGCGCGTAGTTCGCCATGCGGGTGATCGGGATCGAGCTGGTGTTCGACGCCATGATCGCGCCCGCCGCCAGCCGTTCGCCCGCCTTTTCGAAGATCGCCTTCTTGACCGCTTCCTTCTCGGTCGCGGCTTCGATGATGAGGTCGGCCTGCTCCATCGGCGCATAATCCGCCACTGCCTCGATCCGGGCGAGCGTCGCTTCCGCGTCCGCGATTTCGAGCTTGCCCTTCCCGACCAGCCTGCCGAGCGCCTTGTCGATGCCGCCACGCGCCTTTTCAGCCGTGGCGAGGTCGATATCGGCGAGGAGCACCTTCATGCCATGCGCGGCCACGGTCTGGGCGATGCCCGATCCCATCTGGCCCGCGCCGATCACGGCGACTGTATCGATCATGACTGCTTTATCCTCGCAACTGCAACAATCGCGCTGCACTAGCGAAGGACACGGGGTTTTGCCAGCGGCGGCTAGCGGTTGGCGCCCGGCACCCATTTCACGTCCGCCCGCCCCTGCTCGTTGGCGAGGCGCGCGGCGACGAAGAGATAGTCCGACAGACGGTTTATGTAAGCCAGCGCCTGGGGATTGATCAATTCGCCGTCCGCCAGGGCGACCACCGCGCGTTCGGCCCGCCTTACGATGGCGCGCGCGAGATGGAGCCGCGCCGCAGCTTCGCTACCACCGGGAAGAATGAAACTCGTCAGCGGTTCGAGCTGCGCGGTCGCGTCGTCGATCGCGCTTTCGAGCCAGGCGACCTGTCCCGCGACCACGCGCAGGACCATTTCCGACGGCGCGAAATCCTCGCCTTCGCCCGCAGGCGTGGCGAGGTCGGCACCGAGATCGAACAGATCGTTCTGGATCCGGAACAGCGCCTCCGCCTCGTGGCCTTCGCCAAGCGCCGCAGCGGCGAGGCCGATCGCGCTGTTCGCCTCGTCGACATCGCCAATCGCGACCATGCGCGGGCTGGATTTGGGTTGGCGCGATCCATCGACCAGACCTGTGGTGCCGTCGTCACCCGTGCGGGTGTAGATCTTGTTCAGCTTGACCATCGGATCGAGGTACCGCGATCAGCGGGTCGCGGCGAGCAGGATCACCACCACGACCACCGCGAGCGCCTGATATTTGATGCGATTGAACATCATCTTGTTCTGCAACAATTGCATATCGGTCGCGGTTTCGCCCTGCCCCGTCTCGAGATCGATCTTGGTGGTCTTGAGAAACGCCACCACGCCCCTGATCAGCGAGAACAGGGTGAGACCCATGAGGAGGACGAGGAGGATGATCAGGAATGTGGTCATGGCTAAAATCTAGGGATTGCCGAGCGAAATTCCAGCTGGAAATCGGTGCAAGCGCAGTTGCTCGGCAAGCAACAGCCCTGCTTGCCTGTCGTTTCCGCCCGCTTCACGCCGATCGGCGAGCGAGGGCGAGCCGCGCCGTTTGGCAAGCTTGCGCCCCTCTTCGTCGAGCAGCAGGCGATGATGGTCCCAGCGCGGCACCGGCAGGTCGAGCAGGGCCTGGAGCAGGCGGTGGACATGCGTCGCTTCGAACAGGTCCATGCCGCGCGTCACTAGCGTGACCCCATCCGCCGCATCGTCGAGCGTCGCGGCCAGGTGATAGCTCGCGGGCTCGTCCTTCCGGACCAGCACCAGGTCGCCCAGATCCTCGGGCCGCGCCGTAATCTCGCCCGCGCGCTCGTCGAACCAGGTGAGCGGCCCGGTCCGCGCCTGAGCCTTTGCGATGTCGAGCCGCCAGGATACGGCCCGGCCGGGTTGCGGACCATGCAAGCGGCAACGCCCGCCATAGACCGGGCCCATGGCGCTGGTGCCGACTGCTTCGGCCAGGATCTCTGCGCGCGTGCAGGAGCAGGGATAAAGCAATCCCTCGGCCCGCAATCTTTCCGCAGCCGCCTCGTAGCTCGCGAGCCGCGCGGATTGGGGTGCGACATCCTCCCAGGCGAGGCCCAACCATGCGAGATCGGCGCGGAAGGCCTCCACTAGTTCGGGCCGCGAGCGGGCACCGTCGATATCCTCGATCCGCAACAAGAAGCGCCCGTCCCGGCCCGCCAGATCATGCGCGGTGATCGCGGAAAAGGCGTGCCCGAGATGAAGCATCCCGTTCGGACTGGGGGCGAAGCGTGTGACCGGCATGGGCCACCTTCTACGCGTTCCGGCCCCGCCTCGCCAAGCGGGGACAAGCCTGTGGATAGGCTGTCCGTAACAGGGTTGACGCTTTTTCCTGCGAGTGCATTCTCACATCCATCGGGGAGGAGCGCGTGATCGTTTCAGATACCCAGTGTGAAAACGGCCGAGGCGAGAGCGGCCAGTTCGAGAGCGGCCAATGCGAGGGCGGTTGTGTTTAGGGCTGACCTGCTCGAACGCGCGGCGCGGTTCCGCAGCGCCGGCGACGATCCGGCGAGCAGCCTGCAATCCTGCCCCAGCCTGGTGCTGAACGCCGATTACACGCCGCTATCCTATTACCCGCTCAGCCTGTGGCCGTGGCAGACCGCGATCAAGGCGATCTTTCTCGACCGGGTCGATGTGATCGCGAGCTACGACCGCAGCGTCCACTCGCCCAACCTCGACATGAAGATCCCCAGCGTGATCGCGCTGAAGCAATATGTGAAGCCGTCGGAATTTCCCGCCTTCACTCGTTTCAACCTGTTCCTGCGCGATCGCTTCGCCTGCCAGTTCTGCGGCAGCCAGGCGAACCTCACCTTCGATCATGTCCTCCCGCGCCGCCTGGGCGGCAAGACGAGTTGGGAAAACATCGCCACCGCCTGCGCGCCCTGCAACATGAAGAAAGGCGGGCGCACGCCGAAACAGGCGGGGATGCAGCTTTATGCCGAGCCGATCCGGCCGACCCACTGGCAATTGCAGCAGCATGGAAAGGCGTTTCCGCCGAATTACCTGCACGAGACCTGGCGGGACTGGCTTTATTGGGACATCGAACTGGAGGAGTAGCGGGCGCGGCGGACCGGTGGGGCTGATCGCACCCTTCTCCTCATAAAACAAAGGCGGCGCCGGTCCGAAGACCGACGCCGCCCGATTGCTTAGACCTGCCGGATGGGCAGGCCGCAAAGCTTACTGCGCGGTGGTGTCCGCACCGGCGTCCACGGCGTCTTCGGCCTGGTCGCCCATTTCGCCCATGGCGTCGGCCTGCGCGTCGAGAGCTTCTTCCTGAGCTTCGTTGCCCTGGGCTTCGGCGAGGTCGGCCTGCTCTTCAAGCACGTCTTCCTGCGCTTCGTACTGCTGCTCGACCAGGTCTTCCTGCGCTTCCTGCTCGCTTTCGGCGCAACCGCCGAGAGCTGCGAACGCGAAAGCCGAAGCGACGAGAGCGATTTTGTTGAACTTCATGAAAAATTCCCCTTTAATCCTGTCGATACTGACGGATGGGCCAAATGTGGCGAAATTAAGTTATCGCGTCAAACGAGAAAACCGGTTTTGCGACGAAGCGTTCGCCATCCGCCTCATTTTTCGATGGAATTGCATTAGGTTACGGCAGAGCGCTCGCTGAATTCGGCGCGTTTCCACTCGCCTGTTGCTAGGATGTCGGCAAGCACTCGCGCGGCGTCCGCCATGTCCTCGAATCGCAGATAGGCGGGCGCGAAGCCGAGCCGCAATATGTCGGGATCGCGGAAATCGCCGACCACGCCGCGCGCGATCAGCGCCTGGCTCAAGGCATAGGCGTGTTCGTGGCGAAAGCTCAGATGGCTGCCGCGCCGGTCGGGATCTTCCGGGCTGACGAGTTCGAGAGATATCCCCCGTTCCGACAGGCATTCGCGGAAGAATTCGGACAGCGCCTGCGATTTGGCGAAAAGCCGCTCGACCCCGATTTCGGCAATCAAATCGACGCCCACTTCCAGCGCGGCCAAAGCGAGGATCGGCGGCGTTCCGCACAACAGGCGATCGGTGCCGGGCGCGGGCGCGTAATCGTCAAGAAATTCGAAGGGCTTTGCGTGCCCCATCCACCCGGTCAGCGGCTGGGAGAGCGCAGAATGGTGGCGCTCGGCGACATAGGCGAAAGCCGGCGCACCCGGGCCGCCGTTCAAATATTTATAGCCGCAGCCGACTGCGAAATCCGCCTCGCACCCATCGAGATCGACCGGCATCGCGCCGACCGAATGCGACAGGTCCCACAGCACCAGCACCCCCTTGTCGTGCGCGGCCCGGGTCAGTTCCGCCATGTCGAAGACCTCCCCGGTCTTGTAATGGGTGTGGGTCAGAAGCAGCAGGGCGACGTCTTCGTCCAGCGCTTCCAGGATCCGGTCCCGCTCGGCCAGGCGGCGCGTCGCAAGGCCCTGCTTTTCGAGCCCTTCGATCATGTATAGATCGGTCGGGAAATTGCCCGGCTCGCTCAGCACGGTCTTGCGATCCGGCCGCATCTGCAACGCCGCGGCAATGAGCTTGAACAGGTTCACGCTGACCGAATCGCAGACGATCACCTCGTGCGGGGCGGCCCCGATCAGCGGGGCGATCTTGCCGCCGATGCGCTGGGGCATCACGATCCAGTCGGCGGTGTTCCAGCTGCCGATCAGATCGCGGCCCCATTCCTCACCCACCACCTCGGCGATGCGCGCGGGCGTGTCCCTGGGCAGGCAGCCAAGCGAATTGCCATCGAGATAGATCGTGTCGGCGGGCAGCGCGAAGCGATCGCGATAATGCGCCAACGGGTCGGCGGCATCCAGTTCTCTCGCCCGGTCGATCGTCATGCCAATTCCCTCAAGATCGCGCGGCACAATCCGGCATCGCCGCCTGCGACCTTGAGCGGCAGGGAGATCAGTTCGTAGCGGCCTTCGGGAACGTCATCGAGGACCAGTCCTTCGAGGATCCGCAGATCGTGGTCCAGCACGGCGAGATGGGCGGCCATGGTCTTGCTGTCCTCGGGATCGACGCTGGGCGCATCGGTCCCGATCAGGCGGACGCCCTGAAGCGCAAGCCATTCGACCGTTTCCGGCGCGATCGGCAGCCAGTCGCTGCGCCATTGATCATGCGGAAACGTGTCCCAGGTGCGGAACAGCACGCGGTCCGCGCTGTCGATATGCGGCAGGTCGCCGATATCGATTTCGTTGGACACGCCGCGCGCGTCAATCACGAGACATTCGCCGAGATAGGGCGAGAGGTCCATCTGCGACGCGTCCAGCCCTTGCGCCGCATAATGCAGCGGCGCGTCGGCATGCGTGCCCGAATGCGTGCTCATCGTCATGCGAGCGACATTGACGGGCGAGCTGTCCTCCATCTTCCAGGTCCGCTCGAACGAAAACGCGGTGTCGCCCGGCCAGACCGGCAGGTTGGGCCGCAATGTCTGTGAGATGTCCCAGATGCGCCGTGCGCTCATATCGCGGTCCTTACGCTCAAAAGTTCGGGGAAGAAGGCCTGCTTCAGCACGCCCGCCAGATAGGGCACCCCAGGCGTGCCGCCCGTACCCTTCTTGAAGCCGATGATCCGTTCAACCGTCTTCAGATGCCCGAACCGCCAGCGCTGGAAATGATATTCGAGATCGACCAGCTTTTCGGCCAATTCGTAGAGATCCCAATACTCCTGCGGGTTGCGGTAGATCGTCGCCCATGCCGCTTCGACCGCGTCGCTGTGTTCCCAGCTGTCGACATGGTCGCGGGCCAGCACGCTATCGGGAATGGCGAAGCCGCGCCGCCCAAGCAGGGCGACGACTTCGGCATAGATGCTCGGTCGGCCCAGTTCGGCGCGCAGTTGCTTCGCGACCTCGGGCACCGCCTCGTGCATGGTCACCATATCGGGATTGCGACCGCCCAACAGGAATTCCATCATCCGGTACTGCGCGCTCTGAAACCCGCTCGATCCGCCCAGATGCGGGCGGACGGTCGAATAATCGTGCGGTGTCATAGTACTCAGGACGTCCCAGCTCTGAATCAATTGCCCCTGCGCGCGGGCCACGCGGGCGAGCATCTTGAAGGCGGGGCGCAGATCGTCCACGATCACGCATTCGCGCGCCTCGTGCAATTCATGCAGGCACAGTTTCAGCCACAATTCGCTTGCCTGGTGGACGATGATGAACAGCATCTCGTCATGCGCGTCCGACACGGGGTGCTGCGCCGCGAGGATGCGATCGAGATCGAGATAGGAGGAATAGGTTACGTCTTGCGCCATGCCCCTCCGCCTAGCGGGCGCGGACCTAGCGGTCGAGAGTGCGCGCCGCCGGATGGTGCTTGTCGAGATGCTTGCGAATGATCCGCAAGTTCTTCGTGTTCGAGCGGAAAGCAAGGTCGAAGGCATCGCCGACCAGCGGGATCGCGCCGATGATCGTGTCCACCGCGATATTGCCGCCCATGCGCCACAGCTTCCATTTCGGCATGCCGAGATTCTTGCCCTCCCACACGATATAGGAGGCCATCGCCGCGGTAATCAGATCGCCCACCACCGGGATAAGGCCGATGATCGCATCGAGGCCGACCGGGTAATTCACGCCCGGAATGCGGAAACTGCGCTCGAGGATGTGTTCGAGCGCTTCGACCCGGCGGCGGATCGAAACGGGGTCGTTGCCCGTGGGCAGATCGAGACCGAGGGGCCGCAGGCGCTCCGCCCCCGGCGGCGTGTCGGAGGGATCGGGCCTGTAGGGAACCGGACGCCGGGGCGCCGCACCGTCGAGAGGTCTGTCGTCGCTCGTCATACGCGAACCTAGATGGGGGCGCCGGAAAGCGGGAACAAGGGATGGAGGCCCCATGGGTTGTCGGCAAATCCCGCCACTCCCCCGCGCACCATCGACCAGCGGATCGGCGGGCCGAAGGGGATATAGACCGACAGCGCGACCAGCGCCGCTTCCGCTTCGGCGAGATAGCTGGCCTGTTCCGCGGCACTCGGCGCATCGCGCGCCAGGTCGAGGAGGAAGTCGACGTCTTCGGAACAGACCGCGCGGCTGACGGTGCAATCGAACTGGTTTAGGAACCATTGCGCGCCGCCATAGCGGGCGATGCGTTCGCGAAAGGCGAGGTCGGGTTCGTCATCCATCGCGACCCGCACGCTGACGACGCCGATCGCGGCGAATTGCGATTCGAGCGCAGAGTAGAGAAGGTCCGCGCCGGGCCCCTGGGGCATCCCGATGCGGAGGGTGACCTGCCCGCCCTCTGCCGACCCGGCATAGGCCGCGACGCGCGCAGCCGCTTGGGCCCGGCGCTGCTCGAGATCGAACGTGCTCCATGATGGCGTGCCCGCATCGATGATCTCGGCTGAGGCCTGGGATGGCAGGGGCAACGGCACGATCCGCTCGCTCGGCGTCCATCCCCCGACGCCGAAAGGTTCGATCAGGCCGGGCCGGTCGATCGCCATGATCAGCGCCTCGCGATTTTCCGCCGTGGCGAGGAAGCCGGTGCGGTTGCGGATGTCGAGGCCGAACAGACCCGCCACACCATCGAGGCGGATCGTGCCGCGCGACAATGGCCCCACCTCCGCCAGCGGGAAATCGACGATGCTGCCGCCCAGCACCACGTCGTAGACCCCGCGCGAAAAACCCTCGACCGCGGCGGCGGCATCGGTGGCGACGAGGCGGACGGGCTCCACGCCCTCGTCCCAGTCGGGCTGGCTGGGCAGGCCGCGCAATTCGGGCGGCATGGCGGCGAGATAGATCCCCTCCAGCGGCTCGCTATCCCCGTCTTCGCCGGGATCGACGATCTGCATCGGGCCGAGCGGGGCATCGCCCACGGCAAGGCCCAGTTCCGGCTGGGCCAGCAATTGCAGCAATTCCGGCATCGGCCCGTCGAGCCGGATTTCGACCACGCGCCCGGTCATCGCGCGGATATCGCGCACGCGTTCGAGATCGAGGCCGAGCGAGGTCCCTTCGAGCCGTGCCACGGTGCGCCGCAGCGAATCGCGCACCGCCTGAGCGGTCAGCCGTCCGCCGCCGGGCAGATCGAATTCGCGAATGCGGAAGATGTAGCTCGCCCCATCATCGGTGACGATCCAGCGTTCCGCGATGCCCGGTACGACCAGGCCGGTCGCGTCCAGCCGCACCAGACCTTGCGCGGTGGCGGCGCGCAAATGCTGGGCGGCAAAAGGCAGGCGCAGCCCGGGCGCGCGCATCCCCTCGTCCGATCCGACGATCGCGACATCGACCACCCCATCGTCCCGCGCCGGACCGCAGGCGGCGAGCACGAGGCTGGCGACCGCCGCAAACAGGGCGTGGCGAGCGAAAGGGGCGCAGGGGTATGAGGGGCGGCGACGAGCGATCATGGGCGGCCCGGCGCTGATAGCACCGTCATGGGATGCCCGGAAGATGAAGCCGCAGCCGGTTTTTTTAAAACCGCCGAGCCGCGATGATCAGAGGCGACGCTTGCCGATCTGCGGGTCGGTGAAGGCGGGCGCGGTGCGGATGTGGGTGGGAACGATCGATTCGCTTACTCCCACGCGCGCGCGCACCTGCTTGGGATCGATTTCCTTGTCGAAGGCGATCCCGATGCGGCTGTCCTGTACCCAGGCGACCGTGCCGGGGACGTGGCCGACATGGCGCAGGTCGACCACCAGCCGCATTCCGCGTTCGACCGTGAAATCGCCATCGGCCATCATGCCGCCCGCCGAAAGATTGCGCACCTTGGCACGCACCGGATGGACGCTGCCCTCGACAGTGATGTCGGCCATCAGAAACAGGCTGTCTCGGCTGACATTCCGTGTATCGACTGCGGACATGGCGGGTAATCTTTCTCTTGGCGCTTCGCTCCCCGTGCTAGGAGCAAACCCTCAACAAATGGTAAGCTGCGGCAACGGACTTGTCGTAAATAATCAGTCGTCGCGCGAGATTTTTTCGCGGCGCTCATGCGCTTCCTGCGCTTCGACCGTCATGGTGGCGACGGGCCGCGCGATCAGGCGGCGCAAACCGATCGGATCGCCGGTCTTCTCGCAATAGCCGTATTCGCCCGCATCGATCCGGCGCAGCGCACTGTCGATCTTGGCGATCAGCTTGCGTTGCCGGTCGCGCGTGCGCAGTTCGATGCCCCAATCGGTTTCGCTCGAGGCACGGTCGTTGAGATCGGCCTCGCGCAGGGGGCCGTCCTGAAGGGATTGCAGCGTGTTCTCCGCCGCGTCGTGAATGGATTTCTTCCATTCGAGCAACAACATGCGGAAATAGTCGAGCTGCTGCTCGCCCATATATTCCTCGTCATCGCTCGGGACATAATCATCGCCAACGGATCGCTTGATCCTGGCGAGCTTTTCCTGATCCACAGCTAAAGTGGCGACCATCGGCACCTCTATCCTACCCTGACGGGCGGACCACCACCATCCGCGAAACCCGGCCCACTCCGCGAGCCCTCTCCGGCTCCCGGCCCCGGCCCCCCGAAAGCGAGGTCCGTCGGGCGCGGCCTATAGGGCGGTGCCGGAGTCGGCACAAGCGGCAATCCCCGCCATTCCGGTACGGGTTCGGGCGGACCGGCCCGCCCTGCTCAATTTGCGCGTTTGCTCGCGAAGCGGCGTTAACCCTTTGTTGACCATAATCGCGCAGATTGAGGATGCCCGGCAATAGGGTTGCCGGCACGAACAGGGGGAAGAGCCATGCACTTCACTTCGATCGACGGCGGACAGGGCGCCGTTCTCCAGGGGCCGCAGGCGGATGCGCTGGTGGCCGAATGCCTCGCCGCGTTTTCCGGCGGCAGTCTCGATGCGATCTACGATCTCGGCGTCGCGTTCTCGACCGCCAGCCACGGATGCGAATGCGACCTCGTCGAGGCGCATAAATGGTTCAACATCGCCGCATCGCGCGGGCACGAGGAAGCCTCGCTCTGCCGCGCCGACATTTCCGAGGAAATGACCGCCCGCGAAATCGCCGAAGCCCAGCGCCGCGCGCGCGAATGGCTCGCGATCGAACGCCGCGCGGCCTGATTTCAGCCTGAATCTCAGGGGTTTCGGGCCTACCCTTTCCTGAAGGGCGTCAGCTCTTCCAGATGCATCTTCTCGACGGCGACGCCCTGGCGTTCGCGTTCGAGGAAATCCTTCACCGCCGCGGAAAAGCCGGGATCGGCGATCCAGTGGGCGGAGATCGTCTCGACCGGTTCATAGCCACGCGCCAATTTGTGGCCGCCCTGCGCCCCCGCCTCGACGCGGGCGAGGCCCAATTCGATCGCCGCGTCGATCGCCTGATAATAGCACAGTTCGAAATGCAGGAAGCGCACGTCCCGCGTGCAGCCCCAATAGCGGCCATACAAGGCTTCCGGGCCGATGAAATTGAGCGCGCCCGCGATCGGCTCGTCGCCATCGAAGGCGAGGATCAGCAGCAGCGCATCGCCCATGCGTTCGGAAAACAGATCGAAGGCTTCGCGCGTCAGATAGGGCGATCCCCATTTGCGCGCGCCGGTATCCTGATAGAATATCCAGAACGCGTCCCAGTGTTCGGGCCGGATCGCGTCGCCGCGCAGCCGCTCGATCCGCACCTCGGCCTGCGCCGCCGCGCGCTCCTTCCTTAACGCGCGGCGCTTGCGCGAGGCGAGTTCGCCCAGGAATCCGTCGAAATCGTCGTACCCGCGATTGCGCCAGTGATACTGGATGTCGCGCCGGGTCATCCAACCCGCCCGTTCGAACAGCTCGACCTGCCCCGGTTCCACGAACGTCGCATGGGCGGACGAAAAACCGTTCTGCGCGCATAATTGCTCGGCAGCCGAGACCAGCGGGCGCGCGAGGCTCTCGTCCGAAATCAACAGGCGCGGCCCGGTGGCGGGGGTGAAAGGCGCGGCGATCTGCAATTTAGGGTAATACTGCCCGCCCGCGCGCTCATAGGCGTCGGCCCAGGCGTGATCGAAGACGTATTCGCCCTGGCTGTGGCCCTTGAGATAGGCGGGAAGCGCGCCGCGCAAACGGCCTTCGGCGTCCTCGATCACGATCGGCGCGCTCTGCCAGCCGGTGCCCGGACCCACGCTGCCCGAGTCCTCGAGCGCGGTCAGGAAGGCGTGGCTGACGAAGGGATTGCCGCCCGTCAGCGCGTCCCATTCAGCTTGCGGGAACGCGCCGACCGATCCGCCCAGTTTGGCGACCAGATCGCTCATGCCGCGCGCGGTTCTTCGTCCAGTGAGGAGAAGCCGTTACCCTCCGCGATCGCAGCATCGGCGTGTTCGGCGGCGCGCTCCGCCTTGTGCGGCGTGTCCACCGTCCAGCTCGGCAGCGGAAATCCCCGCGCGCGCAGATCGGTCGCGAAGCGATTGGGCAGCGCGCGGATGTCGTAGGCGACGAAATCGGGCCGCGCGGTCCAGAAGGCGACATGGCGCTGCCAGCGATGCGGGGTCGAGCCGTCCTCGGTTTCCTTGACAACGAGGCCGACCAGCGTGCGCGGCGTATGGGCGCGGAACCAGCGCGCGACGCGCGGATCGAAGCTCATCACCGCATGGGGGCCGGAATACCCCTCCAGCGCGGTGCGCACCGCGCGGCAGGTCTTGGCGACGTTGTAGCGGGCGCGCGATTTGATCTCGATCAGGATCGGCACCTGGCCCGCGACCAGTTCGAGAAGGTCGGACAGGCGCGCGATCCGGTGTTCGCTGTCGAGATAGGCGATCTGCGCGAGTTCCTCCGCGGAATGCGCGGCGATCGGCCCGGCCATACCGGTCAGCCGCTCCAGTTCCCAATCGTGCAGCAGCATCGCCTCGCCATCGCGACTGCGCTGGATGTCGCACTCGATCCCGTATCCCGCCGCAATCGCCCCCGCGAAGGCCGCCAGCGAGTTTTCGGGCACGCCGGGCTTGTGCAGCCCGCGATGCGCGTAGGTCCCCTGCCCGATCCACGCCACGCGGGCCGGATCGGGCGCGCGGGCCAGCAGCCGGTCAAGCGCCCGAAAGAGCAAGGACCGCATCCACTTCGACCGCCGCGTTCAGCGGCAGGACGGGCACGCCGACCGCACTGCGGGCGTGCTTGCCCTTTTCGCCGAAAACTTCCGCCATCAGGTCGGATGCGCCGTTCACCACCTTGGGCTGGTCGGTGAAATCGGGCACGCTGGCGACGAAGCCGCCCAGCTTGACCACGCGCTCGACGCGTTCGAGCAAATCGTGCGCTTCGAGCTGCGCGAGGATCATCAGCCCGCAGGCGCGCGCCGCCTGCTGGCCGCGTTCAAGCTCGACATCGGCGCCCAGCTTCCCCGTTACCAGCTCGCCATCGATGAAAGGCAATTGCCCGGAAAGATAGCACTGATCCCCTTGGACCACGAGCGGCTGATAGCTCGCCACGGGGGCCGCGGCCTTGGGCAAGGTGATGCCGAGTTCCTTCAGGCGATTGGCGATTGTCATGCGGGTTCCTTTTCAAGTTGATCCTTCAACCAGGGCAATGCGCTGGCCCAGTCGTCGATCCGGGCATCGGCATGTCCGGCCTTGTGCGCACAGGCAATATGCGGCGCGATCAGCGGTTCGCCGACGAGATGCAGCGTGGTGATGTCCTTGCCGAAGGTCTCGCGCGCGGACTGGTGATGCTGGGGCAGATCGTCGATGAAGATGGTGCGGCTGGGCTGGTATTCGTCGACGATGCGGCGCAGCGCCGGGCCCTTGGGCCCCTGATTGGTGAAAACCCTCGCATCGAGCCCGTGGGCGAGCAATTGCGCCTTGCGGCGGTCCTGCCGTTTGTCGAGCAGATTGGTGAGGATCACCACGTCCGCATCTTTCGACAGCGTGTCGATCGCATCGAGCGCGCCTTCGATCGGCTGCTGGCTGTCCATCTCGGTATCGAAGAACCCGTTGAGCAGCGCCCAGACCTCTTCCTGCGCGACGACGTCGCCCGTTTCGCGGCGGGTCAGGGCATTGCCGAAATCGCCGTCCATGGCGAAATCGATTTTGTGCTCCTCGCCCAGCCAGTCGCGGAAATGGGCGACCATGTGCAGCAGCACTTCGTCGCAATCGGAAATGATCAGAGGGCGGCTCATGAATTCAAAACTCGTGCAGCGTGGAGCAGCGCCTCGGGCTCGGTTTCGAGCGCCTCGGCGCAGGCGATCAGGTCGGGTTCGTGATTGGCGAGAAAATCGAGCACCGCGCCCAGCACGCGCGGATCGCCGAGGCCGGTGCGCAATTCATCGGCCGTTAGCCCGGTCAGGTCCAGCAGCCGCTCCGCCCGGCGCGCATCCTCCAGCGCCCAGCCGAGCGCAGCAAGAGCAAGCGCGCTGGCGCGGTCTTCGGAGGTCGCGCCATCGGCGAGACCGGCAGCGGGGGAAGGCGAATTGCGAAGAATTGTCAGTCTCCGGGGAAATCTCTAGGGGCGGCTTCGGATAGGAGCTCAGCCGTGGCCAAGCGGATAATGGTTGTCGAGGACAACGATCTCAACCGGAAACTCTTCTGCGACGTGCTGAAAGTGAACGGGCACGAGGTGGTGCCGGTCGCCGATGGGCAGAACGTGCTCTCCACGGCGGCGAAGTTCCAGCCCGACCTCGTCATCATGGATATCCAGCTCCCCAACGTATCCGGCGTCGAGCTGATCGCGGGGCTGAAAGCCGATGCGCGGCTTGCCGCGACGCCGATCCTCGCCGTCACCGCCTATGCCGGCAAGGGCGACGAGGAGCGGATCCGCGACGCGGGCGCCAGCGACTATCTTTCCAAGCCGGTTTCGATCGGCCCCTTCATGGCGGCGGTCCGCACTCTGCTGAGCGAGTGATCGACACAAGGGCGATCGAGCGGCAAGCGATTTCAACCGTTTGCCGTGGCGCACCATGCGAGCGCGCTTGACAAGTCCCGCAGCCTTGCGCTTGTCCCGCCGCAACCGACGCGACCCTTCGCGCCCTCTTATCGAACTGGACCTTTTTCATGGACCGCGCCGAAATCGACACCCGCATCCGCACGCTGATCGAACCCTTCAACAAGAAGGGCGTGACAATCACCGACGACACGACATTCGCCAACGATCTCGAATTCGACAGCCTGACGGTGATGGATTTCGTCGCCGCGATCGAGGACGAATTCGACATCATCATCTCGATGAACCAGCAGGCCGAGATCGAGACCTACGGCCAGTTGGTCGATGCGGTCCACAAGCTTCAGGCCGGCAGGGATTGATCCGGTCATGAGCGAAGGCATCGCCCAGCCCGACCGTCCCGAAACACCGGAAGGCGGGGAGACGGACCTGTTCTCAAAGTTCGACGACATCATCGCCATGCGCGAAGGGTTGCTGTCGCAGGGGCGGGAGGATCCGTTCAACCTCGTCATGGAGCAGGTGCTGTCCCCCACCCGCGCGATCTGCAACGGGCGCGAGACGATCCTGCTCGGCACCTACAATTACATGGGCATGACCTTCGATCCCGACGTGATCGAGGCGGGCAAGCAGGCGCTCGCCGATTTCGGGTCGGGCACCACCGGCAGTCGCGTCCTCAACGGCACCTATCAGGGCCACAAGGAGTGCGAGGAGGCGCTGCGCGAATTTTACGGGATGGACCACGCAATGGTCTTTTCCACTGGATACCAGGCCAATCTCGGCATCATCAGTACGATCGCGGGCAAGGGCGATTACGTCGTGCTCGACATCGATAGCCACGCCAGCATCTGGGACGGCTGCGCGATGGGCAAGGCCGAAATCGTGCCCTTCAAGCACAACGATGTCGAAGCGATGGAAAAGCGCCTGAAGCGCATTCCCGAAGGTGCGGGTATCCTCGTGGTGCTCGAAGGGGTCTATTCGATGCTGGGCGATACCGCGCCGCTAAAGGAGATGATCCGCATCGCCAAGGAACACGGCGCGATGGTCCTCGTCGACGAGGCGCATTCGATGGGCTTCATCGGAGAGAACGGGCGCGGCGTGGCCGAGGATCAGGGCGTGCTCGACGAGGTAGATTTCGTGATCGGCACGTTCTCGAAGAGCGTGGGCACGGTGGGCGGCTTCTGCGTCTCCAACCACCCCAAGTTCGAGATCATGCGGCTGGTCTGCCGCCCCTACGTCTTCACCGCCAGTCTCCCGCCGAGCGTGGTCGCCACCGCGGCGACCTCGATCCGCAAGCTCATGCACGGATCGAACAAGCGCGCGCATCTCTGGGAAAATTCCCGCACCCTGCACAAGGGCCTGCGGGATCTCGGCTTCGAGCTGGGGACCGAAGAGCCGCAGAGCGCGATCATCGCGGTCATCATGCCCGATCTCGAACAGGGCGCGGCGATGTGGGAGGCGCTGATCGAGAACGGCCTCTACGTCAATCTCGCCCGCCCACCCGCAACGCCTGCCAACATGACCCTGCTGCGCTGCTCGCTCTGCGCCGAACATTCGAGCGAGGAGGTCGAGCAGATCCTCGCGATCTTCGAGAAGGCGGGCAAGGCGGTCGGGATCATCTAAGGCGTCGAAATCCGATCACATCAGGGCATGAACCGATCGCTGTTTTCGTCGGCCCGAAATTAGGCTGCATTGCCCACATCAAAATTCCGCTATAGATCGCTCGAGGGATTTATCGGCGGGTTTTCTTGGGGGTCGGAATTTACATGTTTGCGGTGACATCGCGCGGTCTTGCGCGCATTTCTTCGGCGGCGGTGGCAATACTGGCGCTAGCGTCATGTGGCGGCGGTGGGACTAGCGGCGGAAATGGCGGTGGCGGCTCAGTCGTCACGTCCCCCAATGCGGCTCCGACATTCACGTCCGGTAATTCTGTTTCCGTAATCGAAAATACCAGCGGTACGATTTATACCGCGACCGCCAGCGATGCGGACGGCGACGCGCTGACCTTTGCGCGGGTAGAAGGTGGGGATGCCGGTTTCTTCACTCTCAGCGCGAATGGCGCGCTCGCCTTTGCGCCTCCGCCCAATTACGATCTGCCGAAAGATGCAGATCAGGATAACGTCTACCGGCTGACCCTGCAGGCAGCGGACGGAAAGGGCGGAACCGCCAATCTGGCGATCTCCGTGACAGTGACCAACAGCCGCGAAGGCATCAGGGTCCGCCGGATCGCCACGCAGTTCAACGCACCGGTCGATATGGCGTTCGATGCGGACGGGAGCACGCTGCTGATCGGAGAGCGTGACACATCCGTCTATAGATTCGATCCCACTACTGGCACGCGAAGCCTCTTGAGCGCGCCTTTGGGGTTCGACGATGTGCGCCTTCTCGGCGTGGAGCGGGGCTTCGCACCTGCGGCAAATGTCTATCGCGGCACCTTCATTCTTTACCAGCTTGCCGATGGACGCGTGCAGATACGCCGCTTAAACTCCAGCTACGTCGATATAGTAGGGTTGACCGAGACCGGCGCCCAGACCGTCACGGGAGCCCTTTCAGCGGATCCCAACACAGGCGAATTGTTTGCCGCCATTGGTGACCCCTTTGGCGATCTTGCGCAAAACGATGCGAGCGGGTTCGGCAAGCTCTTCCGTATCAAGGCTAATCCCGATCCATATGCCGGGGCTAGGGCGAACTTCTTCTTCGCCTTGCGAGTGGGCAAGGGCATTCGCGAACCCGGCGGATCGGCGCCCGTTCGCGGGTTGGTTTGGTTTTCGGATCGCGGGGCGTCGCTAATGGACGAAATCAACGAAGTGAGCGTGGTAAGCGAGCCGAACTTTGGATGGCCTTTCTTCGAAGGCACCATGCCAGGACGACCGACTGGGTTGGACCTGTCCAAACAGCCACCTCCGCGGGCCGTCCTTCCGAGGGGGACAACCGCCCGCGAAAGCCGCGGCCTGACCGGCCTTGCAGAATATTCCGGTCCAATCACGAGCCTATTCGACCAAGTGGTCGCTGGTGACCGAAACGGTTCCATCTTCAGCTTTCCCCTCTCGTTACTCGCAGGATCGCTTCCGGTAACGATCGGCGCGATCGAGCGGCGGACAGAGGATTTCGTTCCCGACATCGGGACGATCGATTCCCCGGTCGCGTTTTTAGCGAGCCCACGTGGAACTCTCTTCATTCTGGATGGCGACGGCGAGATATTCAGCGTCGAAAACGGGGGCTGATTGGGAACGCAGCCGCGTGTTCAGTCATATCTCTCCGGTAAGGAGAAACTAATGACCATCATCAAATCCGGCAGTGCGAAATACGAAGGCCTCGGCAAATCGGGCAAGGGCCATGTGTCGAGCGAATCGGGCGCGCTGTCCGATCAGCCCTATGGCTTCAACACGCGGTTCGAAGACGGTGCGGGCACCAATCCCGAGGAACTGATCGCGGCGGCCCATGCCAGCTGCTTCACCATGGCGCTGGCCTTCAAGCTGGCCGATGCCGGGCACGAGGACGGCACGCTGGAAACCGAAGCGAAGGTCAGCCTCGAAAAGGACGGCGACGGGTTCAGCGTGACCAAGTCGGCCCTGCACCTCAAGGGCAATGTCCCCGGCCTCGACAAGGCGAAGTTCGAGGAACTGGCGGGCGAAGCCAAGAAGGGCTGCCCGATTTCCAAGCTTCTGACCTGCGAAATCACGCTGGAAACCGAATTTACCGGCTGAGGTCGCTCTCACCTAAGATTGGGGGCGGATCGGCGGTAAGCCATCCGCCCACCAAAACCGCCAACAGCGTGCCCACGATCTGCGCGGCGATGAAGCCCGGAACGTCCATCGGGGCGATTCCGGCGAACGTGTTGCTGAGACTGCGCACGATCGTGATCGCCGGATTGGCGAAACTCGTCGACGAGGTGAACCAATAGGCGGCGGCGATGTACAGCGCCACGCTCGCCGGGACCGATGCGGGAAGGCGGCGCAGAGTGACGAGGATCGTGAAGACCAGACCGAAGCTGGCGATCGCCTCGCCCGCGAGCATGCCGATCCCCGTTCGCGCCTTGGTCGAAAATTGCAGGATCGGCAGGTCGAACATCAGATGGACGGCAAAGGCGCCGAGGATGCCGCCGATCAATTGGACGCCTACGTAAGGCAGCGCGTCCTTCCACCGGAATTCCCGCCGGATCGCGAAAGCCAGCGTCACCGCCGGATTGAAATGCGCCCCCGAATAGGGGCCGAGCATCGCGATGAGGACATAAAGGATCGCACCGGTCGCGATCGTATTGGCAAGCAGCGCGATGGCCACGTTTCCGCCACTGAGCGCCTCCGCCATGACGCCCGAGCCCAGCACGCCCGCGAAGAGGAAAAAGCTTCCGATCGCTTCGGCTGCGAGCCGCCTTGCAAGGTCGGGCTCGAACGGCGCGGTGGTCAAAGCCCCAAGCTTTCATAGGTCGCGCCCGAGCAGGCGTCCGCCGGGTCTTCCTCGCCGCTGCCGACCATCGTCAGCAGCAGTACGCCGCCCACGATCAGAGCGACGAAAGCGATCGTGACCAGGCCGAGATATTTGTCGATGAAGCGCTTGATCGGGGCGCCGAACACGCGGAACAGCACGCCGACGGTGAAGAAGATCATGCCGCGGCCGACGATGCTGGCAAGGATAAACGTCACGAGGTTCATGCCGACGAAGCCCGATGCGATGGTCAGCAGCTTGAACGGCACCGGGGTCGCGCCCGCGATCAGGATCGCTTCGAAATCGAATTCGCGCAGATAGCACGCCGCGACCGGGAAGCTGTCGGTCATCCCCAGCAGCGCGATCAATTGCGCGCCCACGCTGTCCCACAAGCCCCACCCGATCGCATAGCCGAGCAGCCCGCCCGCGACCGAGGACAGAGTCGCGATGGTGCCGAAGCGGATCGCCTTTTTCGGTTCCGCGAGACACATCAGCCCGAGCAGCGGATGGGGCGGGATCGGAAAAAAGCTCGCCTCGACGAAGCAGAACAGCGCCAGCCACCACACGGCGTGGGGATGCGCGGCCTTGGCCATGGTCCATTCGTAGAGACCGCGCAGAGGCTTCATCAGCATGGAGATGTCATCCGGAAAGCGAGGGTTCGCGCGCCTGTAAAGGAACCACGCCATGGCGGCAAGCGAAGCCTATTTAACCTATTTGGTGTTTTATCCTTGACATCGTGACGATCCTTGGTTAGAGAAAAGGAACATCGCGATAGTGTGATTCGCCGCCGCAATGGCGGGATGGACTGAAACGGGCGGGCCGGAAACGGCACCGCCCTTTTTCGTGCCGCACGCTCGCCAGACAATCGGGACGGGACATATGAAAGGAAAGCGCTTCAGGACCGGCGCGCCGAGGAATTGGCGCGACCGGTTCATCGCTGCATTGGGCGAAACGTCGAACATCAGCGCTGCGGCCGACGCGGCGGAGATCAGCCTCAGCTGGGTCTACAAGACGAGGCGCGAGGACCCGGAGTTCGCCCGGCGCTGGTTCGAGGCGCTGTGCGAGGGATACGACAATCTCGAAATGCAGCTGCTCGAACATCTCCGCCACGGCGAGACGAGCGAGGCGAAAGACGCGAAACGCAAATTCGACACGGCGGGCGCGCTGCGCTGCCTGACCGCGCATCGCGAGGCGGTGGCGCGCGAGAAGGGGCGCCGCACGCTGGCGGGCGAAGTCACCACGATCGCCGCGATCAACGCCAAGATCGACGCCCTGCGCGTCCAGAGAAAGGCAGGCGACAAGGCGATCGCCAAGGCACGGGCCGAGACTCGCAAGGCTGCGAAGGCACTGAAAACCGGAACGGACCGAACGGAGGATCGCGATGGCGCGAAATAGGCGCGAGCTGTCGCGCGGATCGTGGCTGCGGCGGATGGATGCGAACGGCGCGGCAAATCGCGAGACGCTTGCCGCCGAGCTTGCCCCGCACGAACTGGCTGCTCTGGGTAGCTATTACTGGGAAGGCTGGGCGCGCGACGAGCAATTGCCGCCGCAGGACCGGGCCAAGGATATCTGGCGCACCTGGCTGATCTGTGCCGGGCGCGGCTTCGGCAAGACCCGTGCGGGCGCCGAATGGATAAGGGATGTGGCGCGCAATGACGGCGCGGCGCGCATCGCGCTTGTCGGCGCGAGCCTCGCCGAGGTCCGCTCCGTTATGGTGGAGGGCGATAGCGGCGTATTGGCCGCCGCGCCCGGCGCTCTCGCCCCCGTCTTCGAGCCGAGCCTGAAACGGCTGACCTGGGAGAACGGGGCGCAGGCCTTCCTCTATTCGGCCGCCGAACCGGAAAGCCTGCGGGGCCCCCAGCACAGCCATGCCTGGTGCGACGAGATCGCCAAATGGGATAATGCGAGCGATCGGGCCATGACGAGCTGGAACAATCTCCAGCTCACCATGCGCCTCGGCACGACACCGCGCGTCCTCGCCACGACGACCCCGCGCAATGCGCCGCTGATGCGCCTGCTGCTCGCCGATGCGAAGCGCGGCAAGGTCGTGGTGGCGCGCGGAAAGACAGTCGACAATCGCGAGATCCTGCCCGCCGATTATTTCGCCAGCATGATCGAACAGTTTTCGCAAAGCGGCTTCGGGCGGCAGGAACTGGACGGCGAAATGGTCGAAGCCAGCGAAGGCGCCTTGTGGAACCGCGCGCTGATCGAGACCTGCCGCGAGAGCGCGCCGAGCGCCGCATCCACGCGCATCGTGATCGGCGTCGATCCGCCCGCCTCGGCCAAGGGCGATGCCTGCGGGATCATCGTCTGCGCGATGGGCGAAGACGCTATCGCCCGCGTGCTCGCCGACATGTCGGTGGAGCGCGCCAGCCCCGAACGCTGGGCCCGTGCGGTCGCCCGCGCCGCCGAATATTGCAGCGCCGATCGCGTGATCGCCGAAGCCAATCAGGGCGGCGCGATGGTCGAAAGCGTGTTGCGCGCGGCGGATGTCTCGCTGCCGATCACGCTGGTCCATGCGAGCCGTGGCAAGGCCGCCCGCGCCGAACCCGTCGCCGCGCTCTACGAACGGGGCCGCGTGCGCCATGTCGGCCTGTTCGCAAAACTGGAGGACCAGATGTGCGGGTTGCTGGCAGGCGGCGCCTACGAAGGCCCCGGCCGCTCCCCCGACCGCGCCGACGCGCTGGTCTGGGCGCTGACGGAACTGGTGCTGAAGAAGGGCGGCGGGGAGCCGCGGGTGCGGGGGTTGTGACATCCGCGCCGGACGACTTGGATTCCCGCCTTCGCGGGAATGACATAAGGGACCGACAAATAGTCGTCATTCCCGCGAAGGCGGGAATCCAGGAGCAACGCCGAGATGAAGCGCGAGATTTCACCGATGGTCTACATCATGGCCTCCGCGCGCAACGGCACACTCTATATCGGCGTCACATCGAACTTGATGCAGCGGGTCGCGCAGCATCGGACAGGGACGCTTCGCGGCTTCAGCGCAAAGTACCGCACGAAGACGCTAGTCTGGTTCGAACCGCACGCGACGATGGAGAATGCGATCATCCGCGAAAAGCGTCTCAAGAAATGGAACCGTGCGTGGAAACTCAGGCTGATCGAAGAAACCAACGCCGATTGGCGAGACCTTGCGGTCGATCTCGGTTTCGAACCCTTGCGCTGACTGGATCCCCGCCTTCGCGGGGATGACGATCCGACTTAATCCGCCCCAAATCGGGCGCGCGGCCCCGACCTAGATATCCGCCACCACGGAGACCCCCATGTCCTTCCTCACCACCCTCGTCTCCGCCTTCAAGGGCGGGGGCGATGTTCGCGTGCCTGTCGCGGGCAGCTTCGTCGCGCCCTGGAGCACAGTGTTCGACACCTCCCCCTCCCGGCCCGGCTTCGATTACCCCGCCGCCATCCGCGAGGCCTATCTCGCCAATCCGGTGGCGCAGCGCAGCGTCAGGATCGTGGCGGAAGGGATCGGCGGCGCGCCGCTCGTCTGCGACACGTCCGCGCTCGAACGCCTCGTCCACTGCGCCTGCGGGTCGCAGCCCTTGCTGGAGACGGTCGCCGCGCAGCTCTTGTTGCATGGCAATGCCTATCTCCAGGTGGTGAAGGATGCGGCGGGCGATCCGGTCGATCTCCATCCGTTGAGGCCCGAGCGGGTCGAGGTGGTGGCGGGCGCGGATGGCTGGCCCGCGCTCTATCGCTACCGCGTCGGCGAGCAGGCGATCGATCTCGCGCTGGCCGATGCGGACGGGTGGCCCGAAATCGTCCATTTGAAAGGCTTCCACCCTGCCGACGATCATTACGGCGCGGGCTGCCTCGCCGCCGCGCACGGTGCGGTCGCGGTGCATAATGCGGCGAGCGAATGGAACCGCGCGCTGCTGACGAACGCCGCACGGCCTTCGGGCGCGCTCGTCTACGACACCGGCGATGGGGCGGGCCTCACCGCCGACCAGTTCGAGCGGTTGAAAGGCGAACTCGCGCAGGCCTTTCAGGGCGCGGGCAATGCCGGGCGGCCGATGCTGCTCGAAGGGGGGCTCAGCTGGCAGAGCATGTCGCTGAGCCCGGCGGACATGGATTTCGCGGCCCTCAAGGCGGGCGCGGCGCGCGACATCGCGCTCGCCTTCGGGGTGCCGCCGATGCTGTTGGGCCTGCCCGGCGACAACACTTATTCCAATTACCGCGAGGCCAATCGCGCCCTGTGGCGCCTGACTTTGCTGCCGCTGGCGAAGCGCGTTCTCGACGGCCTCGTCCAGGGGCTGGAGCCGTGGTTCGGCAATGCGAGCCTGCGGGTCGATCTCGACCAGGTGCCCGCCCTTGCCGAGGACCGCGAGAAGATGTGGTCGCAAATCGGCGGGGCGGATTTCCTGTCGGACGACGAGAAACGCGAATTGCTGGGACTGGAGACACGCGCATGAGCCGCGAGGACATGATCGCGCGCCTGGTCGCGCAGGCAGCGGCGGAGGGCGGCGAGCTCGTCACTCTGCGCGCGCTGATCGAGGAAGCCAGCGAATTGGGCGCGGCCCGAGCGCTCGCCCGGCTGGGCCTCGGCGACGACAAGGCGTCGGGCGATATCGACGAATTGCGCGAGCTCCTGTCCGCCTGGCGCGATGCCAAGGCGAGCGCGTGGAAGGCGGCGGTCGACTGGCTGGTGCGCGGCGTCTTCGCGCTGCTGCTGGTGGGCATCGCGGTGAGGCTGGGCGTCGGGGAGATGGTGCGATGAACGCGCTGAGGATCGCCGGATACGCGGCGCTGTTCGGCGTGGCGGATGCGGGCCGCGACACCATCTTGCCTGGCGCGTTCCGCGAGACGCTGCGCGCGCGGCGCACGCCCTACCCGCTCTATTGGCAGCACCATCCCGAACAGCGCATCGGCTGGGTCGAGACTGCGGGTGAGGATGCGCGCGGCCTGCGCGTGATCGCGACGATCGACAATCCGATGGGCCGCGCGGGACGGATGCTGCGCGCCCACAAGGTCAGCGGGCTCAGCTTCGGCTACCGTGCCCGCGCCTTCCGTCACACGCCCGAGGGGCGCGAGCTTGCCGAGATCGACCTGTTCGAGGTGAGCGTGGTGACGCATCCGCTCCAGCACGGGGCGCGGGTGCATCTCTTGATTTAGGTTTGTTTTCCGCACGCCTTCGGCGCGCGAAATCCTCGCGCCTGACGGGTCCGAGCGGTTTTGATTTTTCCGCACGCCATCCGGCGCGCGATTTCCTCGCGCCTGGCGGCGCTGCGGACGGGCGGTCGCCCTTGCGGACCCTTTCGGGTCCGAGCTCCGCCACCACACCAACGGGTTCGGCCAGGAACGGGCGGCGACCAGCCGACCGCAAGCGCGACCGCGCGCCCGCAGGTGCCCGACCGAAGGGAGGATTAGCACCGAGGACGAACCGGCGGAGGCCGGTTCGAAACATAAAAATTCCCGATTTCCACACGAAAGGACCTTATATGGACTTCCCGACCACCACTCCCGACACGAGCCCCGCTCCCGCCCCCGACATCGCAGAAGTCAGCTTCGACATCGTCGCGCGGCAGGACCGGACCGAGGCCGAGGTGACCGCGCTCAGGACCGATGTCGAGGAGGTGAAGGCCCGCGTCGATCGCATCTCCCGCGCCGCCGCTCGCCCCGCCCTCGCCCCCTCGGGCCAGGAAACCGCCCCGGAAGTGAAGGGCTTCGTCGACGGTTATCTGCGCCGGGGCGCCGCGCATGAGATCAAGTCGATCAGCGGCGCCGTGCCGTCCGATGGCGGCTATGCCGTGCCGCGACAGATCGACGCCGCCATCGCCCGCGCCCTGACCGAGATCAGCCCGATCCGCGCGATCGCGCAGGTGGTCCAGACCGGCAGCGCGGGCTATCGCAAGCTCGTGACCACCGGCGGCACCGCCAGCGGCTGGGTCAGCGAGACCACCGCACGGCCCGGCACCGCCACGCCCGATTTCCACGAGATCGCCCCGCCGACCGGCGAACTCTATGCCAATCCGGCGGCCTCTCAGGCCATGGTCGACGATGTCGGCTTCGACCTCGAAGCATGGCTGGCGAGCGAGATCGCGGTGGAATTCGCCCGGGCCGAAGGCGCCGCCTTTGTCAACGGGAGCGGGAACAACCAGCCCGAAGGCTTCCTCACCGCCCCTGCCACCACGGCGGCGGACGGCGTGCGCAGCTTCGGATCGCTCCAATATATCGGGAGCGGCGATGCGGCGGGCCTCGGCGGGTCGCCCGAATTGCGCCTGATCGACCTCGTCCATACGCTGAAGGCGGGGCATCGCCAGGGTGCGAGCTTCGTGATGAATTCGGCGACGCTGGCCGAGGTGCGCAAGGTGAAGACGGCGGACGGCGCCTTCCTGTGGCAGCCCGGCCTCGTGGAAGGCCAGCCCGATCGCCTGCTCGGCTATCCGGTGATCGAGGCGGAGGACATGCCGGACGTGGCGGCGGGCGACTATCCGATCGCCTTCGGCAATTTCCGCCACGGCTATCTGATCGCGGAACGCAGCGCGACCCAGATCCTGCGCGATCCCTTCACCAACAAGCCCTTCGTCCACTTCTACGCCACCAAGCGCGTGGGCGGACAGGTGCTCGACGGTAACGCGATCAAGCTGTTGAAGATCGAGGCGTAATTTTTTCGCCTCAAGCGCCGGCGGCCGCGTCCGCGGCCTTGGCTATCCTCGCGCCTGACGGCGCTGCGGGCGCGCAGTCGCGCTTGCCTCGCCTTCGGCTCGGATAGTCTCCCCAGCCGCGCTTCCTTTGGGGGAGGAAGAACCCCTGTCCTCCCCCACCCTTCTCCCCTTTTTCAAGGACCCGCCCATGCCGACCCCTATCGTCGTGCCCGATCTGTCGGGCGCGCCGCTCGCTGCGCTGAAGGAGTGGCTCGCGATCGCGGGTCCGCGCGAGGATGCGCTGCTGCTGCGTCTGCTGGCGGCCGGATACGAGACCTGCCTCCGCTTCGTCTCGTTGGAAGAGCCACCCGCCGAATGGTCGCAGGACTGGAACGCGCTTCCGACCGCGCTCGCCGAGGGGATCGTGCGCTTCGCCGCCTGGCTCTATCGCGAGCGGGACGGCGCCGCCGACCGTCCGCCGCCCGCAGCGGTCGCGGCCCTGTGGCGCCCTTATCGCACGATGCGCCTGTGAGCGGGATTGTGTTCGACCGTCTCGCCGCGTCCCTGATGGCGCGCGCCGAACGCATCGCCCGCACCCGGCGCCGCGCCAGCCGAAGCGCCCCCAGAAGCGCCGTCAGAAACGCCGATCGCTGGCGTTCCGCGCCGTATCTCTGGCCCCTGTTCGCGAATTGAGAGCCGTACCATGGAAGCCCTGTTCCGCACTCACCTGATCGCCTGGCTGCGCGCCGATCCTGCCCTCGCATCCCGGCTCAACGCCATCGAGGAGGAAAGCCCCGCCGCCTCGAGTCCGCCCTGGCTCGGCATAGCGGCGAGCGCGGCCGCCGATTGGAGCGGCAAGACCTTTGCCGGCCGCGAGGTTCGCGTGGCGCTCGAACTGGTCGATCGCAACGACGACGGGGCGACGACTGCCGAGACGGTGGCGCTGATCGAACGCCGTATCGCGACGATGGCGCCGGTCCAGCAAGGCTATCGCCTGGTCGCAACCCAGTTCCTCAGAAGCCGCGCCGAACGGCGAGCAAAGGGATTGAGAGCTGTGCTGATCGAGTACCGGTTTCGATTACTTGGAGAGTTTTAGTGTTTCGAACCCGCCTCCGCGGGTTCGTCCTCGGTGCTGTTCTTCCCTTCGGTCGGGCACCTGCGGTGCGCGCGCGTGCGCTTGCAGTCGGCTGGTCGCCGACCGGTCCATTCCCGGCCTTGAGGCCTGGCGGCGGAGCACGGGCCGCAGGCCTGCAAGGGCGACCGCCCGCCCGCAGCGCCGTCAGGCGCGAGGACATCGCACGCCGGATGGCGTGCGGAAATCAAGAAAAGGAGATCTACTCATGACCGTCCAGAAAGGCGCCGCCTTCCTTCTCAAGATCGGCGATGGCGCCCCCACGCCCGCCTACGAAACCGTCGCGGGGCTGCGCACCACGCAGATGAGTGTCAACGGCGACACCGTGGTCGTCACGCATAAGGGTTCGGGCGGATGGCGCGAGCTGTTGTCTGGCGCGGGCACGCGCTCGGTCTCGGTTTCGGCGAGCGGGATCTTCCTCGGCTCGGACGCCGAAGCGCGGGTCCGTACTCATGCCCTCGCAGGAACGCTCGACCAGTACGAGCTGAGCTTCGAGGACGGGGCGAAGATGCGCGGGCAATTCCTCGTCCAGCGGCTCGATTATTCGGGCGATTTCAACGGCGAGCGGACCTATGCGATGCAGCTGGAAAGCAGCGGTGCGGTGGTGCCGTCGTGACCCGCGCTCAAGCAGCCAAAGGCGGTAGCGCAGAAGGGACTCCCCGCGCTCAAGCAGCCGAAGGCGGTAGCGCGGAAGAGACTCCCCGCGCTCAAGCAGCCGAAGGCGGTAGCGCGGAAGAGACTCCCCGCGCTCAAGCAGCCGAAGGCGGTAGCGCGAACAAATTACGCGGCGAAGCTTCGATACTCGTCGCCGGTCGTGCCTGCCTGTTGCGCCCGAGTTTCGACGCGCTGGTGCGGGCGGAGGAAGAATTGGGGCCGCTGTTCGCGCTGGTCGAGCGGGCAGGCGAGGGCCAACTCAAGCTCGCAGAGATCGCGGCTTTGTTCTGGCACTGCCTTGTTGATCGCGCCGTCCCGCGCGAACAGGTGGGCGAGGCGGTGATGGCGCTGGGCCTTGCCCGCTGCACCGCGCCGCTGCGCATACTTCTGAGCCAGATCCTGAAGGGCACCGGGTGACGCGCTTTTCCGATACGGCGCTGCGCCTGTCGGGCCTCGCCGCGCGGGCGCTGGGGTGGACGCCGCCGGTGTTCTGGGCGGCGACGCCGGCGGAACTCGCCGCCTGTATCGGCCATGAAGCTGCTCCTGCCGAACCGCCCGACCGCGCCGAGATCGCGGCCATGATCGAAAGGGATCGCCATGGATGATGAATTGGACCCGCTATTGGTTGAAATTCGCGCCGACACCGCCGGTTTCGCTGCCGACGTCGCGCGGATGCGGGCGAGCTTCGACGGACAATTGCTCGATGGCTTCGCGCGCGCGGGCGACGTGCTCGAACGCGGATTGCTGTCCGCGATCCGCAAGGGCAGCCTCGGCTTCGAGGACCTGAAGCGCGTGGCGCTCGGCGCGCTCGACCAGATCGCAGGGCAGGCGCTTCAGCTGGGGCTGGATCGCGTGCTGGGCGGTGGGGGGAAATCGGGAGGAGGTATCGGCGGCGTGCTCGCGGGCCTGCTCGCCGGGCTGACCGGCCTCCCCGGCCGCGCGACCGGCGGTCTCGTTTCGCCCGAACGGCCCTATCTGGTGGGCGAAAGGGGCCCGGAACTCTTCGTGCCCGCCAGCGCGGGCCGGGTCGAACCGAACCGCGAGGGCGCCTCGCGCGGTCGTGACGTGCGCGTGAACATCGCCCTCCCCACCGCCCGCGGAACCGAAAGCCCGGTCGCGCTCAGACGTTCGGCAAGGCAGATCGCAAGCGCCGTAAGACGAGCGGTGATGGAATAAGAAGAACCAAAAAAGCGTGGCAGGATCGGTCGGCGACCAGCCGACCGCAAGGGCACGCGCCCGCCCCGCAGGTGCCCTGAGCGAAGCGAAGGAACAGCGCCGAGGACGAACCGGCGGAGGCCGGTTCGCAATGAAAGGACTCAAAAAATCATGCCCTTCTGGCTCGCCCGTCGTCGCGATGGGCAGGACGAGGACGCGATCCAGCGGTTCGATCCCCGCTTCTGGACCGTCAATTTCCCCCGCCCCATGATGGCAAGCGTCGTCACCACCGCGCCCGACGCCCTGCGCGTCGAGTGCGAGTTCTACCACGAGGGCGAGATCGCGGGGTTGATCTGGGCAAGCGAGGATGTGCTCGACCATCCGCTGCTGCGCTATGCGACCGACCGCGATTATTCGCGCACCGTGCTGACCTTTCGCTGGCGGTCCGCCGGGATCGTGCCGCTCGACCAGCCGAACGGGCCGACGCTGACGATCGAAGGCCGCGATGCGAGCGGCGCGGCGCGGGTCTGGTATGTGCGGCTGTGGAATTACGCGGTCGGCACGCCCGAGGACGCGGTAGTCACTCTGCGCTTCTCGGACCTCCAATCGGGCTACGTCCTGCCCGGCGAACTCGTCCATCCCGCCGATATCGATCGGATGTTCGTCAGCCTCGTGCCCGCATCCTACGTGCCTGACAGCACACAGGCTCTCCTCGCGCGCAGCGAAGCCTGGGCCGAGATGAGCGACATCGCCTGCCATGGCGAGCGCGCGATGCTGACGATCGGCGACGTCATGCTCCCCGCCCATGGCGAGGGCATCGCCACCGCCTATGACGACAGCTTCAACCAGACGCCCACGCGCCTGCTGCGCACGATCGAGGCGCTCGGCTATCGCGACCGGATCGTCCATTATGTCGGGATGAGCCATTATTTTCGGCTCGAACCGGCGGGCGGCGGCCATTACGTCAGCCTGGCGGGCGGCGTGCTGTCGCGCGTATGCGAGGCGTGGCACCGCGCCTTCGCCGCAGAAGCCATGGCGCGCGGTTTCACCGTGATCTGGTCGCTGTCCTACGAACTGTTCGACGCGCATTGCTGGAACGACTGGAAACAGCGCGCCCATGACGGAACGCCCGCGCTGACCGGGTGGGTGCCGCCATCGACTCTGCTGTCGCCCGCGCATGACGGGGCGATGGGCTATCTGCGCCAGGTCGCCTCGGCCTTCGTGCGGATCGCTTTGGATGCCGAAATGCCGGTCGAGTTCCAGATCGGCGAGCCGTGGTGGTGGGTCCAGCCGCAGGGGCGCAAACCCTGTTTCTACGATGCTGCGGCTGAGGCGATCTTGCCGGACGCGGCGCCGATCCTGGACATGCGTCAGCCTATGGATGCGGACCAGCTCGCCCGGCTCGACGCGGCGGGCGCGCTGCTGGCGCAATCGACGGCGGCGCTGGCCCAGACGGTCCGCGATGCGACACTGAATGCCGGCGGGGGCGAGGCGGAAATCCTGCTGCTCGCTTTCACGCCGACAATTCTCGATCCCGAAATGCCCGAATTGAAGCGCGTGAACCTTCCCGTCGGCTGGGCCCATCCTGCCTTCGATCGACTACAGTTAGAAGATTACGACTGGCTGACCGATGGCGCCACCGCCGCGCGGCGCGCGGGCTACGCTCTGGTGCAGGAGCGGCTCGGCTATCCGCTGGAGAACCAGGATTACCTCTCGGGCTTCGTGCTGCTGGCCGAGGATGCCGAGCTCTATTGGCGGCGGATCGATCGTGGGCTCGACGAGGCGCGGGAGCGTGGCGTTCCCCGCCGCTACGTCTGGGCGCTGCCGCAGATCGCGCGCGACGGATACACGCGGCTGCCGCGACCCCATGACAGTGAGGAGACTTCCATGACGCCCTTCGACGATGTCGCCTATCCGCTCGCGCTGGGCCGGGACGCTTCGGTCAGCCCCGAATTCTCCACCTCGGTCGCCCTCACGGCTTCGGGGCACGAACGGCGCAACGCGCTGTGGTCCGACGCGCGGCTGCGCTTCGATGTCGGGCCGGGTATACGCTCGGAAAAGGAACTCGGCACGCTGATCGCCTTCTTTCGTGCCCGCCACGGCCCGGCACGCGGGTTCCGTTTGCGCGATCCGTTCGATTTCAGTTCGCGCGGAATGACGGGCGCTCCCACCGCCTTCGACCAGGTCATCGCCACGGGTGACGGCCTCGCCTCCGAATTCGCGCTGATCAAGACCTATGACGAGCAGGTCCGCCGCATCACGCGCCCGGTCGCCGGTTCGGTCCTGGTCAGCGTCGACGGGGTTCCGACGAGCGAATGGGCGCTGGGCGAGAGCGGCACGATTCTCCTCGACACGGCGCCACCCATGGACGCGATCGTCCGCGCGGGCTTCCTGTTCGACGTGCCGGTGCGCTTCGCCGAGGACCGGATCGACGTATCCGGTCTCAATTTCGCAGCCGGGGAAGCGCCGTCAATCCCATTGATCGAATTGCGGGAGGAAACCTTCGCGTGAGCCGCATTTTCTTCGATCGCCCGCTCGATACCGTGGCGACTTTCTGGCGGGTCTATCGCCGCGATGGTGTCGCGCTCGGCTTCACCACGCATGATCGGGATATCTGGTCGGACGGCCTGCTCCATCGGGCTGGTCCTGGCATGGTCCCATCCGCGATCCGCCGCACGGTCGATTTCTCCGACGATGCCGCCGAGATCGAAGGTGCGCTGTCGCACGATGCGATCACGGAAAGCGATCTGGCCAGCGGACGCTTTGACGGGGCGCGCGTGGCGGTGGGCGCGATCGATTGGGAAATGGGGGAGGCAGAAATCCTCTATCGCGGCACGATCGAAAGCGTCGGGCGCGAGAGCGGCAGCTTCACCGCCCGCCTGCGTTCTGCGAAAGCCGTTCTGGCGCGCGACACCATCCCGCGCACCAGCCCAGGATGCCGCGCCCGCTTCTGCGATCGCGGCTGCACCCTCTCGCCCGCGCGCTTCACGCACCGCGCGCTCGTCACGGAGATCGATCGCGATGCGGACCGCGTCAGCTTCGCGATTGCGGACCCTGCCCGCTTCGCCGAGGGGGAGGTGCGATGGATTGACGGGCCGCAGACCGGCCTTTCGGCGACCGTGATCGCCGCCGATGAGAGTGGGCTGGTGCTCGACCGCGCGATCGATCCCGGCACTGTGCCCGGCCATCGCGCGATGCTGCGCGAGGGATGCGATCACACCATGGCGACATGTGCCGCCCGCTTCGCCAACGCCGTCAACTTCCAGGGCGAGCCGCATCTGCCGGGCAATGATTTGCTGACGCATTATCCGATGCCGCGATGAACCGGCGCGAGACCCTGGCCGAGGAGGCGGAGGCCCTCGTCGGCGTGCCCTTCCGCCTGTTCGGCCGCGATGCGCGCTATGGGCTCGACTGCGTGGGACTGGTGGCGGCGGCGCTCGCGCGCAGTGGCGCGGCCGTATCAGCTCCCTCGGGATACGCCCTGCGCAATACTGGCATCGACCCGTTTCTCCCTTTCGCAGCGAAAGCCGGACTGATGCCTTGCGAGGGCGATCCGAAGCGAGGGGACGTCCTGCTTCTCCAGCCCGGCCCCGCCCAGCATCACCTCGCCATCGCGACCGGACCCGAAACGATCGTCCATGCCCATGCCGGGCTGCGCCGGGTCGTCCTGCAACCCCTCGTCACCGAACCCGGCTCCGGCTCGCCGATCCTGCGCGCCTGGCAGCTTCCCTTGGAGTAGATCACCATGGTAACCCTGGTCCTCGGCGCTGTCGGCACGCTGGTCGGCGGACCGCTCGGCGGCGCACTCGGCGCGCTCGCCGGACGGCAGATCGACGGCGCGATCATCGGCAGTCCCCGGCGCGAAGGGCCTCGGCTCGACGAGCTGAAGGTCACTACCTCGAGCTACGGCCAGCCGATCCCGCGTCATATCGGGCGAATGCGCACGGCAGGCACGATCATCTGGGCGACCGACCTCAAGGAGCATGGCGAGACGACCGGGGGCAAGGGCGAGCCCAAGACGACGACCTATTCCTATTCCACCAGCTTCGCCGTCGCGCTCGCCTGCCATCCCATCGATACAGTCGGGCGCATCTGGGCGGACGGGAACCTGCTGCGCGGCGCGGCGGGCGATCTGAAGACCGGCGGGCGCCTGCGCGTGCATCTCGGCCATGGCGATCAGCTGCCGGACCCCTTGATGCAGGCGGCGCTCGGCGCGCAGTGTCCTGCCTTTCGCGGCACGGCCTATCTCGTTTTCGAGGATCTCCAACTCGCCGATTTCGGCAATCGCCTTCCGGCGCTCAGCTACGAGGTGTTCAGCGGGACGGGCTCGGCGACGGTCGGCGTGTTGGCGAGCGCTGCGGGCATCGCGGCCGACCCCGAACTGGTGCTGCCGCAGGTCGAAGGTTTCACCCAAACCGGCGAGGCGCCGATCCAGACGCTTGCATTTCTCGATACCGTCATCCCCATGGTTCCGATCGCATCGGCGGAGGGATTGCGCATCGCCGCGCCGCCCTCGGCTCAAGCGGCGCCTGTCCTCGGAACCCCAGCGAGCTGGGACGAGGGCGAATTCGGAACGCAATCTGGAACGCGCAGCGAAAGCGTCGCACCGCCTCCAGCCAGTTTCGCGGGCGTGCGCTATTACGATGTGGAGCGCGATTATCTCCCCGGCGTCCAGCGGGCCATCGCTCGGCCCGAACGCACCGGCCAGGACGTGATCGATCTGCCCGTGGCCAGCCAGGCCGAAGGCGCCCGCCAGCTCGCCCGTGCGATCCAGCGCCGCGAAGCAGAAGCCCGCTCGCGCCTCTTCGTCCGGCTGGCGGAACTCGACCCGTCAATCTTCCCCGGCGCCCGCTTACGCGTTCCTGGGCGCTCCGGCATCTGGACAGTGATGGCCTGGGAGTGGCGGGAGAAGGGGGTGGAGATCGAACTATCTCGCCTTTCTCTGCCGCAAAGCGACCTGTCGGCACCCGCCAGCCATGGCGTACCCTGGGCTCCGCTCGATCGGTCCGCGAGCATGACCCTGCTCGACGCCTTCGAATTGCCTTGGGACGGCCACGGGCCGCCGGACACCGGCAGCGTCCAAGTGGCGCTCAGCGCGAGCGAAGGTCGTTGGGCCGGCGCCGCGCTCTACGCCGATAGTGCGGGGACGCTGGTCCCTCTCGGCCCCGGCGCCGGTCCGCCGGCAGTGGTCGGCACTTTGGTGGAGCCGCTGCGCGGATCGCCGGCCTTGATGGTCGAGACAGGAGCGCCGCTGGTGCTCGAACTGGTCAGCGTAGACATGGTGCTCGCTCCGACCAGCATGGCAGCGGTCGCACTGGGCCGGAACCGGTTGATCCTTGGCGAAGAGGTCGTGCAGTTCGTGGATGCGCGGCAAACCGGTCCCCGACGCTGGGCTTTGACCGGATTGCTGCGCGGGCGCCTTGGAACCGAGCATGTCGCGCGCCTCGGACACGAAGCGGGAACGCCGATGGCGCTGCTCGACGAGCGGATAATTTCGCTGGAAGCAGAGCAGGTCGCATCCATCACGCGGCTCGCGGCGATCGGCAGTGCGGAGGACGATCCCGTCTATGCACCGATCCGCGCACGCGGCTCGGGTGCGGCTCCGCCCTCCCCCGTCCATCCTCGCGTCACGTCAGCAACCGATGGCGGGCTGGCGCTTGAATGGACGCGCCGGGCTCGTGGCGCCTGGCGCTGGAGCGAGGGAAGCGAAATTCCCCTCGTCGAAGCGAGCGAACTTTACGAAGTCGGTGTGGGACCAATCGATGCACCGATCGCGCTGTGGCAAACCGCGACGCCCGCGCTCACGATCACCGGATCCGAACGTGCCGCTCTCGCCGCAGCTTTGCCGGGCGGGGTCATATGGGTCCGACAGGTCGGCACTGTCGCCCGATCCCGCCCGCTCGCGCTGAAAACCCTCGCCTGATCGGCTGAACGAAGGACTTTCCCGATGACCGATCCGATCGCGCTCGATGCGCGCACCCCGCGCCATGCGCTGCCCCTGCTCTACCCGGGCCAGGCCCAGAAGGAGATTTTCGTGAACGAGGCCCTCGCGCGCCTCGACGCGCTGGCGCAGCCGGTGGTCCTGGCAAGTCGTGCGGCGCCGCCTCCCAGCCATGCGGCTGGCGACACGTATCTGGTCGTCGCGCCCGCAAGCGAAGAGTGGAGCGGCCGGGAGAATTGCCTCGCCATCTCCCAGGAAACCCATTGGGTCTTTCAGACGCCTTACGAGGGAATGCGAATCTATGACAGGGAAGAGGCCGCCATAAGGCTCTGGCGCGATGGCTGGAGCGATCCGCAATCGATCCCCGATCCCGCCGGAGGTTCGACTATCGACATCGAAGCGCGTGGCACTATTGCAACACTTTTACTCTGTCTGCGCAGCCTCGGTATTCTCCCCGCGAATTGAGGGAACTTGAATAGGCAGGGCTCGTTTGCAGCTACCGAGACGGACATTTCGACCGAATTGTAAAGGACTGGCGCGGTTTAGCGACTATCTTGCAACAGTTCCCGCCTACGTCCGGCTTGCCACCCGTGAGGGGAAAAGTTAGATAACCCGCCACTCGGTGGCTTAAATTCGCAATAAGGGGAATTTTATAATGCGGAAACTCGTCATAGGAATGGCGATGGCCTCTACGGCCCTTGCATCGCCTGCCCTTGCACGTGACGGCGCTTGGTACGTCGGCGTGGAAGCAGGTCCGATGATCGTCGAAGACACGGATTTCGATATCGGCGCCACTGGCGACGTCACCAGCATCGACTACGACTACGGCTTCGACGCCGGCGGCTTCGTCGGTTACGATTTCGGCCCGGTTCGCATCGAAGCCGAAGCGCGTTACGCTGAAGCCAATATCGATCAGGTCACTGTCGGCAACACCGGCTTCCTCGCCACGGCAACTCGTGCTCGTGCGGGCGTCTATCCGGCCAGCGGCCAGATCGATTCGCTCGCGTTCATGGTGAACGGTCTTGCCGATTTCGGTCCGGATGACGGTCTTCAGGGCTTTGTCGGCGGTGGTGTCGGCGTTGCCCGTACCGGCCTCGACGCGCGCATCGCGCAGAGCGGCCCTTCCGGGATCGACGATTCCGATACCGATTTCGCTTGGCAGATCCTTGCGGGCGTCCGCGCTCCGCTCACTGAAAACATCGATGTCGGTCTGAAGTATCGCCTGTTCACCGCCGAGAACGTCCTTCTGACGGACGCTCTGGGTCGTTCCTTCCAGGACGATGTCCGTTCGCACTCGCTGATGGGCACGCTGACCTACAACTTCGGCGCTCCGGAAGTAGTGGCTCCGCCGCCGCCTCCCCCGCCGCCGCCCCCGCCGCCGCCGCCGCCGCCTCCCCCGCCGCCGCCGCCGGTCGCGCAGTGCGAGTCGGGTCCGTACATCGTCTTCTTCAACTGGGACAAGTCGGACATCACGCCGGAAGCGGCCACGATTCTCGACAACGCGGTTTCGGCATACGCCAATTGCGGCATGGCCTCGGTCATGCTGGCGGGCCACACCGACACCTCGGGTTCGGCGCAGTACAATATCGGCTTGGCCGAGCGTCGTAACTCCTCGGTTCGCGATTACCTGACGGCGCGTGGCGTCCCGGGTGGCCGCATCAGCAGCGAAGCCTTCGGTGAAACGCAGCTTCGCGTTCCGACCGCCGATGGCGTCCGTGAGCTGCAGAACCGCCGCGTGGAAGTGACCTACGGTCCGGGTTCGGGCATGTAAGTCCAACGCTCAGCGTTGAAATGATTAAGGGGTCGGAGCAATCCGGCCCCTTTTTCGTTGCTTCCGGGTAAGCTTGCGCAAATCGCGCGCTTTATTCACCCGATACGGAGCACCGACCATGACGATACGCCCCCTCGCCGCATTCGCCGGAAGCCTTTTCTTGCTGGCCGGAACCGCCGCCTGCACCACCATGTCCGATACCGGCGCCATGGCGGGCGATACGGTCGGAACGGCCAATCTTGCCCTCGCCAACGGAAGTCCCGCCGGGACGGCGATGCTGATGCGCTCGGACGACGGCTATTCGATGATGGTGCAGGCTCGCGGGCTCACCCCCGGCGCCCATGGCTTCCACCTGCACACGACCGGACGCTGCGACGCGCCGGACTTCACTAGCGCGGGCGGCCACCTCAATCCCGGCGATCGCAGCCATGGGCGCCTGTCGGCGCAGGGGCCGCATCTCGGCGATCTGACCAATCTTCAGGTCGGCAGCGATGGAACGGTGACCGCTACGGTCGAAGTCCCGAACGTACGCGCCGATGCGCTGGCGCAGATCTTCGACGCCGATGGTACGGCGGTGATGATCCATGCCGGGCCTGACGATTACCGCTCCGATCCGGCGGGCGATGCCGGATCGCGCGTCGCCTGCGGCGTTCTTGTCCGTAGCTGATGGTTTCAGTCAACTAGTTCAGCGAACCGAGCGGGCGAGGTGGTCTCAGACCGCCTCGCCCGCTTCGCGTGCCCGCTCCACCACGCTTGACCCCGCTGCCGGGACGAGTTTGAGCGCCAGCAACAGCATGACGAGACCGATCGGCGCGACCAAGAGAGTCGTCAGCATCCCAGTGCTCAACCCACCTTCGCTGACTGCCGAAACATAGCCGGCAAGGAAGGGCCCGATCCCCAACCCGATGAGCGTAGTCGACAGGAAGAAGATCGCCGTCGCCATGCCGCGCATTCGCGGCAGAACCAGCGCCTGGCTGCTCGCCGCCGCGGCGCCGAGCGCCGAAGCGGAGATCATCTGCGCCAGGAAGCTCGCGATATAGAACACGGGCAGGCTATCGGTCGTGTAGGCGACCGCCACCGGCGGGATCGAGACGACCAGGCCGAAGAGGATCACCATGACGCGCCCATTGGGGAAGCGTTCGAGCAGGTAATCGGCCATTCGCCCACCCAGGATCACGCCGAGAAAACCGGCCAGTGCGGCGGGCATCCCCAACAGCCATCCCAGCTCGGTCTTCGCCGCACCCAAATTCCGCTCTGCGTAGGGCGCACCCCAATACGAGGCGGCGTAGGACATGAAGGCGACCGTTCCGTATCCCAGCACCACCGTCATGAAGGCTGACGAGCCCCAGGTCAGGCGGAAGGTCGGCAGGTCGCGTGAACGCAGCGCGACGGCCCAGCTGAAGACAGCGTAATAGCCGACGCCGAGAAACAGCCACTGGTCGGCGACGCCGGGAACGAGCGACGAGGTTGCGCCTGCCGTCAGCCGCGAAAGTCCCACCGCCAAGGCCCCGAAACCGATCGCCGCGACCACGTTGATGGCCAAAGCCCCCATCCCGCGCCGTGCGGCACCCACCAGAGTGAAGGGCGGGATAACCTGCAACAGTTCTTCCACGAAGCCTTTGAAGGGGTGCGGATTTTCGGGCGTGGGCATTCCGTCGATCGCGCCGCGGACCGGTTCGCGAAGGGTCATGACCCACAAGGCTAGCAACAGGCCTGGAATGCCTACCGAAAGGAACGCCGCCTGCCATCCCGCAAGGCCGAGCGGCCCGCCATCGGGATAGGCCGCGTTCCAGTTCTCCACCACCAGCGCGCCGATCCAGATGGAGATGCCGCCGCCGATATAAAGGCCGGAGGAATAGATCGCGAGCGCGGTCGCCCGCAGGCGAGCCGGGAACCAGTCCGAAATCAGCGAATAGGCCGAGGGGCTGGCGGTCGCTTCACCCACGCCCACGCCGATCCGCGCCGCCGTCAAAGTGCCCGCGTTCTTGGCGAAGCCGGACAACGCCGTCATGGCCGACCACAAGGTCAGGCCCACAGCCATCAGGCGAACGCGCTTCCAGCTGTCGGCCAGCTTGCCGAGCGGAATACCGAACAGGGCATAGAAGACCGCGAAGGCGGTGCCGTAGAGGAAGCCGAGATAGTCGTCCGCGACTCCCAGATCGGCCTTGATGTCGTTGGCGAGGATCGAGAGGATCTGCCGATCGATGAAATTCAGCACATAGACCAGCACCAGCACGCCCAGCGCATACCAGCTGTACGACGGAACCTTGGCGTTCGGATCGACTGGCGCTTTTTCCGGCTGAACGACCTCTTCGATCTTGCTCAAGCCTTCTCTCCCTATCCCGTCATGCCCTGTTTATAGGGCGTGGTATCGTTAAGGCCCGCCTCGGCAAAGCCTTTTCGCCGCAAGCGACAGGAATCGCATACGCCGCAGGCGATCCCTTCGGGCGCGGGATCATAGCATGACCAGCTCCATGCCGGATCGAGGCCGAGCCTGTGGCACTCGCGCGCAATATCGGCCTTTGTCATGAATTGCAGCGGCGCGTGGATCGTGAAGGGCCTTCCCTCGACGCCCTGCTTCGTTCCCAACCGCGCCGTTTCGGCGAAGCTGGCAATGAATTCAGGGCGACAATCGGGGTAGCCGGAATAATCGAGCGCGTTCACTCCGATGAAGATGTCGCTGGCGGCGCTCGCCTCCGCGAAGGCTGTGGTCAGGGCCAGGAAAACGAGATTGCGCGCCGGGACATAGGTCACGGGAATCGTATCGTCCTCCACCCCCGCTTTCGGCACGGCGATATCGTCGGTCAGCGCCGACCCGCCGAATTGGCGCAAATCGAGCGGCAGTTCGACGTGACGAGCGACGCCCAAGCGCCTGCCGATATCGCGTGCGGACTGGAGCTCGCGACGGTGCCTTTGTCCGTAATCGATACTGAGCGCGTGTACCGCGTAACCCTGCTCGCGCGCCAGGGCGGCGACGACCATCGAATCGAGCCCGCCGGAAAGGAGGATCACGGCGGCTTTCGCATTGTCTGACTTATCGGTCATAAAGGCGGCGCTAGGCCGGTGGGACCGCGGCGACAAGCCTCAGCGGCAGGAACCGACGCGCCTTGCCTCCACAGCGAATTGGAACGGCCTGCCCCCTTCGATCCCTTGGCTGTCGATCTGAGCCAGTGCATTCGTCTCGCGCCGGATATGCGTGCGCCCGTATCCATCGCCCCGGCAGGTGTACTGGACGGTGATCTCGTTCGCAGCGTCTTCTACGACGAAGCGATTGCAGGCTGCACCGCGATGCCGGAGTTGCACCAGCTCGCTCCCGTCGCGCACGCAGATCGAGCGCACCGACCTGCCGCCGCGGGTACTGATCTCCCACAATCCGCGCTCGAGCTTCGACAACATGCCGAGCGATGATTGCGCCGTAGCAGGTGCGAATGTCATTGCCCCGGTCACGAGGCCGAGGGTCAGCGCTCCGCAGGTGGCAAGAATGCGCAAAGGTTTGGCCATGGCCATTCTCCAAGCCGCGACCACCCCACCATTGTAGGCGAAATCGCGTCGATTGTCCTCTCGATCGATGAAAAAGCCTCTCGCTTCGACAGGCCGTCAGGCCGCGATCGGGAAGCTCCGCGAACAGAATGCGCAATCGACGAGAATGATCCCGTCCTCGTTGCGCATCTCCTGACGATCGCTTTCGGGAAAGCGCGACAGCAATTTCTCGTAATGCTCGGCCGTGCAGCGGCAACCGCGCGCCAGCATGGGGCCGCGCGTCACGCGCACCTCATCCTCTTCGTGGAACAGCCGCCAGACGATCGCATCCATCGACAGCGCCGGGTCGAGCAATTCCTCGTGCTTGATCGATCCGGCCATCACCGCGACATGTTCCCATTCCGGGTGGTCCAGCCGGACATGGAGGCGTTCGCGCCCTTCCTCGCCATCGGGAAGGTGCTGTACGAGCAGACCCGCTGCGGTGCATCCATCCGTTCCCGACGCGATCGCCACGCGGATGAGCGTTGGGACCTGTTCGGACTGGATGAAATAGCTTTGGCAGGCATCCGCCAGACTATCGCCTTCGAGCGGCACGATGCCCTGATACCGGCCCCGCTCGCCCGGCAGATCGAAGGTCAGCGCCAGATAGCCTTTCCCGAATAGCGCATAAAGCGATGGGTTCGCACCCAGCTCGGTCAGGCGATCGGCGTCGAAATCGACATAGCCGCGCAGATCGCCGTCTTCGTAGTCGCAGGCGAGAAGGCTCACCGGGCCGGCCTCTGTCTGGGCCTGCATCGTGACCTGCGCGCCTTCATCCTTCAGCAGCGATCCGATCAGCGCGATCAGCACCAATGCTTCTGCCAGCAAGTGCTTGATCGGCGGCGGGTAATCATGCGCCGAGAGGATCTCGTCCAGGACAGCGTCCAGCCGCACGGCGCGGCCGCGCGCGTGTTGCGACGGGATCATGAAGCCGAGCACCTGACCGGCAAAAATCTCGGGCAGCGCGGGTTTGTCAGCAGGGTTTGGGGTAGGCTTGGGAGCGGGGGTCTTATCCGTCATCCACTCCATATGGTGACCGATCCCGCCGCTGGGAAGACCGACACGCAAACCCGCTTCAGATCTGGCCGAAACACCAGCGCAAAATGGATTTCTGCGCATGGATCCGGTTCTCGGCCTCGTCGAACACCACCGATTGCGATCCTTCGAAAACCTCCTCGTTAACCTCGTCGCCGACATGGGCGGGAAGGCAATGCAGGAACAGCGCATCGGATTTCGCCGCGCCCATCAGGGCGGCGTCGACTCGGAAGGGGTCCATTGCGGCAAGCTTGGCCTCTGCGTGGTCCTGCCCCATCGAGATCCAGGTGTCGGTCACCAGCACATCCGCGCCCTCGGCCGCCGCGCGGGCGTCCTGCGTCAGCGAAATCGTGGCCCCGCCCGCGCGCGCCATCTCCACGAACTCCGCTTCCGGCTCGTAGCCCTGCGGCGTGGCCACGCGGACGTTGAACTTCATCAGCCCCGCCGCCTCCAGGATCGAATGGAGCACGTTGTTACCGTCTCCGAACCAAGCGAGCTCAAGGCCCGGCAGAGCCTTTCCGTGTTCGACCAGCGTCAGCAGGTCGGCGACGATCTGGCAGGGATGCGAACGGTCGGTCAGGCCGTTGATGACGGGGACATGGGCGTGGTGGGCAAGTTCTTCAGCCTTGGCATGATCGTCGGTGCGGATCATGATCGCATCCACCATCCGGCTGAGCACGCGCGCGGTATCGGCGATGCTCTCGCCCCGACCAAGCTGGCTGGTACCCGCATCTAAGATCAGCGCGCTGCCGCCCAATTGCCGCATCCCGATATCGAAGCTGACGCGGGTGCGGGTGGAGGCCTTTTCGAAGATCATTCCCAAGACATAACCCGCCAGGGGTGCATCCGAATCGGGCTTCCCCTTCGGCCAACCCGCGCGCGCCGCCTTGCGATCCACCGCATCGCCGATCATCGCGGCAATCGCGTTCCCGCCCGCATCCGACAGGTCGAGGAACTTGCGCACGGAGGGCGCAAGGTCGAGTGCGTCGCCGGTCATGCCCCCCGTCATGCAGCTTCCGCCGGATGGTAGCTCGCCGCGCCGGCGGAAAGCTTGTCGAGAAATTCGTCGAACTCGGCCTCGTCCGCGACCAGCGGGGGGAGGACGCGCAAGGTCTGATCGCCCGCTGCCACGGTCAGGAGCTTATGATTGTCGCGCAGGTGGACGAAGAAGGGGCGGCTTTCCGTCTTCATGCGAATGCCAAGCATCAGCCCCATGCCGCGCACGCAATCGAACAGGTCGGGATAATTGCCGATGAACTGTTCGATCCGGGCCCGCAGCCGTTCGCCCTTGGCCGTCACCTCGGCGAGGAATTCTTCATTGGCGACCGTGTCCATCACGGCCTGGCCAGCCGCCATCGCCAGCGGATTGCCGCCATAGGTCGATCCATGCGTGCCGAAGCCCATGCCGCGCGCCGCCTTCTCGGTGGCGAGGCAGGCGCCGAGCGGGAAGCCGCCGCCGATACCCTTGGCGCTGGCCATCACGTCCGGTTCGATCCCGTAATGCTCGTGGGCATACATCTTGCCGGTGCGCGCGACGCCGCACTGGACCTCGTCCAGCACCAGCATCAAATCGTGCTCGTCGCACAAAGCGCGCAGCCCGCTCATGAACTCCTGGCTCGCCGGACGGATGCCGCCCTCGCCCTGGATGGGTTCGACCAGGAAGCCCGCCGTCTTCGGCCCGATCAAAGCCTTGGCTGCCTCCAGATCGTCGAACTCGCAATAGACGAAGCCAGGCAGCAGCGGCTGGAAGCCCTTGTGCATCTTCTCCTGATTGGAGGCGCTGATCGTCGCCATGGTGCGGCCGTGGAAGGCGTTGGTGAAGGTGATCAGCTCGGTGCGATTGGCATCGCCGTCTTCATGCTGGTGATAGGCCCGCGCGGTCTTGATAGCGGTCTCGACCGCCTCGGCGCCCGAATTGGTAAAGAAGACCGTGTCGGCGAAGGTCGCATCGACCAGGCTCTGCGCCAGTTTCTCGCCCTGCGGACTGCCATAGAGGTTGGAGACGTGCATCAGCGTTTCCGCCTGACGCTGGATCGCGCCGATCAGGGTCGGATGCGAATGGCCGAGCAGATTGACCGCGATGCCGCTGGCGAAATCGAGATAGCGCGTGCCGTCCTCGTCGATCAGATGACAGTTCTCGCCGCGAACGGGGCGCACGCCGCAGCGGGGATAGACGGGCATCAGCGGCGAAATCGACATGGGGTTCTCCGGTAAAAATTCGATTGGTTGGATAGGCTCCCGAACGAGAAATGGCGGCCCCCGAGAGGAACCGCCATTCTCGTTTGCTCGGCGTTCTATGGTCTCACGCCTGCCCGGTCAAACCGGGAGCGGGACCAGGCCGGTCCGCTTCTCAGTCGGAAGCGGGGACCAGATTGACCGCCGAGTACTTGCCGCGTCGGTCGACCTCGAGATCGAAGCTGTAACGCTCCCCCTCGTTGATCCCGGCGAGGCCGGACCGTTCGACCGCGCTGATGTGCACGAACGCGTCGGGCTGGCCATCGTCGCGCGTCAGGAAGCCGAAGCCCTTCATCGCGTTGAAGAACTTGACCGTGCCGGTCGCCTTCTCACCGGTCACTTCGCGCTTGGGCGGGCCACCGGCATTGCCGGCGGGCACCACGTCACCCACGATCTGGAGATCTTGCGCGGACACCTTCCCACCGCGGTCGACGAGGTTGAATTCTAGCTCCTGGCCTTCGCCCAGACCTTCGAGGCCGGCGCGTTCGACGGCGCTGATGTGGACGAAGATATCTTCGCCCCCGCCATCTTGCTGGATGAAGCCGAAACCCTTCTGGGCGTTGAAGAACTTGACCGTTCCCTTGCCCGTGCCGACGACCTGAGCGGGCATGCGGTTTCCACCGCCGCCGCCACCGCCGCCGCCACGGAAACCACCGCCGCCGCCGCCGAAGCCGCCACCGCCGCCGCGATCGTCACCGCCGAAGCCGCCTCCGCCGCCGCCACGGTAACCGCCGCCACCGCCACCGCGATAGCCGCCACCACCGCCGCCGCCGCCGTAACCGCCGCGATCGTCACCGCCGAAGCCGCCCCCCGGAGGGCCGCCGAAGGGATCGTAATCTTCGCCGATACCGTCGCGCTTGTCCCGTCCCCGTCGACGGCCTTTATCGTAACCCATAATTCAAAACATACCTTTGCGCCGCCCCGTCGTGAGTGCGCCGGATCGAGGGCCGCGAATGCGAACCGGCGCGGGACGGCCATGCCCGAAAAGGCAAATCCGCCCCATTATCGATTCCCCCATAGCGGCAAATCGAACGAGAGGCGAACGATTTAGCGCCGATGAACGAAATCGCGCATCATTATGACATTTTCGCCAATCCTGACGGCTCCTATTGGAACCGATCCTTCATTCCGCTTGGCGATTGCGTTGTTTGGCGAAGGAAGGCATTCGCGCGGCATGGACATTCTGGCACTTCTTTCTGACCCCGCCGCTTGGCTCGCCCTGCTCACGCTCATCGCGCTCGAAGTGGTGTTGGGGATCGACAATCTGATCTTCATCGCGATCCTGTCGAACAAATTGCCCGAGCATCAACAGCAGCGCGCCCGGCGAATCGGCCTGTCGCTGGCCCTGATCATGCGGATCGGGATGCTGATGCTGATCGGCTGGCTGGTGACCTTGCAGACGCCCTTGTTCGATCTCGGCATCCAGGGCGCGCCGAACGAATATGGCGAGCCGAGCTTCGATACCGCCTTTTCGGGGCGCGACCTGATCCTGCTCGTCGGGGGCCTGTTCCTGCTGTGGAAGGCGACCAAGGAAATCCACCATTCGATGGAGCCGGAAGACAATTCGGGCGATCTTCTCGACAAAACGCCGGGCAAGACCCCGACGGTCGGCGATGCGGTAAAGGCCAGCTTCGCCACCGTGATCGCGCAGATCGTGGCGATCGATCTCGTCTTCTCGGTCGATTCGATCCTCACCGCCGTGGGCATGACCGACGATATCCCGATCATGGTCGCCGCCGTGGTCATCACCGTCGCCATCATGATGATCGCTGCCGATCCGCTGGCGCGCTTCATCGAGAAGAACCCGACGCTGGTGATGCTCGCGCTGGCCTTTCTCGTCATGATCGGCGTGGTGCTGATCGCCGACGGGTTCGGCTTCCACGTGCCCAAGGGCTATATCTACGCGGCGATGGGTTTCTCGGTCGGAGTCGAGATTCTCAACATCGTTCAGCGCAATCGCCGTATGAAGAGGCGCGCCGCCGAGACCAATGCCGCCAGGGAGAACGCAGCATGAGCGAATTCAAACCGATTGCCGACGGATTCTTCGCCGCCGGCCAAATCGATGATGGCGATATAGTGCGCGCGAAACAGGCGGGCATCGTCGCCGTGGTGAACAACCGCCCCGATGGCGAAGTGCCGGACCAGCCGCCCGGCGACACGATCCGTGCGGCGGCTGACGAAGCGGGCCTTGCCTATACTGCGATCCCGATCGGGCCGAACGGCTTCAGCCTCGAAGATGTCGAAGCGCTGGCCAGTGTGCTCGACACGGCAGACGGGTCGGTCCTCGGCTTCTGCCGGACGGGCACCCGCTCGACCTTGCTCTGGGCGCTCGCTCAGGCCCACAAGGGTCGCGATCTCGACGAGGTGGCGGGCAAAGCGGCTGAGGCGGGCTATGACGTCTCGCCGGTCAGACCCGCAATGGAGCAGCTCGCAGCCCGCGCCCGATCCTGATTTCGCAAGCGGTGGGACTTCCGCCCGACCTGCTGCGGTTTGCCGGATCGCTCCTCGCAATCCTCTTGCTCGCGGGTATGGCGTGGTCGCTCAAACTGGGCCCGCAGCGCAGGCTGGACAGCGACAACGCAGCGCGCGAGGCGGCCCGTGAGGCGCTGGACGGGTTCGAGCCCGTCGCCTTAGCTCGCGATCGCGAAGGCCGCGCCGCCCTGCTGCGCGATGCCGACGATCGCCTTCTCCTGATTCGCCAACACGGGTCGCATTTCGCCGGACGCCTGCTTGGCGAAAATGCCAGCGCCCGGATCGAGAACGGCGCGCTGATCGTCGACAGCGGCGAGCGGCGCTACGGCGCGGTGCGGCTCGCCATCGCCGATGCCGAAGCTTGGAGAGACGCGATCGCGCGCCTATGATCGCACGACCATGCCGGATTTCTCGCCCACCGAACTCGCCGTGCCCGGCTTCGTCGCGCTGGTTCTGATCGAGATGATCTGGGCGTGGCGCAAGCGGCGCGAGGCGTACGAGCCGCGCGACACGCTTACCAGCCTCGCCTTCGGCCTCGGGAGCACGGTGGCGGGGCTGCTGACCGGCGGTCTCTTTCTCGCCCTGTTCCTGTGGGCGTGGCAGTTCCGCATGTTCGACATCGGGTGGAGCTGGTGGGCCTTCGCGCTGTGCTTCGTGCTCGACGATCTGGCCTATTACTGGGTTCACCGCTTCGGCCACCGGGTACGCTGGTTCTGGGCGAGCCACGTCAATCACCATTCCAGCCAGCACTACAATCTCTCGACCGCGCTGCGCCAGACCTGGACCGGGTTCCTGACGCTGGGCTTCGCGTTCAAGCTGCCGCTGGTTTTGCTCGGCTTCCACCCCGGAATGATCGCGATCTGCGCGGGTTTCAATCTGATCTACCAATTCTGGATCCACACCGAAGCGATCAAGAAAATGCCGCGTTGGTTCGAAGCGGTGATGAACACGCCCAGCCATCACCGCGTCCACCACGCCACCAACCCCCGCTATCTCGACAAGAATTATGCGGGCGTTTTCATCATCTGGGACAGGCTGTTCGGCACGTTCGAGGCCGAGCGCGACGACGAAAAAATCCGCTACGGCATCGTCAGGCAGCTCGGCAGTTTCAACCTGCTCTGGGCGGTGTTCCACGAATGGATCGGCATCGCTCAGGATGTTCGCCGCGCGCCGTGGCGGCACAAACTGTCCTATCTTTTGCGCGAACCCGGCTGGAGCCATGACGGCAGCCGCCAGACCTCGGACCAGATCCGCGCCGACTGGATCGCGCGATCCGAGGCCGCGAACAAGGTTGCAGTCCAAAACGCGATTGCCGAGACGGGAAAGCCTACCTAACCTCTCTCCCAGAGGGAGAGATGAAATGGACGAATTCGACGTCATCGTGGTCGGCGGCGGCAGCGGCGGTTGCGCGGTCGCAGGCCGTTTGGCCGAGGCAGGGTACAGCGTCTGCCTGCTGGAGGCGGGCGGGCGCAACGACACTTTCGGGGTCAAGACCCCCGCAATGCTCGCCTTCACCGGGCCCAAGATCAATTACCGCTACGAAACCGTGCCCCAGAAGGGGCTGAACGGGCGGCGGGGCTATCAGCCGCGCGGCAAGGGGCTCGGCGGATCGTCGGCGATCAACGCGATGGTCTATATTCGCGGCAATCGCTACGATTACGACAATTGGGCGGCCCTCGGCTGCGACGGGTGGAGCTATGACGACGTGCTCCCCTATTTCAAGCGCGCCGAGCACAATGTGCGTGGGTCCGACGCCTATCACGGCGCATCCGGCCTCTTGTGGGTGAGCGACCAGAGCGCGGTAAATCCCGGCAGCCATGCCTTCGTCGAGGCCGCGACGCAGCTCCAGCTTCCGCATAATCGCGATTTCAACGGCGCGAAGCAGGAAGGCTTCGGGCTCTATCAGGTGACCCAGAAGGATGGCGAACGCTGGTCGGCCTCGCGCGGCTATGTCGAGCCGCTGCGCAAGTCGCGCAATCTGGATGTCCGCATCGGCGTGACGGTTCAGAAGGTGGAGATCGACGATGGGCGCGTGACCGGCGTGACCTATTCGGCAGGCGACCGCCAGCGCACCGTGCGCGCTCGCGGCGGTGTCGTGATGAGCGCGGGCGCGTTCAATTCGCCGCAGATCCTTATGCTCTCGGGCATCGGGCCGGGCGATCACCTGAACGAGCATGGGATAACCGTGCAACGGGACTGCAACGCGGTCGGATCGGACCTGCAAGACCATATCGATTACGTTTCGAGCTGGGAGAGCCAGGATGACGGATTTTTCGGCGACAGCCTGAAGGGCACGGTGCGGATGGCGAAGGCGCTGATCGAGCATCGCCGCCATCGCACCGGCTTGATGACCACCCCCTATGCCGAGGCGGGTGGGTTCTGGACCGTGATGGAGGATGCGCCCGCGCCCGACATCCAGTGGCATTTCGTCCCCGCCATGCTGGAGGATCACGGGCGGACCAAGGTGAAGGGCCACGGCTTCTCGCTCCATGCCTGCGTCCTGCGGCCCGAAAGCCGGGGCACGGTGCGGCTCGCCAGCAGGCGCGCAGGCGATGCGCCCGTGATCGATCCGAATTTCCTCGCCGACGAGCGCGATCTCGAAGTGCTGAGAAAGGGCGTGCGCCTGTCGCACCGGATCGTCGATGCGCCCGCGATGCAGGCGTTCGACCCGAAGGATCGCTATCCTATCGATCTCGACGACGATGCGGCGCTCGACGATCTCATCCGCAACCGCGCCGACACGGTCTACCACCCGGTCGGCACCTGCCGCATGGGTTCGGACGCGGACAGCGTGGTCGATCCGAAGCTGAAAGTGCGCGGGATCGAGGGGTTGTGGATCGCCGATGCCAGCGTGATGCCACGGCTCGTCAGCGGCAACACCAATGCGCCGAGCATCATGATCGGCGAAAGATGCGCGGATTTCGTTAAGGACGCGCTGGGGTAATCGAGTTGCGCGTTTTGGTGCGCCCGGCCTCGTAGAATCCGTCACCCCCGCGCAGGCGGGGGTCCAGGCCTTCGGGAGCGGCGCTAGCTGGATCCCCGCCTGCGCGGGGATGACGAGGCTGGGAGGGTAGCTCTCGATGTCGGGGTCCAAGCCGAGAGCGCGGGCACCAAGGAACGTGCGTTAAGGTTTTGTTTTCCGCACGCGCGTCCGCGCTCGCGATATCCTCGCGCCTGACGACGCTGCGGGCGGGCAGTCGCCCTTGCGGACCCTGCGGGTCCGAGCTCCGCCACCAAGCCTAAAGGCTGGGAATGGTCCGGTCCGCGACCAGCGGACCGCAAGGGCACGCGCCCGCCCCGCAGGTGCCTCGAAGCGAAGCTGAGGGAACAGCGCCGAGGACGAACCGGCGCAGGCCGGTTCGAAACTTAAAAAAAGGCCGGAACTCCGTCTGGGAGCTCCGGCCTTAGTCTCATGTTCGCAGGAGGAACAAGGGTTGGCGGGGAGAAGGATAGGAGAGAGGAGAGAGAACCCCCGCCCCGCCAATTCGGTAGGATCAGTTGTAGGCGCGCTCTCCGTGCTCGGCGATGTCGAGGCCGTTGACCTCGTCCTCTTCCGAGACGCGCAGGCCGGTGACGAGCTTGGCGATCATGCCGGCGATGAAGGTGCCGACTGCCGCCCAGACGATCGTGACGACCACGCCTTCGAGCTGGATCAGAACCTGCGCCAGCGTACCGACTTCGCCATCGCCCGGGCCGCCGATGAACGGCTGGACCACGATGCCAGTGCCGATCGCGCCGACCACGCCGCCGATGCCGTGAATGCCGAAGGCGTCCAGGCTGTCGTCGTAACCGAACTTCGTCTTCACCTTGGCGACGAAGAAGTAGCAGACCGCCGAGGCGACGATGCCGAGCAGGACCGCGCCGAACGGGCCGCTATTGCCCGCAGCGGGGGTCACGGCGACGAGACCGGCGATCACGCCCGAGCAGAAGCCCAGCGCGCTGCCCTTGTGGCCGGCCAGCTTCTCGATCACCATCCAGGTCAGCGCACCTGCCGCCGTGGCGACGAAAGTGTTGATCATGGCGAGACCGGCGACACCGTCGGCTTCCAGTTCCGACCCGGCGTTGAAGCCGAACCAGCCCACCCAGAGGAGACCCGTGCCGATCATGGTCATCGCGAGGCTGTGCGGCGGCATGGGTTCGGCAGGATAGCCGCGACGCTTGCCGAGCATCATGGCCAGCACCAGCCCGGAAACACCGGCATTGATGTGGACCACGGTGCCGCCCGCGAAGTCGAGCGCGCCTGCATCGAACAGAAGCCCGCCGGTCGCCCAGACCATGTGCGCGATCGGGAAATAGACGATGGTCAGCCAGATCGGCACGAACACCATCATGGCAGAAAATTTCATCCGCTCCGCCGTGGCGCCCAGGATGAGGGCGGCGGTGATGGCCGCGAAGGTCATCTGGAAGCTGATGAAGACGTATTCGCTGATGACTTCGTCGCTGAAAGTCGCCGCCGTGCTGTCGGCGGTCGTGCCGGTGAGGAAGGCGTTGCCCCAGCTGAAGAAGGCGTTGCCTTCGGGGCCGAAGGCGGTGGAATAGCCCCACATCACCCAGATCAGCATGGCGAGCGCGGCAGTGGCGCCCACCTGCGTCAGCGTCGAAAGCATGTTCTTCGACCGCGTCAGGCCGCCATAGAACAGCGCGAGGCCCGGCAGGATCATCAGCAGGACCAGAATGGTGGATGTCATCATCCAGGCATTGTTGCCCGGATTGGGAACGGCTGCGGCAGCTTCCACGGTCGCGCCCGCGATGGGCGATCCGGTGACGCCGTCGACTGCGGCTTCGACCGCTTCCTGCGCGCTGGCAGTCACGGCGGAAGCCCCTGCGAGAGCGACTGCACCGAAGGATGCGGCGCGGGCGAAGGTCTTGCGGACCATCGTGGTCCCTCTGGTTCCGATACGGCTCATAGCGCGGTGTCTCCCGTTTCGCCGGTGCGGATGCGCGTCGCGGCGGCGAGGTCGAGCACGAAGATCTTGCCGTCCCCGATGGCCTCGGTGCTGGCGGTCTGCTGGATCGTTTCGACGACCTGCGGCGCGAGATCGTCGCTCGCGGCGATCTCCAGCTTCACCTTCGGCAGCATGTTGGTCGAATATTCGGCGCCGCGGTAGATTTCGGTCTGACCCTTCTGGCGCCCGAAACCCTTCACTTCCGAAACGGTCATGCCAGCAACACCGATCGCACCGAGGGCTTCGCGCACCTCGTCGAGCTTGAACGGCTTGATGACGGCGATGATGTATTTCACGTCGCGCATCCCCCTTGTCAAAGGCCGGGCCCGATCCCGGCTCTCGCAAGTGCAGCAAAACGTGTGCCAAACCGCTAAACCGCGCAATAACAACACACTACGCGGGCGGGTTTCGATAACCTTTGTTTAACGAATAGGCTCTTGCCTAAATATTGGGCAGTTCCAAGGTCGCCGTCACGGGCAGATGGTCCGACGCGATCGCTGACAGAGCGGTGTGGTGCGCGCCGCTGGCGATCACTGAAAACGCGGCGGAGGCGACCAGCCGGTCGAGCCGGGCGATCGGTTTGCGGCTGGGGAAGCTCGCGCCGGGCGTGATCAGCGTCCACCGATCGCCGAATTCCCGCATCGCGCCGGTGCTGCGGCCCCATTGGTTGAAATCGCCCGCGATGACCGTGGGGCAGTCGCCTTCGCATTCGCTCACGAATTTCAGCAGCGCGCGGACCTGCGCGCGGCGGCGCAGACCCGAGAGGTCGAGATGGGTGCCGATGATGCGAACGCGCGCGCCTTCGTGTCGCACCACCGCGCAGGCCGCCCCGCGTGGCTCGATCGTCGGCAGGTCCAGCGCCTCGCCGCTTTCGATCGCCATATCGCGCCGCACCAAGATCGCATTGCCATGCCAGCCGATGCTGCGTGGCCGTTTCGCCACGGGAACCACGCGCCACGGCGTGTCGTCGAGCAGCGCCTTGGGCAGCACGCTGGCGCGATCGCCCAGCCGCAGATCGGCTTCCTGCAGGGCGATGACGTCGGCATCGACCTCGCGCAGCACCGCGATGATCCGCTCAGGGTCGCGCCTTCGATCGACGCCGACGGCCTTGTGGATGTTGTAGCTGGCGAATGTGAGCTTCACGCGCTCAGAGGAAGTCGCGCAAGGTTTGCATGAAGCGATCGAACTGATCGTGGTGCAGCCAGTGTCCGGCATTTTCGAACTCGATCACTTTCGCATTTTCGAAATGCTCCAGCCGCCCATCGCCTTGCGGGTTGGAAGCCCAGCTGTCCGCGCCATAAAGCAGCAGGGTCGGCGCGGTGATCGCGGCCCAGGTCTGGTGGAGGAATTCGTCCGCCACATCCTCGACATGCCAGACGTTCAGATGCGGATCGAACTTCCAGCTATAGGTTCCGTCCTCGTTGCGGGTGACCCCATGCAGCGTCAGATGGCGGGCCTGCGCTTCGGTGAGGTAGCTATTCTCCTCGATCATGCGCGCGAAGGCAGCTTCGATGCTCTCGTATTTGCGGGGGCTTCGGGCGGCGGCGGCGCGCTTCTTTTCGATCCATTCGGCCATGCGCCGGGGATAGGGATCGGCGCGCATCTCTTCCTGCCGCTTGGGACTGGGGCCGAGCCCTTCGATGGCGACGATCTTGCGGACCTTGTCGGGAAACGTCCCGGCATAACGCAGCGCGACATTGCCACCCATCGAATGGCTGACGATGGTGACTTCGTCGTCGCCAAGCTGATGGACGAGCTGGGCAAGGTCGTAGACCATGTCCTGGACGTTGTAATTGCCGTCGCTTACCCAGTCCGAATCGCCGTGGCCGCGATGATCGAAGGCGACGACGTGCCAGTCCTCGCGCAAGTGCTCCGCCACCCAGTCCCAGCTGCGCGCATGATCGCGCCCGCCATGGACGAGCATCAGCAGCGGTTTTTTGGGATTGCCCCAGTCGAGGTAATTGAGGCGCAGGCGCTGCGAGACGAAAGTCTGCGAGGTGGGTCCGGTGAGAGTCATGCCAGCGGTTTGAAATCCTCCGCGCCGCTGCGCAAGCCCGTTCGCCCGATTATCGCTCCTTCGTCGCCGAGAATTTCAGCTCCGGGTTCTTCTCTTCCTGATAGCCGACATCCCACGGGCTCTTGGCCATGAAGACGAGGTCTCCGTCGCGATCCTTCGCAAGATTGGCGCGGTTGAAGCTTTCGAACTGGTCCAGGGCCTTGGCATCGCCCGACACCCAGCGCGCGGTGGCGAACGGCGCGGCTTCGAGCGCGGCCTCCACCTTGTATTCCGCCGACAGGCGCGAAATGAGCACTTCCAATTGCAATTGACCGACCACGCCGACGATCCACTGCGCCCCGATCTCTGGATAGAAGACCTGGATCACGCCCTCTTCCGAAAGATCGTCGAGCGCCTTCCTGAGTTGCTTGGTCTTGGTCGGATCCTTCAATTGGACGCGGCGCAGGATTTCCGGCGCGAAATTGGGCAGGCCGGTAAAGCGCACCTTGTTGGTCTCGCTCAACGTGTCGCCCACGCGCAGGGTGCCGTGATTGGGAATGCCGATGATGTCGCCCGGCTCGGCCGTATCGGCCAGCTCGCGGTCCTGCGCGAAGAACAGGATCGGCGAATGCACCGCGATCGGCTTGCCGAGGCCGCTCGGCGTCAGCTTCATGCCGCGTTTGAACGTGCCCGAAACCTGCCGCATGAAGGCGATCCGGTCGCGGTGATTGGGGTCCATATTGGCCTGAACCTTGAAGATGAAGCCCGTCACCTCGTCATGGTCCGGCCCGATCTTGTCCTCGCCCGCAGGCTGGGGGCGCGGCGGCGGTGCGAATTCCGCGATCGCCTCGATCAGTTCGGTGACGCCGAAATTCTTCAGCGCCGATCCGAAATAGACCGGCGTCAGATCGCCGTTGCGATAGGCGTCGAGATCGAATTCGGGATAGCCGATCTGCGCCAGTTCGACATTCTCGGCTACCTTCTCGGGCAGCTCGACATCCGCCTCGCGCTTGCCCTTGAACTCCTTGGACGGACCTTCGGGCCGCGCGACGCAGCCGGTCGAAAAATCGAGCACGCCCTGAAATTCGCCGCCCATCCCGACCGGATAGGCCTGGGGGCTCACGTCCAGCGCCAGCATGTCCGCGATCTCGTCGAGCAGTTCGAAGACCGGGCGCCCCTCGCGATCGACCTTGTTGACGAAGGTGATGATCGGCACGCTGCGCAGGCGACAGACTTCGAACAGCTTCCGCGTCTGCGGCTCGATCCCCTTGGCCGCGTCGATCACCATGATGGCGGAATCGACTGCGGTCAGCGTGCGATAGGTGTCTTCCGAGAAATCCTCGTGCCCCGGTGTGTCGAGCAGGTTGAAAGTGATCCCGTCCCGCTCGAACGTCATGACCGAGCTGGTCACGGAAATCCCGCGCTGCTGTTCGATCTTCATCCAGTCCGAGCGTGCCCGCCGCGCCTGGCCGCGCGCCTTGACCTCGCCGGCGAGATGGATCGCGCCGCCGGTGAGCAGCAGCTTCTCGGTCAGCGTCGTCTTGCCTGCGTCAGGGTGCGAGATGATGGCGAAGGTACGGCGGGAGTTCTGGGCGGTGGAAGTCATATCAGGTCTCTGCTGTCGTCATCCCCGCGACGGCGGGGATCCAAGGGCGGTCAGTCAAGGCGCTTGCTGGATTCCCGCCATCGCGGGAATAACGGGGAGCTAGGGCTCTCTGGCCACGCGGAAGCCCGCGAAATCCTGATTGACCGGCATCGGTTCCAATCGATTGATATTGAGATGCGGCGGCAATTCCGCCACCCATTTGATCATCATCGCGATATCCTCGCCCGTCATCGGATCGGAACCGCGATAAAGATCGTCCGACGCCTGCTGGCTGCCCGTCCGCACCAGCGTGAATTCGGTTTCCACCATGCCGGGCTCGATACTCGTCACGCGCACGCCGGTGCCGTGAAGATCCGCGCGCAGCGCCAGCGTGAAGTGGTTCGCAAAGGCCTTGGACCCGGCATAGACGTTGCCGCCCGGATAGACGTAATTCCCCGCAACCGAGCCCAGCGCGATGATCGCGCCCTTGCGCTCGATAAGGCCGGGCAAAAGCTTGCGCGTCAGCTTGACCATGGCGGTGACGTTGGTGTCGATCATGGTCTGCCAATCGTCGAGATCGGCCTCCTGCGCGGGGCTGAGGCCCTGCGCGAGCCCGGCATTGTTCACCAGCAGGTCGATCTTCGCGAAATCGCCGGGCAGCGCCGCGATGGCCTGATCCATCGCGGCCTCGTCGCGCACGTCGAACACGGCGGCGTGGACCTTGTCGGCCCCCAGCTCGCTGACCAGCGCGTCCAGCCGTTCCTTGCGGCGCCCGGTCGCGACGCAGCGCCAGCCACCTGCCACGAGCGCGCGCACGGTGGCTTCTCCGATCCCGGCGGTGGCTCCGGTGACGAATGCGGTCTTGGTCATATCAGCCTCTCAACTCCGCGCCCTGCTTGCTCGCAGCGGCGACGATCCTGTCGGACAATGCCTTGATCTCCGCCTCGGTGAAGCTCTTCTCGCCAGGCTGGAGCGTGACTTCGAGGGCGAGCGATTTCCTGCCTTCGGGCACGCCCGCGCCTGCGAACACGTCGAAGACGCGCGCATCGACGATGGCCTGCTTGTCCGCGCCGCGCACCGCCTTGACCAGATCTCCCGCCGCGAGATCGGCGGGGACGAGGAACGCGAAATCGCGCGTGATCGCCTGTAAGGCGGGCGGCGCATAGGCAGGTCGGGCGAACCCGGCATTCTTTTTCGCCGGAACCGCGTCGAGATAGATCTCCACCGCGACCACCGGTCCATCGAGGTCGAAGGCCTTCACCGTCGCCGGGTGCAGAGCACCGAAGCGGGCGAGCACGTTCTTGGGCCCGAGACGCAGGGTAGCGGACTGGCCGGGATGGAACTGCGCACCGGCTTCCCCGAATACCATCAGATTGTCGACCGGCGAGCCTGCCGCTTCGAGCAGTGCCAGCGCCTCCGCCTTTGCGTCATAGGCATCGAAGCCCTTCGCCTTGCCGTCGCTCCATCCGCGCTGCGTCTTCTCGCCTGCCAGCACGACACCCAGCGTCGGCTTCTCGTCGCTCGCGCCGTTTGGCCCACGGAAATAGCGTCTGCCGATCTCGAACAGGCGCGAGGTGTCGGCGCCGCGATCTGCGTTGCGCCTGGCCGCCATCAACAGGCCCGGCAGCAGTGAGGGGCGCATCGCCTTCAGATCCTCGCTGATCGGATTGTCCAGCACCCACAGATCCGCACCGTCGGCGAAATGCTGCGCTTCCTGCGTCGGCAGGAAGCTCCACGTCACAGCCTCGTTCAGCCCGCGCGCCGCCGCCGCCCGGCGCAGTCTGCGCTCGGTCAGCTGGAGCGGAGACGCGGTCGGCTTGGCGACGCCTTCCGCACGCGGCAGAGCAACGCTTTCGACCTTGTCGAGGCCATATATGCGCACGACTTCCTCGACCAGATCGGCCGGCCCTTCGATATCGTGGCGGCGCGGCGGGCAGGTGACCTGCCAATCGCCTGCGACCTCGAAATCGAGCGCTTCGAGAATGCGCTTCTGCTCGCCCTCGGCCACGTCGACGCCGCCGAGCGTCGCGGTCAGCTTGGGATCGAAGGCGACCCGCCTCGGCTCGACCGGCGGATTGCCCGCCCGCGTCACTGCGCCGGGCGTCCCGCCGCAGGTCTTGAGGATAAGGCTGGTCAGAATATCCAGCCCTTCGTCGAGGAAGGCCGGATCGACGCCGCGCTCGAACCGGGTGCGCGCATCGCTCGCAATGCCGAGCTTGCGGCCGGTCACACCGATCGCCTCGGGATCGAAATAGGCGATTTCGAGCAGGACATCGGTGGTCGCGTCGGTCGCGCCCGAATGCTCACCGCCCATGATCCCGCCGATATCGTGGACCTGCGTGTCGTCGGCGATCACGGTCATGCTGGAATCGAGCGTATAGATCTTCTCGTTCAGCGCCTCGACCGTCTCGCCATCTTTTGCGCGGCGCGCGGTGACGGGGCCGCTCAATTTCGCGAGATCGTAGACATGCGCCGGGCGCCCGAAGGCGAGCATCAGGTAATTGGTGCAATCGACCAGCGCGCTGATGGGCCGCTGGCCCGCGGCTTTCAGGCGGCGCTGCATCCAGGCCGGGCTCGGGCCGTTGGTCACGCCCGTAATGGTGCGGGCGTAGAAGGCCGGACAACCCTGCTCGTCCTCTATACGGATATCGGGCGCCGCCCCTTCGCCTCCGACCGGTTCGGCGGTGACGGGCTTCAATGTCCCCAGCCCCGCCGCCGCGAGATCGCGCGCGATGCCGAGCACGCCCATGCAATCGGGCCGGTTCGGCGTGATCGCCACGTCGAAGACGGGCGAGACGTCGCTGTATTCGGCGAACGCCGCGCCGACCGGAGCATCGGCGGGCAGTTCGATGATCCCGTCATGCTCTTCGCCCAGTTCGAGCTCGCGCACCGAGCACATCATTCCGTTCGATTCGACGCCGCGGATCGCGCTCTTGCGCAATTCCATTCCGTTCGCAGGCACGACCGCACCGGGCAGGCCGAGCACGCCCTTCATGCCCGCACGCGCATTGGGCGCGCCGCAAACGACCTGCAACGGTTCCGCATCGCCGGTGGAAACGGTCAGCACCTGCAATTTGTCGGCATCGGGGTGGGGGCCGGCGGTCAGCACTTCCGCCACGCGGAAACCGGCGAGCTTTTCCGCCGGATCCTCGATCCCTTCGACCTCGTGGCCGATGCGATTGAGCGTGGCTGCAATCTCCTGAACCGACGCATCGGTTTCGAGGAAATATTTCAGCCATTCGAGCGAGAATTTCATGTCCGCGCTCCTACACCGGCGGAAAGGGTCGGCTGGTCGAAGGGCGAGAAGCCGTAATGCGACAGCCAGCGATTATCGCCGTCGAAAAAGGCGCGCAGATCGTCCATCGCGTATTTCAGCATGGCGAGGCGATCGACGCCGACGCCGAAGGCGAAGCCCTGCCATTCTTGCGGGTCGAGCCCGGCGAATTCGATGACACGCCGGTTGACCATGCCGCTGCCCAGCAATTCCATCCAGCCATGGCCCGGCGCATCGCCATCGCCGCCCAGAACCCGCCTGCCATTCACGTCCTTCCACCCGACATCGACTTCGACGCTGGGTTCGGTGAAGGGGAAATAGCTGGGGCGCAGGCGCAGCACGATATCGTCACGCTCGAAGAAGGCCTTGAGGAAGGTTTCCAGCGTCCATTTCAAATGGCCGAGATGGATATCCCGGTCGATGACGAGGCCTTCGATCTGATGGAACATCGGCGTGTGCGTGGCATCGCTGTCGCTGCGATAGACGCGGCCCGGCGCGATGATGCGGATCGGCGCGCCGTTCGCGACCATCGAGCGGATCTGGACCGGCGAGGTGTGCGTCCTCAAAAGCATCCGCCGTCCCTCGGAATCCGTATCCGGGAAATAGAACGTGTCATGCATGGCGCGCGCGGGGTGCGTTTCGGCCATGTTGAGCGCGGTGAAATTGTGCCAGTCGTCCTCGATCTCGGGCCCGGTGGCGACCGAGAAGCCAAGATCGGCGAAGATCTCCGCCAGCTCGTCCATTACCTGGCTGACGGGATGGACCGATCCCTTCGGCGTGGCAGGCGCGGGGAGCGTCAGGTCGAGCGTTTCGGACGCCAACCGCGCTTCCAGCGCCGCCGCTTCCAGCACCGCCTTGCGATCCTCCACCGCATCGGCGACGCGCGTGCGCAGCCCCTGGATGCGGGGCGCTTCCTGCTGGCGTTCTTCCGGGCACATCTTGCCCAGCGTCTTCATCAGCTGGCTGATCCAGCCCTGCTTGCCCAGCGCCTCGACGCGGATCGCTTCGACCTGATCGACGCTGTCGGCTTTATGCAGCCGCTCCAGCGTGTCGGTGACCTGTTGTTCGTGTTCGGTGCTCATCGTGGCGCTCGATTAGGAGGGACAACGAAAAAGCGCCACCCCCGCATATGCGGGAATGGCGCTTCCTCGATTTTCATTTCAGCAAATCAGGCGGGAAGCGCGTCCTTCGCCTGCTTGATGATGCCGCTGAACGCGCCCGCTTCGTTCATGGCGAGATCGGCCATAACCTTGCGATCGAGTTCGATCCCGGCCAGCTTCACGCCGTGCATGAACTGCGAATAGGTCAGGCCTTCGGCGCGGACGGCGGCGTTGATGCGCTGGATCCACAGGGCGCGGAAGGTGCGCTTCTTAACCTTGCGGTCGCGATAGGCGTACTGGCCGGCCTTTTCGACGGCCTGGCGCGCGACGCGGATGGTGTTCTTGCGGCGGCCGCGATAGCCCTTGGCCTGGTCTAGGAGCCGCTTGTGCTTCTGGCGCGTGGTGACGCCGCGTTTGATGCGAGGCATATCAGTATATCCTTATGATCCGGAGAGGCGCGCAGCCACGAAGCCGCGCAGCCGAAACCTCACTTGAGGCCGTAGGGCGCCCACTGCTTGATGTGGCCTACATCGCAGTCGGCCATCACTTCGGTGCCGCGGCGCTGGCGGATATACTTCGCATTATGGCTCATCAAACGGTGGCGCTTGCCCGCGACACCATGCTTGACCTTGCCGGTGGCGGTGAATTTGAAGCGTTTCTTCACACCGCTCTTGGTCTTCAGCTTGGGCATTTTCATCTCCTATGGCAGAGACACGTCCGAACCGGCCCTGGCAGCCCTTGTCGCCAGGCAGGCAGATGAATCACGTGTCAGTGAAGGCGCGCGACATAGCGTTTTACGGGCCAAACGCAAGTCGGAAGTGCCCAAATCAGAAGTGGCTCAGATAGCCTCCGTCGACGGCGAGCGAATGGCCCGTGACATAGCCCGCCTCGTCCGAGACGAGATAGGCGACCGCGCCCGCGACTTCGTCCGGCTGGCCCCAGCGCCCAAGCGCGGTGCGGCGCTGGAGATGCGCGGCGACGTCTTCGTCCGCCACCATGTCCGCATTCGCCTGCGTGGCGAAATAGCCCGGTGCGACCGAATTGACCGTGATCCCGCTGCCGCCCAGTTCGGCCGCCAGCGCGCGGGTCAGCGCGGCGAGCCCGCCTTTGCTCGCCGTATAAAGGACATCCCCGCGCGCGATCTCGGCGGCTATAGACGTAATGTTGACGATGCGCCCGAACCCGCGCGGCCGCATGTTCGCGGCGGCCCGGCGAGCGAGATCGAAGGGCGCAACGAGGTTCACCGCGAGCAGCGCTGCCATGTCGGCGCGCGCCAGTTCGTCGAGCGGGCGGCGGTCGCGCTGGCCGACATTGTTGACGAGAATGTCCAGCCCGCCCTCGCCCAGCCTCTCGAAGGCGGCGGCGGTAGCGGCATCGTCGGCTATGTCGAAGGGCAAGGCCTGCGCGCGTTCGCCGATCCGCGTCGCCGCATCCGCCAGCGCATCGCCGTCGCGCCCGTTCAGGATCACCTCGGCGCCCTCGTCCGCCAGCCTCTGCGCGATCGCGAAGCCGATCCCGCGCGCCGCGCCGGTCACCAGCGCGCGCTTGCCCCTCAGCCTGTCACTCATCTCAATGCCCGCTCTCTCAATGTTCGTAGATCATCTTCACCGTCATGCCACCATCGACGTTCAGATGCTGGCCGGTGACGAAGCCCGCCTCGTGGAGATACTGGATCGCCTCCGCAATGTCCTGCGGCTCCCCGATCCGGCCCACCGGGTGCTGATCGCGGTCGATGTCGCGGTGGTCCGGGTTCGAACGGTCCTCCTTCTTCTGCCACGGCCCGGTCTCGATCCAGCCGGGGCGGATCGCATTGACGCGGATATCGGGGCCCAGCGTCACCGCCATGGCGTGGGTCAGCGCGTCGAGCCCGCCCTTGGCCGAGGCATAGGCATAGCTTTCGGGCTCGCTCATCACCGCACGGGTGGAGGAGATGTTGACCACGCTCGCGCTGTCGCCGTTCCCGGCGGCCCGGCGCAGAAACGGAATCGCGGAACGGCTGACGAGGAAAGCGGCGGTCAGGGAAGCGTCGATCCAGGCCTGCCATTTTTCCAGCGACAGATCCTCGAGCGGGCCCGAATACGGGTCGGCAATGCCGCTATTGTTGACGAGGCAGTGGATCGCATCCTCGCCGATCCAGTCCGCTATCTTCTCAAACGCCTTCGCGACCGGCTTCTCCTTGCCGACGTCGCAGGCCAGAAGCAGTGCCGTGTCGCCCGGCAGAGTGTCGCGCAATTCGCCTAGAGCTTCCTCGTCCAGGTCGAGACCGACGACGCGCCAGCCAAGGCCGTGAAAATGCATGAGCGCAGCGCGCCCGATCCCGTTGCCCGCGCCGGTGATCACTATCGTCTGCTTGCCATCCTGCATCGCGCAACTCCTCTTGCGGAATTCTCATTCATCCTGTCGCAACCAAACCCGACACTCCGCGTTGCGGATTTATGTGACCCAGGAGAGATTGCCATGACGCCCGAACAAATACCGCTGCTGATCGGTTTCATCGTCATGTCCCTGGGTAGCGTCGCGATCTTCCTTCACGGCGACAAACGGCGCGAGTTCCGCCACCACACGCAATTCCATTCCGTTGTCCCCTTCATCGCCGCGACCGCCTATCTGGCGATGACGCTCGGCACCGGGGTCATCGCGATCGGCGATACGACGATCTATTTCCCGCGCTATATCGACTGGTCGGTGACCACCCCGATCCTGCTCGCCGGGCTGATCCTGACCGGACTGCACGAGCATCCCCGCCACTCGACCTACATCCTGCCCGCCATCGTGCTCGACGTGATCATGATCGCGACCGGCCTGGTCGCCGCGCTGACCGACGATCCGACGCAGAAGCTGGTCTGGTTCGCCTGGTCCTGTGCGGCCTTTGCGGGCGTGCTCTACATCCTGTGGAAGCCGGTGTGCGACGTCAGCGACGATCTGGGTGGCGGGATGAAGACCGTCTACCGCGCGAACCTGATCTTCCTGACGGTGGTATGGCTGATCTATCCGCTGGCCTTCGCGATCGGGCCGGAATGGCTCGGCATGATCTCCGGCGTCGGCAGCCTGTGGCTGATCCTGGTCCTCGATGTGACGGCCAAGGTCGTTTACGGTTTCGTCGCGACCGCGCGCTTCAAGAAGCTTCCCGACGGGACGCCATAACAGACGCGCCGCTACGGGTGATCTAGCCCATCGCTTCCAGCACGTCGTCGAGCCGCGCAGGATCGCCCAAAGCGAGGACGGTGCCGTCGCTATCGGCATCGAGCGGATTGCCCTGCCAGTCGGACATGGTGCCGCCCGCCCCTTCGACCACCGGAACCAGCGCGGCATAGTCGTAGATCGCCATGCCCGCCTCGCATACGATGTCGATATGGCCGCCTGCGAGCAGGCCGTAATTGTAGCAGTCCCCGCCATAGACGATGGTCGCCTGCCGCGCATTGCCGCCGACCGCGCCGGCGAGCTTCATGTATCCGTCCGCCTCCTCGCGCCCGAAATAATGCGGGCTGCTGGTGGCGAGCACGGCCCCGTCGAGCGTCGGGCAGGTGCGCGTCGTCACGGGTTTCCCGTTGAAGGTCGTCCCTTCGCCGACCATCCCCGCCCAGCGTTCGCGCCCCACCGGCTGATCGATCACGCCGAGGACGGGCCAGCCATCCTGCATCAGCGCGATCAGCGTGCCGAAGATGGGTCGCCCGGCCATGAAGCTGATGGTCCCGTCGATCGGATCGAGAACCCAGCGCCGCCCGGCTGTCTCGCGGGTCAGGCCGTATTCCTCGCCCAAGATCCCGTCATCGGTCCGCTCCTTTTCGAGGATCGCGCGAATCGCGGCCTCTGCGGCGCGATCGGCCTCGGTCACGGGGGATTTGTCGGCCTTGCGCTCGCTTTCCCAATCTCCGCGAAACAGGGGCCGGATCGCCGCGCCCGCCGCATCGGCCAGGCGGTGCGCTAGGGCGAGATCGTCTGCGGTCGGGGCGGCGTTCTGCGATAAAACCATGATGCGCGCCTAGCAGCGGACACGGCGCTGACAAGCCTCGAACCGCGCGGCGGGCCTCGGTCAGGCCTTAGCCATGCGCGGTGGGCCGGGACCTTTTCGCGTCCGTAAGCGCTGTCGCATTACACCAAAACACTTATGGACTTGACGCGGTCGCACGCTTTCACATGGAACCCTGATACAATTTGTATTTTCTGGCGTAATCTAACGGGGGTTGGAATGGCTACGCGACGTGCGGCGGAGGAAGAGGAGCGGGAGGGCGAAACGGTCGATGGGGCCGCGTCCGCGCCGCTGGTCGGCCGCACCGGGCGGGCGCGCGACGGCAATGCCCTCGCCCTCAACGTCGCGCCCGAGGCCGATCTGAAACCGTGGTTGAGCTGGTTCGCCGCCACCGATGCGGACATGCCGGCGGGCGGCATTCTCGAAGGCGGCATCTTAAGCGATCATGCCGCGATCAGAGTGCTTCACGGCGGCACCTGGTCGGCTCAGACCGCCGACGGCCCGCGCGTGTTCGCGCCGGGAGAGCGTGGGATGACGCTCTATTTCGGGCCACAGAGCAAGGTCATGCCGATCACCGTCGACGGTCCGTTCAAGGTCATCAGCATCTATCTCGGCCTCGGAGGCGCGCAGGCGCTGAGCGCTCCGGCACAAAGCGAGATGATCGACCGGGTGCTCGATTACGACCAGCTGACCGGTCGCGGCCATTTCGCCTCGCTTTTCGATTTCACGGCCAGCCCGCAGGCCTGGTACAACACCTATGCGCGCGAATTTCGCCGCTATCTCGCGGCGGTGGAGCCTGCCCGTCCCGATCGCATCGCGCTCGCATTCGAAGCCTGCACGCTCGCGCAGCCGGATTTCACCTTGCAGGGCTTTGCCGAAGCGAACGACGTGTCGACCCGCACGGTCGAGCGGGTCGTCCGCAAGGCTTACGGCCTGACGCCGAAACAGGTCATGCGCCGCGCCCGCGCGCTGGACCTCGCGGCGGCGCTGCTCGGCGTCGCGCAGAACGAGGAAGAGGCAGAGATGAAGCTGCGCTATTACGACCAGTCGCACCAGATCCGCGAGATTCGCCACTTCTTCGACCGGACCCCGCGCCAATTGCGCGAAGAGGCCAATCCGCTTCTGCTGCTCAATCTCGAAATCCGCCAGTCGCGCCGCATCGAAGCCTTGCAGCGGCTCGATCCCGACCAGCCCGCTCCCTGGCGCGATCCGCTGGCCGAATTGTAGCCGCGAGCGAGGCTGCGATCAGTCGAAGAGCGAGCTGACCGAGCTTTCGTCCGCGATGCGCCGCACCGCCTCGCCGATCAGCGGCGCGATGGTGAGGATGCGGATACGGTCGGAATCCATCGCGTCGTCCGTGGCGCGGATCGAATCGGTGATTACCAGCTCCTTCAGCGCCGACTTGTCGACGCGCGCCACCGCGCTGCCCGAAAGGACGCCGTGGGTGATGTAGGCGGCCACGCTGCTGGCGCCCTGATCGAGCAGGGCCTGCGCGGCATTGCAGAGCGTGCCGCCCGAATCGACGATGTCGTCGATCAGGATGCAATGCCGCCCCTGGACCTCGCCGATGATGTTCATGACCTCCGATTCGCCGGGCCGATCGCGCCGTTTGTCGACGATGGCGAGGGGGGCGTTGTCGAGCCGCTTGGCGAGCGCACGGGCACGCACCACGCCGCCGACATCGGGGCTGACCACCATCAGGTCCTGATCGCCGTAGCGCGCCTGGATATCGGCGGCCATCACCGGCGCGGCGTAGAGATTGTCGGTCGGGATATCGAAGAAGCCCTGAATCTGCCCGGCGTGGAGATCGACCGCCAGCACCCGGTCGGCGCCCGCATGGGTGATGAGGTTCGCGACCAGCTTGGCCGAAATCGGCGTGCGCGGGCCGGGCTTCCTGTCCTGCCGCGCATAGCCGAAATAGGGGACGACCGCCGTGATCCGCCGCGCCGAGGCGCGCTTCAGCGCATCGATGCAGATCAGCAATTCCATGAGATTGTCGTTGGCCGGAAAGCTCGTCGACTGGACCACGAACACGTCCTCGCCGCGCACGTTCTCGTGGATCTCGACGAAAATCTCCTCGTCCGCGAAGCGGCGCACGCCCGCATCCACCAGGGGCATTTCGAGATAGGCCGCGATCGCGCGGGCGAGCGGCAGGTTCGAATTGGCGGCCATGATCTTCATGTGGGAGCGAATCCTTCCGTAGCGCGGTTTCGCGCCCCGCCTAGCCGAGCGACATCGTATTGCAACATAAGGGCGGTTTTTGCCCCCATCGGCCTACTTCGCCTGATGTTCGCCCTTGATCCACCGCATTCCTTAATTGAAGGCGTGCGAGGACCGTCGCGCACTGGGCGGGGCAGAGTAATTTCCCGCTGCCTACTTCGCCTGATGCTCGCCCTTGATCCAGCGCACGGTGCCCGAGCTTGCCCGCATCACCACGCTCTCGGTCGTCATCTTGCCGTCGCGGCGATATTTGACGCCTTCGAGCAGGGAGCCGCTGGTCACGCCCGTGGCGGCGAAGATGCAGTCGCCCTTCACCAGGTCGTCGCGCGTATAGATGCGGTCAAGATCTTCGATCCCCCATTTCGCCGCGCGCGCCTTTTCGTCGTCGTTGCGGAAGACGAGGCGCCCGTTGAACTGCCCGCCGACGCAGCGCAGGGCCGCTGCCGCCAGAACGCCCTCGGGCGCGCCGCCCTGGCCCATATACATGTCGATCGTCGTATCCTCGTCGGTGACCGCGATCACGCCCGCAACGTCCCCGTCGCCGATCAGCACGACCCCGCAGCCGAGCGCGCGCAATTCGGCGATCAGATCGGCATGGCGCGGCCGGTCGAGCACGCAGACGATGATGTCGCCCGGCGCGACGCCCTTGGCCTCGGCCACCGCCTTGACGTTCTCGGTCGGCGATTTGGCGAGATCGATGATCCCGTCGGGATAGCCGGGGCCGACCGCCAGCTTGTCCATATAGACGTCCGGCGCGTTCAGGAGGTCGCCTTCGCCCGCCGCCGCCAGCACGGCCAGCGAATTGGGCCCCGCCTTGGCCGTGATGGTCGTGCCTTCGAGCGGATCGAGCGCGATGTCGATCTTGGGCCCCTTGCCCGGCGCGCCGCCGACCTTTTCGCCGATATAGAGCATCGGTGCCTCGTCGCGCTCGCCTTCTCCGATCACGACCGTGCCGTCCATGTAGAGTTCGTCGAAGGCCTTGCGCATGGCTTCGACCGCAGCGGCATCGGCGGCTTTTTCATCCCCCCGCCCGATGAGTTTGGACGCGGCGACCGCCGCCGCCTCGGTCACGCGGACCATCTCGAGCACGAGGATACGGTCGAGCGGGTTGCGTGCAGTGTCGGTGGTCGAATTCATGGCCGGTTCAGTCCCCAAAGCGGTCTTTGCGCGGCGGAGTAGACAGGGAGGATGGGCTTGTCGAGACAATCGGCGCCAGGGCTGGTGCACTTACCGTTTCGATTCCGTCGGATCGGGCGAGGAATGCCGCTCCCCGCGATCGCCTGCCTGTTTCTCGCCGCGCCCGTCGCCCTCGCCGCCCAGCAGTCCGAACCGATCGCGCCGCCCACGCAAGCGAGCCCTCCGGATCGGATCGATCTTCTCGCCCAAAGCCGGGAGATCGCCAGCGAGAATGCGGAAGGCGAGCTCGAAAATTGCAGCGAGACCGACGAGGCGACGCTGATTTCGGGCGAGATCGTCGTCTGCCGCCGGTCGCGGGACGATACCGCTGCCTACGGTTTCGACAAAAAGGCCTGGGAAGAGCGCTATGCCGCCGAAACGCGCGGGGCCGATCCGGTCGATGTCGCCGGGCCGGGGATCTTTCGCGGAGCGCCGACCGTGGGGAGCCTGTGCATTCCGGGCTTGCAGAAATGTCCGCCGCCGCCCGCGATCGTGGTCGATTTCGCCGCCCTTCCCGATGCGCCGCCGGGATCGGATGCGGACCGGATCGCGCGCGGCCTGCCTCCCCTGGGACGCGATGGGCCACGCCTTCCGCCGCCATCTTCACAGGCCGCCGAAACGCTCGACCTGCCGCCCCCGCCGGATTTCGCCGACGATGGGGAGGCCGCTCTCAGTCCCGCAGGATCGGAAGCACCAGCGGCGCCGCGGTAAGGCTGTCCGATCCTTCGAGCAGGTCGAGGGCCTTGGCGACGCAGCGCTCCTGGCCCTCATGAGTGACCATGGCCACCAGCACCTCGCCCCCGTCCTCGTCCCGCCCCTGCTGGATCAGGCTTTCGATCGAGACATTGGCGTCGCGCATCGCGGCGGTGATCTCTGCGAGGACGCCGGGCCGGTCGCGCACGGTGAAACGGATGTAGTCGCGCCCCACGCGGTGCCCGGGATCGGCCGGAGCCATCGTGGCGAGCTCCGCCACCGGAACCGAGAACGGCGCGCCGATATCGCCGCGCGCGATGTCGATGAGGTCGGAGACGACCGCGCTCGCCGTAGGTCCGTCGCCCGCGCCCGCGCCCTGGAACAGCAAGCGGCCGGAGAAATTCCCTTCCGCGACGACCGCATTGGTTGGCCCGTCGACATGGGCGAGCGGATGGTGCCGCGGGACGAGACAGGGCCTGACGCGCTGGAGCAGGCGCGGCGTCCCGTCCTCGGCCAGGTCGCAATCGGCGATCCCGACCAGGCGGATGACGAAGCCGAGCGTGCGGGCGCGCGCGATGTCGGCGGCGCGCACCTCGGTAATGCCCGTCACTGAGACCGCACCGAAATCGATGCGCGCGCCGAACCCGATCGCGGCCAAAATCGCGAGCTTGTGCGCCGCATCCACGCCCTCGATATCGAAGGCGGGATCGGCCTCGGCATAGCCCTTGGCCTGCGCTTCGGACAGCACGGCGCCGAAATCCGCGCCGCTCTTTTCCATATGCGTCAGGATGAAATTGCAAGTGCCGTTGAGAATGCCCGAGACGCGCTCGATCGCATTCGCCGCCGCCCCTTCGCGCAGGCCCTTCACGACCGGGATGCCGCCCGCGACCGCCGCTTCGAATTTGAGCGCGCCGCCGCCGATCGCCGCCGCCTCGGCCAGCGCCATCCCGTGATGGGCGACCATCGCCTTGTTGGCGGTGACGAGCGACTTGCCCGCATCGAGCGTGCGGCGCGCCAACGCGAGCGCGGGTCCGTCCGATCCGCCGACCAGTTCGACCACCACGTCGACATCGGCGCGCTCGGCCAGCGTGGTCATGTCGTCGCACCAGGCATAGGGGGACAGGTTCACGCCGCGATCGCGATGGCGGTCCCGCGCGCTGACGGCGACGATCTCGAACGGCCTGCCCGCGCGCGCTTCGACGACGGCGCGGTTGGTTTCCAGCAGGCGCAGGACCCCCGCGCCCACCGTGCCCAATCCGGCCAGCGCGATGCGCAGCGGTTTCGCCTCTACGTCACGCATCGACCGTCTCCTTCGCGGATTCGCCGAGGAAGGGCACGAAGGCCTGCCGCAGGCTATCGGGAATGCGCCGCGCCTCCCCGCTGTCGAGATCGACATGGACTTGGACGAGCGCGATTACGGCGCGCAGATCGTCCGCGCCCTTTTCTTCGGACGTGCCGTGCAGTTCGATCCGCATCGCCATGCTCGAATTGCCGATCCTCTCGACCTGCAATCGGCCTTCGACCAGTTCTTCGAGCCGAATCGGGCGCAGATAATCGACCCCGGCCTTGCGGACGTGGAATTCGATGTCCGGCATGCCTTCGGCCCGGCGGGCGCGGAAGAATTCCGACACGACGACATCGGCATATTCGAGATAGCGCGAATTGAAGACGACCGCCTGGGGATCGACCTCGGCATAGCGCACGCGGAAACGGTGGGAAAACGGTTGGGCCATGGCGCGCCGCCTAGCCGAGCGCGCGGCGCCATGGGAACCAGTTTGTCTTGCCCCGGCCCTAGCTCCGGTTCGAATCGCGCCGCCGCTCGCACGGGCCGAGGCGGCTGATCACCCACGCGTAATCCTCCGTTGCGCGCGCCCGGCTCTGAGCATCGCGCGACAGATTGGCGTCGGCGGGCAAAGCGCGCGGCAGGGCGCAGGCGAGGCGATACCATTCCAGCGTCCCCGCACGCGGGGGGCGCGCGGCCTGGTCGACGATCTCGGTCCAGGACACGCCCCAGCGCGGCTCCATCCCCGGACGGCGCACGACCGTTATCGAAACCGGCCCGTCATTCTCGGTGTCGAGGAACAGCTGCGTTTCCGATTCGCCCACGAGCGTCCCGGCAATCGAGAGCGCGTCCCGCACCCCCGTCACCTGCGGCGGGCGATCTGCCGTCGCGAGCTGTTCGAGCACGGGACGCAGGCGCGATTCGAGATCGGGCGTCCACGCCAGCTGGGCGCGGGGATCGACAAGTTGCAATTCGTTGGGCCGCCCCGGCACGGGCCGGGCGAACAGGAGGACGTCCTGTTTCTTGAACTTGGGCACCTTGCCCTTCGCATCGAGCGGAACGTCCACGAGATAACGCAGCGATTCGCCTACCGGGACATTGCCCGCCAAGAGGGCCTGGGTCTGCGCCTCGACATAAAGGCGCGCGAAGCCCGGCGCGAGGTTCGGCGCGCGCTCCGGCTTCAGCACCGCCTGATCCTTGACGCGCGCCTTCAGGACAAGCGGCGTACCCTCGGCCAGATCCACAAGGTCGGCATAGGTCGGTCCGCTCGCTACAGCCGTATCGGCTGCGACCGTGCGTTGCTGGGCCGTCGCGGGCTGAGCCATCGCAGGCTGGGCCGATACGGCCACGGCTCCAAGCATCGCACAAGAACTGGCGAGCATCGCGTGGCGAAAGGCGCTGGGAAGAAAAGTCATGCGTGTTCCAATGCTTGGGCGGTGAATACGGCCATGAACGGCGCGGCGCCTAACCCATGCAGGCGCCCTCTCAATTCGCAGAACAATAGCCTCGCAGACAAGGCGTTTCGCGGTGAATTGGGCGTTAACGGATAAAGCATTTGCGACCTACGGCCACCATGGCTACAGGAACCGGCGGTCCGGGGAGAAAGTTAGAAAATTGCCCCGGCGGGTCCGCAGCGGACCTTTTCGGAAACCTCATGCGATAATCGTCGTTTTGGGGTTTACAGGGAAGGATGTCGGCGGAAAACCATACGACCGTTCGGGTGGCGCTTGGCGTCCCGAATGAATGGCCGCCGGGTTCGCCCGGTACGGACGATGGAGTGATGCGACCGAATGGCTTATGCTGACCAACAGATGAGCGGCAATCGCGTAATCGCGATTATTATCGTTGCCCTCATCCACATTGCCCTAGGCTACGCGCTCGTCACCGGCCTCGCCTATGAGGCTGCTACCAAGGTGCTCGAACGCGTAACCACGATCGATGTGGAAGAGCCCCCGCCCCCGCCTGAGCCGGAGGAGGAGCCCCCGCCCCCCGAGCCGCAGCCGGATACCGCGCCGCCGCCGCCAGTGGCTCCGCCGCCGCCGGTCAACGTGTCGACCCGTCCGCCGGACATCCGCACGCAGACGACGATCCCGCCGCCCGCACCGCCGGCGATCCGGATTCCGCCGCCCGCGCCGATCGCGCCGCCGGCTCCGCCGCCCGCGCCTCCGCCGCCACCTCCCCCGCCTTCGCAGGCGCGCGGTGTGTCGCCGCAGAACGCCAGCCGCTGGGCAGCCCAGATCCAGGGGGACTATCCCTCGGCCGCCCTGCGGCGTGACGAAGCGGGGACCGTGACCATGCGGATCACCGTCGGCGCCAACGGCCGGGTCGAATCGTGCTCGGTGACGGGAAGCTCGGGTTCGAGCTCGCTGGACGATGCCGCATGCCGCGGGATGCAGCGTTACGCACGGTACAATCCCGCCTTGAACGCCGCGGGGAATGCGATTTCCGCGACGACCACACAATCCATTCGCTACGTCCTGCCCGATTGATGCAGCGTCGCTACAGCAATAACGATTTTCAAGAGGATAACTCGCTATGATTACTAACCTTCTTGCCGTTGCGGGCGAAGCTGCCCCCCAGAACCAGTTCGGTTTCTTGGAAGCCATGGAACAGGGCGGCATCATCGCCTGGTCGATCTTCGCCGTGCTCGTCATCATGTCGGTCGGCTCGTTCTACATCCTGTTCACCAAGCTGTTCGAACAGCGCAAGATCATGAGCCAGTACGACAATGTGCGCTCGCAGTTCTGGCGCGCCAACACGCTCGACGAAGGCGCCAAGAAGCTCGATTCGAACAGCGCATGGCGCCAGCTGGTCGACGATGCCGTGAAGGCTCGCGAAACCCACACCAAGATGGGCGACAACCTCGAAGCGCATGACTGGCTGCACGGCTCGCTCGCGCGTTCGGAAGCTTCGATCAATGCGCGCCTCGCAGGCGGCCTGCCCTTCCTCGCCACCGTCGGCGCGACCGCGCCGTTCGTCGGTCTGCTGGGTACGGTTATCGGTATCTACCGCGCGCTCATCAATATCGGCCTCGCCGGTTCGGCCTCGATCGACAAGGTCGCCGGCCCCGTCGGTGAAGCGCTCATCATGACCGCCATCGGCCTGCTGGTCGCGGTTCCCGCCGTGCTTGCCTACAACTGGCTCCAGAGCCGCAACAAGCGCATCGCCGAGCGTCTGTCGGGCTTCTCGACCGATCTTTTGGCCAACATCAGCTCGAACGGCGCGGTCCGTCCGGCCGTGATGACCGCCACCTCGACGCAGGCTGCGGCGAAGTCGGCCACGACGGCGACGGCTTCCAAGCCCGCGACGACCGGCACGACCACCACGACCACGACCACCCGGAAGTAATCCGGTCTGACGGGCCGGTGCGTATCGCCAGGATCGCATCGGCCCGTTCCGGTCCTAGGGCCGGACCCTTTTGGGGTTCTCCTGAACCCATGAAACAACGCAACGGATAGGATAAACCATGGCGGTTGCAGTAGGCGGCGGTGTCGAGACCCCGATGTCGGACATCAACACCACCCCCCTCGTGGACGTGATGCTGGTGCTTCTGATCATCTTCCTGATCGCGGTTCCGGTCGCGATCCAGACGATCGAGAAGCTTCGCCTTCCGATCTTCGAATCGGTCGAATCCGAGGACAAGGTCGAGAACCTGCTTCTCACGGTGAGCACGACCGATGCGGCCGGCCTCAGCGCCGGTGAGCCCGGCTATGCCGGTGCTTCGCGCGACGGGCAGTGCCGCGTCTATTTCAACAACATCACCCCCGTGACCTCGCAGGAACTGTACGACCAGGCGTTCGAACGCCTCGACGCCATCGTCCAGCGCGCCGGCGGTGCGGAACAGATCCGCCAGGACCCGGACCTCATCCCGCAGGTGCACATCCGCGGTGACGTGAACGCGCCGTGGTCCTGTGTCGCAGGCGCGATCTACAACGTGCAGGCGGCGGGCTATCCCACGGTCGGCTTCATCTCGAACCCGGTCGACCCGAACGGCTGATTTATCCGTCCGACCCAGGTTTCGCGTTTCAAAGAGTTTCAGGAGTAACCCATCATGGCAATGTCAGGCGGTAAGGACGATGGCGCCCCGATGATCGAGATGAACATGACGCCGTTGATCGACGTCCTGCTCGTGCTCCTCATCATGTTCATCATCACCATTCCGGTCGCCACCCACGCGGTGAATATCGATCTACCCCAGCCCAATCCGAACCCTCCGCCCGAGGATCAGATCGACCCGATCAAGAACAAGATCGTGCTCACGCAGACCGACGAGATCCTGTGGAACGGCGACACGCTCAGCGAGGCGGAACTCATTCGCAATCTCAACCTCACGCGCGAGATCGTGCCCGAGCCCGAGCTTCAGTTCGAGCCCGAAGCCCTCGCGAGTTACGAATTGTCGGCCCGCGTTTTGAACGTCATCAAGGCGAGCGGCGTGACCAAGTTCGGCTTCGTCGGCAACGAGCGCTACCGCACCTTCGGAAGCGTCGGCGCCCAGTAAGCGATCAAGCTTCGCAAGAACTCACGGAAAAGGCGGCCTCGGCCGCCTTTTTTGTTGCTCGTCATCCGGTCCGGTCCGCTCGTTCCTCCATGACCCGTTCGGCTATCTTCGATGAGTCGGGAAGGCTCGTACACGAGCTAGGGGCCGCCTCGTTTCTCTGTTCGCCCCACCGAGGGGGAAGCCCGGCCCCACGCTCGCTCCCGCCAGTCAACTCGGCCTCTAGCTCTGAAATCGATCGCGCAAGTTTTCGACCCCGTGGCGTAAAGCTCTAGCTTCGGCCCAGTGCCACCCCCACCCCAAAAAGTTTGCACCCAATATGACGTTATGATATCTCATAATGACAAACAGGGGAGACCAAGCATGGCCGTGACGCTTTCCGCTTCCGACGCCCAGCCGATGGGCGAGATGAACACGACGCCCTTGATCGATGTTCTGCTCGTGCTGCTCATCATGTTCATTATGGTGATCCCCGCCGCGACCCATTCGGTCGATCTCGACCTCCCCACCGCCTGCGAGACGTGTCCGCTCCCGGACCTGGAGCCGACGCGGAACAAGATCGTCATCGACGGCGGCGATCAGCTCTACTGGAACGGTGAAGCGGTCGACCAGCGTCAGCTCACGACGCTGCTGAGCCTGTCACGCGATCTCCCGGTAGAGCCCGAGCTCCAGTTCGAACCGGCGGCGGATGCCAGTTACGCGGCATCCTCCCGCACGCTCGCGACGATCAAGGCGAGCGGCGTCACCAAGTTCGGCTTCGTCGGGAACGAACGCTATCGCAAGTTCTGACGGATCGGCCATCCGCCAGCGGCGCCACCGGTTCGCCCGACCGAATTTCGATCACGGCGAACCGATCCGCCGCCTCGGCCTGGCACCGTTGGCATCGGTATGGCTGATTGCCGCGACCCTACTGATGGGGGTGTATGTCAATCCGGCCCATGCCGTGCTAATCGATCTGCCTTTCCCTTCGGCTGATCGCCTTTCCGGCGAAAACGCGGGCACGCCGCTTGATGTCGATGTCCTCTCCATCGACGCCATCGGCACCATCGTCTGGAACGGGCAGCTGACGAGCCTCGCAGGCCTTCGCGAGAAGCTGGAGCGCAAGCGGCAACAATCGGGCCCTTCCGGCCTCCGCTTCGCCCCCGACCGCGACGCTCCCTACGAAACGGTCTTGCGCGCTCTTGCGATGGTCAAGGATACCGGAAACGCCGAAGCGGGCTTCTGCTTCGAAGGGATCGAGGCCCATCGCCGTTTCGGGAAAGCGGGCGACCCGGAGCCTCCGACAAGCGAAATCGAAACGGCTTGCGATCCGTGAAACGATGCACGCTTCGACTGGATGCCCTTCATGCCGCGCGAATGGACGGTCAGATCAGGCTCTCCACCCGCATCGCTTCGCCCGCCAGGCTCTCCGCCTCGAACAGCAATTCGTCGTCCACCGCGCCCTGCGGTGTGGCCTCGCGCCCGATCATCACCATGACCGGCACAGCCAGCGGGCTGACCCGATCGAGTTCGACATGGATCAATTGCTCGCCCGCCCGGTCGAGCAGATCGCCCAATCGCCCGACATCGGTCATCCGCGTGCGCGCATCCGCCCAGGCCGCTTCCAAAAGGACGTGATCCGGCTCGTATTTGCGCAGCACATCGTAAATCAGATCGGTCGAGAATGTGACCTGCTTGCCCGTCTTGCGCTTGCCCGGATGCTGGCGCTCGACCAGCCCGCCGATCACCGCCACTTCGCGAAACGCGCGGCGCAAAAGGTGCGAATTCTGCACCCATTCGATGAATTCGTCTTGCAGGATATCGGGCGACAGCAGGGGCAGCGGGTCCTTCACCGGCTTCAGACCCCACACCGCCAGCGAATAGTCGTTGGCGACGAAGCCGCCCGGCATGAGGCCGCGATCCTCCATCCGCCGGGTGATCAGCATTCCCAAGCTCTGGTTCGCGTTCCAGCCTTCGAAGGTGTAATAGACGGTGTATTCCCGGCCCGCCCGCGGGAAGCTTTCGACCAGCAATTGGTCTGGCCCCGGCATTTGGCTGCGCCAGTCCTGCACTTCGAGCCATTCGCGCACATCGTCGGGAAAGCGCGCCCACCCGGCCCGGTCGACCAGCATGCCGCGCACGCGATTGGCGAGGTGCGTGGTCAGCGGCAGGCGCTGCCCCCCATAGGAGGGGATCATGGCGGAGGATTTCGACGCCCGGACCAGAATCTCCATATCCTGAAGCTTGACCACCTCGAGGCTCATGCCCGCAAACGCGAAGGTATCGCCGGGAGAGAGCGAGGCGGCGAACCGCTCCTCCACCTTGCCCAGAGAGCGCCCGCCGCGATTGCCCCCTGCGCTGATGCGCACGTCGAGCATTTCGGAATCGATGATGATGCCAGCATTGAGGCGATGGCGCGCGGCCTGTTCGGGGTGGGCGAGGCGCCAGGTTCCGTCTCTGTCGCGCACGATCCGCTTGAACTTGTCGTAGGCGCGCAGCGAATAGCCGCCCGTCGCCACGAATTCGAGCACGCGGTCCCACGCCTCCTTGTCCACCCAGGCATAGGAGAGGCTGGAGCGGATTTCGGCGAGCAGCGCATCCTCGTCGAACGGCGCGGCGCAGGCACAGGCCATGACGTGCTGCGCCAGCACATCGAGCCCGCCGGGGCGAAATTCCTCGCCATCGCGCTGCCCTTCGTCGACCGCTTCCTTAGCCGCAGTCGCCTCAAGGAATTCGAAGCGGTTTCCAGGCACCAGCAGCGCGCGGCTGCGCTGGTCGAGACGGTGGTTTGCGCGCCCGATCCTTTGCAACAGGCGCGAGGAGCCTTTGGGCGCCCCCATCTGCACAACCAGGTCGATATCCCCCCAATCGACCCCCAGATCGAGGCTGGCCGTCGCGACCAGCGCGCGCAATTCGCCCCGCGCCATCGCCCCTTCGACCTTGCGGCGCGCTTCCTTGCCGAGCGACCCGTGATGGATGCCGATCGGCAGCGTCGCCTCGTTCGCATCCCACAGGTGCTGGAAGATATATTCGGCGAGAAAGCGGGTATTGGTGAAGATCAGCGTGGTGCGGTTGGCCCTGATTGCCTCGTAAAGCTGCGGGATCGCCCAGGTCGCGGCATGGCCGCCCCAGGGCACGCGCTCCTCGTCGGGCAGGAGGATTTCGACCTCCGCGGGCGCGCCCACCTCCCCTTCCACCATCGCGACCGCGTCGATCTCGCTCGCATCGCCGGTTTCGAGCGGCGCGAGCCATTCGCGAAACCCTTCCGGGTTCGCCAGCGTGGCGGATAGGGCCGCGCGCTGCATGGCGGGCGCGATCGTCTGGAGGCGAGACAGGGCCAAGGCCAGCAGATCGCCGCGCTTGCCGGTGGCGAAGGCGTGGACCTCGTCGATCACCACGCGTTTCAGCCCTGCGAACATGTCGAAACTGTCGGGGTAGCTCAGCAGGAGCGAGAGGCTTTCGGGCGTGGTCAGAAGGACGTGCGGAGGCCGGGTGCGCTGGCGTTTCTTGCGGTCGGACGGCGTATCCCCGCTGCGCGTTTCGACCCGGATGGGCAGCCCCATCTCCTCGATCGGCGCGATCAGATTGCGCTGGACGTCATGGGCGAGCGCCTTGAGGGGGGAGACGTAGAGCGTATGGAGCCCATCGGGAGGCGCCTCCCCCTCCAGCCGCGATGGGCAGAAGGCGGCCAGCGTCGGCAGAAATCCCGCCAGCGTCTTGCCCGCCCCCGTGTCCGCGACGAGCAGGGCATGGCGACCCGCATCGCTCGCCGCGAGCATTTCCGCCTGATGCCGCCGCACGCGCCAATCGCGGCCAGCGAACCAGGCGACGATCTCCGGGGGGATTTCAGGCGGTATCGGCGGGGTGCTCACCAAGAGATAGCGCCGGATGGGGCATGGTGTTCCGCCCCGCTCCCATCCGGCGCGAAGTTCAAGGCCGATACTATTCCGCTTCGGGCTCTTCGCCCTCTTCGTGCGGTATCACCATATCGCCCAGCGCATCCGGTTCCACGCCCAGCAGATCGGCCATGCGCGCGCGCTGAGCCGCCGACAGGTCCGCATAGTCCCGCTCCGCCGGCAGGCTTTCCAGTGCCGCCTCCATCGAGGTTTCCATCTCGGTGAACGAGCCTATCATTTCCGGCATAGCCTCCATCGTAGCCCCCATGACCTGGGGGTCCGCGAACAGGGCCATGGACTGGCGCGCGAATTCGCCCCCGGTCGGGGTCGCGAAGAAGCTGGAGATGTCGGCAAGCTGCGCTTCGTCGAACCGGACCGCGTAGGCCTTTGCCAATCCCGCGCGCACGGGCGGCTCCACCGCGGCGTATGCGCCGCCCATATTCGCGACGATGGCGTTCACCATGGTGTCGGCCCGCTGGTCCCACACTGGATCGAGCATGGTCAGAAGCTCTTTCTTCTCCGCATCGCCCAATTCGGCGATGGCCGCTTCATCGAGCGTGAGCCTGCTGGCAAGGATGAAGTCGGGCTCGGAAAACATGGCCATCATCGGACGCATGGTCTTTTCCATCATGTCGCGCATCAACTCGCCATAGAAGCCTTCGGGCATCATTGTCGCCACGATGGCGGTGGCGGCGGGAAGGCGCGCTTCCTGTTCGGCAGTCAGCGGTTCGGCCTGGAAAAGCCCGCTCATCATCGCGAGCACGGCGGCCTCGTCCATCGCCCCGTCGGTTTCCGCATCGTCGATGGCGACCTCGCCCTCAATCTCTCCCAACTCGATGTCCTGCGCCATCGCGGGCGCGGACAGCGTCAGGGAAAGGACGCCCAGCGCGAGCGACACACCAATCTTCTTCATGAAATTCCCCCTCGTTCTAAATCTAATGCCCAACGCTCTGGCCGAGTTCGAGCCCTGACAGTGCCAATTGCTCGTCGATCTGCGCCATCAGGCGGGCGAGCCCTTCCTCGCTGTCGCTTTCCGCACGAGCGACGAGAACGTCCTGCGTGTTGGAAGCGCGCAGCAGCCACCATCCGTCCGGCGTCGAGACGCGCACGCCGTCGGTTCCGTTGACATCGGCATCGCTGTTCGCCAGCCGCTCCTCCACCTCGCGGATCGCGGCGAATTTGCGGCTTTCATCGACCTGGAAGCGCAGTTCGGGCGTGTTGACCATGGGGGGCATGGCCCCGCGCAATTCGGTCACCGATCGGCCCAGCCGCGCGCTCGCCGCGATCAGGCGCACGCCCGCATAGAGCGCGTCGTCGTAGCCGTAATAGTCGTCGGCGAAGAAGACGTGGCCGCTCATCTCGCCCGCCAGCGGAGAGCCTGTTTCCTTCATCTTGGATTTGACCAGCGAATGGCCGGTCTTCCACATCAACGGCGTGCCCCCGCATTCGGCGATCCGCTCGAACAGAGCGCGGCTCGCCTTCACATCGGCGATCACCGTGGCCCCGGGACGGGTCTTGAGCGCGTCCTCTGCGTAAATCATCAGCAATTGATCGCCCCAGATCACCCGGCCTTCGCCATCGATCGCGCCGATCCGGTCGCCGTCGCCATCGAAAGCGACACCGAAATGGAGGTTCTTCTCGGCGACGAGCGCCCGCAGATCGGCCAGATTCTCCTCGACCGTAGGATCGGGATGATGATTGGGAAAATTGCCGTCGACATCGGTGAAGAGGAGATGGTGCTCGCCCGGCAGCTTCGCGGCGAGCGCTTCCAGCGCAGGCCCGGCGGCGCCGTTGCCCGCATCCCATCCCACGCGCAGATCGGCAAGCGCGGCGCGATCGACATCGCCGAGGCCCATCAACAGGCGCTCGACATACTCGCCCAGGATCTCGCGGCTCTCGACGCTGCCCGCCCCGGCGTCCCAATCGCCGGTCGCGGCCATTTCGCCCAGCTTCTGGATGTCGGCGCCGAAAAACGGACGGCCCTGAAAGACCATCTTGAAGCCGTTGTAATTGGCGGGATTGTGGCTGCCGGTTATCTGAATGCCGCCATCCACGTCTTCGCTTGAGGCTTCGGCGTAATAGAGCATCGGCGTCGCGCCGAGGCCGATCGTCACGACATCGCAGCCGCTCGCCGTCAATCCCTCGACCAGCGCGTGTTCGAGCATGGGGGAACTGATCCGCCCGTCATAGCCCACCGCGACCTTGCTGCCCCCCGCGCGCCGCAGCAGCGTCGCGAAACCGCGCCCGATCGCGCGCGCATCGTCCGGCCCGAGCGTTTCTCCGATGATCCCGCGAATATCGTATTCGCGCAGCACGGTGGAATCGAACTGGTGGGTCATTCAGGAAGGCTCCGTAGGGTCCGCATCGATCCGGTTCAGCAACAGGTCGCGGGCGGCGTTGATTTCGGCGAGGCGGGCGGTGCTGCCTCCGCGATCGGGATGGAATTGCGCGGCAAGGCGGCGATGGGCTTCACGGATACGCGGCGCATCGGCATCGGCGGGCACGCTCAGCAGGCGCCGGGCGCTGGCCAGTTCCTTGTCGCGCGCGGTCGAACCGCGCAGATAGTCCCACGGCCATTTGCCGAACAGCCAGCGACAGGCGATCGCCAGCAGCGCCGCGATCACCAGCCAGCGCATCATGCCGCCCGTTCCTGCGTGCGCTTGTCCGCGATACCCTTTTCCGGCTCGCCCGCATCCGGCAGGCCGACGCCCGGCAAGCGAAGACTGGCGATGAGGCCGCGCAGCTCCTGCCGCGCGACAAGGTGGCTGGTGCCGAGATCGCCGAGATGCCCCTTGTCGAGCAAGGTCAGCCCCGAGGGGAACAGCTCGCGATAGATCACGCGTTCGGACAAGCCCTTGGCGATGCGGAAGCCGACCCGCTTGGACATTTCGGCCAACGCCTTTTCCAGGCGCGCCATGTTGCGCGCCTCGGTATAGCCGGTGCGGTTCCTGACCACGACCCAATCCAATTCGCGCCGCTGCTGTTCCATCCCCATGCGCGAGCGTTTGAGCCGCGCTTCCCAGATCAGCTCGGCGTAGAAGGACAGCTTCTTGACCTTGAACGTTTCGGCATCGACCTGGCCGATCAGGTCGAAATCGACGAAGCTGTCGTTCATCGGCGTGACCAGCGTATCGGCCTGTTCCGCCGCCGCGCGCGCCAATGGATCGTCGCGGCCGGGCGTATCGATGAGGATGAAATCGGCGTTCGCGTCCATCCGCTCCATCGCCAGCGCGAGCGCCTGTTCGGTTTTGTGGCGAAACACCTCGCAGACCGGGCTCGGCAATTCGATCCCGCGCTTTTCCTGAATGGCCTCGCGGTTCTCGATATAGCGATCCATGGTGCGCTGGCGCGGATCGAGATCGAGCGCGGCGACCTTCTTGCCCAGATAGGACAGCGCTACCGCGACGTGGACCGCCGTAGTCGATTTGCCGGTCCCGCCCTTCTCGTTGGCGAAGACGATACGATGGGCGCGATGCTGGGACAAAATGGGCGCTGCTTTCCGTGTTCGTGCGTCGAGTATTGTCGCGCCCCGACCGGTCCGGCTAGGGGCGGCTTCGGCCATAACCGAAGGGTGACCCCGTGCAAACCGCGACAACGCTCGAAATGTTGAGAAGCACCATCGCAGGACTGCGCGAAGACGGTGGCGACCGTGGCGAGGGAACGATCGCCCTGGTGCCGACGATGGGCGCGCTGCACGAAGGGCATCTGACATTGATCCGCGAGGCGAAGGCGCGCGCGGACCATGTCGTCGCCTCGATCTTCGTCAATCCGCGCCAATTCGGAGCGAACGAGGATCTCGACGCCTATCCCCGCCAGCTGGAGCGCGACAGCCAATTGCTCACGGAAGAGGGGGTGGCCCTGTTGTGGGCGCCACCGCCGCAGGAAGTCTATCCCGAAGGCTATGCGACCAATGTCTCGGTCAGCGGCGTCAGCGCTGGCCTGTGCGGCGCGGACCGGCCGGGCCATTTCGACGGCGTGGCGACAGTGGTGCTGAAGCTCTTCAACCAGGTGCGGCCCGACATGGCGCTGTTTGGCGAGAAGGATTGGCAGCAACTCGCCGTGATCCGCCGCATGGCCCGCGATCTCGACCTGACCTTCCCGCATGTTTCCCAAATTCACGGCGTCGGGATCGTGCGCGAAGAGGATGGGCTCGCGATGAGCAGCCGCAACGCCTATCTCTCGCCCGACAATCGCCGTCGCGCCGCAGCCCTCCCCCGTGCGATGAAGGATGCGGCAGCCGTGATCGCGGATGGGGGCGACGCCGCGCGCACCCTGGGCAATCTGAAGGAAACGCTGCGCGTCGCGGGCTTCGAGACCATCGATTATGCCGACTTGCGCGACGCTGACAGCCTGGCCGCGCTCGATACCGATAACGGCAATACCCGTCTGTTCGTCGCCGCGCGGATCGGTGGCACGCGATTGATCGATAATCTGGCGGTTTAAAGAACCGGTTGGGCGATCAGTATCTTGGCGTCGCCTTCGATCGAAAGCGACGACCAGTCGCGAACCAGCGCGCATTGCCCCGCCGCGACCGTTTCGCCCTCGATCGTGGTGCTTCCTGAGACCGGGATGACGAGAAAGGCGCCCTCGTACCGCGCCTTCACGTCAGGCGAGGCCGGGCCATCCAGCCGGTCGAGCCGGAACAGCGGTCCCTCCACCAGAGTGACCTCGCCCGTTTCCGCCACGCGGCGCCGGAAATCGGCAGGATGCGGTTCACCCTTGGCGACTGCGATCGCCGCATCGAGATGCAGTTCGCGCGGGCGCCCGTAATCGTACAAGCGATAAGTGATGTCGCTGTTCTGCTGGATTTCGATCAGGCTGCACCCTGCTCCGATGGCGTGCACCGTGTTGGCGGGGATATAGAAGAAATCGCCCGGAACGACATCGAACCAGGCCATTCTCGCCTCGATCGATCCGTCGAGAGCGGCGGATTTGAGCGCTTCGGCGTCGAGCGGCTCCTCGAAACCGATACCGATCCGCGCGCCCGGTTCGCAGGCGGTGATCAGCCAGCACTCTTCCTTGCCTTCGCTCCTGCCGGTCGCCGCCAGGGCCTGAGCGTCGTCGGGATGAACCTGGACGGACAGATTCTCGCTGGCGAAGAGATATTTGACGAGCAATTGGTCGAGCGCGGCCGGCGGTTCGAACCAGATTTCGCCGATGCGCTTTCCCTGCGGTGTAGCGAAGGGTTCGGGCAACAGGTCCACGCCCCATGGCTTTTCGACCGTCCGCGTCTTCAGCAGCGCGCTCATCCGTTCCCATCCTGGCCCAGCGCACCCGCCAGTTTCCCGACCTTCTGCGCCCCGTCCACCGTCGTGACGAGCACCTCGTCCCCGTCGACGACGATGCATACATCTTCTATTCCGATCACGGAGACGCGCGGCCCGTCGCTTTCGACGAGGACATTGCGACAATCGACCAGTTCGGCCCGGCCCGATACGCGGTTGCCCTCCGCATCGCCCGCGCGCGCATCGCGCAACACTTGCCAATTGCCGATATCGGACCAGCCCATATCGACCGGCACGACAGCGGCGCGGCCCGTCTTCTCCATCACCGCATAGTCGATCGATTCCTTCGGCACGGCGGCGAACAGGTCGGCATCGGGAGTGAAAAGGTCACTGGATTCCGTCCCCGCCGCGACCGCGCGCGCAACCGCTTGCGCAATGTCCGGCCGGTGGGCTTCGAGTTCGGCGAGGAAACGACCCGCGGTGAAGGCGAAGATGCCGCCATTCCAGTCATACCCGCCTTCATCGAGAAACGCCTGCGCGCGGACCCGATCGGGCTTTTCCACGAAGCGATCGATGCGAAAACCGCCGGTCGAAGCGACAGGCTCGCCGCGCTTGATATAGCCGAACCCGGTTTCGGGTCGATCGGCATGGATACCGAACGAAACCAACCAGCCTTCCCTGGCGAGCGAGGCGCCCTGCTGCGCTCCCGCGACGAAGGCGGCGGTGTCGGCGATGTGGTGATCGCTGGGACAGACCAGCATCACCCGGTCGGGAGCGAGGCGGTGCGCAGCGAGCGCAATGGCGGCGGCGGTGTTGCGCGCGCTCGGTTCGACCAGGATCGAAATCTCGGCGAGGTCCGATTGACGCTCGACATGGTCGAGATGCGCGCGACCGGTCACGATCACCGGCGCGCCGAAAACGGAACGATCCCGTGTGCGCGAGAGCGCCTGCTGGAACAGCGTTTCGCCCCCGATAAGGGGCAGAAAAGGCTTGGGCCGAGCGGTCCGGCTGCGCGGCCAGAGCCGCGTGCCGCCGCCGCCACACAGGATTACAGGCGCGATAAGGTCCGTCACGCGCAATTGCATATCCGCCCCGCGTGACGTGGGCAATCGGGATAAGCCACACGCTCGGTCTTAGACGCTCACGCGGGCCCCAGATTTTCGTCCCACCCTTGTCGGATGGATAAGAGGTGCTACCAAATTTTGTAATTACACATCCATTGTCGCTATTAAAATCAGGTAATGTAGATCTCGCGATAGAGAAATAGATCCACCTTTTGGATCAATATTAAATTCTCATAACTTGACGAAAGTCCAGTCGTCTTCATGCTTCTGATCGATCGGAGGGTGACAGCATGAGACTATTTTTCGCGACATCGGCTTTGGCGCTTCTTTCCATAGCCGCGCCGGGCCACGCATCCCAGACCACGACCTATACATACGATGCGAAGGGACGGCTCGTGAAAGTCCAGCATTCGGGCGGCCCCAATAACGGCGCCGCCACGGACTACGAGCACGACAAGGCCGACAATCGCAAGCGGGTCCGCACGACCGGCCGCTGAGCTCTCAAAACAGGATCGCAAGCACGGGTCCGGGCGCCTCGCAGAAGGCAGCCCGCCTTTGCGATCGCCATCAATCAGGGGATCATTTCATGAAGCTTTCGAACGCACGCGCCGCCAGGATCGGCCTGCTGGCATCGACCATTCTTTGCGCGGGCCTGTCGGTGCCGATCGCGGCGCAGCAGTCGGCCGCGCCGGTCGAACCGTGGGTCGCGACCGACGAGAACGGCGTCGATCTGACCAATGGGCGCTATTATCTCGACATTCTCGAAGGCAGCATCGGGTCGGGTGACGGCGCGATCGCGATGGTCCGTTATTACGGCGATACAGGCCTTCAGGACAATTGGACCGGCACGCTCCAGCTGTCGAACAACGGCACGGTGGCGACCGTCAGCCTGGGCAAGATTTCGGAGAAGTTCACCGATACCGGTTCCGGCTGGGTCTCGGCGAAGGCCAATGGCGGGACTTTGTCTGGTTACGGCGGCAATTGGACCTATCGCTCGCCGCAGGGGGTGGAGATCACGTATAATTCTCCGTCGTCCCTGTCGCTCTATCCCGGCACGCCGTCGCAATATGGCGGGCCGGGCTGCAGCACGAACGGGGATAGCTGCGGCCTGCCCGTGGAAGTGCGACGTCCCAATGGCGTGGTCTATTCGCTCAATTGGGAAGTACAGACCAATTGCTTTCAGAACGGGCAACCGGTCATTCCGGGCGGAGGGTTCGGTGGCGGTTTCGGCGATACCAGCGGCAGCACGCAGGAATGCTACACACCCTTTCGCCTCTCCAGCGTCACCAGCAACGCCAATTACACGATGGCATTCAGCTACGAGACCGATCAGTCCAGCTTCAACGGCGGCTTTCCCCCGCCGAGCTATTGGAACCGCGCAGCGATCGATTTCTACGTCACGTCCGCCGGCGCGGGCAGTGCCGGGTCGCAGAGGGTCACGTATCAGCGACCCGCCAGCAACGTCCTCGTGATCGCCAACAGCCAGTCGGGCGACTGGCGGATTACCACCAACGGCGCCAATCTTTCGATCCAGAAACCGGGACGGTCGAGCGAAACCCTGTTCGTCACGCGCGACGCGACCAACAAGGTCACCTCGGTCACCGATGACGGGGCGACGACGAATTACAGCTGGGGCTCCTCGGGCGGCAATACGGTGGTTTCGAAGAGCGATGCCAGCGGGGCCGACGGCCAGGTGGTCACCAATCCCAATGTCGGGCGCCCCGGCACCGTGACCGATGCCCGCGGTACGAGCCAGATCAACACCTATTATCCGAGCGGGCTGCTCCAGCGCACGACCTTCCCGGAGGGGAATTACGTCCACTACTATCGCGATGCGCGCGGCAACGTCACGCGAACGCAGGTCGTTGGCAAAACAGGCACTGAAATCAACACTTATGCGGGGTTCGATCTGTCCTGCGCGACAAGCCCGGCCGCCTGCAACAAGCCGACCTACACGATCGACGCGCGCGGCAATCAGACGGACTATGTCTACGATGTCACGCACGGCATGGTCACCGAAATCCGCCGCCCCGCCGCCCCGTCCGGCCATCGCCCGACGACCTATTTCGAATACAGCCAAATCGACGGGAAATATCAGCTGACCCGTCAGCGCGAATGCAGCACGGCGGCCAGCTGCGCAGGCTCGGCGGACGAGCGGGTGACGACGCTCCAATACGACGCGCAAGGGCGCTATCCCGTCTCCGTCACGGTGGCGAGCGGCAATGGCGCGATCGCATCGACCAGCCAGTTCACCTACGATGCGGGCGGTAATGTCACCAGCGTCGACGGGCCGCTTCCGGGCAGCGAGGATACGAGCTACCATTTGTACGACCAGCGCGACCGGCGCCGGGGCACGATCGGGCCGGACCCGGACGGATCGGGCGCCATGCCGCGCCAGGCCATCCGCTATACCTATGACGGTGCGGGCCAGATCCTTTACGCCGATGTCGGCACCACCACCGGCACGGCGGAAGGCAATCTAGATGCGATGACCGTGCGCCAGCGGGTCGAGAACATCGTGGATGCGAACGGGCGCCGCGTGCAGCAACGGCTCGTCTCGGGCGGCCAGGTCTATAGCCTCACTCAGTATAGCTACGACGCGCAGAACCGCCTCGATTGCGTCGCGGTCAGGATGAACCCGGCAACCTATGCCAGCCTGCCCGGCGCGTGCTCCCTCGCCAGCCAGGGCAATCAGGGGCCGGACCGCATCACCCGCTATCACTATGACGGCGACGATCGGATCGTGCGCGTCGAAAGCGGCGTCGGCACGGCGGAGGTCGGTAACGATTACGTCGCGACCTTCACTCTCAACGGCCTCACCGAGACGCTGACCGATGGGGAGAGCAATCGCACGACCTTTATCTACGACGCGTTCGACCGGCTCTTGCAGACCCGGTTCCCCTATGCGGGATCGAAGAACGCATCCAATCCGAACGATTACGAACAACTGGGCTACGATGATGTCAGCAACGTCACCAGCCGCCGCCTGCGCGACGGGCAGGTTATCTATTACGGCTACGATGCGCTGAACCGCCTGACCTCGAAGGACCTGCCCGGCAGCGAATCCGATGCGAGCTACGCGTTCGACCTGATGGGCAGGCTGACCCAGGCCGTGCAGAACGGCCAGACGCTGAGCTTCGGGCATGATGCCCTTGGCCGCAACACGTCGCAGTCCGGCCCCTACGGGACGACCAGCTACCAATACGATGCCGCCGGGCGCCGCACGCGCATGACCTGGGCGGACGGGTTCTACGTCACTTACGATTATCTCGCGAACGGCTCGATGCGGTACTTACGCGAATATGGCGGCACTGCGCTCGCGACCTGGAATTACGACAGCGCCGGCGATCCGAGTTCCATCACCTTCGCCAACGGTACCGCGCAATCGGTGGCGTTCGATCCGGTCGGGCGGTTGAGCTCGCTGGTCACCGATCTGGCGGGCAGCAATGGCGACAACACGCGCGGGTTCTCGTACAATCCGGCAAGCCAGATCGCGCAGACGACCCAGTCGAACGACAGCTACAATTTCGACCAGCTGGCGAATGCCGATCGCTTCTACACGACCAACGGCCTCAACCAGTACACGCAGGTCGGATCGGTCCCGACGGGCTATGACGCACGCGGCAATCTGACCAGTTCGGGCAGCGACGCTTTCGGGTACTCGAGCGAGAACTTCCTGACGAGCTATTCGCATCCGGGCGGCTCGGGCCAGCTGGTCTACGATCCGATCGGGCGGCTCTATCGCTATACCGGCCCGTCGACAGACACCCGCTTCGCCTATGACGGGGTGGACATGATCGCCGAATATAACGGCGCCAACCAGATGATGCGCCGCTACGTCCACGGGCCCGGCGTCGACAATCCGCTGGTCTGGTACGAAGGGGGAGGCACGGGCGATCGCCGCTATCTCCACACCGACGAGCGCGGCTCGGTGACCGCCGTCTCGAACGGTTCGGGTGCGCTCCTCGGCATCAACAGCTACGACGAATACGGTATCCCGGGCGGCGCGGGACTTGGGCGGTTCCGCTATACCGGCCAGACCTGGTTGCCGGAACTCGGTCTCTATTATTACAAGGCCCGCATGTACTCGCCCACCCTTGGCCGGTTCATGCAGACCGACCCGATCGGCTACGCCGATGGGATGAATATGTACAACTATGTACGCTCGAATCCAGTGAACTTTACTGATCCCACAGGTTTGGCTTGTAGCGACCCAAGTCACGACACCAAAGAAGGCTGCGAAAATGATGGAGGGCAGTGGACCGAGCAGGAAGAGATCGTCGTCACCGCAAAGCGCATCACTATCTCGGCTGGATCTTACTTTAGTGGATTCCTTTTTTCAAAAGCGGGTAAATACGTTTTGCCAAATATTCTGCTTACTGTAACTCCGACCCCTCAGAAAGAGAAACCTAAAGAAGAACCTAAGTCTTCCGACTATTGCGGGTCGGGCTGGAACTCGAGGTTTGTTCCAGAATATTTTCCCTCCGAATGCAGAGCTCATGATTTCTGCTATGGTAATCAGTCAATGTCACGGTTGGGATGCGATAATAAATTTCGGGACGATATGCTCAGAACTTGTGCCAGCCGTGGGTCATCTCCGGTCTGTGTCGGGACGGCCTTTATCTACTACAAATTTGTTCGGGGCTTTGGAGAAGAACCTTACAATAAAGGTCAAAAAACGCCAAAACAGCCTTAAAAAGGAGTAATTAGATGTCGAGAATTGCAGGGTGGTTAGCAATAGCTTTTCTAGGCATAGTTAGTTTACTGACATTCCTACTGGCGTGGGGCTTCAGCGAAAGTTTTGCGGGAACATTTACCCCACCGACCGATGGTGGGTTGGCGGAGTTTTCTACAATTTGGGCAATTATAATCGCTCCTTGGTTCATAATTTTCGTTATTTTAAGATTAATGAAATTGAACCGATAGATCGCCTAAACGTTATTCAGCCTTATTTAAAATAATTTTTCTTTTTAGATATTATTAAGAATTTTGTGAAGATCGTGAACAGTTTTTCGGTTGCATAATCGGGTGGCGAAATCGCCTACCGTAAACGCGACATTTGCCGAAAATTATCTCGCGTACCGCAGTCGTTTCGCGTGGATTGGATGCGGCTGCCGGTACGGCGCTTCAGTCAATACAGGCGAACGGCGATCTATGACTGCGGTTCAAAATCGTTCGAGCTAAAACATCGCATTCGGACCCATCTGCGCCCGCCCCTCCCTTGTAATCGCGCCCGTTTCCCTGAAACCAACGCCCACACCTAACGGGAGGGTCGTCGCTTCATCATGGCCGAGCAGATACGCCGCGATACGCTGTTCACCGCGCTCACGCGGCCGCAGATGTTTGCAGGCGTGACCTACAGCTTCTTCGTCATCAACGCCGTGATTGCGGTCGAGCTGTTTCTGATCTTTCGCGCCTGGTGGGTGCTGCTGGTGGCGCTCGTAGTGCATGGCGTCGGCGTGCTCGCCTGCCTTAACGAGCCGCGCTTCTTCGACCTCTGGGTTACGCGGATGCGCACCTGTCCGCGCGTCAAGAACCACGATCTGTGGCAATGCAATTCCTACCGCCCCTGACCCGCGATCCGAAGGTGGCCGCGCGCGAAATGCCGGCAGGGGCGCATCTGCCCTATGCGCGCCATATCGACGCGCACACGATCGAGACGCGCGACGGATTGCTGATGCAGACCGTGCGGTTGGGCGGATTGCTGTTCGAGACGGCGGATGGCGACGAGCTCGATTACCGGGCCGAATTGCGCGATGCGATGCTGCGCGCGATCGGCACGTCGCGCTTCGCGATCTACCACCATCTCGTCCGCCGCCGCGCCGATGCCGAGCTAGATGGGTCCTTTCCGGATCAATTTTCGCAGCGGCTCGACGAGAGCTGGCGCGCGCGGCTGGCGGGCAAGCAGCTCTACGTCAACGAGCTGTTCCTGACGATCGTGCGCCGCCCCCTGCAGGGCCGGATCGGGATCGCGGACCGGATGCGCGGCTGGTTCGCCCGCACGTCCCAGCGCGATGCGGCGCTGATCGCGGGCGAGAAGCAGGCGCTCGACAATGCGCGCGACGCGCTGGTGGCGGCGCTGGGCGCATACGATCCGCGCCTGCTCGGCACGTATGAAAGCGCGGACGGAATAAGGTCCGAACCGCTCGAATTCCTGTCCTATCTCGTCAACGGCACCATGCGACCCATGGTCGTCCCGCATGGCGATATCGGCCATCACCTGCCCGCGCGGCGCATCAGCTTCGGGCGCGACACGGTGGAGCTGGCGCCTGCGGGACATCTGGAGCGGGCCTTCGTCGCGCTGGTTTCGATCAAGGACTGGCCCTCGCTCACCATGCCGGGGATGTTCGACGAGCTGACGCGGCTGCCGTTCGAGATGACGATGAGCCAGAGCTTCGCCTTCGTCGAACGGCGCGAGGCGCTGGGGCGAATGAACCTGGCGCTGCGCCGGATGCGATCGGCGGAGGACGAGGCGGTGTCGCTGCGCGACGAGCTCGGCCTCGCCAAGGACGAGGTGGCGGCGGGGCGCGCAGGCTTTGGCGAACATCACACGACCATCGCGATCCATGCCGACGATCTGGAGCGGCTCAATCGCCATGTCGCCGAGGTGATCGCGCTGCTCGCCGATCTGGGGATAACGGCCGTGCGCGAGGACATGGCGATGGAGCCTGCCTTCTGGGCGCAGTTTCCAGCGAACTTCCGCTATATCGCGCGGCGCGGCCTCGTTTCGACGACGAACTTCGCAGGCTTCGCGAGCCTCCATAATTTTCCTGTCGGACGCGCGCGGCGCAACCATTGGGGCGAGGCGGTCACTTTGTTCGAGACGACGGCGGCTGGGCCCTATTTCTTCAATTTCCATCAGCACGATCTGGGCAATTTCACCATCATAGGTCCCTCGGGATCGGGCAAGACGGTGGTGCTCAATTTCCTGCTCGCCCAGGCTAGGCGGTTTCGCCCGCGCACGATCTTCTTCGACAAGGATCGCGGGGCCGAACTGTTCATCCGCGCGATCGGCGGCAGTTACGACCGGCTGCGTCCGGGCGAGCCTTCGGGGCTGAACCCGCTCCAACTCGAAGACACGCCCGCCAATCGCGCCTTCCTCACCGAATGGCTCGGCCTTTTGGCGGGCGGCGTCGATGGCGAGGAGGCGGAGCAGATCCGCGAGGCGGTGGAGACGAGCTTCCTCCAGCCTGCCGAAATGCGGCGGCTGCGCCATCTGGTCGAACTCTTCCGCGGCGGCGACCGCCCGCATGGCGGCGATCTCTATGCGCGGCTCAAACCGTGGTGGGGTTCGGGCGAGCGCGCCTGGCTGTTCGACAATGCCCGCGATGCGACCGATCTGGCGCAGGAAACCGTCGGCTTCGACATGACCGCGATCCTCGACGATCCCGCCACGCGCACGCCCGCGATGTTCTATTTCTTCCACCGGGTGGAGCAGCGCCTCGACGGGACGCCCGCCGTGATCGTGATCGACGAGGGGTGGAAGGCGCTCGACGACGATATCTTCGTCAAGCGCATCAAGGATTGGGAAAAGACCATCCGCAAACGGAACGGCATCGTCGGCTTCGCGACCCAGAGCGCGCAGGACGCGCTCGAAAGCCGGATCGCGAGCGCCATCATCGAACAGGCGGCGACCCAGATCTTCATGATCAATCCCAAGGCGCGGGCGGAGGATTACATCAACGGCTTCGGCCTCAGCCGCCATGAATACGACCTCGTGCGGACCCTGCCCGACGCTTCGCACTGTTTCCTGATCCGCCATGGCAAGGAAAGCGTGGTCGCGCGGCTCGACCTGACGGGGGAGAACGAATTGCTGACGATTCTGTCGGGCCGCGAGGCGACGGTGCGCCTGTTCGACGAGATCGCGGATACCCACGGCACCGATCCGGCGGACTGGATGCAGCCGCTCCTGGACCGGGCGGCATAGATCATGGCCTGTCCCGCGATCATCACCGGCGACCGCTTCGTTTCGCGCCTGATCGAGCATATCGACTGCCAATCGCGCTATCTCGGCAGCTACGGGTACGAGGCGCTGGGCCAGCCCGGCTCGACCGCGTCGCTGGTCGTCACCGGGTTGCTGACGCTGTTCGTCGCGCTGTTCGGTATCCGCCTGCTGTTCGGCCCGACGCCCGCAGCGCGTGACGTGGTGCTGGACGTGCTGAAGATCGGCATCGTCCTGACGCTCGCCTTTTCCTGGCCCGCCTTCCGAACCGTGATTCACGATGCGGTGCTGGACGCGCCCGCCGAAATCGCGGGGACGATGGGCGGATCGCTGATCGCGCCGGAGAACGCAGGCCTGACCGATCGGCTGCAACAGGCCGACGGTGCCATGGTGCGATTGACCGAGCTCGGGACGGGCCGCCAGCTCGGGCAATTCGTCGATAGCGAGGATCCCGGATCGCGCTTCGGCGGCGTGGCGATCGAGGACGATGGCGGCTTCGGCTATGCGCGCGTCGTCTGGATCGCGGGACTGATCGGCTCGCTGGCTCTGCTGCGGATCGCAGGCGGTTTGCTGCTGGCTTTCGCTCCGCTTGCAGCGGCGTTGCTGTTGTTCGAAGCGACGCGCGGGCTGTTTTCGGGCTGGATGAGGGGCCTCGTGCTCGCGCTGTTGGGCATGGTGGCGGTAACGGTCGCGACCGCCGTCGAGCTGTCCGTGCTCGAACCCTGGCTGGCCGATGCGCTGCGCCTGAGAACCCTCGGATATGCCGCACCCTCCGCGCCCACCGAACTGCTCGCCATGACGCTCGCCTTCGCGCTCGTGAAGCTCGGGATGATCTGGCTGATGGGCCGGATCGCCTGGCAGCGGGGATGGCTGACTCTGCCCGCCATTCCGGTGATCGACATGCGCAGGCCGGGAGCCATGCCGGCTCCGGCGAGGCCGACCAGCGACACGCAGGCGCTGCCATCGCGCGCCGAACGAATATCGCAAAGCATGGAAACCACCTTGAGGCGCGAGACCTCCACCAGCTCGTCGAGCCGCACCGACATCCGCCAGCTCGCCGCCCCTGCCAGCGCTGCTCCGTCCGCTGCCACCCAATCCTCCGACCGCCTCGGCAATAGCTGGCGGCGCAGCGCCTATCGCGGGTCGCGCGCGGCGAGCGAGAGGGATCGCAGCCGATGACCAGACTGGAAACCGATTTCCATACCGGCGATGTCGCCATCGAGGACAGCTGGGCGCGCAGCGTCACGCAGGATATCGAGCGATCGCGCCGCGCCGCCTGGATCGTCGCCAGCGTCTCGGCGGCGATAGCGCTGCTGCTGGCGATTGCATTGGTCGTCCTGCTGCCGTTGAAGACGGTCGAGCCCTACACCCTTCTGGTCGATCGCCAGACGGGCCATGTCGAAGCGCTTGCCCCGCTCGATGTCGAGACGGTCAGCGCGGATACGGCGCTGACGCGGTCCTTCCTCGTCCAATATGTGATTGCGCGCGAAAGCTACGATATCGATAGCCTCGCCCGCGATTACACCCGCGTCGCGCTCTGGTCGGCGGGTGAGGCACGCGAGCGTTACCTGCGTTTGATGCAGCCCAATTCGCCGGAGAATCCCTTCGGCGACCTGCCGCGCCGCGCCGTGATCAAGGTCGAGATCAGAAGCGTCTCCTCCCTCGCCGCCGACCGGTCGCTGGTGCGCTTCACCACTGTCCGCACCGATCCGGCGGGCCGCGATCAGGCCCCGCAATACTGGGCGGCGGTGCTGACCTGGCAATATTCCGGGGCCGAGATGAGCGCGGAAGATCGCCTGACCAACCCGCTCGGTTTCCAGGTGACGCGCTATCGCAAAGATGCCGAGACTTTACCCGAAGCGGTCCCCACGGTCGTCGCCGTGCCCGTCGATAGGGGCGGGCCGGAGCAATGATGTGCCTCGCAATCCTTTCGGCCGCGCTGCTCTTCGCCCCGCCCGCGACGGCGCAGATCCTGCCCGATCCCGGCCCGACCAATCCGCGCCTCCAGACCGTGACCTGGCAGAACGGACAGCGCATCATCCTGACCGCCCTGCCGATGACCGGGCTCACCGTCGTGCTCCAGCCGGGCGAACGGATCGTCGCCGACAGCCTCGCCTTTCCCGAACAGTGGGACCGGCGCGTCTCGCCCGAGCGCGACAGCTTCCACGTCACCCCGCGCGTTCCCGATGCGGAGAGCGCGCTGACAGTGACGACCGATCGGCGGCAATATCTGTTCACGCTTCAGACCGGCGACAATCTCAACGCGGCGCTGCTGGTGCAGGTGCTCAATAATCGGACGCGCCCGATGGCACAGAACTCCGGTCCTCGTCCCCCGATCATTACCGAGCCCGCCACACCTTCCATGTGGACCTATCGCCTGCGCGGAGATCGGTCGGTGCAACCGCAGGCGATAGGGGACGATGGCACGCGCACTCGCATCCTGTTCGCGCCCGACCAGGCACTGCCCGCGATCTTCGCGATCGGACCGACCGGCGACGAGGAGGTCGTGAACGGATATATGCGTGGGGACGCGTTCGAGATCGACCGGATCTATGACCGGCTGGTCTTCCGCATCGACAAGGACAAGGCGACCGCGCGCCGTACCGGTGAAGCGGACGCTGCGCGATGACGACGGCCACTAGCAATCCGCAGGACCCGATGCCGGTCGTCCAGCGATCCGGCGGGGGCAATACCGGTTTGTGGGTTTTCCTCGCGATCCTGTTTGCCGGGGGGATCGGGCTGTTTACCGCGATGAGCGCCAGTCGCGAAGCTTCGCAGGCCCCGCGCGTGACCGCAGCGGGCAGCGAGAACGCGCGCATCGTCGCGCCGCCGCCTCTCGCCATGCGTGACGACTACGCTGACGGGGACGACATCCGGTACATCCGCGCGATCCCGCGTAATCCGCCACTCCTTGCCCGCCCGGTCGCTCCGGCAGCGCAGCCTTCGCCCCTGCGCACCATGGCGCCGCCTCCTTCGACGCTGCCCCCTCGCCCCGCCGATCCCGCTCCCTATCGCGAACCTTTTGTGCCTCGGCAGGCACCACCTGCGCCCGCTTCCTTACCCACACTGCCGGATGCCCCGGTGAATACCTCCGGCGAGGCCGCCGATCGCATCATGGCCGGACGCTTCCGCAATCCGTCCTTCACCGTACCGCAGGGAACGGTCCTGCCCGCCGTGCTGGAGACCGCGCTCGATTCCACCCGGCCCGGCGCCGTCCGCGCGCTGGTCCAACGCGACATCCATTCCTTCGACGGCTCCCGCGTGCTGATCCAGCGCGGATCGCGCCTCTATGGCGAATACGAAGGCGGGATCGAACAGGGCCAGAACCGGGCGTTGATCCGCTGGACCCGGCTGATCCGCCCCGACGGCGTGACGATCGCGCTTGATTCTCCCGCGTCGGACCCCTTGGGGCGCGCGGGCGTGAAGGGGAAGGTCGACGGCAAGTTCCTGCAACGCTTCGGCGGCGCGATCCTCCAGTCCGTGCTCGATATCGGCGTCGGCGTCGCCACCCGCGAGGCGACAGGCGGCGTCGTGGTGGCGCTTCCCGGAAGCAGCCAGACGGTCACCGGACGCAGCGGACCGCAGGATATCAAGCCGGTCCTCAAGGTCCGCCACGGCACCAGCGTTTCTGTCTTCGTCGCGCGCGACCTCGACTTCTCGAGCGTCGATTCGTGACAACCGACACCGGATACTATCTCAACAGCTTCCTCGCGCCGCTGGCACCGGTGCTGGCGCGCAGCGACGTCACCGACATCTACGTCAACCGCCCGAACGAGATCTGGATCGAGAGCCTGGGCGGCAGGATCGAACGGCAGGAAGTGACGGGCCTCGCCGAACCAGACCTTGCGCGGCTGGCGCGCCAGATCGCGGCGTTCGGCGCGCAGGGCATCAATCGCAGCCATCCCCTCCTGTCCGCAACCCTGCCCGACGGATCGCGCGTCCAGATCGCCGCGCCGCCCGCCACGCGCGGCGGCCACGCGCTGGCGATCCGCCGCCACATCGCCTCCGATATGGCACTGGCCGATTGGGCCGATAGCGGCGCGTTTTCCGCGCTGACCGGCGGCGCCGAAGTCGAACCCTTCGCCGGGCGCACGCATCGCACAATCGCGTCAGACAAGGCCGAGACGGTCCTACGCGACGCAGTGCTGGCGCGCCGCAACATCCTGGTTTCGGGCGGCACTTCCACGGGCAAGACCACTTTCCTCAACGCCCTCCTTGCCGAAGTCCCCATGACCGAGCGCCTGATCCTGATCGAGGACGCCGAGGAACTGAGGATCGCGCAACCGAACGCGGTCGGCCTGATCGCCGTGCGCGGCAAGCTGGGCGAAGCGGATGCGAGCGCGGAGGATCTGCTGATCGCCGCCCTCAGAATGCGGCCCGATCGCATCATCCTCGGCGAATTGCGCGGCCAGGAAGCCTTCACCTTCCTGCGTGCGGTCAACACCGGCCATCCCGGATCGATCACCACGATCCACGCCGACAGCCCCCATCGCGCCATCGAACAGCTGGTGTTGCTGGTGCTGCAGGGAGGATCGCCCCTGATGCGCGAGGATGTGCGCCATTACATCCTCCAGAGCGTGGACGTCTTCGTCCAGCTCGAACGGCGCGACGGAAAGCGGCGGGTCCAGCAGATCATGGTCGTGGATTAGACATGTTCGACGCGCCCGCCACCAGCCCGCTCGCCGATGCCGTATTCTGGGCGACCGATCTCGTATCGGGCAGCCTCGCTGTCGGCCTGTGCGTGATCGCGGTGGCTCTGGTCGGCTTCGCGGCGCTGACGGGTCGAATGCCGATCCGCATGGGGGCCCGCGTGATGCTCGGGTGCTTCGTCCTGCTGGGCGCGCCGGTGATCGCGAGCGGCTTGTCGGGGCTCTGGCGGGATACGGGGTCCGCACCGCCCCCCGCGCCGCAAACCGTTCCCACCGACCAGCGCGAACCGCTGCCGCAAGCGACCTACGATCCCTATGCGAGCGCTTCTATCAGACGGGATTAGAGAAAGTTTTGGAGCGGGTAGCGGGAATCGAACCCGCATAACTAGCTTGGAAGGCTAGGGCTTTACCACTAAGCTATACCCGCCCGCTGTGCGCTTCGGCAGAAGCCGCCTTTGCCATCGCTGCCGCCGCTTCGTCAACTGGTTTGCATCGGCCGGTTTGCGCCAGCGTGGTTCTTCCAGCCGATCACTACCGGTTCGCTATTGGGCGCTTGTCCGTGCGACACGAAATGTTTCTTCCGTCGCGCCGGGCCCGCTCCTACCTCGCCTCTCGACCATGACCAGCCGCACCCATCTCGATCGGCTCGAGGCCGAAAGCATCCACATCCTGCGTGAAGTCGTCGCCGAGGCGGCGAAGCCCGTCATGCTGTATTCGGTCGGCAAGGACAGTGCAGTGATGCTGCACCTCGCGCGCAAGGCCTTCCATCCCGCCCCGCCTCCCTTTCCGCTGCTCCACGTCGACACCACCTGGAAATTCCGCGCGATGTACGATTTGCGCGAGAAGGCGGCGAAGGATGCGGGGATGGAGCTGCTCGTCTGGCAGAATCCCGAGGCGAAGGAGCAGGGGATCAATCCCTTCGATCACGGGCCGCTTCACACCGATATGTGGAAGACGCAAGGGCTGAAGCAGGCGCTCGACCATTACGGGTTCGATGCAGCCTTCGGCGGCGCGCGTCGCGACGAGGAGAAATCCCGCGCCAAGGAGCGCGTCGTCAGCTTCCGCAGCGCCAGCCACGCGTGGGATCCCAAGGCCCAGCGGCCCGAGCTGTGGAACCTCTACAATCTTCGCAAGGCCCCGGGCGAGAGCCTGCGCGCCTTTCCGCTGTCTAACTGGACCGAGCTCGACATCTGGCAATATATCATGGCGGAGAATATCGAGATCGTGCCGCTCTATCTGGCGCAGCCCCGCCCTACGGTGGAGCGCGACGGGATGCTGCTGATGGTGGATGACGAGCGCTTTCCCCTGCGCGACGGGGAAGAGCCGCAGATGCGCTCGATCCGGTTCCGCACGCTCGGCTGCTATCCCCTTACCGGCGCGGTCGAGAGCGAGGCGGACACGCTGGAAGCGGTGGTGCGCGAAATGCTGCTGACTACCACCAGCGAACGCCAGGGCCGCGCGATCGACAAGGACGATTCCGGCGCCGGAATGGAACGCAAGAAGGTGGAGGGGTATTTCTGATGCACGGCCCTGATCGTAAAACAGAAAACCACGACACCGCCTATCGCGCCGATGCGCTGATCGACGAGGATATCGGCGCCTATCTCGAATCCCATCGCGACAAGGACATGCTGCGCTTCATCACCTGCGGCAGCGTGGACGACGGCAAATCGACGCTGATCGGACGTCTGCTATACGACAGCCGCCGGGTCTTCGCGGACCAGCTGGAAGCGCTGGAGGCCGACAGCAAGGCATCGGGCACGCGCGGGGCGGAGCTCGATTTCGCGCTCCTCGTCGACGGGCTCGCGGCGGAACGCGAACAGGGCATCACGATCGACGTCGCCTATCGCTTCTTCGCGACCGAGGCGCGCAAGTTCATCGTCGCCGATTGTCCGGGCCACGAACAATACACGCGCAACATGGTCACCGGCGCCTCAACCGCCGATGCCGCCGTCATCCTGATCGATGCGCGCAAGGGCGTGCTGACCCAGACGCGCCGCCACAGCTTCCTGTGCCACCGGCTCGGAATCCGCGAGATGGTGCTGGCGGTCAACAAGATGGACCTCGTCGATTTCAGCCAGGACCGGTTCGACGCAATCGAGGCCGAATATCGCGCCTTTGCCGAGGAACTGGGCATCGATCGCATCACCGCCATCCCGCTGGCGGCGGTGAGCGGCGACAATATCGCGACCCAATCGGAAGCGATGGCGTGGTGGGACGGCCCGACGCTCATCAGCCATCTCGAGGCGATCCCGGTTCGCGGCGATACGGGGCAGGATGCCCCCTTCCGCCTGCCGATCCAGTGGGTCAACCGCCCGCACCAGGATTTCCGCGGCTTCGCGGGCCAGATCGCCGGCGGCCGGATCGCGCCGGGTGATGCGGTGCGCATCCTCCCCTCGGGATCGACCACCACGGTGAAGGCGATCCCCGGTTTCGACGGTGACCGCGACGAAGCGCAGGCGGGCGATTCGATCACGCTGACGCTGGCGGACGAGGTCGATTGTTCGCGCGGGGACGTCATCGCATCGGCGGACGATCCGCCCGAGGTCGCCGACCAGTTCGAAGCCACGATCGTGTGGATGGATGCGCAGCCGCTGAAGCCCGGCCGCGGATACTGGTTGAAGCTCGGCACCCAGACGGTGACCGCCACCGTCGCCGAGCCGAAATACGAGATCAATGTCAACACCATGGCGAAGCTGGCGGCGACCAGCCTCGGCCTCAATTCGATCGGCGTCGCCGAAGTGACGACCGAACGGCGGATCGTGTTCGAACCCTACGACGTGAACCCCACGCTGGGCGGGTTCGTCCTGATCGACAAGGTGAGCAATCAGACGGTTGCGGCAGGGATGCTTCATTTCGCGCTGCGACGGGCGCAGAACGTCCACTGGCAGGCCACCAGCGTCGGGCGCGAGGATCACGCTGCCCTCAAGAACCAGACCCCGCGCGTGCTGTGGTTCACCGGCCTTTCGGGCTCGGGCAAGTCGACCATCGCCAACGAGGTCGAGAAGAAGCTGGCGCTGATGAACCGCCACACCTTCCTGCTCGACGGGGACAATATCCGCCACGGGCTGAACAAGGATCTGGGCTTTACCGAGGCCGACCGGATCGAGAACATCCGCCGCATCGGCGAGGTCGCCAAGCTGATGGCGGATGCGGGCCTCATCGTCCTCACCGCCTTCATTAGCCCGTTCCGCGCCGAACGGCAGATGATCCGCGACATGCTGCCCGAGGGCGAGTTCATCGAGATCTTCGTCGATACGCCGCTGGACGTGGCGGAGCAGCGCGACGTCAAAGGGCTCTACAAGAAGGCGCGCGCGGGCAATCTGAAGAACTTCACCGGGATCGACAGCCCTTACGAAGAACCCCATGCGCCGGAAATCCGGGTCAACACGGTGGACATGACGCCCGAGGACGCGGCCGATTACATCGTGTCGCGGATCATGCCGCTGAAATGAGCGATCCAGGGAAGCAGCCGGAAACGGATGGCGATCTTGCCGCACGGCTCGCTTTCGAAGCGGGCGAATTGCTGCTGGCGCTGCGGGAAGAGAGCGACTTGTCAGGTCGCGCTTTGGGAGAAGAAGGCGACAGGCGCGCGAACGTGTTGCTGATGGCGGCGCTCAAGAATGCGCGACCGGATGACGGCATCCTGAGCGAGGAGACGCGCGATACGCCCGAAAGGCTCGACAAAAGCCGCGTCTGGATCGTCGACCCGGTGGACGGAACCCGTGAATATGGCGAAGGGCGACCCGATTGGGCGGTCCATGTGGGCCTCGCGATCGATGGCGAGCCCCGCCTTGGGGCGGTGGCGTTGCCGGGAATGGCGGGACAGCGCGTCCTGCGCTCCGACCAGCCATTATTGCGCGATCCGACGACATGCCGGCCCCGCATGGTCGTCAGCCGATCACGCCCGCCTGCCGAGGCCGAGAAAGCGGCGGCGGCGATCGACGCGGAGATCGTCCCGATGGGCTCTGCCGGTGCGAAGGCGATGGCCGTGGTGCGCGGTGCGGCGGAAATCTACCTCCATTCCGGAGGCCAGCACGAATGGGACAGCTGTGCGCCGGTGGCCGTGGCGCTGGGCCATGGCCTCCACTGCTCGCGCCTCGACGGAAGCCCGCTTCGCTACAATGCGCGCGACACCTATCTGCCCGATTTGTTGATCTGCCGACCGGAGCTCGCGAGGCCGATTCTCGACGCGATCGCCTAATCGCCTCTCGCTCAGTCGGCAGTCGCGCGAGAGAGATTTTCCGCCACGGTGGGTTCGGCCTCCTCAATCTCTTCTGGCGCGGCATCTTCCGAAGCGCCGGGCAGCGCGATATGCACTTCGACCCGGCGATTGGCGGCACGCCCGCGCTCGTTCGGCGTACCGTCGGGATTGGCGTTCGGCGCAATCGGGTTCTGCTCTCCGAAGGCGATGATGGTGATCCGGTCCTCGGCCACGCCGCCTTCCACCAGATAGTCGCGCACCGCTTCGCCGCGCGCTTGCGATGCGCGCTGATTGGCCTCGCCCGGACCGCCCGCATCGCTATGGGCGCGCAGGACGATCGGCCCGCCCGCTTCCATCTGAGGCGACTGGAGCAGGGTATCGAGATCGGCGGTCGCCGATTCGGACAGGTCCGCCCCGCCTTCGGGAAAGCCGATGCGCCCATCCAGCGGCGCAAGCGGCGGCGGCGGCAAGGGCTCGGTATCGGCCAGATCGTCACGGATGATGGAATTCTGCACGCCGGTTTCGGTCGAACTGGGTTCGGGAGCAGGCGCGCGCTCGGCGTCGGAGCCGCAGGCAGCCAGCGCCGTCGCGAGGGCAAAGGCGGCGCCGAGGCCGGTCAACGGGCGGACGGTCGAAGCGCGCAGTAACGGATCGGTCATGCTGGTTCGGGCTTGGGCCCGCCTTTCTCTTTGTCTTTCTTGAGGGCCTTCTTCGCCGCGCTGTCTTCGGCGGTGCGCGCCTGAGGCGAGAAGCTGATGATGATGTCGCCCGCGCGCGGTTCGGGTCGGGCGGCATGCGTGAAGAAGCGCATCCGCCCGTTATCGCGCAGCAGCAGGAGCATGTGTGCGCCATCGGGCAGCTTCTCGCGCGCGGCTTCGAAATCGAATTCCTCTGACAGCTTGGTCTTGCGGAAGACCCAGCCCTGCTGCTGGCGTTCGCTGACCTCGGTCACGCCCCAACCCGATTCGAACAGCGCGCGGCCCCGCAGCGCTTCGGGCAGAGCGTGGCGATCGTCCTCGTCCCCCGCCTCGCCCAATTGATAGACCGAATCGCGCCCGACCTCGTGCGCGAATTCGTTGCAGACGAGCGTGTTGTAGGCCTCGTTATCGGTCGCCGCGACGAGGGTCTGGAAAGGGCTCAGATCGAGATTGTGCTCGGTCGCCTCATTCAGGATCTCGCCGTGATAATAGGGCACGCCCTTTCTTCGCGCGAGAGCGAGGCGTTGCCAGCTGGAATCGACCACGGTGACGGGCGTCTTCAGATCGCGCATCTGTTCGGCGAGCGCGATGGTCCACGGCGTGCTGCCCACGATCAGCAGGCCGGGCCGCGTCTGCCCCTTCACCTTGAGCAGCCGCGCGACGAGATCGATCGTGAAGCCGTGTGCCACGATCGTCGCCACGACGACGGCGAAGCTCAAGCCGATGAGGACGTTGCCGTCCCCGAACCCCAATTCGGTCAAGCGCAGCGCGAACAGGCCCGAGATTGCCACGAGCACGATGCCGCGCGGCGCGATCCAGGCGAGGAACACCCGCTCGTTCCAGGGGATCGAGCTGCCGAGCAGGCTGATGATGATCGTCAGCGGGCGGACGAGGAACAGCAGCGCCACGAGAAACGCACCGAACCGCCAGTTGAGATAGGACAGGTCCTCCCATTTGAGCGAGGCGGACAGCACGATGAAGATGCCCGAGACGAGCAGGATCGCCACGTTCTCCTTGAACGGGTGAATGCTCCTGAGGCTCGACACGTTCATGTTCGCCAGCGCGATGCCCATGACGGTGACGGCGACGAGGCCGGCCTCGTGCTCGATCAGATTGGAGATCACGAAGACCGCGATCACCGCGGTCAGGATCACCGGTACCTTGAGATATTCGGGCACGGCACCGCGCGGGAAAGCCCAGGCGATGATAACCGCCGCGACATAGCCGATCAGGCCCGCCAGCACCGCCGCGATGATGAGCGGAGGCACCACCTCGATCAAGGAGGCGCCGGGGCTTTCCGCGACCTTGCGGAAATATTCGTAGGCGATCACCGCGCACAGCGCGCCGGTCGGATCGTTGACGATCGCTTCCCATTTGAGGATCGTCGCCGGACGCTGCTGGACCGAACTCTGGCGAAGCAGCGGGATGACGACGGTGGGGCCCGTCACCACCAGGATACCGCCGAACAGGACGGCGACCGGCCAGACCAGTCCCGCGATCTCATGCGCGGCGAGAGCGCCCAGGAACCAGCCCACGATCACGCCCACTGTGGCGAGACGCCAGACCGCCTGGCCCGAATGCCGCAGCTCCCGGAAATCGAGGCTCAGCCCGCCTTCGAACAGGATCAGCGCGACGCCGACCGCGATCATGGGTTCGAGCAATTCACCGAAAGCGTGTTCGGGATCGAACAGACCGAACACCGGACCCGCCAGGAATCCGGCCGCCAGCATCAGCACGATCGCCGGCCATCCGGTTCGCCAGGCCACCCATTGGGACCCGATGCCGAGTATGCCCACAAGGGCGATGACGATCGCTTGTTCTTCCATGGCCTAAGCCGCGATGCCCCCTGTTCGTGCCTGCGCGGGCCGTAATGGACGCGTCTGGCCAGGATGTTGCAAGATAAAAATGATTTTGCTGTCGTGGTTTAGAGGCCGCGTCACGCTCCGGCGAAATCCATCAGCGCCGAAACGGAGACGCCGATTGCTTCAAGTTTCTTCGCGCCGCCGAGATCGGGCAGATCGATGACGAAGGCGGCATGGTCCACGATCACGCCTGCCTGGCGCAGCAATTTCGCCGCGGCGCAGGCCGTGCCTCCGGTCGCGATCAGATCGTCGACCAGCACCACGCGCTGGCCCTGCTCGACCGCCTTCGGGTCCATTTCGAGGCGGTCCGCCCCGTATTCGAGCGCGTAATCGATACCGATCGTCTCGACCGGAAGCTTGCCCGGTTTGCGCACCGGCACGAAGCCGACACCGAGCTCGATCGCCACCGCCGCGCCGAAGATAAATCCGCGCGCTTCCATCCCCGCGATCGCCTGCGCGCCCGCATCGTGTGCATGGGCAGCGAGGTGGGCGACGCTGGCCTTCAACCCGTCCCCATGGGCGATCAGTGTCGTGATGTCGCGGAACTGGACTCCCGCCACCGGAAAGTCCGGGACGGTGCGGATCAGAGTCTTGAGCTCTGCGGGCGTCATTGCGCGGTTGCCCGAAAGCAGACGGCCTCCCGCGCCGTGAAGCGCGGGAGGCCGGAGAGTTCGATACGCGCGATGCCGATCAGGCCTTGGTCTTCTTGGGCTTAACCGCCGCCCAGATCTGGGTCTTGGAGAACCAGGCGAGAATGGTCGCGAATAGGACGAAGATCAGCACCGGCCAGCCGGTCTGCTTGCGCTTCACCAGCGTCGGCTCCGCCGTCCAGGTCAGGAAGGCCGCCACGTCGGTCGCCATCTGGCCGATCGTCGCTTCGGTCCCGTCGTCATAGGTCACCTGGCCGTTGCTGGTCAGTGGCGGCGCCATGGCGAGGTTCATGTTCGGAAAGTAGACGTTGTGATAGAGACCCGGGCCAGGGGCGGCTTCGGGATGCTCCGCGAGCAGTTCCTCGGACGGCGGGCGATAGCCGGTGAGCAGCGAGGCGACGTAATTCGTCCCGTCGGCGCGCGCCTTGGTGATCAGCGAAAGATCCGGCGGAATGGCGTTGTTGTTCGCCGCCGCGGCCGCGACATTGTTGGGATAGGGCTTGGGGAAATAGTCGGTCGGCTCACCGGGGCGCGTGCTGGCTTCGCCCGTATTGGGATCGATGCCGGGCACGGTCCAGGTCGCCGCTTCCGCCTTCACCTGCGCTTCGGTGTAGCCGAGCTCACCAAGATTGCGCAGTGCGACGAATTTCAGGCTGTGGCAGGCCGAGCAGACTTCCTTGTAGACCTTGTAGCCGCGCTGGAGCTGGCCGTAATCCCAAGTGCCGAACGGGCCGTCGAACGAGAAGTTCACGTCCTGCGGGTGTTCGTAGGGCAGATGCGTGTCCGGCGCTTCTTCGGTCGCGGCGGTGTAGGCGCCGACGACGAAGGAGATGAGCGCGACGAAGGCAAAACCCAGGCCGACGAGGATGGCGATGATGCGGATCATGCGAAAGTCTCTTCTCTCGTAGCTTTGCGTCGCGTCAAACCGCGGGCTCGGTGTTTTCGCCGAGCACCGCCTTCTTGTCCGAACCCAGCACCGCTTCGGTGATGGAATAGGGCAGCGGTTCGGGCTTCTCGACCTGGCTTACGATCGGGATGATCACCAGAAAATGCAGGAAGTAATAGGCGGTCGCGATCTGGCTGAGCATCACGAACGGCTCTTCTGCCGGGGCGCCGCCGCAATAGAACAGCACCGCCATCGCCGGGATCAGGCCGAACCAGAAGAACTTGCGGAACAGCGGGCGATAATGGCCGCTGCGCACTGGCGACTTGTCGAGCCAGGGCAGGAAGAACCACATCAGGATCGCCGCGAACATCCCCAGCACGCCCCAAAGCTTGGCCGGCAGGATGAAGTCGAAGGTGAAGGCGCGCAGGATCGCGTAGAACGGCCAGAAATACCATTCGGGAACGATGTGCGCCGGCGTCGAGAGCGGGTTCGCCTCGATATAGTTATCGGGATGGCCCAGATAATTCGGCAGGAAGAACACCATCGCGAAGAAAAGCAGCAGGATGACGCCGAGACCGAACCCGTCCTTCGCCGTGTAATACGGGTGAAAGGGCACGGTATCGCTCTCGCTCTTCACTTCCACGCCCGTCGGGTTCGAGGAACCGGGAATGTGCAGAGCCCAGATATGCATGATCACGACACCCATGATCACGAAGGGCAGCAGGAAGTGAAGCGAGAAGAAGCGATTGAGCGCGGCATTGTCCGGCGCGAACCCGCCGAGCAGCCACACCTGAATCGGCTCGCCCACGAGGGGGATTGCGCCGAACAGGCCGGTGATCACCTTGGCGCCCCAGAAGCTCATCTGGCCCCATGGAAGCACGTAGCCCATGAAGGCGGTGGCCATCATCAGCAGGAAGATCACGACACCCAGCAACCAGATCATTTCGCGCGGGGCCTTGTACGAGGAGTAAAAGAAACCGCGGAAGATGTGGATGTAGACCACGATGAAGAAGAAGCTGGCGCCGTTGGCGTGCGCATAGCGCATCAGCCAGCCCCAGTTGATGTCACGCATGATATGCTCGGTCGTCGCGAAGGCGACGCTGGCATTGGCCGCGTAATGCATCGCCAGCACCACGCCGGTCACGATCTGGAGCATCAGGAAGAATCCGGCGAGGACGCCGAAATTCCAGAAATAGCTGAGGTTGCGCGGCACCGGATAGCCCGCGCCGACCGCATTGTAGACCAGACGCGGCACAGGCAGCTTCTCGTCGAGGAACTTGGTCAGCCCGTTGGTCGGCTCGTACTGTTTCGCCCAGGGAAAGCTCATGATCTCTCTTCCAGTCTGTCCTCAGCTCCGGCGTCAGCCGACAACCACGGTCGTATCCGTGGTGAATTCATAATCCGGCACGACGAGGTTCGTCGGCGCCGGGCCTTTGCGGATGCGGGCCGCAGTGTCGTAGTGCGAGCCGTGGCAGGGGCAGAAATAGCCGCCGAACTCGCCCTTGTTCTCGCCTTCAGCAGCGCCCAGCGGCACGCAGCCGAGATGGGTGCAGACACCCATCGTGATCAGCATGTCGCCATGACCTTCCTTGGTCCGCTCCGCGAGAGTCTGCGGGTCGCGCAGATCGCCGATCGGCACGGCGTCCGCTGCGGCGATTTCCTGCGGCGTCAGGCGGCGCACGAAGAGCGGCTGCTTGCGGAAGACCGCCTTGATCGCCTGGCCCGGCTCGATCGCGGAGACGTCGAGTTCGGTCGTGCTTTCGGCGAGCACGTCCTTTGACGGCGCCATCTGGCTGATCAGCGGCAGCAGCACGGCGGCCCCGCCGACGCCTGCGGCGCTGATGGCGGCGACATTGATGAAGTCGCGGCGGCGGAATTCGCCAGCCACGGTTTCGACCTGCGTATCCGTGTTCGCAGCGGTGGTTGCAGCATTATCTGCCATCAGAGCGTTGCCTGCCTGTCTCGTCTCGTTTCGCGCGCCCGGAGGATACCGGACTGGATTGCCCCACCGGCATCCAGCGCCAATCGACCGCGAGGGGCAGGCCCCTTTTCAATGACAGGTCAATTTGCGCCGCGCATTCAGAGGCGCGGCGCACCCCCGACAATGCCGGTTAGCGCGGCCTGTAAACGCTCTATCCCACCTTGCCAACCGCCATTTTCGGCAAGCTGTGGCGCGGCGCCCCCTTGCCCTTACGGCAGGCTTATCCGCGCGCGATCAGCGATATCTGCCGCCCGCCGGTGGCTTCGCCGCGATGGGTGGCGCGGCGGAAGCTGTAGAACGTCTCCGCCTCGCCATAAGTGTCGCGCCCCAGCACTTCGACGCGCTCCACACCCGCCCTGTGCAGGCGCTCGGCGACATAGCCCGCCAGGTCGAACTGCCAGTGACCCTCAAGGCCATTCCTGAAGAAGCGCGCGTCCTCGGGTTCGAAATGGGCGCGGAACGGCGCGTCGACCTCGTAGCTCGCCTGCGCGACGCAGGGACCGATCGCCGCCACGATACGCGACCGCTCGGCCCCCAGATCGACCATCGCCGCGACCGTGTTGGCGATCACGCCTGCCTGTGCGCCACGCCACCCGGCATGGGCCGCGCCGATCACGCCTGCCTGGTCGTCGGCCAGAAGCACCGGTGCGCAATCGGCAGTCACGATGCCAAGAACGAGGCCGGATTTCGCCGTGACGAGCGCATCTACCTCCGACGGATCGCCGTCCCACGGCGCTTCGACCACCGCGACATTGGGCGAATGCACCTGCCTCGCCATGATCAGCGGGGCGCCCGGCAGAAGGTCCGCCGCCGAGCCGCCCTCGCGAGTCGAGAAGCCGTGCGGAATGCCCTTCAGGAGGTCCGATGTCAGCAGATCAGCCAAGCGAGCGGGTGACCTGTTCGTAGGTATCGCGCGACAGCTTGGGCGCGGCGGCGATGCGTTCGAGCTGCTCCTTCATCAGCGCCGCCCGCTTCCGCTCCATCCGCCGCCAACGACCCAAGGGCGGCACGAAGCGCGCTGCGGTTTGCGGATTGATGGGGTCGAGCGCCAGGATGAGGTCCGCGATCATGCGATATCCCTCGCCCGAGCTGGCGTGGAAGCCCTGCGCCGTGCCTGCAAAGGCCATGTAAAGCGATCGCACCCGGTTGGGATTGCGCAGCGTGAAGTCGGGATGCTCAGCCAGTTCCTTGACCTGCTCCACCACATCGGGGTGCAGCGAGGACGCCTGGATCGCGAACCACTTGTCGAGCGCCAGCGGATTGTCGCGATAGCGTTCGTAGAAGGCCGCCAGCCGATCGGTCCGCGCAGACCCTTCGAGGCCGCTCAGGACCATCAGCGCACCCTGCCGGTCGGTCATGGTGTCGGCCGTATCGTATTGTCGCGTCGCGAGCGTTTCCGCCCGCTCCGGGTCCGCCGCGGCGATGTAGGAGAGGGCTAGCGTCTTCACCTTGCGCGCGCCGACGGCCTCGGCTTCGCGCCCGCCAGGTACGGCTGCGGCGCGTTCGTAAAGCGCGTCGAAATTCTTGGCGAGCGCCTCGCCCAGCCATGCCTTCAACCCCTCGCGCTCGTCGAAGATGCGGCCCGGATCGGCGACCAGCATCTGTTCGGCGAGATAGGTCTGGCTCGGCAGGATCAGCAATTCGCCGCGCATCTGATCGTCGAGCGTCTCGTCGGCGAGAATCGCTTCCAGAGCATCGGCGATCGCACGGCGCGCTTCGTCGCGCGCCGAATCGGACAGGCCGCCGCCAACCGCTTCGACCAGATGGCCGGTGACGAGATCCTGCAAGGCCTCGTAGCGGGCGAAGGGATCGTCGTCCTTCGCGGCGAGGAAGGCGAGGTCCGCGCGCGCGATTGCGCGCTCGATCCTGACCGGCGCGGTGAAGCCGCGATTGATCGAGAGCACCGGTTCGGTGTCGAAGCCGTCGAAGGTGAAGCGGACCTTCGCCTTGTCGAGCACGATCATCTCCTCGCCCCGATGCGTCCCAGTTTCGCGATCGAACAGGGCGATGCGCAGCGGAATCGGCATCGGCTCTTTATCGTCCTGCCCGGGCGTCGCCGGGATGTCCTGCGACAGGTCGACCACTGCGGTCGATCCTTCGAGACTGGTCGTGACGCTCACCTTCGGCGTTCCCGCTTGGCTGTACCACAGGCGGAACTGCGCAAGATCGAGCCCGGCGCCATCCTCCATCGCCTTGACGAAATCCTCGCAGGTCGCCGCCTCGCCATCGTGGCGGTCGAAATAGAGGTCGGTCCCTTCGCGAAAGCGCGTTTCGCCGGCCATGCTGCGCATCATGCGGATGATTTCGGCGCCTTTGTTGTAGACGGTCGCCGTGTAGAAATTGCTGATCTCGCGATAGCTGTCCGGCCGGATCGGGTGCGCCAGCGGCCCCGAATCCTCGGGGAACTGGACGCTGCGCAGGATGCGCACATCCTCGATCCGCTTGACCGGCGCGCTGCCCATGTCCTGGCTGAACAATTGATCGCGCAGGACGGTGAAGCCTTCCTTCAACGACAATTGAAACCAGTCCCGGCACGTCACGCGATTGCCCGACCAGTTGTGGAAATATTCGTGCGCGATCACGCCCAGAACGGCGTCGAAATCGCCATCCGTCGCCGTGTCCGCATCGGCGAGCACGTATTTGGTGTTGAAGACGTTGAGGCCCTTGTTCTCCATCGCCCCCATGTTGAAATCCGAAACCGCGACGATGTTGAACACGTCGAGATCGTATTCGCGCCCGAACACCTTCTCGTCCCATTCCATCGAGCGTTTCAGCGATTCCATCGCGTGTTCGGTCCGCTGGAGATCGCCGTCGCGGACCCAGATGGCGAGATCGACCTCTTTCCCGCCCATCGTCGTGAAGCTGTCCTTGCGCGCGACCAGATCGCCCGCGACGAGCGCAAAGAGGTAGGAGGGCTTGGGCCAGGGATCGTGCCAGACCGTCCAGTGCATCCCGTCCTCGCTCTTGCCCGATCCGGTGCGGTTGCCGTTGGCGAGCAGGATCGGGAATTGTTCTTCCGGCGCATCCATGCGGACCGTATAGGTGCTGAGAACGTCGGGCCGGTCGGGGAAGAAGGTGATGCGGCGGAACCCTTCCGCCTCGCACTGGGTGCAGAGCATCCCGTTCGAGGCATAAAGACCCATCAGCTGCGAATTGGCACTGGGATCCAATTCGGTGACGATAGTCAGCGTATGCTTCTCGCCCGGCAGCGTGACGACGAGATCGTCGCCATCCATCATGTATCCGTCACACTCGCCTCCGTCGCATTCGAGCGAGACGAGCTTCAGCCCATCGCCATTGAGGCGGATCGTGGGCGAAGGGTCGGCATCCGGGTTGCGCTCGACATCGAGCGTGGCGGTCACGCGCGTCTTTTCCAGGCCCAGCATGAACTCCAACCGCGTCGTCGGCACCAGCCACGCGAAGGGTGCGTAATCCTCGCGCAGGATGGTCGGCGGAGACTGCGGCTGGACGGCGGCATCCGCCATTTCGGGATTGCCTTCGGCGTCGGCGGGCGTGAGGGCGATGTCCATATGGGCTCAATATCCTTGGCTTGTGCGCTTTGGGAGGTAGAACGCGACCATGGCGCGTTTGTTCATTTTCGGTCTCGGCTACACGGCCAAGCGCATCGCGCAAGCGGCAAGCGCCGACGGTTTCACGGTTTCCGCCACGGGCAGTGCGGGGGATGTCGATTTCGACGACAGCGAGGCAGTCGCAGACGCGGTGGCGCAGGCCGATCACGTATTGTCCTCCGTCCCGCCCGCCGACGAGACCGATCCGGTGCTGGACCTTTATGGCGACCTGCTTGAAGGGAAATGGCTCGGCTATCTTTCCTCGACCGGAGTCTATGGCGATGCGGGTGGCGCCTGGGTGGACGAAAGCTCCCCCACCGGCGAAGGCCGTCGCACCGCGCGGGCCGAATGCGATGCGCGGTGGCTGGAAAAGGGCGCCCGCGTGTTCCGCCTCCCGGGCATCTACGGGCCGGGGCGCAGCATCTTCGAGCGGCTGGACCAGGGCCGCGCGCACCGCATCGACCTGCCGGGCCAGGTGTTCAGCCGCATCCATGTCGAGGATATCGTGGCTGGCGTGATGGCGGCGATCGCCAGCGACGCGCCATCGGGGGCGTACAACCTGTCGGACGATCTCCCGACGAGCCAGAACGCGGTGGTCGAGGAAGCCTGCCGCCTGACCGGCCGCACGCTGCCACCCTTGCAGACGATGGACGAGGCCGATCTCAGCCCGATGGCGCGCGGCTTCTACGCAGAGAACCGCAGGGTCGCGAACGGGAAGGCGAAACGCGTGCTTGGGTGGGAGCCTTTTTATCCGACCTACCGCGAAGGGCTGAAGGCGATCCTCGAAGCCGGGCTCTAAGGGAGGCTTTAGGGTTCCGGCGTCGCCCGCTTGGGCGGAACCGCCCCGCGCCCTTTCAGCGCGACCACCATGCCGCCCAGCACCAATACGGCCCCGGCGGCGGGGAGCAGGCCCCAGCGATACCCTTCGAACAGAGTCGACAGCACCATCGCGACGACCGGCACGATCACGCTGGTATAGGCCGCCTGCCCCGCCCCCACCTTGCGCACCAGCCCGTAATAGAGGGGGAAGGTGACGACCGAGCCGAGCAGGCCGAGATAGACGATGCCCAGCGCGTAAGAGGGGCGCGCATCGAAGCTGGGCGGGCCGACCGTGACGAGCGCGAGCGTGGCGTTGATCGCCACGCCCCACAGCATCGACCAGGCGAGCAAGGTCAGCAGCGGCTGGCGCTTGGCCCCTTCCATCGCCTGCGCGATATTGGCGGCGCTGGCGGACAGGATGCCGCCGAGCGTCAGCCCCGCGCCCAGCAAAACCTCGCCCAGGGTCGCGGGCGATGCGCGGTATTCCTGCGCGAACAACAGGGCCACGCCGACCGCCGCGATGCTCGATCCCACCACGAAGGCGGGCGTGATTCGCTGGCCGAGGAAGAAGCGACCCAGCAGAGCGTTCGGCACCACCAGCAGCGCGAACATCACCGCGACGAGGCCGGAGGTGATGAAATGTTCGGCATTGTAGACGAAGGTGAAATTGAGAGTGAACTGGGTGATGCCCAGTAAAAGCGCCCAGCGCTGCCCGCCCTTTGCCAGCGCCAGCGATTCGCCGCGCAGCTTCGCCAAAGCGAACATGCCGAGGCAGGCGACGACGAAGCGATAAGTGATCGACCATTGCGCTGGCACGGCGCCCAACTGGTCCTTGATCACCAGCCAGGTCCCGCCCCAGATCACGCTGACGAGCAGGAAGGCGCCGAGATTGCGTGGGCTGAACAGCGTGGTGTCGTCCGATCCTGCGCTCATAAAGCGGCGATCGCGTCGGCGAGTGCGCGGGCATCCTCTTCGCGCGTGTTCCAGGCGGTGACGAAGCGCGCGGCATCCGCGCCCCAGTCGTAGAACTGGAAACCGCGCGCGCGCAGGCTCTCGCGCTCGTCGGGCGACAAGCGGACGAACAGCTCGTTGGCCTCGACAGGATGCATCAGCCGCTCGCCGCAGCTGGTCGCAATCTCGGCAGCCGCCGCATTGGCGCCGCGCGCGTTTTCCAGCCAGAGATCGCCGTCGAGCATGGCGTGGAGCTGGGCTGCGAGGAAGCGGCCCTTCGATTGCAGGTGGCCGGCGCGCTTGCGGCGGTATTTGGCAATATCGGCCAAGCTCTCGTCGAAGAACAGGATCGCCTCTGCGCTCATTCCCCCGTTCTTGACGCAACCGAAGCTCAGCGCATCGACCGGCCCAGCCGCCTCGCCCGGCGAACAGCCGAGAAATGCGCTCGCATTGGCGAAGCGCGCGCCGTCCATATGGAAGCCCAGACCGCGCTCGCTGGCGAGCGACGCCAGCGCCTTTACCTCGTCGGGGCGATAGGACACGCCGTACTCGCTCGCCTGCGTGATCGAGAGCGCGTGCGGCTGGACCTGATGGACATCGTCGCGGATCGGATCGATCGCGGCACGCACCGCGTCGGGCGTCAGCTTCGCGCTTTCGCCCGGCACCAGCAGCAGCTTGGCCCCGTGCAGGAAGAAGCCGGGCGCCCCGCCCTCGTCCGCCTCGATATGCGCTTCTTCATGGCAGACCACGCCCCCATGCGGCTGGCACATCGTGGCGAGCGCTAGGCAGTTCGCAGCAGTGCCCGTGGCGACCCACAGGGCCGTGCATTCGCGATCGAACGCGGCCGAGAATTTTGCGTCCAGCGCCTGCGAATGCCCATCCCCGTCATAGGGCGAATCGGGGCCATCGGCGGCGCGCATCGCCTCCCACACTTTGGGGTGAACGGAGGCGGCGTTGTCGGACAGGAACAGCATCGGAACGCCTGTAGAGCCGCGCGCGTTGAGCGCAAGCAAGAGACTGCCGCCAAGATACTGGCCCTTAGCAAGGAGACTTCCCTATGGCCGATCAAGCCGTCACCATCAGCCGCGAAACCCGGGGCGAGGACGAGAATCTGCGCGGTCGCTACGTCGCGCGCGCCGCCGACAGCGAAGCGGAGGCCGAACTGACCTGGTATCGCGACGGCGAGGCGCAGGGCGAGGATGTGCGCGTCGCCGACCACACCTTCACCCCGCCGCAATTGCGAGGGCGGGGTATCGCGAAGGAGCTGGTCAAGGCGCTGGTCGCGGATGCGCAGAAGGACGGTTTCAGGATCGTGCCCGCGTGCAGCTATGTCGCCCAGGCCTTTCGCGATCATCCCGAATGGAGCGATCTGAAGGCCTCCCTCTGAGGATCACAACAGAGCGCTGAAGTCTCTTTTCCCGATCGACGCGAGCACACCCTCCCGCAAGGATTCGGCGCGAGCGATGGGCAGGCCCGGAACGGCCATCTGGCCACCCGCCAGCCCCAGATGCAGCGTCGCATAACCGCGTCTACGCGCGATCGGACCGCGCGCGATCTCGACCGATTGCAGCTTCACCCGCGACGCGATCGCCAGCTTCGGCGACAGCCAGCCTTGCCGCGAATAAAGCTGATCGGGATCGAGCGCGTGGCGATCATGCGAAAAGTGAAACGCTTCGAGCACCGTAATCCAGGCGAGGCCCAACAGGGGCGCGATCCACAGCGGTGCGCTTACGAAAACCGCGCATCCCACCGCCAGCGGGACGAGGAACAGGGCCGCGATCACCACCCTGTCGATGCGATAGTTTTTGGAGCCGCGCTGCCAATCCGCATCACCGCGTGGGAGATGAAACCCCGTCTCCCGCACGATCGGTGCGATTTCGCGCATCTGCGCGAACGGGGCGGCATCGTGATTCGCACCGCCGCTATCCTGGGCGAGGCTGACCACGCCCAGCCGGTGCCATCCGAACAGCCGCCGCACGATACCCGTCCCGATCCGCAGCGCCTGAACCCGGTGGATCGGCATGACCACGTCGGTGCGCGTCAACAGGCCGCGCCGCCGCCGCAGGCCCTTGTCGGTCCGCTCCAGCCGGAAATCCCATTCGCGCAGCGCCGTGCGCACCAGCCCGGTGACGAGCCCCAGCAGGAGCAGGGAGACGATCGCAAGTGCCCCTGCGATGACCTGACCGACCACGCCCAGCGCCAGCAGCCAGCCTCCAGGGCCGGCCAATAACCGCTGCCATTCGCGCCATTCCCAGATGTCGAAATCGAGCAGGAAATCGAATTGCTGCGCAGCGCCCGCGACCACCGCGACGACGGCCAGAGAGAATTCGAACAGTCCGAAGGTCAGCACGCGTTTCGGACCCATCGCGAAGAGAACGGGCGGCTCGCTAGGCGTTTCGCGCGGTGCTGGCGTGCCCACGGTTTCGCTCAGTTTCTGGCTGCGCACCAGTTCGCGCAACCGCTCACCCTCGCTTTCCGCAAGATAGCGCAGCGTGATCTCGTCCTTGCCGCCCGCCCCGGTCTCGAACCGCACCTCGGTCAGGCCGAGGAGGCGGGGGAGGAATTTCTGTTCCAGGCTGACGTCCTGGATCCGCTCGTAGGGCACGGCACGCGCGCTGCGCGACAGAAGTCCGCTCTCGACCCGGATATCCGCCTCGCCCACCGTATAGGTAAAGCGTCGCCAGCTGGCATAGGCGATGGCGAAATTGAACGCGATGATGGCGATGACGATCGGCGCGAAAAAGGCGAGCGCGCCGGCCTTCTCGTCCTTCGCGATCGAGAAGGCGAGGAAGCCGAGGGGGAGGACCAGCTGGCCGAGCATGGTCACGCCGCGCACGGCGAAGCTCAACCCGTCGGTTCGCCGCGCGTCTCCGGCTGTCGGAGGCGCGCCGCCCGTGCCCGCCTCAGTGCCCGCCTCCATACTCGCGCCCACCATCACTGCGTATCGCGCCGGATCGCCGCGCGGATCGTGTCGCGCATGGCGAGCGCGTCTTCGTGCCTCAGCCCCGGCAGCGTGACCGAGGCGTTGTGGCTGCCCGCCGTGTGGACCGTCAGCGTGGCGATCTCATAGGCGCGTTCCAGCGGCCCCTGGTCGACATCGATGTGCTGCACGCGCCCGAATGGGACGACCGTGTCCGAATGGAAGAGGAGCCCGCGCACCACTCTCAACCGCTCCTCTGCTACGCTGTATCCGCGCGCCGCCCAACGCCGTTGCGGCACGCGCAGGATCAGGAGCAGACTGACGACGAGGACCGGGATCAAAACGACGCCATGCCAGCCGGGAATCGCGAATTCGGCGACGCAAGCCGCGATCAGGAACACAGCCGCCCAGATGCTCGCGACGATCCGCAGCACGGTGCGATAGGCGGGATCGAGCGGGGTCAGGTCTGATGCGGATTCCATGGCGTTCTATCTATTTAATACACCGGGCCGGGGCAATACGCGTTTCAGCGCCTCTGGTCGAAGCGGCGCCCGACCATCGCGGCGGCGATATTGGTCTTCTGCACGTCGGTCGTGCCGCCCGCGATGCCCCAGGCAAAACCGTCCCGCACGCGCTGCTCCATCCCGTATTCCTTGTGATAGCCGTATCCGCCCATCACCTGCATGCCGTCAGCAGTGACGGAGCGCACGATCTCATTGGCGAAGCATTTGGCGATGCTGCTTTCGTAGACGCCGGGCAGCCCGCTTTCCTCGTGCGCGGCATTCACCGCGGCGCGATAGATCAAAAGCCGCGCCGCCTCGACCCGCATCGCCATGTCGGCGAGCCGCAGCTGGACCGCCTGGAAATCGACGATCGGCTTGCCGAACGCCGTTCGCTCCTGAACATAGGCGGTCGCCTGCTCCAGCGCGCCTGCGGCAAGGCCCAGCGACTGCGTCGCATTCCCACAGCGTTCGAGGCCGAAGGCGCTCATCAATCTGCCGAACCCGCCCGCGCCGACGATCAGATTGTTGTTCGGCACGCGCACGCCCTCGAAAGTGATGTCGCGCGTCTCGATCCCGCGAAAGCCCATCAGCTGCTCACGCTTGCCGAAGCCGACGCCCGGCATCTTTTTGTCGACCAGCAGCGCGCCGACCCCCTTGGCGCCCGGCGCGTCGGACAAGCGGCAATAGACCACGTAATAGCGCGCATGGCCCGCCCCGCTGGTCCAGCGCTTGCTCCCGTGGAGCACGAAATGGTCGCCGTCCGCGCGGGCGCGGGTCGCAAGGTCGGTCAGCGCGGTACCCGCATCGGGCTCGGACATGGAGACGGCCACGGTCGCCTCGCCGCTGACGACTTCGGGGATGATGCGCGTCTTCAGCTCCTCGGACCCGAATCGCTCGATCGTCCGCACCGGCCCGACCAGCGCCTCGAACACGGGAAAGGCGACCGCGTTGGAGATCATGGCGAACTGCTCGAGCACCAGCAGCGCCTCGAGATGGCCAAGGCCAAGTCCGCCGTATTGCTCGGGCAGATTGACGCCCAGAAACCCCATCTCGCCATAGCGCCGCACCATCTCGGCGGGGACGGAGAAGTCCTTCTCCTCCATCTCGCGCGCCAGATCCGGCAATTCCTTCCGCGCAAAAACGCGCGCGGCGTCCTGAAGCTCGCGCTGCTGTTCGGTCAGTCGGAAATCCATAAAGAGTGCCCTCATTCGCGCCGGTGAACCCTATCGGGTCCGTGCTCCGGGACCAAGCCTCGAGGTCGGGAATGATTTGGTCGGCGACCAGCCGACCGCAAGGCTACGCAGCCGCCTTTGCCCGGCCGAAGGGAAGAACAGCACCGAGAACGCTCGCGCGGAGGCGCGAAAGAAAGACAAGAATGTCTGAAGAATGGTGCTGCTGGGGAGGATTGAACTCCCGGCCTCACCCTTACCAAGGGTGCGCTCTACCACTGAGCTACAGCAGCGTCCGGACCACCGCGGAACATGCCGGGTGGCGAGGCGCGCGCTATTGGCAGTTGGCCCGCCAAAGTCAAGCCGCGCTTGCGATTTGCGGACTTAATCGCAAAAGGTTGCGCAATGACGAAGGACAGGACCACCGGCGGCGACGCCGCGACCCGCGAGGCCCCCACCCGCCAAGAACGGCTCGCCGCGAAACTGCGCGAAAATCTCAGGCGGCGCAAATCGCAGGCCCGCGATATGACCGCGAGCAGCCCGGAATCGGACCCTTCGCTTTCCAAACCCGAGGGCGAACGCTAACGAGCGGCGCTCGATCGTCCAAAGCAGCTATCCGGGAAAGCCGATGTCCAAACTGATCCTCGTGCGTCATGGCCAGAGCGAGTGGAATCTCGCCAATCGCTTCACCGGCTGGTGGGATGTCGGCCTGACCGAAAAAGGCGTCGCCGAAGCGACAGCGGCGGGCGAATTGCTGGCCGAAAAAGGCGTGCTTCCGACCATCGCCTTCACCTCGCTCCAGACCCGCGCGATCAAGACGCTGAACCTCGCGCTGGAAGCGTGCGACCGGTTGTGGATCCCGGTGACGAAGGACTGGCATTTGAACGAGCGCCATTATGGCGGCCTCACCGGGCTCGACAAGCAGCAGACGCGCGACAAGCATGGCGACGAGCAAGTGCATATCTGGCGCCGCAGCTTCGACGTGCCGCCGCCGCCGATCGACAAGGGCAGCGAATTCGATCTGTCGGGCGATCCGCGCTATGCCGGGATCCCGGTGCCCGACACCGAGAGCCTGAAGCTGACGATCGAGCGCGTCCTGCCCTATTGGGAAAGCATGATCCTGCCCCAATTGTCGGCGGGCGAGACCGTGATCATCTCCGCCCATGGCAACAGTCTGCGCGCGCTGGTCAAGCACCTGTCGCACATTTCGGACGACGAGATCACCGGCCTCGAAATCCCGACCGGCCAGCCGATCGTCTACGAATTCGGCGACGATCTGCGCCCCTCGGGCGAGCGGTATTATCTGAAGGATGCCTGAGATGAACCCCGCCGGTGACATCGCGAAGAAGGTCGCGATCGTGATGGGCAGCCAGTCCGACTGGCCGACCATGCAATGCGCGGCCGAGGTGCTCGAGGAACTCGGCGTCGCGACCGATATCCGCATCGTCTCCGCCCATCGCACGCCCGATCGCATGGTCGCTTTCGCGCGCGCGGCGGAGGATGAGGGGATCGCGGTGATCATCGCGGGCGCGGGCGGCGCGGCGCATCTGCCGGGCATGATCGCGGCGATGACGCATCTTCCGGTGCTGGGCGTGCCGGTGAAGTCCAAGGCGCTGAGCGGGCAGGACAGCCTGCTCTCGATCGTCCAGATGCCCGCCGGGGTCCCGGTCGGCACGCTGGCCATCGGCGAACCGGGGGCGACGAATGCCGGGCTTCTGGCCGCAGCGATCTTGGCCGGGAGCGACGCGGCGCTGAGGGATCGTTTGAAAGCCTGGCGCCAGGCGCGCAGCGATGCGGTGGCGGAACGGCCCGAAGGATGAGACCATGTTGAAACCCGGCAGCACGATCGGCATTCTCGGCGGGGGCCAGCTTGGCCGGATGCTCGCCATCGAAGGCGCGCGGCTGGGCTATCGCTGCGTGGGGTTCGCGCCCGAAGGTGACAATGTTGCAGCGCCCGTCTGCGACGATTTCTTCACCAACGACTGGAGCGACAAGCCCGCCCTCGCCGCCTTCGCCGCGCAGTGCGAGGCAATCACGCTGGAATTCGAGAATGTCCCGCTCGCTGTGATGGACGCGCTGCCGAGCGATCGCCTGTTTCCGCCGCGCAAGGCGCTGGAGGTCGCGCAGGACCGGCTCGCGGAAAAACGCTTCGTCGCCGATCTCGGCGGGCGTCCCGCGCCCCATGCCGCCGTCGATTCGCGCGCCGACCTCGATGCCGCGATGGAGCGGATCGGCACGCCGGGGATCCTGAAGACGCGCGGCGAAGGCTATGACGGCAAGGGCCAGTGGCGCTTGCGGGACGTGCGCGATGCCGATGGCGTCGGTACGATCTCCCAGCCTGCGATCTACGAAGGCTTCGTATCGTTTGAAGCCGAATTCTCCGTCATCCTCGTGCGCGGCCAGGATGGCGCCATCCGCTTCTGGGACAGTTCGCGCAATATCCACGAAGACGGGATCCTGAACGCGTCGGTCCTGCCCGCTGGCGAGGCGGTGGAGACGCAGGTCGAGGAAGCCCGCGCCCTGTCGCGCCAGGTGGCCGATGCGCTCAAATATGTGGGTGTGCTGACGCTCGAATTCTTTGCCACGAAGGACGGCCCCGTCTTCAACGAGATGGCCCCGCGGGTCCACAATTCGGGCCACTGGACGATCGAGGGCGCGGCCACCAGCCAGTTCGCCAATCATATGCGCGCGGTGGCGGGCCTTCCGCTCGGCGTGACCGATACGATCGCGCCGCAGATCCGCATGGAGAATCTGATCGGCGCCGAGGCGAACACGGCGCACGCGCTTCTAAGCGAGCCCGACCTGCACCTGCATCTCTATGGCAAGGCCAAGGCGCGCGACGGGCGCAAGATGGGGCATGTGACCCGGATCACCCGCGCGTGAGCGACCCGTATTTCACGCTGGTCTATGCCCGCGCCGCGAATGGCGCGATCGGCAAGGACGGGGCGCTGCCCTGGCACCTGCCCGCCGATCTGAAGCGCTTCAAGGCGCTGACGATGGGCAAGCCGATGGTGATGGGGCGCAAGACCTTCGAAAGCCTGCCGGGCCTGTTGCCGGGAAGGCGCCATATCGTCCTGACCCGGCGGGAGCGCTGGGAGAGCGCGGGCGCGGACGTCGTCCGGTCGGTCGATGAGGCGGTCGCGCTGCTCGATCAGGAGCCCGCCTCGGTCATCGGCGGCGCGGCGATCTTCGACGTCTTCCTTCCCCTCGCCACGCGGGCCGAGCTGACCGAGATCCACGCCGATTTCGATGGCGACGTGTTCATGCGCCCCCTGCCCGCCGGTTGGCACACCGTGGCGCGCGAGGATCATGCCGAAGAGGGCGACGCGCCCGCCTATTCCTTCGTTACCTACGAACGCCGCGAGGACGCGGCGGTATGAGGTGGCTCGACCATCGCGAGACGGTGCCCGAACCCTTGCGCGGCGCGATCATCGCGCTTGGGAATTTCGACGGCTTCCATCTCGGCCATCAGGCGGTGGCGAAGGAAGCGATCGACTGGGCGCGCAGCGAAGGGCGCCCCGCCATCATCGCCACTTTCGATCCCCATCCCGTGCGCTTTTTCCGGCCCGACGTGCCGCCCTTCCGCCTGACGACTTTGGAGCAGCGGCAGGAACTCTATCTCGCCGCCGGGGCCACTGCGATGCTGGTGTTCCATTTCGACGGCGAGCTGGCGGGCACCAGCGCTGAGAACTTCATCACGCAGGTTCTCCTCGAGCGGCTGGGGGCGCATGGCGTCGTCTCGGGCGAGGATTTCACCTTCGGCCAGGGTGCCAAAGGCAATGTCGCGCTGCTGCAGGGTTTCGGCGCGGACCACGGCCTCGCCAGCCGCACGGTGGGCGCGGTGATCGACGATGGGCGCGCGATCTCGTCCAGCCGAGTGCGCGAGGCCTTGCGTGAGGGCGATCCTGAGGAGGCCGCACGGCTCCTCACCCGCCCCTTCGCCGTACGCGGCGTGGTCCAGCATGGCGACAAACGAGGCCGCGAGATCGGCTATCCGACCGCGAACCTGACGCTCGAGACCTATCTGCGCCCGCATTACGGAATCTACGCCGTGACGGGCCGCATCCTCGGCACGGGGCAGGAGCTGAAAGGCGCGGCCAATGTCGGGATGCGGCCGCAATTCCAACCGCCCAAGGAATTGCTCGAACCGTATTTCTTCGATTTTTCGGGCGACCTTTACGGTCAGGAGATCGAAGTGGTCTTCCAACATTTCCTGCGCGGCGAAGCGAAGTTCGACACGCTCGATGCGCTGACCGAGCAGATGGCCAAGGATTGCGACGAGGCACGGCGCCTGCTCGGCTAGGCGAGCGCGTCGAAACACTTCCCTACACGCCCCGTTTCGGTTAGCGGCGCAGGCCTATGTCCGACGCCGATCCCCAGCAATCAGAACAGCGCGATTATCGCGACACTGTCTTCCTGCCGAAGACCGACTTTCCCATGAAAGCGGGCCTTCCCCAGAAGGAGCCGGGCATTCTGGCCCGCTGGCAGGACGAGAACCTCTACGAAAAGCTGCGCGATACGCGGCGGGGCGCGGAGAAATTCATTCTCCATGACGGCCCGCCCTACGCCAATGGCGATATGCATATCGGCCATGCGCTGAATCGCATCCTCAAGGACATGGTGGTGCGCACGCAGGGCATGATGGGCAAGGACGCGCCCTTCGTGCCCGGCTGGGACTGCCACGGCCTGCCCATCGAATGGAAGGTCGAGGAACAGTACCGCAAGAAGAAGCGCGACAAGGACGACGTGCCGCGCGCCGAATTCCGTGCAGAATGCCGCGACTACGCCGCGAAATGGGTCGACGTGCAGAAGGGCCAGCTCGAACGGCTCGGCCTGATGGCGGATTTCGCCCATCCCTATCTGACGATGCAGTTCGAAAGCGAAGCGACCATCGTTGCCGAGCTGATGAAGTTCGTCGAAGCCGGAAACCTCTATCGCGGCGCGAAGCCGGTGATGTGGAGCCCGGTCGAAAAGACCGCGCTGGCCGAAGCTGAGGTCGAATACGAGGACATCACGTCGACCCAGATCGATGTGGCGTTCGAGATCGTGGAATCGCCGATAGAAGAACTGGTCGGCGCGCACGCCGTGATCTGGACGACGACGCCGTGGACGATCCCGGTCAATCAGGCTTTCGCCTATGGGCCGGAGGTTGAGTACGAACTAGTCGGGTTCGGGGTTGGCAGCACCGGGTGGGGACCGCAAACCAAACCGTCTGACTTCCCCGGTATCAATCAACTCATGGTCGAGCGGTTTTTAATCGCAAAACCGCTGGTTCATGAATTTGCGAAGCGAATGTCCGCGACTTTAACAGAGCGGCTAAAGGAGTTTGGCGCTAATACCATTACGCTGGTGCCTCACGCAGAGGCCACAATCAAAGGCTCCAACCTCGCCGGAACGAAGGTCCGTCACTCGATGCACAAGCTGGGCGGCTTCTACGAAACGCTCCGCCCCATGCTGCCCGGCGATTTCGTCACCACCGATAGCGGCACCGGCCTCGTCCACATGGCGCCCGATCATGGCGAGGACGATTTCGACCTGTGCAAGACGGTCGGCATCGAACCCGTCTTCGCGGTCATGGACGATGGGCGCTATCGCGACGACTGGCCGTGGCTGGGCGCGGGCGATTTGGATGCGGACGGCAAGGAGCGCCGCCGCGCGGTCATCAATCCGAATTTCAACGCGCCGGACGGGCCGATCTGTTCGGACCTTCGTGACGCGGGCGCGCTGCTGAGCGCAAGCCAGGATTACCAGCACTCCTACCCGCATAGCTGGCGCTCCAAGGCGAAAGTCATCTATCGCTGCACGCCGCAATGGTTCGTGCCGATGGACCGTCCGCTCGAAGGCGTCGCGCCGCGCAAGGTGGACAACGAGCAGCGGTGGGAAGGCGAAGGCGGCGCGGTCGATCCCGCCGACGAGCAGACCAGCGAGCACACGCTGCGCAGCCTCGCGCTGAACGCCATCGGCGACACGCAATTCGTCCCCGAACGCGGGCGCAACCGCATCCGTTCGATGGTGGAGGGGCGCCCGGACTGGGTGCTCAGCCGCCAGCGCGCCTGGGGCGTGCCGATCACGCTGTTCGTGCGGCAAGATGGCTCGTATCTCCAGGACCCGGCGGTCAACGCTCGGGTCGTCGCGGCGGTCGGCGAGGAAGGCGTCGACGCCTGGCGCGAGGAGCGCAAGGCGGAGTTCCTCGGTCCCGATCACGATCCCGACGAATACGAGATGGTCACCGACATTCTCGACGTCTGGTTCGATTCGGGCTGCACCCACGCCTTCACGCTCGATGGCACGCGCTGGTCCGACCAGCGCTGGCCCGCCGATCTCTATCTCGAAGGATCGGACCAGCATCGCGGCTGGTTCCAGTCGAGTCTGCTCGAAAGCTGCGCCACGCGGGGCCGTGCGCCTTACGACGCCGTCCTCACCCACGGATTCACCATGGCGAGCGACGGGCGCAAGATGTCGAAATCGCTCGGCAACACGATCGATCCGCTGAAGGTGATGGAGCAATACGGGGCGGACATCATCCGCCTCTGGGCCCTGTCGGTCGATTACACCGAAGATCACCGCATCGGCGACGAGATCCTGAAGGGCGTCGGCGACCAGTATCGGCGCCTGCGCAACACCTTCCGCTATCTCCTCGGCGCACTCGCCGGTTACGACGAGAGCGAAGCGGTGGCGCCCGAGGTTATGCCGCAGCTCGAACGTTACGTGCTGGCGCGGCTCAAGCAGGTCGACAGCGCGCTGCGCGAGGCGGCGACGGGCTACGATTTCGATCGCTATGTCCGAACGCTCGTGGATTTCTGCAACGAGGACCTGTCAGCCTTCTATTTCGACATCCGCAAGGACCGGCTCTATTGCGATGCGCCGGACGGAGTGGAGAGGCGCGCCTATCGCACCGTGCTCGACACGCTGTTCCACGCCCTCGTCCGTTACGCCGCGCCGGTGCTGGTGTTCACGGCTGAAGAGGTCTGGGGCACGCGCTTTCCCGATGCGGGCTCGATCCATCTCGAAACCTGGCGCGACCTGCCCGACTGGCGCGACGACGATCTGAGCGAGCGCTTCGCGGCGCTGCGCGAGCTTCGCGAGGACGTGATGGAAGCGATCGAGCCGTTGCGGCGCGAAAAGATTGTGCGATCCGGCCTCGAAGCCGACGTCACCGTTCCCGCAGATCGCGTGCCCGAAGGCTTCTCCGACACCGATCTCGCCGAAGCGTTCATCACCGCGTCAGTCACGCGCAGCGATAGCGCCGGCGTGACTGCCAGCCGATCATCCGAGGACAAATGCGGGCGCTGCTGGCGCCTGCTGCCAAGCGTGGCCGAAGACGGCACGCTGTGCGATCGCTGCGAGGCCGTCGTCGCCGAGCTGGACGCCGAAGGAGTTTCGTCATGAGCCCGGCGCGCCGCAACCAGGCGATTGGCATCCTGATCGCCTTCGCCATCTTTGCCGTGGACCAGGCGATCAAATACTGGGTCAAGGGTCCGTTGATGCTGCGCGAGCGCGGCGTGATCGAACTGGTGCCGTTCTTCGACCTCAGGTGGACGCAGAATTTCGGCGTATCGCTCGGCATGTTCGAAGCGACCAGCCCGGAAATGCGCTGGGCACTGGTGGCGGTGACGGCAGGTATCGCACTCGTCGTGACGGTCTGGATGATCCGCGAGGAGAAGTTCGGCGATATTCTCGGCCTCGCGCTGGTGCTGGGCGGGGCGCTCGGCAATATCAAGGATCGCTACGATTACGGATACGTGATCGATTATGCCGACCTTCATTTCGGCGATTTCCGCCCCTTCCTGATCTTCAACGTGGCCGATGCCGCGATTACCATCGGCGTGGTGATTATCCTTGCCCGCGCCTTTTTCGTGCGCGACACTGCCGGTCAGATGATGGCCGACAGCGCGCCAGCCGCCCATTCCGATACGCACGCTCGCTCAGCGGAGACCAAGCCATGACCAAGACCTTCACCTTCGCCCTGCTGGGCGCCTCGGCCACCCTGCTGACCGCCTGTGGCGGCGGCGGCTTCCTCGAACGCGAGCGGCCCGACGAATTCGCCGTGCAGCGCCAGGCGCCGCTGGTGGTCCCGCCCGATTTCAACCTGGTCCCGCCGACCGCCGGTGCTCCGCGCCCCGCCGAAGGCACCGCGCAGGAACAGGCACTGGAAGCATTGTTCGGCGGTCCCGCTCCGCGCAGCAGCGTCGAAACGAGCGCGCTCGACCGCGCCGGCGCCGCCGCCCCGGGCATCCGCAGCGCGGTGGGCGATCCCGACACCAACACCGTCGCCAAGGGCTCGATCACCCGCGATATCATCGCCGCCCCCGAAGGCGACGGACGCGGTGCGAGCGCCGTAATTCCCGGCTGACGCCGGGCATTACTTTCTTGTTTGCGCACCCGCCTCCGCGGGTGCGATTTCCTCGCGCCTGACGGCGCTGCGGGCGGGCGGTCGCCCTTGCGGACCCTACGGGTCCGAGCTCTGCGACCAAGCCGATGTTAAAGACTGGAAACGGTCGGCGACCAGCCGACCGCAAGGCCACGCAGCCGCCCCGCAGGTGCCCCGTAGCGAAGCGAAGGGAACAGCACCGAGGACGAACCCGCGGAGGCGGGTTCGAAAAACAAACGACTCAAGCTGCCTTGAGGCGTTGCTCAAATCTACCCGTCCCCGCCAACCTCTACCGCTCCGCTCGGCGCTTCCTCGCTCACCAGCAGCTTGTCGATGCGACGGCCGTCCATATCGATGACCTCGAAGCGCCAGCCCTGCTCGGTGAAGACCTCGCCTTCTTCGGGCAGCTTCTTGAGCACGGCGAGTGCGAACCCCGCAGCGGTGGCGAATTCGCGGTCGTCGCCGTAATCGAGGCCAAGCCGGTCGCCCAAAGCGTCGGCGGAGAGCGAGCCGGAGATCAGCAGCGAGCCGTCTTCGCGCTCGATCACGCCGGGCGCCTCGCCATGTTCCTGGTCGCTGGCGAAGTCGCCGACCAGCGCGGTGAGGACGTCGACCGGAGTTACGATCCCGTCGAGATGGCCGTATTCGTCATGCACCATCGCCATGGCGACATCGGCATGTTGCAACACGCGCAGCGCATCGACCGCGTCCAGCTGGTCGGGAACCACTTCAGCCTTGCGGGCGATGGCGCGCAGATCGACGGTTTCGCCCGCCACCATCAGCGCCAGGATCTCGCGCACCTTGGCGACGCCGATGACCTTGTCGGGAGACCCCTCGGCGATCGGCATCAGCGAGTGCGAGCTTTCCTCGATCGCCGCACGGATCGCGGCCCCGTCCGAATCGGCGTCGATCCAGTCGAGCTGGTTGCGCGGGGTCATCACCTCGCGCACCGGCCTCTGCGCCAGCCGCACCACGCCCTGGAGCATCTGGTGCTGTTCGTGCTCGATCACGCCCGTACGGGTCGCTTCCGCGAACAGCATATGCAGTTCCTCCGCCGTAACCGAGCTCTGACCGCCGGGGCGCACGCCGAGCAGGCGGATCAGCAGGCCCGACGAGGCATCGAGCAACCACACCAGCGGCGCCGCCACCTTCGACAGGATCTTCATCGGGCGCGCCATGATGATCGAGATCGGCACCGCCGCCCTCAAGGCCACCTGCTTGGGTACCAGTTCCCCGATCACGAGGCTGGCATAGGTGGTCAGCGCAATGACCAAGGCGAAGCCCGCCTGAGCCGCATATTCCGCCGGGAAGCCCGCCGCCGCCAATCGCTCGCCCACCGGGCCGCCCAGGCTGGCCCCGGAATAGGCACCGGCGATGATCCCGATCAGCGTGATCCCGATCTGCACGGTCGAAAGGAACTTGCCCGGGTCCGCGGCCAGTTCGAGCGCGGTCTGCGCGGCGCGATTGCCCTTCTGCGCGCGGGTCTGCAACGTGCCGGTGCGCGCGGAGACGATGGCGAGTTCGGACATGGCGAACACGCCGTTGAGCACGATGAGCCCGGCGATGATGACGAGGTCGGTCCAGGGAAAGGGTGTCACCCGATCCGCGCTAGCACAGTTGGGGCTGAAGGCCAGCCCAAGCGGATGCCGTCACGCGAATGCGGCGTGGAACGAGCGCGCGCGTCGTCGGTTGGTGGGGTCAGACGCGATGGTGGGCGCGTCCCTGAATATACGTGATGAGGGGGTGACCGGATCGTTCGGTGCCCGCACATAAGAAGGATAAATTGCCATGAAACGATCGAAAATCGTCGTCGCCGCACTGGCGTCCGTCTCGCTGCTGGGCGTGTCGGGCTGCGTTACCGACCCGAATACGGGCGAACAGAAGATTTCGCGGACCGCCGTGGGCGGCGTGCTGGGCGCTGGCGCGGGTGCGCTGCTCGGCGGCGTGATCGGCGGCAAGACCGGACGCATCATCGGCGCGGTCGGCGGCGCGGCGGCGGGCGGCTATGTCGGCTACCGGATGGACGAACAGATCAAGGAACTGCGCGAAGGCACTGCCGGGACCGGCGTGGACGTCACCTCGGTCGATGGCGGCGATGCGATCCTCGTCAATCTGCCCGATGGCGTGACCTTCGCCACCGGCAGCGCGACGATCTCGCCCGCTTTCCGCGATCTGTTGGATAATGTCGCGGGCAGCTTGCGCCAATATCCCAACAGCCTGGTCGACGTGTATGGCTACACCGACACGGTCGGGTCCTCGGCGGCGAACCAGCGCCTGTCGGACCAGCGTGCGCAGGCCGTGGCCAATTACCTGATCTCGCAGGGCGTCGCCTCCTCGCGCATCCGCTGGATGGGCTTCGGCGAAACGCAATTGAAAGTGCAGACCGGCGACAATGTGGCCCAGCCGCTCAACCGCCGCGTCGAAATCAAGATCATTCCCTTCGACGCGCAGGACATCAACGCCGCGCGTCAGCAGGGCATGTAAGTTCCCCCGCACTTGCGGAAAACTGGAAGGGGCCGGTCTTCGGATCGGCCCTTTTTTGCTGCCGTTTGCGCGACGAGGGAGCCGCTAAAGGTCCTTGTCGCCACCGATCCTGGCTGCACGGCCGGCCAGGCGCTTGATCGCGGCGGTGTGGATCGCGGGCGCGCAGGCGACCACGCCGAAGGCGCGCGGATCGCGCTTGTTGAAGTCGAGCGTGTGGCCGAATGCATCGCTGACCGCAGCCCCCGCCTCGCGCGCGATCAAGGTCGCCGCGCCGACATCCCATTCGAATCCCCAGCGCAAGGTCGCGACGAGATCCGCCTCGTCCGCCCCGACCATCGCGATCCTGAGCGCGATCGAGTTCGGCTTGTCCACCATGGTCAGGTCGCGGTCGATCTTGGGCAGCGAATCGGTGGGAACCCGCGCGCCCGCCAGGTCCTGGCGCGTCGAGGCCCTGAGCGGTTCGCCGTTGCGCCAGGCCCCCTTGCCCGCCACCGCCATCCACGCCTCGCTCCGCGCAGGTGCGCTCAGGATACCGATCAGCGGCCGTCCCGCGCTCACCAGCGCGACCGAGACCGCCCAGCCGGTGCGTCCGCGGATGAAATCGCGCGTTCCGTCGATCGGATCGACCAGCCAGATCAGCGATCGGTCGAGCCGCGAATGATCGTCCCCGGTCTCTTCGGAGAGCCACCCTGCGGACGGCAGCAATTGGCCCAGTTCGCGCTTCAGGAATTTGTCGACCGCGATATCCGCTTCGCAGACGGGCGCGCCCGGTTCCTTTTCCCACGAATCGAGATCATGGCCCGCGCCCGGCCACAGGGCGTGAGCGATCCGACCCGCTTCGGCAGTAATCGATTCGAGGCGTTGGGCGTCTATCATGGGGGCCAGTGGCAGGTGCACCCGGATTGGCCACTTTTCAAGCGCGTCCATCCATGCTTAGGCGCGCGGCAAACCTGTTTCCATTTCCTCCCCCACGCATTCTCGCGCCAAGGACGCTGTAGCCCCATGAACATCCACGAATACCAGGCCAAGGAACTGCTCGCGAAATACGGCATCGCCGTGCCCACCGGCTATGCCGCGATGAGCGTGGAAGAAGCCGTCGACGGCGCGAAGAAGCTGCCCGGGCCGCTTTATGTCGTGAAGGCCCAGATCCATGCCGGCGGACGCGGCAAGGGCAAGTTCACCGAGCTCGGCCCGGATGCGAAGGGCGGCGTGCGCCTGTCAAAGAGCGTCGACGAGGTCGAAGCGAACGCCAAGGAAATGCTCGGCAACACGCTCGTCACCATCCAGACCGGCGACGAAGGCAAGCAGGTCAACCGCCTGTACGTGACCGACGGTGTCGACATCGCGCACGAATATTATCTGTCGATGCTGGTCGATCGCGCCACCGGCAAGGTCGCCATGATCGTGTCGACCGAAGGGGGCATGGATATCGAGGATGTCGCCCACGAGACGCCCGAGAAAATCACGACCATCACGATCGACCCGGCGCAGGGCTTCATGCCCCACCACGGCCGCGCGGTGGCCTTCGCGCTGAAGCTGGAAGGCGACAGCAACAAGCAGGCTCAGAAGCTCGCCAAGCAGCTCTACACCGCCTTCATGGACCTCGACATGGAAATGCTCGAGATCAATCCGCTGGTCGAGGACAAGGACGGCAATCTCTCGGTGCTCGACACCAAGATGAGCTTCGACGGCAATGCGCTCTATCGCCACAAGGACGTGGAAGCGATGCGCGACGAGACCGAGGAAGATCCGGCCGAGGTCGAGGCGAGCGAATACGATCTCGCCTATATCAAGCTCGACGGTAACATCGGCTGCATGGTCAACGGCGCGGGCCTTGCCATGGCGACCATGGACATCATCAAGCTGAACGGCGCCTTCCCGGCCAACTTCCTCGACGTCGGCGGCGGCGCGACGACCGAGAAGGTGACCGCGGCGTTCAAGATCATCCTCAAGGACCCGGCGGTCGAGGGCATCCTCGTCAACATCTTCGGCGGCATCATGAAGTGCGACGTCATCGCCAACGGCATCGTCCAGGCGGCGAAGGATGTGAACCTGTCGGTTCCGCTGGTGGTCCGCCTCGAAGGCACCAATGTGCAGCAGGGCAAGGACATCCTCGAGAACAGCGGCCTCCCCATCGTCAGCGCCGACGATCTGGGAGATGCGGCGAAGAAGATCGTCGCCGAGGTCAAGAAGGCGGCGTGACGCCACTTTGGTTCGACTGACGACGAAATCGAGGCGGGTTTCCCAATCGGGAGCCCGCCTTTTTCTTATCCGAGAGCCTGCTGCCATTCCCAGCCGGGAACGCCGCGCCCATCCCGTCCGTATCTTGCGGGAGCACGCTTTTGCGCGCGGGTGCGACTTGACGTTTACGTAAACGCAAGCTAGAAGAGCGGCAGATTATTCGAGAGGAAGGAAATCCCATGAAAATCCTCGTCCCCGTCAAGCGGGTGATCGATTACAACGTCAAGCCGCGCGTCAAGGCGGACGGGTCGGGCGTCGACCTCGCCAACGTCAAGATGAGCATGAACCCGTTCGACGAGATCGCGGTGGAAGAAGCCATTCGCATCAAGGAAGCGGGCAAGGCGGAAGAAATCGTCGCGGTCAGCATCGGCCCGGCAAAGGCTCAGGAAACGCTGCGCACCGCCCTTGCAATGGGTGCGGACCGCGCGATCCTGGTGGAGACGGACGACGAAGTCGAACCGCTCGCCGTCGCCAAGATTTTGAAGGCCATCGCCGAGGAAGAACAGCCGGGCCTCGTGATGCTCGGTAAGCAGGCGATCGACGACGATTCGAACCAGACCGGCCAGATGCTCGCCGCGCTGATGGGTCGCCCCCAGGGCACTTTCGCCAACACGGTCGAGGTCGAAGGCGACAGCGTCACGGTAAAGCGTGAGGTCGATGGCGGCCTCGAAACGGTCAAGCTGTCGATCCCCGCGATCGTTACCACCGATTTGCGCCTCAACGAGCCGCGTTACGCTTCGCTGCCCAACATCATGAAGGCGAAGAAGAAGCCGCTCGATACCAAGAGCCCGTCCGATTACGGCGTCGACATCGCGCCGCGCCTGAAGACCACCAACGTCTCCGAACCGCCGGTTCGCCAGGCGGGCGAAAAGGTCGCGGATGTCGACGAGCTGGTCGCCAAGATCAAGGCGATGGGCATCGCCTGAACCACGCTGAACGAGAA
>JAACTB010000027.1 GCA_009993605.1 Erythrobacter sp.
CCCTCGCAGCCCGTTCCGGCGATGCCCGGCGCTGACGCGCCGGAACCCGGGGGACCTGGCTCGTTTCCCCCTCCCCGCGAGCCGGTCCCCCACCCTGAAACACCTGAAGGAGAGAGCCGGTGACGCTATCCCTTGCTGCCGCGCGCGACGCACTCTCACGGGGCCTGTTTGCCGACACGGCTCGGCCCGAAAAGCCGCAGGCGCATTTCGGGCTCGATATGCTCTCGGACTGGCTGCCCTACCGGGTCTATGACGAGGGGGCGAAGCTCTACCGCAACGCCCGCTCGAAGGGCTTCGTGCTCGAAGTCACCCCGCTGATCGGGGCCGACGAACGGACCGGCGAGATCCTCGGGCAGTTCTTCTCCGAAGGCCTGCCGCAGGGCGCCTGCCTCCAGGTCCTGAACTTTGCATCGCCGCGGATCGGCAGTATGGTCGGCCCCTGGTTCGCTCCGCGCTATGAGCAGGGCGGGATCTACGAGGCGATTGCCAGGGCGCGCACCAAACGCCTTTACGATCTCGTCTGGAACTCAGGCTCGGCGCATGCGCCCTTCCATGCCCGCAACGTCCGGCTGATCGTCTCGCTCGGCGTGCCGGTGCCCGGAAGCGTGACCGACGCCGAACTCTCCGAATGCCGCGAAGGGCTGATGGGCATGCTCCATTCGCTCGGCCTCCACGCGCAGGAGCTGCGTCCGAGCGGCCTACTGGCGCTGATCGACGAGCTCACCTCGCCGACCACTGCGCACGAGACCGATATCCATGCGTGGAACCCGCACGACACCCTCGATGTCCAGGCGATCCGCCGCGACATCGAACTCGAGGTCGGCGACGATCGCCTGATCCTGCGGACCGAGCGCTTTCGCGAGACGGGCCGAGACGAGGAGGGCAATCCCGAAGTCGGCGAATGCTATCCCGACCATTTCGACGTGCGGCATTATGCCGTGCGCTCTACCCCTGAGCGCTGGGCGCCCTGGGAATGCGCGCGGCTCATTGGCGACATGTTCACCGACAAGCTGCGCTTCCCCTGTCCGACGGCGACCATGCTGTGCCTCGTCTACCCCGACCAGGAAGCCGCCTCGGCGCGCGCGGGCTTCAAGTTCATGCGCACGACCAGCCTCAGCCAGACCAAGAGCGCGCGTTTCTTGCCCAAGCTCGCCGAACAGTCGGCCGAATGGCGCCACGTCCAGGCCGAACTCCAGGCCGGCAA
>JAACTB010000028.1 GCA_009993605.1 Erythrobacter sp.
TGTCGAAGTCGAAGAAGACGATGTACGGACCCGTGTTGCAGGCCGGACGCGGCGGCGGCGGCGGTGCAGCAACCGGCGGCGGCGGCGGCGGCGGCGGTGCAGTCACGGGCGGCGGGGGAGCAGGAACCGGAGCCGGCTGTGCGCCACCGAAGTTGTAGGTGAGGCTCGCAAGGACCGAGTGGGCGGAATAATCAGCAACGATCGGGCGTCCGTTGGCCGCGTTGAGATCGAAATTGTCGAGCACGAAATAGCGATACTTGACCCCCAGATCAACATTGTCGCTGAGTGCCACACGTGCGCCGCCGAGCAGTTGCCAGGCAAAATCCGTGGCGCTGTCGTCGATCACTGTGCCAACGCCTGAAACTTCGACAGGCAGATTGAGCTTGGCTATGCCAACCCCGCCACCTGCGAAGATCTGGAAGCCGTCATCATTGCCGAATTCAAGCAGGCCGTTGACCATGCCGCTCAAGATTTCGAGGTCTTCCTCGTTCTGGACGACAACGGCCGGCGCAAGGCCACCGGGAACGCCGCCCGGCAGGATGCCGCTGTTGACCACGGTCAACGCGTCATACTTGTTGCGCTTGTAACCGCCTTCGGCTTCGAGCCGGAACACGCCGAAATCATAGCCGAATACGACATCGGCATCGATGCCCAGCTTGGTATCGGCGAAAGCAGCGTTATCCAGCAGGCCATCAGGGCGGCCGTTGTCGATATCGACTGTCACCTGATCTTCAAAGCTGACGCCGCCGTTGATGCCAATGTAGGCTTGGCCTTCGCGGGCCTGCGCGGGAACGGCGGCAACCGCCGCCGCACTGGCGAGGAAAAATGCTATCTTTTTCATAAGTATCCTTTGAAACCCGGCATTACCCAACGGTAGGCCCGATTTTTGGCAGAGTCGTGACACCGAACCGGATGACACGTGTCGCCGCAAGGATTTCACCCCGCTTGGCGATCAACGCATGTCGAAGCGGCGCCAATCGGGCTCGCGGAACGTCTCGCTGCGGTTGAAGGGATCGGCCAAGTCGCGTTGGTGCCGCTGAAGAAGCGCGGCAACCTTCGGCTGGTCGCCTGAGCCGCACAAGCAAAAGGGGGCGGATTGCTCCGCCCCCTCGGCCGTTCATTCGTCAGGTTGTGTGACGATTACATGCCCGAACCCGGACCATAGGTCACTTCCACACGGCGGTTCTGCGCTTCACGCACACCGTCGGCGGTGGGAACGCGCGGCTGGGTCTCACCAAACGCTTCGCCCGTAATCTGACCCGAAGGCACGCCGCGGCCCGTCATGTAGCTGCGCACGGCGTCATTACGACGCTGAGCGAGGCCCATGTTGTACTGCGCGCTGCCCGACGTATCGGTGTGACCGGCGAGCATCACGCGCGCCATACCGCAGTTGGCATAGGCGGTGACGGCGTTGTTGAGGATCGTCGACGCTTCCGGCGAGATGTCCGAATTGTCGAAGTCGAAGAAGACGATGTACGGACCCGTGTTGCAGGCCGGACGCGGCGGCGGCGGCGGTGCAGCAACCGGCGGCGGCGGCG
>JAACTB010000029.1 GCA_009993605.1 Erythrobacter sp.
CGAAACCGCCTGATCCAACCCGCGCTGTCTTGGCCCCAACGGGCCAAGGCGGCCAGTCAACCGCCAGCTATCCGGGAAGCGCGGCTGACTGGCCGCCGCCTCGTGGCGCGCCTCTCGCCCAAACCCAAAGTGGCCTGCTTTTGCGCCGCCCTGTGGCCGGGTTTTACTCCGCCGTTGACACCACGCTGGATTCACGAGATGAATCCCTCACGCGATTTGTGCAACAAAGCCGCATTGAGACAGCATCATGTTGGCGGCAATCGCGCCGACCACAGACCGAAGCATGCACCCGGGATGATCTCACACGAAGGCGGAAGTGAAAGCAGGCCGGTCCAGAGCCCAAAGTCATCAACACCGCAAACCCTGCGGCCAACGTTGCATGCCGAAAGAGGCTTGACTAAGACGCCCCCGTTACCGAAGTCCTGAGCCTACCCCTCCATCGCCTCCAGCTCGTCGATGAAGCCCGCGATCATGCTCAGACCCTTGTCCCAGAACTTGGGGTCCGAGGCATCCAGCCCGAACGGGGCCAGCAGCTCCTTGTGGTGCTGCGATCCGCCGGCCGACAGCATCGCGAAGTATTTGTCCTGAAACCCCGGCAGCCCGTCCGCATAGGCGGCGTAAAGCGCGTTCACCAGACCGTCGCCAAAGGCATAGGCATAGACGTAGAACGGCGAATGCACGAAGTGCGGCACATAAGCCCAGAAGGTCTCGTAGCCCGGCATGAACGCGAAGGCGTCGCCCAGACTCTCGGCCTGCACGCTCATCCACAGCGCGTTGATATCGCCGGGCGTCAGCTCGCCCTGCGCCCGCGCCGCGTGCAGCTTGCACTCGAAATCGTAGAACGCGATCTGGCGCACCACGGTGTTGATCATG
>JAACTB010000017.1 GCA_009993605.1 Erythrobacter sp.
AAGACCGGCGAGGCGCGCTTCGATTCCGACGGTAAGGTGATGGACGATGAGTGAGTACCGCATCCAAGGCGCGACCGGCGAATGGGAGGTCGTGGTCGGCCTCGAAGTCCACGCGCAGGTGACGAGCGCGGCCAAGCTGTTTTCGGGCGCCAGCACCGCCTTCGGGGCGGAGCCGAATTCGCAGGTCAGCCTCGTCGATGCCGCCATGCCGGGGATGCTGCCCGTGCCGAACCGCGAATGCATCCGCCAGGCGGTGCGCACGGGCATGGCGATCGATGCGCAGATCAACCGCTACAGCCGGTTCGACCGCAAGAACTATTTCTACGCCGATCTGCCGCAGGGTTACCAGATCAGCCAGCTCTACCACCCCATCGTGGGCGAAGGGCAGCTGACGATCGAGGCGGACGAGAAGGCAGGCATTCCGCAAGACAAGGTCATCGGGATCGAGCGTATCCATGTCGAACAGGATGCGGGCAAGCTGATGCACGACCAGCATCCGACCATGTCCTATGTCGATTTGAACCGCAGCGGCGTCGCCCTGATGGAGATCGTCAGCCGCCCGGACATGCGCAGCCCCGCCGAAGCCGGAGCCTATGTCCGCAAACTGCGCGCGATCCTGCGCTATGTCGGATCGTGCGACGGGAACATGGAAGAAGGCTCGATGCGCGCGGACGTCAATGTCAGCGTGCGCAAGCCGGGTGAGGAATTCGGCACGCGGACGGAGACGAAGAACGTCAACAGCGTGCGCTTCGTCATGCAGGTCATCGAATACGAGGCCAATCGTCAGGTCGATGTGCTGGAAAATGGCGGCACGGTCGATCAGGAAACGCGCCTGTTCGATCCCGGCACCGGCACCACGCGGACCATGCGGTCGAAGGAAGACGCGCATGATTACCGCTACTTCCCCGATCCCGATCTGCTGCCGCTCGAGCTGGAGGAAAGCTTCCTCGACGATTGCCGCGCCTCGCTGCCCGAACTGCCCGATGCGAAGCGGCGGCGTTACGAAAACGAGCTCGGCCTCACGCCCTATAACGCGCGCGAGCTGACCGCCGAGGTCGAGACCTATGCCCGCTTCGAAACGCTGCTGGGCGCGGTGGCGGCGAAGATCGGCAAGTCCGAAGCCGATGTCGCCACGCAGACCGCCAACTGGGCGCTGTCCGTGGCGCCGGGCGTGATGAAGTCGCTTGGCGACGAAGCCGATCCCGCCAACGCCACGGCGGAAGCGCAGGCGAGCATCCTCGCCATGCAGGACAAGGGCGAGATTTCGGGCGGGCAGGCGAAGGAGATCTACGAGATCGTCCTCAAGACCGGCCGCGATCCTGAGGAAATCGCCGATGCCGAGGGCCTGAAACAGGTCAGCGACACCGGCGCGATCGAGGAGGCGGTCGATACCATCATCGCCGCCAATCAGGACAAGGTCGAACAATATCGCGGCGGCAAGGACAAGCTGTTCGGCTTCTTCGTCGGCCAGGCGATGAAGGCGATGCAGGGCAAAGCCAATCCGGCGGTGGTGAACCAGATCCTGAAGGATCGGCTGGGGTGATCGCGCGGCTTGCGGTCTGGGCCGGAGCACTGCTCCTCACCGGCTGCACTACGCCGCAAATGCGCGAAACGGCAGTAACGGTCTCGATGGCGGGGCCACCGGTCTCTGCCGAGCAGACCGGGATGGCGATCTTCTATCGCGTGCCGGGTAACCCGGGCTTCTTTGGTGCGGTCGATCAGCAATGGTCCGTGCTCGGACGCGAAGATCGCGCGGCGGCGGCGAAGGTCGAGGAATACGCCGTCCGGCCTTGCGCGCCTGCTTCACCCGGCGCGTCGGGGCGGCGGGAGGTGATCGAGACGATCGCTGCGAAGGCGGTGGATCACCGGATCGTCATCGTCAACGAGAGCCACACGGTGACGCGCCATCGCGATACGATCCGCGAACTGCTTGGGGCGCTGCGCCCGTTGGGCTACACGGTCTACGCAGCGGAGACGTTCCAGAATCGGGAGGATCGCCCGGATCCGGTCGAGGAAACTGCGACGCTTCCCTATCCTGATGTCAACAGCGGCACCTATACGTTCGAGCCCGTCTTCGGGCGTGCGCTGCGGGAAGCCAAGCGCCAAGGATACCGTCTGGCGGCGTACGAAGAAACGAAACGCCAGGAGGCACCACGCGGTTCCGATCGCCTTGCGCGGATGGTGGCGCGCGAAAGCGCACAGGCCCAAAACCTCGCGGCGATCCTGGCAACGATGGGACCGAACGAAAAACTCGTGGTCCATGTCGGTTACAATCACGCTTCGGAAGCTCCTATGCCGCCTACCGGTGAGCGGTGGATGGCAGCGCGGCTGAAGGCGCTTACGGGGCTCGACCCCCTCACCGTGTCGCAGACCGTCTGCGCCAGCGACGGGGACGTTCCGTTTCTCGCCGAACTCCCATCCAATCAGCCGCCCGGTCTGGTCGATCTTGTGCTGTCACAGCCGGTCGCTCGCTTTGATCGCTCCCGCCCTGCGTGGCGGCGGCAGGCTGGCGATTTGGCGATCGACCTTCCGGCCGAACTTCGCGAGCGGAGCGGCCCGCTGATTATCGAAGCATTTCGTGCCGACGAGCCGTTCGATGCGATATCGATAGATCGCCTTTACATCGAACCGGAAGAGGATATCCCGCTGCTCTTACCACCGGGACGCTACAAGATCAGAGCGATTGTGCCGCCAGTTCCGGGTCGCTGATCGCCGTGCGCCTCGCTACTCCATGACCTCCATCGTCCTCGTCCAGCCCGAGATACCCGGCAATACGGGGGCGGTGGGGAGGACCTGCGTGGCGCTCGATATGGAGCTGGTGCTGATCCACCCGCTGGGTTTCGAGATTTCGGACAAGCGCGTGAAGCGCTCCGGCCTCGATTACTGGCACCATATCCGGCTGGTCGAATTCCCCTCGTGGGAAGCGTTCATGGCCGAGCGCGCGCCGCGCGATAATCAGATGTTTCTGTTCGAGGAATTCGCGCAGCGCAGCTTCTACGAGCCCGACTATCCGGCGGACGCCTATCTCGTGTTCGGGCGCGAAACCAAGGGGATACCCGAGCCGATCCTGGCCGCCCATCGCGATGCGCTCGTGAAATTGCCGATGCGGTCCATCCAAGTTCGCTCGCTCAATCTCGCGAATACCGTCGCGGCGGCGGCCTATCAGGCGGTGCGGGCGCATATCTGATCCTCGACCCCGGTAGAGCGCTCAAGTCGCTCGCCGATTAGCTCGCTTGAAGCGCGCCCGCGATCGGCCTAGCCCAAGCGGCAGGGCGCGCCTGAGCGCGCTGGGGAAAGGAATCGATCCACATCATGCGTAGATACGTCACCACCGCCGCCTTGCTCGCCGGCGCCGCAACCATCGCCATGCCCGCCGCCGCCAAGGAAGGCATGTACACGCCCGACCAGCTGCCCGAGATCGCCGCCGATCTGCGCGAAACGGGCCTCGAAATCTCGCCCGAGGCCTTGAGCGACCTCACCGGCTTCCCGATGGGCGCGATTGTCTCGCTCGGCGGGTGTTCGGCCAGCTTCGTTTCGCCCGAAGGGCTGGTGGTGACGAACCATCACTGTGCGCGCGGATCGGTGCAGTACAATTCCACCGCCGAGAACAATTATCTCGAAAACGGCTTCCTCGCCAAGACCAAGGGCGCCGAATTGCAGGCCGCGCCGGGTTCGCGCATCTATGTGACGGTCGCGGAAAGCGACGTGACCGAGCGGATGCGCGCGGGGACCGAGCGCCTTGCGCCCAATGCGCGCTACGACACGATCGAGCAGCGCATGAAGGACATCACTGCCGAATGCGAGCAGGACGCTGGCTATCGTTGCCTTGTCGCCAGCTTCTATGGCGGGGACCAGTACAAGCTGATCAAGCGGCTCGAAGTGCGCGACGTGCGGCTGGTCTATGCGCCGGCGGATTCGATCGGGAAATATGGCGGCGATATCGATAACTGGATGTGGCCGCGCCACACCGGCGATTTCGCCTTCTACCGCGCCTATGTCGCGCCCGACGGGTCGGCTGCGGACTATTCGCCGAACAACGTGCCGTTCAAGCCCGAACATCACCTGAAGGTGAGCCGCGCGGGCCTCGAGGACGGCGATTTCGTGATGGCGGCGGGTTATCCCGGCTCAACCTCGCGCTACGCCACGCTGACCGAGGTGGAGAACACGTTCGGCTGGCAATATCCGACCATGGTGACGATGCTCAACGAGTGGATCGACACGATCGAGGAAACCGCGCCCGAAGGATCGGACGCGCGGGTCAAATACGAATCGCGCCTGGCGGGCCTCAACAATTACGAGAAGAACCTGCGCGGCCAGATCGAAGGCGCGCGCCGCGTCGGCCTGATCGACCGGCGTCGCATCCGCGAGCGGTCGCTGGCGGACTGGATCGGACAGGATCGCAGCCGCGCCCAATATGGCCGCGCCGTCCGCGATCTTCAGGCCTTGAGCGCGGAAAGCGCGGCGGCGGCGCGGGAGGATTATCTCTATAACTACGCCACCAATTCGCAGATGCTGGGCACGGCGCAGCGCCTCTATCGTCTGGCGAAGGAGCGCCAGAAGCCCGATGCCCAGCGCGATCCCGGTTTCCAGGAACGCGACATGACGTTCTTCCGCCAGGGCCTCCAGGCGCTCGACCGGCGGTATGACCCGGCGGTCGACAAGGCGGAATGGATGCTGTTCCTCGACCAGTATCTCGACCAGCCGGCAAGCGGGCGCGTTCCCGTCCTCGACCGGGCGCTGGGGCTGACCGGCAATGTCGATCGCGCTGCGCTGTCGCAGCGGCTCGACACCTATTACGCCCAGACCGATCTCGACACCGCCGAGCAGCGGCTCGCGCTGATGGACGCGACGCCCGCGCAATTGGAAGCGAGCGGCGATTCTTTCATGAAGCTGGCCGTGGCGCTCTACGATTACGAGCGCGGACTGGAGACCGAAGGCGAGGCCCGTGCGGGCCGGATGCTGGCGGTGCGCCCGACCTATATGGAGGCGATCACCGACTGGCAGCGCTCGCAGGGCGTGGTCACCTACCCCGACGCCAACAGCACGCTGCGCGTGACCTATGGCAAGGTGCTGGGCGGCGTGCCGCGCGACGGGATGGCCTATCTGCCCTTCACCACGCTGGAAGGCATTCTCGAAAAGGACACGGGCGAGGATCCCTTCAACGCGCCCGCCAAGCAGCTGGAGGAAATCCGCCAGCGCGATTACGGGCCCTACAAGCTCGACAGCATCGGCAGCGTGCCGGTGAACTTCCTGTCCGACCTCGATTCGACCGGGGGGAACAGCGGGTCGGCGACGCTCAATTCGCGCGCCGAACTGGTCGGTCTCTTGTTCGACGGGACGTTCGAAAGCGTCAATTCGGACTGGGATTTCGACCCCAAGACTACGCGCACCATCCATGTCGACACGCGCTACATGCTGTGGGTGATGGACAAGATCGATGGCGCAGATGCGCTGATCGAAGAGATGGATATCGTCGACTGATTCGATCGGTTCGCGACGAAGAAAGGGGCCGTCGGAGCGATCCGGCGGCTCTTTTTTATGTCGTGACGTAGGGCCGGACCAGAGCGCGCACGTCCACGCGGGCCTTCAGGCGCGCGGCCAGTAACGCGGTGCCGCTGATCTTGCGCTGCACGAATAGCGTATCGACCGGCGGGATATGCCAGGTCGCGCGGTCGGCGGCCATTTCCATGCCCTGTTCGCGCAAAGTGCCGACGAAAGCGCGATCGCCGAAATCGAAGGGGCCGGGGCGGTTCATCTCGGTGACGATGATGTCGATCATGCGATCCACCAGCGCGCTGTGCCGCTTCGCCGCCGCTTCGCCGAGGAAACCCGCCGCGATGGTAGCGCGGCGCACTGCCGCGCGGTCCTCTGCCAGACCTGCGGCGAGGATGGCGCGATAGCCTTCCGCCGTGTCGGACTTCAAATCGCGCGCCGCGCCGAAATCGAGCAGAACCAGCCGTTCGTTTTCGCGGTCGTATCGGTAATTGGCGAAATTCGGATCGGTCTGCATCGCGCCGAATTCGAACAGCTCGCGCAGCACCAGCGCCATCAGATCGCGCATCGCCGTGTCGCGAATGGCCTGTGGGGCGGTTTCGAGCGATTCGATCGGCTCGCCCTCGACGAACTCCATCGCCAGGACACGCGGCGTCGTCAGGTCTTCGATGGGGCGTGGAACGCGGTAGCGCCCATCATCCTCCAGCCACTCGGCGAAGCGCCGCATCTCGCCCGCCTCGCGTGCGTAATCCGCTTCTTCGTGGAGCTGGCGCTTGGCCTCTTCCAACAATGGGCCGAGATCGAGTTCGCGTGGCAGCAGGCTCGAAACGCGCAGCAGCGTCGCGACATTGTCGACATCGGCATCGATGCTTTCCGCGACGCCGGGATACTGGACCTTGATCGCGAGCTCGGTCCCATCGAGCAGGCGCGCGCGGTGGACCTGGCCGATCGAAGCGGCAGCGATCGGGTTCGCGTCGAAAGCCGATAGGCGCGTCTTCCAGTCCGCGCCCCATTCGCGCTCGAGGACCCCGCCGAGCTGTTTGGGCGGCATCCGATAGGCCTGCTCGCGCAACTGCGCCATGATCGCGGCCAGTTCGGCGGGAAGGAAATCTCCCGCATCCATCGAAATCATCTGGCCCAGCTTCATCGCCGCCCCGCGCAGATGCGACAGCCGATCGGCGAGGCGGCCGACATTGCCGGGCGTCAGCAGCAGGTCGCGCATCTTTGGGCGCTCGCCTCGCGCAAGCCGCCGCGCGCCTTCCCCGATGACGCCGCCCGCGACCCCGCCGGCCAATCGCCCGAAGGTGCCGAGGCGCGCGACCCGCCCGCTGGGGACGGCGCGGTGGCGGCCGGAATCTGAGGTGTCGGGAGGTTCGTCGGCCATGCTTGTCAGATCAAGCGGCGAGAGAGCTGGCGGTTCCGGTCCATGCGCGCGATCCAAACGAAAGGGGCCGCCGGATCGCTCCGGCGGCCCCCTGTCTGTCGCTCGAAACGGCGATCAGCCCTGGCGTTCGCCGGTCAGCGCCATGTCGCCGAATGCGCCCGCATTGACCTTGCCGGTCATCTGGTCGCCGTTGACGGTGGCTTCGCAATCGAGCGTCATCGGCATCGGGACGGTCATGTCCATCTTCCACTTGAGCGTATCGCCCGCAATGGTGCCGTCCTTGACGTCCATCGAGCCCATGCCGCCGGCCATCGAGCCGGTGAAGGTGTTGCCATCATCGCCCGGCACCACGGTGAAGGTGCCCTTCTGATCGCCCATCGGGCTCTTGACGACGGTATCGTAGGTTCCGGCTACGGACATGTATGCTCTCCTGGAAAAAAGTTGAGGCAGTTCAAATTACGGCCCGCTCAATCGCGCTTGCTGACATGAATGTCAATAAGCGCGATTGAGCCAGACCTTACTGGCCCATCTCGCGCACTTCGATGTCGAGGCCGAGCTGGTCGAGTTGGGGACGCACCACGCTCGCATCGCCGACCACGACCCAGACGAAGCGATCGGGATCGATCGCGGCGCGAACCGCGGCATCGAGGCTTTCGCCGGTCTGCGCGCGATAGCGAGCCGCCAGCGTCTCGTAGTAATTGTCGGGACGGCCATAGAGCGCATTCTGCTGCATCGCGCCGAGAACCGCGCCCGAGGTTTCGAACTGGCCCGGCAGTTCGCCGATCTGCGCCGTGACGATCCGTTCGAGTTCGGCATCGGTGACGCCGTTGCTGTCGAGGAAGTCGCCGGTTTCGCGGATCAGTTCGGCAAGCGCATCGCCGGTCCGGTCCGCCTGGACCGGGGCCGAGATCAGATAGCCGACCGCGTTCTCGTTGGTCTGCGGAGCGCCGCGCACGCCATAGCTCCAACCCTTGCTCTCGCGCAGGTTCATGTTGAGGCGGGCGAGGAAATTCCCGCCCAGCGCGTTGTTGGCGTTGAGGAAATCGACATAGGTCGGCTCACGCGGATCGACAGGGGTGCGCTGGCCGCCGAGGATGAAGCTCTGCGGCGAGTTCGGGCGGTTGATCAACACCACGCGCGGTTCGGTTGGCATGGCGGCCATGCTGCCGAAGCTCTTGGTGCCCTTCGCCACGTTTGGTGCCTGCCAATCGCCGAATACGGCGTTCAGCGCGGTGACGATTTCGTTCAGCGGCCGGTCGGACACCACGAAGACCTGGCCGTTATCGGGCCGGATCCAGCGATCCTTGAAGCCGGTGATGTCCGCGCGGGTGATCGACTGGACCGATTCGGTCGTGCCGCTGCCCGGGCCGCCATAGGGATTGTCCGCCCCGTAAACGAGCGGAGCCAGAGCGCGCGACGCGATGCTCTGCGGCGTGCGGAGTTCCTGCTGAATGCCCGTCAGCTGCTGGTTGCGGACCCGCTCGATCTCCGCATCGGCGAAGGCCGGGTTGCGGATGATGTCGCTCATAAGTTCGAGCGAGGGCACCAGATTGGCGGAGAGCGACGACAGGGTGAAGCTCGACCGGTCGACACCGCCGCCGGTCGAAATGCTGGCCCCCAGCCGTTCGCGCGCCTCGGCGATCTGCTGCGAGGTCATGGTCGTGGTGCCTTCGTCGAACAGGCCCAACGCCAGCGATTCGAGCCCGCGCTTGTCGCGCGGATCGGCGGCGCTGCCCGCATCGAAGGACATGGTGACGTAGGTCGCCGGGACCGCGTCGCGCTGCGCGTAATTCAGACGCATTCCGTTCGCGAGCGTCACGTGCTGGACGTCGGGGAAGTCCAGTTCCGCCGTGCCCGCGATCGGCGGCTTGGGCCGGACCTTGGTGACGGTGATCTGGTCTTCGGCAGCGGCGTCTTCGGCCGCAGTCGGGGCGGCGGCCACCGAAGCGGCCTCTTCGTAGGTCCCGTCACGCTCGCCCGGTTCGAGGACCAGCGTCATCGACGGGCGCGTCATCCAGCGCTGCATCGCGGCCTGCACTTCGCCCGGGGTCAGTGTCGCGAGGATTTCGAGCTGCTTGGCGAAATAGTCGGGATCGTCGGCGAGGACTTCGCCCGACGCCAGCGTGACAGCCTTGCCGCCGAAACCGCCCACCTGTTCAAGCCCCCGGATCGTGCCGGAGACGGTGCTGGTCGCGGCGCGGCGCACCTCGTCCTCGGTCGGGCCGGTGCGAATGAAATCGGCGACGAGTTCGTTGAGGCGCTTTTCGACGACAGCCGGATCGACGCCGGGACGCGCGGTGGCGCTGACATTGAGGATGCCGACGCGCTGGAAGCTGAAATTGCCTGCCGAAACGCCGACGGCCAGCTTCTCGTCACGCACCAGCGCATTGTCGAGGCGGCTGGAGGCGAGGCCGCCGAGGATCTGCGTGCCCACGGTCAGCGCGGTCAGCTCGCGGTCGAGCATGCCCGGCGCGGTCCAATATTTGGCGATATTGGTCGCAGCCACCTGATCCTTCATCACCGTGCGGACATCGGCGGGCAGCTCGGTGATTTCCGCCATGGCGGGATCGTTCACCGGACCGCGCGCGATCGGGCCGAAATACTTCTCGACCATCGGGCGCGCCTGTTCGGGCGAGATGTCGCCGGCGAGAACGAGCGTGGCGTTGTTCGGGCCGTAATTGTCGCGGAACCAGCCCTGGACCGTGTCCATCGTCGCCGCATCGAGATCAGCCATCGAACCGATCGGCGTGTGATCGTAGGGGTGGGGCGCGGGGAAGAGGGTCTTTACGATCTCGTAGAAGACGAGGCCGCCGGGCTGGTTGTCGCCCTGACGCTTCTCGTTCTGGACCACGCCGCGCTGGTTATCGAGCTTCGCCTGCGTCACCGCGCCCAAGAGATAGCCCATCCGGTCGCTTTCCAGCCACAGCGCGCGTTCCAGCGCGGCGGTGGGGACGGTCTGGAAATAATTGGTGCGGTCGAAATTGGTGGTGCCGTTGTAATCGGTGGCGCCCATTTCCTGGAGATACTGGAAATAGTCTTCCGGTGCGTTTTCCGATCCGTTGAACATCAGGTGTTCGAACAGGTGCGCAAAGCCGCTCTCGCCCTTGGGCTCGTCCTTCGAACCGACATTGTACCACACCGCGACCGCCACGATCGGCGCCTTGCGATCGGTGTGGACGATCACGTCGAGCCCGTTCTGGAGCGTGAACTTCTCGTAGGGGATTTCCACCTCGTCGATCAGCGAGGCGAGTTCGGCGGGCTCCGCAGTCGCCATATCGCCTGCATCGGCCATCGGAGAGGCGGCAGTGGACGTGCGCGCCATGTCCATATCGGTTGCAGTGGTGGTGCAGGCGGCAAGCACGAGCGAAGCAGCGCTCGCGGCGAGAATGGATTTGATACGCATGAAAACCCCCAAGATTTTTCGTGAATTGAGACAGCAGCTTGAACTTGAACGGTATCGCGTCAGCGGGCGTTCGTCACCCGCTTTCGGGATGCGGCATTGGCGAGGACATCCTCGCGCCAGAAATGGACCGGCTTCAAGCGATGCTGGACGAACAGCGTAGCCTGATCGGTGAAATGCGGGTTTTGCGGTCGGGTGGTCGCCGCGCCGAAGGGTTGGATCGACTCCGACCGCACCCGTTCGCCATCGCGCCATTCGACGAACTGGATGAAACTGTCCCCATGGCGCACGGCCAGGCGGCCGTCATCGGCGACATCCCAGGTGGTCGAGGCGCGCAGCGTGTCCGATCCGCCATCGAGCGGCAGGTCCACCGAATAGGGCCCCGGTCCCTGGCGCAGACGCAGCAATTCACCCATCGGCGGGTCGAGGCGCCCAAAATGGGTGATCAGGTGATCCGCCGCCTCGGCCAATTTTTCGCGGGCATCGGGCCAGGGATTGTTCTGGTATTCCGACGACATGAAGTCGCGCACCGTCAGCAATGCGATCGCATCCGCGCTGCCGACATTGTCGGCGGTGAAATCCCAGGTCAGCAACAGATCGCGGGCCTTGGCGAGATCGGGCGCGTCCGACAGGTCGAGCGCCGCCATCTCGTCGAACATCCGCGCGAGATAGCCGGTCCGCTCGTAGCCCATGTCGTATTTGATCTCTTCCAACCGCGATCGGTCGATCAGGCTGGATTCGCTCATCAATTTCCACGCGCGGCGCGAGCGGTTGGTCTGCTTCATCTCGACACCGAGTTCGGGCGCGAAATCTTCCGCCGAAAGGTCGCTGCCCGGTCCGGCAGCGGTGTAGGGCGTGTTGTTGGCGTTGTAGAGCCACCCGCTCGCCGGATTGAAATAGCGCGGCAGGCGTTCATAGGCGACCGGCCCGGTCCAGATCAGCGTAGGATCGTCGCCCGGAAGAATTCCGCGCCAGTCCACGCCCGGCTTCCGATCGGGCAGGGCGGCGTTGTAGACATAGGCGATATTGCCTTCGCGATCGCCGTAGATGAAATTGGTGCTGGGGATGTCCATCCGCGCCAGCACGGCCTCCCATTCCGCGAAATCCTCCGCCTTGTTGAGCCGGTAATAGGCGTCGAGCTGGCCGAGATTGTCGATCCCCCCATAGCGGAAGGCGAAGACGCCGTTGTCGTTCTTCACCACCGGGCCGTGCACGCTGCGGTAGACGGTGCGGCGGATCGGCAGGACCACCGGCCCCACCTTCACGGGCAGAGTGACCGTCTTTTCCTCGAGATTCAGCCAACGATCGCCGAGCCGATATCGCGTCCCGCTCTCGTCCATCACGAGCTTGTAGACATCGACCATGTCGGGCCGGTTGACCGTGTTGGTCCAGCCGAGATTCTCGTTGTGGCCGAGAAAGGGGAAGGGGCTGCCGGGGAAATTCGCCCCGGCGTAATGCCAGCCTTCGCCGCTCTCGACGACGAGTTCGTACCAGGCGACGCCGCCGCGCCAGGGTTGGTGGGCGTTCGATACCAACAGCGTCGGCCCGCCCGATTTCTCCGGCGCGATCGCGAAGGCGTTCGAGCCCGCCAGCGCGCCATCCTGACCCAATGACAAGGGCGCGCGCGCGGGTTCGATTGCGGCGGCCGCGCTGTGATCGGTTGTATCCTCAATCACGCGGGCAGGGGGGATACCGTCATCGTCGGCAGCGGGATCGGGCGTGATCGCAGGGCCGAATTCGGGCCGCAGCGGCTCGCCCCCCACCAGCGGTCCGATCACGTTGTTGAGACCGAAGAAGAAGGGCTGGCGCAGCGCAAAGCCCGCCGCCACGTCCATCCCGTCGATCGGAAATAGATTGGCGAGCTTCAATTCGTCGGGGTGTTCTTCGGCAAACTGGTTGAGGCCGCTGGCGTAAGCTTCGAACAGGGCGCGTGTGTCTGCGGGAAGGGCGGGATAGCGCCGCTCCGCAGTGCCGCGCGCGTCGAGGAGGTGATAGACGTAATCGACCTGCGCGCCCTCTTCCCCGGCGATGGCGCCATAGCGTCCGCGGCTCATCGCGATCACGTCCTGAAGCGTGAAGAAATCGTCCTCCGCATGGGCGATGGCGACGCCATAGGCGACGTCCGCATCGGTCTCGCCATAGATATGCGGAACGCCGAATTCGTCGCGTACGATCTCGGCGCTGTAGATCCGGCCGGACGACGCACGATCCTCGTCCTGCGATGCGAAGAACGGTTCCCACGTCGCCAGGGCCACGAACCCCGCGAGCAACACGACCAGCAGGGCAAAGCCCAGACGCGGCAACCATTTTCGCATGTGAAGTCTCTCCTGCGCCCTGCCTAGACGGGCGCGGCGCGGGAACAAACCCGGCGCGGGAAAAATTTCTGCGAAACCTATCCAGTCGATCGTCAGGTCCTATATTCGACTAACACACCGCCCTGCGAGCTTGATAAATGGAGGGACGCACTTGTGTTGCGTATTGGCAACACCATATCGTTCGAGACAGTCCATCAAAGGTAATCACGCATGAATCTCGAAAAATTCACCGACCGCGCCAAGGGCTTCCTGCAAGCCGCCCAGACCGTCGCGATCCGCATGAATCACCAGCGTATTTCTCCGGCGCATCTTCTGAAGGCGATGATCGAGGATAGCGAGGGCATGGCCTCGGGCCTGATCGCACGTGCGGGCGGCCAGCCGCGCATGGTGGAGGATGCGGTGGATGCCGCGCTCGGAAAGCTTCCGGCGGTGACTGGCGGCGGCGCGCAGGCGACGCCGGGGCTCGATAACGATGCGGTGCGTGTGCTCGACCAGGCCGAACAGATCGCGCAGAAATCGGGCGATGCCTATGTCACGGTGGAACGGCTTCTGGTCGCTCTAGCGCTCGCCACGACGACCTCGGCAGGTCAGGCCTTGAAGGCAGGCCAGGTCGAACCGGCGAAGCTCGAAGCGGCGATTTCCGAACTGCGCGGTGGGCGGCGCGCCGACAGCGCGAATGCCGAACAGGCCTATGACGCGATGGAAAAATACGCCCGCGACCTGACTCAGGCGGCGCGCGACGGGAAACTGGACCCTGTGATCGGCCGCGACGAGGAAATCCGCCGCACCGTGCAAATTCTGGCCCGCCGGACCAAAAACAATCCCGCTCTCATCGGCGAACCTGGCACGGGCAAGACAGCGATCGCGGAAGGGCTCGCTCTGCGTATCGCCAATGGCGACGTGCCCGATTCCCTGAAGAACCGCACATTGATGTCGCTCGACCTCGGCGCGCTGATCGCGGGTGCGAAATATCGCGGCGAGTTCGAAGAGCGGTTGAAGGCCGTGCTGGACGAAGTGAAGGGCGCCGACGGGCAGATCATCCTGTTCATCGACGAAATGCACACGCTGATCGGCGCGGGCGCCAGCGAGGGCTCGATGGATGCCGGCAATCTGCTGAAACCCGCGCTCAGCCGCGGCGAACTGCATTGCATCGGCGCGACCACGCTGGACGAATATCAGAAATATGTCGAGAAGGACCCGGCTCTCCAGCGGCGCTTCCAGCCCGTCTACATCGAGGAGCCGAGCGTCGAGGACACGATCTCGATCCTGCGCGGCATCAAGGAGAAATACGAGCTGCACCATGGCGTGCGCATCACCGATGGCGCGATCGTGGCGGCGGCGCAGCTGTCAAACCGCTACATCCAGAACCGCTTCCTGCCAGACAAGGCGATCGACCTGATGGACGAGGCGGCGAGCCGCATCCGCATGGAGGTGGAATCGAAGCCCGAGGAGATCGAAGGTCTCGACCGCCGGATCATCCAGCTCAAGATCGAGGAACAGGCGCTTCAGAAGGAAAGCGACACCGCCTCGCGCGACCGGCTCGATGCGCTGCGCAAGGAATTGTCCGAGCTCGAACAGCAATCGAGCGAACTGACGACCCGGTGGCAGAACGAACGCGACAAGATCCACGCCGAAGCGCGCATCAAGGAGGACCTTGATGCGGCGCGGCTGGAACTCGAGCAGGCGCAGCGCGCGGGCGATCTCGCGAAGGCCGGCGAACTGTCCTACGGTCGCATCCCCGAGCTTGAGAAGAAGCTCGACGAAGCGTCCGGCCAGACTGAGAACGCGCTGCTTAGGGAAGAAGTGACCGAGGACGACATCGCGGGCGTCGTCAGCCGCTGGACGGGCATTCCCATGGACCGGATGCTGGAAGGCGAGCGCGAGAAGCTGCTCCAGATGGAGGAGATTCTCGGCAAGCGGGTGATCGGGCAGAGCCAGGCGATCGATGCGGTTTCTAAGGCGGTCCGCCGCGCGCGTGCTGGCTTGCAGGATCCCAACCGGCCGCTGGGCTCTTTCCTGTTCCTAGGGCCGACCGGCGTCGGCAAGACCGAGCTGACCAAGGCGCTCGCCCGGTTCCTGTTCGACGACGACCAGGCGATGGTGCGCATCGACATGAGCGAGTTCATGGAGAAGCACGCGGTCGCCCGGCTGATCGGCGCGCCTCCGGGCTATGTCGGCTACGAGGAAGGCGGCGTGTTGACCGAAGCGGTCCGGCGCAGGCCTTATCAGGTGGTCTTGTTCGACGAGGTCGAGAAAGCGCACTCGGATGTCTTCAACGTGCTCCTCCAAGTGCTCGACGACGGGCGCCTGACCGACGGGCAGGGCCGGGTGGTCGATTTCTCGAACACGCTGATCATCCTGACATCGAACCTCGGCAGCCAGTTCCTCGCCCAGATGACCGACGATCAGCAGGTGGAGGATGTCGAACCGCAGGTGATGGACGTGGTGCGCGGACATTTCCGCCCGGAATTCCTCAATCGCCTGGACGAGATAATCCTGTTCCACCGCTTGGGCCAGGAACACATGGCCCCGATCGTCGAAATCCAGGTCGCGCGGGTGCAGAAGCTGCTGAAGGACCGCAAGATCACGCTCGACCTGACCGAAGCGGCGAAACGCTGGCTCGGCCGGGTGGGCTACGATCCGGTCTATGGCGCCAGGCCGCTGAAGCGCGCGGTGCAGCGATACGTCCAGGACCCGCTCGCCGACAAGATGCTGCGCGGCGAAGTGCCGGATGGGAGTTTGATCAAGATCGACGAGGGGGATGGGGCTTTGGAGATGGTTGTAGTGTGACGGTAGCAAACGCCCTGCGAAAAATTTCTGTACCCATCCGAATACAAAAAAGGCCCCGGTTTCCCGGGGCCTTTTCTTTATGCTGACGCCATTTCTAGAAAGTGGCGCGGGCAGAGATTGAGAAGCGTCGACCGAGAGAGTCAGCGACGCCATTAGGGGTGCCGAAGTAATCATTCTCCTCAAGACGATCGAGAAGGTTCGTAACCGCAACCGTGAAGCGGAGATCTTCTTCGACGTTGAAGTAAACCGACGCATTGAACAGAGCATACGGGTCGCGACGGTTGATTTCGCGAATTTCGATGCTGCGATCCTCACGGGTTGCAAGCTGACGACCGACAAAGTTGGTCGAAAACAGCGTACCCCAATCGTCAGTAAAGTACCTCAGGTTAAGTTGGGCGGAGAATGTCGGATCGCCAAACGTACCGTCCGAACGGGTCGTCCGCACACCGATGTTGTTGAAGTCGCGCTTCAACGTATACAGCGCGCTGCCGTTCAGAGCGAAGGTTCCTGCAGCCCCGAAAAGGTTCGGCAGGGTCCAGCTCATAACGCCTTGTATTGCTTCGTAGTTGAACTGGACACCGTTCGCGAATCCGGTCGCAACACCGGGGTTAGCCGGATCATTGATCACGAAACCGCCGATATCTCCAGTGACAACCTGACCCTGGCCGTTGGTGAACTGGCCTTGCGTCCCCGCCGGTTGGCGGCTGATCAGCGAGCAGAACGAATTGCCGTTTGCCGGGTCTGCGGCGTTGAAATCCGGATTGTCGAAACAGCCGGAAACGATGTCAGCAGTTCCGAGGAAGATGATCGGATTGTTGATCTGAACATTCACGTAGTCAACCGCGAGCACAAACCGATTAAGGAAGCGAGGCTGGAGCACCACACCGATGGTGTAGGCATCAGCTTCCTCGTTAGCCAGATCGGGGTTGCCGCCAGTGAGGATCGGAATTGAAGCGTCGGCTGCGGTGTCGAAGTTGGCGTTCGGGAAGACGCCAAGGAAGGCGTCGCAGTTCGCCTGCCGAACGGTAGGATCCGGGGCGCCCGGAATGTTGCTGGGGCGACAGGGCGCGCCGACAAAGCCGAATGCGCCTGCTTGCGGCGAGAAGAGTTCCGCCACGGCCGGGGCGCGGAACGACTTCGTGAAGTTACCACGGATAATGATATCTTCGATGGGCGAGAATTTACCGCCAGCCGACCATGCGGTGAAGCCGCCGTTGACGGTGTTATCGACGTAACGGACGCTTCCCTTGAGCTCGGCCGCGTGAATGAAAGGAATATTGTTGTCCGGCGAAACGAGTGGGAAGAGAACTTCGCCGAACACTTCGTCGAGGTTGTAGGAGCCCGAGACCCCTTCGATTGCAACCGAGCGACCCAAGCCCTGGAGCTGGAAATCATCGGGCTGGAAAGCACCTTCTTCACGACGATGCTCGTAGCCGATGTTGAAGCCGATCGGACCGGCGCCCCAGATGTCGAACAGCGTCGAACCGATATTCGCGTTGATGACTTCCTGATCCAGCGTGGCGACCGCGGTGGTATCCTGAATGACGTAATCCAAGGCAGCCTGCGAAGCACGACCTTCGCCGAATAGGTTCAGCGGAACGCAGTTGGGATCGGCCACCGGAGTGCCGCCCGGAGCGGCGAAGCCGGAACCACCGGCACGCGTCGGCGCCGTGGTGCAGACGATCTGACCGTTCACCAGCGCCACATTGGTCGCATTGATGAAATTCTGCCGGTTAAGATCCTGCCCGAAGGTGACGACCTCCGCACGGCCGCGGTTGTAGCTGACGTCGAAGTTGAACACGCGGCCCAACCCTTCGAATTCGCCACGAAGGCCGAGCACGCCGCGCTTCACCTCGTTTTCACCGAAGCCGGTGACATCAGCGAGGTCGAGCGATGCACGCGACAGGGTGAACTGGGTCACACCCGCATTCGCAAGCACAGCACGATTCTGGGCGCTCAGGAACGGGTTGTCGCTACGGAACGTAAGCCCGCCGCTCGCACCGCCAAACAGCACCGCGTTGAAAGTTGGCTGCTGGACCAGTTCGTCCGCACGCGACTTGAAGTACCAACCTTCAGCATAGGCCTCGATACCCGGGGTGAATTCGTAGGTCAGGAACAGGTTGGCCGTGGTGCGGCGCACGTCCGATTCGATCTGCGTGAAGTCGCCAAACTGGAATCCGCGATCGCCGCCGATGCCTCGGATACCGTCGACGATGAAGCCAGGATCAAACGAAACCAAATTCCCAAGGCCATCGAATTGGCGTGTCTGCCCGAGTGGGCCGCCGAAAATGAGACCTCCGCGCGAGAGGAAGGGAATGCCCGTATTGCGGAACTGCACCCGGGGCGGATTTCCGTCAGGATTATCCACACCGCCGCCATTGTCATTGCCGAAGTTCGGATTGACGCGCAGCGAATCCCCCAGGCTTCCAACCGGCACATTGTTGGTTAGCGTCTGAATGTTCTGGAACAGATAGGGGCGCGCCGAAAGAAGAAGCCCATCGACCTCGTCGTGCGAGACCGCCGCCGTGATATTGAGCGTGTCATCAAGGAAATTGAAGCCGGCAACACCCGCGATGTTATAACGGAAGTTGTCGCCACGCTCGGTGATGCCGGAAGTGCCGCTCACGACAATGTCATCGTAGCGGGTCTTGAGGATGACGTTGGTGGTCGCACCGATAGCGTCCGATCCGTAAATCGGGGCGCCGCCGACAGCGACCGTCTCGATCCGGTCGATCAGGACCGACGGAACGACGTTAAGGTCGACCTGCGTGCCGGCGGAGGCATTGTTGAACACCGTAGGCGGGTTCGAGTTCACGAACCGGCGACCGTTGATCAGAGTAAGCGTACGGTTCGAGCCGAGACCGAACACGTTAACGAAGTTCACGCCCTGACCAAACGAACCCTGCCCACCAGCCGGAGTGACCGAGCCCTGATAGATAGGGAGCTCGTTCAGAGCATCGGCGACGTTCGTGATGTTGCGATCCTCGATGTATTCCTCGTCGAGGGTGACGAGCGGCGCATCGGATGCCGCCTCAGCAGGAACGCGGATACGAGAGCCCGTAACAGTGATCACGCTCGACGCGACCGGCTGGCCTTCGGAACCCACCGGCTCCGCTTCGTCGCAGACTCCGTTGGAATCAATATCTTCGCACTCCGGTTCCGGCTGCGGCGATTGGGCAAAGGCGGGCTGGGCGAAGGCGAGCGCTGCGATTCCAGCGCCAGCGAAAAGTGCGGAGCGGCGTCCCGCGACGAAGACGGTCGTTTTCATACTGATTAATCCCCTACTGAGATCGGTTCTGCTCCGATCTATGCCGCTTACAGAGCAAGCCGTGGCGGCATTGGCAAGAGATCAGCGTCGCACACACCATTTAAGCAAAGGCTTCCGCCCAGCATGTCACACAAATGCAACAGGTAGGGAGAGTTTCGCTACCTTCTTTATCGCGAAGCCCGCCGGACAAGGGATGTGACGGCGATATCTAGCAACAAAGCGTTCGGTCGCTACTCGACGCGGCGTCCCTTCACTCCGATTTGGCCCGCGATCCGGATGAAGAAGGAGTTGAGCGAAGCCTTTTTCAAGACGATGGCATCCCCGGGCTTTGGTGTGCGCAGGCGCGACGGGGCACTGTCGATCTGCCAGGTGCTGCCCTCTTCGATCCGTATCCGATAGCCGTTGCGACCGACCCGGCTGACACCGGTGATCGTCGATTCCAGCTCGTCTAGCTGCTCGTCGTCTCCGGCGCCGAATATGCCTAGCTTCGGCAGAGTGAAGCCGAACAGGCTGCGCCGGGTCTCCTGGACCTCCTCGCGATCCACCAACCGCACCTCGCCGCTGTCGCGGGCGGCAAGAAGAGAGGCGGCTGCGCGGTCGAAACAGGCCAGGCGGCGTGCCGGATCCTCGATAGCGCTGCAGGATCGCAGGCCTGCGAGCAGATCTGGTCGATCGGCGTTTGACTGCTGCGCTGCGGCGGGCGAGCCGAACGCTACGCCGGTTGCAAGCAGCAAGAAAGCCGCTGCGCGTCCACAGGCGAGCGGATTTCGGGAATCTTGTTGGCGCTGGGCCGAGGCGATTGCGGTGTCGCGGATCATTCAACTCTCTCCAAGAAAGGCGGCTTCGCTTACGTCCTTTCGGAAGCTGCGGCCATGCCTAATGGTATGAGGCAGCGCCCGGCACCAACTGTCTCTCGAATGTCACACAGCGAAGCTTCCAGCTTGACCGAGGCTTGCCACGCATTGCCCGATATAGGGCCCTTATCATAGAGGGCGCCTGTTCGGACGCACGTCTGAATCCGTTTTCATGCGATCGGGACGCCTTTTGGCCTCCCGCATATGAGGGGATTGCAATGTCTTATCGCTTCACCAAGGCTTCCTTGCTGACCGGCACGATCATGGCTGGTGCCATGATGGCCGCTCCGCTTGCGGCGCAGACTACCGCCACCAACAATACCGACGACCTGACGGATCAGGAGCCCGCGCTCCAGGCCGCTCCCGATGACGCGGAGGGTCTGATCGTCGTCACCGGTTCGCGCATTGCGCGCCGCAATGTCGAGACCGCCGCGCCGATCGCGGTCGTCAACGACGAAGAATTCAAACTCTCGGGTACGGTCAACGTCGAGAACGTGATCAACACCCTGCCGCAGGTCATTCCGGGCACGACGTCGTTCTCGAACAACCCCGGCAACGGCGCTGCGACGCTCAACCTTCGTGGCCTCGGCTCGGCACGTACGCTGGTTCTCGTGAACGGTCGTCGCTACCTCTCCTACGACGTCAACCAAATCGTCGACCTCAATACGATCCCGAGCTTCCTGCTCGATTCGGTCGACGTGGTGACCGGTGGTGCTTCCGCCGTTTACGGGTCGGACGCGCTCGCGGGTGTCGTCAACTTCCGTCTCCGCAAGGTCGACGGCGTTGAGCTCGGTGGCCAGTACAATCTGACCGAACGCGGCGATGGCGCGCGCTACGAAGTGCATGGCGCCATCGGCACCAGCCTGGCCGATGGCCGCGGCAATGCCACGGTTTTCGCCGAGTATTTCAATCGCAAGCCCATCTTCCAGGGTGACCGCGGCTTCTCGAGTGTCGCGCTTGGTGGCGAGAACAACGCCGGTACGCTCGTTGCCGGTGGTTCGTCGCTTCCGCCGGAAACCCGCCTGACCTATCAGGGCAATGCTCCTGCCGCGGCTCGGACTGCCGCCGGGTTCGGCTCAAACGGCCTTGGTATCTTCGGGACCCCCGGCCAGCTTCGTCCCTATGTGACGCCGCAGGACCTCTACAACTACGCCCCGGTCAACTACCTGCAGCTTCCGCAGGAGCGTTACCTGATCGGCGGCTATGCTGACTTCGACGTCGGCGGTGGCAACACCTTCTACACCGAGGTCACCTTCGTAAACAACCGCGTCGCGGCTGAGCTGGCGCCGACGCCGATTCTCGTCAATGTCGGTCTTCCGCTGGATCGCATCGGTCAATTCCTGACCGCTCAGCAGCTGGCCGCGTTCCGTGCTCTCGATGCTGCCGAAACCGGCGCGCAGGCGAATGACGGTGTTGTCAACGTCCAGGTACGGCGTCGCCTTCAGGAAGTCGGCGGTCGTAACAATCTCGACGAGCGTAACGCGTTCCGCGTCCTCGGCGGAGTGACCGGTCCGATCACGGACTACCTGAACTACGACGTGTACTATCAGTTCGCTCGTACCCGTAACTTCCAGACCCAGCAGGGCAACGCTTCGACGTCGCGCTTCATCGACGGTCTGACGGGCAACCTCGGCACTTCGATCCCGATCAACATCTTCGGTGCCAACCAGTTGACCGACGCGCAGGTCGATGCGTTCGCCGTGCAGGCCCAGAACGGTGAAACGTCGACGCTTCAGGTTACCTCCGCGGTCATTTCGGGTACCTTCGGCGACTTCGCCATCGGAGCCAACTCGGCTCCGGTCGGTTTCGCTTTGGGTACCGAATACCGCAAGGTTTCGGCCAACTTCACGCCCGACCAGTTCTTGGCGTCGGGCGACGTGCAGGGCTTCAACGCCGGTCAGCCGACGTCGGGTAGCTACGATGTGAAGGAAGTGTTCGGCGAGTTGAACATCCCGATCGAATTTGGGTCGGCTCGTCTCGAGTTCACGGGTGCCGGACGCTATTCCGACTACTCGCTCGAAAACGTTGGTGACGTGTTCACCTATGCGGGCGGTGTGGAATTCGCGCCGATCCCGGATGTCATCTTGCGCGGTCAGTATCAGCGTGCGATCCGTGCGCCCAACATTGCCGAACTGTTCCAGGGTCTTGCCGTTAACTTCCCGGGTGCGACCGATCCTTGCGCCGACAGGACGAATGCCGGGAATGCGACGATCCGTCAGCTATGTATCGCCAATGGCGTGCCGGCGGGTAACCTGTTCCAAGGCACTCCTTCACTGGTCCAGCCCGATGGCCAGATCCAGACGCAGTTCGGCGGTAACCCGAATCTCGAAGAGGAAACCTCGACCAGTTACACCTTCGGTGTGGTTCTGCAACCGAGCTTCATCCCGGGGCTGACGGTCACGGCGGACTACTTCAACATCGAGATCGAAGATGCGATCGCCACGCCGTCGCTGAACACGCTGTTCGCGCTCTGCTACGAACAGGCGCAGAGTCTCAGCGCACCGCAGTGTCAGGGCTTCGTGGGCATCCGCGATGCGAACGGAGCGTTCACCCGCGTGAGCCCGCCGATCCAGGGCTCGCAGAACATTGCTGAACTGGGCGTTTCGGGTATCGACCTTGAAGTGAATTATGGTCTCGACATTCCATTCTCTGTGTTCACCGATACCGGTGAGCAGCGTTTGGACCTCTCGTTCCTCGGAACGTGGACGGATGAATCGTTCTCGGTGCCCGATACGACCAACCCAGGCAATATCGTCGAATGTGCAGGCTTCTTCGGTGGCCAGTGCGGCTCCCCGACGCCTGAATACAAGTGGACGAGCCGTGCGTCGTTTATCGATGGTCCGGTCACCACGTCGCTGCGCTGGCGCCATCTTGATGGCGTCGAGGAAGAGGGCAACCCCACGGAAAGCATCGACAGCTATGATCTTCTCGATCTCAGCTTCTCGTTTGCTGCCAGCGAGCGGTTCGTGCTTAACTTCGGTGTGAACAACATCTTCGACACGCTGCCGAGCACGCCGGTGCTGAATGCGGGCCTCGGAGTGTCGAACGATGTCAATTCGCTGCTCCTCGGCGATAACCAGGAACAGGCAAATACCTATCCGAGCACCTACGACGTGCTGGGTCGGGACTTCTTCATCTCGGCCTCCTACCGGTTCTAAGCCGCGCGCTGAGAAAGCAGAAAAAAAGGGGCGGCGGACTTCGGTCCGTCGCCCTTTTTTCTTTTTCAGGAAGGTAACTGCAAACCGCTCGGCGAAGGCCGCGCAGCCTGGCCCGCACGATCAGCTTTTGGTCAGCACCAGAAAATCGGCGAAGGGCTTTCCGGGCTCGCTTTCGATCGTTCTTGTTTCCGCCGGGACGATGCCGAACGGGGAAAACCCGTCGATGATGCGATCGCGATCGTCCGCCACCGCGCTCGCGCGGATCAGGGCCTTGATCCGTCCGATCTCGTTCCCGGCCTGCGCCTCTATGGCATCGAGCGTATCGGTGACGAACTGGCGCCCGGCACGTGCGCCCATCATCAGGGTGCGCCGGATGGCTTCGGGAATTTCCCAGGCCGGCGAGCTCTGGCCGAAGCGCTCTTGCCCCTCGGCCGCAATGGCGCTGGCGTAGGGCTCTGCCGACGCCAGATTCGAACCGCCCGCAATGGCCTCGCGCGTACGACTGACGATAGCCTTGTCTTCCAGCGCCCATTCCAGCTGTTCGCGGCGCGTGCGATTATGCGCCACGATCGGACCGTCGCCGCGATGCATCATCAGGCCGATCCTTCCCGCAGGTTTCAGCACGCGCGCAATCTCGGCGGCGGCGCGGTCGGTGTCGCCGTATTCGAAGCCGAACTGGCTGGTCACCGCATCCTGGCTATGATCCGGGAAGGGCAAGTCTTCCATCGCAACGCCGCCCTGAAGCGTTACATGGGAAGGGGGCGGCGGAAGCGTCGGCGCGAGATCGACGCCCTTGAGGACGAGATCAGATCGCTCCGCCCCGATCCAGGCGAGAACCCGTCCGTCTCCTGTTGCGAGGTCGAGCACGGCCCCGCCTTGCGGTATTCCCCGCGCGAATTCCTGCCAGATTTTGCGCTGGGCATCTTCGATGCTCCGCCAGCCATCTGGCAGGCACCCCGATGCTCCGCCGCGTGCATCCTGTTCCCAGAACATATTCCACGCCGCCTGCTCCCCAGCTTGCGCTCGCCCCATGGTTCTCCCCTCTTGTCCGATCATGCCGAGTGATACCGGCCTTGCCCCCTTAAGCGCTTGGCACGCCATCGAAGGCGACCGTCAGCCGTTCTTCCCTACCGAACGGCGTGGTGCCGTGGAAGAGGTAGCTCGGAAACAGCGCGAGCCTTCCCGGTAAGGGCTGGATCGTCGCTACCGGTCCGATGTCGAGGCGCAGATCGGGTGGCGGGCGACCCAGTTCGAGCCATCCGCGCTTGTCCGGGCCTGCGGCATCGTCGGGCACGACGAGATAGAGCGCGGACGAGATCACGCCTTCGGGGTGGATATGCGCGATATGGAAATCGCCGCCGCCCGTAAGCCGGACCGACCACGATCCGGCAAGTGCGAAGCCCCGGTCGCGATGGCGCAGCAGGGGGTGGGTCGAGTCCGCAGGGGGAAGATCGAGCCGATAGTTTTCGACGGTCTGCTCGATCGCGATGCGCAGTTCGGCGAAGATCGGTTCCGTGCGATCGAACAGCCGCCCGCGCGTCTGCGTGCCCCCTCTGAGCGATTGTCCGAGGGGGAGGGCGGAGCGCGCATGAAGGCGGCGCAGCGCCTCGACGGCGCGGGGCACCAAGTCGTGAGGGCCTTCGAGTTCCATCGCCCGGATCGCCGTCTCCGGTCGGTAAAGCCAGTCTGCGCGCTCGTCCCCCGACAATCGCCAGGCAAGGCCGCGCAAAGCCCATACGGCAATGCTCCAGGGTGTCTCGCGTTCGACACGGTCGAGCAGATCGTGGGTCCGCGACATCTCCCTTCTTCGCAGGGCATGGCGCGCTTCCTGCAGCCAGCGGTCTGGCGACGCATTGCGCAGCGTGGCGAACAGCGCCTCCGCGCACGCATCGTCACCGCCCGAGGCGGCATAGCTGGCTTCGAGAAGGGCCAGAGAGGGATCGTCCGGGAAGCGGCCTCGCGCTTCGCTCGCGACCCTCGCCGCGTCGACGAAGCGGTCGTGCACGGCCAGGAGATTGGCATGGGCGATCGCGATGGCGGGATCGCGCGGCATTCTGGCTGCGGCGGTGCCGTAATGGTCTGCGAAATCGCTGCGACCTTCTGCCAGATTCAACTGTGCCAGCATCCGCAGTCCATCCAGCCAGCCGGGCGCCTGCGCCAGGATCTGCTCGATAAGATCGCGCGCGCCTGCCGTGTCACCCGCCACCTCCATTGCCTGCGCCTTGCCGAGCCACAGATCGGGATCGCGCGGGTTCGCCGCGAGGGCGCGCTCGAACCGGGCGATCGCGTCATCCTCGCCGCGTTCGATGGCAATGCGCGCGCGCCCGTGCAGCGCGCGGGGATGGTTCGGCTCCAGGGCGAGGCAGCGCTCGTAACTTCGGCCTGCCTCCGCCACCATTCCCGCCGACCGCTCCGCATTGGCGCGCACCGACCAATAGCGGGCGATCCGTTCGGCGGCGCTCTCGAAGGTGCAAAGAAAGGCGGCGGCCTCGCGCGGTTTTTCGAGCGCTGTCAGCGCGATGGCGCGGTTGATCGCGAACTCGGGATTGGTCGGCGCAAGCGCCAGCGCGGCGGCGAACCGCGTCTCCGCCAAGGCGTATTGGCCGAGCCGCTGGGCGAGCGATCCCGCGTCATTGGCGAGCGCGGCATCCTTCGGATACGCCGCGAGGGCGCTTTCCATCTCCGCCAGCGCTAGGTCCGCATTTCCGGCCCGTTCGGCGGAGAGCGCACGTTCGACCCAGTGTCGGGGCGAGAACGCGCTCACCTGTCGCGCAGCCATCCGGTTATCGCGTATCGTCCCACGGGCGCGAAGGGGGGCACGTAGGTGACCGCGTGGCTTTGCGGCACGGCGAGGAGATTCAAGGCGTTGAAGCGCGGTTTGAACCCGTCGACGATATCGCCGTCCTCGTTGTAGAACACGAGATAGCCGCCCCAGTCGGGATGCCAATCCTCGATCGCGAAATTGAGAATATAGGCCACGCGCCAGCCTTCGGCGACATGGCTGTCGATATGGCGCCCCAGATAATGCTGGCGCGCGAACAGTGTGGCCTGCCCGTCGGCCTTGACCAGAGTGTCGATGCCGGTGACGTCGCGGGCAAGCTGGAGGAATTCGGGCGCATTGACGTATTCGAGCAGCAATTCGTGCGGTCCGCCCTTCTGCCATCCTTCCTGAACCGCCTTGACGATCGGATAATGGGCGAAACGAAAGGCATATTCGCCGCGCGCCGAGGCCTGGTCGGCCTGCCTGCCCAGCGAATTGGCCTTCTCCACCCCCTCCGGTCGCGCCAGTTCGGCGTTGCGAATGGATTCTGGCGGTGTATCCTCGCCATCGCCGCCGCGCATCGCCATGCCCCAGGGGGTCGCCTGGAGGATGCGGCGGATTTCGAGCGCGGTTTCCTGCGTAAGCACGTCGCGGACCTGAACGCGCGTGTTCGCGGCGTAGCGGCGGGCGGCTGCCTCGCGATCGATGTCGGGATTGATCTCAAACAGTTTCTTCATTGCGGGCTTAGCCATATGCTTGTGCCCCGGCGCAAGGCAAGCACGCATGCCCGCCGATATGGCACCACTCGCTTGACGCTTACGTAAGCCTCCCATACCTCCGGTTTCGAAACGCAACGCGATCCGGAGAGACCATCATGCCCGAAGCCTATATCGTCGAAGCCGTGCGCACTGCCGGCGGCAAGCGCGGGGGACGGCTCGCGGGGGTGCATCCGGTCGATCTCGCCGCGGTCACGCTCGATGCGGTGATGGAGCGGACGGGGCTCGACGCCAAGGCGGTCGACGACGTCGTAATGGGCTGCGTCAGCCAGGGCGGCGAGCAGGCCATGCAGGTAGGGCGCAACGCGGTGCTCGCGGCGAAGCGGTTGGGCGAGGGCGTGCCGGCCGTGACGATCGACCGCCAGTGCGGATCGAGCCAGCAGGCGATCCAGTTCGCCGCGCAGGCGGTAATGTCGGGCACGCAGGACGTCGTCATCGCGGCGGGCGTCGAAAGCATGAGCCGCGTGCCCATGGGCTCGACCGCGATGCTGCACATGAAAGAGGGGCTGGGCCACTACAAGTCGCCGGGTCTCGAAGAGAAATATCCCGGCATCCAGTGGAGCCAGTTCACCGGCGCGCAGATGATCGCGGACAAGCACGGCTTCTCGAAGGATCAGCTCGACGCCTTCGCTCTGGAAAGCCACCAGAAGGCAATACGGGCCACCGAAAGCGGCGCATTCGAGAAGGAAATCGTCGGCGTCGAGATCGAGACGCCGGAGGGCGAAGCCTGCCACACTGTGGACGAGGGCATCCGCTTCGACGCGACGCTGGAGGGGATCGCGAGCGTCAAGCTGCTGAGCCCGGACGGCAAGATCACAGCGGCGAGCGCCAGCCAGATCTGCGACGGGTCGAGCGCGGTCATGGTCGTCAGCGAACGGGCGCTGAAGGAATACGGCCTCACCCCGCTCGCGCGCATTCACAATCTGACGGTGACGGCGGGCGATCCGGTGATCATGCTGGAAGAACCGCTGTTCGCGACCGATCGCGCGCTGGAACGCGCCGGCATGCGGATCGAGGATATCGACCTTTACGAGGTCAACGAAGCCTTCGCCCCCGTGCCGCTCGCCTGGCTTAAGCATACCGGCGCGGACCCGGACAAGCTCAACGTCCATGGCGGCGCGATCGCGCTCGGCCATCCGCTCGGCGCATCGGGCACCAAGCTGATGGCGACGCTGGTCCATGCGCTGCATCGCCACGGCAAGAAATACGGGCTCCAGACGATGTGCGAAGGCGGCGGTGTCGCCAATGTGACCATCGTCGAGGCGCTCTGACCCCGTTAGACCCGAATTTTTCGAGACAAAGAGAGGACTACCCCATGGAAATCAGCAGCAACACTCCCGCAGTCGTCACCGGCGGCGCGTCCGGCCTCGGTGAAGCGACGGCACGCGCCATCGCGGCGAAAGGCGCCAAGGTCGCCATCTTCGACATGAACGAGGAGAAGGGCGAAGCGGTCGCGAAGGACATCGGCGGCGTCTTCTGCAAGGTCAACGTGACCAGCGAAGAGGATGTCGATGCCGGTTTTGCCAAGGCGCGCGAGGCCCACGGGCAGGAGCGGATCCTGGTCAATTGTGCCGGCATCGGCAATGCGATCAAGACCGCCAGCCGATCGAAGGAAGACGGCAGCATCAAGCATTTCCCGCTCTCCGCTTTCGAATTCGTGATCCAGGTGAACCTCATCGGCACCTTCCGCTGCATCGCCAAATCGGCGGCGGGGATGCTGACGCTCGACCCGCTGTCGGACGATGGGGATCGCGGCGCGATCGTGAACACCGCCTCGGTCGCGGGCGAAGACGGGCAGATGGGCCAGGCGGCCTATGCCGCGTCGAAGGGTGGGGTGATCGGCATGACGCTCCCCATCGCGCGCGACCTGATGAGCGAGGGGATCCGGGTGAACACGATCCTGCCGGGCATCTTCAACACCCCGCTGATGAACGCCGCGCCGCCGCAGGTGAAGGAAGCGCTGGCCGCCAGCGTCCCGTTCCCCAAGCGCCTCGGCAATCCCGAGGAATACGCCAAGCTCGCGCTGACCATGCTCGAATGCGGCTATTTCAACGGCGAGGACGTGCGCCTCGACGGGGCGATCCGCATGGCACCGCGCTGACCTTATCTTCCCCGCCGGGTCCGTCCGGCGGGGGCCCTTCTGAAAGGACCGGACGATGGCCGACTATACCCAGATCAAGCTCGATATCGCCGACGGGATCGCGACGCTGACGCTGCATCGCCCGGACAAGATGAACGCCTTTACGCGCACGATGATGGACGAGATGATCGACGCCATCGACGTGACGGATGCGGACGACACCGTGCGCGCGGTGATCGTTACCGGGCATGGCGACCGGGCATTCTGCGCGGGCGCGGATCTGACGCCCGAAGGATCGAGCGGCAATATCTTCGCGCGCCACGATCCGGTCGAGGACCTGTCGGACGAGCGCGTGCGCGACGGGGGCGGGCGGCTGGTCCTGCGCCTGTTCAATTCGCAAAAGCCGCTGATCGGCGCCTGCAACGGCGTGGCGGTGGGTGTCGGCGCGACGATGCAACTGCCCTTCGACATCCGGCTCGCGAGCGAGACCGCACGCTTCGGTTTCGTCTTCGCCCGGCGCGGGATCACGCCGGAGGCCTGCTCCAGCTGGTTCCTGCCCCGCCTCGTGGGGATGCAGACCGCGCTCGAATGGTGCATGACCGGGCGGATTTTCTCCGCCCAGGATGCGCTGGACCATGGGCTCGTCCGCTCTCTCCACGCGCCCGAAGACCTGATGCCTGCCGCGATCGAACTGGCGCGCGAGATCGCGGACAACACCTCAGCCGTGTCGGTCGCGATGACCCGTGCGATGCTGTGGCACCTTTCCGCCACCGACCACCCGATGATGGCGCACCGGATCGACAGCCGCTCGATCTACCGCCTCGGCAAGAGCGCGGATTCGAAGGAAGGCGTCGCCAGCTTCCTCGAAAAACGCCCGCCCGACTATCCCGATATGGTCAGCCGGGACATGCCGGACTTCTACCCGTGGTGGGACGAGCCCGAATACAGATAGTTGCCGATGCAACGGGCTTGCGCTCGCAAGCGCGCGATGTAGGACGCCTGGCATGTCGAAGCATCCCACATCCCAGCGTCTCGCAGATTTCCTGCCCTACCAGCTCTCGATCGCGTCCAACGCCGTGTCGAGCAGGATCGCCGAGCAATATCGCCGCCGCTTCGCGCTCAAGACCACCGAATGGCGGATCATGGCGGTTCTGGGCGATAGCGGGCCGTTGACGCAGCGTGACCTGTCCCAGATCACGCTGATGGACAAGGTTCCGGTCAACCGGGCCTGCAAGACGCTGGAGGATCGCGGGCTCGCCGCGCGCCAGCCGAACGCGGCGGATGGACGTTCGCACCTGCTCGAACTGACGGCGGAGGGGCGGGCGGTCCATTCGCGGATCATGCCGCTGGCGCTCGACATCGAGCGGGAATTGTTCTCCGCCCTCGACGAGAACGAGCGCGAGCAATTGAAATCCATGCTCCTGCGCCTGCGCGAAGCGGCAGGCGAGTTCGACGCCGAAGCGCTGGAGGGCTGAGGCCGCAGCAGCCGCCGCAGCCTTCTTCTATTCGAAGGCTGCGGTGATCGAACAGGCCGCCGGGCCGAGAATGACGATGAACAGCACCGGCAGAATGAACATGATCAGCGGCACCGTCATGATGGCGGGCAGGCGCGCGGCCTTTTCTTCCGCGCGCATCATGCGCTCGTTGCGGAATTCCGCCGAGAGCACGCGCAAGGCGCTGGCGAGCGGGGTGCCGTAGCGTTCGGTCTGGACCATGGTGGTCACCACGCCCTTCACCGCTTCCAGGTTCACGCGGAAAGCGAGATTGTCGAACGCCTTCTTGCGCTCGTTGAGAAAGGACAGTTCGATCGCGGTGAGGGCGAATTCGTCGCCCAGTTCGGGATAGGCGCGGCCTAGTTCCTTGGCCACGCGGTTGAAGGCGGCATCGACGGTGAGGCCCGCCTCGGCACAGATCACGAGCAGGTCGAGCGCGTCGGGCAGGCCCTTGCGGATCGCGTCGGTCCGCTTGGTCGCCTTGTTCTTCAGAAAGATTTCCGGGCCCTTATAGGCAAGGAAGATGACGAGCGCGAGCGCACCCACGCGCTTCATTTCCCAGTCGGGATAGATCTCGACCATGTAGAGCATCACGAAGGCGAAACCGCCGACGATGATCGGCAGGATGGCGCGCAGCGCGATCAGGATGACCGCGACTTCGTGGTTGCGATAGCCGGCCCAGGCCAACTTCTGCTGCATTTCGCGCACCTGCGAATCCTGCAGCACCTTCATGCGACCGAGCTGTTCCTTGACCTTTTCGGTCGTGTCGGACTTGCGCGTCAGGCTCTGGCGTTTCTTGGCGGTCGCGGTGACGACCCCGGCCTTCAGCTCCTCGCGGCGGGCGTTGAGGGCCTTGACCCGCTTCGCCATCGGATCGCTGATGGTGACCGCGGTATAGATCGCGAACAGGACCGCCACCGCGGCGACGGCCGCCAGGATCGAGCCGACGACCATGACGTCGACACCCAGAAGCGTAGGTCCAGCAGGGGTTTGCATGACGTCGTCCCGTTCTGCGCGATTAGATTTCGAAGCTGACCATCTTGGCCATGATGAAGACGCCGATCGCCATCCAGATCAGCCCGCCCATGCCGATCACGATCAGGGTCTCGTTGATGAAGAAGGTTCCGATGTAATCGGGGTTGATCCACCAGATCAGCACGAAGACGATGAAGGGCAGCGATCCGACGATATAGGCCGAAGCCTTGGATTCAGAGCTCATCGCGCGGATCTTGAGCTTCATCTGCGCGCGCTTGCGCAGGACCTCGGCGAGGTTGGCGAGCGTTTCGGCAAGGTTGCCACCCGTTTCCCGCTGGATTGCAAGCGTGATGCAGAAGAAGTTGAATTCGGGAATCCCGAGGCGGTCGGCGGTCTGCTGAAGAGCATCCTCCATCGTCCGCCCGATCTTGATCCGTTCGACGACACCGCGAAATTCCTGCCCTACCGGGCCGGGAACTTCCTGTGCGACCACGGACAATGTCTCCGTCACGGGAAGGCCCGAGCGAAGGCCGCGCACGAGCAGGTCGATCGCGTCGGCGAATTTGGCGTTGAAGGCCGCCGTGCGCTTCTTGATCGCGCGATTGACGATGAAATGCGGTATGCCCGCGCCCATCAACAGGCCGACGCCAAGCGCCAGCGGCAATGCGCCGGTCCGCAGGAACAGGATCAGCGCGACGACGAGCGTCAACCCGATCGAGGCATAGGTGTATTGGCGCAACGTCCAGCCTTTGCCCGTCCGGTCGAGCCGGATGGCGAGGGCATCGATGCGCGATGTCGATCCCGCGACCCGGTTCAAGGTCGGTCGCCGCGAGGCGATCGCCTTCTTGAGCTGCGATTCCACCTTGGTGTTGGTATTTTCGGAATGCCGGAAGCGCAGCTGTTCGAGCCGCCGCTGCGATGCCTTGCTCGGCGAAGGACCGACCAGTGCATATGCTGCGACCCCGATCGCCGCCAGCGCGCCGGCGAACAGGGGAACGAGCTGCATCATGTCCATGCGGTGTCTCCGTCTATTCCATTCTTGCCTCTCGCGAGGCTAACGTCCGTCATTCCGCCGTGGCGGGGACGGGCTTCGTCTTCTTGGCGAGCAGCGATTTCAGATCGAAGCTTCCGAGGAGCGATTTCTTCTCCACGGTCGCGTCCGTTTCGGCCTCGGCTTCCTCGCTCGCTCCGATGATCCGCTCGCCCAGCGACTTGATGACAGCGCTCGTCTTGCTCTGGGCATTGGCTTCGATGAAGGCCTGGCCGAGCTTGGCCGCATTGGCCGCGGTCTTCTGGTCGAAGGGAATGCTGAAATCGATCTTGCGCTCGATGGATGCCTCGAAATCGGCCTTGCTGATCTCGAGCGCGCCGGTCTGCACCTTGTTGGCGACCACGATCGGAATCGCGTGGGGAGCATAGCTCTTCAGCCAGGACAGGATGCGAATGGCATCGCGGGCCGAAGCCAGAGTCATTTCCACCGTGACGACGACGACGTTCACGTCGCCGAGCAATTGCGGATAGGTGATGAGCATGGATCGCGGCAGGTCGATGACCGTCATTTCGAAGGCCTGTCGGAATTCCTCCTCCAACTGGAGGAAGGCCGAGCCATCCGTCATCAAGGGGGCGCTGATCGGCGCTTCGGAGGACAGGATCGACAGATTGTCGTGCGCCCGGATCATGGCGCGTTCGATGAACAGGCCGTCGATGCGGCTGGGATTGTCGATCGCATCGGTAAGGCCGCGACCCGGTTCGAGATCGAGCGCCAGAGCGCCTGTCCCGAAATGCACGTCGAGGTCGAGCAGCCCGGTCTGGAGATGCTTCTTCGAGGCGAAATACCAGCTGAGCGAAGTGGCCAGCGTCGATGCGCCGACCCCGCCGCGCATCCCCACCACGGCGGTCGAGATATGATTGCGGCCCGCGTCGGGATCGTTCGCCTTGGGAGCGCTGAAGACGGCTTGCGCCTGATTCAGCGCGTCGCGCACCGTGTTGGCGGAGAGCGGCTTCAGAAGATAATCGTAGATTCCGCTCGCCAGCAGGTCACGATAAAGCCGCACATCGTTGACCTGCCCCATGGCGATCACGACGGTTCCGGGCTCGCAGACTTCGGCGAGCGAGTTGATGTCGTTGAGCGGATCTCCGCTTTCCGACAGATCGACCAGCAGGATATTGGGGCTGGCGCTGACCGAGAGAGACTGGATCGCGTTACGCAGACCGCCCTTGTTGCACTTCTCGGGCGCCCAGCCGAGTTCAATCACGACCGGACGCAGCGTGTCCAGCGAGGTTTCGTCGCAGACATAGGCGGCGAAGGGAGCGCGATCGCTGGGCGAATTGACTTTCCAGGGTGCGTTCATGGCTCAATTCCCTCCGGTGGTGGGGGCGGAGGTCAGGCCTTCGGCCCCCGTCGGTTCGGCTTTGCGATAGGCGTCGATAGCCTTGGTCGATGTGAGCAGCACGGTCTCGCCCGTGCCTCGCTTGCCCTGGACCAGGTCTTCGGGATCGGCGATCATGGCGGCCAGATTGCCGTTTGTGGCGCAGCCGTAATTCGGATTGGTGGCATTCGCATCGTTGGCCTCGGCGGTGTGCGACCAGTCGGGGCAGCCGGGAACCGAAGCGGTCGAGCGGGTCAGAATCACACGAGCCTGGCCGGGCGCGAGGGCCCCTGCCGTCACCGGCGGCGCTTCGCCGAGCAGAAGGCCATAGCGGCTGGCCAGCGCGGCGACATCCTCGCGCACGCCAAGGGAGGCGGCAGGATCGTCGATCGCGACTCGGTCGCCATAGCCGAGCTCCATCGTCTCGAACCAGCTGGCAAGACGCCGCTGTTCCGAGATCGGCAAGCCGTCGCCCGTGGTCGCGACGTCCAGCGCGAAATTGGTCCGTTCGACGACCGGCTGTTTGACGCTGTAAAGCGAACGATTGTCCGTGTTCATCGTGCCGCCGCAGGCGCCCAAGGCAAGAGCGATGGTCAGGGCGATCGGCGCGGCGATCAGGCGGGACTGTTTATGGAAAGGCATGATCGGTCCCCTCACTTGAAGCTGAAGCCGGGCTTGGCGGAAGCGCTCTTTTCCCGGTTGCGCGGATCGTAGGACTGGGCGAGCACCGGCTCGGCCCCTTCCGTATCGGTCACGACGTTGCGCGAAATGGCGGGATTGGCTGGCGCGGCAGGCACGGCGGCGGGCCCGGGACGATCGCCGCCGGTCACGCCGTCGCTATCGCGATATTGCAGCAGGCGCTGGCCTTCGGTCGGTTTGAGATAGCCATCGGTCGGCAGGCGCACGTCCGACGCATTCATCGGCTTCACGAGGTAAGGCGTCACAACGATCACCAGCTCAGTCTCGCCGCGCCGGAATTCGGTCGAACGGAAGAGATTGCCCAGGATCGGCACATCGCCGAGGCCCGGTGCCTTCTCTATCGCGTTCTGCGAGAAATTCGACAGCAGGCCAGCGATCATGAAGCTCTGGCCCGAACCCAGTTCGACGGTCGTTTCCGCTCGCCGGGTAATCAGCGCGGGGACGACGAAACCGTTCAGATTGACCGCGCCCTGGCTGGTCAATTCGGACACTTCCGGGCGCACGCGGATCGAAATCCGTCCATTGGCGAGAACTGTCGGCGTGTAGGCGAGGCTAACGCCGTAATTCTTGTATTCGACGGTGGTCGTGCCGAGCCCCTGGCTAAGAGGGATCGGAAACTCGCCACCCGCAAGGAATTCGGCGGTCTCTCCCGAAAGCGCGGTGAGGTTCGGCTGCGACAGCGTGACGGCGAGATTCTCGGTCTCGGCCAAATCTATGGCCGCGCCGATATCGAGGCCGAGGAAGCGACCGGCGGCGCCCAAAGTCAGCCCGCGCCCGGCCTGTTCGATGATCGTGCCGGCTCCTTCGAGCTCTTGTCCCGTGGCGAGCGGCGGGTCGCGCCGCTGTCCGTTGATAATTCCGGATGGCTGGATTTGCGAAAATGCTCCGCGACCCTGGCCGACGCCGAAGCGGAAGCCGTCCGACGTATCGACCGAAGCGAGATTGACGCCCAGCGCACGGACCACGTTGCGGCTGACTTCGGCAATGCGGACCTGGAGATTGACCTGCAACGGCGTCGCCATGCGCAGGCGGCTGATGACATTGGTCTTATCGCCCACGAAGGCTTCGACCAGGTTCTGTGCTTCGGCGGCATCTTCAGGCGCAGCCACGGTGCCGGTCAGCAGCACGGTATTGTTCCCCATCGTGGCGACCGCGATCTTGGCCTCCGGCATGGCGAGGGCGAGCATCTGGTCGATGCTTCCGATGTTCGATCCGACGCGCACATTGGCGGACCAGATGATGTCGCCGCGCGAATTGCTGGCGTAGATCGTGGTCTCGCCGCCGCCGACTCCGAAGACGTAGAGGGCACGCTGGGATTTCAGCTGAACGTCCGCGATCTCGCTATTGGCGACGAAGACGTCGGCCATCGCGCCCGGCACGTTGATCAACTCGCCGCGTCCGATCGACAGGACGATGTCCTGCGACGGGCGGACCACCGTCTGGGCGTTCGCGGTCGCGGCCGGGATCGCGGTCAACGGGGCGAGTGCGAGAGCGCCCATGACGGCCCTCGACGCCATGATCGGCAGCAGTTTCTTGGATATACGCGGTTTCATGGTAGCAAGCCCCCTGATGGCGTCGCCTGAGGTGTTGATTGCGGTTCGCGCGCTCATCGCGAGCCTGCGCCGGACGGAATGGCCGCCCCGTTCTTCGCGATGCCGACCGCATCGGTCTGTTTGCCCCGCATGATGCGGATCGTGGGCCCGCTGGGCGCCGCAGCCGGTGCGCCGGCGACCACCGGCTGGACCGGACCGGTCACCCCCATTTGCTGGGGTCCCGAATCACGGGCGACCTGGGGCGGAATGCTGGAACGCTGGAAGCGCGAGACGTCGCCGCCGGTGGAGAAGGAGCCGACCTTGTCCTCTGGCCGGGCCATGGCGCGGCGCAGCAGGCGTTCTTCCTGTTCCGGCGTGGCATCGTCGGGGATGGCGATGTCGCCCGAAGCGAGCGCGCTTTCGAGATCGGACTGGTTGTCGGTCAGCGAGCGCAGCGAGAGGCTGAGCTGGCCGATCGTTTCGGCGACCGCGATCTTTTCCGCCATCTTGGGCGTGACTTCGAGCGTGACCGTGCGCGATTCGCGGACCACGGTCTTGCCGTTCTCGGTCTCCTGCGAGGTCGACTGGTCGGTGGCGAGCACGCGCAGGTTGCGCATGATCGTTTCCGAGGCCTTGAGCGCCTGGCCTTCGACCCCGGTGACTTCCTGCGTCAGCATGATGTCGACCCGGTCGCCGGGGAAGACGAAGCCTGCAACGCCGGTCTGGGCGGATACGGGCACGGTGATGGCGCGCATTCCGGGGCTCAGCGCGGCGGCGAGGAAGCCGCGATCGCCGGGGCTGACGAGCGAGCCCTGCGTGACCGGTTCGCCCGCGGTGATCGGGTGGCGCACCACCGTTCCGAGGAGTTTGGAGATGTCCGATTCGCCTTCGAGGAAGTAGGCATCGGCCACCATTTCGGCGGGCCAGGACTGGAATCCGATCGATTCGGCGGTGATAATCGTACCGGCTGGCAACGCACGCTGGGCGACCAGGACTTTCGGTCCGGTCGGCACCACGGGGGCCGCCTCGGCCTGCGGAGCGGCCGCGCCCGCGAACATGCTGCGCGCCACCATGGCCGTACCGACCGCAATGGCCAGTGCGACGAGCAGCAGAACCAGTTTCTTCCTGTCCATGGCTTATCAAGCCCCCTTCGATGGCCCGCGCTCGGATGGCGGGCTGGTATGATCGACCGGCCTAGGGCCGAATGGTTAACATCGCGTATTCAGCCCGCGAGCGGTGTGGTCCCGCTTCGCACGACCAGATCCGTGGCGATGATCCACAGACCGGCGCTCGCTATGGCGAGGCCGTAAGGCACTTGAATCCGGCGGGCGTGGCGCTTGATGACGCGCAGCGAGACGAGCGTTGCGACCAGCAAAAGCAGCGACGGCGCGACCGCGATGGCGAGAGCTCCGGCCAGACTTCCGGCGCTCCAGTCGAGGAGGGCACGGGGCATCGCCGATCCGCCCAGAAGGACCGCACCGATCGCGAAGGCGGCAAGGAAACAGCCGATGAGGACGAGCATGTCGCGGCTCAGCCCGCTGCCGCTTGAAGCGCGCACGCGCCAGGCGGCCATGCCCATGGTCAGCAGCCAGCCGATGATCGCCATCATCACGACGAGGGCGGGCAAGCGATCGAACGGGATCCACAAAGCGAGCGCGCCGAGAAGCTTCACGTCCCCGCCGCCCATCTGGCCGAGGGCGAAGAACAGATAGCAGGCCATGAATACGCCGATCCCGGCGCCGAGCTGGATTGCGACGCCCGGCCAGAATGCAAGCCCGCTGCTCCACCAGTACAACGGTGCAGCAAGCGCGATGGAAAGGGTGAGCCAGTTGTAGATGCGTCGGCTCTTGAGGTCGGTGGCGATCGCGATCAGCAGCGCGATTGCCAAGGCCCCGAGCAGTCCGTAGTGCGCGATCTGATGTAGCATCGTACCCAAGGGGCCCCTTTCGACGGGACCTGCTACAGGGTGCTGCTTACCAAACGGTAACCATGCGACAGGAGACGGGCGATCATCGACAGCGCATCATCCGATCCGATCGACCGGCGCGCGATTCCCCCGGCGGCAAACGAATGGGTCTGGGCGGCACCGGACGGCCATCAAATCCGCCGGATCGACTGGTCCGGCAAACAAAGCGCGGCGCGCGGATCGATCCTGTTCTTTCCCGGTCGCGGCGATCACTACGAGAAATATCTCGAAACGCTGGAAGGATGGCATCGCACCGGATGGCGCGTGACCGCGGCGGACTGGCGCGGGCAGGCTGGGTCGGGCCGTTTGGGAAGCGACGCGACGACCGGGCATGTCGAGGATTTCCAGATCTGGCTCGACGATCTGGCGGCTTTCTGGCGGGACTGGAAAGCATCGACGCCCGGTCCCCACGTCCTCGCCGCGCATTCGATGGGGGGTCACATCGTCCTGCGCGCTCTGGTCGAACGCCTGGTCGATCCCGATGCCCTGGTCTTGTCCGCGCCCATGCTCGGCATGGCGGGGCCGCCGCTGCCGCTCGCCGTCCTACACCCGATCGCGCGGCTCATGACGCTGATCGGCAATCCCACGCGCCCGGCCTGGAAATGGAGCGAGAAGCCCGGCGAGATGCCGACACGGCGCCGCGACCTCCTGACTCACGACGACGACCGCTACGAGGACGAATTGTGGTGGCGAAGCCATCGTCCGGAACTGGTCATGGGGCCGGGCAGCTGGCGCTGGGTCGAGCGGGCCTATGCCTCGACCAGAGCGCTTTTTGCGAGCGGCGGGTTGGAGCAGGTGACCACCCCCGTCCTCATCGTCGCGACAGCGGACGACAAGCTCGTCAGCCATGCCGCGATCCAAAAGGCAATCGCGCGGTTACCCAAGGGACAATTGGTCGAATTCGGACCCGAGGCACGGCACGAGATCCTGCGCGAGGCCGATCCGGTACGCGACCGGGCGATAAGCGCGATCGCCGATTTCCTGGACAGAACAGTTCCCGTTTCCGCCGAATGACGATCCACGATTTCGCCATTGTCGGCGCCGGCATGGCGGGGGCGAGCCTCGCCGCCGAACTGGCCGACCATGCCCGAGTCCTTCTCCTCGAAGCGGAAGATGCGCCCGGCTATCACGCCACGGGGCGCTCCGCCGCGTTCTGGGAGGAATGCTATGGCGGGCCGGAGATCGTCCCGCTCACGCTCGCCTCGGGCGGGTATCTGCGCGATCACGGATTTCTCGACCGGCGGGGCGCGCTCTATGTCGGAAGGGAGCGCGACCGTGCGGCGCTGGACGCGTTCATGGCTCGGTTCCGCGACACCGGCGCCACGATCGAGCGGCTGGAGCGCACGGCGCTGGCCGAGCGGATACAGGGCCTGCGCGAGGAATGGACGGGGGCGGTGTGGGAGCCAGCCTGTGCCGATATCGACGTGGCCGGCCTCCATGCCCACTACCTGCGATTGGCGAAGGCGCGCGGTGTCGACCTGCGCACCAGGGCACGGATCGCGCATGTCGAGCGCGATGCCGGTGGGTGGCTTCTCTCGTCCGAAACCGGCGAACAATTCCGCGCGGCCACGCTCGTCAATGCGGCGGGGGCATGGGCCGATCCGCTGGCCCGAATGGCGGGGGTGAGACCGCTGAATATCCAGCCGCTGCGCCGCACCGTCGTCCAGCTTCGCATCGACCCGCCTCCGCCTGCCGACCAGCCGCTGGTGCTCGACATATCGGGCCAGTTCTATTTCAAGCCCGAGTCTGCGCGCGTCTGGCTGAGCCCCCATGACGAAACGCCGAGCGAGCCTTGCGATGCCGCACCCGAGGAACTGGCAGTCGCCGAAGCGATCGACCGCTTCCAGCAGGTGATCGACTGCACGATCGAAGCGGTCGAGCGCCGCTGGGCAGGGCTCCGAAGCTTCGCGCCCGATCGCAGACCGGTCTATGGCTATGATCCGCAAGTCGAAGGCTTTGCCTGGTTCGCCGGGCAGGGCGGCTTCGGCATCCAGACCGCGCCCGCCGCCGCGCGTCTCGCCGCCCAGCTGTTTCTAGGGCTGGAGCGCGACGCGATGACAGCCCCGCTCGATCCCGCCCTCTACGCGCCTGATCGCTTCGGTTAGGGCTTCAGCCCGCCGCGATCGCCTCGGCCGCGTCGCTCGCCAGCTTGTCCACGCGCTCGTTTTCGGGATGGCCGGAATGGCCCTTCACCCAATGCCATTCGACCCGGTGTCGTTCGGTCAGCGCGATCAGCTCATGCCACAGATCGGCGTTGCGCACCGGCTTCTTGCTGGCATTGATCCAGCCGCGCTTCTTCCAGCCGTGGACCCACTTGGTGATCCCGTCGATCAGATATTTGCTGTCGGTATAGAGGTCGACCTCGCACGGTTCGATCAGCGCCTCGAGGCCCCGGATCGCGGCGGTCATTTCCATGCGATTGTTGGTCGTATCGGGATCGCCCCCCGACAATTCCTTCTCGTGGGCACCGAGCCGCAGCAGCGCGCCCCAGCCGCCGGGGCCGGGATTGCCCTTGCAGGCGCCATCGGTGAACAGGTCTACGCGTTTCATCGTCGGGGTCCTATGCGCGCTCTCGCCGTCAGGCGAAAGCCTCTTGGCCGCGTTCGCGATAGGTGTTCCAGCGTCGCACGAAATCCATCGGGTCCTTGCGCATGACGAGCGCACCCGCTGGCGTCTCGATCCAGTCCTGCGCCCGGCTGGCGACGAAGCGCAGGCAGGCGCCTTCGGCCAGCAGGGGCAGCGCATCGCGCTCGCGCGGTTCGAGCGGGCGCACCGTTTCGTACCCCGTGACGAGCGCCCGGCCGAGAGCGGGATCGAAGCGCGATCCGTCCTTGGAAAAGCACCAGGCGGCATGCGTGACGGCTAGATCGTAGGCCATTTGGTCTTCGCAGGCGAAATAGAAGTCGATGAGGCCGCTCACCCGATCGCCCAGCATCAGGACATTGTCGGGGAAGAGGTCGGAATGGATGATCGATCGCGGAAGGTCGCTTGGCCAGTCCTCCGTGATTGTGCGGGCGCGCTCCACGACTGCGGGAAGGTTCGGATCGATCTGCGCCAGCGCGTCGCTACCGCACGATTCGAGCGTAGCGGCGTTTTCCCCCGGCCCCAGATCGTTCGTGCGGCTCCCTGGAAAATCCTGCGCCGCGCCGTGCATCCGCGCCAGGGCCACCCCGACCGCGCGCGCCTGCGTCGCGGTCGGCGCCGTGGGGGACACGCCGGGTAGGAACTCGATCAACGCCACCGCCTTGCCCTCGATCATGCGAAAGCTGGCACCCTCGCGGTCATGGATGGTGCGCGGCACCGGGCAGTTGGCGGCGGAGAGATGATCGAGGAGGTCGAGGAAGAAGGGCAGGTCCGCCGTCTCGATGCGGCGTTCGTACATGGTGAGGATGAACCGCGCGCTTTGCGAGCCTGGGCTGCCATCCCTGCCCGAAGTCTCGATCAGCCAATTGCTGTTCGAAACCCCCTCGGCGATGCCCTTGGCGGAAACCAGATCGCCGACATCGTAGGCGGCGATCAGATCCGCCAGCCGCTCGGTGCCGAGATCGGTATAGACCGCCATGCGTCCGCCGCCGCCTGCTCAGTCGAGCAATTGCCGGGGCAGCTTGAAGACCATCTTTTCTTCGGCGGCCATAATCGTGGTCTCTTCCACCGTGCGCCATTGCCCAAGCTTTTCGACCACTTCGCGCACCAGCAATTCGGGGGCGGAGGCCCCGGCCGTAAGCCCGAGTGTCCCGACCCCTTCGAGCCATTGCGGATCGATATCCGATGCGCGCTGGATCAGATAGGCATCCGTCCCGAGCCGCTCCGACACTTCGACGAGGCGCAGCGAGTTCGAGGAATTGGGCGCGCCGATCACCAGCACCAGATCGCTGCCCGGGGCGATCTTCTTGACCGCCGCCTGGCGGTTGGACGTGGCATAGCAGATGTCCTCGGCCTTGGGGCCGGAGATGTCGGGAAAACGCTGTTCCAGCGCGGCGATGACATCCGCCGTATCGTCGACTGACAGAGTCGTCTGGGTGAGATAGGCGAGCTCGGTTCCGGCGGGAAAGTCGAGCTTCGCGACATCCTCCACCGTTTCGACCAGCGTCATCTGCCCCTCGTCGACCTGGCCCATCGTGCCGATCACTTCGGGGTGGCCTTCGTGGCCGATGAAGATGATGTGGCGGTCCTTCTCGATCTGGCGTTCGGCCTGGCGGTGGACCTTGCTGACCAGCGGACAGGTCGCATCGACATAGAGCATTTCGCGCCGGTCCGCCTCGGCGGGCACCGATTTGGGCACGCCATGGGCGCTGAATACGACCGGGGCACTATCGGGCACCTCGTCCAGTTCCTCGACGAAGACCGCGCCCTTCTCGCGCAATGCGTCGACCACGTAGCGATTGTGGACGATCTCGTGGCGGACATAGACCGGGGCGCCGTATTTCTCGAGCGCGCGCTCCACGATCTCGATCGCGCGGTCCACACCGGCGCAGAAGCCGCGGGGGGCTGCAATCAGCAGCGCCAGCGGCGGCTTGTCCTGTGAGTCGGATGAAGATGCGGACAGGGGGCTTGGATGCAAGGGGGCGTTCATGCGCCGACCCCTAGCGCTTTGTGCGCGCCCTCGCTAGGGGAAGCGCTTTCCGGCGGGCCGATGCCCGCTACCCACGTCGAAGACCTATCTTGCCAGGGACATTCCAGCTCATGACCTCGCGCTCCAGCCTGCTCTCGATCCTCGCTCTCGGTATCGCGCTTGCGGGCTGCCGCTCGGAAGGCGAATTGGTGCTCGACCAGGGTGTTGGCATCACCGCCGTCCGCACCGCCTGCCCGGCGGTGGGCGTGCCCGACTATACCGGCGACATCACGACCTTCCGCAGCCCCAATTCGCGGCTCGCCAGCGATATCGACGTGACGGCGGCGATCACGAATGTCCGCTCGACCTGCAATGAAAGCGGCGACCGGGTCTATAGCGAGGCGAGTTTCGACGTGGTCGCGCGCCGCACCGACACCAGCGCCGCGCGCCAGGTAACCTTGCCCTATTTCAGCACCGTCCTGCGCGGCGGCAGCGCGGTGGTGACCAAGCGCGTCGGCAGCGTGACGCTGAATTTCCCGGCCGGCGCCGAACGCGCGCAGGCGAGCGCGAAAGCGGGCGGGTTCGTCGATCGGTCGGAAGCGACTCTGCCCGACGATATCCGCGAGCAGATCACCCGCCGCCGCAAACCTGGGGATCCCGACGCCGCGCTCGACCCGCTGGCCGATCCGGCGGTCCGCGCCGCGGTTCAGCGCGCGACCTTCGAATTGCTGGTCGGCTTCCAGCTGACCGAAGCGCAGCTGGCCTATAACGCCACGCGTTGATCGGATCGGGGTCTCCCGCGCCCCGACCACCAGATAAGCGACACTGGTTGCCGTGCGGGTCTCGCGCGGCCATGGACGATTCGATGACCGACACAACGACACTCTACGCCCATTTCGCCGCGCGGATCGATGCGGTGCTCGACGCGCTCGAAATGGAAGGCGCGCTGCCGCCCGCAACCGACCGCTCGAACGTCGCGGTGGAGCCGCCGCGCGATCCCGCGCATGGCGATCTCGCGACCAATGCCGCCATGGTTCTCGCCAAGCAGGCGAAAAGCAATCCGCGCGCGCTGGCCGAGACAATCATTTCGCATCTGGAGCGAGATCCCGACGTGGTATCGCTCGACATTGCGGGGCCGGGCTTCATCAATCTGAGGATCGATCCCGACGCCTGGCGCCGCGAGATCGCGGCGATCGCGGAGATGGGCGATGCCTATGGCTGTTCCGCGATGGGCGGCGGCAAGCGCGTGAATGTCGAATACGTCTCCGCCAATCCAACCGGGCCGATGCATATGGGCCATTGCCGCGGCGCGGTGGTGGGCGATGCGTTGTGCGGGCTCCTCGAATTCGCAGGCCACACGGTCACGCGCGAATATTACGTCAACGATGCGGGCGGCCAGGTCGATGTGCTCGCCCGTTCGGCCCACCATCGTTATCGCGAGGCGCTCGGCCAGAATCCTGGCGACCTTGCCGAAGGGCTCTATCCCGGCGAGTATCTGATCCCGGTCGGGGAGCAGCTGGCCGAGGAGTTCGGCGATCGCTATGCCGATGCGCCCGAAAGCGAGTGGCTCGCCCTGTTCCGCACCCGCGCGGTCGCCGCGATGATGGACATGATCCGCGCCGACCTCGCTCTGCTCGGCATCCATCACGACCTGTTTTCGTCCGAAGCGGAATTGCAGGCCGCGAAGAAGCCCGAAGAAGCCGAGGAATGGCTGCGCGCCCGCGACCTCGTCTATGACGGCGTGCTCGAAGCGCCCAAGGGCAAGGCGCCGCCCGAAGACTGGGAGCCGGTCGAACTGCCGCTGTTCCGCTCCACGCAGTTCGGAGACGATCAGGACCGACCGATCAAGAAATCCGACGGCAAGTGGACCTATTTCGGCGCCGATCTCGCCTATCATTTCCAGAAGGCGGAACAGGCCGATGCGCTGATCGACATCTGGGGCGCGGATCATGCGGGCACGGTCAAGCGGATCAAGGCCGCCGTCGCCGCGCTGACGCAAGGGGCGGGGCGCGACGTTCCGTTCGACGTGAAGCTCGTCCAGATGGTCAAGCTCCTGCGCGATGGCGAGCCGGTCAAAATGTCCAAGCGCTCGGGCAATTTCGTGACTCTGGCCGAGGTGGTGGAGGAGGTCGGCAAGGATGTCGTCCGCTTCACCATGCTGACGCGCAAGCCCGACGCGCAGATGGAGTTCGATTTCGCCAAGGTCGTCGAAGCGTCGAAGGACAATCCGGTGTTCTACGTCCAGTATGCGAACGCCCGCATCCATTCGACTTTGCGCAAGGCGAAGGAGCAGGGCATCGTCCCCTCTGGCGACCATCTCGACCAGCTCGGCGAGGCGGAGCTGGCGTTGGTGCGCGAGGTGGCGCAATTCCCGCGCGTGGTCGAAGCCGCTGCCTCGGCGCGCGAACCGCATCGCATCGCCTTCTATCTCGGCGATCTCGCCGCCGCATTCCACAGTTTCTGGAATGCGGGGAACGACGATCCCTCGCTGCGCATGATCCAGTCCGAAAACGAGACGCTCAGCGCAGCGCGGCTTTTCCTGGCGGCGCAGATCGGGCAGGTCATCCGCAACGGGCTGGCGATCCTCGGGGTCGAAGCGGTCGAGGAAATGTGAGGGACACGAACCGTGGTTGAAGGCGCGCAGGACAGTCGCGATAGCCGGACGCTCGATTTCGGCAATGACGAGGAAAGCCTCCCCTGGCTCGAATCGGGCGAGGACGAGTCGCAGGCCGGTTTCGACACCACGCGGCTGATCGGGATCGGCCTGTTGATGGTGGTCGCCCTGGGCGTGATCGTCGGCGCGATCTGGTGGGTTTCCAATTCGAATGTCGGCGGCGGCCCCGAACCGGACGGATCGCTGGTCGAAGCGCCCGACGAGCCTTATCGCACCCGGCCCGACGATGCGGGCGGCAAGACCTTTGCGGGCACCGGAGACACGAGCTTCGCCGTGGGCGAGGGTCAGACGCGCGAGGGGCGCCTCGCCAGCGAGCCGGCGCCTGTCGTCACGCCGACACCGGTCGAGACGGCCAGCGAACCCGAGCCTGCCGCAACGCCCGCGCCGAACTCCGGCGCTCTTCCGCGCGGTACGGCCGTGCAGGTCGGCGCCTATTCCAACCGCGCCGATGCGGAGGAAGGCTGGCGCACCTTGCAGCGGCAAACCGATGCGCTGTCGGGCGTCGGGTACCGCATCGTCGAGGGGCGGGCGGATATCGGCACCGTCTTCCGGCTTCAGGCCGCAGGCGGTGACAATGCGGGCGCAAGGCGCTTGTGCAACGCGTTGCAGAGCGACGGATTGCCCTGCCAGGTCAAATAGGGCCGGTCGTACAGGCTTCGCCTATTGTCTGCCCGCAAGACGCTTGCGGCGACTGCGCAAAGCTGCGATTCCTTCGCTTATGACACCCGCCATTTTCGGTATCGCCGGTCCGCGCCTGTCCGCTGAGGAGCGCGCCTTTTTCAAGGATTCCGATCCGGCGGGCTATATCCTGTTCGCGCGAAATTGCCTCGACCGGGATCAGATGCGTGCCTTGACCGACGAGTTGAAAGCCATTCATGGGCGCGAGAAGACCTTCATCTCGATCGACCAGGAAGGCGGCCGCGTCGCGCGGATGAGGCCGCCCGAATGGAATCGCTATCCGGCGGGCGAGGCCTTTGCCGAACTCTACGACGTCGCCCCCGCGAGTGCGATCGAAGCGACGCGCGTCAACGCCGAAGCCATCGCGCGCGAACTTTCCGAAGTGGGCGTCACGGTCGATTTTCACGCACCATTCGACGTCCGCCGCCCCGAAACGAGCGACGTGATCGGCGATCGGGCGCTGGGCACCGACCCGCTGACGGTCGCGGCATTGGGCCGCGCGACGCTCGACGGGATGGCGCGCGGCGGCGTGGTCGGCTGTCTCAAGCATATGCCCGGCCATGGCCGTGCGACGGTGGATAGCCACAAGGAAATGCCCGTCGTCCATGCGGATGCCGAGGACCTGGAACAGGACATCGCACCCTTTCGCGCGCTGGCGTCGCACCCGCTCGGCATGACCGGCCATCTGATGTTCCCCGCCTGGGACGATGCGCATCCGGCGACGCAATCGCCGACGATCATCGAGCAGGTGATCCGCGGCGCGATCGGTTTCAACGGGTTGTTGCTCACCGACGATATCGACATGGAAGCGCTCGAGGGAAGCGTGCCCGAACGGTCCGAGCGGGCGCTGGCCGCGGGCTGCGACATCACGCTGAATTGCTGGGCCAAGATCCCGGACATGGAAGGCATCGCCGCGCGCAATCCCGATATGAGCGATGCCGCCCGCGCGCGCCTCGATCGCGTGCTCGATGCGATGGGCACAGCGCCCGACGGGTTCGAGACGGCCGAGCTCGTCGCGCGCCGCGATGCCTTTTTCGCCGCGGCACGGGACGCTGCGTGAGCGATAGCGCGTCCCTCTTCGGCGAAGACGCGCAGGACAGGACCCGCGGCGACGAGGCACTCTATCTCGAACTCGACGGATGGGAGGGGCCGCTCGACCTCCTGCTCGATCTCGCGCGGCGTCAGAAGGTCGATCTCAGGTCGATCTCGATCCTCGCGCTGGTCGATCAGTATCTGACCTATATCGACGAGGCCGAGGCGCTGAAGCTGGAGCTGGCCGCCGATTACCTCGTGATGGCGGCATGGCTCGCTTATCTCAAATCCGCGCTCCTGCTGCCGAAGGAGGAGCAGGAGGACCCGTCGCCCGAAGAACTCGCGCTCAAGCTGCAATTGCGGTTGCAGCGCCTGGGCGCGATGCGCGAGGCGGCGGCGCGGTTGATGGGTCGCGACCGGATCGGGCGCGACGTCTATCTGCGCGGGAATCCCGAAGGGCTCGAGATCGCGCGCAGGACCCGCTGGCGGTGCGACCAGTTCGCGCTGATCGAGGCCTATGGACGGGTCAAGGCGCGCACCGCGCCCGCCGTCCACATGGTACGCGAACGCCCCGTGATGACGCTCGATTCGGCGCTCGATCGCGTCTCAGCCATGCTGGGCGTGACCTTGGACTGGATGCGACTGGAAGAATTCCTCCCGCCTCATGCCGAACCGCGTCTGCGCAAATCCGCGCTCGCTTCGAGTTTCGTCGCTGCATTGGAACTGGCGCGGCTGGGCCGGGCCGAGATCGCGCAGGACGAGGTGTTCGGTCCTTTGCGCCTGCGGCGAGTCGCAGGATGAGCGCGGATATGGAACGCGCGCTGGAAGCGGCCCTGTTCGCCGCCGAGGAGCCGATGAGCGCAGAGGCGCTGGCGGGTTTCCTGCGCGACGCCCCGATCGAAGAGGTCCGGGAGGGGCTGCGCGCACTGGCCGCGCATTACGAGGTGCGCGGGATCCGGCTGGTCGAGCGGGGCGGGCGCTGGCATTTCGAGACCGCGCCCGATCTCGCGCATTTCCTCAGGCGGACACGCGAACAGGTCCGCAAGCTGAGCCGGGCAGCGACCGAGGTGCTGGCCATCGTCGCTTATCACGAACCCGTCAGCCGCGCGGAAATCGAATCGATCCGCGGGGTGCAGACGTCCTCCGGTACGCTCGACGTGCTGATGGAGGAAGGCTGGGTGCGGATCGCGGGACGGCGCGAATCGCCGGGCAGGCCGACGATCTATGCGACGACGCCCGCCTTCCTCGACCATTTCGGCCTCGCCAGCCGCCGCGATCTGCCCGGCATCGCCGAATTGCGCGCCGCCGGACTGCTCGATCCGGTGGAGGATGCCTATGATGACCTCATGGGTGCTGGTGAGGACACCGATCAAAGCGCCGATCGGGGCGATCCGACCGACGTCTGACAGGGATTCGTACGCTCGCCCGCGCGATCCGCTGGCTTAATGGCGCGCGGACCCCTATATTGCGGCCACAGCTAGCAAAAGGTACTCAAATGTCGCTCGGTCCATGGCAGCTCATCATTATCGCCCTCGTCATCCTTGTCCTGTTCGGGCGGGGCCGCATCTCCGAAATGATGGGCGATTTCGGCAAGGGTATCAAAAGCTTCAAGGAAGGCATGAACGAGGAAGAGGCTGCCGCGAAGCGCCAGGATTCCCCGCGCATCGAAGGCCCCTCGCACGACGCCAAGCCTGCTTCGGAAACGGTGAGGGACGACGCCACGCGCACGCCTTCGGATCGCTCCTGATCCGCAGCGGCGGGCGCGCACGCACATGTTCGATATCGGAGCCGCCGAGCTATTGGTGATCGTCATCACGGCCATCGTGGTGATCGGTCCCAAGGAAATGCCCCGCGCCTTGCGGACAGCCGGGCGCTGGATCGGCAAGATGCGCCGCATGTCCAACCACTTCCGCACCGGGCTCGACGCGATGATTCGCGAAGCCGAAATGGAGGAGGCCGAAAAGGAGTGGCGCGAGCGTAATCGCGAGATCATGGCGCGATCGGGCGGCGGAAACTTCGGCAGCGATCCCGTTCCTGCGGCGATGGAACCGCTGGCCGGTCCCGTTAAGGCCGAGCCGGAACTGGATCCTGAGGCAGCCGACGCGCGCGCCGAAGCCGCCATCGCGCGGGCGAAACCGCGTGATGATTCCGCCGCGCCAGAGCATCCCGACGCTGCGGGCGAACCGGAATTGCCGCTCGATCCCCCGCCGCCGCCCAGTGAAGGGCAGGCTGGGCGATGAAGGATCTCGACGAAACCCAGGCCCCGCTTCTCGAACACCTTATCGAATTGCGCACGCGGCTGGTGCGCTGCGTCCTCGCGCTGGTGATCGCTTTCGGGATCTGTCTCTATTTCGCTGATTCCATTCTGGGGTTCCTGATCCAGCCGCTGAAGGGTGCCTTTCCCGATGGGAAGGGGCAGCTGATCTTCACCAAGCTCTACGAAGTGTTTTTCGTCGAACTGAAAGTGGCGCTGTTCGCTGGGTTCTGCCTCAGCTTCCCGATCATCGCCAACCAGTTGTGGGCGTTCGTCGCCCCCGGTCTCTACGCGCGCGAAAAGAAGGCATTCCTGCCCTTCCTCCTGGCGACGCCGCTGCTGTTCGCCGCAGGCGCCTCGCTCGCCTATTTCGTCGTCATGCCGACCGCGTTCGAGTGGTTTCTGGGTTTCGAAGGGGAAGCCGGAGGCATGGCGATCCAGGCCCTGCCCACCGCGAACGAATATCTCGGCCTAGTGATGCAGTTCATCCTCGCCTTCGGGATCAGCTTTCTCCTGCCTGTCCTGCTGCTGCTTTTGCACCGCGCAGGTATCGTGACGCGCGAACAACTGGTCGGCGCACGGCGCTATATCGTCGTGTTGGTTGTCGCTCTGTCGGCCATCATTACGCCGCCCGATCCCGGATCGCAGCTGCTTCTGGCGATACCGCTGCTGCTTCTGTTCGAAGGTTCGCTGATTCTGATGCGCATTGCGGACCGCAAGGCGAAGGACGTGGGCGACGAGAAGGACGAGGCCTCGGATGTTGGCCCGGCTATCGATCAGAAGGGCGAGACCGAAGCGCCCTGAGCGTTGAAGCGCATTTTCGGGCTGGAAACGATCCGGTGTTATTTTGCCGGAGCGGGGGCGATCCGTCCGTCATCGCATTTCGAAACGCGTTGGCGTGGCGGTTCGCTATCCGATAATCGGATTATCGACGGTCTCACGAAAAGCTTGTTCAAGCTTTGGGTGCCGCGTCTGCGCCATGCATGCCGAAGACCGAGACCGCAGGCTTTGGGAAATTCCATTTAGGTTCGAGCGGGCGAAATAAATCCCAACAGCATCCCGTCCAGGATCTCCGCGGCACTCGACCAAAAAAAACGGGACCGAAAGGCCCCGTTTTCTTAAACAGAATGTGCGATCAGCTTACGGGCTGACGGCATCATCGTCGCCATCGTCGGCGGCGATCACGATCGCGGTGACGATGGCAGCAGCGGCGAGAACGCCGATGATCACGCCGACGCCGCCGGCCAGTTCGGATTCACCTTCGACCGGAGCAGCGCTACGCTCGGCAGCGACGACCGGGGCGGAAACCAGAGCGGCGGCGGCAGCAACCGCAGCAACGTTACGAATCTTCATTTCAATCTCCTTCGGAGAACACAGCGTTTCTCGTTCGTGTGGGGTGATAGGCAGGGTATTACTCGGATGCAAGACCAAATTGTGATCCGAAATGGTTCAATCGCAAATTACGGGCTGACAGGATCGTCGTCTTCCGAAAGAAAAACGATCGCGGCAACGACGACCGCGATTCCCGCGAGGAAAACGATCGGCGATTGTCCGCCCAGCGCGCTTTCGCCCTCGATCGGCGCAGCCTCGCGCGTTTCCGCATGGGCCAGGACGGGCGCGAATACGAGCGCGGCAGCCGCGCCGGTGAAACTGATCTTGCGAAGCATCGACATTCCTCTTGCTGGCCTGCGCCCGAGCCGATCCGGATCGAAACCCACAGATCGAGCGATCGGAACCTTGCGGCTCGATCGCGATGCCGGGCCTAGACGTTCTTTGGTTTAGCCGAGGTTAACGCGGATCGAAACCCTGCATCGTTCTCCACGGCACAGACTTATTCGGCATCGGCGGCATAGACCCGGCGCCCGCCGACCCAGGTTTCCCTGACTCTGGTGCGCCGCAATTGCTCGGGCGTCACCAGCAAGGGATCCTGGTCCACGAGGACGAAGTCGGCCCGCTCGCCGATCACCAGCTTTCCGAACCGGCCCTCTCCGAAACCCGCATAGGAGGCGTTCGCAGTGAAAGCGGCCAAGGCCTGTTCGCGGCTCACTGCCTCCTGAGGGCGCCAGCCGCCGAACGGTTGGCCGTCGCTGTCCGTGCGGGTGAAGGCGGCTGCCAGTCCTGCGAAGGGATCGGGCGATTCGACCGGGGCATCCGACCCGAAGGCAAGCATCGCGCCGGTATTGGCGATCGTTTTCCAGGCATAGGCCCCGTCCAGACGATTCGGGCCGAGGCGAGCTTCGGCCATGGTCCGGTCGCTGGTCTGGTGGACAGGCTGCATCGAGGCGACGACCTTGGCGGAGGCGAATTTGGGGATGTCCACCGGATCGACGATCTGCGCGTGTTCGATGCGCCAACGCCGGTCGCCGGAAAAGCTGTCCGAGATATCGGCGATGGCGTCCAGCGCTTCGGCATTGGCGGCCGTCCCGATGGCGTGGACGGCCACCTGGAACTGCCCGGTGGCGGCGCGCACCATGACGTTGCGCAATTGCGCCGGGCTCATCAGCGGGAGGCCGGTATTGCCCGGATCGTCGGCATAGGGCTGCTTCAACCACGCGCCGCGCGATCCCAGCGCCCCGTCGAGATAGAGCTTGATCCCGTTCATCCGCAATTTGTCGTCGTACAGCCACTGGGTCGGGCGCGGGCCGCCGATCGCTTCCATCGTATCGGCATCGATCGCGTAGGACATGATGCGCAGCGTCAGCCGCCCCCCGTCGCCCGCCCGGCGGAAGGTGTGCCAATCGTCCATGCTGGTGCCCATGTCGGCGGCGGCGGTGATCCCCATCGAATGCAGGACTTCCTGCGCCTTGAGCAGAGCCAGGTCCCGCTCGGCGGGGCGCGGGGCGGGCACGACGCGCTGAACCAGCGCCTCGGCGGCGTCGACGAAGACGCCCGATGGGGCGCGCGAACCGGGCAGGCGCTCGATCCGGCCACCGGCGGGATCGGCGGTCGCCGCAGTGACGCCTGCCGCTTCGAGCGCGAGCGAATTGCCCCAGGCCGCATGGCCGTCGACCCGGCTCAGCCAGACGGGCCGATCGGACACCGCGCTGTCGAGTTCCGCGGCGGTCGGGAAACGCCCGAGCCCCCATTTCTCCTGATTCCAACCGCGCCCCAGAATCCACGGGCGCGCCGGATTGTCGGCGGCGAAGCGGCGGATCTTGTCGAGCGCTTCCTCGAGCGAATTGGTGTCCGACAGGTCGAGTGTGAGCTGCGCGATGCCCAATTGCATGACGTGGAGATGCGCGTCGATCAGGCCGGGCAGCATCACCTGACCCTTGCCGTCGAGCAGATAATCGACTTCGCGCGGGCGCTTGTCACCCCGGTCGTAAACCGCCTTCACTCTTCCGCCATCGTCGATGAGGATGGCGGTGAAGCGGTCGATCTTACCTTCCTCGTCGATCCTGATGCCGTCGACATTCTCGATCAATTGATCGGCGAGGGCGGGCGTTGCGGCGAGCGTGCTTGCGAGCGCGCAGGTGCCGATGAGGAGGAAGCGGCGGGCTGTCGTGATGGCTGTCATAGGGCAGGGATTATCGGGGATGGGCGTTTTGCGGAAGGGCAAAGCGCGCAGCGGCGCTTCCTTTTTGCGCGATTGCGCCGAACGTCCGCGCGCCGTAGGGGCACCCGCCATGAGCCAGCAGGATACCAGCATCGCCCCTGACGAGAAGGCGACCGCGCTTCTCACCATCGACCATGTGCGCGCCGCCGCGGGCCGCATCGCCGGGCAGGTCGTCGAAACGCCGATGCTGCATTCGCAGACCCTGTCCAAGATTACCGGGGCGGATGTCTGGCTGAAGTTCGAAAATCTCCAATTCACCGCTGCCTACAAGGAACGCGGCGCGTTGAATGCCCTGCTGCAACTGCCCGAAGAGCAGCGCGCGCGGGGCGTGATCGCGGCATCCGCGGGCAATCACAGCCAGGGCCTGTCCTATCACGGCACGCGGCTGAACGTGCCCGTCACCATCGTGATGCCGAAGACCACGCCCACCGTGAAGGTGATGCAGACCGAAAGCGTCGGCGGCATGGTCGAACAATTCGGCGAGACCTTCGATGAAGCCTACGCCCATGCCCGCACGCTGGAGCGCGAGCGCGGGCTGACCTTCGTCCATCCCTTCGATCATCCGCATGTGGCGGCGGGGCAGGGGACGGTGGCTCTCGAAATGCTCGAAGCGAAGCCGGATCTCGATTGCCTCGTCGTTCCTATCGGTGGCGGCGGCCTGATGAGCGGGATGGCGACGGTTGCCAAGGCGCTTAACCCCGCGATCGAGATGATCGGTGTCCAGGCGAAGCTCTTCCCGTCGATGTATGCGCATCTGCGCGGGGAGGACATGGCCTGCGGGGGCGATACGCTGGCCGAGGGTATCGCGGTCAAGGCGCCGGGCGCGTTCACCTCGCAGGTGATCGCGGAACTGGTCGACGAGGTTCTGCTGGTCGACGAGCCGGCGCTGGAACATGCGGTTTCGCTGTTGTTGCAGATCGAGAAAACCGTGGTCGAAGGCGCGGGCGCGGCGGGGCTGGCGGCGATCCTCGACAATCCCGATCGCTTCGCAGGGCGCAAGGTCGGGCTGGTGCTGTGCGGGGGCAATATCGATACCCGCCTGCTCGCCAACGTGCTGCTGCGCGACCTCGTGCGCAGCGGGCGCATGGCGCGCCTCAGGATCACCTTGCAGGATCGGCCCGGCGCCCTGTTCCGGGTGATGGGCGTGTTCGACGCGCACAATGTCAACATCCTCGAAATCCATCACCAGCGCATCTTCACCTCGCTTCCCGCCAAGGGGCTTTTCACCGAAATCGAGTGCGAGGCGCGCGACGAGAACCAGATGCGCGGCCTCGTCGCGGCGTTGCGCGACAAGGGCTATTCGGTCGAAGAGGTCGCTGTCGATTGATGGGGGCGACCGAGCGGAACGCCCTTATTTCGGACCGTTAACCACTCGTCTCGTTGCGAGAATGCGACCATCGGATCGTCGCTGCGTAGAAAACGTGGTTAAGGACCTTTTAACGCCGGATCGAAACAGGCATAAACCCGTCTCCGACCAGAGCGTGATGGTGCGCTCTGGCCTTGCAGGCCCAGGAGACAGCCCGCCGTGACGGCACCGATCCGCTTTCCCCGTTTCTTCGTGACCTCTCCGTCGCCCTGTCCCTATCTGCCGGGCAAGAGCGAGCGCAAGGTGTTCACCGAATTGCGCGGCGAGAATGCGGACGAGCTGAACGAGGCGCTGGGCCGGATCGGGTTCCGTCGCAGCCAGACGGTCGCCTATCGCCCCAGCTGCCTCGACTGCCAGGCCTGCGTTTCCGTGCGCGTGGTCGCGCAGGAATTCCGCCCCTCGAACAGCCAGAAGCGCCTGATCAAGGCCAATCGCGATCTGATCGCGACCGATTGCCGCCCCTGGGCGACCGAGGAGCAGTTCGAACTGCTCCAGAAATACCTGTCCGTGCGCCATCCGGGCGGCGGCATGACTCACATGGAAGAGACCGATTTCGCCGACATGGTGGAACACACGCCGGTCACCAGCACGGTCATCGAATATCGTGAGCCGACCGAGGACGGACGCCCGGGAAGGTTGGTCGGCGCCTGCCTGACTGACGTGCAGGCGGACGGCCTTTCGATGATCTACAGCTTCTACGATCCCGACCATGCCGAGCGTTCGGGGCTTGGCACCTATATCATATTGGATCATATGCGGTTGGCGGCGGAGCGTGGGCTGCCGTATGTCTATCTCGGCTATTGGGTCGCCGGGTCGGACCGGATGCAGTACAAGGTCAGGTTCCGGCCGCTGGAGCGGCTTACCCGGTCGGGATGGGAGCGGAT
>JAACTB010000005.1 GCA_009993605.1 Erythrobacter sp.
TCTTGTCGGCAACCGACACCACCGCCGACCAGCGGGACGGATAATCGCCTTCGTGATCCAGTATCATCCGCACCGCACGGGCGCGGACCTCCGGAGAAAACTTGTTCGTTGTCTTGCTCATAAGGACTCCATCTACTCAAGAGTTGGAGCCTCCGACAATCCCGGAGCGGTTCAAGCCGATCTTGGATCAAGATCCGGGCCACCAGACAAACTTTGTACACGGAAAATAATGTCAGGCCGGTGTAACCCCCGTCACATTGCAAGCGAACGGTACTTGTCGGCCCTTATGCATTTCTCACTAAGAAAGTGAACCAAGATGCCTAGGAATTGCCGAGAGTTTCTGCCTGGGGCGATGCCCCTTCAGACCTGCGATGAGCCGAAGGTGTGCGGCACATCTTGGGAATGTATTGGCGCACCAAATCCAGACAGGGCAATACCCATGAAGAAAGCAAAACTGACCAGTCTTCTTGCAGTTATGGGCGGTATGACGCTCGCAACCAGCGCCTGTGCGCAAGCCACGTGCAGTGCCGCATCGTGCTCGGCCGTGGCCGACAGCGCTGCCAATAGCTGTGCAGCAAAGGGTTGCGGCGCAGCCGCTGATTGCGGTGCCGCCGGTTGTGCTGCTGGTGGCTGCGCCGCTGCGGGCTGCGCGGCCAAGCCGTGTGCTGCGGCGGGTTGCAAGGCCGCTGGTTGCGAAGCCAAGCCGTGCGCTGGAGCTGCCTGCAAGGCGAAGCCGTGCGCGCCCGCTGGCTGCGGTGCCAAGCCTTGCGCAGCCAAGCCGGGCTGAAAACGTTAGAGCGATCTGGGCGAGCCTGGTAGAACCCGGTGGGGTTCGGCCAGGCTCACCTGACCAAAGGCCAGGAAATCTCATGGATGAAAAAACGGCAGCTCTGGTCGTCATCGAGACCATTACTGCAATGGCCGGTGAGGGTATGCCGATGATGACGCGCGTTGTTCCGCATGACACGGTTGTATTCTGGGAACACTATCCCGACAATGACGCGCGCGATGAACGCACCCGTTCGCGCTGGTATTATCATGTTCACGCACCGGGCGACCGCGATCCGGGTGAGCATGGCCATTTCCACCTGTTTCTGCACCGCACACAGCTGAATGATCCAACGGCATATACCGCAGCCCCCGCTGAGGGTGAGGCGGCTGCGGCTCATGTCACGCATATCGCAGGATTGTCGATCGACCATGCCGGCATTCCGGTCGCGTGGTTTGCCACCAATCGCTGGGTGACCGATGAATTTCTCTACCCCGCCGAGGTCATGATCGCACATCTTGATCGCTATGATGTCGATCAGACTGGCGAAGATCCGCTTGTGAGCCGGCTGCTGACCGCGATGGTGGTCCTCTATCGGGACGAACTCAAACAGCTGCTGCTGGCCCGCGATGCAGCCATGGCTCCGCTGGTGTTGGCCGAGGGTCCAGGGGTCTATCAGGCAGGCCACGCCGTGCTGGCAACAGTCCCGATCGATCTCGATGCCAAGATCGAAAGCCTCGGGATCGAATAGGGCTCAGGCCTCGGGCGCAAGGCCCCACAGCACAGCAAGACGACTGTAGCTTGGTTCGCCGACGTGAGGGTCGCCAGTCGCACCGCCCATCCGGGCGATACGTGCTTCCATTTCAGCCTCGTCGGCTTCAAGCGGATTGGCCTTGATCCCGCTCCCCTCAACGATACGGTTCATGAGGTTGAATAGCGCGCAGACACTGATCGCATCGAACAGCGCCTGTTCGTCCCACCCGGCCGCGTGAACGGCAAGCGCGTCGGCTTCGGTCATCATGGCCGGCGTGCGGGTGAGCTTGCCGACATAGGCGAGGATCGGCTTCATGGCTTCGTCAACGGCGCTTGTTGCAACATCGGCCATAAGCCCTTCGAACAGAGCGGGATCGATGCCAAATGCGCGTGCGGCTACCACGTGCGCACCGTGGCAATAGGTGCAGGCATTGACCCCGGACACGTAGGCGGCAATCAGTTCGCGCTGGGCCACGGTTAGCGGCGACCAGTCGCGCAGCACGCGGTCATGATATTCAAGCAGCGGCAAGACTGTTCTAGGGAATCGTTTGAACACCTTGTCGAGCGCTGGCGGTGCGGTGATCGAAGGAAAAACTGTCATGCTCATCGTTCCTGTAAACTGGCGGCCGGACACGGGCTCAGAAATGCGCCATTGTAACCCTTCGCCCGGCACCTCCGAATGATTACACTGAAAGGCCTTTCCATGCCGAAATTCTATCTTTCGACCAGTGCCGTACTCCTTGCATGCGCCGTGACTGCCGCATGCAGCCATGCGCCCGCCACCATCCCGGATATCACATCTTCCGCCCGCGGCGCTGACACGTGCCGCGCGGCCGAGGTCGGGGTGCAGGTGCTCGGCTCTGGCGGTCCGATTGCCGAAGGCTCGCGCGCAGGCACGAGTTACGCCGTCTGGATCGATGGAAAGGCACAGTTGCTGATCGACGCAGGCCCGGGCAGTTTCATTCGCTTTGGCGAAGCCGGACTGAAAGTTGCTGACCTCAAGGCGATTGCGCTCAGCCACTTCCATGCCGATCACAGTGCAGGCCTGGCGGGTATCCTCAATTCGGGCAGCTTCGAGGCATCGGCCGACCCGCTCTTGTTCATCGGCCCTGTGGCTGGCAGCGTATTTCCCGGTGCCGGCGACCTTCTCTCGGCTCTGGTGGGCCGGGAGGATGGGGCGTGGAGCTACCTCAGCGGCTATCTAGATGGTGGCGACGGGCGCCGGTTGCTGGATGTGCGGGAAATCGCTGCGAGCGATACCGAACAAGCGCCGACCACCCGTATCGATATTTCCTCTGACCTAACGCTAATCGCCATCCCCGTGCATCACGGCGAGGTCCCCAGCCTCGCCTATCTCGTCAAGGCGAAGGGCCGCGACATTGTGTTTGCCAGCGATCAAAGCGCTTTTTCTACCGGCTTCGACCGGGTAACGCGCAACATCGAACCCGATCTTCTGGTTGCCCATCATGTGATCCCCCAAGGCGAAGGTCAGCCCATTGGCCTGCATCGTCCCCCCAGCGGAATCGGCACAATGGCCGCCAGTATCGTGCCGCGCATGCTGCTGCTGTCGCACCACATGGAGCGATCGTTCTCGCGCCTTCAGGAAAGTCTCGCGTTAATCGGGGCGCAGTTCGACGGGCCGACCATGATAGCCTCTGACGGCACCTGCATCGCCTTATGATGCTCCGGAAAAATCCTTCCCAGACAGCATGATCTGTAACGGATCGGCACCTCCCGTCGAACAAAAGGACGGGGTCTCTTGAAGGAGTGCCGACGATGAAGATCGCTTCCATTATCAATCGCAAAGGCCGCCATTTCGAAACAGTGCGGGAGAGTGTCCCCCTCATCGAGGCGGTTGCCATCATGCACCGAGAAGCAATCGGCTCGATTGGCGTAACGGCGAACAGGACGCCAGAAATCATCGGCATCGTGTCACAGGCAGAGCTGATGGAAGGCATCGCCTTGCGCGGTATTCACGGCCTCACGCTGCCAGTCATCATCTTCGTGCGCCGCCACGTACTCAATTGTTCGTGCAAGGATGACGCGTCCCATGTCATGCAGGCGATGACGCGGATGCGATCGCGCCATGCGATTGTCCGCACCGGGGCAGGCACTGTGGCTGGCCTCGTATCCATGGGCGATCTGGTCGCGGCGCTGCTGGAAGAAGCCCAGCTTGAAGCAGGTGTGCTGCGCGATATGGCCCGATCGCATATTCTTGCCGCATCGGCTTGAAGCGTGGGGGCCGTACTCAGAATAGGAGGCCGCCTGCTGGCTGGCTTCCTGACCGCCCCTTCGCGCTCGCCTTATGCTGCCATGCCGACCGATCTGTCATCGCTGCGCAAAGCCATTCAAGCCGGTGATGTGTTGCTGGTGGATGGGCGGCAACGGGTCAGTACTGCGATCAAATACCTCACCCAGTCGACCTGGTCGCACGCGGCGCTGTGTATCGCTGGCGAAGACGCCGCCACCGGCACATTGCCACAATTTGTCGAGGCCGATGTGGTGGACGGTGTGCGGCAGGTCGGCCTCGACCTTTATGCCGACAATCACACGAGGATTTGCCGCCCGCTCGGCCTCACCAGCGAGGAGGTAGGGCAGCTGATCGAGTTCGCGACAAGCCACATTGGTGACGAATATGATCTTGCCAATGTGATCGATCTTGCGCGCTACCTATGCCCTACCCCGCCCGTTCCAGTCAGCTGGCGGCGGCGGATGATTGCACTTGGCAGCGGGGAACCGACCAAGGCGATCTGTTCAACCCTGATCGCCCGCGCGTTCCAGTCGATCAGCTATCCGATCCTGCCTGAAATCACGCAGGAATTGCGCAGCGATCCCGATTGCACAGATTGCCTGCGCGACATCCTGCATATTCGCCATCACAGCCTGTTCACTCCGCGTGACTTTGACGTCTCACCCTATTTCGAGGTTATCAAACCAGCGCTTCAGGCCGGATTTGATCACCGTGCACTGATCTGGAGCCAACGGCCTGGTTGAATCAAAATCCGGTGGTGAACATGATGAGCCACTGCGGCATGACATCAAGCAATGCGGCTTCGAGCAGCTTGTCCGCGCCGGTCAGAACCAGCGCTCCCACCAGCACCAGCATCGCGCCGAACACTGGCTTGGCAAAGCGGGCGAGCTTTTGCAGCGAGCCTGCCCCTTTGCCAATCGCGCGGCGTGAGCCGTAAGCAAAGCCTGTCACCGACAGCGCCACACCAATGGCAAAGACCAGAAATGTCAGAAACGCACCCCCAAGGTCCTCGCCCTGACTGGCAGCGGCAATCGCCGCGCCAAGTGTCGGACCCACGCAAGGCGCCCACACCAGCCCCAGCAAGGCCCCTACGGCAAACTGTCCGCCCAGCCCTTCGCCGCTGGTGCGCGACAAAGCCGTCTGCGCGCGGTTAGTGAGCGGTGCAAACAGCATCGTCAGACGCGTCTGCAGAGGCGGAACCAACAGGATGAACCCTGCCGCAGCCAAAAGCGCGCCTGCAAACATGCGGATGCCTTGTTCGGGGATGCCCAGCTGGAACCCGAAGGCCACAACCACAAATCCAAAGGTCGAGAATGACAGCGCCAGCCCGCTCGCCAGCGCGACCGGCCCCATCGGGTGCTTGCCCAATGCCGACCCAACCAGGATCGGGATCAGCGGCAGTACACACGGGTTGAGGATCGTCACAAGGCCAGCAACGAAGGCAAGAGCAAGCTCAGCCAGCATTATCTACCTTTCATGCGGGGTGCTGTGGGCCTCAAATCCCTGCCATCACCACCTCACGCAGCTGCCTGGGGCGGCTTTCCGCGATCGAGCGCACTGTTTCCTGCTTGCCACGGAATACCAGCACGGTCGATTGGCGCGGTATGCGATATTCGCGCAAGAAGGCCTTCTCCTTGTCGAAATCGACCTTGAAGAACACGGCGTCCTTCAGCCGGGCGTCCTGCCGCAGGGCATCAAGCGTGGGCGCCTGCGCCTTGCAGGTCGGGCACCACACGGCATGGACATCAACGATGATCGTCTTGCCGGCCTCCTGGGCGCGCGCAAAGGCCGCTGGGGTGTACTCCTGCCAGGCAGGAGCAGCGATGGCCGGCGCAGCAAAAGCAACGGCGAGAAAGGCCAAAAATGTGCGAAGGGCGCGAAGCATGTCCGGATTCCTTGTCTTGGGTTCGGCGGTCAGGTGGATCGGCGGGCACACAATGGCCCGCCGATCCGGTTAGGCCGTTAGCAGCACATCAGCCCGCAGCATGAGGCGATCATGCAGCACGCCTCAGCCGCCGCTGCCGGGTTGGCAGCGAAAACCGTGGCAGGGGTCAGCAGCGCGATGGCTGCCGTCAATTTGGTGATATATTTCATGGGATTTCTCCAGTTCGTTGGAAAAGGTTTGTAAGGCTCAGCCCTCGGTGCGCGGCGGCGGCGGTTCCAGTACTATGGCAAATCCTGTCCGTTGCCGGGTCTCGGCGGCGAACTGCGTGAAAACGCGCGGCATCGTGACGACAGCGGCGTGGCTTGGCACAATGGCTGCTGCACAAGTGCGATCACACATCTCAAAAACCGCGCTGCAGGCGGCGCCTGCGTCCGGGCAGCAACTCTCGCACATGTGAGACGTTTCGCCGGCAACTATCGGCTGCGTTGCAGCGGATCCAGCCTCGGCGCTGAGGAGCGCTGCAAATGACAAAATCATGATGAAAAACCGGCTCACAGTTGCGGGTTCGCCGCTTGCCGCCGGATGGTTACAGCCCATTCGATGTCACCAATTGCGCGGTGCGGGCCTTCGATCATTGTGTAAGATTTACTGAAGTCATCGGCACCATCAGCGCCTTGGCCGCGCTGTAGCTTGCGACCAGATAAGGCACGGCGAAATTGAGCGCGACCTTGTGCCATTCCATGCCTTCCCCCTGCCACAGCTGGGGCCCCTGGTTGATGGCGTTGAGACAGGTTCCCACCACCAGCGCGATTTTGAGCGCATTGGTGATGACAGGCCGTGTCAGGGCAAGTCGCAGCAGCTTCATGGCGGCTCCATCGGGGCAAGGCACAATCTGGCACCGGGGTATCTGGCGCCAGCATCTGCCTACCAGCGGACCAACGGCGGAACCAGTGCGCGGCCAAGTCCTGCCATCAGCAGCACCACGCCGCTGTGCCACATTCCGATGTGGACAATGTCATTATCAGCGCAATGGAGCGAGAAGGCGAAGATCCCGAGGCTTCCGGCTGCGATACCGGTCAGCAAGCCAGCTCGGTCAGGCGCAGTCGGTGCGCCTTTGCGCAGCCATCCTACAAGAATGGCGAACACCAGCAAGGACGCTCCGCTCCCCACCATCAGGCATTCGAGCCCGTGGGCGATGCTCTCGCGCGACAGAATGTCGCTCCCACCGCCGAAGCTGACAATCAGCGCAGCGACTGGCAACAGCGCCACCATCGCTGCCGCCCAGACCCAACCACTGTGGTCCGTGCCGACTTGCGGGCGGCTCATCACGATCACTGTTACCGCAGCCGCGATCCCCAAGACGAGAAACAGCCCGGTCGCGATCAGGTAAACGGGATCGAACCGGCCTGCCAACACATCCGGGCGGATGCCGAAAGCTGCGACAACCGCGAGGGCCGAAATGGCTGCAGCAGACAGGGCGTAGCCAAGGCCCCTTGCAAAGCTGATCGGCTTTACCGGCTGAAGATTGCCCACCAGATTGGCGATCAGGGCATCGGAATTTTGGGTCATGACTCAGGCTTTCTCAACCATATGGGCCAATTTCTTGAGGCCGCGATGAATATTGACTTTGACGAGGGATTCGCTCTGCCCGGTGGCTTGTGAAGCCTCGGCAATGCTCAGCCCCTCGATCTTGACCAGTTCGATGGCGCGCGCCTGCGGGTCTGGCAACATCCCCAACAGGCGATCAATGCTGATCCGTGCAGCAATCGCGGGTTCGTCATCCTGCCCGGCGAAATCCGTCACCAATTCGCATTCGTCGGCGCGGTACAATCGCCGCAAGTGATCAACCCAGCGATAGCGGGCAATCGCCGCCATCCACGGAAGAAACGGACGCGAGGAATCCCAGGTGGCAAGCTTGTTGTGCAGCGCCATCAGGGTCTCCTGCACCAAATCGTCTAGCTGTGCTGGCGCAATCCGACGGCTGTAATAGCGGCTCAGCCAGCGCTGGCATTCGCTCAGCAGCGTGGCGTAGGCCTGCTTGTCACCCTTTTGCGACATCATCATCAGCCGGGCGAGCGTGGCTTCATCGGCTCTCATACGGCGCCCCTCGCTTTGCGGAGCGCGGCATCGAAACTCAATTTTCCGCCGCCGCGTGTGATCAGGATCAGCGCCAGCGCAGCCCATAGGGCGTGCACGCTCCACCATGCTTCGGGATAGACGAAAATCTGGATCACCATCGTCATCCCCAGCAGGGCCAGCGCCGAGAACCGCGTAAACAGGCCAACTAACAGCAGGATCGGAAAAGCATGTTCAGAGATCGTCGCCATTACCGCTGCAAAATCGCTGGGCAAGGGAACACCGGAATATTCCTCGGCGAACAGGTAATAGGTGGTGTCGCTGATCGAAAACCAGCTGTCTTCCTCGACCTTGGTGCGGGCGGATCGCCAGAAGATTCCGGCGAATACGATCCGGGTGAACAACAGCATGACGCTTTCAATGGCAGCGCCGCCGATCAATTTGACGGTGCGATCATAGCTGGAAAGAATGGCGTTCACGTTGTTCCCCTTGCCCGTGTGCGTTTCGGCCATCACGCTGCCATCAGCGCACCGGCGTTGATGAGGGCCGCCAGCGCTTGCATGATCGCATCCACCTGCGCTGCCTCGTCATCATGGGTTTCGGTCTGTCGGGCGATAAGGTTACCGATGGTGATGGGTTTTTCGGCCGCGGCCAGCACATCGGCCATCAGAGCGCTGGCCGGGGATATCAGCACATCTGCGTGCGGCCGGGCGATGAGAACCGCGTAGCTCTCGGCTACGCTAGGAACCTCCGCGCCGATAAGATCATGCACCAGCGAAGCAAAACTTTCGGCATAAGCCGCTGGATGGCGGACAAGCGCCTGATCGAGCAAGGCTTCGGGTGCCAGCGCAGTCAGACTGGCCAGTTCCAGCGGCACGGCATCGGCGGCATGATAGGACTGCAACCAGCACCATTCAAACCGCGCGAGATCGGCAACGTTCGCGCCTTCGCCAGCCTCGAGCAGAAATGCCGGAAATCTCGCGCCGATATCCGCCAGCGCCGCCCCAGTCACTCCTGGCTGCTGAATGAACAACCGGGAATGCGCGTTGAAGCTTTCGTGTCCGATGAATTGGCGTGTGCGCTGAAAAGTATCCTCCAGCGCCACCAGCCTGGCGTGCGAGATGGTGTTGGCATGCACTTTCATGCCCGCCAGCACCCGCTCAGGCGAACCGGTGAACAGGCCTTGCGGCAAATGCGCCGGACCGTGATCCAGCGCCTGCATCATCGCGCTCTGTCCGCCATCAAGCCATTGCATATGCGTGTTCCGGCAATGCGGCCGCGGCCTGCATGATCTCATCGGCGCGAGCGGCCTCGGCCAACAGCACATCGAAAGCGGGCACATCGCTGTCCCACTCAATCAGCGTGGGACGTGGGCCGGCACTTCGCACGAAGCGTTCGAACAGCCGCCAGGTTGCGTCCGTCACGGGCGATCCGTGGTCATCGATCAGCAACGGCCCATGCGGATGATCTTCGCGGGCATGGCCGGCCAGATGCACTTCGCCCACGAGCCCGGCATCGATCGCATCCACCATCGCTTCGGCATCCAACCCGAGATTGGTGGCGGAAACCTCGATATTATTGATATCCAGCAGGATAGAGCAGCCAGTAAGCGCACACAGCGCATGCAGGAAATCGGCCTCGTTCATCGTGTCGCCAGAAAAGGCAAGATAACGGGACGGGTTCTCGACTAGAATGGTGCGACCCAGCCTGTCTTGCACGCGGGACACTTGTTCTGAAAAATGGAGGAGAGCTTCGCCCGTATAGGGCACCGGCAGAAGATCAGGATAACGGTTCGAAGCGCTGCCGCTCCAGCTCAAATGATCGGAAACCATAGCAGGCGCATAGCGATCGCACAGCGCGGCAAGCTGCTCCAGTTCCTCAAGGTTCACCCCGTCTGCGCTGCCCATCGACAGGCCAACCGAGTGGAAACTCAATGGGGTGTTCTCGGCAAAGGCGGAAAGCCAGCGATGCGGTGGGCCGCCTGCACCGAAATAATTCTGCGGATGAACTTCAAACCATGCGGGCCACCCCGCAAAAAAGGGGGCGCTGGCCGACACAGCCTCGAATGCCTGCACATAGTGCTCGGGCTTGAGGCCAACCCCGACTTGGGGGGGCAGGGGGACTGTCGGGGCGTTCATGTCGGCCAGCATCCAGGTTGTCAGAAAGGGTCAGCCTTGCTGGGGAACAGGAGGTTCGTTGCCTTCCTTGGCAGCGAGCGATCCACCTTGTTGTTCGCAGGTTCCGGCATCAACGAACGACCAGGCGTTACCCTGGTAATCGACCGTCGAGGTGCCCGCGCAACTGGTGCCCGGCCCGGCGGCGCAGTCATTCTTGCCGGCAAGAGCGATGCCGAAGCACTTTTCTTTCTCGGCTGCGGCGGTTTTGACTGCGCCATCCTGCGCCGCGTTATCGGCTGCGGATGGGGTTCCCGAACCGCAAGCGGCGAGAAGCGCGGTCGATGCCATCAACGCCATCGCGCCCGGCAGCTTATCGAAAGCCATATTCATGTTGCCTCTCCCTGTTCAGGATTACTTCTTGGGGATCGGCTTGGCATTGCCTTTCTTGGCGGTCAGCGAACCGCCCAGCTTCTCGCACTCGCCCTTGCTGACGAACTTCCAGGCATTTCCCTGATAATCGACCGTCGAAGTGCCCGCGCAGCTGGTGCCCGGACCGGCGGCGCAATCATTCTTGCCCTTGAGCGCGATGCCATAGCACTTTTCTTTGGCGCCCGAGCTCTGGGCGATTGCCGGCGAAGTCGCGAGAAGCGAAGCCGCGGCGAGCGAGGCGGCGGCAAGTCCAATAGTGGTTTTCATGCGATATTCCTTTTCATATGCAGCGTGTGCCTGACCAGCTCACACAAACCTGTTCGGGCCGAACCGCCGGAAGGTTACAGACCAAGCGCGGCACGCTGGAGAGCCTCAGGTTGATGGCCCTTCGCCTAGCGATGCTCCGGGTTGGGCCAGCCTGGCTTGCAGCCAGCATCCCACTCGGTTCGCACATTCCCGATGGCCGGATAGCCGCCATTATCTTTCAGCATCCGCGCGGCATGAAGCAGGTTGAAGGCCATGAAGGTGGTGTTGCGCTGGGTGAAGACATTGTCGAAACCAGCACGCGTGCCGTCTTCCTGTTCGTCCCCGTAAGAGGCGCCCGGCCCTGCTTCGCCGATCCACCCGCAATCTGCCTGAGGCGGGATTGTCAGCCCGACGTGCTGCATCGCGTAAAGCACGCCCATGGCGACATGCTTGATGCCATCTTCGTTGCCAGTGACGACGCAGCCGCCGACCTTGCCGTAAAAGCTATACTGGCCCTTGCCGTTTGTCTGGCCCGAATGGGCGTAGAGTTTCTCGATGAAGACCTGCGCAATCGAGCTCTTCTCGCCAAGCCAGATCGGGGTGCCCAGTACGATGATGTCGGCGTCGAACACATCGGGCGAAAGGCTGGGCCAGTCATCGCGCTCCCACCCGTGTTCGGTCATGTCGGGGTAAACGCCGGGGGCAAGGTGGTATTCCGACAGGCGGTGACGTTTAACCGTGACCTGCTGCGACCTGAAAATTTCGGCGACGACATCAAGCAGTGTGTCGGTATGCGAAAGCTCCGATGGATGCTTGAGCGTCGCGTTGAACAGCACCGCCTTCAGATCCGCAAAATCACCATGAGCGGTATCGCAAATTTTCTTTTGTTCCTTGGTCAGCACAGGCTGCTCCTTTGGTTCGGTGTTCGCCGCAGTTCGTAACCGTAAGCCCAGGCGTTGGCGGTTTTTCCGCGCCTGGCAGTTTCAACCAATCAGCGGTCAGATCGCCGCATAAGCGATAAGCGCACCGCCGATGGCTGTCGGTAATGCCATGAGCCTGACAAAAGACGACGGCAGTTTGCCGGACCACCACACAGCATAAGCGGCGTGCAGTCGGCGCGGCGTCAGCAGGAGCAAAATTGACGTTACGACGATGAACCAACCGCTGCTTTCAAAAGCTGTCGGCGCCTTCGACATTTCTGCCCGGCCGACCAAAGCCAGACCGGCAAAGGCGCGCAGAACGAGCTCAATGATGTTGATGCGCCAAGTGGATGCCATCAACCCCAACCATCGCAAGCAGCGATCCGGGACACTCCACATCAGCCCTGCCATAAAAACAAGCCATGCTGCCGCAATGATGACGCTTACGAGGGTCAGATTCTGCATCTTTTGACGATACCACGAATGGCGAACCTACAGACAGCTCCGCGAAAACGCGGCCCAATGCCCAGGCACGGCAAGAGAATGACTTCAAAAAAGGGGCCGCACCACCCGATGTTGCGAGAGACACGACCCCGACCGGCGACAGGGGGGTTGGGGGGGAGCCGCCGGATACTTGGAACGTTCGTTTCAAACTTGCTTCTGGTTACACCGCAGGTGTCCACGCCCGTGCCGCGAAAGCGGGGTCGAGCTCGGTGTGGAAGATGTGGTTCGAATAATTCGAAATCACCTTGGCGCTGATCGCGAGGATAATGCCGAGGATGTGCTTCTCGGTGTATCCGGCATCCAGAAAGGCTTGCGCCTGTTCAGGTGTCGGGCAGCCACGGCTTTCGGTCATGATGTGGGCAAATTCACGCAGCGCCTCAAGCTTGGCATCGGCAATCGGGCGGCCGTCGCGAATGGCATCGGTAACCTCGGCCGGCACCTTGCTCATCATGTCGGCAACGAAGCTGTGCGCTGCAACGCAATAGTGACAGCCATTGAAGCGGCTGATCGCCAGTAGCACCACTTCCTGTTCGACCGGGGTGAACCCGCTGTCTGCCCGGAACAGGGCATAGCCGTGATTATAGGTATCAAGCAGCGCGGGCAGGTTCACCATCGCGCGATACATATTGGGCAGCATCCCCATCTTCGCCTCGGCTTGGGTCAAAGGCGTGCTGATGGCGGGATCGGCATCGTCCTTGCTGCGCAAGGCGAGGCTGGTTTTGAAAATGTCGGACATTGGTTTTTCCTTTCGTTTGATCCGGAAGAGACTGGATGTTTTGAATGATCGTTCCAAATTAGCCAAAAAAGGGGATGACCTCAGATCAGCGATTTCAAGACGCCGTCACGGATCGGTCTGAGCGCTGCAGGATCGGGGCGGCTGCGGATCATCACCAACATGCCCAGCATTGACGCAAGCGCCTGATGGGCAAGCCGCTCTGCATCCCCGTCCGCCGCAAAAATGCCATCGCGCTGACCCTTGCGGATCATGGCGAGAAAGAAGGCCCCGATATCGTCCTGTGCCGCGTTGACCAGGTCGGCGATTTCGCTGTCATGCGCTGCCAATTCGAGCGCGGTGTTGACGATGAAGCAGCCCCAATTGCCGTGCGGCACATCGGTTTGATCGATGAAGCGATCGAACACCGTCGCAATGGCTTCGGCAGGCGGAGCCGATGCCCCCAACTGTTCGAACATGCGCCGGCGAACATCGACATCGTATTTCTTGAGAGCGCTCAGAAACAGCGCCCGCTTGTCACCATAAGTCGCATAGATGCTGGCGCGATTGATCCCGGTCGCCGTGACGAGATCCTGCATTGATGTCGCTTCATAACCATGCGCCCAAAAGGCCTGCATGGCCTTCGTCAGGGTGGCATCGACATCGAAGTTCTTTTCCCAAGGCATTCTTCTTTTCTGGACTGTCTGGAATGATCGGTCAATACAATTCGGCTGACCGACCCTCGGGCGCGATCGCTCCAATCACTCAATCGCGAACGTATGAATATGCAGGTGTCCTTCTAGCGTGCGGTGCACCGGGCATTTATCGGCGATGGCAACGATCTTGGCGCGCTGCTCCTCCGTAAGCTCATTGCCCAGCAGCGCGATTTCGCGGCTGAGCGCTTGCACCTTGCTGCCATCTTCGAGCGCATGGGAGCAGTCTTCGGCGTGGTCACGCTCGTGCCGCAGATGAATGCGCGTGCCGCCGAAGGGCCAGCCTTTCTGGTCGGCATACATCTTCATTGTCATCGCGGTGCAGGTGCCGAGTGCTGCCAGCAGCAGATCATAGGGTGTGGGGCCGGTGTCGTCGCCGCCATAAGAACGCGGTTCGTCGGCAACAAAGCGGTGCGAGGCGGTGTGCACCTCGGTACCGAACTTGCCGTGGCCGGTCTGCACCACCACGCCTTCGTCCGGCATCGGCCAGTCACTGCGCAGCGGCAGGTAGCGCGCCGCCCACGCCGCAATCATGGTCGCCGCAAATTCGGCATCCTCGGTCTGCGTCAGCAGATGATCCGCGCCTGCGAGGCTGATGAAGCTCTTGGGATGAAAGGCGGCCTGAAACAGTGCGGCCGCGTGCTCGACCCCGACGATGGTATCGGTGGGAGAATGCAGACACAGGTAGGGCAGGCGCAGCTTGCCGACCTGTGCCAGCAGATCGACATCAGCGACCGCATCGAGAAAGTCACGGCTGAGCGTGAACGTCTGGCTGCCAATCATCACCGGCCCGGCGCCATCGCGTCGGATCGCCTCCAGATCGCCCTCGATGTTGTGCAGGACGTGCGGGACGTCTGAAGGCGCGCCAATGGTCGCAATCGCTGCAACCTTGTCCTTGCCAATCAGGGAAGCTGCCGCCAGCACCGCCGCGCCGCCAAGGCTGTGTCCGATCAGCAGCAGCGGCCCGGAAAATCGGGCGTGCAATGCGTCAGCTGCCGCCACGAGATCGGCGATGTCAGTGGCAAAACCAGCCCTTCCAAAATCGCCCTTACTCCCGCCTAGTCCAGTAAAGTCGAATCGCAGGCAGGCGATACCTTCGCGCGCCAGTGCGCGCGCTACGCTGACCGCCGCACGGCTCTGCTTGGTGCAGGTGAAGCAATGCGCAAACAAGGCCGCCCCCCGCACCAGTCCAGTCGGGAGTTCAAGCGCGCCGTCCAGCACATGGCCCGTTGCGGTCTGGATCGTCAGGCGTTCGGTCGGCATGATAACTTTTTCCTTGCTGGTGCGGCTATTTGAAAAACATCAGGAGCCTTGCTCGCGGGCGCTTTCGCTCCGGTCTTAAACACAACCCGGCGTAAGCGGCTCATCAATGAGTCGGCAAAGCCCACCCTGTCCCGCCATCATGTAGCCGCTGGCCACGACCCCCACTTCAAAACTTGTAGGAAAGACCAAACTGGAATTGCCGCGGCGGGCCAGCATTGCGCTGGACTAGAGGCGCGCCGCCGCCGAACTGCACCTGGTTGGAGGTGGTTGCCGCATTGGCAAAGCCACTCTCGTTGTTGGTGTTGAGCAGGTTGAACACATCGGCGCTGGCTTCAATCCGCCCACCGAAGACCGGCAGAGCATAGCGCACACCGGCGTCTATGGCCGCGGACCAAGGAAGACGGCTGGAATTGCGGCTCGCCCCGGGAAAGCGATCAGAATTTCCGACGAAATTCTCGCCGAAGCTCGCGCCGTCGCCGTTCAAATCCTGTGTGCCGAAGATGCGTGCATCCGGCACCAGATTGACTGGTTGGCCCGACTGGAACAGCCCGGCCAATGTCACGGTCAACCCGTCTGCTGGATAGAGATAGCTGACAGCTGAGATGACATGCCGCCGATCATTGGCCGAGGGGCCGAATTCCGTGCTGAAATCATTGGCATTGGCGGCACGAAAATTGATGTCGTCGGTATCGTTGCGCAGGCGTGACAAGGTATAGCTGAGCCGTAAGGCATAATCATCGCTCCCGCGCGTCTTGATCGCTTGCAGGATCAGCGCGAGATACTCGGCCTCGCCTGCTGTCTCCGACACGGTGATCTGCCGAGCACCACCCGGCACCAGTGCCACAGGGCGCGAAGCATCGGCATCGGCCTGTGATCGCACGAGGCCGAGGTTTTGTGCGAGGGCAATCCGTGCCGCATTGTCGGGTTGGCTTTGCAGCAGGGCAATGTTTGGGTCTGTCAGGTTGGCGAGATTGGGAGAGAACGGCGCGGGCGCATTAAGGTCGCGCAGCCGCACCAGATTGTGAGAGCGGCTATACAGCGCATCGACCGACAGGGTCAGCGTGCCCGTCGCCTGATACTGATAGCCGCCACTGATCTGCACGCTCCACGGATTGTCGTAGCCGGTGGGGCTGAGGATCCGCGCCTCGTTCAGCGATGCCGTATCGCGCAAAGCCTGCACCTCGTCTGGATCGGGGCAGGCGGATACCGTCGCGCAGGGCGGGGAGACGGTCAGATTGCCGTCAAAGGTGATATCCGCCAGATCGGCGCCCGCCGGGATCAACCCTACCGCTTGCAACTGCCCCAGCTGGTCCACGAAGCCCGGCGCAGTAGTGTTGCGCTGCAGGGCGTCCGATATGACCGCATAGGAGAGCTTGCCGGTGAAGATGCCCGCACCAAACCGCACCGAAGACCGCGCATCGGGCTGCCAGTTCAAGGCAAAGCGCGGAGCGATGTTGTCGGTATCGCCGCCACCACGCCCGCGTTCGGTCAGGGTGTCGTAATCCCATCGCAGTCCCAGCGTTGCGGTGAAATTGGGTGAAAGCTGCCACTGGTCTTCAAGATAGAAGGCGATCAGCGTCTGGCTGGTCCCGAAGCTTTGGGGGCGCAGTTCGACCGCATAGTTCGCCACCACCGGGTCAAGCGCCAGCACATCCTGCGCTGTCAATGCAAGGCCGCGTGATGACAGGCTCGCCAGCTGCTCGGCCGTCAGATCGACTGTGAAATTGCCATTGGGATTTCCGCCGCCCAGCAGTGCAAAGTCCGAACGGATGACGTCCACTCCGACGCGCAAAGTGTGCGGTCCAAGTTCGCGCTGCAAACGGTGCGTAGTCTGCCAGGTCTCCTCGAGGCTGTCGAATACGAAGCCGGGATTACCGACCACCGCGGCAACAAGGCCGGACGGATCGCGGAGTGTCACCTGAGGTCCCGGAGCCGCAATCGCCTCGCCGTAATCCCAGCGGAAACGACTGAACTGCACTGCGCCGTCATAGCTCCATTCGTTGCCCGCATAGCTGGCGGTGGCGGCGACCAGTGTTGAATTGCGGTCCTGCTGCGATCCAGCAGAAGGGAATGTGGCATTACCGCCTCCCAGTGCGCCGCCGGGACGGTCAATCGTAACCCTGCCGACATTGGCGCGCAGGCCCAAGGTCCAGTCATCGGTCAGCCGGTGATCGATCCGCAGCGAGCCGAGGTGGAATTCATTGTTGCCAGTGACGGTGTCGACAATGCCCAGCGCAGGCGCATCGACCACCTGCGTGTTGCGATCACGGGTATATTCATAATTGACGTAGAAGAAGGTCCGATCACGCTGCAACGGCCCGCCTACGGCAAATCCGGTTTGGTAGCGCTCGAAGCTCTCACCCACCGGATTACCGCTGAGGTCTCGGCGGGCGAAGGGTGATCGCGCGTCGAGCGGCCTTCCGGGGCGCACCAGCGCATAGACCTCGCCGTTTAGATCATTGCTGCCAGAGGGCGTCGTGTAATTGACGATCCCGTTCGCCGTGCGGCCATAGGTAGCTGAGTAACTGTTCGCCAGCACGGTGACTTCGCGGGTGAAGCCCAGCGGCACAGGGAATTTGATCCCGCCGAGGAAATTCTCGTTATTGTCGAGACCGTCGATCAGATAGTTGGTGTCAAGCCCGTTCGAGCCATTGATCGAAATCGAAGGTGCCTCGGGGAAGAACCCGGTCGATGGTACCACATTGGGCAGCCGCACCAGCGCGCCGATAACATCACGCCCTTCGATTGGCAGGGCGACCAGCTGCTCACGTCCGAGCGAGGCTGATATCTCGGCATTGGCGGTGTTCAGCCCGGTAATTGCGCGCGCGGCGGTGACAATGATGCCGGGATTGTCGGCGTCGGCCAGCTGCAGGATGACACTGCGAGCAAAATTGGCGCGCAGTTCCACGGGTTGCGCGGTCAAGCCGGCATATCGATCGCTTGCCGGAACCGAGACGAGATATTGGCCCGCCGTGGTCAGGCCATCGACCCGAGCTGTCCCGCGCGCATCGGTGCGCACCGTGCGAGCCAGACCGATGCTGGCGTTTTCGATCACCACTTCGGCATCAACAACCGGCGCGCCGCTGCTGTCGACCACTGCGATCTCGATACCAGCCTGCTGGGCCAATGCCGGCGCTGCAAAAACAAATGTGGATGCGACCAGAAGTTGGCCCGCTAAGGCCAGACGATTGAGAGGCAAGTGGTTGATCCTTCCTGAGACCGTATTCAGTTTGATTGCCGCAGGCTATCGATCGCCCACTGGTCCTCGTCTCGCATGGCAATGAGCAGCAACGAAGCTGCGGCCAAGGCCAGTGAAGGAAAGAACAGCAGCTGGCTTTCCTCGCGTGAAAGGAGCCACATTCCGAGTGGATCAACCAGATATTTGGTAATCGATACAGCGCCGACACAGAGCACCACTGCCTGCGCGGGAAGAGCGATTTTGCGGAAAAGGCCAAGGATCACCAGTGCGCCAATCACGAAGAGCGCAGCCCCCCAAGCATATTGAATGACAGTCGAGGCTCCAAGGCCGCCATAGTACTTGTTGCTGACACCTGCGCCGGCATCAGGTGCGCCGAGACGGATAACACCCCAGACAACGAGCAAAAGGCCCGTGGACACCCGCAAGAAGGCGAGTGAAAACGTCTTCAACATAGACTGCTTCTCCTGACAATCCCGGGTTCGTGCATTGGTGCGAAATGGTTACCGCCAATAACTTTGTCGACGACCAACACTTGCGCGGCCGCTGGTAACCGAATGATCGGGCGATCAGAAGATTTGCGATGATGCAAACACTGGCTCGACTGAGCTGACCCCTGTTTCCTGGCTAACCGATCCACTTCAGATCAGTGGCGGATGTGCGGCCATCTTCAGTGGTCTTCAGGGTAAATGCCCACCGCTGGCCCTTCACGATTTCATCGAACCCAGCAGCCTGCTCCTCGGAGATATGCACAAACATTTTGGGCTGCTTGTCGTCGCGTGAGATGAACCCCCACCCGCCATCAGGGCCAACATATTTGACGGTGCCTGTGGTCATTTGGGGATCAGCCTTCATTGGCGCAGGTGATGCAAGTTGTGACCGATGGACTGTTCTCCAGGCGAGCCGGAGCAATGTCTTCGCCACATTTGAGGCAATAGCCGTATTCGCCATCCTCGATGCGCTGGAGCGCAGAATCAATCGCGCCGCGTTCGGATTTGCGGCGGCGGGCCTGCGCCAGAGCCATTTCCTGAAGCTGCATGGCATCGATCCGGGATAGCCTGCCAACGCTGTCCTGATCCAGCGTCACCGGAGCGCGGCCTTCGGAAGACAGGCGATCTTCCGCCAGCAGCTCCTCGCGCCGGGCGAGGAGCTTCGCGCGCATGGCCTCAAGATCGAGCGCCATGCTTACCGCACCAGCAGCACCGGGGCCTTGACGGTGCGGATCATGGCGGTGGTGGTGGAGCCGATAATCATCCGGCGCAGCGGCGAATGGCCATAGGCCCCCATCAGCAGCATGGCATTGGGGATGCTGGCCACGACCTGCGGGATCACCTGTTCGGCGCGGCCCGCATCCATCAGTGTCGTCACCTGATGATCGGAGGCGAATTCGGCCTCAGCGTCGTCGAGCAAACTGCGCTTCGCTGCACCTTCGCTTTCGGCCATGACAATGGTGACCGGCAGGCCCGCAAACAGCGGGGAATGGGCAAGCCGCTCGAGCGCGCGCTTGGCTGCCGGGCTGGCATCATAGGCGAACACGATCTGCTGCGGCTCGACGAAAGCGCGGGTCACCACCAGCACGGGCTTGGCGCTGGCGCGTACTACCCGCTCGATGATCGAACCAAGCTCGCCAGGGCTGAATTCGTGATCGGTGCCGCGCTTGCCAATCACCACTAGGCGGGCATTTTCCTCGCGCTCGACGATGGTTTCAACCACACCGCCGTGACGGTGCAGCGTGGTGCCATCGGCCACCCCGGCATCGCGCAGAAGCTGCTCGCCCGCCTTGAGAATGACGCGGCCCTTCTCGATCTCCGCACGGCTGCTGGTTTCCGACAACCTGACGAGCTCTTCCATGAGATCGCTTTTTACGCCGAGCCCGATCGCGCCCGACAGATCGCGCCGCGCCGTTACCGGGTCCTGCTGCTGCACAACGTGAAGCAGCAGGACCGGAAGGGACAGGCGCTTGGCTGCCCATCCGGCATAGGCGCAAACGCTGGTGGCATAGGCCGAGGCGTCAATCGCCGCGAGAACGGTTTCCATGGTTTTGTCTCCCATTAGTGCGCTCCCAGCTGCGCGTCGGCGCCGGGCTTGTCATGTGTAGCGTAGCGCTCGATCAGTGCGGCGCTGGATTCGTTCAGGCCGACCACCTCGACAGCCGTGCCTTCGCGCCGGAACTTGAGGATCGCCTTGTCGAGCGTGCCGACCGCCGAGATATCCCAGAATTGCGCATTGCTGACATCGATCACAACCCGGTCAAGCACCTCCTTGAAGTCGAAGGCTTCAACGAAGCTGTCCGAGGAGGCGAAGAACACCTGCCCGCCGATCCGGTAGGTGCGGGTCGCGCCATCGGCCGAAAGCTCGCTCTCGACGGTGAACAGCCGCTTGACCTTGCTGGCGAAAAACAGGCCAGAAAGCACCACACCCGCGAGCACACCTTGCGCCAGGTCATGGGTCCAAACTGTAATGACCACCGTCGCGACCATCACCACCGAAGACTGCCATGGATTGAAGCGCAGATCCTTGATCGACTTCCACGAGAAGGTGCCGATCGACACCATGATCATCACCGCGACCAGTGCGGCCATCAGGATGATCGCGACCAGCTCGCCCAGCACCAGCAGCAGGAATAGCAAGAAGGTGCCTGACACGAAAGTCGACAGGCGCGTCAGGCCGCCCGATTTCACGTTGATGACCGATTGCCCGATCATCGCGCAGCCGCCCATGCCACCGAGAAAGCCGGTGAAGAAGTTGGCGATGCCCTGGCCCTTCATCTCGCGCTGCTTGTCGGACGGGGTATCGGTCAGGTCGTCCACGATCTGCGCGGTCATCATCGACTCAAGCAGACCGACTGCCGCCATCGTCACCGAAAAAGGCAGGATGATCTGCAAGGTTTCGAGCGTGAATGGCACGTCCGGGATCAGCCACATCGGCAGCGATGATGGCAGTTCGCCCATGTCGCCAACGCTGCGCACGTCGAAGCCGGTGTAGTAGACCAGCGCGGTCAGCACGACGATCGCGACCAGCGGCGAAGGCACGGCTTTGGTGAGGTAGGGAAACAGGTAAATGATCGCCAGCCCGCCCGCGACCAGCGCATAGGTCAGGATAGGCACGCCGGTCAGCTCGGGTAGCTGGGCCATGAAAATCAGGATCGCCAGCGCGTTCACGAACCCGGTGATCACCGAGCGCGTGACATACTGCATCAGCAGGTTGAGGCGCAGGAACCCCGCCAAAACCTGGATCACCCCCATCAGGATGGTGGCGGCAAACAGATATTCGACGCCATGATCACGCACTAGCGGCAGGATCAGCACGGCGATGGCTGCGGTCGCAGCCGAGACCATCCCAGGCCTGCCGCCGACCAGCGAGACAATCACCGCGATTGAAAACGAGGCATACTCTTGCCCCCCTAACCTTGCCTGATGTCTGCATTTCTCCACGAGGGCGGGCTCAAGCTCCGCCAGAAAACCCGCGCTCTTGTCGTCAATGACCAAGGCGAGTTTCTACTGGTTCGCCCGCACGGATACCGGGAGGGGGAATGGATCCTCGCGGGCGGCGGCGTCGAGGATGGCGAAACCGTTCACCAGGCGATGCGCAGAGAGATCGCGGAAGAACTCGGCGTGTCCCTGGAACAAGAATCAGAACGCCTGCCGGTTGGCAACCGCTTCATCTACAGCTCCGAGCACAAGGCGAAAAAGGCGCTCGACCATGATGGTCAGGAAGCCGCGATGTTCGTTGTCCGCCTGCGGCACAACGCTCCGCTCGCGCTCCAGGCTGAAGAAATAGCCGACGCGCGCTGGTTCACCGCGAAAGAGGCTTTGGCGGCATTTCCTGTGGCCAAGCGGAGGGAAGTGTTTGAGGCTTGCCTGAAGGCGATTGCCGCCTGAATGGAAGCCGCGCCCTGCCATGCCCACCATGCGTGGCTCGGAGCTCCGCTAGACCCGATAGAACATCGGCATGCTGGCGATGTGATCTAACCGATCCTCCCCTTGGCGAAACACCGCCTGATTGAGATATCCAGGCTCAAGCATGACGCCCTTTGCAACGGGCACCGACACACCCACGAAGTTGCGCCAGCGGTCCATCCCCTCGCACGGCTCCGAATCGGCATCGTTGAGGTTGAGAAACGCTTCGCTCCAGACCACCAGAAGCGGATCCTTATCCTGTTCAAAGGGCATCTGCACCCGCACCTGCTGACGGAACCCTCCGTTGCGATGAAGTCGAGGAAATCGGCCTTGCCCGGGCCGATCGCAATCTCGTCACCTGCGAATAACTGGGCTTTTAGTTTCAGGTTTGGTGCCACCCGCTCAGGTTCGCGCTTTCGCAAGCCCGAGGCAGGTTTTTGCATCTGAAAACAATGATATCATGTAATCACAGGTCAGCATCTGGCAGGAAGAGGACTTCAAACTGCGGATCACGATGGCAGTAGGAACTGTTGCGAGGGACCCGAATTCTCAACACCAATTGTTGAAGCAATTGAATCTTGGCAGCCTACGTTCCCACACGAGCAGCGATGGAAGCGAATGGCAGCGGATGGCATTTCTGCAGTCGGTATCCTCGCTCCAGTAGCTTCTTGCGGCTGCGCAGCAGCGGAAAATCCTTTCGTGCGATGACGACCAAGTTCATTCCATCCTCTGCTGGCACCGTGATGACCTCGTCGAAAAGATCACACATTCGCATGAGAATTGGCAGATTCTTGCCAGGCCGGTTGCACAGATTGACGACGAGTATTCCGCCTGGCCGCAGTCGCGAACGGCAGGCTCTGTAGAAATCATCAGATACCAACTGGGCCGGTGTTTCAAAGCCGTTGGAAACATCGATAAGAAGGACGTCCGTTTTTCTGGCGTCTGACCTGATGAATGCAGCACCATCGTCCCAGATGATTTCAAAGCGGTCGTCTTCCGGAGGAACGCAGAAGTTCGGCGCCAGAGCGACGACATCCCGGTCAATTTCGACTGCCCTGATTGTGCTATCAGGAAGAAACCGATGACAATATTTCACCAGAGAACCGCCGCCCAAGCCGATAATCTCCAAGCTATTCGGTTCAGGCGTGAATAGCAAAAAGCCCATCATCGCCTGCGTGTAATCAAGCACGAGCCTGACTGGATCGCGCAGGATCATGGCGCTCTGAACAAAGCCCCACCTCGCCAGCAGTCCTCTGATTCCGGCGTGTTCGAAAATGAACGGTTGAATGAGCTTAGGCTCTTGTAGTCCTGCTGCGATCCTGCCGAAAAATGTAGGGGCGTCGTGACCAACTCCCTTTGCATTCCTCTCCACTTCGGCAAGGAAGCGATCGAGTGCCAGATCTACGCCCGAAGGATCGGGCCATGCTTTCGCCAATCGAGGCCAATCTGCCCGGCGCGGCGGGGACTGATGGTTCATCGCGAAGACCGCTGCTCGAACAGCCTGGCTTTCTCATACATCTCCTTCCATGCTGCGGCAGCGCGAAGCGAGCGCTCCCGCACGCGCGGCAATGCCGCCTCTTGCGCATCAGCGAGCGAAGCGTTGAGGCGGCTCAGATATAGCTCACTGTTACGTGCCAGCGGCCTTTTGATTGGTTTTTGTATCACGGGTTTGTGCCCCTTCGATATCGGGAAGCGTCTGCGAGGCGAGGGTCGATGGACCGCCAGATTTGTGGCTTGCGCTACGCTCAAGACGCCTACTTCTCGCGCAGCGTGACCCTCAACTTTGCCCCTGCAAAACACAGGCTGGGCGTGTGAACCACGCTGGCAACCGAATAGGGCTTGCCTTCGATTTCGACCCGGTCACCTGAAGCCGGAACAGCGCCGAAATGCATGTTCTCGAACAGTGGGGTCGCATGATTGCCTTCCAATAGAAAAATGTTTGCATCGGCCATGTGGGGTATATTCCGCGTCTGATGCCGGCCAGGTCCGGACAAATATGCAGGGTGCCTTGCGCGAGCCAGCGCAAGTGAACTTGGAGCAAGACAGTCAGCGCCACAGCAACCAATTATGCCCGCTCGACCGTCAGCAGGTGCCGGTCACGGTGCCTCGGACTCCTGCTCCCTGTGCCATTTGATCGTCAGGTGCCGGTTCGTAATCGGCCGACGGTGCTGCCACTGGCGAAGCAGGCGCTGCACCAGCAAGGGCGTCGGATGATGCCAGATTCTCAGCCTTGCCATCGTCACGGTGCTGCCTCGTCCGGGGGCGCGAGGTGGCGCTCTTTCTGGAAACCATGCATGCCGAACCACCACTGAAGCGCGATGATTGCGCCCTTGACTGGCTGCAATGTGCCGACCAGCAGCACCAGCATGGCCGATACGACGATCCCAAGGATCGCCAGCAATGACAGGTCGGCGTGAAGCACTAGGCCGATGACCAGCGGCAGCACGAGAAACCCCGTCAGGAAGATCGCAACGAAGGCTGGAAGGTCGTCGGCTTTTTGATGAGTCCAATCCTGCCCGCACTGCGGGCATTGCCGAAATGGCTTGAGAAATCGCGAAAACAGCCGCGCCGTTCCGCATCGCGGGCAAGCACCGAGCGAGCCCCGCAACATGCCGGCCCAAAGCGACCGCGGAAGCGCCGGCGTATCAGCCGCTGCCAGCGATGATTGCAGGCGCTTGGCCTTACGCTTTTCAAGCGATTGGCTGACCATAGTCTGCATAAGATCAGGCATCGAAAATTCCCACCGGTCCAGCCAGGCGAACGGTCTCGTCGACATGAGCTACAAATTGCGTGAAATTGCGCCGAAAGCGATCGGCCAGCCCCCGGGCTGCGTGATCATAGCCTTCGCTATCGGCCCATGCCGCACGCGGATCGAGAATGATCGGGTCAACGCCGTCGACTGCGACGGGGACTTGAAATCGGAACGTGGGATCGACGCGAGATTCGGCGTCCTTGAGCTTACCCGACAGGGCTGCATTGAGCAGGGCGCGCGTGACCTTGATCGGGATGCGCGAACCGGTGCCATATTGACCGCCGGTCCATCCGGTATTGACCAGCCAGCAATCGGCTCCTGCCGCCGCGATGCGCCTGCGCAGCAGGTTTCCGTAGATGCTCGGGTGACGCGGCATGAACGGGGCGCCGAAGCAGGTCGAGAATGTCGCTTCCGGCTCGGTGACGCCAATCTCGGTCCCGGCAACCTTCGCCGTGTATCCTGAAAGGAAATAATACATTGCCTGTTCGGGTGTGAGCTTGGCGATCGGGGGCAGAACGCCAAATGCGTCCGCTGTCAGCATGATCACGTTCGCAGGCGGCGGCCCCATGCTCTCATGCGAGGCATTGGGGATGAAATTGAGCGGATAGGCACCGCGGCTGTTTTCGGCGAGCATAGGATCGTCGAGGTCGAGCGCCCGCGTTTCCGGATCCATCACCACGTTTTCAAGGATAGTCCCGAACCGCTTTGTGGTCGCAAAGATTTCTGGCTCCGCTTCTTCAGATAGCCTGATCATCTTGGCGTAGCAGCCACCTTCGAAATTGAAGACGGCCGTGTTGGACCAACCATGCTCATCATCCCCGATCAGGGTGCGGCAAGCATCTGCTGACAGAGTCGTCTTGCCCGTGCCCGACAGGCCGAAGAAGATCGCGGTATCGCCGCCGGGGCCGATGTTAGCCGAACAATGCATCGGCATTACATCCTGCTGTGGCAGGACAAAGTTGAGAACGGTGAATACGGCCTTTTTCAGTTCGCCAGCATAGGCGGTGCCGCCGATTAGAATGATGCGATGCATGAAGTCGATCGCAACGACCGTTTCCGAGCGACAGCCATGACGTTCAGGATCAGCACGAAAACTTGGCAAGTCGATCAGCGTGTAATCGGCGCTAAATTGCCGCAGGTCGTCATCGGTTGGGCGCACCAGCATGGTGCGGGCGAAAGCCGCGTGCCAGGCAAGCTCGGTGACGACATGAACGCCGACCCGGTGTTTGCGATGCGAACCGCCGAACAGGTCCTGAGTGAAGACATCATCGAGCGAGGCAAGGTGATCAAGAAAGTCCTTGTGCAGCTGTTCGAAGGACTCCCCGTTCATTGGCCTGTTGGTTTCGCCCCACCAAACGTCATCCTTGGTGAGGATGTCACGGACAATGAACCTGTCTTGCGCCGAGCGCCCGGTATGCCTGCCGGTTTTGACCACGAGCGCACCGTCCTCCGACAGCTTCCCCTCCCCGCGGATCAGAGCCATCTCGATGAGTTGCGAGGTATCAAGGTTCTCATGGAGCCGGCCGCCCGAGCGGGCGACCATTTCCATGCGTTTGAACATCAACGTCATTGAAGCTTGGCCTTGGTTTGTGTCTGAATGCGCTTTGGCGGCGGAACCTGATCGTGCTGCGGGCAATCGCAGCTCACTTGAAGCGAAGCGAAAGCCTCGGTCGGCGAAGCCTGTCTCGCCCGCTTGGAAGCTCCTTGCCTGAAGCATCCGTAAGCATGGGCATGGAGCTTTCACGGCTTCCGCTTGCATCGTCGCGATAGGAAGCCTGATTGTCCGGCTTCTCAGCCATCGCAGTAATTCTGCATGCTGCGTATAGAGGCAGCTATCTGGCCCTGACGCCTGTTCCCGCGATCAATGGCGCGAGCGATCTCCGACATCAGCGCTGCCGCCTCAAGGGGTGACAGTCGAGCCTCACCAGAAGTACCATCGGCATTCCGAAATCTCAGGTCGACGCGAAAGCCACTCCCGCCGTCAGCGTCTTGCGACAAGCGAGCATGAACATCTGCAACCGAGCAGCATGGGAGAATCCCGTCACGGGCGTGATGTTTCGGGGCCAAAAAGAATTCACTGAAGAGCATGAGGCCTGTATACAGCATCAGCTTAGATTGTTAAGACTGATATTTGATGTATAAAACATCACGGAGTCGACCATGATCACATCTCAGCAGATGCGGGCAGCGCGCGCCCTTCTCGGCCTCGACCAGCGTCAGCTAGCCGAGCTCGCCGGGCTTTCCCTGCCGACGATCCAGCGCATGGAGTCGTCCGATGGCCAGGTTCGCGGTGTGGTCGACACGCTGGTCAAGGTCATCACAGCGCTTGAAGGTGCGGGCGTCGAACTGCTCGGCGAGAACGCGCCCAGCACCGGTTCGGGGCGCGGCGTGCGCCTGCGCGAAACGACCGCCGGTAAGGCCAAAACGCGCGGACAGTCCATTTTGTATGACAAGGCCGCTGCCGAGGACGCGAGGCCGTGAGCGCCGATGCCTTCACACCCAAGCTGATCACGGTTCTGCGCGAAGGTTATTCGGTTAGCACGCTGAGAGCCGATGCCATTGCCGGGCTCACGGTAGCGATTGTCGCGCTGCCGCTTGCCATGGCGCTCGGGATTGCCAGCGGGGCTTCCCCTGACAAGGGTCTGATAACCGCGGTTATCGCAGGCTTTCTGATTTCAGCGCTAGGCGGGTCCCGGGTCCAGGTAGGCGGGCCGACAGGCGCGTTCGTGGTGGTCATTTTCAACGTCATCGCCCAGCACGGCTATGACGGGCTTCTGATCGCGACTTTTCTGGCAGGCATCATCCTTATCGTGGCCGGTGTGTTCCGCATCGGGCAGATGATCAAATTCATCCCGCACCCCGTCGTAACTGGCTTCACCGCAGGCATCGCGGTTATCATTGCATCGAGCCAAGTGAAGGACTTCCTCGGCCTGTCCATGGCTCAAGTCCCCGCCGAATTCCTGCCCAAATGGCAGGCCTATTTTGCCGCGATGTCGAGCACGAGTTGGACCACGCTCGGTGTTGGCGCAGGCGCGCTTGGCATCATCGTTGGGTTGCGCAAATTCGCCCCCAAACTGCCGGGCTTCCTAATCGCGGTTGTTGCCAGCGCGGTTGCTGTGGCTGTGCTCGGGTTGCCGGTGGATACCGTCGGCTCGCGCTTCCCCGACATTCCGGCGGGATTGCCTATGCCTACTTTTCCCGAGATTTCTCTCGCCAAGATCAGTGCAGTGTTGCCGTCTGCCTTCACTATCGCCTTTCTTGCCGGGATCGAGGCTCTTTTGTCAGCGGTCGTTGCCGACGGAATGACCGGAACCCGGCATCGGTCCAATCAGGAACTGATTGGCCAAGGGGTCGCCAACCTCGGATCCGCGCTGTTCGGCGGCCTGCCGGCAACGGGCGCGATTGCGCGCACGGCGACCAATATCCGGTCCGGAGCCAAGACCCCCGTCGCCGGCATTCTTCACGCGGTGTTCCTGCTGCTCTTCATTCTCTTTGCGACCGACCTCATGGCCTTCGTGCCGATGGCCGCGCTAGCGGCGATCCTGTTCATGGTTGCCTGGGGTATGAGCGAGTATGAGCGATTTATTGCTTTGTTGCGAATGCCCAATGGCGACCGCGCGGTGCTGCTGCTGACCTTTGGCCTGACAGTGATGGTCGACCTGACCGTGGCAATCGGCGTGGGGGTGACGCTGGCATCGCTGCTTTTCATGGCGCGCATGGCCGAAGCGGTCGAGTTCGACTCCGGTGGTGAACAGGACACGGACCGAGACTCTGAAGACGTGCATCAGCGTGATGCCCTGCCCAAGGGGGTCGAAGTGTTCCGCATAACGGGCCCCTTCTTCTTCGGCGTTGCCGGCGAATTGCTCGACACACTTCGCCGAGTTGGTCAGTCGCCGAAGGTCATCATTCTGCGTATGCGGCTCGTGCCGCTGCTGGATGCCAGCGGGGTTCAGGCGCTCGAGGAGTTCATCGAGCAAACCCGAATTGCCGGAGCGCAGATCGTGTTGTCCGGCGTCCGCGCGCAGCCGCAGTCAATGCTTGAGCGGGTTCATCTTGGGCCCGCGTCAGATAAGCTTTTTTATGCTGCCGATTTTGCCAGCGCTCAATTGCTGGCGCGTGGGCTTCTCGATCCACCGGTCTCTGCGTCGACCTGAAAGTCAGCGCGGTCGTTGAGCCCGGGACCCCATCGGACACGAGCATGTTTTGGGAAGGAATCAAGTTGCACAACGTCGTGATATTGTCGGGCGCTCGGACCGCCATTGGGGGCTTTGGCGGCAGCCTCAAGGACGTTGAACCATGGGAACTCGGGCGCATCGTCATTGGCGAAGCGATAAGACGAGCCGGGGCAGACCCGGTCGACGTCGGCCATGTCGTGCTTGGTCAGGTCATACAAAGCGAGCCCCGCGATGCCTACGTCTCTCGCATTGCTGCGATCGCAGCCGGAATTCCGGACAAAACCCCGGCACTGACGCTCAATCGCCTTTGTGGATCGAGCGTTCAGGCCATTATTTCTGCAGCGCAGATGATTGCCCTTGGCGAATGCGACATTGCGGTCGCAGGCGGGGTCGAGAGCATGAGCCAGTCGCCTTATGTTACCAAGTCCATGCGCTGGGGACAGAAGATCGGTGACGCCGCAATGATTGATGCCATGAATGCAGTTCTGACTGATCCGTTCGGTGCAGGCCATATGGGTGTGACCGCCGAAAACGTCGCACGGCTGCACGGCATTACACGCGAGGAGCAGGACGCTTTGGCCCTCGAGAGCCATCGCCGGGCATCGATGGCGCAAAGAGAAGACCGGTTTCGCGATCAGATCGTGCCGGTTGAGATTAAGGCCCGCGGCGGCAATTTCCTCTTCAAGGTCGACGAGCACGTCCGGATTGATGTGTCCCTTTCGGCGCTCGCCGCTCTTAAGCCACTGTTTCGCAGAGACGGTGGCACGGTAACGGCGGGCAACGCCAGCGGGCTAAACGATGCCGGGGCCGCCCTTGTTCTTGCATCTGCAGCGGCGGCTCAGGCCAAAGGCCTAGTGCCGAGAGCGCGCGTGGTTGCTTGGGGTCATGCAGGCGTTGCCCCCGAGCTTATGGGGTTGGGCCCGGTCGAAGCAGTTCCCATCGCGCTCAAACGGGCTGGGCTGTCGCTCGATCAGATCGATGTGATTGAAGCAAACGAAGCCTTTGCAGCCCAAGCCTGCGCTGTGGCAAAACTGCTTGGCTTTCTGCCTGACAAGGTCAACCCGAACGGCAGTGGGATCGGACTTGGGCACCCGGTGGGGGCAACAGGTGCGATTATCACGATCAAGCTGCTTTATGAGCTGGAGCGCATTGGCGGGCGCTATGGTCTTGTGACAATGTGCATCGGTGGAGGGCAAGGCATTGCCCTGATCATCGAACGCCTGAACAGCGATTTCTGAAACGGGATACCCTATGACGCTGTCCAACATTCGCAAGCCCACGCCCTTGGCCATGGACCGGGCACAGCGCGCACTGGTGCCTCTGGCGGCAGCCCTGAGCGGAATTGCCGGCATGATCAATGCAATCGGCTTTCTGGCGTTTGGCGCTGTGTTCCTCGCCTCGCCCAATGCCAATGCCACAGTCCTCGGTGCAAATCGGCCGGATCTGACATCTGTTTCCCTCTTTGCTGGAGGCATGATCGTGAGCTTTCTGGCTGGCGTGATAGGCGTGACCCTGGCAACGCACCGTGCAACGCAGTTCAAGCGCAGCCTTGTGCTGGCATTGGCTACTTTGCTTTTAGCGGCCGCTTACCTTGCCTTTACCGCTGGATTTGCTTGGATACCTGCCATTCTCCTCGCAGGAGCCATGGGCGGGATCCATTGCGTTTTCGAGCGCGATACGGTCATTTTCCAGGAGGCTCTGTCGCCTTCAGCCCAGCTTATCCGCTTCGGTGAAGCACTCGCGGGAGGCTCTCATGGAGGCAGGACGGGGAGGCTCGGCCTGCATGGTTCGCTCTGGCTCGCCTTTGCTGCTGGTGGTTTCGTGGGAGCTGCCAGTTGGTTCGGCCTTGGTGCCCACGCATTTCTTGCCGCTGCAGCGGTCGCAGCGATTCTTATCGCAAGAACCTGGCTGATCGAGCAAAATTTGCCTGAGGCTGGATCGGGCAGTTGAGCTTCATGGAGAAAATGATGAGCGACGACGACTATGTTTATGACGAGGTAACCGGTGAATGGATGTCAGCGCTGGCGCTTTCGGAACGGCAAGCAGCAGAGGACAGCATCGTGGTGCGCGATGCTGTGGGCAATGTCTTGGCTGACGGCGATCAGGTCACGTTGATCAAAGACCTTGAGGTGAAAGGCGCAGGTCAGACCCTCAAACGCGGCACTCTCATCAAGTCGATCAGGCTGACAGACGACCCTCAGGAGATCGACTGTCGCTATGACGGGATCAAGGGTTTGGTGCTTCGCGCCGAGTTTGTCCGTAAGCGGAGCTGAAGCATCTCCGCCCCGATTGCGACCATCCGACGACCAATGTGATATTAGAAATTGGCGCACTTCGCGAGCGCCAACGCATCCTTCATGTCGTCCCAAGATTACGGTGGTGTTTCCGATCTTTGTCCCAGCAGGATCGGCACCGCTGACGGGTTACCAGTTGACTGCAAATCATATCAGGTTGAGCCACTTCATTCTGTGGGGGGTCACATGACGCAGGCTTGGCTGTGAACCATTCGTCCTTGAGCTAAACACATAGCTTTAGCTGCCGACATTCTTAGAAGGCGACAAAGCGGAACTTCGCTTTCCCGTAAGCGGTGTCGCAAGCCCACCTTGCGCGGGTGATCTGAAGCGCCGAGTTTGCGCGCCCTGATGTTGGGTGAGGCGCTGCTCCTATGATAATCTCTGGTGATGATCCTGTGAGCAAGGGTGCTCGGCGGTTCGAGGTATTCACTGGCGCTGGCAAGCGCCGCGACTGGTCCGACGCGGAGAAGGCGTCGATTGTCGCGGTAATCACTGCTCTTCGAGCATCACGATGATCGGCCCGGCGCCCGGCGCGAAGGTGATGGTGGCAACCCGGCCCGTGGATTTCCGCAAGGGAGCGGACTCGCTCGCC
>JAACTB010000018.1 GCA_009993605.1 Erythrobacter sp.
ACTGCGTGGGTGCATCGAAACTCTCCGTCCAGTGCGGCGAGTGAATCAGATCATGCCCTCAAATGCGAGGGCTTTTTGCGGGTGTCCACCTCGGGTGACATCAGTTGTGTGATGGTGCAGGGAGGTTGGGCTGCGCACTGGGATCGGTTTTGGCGAGGACATCATTGCTCATGAAAGAGTGGGAATCTGACCCGGATCCAAAGCCCAATGGTTGGCTTTGGGTTGAGGCAATTTTGCTGGGCGTCACGGTCTTGGCGGCATATTTAACCGTCGCTTATAATCTCGCGGCGCCCTTCTTCTGCGAATGACAATGAGCGTTAGGCGATCGGCCTTAGCCAGAAGTGCAACAGTGTTGTCGAACTGACCGTCACAAGTAGCGGTCGGGATCGTAGGGACGCTTGCATCATCAAAGCGGGAGTTGGCGGTTTTCAAAGCAATGTCGTGGCTACGCTGATCGCAATGCCAAGATAATTTCTGGGCAGAGATTTCGAAGCTCAAACAACGCCAGATAGGCATCCCCGCGAACATGGAAAATCCCATTTCGCGCGCCGACCTCTGGAAACGCCTTACAGCAGTCGAATGCCATCTGGACCCGGTGCGCCAACTCTGAGCTCATGGCTTGCGTCTGATGGACCAGAAGAGCGCTGAGATCGCGATAATCAGGACCGCAAGGGCAGCGATCACTGGTGGATCTAAAATTAACATCATGGCCTCCGATTCGTTGAGGCATCCATATGTTCACATTTTGTTCTGTGTAGGACAGGGCTAATTCGGCTGTGTCTCCGGCTGGCCGTGGATAGGGATGAGTCCGATTCTCAATTGCGAATAGCGTTTCTCCACCCCTCGCCATAAGTTCGCGCCGCCATGCTCGCCGTCGGCTTCGAGCGAGGCAATGCGATCAGCGATGAAGCCATGCCCATCTGTTTCGTGGTGCTTTTCAACCCACAGAGCCATGCCCCAGATCTCTTGTTCGAGGGTCATTACGATTGGTGACGCGACGCGGTGGCTGGATGGCGACAATGATTGCAGATCCCGTTCACCTCAGTCAAAAATGTCGAAGATCGAACTGCGCTTTTTCCGGTAGCCACCTCGCTCACCGTATTCGCCACGTTCCCCATATTCTCCGCGCTCGCCTCGTTCTCCGCGCTCGCCTTGGTTTCCATAATACGGCTGCTGCGGCGGAGGCGCTCGGTTCTGGCTTGGCGGGGGGGAGACATTCTCCTGTGCGCCGGCCATGAGCTTTTCCAGCTCGCCTCTATCCAGCCAAACGCCGCGGCATGTTGGACACATATCGAATTGCACGCCATCGCGGTCTACCGTCTGCATCGAGCTATTGTCGTTCGGGCATAGTAGCAGGGGCATGATGAAATCCTTTTTGGTAGCAACGCCTTTATGGCATGCGGCAATCGGGTTAGCGACGAAAGATCGCAACTGGCGGGGGATCGTCAGCCTTGCAATAACATGGCTCGCATAAAAGCTTCGAACAAGTGACATGATGGTGCCCATGCAATTCACTGCCGCGAATACGTCACGCCGCAGTGCTGGTAAGGCACACCCAGAAGGAGACATTATGCTTCAACGAAATGCTCTGCTCGCAGCAGCTGCAGCGCTCTGCCTATCCTCGCCTTCGCTCGCGTGGGGGCAGCTTGGTCATCGCGTGATCGGGGAGCTCGCTGAGGAACGCATCAATGGCAAAACCAGGGCAGAGATTGGGCTTATTCTTGGCAAGGAAGATCTCGCGGAAGCCTCGACATGGGCTGATGAGCAGCGCTCGAACCCTGAAGCGTTCTGGCAGCAAGAAGCTGGCCCCTACCATTATGTCACTGTGCCTAAGGGCAAAACATACGCTAATGCCGGAACACCAGCAGAGGGGGATGCGCTGACCGCGCTTGCCCGTTTTGCTCACACTGTTCGCAATCCAAATGCCTCTCGCGATGAAAAGGCGCTGGCGCTTCGCTTCATCATCCACATCGTAGGGGATGTTCACCAACCGCTGCACGCCGGGAATGGCACAGACAGCGGCGGTAATGATGTGAAGGTACGCTGGTTCGGGCAGGAGACCAATCTGCACTCGGTTTGGGACAGCCGCATGATCGAGGGACAGTATCTGTCCTACACCGAATACACGGCGTGGCTTGGCCGGCAGATTGAGACCGCCGAGACGATCGCTTGGTGGGAGCCGAGTCCAGAGGTGTGGATCGGTGAGAGCACGCAGCTTCGCGACACGATTTACCCAGAGGCCACGGATGGCTTGCCGAACCTTGGTTACAGCTACCAATACCAGCACCTCGCCTTCGCCGAGATGCGGCTGCAACAGGGCGGCGTGAGGCTGGCAGCCTATCTCGAATGGCTGTTCGCTCCAGCAGCTGAAGAGTCGGCGAAATGATGGCAGCTAGTCCGCGAGCATGAATTCCCGCGTGTCCGTCGTCGGAACATTTGGCGCAGCTTGCGGCGTAGAATAGTGGAGTGCGGGCCTCGTCCGGGGTTTGATTTTAGGCGGCGATCTTGCGGTGTTGCAAGCGCCGATGTTCGATTGTTTGTCGCTTGCCGGCTTCCATGAACTCCTTGGACCAGGTGTAGTATAGGCTCTGGACGATGCCTTCCTTGCGGGACAGCTCTGCAATGCTGACCTTGCCGCGCAGGCCGTCCAGCACGATGCGGATCTTGTCTTCGGCAGAGAAATGGCGCCGGGTTGCTCAGCGAATGTCCTTCACTACCCACTCAGCTGGGGCTTTCTTGGGAGGAGATTTTTTCAAAGAGGGTGGGGTCTTCATCTTCGTTCCTTCGTCACCACGACGAAGCCCCAACCCCCCTTAAATCACAACCTCAAATCTGTGCCATTGGTGATGACGGGGGACACAGTACTCCACGGACAAATCACCGGAACATCTAAGCTACTGAAAATGGCAACGCTCCGAGATGCAATGGTCAGGCCGTTTGCCGAAGCAATCGCGCCAATGTACAAATCAGTTACAGCGTAAGATTTCTTACGATTTTTCATTTTCACAGAAAGATCTGCGTATGACCATGCTGCAATAGTATTGAAGGTAAGAATACGCGCGGAAAAAACCTGCAGAGTGCGGTCGAGCGCTTTGGCAAGCTCATCTTTCGGCTTGCCGCCGGGCATAGCTGCGATCCCTGTCAGCAGCTCGGCGATGCTGATGCTCGTCATGTAGAGAGTTTCAGCTTTTTGAGCATCGAGCCACCCGCGCAGCCTAACGTCAGAATCGGGCTTCATCGCTTCCGCTATGACATTGGTGTCGAGCAGGATCATCCGAACCACATCGGCGGTGGCGAATTAAGCTCCCGTTCCATCTCGAGCGCATTTACATCCTCGTTCGAAAGATGGCTCGCCTGGCTCATTTTCGCGAGAGCTGTGCCGACCTGCAAGCGTCCTTCCGGACAAAGCAATTTCTCAAGAATGTCACGAACCTCATCTTCAGGAGTCCGTTGATGTTCAAACGCGCGCAACTTGAGAGCACGGAGCGCGTTTGCCGAGAGACCATGTATATTGATTGAAGCCATTTTGAACCCCATCGGCTGATCGTCTGCGGATGACGCGCTACCGGGTATGAAACAGATCCGCAACCCGCTCGTCAATGCACACTTGGATTGCTGGCTCCGGCAATGGGCCCTGTTTGCGCAGCTCCGACGACAACGGCAAGTAACTGGGTCAAGGTTGAAACCGACTTTACGGGCACAAACCTAATGCCTCACAAGCAGCCAATTTTGCTTTGAAAAGCGACAACTTTTCGCACGTGATGAGATTTCTATCGCACAATCGCTGATGGACGCCGGCGTGGCGGTGGCCGCCTACGATCCCGAAGGCATGGAGCAGGCGCGCCCGCTGCTGCCCGGCGTGGCTATGTGCGACAACGCCTACGAGGCCATCGAAGGCGCAGATGTGGTCGTGATCGTGACCGAGTGGGATGCGTTTCGCGCGCTCGATTTCAAGCGGGTAAAGGAACTCGCCAATGCGCCGGTGCTGGTGGACTTGCGCAATATCTACAACCCGGACGACATGGCGGCCGCCGGCTTCACCTATGTGAGTGTCGGACGGGCTTGACCGCAAACCAATGGCGCCGGTTTTCGCGACGCGACAGCCGCGACAGCCGCGACAGCCGCGACAGCCGCCACACCGTCACCGCCAGCACCAGCACGATGCCGCCCAGCGCGGCCCAGCCGACGATGGGGAAACGCTGACCGCCGGCGGCGTTGATCGCCACCAGCGCCCAACGGATGATTGCGCGAGCGTCAGCGATGCGAGCGAGATGGACCATCTTTGCGAAGGCGGGCAAAATCACGATCCGTTGCCATGAACCGCTCGATCATCGGCGGGATCAGCCGTCTCGGGTCAGGCGCATCCTTGGCCTCGCCGTTGTTCAGCACGGCGGCATAAGCCAGCAGCTCCCGGTGGAGCCGGACCGAGACTTCGATTGTGAGCCGCACCGACTTTTCGTCGGTAATATCGGAAAGCTTGAGCTGGGTCACGACCCGCCCTCCATCACAATGTCGCGGGTGACCAGCACGCGCACCGGGAATCCCGGTCTGATCGTCAGTGTTGGACGGATGTTGAGTTCGCGCCCGACAATCTGTTCTCCTGCGCGATTGATACTGTCTTGGCCGCCGCGCCGAAACGCGCGCGCAAGATCGCCGTCGTTGCCAGACCCCAGCTCGGCCCCGATACCGAGCAGGGTCGAGACCAGTGCAGCCTTGGCGATGCCGCCCCAATTATAGTCGACACCATCTTCGAGCCCGGCATAGCCGGATGGATCGGATGCAGGCTGACGCTCGAGGACAATCGAGCGGCCATCTGGGAAGATCAACCGGTTCCAGGCCAGCAGTACGCGCCGCTGACCAAAATCTGTGTCAGATTTATAATCGCCGATCAGGCGGGATCCTTGCGGGATCAGCACCATTCGCCCCGTCAGGCTGTCATAGACATTTACGGTGACCAGCGCGGTCACAAGCCCTGGCTGGTCGGAGCGGATGCCCGTGATCAGGGCGGCAGGAATGACGGAGCCGGCCTGCAGAATGGCGGCGGCTGGCGCCTTGTCGAGTTGCTCGAGAGAAGCGATACGCCGGTCGGCGGGACGCTCGAGAAACGCAGGCGGCGGTGCCGCAGCCCGAAGCTGTTGCGCAACCGACCGCAGACCGGAGGTCGGGTCTCGCTCTTCCACACCAGCAGCGGGGGATCCTCCGCTCATGAACAAGCGGCTGCTGCGCGCGGCGTCACGTTCCTGCTCAAGCCGTTGACGCGCTGCATCTTGTGAGCTGACTCCTTGCGGGGGCGACGGCTGCGCGCGGATTGGCGGCAATTGGGCCACCGCCCCGCGCTCCTGCGCATCAAGGATCGGCTTGCCAAGGTCGCCTGGAAGGGGCGGACCGAGTTTTGGCACCTGTGTATAGTCCCTTGGCGCTGCAGCAAGACCTTCGGCTACCGCGACGCCTTCGGTGTTGACCCGCTCGGCCTGTTCGTCAGCCACTTGTGGTTGCAACGCATAGATGATGATGCCGCCTATCAGCACTGCGGTGCAAGCAGCCGTAATGCCGATCGCCTTGCGTGAAAGCCGCACGACGCGTGGACCTTCGCTCCGCAGGCTGGTAATCGCTTCAGCATCGGCCTGCTGGTCGGTTTCAGGTTCGCTGCGCATCAGTCGCTCCACGCCCGATTGGTGATCTTGACCCGAACCTGTCGGCGCCCTGCGCCAAGCCGCAGTTCGGCATTTCGGAAGAGCCGATCGACGATGAGATAGCGTCCCTTGACCCGGTAATTGACCAACTCGGCGTCACCGCCCTCACCGACAACGAAAAAGGGCGGCATTTCGCCTTGTGCAATGGCGGGTGGGAACGCGACAAGCGTACGCTGACCATCATCGAAAGCCCGAACGGGTCGCCATTCAGGTTTGTCGCCAGATATCCGGTAATCGAAATTGAGAGCTTCGATGTCGAAGCCATCTGCAACTGGCGCCGCGCGTTCAGCTTGCGCTTGAGTGCGGCGCAGCGCAATCAGCGCGTCTTCGGGATAGGTCCAGCTGACTGAGGCCATATAGACCTTCGGGTTGGCACGCAGCTCGATATGATAGGTGCGCCGGTCGGTATTGATCACGAGGTTGGTCGCGATGCCGGGCCGGGTCGGTTTGACAAGAATATGGACCCGTTGCTCGTCGCCTGAGCCACTCAGAGTATCGCCGATCATCCAGCGCAGCGTATCTCCTGCGGCAACCGGTCCGGGCCCGACCAACTGCTCGCCTTCCTGAAGCGCGATATCAGTTACCTGACCAAGCTTGGTGTAGACTTGATATAAGGCGCCTTCGCTCCAGGTATAGCGCTGGATCGCGTTCCGGAACCCTGCATCTTCCGGCTCGATACGCGCTGCATCATTCGCCGCTCCCACTTGCCTCTTGGGATCTGGGGCGCGATCCGCGACAGGGGAGCGGCGCACGGCAGCAGGAGAGAGCCGCCGTGATAGGATTTCGAGCGAAGATATCTGTGAAAACGGGTGCGGGCGAACTAGCGTCGCAAGCGCTGCCTGCATGGCCGACGCCGCAGGGGCCGGTGTTGCCGAACCCGCCGAGGGCTGTGCCAGAAAAGCAGCGCCGATCAGACCGACAGAAATCTTGCAAATTGCGATAGGCGGGCGGGACATCATCCAAGCTCCTTTGACCAGTTGATGGACGTGACGAAGATGCCAAGCGGGTTTCTGGTCAGCGCATCGGGATTGTTGGGCGGCTGCACAGTGATGCCGAGGATCGCGGTCCAGCGGCTGGTCTTGGTAAGCGCGCCGTCTCGGTAACGGCGCTCGGTCCAGGCGACCCGAAAGCTGCGCGGCGAGGCGCGGATCACGCTAGTGACATCGACGGCGACCTGTTCGCGTCCGATCACGGCAAAGGGATCGTTGGCCCGTGCATAGTCGTTGAGCGCCAGCGCGCCTCTGGCGCTCGCAAAGTCATAGGCCCTGAGCCAGTTTGCGCGCACCACGATGGCGTCGTCGGGAATTGCGCGGACATGCTCGATGAAGCGGGCAAGGTGGAATGCGATCTGCAGATCGCCGGGCGTATAATCTGCATCGGCGGGGGCCACGACGCGCGCTTCACCCAGCTTGTCGACTTCCACCACCCAGGGAACGATGGTGCCGCGCGCATTTTGCCAGACAATCCCCCCCGTCAGCGCGGCCGAGAGGCCAAGCGCTCCGAAGCAGGCATAACGCCAGCTCCTTGCCTGAACCCGGGCGGAACCGATCCGCTCGTCCCAGACCTGACGCGCGCGCTGATACGGCGTTTCGGGCTGCGGGGTCTTGGCATAGCGGATCGAGGGGCGCTTGAACATGAAAGGTCAGTCCTTCTCTTTGGTGTCGATGGAGGCGCCTGCGCCATTTCCGTCGCCGGCGCGCACGGTGTGGGCCGCGAGCGAAGCTGATGAACCGAGCGTCTGGCGCTGCTTCATGGCGCGCGCCCAGGCGGGTGGGCTGCCTTCGGGAGCCGCGTCAGCCGACGTGCTGCCGGGCGCGGGCACAATGTGTCCGCCTGTATTGCCGACCGCCGCGCGCGCGCCTTCGCGGAAGCTAGTCTTTGCGCTGTCGGCGGCGTTGCGCAGCGGTGACATGACAGCACCGCCTGCAGCGTGCCCGACACCCGCCATTCCGCTTGATACTGCAGAGGCTCCGGTCTTTCCGGCCGAGCCCATGGCATAGGCCATGGTCGCCCCGCCGGCAGCGCGCGACGTGCCTTGTGCGGCTGACGAAGCGGCGCTTGCGACGGCGCCGCCAGCCAGTCTGGTACCGGCGATCCCGCTGGCCATAGCGCCGCCGGCCAAAAGGGCCGTTCCTGCAGCGGCGCCTGCGCCGAGTTGCGGCCCGCCTGCCACGATGCCGTTGGCGATGCTGGGACCAAAGATACCCAGGCCGAGCAAGGTCAGGCTCGCTAGGATAATGGCCAGCGCATCCTCGATTGTTGGCTCGCCGGGTATGGCGCTGGTGAATTCGGCAAAGAGTGTCGATCCGATCCCGATGATGACTGCAAGCACCAGCACCTTGATGCCCGAGGAGACGACATTGCCGAGCACACGTTCCGCCATGAAGGCGGTCTTGCCGAACAGGCCAAAGGGAATGAGCACAAAGCCGGCCAGCGTGGTGAGCTTGAATTCGATCAGCGTGACGAACAGCTGGATCGCAAGAATGAAGAAGGCGAAGATCACAACCGCCCAAGCGAGGAGCAGGATGATGATCTGCAGGAAGTTCTCGAAGAAGCCGACATAGCCGGTGAGATCGGCGATGGATTCGATCAGGGGCCGGGCGGCATCAATCCCGACCTGCGCCACCCGGCCAGGACGCAGCAGGTCAGTGGCACCAAGTCCGGACCCACTTGCCTTGAGCCCAAGACCGGCAAAGCTCTCGAACACGATATTAGCGAACGCGCTCCAGTTGCCGATAATGTAAGCGAAGATGCCGACAAAGAGCGTTTTTTTAACGAGCCTTGCCATAAGGTCGTCATTCTCGCCCCAGCTCCAGAACAGGGCGGCCAAGGTCACATCGATCACAATCAGGGTGGTAGCAATAAAGGCGATCTCGCCCGACAGCAGCCCGAAGCCGCTGTCGATGTATTGGGAGAAGATCTCAAGGAAGCGATCAATGACGCCGGTGCCGCCCATCTCAGTGCTCCCCTGACGGTTCGCGGGCCGCATAAGGCATCAGGCCCTGCGAAGCTGGCGGATGCGCCTGATCAAGGAGGTCCGAAAAGGCTTCGGGATGTTCGACGCCGAGGAATCTGCGGCGTTTTTCGGCCCAGGCCGCGCGGCATTGTGGGGCAGACAGAGCCGCTTCGCCCATGACGGCGCAGGCCCTGAGCTGTTCGGGAAGCGGATCACGACCGGGCAATTGCAGGCCCGATGCATCGCCAGCCGTTACGGCGGGCTCTTCGCGAAGCTGCACAAGTGTCATCGCGAAAGCAAGGCCGACAAAGACGGCAGCGCCGACACGCGCGAGAGGTTTCCCGTCCATGGCTGATTACTCGCTGACCGAAGCGGAGGCGGACCGGCTTGCGAGGAAGCGCCGCAGCTGTTCGCGCGCCTGCGCTCGGGTTGCCGCATGCTCAGCGGCCTCGAGGGACTGGACGCGGCCCATTGCTGCCAGCGTAGCAATCAGATCGGCCAGTTGCCCTGCCTGAACCGCAAGGAGCTGATTGCCGGCCTGCGCTGCCTGGAGGGCGCCGGTGGCCGACTGGCTGGCGCTGACGAGATTGCTGACCGCGTTGCGCGAACCTTCGATATTGCCGACCGCGCCCGCCTGTACCTTCAGTGCATCCTCGAAGCCGGCGACGCTGTTCTGCCAGCGGGACTCGGCGCCTTCGATCATGGCCTGCTGCGAGGCGGCCAGCGCAGCGGTCCGGTATTGCGCATCAAAGGCCGCTTCGACGCTGCGCACATCATAGGCGATGCGCTGGGCCTCGTTGAGCAGTTGCTGCGTCTGCCGGATCTGGGCCTGCAGGGGCTCAAGCACTGTCAGCGGCAAGCCTTCCAGATTTCGCGCCTGGTTGATCAGCGCGTTGGCCTGATTCTGCAGCATGCGGATCTGGTTGTTGATCTGCTCGAGGGTGCGCGCCGCTGTCAGCACGTTCTGCGCATAATTCGAAGGATCATAGACGATGCCCCCGAACTGGGCCTGGGCGGGTACGACTGTTAAAGGGCTAGAAAAAGCACAGATAAGCGCGGCGCTCGCCAGCACGCGGCGCAGGCAAGGTTGATTGGTCACGGGCGGTCTCCATCGGTGAGGGCAAGCGGATGGGGCGGCTGGTCCGATGCGGACAGCAGATCGGCGGCCCAATCGAGACCGCGGTGCCCGAGCCAGGCTGCGGCGAAACCGCTGCGTCCTGCGCTTTCAAGGATGCGCGAAATGGCGAGCTGGTCGGTTTTCGATGAGGCGGCGGTGAAGGCGAGCGCTACCTCGCCGAGACCGAGTTCGAACAGGCGATTGCCGCGCGCCGACTGGCAGTAGTAGTCGCGCTTGGGTGCTGCCCGGCTCAGAATCTCGATCTGGCGATCATTGAGCCCGAAGCGGCGATAGATGCTCAGGATCTGCGGCTCGAGAGCGCGCTCATTGGGCAGGAATATCCGGGTCGGGCAGCTTTCGATGATGGCTGGGGCAATCGCCGAACGCTCGATATCGGCAAGACTCTGCGTGGCGAAGACCACGCTCGCATTCTTCTTGCGCAGCGTCTTGAGCCACTCGCGCAATTGCGCAGCAAAGGCCGGGCTGTCGAGGACGAGCCAGCCTTCGTCGATAATGATCAGCGTGGGCGATCCGTCGAGTCGCCCTTCGATCCGGTGGAACAGATAGGACAGGACCGCAGGCGCTGCGGCTGAACCGGTCAGCCCTTCGGTTTCGAAAGCCTGAAAGCTGGCGTCGCCAAGCCGCTCGCATTCCGCATCGAGCAGCCGTCCGAAGGGGCCGCCGACGCAGTAGGGCGCAAACGCCTGTTTCAGGGCGTGCGATTGCAGCAGGACGGCAAGGCCGGTCAGCGTACGCTCGGCCACCGGCGCGCTCGAAAGCGATGTCAGCGCCGACCACAGATGATCCCTGATCGCAGGATTGATGGTCACACCTTCCGATGCAAGGATTGCCTGCAGCCACTGCGAGGCCTGATTGCGTTCGGCAGTCTCGTCGATCCGGGCTAGCGGTTGCAACAGCACGGCCTCCGCACCGTCCTCGCACAGGCTTGATCCAAGGTCCTGCCAGTCGCCGCCGCAGGCGAGCGTTGCTGCCCGGATCGAACCGCCGAAGTCGAATGCGAAAATCTGCGCCTTCGCATAGCGGCGAAACTGGAGGGCCATCATGGCGAGCAGCACCGATTTGCCCGCTCCGGTCGGGCCGACTACCAGACTGTGTCCGACATCGCCGACATGGAGCGAGAAACGGAATGGGGTCGACCCTTCGGTTCTGGCATATAACAGCGGCGGAGCGTTCAGATGCGCGTTGCGCTCGGGTCCGGCCCAGACCGCCGACAGCGGCAGCATATGCGCCAGGTTCAGCGTGGAGATCGGCGGCTGGCGGACATTGGCATAGACATGACCCGGCAGCGATCCGAGCCATGCCTCGATTGCATTCATGCCTTCGATTACGCAGGTGAAATCACGTCCCTGGATGACCTTTTCGGCGAGACGCAGTTTTTCGGAAGCACGCGCAGCATCCTCGTCCCACATCGTAATTGTTGCGGTGACCAGCGCCATTCCGACATGATCGGCGCCGAGTTCCTGAAGCGCGACATCGGCATCTGCGGCCTTGTTGGCCGCATCGCTGTCGACCAGCACCGCGGCTTCATTTGTCATGACCTCCTTGAGGATTGCGGCGATGGACTTGCGCTTCGCGAACCACTGGCGCCGGATCCGGGTGAGCAGCCGCGTCGCATCACTCTTGTCGAGCATGATCGCACGCGTCGACCAGCGGTAGGAAAAGTTCAGGGCGTTGAGGTCATCGAGCAGGCCGGGAAAGGTTGCACTCGGAAAGCCGGTTATGGTCAATGTGCGCAGATGCGCCGAGCCCAGGCGCGGCTCAAGTCCGCCGGCCAGCGGTTGGTCAGCAAGCAGGGCATCGAGATGCATCGGGGTTTCGGGAACCCGGACCGTTTGCGCACGCGCTGAGATGCACGAATGAAGATAGGTCAATGTCTCGCTGTCATCGAGCCAGGCGATCTCGGGGAAGAAGCCCTCGAACAGGCGCACTAGCCGATCGGTGCGATCAACAAAGCTGGCCAGCAATTCACGCGGATTGACACCCTTTTCGGCCTTGCCTTCGTAAAGCCAGCTCTCCGCGCGCGCTGCCTCTTCGGCAGGCGGCAACCATACGAATGTGAGGAAATATCGGCTTTCGAAATGCGCGCCGTCTTCAGCGAACTGCGCGGCACGTTCGCGTTCGACCAGCGCAGAGACCGGATCGGGAAAATCACAGACAGGATAATCCAGCGCCGGACGGCGTAAGGCTTCGACGAATATCGCCCAGCCAGATCCGAGGCGCCGCAGTGCGCTGTTGAGGCGCGCGGTGGTCGCGATCAGTTCGGCGGGCGTCGCACTGTCAAGGTCGGGTCCGCGGAAGCGTGCGCTGCGCTGAAAGCTACCGTCCTTGTTGAGGACGACGCCGGGCGCGGCCAATGCTGCCCAGGGCAGGAAATCTGCAAGCCGATCGGCTGTGTTCCGGTATTCGCGCAAGGACAGCATGGTTCAGACCTCAAGGTGCGCTGGGAAGCGCAGATGCCGCCGCGCGACGTCCACGAAGTCGGGATCGCGCCGCGCCGCCCAGAACGCGACCATGTGTCCCGTTGCGAAGACCACCAGACCGGCTACCCAGAGCTGAAGGCCCAGTCCGATTGCGCCTGCCAGCGTGGCATTGGCAATCGCCAGCCCCCGCGGCGCTCCGCCCAGCAGGATAGGCTCGGTCAGCGCACGGTGGACCGGGACCACGAAGCCATCAGGCAATCCGGAGACGGCGCGCGCCATCAGACCAGCGCCCCGCCGCCGAAAGAGAAGAACGACAGGAAAAACGAGGATGCGGCAAAGGCGATCGATAGTCCGAAGACGATCTGGATCAGTCGCCGAAACCCGCCTGATGTATCACCGAAGGCAAGCGCCAGACCGGTGGCGATGATGATGATCACCGCTACGATCTTGGCGACCGGCCCCTGAATGGATTCGAGGATCGCCTGCAAAGGCGCTTCCCAGGGCATCGAAGAGCCCGCGGCATGCGCGGGCGTGGCAATGACCAGCGCCGCATAGGCAGAAAGGACGAAGGTGGGCAGGCCCGAGCGCGCCCGCGACATGGCACACGTCACGATGGATCTCCTTGCTTGGTGGGAAAAGGTGCGAGGATGTATTCGCCCGTCGCATTGAGACCGCGGAGTTCAGCCAGTTCGGACAGCTTGCGTCCTGCGCCGTCGCGCACGAGCACTGCGATAACGTCGATCGTCTCGGCGATCAGCGTGCGCGGGATAGTCATCACGCGTTCCTGGATCAGCTGCTCAAGCCGCCGTAGCGCGCCGAGCGCGCAGCCGGCATGGATGGTGCCAATCCCTCCCGGATGTCCGGTCCCCCAGGCCTTGAGTAGATCGAGCGCTTCGGCGCCGCGCACCTCGCCGATCGGGATGCGGTCGGGGCGCAGGCGCAGCGCGGAGCGGACAAGGTCGGACAGGCTTGCGACGCCATCCTTCGTTCGCAGCGATACGAGGTTGGGCGCTGCGCACTGCAGCTCGCGCGTGTCCTCGATCAGGACAACGCGGTCCTTGGACCCAGCAATCTCGGCGAGCAGTGCGTTGGTTAAGGTGGTCTTGCCGGTTGACGTCCCCCCGGCAACGAGGATGTTCTTCCGCGATGAAACGGCGGCGGCAAGAGCTTGTGCCTGGCAATCAGAGATGATGCCTGAAGCAACATAGTCAGTGAGCGTGAAGACCGCGGCCGCCGGCTTGCGGATCGCGAAACTGGGCGCGGCAACCACCGGCGGCAGCAGGCCTTCGAAGCGCTCGCCGCCTTCGGGCAGTTCGGCCGAGATGCGCGGGGCCCGGCCATGAACTTCGACACTGACATGATGGGCGACAAGCCGGATGATGCGTTCGCCATCGGCGGCCGACATCCGGCAATCGGTGGCAGCAAGGCCGGAGCCGAGCCGATCGATCCACAACCGGCCATCCGGATTGAGCATCACTTCGATTACCGTCGGCTCCTCCAGCCAACGGGTGACCTCGGGACCCAAGGCGGTGCGCAGCATCCGTGCGCCGCGTGACGAGGCTTCAGACCGGATGGGAATGATGCTCATGGTTTGCCCCGGATTTGCGCAACCGCTCATCGGCTGCGTTCGCAAGGCGCACTAAAAGGCCATCAGAAAGCCTTGAGGCAACAAGGATTTGGCAGCGTCGCAAGCTGGCGCGCAGACGGACAAAAGCGGCGGGTTGTCCGGGTATGGCCGCATGGCTTGCGATGGTTCATGTGCGCCCATGTGAAGAACGTGCATCGTACCGAAAGACTCGCGACGCCAACACTGGTCGGGCTTGACTTGCAGGACGGATTGGTGCCCGTGAACATAGCGTTACGGCGTGCCAATTATGTCTGCCGCTTTAGCCCGCGGACATGCAGCGCAAACAAATTCGTCGGGGTAATCGGTTTTTCATGTTCGCTTTTCTTCTCCTCGCAGCGGTACCGGCAGGTGAGGCTTTCATCTGCACGCCAACGGCTGTGTGGGATGGCGACGGACCCATCTGGTGCGAGGAAGGGCCAAGGATCAGGCTGGCAGGCATCGCGGCGCGTGAAATGGATGGTTCGTGCAGCCTTCGCCATCCTTGCCCAGACGCCACAGCCATCGCAGCGCGGGATGCTCTGGTGCGTCTGATAGGTCAGAAAACCGGACTGGGCCCGCACGGTCATGTCACGGTCAAGGGGCCGGCCATGCGCTGCCTTTCAAATGGTTCGGGCGGCGGCAATCGCACTGCTGCGTGGTGCGTCTCGCCGATCGGCGGTGACCTTTCCTGCGCGATGGTGGGAATGAAGATGGCAGAAAAGTGGGATCGCTATTGGCGTGGGCATCGCTGCCGATGAAAGACTGGGGGCAAGATGATGAGCCGCCTTCGCTCGCGCTGCGGATAGAGATCATTGCCCTTCTGATCGCATGGGCGATGACAGCTTTTCTTGTGATTATCACGATCCAGGCAGGCCTCTGAAGGGCCTGAGCTCCTCTTCACCGGTTTAGAACGCCGCTCTCTCACTCGGCAGATGCGATTCGCGGGCTTTCCGCGCATTCGCCGGCACGCATCAAGAGGCCAGATTGCGACCGGGATTTACGCGCCTCGAACAACGAAGCTCGAGGCAACACCATGCAAGACCAACAATCATATGGGTTAGCCAACGCAATGGCTGGCGAGCGCACGGCGTGATGGCAAACGTTACGCGGGCAATGTCGGCAAACTGAGCCCAGTCAGATTCAATCGCGAAACCGCAAAAGACGAGCCTTCCCGGATGCAAGCGATCGCAGTCCTGACCGGCATGCAAAACGGTGGCTGATATTGGAAGCGCTTACGTCGGCCAGCGTAACCCGATCACACGGAAAAAAAGCGGGTTTGCGCGCCTTGCGGGCCGGGGTCCGCCTGTCGCTGCGTCGCGGGCGATCAGGGTGCGGTCAACCGGATGCGATTTGGTTACAAAGGGCCAGTCAATTGTCCCAATCCGGCGCGGGTCTGGCGAAGCTCGACATTGGGGCTGTTCAGAAGGTTAAAATTTAGCTAACTCATCAATCAGAGCAAAGGGGGGCCGAAAACGCGGCCCGCTTGGCCAGGCGTCTCGAAGAAAACGATGATCTTCATCGCGGGGCGTTGGACCAGAAATTGCTCATCCAGATGCGCTGCATTGGCTGGAATTGCGATTGTGGTGCTCGCCGAGAATTTCTCAATTGGGGAAGATTTTATATGAAGAAGATCATTTTCGCGACCGCCACGGCCGCACTGTTCAGCACCTCCGCTTTTGCCGCTCCGAGCGACACGCAAGATTTTGACATCAATGCCACCGTCACTCCCGAGTGCAGCATGGAAAATCCCACCAACATCGACCTCGGTCCGCTGTCGATCAACGAAGATCCGGGCGAAGGCGCGCTGCTCCTCGACAATCCGGCTCCGTCGAGCCCGCAGACGATTTACATCAGCTGCAACACCGATGCGACGTTCTCGATCAACACCCTGAACCGCGCCCTCAAGACCAACGCCCCGGTGACTGATACCAACCAGTTCACCAACCAGATCCGTTACGATCTGACGCTGACCCCGGACCGGGCAACCAACTTTGCGGGTGTGGGCTCGTACAAGCCGCGCGTTCAGGCCCCGGGTGCCATCAACGCGGCAGCTCAGCCGACTGGCGAATTCCATGCCAACTACCAGCTGGTCGTCGGCTACGAAGCCCCCAACGTGAACAACAAGCGTCCGGTCGCGGGCACCTACACCGAAACGGTGACCTTCACGGTTGCGGCGATCTGATTTCAACGCTGTGATGAATTGAAAAGGGGAGGGGCTGGCCCCTCCCCTTTTTGTATCCAAGCCGTGCATCATACGCGCTGCGCGAATGAATACCCTACGCGGTCACAATCGCCTGCGCGGGCCCTCTAGAGATGCGCCTCGGAGTTGAACGTTGGTCAGCTTGGTGGAGTGAGTGTGCTAGTAGCGCGCTATGTCGGAATGCATTGGTGGTCGTGAGGCCATTCCCAAAGAGGTTGAAGCGTTCTAGGTTTTCCGCCTATGCAAACGCCGGATTAACGGGGGAGTTTGAACTTGGTCTATCCTTTTGGGGTGCGCTCGCGGGCGCTCATGGCCCTGTGCCTTTTTAGCCTTGCGACAACCTTTCCGAACGCTGCGATGGCGTCGCGGGTATCTCCGATGATTATCGATATGACGCCAACGGGTCGTGCTTCGGTCGGTCGGGTGGAACTGACCAATGACGCAGACCGGGCGATTGCCTACGAAGTGCAGATGATGCGCGGCGATGTATCATTGACCGGCGAGCTGGCGCTGACCCCTGCTGACGAGCAATTCCTTGTGTTTCCGCCACAATCCGTGATCGAAGCCAATTCCCAGCAGGTCTTCCGGATTCAGTATGTCGGTGAAGAAGCGCTGGACGCTTCGCAAATCTACTACCTTGCGATCCGCCAGGTGCCGGTCGCGTTCGATGAGGGTCAAAACCAGGTCCAGGTTGTGGTGAACTACAACGTTCTGGTGAACGTGGTTCCTGACGGAACCAATCCACAGCCTGCGGTGCGCGAGGCGCGATACGTGGAAAGGCCAAAGCAGGCTGACGATGCCGCCGAAAATTCTGCTGACACGCCGCCTGCCGATGCCGGTAGCGAGAATTCACAAACAGTCGCTGAGACCGAACGGGGACTGCTGGTCGATCTCGGGAATGATGGATCGCGTTACTATTTTGCAGGCCGGGCAAACTGGACAATCACTGCTCAAACGGCCGAGGGCGAAGTTTTTGAGCTGAAATTGTCAGGTCGCGAGGTTTCGCAGCATACGGGCGTGGGTGTCGTCGGCCCTGGCAAGACACGGCAATTTTTCATTCCGATCGAACAAACGCTCGTCACCGAGACGATCCGGTTGAACATCGAGCTCTAGCTGAATCCTATGGGGGGGGTGACAAACTATCTGCGCTTGGGCTCGTGCCTTGCTGCCATGTGCCTGGCATCAGCCTCGCACGCGCAGGAGACGGCGCGGAATTCACAGGAGCAGGGTGCTTCTCCCGCGCCTGCGATGGCAGCAAGACAGCGCGCGGTAACATTTACCGTGCCGCTCGTTTCCCAGAGGCGTGCCTATGGCGACGTTCTCATCGAGGTCGGTGCAAACGGCGGTGACGTGCGCGTGCAAACCGAAGATTTGCAGCGAGAACTCGCAGAAATTCTCAACCCTGAGGGCCGTTCAGCCTTGTCGGCAGTGGTTTCGGGCCAGCCATTTGTATCGGCAGAACAGTTGCGCGCTGCCGGTTTCGAGCTTGTATTCAACACAAGCCAACTTGAACTGGTGGTCACCAAAGTGCCGCCGGAATATCGCGAGATACAGACACTGATCCCCGGTCGCGACAGTGGCAACCGGACTGAACTCGAGCGCACGGTGCCTGCCAGCTTCAGCTCGTACCTCAACGTCATTGCCAATGCGGATTATTCGACACGCTTTGGGACCGAAACGCCTGACCTGTTCCTGGCGGGCGCGACCCGCGCCGGAGGTGTCGTTGCTGAATATGATGGCGCATTTACCGACCAGTTCGGAGATTCTTACAGGTTCGTGCGGCGCAGCACACGTCTGGTTTACGATGATCCGGACTCATTCCGGCGCTATTCGGCGGGCGACTTGCGATTGGATACCCTCTCCATTCTCACCATCCCGCAAATTGCAGGGATTGGCGTGGAACGACGGCGCCGCCTGTTCGAACCTGGTTTGTCGGCGCTGCGTTTGAACGGTCGGCAGATCTTTTTGAACAATCGCTCGACTGTCGAGGTCCGGGTCAACGGAGCCGTCGTCGAAAGCTTGCAACTGGATGCCGGGACGTACGACCTTTCGAGCCTGCCGATCCAGCAGGGATCGAACGATATCGAACTGGTGGTGCGTGATTCTTTCGGTCAGGAGCAGGTCATTGCCTATGACTTTTTCTTCGAGAGCCTGCCTCTTGAAGCAGGAGAAGTCGAGTATTCACTCGGGGTCGGCGTGCTATCCGACAATCTGGGGTTTGAACCCAATTACACCGACAATATCGCTCTTTCCGGCCTCTACCGGCGTGCCTTCTCGGAAAATCTGATCGTCGGCGGCGCACTCCAGGTCAGTGAAACGGTACAGGTTGCCGGGGCGAACGTCATATCGGTGCCGCAGTTCATTCCGGGCGTGGTGGAACTCGAAGTCGCAGCTAGCCGCTCGTCCGGTGAAGCTGGTATGGCACTGCGTGCCGGCTACCGGTATTCGGACGGAGGCGGTATTGCAGGCTCGAATGAGGTTGCCTTCAATGTCAGCTACGAGTCCGCCGGTTTCACCAATCTCAACAATCTCTTGCCGATCGACTTCGATCTTCTCTCGTTTACCGCAACCTACACACGCTCTTTCAGCATCGATACGCTCGGAACATTCGGAGCCACCTATTTCACTGGTGGCCCTTTCCCCAATGATTACAGCCTATTTTTCGACTTCAATCATCGTCTCAATGACAGGTTGCGGCTAACTGCCGGGGCGGAATATGGTTTGAAGACCCAAACGCGCAGCGCATTCGGCGTGCGCGTGGGGATCGCGCTGGCGCTCGGCAGGAGCACGCGCGCAGCGGCGGAATATCGCAGCCGGTTCAACAATTTCCGGGCCAATGTCTCCAGAGGGGCCGACAATGACGTTGGTGCGTTCGGTTATGATTTCGGCATTTCGCAATTTGGCGATGATACAAGGGCGGACGCACAACTCGAATATGAAGCGAACCGCTTCAGCGCGCGCGCCGATCTGACCTCGCGTGGCGGCTCCATCGGAGGCATCACCGAAGAACAGCGCGCTCGCATCCAGATCGGGACTTCGATCGCCGTGGCGGGTGGTCAGTTCGGCATTGGCAGGCCTATCAACAGCGCGTTCCTGCTTGCGAAACCCAATTCGGCGATCGACGACCAGAATGTCATCACCGGCCGCAGCCTGAGGACCGGTCAGTACTATGCGCAAAGCGGTCCGTTCGGTTCCGCTCTGCAGGGCGATCTGGCCGCCTACAGCGCGCAAAACGTTCAATACGACGCAGCAGATCCGAATAACAGTTTTGATGTCGGGGACGGCACCGTTCTGGTAGAGCCGCCGTACAAGAGCGGCTATGCGATCATTGTTGGCGACGAAAACTACGTCAGCCTGATCGGAACGCTGATCGATGAAAACGGTCCGGTTGCGGTGTCTGCGGGGGTGATTGTTGATTTGGAGACGGGCGAGCCTCTCGATGGCGCACCTTTCTTCACAAACGCGGCTGGCCGTTTTGGCCTGTTCGGGCTCGCGCCGGGCAAGCGTTACGAAATTCGCCTTACCGGATCGGATCGGACATTCGTGATAGAAATACCGGAAAAAACGAACCCGATCATCCGGATGGGTCCGATCACCTTGCCGTCAAACCCGTAGGAGAGCGCCATGAATCTACGATCTTCAGGATTGGTCGCCGGACTTGCTCTGGTTCTACCCTGCGCGGCATCCGCCCAGACGACGTGTGCACCGGAATTCGTCGAAGCTGCCCAGACTGTATTCGTCCAGGATATCGTTGTCGGCCGGCAGGATCTTACGATAGAACCGTTTCAGGTGAGGATCCGTAATGGCGCACAGGAAAGCGCAAGGTGCAGCGCCACCATTCGGGTTGCTCGCCTGAGTATTTCGCCATCAATCAATCCGCTGCGTTTCACCCTCCAATCTCAAGGTCAGGCACTGGAAATCCTGCCGCGCGAAACTGCGCCGGGTTCGTTTCGTAGTGACTTGAGGATCGCCCAGCTGCCGACAGGACGTAATGGAATCAGCCTGCCGTTTCAGCTTGGCATTCCGACCGGCTGGGGCGCGCAATCGGGGCGGCAGATAGAAGACCTGTTGATCCAACTGGTAGACGATGCGGGCCAGGTGCTCGATAGTTTGCCGCTGACGATCCAGATCATCATACCGCCAGCGGCCGAGGTTCGGGTCGTCGGCGCGACGGGCACAGATCCAGTCGCACGCATTGATCTGGGCGATCTTGATCCCGAGCAGCTTAATGTTTCGGAACGCTTTGGCGTCCGCGTGTGGAGCACTTCGGCCTACACCGTTCGCTTCGAGTCCGAGAACGGGGGCGCGCTGGTTCACTCGGAGGTCCGCGGCCGGATTCCCTACGAATTGTGGATGAATCAGCAGCGTGTAAGTGTTGCGGGCGCCATTGCCGCACAGATCCCGCAGGGAACCAATGCGCTGGGCGATTTTCACCCCCTCCAGGTGCAAGTCAGGCCCTTTAACGCCCGGGCCGGGAATTATTCGGACCGGGTTCAGGTCACCGTAACGGCGAGTTGAGCGTTTCGCCGGGCCTATAATCGCGGATTGTCGAAGCACGTTAGGGTGAATTGCAACCCGAAGCGTTTTGCGCCGCACCAGCTTAGCTGGAAATGCCTTCAGATCGGAATGACGGAGAACGCTATGGCCAGCGGCTGCTTTAGCTGGCTGGCGTCGAGCTTCACGGCAACCCGCGCAAGCCTTTGGCCGCTACGGTTAGCCACGATCGAAAACCCAGAACTGTCGAGGCTTGTCGTTTGTCCACCATATTGTAGCGAAGCGCGCTCGCTGAAGTCGAGTGGCCGATGACTCACCGCAATCTGGAAGCCGGTGCTGGTGTTGCAATATTCCTGAACCGACCCGACGATCTCACCGCTCTCGGCAATTGTGAACGTTTCTGCATTGACGTTGCATATCTCGGGCACGACCAGCCTGATCGAAGTCGACACGGAGGCATCTTTCGCGGCCAGCGAGCTCAGCGGCACGAACGCACCTGTGATGGCTAGCATAGGGATAATGATCGAGCGCAAGGTTCTTCCTCCTCGGAGAAAAACGTCGTACCCTTGGCGAATTAATTTTTGGTCAAACGATCACGATTCAAAAAAACCGATGTTCCTCACATCCGGTCTATCTTGACCACTCAGCCATTGCTGCGAAACAGACGATCTGTTCGATGCCTGCCTTGCTGTCATGTCTGATTTGCGCAGCTGTCCGAGACGGTGAAAACCATCTCTTAGCCAAATGAAAACCGGTAGCGTCGCAATGCCGCAGGATTTTCGGCAGCGTTGTCCAGAGATGCTGACCGTCCCTGCGCAAGCGGCGTAGCGGGCTCGGAGCGCTTCCCCTTCGAGCCTGGACTGTCCGCGATCGCCGGAACGGTTAAAGTCGTCATGACAATGAAAGAGCGATCAGCGATGATGCAAAATCGCCGACATCTCCGTTCCCGCGATCGCGCGGGTGCTGCCGCAACCATCACCTTTTACCCCGACCGGGCATTCACCATCAGACCCGTCCACCGGCTAGGTCCGTTCGACGGACTGCGAGCATCGGACTACGGTCCTTCGATCAATAGCGCGGCTTGGCAGATCTGATGCAGGCTGTTGTTGTGACCTTGCCTGGTCACCCAGCATTCGTTCAACCCCTGCGCCCAAATGCTGCGACATCCGCCAAGCGTCGCTGCCCAAGGTTGATCAGCGTCGACCACCATGCGTGAATTATCGGGATCATGACTCACAAAATCCGCGGCAATGACCAGGCTTTGGCTTGGGTCGGTGGATGGGTCATTTCGGTTATAGTTTTTTTCGAATGTCGCGCATCTGCTGGCCCGACGCCCAGTAGTCAAAGCTGGAAACGTGATGCTGACCGCGAACGCAAAGGTGGGCATCGCCTCGGATACTTTTTGCGCAGAGCGATGCCCACAGACCTCGACCGAGAACGGTTAAGGATAGCGGAGGTCCGCGTAATGTTTTTCCTCTTCAAGTTGTCATGATCCATGGGTTCGTTCATGGTTGGACCTATCTGCAAATTGTCCAGAGAGCGTAATGTAGCATGGAAGCAAATCAGAACGTCCTGTCCGAAACTCTGATCACCCTGACAGGTGACATTGTTGCAGCGCATGTCAGCAATAACGATGTTGCGGTGAGTGATGTGCCCTTGCTAATTACCAAAGTGTACAGCGCACTATCAAACCTTGGCGAAACGCCGGTGGTGGAAGAGCCAAAGCCGGAGCCGGCGGTCGCGATCCGCAATTCGGTGAAGCCTGATTACATTGTATGCCTCGAGGACGGCAAGAAACTGAAGATGCTCAAGCGCTATCTTCGCACCAATTTTGACATGACGCCCGAGGAATACCGGGCGCGGTGGGGGCTGCCAGCTGATTACCCCATGGTTGCACCTGACTATGCTGAAAGGCGCCGCGTATTGGCCAAAATGAACGGTCTTGGCAGGAAGCCGGGCACGCGCATGTCCAAATCAGGCACTGCCGGCAAAACGAAATGATTCAGGGCCTTCAGGACAAAGTAAGACCGAGCCGATCGACACCCAGTTCGGTGAGTTAGGACCCTTCGCGGCATTGGGTGTCAGGGCACAGCCATCAACCCATGACACCATGGAAAATACCGCGGCCAGGGGTGGCAATTGTGTCAGCGCGTTCCTCGCTTCGCTTTCAAAATAGCAGGGCGGGGAGCGCGAATTGGCTGGGGTCCTGGTGATGACGGCGCGGCAAATGCTTGTTTGAATAAAGAGAGTAAGAACAAAGGTGCAGCGTGAGTCTGCCTTTGCTACACTCGCCCGACCATGCGCAGCGACCTTGATCATCTGCCCCCGCAAAAGCAGCGCGAGCTGGAGCGCGTGGTGCAGCTGATCTTCGAGGAGTTCGACGACGCCTTTGCCCTTGCCAAACACGAATGGAAAAAGGCCGGGCGCATCCTCAAGGTCATCCTCTACGGGAGCTATGCGCGCGGCACCTGGGTCGACGAGCCGCACACCGCCAAGGGCTACCGCTCGGACTTCGATCTCCTTATCATCGTGAACGACAAGCGGCTCACTGACCGGGTGAAGTATTGGGTCAAGCTCGATGAGCGGCTGATGCGCGAATATGGCGTAACCGGTACGCTCCAGACGCCGGTCAACTTCATCGTCCACACCCTGCAGGAAGTGAACGACGGGCTTGCCCATGGCCGCTATTTCTTCATGGATGTGAAGGCCGAAGGGGTCGCGGTCTATCAGTCCGACGACACCGAACTGCATACGCCCAAGCCGAAGACGCCGACGCAGGCTCTGGGGATGGCGCAGGAGTATTTCGACGAGTGGTTTCCTCTTGCGATGCAGCGTTTTGAGATCTCGCAGCTGGGCAAGGACCGTGGCTTCCTAAAGCCTGCAGCTTTCGATCTGCATCAGACGACAGAGTTTCTGTACCACTGCGTCCTGCTGGTTACGACGTTCTACACGCCGCACGTTCACAATCTCGGCTTTCTGCGCACTCAGGCAGAGCGCATTGATCCTCGTCTAACCCATGTTTGGCCGCGCGAGAACAAGCGCGATCGCGCGCGGTTCGAGAAGCTCAAGGATGCCTACGTCAAAGCGCGCTATTCGAAGCACTACCGGGTCAGCAAGGATGAGCTTGAATGGCTCGGAGCACAAATTGAAGAGCTCGGCCGCGTTGTGCACGAGGTTTGCACGACGCGGATCGCGAAGCTGAAGGCCGACGCGCTGGCCAGACCCGATCGGCGCTCGTGATCGCAGGGGCGCCGGGTTTGCCATACGTCGTGTCTTAAGCGGGCCTGCTCGTGGACCTTGTCATAAACAACGATGAACCAACCCGATTGTCCCCGGGCGGTTAAGAGGCACGCTACCGGGCGGACATGACAAGCAGCGTTTCCCGGCAAACGCGGCATGCGTTGTGCGGCGCCTCGCGGCCACGCTGGATTTTTTGCCAACTTCTGCGGGACCGCACCACCAGCTTTGCCTGAACCGTATCATCTTTTGGACGGCAGGTGGGCCAGGTCATGTGTCAAAGGGACTCGCCAGAGAATGGTAATCAGGGGGCGTATCCTATTAACTAGGGTCCCTGTGCGGGGAAAAGACGCCTGTAAAGGCGATGTTAGTGTTTGCGGCCCTATGTCGGGCTTAACGGATTGGGTGTTGTCAGCGCGGCAGTTCTTCGCTATAGAGGCGTTTGACGAATTAGGTATCTGGAGAATCGCTATGAAGATGAGCAAGCTTTCGATTGGTCTCGCGTGTGCAGCTCTCGTGGCCGCGCCTGCTATCGCACAGGTTTCCATGAACCCGGCTGTTGCGCCTCTCAGCGGTGATGAGGCCGAACTGGCAGAAGGCAGCGGCATCATTATCGGTGTGATCGCAGCGGCTGCCGTGATCGGCGCAATCGTCATTGCGAGCGACGAAGATGAGCGGGAACTCCCTATCAGCGGTTAAGTTTCTGAATTTTTGGTTGGTCCAAGGAGGGCTCGGGAAGTTTTCTCGGGCCCTTTTTGTGTGCTAGCAGCGCGTTTGGGTGCCTGATCAATCAGATTAGGCCAGGCAATTGAAAATAATAATGGTGGCAGGCATGGCCGCTCTTGGCTCGGGTGAGAAAAGGTCAAGATGAATGACATGGCGCCAAATAGTTTTGACTGTCTGCGCTCTAGCGATCTTTATTATTGCGAATTTGTCGCCAGGCATATTCCAGATTGGCGCTCAAAATGACAAATTGAATCATTTCATGGCGTTTTTTGTACTCACTGCGCTGACTACATTCGCATTCCCCAATCAGAGATTGGTTTTGCTATTTTCCGGCCTATTGGTATTTAATTTTCTCTTAGAGGCATCCCAAGCGGTACTAGCGCTTGGGCGCCAGCCAAGTCTTATGGATATTGTAGCTGGAGCAATTGCGTCTATCGTGGTGCTCGTGGCTGAATACGTGAGGCGATCAAGGTGTTCGGCCTTGGCTGAGGTCGAGCCTAGATCCTGAGCGGGTCATTTCGTTGCACGACGTATCTTTAAGGTCGATTCGCCCACCTAAGAATGGCGGTGACGATCCAAAAGATGATACGGTCTGGGAGCTAGCAAAACGGCAGGGGCGGAACCGGTATTGGGTGATGGCTAACATGCTGGGGCACGTTTCCTCCCAGACGTTAGGATCGAAGAACAGCTGATGATCTCATCGCGCCGCAACAGAGTTCGCGCTGATTGGCTAGTACTGATCCCGGCCCAATCAAAAGCACATTACGCCGCCCTTTCGTCAAAGCTCTGGGGTTTTCGTATTTTCCTTCACCATCCGCTCGGCAGGGGCCTTCTTGGACGGGATTTTTCAAGGAGGTTTAGTTCTTCATCTTCGTTCCTTCGTCACTGCGACGAAGAACTAAACCTCCTTAAATCACGACCTCAAATCTGTGCCATTGGTGCTGACGGGGGACAGCCATCAGAGCCGACTTCTGGCATAGCCCCATTTTCTATTGTCTGCTTTCAAAGGGCCAGCCTTTATCTTGCCCCGAGACCGGTCCCGATCACCCGCAAGGTCTTGAGGGCGATCAGCAAGTCAAGCCATAGCGAGATGTTCTTGATATAGTAGAAATCGAACCGGAGCTTCGCCAAGACGTCGGCGACGTCGGTGACATGCCCTTGGTTGACCTGCGCCCATCCGGAAATTCCGGGACGAACAATGTGGCGATAGGAGTAGAACGGCAGCTCGGCATCATACCATTCCGAAAGCGAACAGGCCTCCGGCCGGGGACCAATGAAGCTCATATCACCACGCAGCACGTTGAAGACCTGGGGCAATTCGTCGATCCTCACCTTGCGCAGGAACCGGCCAATCCGTGTGATCCGGTCATCCTCGCCTTTCGTCATAGCATCTTCGCGCTGTTCGATCTCCCCATGAGTCTTTATACGTTCGCGCATCGTCCGAAATTTAATCATCCGGAACGTATTGCCCCGAAATCCCATGCGTTCCTGAATAAAGAACGCGCTTCCTGGAGAATCGAGCTTTATGAGAAGCGCCAAAATCGCAAAAATCGGAATGCAAAGGGGGATAAGCAACAGCGCAGCCAGGATGTCGATCAGCCGTTTTACCGAGGTGTAAGATACGTTAGGGATGAGCGAGCCGAGCTCGTTTTCGCTGAGGTGGGATATCTTGACCTGACCGGACTGCATTTCGGCAATCTCGCGGAAATGATAAACCGGAACGCCCGCGAGCGCGGCTTTCGCGAAAAGGCGCTCGTAGTTTTCCGAATGGGGATAGTGCAAATCAGCAACGATCACCCAATCGCGCCTACCGGTCTTGATAACATGCTCAAGGTCGCCGGCAGCAGGGGCGGGCAGGTATTGCCCGGTTAGCATAATCTCGTTTGCCCTTCCGCCAGAAACAATGACGTGTGGCTTAACAAGCCGTCGGCCATAGACAGCAAAAAGAAAGCTCGCTGCTACTCCGAACGATGCGCCCATCGAAAAAAAGGAACCCGAATAGGGGATGCGCAAAAGTGCCATCACGGTGAACACACCTGTGACCACAAGAACATTCACCGGCAGGACATAGGAAAGATGTCGTGCATTTGCGTGGTCTTTGAGGCGCGAGAGAATGTACCATGAGAATGAGATGGACACTATCAGCGCAGCTGATGTTTCGAAGAATGCGCCAGCAACGTAGCTGCGACCGAATGCCGCCCAAAGCGTCAAGGCGGGGCCAAACGCTCCTATCAGCAAAAGTGGTAGCTCGAAGCGCTTCAGGAGTTCAGCTTTACGGTGAAGAGGCACCGCAGCAAAGCCGACCGATTCAAGCTTGGAGTTTGATTGCTCAGGTTGGTTCACATCGTTGGTTGTTGACAACGCAGCAGGCTTGGTACTTTTGAGGGCATCCTTCCCAACCGGATCGCCCGGAAAAGCGAAAGCACCAGAACCGATCGCAATTTCCGCCAGGTTCTCGCCATCCTTGCTTGCGCAAGTTGCAGGGGCGACCGTGGACATATTGGTCATTGAAAGACTTTCGACGGCTTCGTGCGACCCGAAGCGACCCGAAGTTGGCTCGCACGCAGATTGACCCTAGTGTGTTGACCCATAAAGTCGAGCAAGACCATTGCCCGGTGGTCGGGCGAAAGACGTTCGACTTGACCTACAAAGCTCGTAAATGCTCCTGCGGTGACCTCGACCATTACGCCCAGCGCTATCTCCGGCTTCAGCATGATCACGTCCCCGCTGCCGCAGGCAGCTTGCAGTTCAGCGATAAGGTCGCTGGGCACAAGGGCTGGACGATCACCGAAGCGGACAAGGCGCGAAATCCCGTAGGTAGAATTCACAAGTGACCACGGCGCTGCAGCTGTCGGATAGGAGACGAACAGGTAGCCGGTGAAGAACGGCCTCATCTGATTCACGAACCGGCCAGATTTAGCAATCGTCCGCTTTTCCATCGGTTGAAATGTTCGGAAGCCTTGGCGCTCAAGGTTGCGCTTGGCGATTTTGTCGCCATTAGGCTTCACTTGCGCAACAAACCAGTTGGCCATGCTTTTTGCCCTTCAGCACCTGTTTCGCGAGGGCCCCCTATGGGATATCACCTAGATTCCGCAAGGACCAAGGCAAACATAGCGGTGATCCGACACGGTTGTGCGGTGCAGCGAGTTTTCGAACCGGCATGATCTCGCATTTGCGGGAGTGAAATGGGCGCAAGTTGGAAATGATTTGCGAAACGTGTTGCAGCATCTGCATACTGCTGTAATGTTCAAAATTGAACGCAATGCAGATCTCGGTCGCTCTTGCTGAATTACATAGTTCGCGGTATGCAGCGATGCTCGTGCCGTGCGGTAGCCGTGACGCCGTCGAAGGGACATGACAAGTCGAGCTCATCAGCTGCGCGAAGATGCCCGGCTTCGCGCGCTGCGGCTGATTAATGCCAATCCGAATATCACCCAGCGCCAGATGGCCGAGGAACTGGGTATTAGCCTTGGTGCCACCCACTACATGCTTCGTGCGCTTGCTGAGCGCGGCCTGGTGAAGGTCGCGAGGTTCAGCGCTTCCAGCACCAAGCAGGCTTATATTTACGTCATTACGCCCCGGGGCATCGCTGAGAAGGGCGCGATCGCGGCGCGGTTTCTTGTACGCAAACGCGCGGAATATGACGCATTGCGCGTGGAGATCGAAGAGCTGGGCGCGGAGATCGGTGGTTCGCATGTGAGTGATAGCTGATCTGCTTTCATCGAGGCGGTCGATGCCTGATGATCAATTTGCCGGTGCACAATCAAGATATGATAGTTTGAGTTATCGGGGGTTTGGCGGTGGCGATCTTCAGTTCAAATTTGGATTATAGCAAACTGACACATTTCATTGTCGCTGAGCATTTGCTTCTAGCTTTGCAAGACAGTGACGCAAACGTTTTCTGCAGTTCTTACAGAGATTTGCTTTTTCCGATGGGAGCGTCAAACACAAGTAAGCCGCGCCAATCCTTACCAATGTAGAGATTTGAATTGCGGGATGGAATATCAGAAAGCAAATCTGGGTTTACTCGGCTGCTGAGAGTTGAAGTCGATGGCCATTCGCGCACTTCAATCTACGGAAAAATGAGCCAATCCCCGCGCTGAATGGGAAAGCGATACTAATGAAGCCTATGATACGGAAATTGGCAAAGAAATTTGGCCTAGGGATAGTCACTGTGTCCCGATTGAATCAGCTTACGAAACTGGAGGCCGATGCCCCTGCTTTGCTGGACGAAGTGCTGAAATTGCATGGCGCATTGCGAGAAAGCCCGGCCCAACTCAAGCAGGACATTTTTGTTCTGATGCAAACCGGGTTCAAGCGCAGCGGCTTTTTCGTGGAGTTTGGCGCGGCCGACGGTAAGCATTTAAGCAACACGTGGTTGTTAGAAAAAGAATTTGGTTGGACCGGCATCTTAGCTGAACCGGGTCGGGTTTGGCATGAGGGTCTCTTCCGCAATCGATCTGTTAACATCGATACCGATTGCGTTTATTCGTCAACCGGATCGATTGTCGAGTTCAACTTGGCGGATCGGGCTGAATTGTCGACCATTGTATCTTTCGGGACCGACGACCATCATGCCGATACGCGGAAGAATGGAACAATTTACACCGTGCCTACCATCTCATTACACGACCTGCTCGAAAAACACAACGCGCCCAGAGATATCGATTACCTGTCGATCGATACTGAGGGGAGCGAGCTCTCGATCCTTGAGGCTTTCCCGTTCGGTCACTGGCGTATCAAGGTAATTACGGTCGAACACAACTATCTCCCTAGCCGGAACGACATCAAAGCCCTGCTCGAGCGGCACGGCTACCGCCGCCATTTCGAAGGTATTTCCAAATGGGATGATTGGTATGTTTTGGTTAACTAGGGCAAGGAGCAGCCACGCGCGTTCGATCGCGGCGCCAGCACAGCGTTTGAAGACTGTCGCCGTGCGCTAGGAACTGAAGATCGATGAAGCTCCACCTAATCACCTTCGCCACCCCGGACTTCGCGCCTCAGGCCGAAGCGCTTGCTTCAAGTGCTTTAGCCGCTGGGTTCGCGCATGGCACGGTATTCGGTCCGGCGGACTTGGGGGGGTCAGATTTTGCGCAGCGAAATAAGGCGATATTGGAGCAAAAGCGCGGAGGAGGCTACTGGCTCTGGAAGCCGTACCTGATCCGTCGCGCCCTCGAGTCTCTGCAGTCCGACGACGTGGTGCTTTATAGCGACGCAGGTCGAACAGCATATTACCAGTTCGCGGGATATCCAAGAAGCCTCGTTTCGATGGTAAATGGCACCGCCTCCGGTTTTCTGTTGGGCCCATCGGTACCTCACGTTGGCACGATAGGCGCTTGGACTAAGCGCGACTGTCTTACGCTGATGGGTGCCGACACCCACCTGCTGCGGAGCAAGCCGTTGCTGATGACTTGGAGCCTGTGGAGGCCAACCAACGAGGCCTTCAAATTTTTGGACGTGTGGCAAAGCTACGCAGAAGATCCCCGCTGCCTGACGGATATGGAAAATAAAATGGGAAAACCAAATCATCCCGAGTTCAGGGATCATCGGCACGATCAATCGATTATGGCAATTCTGGCCTATAAATCGAACGCTCCATACATCGATCTTTCAAACACGCTGACCCACAGATTGATTACTGCGCGGCCTGGATCCGAGCTTTCGCAAACGTTCTATAAGCGACCGCAAAATGTCGAGGATGTGCTCGGCGGCGCATCGCCACTCATTTTTTTACGGGAATATCTTCGCCTTAGAAGGCTGCGGTGAAGTCGGACCGCTGCGTCCCCAGGCAAGCCAATCGAGCATCTTCATGGAATTTCAAAAAATCATAAGATCCCTCTCGAAAGACCTGTTCTCCCGGAATTCGAAAGATGAGGGAGGCGATAGGTGGGGTCGGGCGCGCCATCGCCAGATTGCGCGCGCTACGCTGGTGGGTATTGTTTCAAGAGTTGCTTCAATCCTCACAGTAATTGTCACCACACCGCTCGCGTACGAGTATCTCGGTGAGGACCGCTTTGGCCTTTGGGCTACCATCACGTCGATCGTCGCATTCTTGAGCTTCGCGGACCTCGGAATCGGCAATGGACTGATGAGCTCGATTGCAACCGCACATGGTGCGAATGATAAAGACCGGGTCCGCGCCTTGGTGAGCTCCGGATACGCCATGCTCTCCCTCGTGGCCGGGTCAATCCTGTTGCTGCTGTGGGCTGCCTATCCGTTCGTGGATTGGGCGACCTTGTTCAACGTCGAGACTGAACTCGCCGCATCAGAAGCAGGACCGGCAACGGCTACGTTTCTCGTCCTGTTCCTTTTGAATATCCCGGCGATGATGATCCAGAGGATACAGCTGGGCCTGCAGCAATCGCACATCTATTCTGCGTGGCAGATCGTTACCGGACTCATAGCGATCGCCGGGACGTACTTAGCAGTAACATTTGAGTGCGGTCTGCCCGTTCTTGTGCTGGCGCTTTCGGGTCCGCCACTGCTTGTCAATCTTTCCAACACGATCGTCTCGTTCTGGAAAAGGCACCGCGATATCCGGCCAACGATCCAATCGATCAGTGTCTCATTGAGCAAACAGATGATGGCGCTGGGCTGGTTTTTCCTGATTCTTCAATCGGCAGGGATGTTCAATAATCAGATTGATAAATTTCTCATTGCACAGGAGTTCGGCGTTGACGCGGTCGCCCCGTATGCGGTCGTAGAACGACTGTTTAACCTCATAATCACGGTCGTTGCAGTCCTCTTGGTCCCGCTCTGGCCAGCCTTTACCGAAGCCCTTGAGCGCGGCGATCTCGCTTGGATTGACAGCGCCTTTAAGAATACGTTCCTGATTTGCCTGGTCTTTACGGTTCCCACGGCCGCGGCATTGATTTTCGCGACACCCTTCATCCTAACTTTATGGATACCGAGCGCGCCTACGCCGGAATTCCTGCTGCTTTGTGGCTTTGCGGCGTGGAAGATCGTTGAAAGCATGACCAGTATCGTGATCACCTATATGAATGGCATGAAGATCCTCAAATTTCAATTAGTCCTGATGCTGCTGACTGTCGCCTTAATCACGCCAATGAAATTCCTCCTAATCCGTACCGCTGGTGTCGCGGGTGCACCATGGAGCATGGCAGTGGGAATGACGGTATGCATCCTCGTTCCCTTTTTCATATTTCGCCGCAAACTCGATGCCGTCACGCTCCCAGGACGAAAGGATGCTGGATTGAAGCGAGAACCTGCAAACGACGCAGTTGGCTTGGGCTAATTTTGCCATCAATTCGCACGCACGGCGCAGTATTAATTTTGACCGCAGGCGAACTTTGTCGGTCGAACGCAATTTGCCATTGATAAGAGGTAAAAAGATAATGTCAGCAACTTCACATTGGCGCGGAATTGGTCAGAACCCGATCGCTCCGTCGGTATGTGCGCACGTTAAGGCACAGTTGGAGGAGTGCTATCGCGGTCCCATTTTGGAACTCGGCCCGTTCTGGGAAGCAATCATGAAGAATAAATCTGTTCTCGACATCGGTGTAGTCGAACATTCGCGTGAGTTCACTGAGCGCGCGGGATGGCGTCACGAGATCTTCAAGGAGCTCGCATCAAGCATCATGGGGGTCGATATCCTCGAAGATGAGGTCGAGTACCTCCGCCAACGCGGTTATGATGTTCAAACTTGCGACGCGACCTCCGAAAACGATTTGGGGAAGTGTTTCGAAACGGTCTACGCCGGAGATGTAATCGAGCATGTCGACAACCCGATTGGCCTGATCTCCTTCGCTCAGCGGCACCTGGCAGATGGCGGTAGTGCGTATATCTCGACTCCTTGCCCTTTCTGGTGGTCGAACATTTGGCTGGCGATCAGGGATGGCACCTATGTCGGCAATGTCGACCATATTCGCTGGGTCACACCGGTAAATGCGCTGGAGATGGCGCACCGCGCCGGTTGCGTTTTGAGCGGATATTACACGGTCGAGACACACGGCCATACCCTGCTGCGGAAGTTCGGAAAGTCCTTGATCACGAAAACGTTCGGGCGAAACGAGTTGTTCACTTGGGCTTACATCTATGAGTTCAAGCAGAAGGTGTAATTCGGTGCATCGACCGGGGATGCCAAGTTCTCGACACGTAATGTTTGTTCATATGTCCTCCACAGGCGGGCACCGCGAGGATTATCAGCGAGTGCTATCGGATGTGTTTGGGCTGGAGTCTTCACTGGGCAATGTTTCGGCGAGGAACTTTGTGGTTCTAGTCCGCGCAAAGGCGCTGCTGTTTGGCTCGCTGGATGACGATGTGCGCGGCTTCGTCCTGATTGCACTCGCGCGAATGCTGACTGGCAAAAGGACAGTCGGGCTGTTTCTGCGTCCGCAATCCTGCTTCGCCCCCCCGGGTTTGCAATCGGCGCTAAAGCGGTCCATCTTTCATTTACTCACCAAATTGCGCTCCGTCTCGGTCTGCACGATCCTGCCGTTCGAGGTCGAACCGAACTATCGAGAGGTGGCGACGTACGGTCTTGCCGACCCCCAATTATGGGATCGCTCGATTTTGCCGTTCCAACCTTCGTCTGAATTTGGCGCGTTGTTGAAAGAGGTAGCCAATGGACGCCGAATCATGGCTTTCATAGGCACTGCCAGTCCTTTCAAGGGTGTGGAACAAATCCTAAAGGTGATGGAGCATCCAGAGTGGGATGACAGCGTATGCGTCGTTTTTGCCGGCCGCATACCGGAGGAGACTGCGCACCTTGTGCACGCTGCACAAGAGCTGGGCGCCGTCGTGTTCCCGCGTTTTATCTCTAACGCGGAGCTCGACGCGTTGTATGGTGTCGCGGACTTCATCTGGGCTGGGTACCAACCCGGCTATGATCAGGCATCCGGCAACTTTGGCAGAGCGATGCAAGCTGGGAAGATCCCAGTTGTAAGGAAAGACACGTTGATTGAACAGCTCGCCCTGCTTAGCAGCTATCCAGTGATTGCGATCGACTTCGACGACCTTCGGGTGGGCATCGCTCGCATACAAGGGCCAATGCCGCGAACTGACGGTGCGCCTGTGGCTCAGATAAGCAAGTGGGAAGCCGAATTCATCGAAACAATGGCTAAATCGTTGTGATATTAATTAGTAAACGTTCCCATTTGGCTGAGCTGGTCATTGCCGCCAGTGTCGTAGGCTATCCTGTTGCCTCTGTGTTGGCCAAGCTGGTTGACATAGACAATCAGTTGGTTTCAATCGTCATACGCGGCTTCGTAGCAGCATGCGCGCTTTTCCTTTTTATCGGACGCATGAGTGCCCGTCCGCGCCTGGCATTAACCCTATTCACGGTTTTCTGGACCGCTTACCTTCTACGGCTTGGCTACACCTTTGGTCTCGTGAACGAGACAGCGTCCAACCCTGCGAGCGATTTCGTCCTCTGGAGCGTAGGTGTGTGCATTATTCCGAGTCTTCCCATCCTTCTTTACAATGGCAAGATAAACTTCGCGAGGACGGGGGGGGTGATCGCGGTCTTAGGTTTGATTGCGATGATTGGGATAATACTACTGGGAGGGACAGCGTTCGAGACAGCACAGGGTGTTATCACCGACCAGAACCGTTGGAATCTCTCCACTATAAATCCGATTTCAATTGGTCACCTTGGCGCCTCACTAGTAATCGTCGGATCAGCTGCGATGCTGTATGGAAAGCCCTCAGGTCCGATGTACATGTTCCACACAGGAATTGTCATTGTTGGAGTGGTGGGCCTGTTTCTGGCGAACTCGCGCGGGCCACTCGTCGCATTGATGATCGTGATGATCCTTTATGGCTTCGCCCAAATTCGCAACCGCCGAACTTGGCGTTACAGCATATTGGTACTCCTCGCTGGTTTAATTCTCGTATACCGAAATGCAGGAATAATTTTCGGGGCGCGCGGTTTGTTTGACAGGTTCGGCAGCCTTTTGACAGGTCAAGATAAGTCCGCACTCGTACGCTATCAACTCTATACAGATGGTTTCGCGCAGTTTCTGAATTCGCCACTCGTAGGCGATGGGGTCGAGGTGCGCACGCTAGCTTACTATCCGCACAACGCTGTTCTGGAAGCATTCATGACGACTGGGATCATCGGGGGGTCTGCGTTCCTAATCTTCACCTTTTTATCTTTGCGAGAATCATTCCGTATTATGAGATATGATAGCGGAATGGCCGTCGTGGCGATGTTGACGATTCAATATATTATCGCGGCTCAATTCTCAGGCGCAATTTACCAATGGGGTGCGATGTGGGTTTTGATGGCGCTTGTTCTGTCATTTCGCCCTTCTCCCAAACTATCGAAAAAGGGCCTAAGCCAGCACCGTCAACAAGCAGGGTGGTTAAACTCCCCGTTCGCGACCTGAGATCAAATTGCATTTGGTCTGCTTTTCCTCATAGAGAAAAAACGTCTTTGCGATATCCCCTTGAAATTTGATTGTGGCGTCAACTGCTTCGTGTTTATGGGATCTGCAACATAATCCTTCGGGTGTAGTCTTCCTCGAATTATGAGCCACCCTAGGAGGCGGCACCAGTGCGCGTACGTGGCGGCTAGCAGGTGCGCAATTCACAGCATTACAAGTTAGGTTTTGGACCAACGTGAATAACTCAGTGCAATCTGCCCCCATCCTCATTTTTGCCTATAATCGGCCTGACAAACTCGAAGGGTTGCTAAGATCTCTGGCGGCCTGTCCTGAGCTGGAAAGTAGCGAGATTTCAATTTACGTTGATGGCCCGAGGGACGACAGTCAACTGGAACGGGTTGCGGTCGTGAAAGGGGTCGCAGAATCCATGGCCCCTGGGCATGCTCGAATTTTCACGCGAACTGAAAACTTCGGCCTCAAACGTTCCATCGTGACTGGGGTCACTGATGCGCTGGAGCGATACGAAAGTGTAATTGTCCTTGAAGACGATTTGGTCGTTTCGCCTCAATTGCTTACTTACTTTAACTCTGCATTGACCGCTTATGCTGATAATGACCGCGTGTCCTCGCTGACGGGCTATATGTTCAACGTACCCACATTAGCGAAACGCGATACTTCGTTCTTCCTACCTTTCCCAAACCCGTGGGGCTGGGCAACTTGGCGTTCGCGTTGGAATTCCTTCATTGCCAACAAAGACCAGAACGCAGTGGAACTGAAATCATGCCAATTCCGTCAAAGTTTCAACGCCTATGGAGTAAGGGACTTCGCATCTATCCTCGAACTTGATCGAGCCGGCCTTGTGAACAGTTGGTTCATCAATTGGTATTTCTCGATATTTAAGCAATCAGGTTTGACGCTGTGGCCGCCTCAACCGCTCGTCGAAAATCAAGGCGTTGGAGGTGGTACGCATGCCTCATCTTTTAACCTCCACCGTTTTCTTCCTCGACCACTCTTATCCGAAGAGTTCCTACCAAAACTACCGGACTTGGTCTCTATCGATTATGCGGCATTAGACCTCATAGCTAATTCGACAGACGTGAAAATTCAGAAACTCGTTTCGCAGGTTGGAGGCTTGAGGAGACGAATTGCAGCCCATTTGCGAGACGCGCCGTGATTAGCTTTTTTATAAAAGTCGTTAAATTTCTTTACCGCAAATACAATAAGCTCTTTGCAATAAGAGCGAATGTGACAGTTGGGCCGCGCTTCAAGGTTGGGCCGCATAGCTACATTCGCGCACCTGACCATATGCATATTGGTCACGACACACACATTGGGCGTAATTTCTTTTTGGCTTGCAACGGGTCGATCGGCAACGGCGTGCTGATTTCGAGCTATGTGGCTATCGTCGGGCGGTATGATCATGACATGGCTGCGCTCGGAGAATACATCAGCGAGGCCCCTTGGATTTACAGCACGAATGCGCGTGACCGGGATATCCGAGATGCAATTGAGATTGGTGACGATGTCTGGATAGGCTTTGGTTGCGTTATCCTTACTGGGATTAAGATCGGCCGGGGCGCAGTTATCGGGGCGGGATCGATAGTGACTAAGGATGTTTCACCGTACAGTATAGTGGCAGGCAATCCCGCAATCGTGCGCGGCTCTCGGTTTAATGAGCATGATATCGAAGAACACGAAAAGCTTCTAGCGATGCGAGGCATTCGAAGCCGGCACAAAAGTTGATACTGATCCATCGATCCTGGCCGTGATACAGCTCTAAGGTGTAGTGTCTTCTTCAAATCTGAGCGAATTTCGCAGATATGTATTAGTCGCGTTGGATGGGGTTGATCGCGCGTTTATTAAGGAAAGATAATGACAGCTTTTGCGCCGTTCAATTACTCTCGGGTCGAAGATTTCTTCGCGCCATTCGAGGATGCCAAGACATTCGCGACGCTAATGCTGCTTTCCGACTGTCCGGTGGACCGTGAGCAGGCAATCGGCGCGAATTTTCTGGGTTTTAGCATCCCTATCGCTTTCGCCGAGGCGCACCTTGCCTCACTGGCCGCGAACAGAGGGTCGATTGCGAGGTCGTGGTGCGAAGCCCGTGGCCGGAAAACGCTTAGTCAGTTCGATCCTGCACGATCCCTGTGCGGGACTATGCGCAATTCCCCTTCGTCGTAGCCTAGTGGGGCTTGCGATGAAAATTTCGGTCGTCACCGCGGTGCTAAACCGCGCCGAAACGATCCGCGACACCATCGACAGCGTGCGCGCACAAAACCACGACAATGTCGAACACGTCATTCAGGATGGCGGTTCGCGCGACGGAACCCTAGAGATCGTGCGCGCAGCCGCTGATGCATCCGCCGTCATCGTCTCCGAGAAAGACGAAGGCATTTATGACGGGATCAATCGCGGCATCGCGCGCGCAACCGGCGATGTGATCGGCCTGATGCATTCGGACGATTTCTTCGCCAGCAACGCCGTGCTGGCCAAGGTCGCTGACGCGTTTGCTGACCCATCAATTCGAGGAGTTTATGGCGACCTGCAATACATCGCAGCTGACAATCCCGCGCGCGTGGTGCGCCACTGGCGCTCGGGTGAATTCAACCTCGCAAAGCTCAGGCAGGGATGGATGCCGCCGCACCCCACGCTTTATTTGCGGCGCGAGGTGTTCGACGAGCATGGGTTGTATGACACTTCCTTCAGCATCGCAGCGGATTACGATGCGATGCTGCGCTATCTCGCGCCCGGCAAGATCAAGTTGGCCTATATTCCCGAAGTGCTAGTCAAAATGCGCCTTGGCGGCGAGAGCAACCGCTCGCTTGGCCGAATCCTGCTGAAAAGCCGCGAAGATCTACGCGCGCTCCGCCGGAACGGCGTTGGAGGAATTAGCACCCTTGCTGCCAAAAACCTGAGCAAGCTCGGGCAATTCATCATGAAAGACGATCAATCAATATGACCAAACGCGCGCTTATTACCGGGATCACGGGGCAGGACGGTTCGTACCTTGCCGAGTTCCTGCTTGAAAAGGGCTACGAGGTCCACGGGATCAAACGCCGTGCTTCATCCTTTAACACGCAGCGGATCGATCACATTTACCAGGATCCTCACGAGCCAAATCCGAAGTTGCAACTGCACTATGGTGATTTGAGTGACACCTCTAACCTCACCCGTATTGTTAGCGAGGTGCAGCCAGACGAAATCTACAATCTTGCAGCGCAGTCGCATGTTGCAGTGAGCTTCGAGTCACCGGAGTATACCGCTGATGTCGATGGACTTGGCACCTTGCGCCTGCTTGAAGCGATCCGCTTCCTTGATCTCAATAAGAAGGCGCGATTCTATCAAGCATCAACCTCTGAACTTTACGGGCTCGTTCAGGAGACCCCCCAGAAAGAAACAACGCCGTTTTATCCGCGATCGCCTTATGCTGTGGCCAAGCTCTATTCGTACTGGATTACGGTAAACTACCGCGAAGCCTATGGGCTTTATGCTTGCAACGGGATCCTCTTCAACCATGAAAGCCCGCGCCGCGGGGAGACCTTCGTGACCCGCAAGATCACCCGCGGGCTTGCCAATATCGCGCAGGGACTTGAGCAATGCCTATTCATGGGCAACATCGATTCCTTGCGTGATTGGGGGCACGCGCGTGACTATGTCCGCATGCAGTGGATGATGTTGCAGCAGGATAACGCGGAAGATTTTGTGATTGCGACGGGGCAGCAATATTCGGTCCGTGAGTTTATTCGCTGGTCGGCTGAGGAACTCGGCGTCGCAGTCGAATTTTCAGGGGAAGGAACGAACGAAATTGCTACGGTCGCTGGGATCGTTGGCGATAATGCGCCCGCGCTGAAGGTCGGCGATGTCGTCATGCGGATTGACCCCCGGTACTTTCGTCCGGCGGAAGTCGAGACATTGCTGGGCGATCCCACCAAAGCGCGCGAGAAGCTGGGCTGGGAACCGGTCATTACTGCCCGAGAGATGTGCGCCGAAATGGTTGCAGCCGACCTCGAGGAAGCCCAGCGCCACGCCTTCCTGAAGGCTAACGGGTTCAAATTGCCCGTTAGCATCGAGAACTGAGGGAGTTGCCGTGAAGATCTATGTAGCCGGGCATCGCGGCATGGTTGGTAGCGCGATCCTGCGCCATCTCGAGGTACGTCAAGCCGCCGGCGAGCAGATCGATCTCGTCACGCGCACGCATGCCGACGTCGATCTGACCAATCAGGCGGTTGTTTGCGATTTCCTTCAGGCAGAGCGTCCCGATGCCGTGATCCTCGCGGCAGCCAAGGTTGGCGGGATTCATGCCAACAACACCTATCCAGCCGACTTCATCTACGAGAACCTGATGATGGAGGCGAATGTCATCCATCAATCTTTCAAGGCTGGCGTCGACAAGCTACTTTTTCTTGGCTCGTCCTGCATCTATCCCAAAGAAGCGCCGCAACCGATGGCGGAAGAAGCGCTTTTGACCGGACTGCTGGAGTCCACCAACGAGCCCTATGCCATCGCCAAGATCGCAGGCATCAAACTGTGCGAGAGCTATAATCGCCAGCATGGCACGGACTACCGCTCAGTCATGCCAACCAATTTATATGGGCCAGGCGATAATTTCCATCCCGAGAACAGCCACGTGCTTCCGGCCCTCATCCGCCGCTTCCACGAAGCCACGCAGGAAGAATGCGGCGAAGTGATCATCTGGGGTACGGGCGCACCGCGTCGCGAATTCCTCCACGTCGATGACATGGCGGCGGCCTCGCTGTTTGTGCTCGACCTTCCGCGTCATCAGTACGAGGCCAATACGCAGCCGATGCTCAGCCACATCAATGTCGGTTGCGGTGAAGACATCTCGATCCTCGAACTGGCGCAGCTTGTAGCTCGCGTAACGGGCTTTGAAGGTGAGATCGTCACCGATTCATCAAAGCCTGATGGTACTAAGCGCAAACTCATGGATGTCAGCCGACTGAAGAATATGGGGTGGGCTCCGACAATCGCTCTCGAGCACGGCATTGAGGAGACGTATCGCTGGTTCCTCGAGAATGTCGAGAAGGCACGTCTGTAAGCCAGCTATCCCAAGCTAGTCTGTATTCATGCCCGGACGTTCAGCTCGGTCTTTTCCAGATAACGGGTCAGTACGTTTATTGACTTCCAACCGCCCGCCGGCATGATCGCTGCTGTATCAAAACCGCTCTTCGATAAATCGTAAGCGCTGTTTTCAACCCACGTGAGCGCGGGGCAGGAGCTCGTCGACGCGCGAAGCCGGATGGCCATTGGCTAGACTGGTGAGCGTCGCGGTCAGCCAAGTGTGCGGGTTGATGCCGGTGAGTTTGCAGTTCGTATCCATTCGGTGAGACGCGCGGGCGGATTGGATTTTATGCTGCTATGGCGGCGTTTTGAGCGGACCAGTTCCATGGCAGGAGCTGGTCGAGCTTGCTGACCTGGCAATCAGCGATCCGGGACAGCACATCGGCGAGCCATGCCTGCGGATCGACATCGTTGAGCTTGGCGGTCTGGATCAGTATGTAGATGATGGCGGCGCGCTGGCCTCCGCGATCGGAGCCGCAGAACAGCCACGCCTTGCGGCCGAGCGGGATGCAGCGAAGGGTGCGCTCGGCGGCGTTATTGCTGAGGCAGACCCGGCCATCGTCGAGGAAGCGGGTGAACGCGTCCCAGCGTCTGAGCATGTAGAAGCAGGCCTTGGTGAGGTCATGGCCGCGCGAGAGCTTGCCGACCTGCTCGGTGAGCCAGGTGTGGAGCTCTGCCATCAGCGGCGCGCTGAGTTCTTGCCGAACCGCGAGCCGCTCGGTGGGGCTCTTGCCATTGATGGCGCGCTCGATGTCGAACAGGGCGTCGAGGTGTTGCACGGCTTCGAGCGCGTTCGGATAGATCATGGCGCTGCGCTGGCCGCGGCTCTTCTTGCGGGGAGCTTACGACATCGGCAAGCTCGAAGAACTTGCGGCGCGCATGGGCAAAGCAGCCAGCCTCGAGCACGGGACCAGGGTCGCGGCTTTCGCGATAGAGCTCGTTGTATCCGCCAAAGGCATCGGCTTGCAGTATCCCGGACCACGCCGCGAGATGGGCCTGCGGGTGCTCGCCGCGTCGGTCGCGCGAGTAGTGGAACAGGGCAGCTGGTGGATCAGATCCGGCGAAGGGGCGATCATCGCGCACGTATCTGCGATGGATCCAATGCATGCCTGCGAGCGACGGCCGCAACCCTCTCGCCGCCGGGCCAGCACTGCGCCACAATCGACGCCTTCTGCGCGTCGGACCAGTCGCGGCGCTTGCCAGCGCCAGTGAATACCTCGAACCGCCGAGCGCCATTGCTCACAGGATCATCACCAGAGATTATCATAGGAGCAGCGCCTCACCCAACATCAGGGCGCAGAAACTCGGCGCTTCACATCAGCCGCGCAAGGTGGGCTCAGGACATCGCTTACTGACCAGCGCGCCGCCTAGCTCCAACTCGATCGCGCTGGCTCTGGAGCTTCTGCGTTGCGATGCCCGCTTGCTCGCCACAGTCGGCGGCGATGGCTCTTGCTCCTCAAGGACCGCTGGCACGAACATAGGTGCCGCGCGAGGTGCGACTGGCAGCGCGATACCGCGCTCCTCCATCTCCTTGCGCAGCAGGCGGCGCCAAGTGAAGAGCTGGGATACCGACATGCCATGGCGGCGCGCCACCGCGCTCACACTCTCCGTGCCCGAATAGCTCTCCGCGACGATCGAGGCCTTCACCTCCAGCGGCCAGTCCCGACGCTTGCTGACACCGGTGAAAACCTCGAAGCGCCGCACACCGCTGATACCAGCATCATCACATGACATCGTCATAGCACCAGCGCCCCTCAACAATCAGGGCGCGGAAACTCGGCGCTTCACGTCACCCGCGCAAGGTGGGGCCGAGACATCGCTTACGATAAATGTTGAGCAGCGCCAACCTGCATCGAGTGTTTGCTGAACGACGCAACTTGGTCCGCCCGCGGGCCGGAGCGACGCGCCGCCTCCTTAATCACGCGTCGCGTTGTCGTCGTCTCAAGACGGCTATCAATCACCTTGCCTTGGTAGATCGGGCAGAACAGCCATTCGATCTTGGAGCTTCGGTAAGCCAGCCATTGTTTGAGTAAATCAGCGGTCCGTTTCGACGTGAACGCGATCCGTCCCTGGGACCAAATGCCCTATAAGGCGCATTTCGGGCCTTCGCGCTAAGCGAGCCAAAGGTCACATTTCGGCAAGAAGCACGTTTGGATCTGTGAAAGCAGTGGCTGCCAGAGGTCTTCCCCCACCAGACCATATGACCTAGTCCGTCCGCCACAAGTGTCGCCCAAGGGGGTTTTAAATTGAGCAGTTTTAAACAGATTCCTCGTCCGGGATCCTACCCTTCTACCTCGCGTCCGAGGGCGCTTGACCTTCGGACCCAGTGGCTGTGGATTGGAGTTTTCATGCTGGCGCTCGCATTGTTAGGCGGCAGTTCGCGGCCCGATCCAATACAGAATGCGCTGCTGCGGCCAGTGTGTGCACTATTGCTGATCCCCGCGCTCGGCAACTTGAAGCACGCCTATCTGGTGGGCTTCAAGGTGCCTCTGGCACTTCTTGGGCTGACACTGCTATGGATGATCATTCAACTTGTGCCGCTGCCCCCGAGCCTGTGGCAGGCGCTCCCGGACCGCTCCATAATCGCCCAGATTGATCGGCTTTCCGACTTTGTTCGCATTTGGAGACCGATCTCCCTCACCCCGTTCCGGGGGCTCGATACCCTGTTCGGTCTGATTATCCCATTCGCCGCCTTGCTTCTTGCTCTGACGCTGAAAATTCCAGCCCGAACTTTACTCTTCGCCATTGTGGCGATCGGGCTCGCCGATGCCGCATTGGGGGTGCTCCAAGTGATCGGAGGGACGGGCAGCGTTTTCTATTTGTATGCGATCACAAGCCTTGGGGCGCCGGCAGGCATCTTCGCCAACGAGAACCACTCAGCGGTTTTTTCAGCAATCGTCCTTTTGATCATAACCAGACTGGCGCTCGAAAGCCGTGGCCATGCTGACCCGGCCTGGGTCCGGCTGGCCTTTGCACCTGCATTCCTGTTCATTCTGTTAGCGGTGCTGATCACGGGTTCGCGTGCTGGCTCTACCGCAACTTTTTTTGCCCTTGTTGCTGCGCTTCTCATGACATGGCTACATTCAAAAGTGGTCGACACGCAATTGGTCAAGGACCTTCGGCAATCACGATCGCGCGCGCGAAGAAACGCGGTCTTTGCCGCCTTTGCTGCAGCGATTGTGGCGGTAGCTCTGGCATTCGTTTGGCTGCAACGCGTCCCGGCATTTGAAGAAATGGTCAGCCGCAACTCATTCGATGATTTGCGCTGGCAGCTTTGGCCGGTCCTGAAAGTCATGGCATCCCAACATTGGATGGTGGGTACCGGGTTCGGGTCATTTGACGCCGTTTACCGGATTTACGAGCCGACCGCGTTGTTGTTGCCGCGCTATGTCAATCATGCCCACAACGACTGGGCGCAACTGCTAATCGAGGGCGGACTGCCGGCAGCCATATTGCTGACCGCTTTTTTAATCTGGATCGGCACGCTCTTGTGGAGATTGAAGGAGCAACCTGCTCCGCCGGTGGGCAGGATTCCCTTCTGGATTTCATGCATCGCAATCATCGCGGCAGCTTCGATTGTGGACTACCCGTTGAGGACGCCGATCTTTCAGACTTTAATCATGTGGCTGCTGGTCTGCCTCGTTTCGGACGCAAGAGGCAAAAGCGAGGCAAAGCGGTTGATCTGAGCCTACCTGAAGGCAGGGAAAGCGCTTGGCGTGCCGCCGAAATGGGCTATTGGGAGGCGGCGGAGACGAAGGGCGTTATGGTTAGACTTGGACGAGTATCTATTCTGATGGCTGCAGTGTCGCTTGCCGCTGCGTGCGCGACGGACCGGCCGATCGGCGCATCGCAAGATGTGACGCTGACTACGTTGGAGGAGCTCCCGTCACCCCGTGGCGACCTATCTTATGTGATCGGTCCACAAGTCAAACTGGCTGTCGAGGTGGTGGGCGCCGAGACGCTAAGCGGGGTCTATCTGACCGATATTGACGGACAGCTTGCATTCCCTCTGATTGGCTTGCTTCAACTCGATGGTCGGACGCCAAGTGAGGCTTCACAGCTTATCGCAGATGGCTTGCGGGGGCGGTATCTCCTCGATCCTCAGGTCCGCGTAATTCCCGAAGATTTTCCTGTACCGTCCGTGTCGGTGGGCGGACAGGTCAAGAGGCCCGGGACTTATCCTGCTGTGGGCAGGCAAACCCTGCTCCGCGTGGTCAATCAGGCTGAAGGGCTGGCACCCTTCGCGGCTGAGGACGATGTGCTCGTGCTGCGTACGGTCGACAACCGGCGGTACATCGGGGTCTATAATCTGAAGGCGATCGAGCGAGGGAACTATCCGGACCCACAGATTTATCCGAATGACATCGTGATGGTCGGCGATTCCCCGCAGCGCCGTCTTCTTGATGATCTGTTCAAGCTACTTCCGCCGCTCCTCACCAGTGCCACAATTTTCGTCACGCGGTAATCCAACAATATGATCGATCAATCTCAGCGCTTGGGTGACCAGGCTGTCATCAATCAAAGTGTCATCAATGAAGATGACGGATTTACGCTGGATCTCGAGCGGTACTGGATCGAGGCGCGTGCCTTGCGCCTCTGGCTGGCAGGTCTTGTTGTCGCTGCGCTGTTGCTGGGACTGATCGCGACCTTGCTGGCAACAGAACTTTTCAGCTCGTCTGCGCGGGTCGAGATTTCGCAGATTTCGGCAAATGTCACGGACATTGATCCTATCGAGAGCGAGTCGCGCATTTCCGAGCTTCAATACCTCAACACCCAGTACGAATTGCTCGAATCCCGGTTCATGGCGGAGCGCGTAGCAAAAGCCGGGAATTTGCTGCGCGATGAGCAATTTGTAGAAGCCTATTCTCTCGACCAGCTGGACGAGCTTACGTCACGAGACATCGAGAAAATTCTTCTCGAGAACGTGACAATAAGTCCGATCGTGCAATCCAGTCTCGTTGATGTGTCTTTCGCGAGCCCGTCGCCTGCTGTGTCAGCGAAGATTACTAATCTTTGGGCCGATGAATTCATCGCTGCAAACTACGAGAAGCGCTTTGGCGCTAACATCGAAGCGCGGGATTTTTTGAATCAACAGATTCAGGAATTGCGGGAGAGGCTCTCAATTTCCGAAAAGCAATTGGTTGATTACGCCAATGCCAACGAGATCCTTGTTCTCGAAGCCGGCGGCGAGCAGCAAGGCTCTGAAACCGCCGCGCAGACGCTGATCGCGACGGATCTTACGGCCCTGAATGTTGCATTGGCGCAAGCGGTGACAGAGCGTATCGCTGCGCAAGCGGCATTGCAGTCAGGCGGCTTTCCCGCGCAAGATCCACGCAATTCGCTTCGGACAGACTTGGCAAAGGCCGAGGCGCAGGTTGCCAGTTTGCGATCGACCTTTGGCTCGAGCTTTCCGCCTCTCCTTGAAAAGGAAGCGGAGGTTGCATCACTCAAAAGGTCGCTTTCCGGTGAATCGACAGCAGCCTTCCGGTCAGCCACAGCCCGCGAGCAAGAGCTTCGCAGAAAGCTGGAGGAAGCGAAGTCCCGCTTTCTTGGCCAGCAGGACCTGGGTATTCAATACGGCATCCTCAAACGCGAAGTTGACACCAATCGGCAGCTTTACGACGCCTTGCTCCAGCGCCTGAAGAACTTGGAGGCATCGGGCGCAGGGCAGAATAACATCAAGCTCATTGACGGGGCCGAGGTGCCGCTCGTGCCGTACTCTCCGTCTTTGGTCCAGAATATGTTGATCGCTCTGATTGCGGGTCTTCTGGTCGCAGTCGCTTTCGTGTATGTCCGCGTGACATTGAGCCAGACAGTCAAGGATCCTCAAGATGTCACAAGACGTCTCGGCCTGCCTGTGCTCGGCCTTGTCCCGACATCCAACTCCGAAGACATTCGCGAGGATGTTCTTATGCGCTCTTCGGAGCTGAGCGAAGCGTATAAGTCGGCCCGCACAAACCTGACGTTCCTCACCCCGGACGGCGCCCCCAAGATTCTGATGCTTACATCGTCGGTGCCAGGCGAAGGCAAAAGCGTGTCTTCTCTGGCGCTAGCGACAAGCTTCGTGCAGCTTGGCAAGCGCACCCTCCTTATCGACGCCGATCTTCGCAACTCGCGAATGCAGGCTCTTGTTGGCAGCGAGGCCATCAAAAATGGCGGGCTTGCGGCACTGTTGACCAATCAGGCCGCCACGCTTGGCGGCCAGGTGTCAACCATAGAGGGCTTCGGGATCGATTTCCTTGCGCACGGCTACACGCCGCCGAACCCGGTCGAACTGCTGGCCAGCAACAGATTCCGGGATTTGTTGACGACCGCGCGCTCACAGTATGATCAGATCATAATCGACAGCGCACCCATGCTCTCCTTGGCAGATGCTGTAGAACTGGCTCGGTTAGTTGACGGTGTGATCTACGTGGTCGAGGCGGATCGCGTCAAAGTCCGGATGATCGAGAATGCGGTCAATCGTCTGCGGCGTACCGGGGCACAGGTCTACGGCGCAATCGTCACTAAGCTCGATGCGAAGAATGCAGGGTACGGATACGGTTATGGATACGGCTATGGCTACGGCTATGGCAGTAACCACGACGCACCCGAGACCATGGATGCCCGTTAGAATTTACGGAGGCTGAGCCATTGCCATGATACGAAACTGGCAAAAGCTGGGTCTTGCCAGTCTGTTGGCTGTCCCACTTGCCGCCGTATCGGGCGCGCATGCTCTGAGTAGCGCAAGCGTGCGGAATGCTCCTGATCTCGCGATCGCACTTTTCCCCCTCAACGGCCTCGCCAAAGAAAAGATCGCCTATCAGATGGTGGCTGGGAATGTGCGACTGCCGGGTGGGGCGTCCGGGAGCGATGAGGGTCCCGCCGTGAGTGGGGAAGCCAATCAAACCCAAAGATATGAGGTTGGTGCCGCGGAACTCGCCCGCTTTGCAACAGAGGCGTCAGAGGCCGCCAGGGATGCGCTTCGCCTCGAGCCGCTGTCACCGCGAGCCCACACGATCCTAGCGCTTTCACTCAATGATCCGGAACGCCGGCGCACGATGGTTGCGCTCAGTTCGAGGCTGAACCGCCGAGACCTGCCACTGCAAGGCCTGGTCTTGGAGCAAAAGCTCGCCAGCAACGACTATGAAGGTTCGATGGAAACTCTCGACCAGATCCTCCGGGTTCACCCTGAACGGCAGGCCGAATTTTTCCCGCTGCTGGTTGCTGCATTAGCGCAAGACGCAACGGTTCCCTCGTTCACCGAGTTACTTTCAAAGCCCTTGCCATGGCGGGACGCATTTTTGCTATCAGCCGTAAAAACCCAAACCGTGCAGGCGAACCTCGCCGCGGTCAGGGCTCGGATTGATATCGATAACACTGCGTTCGACAAGCACTTGATCGCCGGGCTGGCAAATTCAGGCAACATAGAAGATGCCGAACGCATTTATCGCCGCGTTTCCGGTTCAGCGCCAACTGGTTCTTCACCCTGGGCGTCAGACTACCCCCCGTTCGATTGGGAGCTCGCGAACAGGGCGGGCTTCAGAGCGCAACGTAGTCTTGGCGAGGAAGAGCTGGAGATCGATGTCGCGCCTGGCAATGGCGGCGTGATTGCCTCACGATTGATAATGGCGGTTCAGCAGCCTTTTTTCCTGCGTCTTTCCCATAACATCGAATCGGCCTCCCAGCGCGAAGATGTCAAGGTCAGCTTGCGGTGCTGGGGACAGACCGCCGCTTTCTTTGAGCGATCATTGACCGACGCTGACAGTCTCTTCCGTGTAAGTGATACGCCTCCTTGTCCGTATTTTGTGCTGTCGCTTTCCGCGCGCTCATGGACTGGTGCGCAGCCCATTGCGGGCGCCATACGCTCGGTCACACTATCGACCCGGTAACTGCTGGCCTCCAAACCACGTTTTCTAATTTAGGTGCAAACACCGTGACGGCGAGCTGAACCGCCCCGGGATACCGGAGGCTCCAACTCTTGAGTAGATGGAGTCCTTATGAGCAAGATAACGAACAAGTTTTCGCCGGAGGTTCGCGCCCATGCGATGCGGATGATATTGGATCACGAGAGCGATTATCCGTCCCGCTGGCCGGCGGTGGTGTCGGTTGCCGACAAAATTGGCTGCGCCCCTCAGACGCTTCACGGTTGGGTGAAGAAGGCAGAGGTCGACAGCGGTAAGCGCGCTGGCGTGCCAAGCGATACGGCCGACAAGCTTAAGGCGCTGGAACGCGAGAACCGCGAGTTGCGCCAAGCCAACGAGATATTGCGCAAGGCATCGGCATATTTTGCGCAGGCTCAGCGAGCCTAACCTCTCTTGCGCCCATTCGAGCGATGTTCGCGTTTATCGATGATAACCGCGAGCTTCATGGGGTCGAGCCGATCTGCAAGGTCTTGCCGATCGCCCCTTCCACTTACC
>JAACTB010000004.1 GCA_009993605.1 Erythrobacter sp.
CTCCGAAGCAATCGCAGCCTAAACCAGGCTACGCGCCGGTCGGCATCACACCGCGGCCTTCACCGGATGGATACAATGCCACCAACCACCCACACGTAGCCCCCTGACCCACTTGCGACGATAGCGGATCACATTGGCGACGATGTCATTCAGGTGTTGAAGTGGTGGATCGAAAGTTTCGTGATGCTGATGAAAGGCTATCGCCCCACCAAGAAAATAGAGCGGGCAACTGGCTGCCTGTGCGGGGTCGCCGAACTCGAGCCCGAGGATGCCGAGGCGTCCTTCGTCTTTGCCGGAGATCTGGTTGCCGCAATCGAAATCCATCAACTTGCCACCGGCAATGCCTCCACCATGACCTCAGCAGGACTCCCCTGTTTTCTTCATTTAGTCCGCAGTCAAGTTTCCAGACACGGTCCAATTGGTCAAACCTGCGCCCGATCGCGCCTTTCCGCAGACGAAAACGCCCCATGATGATTGTCCAAGATGGGCCCGAGCAGGGTTGTTTCCACCTTTGCGCCGACTGTCACGCTGCCAAGGCACGGGCAATGGCGGCTTTTAGTTGCGCCGTCTTGTAAGGTTTCTGCAAAATGTTGATGCTGCTTTGATCCCCAAGTCCGATCTGCTCGAAGGCGGTCGCCGCGTATCCAGAGGTATAAAGCACCTTCATCCTTGGTGCGATGAGCTTGGCAGCCGTGGCCAATTCGTGCCCGTTCATCCCGCCAGGCATGACAATGTCAGTGAATAACAGATCAAAAACACCCCCGCCGTTAAGGATGGCCAAAGCCGACCCCGCATCGGCTACAGAAGCAACAGAATAGCCGTAGCGCAAAAGCATCTTTTCGACATGCTTCCGCACCTGCTGCTGGTCTTCAACAAGAAGGATACGATTTTCGCTTACCGTGATTTCGGCGTCATCCGCACCAATGCTTCCATCATTGAAATTGCGCATGTCCTTATGGGCGGGCAAATAAAGCGTTACCGTGGTCCCGCATCCAATGCCGCTGGCGATAGTTACGTCGCCCCCTGATTGCGTTGCAAACCCATAGACTGTGCTCAGGCCCAGGCCTGTGCCCTTGCCGAATTCTTTCGTCGTGAAATAAGGCTCAAACGCCTTGGAAAGCACGTCAGCTGGCATGCCTTTGCCATCGTCAAATAGGGAAACGACAACGTAAGCACCAGGCTTGAGGTCTTTTCCGACAGGAGCCGAGCCGTCCTCCACGATGACATTCTTACTGGATATTGTAACCTGTCCACCATTCGGCATGGCGTCCCTTGAGTTCATTGCCAGATTAACAATTGCTTGTTCAAGACCGTTCGCATCGCCATCAACATCCCAGATATTCGGATCAACATTAAAAGAAATAGCGATGGATTCGGGTAAGGCTGCGCGCAGCAATGGCTGAATAGTATCGAATAGCTCTGTGATTTTAAAGCGAGTGCCTGTGAATCGCGTATCACCTGAAAAAGCAAGGAGCCGCCGTGTCAAAGTTGCAGCACTTTGCGCCGCTGTGTTGATCAGAGATACGCTTTCAGCGTCATCATCAGATAGCGAGCTCATTTCAAGAAGTTCGGCATTGCCTTGAATGATCATGAGCAAATTGTTGAAATCATGCGCGACGCCGCCGGTCAACTGACCCACGGCTTCAAGTGCACGAGCGCGGGTGTAGCCCTCCTGCTGGCGTCTTTTGGCAGTTATATCGCGTAGATTTCCCAGAACGCGGTAGGCTTTTCCGTCCGCGTTGCGAAGGATTGAGCCTTTGACGGAGACAATGATCTTCTCTCCATCAGATCCGAGCATCTGGTATTCAATTTCCCACGTGGATGCACCTGAATCAAGGGCGTGCTGATACGAACTTGCAAGTCTCTCAAAGTCAGCGGGATCGACTTCTTTCATCCAATGGTTGTGTTGGAACTCGATCTGATCGACACTGATCCCAAGGCGCTTGTCCCAATCAGGCGTTACCCAGGATTGCCCCGTTTCGATATTATGATCCCAAAGAACATCGCTCACCGTGTCTGCAATGATCCGGAACCGTGTTTCGGATTCTTCGAGCGCGATCAAGGCTGCGTTCAACTGGCCAAGATCAGTCGCGGTCCCGATGACACGCGTTGCCCTTCCTGCCGCGTCATGCGCAATGAACGCGCGGATGACGATATGACCGATCGAGCCATCATCGCGCTTGATTTTATGAGTGAGCGAAAAGCGTTCCTTACCAGACGCAATCGCCTCAAGCGTAACATCGCGAACGAGGTTCTGATGCTCATCAACCGAATTGCGCGCGTCGAGGTTATGTCGCCCCATTAAGTCGGGGGGCTTGTAGCCATAAACGGTCTCGAACGCGTTGTTCGCGTAAAATGCACCCGTCTCGATATTCCATTCAAAAATAACATCCTGGGTCGCGCGAGCGGCCAACTCGAACCGCTCACGGTAAGCTTGCGCCTCCATTTCACTTTCGATGAGGCGCGTGACATCGGTAAAACTGACGAGCACGCTCACCACTTCGTTCTGGTCGTCTGTCGCCAGAAAGGCATTGCTAAGCGCCCATGTGACCTTCCCATCGCGAGGATTGCGCCGACCGATCGTTACACCCCGAACCGGGGCCTGTTCGGCCATGGCACGAACGAATGGCAATTCCGAATTCGGCATGGGCGAACCGTCAGGACGCAGGAATCCCCACTGACGATCGTCAGCGGCCTTGTCGATGATCGCCTCTGGATCGAGGTCGAACATCTCGATGGCTTTGGGGTTGGCAAATTTAATTTTGGAATCCGGGCTGTGAATGATTATTCCGGCCAGCACGTTATCGAAAATGAATTGATACTCTCGTTCGCATTCGGCTTGTCGCGCTTCGGCTTCCTTGATCAAGGAAACATCGCGCAAAATTCCGACAAAATACAACAGGGTCCCATCGTCACGCGGCATTGGCTTCAAGTCCAATTGGCAGCAGAAGGTTTCAGTCGATCGTTTGAAAACCGGAACCTCACACGAAAACGGTTCGCTGCGCGAAAGGGCATCGTGGATTGACACGCGAGTTTCAGGACTAGCTGCAACGGCATCCAGAAACTCGTCAAAATCATATGTCAGGCCCGTTTTCTCAGGGCCGCACATTCGGTCGAATGCGTGGTTCGTAAAGATGATCCTTCGGTCCATCCCAAACGCAACAATGCCATCTGAAATAGCATCGAGGACGGCTGCGTAGTCATGACTGTCCATGATTAACCTCAAGAACCGCCGACACCGACATTCACTCGATTTCAAACAGCTTGTATCAACCGCATTTAATCAAGCATGTCTTTATCAAGCTCTGACCCTAAACACGGGCAAAAAAATCTTTCACGAGACGTCTGGAATGCAACATCGCTGCGCGACGAACTTGTGCCCTTTTCCGACTTAACGCCCCTCATCAACCTGCCCATGGCCCGATGCCTTTGCTGACAGAATGCCGGCTCAAAAACAACCCGGTCCTCTCAGGCCACAATACAGCCGAAGCGATCGCCCGGTGACTTGCCTTGAACGCGATGTCTGTCATTCAAAACCCGCCGATATTTGGGCTACGGCGTTCTTGCCAAGCGCAGCTCGCTTCCAGCGGCAATTTCTCGCCTTGGGTGACGCGGTTCGGTCCGTGGAATTGACCGGCGGCATCCTCGCCCGAACAACCGATGCTGGGTCGATCTTGTAATATATCGACCAGCTCACGGAACTTGCAGCGCGGAAACAGCTCGGCCAATGTGAACCGCCCCGGGATTGCCGGAGGCCATCTGGTTTAAGTTATGCTGCCATGGCGGTGTCGTCCAGCATGGCATAGTATTG
>JAACTB010000011.1 GCA_009993605.1 Erythrobacter sp.
TTGTCTGGCGTAGCAACGGCTAAGCTGCTCAGACATTTTGCCAAGGTTGGGGTCGGGCGTTCGAATCGCCTCGCCCGCTCCATTTCCAGCATCATCGGATCAGGACGCGATCGCCCAGCGGGGCGGCGCCGATCGGCGCACGCCCTCCCGCCTTCTCAATAGACGAGCCCCATCGCCCATCCGCCGAGTAGGTAGCAGAAGCCCGTTATCAGCAGAATGCCGACCACGTTGAGCCAGATGCCGCCCTTGGCCATCTGCGCGATCGTGACCGATCCGGTGCCGAACACGATGGCATTGGGCGGGGTTCCGACCGGCAGCATGAAGGCGCAGGTCGCCGCGAGCGCGACCGGGATGAGCAGGCTTATCTGATCCATGCCGATCCCCGCGGCCACCCCGCCCAAAATGGGCACGAAGGTGGCGGCGGTCGCGGTGTTGCTGGTCACTTCGGTGAGGAAGATGGTGAGAGTCACCACCGCTCCCACGAGCAGGATGGCCGGCAGCGCCTCCAGCCCAGCGACCTGCGCGCCGAACCATCCGTCGAGCCCGGTTGCGGCCACCGCGCTAGCTAGACTGAGCCCGCCACCGAACAGCAGCAGCACCCCCCATGGCAGGCCGTCCTCCGCGTCGCGCCAGTCCAGCACCATTTCGTTCCGTCCGCGCGCGGGAATGAGAAACAGGGCGATCCCTGCCGCGATGGCGATGGCGGTATCGTCCAGATCGCCGATCCAGGGCACGGCGGCAGCGATGCTGGGAATATCGGCGAGGATGCCCGGAACGATCCACAGGAAAGCCGCAGCGCAGAATACGAACAGGACCGCCTTTTCGCCCTGACCCATGGGGCCGAGCTTGCGCACTTCTGCCGCGATCATGTCACGCCCACCGGGAATTTCCGCCAGCGTAAAGCTGTAGAGGAAGCGCGTCATCAGCACCCAGGACACGAGGATGAAGACGAGCGCCAGAGGCGCGCCGATCATCATCCATTCGAGAAAGCCGATATCGCGCCCCAATTCGTCCGCCGCATATCCCGCGACGATGGCGTTAGGCGGACTGCCGAGAAGCGTGCCCAATCCGCCGATACTGGCCGCCCAGGCGATGGCCAGCATCAGGCAGACACCGAAACGGCGGATATTCTCATCGGGCAGAGCGGCGATATCTTCGTGGCTCTGCAACGGCGAACCCTCGATGGTGGCGCTCTTTTCGACCAGCAAGGCCAGCAGCGACAGCCCGATCGGCAGCATCATCAGCGTGGTCGCCGTGTTCGACACCCACATCGAGAGAAAGCCCGTTGCCAGCATCATGCCGAGCACGATCCGCCTCGGCTCCGCCCCGACGCGCCGGAGCGTCAGCAGCGCGATGCGGCGATGCAGCTGCCATTTCTCCATCGCGATGGCGATCAGGAACCCGCCGAGAAACAGGAAGACGATCGAACTGGCATAAGGCGCCGTCGCCTCTCCCACGGTGATTGCCGTCAGGGCGGGGATCAGCACGATCGGCAGGAGCGATGTCGCGGCGAGCGGGATCGCTTCCGTCATCCACCAAATCGCCATCAGCGTCGCCACGGCTGCGACGATACGGGCATCGGGGGGCAGTCCCTCCGATCCGCCAAGTGCCAGCCAGACCAGGATCGCCGCCACCGGTCCCAACACGCGCAAACCCCACAGCAACGCCGCCGATCGCTTCCCGTCTTGAGCCACGCATTCTCTCCCTCACGGCATCTATGCCGCTGCGGCCCAGCCCCGCAAAGCCTTTTCGAAAGCCCGCCATCACCCCGATGCGCGGCCCACGCCTCAACCTCGAAGTCGTTCGTCCGCGCCAAAAGCCATTCCGGCGAAAGAGTGCTTGCCCCGCGCCGGAGGATCGCTAGAGGGCCGCGTTATGTTGTATCATAAGCCCAATCCGCCGCGCTGTGTCGCATCTTCGCTCGTCGCTCTTGCCTTCTCCCTCGCCGCCGTGCCCGGCCTCGCCCAATCGGCCCCGGACACCGCCGATCCCGACGCGACCGGCTCGTCCCGGTCCTCCCAGATCGAAGACGATCTCCACAATCGCAATGTCGATGGCTCCGGCCTGATTGTCGTAACCGCGCCCGGCCTCGAACAGCTCGACGTTCTTGCCGGGACCTCGCTGGTCGAGGGGCGCGAATTGCAGCGCGAGATGAACGGGCAGATCGGCGAAATCCTCGCAAAGCAGCCGGGCGTGTCCGCCACCAGCTTCTCGCCCGGTGCCTCGCGCCCGGTGCTGCGCGGCTTCGAAGGCGAGCGGGTCAAGGTGCTGATCGACGGGATCGGCGCGATCGACGTGTCTAACACCTCCGCCGACCACGCCGTTTCGGTCGAGCCGCTGACTGCCGAGCGGATCGAAATCCTGCGCGGCCCTGCGGTCCTTCTCTATGGAAGCCAGGCCATCGGCGGTGCGGTCAACATCATCGACAAGCGCATCCCGACCCGCCGCCTCAACGAACCCTTCCATCTCGACGTCCTGGCCGAAGCCGACACCGCCTACGATCTGAGAAGCGGGGCCGCCTCGCTCGATCTGCCGCTGGGCGAGTATTTCGTGGCCCATGTCGACGGGTCGTATCGCAATACCGGTGATTTGGAAGTGCCCGGCTTCACGCTCTCGCCCGCCTTACGCGCGGACATTCTCGCCGATGTGGCCGAGGAAACCGCCGAAGGTAATCTCGAAGAAGCAGCGGAATTGCAGGAAGCCGCTGACCAGCGCGGCATCCTCCCCAACAGCTATACCGAAACCTATTCGGTGAACGGTGGCCTCACCCTGTTCGCGGGCGAGAGCAATCTTGGCTTTTCGGCAGGCTATTATGACAGCACCTATGGTGTTCCGGGCCGTCCGGGCACCGGCCACGCGCATGGCGACGAAGGGGGCGAGGAAGGCGAAGGAGAAGGCGGCGAAGAGCAGGTCTCGATCGGGCTCAAGCAATTTCGCGCCGACATGCGCGGCGAACTCGCGCTCGGTGACGGCTTCTTCTCGATGCTGCGCACGCGGGTCGGCTATTCGGACTACACCCACACCGAATTCGAAGGGGACGAGGTCGGCACCGTGTTCGATGTCTCCGGCATCGAAGCGCGTGCGGAGCTGATTCAAAACGACAGCGGGCGCCTCGGCGGTACTCTGGGCGCCCAATATTACTACCGCGATTTCGAAGCGATCGGGGACGAGGCCTTCGTTGCGCCGAACCGCACCGATCAGTTCGCGATCTTCGCGCTCCAGGAATACGATCTCGACTCTTTCCAGATCGAAGGCGCCGCGCGCTACGAAATGGCGAATATCGAATCGGTCCCACTGGGCGTCGAACGCGATTTCGACCTGTTCTCGGGCGCGCTGTCGCTGGTTTACGAGCCGGGCGGCGACGACCGCCTGCGCATCGGCATCACTGGATCGCGGGCCGAGCGCGCACCGGGCGGCGAGGAATTGTTCGCCAACGGCCCCCACATCGCCACTCAGGCCTTCGAGATCGGCAATGTCGATCTCACCAAGGAAAGCGCCTGGGGCCTCGAAGGCTTCGTGCGCGGCGAGGTCGGCCCGGCGACGGTATCAGTCTCGGTGTTCCAGAACTGGTTCGACGACTACATCTTTCTGCAAGCCACCGGCGCGGAAGAGGACGATCTGCCGGTCTTCCAGTATCTCCAGTCCGATGCCGACTATTTCGGGATCGAAGGAGAGGTGAAACTACCGCTGCTCCAGTCCGATCGCTTCACGCTCGGCGCCGATCTGCGCGGATCGTATATCGAGGCCAAGCTCGACGATGGCACCCCGCTGCCGCGCATCCCGCCGTTCAGCGCGCTTGCGGCGCTCGATGCGGGGTTTGCCGGAATCGACGGGCGGGTCGAGGTGCAGTATTTCGGCGAACAGGACGAGATCGCGCCGTTCGAGACGACCACCGACGACTTCACCTTCGTCAACGTCTCGCTGGCCTTCAGCCCGTTGCGCGGAAACGATCTGGTGCGCGTGATGGTGAAGGCGGACAATATCTTCGACGTCACCGGGCGCCGCCATGCCAGCTTCACCAAGGATTTCGTGCCGCTGGCAGGCCGCAATTTCAAGGTCAGCCTGCTCGCCAGTTTCTGACGATAGCCGAGCCGAAAACCCGGCGCCGCCAATCCCGAAGGAAAGGCAGCGCCGGGTTTTACTCGTTATTAGTCGGTCGGACGGTGGACTGCGCCTTCAGCCCGGCCTTCCGCACGGGCTGCCTTCAGCTCCGCCTCGATCCGCTTGTCACGCTCGCTCACCGCGCCGATCCGCCCGCGCACCTGGCCGTAGGCGAAAACCATCAACAACCCGCCGATGATGGCGAGGTTCTTGAGCGCCGCCTGCGCCTGCGTGGGGTCGGTGACTTGAAAATGGAACAGCAGAATCGTCAGCACGGTGAAGCCGGCCAGGACCGCGGCGGCGAGCCGGGTCATGAAGCCGCTCGCCAAGATCAGCCCGGCGACGATCTCGAAAACACCGGTCGGCATGGCGAGACTGCCCGGAAGGGTGGTCTGCGCCGTGATGTATTCGGCGGTCGAGGCCGGATCCATGACCTTGTTGAGGCCCGCCAGAATGAACAGCAGCGCGATACAGATGCGCCCGACGATCGCCGCGATGGTAGCCATGAAATCTCTCCCCGTTTGGTCTGAGGACAGTCATGCCACCGCGATCAGCCTTTCTCCAACTGGAAAGTGAGCGCCGCGTGTTCGCGCAGGCGTTCGACGAGCGCTTCGCCGAGGAAGCTGCCCGGCGTCCCGACCCCGCCGGGCTCGTCGCATTCGAGCAAGGCCATCCCGGTTTCGCCCAGCATCCGGCTGGTCGACCCGTAGCCGGGATCGTAGCGGCCCTTGACCGCGTAATGCATCCGCTTCCCATCGGGCCATTCGCCTACGAAGACGAGATCGTAGAACCCGTTCTCGCGCTCCTCGGCGCTCGGCCCCTCGCCGGGCTTGGGCGGCTTGGCGCCGAAGGGGTTCTTCAGCATCTTCGTCACCGCATCGGCGGCGGCCTTGCCCGCCTCGCCCGGGCTGGTCAGCATCATCTCGTCGTAGCGGAAGTCCTTCCCATAAGGGTGGCCGCGCAGATAATTGGTGCGGTGGACGTTCTTCGTGTTGATCGAGGCCATGATGAAGGGGGCGGCCCATTTGCCCAGCTCGTCCTCGTAATGCGGGATCAGGCCATTGGGTTGGTCCGGCCCTTCGAAACCGGGCGTCAGGGCGAAGGGATCGTTGAGGATTTTAATCAGCGAAGGCTTCTTCGCCGCCGCCTTCATCGTCGCGCCGAGGCTCGCGGCGGTCCCGCCCGAAAACGTCCCCTGCATCGCACGCACCCGGCCCTTCACACGGGGAGCGGGGCTGCCGTTCTGCGCCTTTCCTTCCTTCTGGAGCATCAGCACGCCGAGATCGAAGGGGATCGAGTCGAACCCGCTCGAAAAGCAGATGCGCGCGCCGGTCTTCCTGGCGGCCTCGTGATGGAGCGCGATCTGTTCGTGCATCCAGGCCGGCTCGCCGCACAGATCGGCATAATCGGTGCCCGCCTTGACGCAGGCCGCGACGAGGGCATCGCCATAGAGCTGGTAGGGGCCGACCGTGGAGAGAACGACGCGCGTGCGATCGCACATCGCTTCGAGCGAGGCGGTGTCATCGGCATCGGCGACGATCAGCGGGATGGAAGACGGCGCACCGATCTCGTCGCGCACCCGCTTGAGCTTGCCTGGATCGCGGCCCGCCATCGCCCATTTCGGCGCATCGGCGGCGCTGCCATATACGCGGACGAAATGTTCGGCGACGAGGCGTCCCGTGTAACCGGTCGCCCCATAGACCACGATATCGAATTCGCGTGCGGATTTGCTCATCATCGTTCTCCCTGTCGCGCCTGAATGCGCGCGGTGAGCTTTCGAGTCAAAGCCTCGGCAACGTCACTCCGCGCTGCCCCATATATTTGCCCGCCCGATCGCTGTAAGTGACTTCGGGCCGTTCATTGCCCTTGAGAAACAGGAACTGGCACGCGCCTTCATTGGCGTAGATTTTCGCGGGCAGCGGCGTGGTGTTTGAAAATTCCAGCGTCACATGCCCCTCCCAGCCCGGCTCCAGCGGCGTGACGTTCACGATGATCCCGCAGCGCGCATAGGTGCTCTTGCCGAGGCAGATGACCAGCACGTCTTCCGGCACGCGGAAATATTCGACCGTGCGGGCCAGCGCGAAGCTGTTGGGCGGGATCACGCAGACATCGGTTTCGCGATCGACGAAGCTGTTGGCGGCGAAATCCTTGGGATCGACCACCGCGCTATCGACATTGGTGAAGATCTTGAATTCGGGCGCCACCCGCGCGTCGTAACCGAACGAGCTGAGCCCGTAGGATATGCAGCCGTCGCGCCGCTGCGCTTCGACGAAGGGCTCGATCATGCCCTCGTTCAGCGCCTTGTCGCGGATCCATTTGTCGGAGAGAATCGCCATGTGGGCGTGATCGCCCATGCTAGGCCGGCGGGCAAGCGCCGGCCATCAGTTACCCTCAGTCGATCTGGGCGGCACCCAGTTGAGGGTTCATCGCGGTGACGTGATTGAGCCAGGCCTTGGGGCGGCGCAGCATGTTCTTCGGATAGTCGACCCGGACCCCCACCATCTCGGCGATCGCACCGACGAAATGGATACAATTGCGCGTGTCGAGATCGTAATATTTCCCCGGCGCGTCGCGCCAGCGGAAGACCTCGCGCCGGATGTCGTGATATTTCGCATCGTCCACCGCCACAGTGAAATGGCGGTTGGTGGAGCGGACGTATTTGTCCTTCTCGGTCATCACGATATGCGTAACCGGTCCCGCGAGCACGGCAGGGCCGGCGCTCTTGGCGGAGAAGCCGTAATTCTCCTTCACCGGGGTGCCGTCATCCAGCGTGCCCTCCATCGAAATGAAGGTGTGCGGATAGCGCCCGAACAGCACCGACCCGTCGAAGCTGTGGAAGGTCACCCGCACCTCGGCTTGCGCGGCGGCGGCCCAGAAAAGGGCGGTCAGGGCGAGAACGAACTGGGTCAAGATACGCATGATGCGCGTCCTAACCCGTTCGTGTTTGAACCTTCAATGAAAAGGCGCGTCAGAGCGATGCGAGCAGCGTCGCATTGCCGCCCGCCGCCGTGGTGTCGATGCAGACCACGCGCTCGGTCGCGAAGCGCGCGACATAATGCGGGCCGCCCGCCTTGGGACCACTGCCCGACATGCCTTCGCCGCCGAAGGGCTGGCTTTCGACGACTGCGCCGATCTGGTTGCGGTTCACGTAAAAATTGCCGACCCGCGCCCTCGCCTCGACGAATTCGCGCGTTGCTTCCAAGCGGCTATGGAGGCCCATCGTCAGCCCGTAGCCTGTCGAATTGATATCCTCGACCACCTGGCCCAATTGGTCGGCGCGATAGCGGACGACGTGCAGGATCGGCCCGAAATTCTCGCGCTTCAAATCGAGAATGGAGTCCATCTCGATAATCGTCGGCGCGACGAAGCATCCGGCGGCCAGCCCCTTGTTGAGCTTGCGCCGCCAGACCTGGCGTCCGTTCTTCTTGCGCCGGGCGACATGGCGTTCGAGCGCGGCCTTGGCGTCGGGATCGATCACCGGGCCGACATCGGTGGCGAGATCCTGCGGATCGCCGATCGTCAGCGCTTCGAAGGCGCCGCGGATCATCGTCAGCATCTCGTCCGCAACGTCTTCCTGGATATAGAGCGTGCGCAGCGCCGAACAGCGCTGGCCCGCGCTCTGGAACGCGCTTGCAACGACATCGCGCGTGACCTGCTCGGGCAGGGCCGTCGAATCGATGATCATCGCGTTCTGCCCGCCGGTTTCCGCAATCAAGGTGGCGATCGGCCCTTCGCGCGCGGCGAGGCCGCGATTGATCGCCTGCGCAGTGGCGGTCGATCCGGTGAAGGCGACGCCCGCGATGCGCGGGTCGGACGTGATCATCTCGCCCACCTCGCCCGCGCCGGGCAGTAGCTGGAACACCTCGGGGGGAATTCCCGCCTCATGACACAGCCTTACCGCGAAGGCGGCGATCAGCGGCGTCTGCGGCGCGGGCTTGGCGACGACGGTGTTGCCTGCTGCGAGAGCCGCGGCGGCAGGGCCGATGAAGATCGCGAGCGGGAAGTTCCACGGGCTGATCGTGGCGAAGACGCCGCGCCCCGCCATGGTCAGCCGGTTCTCTTCACCCGTGGGCCCTGGCAGCATGATCGGCTCGGCGAATTGGCGCCGCGCCTCGACCGCGTAATAGCGCAGGAAATCGACCGCTTCGCGCAGTTCGAGCACGGCGTCGGGCAGGGTCTTGCCCGCCTCGCGCTGGCAGAGCGAGAGGAATTCGTCGGTGTGCTCCTCGAACAGGTCGGCCGCTTCTTCCAGCAAGAGCGCACGCCGCTCGCCGCCGAAGGCGTTCCAGCGCGGCTGGATTTCGCGCGCGCGGGTGATTGCATCCTCGACCTCGTGCGGCAGCGCATCGCGCCGCGTTCCGACCTCGTCGTTCAAATCGTGCGGCTTGTCGATCGGGGCGATCTCGCCCTCCTCGTCGCTCATGAAGGTGGGCTGGGCGTGCCAGTGCTTTTCATCGAGCGCTTCGAGCCGTTCCAGCAGCGGCTCGCGCACCAGCGGATCGGCGAGGTCGATCCCGGCGCTGTTCCGGCGATTGGGGAAGATATCCTTGGGCAGCGGGATATCGGGATTGCGGCGCGGCGCGAGCGCGGCCAGCTCCGCGACCGGATCGGTGGCGAGATCTTCGGCCGGCACATCCACGTCTGCCATGCGGTTGACGAAGCTGGAATTGGCCCCGTTCTCGAGCAAGCGCCGCACCAGATAGGCGAGCAGATCCTTGTGCGTGCCGACCGGCGCGTAAATCCGCACGGGGGTGCGCGCATTGCCCTCTTCCTGCGCCAGCGCGCCATAGATGTCCTCGCCCATGCCGTGGAGGCGCTGGAACTCGAACTTGCCCATCCTCTGCTCGCGTTCGGCCAGCGAAACGATCGCGCCGACCGTATAGGCGTTGTGCGTGGCGAAGGCGGGATAGACCAGATCGCCCGCCGCCAGCAGCCGTTCGGCGCAGGCGAGATAGGACACGTCGGTCGCGATCTTGCGGGTGAAGACGGGGAAATCCTTGTAGCCACCGACCTGACTCAATTTGACTTCGGTATCCCAATACGCGCCCTTGACCAGGCGCACGAACAGCTTGCGCCCATGGCGCCGCGCCAGCTTGGCGGTCCAGTCGCACAAGGGAACGCCGCGCTTCTGATAGGCCTGAATGGCCAGGCCGAAGCCAGTCCAGCCGCTCGACGTGCCGTTCGCGAACAGGCTGTCATCGGCCACCAGCGCTTCGAACACGTCGAGCGAGAGATCGAGCCGTTCGGCTTCTTCCGCATCGATGGTGAAATGCATGTCGGCATCGCGCGCCCGGCTCGCCAGAGCGTGGACGATCGGCACCAAAGCGGCGACCGCGGCATCGGCATGCATGAAGTCGTATTTGGGATAGAGCGCGGACAGCTTGACCGAGATGCCTGGCGAGGCCGTGAGGCCCGCACCGGTTTCGCGCGAGAGGCGATCGATCGCCTGTTCGTAGGAGACGCGATAGCGTTCGGCATCGGCAAAGGTCATTGCCGCTTCGCCGAGCATGTCGAAGCTGTGCGTGAGGCCCCGCGCGCGTTCGGGCTGGGCACGCTTCAGCGCCTCGTCGATGGTGCGGCCGAACACGAACTGGCCGCCGAGGATACGCATCGCCTGAAGCGTGGCCTTGCGGATCACCGGCTCGCCGAGGCGATTGACAGTCGCCTTCAGAGTGCGACGCATCCCCTTCTGGCTTTCCAGCGGGCGCTCCAGCACCTCGCCGGTCAGCATCAGCGAGAAGGTCGCGGCGTTGACGAAGGTGGAGCTGCTCTCGCCGAGATGTTCGCGCCAGTCGATATCGCCGATCTTGTCGCGGATCAGCGCATCGGCGGTCTGCGCATCGGGCACGCGCAGCAGCGCTTCGGCGAGACACATCAACGCGATGCCTTCTTCCGTGGCGAGGCCGAATTGCTGCAGGAAGGCGTCGATTCCGCTCGCCTTGCGCTTGCGCGCGCCTTCGACCAGCCGGACCGCGAGCGCCGCCGATTTATCGTGCGCCTGACTTACCGCGCGTGCCTGGTCGAGTCGCTCGGCGATGCAGGCTTCTTCCTCCATCCGGTAGGCCTGTCGCAGCGTGGTCCTGTCGAGAGGATCAGCGGCGATCGCGCGGGTGGAGGCGGCGGAAGAGGCGGACAGGGGCTGAGAATGGGCGTTCATTCGCGGGCATGTGGACCGCTTGGCAGGCGCATTCAAGCGAAGTCGACTCCCTCAGGGCGACTTCTCCGCCTCAGCCGCCGCGCCTTCTGTACGATGGGCGGCGAACCATGCCTCGATCCGCGATGCCGCAGCGTCCGGCAGGTGCAGGCCGAGCTTGCTGCGCCGCCACAGCACGTCTTCGGCGCTCTGCGCGAATTCCTCACGGGCAAGATAGCGCAGTTCCGCTTCGTAGAGGTCGCCGCCGAAATGTTCGCCGAGCCGGTCCATCCCGTCCGCCGTGCCGATCACCCGGTCGATCCGCGTCCCGTAAGCACGGCAGAGGCGGCGCAAGAGCTTCGGCGGCAGCCAGGAATGCCGCTCGCCCGCGCGCTTCAGAAACGCTTCGAAATCGGCCATGTCGCCGCCGGGCAGCGGCGCGTCCTTGGTCCAGGCCTCGCGCATCGGCAGGTGATCGGAGAGTTTTTCGAGCGCGTGTTCGGCGAGCTTGCGGAAGGTGGTGATCTTGCCGCCATAGATCGACAGGATCGGCGCGGCGCCATCGTCGGCATCCAGCTCAAAGACGTAATCGCGCGTGACCGTGGAATTGCTGTCGGCATGATCGTCGTAGAGCGGCCGCACGCCCGCATAGGTCGAGACGATATCCTCCTCCGCGATGGCCGTGCGGAAATAGCCGCCGACCGCCTCGCGCAGATAGGCGCGCTCTTCCGGCGAGATCGCGACCGTCCCCGGATCGCCTTCGAAGAGTTCGTCGGTCGTTCCGATCAGCGTGAAATCATGTTCGTAGGGAATCGCGAACACGATCCGCCCGTCTTCCTGCTGGAAGATATAGGCGTGACTCCCCTGATAGAGGCGCGGGACGATGATATGGCTCCCCTTGACCAGACGCAGCCGCGCCGGGGTTCCCCTGCCGAGCCCCAATCCGGCGATCCCGTCCACCCACGGGCCGGCGGCGTTGACGACGGCGCGCGCCTCGACCACGCGCTCGCTTCCGTCCGGCCGGCGCAGCGCGGCGATCCAGCCATCCGCGGTCCGCTCCAGCCCGATACATTCGGTGCGCGTGAGGATTTCCGCACCCAGCTCGCGCGCATCCATCGCGGCGAGGACAACCATGCGCGAATCCTCGATCCAGCAATCGGAATATTCGAATCCGCGGGTCAGTCGGTCTTTCAGGATCGCGCGATGCGGCGCTTTGCGCAGGTCGACGCCATGGCTCCCCGGCAGAGTGCGCCGCCCACCGATCCGATCGTAGAGGAACAGGCCCAGCCGGAGCATCCAGCGCGGGCGCAGATTCCTGTCATGCGGAAGGACGAAGCGCAGCGGCCAGACGATGTGGGGCGCGGCCTTCAACAGAACTTCGCGCTCACGCAGGGATTCGGCGACGAGGCGGAATTCGTAGGTTTCGAGATAGCGCAAGCCGCCATGCACCAGCTTGGTGCTGGCGGACGACGTATGGGCGGCGAGATCGTCTTTCTCGCACAGGGTCACCGTCAGCCCGCGCCCGGCGGCATCGCGGGCGATCCCCGCGCCGTTGATCCCCCCGCCGATGACGAGCAGATCGCGCAACGCTATCCCTGCCCCCTGTTCAGCACGCGGCCCGCCACCGCGTCGAGCCGCGCCATGACCGCGTTATCGCGCTGGTCGGGCGCCGTGATGATCGCATATTCCAGCGCGGTGTCGATCGGCGATGCTTCGCGGCGTTCGGGCAGGAGAGCGCACAGTTTCTCGACCGCCTTCCTCGCGATCTCGCCATTGGCGTGCATGGTTTCGAGGATGTCGGAGACATCGACGGCGGCCTCCTTGTCGCGCCAGCTGTCGTAATCGGTGACCATGGCCATCAGGGCATAGGGCAGCTCCGCCTCGCGGGCGAGCTTGGCTTCAGGCATGCCGGTCATGCCGATCACCTCGGCACCCCAGCTGCGATAGAGCTTGCTTTCGGCGCGTGTCGAGAATTGCGGGCCTTCCATCGCCAGATAGGTCGCGCCGCGCCGCACCTTGCCGCCTGCCCGCTCGACCGCATCGGCGGCAAATCCCGACAGGCGCGGACAGACCGGATCGCCCATCGAGACATGGGCGACGAGGCCGCTGTCGAAAAAGGTGGAGGGGCGGCCCTGGGTTCTGTCGATGAACTGGTCGACTGCCGCGAAATGGCCAGGCGCAAGCGATTCCGACAGCGAACCGACCGCCGAAATCGCCAGCAGATCGGTGCAGCCCGCGCGCTTCATCGCGTCCACATTGGCGCGCGCGTTCAATTGGCCGGGAAGGATGCGGTGGCCGCGCCCGTGGCGGGGCAGGAAACGCACCTTCACGCCCGCGATCCGCCCGCACAGGATCGCGTCGGACGGATCGCCGAACGGGGATTTCACCTCGATCCATTGCGCATCCTCCAGCGCATCGATCTCGTAGAGGCCCGATCCGCCGATGATGCCGATGACCCATTCCTCGCTCATCGCGCTGCGTTTCCTTTGCGCGTTTCGATCAGCGCGTCGACGATTCCCGGATCGGCCAGCGTCGAGGTGTCGCCGAGCGAGCCGTAGTCCTGCTCCGCGATCTTTCTGAGGATGCGCCGCATGATCTTGCCGCTGCGCGTCTTGGGCAGAGCGGGCGTGAAATGGAGATGGTCGGGCGTGGCGATCGGGCCGATTTCCTTGCGCACCCATTGGCGCAATTCCGCTTCGAGATCGTCGTCCGGCTCCTCGCCCGCGTTCAGAGTGACGTAGCAATAGATGCCCTGCCCCTTGATGTCGTGCGGATAGCCGACGACGGCAGCCTCGGACACTTTGGGATGCAGCACCAGCGCGCTCTCGACCTCGGCAGTGCCCATGCGGTGGCCCGAGACATTGATGACATCGTCCACCCGTCCCGTGATCCAGTAATATCCGTCCGCGTCGCGGCGGCACCCGTCGCCGGTGAAATATTTGCCCGGATAGGTGCTGAAATAGGTCTGCACGAAGCGGTCGTGATCGCCATAGACGGTGCGCGCCTGGCCGGGCCAGCTCCTCGCGATGCAGAGATTCCCCTCGGCCTTGCCGCCACCGTGTTCATTGGCAAGCACCGCGCCGTCATTCTCGACCAATTGCGGCATGATCCCGAAGAACGGCTTGCCCGCACTGCCCGGCTTCATGTCGTGCGCGCCGGGAAGCGTTGTGATCATGATCCCGCCCGTTTCGGTCTGCCACCAAGTGTCGACGATCGGCGCTTCGCCCCTGCCGACATTCTGGTGATACCAGCGCCACGCTTCGGGATTGATCGGCTCGCCCACGCTGCCGAGCAGGCGGAGACTGGAGAGATCGTGCTTCGCCACATGGCCCGTGCCCTCGCGCATCAGGGCGCGGATCGCGGTGGGGGCGGTGTAGAAGATATTGACCTTGTGTTTTTCGCAGACCGCCCAAAAGCGGTCGTGATCCGGGTAGTTCGGCACCCCTTCGAACATCAGCGCGGTCGCGCGGTTCAACAAGGGTCCGTAGACGATATAGCTGTGCCCGGTGACCCAGCCGATATCGGCGGTGCACCAATAGACCTCGCCCAAGCGGTAATCGAAGACGTAGCGGAAGGTCGTCTCGGTCCAGACGGCATAGCCGCCGGTGGTGTGCAGCACGCCCTTGGGCTTGCCGGTGGAACCGCTGGTATAAAGGATGAAGAGCGGGTCCTCGGCCTTCATCGGCTCGCACGGGCAATTGTCGGAAACGCCGTCTGACAATTCGTGATACCAGTGGTCGCGGCCTTCGACCACCGCGATATCGCCGCCGGTATGGCGCAGGACCAGAACCGCCTTCACCGAAACCTTTTCGAGCGCCTTGTCGACATTGGCCTTTAGCGGAATCCGCTTGCCGCCGCGCAGACCTTCATCGGCCGTGACGATCCAGTCGCTCTCGCAATCCTCGACCCGGCCCGCGATCGCTTCGGGCGAAAAGCCGCCGAAGATCACCGAATGCACCGCCCCGATCCGCGCGCAGGCGAGCATGGCGAATGCGCCTTCGGGCACCATCGGCATGTAGATCGTGACGCGGTCGCCTTTCTGGACGCCCATCTTTTTGAGCGTGTTCGCCATTTTGACGATCTCGCGCCGCAACTCGGCATAGGTGATGCGGCGCGCGTCGCCAGCGGGATCGTCGGGCTCGAAGATCAGCGCGACCGCATCGCCGTGGCCGTTCTCGACATGGCGATCGACCGCGTTGTGGCAGATGTTGAGCCGGCCATCGGAAAACCATTTGATAGCGACCGGATCGAAGGACCAGTCAGCGATTGTCGACGGTTTTTCGATCCAGTCGAGCCGCTCGGCCTGTTCGGCCCAGAACCCGTCCGCATCCTTCAGGCTGCGCGAATAGAGCGCCTCGTATTCGGTTTCCGTGCAACGCGCCGCCGCGATCGCCGCTTCGGGCCGCTTCACCCATTCCGCCTGATCCGCCATCGCTTGCTCCATCCTGTCGTTTTTGCGCTGGGTGAGGGGGAACCGCAAACCGCTGGTCGGGTCAAGCACTGGATAAATCCCTATCCTCCCTTTGCCTCGCGCGCGCGGGCCTCTATCCGGTGTCGCGTGAGGGCGCAGATCGAAATCGGCAGGCAGGCGGGCGGGCAAATGGTCCCCGTGGACGTGGAGGAACTCCTCGCCACGCGGCTGCTCGTCCAGGGCAATTCGGGCTCGGGGAAGTCGCACCTTCTGCGCCGCCTGCTCGAACAGAGCGCGGGGTTGGTCCAGCAGGTGGTGATCGACCCGGAAGGCGATTTCACCAGCCTGGCGGACGAATTCGGCCATATCGTAATCGATGGCGGGGCGCACACCTCGCGCGAGATCGAGACGCTGGCCGCGCGCATCCGCCAGCACCGCGCCTCGGTCGTGCTGGCGCTGGACGAGCTGGAGGTCGAGCAGCAGATCCGCTGCGCCGCCCTGTTCCTGACCGCTTTGTTCGATGCCCCGCGCGAGCATTGGTATCCCGCGCTCGTGGTGGTGGACGAAGCGCAGATGTTCGCGCCCGCCGCCGCTGGCGAGATGGCGGAGGATACGCGGCGCATGACTCTGTCCGCCATGACGAACCTGATGTGCCGGGGCAGGAAGCGGGGCCTCGCCGGGATCGTCGCGACGCAGCGGCTGGCCAAGCTCGCCAAGAACGTCGCCGCCGAAGCATCGAACTTCCTGATGGGCCGCACCTTTCTCGACATCGACATGCAGCGCGCCGCCGATCTCCTCGGTATGGACCGCCGGCAGGCCGAACGTATCCGCGATTTGCAGCGCGGCCATTTCCTCGGCCTCGGCCCCGCGATCAGCCGCAGCCCGGTCGCGGTCGAGATCGGATCGGTGAAGACGGGCGGCAAGAATGCGTCCGAAGGGCTGATGCCGTTACCCGATGCGAGCGGGGGCGAATTGGAAGCGCTGCTCCACACCGATCTTGCCCAGGCTGCCGCCGAACCCGCGCCGCCGCCGCGCCCCGCCGCCCCTCCCCGCGCTTCGGTGGAGATCGAACAAGCGATCGTGGCGAGCACCGTCGTGGAGCGACCGGCACCCAACGATGACGAGGCGCCGGATGCCGCCTCGGCAGCTCCGCCCCCTTCGCCGGAAGACGCCGACGAAGGGCTCGAGCGGATCGTGCGCGAGCTGGCGATGGAGGATGGCGCGACCTTCCAGTCCACCACGGCGCTGTTCCGCAATTTCGCGGTCCGCTGCCGCCAGGCGGGCGTGCCGAGCGCACATGTCGACATGATGCAGTTCCGCCGCCTGTTCGCCTATGCCAGCACCGGTCTCGACCGGCTGGAAGCGGGCAAGCGCGAAACGATCGAGGAACTCGCACAGGCCGTGCCCGAAGACGTCCTCGCGCCCTATCTCACGCTCGCAGTCAACGCGGCGCTGGGCCGCACCGCGCCCGACGAGGACGAGCTGGCGCGCGCGTATGGCAGCTCCTCGCCCAGCCGCATCCGCCGCCTGCTCGACCATCTCGAACGGCAGGGCCTGATCGTGGTGCGCGAGGATTTCGGCGGCGAGCGCACGGTGACGGTGGCAGGGCTGGAGACTGCTTGATGAAGATTCTAGAAATTCTCGCGACGTAGCAGAATCTATCTTCGTGAATGCGGCTGATAAATTTCTTGAAGAGTTGGTATCACTTTCCAACGCGTGTCAGCAGCACGTAAGATGCTCTTAGGCACTGTCCGAGTTGCATACGGCGTGTGAAACAAATTTTCGAATTCATTTATCGCAAAGTCGTTCGATACGAGACTGTCTGCGGCAAGATGGCAATCCCTGTAGCGCTTGCCTGAATCGCAACCGCACCACTCGTCTGGCAGGAATTCCTGTCTACGGTAATGTGCACCTACGCCTATTTGCCTCCCCGGCCAGCGGCCTAAGAGCCAGCGATGCCAGCTTTTCACCGCCCAAAGGGAATAATGGTCGGCCAGGGGCAAAATTCCGTCATCCGGCGTCCACGCCTTACTTTCTCGAGTAAACGCGCAAATAGAGGCGTCGGGAAAATTGGTGTGCTTGAGCGGGAACGGCTGGCGCCTGCCGTTTGCTACGCTGAAAGCCCAGGCTTTCGGCCAGATTTCCTTCCTCAATGGAAGCGCGATGACAAAGTGGGCTTGTGGGCCATCTGACCCCAGAGGTCGGGTTTTGATGACGACCCACAAGCCCTTTTCGTCCTCATAGCTTATAGCTTTGTAGTGACGAACCAGAAGCCGAAATCCAGTTCCGTAAGCCGCTTCGATGGCAGCGGAGCTGAAGGGCTCGGCTTCACCGGTCGGCCTTGAGCGGGACGACGTGGACCGTCGTTTCCGCGATCGGGTTGCGGGTCTGTCCCGGGTATATGTTGAGGGGGCATCGTAAATCACCTCGCTTTCAGTTGGCGGGTTGAGTCCAACGAAGCCATCATCGAAAACGAGAGGAGAGGCGCCATGATCAATCGCTCTCCCCAAGTGGGCCAAGCGACTGATAGTGCTTTTGGAAAATGCGGGCTTTCCACAGTCTTTCAACAGCATCCTCACGGCTCCTTCCGCTCGAAATCATGCGACTTCGAGTTGACCTGACCGCCGGTTGATGCGAGGCAAGACTTGCATGCGGGCCTCGAACGCTCCGGCGTTCAGCTTGCAGGGGGGCGGGGTTCTTAGCGGGAACCTGCCCCCCAATTATTTTGGCGAGCCAACGACTCGCATTCATCTTCCTAGCCTATAGTCTTAATCGACCCGAGTCCGGGTCTGCTAGGTTATCCACATTTGCTTACTGACAGGCGAGGCATTCCTCGTAATCGGTCTGTTCGCCCGCGCCCGCCATCAGCTCGTATTTGGCGGCGTCGGCGGTGTTGTCAGTTTCGACTCCGCCCGCGAAGCCCGCGCGCTGCACGCTCTTGGAACGCAGGTAATAGAGCGACTTGATGCCCTTCTCCCATGCCTGGAAGTGGAGCATCATCAGGTCCCACTTGTCGACATCGGCGGGGATGAACAAGTTCAGCGACTGCGCCTGATCGATGAAGGGCGCACGGTCGGCGGCGAATTCCAAGAGCCAGCGCTGATCGATCTCGAAGCTGGTCTTGTAGGTCGCCTTTTCTTCTGCGCTCAGGAAGTCGAGATGCTGGACCGATCCGCCCTTTTCGAGGATCGAATTCCACACATTGGTCGAATCCTTGGATTTCTCGCGCAGCAGCTTTTCGAGATACGGGTTCTTCACCACGAAGCTGCCCGACAGCGTCTTGTGCGTGTAGATATTGGCCGGGATCGGCTCGATGCAGGCGCTGGTGCCGCCGCAGATGATCGAGATCGACGCGGTCGGCGCGATCGCCATCTTGCAGCTGAAGCGCTCCATCGCACCCATTTCTTCCGCATCCGGGCACGGGCCGCGTTCCTTGGCGAGGACCATGCTGGCCTCTTCCGCCTTCGCGCTGACGTGTTTGAACATCTTCAGGTTCCAGACCTTGGCCATCGGGCTTTCGAAGCCGATGCCCTTCTGCTGGAGGAAGGAGTGGTAGCCCATGACGCCGAGGCCCACGCTGCGTTCGCGGCTGGCGGAATATTTGGCGCGCGCCATCTCGTCGGGCGCACGGTCGATATAGTCCTGAAGCACGTTGTCTAGGAAGCGCATCACATCCTCGATGAACTGCTTGTCGCCGTTCCACTCGTCCCACTTTTCGAGGTTGAGCGAGCTGAGGCAGCAGACCGCGGTGCGATCGTTGCCGAGATGGTCGCGGCCGGTCGGCAGCGTGATTTCCGAACACAGGTTCGAGGTCGAGACCTTGAGGCCGAGATCGCGGTGATGCTTGGGCATCATCCGGTTCACCGTGTCGGAGAAGACGATATAGGGCTCGCCCGTCGCGAGGCGGGTTTCGACCAGCTTCTGGAACAGCGAACGCGCATCCACGGTCTTGCGGACCGATCCGTCCTTGGGGCTGACGAGATCGAAGGATTCGCCCGCACGGACGGCTTCCATGAATTCGTCGGTCAGCAGCACGCCGTGATGCAGGTTCAACGCCTTGCGGTTGAAATCGCCAGACGGTTTGCGGATTTCGAGGAATTCCTCGATCTCGGGGTGCGACACGTCGAGATAGCAGGCGGCCGAGCCGCGCCGCAGCGAGCCCTGCGAAATCGCGAGGGTCAGCGAATCCATCACGCGCACGAAGGGGATGATCCCGCTGGTCTTGCCGTTCAAGCCCACCGGCTCGCCGATGCCGCGCACTTGGCCCCAATAGGTGCCGATGCCGCCGCCGCGCGAAGCCAGCCAGACGTTCTCGTTCCAGGTGCCGACGATTCCTTCGAGGCTGTCCTCGACGCTGTTCAAATAGCACGAGATCGGCAGGCCGCGATTGGTGCCGCCGTTCGACAGCACGGGCGTGGCGGGCATGAACCACAGCTTCGAGATCGCGTCGTAGAGCCGCTGGGCGTGATCCTGATCGTCGGCATAGGCATCCGCCACGCGGGCGAACAGGTCTTGGAAATCCTCGCCGGGAAGCAGGTAACGGTCGATCAGCGTTTCCTTGCCGAATTCGGTCAGCAGCGCATCGCGGCTGCTGTCGGTGACGACATCGAAGCGGCGGTCGTTGATCTTCTTGGAATCATCGGCAGGCGCCGCCGAGGCCTTCACCGCTTCCATCATCGCGCCGGCGAGCGCGGCATCGGCCTTTTCGGAGATCGCCGATTCGCTCACCAGCTCGTCGCTGCCGCTGTCGCTTGCCTGCATGTCGATTGCCTTTCCGCCCGTTTGTTCGGGCGCTTTCTTGGGCGCGGGGCTGGAGGCGGGCGCGTCCGAGACAGTCGCCGTGTCGTCCTGCGTCATGTCCAGTTCCATCGCGTCCTCGTTCCTGAAATCCATCGCTCGTCCTCGCCCTTCGTCTCGTGTCGCGTCCGATCGTGCGTGAGCCGATGTTCCGCATGTGTTCGATTCGGCGAGCCACACCCGCCTAGCAATATTCGAAGGCCTTAGGGGCATGAAACTTATCCCCTTTTTTGCCCACAGGGCCCAACCATGACCGAACGGGAACGCCGCCCGCCCCATATGGGTCCGGCGGCGGCAATCGCTAGGTCTAGTGGGTCCCCCCGGGTGCCCGACTACCAGATACTGAATCAGACCGGGTCGGGGCGCAAGAGGGTGAAGAGGGATTTAACGTGTCCCGGACCCGCTGGACGGCGGTGTGTCGTCCGACTGCAACGCAGCGACGCGTGGACCAAGCTGGACTTGTCGTCAGCGCAAGAGCGAAAATGAATCCGTGAAAAAATTTTTGCGGGCAAAAGCGGTATGCAGGCGGTTGCGCAGCGATCGAATCCGCGCCCGCAATTATCGAATCTAGGCGGGCGCTCCGGCTGCCTCATGCGCGTGTCCGGCGATCGCGTCGGCAAGCTCGTCCACCAGTTCCAGCGGCAGGTCATGCCCCCAACCTGGCAGAGTGCGAATTGCGGCGCCGGGAATGCAGGCGGCGGTATCGCGCCCGCCCTCGCAAGGGACCAACGGATCGTCCTCGCCATGCAGGACGAGCGTCGGCACGGCAATCTCGCGCACCATCTTACGCCGGTCCCCGTCCGCCAGGATCGCGGCAAGATGGCGGGTGCCGCCTTCGGGATAGAAGCTGCGCCGGATGCTCGCCTCGACCCGCTCGCGCAGGCGCTCCTCCTCGGCGGGGTAGGCCGGGCTGCCTATCGTGCGCGCCAGATGCATCCCGTGGGCGACCAGCGCGGCTTCCTCGGTGCTGTCGGGCCGCTTGACCAGCGCCTGCAGCGCCTCCTTGCGCGCGGCCGGAAGCTTGGGGTTGCCGGTGGTCGAGAAAACCTGCGTGAAGCTGAGGCAGCGATCGGCGTGTTTCGACGCGACATGCTGCGCGATCATGCCGCCCATGCTCGCGCCGACGATATGCGCGCGCTCGATATGGAGCGCATCCATCAGCCCGACCGCATCCTCGGCCATATCGGCGAGAGTGTAGGGGACCTTGGGCGTCAGCCCGATCTTCGACAGCAGCGTCAGTTTGACCGGGCCGGGCGCCTTCTGCCCGGTGAATTTCTGGCTGAGCCCGACATCGCGATTATCGTAGCGGATCACCCGGAAGCCGTGCCCGACCAGCGCCTCGACCAGCTCGTCCGGCCACAGGGTCAGCTGCGCACCGAAGCCCATGATGAGCAGCATGACAGGATCGGACGATTTGCCGTGATCCTCATAATGGATCGTGACGCCATTGGCCTGGGTTTCGGGCATTCGCTCTCTCCTGCGTTAAGGTACCAGCACCGTATCGCGCGCAATCGGATCGGTCTCGGGATAGTCCAGCGTGAAATGCAGCCCCCGGCTTTCGTGCCGCTTCAGCGCGCTCTTCACGATCAGTTCGGCCGCCTGCAACAGATTGCGCAATTCGATGAGATCGGTCGTCACGCGAAAGGCGCCGTAATAATCCTCGATCTCCTGCTTCAGCATGGCGATGCGGTTCTGCGCGCGCTCGAGACGTTTCGTGGTGCGCACGATGCCGACATAATTCCACATGAAGCGCCGGATTTCGGTCCAGTTCTGCTTGATGACGACCTCTTCGTCCGAATCGGTGACCTGCGTATCGTCCCATTCGCGGATCGCGGGCGGTTCTTCGAGCTTGTCCCAGCGCGCCAGAATGTCCTTCGCCGCCGCCTCGCCGAAGACGAAGCATTCGAGCAGGGAGTTCGAGGCAAGCCGATTGGCGCCGTGCAGGCCGCTCTCTGTGCATTCCCCCGCCGCCCAAAGGCCCGGCAGGTCGGTGCGCGCGTCGAGATCCACGACGACTCCGCCGCAGGTGTAATGCTGTGCGGGGACGACCGGGATCGGCTGCGTCGTCATGTCGATGCCGAGGCCGGACAGCTTCTCGTCGATCGTCGGGAAATGCTCGCGTACGAATTCGGGCGGCATATGGCTGATGTCGAGATGGACGTAGTCGAGGCCGAAGCGCTTGATCTCCGCATCGATCGCTCTCGCCACAACGTCGCGCGGGGCCAATTCCATCCGTTCGGGGTCGTAGAATTCCATGAAGCGCTTGCCGGTGCGCGGATTGATCAGCCGCCCGCCCTCGCCCCTGACCGCCTCGGTGATGAGGAAATTCTTGACCTCGAGATTGTAGAGGCAGGTCGGGTGGAACTGCATCATCTCCATGTTGGAGACGCGGGCACCGGCGCGCCAGGCCATCGCGATCCCGTCGCCCGTGGCGCCGCGCGGCGCGGTGGAGAAGAGGTAACAACGCCCTGCCCCGCCCGCGGCCAGCACGGTGGCGCGCGCGACATGGCGTTCGACCGCGCCGGTTTCCTCGTTCAGCGCATAGGCGCCCCAGACGCGCCCGCCGCCGGAGAATTTCTCGGCATTGCGCCCGGTGATGAAATCCACGCAGCTCCGCCCCGGCAGCAGGGTAATGTTGGGATTGGCCTTCGCCGCGTTCAACAACGCTTCCTGCACCGCCCAGCCGGTCGCATCGTCGACATGGACGATGCGGCGATGGCTGTGCCCGCCCTCGCGCGTCAGATGGAGATGGTCGCTTTCGCGGTTGAAGGGGACGCCCAGCTCGCTCAGCCGGTCGATGCTGGCGGGCGCGCGTTCGATCACGAATTCGACCGTCTCGCGATCGTTCAGCCCCGCGCCCGCGATCATCGTGTCGCGGACATGATTTTCGAACGTGTCGCCCGCATCCAGTACGGCGGCGATGCCCCCTTGCGCCCAGGCAGTCGATCCGCCGGTGAGCGAGCCCTTCGCCAGCACCACCACCTTGCGAGTTTCGGCAAGCGCAAGCGCGGCGGTCAGCCCGGCGGCGCCGGACCCGATGACGAGGATGTCGTGCTGGTAAGGATGCGTGGCCATATCCCGCGCTTGAACACGCGGCGCGCCGTTAGGCAAGGGCGCTAGGGCGCTAAGGGGGGGGCGAGAGGCACAGGCAGTCCCTCGCTCCCGTCAGGTCAGAGCAGCATCTCGAGATTGCGGCGTTCCGAGCCCGCGAACTGCGCGGTGAAGGCTGCCATCAGTTCGGCAATATCGGGCCGGTCGACTGCCTGCTTTTGCTCAGGAGCCCGTTCGAGCCTTCCGGCGGCAAGGACGCTTGCGGTCCGTTCGGTGATCGTGCCGCCCGGACCGCTGGAGATCGAGAAGCGTGCGGGCGCCGCCTCGGGCGTCGATGCTGTCGGTGCCGCGGTCGGTGCAGCTATCGGTACAGCAGCGGGCTGGTTTCCGGGAGGGGCGGCGGAATAGGTCACCGGCTCGCTCGGCGCGGGAGCCGGCTGGTAGGTCACGCCCGGCTCGTTCGCAGGGGTTGATGTGCTGCCACCGCTCGACGTAGTCTGCGTATTCGTCGTGGTCTGTCCACTGTCGGAAGGCGATTGCGTCCCGGTCGTGGTGCCCGAACCGCTCGTCGCAGTCGGCTCGCCCGAGGGTGCGGGTGAGGGCGCCGGGGCTGGTGTCGGCGCCGGTGTGGGGGCCGGGCTGGGCTTGGGAGCCAGGCCGATACTCGAAAGCAAAGTCATAGTAAGGGTATCCGTATGGGGGGTAGATGCCTCCCCTATGGACCGTGCTTCGTGCCTGTTTCCTCATCGAAACCGGATAATGCGAGCTTACGCAACACTACGCATTAATGCGTAATTTGCAAAAATATCAGACCGCCGCCGTTAACTGGACGAAAACGTCTTCGAGATCCGCCTCGCGCGTGGTCACGTCCTCGATGGCATAGCCATGTTGCTGAATCAGCGAGAGAACCTGCCCCGCCGTGGTCGCGTCGCGATCATAGGTCACGTCGAGCCTGCGGGGATCGACCACCTCGGATTTGACGAAGGCTTCCTCCATGATCGGCCCGGCCAAATCCTTGTCGACCGAAACCGATACGATTTTCTCGCGCGCCATCCCGATCAGCTCGCGCGTGGGTTTGTTGGCGATCAGCTCGCCGTGATTGATGATCGCGATCCGCTCGCACAATTCCTCGGCTTCTTCGAGGTAGTGGGTGGTGAGGACGATGGTGACGCCCTGCTCGTTGAGTTCGGTGACCAATTCCCACAATTGGCGGCGCAATTCGACATCGACCCCCGCCGTCGGCTCGTCCAGCACCAGGATCGGGGGGGAATGCACCATCGCCTTGGCGATCAGCAGCCGCCGCTTCATGCCGCCCGACAAAGTGCGGGCATAGGCGTCGCGCTTGTCCGACAGGCGCACCGCTTCCAGCAATTCCTCGCTGCGCCGCTCCGCTTTGGGAATGCCATAGAACCCGGCTTGGTTCTCCAGCACCTCGAACGGGGTGAAGAAGGGATCGAAGACGATTTCCTGCGGCACGATCCCGATCGAGCGTTTCGCGTTGCGGCGATTCCGGTCGATATCGAAACCCCAGATCTCGGCGCCGCCATCGGTCTTGTCGACCAGCCCGGCGAGGATGTTGATCAGCGTGGACTTGCCCGCCCCGTTGGGGCCGAGCAGGCCGAAGATCCCGCCCTGGGGCACGTCGAAGCTGACGCCCTTCAGCGCCAGCTTGCCTCCACCCTCTTCGTTTTTCGCGCCGTAACGCTTGACGAGATTGTCGATGCGGATTGCGGGTTGGGTGTCCATGGACAGGTCACATAAGCGCCCCCGTCCGTTCGCGCCACCTTGCGCGCGGGGAGGCGAGCAATTATCGGCAGTCGCCATGAACACCGCGCCCCCCGAGATCGTGAAAGTCGAAACCAAGCGCGTCTGGTGCGACGGCGCCAGCGACATTCGCGGCGGCCCGAACTACCGCCCGGCGGCGCTCGGCCATCCCAAGATCTATCTCGAGATCGACGAGCATGGCTATGTCGATTGCGGCTATTGCGACCGGCGCTTCGTCCTTACCGGCGGCCCGGCGGATGGGGTCGACCCGGCAAGCCTCAAGGATATTTCCGAAGGCGGCGATCCGGGCCATCGCTGAGTTTATCTCGGCTTGAAAGGTGACGTGGCGGACCCGAGTGCCTATCTCGGGCCGATGACGTCCGACACCGACCCGCACGCGCTTCTCTATCGCCAGATCGATCCCGACGGCGCGCTGCGCCTGACATCGGACCTGCTCGGCAAATGCGACGATGGGGAGCTCTATCTCCAATTCTCGGCCTCCGAAGCCTTTGCCTTCGATGACGGGCGATTGAAGACCGCCGATTATTCGCGCGATTCGGGTTTCGGCCTGCGCGGGGTTTCGGGCGAAACCACCGGCTTCGCCCACGCGAACGAGATCAGCCACAAGGCCATCGCGCGGGCGGGCGAGACGCTGCAAGTGCTCGATCCGGGCAGGCAGACGGGGATCGTCCCGCCCGAGCGCACCAATCGCCATCTTTATACCGATCTGTGCCCGCTCGATCTCGTGCCGTTCGCCGAAAAGGTCGCGCTGCTGGAAAAGATCGACGCGGTCGCCCGTGCGAAGGACCCGCGTGTCGCGCAGGTCAGTGCCAGCCTGCTGGCGAGCTGGAGCGTGGTCGACATCCTGCGCCCCGATGGCTTCACCGCGCGCGACATCCGCCCGCTGGTCCGCCTCAATATCGGTATCGTCGCCGAAGCGAACGGACGGAGGGAAAGCGGCAGTTTCGGTATCGGGGGGCGCTATCTCTACGATCGCCTGTTCGATGCCAAAGACGATGGGGCACAGTGGATGCGCGGCATCGACGAGGCGGTGCGCCAGGCGCTGGTCAATCTCGAAAGCGTTGCCGCCCCGGCCGGCGAGACCACCGTACTGCTCGGCCCCGGCTGGCCCGGCGTGTTGCTGCACGAGGCGGTGGGCCACGGGCTCGAAGGCGATTTCAACCGCAAGGGCACCAGCGCCTTTTCGGGCCGCATCGGCGAGCGGGTCGCAGCGCCGGGCGTCACCGTGGTCGACGATGGCAGCATCGCCGAACGGCGCGGATCGCTCTCGATCGACGACGAGGGCACGCCCACGCGCGAGACCGTGCTGATCGAGGACGGAATCCTCAAGGGCTATATGCAGGACCGGCTGAATGCGCGCCTGATGAGGGTGGAGCCGACCGGAAACGGCCGCCGCCAGAGCTACGAACACGCACCCATGCCGCGCATGACCAACACGTTCATGCGCAGCGGCGAAGACGATCCCGCCGAGCTGCTATCCCGCGTCAAGGACGGCATCTACGCCACCAGCTTCGGCGGCGGGCAGGTCGATATCGTCAGCGGCAAATTCGTCTTCGCCTGCACCGAAGCCTACAAGGTCGAGAACGGCAAGATCGTCGCCCCGATCAAGGGCGCGACGTTGATCGGCGACGGGCCGAGCGTGCTGACCCGCGTATCGGGCATCGGCGACGACATGACGCTCGACGAAGGCGTCGGGATATGCGGAAAAGGGGGGCAGAGCGTGCCTGCTGGCGTGGGCCAGCCGACTCTGCTGATCGACCGTCTGACGGTCGGCGGCACCGGGTGAGAGCCCCAGCCGACAGACGGAAACTCAGCCCGGGTTCAGACGTTTTAAGATAAATATCGCTTCCATAGGAGAATCGATCATGTCCCGCCTGTCCTCGCTCGCCATCGCCGCTGCTGCTGTAACCCTCGTCGCTACCCCCGCGTCCGCCGAGCGCAAATCGGGCGAAGAGAAGCTGGCCGAATTGATCGACGGCCGGGTCGCGGGCGAACCGCAAAGCTGCATCAACACCTTCAACAGCCGCCCGCTGACCGTGATCGACGACACTGCGATCGTCTATCGGAGCGGCGATACGGTGTATGTAAATCGCACGCGGGCACCGGAAACGCTCGACGACGACGACATTCTGGTGATCCGCAAGTTCGGAACGGGCAGCCGCCTTTGCCGCCTCGACCAGATCACGACGCGCGACCGTTTCAGCGGGTTTTACAGCGGCAATGTCTTTCTGACCGATTTCGTCCCCTATCGCCGCGTCGGGACCGACTGACTGGGTATGGCGGCTGCGGTGAGGCCGTGGGCTCGCGAGTTGCTCCATGTCTGGTTCGAACGCCTCGGCCCCGCCGACTGGTTCGGCGGGGGCGAGGACGTCGATGCGCTTCTTCGGCGGCGCTTCGAAGATACGCTTCATGCAATGGGCAGCAGACCGCCCCATGAAGTCCTGACCGACCGCACGACCGCGCGTGCGGCCATCCTTCTCTTTGATCAGATCCCGCGTAATCTCCATCGCGACAGCGCACGGGCTTTCGCTTGGGATGGGCTTGCCCTGGCACTGACGCACGGTTTCCTGAACCGCAATTGGCTGGCGGGATTGTCGCGCGATCAGAAGCAATTCGTCCTCATGCCGCTTATGCACAGCGAGGCAATTGCCGACCAGGAATTGAGCCTGCGCCTCTTCGCACGCCACGCACCCGACGCACTGAATTTTGCGCGTAGCCATCACCGCATGATCGCGCGTTTCGGGCGTTTTCCGCATCGCAATGAAACGCTGGGGCGCGAAAGCTCGGCGGCGGAGAAGCGCGCCGTCGCCAACGGCTTCAGCTGTTAGCCCGCGTCGCGGCGTAGAATTCGCAAACATCGTTGACCGGGCAGGTCGGGCATTTCGGTGCGCGGGCCGTGCAGACGCGCTTGCCGAACTGGATCAGCCAGAAATGCCCATCGCGCAGCGCCCATTCGGGTGTGCGCTCCTCCAATTGCTGCGCGGTCCGGTCCGCCGTCTTCGCATTGGTCAATCCGATGCGGTTGCAGACCCGGTGCACATGGGTATCGACCGCGATCACATCCTTCCCGAAGGTGAAGCTCATCACGATATCGGCGCATTTGCGACCGATGCCGGGCAGGCTCATCAGCCCCTCGCGCGTGTCGGGCACCACGCCGCCATGCTCCGCCAACAGGGTCTCGCAGAATTTGCGGATCGAGCGGGTCTTGTTGTTGTAGAGCCCGCACGGCTTGATGGCGGCGGCGATGTCCCGGTCGTCCAGCTCCAGCATCGCCTCCGGCGTCGTCGCCAGCGCGAACACTGCCCTGCTCGCTTTCGCCGTATTGCGGTCGAGCGACTGGGCGGACAGCATGCACGAAATGCAGGACCGGAACGCGTCGGGCTGTCCTTTCGGGCCCTTCGCGTCCGGTGTACGCCCCGGCATTTCGTGCGAGAGGATGCGATAGACGCTTTCTACCGCTTCATCGTCCAACATGGCTCAGGCCGGGAGAGGATCTTCGACCTGCTCCAGGCTCGGATAATCCGTATAACCCTCGGCCCCGCCGCCATAGAACGTGCTTTCGTCGGGTTCGTTATAGGGGCCATCCTGGGCGATCCGCTTTGGAAGGTCGGGATTGGCGAGAAACAGGCGGCCGAAGGCGACCGCATCGGCATGGCCCTTCTCGATCCATTCGGCGGCTTCGGCAGGTTCGAAATTGCCATTGGCGATGAACGTGCCGTCGAAGGCTTCGCGCATCGTCTTCAGGATTGCGTCGCCGCTCTGGTCCTTGCCCTCGCCGGTATGCGAATTGGGGCGGATGACGTGGAGATAGGCGAGCCCCTTTCCGGCCAGCGCCTTCGCGGCGGCGGGGTAAGTCTCGTCCGGATTCGCATCCTCGGTGCCGCCGGGCCCGCCCTGGGGCGACAGGCGCACGCCTACGCGATCTGCGGGCAGTTCCTCGCACACCGCCGAGACGACTTCGCGCATCAGGCGCAAGCGATTGTCGAGGCTGCCACCATAGTCGTCGTCGCGGTTATTGGTTTCGGATCGGATAAACTGGTCGATCAGGTAATTGTTGGCGCAATGGACCTCGACCCCGTCGAACCCGGCCTTCGCGGCGCAGCGGGCGGCGTGGCGGTAATCCTCGATAAGGCTGGGGATCTCGTCAGTGCGCAGGGCGCGCGCTTTTTCGAAGGGGATTTGCGGGCCATCCTCGTGGCGATCGCCGACGAAAGCCTCGCCCTCGGGTGTCCAGGCGCTGGCGGAGACGGGCTGGCCGCCATCGGGCTGGAACACCGAATGGCTGATCGCACCGACATGCCATAACTGGCAGAATATCCTTCCGCCCGCCTCGTGCACTGCGTCAGTCACCACCTTCCAGCTTTCGACCTGGCTGTGGGTGAAGATGCCCGGCGTCCAGGCATAGCCCTGGCCCTGCTGGCTGATCTGCGTGGCTTCGCCCACGATCAGCCCCGCACCTGCACGCTGGGCGTAATAGAGCGCGTGGAGGCCGGTCTGTTCGTTGGTCTTCGCTTCGGACCGGCTGCGGGTGAGCGGCGCCATCACGATCCGGTTGGGCGCTTCGAACGCACCGAATGTGACGGTGTCGAAAAGGGGGGCATTGCTGGGCATGGAAACTCCGTTGATTGTCGGTCACTCAACGGTGCAATCGCCCAGAGCGTTCCGGTGCTCAGGTCCGGGCCAGCCCCGTCGCGCAGAGCGAGCAGGCGGCGCAGGCCGCACAATCGGGCGCGCTGGGTCTGCACCATGTCTGGCCGAGCTTTTTCATCAGCAGGTGATGCTCGTCGAAATCCGCGCCCGACCACTCCTCCGGCATGGCGGGCATGATCGCATCGAAAGCGCGCGCGGTGGTCGCCTTGGGCGGCACGAGGCCCATGCGCTGGAGAATGCGGGTGTGGTGCGAATCGAGGACGATGGCGCGCCGGTCGAGCGTGCTGGCGTTCATGATGCCCGCCGCGATCTTGCGGCCGATGCCGGGCAATCGCTCGAGCCAGTCCATCGCCTCGCCCGTTTCCATCTCCGCCAGATGCGACAGGTCGACTGCCCCGCGCTGTTCGATCAGCGCGGTGAGGCTGGCCTTAAGGCGCTCGGCGGCGATGTTGGGATAGGTCTGCGTCGAAAGCTCCGCCTGCAAGTCCTGAAGCGGCGCCTCGGCCACCTTCTCCCACGAACCGTAGCGCGTCAGGAGGCGGTCGGTCGCCTCGTTCGAGACCGGCGATTTCGTGCGCGCGCCGATCACGCCCTGCACCAGCACCCATTCGGGCTCTCGCCAAGCTGCCGCCGCCCGCTCGATCCGCCCGAAACGCTGGATCAGCAGCGCCTGAAGGCGGCGCAGCGTCTCGGTGCGGGGATCGGCACCGAGGGGGAGTTCGCCTGTCAGGTCCGGCCCCGGAAAAGTGTCTCGAAGACCGCCTCGCGCTCGGCCTTTTTCATGCCCGCCGTCTCCTCGACGAAGCGGTTGCGGTCCTCGCGCGTTTCGAACACCCAGACGCAGACGCTGTCGGGTCCGTGGTAGATCGCCTTCAGCTCGTCATCCACGGCGCAGAGGTCCTGCGGCATGGCGACCGGAATGCAGAGCGAGGTCGGAGGGGTCATTCCCATTCGATCGTGCCCGGCGGCTTCGACGTGTAGTCGTAGGTCACGCGGTTGATGCCCTTCACCTCGTTGACGATCCGCGTGGCGCACTGAGTCAGGAAGCTCGCATCGAACGGGTAGACGTCCGCCGTCATCCCGTCCGTGCTGGTCACCGCGCGCAGGGCGCAGACGCTGTCATAGGTGCGGTGGTCGCCCATCACCCCCACGGTCCTGACCGGGAGCAGCACGGCGAAGGCCTGCCAGATCGCATCGTAAAGCCCGGCCTTGCGGATCTCGTCGAGATAGATCGCGTCCGCCTTTCTCAGGATATCGCAACGCTCCTTGGTCACCTCGCCCGGAATGCGGATGGCGAGGCCGGGGCCGGGGAAGGGATGGCGACCGACGAAGATTTCGGGCAGGCCCAGCTCGCGCCCCAGCTCACGCACCTCGTCCTTGAACAGTTCGCGCAAGGGTTCGACGAGCTTCATGTTCATCCGCTCGGGCAGGCCGCCGACATTGTGGTGGCTCTTGATCGTGACCGAGGGGCCGCCGGTGAAGCTGACGCTTTCGATCACGTCGGGATAGAGCGTCCCCTGCGCGAGGAAATCCGCGCCGCCGATCTTCTTCGCCTCTTCCTCGAACAGGTCGATGAAGGCGCCGCCGATGAATTTGCGCTTCTTTTCGGGATCGGTCTGGCCCGCGAGGCCCGAAAGGAACATCTCTTCCGCGTCCACATGGACGAGCGGGATGTTGTAATGGTCGCGGAACAGGGTGACGACCTGTTCGGCCTCGTTCATCCGCATGAGGCCGTGATCGACGAAAACGCAGGTGAGCTGGTCGCCAATCGCTTCGTGGATGAGAACCGCGGCGACGGCGGAATCGACGCCGCCCGACAGGCCGCAGATGACTTTGCCGTCGCCAACCTGTTCGCGGATTTCGGCAATCTTGGTGGCGCGGAATTCGGCCATCGTCCAGTCGCCCGCCATCCCGCAGACATGGCGCGCGAAATTGGCGATCAGCTTCGCCCCATCGGGCGTGTGGACGACTTCGGGATGGAACTGGACGCCGTAATATCTGCGCGCCTCGTCCGCGATCACCGCGAAGGGCGCGCCATCGCTGGTGGCGACGATCTCGAACCCCTCGGCAAAGCGCGTGACCTTGTCGCCATGGCTCATCCACACCTGGTGCCGCTCGCGGACTTCCCACAACCCGTCGAACAGGGCGCAGGGTTTGGTGACTGTGAGGAAAGCGCGACCGAATTCGCCCCCTTCTCCCGTCTCGTGCCCGGGCCGGACCTCCCCGCCCAATTGGTGCGTCATGACCTGTTGGCCATAACAGATGCCCAGGATCGGCAGGCCGCTGTCGAACAGGCATTGCGGTGCGCGCGGGCTTCCTTCCTCGGGCACGCTGGCGGGCGATCCCGACAGGATGATGCCCTTGGGCCGCATCCGCTCAAAGGCTTCTTCCGCCATCGTATAGGGCGCGATTTCGGAATAGACGCCCGCCTCGCGCACACGGCGCGCGATCAGCTGGGTGACCTGGCTGCCGAAATCGACGATGAGGATGGAGTCGGGGAGATGCTCTTTGTCCATGCGCGGAGCCGTTACCGCCAAGGCGGAGGCCGGTCCAGAGCGGCTGGCGAGGCGGGCGGAGATGCGCACCCGATACCGTTGCGCAAAACGCAACCCAACTTGGCGTTTTCTCACTTTCGTTCGCTGCGCCGCAACATTATTTCGGACACCAGACGCCGATCCGGTCCTCCCACCGCATCGGTCGACGCAGGAAATGCCGCTCTTCGGTGCATCGCGCCGACGGCATCCTGGCCCTCCCTTGCGGGGCATTCACGGTCGGAGCGCTCCTCTCCCCCCCTGATGCCCGACCGGCCCTGCAAGGCGCTAGGCAGCGAGTAGAGACGCGGCCGCCGAAACCTCTCCCCCCTACCCTATCGGCGCCGCGTCTCGAAAGCACGCTGCGGCAGGCTTTTTTCAGTCCGGCAGACCCCGCCGTTCCGCCTCTTCGCGCAGATCGGTCTTCAATATTTTTCCGATATGGCTGCGCGGCATCTCTTCGATTGCGTGCAACTGTGCCAGCCTTTGCGTCTTGCCGAGGCGAGAATTGACGGCCGCGAGAATCGCATCGGTGCTCGCGCCGTCATCCACCAGACGGACGAAGCCCACCGGCGTCTCCCCCCATTTGCGCGAGGGCACGCCGATGACGGCGGCCTCCGCCACACCGGCTTCCTTTTCCAGCTCGGTTTCGAGATCGACCGGATAGATGTTGAAGCCGCCCGAAATGATCATGTCCTTCGCGCGGCCCACCAGTTCCACGAACCCGTCAGCGTCGACGCGGCCGATATCGCCCATCCGCTGCCACACTTCGCCCGTTTCCGGGTCGGTCCAGTACCCATCCTGCGTCTTGCCCGGCTGGTTCCTGTATCCGCTCATCATCGTGGCGCTGCGGCCCACCAGATTGCCGGGCGTGCCGGCCGCGACCTCGCGATCCTCGTCGTCCAGCACCTTGATCTCGCTGCCCGGCGCGGGGCGACCGACCGTGTGCAGCTTGTCGGAAAATTCATGCGCGGGCAGCAGGCAGACGAGGCCGCCTTCGGTCATCGAATAAATCTCGATGAGGGCGCCGGGCATTCGATCCAAGACCTCGCGCTTTAGAGCGGGCGAGAAGGGCGCGCTGGTGCAGTATTTGAGGCGCAGCGCGGACAGGTCGGCACCGTCCAGCCCCAGCGCATCCATCAGCCGCTGATACTGAACCGGGACCAGCATGGTGAGCGTGGTCCGGTCCTTCTCGGCATGTTGCAGCCAGCGCGCGGCGTCGAATTTCCCCATCACCCGCACCAATCCACCCGCCAGCAGCGGGGCGAGGAAAGCGACCATGGTGGTGTTGGAATAGAGCGGCGTCGAAGCGAGCGCGCGCACCTCCAACCCGCTGGCGCGATAGGAACTGGCGGTGGAGGCGAACTGGGTCCAGCGCATCCCGTGCGAATGGACGATGCCCTTGGGCGTGCCGGTGGTGCCGCTCGAATAGATGATGTTGAAGGGATCGCTGCGCTCGGGCGTGAAATCGGGCGCGCGGGTTCCGGCCGGGGCCATCCATGCGTCGAGTTCCTCGTCGAGCAGGATCCGGGTGAGGCCTTTGAAGCTGCCCTCCCCGAGTTCGGTCAGTTTCGCGCGGTCGATGAAGATATAATCCGCCCCCGAATCGCGCGCCATTTCCTCCAGCTGGTCCGCACTGGCGCTGGTGGTGAGCGGCGCGGCGACACCGCCCGCGCGGACCGCGGCGAGAAACACCAGCGCATAGGGGATCGAGGATGCGCCGAGGATCGCGACCGCCTGCCCGCGCTCCAATCCCTCTTCGACGAGGCGTGCCGCGATCCGCTCGATCCGGTCGGCCATCTCATCCCATGTCAGCGCGCCTAGTTCGTCGCGCAGGGCGATCGCATCGGGTTGCGCCGTGGCCCAGGCGGCAAGCGTGGTGGAGAAATCGCCATAGGGTTCGGCGAGGCGGGTGGCGATGTCGCTGGCGTTCATCGCGCCACCCTAGATGCGCCGCGCGCAATGTCGAGAGTTGGGTCGAGAGTGGTGTCGAGAGCGATCAGCCGCCCAGATTGCCGAGCACGAAGGCGAGGATCACGCCGAGCGCAGTCGCGATCCCGCTCAGATAGTGATCGTCCTTATAGGCTTTGGGGAAGACTTCGGTGGCGAGGCTGGCGACCACGGCGCCCGCGGCAAAGCAGCGGATTATGGCCAGCGTGCCTTCGCCCACCCCGGCCAGCAGGAAATTGCCCGCGATCGCGGCTACCGACAGCAAGGCGGCAGTCGCGGCCCACAAAAGCATGACCCGCGCTTTCGAGCGCCCGCCGCTCGCCATGCTGCGCGCGCCGCCCGCCGCTTCGGGAAGGTTCGAAAGGAGGATCGATCCGGCCAGCGCCGCTACCTCAAGCCCTCCCGCACCGATCAGTGCGACCCCGAGAGCGAGGTTCTCAGGTATCCCGTCGAGCGTGATCGCCGCGAGCAGTCCGCCACCGGAATTGGAACCCCATTTCTCGTCGATCAGATAATCGAACCCGCAGAACACGATTGCACCCGCCGCCACGCCCAGCATGGCGTGGAACACGCTGCTCTTGTCGATCGAGGGTTCGATCAGCTCGGTCGTCACCGACAGCAGCAGGGCGCCTCCCGCCATCGCGACGAGGAAGCCTTCCAACCTGTCGGGCAGCCTGCCGTAAATGCCCCAGGCGGCCCCGGCGATCAGCGCGCCCGAGACCACCAGCACCACGGCAAACACAATCAGCATTCGATGACGTTCACGGCCAGCCCGCCCTGGCTGGTCTCCTTGTATTTGGTCGACATGTCGAGCCCGGTCTGGCGCATGGTCTCGATCACCTGGTCGAGCGTGACGCAGCTTTCCGCCGCCGTGCGGTGGAGCGCGAGACGCGCGGCGTTGACCGCCTTGACCGCGCCGATGGCGTTTCGCTCGATGCAAGGCACTTGCACCAGCCCCGCAACCGGGTCGCATGTCAGGCCCAAATTGTGTTCCATCCCGATTTCCGCAGCGCTGGCGACCTGTTCGGGCGTCCCGCCCCACAGCGCCGCCAATCCGCCCGCCGCCATCGAGCACGCCACGCCGACCTCGCCCTGACAGCCCATTTCCGCGCCCGAGATGCTGGCGCGCTGTTTGTAGAGCAGCCCGATCGCGCCCGAGGTCAGGAGGAAAGTGCGGCGGCTCTCCTTGCAATCCTCCTCGTCGGCGGTCTTGCAATAGAAACGCATCACCGCCGGGATGATTCCCGCCGCCCCATTGGTGGGCGCGGTGACGACGCGGCCTCCGGCGGCATTCTCCTCGTTTACCGCCATGGCATAGCAATTGAGCCAGTCGAAGAGAGATTCGCGCTCGTTAGACTGGGGTTGGGCGGACAGTTTGTCCCACAGATCGGGCGCGCGGCGCCGGACCTTGAGGCCGCCGGGCAGGATGCCGCGCTGCGACAGGCCGCGGTCGATGCAGCCGTCCATCGCCTCGGCAATGCGGTCGAGCCCCGCCATGGTCTCGTCGCGCGGGCGCATCGCGTCCTCATTGGCCAGCACCAGATCGGCGATCGCCAGCTCGTGCGCCTCGCAGAGCGCCAATAGCTCCGCCGCCGATCCAAAAGCATGGGGCACGGGCGATCCGGTGCGCACGCGATCGTCCTTGGGCTTGCGCGCGAGCTGGGCCGCGCTCGCTACGAAACCGCCCCCGGTCGAATAATAGGTCCGCTCGAGCAGGATACCGCCCCCTGGATCGCAGGCGACGAGATGCATCCCGTTGGGGTGGAGATCGGGAATGATGTGTCCGGCCAGATCGATATCGCGTGCCTTGTCGAAGGCGATTGCGTGCTTGCCCAGCAATTCGAGCCGCCCGGTTTCCTGGATCCTCGCGAGCGCCGCAGCGGCATCGTCGGGATCGGTACGGTCGGGGCGGAAGCCCGCAAGGCCGAGGATGGTCGCATCGACCGTGCCATGCCCCACGCCGGTCAGCGCCAGCGAACCTTGCAGTTCGACCGCGATCCTTGTCGTCCGCTCCAGAACGCTCGCCTTTTCAAGCGCGCGCACGAAGCGCACCGCGATCCGCATCGGGCCGACGGTGTGCGAACTGGAGGGGCCGATGCCGATGCGAAAGATGTCGAGAATGGAAAGCATGCCGTAGCGGCACGTGGCCGTACGGAGGCGCCCGGTCAAGCGATCCCGTCCGCATTGCGGCAAGATGGGGAAAAGGCCCCTGAAACTTTGTCAAATGGGCCGCGTGCGCCTATATACTGGGCATGGACGAGAACATCCCAGCGACGCCGGAAAACGGCGCGACAGACAGCCCCAATTCCGCGAAACGCAACGGCGAATACGGCGCCGATTCCATCAAGGTCCTGAAGGGCCTCGATGCAGTGCGCAAGCGACCGGGCATGTATATCGGCGATACCGACGACGGATCGGGCCTCCACCACATGGTGTTCGAGGTGTCGGACAATGCGATCGACGAAGCGCTGGCGGGCCATTGCGACCTCGTCCTGATCGAGCTGAACGCCGATGGATCGGTCAGCGTTGAGGATAACGGGCGCGGCATCCCGGTCGACATGCACAAGGAAGAAGGCGTCTCCGCCGCCGAGGTCATCATGACCCAGCTGCATGCGGGCGGCAAGTTCGAGAACACCAGCGACGACAACGCCTACAAGGTGTCGGGTGGGCTCCACGGCGTCGGCGTCTCGGTGGTCAACGCGCTGTCGGAATGGCTCGAACTCGTCATCTGGCGCGACGGCAAGGAGCACTGGATGCGCTTCGAACACGGCGACGCGGTCGAAGCCTTGCGCGTCGTGGGCGATGCGCCGCCGGTCGAATCGAACGGCGACGACAACGGCCTCAAGAAAGGCACGCGCGTCACCTTCAAGGCCAGCGAGGATACGTTCAAGAACGTCATCGAATTCGATTTCGACAAGCTCGAGCACCGCTATCGCGAGCTGGCCTTCCTCAATTCCGGCGTGCGCATCAAATTGCGCGACAAACGGCACGAGGAGCCGCTGGAGCACGATCTGTTCTACGAGGGCGGGATCGCGGCCTTCGTCAAATATCTCGATCGCAACAAACAGCCGCTCATCGCGGACCCCATCGCCGTCTCGGCGGAAAAGGACGGGATCGGGATCGACGTCGCGCTGCAGTGGAACGACAGCTATTACGAAAACGTCCTCACCTTCACCAACAACATTCCGCAGCGTGACGGCGGCACCCATTTGGCTGCCTTCCGCGCGGCACTGACCCGCACGCTCAACAATTATGCGACCGCCTCGGGCCTGATGAAAAAGGAGAAGGTTTCGCTTTCGGGCGAAGATATGCGCGAAGGGCTGACCGCCATCGTTTCGGTCAAGCTGCCCGATCCCAAATTCGGATCGCAGACCAAGGACAAACTGGTTTCCTCCGAAGTGCGCCAGCCGCTCGAATCGCTGATGGGCGAAAAGATGGGCGAATGGCTGGAGGAAAATCCGAACGACGCCAAGGCGATCATCCAGAAGATCATCGATGCCGCCGCCGCGCGCGAGGCCGCCCGCCGCGCCCGCGAGATGAGCCGCAAGGGCGCGATGAGCGTCGCTTCGCTGCCCGGCAAGCTCGCCGACTGCCAGGATCGCAATCCGGCGAATTGCGAACTCTTCCTGGTCGAGGGTGATTCCGCCGGTGGCTCGGCCAAGCAGGGCCGCGACCGCAAAACGCAGGCGATCCTGCCGCTGAAGGGCAAGATCCTGAACGTCGAGCGCGCCCGGTTCGACCGGATTATCTCGTCGAAGGAAGTCGGCACGCTGATTCAGGCGATGGGCACCGGCCTGCGCGATGAATTCACGCTCGACAAGCTGCGCTACCACAAGATCGTCATCATGACCGACGCCGATGTCGACGGCGCGCATATCCGCACGCTGCTGCTGACCTTCTTCCACCGCCAGATGCCCGAGATCGTGAAGGCCGGGCACCTCTTCATCGCGCAGCCGCCGCTCTACAAGGTGACGCGCGGAAAGTCGGAAGTCTATCTCAAGGATCAGGCCGCCTACGATCGCTATCTGACCGAACAGGGCCTGCAGGGCCGTGTGCTGGAGACGGCGGGCGGCACGCGTGGGGCGGGCGAATTGTCCGAACTGGTGGCGCATGGCCTCCGCATGCGAAACCTGCTCGCCTTCGTGCCGCGCAAATACGAGACCGACCTGATCGAAGCGATGGCGCTTGCAGGCGCGCTCGATCCCGAATTGACCGATCGCAGCGAAGCGCTGAGCCGCGCCGCAGCGCATCTCCAGCTGGGCGACCCGGAAGCGAACTGGTCCGCCGACCGGCTCGACAACGGCACTGTGCGCTTCCACCGCTTGTGGCGCGGCGTGACCGACGTGCACGAGATCGAAGGCAAATTCCTCGACAGCGCGGAAGCGCGCAAGCTCCACCGCGTGGCGGGCGAGCAGGCCGAGGTCTACACCGCCGCTGTGCGCCTGGTGAAGGGCGCCGAGGAAATCGCCGAGACCGAAGCGCCCGAGAACGACGAGACCGAAACCGTGTCGGTCGCCGAAGACGGCGCGATCATCCTGCCCACGCAGCTGCTGGAAGCGGTCCTGACTGCCGGCCGCAAGGGTCAGAAGATCCAGCGCTACAAGGGGCTGGGCGAAATGAACGCGGAACAGCTGTGGGAGACCACGCTCGACCCGGACAATCGCGCGCTTCTGCAGGTCAAGGTCGAGGATGCGGACGTCACCGACGAGATCTTCACTCGCCTGATGGGCGACGTGGTCGAACCGCGCCGTGAATTCATTCAGGACAATGCCCTCAACGTCGCGAATCTCGACGTCTGATCGCGATTTGAGGAACCTGATCGCGCCCGGATCGCAGGCCGAACAGGTCGGGCGGCTGCTTCTTGCGGGCGCGCTCGTCCTGTTCCTGCCTCTGCTGCCGTTCGGCCATTTGCTGCTCTACCCCTTCGTCATCCTGACGACGTGGTTCCACGAAATGGCGCATGGGTTGGCCGCGATGCTGGTGGGCTGGGATTTCCAGCGGCTGGTGATCCTGCCCGACGGATCGGGCTTTGCGGAAAGCCTGTCACCGGTCGATGCGAGCCCGTTCAAGCGCGCCTTCGTCGCCGCCTCCGGTCCGCTGGGCCCGACGCTGGTCGGATCGCTGCTCATTCTGGCGTCGGGCCGCAGGCGCAGCTGGCGCCCGGCGCTGAATGCGCTTGCCGTGGCCTTGATCCTGTCGACGCTGATATGGGTGCGCAGCACGGTCGGCGTGGTGGTGCTGCCGCTCGTGGCGCTCGTCCTGATAGGGATCGCGCGGAGCAATCGCCCCGATCTCGAACGCTTCGCCCTGCAATTTCTCGGCATCCTCGCCGCGCTGAGCATGTTACGGGACTGGAATTATCTCTTCACCGAAAGCGCCGTGATCGGAGGCCGACGCGTCCTGTCCGATACCGGCGCGATCGAAGCGGCGCTGATCCTGCCGCACTGGATATGGGCAGGCCTGATCACCGTTATCTCCGCCCTTGCCATCGGCGCGAGCCTCAAGCGCGCGCTCGCACAGGACGGTCGAACCCGCCGATAATTGCTCAATCGGGGCGGATGGGACGGCCGTTCGATGTCATGCTGACCGTGTCGGCGTCGCCGAAACTGGTGCCATCCCGGGTGTCGGCATCGTTCAACGGAACGCCGGGAACAGTCCCGTCAGCCGCGTCCGCCTCTTCGGTCTCGCTCACCAATTCCTCGAACAGCTTTTCATAGTGGTTGATGGCGCGGCGCATTTCCTCGGTGGTGGCGTCCCCGCGCTTTTCGGCGATGTCGTGCCCCTCGCGATAATGCTTCGCCACCGACGCATGATCGACGGTCAGATCCTCGTAGCGGCGGTCGAAATCGCCCACCGGAAATCCGCGCGCTTCCATCATCGTGCCGAGCAGGCGGTCCGCGCGCAGCACGGCTTCGGGCGGGCTGTCGACGAACAGGGTCTTCACCTCGCGCCATTCCTCGCCAAACCGGTCGCGCTCCGCCGTGGTGAGCGGTCGGATATCGAATTCGGCCACGCGCCGCTCGCGCTCTTCGAGATTGCGTTCGGCGCTGCTGCGCCCGCCGACGCTGTCGACGGTGCGGTCATATTCCTCGCCGAACTTGTCGCGCAGATGAGCGGTCTTGCGGCGGCGCATCACGAACCAGACGACGGCGAACAGCACGATCACAATCGCGATCACGACGAGCAGCTGGATCAGCTGGGCTTCCTGCATGGCATTTCTCCTCGCGCGCCACGGTCCCTCGGACCCGCCTTCTCGGCGCCTGGGAGCAATACGCGCGATCGGGGCGGAGCGTTCCGCCAGCCCCGTCCAGGCTTTGGCGTATCAGCGGCGGCGCAGGGCCAGCCAGGTCGCCAGGATCGGGCCGATCACGGTCCACGCGACGACCCACCAGCCAGCACTGGCGGCGGCGATCCAAAAGCCCCACCAGACAAGGGCCATGCCCCAGCGAGCCCCGGCTTTGCGGATGCGCAGCGCGTCGAGCAGGAAACCGAGTACATAGACGCCCAGCCCGACGAGGGAGAGCCCGCTGACCGGCTCGACCGAGGAGGCCTGGAGCACCCCGTACTGGATCGGGCTGGCGACGAGAAACAAGAGCAGAGCGCCTCCTAACACGCGCAGAACCGCCTGCATCATGGGCAGATCGGTGCGCGATGGAGCGAAGTCCGGCGCTGCGGATGCCGGGCTGGCGATGCGAGACGAGACCATGACCCACAGGCCCCAGGCCAGCCCCATCCCGGCGATCTGGTTGGCGAGCGGCGCGGGCACGGCCAGCTGGAGCCAGCTTGCCAAGGTCAGCACGACGATCCCGGCGCCCCAGGCCAGCTTCCCGCTTGCAAGGCGCGGCGCGAACACACCCAGGATCAGCGCCAGACCGAACAGGATCGCCGCATTCGCAGCCACGGATTCAACTATCATCTGCCCCACCCCCGCCGTTACCGGCTTTCATCTCGCCGACCGTGCGCGTGGTCGCTTCCAGAGCGACGAATCGCGCGCAGTCGGGCCGCTTCTCTCTGTAGAATGCTGCCAGTTTTGCAAGGTCGGCGCGATAATCCCCGCTCGGCCATAACGGCTCGCCAATGCCGCCGCGCATCCTTTCGTGATCGACCCAGGCGGGGATGATGGGAACGTTCGCCGCCGTCGCGATGTGGTAGAAACCGCTCTTCCATTCGCCCGATCCGCTGCGAGACCCTTCTGGCGCGATCACCAGCGCCAGCTCCTCGGCCCGATCGAAGGCGTCGGCGATCTGCTGGACGTAATTCGCATCGCGCTTGCGGCGATCGATCGAAATACCGCCCATGTCGCGCATGAAGCCGCCCATCGGCCATTTGAACAGCGTATGCTTGCCGATGAAGCCGGGCGGAATCCCGATCCTGTGCGCCGCACCGAGCACGAAGATAAAATCCCAGTTCGAGGTATGCGGCGCGCCGAGAATCACGCATTTGCGCACATCCGGCATCGCCCCCTCGAACCGCCAGCCCTTCCGGCGATAGAGCCAAAGCAATATCCGCCAGACGAGGCGAGAGAGCAGCGAGGGTTTGACGGTCAACGACGCGGCCCGGCGCGACGGTTCATCTGCGCCTACATCCTGAACACGCCGAAGGCCGGGCGTTCGGCGATCGGGGCTTCGAGGCTGGCGGCGAGTGCGAGGCCGAGGACGTCGCGGGTCTGGGCCGGGTCGATCACGCCATCGTCCCACAGGCGGGCGGTGGCGTAATAGGGATTGCCCTCGTCCTCGTATTTCTGGCGGATCGGGGCCTTGAAGGCTTCGGCCTCTTCCTCGCTCCAGCTGTCGGCGTCGCGGTGGACGGTGGCGAGAACGCTTGCCGCCTGTTCGCCGCCCATCACCGAAATGCGCGCATTGGGCCAGGTGAAGAGGAAACGCGGGGAATAGGCGCGGCCGCACATGCCGTAATTGCCCGCGCCGAACGATCCGCCGATGACGACGGTCAGCTTGGGCACGGTCGCGGTGGCAACCGCAGTCACCAGCTTGGCGCCATGCTTGGCGATGCCTTCCGCTTCGTATTTCCCACCGACCATGAAGCCGCTGATATTCTGAAGGAACAGCAGCGGGATGCGGCGCTGGCAGGCGAGCTCGATGAAATGCGCGCCCTTCTGCGCGCTCTCGCTGAACAGCACGCCGTTATTGGCCAGAATCGCGACCGGCATTCCCCAGACATGCGCGAAGCCGCAGACAAGGGTGCTTCCATACTGTGCCTTGAACTCGTGGAACTCGCTGCCGTCGACGAGCCGCGCGATGACCTCGTGCACATCATAGGGCGCGCGCACGTCCTCGGGGATAAGGGCGTAGAGGTCTTCCGCATCGAATTTGGGCGCGCGCGGTTCCTTGAACGCGACATCCTTTGCCGCCGCTGTATTGGCGCCGAGATGCGACACGATATCGCGCACGATGGTAAGCGCGTGTTCGTCGTTCTCGGCGAGGTGATCGACCACGCCGCTCTTCTTCGCGTGGAGGTCCCCGCCGCCAAGGTCTTCGGCGCTGATCTCTTCGCCCGTCGCGGCCTTTACCAAAGGCGGCCCGGCCAGGAAGATCGTGCCCTGTTCGCGCACGATCACCGTCTCGTCGCTCATCGCGGGCACATAGGCCCCGCCCGCCGTACACGATCCCATGACGCAGGCGATCTGCGGAATGCCGAGCGCGGACATATTGGCCTGGTTGAAGAAGATGCGCCCGAAATGGTCGCGGTCGGGGAAAACCTCGGCCTGATAGGGCAGGTTCGCGCCGCCGCTGTCGACGAGATAGATGCAGGGCAGGCGGTTCTGTTCGGCGATCTCCTGCGCGCGGAGATGCTTCTTGACCGTCATCGGGTAATAGCTGCCGCCCTTCACCGTCGGATCGTTGCAGACGATCATCACCTGCCGCCCGGAAACGCGCCCGATCCCGCAGATCATCGAGGCGCCGGACACATCGCCCTCATACATCCCGTTCGCGGCCAGTTGCCCGATTTCGAGGAAGGGCGAGCCGGGATCGAGCAGCCGCTCGACGCGCTCGCGCGGAAGCAGCTTGCCGCGCGAGACATGCCGCTCGCGATGCCGTTCGGACCCGCCAAGAGCCGCTTCGGCGACCTTGGCGCGCAGGTCTTCGGCGAGCGACCGGTTGTGATCGAAGCGCGCCTTCGCATCGGGCGCCTCACGGTCGAGCTTGGTGGTGAGAGTGGGTGCGGTCATGCCCCATCCTTTCCGAGCGATTTGGATTGCAGGCGAGTGTTTTCTTCGCGCCCCATAACGGTGGGAAGCGGTTCGCTTCTCTCGCCACGCTTATCGCGTTTCCTGAATTTGCTTTGATATTCCCGGCGTTGCTTCGTCACTTCATAGAGAACAATGCCCGAAGATGTAGCTAAATTCAGACTTTCGATTATTCCAAACATCGGGATGGCCAAACAAGCATCGCTTCGCTCCACGGCACGATCGCTGATGCCGCGTTTTTCGTTACCGAACCAGACAGCGAGCTTAGCGTGCTCCGTAAAATCGCCTTCGTGAAGCCAGATGTTGGTCTGCCCCTTTAAATGCGGAGAGGTCACCACGGAGTGAAAATTGTTTCGCTCCAGATGATCGAAGCAATCATCGGTACTGTCGAAACGCTTCACGAAACTCCATTTGACAGCGGAAACCGAGGTGGCGGAAAGTGACCGCTGCTCGCGCATTTCCTGCCAATCATCCGGAAGGGCGCGCCTCGGATCAACCACATAGATTTTTTCGCAGCCAAGCGCGTTGACGTTGCGGATGACCGTGCCGATGTTTTTAATGTCGGACGGTGCTTCGATCACCGCGATAAGGTTCTTACACACGAACGGCTTGATGGCATTCGCCCGATTTCGAACCGAAGGCTTGGACTTCTTGCGTACCGCTTCTCCTGCAACGACCGGCATTACCCAGCCGCCCCGATCAGTTCGCGGCCGATCAGCATCCGCCTGATCTCGTTCGTGCCCGCGCCGATGTCGAGCAGCTTGGCATCGCGCATATAGCGTTCGACCGGCCAGTCGAGCGTATAGCCCGCCCCGCCCAGCGCCTGGACGCTTTCGGCGGCCACGCGGAAGGCGTTCTCGCTCGCCAGCAGGATCGCGCCCGCCGCATCGAAGCGCGTGGTCTTTTCCGCGTCGCAGTTCTTGGCGACTGCGTAGGTATAAGCGCGTGCCGACTGGAGCGCGACATACATGTCCGCGACCTTGGCCTGCATCAGTTGGAAGCTGCCGAGCGGTTTCCCGAACTGGGTGCGTTCGCGCAGGTATGGGATCACCGTGTCGAGGCAGGCCTGCATCACGCCCAATTGCAATCCGGCGAGCACCACGCGCTCGTAATCGAGCCCGCTCATCAACACGCCGACGCCGCCGTTTTCCGGGCCCATCACGTTTGCGTCCGGCACGAAGCAATCGTCGAACACCAGCTCGCTCGTCGGCGAGCCGCGCATCCCGACCTTTTCGATCTTCTGCCCGATCGAGAAGCCTTCGAAATCCTTTTCGATCAGGAAGGTGGTGATGCCCCGGCTGCCCGCGTCCGGGTTGGTTTTGCCGTAGACGACCAGCGTATCGGCATAGGGCGCGTTGGTGATCCAGAACTTGGTGCCGTTGAGCACGTAACCGCCATCGACCTTTTCGGCCTTCATCTTCATCGAGACGACGTCCGATCCCGCGCTCGCCTCGCTCATCGCCAGCGATCCGACATGTTCGCCGCTGATCAGCTTGGGCAGATATTTCGCCTTCTGCTCTTCATTGCCCCAGCGCGCGATCTGGTTGATGCAGAGATTGGAATGGGCGCCGTAGCTCAATCCGACAGAAGCGCTCGCCCGGCTGACCTCCTCGACCGCGATGACATGTTCGAGATAGCCGAGGCCTAATCCGCCATCTGCCTCGCTCACCGTGATCCCGTGCAGGCCCAGCTCGCCCATCGCCTGCCAGAGATCCTCGCGCGGAAACCAATCCTCGCGATCGACCTTCTCGGCCAGCGGCGCGATCTGTTCGTCCGCGAAGCGCGCGACGGTGTCGCGGATCATCTCGCCGCTTTCGCCGAGCTGGAAATCGAAATCGGGGGTGGCGCGCATGCTCTCTCCTGACGCGTGGTCTCTCTGGCGGGGGGTCTACCGCCCTCGTTTGGTCAGAGCCGATAGCCGAGCCGCGCATGACGGGCAAACCCCTTGCGAAGTCACGCCCTTAGTCTAAGTCGTGCAACCAAGATGAAGCTCAGCCGCTATCCCCTCTGGCCCGCTTACCAGGCCGCCGATCCGTCCCTCACCGACGAAGGGCTGCGCAGCCGCGTGATTGCCGCCTATGGCGCGGATGCGGTGCAGGACGATCGCGAACTGGTCCAGATCGTCGAATTCGCGGCGCGCCTGTGCGACGTGCCCGTGGCGCTGATCACGCTGGTCGAGGAACATCGCCAGCGTTTCGTGGCGCGCAAGGGTCTCGCAAAGGAAGAGACGCCCCGCTCCACCAGCCTGTGCTCCCATGCGATGGCCGGCCAGGGCCCGCTGGTCGTTCCCGATGCGAGCGCGGACGAGCGATTCGCCGAAATGGAATTGGTGGCGGGCGATAACGGCATTCGCTTCTACGCGGGCCATCCCCTCGTCTCCAGCGAAGGGGTCCCCCTCGGTGCGCTGTGCGTGATCGATCGCGAGGTCCGGCCCGAGGGCCTCAACGCCCTGCAACGCGAAGGGCTGGAGGTTCTGAGCCGCGCGGTCATGCGCAGGCTGACTTCGGAACGCGACGCGGCCTACGCCGAAAGCCAGATCGAGGTCAGCGAGTTGCGAACGCGCCAGCTTGCGGAAAACCTGCCCGTCTATGCCTGGGCCGCGAACACCGAAGGCGCGGTCGAATACGCCAATCCCGCGCTCTACGAATTCCTCGGCGCCGAAGACCTTTCCGATTTCGATTTCGACAAGCTCGTTCATCCCGACGATGCCGAAGATCTGAGCGCCGCGCGCACGGATTCGCGCCATCGCAAGGAACGCTGGGAGGCCAAGGCGCGGATGAAACGCGCGGACGGGGTCTATCGCTGGATGATCCTGCGCGCATGGCCCTTCGTCACGGGCAACGAGGAGCCGGAGACCTGGTTCGGTGCCGCCGTCGATATCGACGATCTCCAGACCGTTTCGGATTCGCGCGACCTGCTTGCGCGGGAACTCTCGCACCGGATCAAGAACATCTTTGCCGTCATCAACGGGCTGATCTCGCTCCAGGGGCGCAAGCATCCCGGCGCCGAGGAATTGGTCAAGGAATTGTCGAGCACGATCCGCACGCTGGGCAAGGCGCACGATTTCGTCCGCCCCTTTGCCGGGCGGACCGAAAGCTCGCTGAACGGCCTCATCGGCGAACTGCTGACGCCCTATGGCAGGATCGGCGGAGAGCGTATCGCGATCAGCGGATGCGGGTGCCCGATCGGCGAGAAGGCGGCGACGCCGCTGGCCCTCATCTTCCACGAACTGGCGACGAATTCCGCCAAATACGGGGCGCTGTCGCATTCCGATGGCCAGCTCGCGGTGGAGATCATCGATCGCGGTTCCGATGTCGCGGTCACCTGGCGCGAAACCGGCCTTCGGCCGCAGGACACTATCGCGGATGCGGAGGCTCGCGGGGAAGAAACGGGCGAAGGCTTCGGTTCGCGCCTGCTGCGCACTGCCGTCGAAGGCCAGCTGACCGGCAAGTTCACCCGCCGCATCACCGAGGATACGCTCGAGGTCGAACTGCTGCTGCCATGCGAGAAACTGGAAGCATGAGCGCGGGGCGCGTTTTCCTGGCGCTTGCCGTCCTGACCCTCACGGTCGCCTGTTCGCCGGACACGCCGGAGAACGAGAGCGCCGCAAACGACGCGCTGCAATCCGCCGAAGGGGCAGCCATGGGCGAACAGGGCGGCGGCGGTAGCCCCGCGGAGGACGCCGATCCGGCGCTCAACGATGAAGATATTCCCGCCGATTTCGCGCGCACCGCCTGGCGGATCGAGGATGCGGAGGGCGCACGCTACACCACCTATCTCGACGATGGCGGCCGGTATCGCGATTTTCGCAATGGCGACCTCTGGCATTCGGGAAGCTGGGAGGTGGACGATGAAAGACGGCTCTGCCTTACCCCCGAAGCCGACGAGACGTCCGACGACACCGCTCCCGTCACCTGCTGGAGCCCTCGAGGGATGGACGGGGATAGCGGCATGATCGTCCAGGCGAGCAGCGGCAAGCGGGTGCGTCTGCAACAGGTGGAATACCGGGCGGCGGAAGACGCTGCTGCGGAGGCGTCCGCGCCGGCATGAGCGGGGGCGAAGTCGCCCTCCGTTTCGACCAGGTCGGCCGCCATTACGGCGATCTGCGCGCGGTCGACGATGTGTCGCTTTCGATTCCCAACGGCCAGTTCGTCGCGCTTGTCGGGGCATCGGGTTCGGGCAAATCGACCTTGCTCAAGACCGTCAATCGCCTGACCCTGCCCGATACCGGACGTGTGCTGATCCAGGGCGAGGATGCGGCGGACCTCCCGGTCGCGGCCCTGCGCCGCCGCATCGGCTACGTCTTCCAGGGGATCGGCCTGTTCCCGCATATGAGCGTGGCCGAAAACATCGCCATCGGGCCGCGCCTTTCCGGCGAGCGGTTGAGCGAGGCGCGGATCCGCGAATTGCTGGCTCTCGTCGAACTCGACGCCGCGATGGCGCAGCGGATGCCCGACGCCCTGTCGGGCGGGCAGCGCCAGCGCGTCGGCGTGGCGCGTGCGCTGGCGGGGGAGCCGGACCTGCTCTTGATGGACGAACCCTTCGGTGCGCTCGATCCGATCACGCGCGATGCACTGGGCGAGCGCGTCAAAGCCCTGCACTCCGATCTCGGGCTCACCACGGTGATGGTGACGCACGACATGGCCGAAGCGCTGCTGCTGGCCGAGCGCGTGCTCGTTATGGATCGCGGCCGGATCGTCGCGGACGAAACGCCGCTGGCCTTGCTCGAAGGCGCGGGCGGATCGATCGCCCAAGGGCTCGTCGCGGTGCCGCGCGAGCAGGCGCGGCGTCTGGCGGACATTCCGGGCCGGGGTTCGGCATGAGCGGGTTCTGGCCGACCTTGTTCGGACTGGGCGACAAGCTCGCCGCCCATGTCGTCCTGTCGGCGAGCGCGATCGCTCTCGGCATCGCGGTGGCCTTACCGCTGGCGGTCTGGGCCAGCCGCTCGCGCACCGTTGCACGCGCCGCGCTGGGCTTTGCAAGCCTGGTGCAGACCATTCCCGCCCTTGCCCTGTTGGCGCTGTTCTTCCCGATCCTGTTGAGCCTGCGCGCCGTCTTCGGTGAGGATTTGCCGACGCTCGGCTTCCTGCCCGCGCTGCTCGCGCTCGCGCTCTATGCCCTGCTGCCGATCCTGCGCAACGCCGTGACCGCGCAGGCCAATCTCGATCCGGGCGTCATGGAAGCGGCGGACGGGGTGGGGATGAGCGCGTGGCAGAGATTGCGCCTCGTCGAAGCGCCGCTGGCCGCGCCCTTCGTAATGGCGGGCATCCGCACTGCCGCGGTCTGGACAATCGGTGCGGCCACGCTTTCGACCACGATCGGCCAGCCGAGCCTTGGCGATCCGATCTTCGCCGGATTGCAGACGCAGAACTGGGTGCTGGTGCTGGCGGGCTGTTTCGCGAGCGCCGCGCTGGCACTGGCCGCGGACCTGCTGCTCGGCCTGATCGAACGTGGCTTTGCCCTGCGCAAGCGGGCGTTTTGGCTCGGCGGCATGGTGGCCGTCTCGCTCGGCGTAGGCGCTGCCCTGTTCGCGCAATTCGCGCCCGGCTGGCGCGGCGAGGCGCGCGACACGATCGTGATCGGGGCGAAGAGCTTTTCGGAGCAATACATCCTCGCCCGGCTGATCGGGCAGAGATTGGAAGAAGCGGGCTATCGCGTGGAATATCGCGACGGCTTGGGGTCCGCTGTGGTTCACCGCGCGGTGACGACGGGGGCGATCGACATCAGCGTCGATTACACCGGCACGCTCTGGGCGAACGAATTGGGGCGCGACGACAATCCGGGGCGTGAGGCCATGTATCGCGAAATCGTCGACTGGAAGAAACGCACCAGCGATGCGCGCATTTTCGGACGGCTCGGTTTCGAGAACGCCTATGCCTTCGCCATGCGGAGCGACCGGGCACGCGAACTCGGTGTGACTTCGCTGACCGATCTCGCGCGCGTTGCCCCGCGCCTGACCGTGGGGGGCGATCCCGAATTCTTCGAGCGCCCCGAATGGATCGCGGTGCGCGATGCCTATGGGCTGCGTTTCGCCGAAGCCCGCAATTTCTCGCCCACCTTCATGTACGACGCGCTGCAATCGGGCGAGGCGGACGTCATCAGCGCCTATACGTCGGATGGGCGCATCGCCGCCGATCGCCTGACCGTGCTCGCAGATCCCGAAGAGGCCCTGCCGAGTTACGACGCGCTGATCGTCCTGAGTCCGAAGGCCAGCCGCGACGAAAGGCTGCGCACCGCGCTCAAGCCTCTGCTGGGCGCGATCGACGTCGCGCGGATGCAGGCGGCGAATTACGCGGTCGACCGGACCGAGGACAAGCGCACTCCCGACCAGGCCGCCGAAGAGCTGGCGAACGCGATCGGGTTGTGACCGTCAGTTCGCGCGGGTCCAGTTCTGGGTCTTGCAGAACGGGCCGATACAGCCCTGCACTTCAAGCTTCGATGCGGATGTGCGGCGAATGACCGAGCGATAGTCTTTGCCCGATTTGGGATCGTAGATCCGCCCACGCCACAGATCGCCATCCTCGCTGAACGAGGTCAGCACCGGCGTACCGAGCAGCTTGCGGCTGCGCTTCGCCTTGTCGGGATTGTTGATGTCGCGCTGGTCCACGCCCTGAGGCGGCGCGACCAGGAATTTGCTGATCTTGCCACAAAGGCTGGCACCGCAGGGAGCGATCGTGATGACGGCATCGCGATCTTCGGTGATCCAGCGTCCGGTGATCGGATTGGCGGCCGAAGCGGGCACGGCGAGAGCCATGGCGACCCCGGCAAGGGTGAAAGCGGCGCGTTTCATCGAAATCTCCTTCGGAAGGGTCAACGGTGGGGGAGCCGAGTTGTTTCTATAAGGAACCGAAACCGGCACCGGCAGGCCAGCCCCCGCCCCCGAGCGCCATCACCTTGAACAGATCGCCCATTTCGTCGGCGTGAACGAGGCGGCGGAGATCGCGCGTAAGGGCCGCGCCGCCCAAAGCTGCCGCCCGCGCTTCGATCCCCAGTGCGCGCAACCACGCTCCCTGCGTTGTCGCGGACAACCACTCGGCGCCGCCCATTTGCGCGATTTCAGCGAGCGCCGCGAAATCGACCAGCGCGGTGAGGTCGGCGCTGCCGGGAAAGGCGAGCGGATCGACCTTGCGGTGGCCCTTCACCGCCTGGAGCGTCGATCCGAAACGCGGCGCGAGATAGCCGTAATCGATGAACAAAGCCGCCCCGCCCTGATGAGAGAGTCGCCGCACGACCTCGCCCATCACTGCCGCCGCGCCCGGATTGGTCTCGATGATCGTCCCCGGTTCGGCCATTCGGCGATCGTCAGGCACGGCCTCGTCCATCGGGTTGGGTCCTGCGGCGAAGACGAAATCGTCATTTGCGTCCAGCGCGATCATCCGTTCGCGCCAGCCGGTGTCGGTGCGGACGAGCTGGCGAACGGGAAGCGCATCGAGAAATTCATTGGCGACGAGCAATATGGGAGCATCTTCGGGCACGCTCCCCAGATCGTCGTGGAGTTGCGCTCCGGGCAGCGCCGCGCGCTGCTTCTCCCGCAGGACCGGTGAGCCTTCGCCCAGATGGATACGCGGCGCGAGGCCGTGTCGCTCCATCACCCGCAGCGCGTCGCTCGCCAGCGTACCCCGCCCGGGTCCAAGCTCGACGTAGAGAATGTCCTGCGGGTGCCCGGCGCGCATCCACAAATCGGCGCACCACACGCCGACCATTTCGCCGAACATCTGACTGATATCGGGCGCGGTGACGAAATCGCCGCCGCTCTCGGCTTCGGGACCGGGCGCGCCCAACGGATCGCGGCTCGCATAATAGCGGGCGTTGCTCTCCCCCATGAAGCGCGCCACCGGCATCGGCCCGTGGCTGCGGATCAGGCGCCGGAAGCGGGCGCCAAGATCGTCCGTCGCTCCGCTCACGCCGCCCTTGGTTCGCGCGGCGTGGCGGGGGCGGGCTGGCGCGTCAGGCTGTAGGCAATCACGGCAAGGCCGATTGCGATCATCGGGATAGTCAGCCATTGCCCGCGGCTGAGCCCGGTTTCCGCGACGACATAGGCGAGATGGGCGTCGGGCTCGCGGAAGAATTCGTTGACGAAGCGCGCCAGCGAAATCCCTACGGTGAACACCCCGACCAGCAGGCCCGGACGATAACGGGCGCGGGTATACCAGAACAGCGGCAGCAGGATCGCGATCATCAGCGCGCCTTCCAGCGCGGCCTGATACAGCTGGCTGGGATGCCGCGCGAGGCCGAGCGGATCGGACGGGAACACCATGGCCCAACTGACATCGGTCGGACGACCGTACAATTCCCCGTTCACGAAATTGGCGAGGCGGCCGAACATCATCCCGAACGGCACGTTGACCGCGATATAATCGCACACCCGCAGCCAGTTCAGCCCGCCGCGCCAGGCGACCCAGGCGATCGCGATCAGCACGCCGAGCACCCCGCCATGGAAGCTCATCCCCCCGGTCCACAATTTGAACAGAGCGAGGCTGCCGAACAGTTCGGGCTGGTAGAAGGCGGCATAGCCCAGCCGTCCGCCGAGGATGATGCCGAGCGTGCAGTAGAAGAACAGGTCGTCCACATGCCGCTGCGCCATCGGGGCGCCGGGGCTCTTGACCATTTTGGAGAGGTGCCAATAGCCCAAGAGGATACCGGCGAGATAAGCGAGGCTGTACCACCGCAGCGTGAAGAAGCCGAGATCGATCCCCGGCGTCAGGCCGAGCTCGGCCCACTGGATCGGGTCCGCGCCAGCATTCGCGAGTAGTGACAGCACTGGGTTATCCCTTATAGATGGAGCGAAAGCCGCCACCTGGCGACCTCGTCGGAGGGCGGCTTTTGGCACAGCCCGGCGATGCGCGAAAGCCTGCACGCTGCGCTGTCTGCCTTCGGAGACTTTTGGAGAGGATAGCCGCAACCCATGCAAACCGATCTCGACCGCGACATTACCCGGATCACCGACGCGGTGACCGCCGATGGGCAGATGTTCGCCCTCAAGACCGTAACCCGCCGCGGCGTGGACATGCCGGCCTTCGTCAACGCACCGCCGAGCCTGGCGCATTATTTCGCCCATTTCTGCAATCAGAACAAGGATGCGCTGTTTCTGGTCGATGGCGACCAGCGCCTGTCTTTCGGCGAGGTCTATACCCTTGCCGCGAAGGTGGCGGACGGGTTGGTGACCGGTCAGGGCCTGAAGAAAGGCGACCGGGTCGGGATCGCGGCGCGCAATTCGGCCCAATGGGCGATCGCCTATATGGGCACGCTGATGGCGGGCGGCTGCGCCACACTGCTCAATGGCTGGTGGACGGGCGAGGAACTCGCCTACGGGATCGACCTGTGCGAATGTTCGCTGGTGCTCGCCGATGCGCCGCGCGCCGCCCGGCTCGACGGGATCGACCACAAGGCGAAGATCGTCGTCTTCGACCATAGCGAGGAAGGCCTCGCCCCGATCATGGCCGATGGCGACACCGCCCAGCGAATGCTCGGCGAGCTGGGGCCGGACGATCTGGCGACGATCCTGTATACGTCCGGTTCGACCGGCAATCCCAAGGGTGCCTATTCCGACCATCTCGGCGTCGTATCGGGCACGATGAACTATATCTGCCAGACCGCGATGGTGCTGCAATTGCTGACAGAGCGTGGCGATGCGCCGACCGTGCAGCCGAGCGCGCTGGTCGCGGTGCCGCTGTTCCACGTCACGGGCGAAATCCCAGTCTTCCTCCAGTCCATCGCCATCGGGCGCAAGCTGGTGCTGATGCCCAAATGGGACGCGCGCGAGGCGCTGCGCCTCCTCGACGAAGAAAAGGTGACCTATTTCGTCGGCGTGCCGCTGATGAGCTACGAGATGGCGACTCATCCCGATCGCGACCAGTTCGACCTCTCGCAATGCAAGAGCTTCGCCGCCGGCGGCGCGCCGCGCCCCGTCGAGCACGTCACCAAGATCAAGGAATCCTTCCCCAACGGTTTCCCGCTGCTGGGATACGGCCTTACCGAAACGAACGCGGTCGGCGCGGGGAATCTCAACGAGAACTATCTCGCCAAGCCCGGATCGACCGGCATGGCCTCGCGCCCGCTGGTCGATATGGCGATCCTCGACGATGCGGGCAATGCGCTGGCGCAGGGCGAGGTGGGCGAGATCTCGATCCGCTCCGTCGCCAATTTCCTAGGCTACTGGAAGGACGAGGACGCGACGAAGGCGGCCTATACCGACGATGCCTATTTCCGCACCGGCGATCTCGGCTATCTCGACCCGGAAGGCTATCTCTATATCGTCGATCGCAAGAAGGACATCATCATCCGCGGGGGCGAGAACATCGCCTGTATCGAGGTGGAGGATGCGATCTACGCCCACCCGGCGGTGGCGGAATGTTCGGTCTTCGGCCTGCCCGACGAGCGGATGGGCGAGATTCCGGCGGCGGTCTATCTGACCCAGCCGGGCGAAACCCTGTCGCCGCAGGACCTCCAGGCCTATCTCGCCGAGCATATCGCGCATTTCAAGATTCCCGCGCGGCTGTGGCAGGCGGAGGAGCAATTGCCGCGCCTCGGCACGCAGAAGGTCGACAAGCGCGCGGTGAAGGCGCTCTATGCGAAGGATAGCGCCGCGGCGTGAACCGCTCCCCCGTTCCGAACCAGCGCGCGATCATAGACCGGCGGCTCCTCGCCGGACGGATCGCCGAACTCGTGACGGAGCATGGCAGCAAGGCGCGCCCGCAGATCGTCCAGGCCCTTAAAGAGGCGCTGGATACGGGCCGCGCCGAGCTGACCCGGCGGCTGTGCGAGCGCCCGTCCGCGGGCCATGCCTGCACGCGCGGCTATGCCTTCCTGATCGATCAGCTGGTGCGGGTGCTCTACGATCACGTCACCGCCGATCTCTACCCCGCCCCCAATCGCAGCAGCGCGGAGCGGCTCGCGATCATGGCGGTGGGCGGTTACGGGCGCGCGGAGATGGCGCCGCATTCGGACGTCGATATCGCCTTCCTGACCGCGCAGCGCCACACACCGTGGTGCGAGCAGGTGATCGAGGCGATGCTCTATCTGATGTGGGATCTCGGCCTCAAGGTCGGGCATTCCAGCCGCACGATCGAGGATTCGATGCGTCTCGCGCGCGAGGATCTGACGATCCGCACCAGCCTCCTGGAAGCCCGCTACGTCTGGGGAGACGAGGCCCTGTACGATGAAGCCTCGCGTCGGTTCTGGAGCGAGGTGGCCCGCGGGACCGAGCGGCAGTTCGTGGTCGAGAAACTGGCCGAGAGAAACGCGCGGCACAAACGGATGGGCGACAGCCGCTATGTCGTCGAACCCAATATCAAGGACGGCAAGGGCGGCCTGCGCGATCTGCAGACGCTCTATTGGATCGGGAAATACACCCATCAGGTCAGGAGCGCGAAGGAGCTTGTCGATATCGGCCTGTTGACCAAGGCCGAATATAGGGGCTTCCGCCGGGCCGAGCGGTTTTTGTTGGCAGTGCGTTGTCACCTCCACCAGATCACCGGTCGCGCCGAAGACCGGTTGACCTTCGATTTCCAGCGCCAGATCGCGGAGCGGATGAATTTCGCCGATCGCCCGGGCAAGAGCGCGGTCGAACGGTTCATGCAGTTCTATTTCCTCCAGGCCAAGCGGGTTGGCAGCCTGACGGGCGTGTTCCTCGCCCAGCTGGACGAGGAATTCGCGCAGAAAAGCGCCAAGCGCGGCTTCTTCGCCGGGTTCCGCAGCCGTCCGCGCGAAGTGAAGGGCTATGTCGTCCATGGCGGCAAGATCGCCGCGCCTTCGGACGATTGGTTCCGCAAGGATCCGGTGCGCCTGATCGAGGTGTTCCAGCTGGCCGAGGCGGAGGAGCTGGAGGTCCATCCGCGCACAATGCGCCAGGCCGCGCGCGACGCGAAGACGATCGATCACGCGGTCCGCCACGATGTCCGCGCCAATGCCCTGTTCCTCGACCTGCTATGCGGTCGCAACGACCCTGCAAGCGTGCTGCGATGGATGAACGAGGCGGGCGTGATGGGCCGCTTCGTGCCCGATTTCGGCCGCGTCAACGCGCAGATGCAGTTCAACATGTATCACCACTACACGGTGGACGAACACACCATCCGCGCGATCGGATTGCTGTCGCGGATCGAGAAGGGCGAATTGAAGGACGATCACCCGCGCGCCACGCGGCTGATCCACAAGATCGCCAGCCGCCGGGTCGCCTATGTCGCGGCTTTGCTCCACGATATCGCCAAGGGGCGTAAGGGCGACCATTCGATCCTGGGCGCGGAGGTCGCGCGCGATCTGTGCCCCCGTTTCGGCCTGTCGGACAGCGAGACCGAGCTGGTCGCCTGGCTGGTGCTCCACCATCTGCTGATGAGCCACACCGCGCAGAAGCGCGACCTGACCGATCCCAAGACCGTGGAGGATTTCGTCAACACCGTGCAGGGCGTCGAACGGCTGCGCCATCTCGCGATCCTGACCGCAGTCGATATCCGCGCGGTGGGACCGGGGACGTGGAACAGCTGGAAGGGCCAGCTGCTGGGCGAATTGTTCGATCTGTCGCAGGAACGCCTCAGGCTCGGCCATGCCCGCCACGGGCGCCGCGAGCGGGTCGAGGCGAAGCGGGCCGAGGTGTCGGAACGACTCGGCGAGCGCAGCGATCTGGTCACGAGCGTCGGCGGGCGGCTGGACGATGCCTATTGGATCGCCGAGCCTGCGGACATCGCCGCAATCAACCTCGTCCATTACCACGCCGCGCGCGAGGCCGATCACGCGCTTTCGATCCACTGCGAATTCTACGAGGAGCGTGGGGCAACCTTGGTGACGGTCATCGCCGCCGACCATCCCGGCCTCTTCTACCGCATCGCGGGCGGCATCCATCTGGCGGGCGGAAACATCATCGACGCGCGCATCCACACCTCGCGCGATGGCTGGGCGGTCGACAATTTCCTGGTGCAGGACCCGCACGGGCGGCCCTTCATGGAGGAGGGACAGCTCGACCGGTTGAAAAAATCGATCGGCGATGCGCTCGCCAACCGGATCGATCTCGAACCCCGCCTCGCGCAGCGGCCCCTGCCCCACAGCCGCTCCAAGGCGTTCGACGTCGATCCGCGCATCGTGTTCGACAACAAGGCCTCGAACCGCTTCACCGTGATCGAAGTCAATGCGCGCGACCGCTCGGCCTTGCTGAACCGCTTGAGCCGCTCGCTGTTCGAAGAAGGGCTGGTGGTCCACTCCGCCCATGTCACCGCCTATGGGGAGCGTGCGGTGGATACGTTCTACGTAACCGATGTCACCGGCTCCAAAATCACCGGCGAAGCCCGCCTCGCGCGCATCGAAGGATCGCTGCTCGTCGCCGCGAGTGATGCATTACAGGCACAATTGGAAGACGCATGACGGTTGTCCGTCGATAGATTGTTGCAAGTTTGCCGTGCATAGCTATGCAATCGTGTCATAACCATAAAACTCAGGAGAGAGTGCATGAAATCCCAGTTCGCGTCGCTGCGCGTGCTTGCCCTGCTCGGGGCCGGTGCGGCTCTGGCTCCCCAGGCCGCCTTCGCCCAAAATCAGGCGTCGGAAAGCCAACTCGAAAATGCCGATGTCGAGGATAACGCAGTCATTATCGTGACGGCGCAGGGCCGCGCGCAGGTGCTGGCCGACGTGCCGGTCGCCGTCTCCGCGGTTTCTGGCGAGACCTTGCAGAATTCGGGCACCAGCGACATTCGCGAACTGAATCAGGTCGCCCCTTCGCTCCTCGTCTCCTCGACGGGCAACGAAGCGAATGGATCGGCGCGTATCCGCGGCATCGGTACGGTGGGTGACAATCCCGGCCTCGAAAGCTCGGTCGCGGTGTTCGTCGACGGGGTCTATCGCTCGCGTTCGGGCAGCGCGCTCTCCGAGCTCGGCCCGCTCGACCGGGTCGAAATCCTGCGCGGGCCGCAGGGCACGCTCGGCGGCCGCAACGCGTCTGCCGGCCTGATCAGCATCTACACCGCCCCGCCCGAATTCCAGTTCTCGGGCTACGGCGCGTTCACGTACGGGAATTACGACGCGATTAAGGCCGAAGGCGGCGTCAACGTGCCGCTCGGCGATACGATCGCGGCGCGCGTGGACGGCGTCTATTTCAAGCGTGACGGCTTCTACACCGACGTCGTCAACGATGTGAAGATCAACAACCGCGACCGGTATCTGGTGCGCGGGCAGCTGCTGTTCGAACCGACCGAGGATCTGACCTTCCGCCTCGTCGGCGATTATTCGAAGAAGGACGAGGCGTGCTGTACCGCGACCTTCGTACAGCCCGATTTCGCGCCGCTCGCGCGCGTCTCGCCCGGCCTCGACCCGTTCACGCGCCCGGTCGGCGGTTCGCCCGCGCTGACCAGCCCCGGCAACCCGATCACCAACATTCTGCTGGGTCTCGGCCAGAACCGCAATGCCTTTACCCAGTCGACCTTCGACCGCGATGTCTACATCACGCCCGGTCGCACCTATGAAGGCGAGACCGAGGATTACGGGATTTCGGGCGAGCTGAACTGGGATTTCGGCAATGTCTCGCTGACCTCGATCACCGGCTATCGCGAATATTCGAACTTCCAGGGTTCGGACACCGATTACACCCAGGTCGACCTGCTCTATCGCGCGCCCAACGAATTCGGCGGCGCGCGGGCCTTCGAGACCTTTACCCAGGAACTGCGCCTGGCGGGCACGGTCTTCAACGATCGGCTCGACTGGCTGGTCGGCGGTTATTACGCCAATGAAGATCTGACGGTTAAGGACAATCTGCGGTTCGGTACGCAATACGGCACCTTCGCCAATTGCCGTATCGCTCTCGCGATCAACCCCGCGCTCGCCAATCCGGGTGCCACCAACTGCTTCGGCCCCAATATCGCGGCGCTGACGCTCGCGAATGGCGGTGCTGGCGCCTTCGGCCCTGCGACGCCGCTGATCGTGGGTGCGATCAACAATCTCGCCCAGGTCCGCGATCGCGGTTCGACCGGCGACCAGTACAATCAGAACAGCGAAAACTTCGCGCTGTTCACGCACAACATCCTGCACATCACCGACAATATCGATCTGACGCTGGGCCTTCGTTACACCAACGAAACCAAGACGCTGGACGCGACCTTCGGCAATGACAACGTGTTCTGTCCGGCCAACCGCGCCCTGCTGCGTCCGCTGCTCACCAACCCGGCGCTGGGCGGTCTGGCCGGTGGCCTCTTGGCCCTGTCCTGCCAGGGGAATTCGACCTCCGAGCTCAACGGCGTCTCGATCGCCGACGAGCGCGACGAGGACGAATTCACCGGCACCGCGATCCTGAGCTGGAAGCCGACCGACGATTTGATGACCTACGCGTCCTATTCGCGCGGGTACAAGGCGGGCGGCTTCAACCTCGATCGCTCGGCGCTGTCGAACCCAGTGCTGTTCAACGCCGCCGCGATCAATCCGTCGGTCCTGCAATTCGCCGAAGAGACGGTGAACGCCTACGAAGTCGGTGCGAAATACTCGACCCGCGAATTCGGCGTCAGCGTCGCGGCGTTCCGCCAGGAATTCACCAATTTCCAGTTGAACACCTTCAACGGCTCGGTCTTCCTGGTGCAGAACGTCAATTCCTGTGACGACGATCTGGGCGGTGCCGATCGCGATGCCAGCGCAGCGACCGGGGCCTGCAACCCCGATGCGGTGGCTCCGGGCGTGATCGCGCAGGGTATCGAAGTGGAAGCGACGGTCAATCCGGCCACCGATCTGGGCTTCACCTTCGGCTTCACCTATTCGGACACCAGCTACGAGAACAATCTGATCGGGAACGACAGCGGCGTGCCGCTCGACCCGGCGCTGCGCCTCCTGCCGAACGACAATCTGTCGAACGCGCCGGAGATCGTGGCGACCTCCTCGGTCACCTGGACCCCGCCGCTTGGCAATAGCGGGATGGAAGGCCTGGTCTTCTTCAACGTCCGCCTGACCAGCGACTACAACACCGGTTCGGACCTGCTCTACGGCAAGGAACAGGACGGGTTTGCGATCGTGAACGGTCGTATCGGTGTCACCAACATCGCGGATCGCTTCGCGGTGGAAGGCTGGGTGCAGAACCTGTTCGACGTGGATTACACGCAGGTCGCGTTCAACACCCCGTTCGTGGCGCCGCAGCAGACCTATTCGGCCTTCCTCGCCGAACCGCGGACCTACGGCATCACGGTGCGCGGCAAGTTCTGATCGGTTTTTCGATTGGAGAGGAGAGGGGCGTCCCGCGAGGGGCGCCCTTTTCCGTTTGGGGAAGGCAGCGTCCCGTTACTCGCGGATGAGGCGGCAATCAGTCCCGGGGACCGAACAGCGCCGTTCCCACGCGCACATGCGTCGCGCCGAGCATGATCGCGGTCTCGTAATCCCCGCTCATCCCCATGCTGAGATCGGCCAGTCCGTGATCCATGGCGAGCTTGCCCAGCAGCGCGAAAAACGGCGCCGGTTCGATATCGGCGGGCGGCAGGCACATCAGCCCGCGCACCGGAATATCGGCCTCGCGCGCAAGCTTTAGCAGGGCAGGCAAATCGGCGACCGGGCACCCGCCCTTCTGCTTCTCGTCCCCCACATCGACTTGGACGAAGCACGGCACGCGCCGCGCGGTCTTGTCGAACGCCTTGCCAAGCGCCTTGACGAGGCTCGGCCGGTCGAGCGCGTGGATGCAGTCGAACAGCTCTGCCGCATCCTCAGCCTTGTTCGATTGCAGCTGGCCGATCAGATGCAGTTGGGTGTCGGGAAAACGCTCGCGCAGCTCCGGCCATTTCGCCTGCGCTTCCTGCACCCGGTTTTCGCCGAACGCGCGCTGGCCCTGTTCCAGCAGCGGCAGAATGTCCTCGGCGGAGCGGGTCTTGCTGACCGCGATCAGCGTCACATCGTCGGGCTCGCGGCGAGCGATCTTGCAGGTGTGGGCGATCGTCTCGCGAACGAGAGCGAGCGGCGTGGAAACGGGGGCGCGTTCGGTCATGGCGCGCGCTATAGCGGCTTGGTGACCGCATGCCAGCCTTCCGCCCCCCTGCCGCTCCTGTGGCTGCTCTCCGATGCGCGCAACGATGCGAGGCTCGAAGAAACGCTCGATCGCCTGCCGCCGGAATCGGGCTTCGTGTATCGGCATTATCACCTCGACCCGCAGGCGCGCGCTGCCCGGTTTGCGGAACTGGCAGAGCGGGCGCGCAGACATGGCCATCGCGCCATCCTGTCGGGCACCTCCGAACAGGCAAGCGAATGGGGGGCCGACGGGATCTACGGCGCGCCCTCCCGCCTCAGCCCATCCCGTGCCGGTCTGTTGCGCCTCGCCACGGCGCACGACGCTGCGCAACTGCGCGAAGCCGAGCGCGCCGGGGCCGATGGCGTCTTTGTGTCGCCGGTCTTTCCCACCCGCTCGCACGAAGGCGGCGCAACGCTGGGCGTCGATGGCTTTCGCGCGCTCGCGCAGGCGACTGCCCTCCCCGTGATCGCTCTGGGCGGAATGACGCCGGAGCGCGCCACGGCGCTCGATTGGCCGCGCTGGGGCGCGATCGACGGGCTGAGCCGTTCGCCGAACAGCGCTTGACCTCGGACTCCTGCCCCACTCATAACAGTACCGAGCCGCAAGTGGGGTCGCGGCGGGAAGGATCGACCATGGCAAGCCAGGCATTGACGGTAACCGACTGGAAGGCCGCCTTCCGGCGTTCGCTGCGGCGCGCCGGTCAGATCGCGGGCGCCGCCGTGCTGAGCATTGCGACGCTGTTCCTCGCGCTGTCGCTGGCGAGCTATGCGCAGACCGATCCCAGCCAGTCCACCGCCGCCGCCGATAGCGACATCGCCAATTGGATGGGCTCGAGCGGCGCCTGGGCGGCGGAACGCGCCCTCTACTGGTTCGGCCTGACCGCCATCCTGCTGCTGCCGCTGCTCTATATTTCCGCACGCCGGTTATGGCGCGGGATCGAGACCGACAGTTCGGCCGATGAAGGCCGCTGGTGGCGCCCCTTCGCCATGCTGCTGGCCGCCATGGTCCTGCTCGCCACGGTGCTGGCCTTGATATTCGAAGGCAGCGCCAACGGCCTTCCCGCCGGGTTCGGGGGCCTTGCGGGCCTGTTGGGTGCGGGCGGGATCGAGGCGGTGGCGGGCCGGTTCCCCGCGGGCGCATCGGGCTGGATCATCGCGCTAGCCGGGATCGTCGCGCTGTTCGGCGGGGCGGCGCTGGTCACCCGCGTCTTCGCGATCGACTGGGCGCAATTCCTCACGCTCCCCGAATTCATGCACCGCGCCCCGCGCCTCGCGGACAAGCTCGCCGATAGCGACATCCTGCCCCTTCCCCGCCGCAAGGAACGCCGCGCCCGCGCCGAAGAGGCCGCCGAACCGCTTGCGGAAGAGCCCGCTTCGCCCCGCCGCGCGCCCGAAATTTCCGACCCGACTTCCGCGCCGCGCCGCGCCGAACCTGCCGCCAAGCCGCGCCAGCGCGACATGTTCGCCCAATACGACCTGCCCAGCCTCGACCTGCTCACCGATCCGGGCGAACAAAAGGTGGCGAAGCTCGACAAGATGGCGCTCGAAAGGAACGCCCGCCTGCTCGAAAACGTGCTCGACGATTTCAACGTCAAGGGCGAGATCGTGGCAGTGCGCGCCGGGCCGGTGGTGACCATGTACGAATTGGAACCCGCGCCGGGGATCAAGGCCAGCCGGGTCGTGGGCCTAGCCGAAGATATCGCCCGCAACATGTCCGCGATCAGCGCGCGCGTCTCGCCCATCCCGGGCAAGACCGTGATCGGCATCGAACTGCCCAATGCCGACCGCCAGACGGTCGCCTTCAAGGAATTGGTCGAATCGGAGGATTTCGCGGAGGCCAAGGGCAGCCTCCCGATGATCCTCGGCAAGGATATCGCGGGCGAACCGATCATCGCCGACCTTGCCGCCATGCCGCACCTGCTCGTCGCGGGCACGACCGGATCGGGCAAGTCGGTGGGGCTGAACTGTATTCTGCTGTCGCTGCTCTACCGCTTCACGCCGACCGAGTGCCGCCTGATCCTGATCGATCCCAAGGTGCTGGAGCTGAAAAGCTACGACGATATCCCGCATCTCCTCTCGCCGGTCGTTACCGAACCGCACAAATCGGTGCGCGCGCTCAAATGGGCGGTGGGCGAGATGGAGAAACGCTATCGCATGATGTCGAGCGTGAATTCGCGCAACATCCATTCGTTCAACGAGAAGATCAAAGCCTCGATCGCCAAGGGGGCGCCGCTGGGCCGCCGCGTCCAGACCGGCTTCGACCCCGAGACGGGGGAGGAGATCTACGAGGAAGAACAGCTCGATTACGAGGTCCTGCCCCAGATCGTGCTGATCGTCGACGAACTGGCCGATCTGATGGTCACCGTCGGCAAGGAGATCGAAGTGCTGATCCAGCGTCTCAGCCAGAAGAGCCGCGCGGCGGGCATCCACCTGATCATGGCGACGCAGCGCCCCTCGGTCGACGTCATCACCGGCGTCATCAAGGCGAACCTGCCGACGCGCATCAGCTTCAAGGTGACCAGCCGGATCGATTCGCGCACCATTCTGGGCGAACAGGGATCGGAGCAGCTGCTGGGCAAGGGCGACATGCTCTACAAGCCCAACACCGGCGCGATGGTGCGCGTGCACGGCCCGTTCGTCAGCGACGAAGAGGTCGAGGCGGTGGCCGATCACTGGCGCGGCCAGGGGAGCCCGGATTATGTCGATGCGGTCACCGAGGAGCCCGAAGAAGGCGGCAGCTTCGGCTTCGACGACGAACTGACGGCGAGCGACGATCCCGAAGAACGCAAATATCGCCAGGCCTGCCAGATCGTGTTCGAGAACCAGAAGGCGAGCGGATCGTGGCTCCAGCGCCAGATGGGCGTGGGCTACAACACGGCGGCGAAATGGATCGAGCGGATGGAGGGCGAAGGCCTCGTCAGCGGAGCGGATCACGTCGGGCGCCGCGAGATCTTCCGCGATCGCGACGGGAATCCGATCTGATTTCGGGGACCGGACCGATGCGCGATGGCGCGCAGATGCCGATCCTCGCGGGGGCAGTGCTGTTCCTGCTGGGTCTCATCGAAGGCGGCCTAGTCCAGACCTTCGTCAACCCGCGCATGGCCCTCTCCGCGCATCTCACCGCCGTGCAGAGCGGCATGGCGCTGATGATCTTCGGGGTCGTCTGGCGCTGGACCGATCTTTCTGCCTTCTGGTCGCTGGTGAGCCGGTGGGGTGTGACGATAGGCACGTATCTCCTATGGGCCGGACTGACTCTCTCCGCCGCCACGGGCGCGGGCGAAAGCCTGCCGATCGCGGGCGCGGGCTATACCGCCGGGCCGGTGGCACAGACTAGCGTTTCTGCGCTCGTTCTCGGCGGCAGCGTCGCGATGACGGTGGGCTGGGCGCTGTTCGTGGTCGGGCTGGCGAGGCACCGCGGCGCAAGTCACTGACGGCACCCCTCGCAAACCCACCAGCAAGGGATTTGACGCTCGCCTCCGCTCCTGTATTACTCTTGCAACACAGGGCTGCGACAGGTGCAGCCTGACATTTGCAGCCTGACCGGGGGAACCTCATATGACCATGCTTCGTAAAGCCAGCCTATTCGCTCTTGCCGCGGGGCTGATGTCCGCCGCGCCCGTTGCCAGCCAGGAATCCTCGATGACCTCACCCGCTTCCCCTGCAAGCACCACTGGACAGGACCTCTCCGCCTATCCGCTGATCGCGCGCGATGCCTTGTTCGGCAATCCCACCCGCGCCTCTGCGCAGATCAGCCCCGATGGGGAGTATCTGACGTGGCTCGCGCCCAAGGACGGCGTGCTCAACGTCTGGCTCGCCCCCGCCGATAATCCCGATCAGGCGCGCGCCATCACCGCATCGACGGACCGGCCGATTCCCCAGTATTTCTGGGCGCCGGACGGTAAGAGCGTGCTCTACGTCCAGGACAAGGGCGGGGACGAGAATTATCTGCTCTACGGCGTGAACGTCGCGACGGGCGAGGAAACCGTGCTGACCCCGTTCGAAGATACGCGGGTCCAGCTGATCGGCGCCTCGACCACGATCAAGGATGCGGTCCTCGTCGGCCTCAACAATCGCGATGCGCGCTTCCACGATGTCTATCGCCTCGATCTCGGCACGGGCGAGCTGACCCAGCTGATCGAGAACAATGGCTATGCCGGGTTCATGGCGGACGACAATCTCGATGTGCGCATGGCGATCAGGCCCAACCAGGCGGGCGGCATGGATTTCTTCAAGGTCACCGATAACGAGATCGCCGACGAACCGTTCAGCGCCACCGCGATGGAAGATTCGCTGACCACGAATCCGGCCGGTTTCACCACCGACGGCAAGACCATGTATTGGTATGACAGCCGGGGGCGGAACACCGCCGCCCTCGTCGCGATGGATGTCGATACGGGCGAGACGCGCGTGATCGCCGAGGACGAGCGCGCCGATATCGGCGGTTCGATCCGCGATCAGGATACCGGCGAGATCGAGGCCTATACGGTCAATTACCTCAAGACCGAATGGACCGCGACCGATCCCGAGATCAAGGCCGCGCTCGATTTCCTCGATGCCAATTTGGAGGGGCAATACGGCATCCAGTCGCGCACCGACGACGATCGCAAGTGGATCGTCGGCAACGATCCGGTGGTGGAGCCGAGCGCCGCCTATCTCTATGATCGCGACGCCGGAACGCTGACGCAGCTCTATGTCGGGCGGCCCGAACTGGAAGGCGCGCCGCTCCAGCCGATGCACACGCGCGAACTGACGAGCCGCGACGGACTGACTCTGCCGACCTATCTGACGCTGCCGCCGGGCAGCGACAGCGATATGGACGGCGTTCCCGACAGCCCCGTGCCGATGGTGCTGCTCGTCCATGGCGGCCCCTGGGCGCGCGATGGATACGGCTACAATTCCAGCCACCAATGGCTCGCCAATCGCGGCTATGCGGTGATGAGCGTCAATTTCCGCGGTTCGACCGGCTTCGGCAAGGATTTCATCAATGCCGGCAATCTCGAATGGTCGAAGAAGATGCATGACGACCTGATCGACGCGGTCGAATGGGCGGTCGGCGAAGGCATCGCGCCGCGCGACCAGGTGGCGATCATGGGCGGGTCATACGGTGGCTATGCAACACTCGTCGGCCTGACCTTCACGCCCGAGACCTTTGCCTGCGGCGTGGATATCGTCGGCCCGTCGAACCTCGAAACGCTACTATCGACGATCCCGCCCTATTGGGCGCCCATCATCTCGCAATTCCATGACCGAATGGGCAACCCCAACACGCCCGAGGGCCTGGCGCTGATCAAGGAAGCGTCCCCCCTCTACAAGGCGGACCGGATCGTGAAGCCGCTGCTGATCGGCCAGGGCGCCAACGATCCGCGCGTCAATCAGGCGGAAAGCGATCAGATCGTGGCGGCGATGGAGGAACGCGACATCCCCGTGACCTATGTCGTCTATCCCGACGAAGGCCATGGCTTCGCCAAGCCGACCAACAACATCGCCTTCAACGCCATCACCGAGAATTTCCTCGCCTCCTGCCTTGGCGGACGGGCCGAACCGATCGGCGATACGCTGGGCGCCTCGACCGCCGAGATCGTGACCGGGGCGGAGTATGTCGAAGGGCTTGACGCGCAAACGGGCGGTTAGGCCCGCCGGTCGAGCGAGGGGATGGCGGCGAGGAAATTGGTGATTTCCAGCCGCCGCCTCTCTTCGATCGCCAGTTCGTCGTCGACGCCAAGCCGCCATTGCAGCGCGCGGCTCTCCGGCTCGCGATCGAGCGCGTCGTAGAGATCGGCCTGTTCGTCGACCTCGCGCTCGCTCCGCGCGAGGTCGGCCTTCACCAGCGCCTCGCTTTCGCGGCGCAGGGCGGCGGCGATCTCGGCGAGGCTCAGTTCGGGATGGTATTGCACCCCCCAGAAGATACCGCGATCGTGGCGGACTTCCGCCGCCTGGATCGGCGTGACGGCATTGCCCGCCAGCAGGATCGCCTGGTCGGGCAGCCGCTCGACCTCGTCGGCGTGGAGCGCGGGCGCATCCCACGCGGCAGGACGTCCGGCGAGCAGGGGATGGTCGCGCCCCGCCGCCGTCGCGGTGATCCGGCGCGAAATTCCCGCTTCCAATCGCTCGGGCATTCTCCTCACCGTGCCGCCAGCCGCCGCGACCGCGACCTGAAGCCCTGCGCATGATCCGAAGGACGGCGTGCCGCTGGCGAACACGGCCCGCATGAAGGCGAGCTGCCGATCGACCGCCGGACTGTCCTCGTAGACATGGATCGGCGAGCCGGTGATGAAGACCGCATCGTAACGCGCGATCTCATCTCGGGAGAGCGGCAGGGCGCCCTCGTCGGAAGGGCGCACCAGCTCGACCGCGCAGCCGGGCTTCATCTGACGCAAAGTGCCGCGATAGGTTTCGCCGGAACTCTTGCCGGTATCGGCGCGCCGCTCCTGCCGATCGGCGGGCGTCCCGCTTTCGGCGATCAGAAATGTGGATTGGGAGATGGAGATGATCCTCGGTGGTGGGCCGCCCTATCTGGGGGCGCGTGAACGCCGCGCAACCGTAGCGTCCGGCATCGACCCAACCGCCGACTCCGCTTGCCGCCAAACGGTTGCAGTTGTAACGGGCGGGCCGAGAAGGAGAATCCCATGCGCGTCGGTTGCCCCAAGGAAATCAAGAACCACGAATATCGCGTCGGCCTGACGCCCGAAAGCGCCTACGAGCTGGTTTCCCAGGGCAACGAAGTCTGGATCGAAAGCGGTGCGGGCCTCGGCATCGACGCGACCGACGAGCAGTATATGGCTGCCGGCGCCAAGATCGTCGACGGGCCGGACCCGATCTTCGCCGAATGCGAGATGGTGGTGAAGGTCAAGGAACCGCAGGCCGAAGAGCGCAAGAAACTGCGCCAGGGCCAGATCCTCTACACCTATCTCCACCTCGCCCCCGATCCCGACCAGACGCGCGACCTGCTCGACAGCGGCGTCACCGCGATCGCTTACGAGACGGTCACCGGCCCGCGCGGGCAATTGCCGCTGCTGAAGCCGATGAGCCAGGTCGCCGGGCGCATGAGCGTACAGGCGGGCGCCGCCGCGCTGGAAAAGGCGCATGGCGGGCGCGGCGTCCTCCTGGGCGGGGTTCCGGGCGTGATGCCGGGCAAGGTCGTGGTGATCGGCGGCGGCGTGGTCGGCTTCAACGCGGCGCAGATGGCGGTCGGCCTTGGCGCCAACGTCACCATTCTCGACCGTGATCCCGAGGTTCTCGAAAAGGTCGGCACCCATTTCGAAGCGCGGGCGAGCACGCGGTTCTCCAACGCGGCGAACCTGCTCGACGCGGTGAGCAGCGCAGACCTCGTCATCGGCGCGGTCCTGATCCCCGGCGCGGCGGCTCCCAAGCTGGTGACGCGCAATATGCTGAAGCGCATGCAGAAGGGCGCGGTCCTCGTCGACGTGGCGATCGATCAGGGTGGTTGCTTCGAAACCAGCCGCGCGACCACGCATGCGGAGCCGACCTATGTGGTCGATGACGTGGTCCATTACTGCGTCGCCAACATGCCCGGCGCGGTGGCGCGCACCAGCACCTATGCGCTCAACAACGTGACGCTGCCCCATGCGCTCAAGATCGCCAAGCTGGGCTGGAAGGAGGCGCTGAAGGCCGATCCGCACCTGGCGGAAGGCCTTAACGTCCATGAAGGCAAGGTGACCTACGAAGCGGTCGCGACCGAACTCGGCCATGAATACCGCAGCGCGGCGGATGTGCTCGGCATAGCCTGACCTCCTCCCCTTTCGTCATTCCCGCGAAGGCGGGAATCCGAGATCGGCGCCGGACCATGGATCCCCGCCTTCGCGGGGATGACGGATGAGAAGTTAGCTTGGGATTAGCCTAAGCAGCGCGAAAGGGTGCGAGCACGTCGGCGCGCACCCGCAGCGGGCGCAAGGTCTCGCGGTCGAGCATCGCCCAGGTCGTCGCGGCGGAGACGAGGACGCGCCCGTTCGCGCCCGTAAAGTCCACTCGCCGCAACGATTTCGCGCCCTTCGGCTCGCCTTCGATCCAGGTCTCGCCCGTCACGCTTTCGCCCGGGCCGATATTGCCGCGGTAGTCGATCTCGTGCCGCACCACGAGCCACACCACCGCTTCCCGGTCCTCGGGCCGAGCCACGGCGTCCCAATGCTGGGTCGCCATGTCCTGCACCCACTGGACCCAGACCGCATTGTTGACGTGGCCCATCACGTCGATGTGCTCGGGCCCGGCAGTGAAGCTCTTGGTGAAGCGCAAGGCTACTCCGCCCCGCCATTCTGCCACAGGATGAAAGCGACTTCCTCGGCCATTTCGCGGATCGATTCGAACCGGCCCGACTTGCCGCCATGGCCCGCGCCCATATTGGTCTTCAAAAGCAGCGTGTTGTCGTCGGTTTTGTATTCGCGCAATTTGGCGACCCATTTGGCCGGTTCCCAATAGGTCACGCGCGGATCGTTCAGCCCCGCAGTCACCAGCATGGGCGGATAATCCTGCGCGGTGACCTGATCGTAAGGCGAATAGCTCAGCATATAGGCGAAGGCCTGCTTGCTCTCGATGGGATTGCCCCATTCGGGCCATTCGCCCGGCGTCAGCGGCAGGTCCTTGTCGAGCATTGTGCTGAGCACATCGACGAAGGGCACATGAGCGACGACCGCGCCCCACAATTCGGGATCGGTGTTGGCGACCACGCCCATCAGCTCGCCGCCTGCGGAGCCGCCCGAAATGCTGATCTTGCCGGGAGCGGTATAGCCTTCCGCGACGAGCCCCCGCGCCACGTCGACGAAATCGGTGAAGGTGTTGGTCCGCTCGTTCAGCTTGCCGCCGAGATACCAGTTGCGGCCAAGATCGTCTCCGCCGCGGATATGCGCGATGGCATAGGCGTAGCCGCGATCGACGAGGCTGAGGCGCGTGGTCGAAAAGCCGGGCGGGATCGCATAGCCGTAAGCGCCATAGGCATAGAGATGCAGCGGGCCGGGCTCGGCCGGGCGATCCTTCCGGCGCACCACGCTGACCGGCACCATCGCCCCGTCGCGCGCGCGGATCGTCAGCCGCTCGGTCACGTAGAGATCGGGATCGTAGCCGCTGGGGATTTCCTGCTGCTTCAAGAGTTCAAGCTCGGCGGTATCGACGACGTAATCATAGACCGAATTGGGCGTGACCATGCTGGTGTAGGAGAGGCGCAGCCGGTCGGTATCGTATTCGGGATTGTCCGAAAGCCCGGCGGAAAAGCTCGGCTCCATGAAGGCGATCGGCTTGACCAGCGCGGGTTCGACGTAAGAGCGCAGCTGGATCTGGTCGAGGCCTTCGAGGCGCCCTTCGGTGACGAAGAAATCCTTGAAGAGGTCGAAACCGGTCAGATAGAATTCGTCCGATCCCGCGATCAGCGTGGTCCAGTCGCCCGGATCGTCGAGCGGCGCGGTCGCGAGGCGGAAATTGACGTGTTCGTCGTTCGTGTGGACCCACACCGTATCGCCGCGCACATCGACATCGTATTCGACGCCCTTTTTGCGCGGCTTCACCAGGATCTGCTCGCCGGTCGGATCGGCGGCGGAGACGAGGCGGACCTCGCTCGTCTCGTTGTCGCCGGTCGCGATGACCAGCCAGTCCTCCTGCGCGGTCAGCCCGGTGCCGACGCGGAAGCCCTCGTCCTCCTCGTGATAGATCTCGACATCGCTTTCGACCGGCTGACCGATGACGTGGAGCCGCGCATTGTCCACGCGCCATTCCTTGGTCGCGAGCCCGTAGACGAGGCCGCGATCGCCCATCACCCAGGTGAGGCCCGACAGCGTGCCGGGGATCTCGTCGGGCAATAGCTCACCCGTTTCGAGATCCTTGATCCGCGCCGTGAACCGCTCCGATCCGTCGGTATCAGTCGAGTAAGCGAGATAGCGCCCGTTCTTCGAGACCGAGAAGCTTCCGAGGCGGAAATATTCGACCCCGTCGGCCAGCGAGTTCTCATCAAGGATCAGCTGCCCATCCCCGCCCGCAACCGGCTTGCGATAATATTTGCGATACTCCGCACCCTCTTCGAATTCCGACCAGTAGAGCCAGTCGCCATCCTTTTGCGGCACGGTCGAGTCGTCTTCCTTGATCCGCGCCTTCATCTCTTCGAACAGCGTGTCGACCAGCTTCTGATGCGGCTTCATCTGCGCTTCGAACCAGGCATTCTCCGCCTTGACGTGATCGAGAATGTCCTCGTCGTCGATGGTCGGATAGCTCGCATCGCGCAGCCAGTGATAGGGATCGGAGATCGTGATCCCGTGATGGCTGTAGGAATAGTCGCGCTTCTCGGCGACGGGGGGCGCGGTCGGTTCGGAGGAAGGTTTGGACACGGAACTCTCTTGATTGGCGGCATTGGCTTGGGCGGCGAGCGGAGCGGACAGCGCCAGGCTCGATACGGACAGGCCGAAGACGGAAAACGCGGCCAATAAACGCTTGGACGACATGGATGAACCCCTCGGATAGCGGCGCAGAGGTGGAAAGCGGCCCCGCAATGCCCTACACTTGGCCCCATGATTATGCGGCTGCGTGACGCGCCGCAAGCCGCGCTTGTCCGACAGGGCCGCGCGAACCGTCGAAAGGATAGACCGCCATGCTGATGAACGCCCACGAAGCCCGCCTCACCGATCTGCGCAAGGAGTTGCAGAAGCGGGGCCTGTCCGGCTTCGTCGTGCCGATTTCCGATGAACATATGAGCGAATATGTCGGCTCCTATGCGGAGCGGCTGAAATGGCTGACCGGCTTCAAGGGCAGCGTCGGCAGCGCGGCGGTGCTGGCGGGCGATTACAGCGGCAAGGGCGCGGCGATGTTCACCGACGGGCGCTACACCGTGCAGGTGCGCGAACAGGTTTCGGGCGAGCTCTACGATTACGAGGACGTGCCCGCGACCGGTCCCGCCCAGTGGATCGCCAAGCACGCGCCGAAGGGCGCCAAGATCGGCTACGATGCCTGGCTGCACGGGATCGAATGGGTGGAAGCGGCCGAAAAGGTGCTGGCGAGGAAGGGGATCGAGCTTGTCCCTGTCGACGGCAATCCGGTCGATGCGATCTGGCATGACCGGCCCGAGCCCTCCGCTGCCCCCGCCGTCCCCTATGGCGAAAAGCTCGCCGGGCGCTCGAGCGCGGACAAGCGCGCCGAAATCGCCGACTGGCTGAAAGAGGAGGGTTATGACGCGACCATCGTCACCGCGCTCGATTCGGTCGCCTGGCTGCTCAACATTCGCGGCGCGGATATCGACAAGACGCCGGTCGCCCTCTCCTACGTGATCGCGCGGGCCGATGGAACGGCCGATCTCTTCATCGCGAAGGACAAGGTGTCGCCAGAGCTCGTCCAGCATCTCGGCAACGCCGTGACCGTGCGCGATCGCGCAGATTTCGAACCGGCGCTGGCGGAGCTTGCAGGCAAAACCGTGGCGGTCGATCCCGAACGCGCCGTGGCGGGGATCTTCCACGCGCTGAACGATGCGGGCGCGAAGCCTGCCCGCGCGACCGATCCCGCCATCCTGCCCAAGGCGATCAAGACCGCCGCCGAACAGCAGGGCCATCGCGACGCGCAGGCGCGCGACGGGGCGGCGCTGGTCCGGTTCCTGCGCTGGGTCACCGAAGAAGCGCCCAAGGGCCATGTCGACGAATTGTCCGCCGCGGCCAAATTGCGCGAGTTCCGCGGGCTCAGCCGCGATCTCAAGGATGCGAGCTTCGACACGATCAGCGCCGCGGCGGGCCACGCCGCCCTGCCGCATTACAAGGTCGACGAGGACAGCAATATCGCGATCCCGCCCTCCAGCATCTATCTGTGCGATTCGGGCGGGCAATATCTGGGCGACGAATCCGCCGGGACGACCGACATCACCCGCACCGTCTGGATCGGCCCGGGCGAGCCTTCTGCGGAGATGATCGATCGCAACACCCGCGTCCTCAAGGGCTATATCCAGCTCGACACGGCGCGCTTCCCGGTGGGGACCAATGGCGGCCAACTCGACACGCTGGCCCGGATGCATCTGTGGCAGGCGGGCGTCGATTACGGCCACGGAACTGGTCATGGCGTCGGCAGCTTCCTCGCGGTCCATGAAGGGCCGCAGCGAATCTCGAAATCGGGCGGCGCCTTCGCGGGCACGGGAACACCGCTTGCGGCGGGCATGATCCTTTCCAACGAGCCGGGCTATTACAAGCCGGGCGAATTCGGCATTCGCATCGAGAACCTGATCCTGACCGTCCCGGTCAAGATCGAGGGGGCGGAAGGCGATTGGCTGGGCTTCGAGACGCTGACCTTCGTGCCGCTCGACCGGAGACTGATCGATAGGGATATGCTGACGACGAGCGAGCGCGATTGGGTCGACAGCTATCACGCCAAGGTCCGCGCGCTGCTGGCGCCGCAGCTGGATGGCGAGGATCTCGCCTGGTTGGAGGCGGAGACGGCGCCGCTCTAAGGGGCTTGCCCCGCGTTCATGTTCCTGTAATGTTCCTCGAAGCGGTCGCGAGTCGTTTTGAGGGAGAAGTCTGATGCTTGGATATGTGACCGTCGGCACCAACGATCTCGAACGCGCGGCGGCGTTTTACGACGCGATCGCGAAGGAAATGGGTGTCGGGCGGATGATGGATTTCCCGACCTTCATCGCCTGGGGCGAAATGGACGGTGCGCCGGGAATTGCCGCGACCAAGCCTTTCGACGGCGAGAAAGCGACGGTCGGCAACGGCATGATGGTGGCGCTGGAGGCGAAGGATACGGCGCAGGTCCACCGCCTGCATGAAATCGCGCTCGCAAACGGCGGCAGCGACGAAGGCGCGCCCGGCCCGCGCGGCGATGCGGACGATAACGGCATGGTCTTCTACGCCAGCTATTTCCGCGATCCGGACGGGAACAAGCTCAACGCCTTCACCATGGCGAAAGCTTAGGCGGCATAGCTTTTGCGCATTGCAGGTGCCGATTGGGCGCCGATCGCAGGAGCTTGTCCGATGAAGCATTCGATCTTCACCCTGTCCCTTTCCGCGCTGGCATTGGCCGGTGGCGGGGTCGCTCTGGCCCAAGCCCAGACTCAGGCTCAGCCTCTACCTCAGGCGCGGTCCGTCGAGAGCGGCCAGCGCACGATGACGCTTGCCGCCATGCAGGAACGTGGGGCGCGGATGTTCGCACGCATGGACGCGAATGGCGATGGCGTCCTCGACCAGGCCGACCGCGCGGCGCGCCAGGCCGATCGGTTCGCGAAACTGGATGCGAACGGCGATGGCGAGGTCTCGCGCGCCGAAATCCAGACCGCTCGCGAGGCGCGCGCGGAACAGCGCCGGGAACGCCGCGCCGCGCGGCAGGATACGCGCAAGACCGATCGCTTCGCCGCGCTCGACACCGATGCCAGCGGCGGCCTCTCGCAGGACGAATGGACCGCCGCGCGGGCGAAGCGCGGAGATCGAACCGGTGCCGAAACCCGGGCGCGGCCCGAGCGCAGGACCGCCATGCGCGGCCGGATGATGGCGCGCGGCATGATGCGCGGCGCCGATGCAGACGGAAACCGCGCCGTGACTCGCGCCGAATTCGACGCCGCCTTGATGCAGCGCTTCGCCCGGATGGATGTCGATGGCGACGGGAATGTGACCGCCGCCGAACGCAAGGCGGCGCGCGACGCGATGCGCGCCGCCTTGCGCCAGCGCCGCTCGCAGGGGTAATCGCGTCGTCGCCAGAACGGGCGGGTTTGAAACCCCGCCCGCTCTAGCGCATCAAGCCGCCGATGATGTTGCGCACGAAGGCGGTCGCGCCGGTGCGGATCGGGTCGGCGCTGGATTTCTTGCCCAGCACGCTCGCCACCACGACCGAGGAGAGCGAGCCCGCCGCCGCAGTCGCCGCGGCCTTCCCCGCCCTGCCCCAGAGCGAGGTCGACTTGCGCTCCCTCTTTGCGACCTCCTTGCGTCCTTTTTCCTCCACCTCTTCCGCCGTCGCGGCGGCATCGGCGGCCTTTTGCGCCAGCACCTCCTCCGCGCTCTCGCGGTCGACCGCCTCGTCATATTTCCCGTCGAGCGGGCTCACCGAATTGACGATCGCGCGTTCCTTCTCCGTGACCGGCGCGAGCCGCGAATGGGGCGGCGCGATCAGCGTGCGCTGGACCACGGTGGGCGCCCCATCCGCGTCGAGTGTCGAGACCAGCGCCTCGCCCACCTTCAATTCGGTGATCGCGCTTTCCACGTCGAGATCGGGATTGATGCGGAACGTCTCCGCCGCCGCCCGGATCGCGCGCTTGTCGCGCGGAGTGAAGGCTCTCAAAGCGTGCTGGACGCGATTGCCGAGCTGGCCTGCGATCTTTTCGGGGATGTCGATCGGGTTCTGCGTCACGAAATAGACGCCCACGCCCTTCGACCGGATCAGCCGCACGACCTGTTCGATCGCATCTTCCAGCGCGGGCGGAGCGTCGTCGAACAGGAGGTGCGCCTCGTCGAAGAAGAACACCAGCACCGGCTTTTCCGGGTCGCCCACCTCGGGCAGCGCCTCGAACAGTTCGGCGAGCAGCCAGAACAGGAAAGTGGCGTAGAGCTTCGGGCTGCGCATCAATTTGTCGGCGGCGAGCACGTTGATCGTGCCGCGCCCCTGTTCGTCCACGCCGAGGAAATCCGCGATCTCCAGCGCCGGTTCGCCGAAGAACTGATCGGCCCCCTGCGCCTCGAAGCTCAACAGCTGGCGCTGGATCGCGCCGACGCTGGCCTTGGTGACGTTCCCGTAGCGCGCCGACAGATCCTTCGCGTTCTCCGCCGTATGGGCCAGCATCGCCTGGAGATCGCCGAGATCGAGCAGCAGCAGCCCCTGTTCGTCGGCATGGCGGAAGACGATCTGCAACACGCCCTCCTGCGTGTCGTTCAGATCGAGCAGGCGCGCGAGCAATAACGGCCCCATCTCGCTGACCGTGGTGCGGATCGGGAAACCCTGTTCCCCGAACAGGTCCCAGAACACCGCCGCATTGTCGCGATATTGGAGCGGGCCGATCCCAAGCTCCTCCGCGCGCGCCTCCAGCTTGTCGGCGTGCTTGAACGAAGGACTGCCCGCCATCGCGATGCCCGACAGGTCGCCCTTCACATCCGCGAGAAACACCGGCACGCCGCGCGCCGAGAAGCTTTCGGCGAGGCCCTGCAAGGTCACCGTCTTGCCGGTGCCGGTGGCGCCCGCGATCAGGCCGTGGCGATTGGCGCGGTCGAGGCGCAGCTCCTGGCGCGATCCGTCCGCGCCCAATCCGAGAAAAATATCATCCATGACCGACAGGTGTTGCCGCCCGCCTTGCGCTGGTCAAGCGTCTCGGCGAACATCCCGACCGGCTTGATCTCGACAGGAGGGCGCACCTTGCTAAAGGAGGCGGCGATGAATGCGCGCCCGCCCATGGTCCTGCTCGACGACGCGCGCAGCGAGGGTGCGGCGGACGCCCTGCTGTTCGAGCGGCCCGAGCGGATCTTCGTCGCGCGCACGCCGGACGAGGTCGTCGAAACGATCGAGCAAGCGGACAGCGCGCGGGTCGAAACCGGACAATCGCTGGCTGGCTACATCGCCTACGAGGCGGGCCTGGCGCTGGAACCGCGCCTCGCCGCTCTCGCCGCCCAACGAACGGGCGCGACAGGTCCACTTGTATGGCTTGGCCTGTTCGGCGAGCCGCGCCGCATTCCGGCGGAGGCGGTCGCGGCCTATCTGGCGGAGCAAAGCGAGGGAGAGGCGCGGATCGGCCCGCTCGACCCGCAGATTTCGCCTGGCGCTTACGAAGAGGCCTTCGCGCGCCTGCAGGACGCGATCCGGGCGGGCGATATCTATCAGGCCAATCTCACTTTCCCACTCGCGGGCGGGTTTACCGGCGATCCGCTGGCGCTCTACGCCGCGCTGCGCCCGGCGGCACAGGCGGGCTATGGCGGGCTCGTCTTCGATGGCGCCCACTGGCTGTTGAGCCTGTCGCCCGAATTGTTCGTATCGCTGAAGGACGGGGCGGCGCGGACCAAGCCGATGAAGGGCACCCGCCCGCGCGGGGCGGATGCGGCAAGCGACGCAGCTATGCGCGAAGAACTGGCGCTGTCGGAAAAGGACAAGGCCGAAAACCTGATGATCGTCGATCTCCTGAGGAACGATCTGGCGCGCGTGGCGGAACCCGGCAGCGTCAGCGTGGACAAGGCCTTCGCCATCGAAACCTATCCCACGGTCCACCAGATGGTGAGCACGGTGAATGCCCGGCTCGCCCCGGAAAAGGGCGCTATGGACCTCGTGCGGGCGCTGTTCCCCTGCGGATCGATTACCGGCGCACCCAAGATTCGCGCGATGGAGCTGATCGATCAGGTCGAGCGCGATGCGCGCGGACCGTATTGCGGCGCGATCGGGCGGATCGACGGGGATGGCAGCGCGGCCTTCAATGTCGCGATCCGGACGCTGCGCCTGACCGAGATCGAGAACGGGCGCGGCAAGGCGGTGCTGGGGGTTGGCGGCGCCATCGTGGCGGACAGCGACAGCCAAGTCGAATGGCGCGAGGCGCTGCTCAAGGGCAGCTTCGCTCGCGCCTCCTCGCCCGATCTCACGGCGCCCGATTTCGATCTCATCGAGACCATGCGGTTCACGCCCGACCAGGGCGTGGCGCTGCTCGAACTGCATCTCGAGCGCGCGAAACAGAGCGCCCGCACGCTCGGCATTGCGTTCGACCGGCACGAGGCGCGCAACCAGATCCAGGCGCTCACCTTCGATCTCGACGCACCTCACAAGGTCCGCCTGAGAGTCGCGCGCAGCGGGGCGATCGCTCTTGAAGCGAGGCCGGTCCCGCTGCCGCTGGAAGGTCCGGCGTGCTGCATCCTCCTTCCCCTCCCCGTCGATCCTGGCGACTGGCGGCTGCGCCACAAGACTTCCGATCGCGGCTTCTACGAGGACGCGCGCGCCGTGGCTGTGGAAGCTGGCGCGGACGAGGCGCTGTTCGTGCGCGACGACGGGCTGGTGACCGAAGGATCGATCGCCAATCTGTTCGTGGAGCGCGACGGAATATTGCTGACCCCGCCTCTCGCACTCGGTCTGTTGCCGGGCGTCCTGCGCCGCTCGCTGATCGATCAGGGCCGGGCACGCGAGGCGGAACTGACGATCGCGGATCTCGAAGGCGGGTTCCGACTCGGCAATGCGGTGCGCGGATTATGGCGGGCGGAACTAACTGAATGACCCTTATACCCATCCTCTACGAAGACGGCGAAGCGCTGGTGATCGACAAGCCTTCCGGCCTGCCGATCGACCGGCCGCGGCGCGGCGGCAAGAGCCTGGAAGACCATCTCGATGGGCTGAAGCTCGGCTTCCAGCGCCTGCCCCTGCCCGTCCACCGCCTGGACACCGATACCAGCGGCTGCCTCCTGCTCGCGCGCAATCCCAAGGCGCACAAGCGCTTCGCTCGCGCTTTCGAAGAGCGGTTGGTCCAGAAGCGCTATCTCGGCGTGCTTGCCGGGATACCGAATGGCGAGGAAGGGACGATCGAATTGTCGCTGTCGAAAATCAGCAGCGCGGAAAAGGGCTGGCGCATGATCGCGGCGAAGAAGGGCAAGCCTTCGGTCACGCATTGGCGCCTGCTCGATACGAAGGATGGCCGCGCGCTGATCGAATTCCGACCCGAAACCGGGCGCACCCACCAGATCCGTATCCATTGCGAGGCGGGCCTCGGTCTGCCGCTGCTCGGCGATCCGGTCTATGGCAATGGCACCACGAAAACCGCTGCGCCGCGCACCATGCTCCACGCCGCCGGCCTGACCGTGACGCGCGAGGGCAAGACGCCGATCGAGGCGGTCGCGCCACTCCCGCCGGAATTCGCCGCGCTCGGATTTGCCGATACGGCCGCATAATGGGCAAGATCGCCGATCGCGCGCTGGACATCGCGGAGGAGAAGTTCATCGCCTCCTCCGGCCCCGGCGGGCAGAACGTCAACAAGGTGGCGACGGCGGTGCAGTTGCGAGTCGACGTGTTCCGCATCGGCCTGCCGCCCGAAGCGTTCGAGCGGCTGAAGGAGATCGCGGGAAGCAAGCTGACCAAGAACGGCGAGATCGTCCTGACGGCCAACGAATATCGCACGCAGGACCAGAACCGCGAAGCCGCGCGCGAACGGCTCACCATGCTGCTGCGCGAGGCGCTGACCCCGCCGAAACGCCGCGCCAAGAGCCGGGTCAACCGCGTGGGCAAGGTGAAGCGATTGAAGGCCAAGAAGGAACGCGGCGCGGTGAAGGCGAACCGGGGCAAGGTGGATTGGTAACAGGCTCGCCGGTCTGCACCCGCCCGCTTGACTTTTCCCCCGGAATCACCCAATGGCCCCGGCCTGACCGGCGGCGTTGCGGCGTCGCCCTTTGTTTTTGGCCTGTCGGAAAATCCGAACGGCCCCAGCGAAAGTTTTAGGAACACGCCATGGCGAAGCCTGCCACCGTCAAGATCAAGCTCGTCTCGACCGCCGATACGGGCTTCTATTACGTGACGAAGAAGAACCCGCGCAACATCACGGAAAAGATGACCTTCCGCAAATACGATCCCGTCGCGCGCAAGCACGTCGAGTTCAAGGAAGCGAAGATCAAGTAAGCGCGTCTCGGATGCGGGCCGGGTTTGCTGAACCGCGGGAACGCCTCCAGTTCAGTGATGGTTCAATGCTCCGATCCCATCAACGGAGCATGACCCACGTGTTTTCAAAACCCAAGAAACTCGCCGCCGCCCTGACGCTTGCCGTCGGCGCCGCGGTCCCGCTCGCCATGATCGCCGCGCCGCCCGCTGCGGTGGCCCAGTCGGGCGATCTCGACCGGGCGGTCGCTGCCCTGCGCGGCATTTCGACCATGAAGGCGAGCTTCACGCAGACCGATCGCGCCGGCCAGACGATGGCGGGCGAGCTGACGCTGAAGCGCCCAGGCAAGATCCGCTTCGATTACGGCAAGAGCGCGCCGATGCTCGTCGTCTCGAACGGGAAGAGCCTGTATTTGGTCGATTACGACGTGAAGCAGGTCGAACGCTGGCCGATCAGCAATTCGCCGCTAGGCGCGCTGCTCGATCCCAATCGCGACGTGAAGCGCTATGGCAAGTTGGTCCCCACCAGCCATTCGGGTGTCGTCAGCGTCGAGGTGCGCGATCCCAAGCGGCCCGAATTCGGGGTGATCACTCTGATCTTCCAGCGCGACGCGAATTCGCCCGGCGGCTTGAAGCTGACCCACTGGGTCGCGCTCGATGCGCAGAACAATCGCACCACGGTGAGATTGTCGAATCACCGTTACGGGATGTCGGTTGCGGACAGCGCATTCACCTTTTCCGACCCGCGCAAATCGTCCCGTCGACCGGGGTAAACGCAAGGACGACAAAACGACGCTGCGAAGCGTCAGTCGGAGCATGGATGTTCATCCATCAGCAAGCCCGGCGGGCATAAAACCTAACTCACAGGACGGATGAAGACGGGTTCCCCCCTGTTGCCCAGATCTTCATTTATATCCGTTCTGTCCAAGCGTGACGAACGCAAGAAGGAACCCTCGTGCCAATGCCCCCGGCACGAGGGTTTTTTGCGCCTTGGTGTTTCGCTCGCGCCTCCGCGCGAGCGTCCTCGGTGCTGTTCCTCCGCTTCGCTCCGGGCACCTGCGGGGCGGGCGCGTGCCCTTGCGGTCCGCTAGTCGCGGACCGGGCCATTCCCCGTTTTAAAGCATGGTCGCGGAGTTCGGACCCGCAGGGCCCGCAAGCGCGACCGCGCGCCCGCAGCGCCCTTAGGCGCGAGGACATCGCACGCCAGATGGCGTGCGGAAAAACAAAAACGCGCGGGAAACCGGACCTGAAAACTCAATCCCAGCCGAACGCTTCGCGGATTATATCGTAGATCCGGTTCTGTTCGATCACGCCGCGTACGCGCTCGGCGCCGGGGCCTTGGGCGAAGAGCGCGACATCTTCGCCACCATGCGTTTCCGATCCCATCGGGACCAGCGCCTGCTGGCGAGCCATCACGCCCGTCTCAGGCACGCCGCGCTCGCCTTTCACCGCGCCGGGGCCGTTGGCGTAGCCGAGCGTGGTGTAGGGCTTGCCGTCCGAGCCGAGCGACGGGCCGTCTCCGCTGTCGCCATCCTCGCCGCCGCCTTCGGGCGGATGGACCAGGCCGAGGATGTCGTTTCCGCGCCGGGGATAGCCCGCGATCGTGAAAACATGGCTTTGATCGGCGGTGACCATGATCAGCGTTTCGTCGGGATCGGTGTTGTCGATCGCGTACTGGATTGCGCGCGCGAATTCGACCGCTTCTTCCAGCGCATAGCCCGCCTGGCCCGCATGGTGGCCGTGATCGATGCGCCCGCCCTCGACCATCAGGTAATAGCCCTGAGGATCGGACTTAAGCCGCGCGATCGCGGTGGCGGTGAGATCGGTCAGTGTAGGCTCGGTCGTGACCGCTTTTCGGTCGACCATGTAGGTCATGTGGCTGGGCGAAAAGAGGCCCAGGACCGCGCGGTTCGCCGGGGCCGCGGCCAGTTCCTCCGCCGTCCTCACATAGCTGCCGCCGGTGCGCGCCGCCCAGTCGCGCGGCAGGTCGCCATCCGCCGCCATGCGCTGGCCGCTGCCGTCCGCTCCGAAGAACGCCGCACGCCCGCCGCCCAGCGCCAGATCGAAATCGCTCTCGACCAATTGCAGCGCGATATCGCGGCACATCTGGCCGCGCTGGCCTTCGGGGATGCCGATATCGGCCTCCCAATTGCGATCGACGCTGCGGGCATAGACCGAGGCGGGCGTCGCATGGGTGATCCGCGCGGTGCTAACGATACCAAGCGCGAGGCCGCGCCGCTTCACCTCTTCGCCCAGCAGCGGCAGTTCATGCCCCCGCCCGCTGGCGCAATCGCCGGTGATCGCTTCGGGGCCGATGCCGAGCATCCCGATCTTGGTCTTGACGCCCGAATGCATCGCCGTGGCGGTGCCCGCGCTATCGGGCGTCTGGGCGTTGGTGTTGTAGGTCTTTACCAGTGCGACATTCTCGAAAGTCTCGAAGGGGAGCACATGCTCCTCGCCCGATTTGCCGAGTTTCTGCCCGGCATAGATGCGCGCGGCGGTGATCGTGGAAATCCCCATCCCGTCACCGATGAAGAGGATGACGTTCTTTGCCTTGGCCTGTGCTCGTTCTGGCGCCGGAGCGGCCGGAGATGCCGAGGCGACCGGAGCCGTCGACCCTTGCGTCGTGGCGCACGCCCCAAGAGCCAAAGTGAAAACGCAAGCGGCCAGCGCGGTTTTGCGGCGAAACGCCATCCTCATTCTCCTCACACCTGTATGGCTTTGCCCTAGGTGACATTCGCGTGTGGCGAAACGGTGAAACTTGCCCCCCGCGCGGCCTGTGCCTAAGTCCGCCCGCATGACGTCCCCAACCCTTTCCGTCGCGACCTGGAACATCAACTCGGTGCGCCTGCGTATGCCGATCGTCGAGCGCTTCCTGACCGAACAGGCACCCGACGTGCTCTGCCTCCAGGAGATCAAGTGCCAGGAGGAACAGTTCCCTTACGAGGCGTTCCGCGCGCTCGGTTACGAGCATTTCGCAGTGCACGGCCAGAAGGGCTATCACGGCGTCGCGACCGTCGCCAAAGTTCCGATCCGCGATTTTTCCAAGCATGACTGGCAGGACAATGGCGAGGCCCGCCATATCGGCGTCGAACTGACCGATCCGAAGCATCGGGGCATGATAGTCGAAAACGTCTATGTGCCGGCGGGCGGCGACATTCCCGACCGCGAGCAGAACGTGAAGTTCGGCCAGAAGCTCGACTTCTTCGAGCGGATGACGCGCTGGGCCGACACGGTCGACCGTCCGACGCTGATCGTGGGCGATTTCAACGTCGCCCCCCTCGAAAGCGACGTCTGGAGCCACAAGCAGCTGTTGAAGGTGGTCAGCCATACGCCGATCGAGGTCGAGACGCTGCAGCGCTTCATGGATGCGCATGGCTGGGCCGATATCGGGCGCCAGCACATCGCCGCGCCCGAACGCTATTACAGCTGGTGGAGCTATCGCTCCAAGGACTGGAAGGCGAACGACCGCGGGCGCCGGCTGGATCATATGTGGGCGAGCCCCGAACTGGCCGCGCAAGCGGTGGCCCACCACGTCCACGAAGGCGCGCGCGACTGGGAGAAGCCGAGCGATCACGTGCCCCTCGTCACGGAATTCGCGCTCTGAGCGAGGCAGGTCCTTCGCCGCGCCGCGCCGCGCAGGGCGTCGATGCGCTGCGCCATGGCTGGCCGATCCGGCTCGATGGCGGCCCGGTGCTGCAACCGATAGAGACCAGTTACGAGGACGCGCTGGCGTCAGAGACGCTGCTGATCTCCGCCAGCCGCGCCGTCACTTTGAAACTCGCCAATCAGCGCGAGGCGGCGATCCCCGGAGAGCCGGTGCTCCTGCGCGGGGCCGAGCGGTTTTCGCGCGATATGGCGCTGGCGGTGGCCGATCCGGCGCTCGATCTGGCGCATCCGATGAAGGGGCCGTTCAAGGCGCTACCGCATGACGATTGGGCCGACCAAGCCCGCGCCGCGCTCGATCTCGCAAGGATCGCGGGCATCCTTCCCGCCTTCATGGTCGCACCCGAGGGGTCGGAACCGCCGGTTACGCTGACGCTGGCCGATGCCAGGGCCTATGCCGATCCGGCGAACCTCATCATCGCCTCGCGCGCGCGCCTGCCCGTCGAGGCGTTCGAACAGGCCGAGATCATCGCCTTCCGCAGTCCCGCCGACACGCGCGAACATGTCGCGCTGGTGATCGGACAGCGCCGCTCCGATAGCGCGCCCCTCGTGCGCCTTCATTCCGAATGCCTGACCGGCGACGTGCTCGGCAGCCTCAAATGCGATTGCGGCCCGCAGCTGGACGCTGCGCTCCACGCCATGGCCGACGAGGCGCGAAGGGGGGGCTGGGGCGTCCTCCTCTATATGCGACAGGAGGGACGCGGGATCGGCCTCGTCAACAAATTGCGGGCCTATGCCCTGCAGGATCAGGGCCACGACACGGTGGACGCGAACACCCGCCTGGGTCTCCCCGACGAAGCGCGTGATTTCCCGACGGCCGCGCGCATCCTCGCCCTGCTGCGTGTGCCGAGCATCCGGCTGATGACCAACAATCCGGCGAAGGTCACGGCGCTCGAATCGGAAGGCGTGACGGTCACCGAACGCGTCCCCCACGCTCTGCCCGACAATCCGCACAACGCCCGCTACCTCGCGACCAAGCGCGACCGGGCGGGGCATTTACTGCCGTAATTCGCGCCCTCAGCGCCGCTCGAACGGCTTCAGGCCCGCGCCCAATTCGTTGTTCGCGATCGACAGGCGGTCGCCCGTCCAGTCGGCGATGAAGGCGGGGCTGCGCCTCAGGCCAGGAACGAGGCGCGCGTCGTTGTCCGATATGACCAGCCCGTCGGACGAGTAATTCCCCTCTTCCGCGCCCACCGCGATGAAGGCGGACCAGTTCTCCTTGTCGCGCCCCTGGACGAACCAGTTGCGCACGATCCGGCCATTGCCGCCATTGGGCAGGTCGATCATGTAATTTGTGCCCCGCCCCGCCGCGTCGTCGAAGCTCGAATCCTCGACGATCGTGCGCGCCGCGCGGCTCTTCAGATAATGCCCGCCCGTGCCCGCTTCGAAGCGGCTGCGCGTGACGGCGGTTTCGGCGATTTCGCCGGTGTAGATCGAATGGGCGCAGCCCCCATCGCCCTCGCAGGTGCCGAGCCGCGTGAAGGTCGATTTGTCGATGCGCAGATGGATGTTCGGATCGTGCGCGGTCAGGATCCCCTGCTCGCTGTCGCGGAACCAACTCTGCGTCACGGCGAGGTCGCCGCTTTCCAGGCGGATGCCTGCCCCGTTGCGATCGGGCACGGCGATATCCGAGAAGACGAGGCCGATCACCGTCGCCGCTTCGCCGCCGAGGACCAGCGCGCCCTTGCCTTCGCAGGCGACGCCGGAAAGCGTGGCCGAACCCGGCTCCATCGCGCGGTAGGTAATGTCTCCCACGCGCTGTACGGCGCATTCATTGTAGGTGCCCGGCGCGAACACCACCGTGCCCGTGCCCGCGCCGATTGCATCCACCGCGTCCTGGAGCGTGGCATAACCCCGCCCGGTCTCGGCGACGGAGAATGGCGCGCCCTGCTGGGCGGAGAGCGGGAGCGTGACGGCGGCGAGCGCGATCAGAATGGGGGCGGCGATGCGGGTGCGAGATGTCATGTCGTCACTGTAGCGCGGCGAGACTTACCGGCAGCATAATTTTGACCCGTGTCTCAATTCTCGACGATACAGCGCAGGAAGCGATCTCCGTAGGCTTCGAGTTTCTTCGCGCCGACGCCGCCGATCTGTCCCAGCCGGGCCAGCGTGTCGGGCCGCGCCAGCGCCATTTCGCGCAAGGTCGAATCGTGGAAGATCACGTAAGGCGGCACGCCAGCCTCCTCGGCCAGTTCCTTGCGCAGGGCGCGCAGCGCTTCGAACAGGGGGTTGCCGACCGGATTGGGCGTCGCGCCGCCGCCGCGCCGTCCCCTGCGTTCGCGCTTGGGCGGGATGACGATCGCCACTTCGCGCTCGCCTTTCAGGATTTCGCGCGCACCGCCTCCCAGCGCCAGTCCGCCATGATCGTTCGCAACGAGGTGGCCATGCGCCTGCAACGCCCTTGCAACGGGCTTCAAGAGCCCTGCCTCCTCACCCCCGACGATCCCGAACACCGACAGATTGTCGTGCCCGCGCTGGCGGATGCGATCGTCCGCGGTTCCGGTGAGGACCTTTTCGAGATGCCCCATCCCGAAGCTCTGCCCAGTGCGATAGACGGCGCTGAGCAGCTTGCGCGCCAGTTCGGTCGCATCGGTGACGCCGGGCGCGTCGAGGCAATTGTCGCAATTGCCGCATTTTTCGGACGGGTCCTCGCCGAAATGCCTCAGCAGGATCGCGCGGCGGCATTGCGCGGTTTCGACGAGGCCCGCCAGCGCGTCCAATCGCTGGCGTTCGGCCATGCGGCGATCCTCGGGCACTTCCTCCAGCCGCGCCCGCGCGGTGGCGAAATCGCTCGCCCCCCACAGCATCACCGCGCCCGCCGGATCGCCGTCGCGCCCCGCGCGTCCGGTTTCCTGATAATAGGCCTCGATCGATTTCGGCACGCCGACATGGGCGACGAAGCGTACGTCCGGCTTGTCGATCCCCATGCCGAACGCGATCGTGGCTACGATCACCATATCCTCGCTGGCGACGAAGCGCGCCTGATTGTCCGCCCGCTCCTCCGCCGGAAGCCCGGCGTGATAGGGCAGGACGGGGCGCCCGGTCGCGCTGGCGAGCTTTTCGGCGATGTCCTCCACCTTGCGGCGCGTGGGCGCATAGACGATGCCGGGGCCGGGGCGATCCTGCATGATCCCGGCGATCTGGCGCACCGGATTGTCGCGCGGCGTGATCGCATAACGGATATTGGGCCGGTCGAACCCGGCGAGCACGAGCCCGTCTTCCGGAATGCCGAGCTGCGCCATCACGTCCGCGCGAGTCTGCCGGTCGGCAGTGGCGGTCAACGCCAGGCGCGGGACATCCGGAAACGCGTCCATCATCGGGCGCAGCATGCGATAATCGGGGCGGAAATCGTGGCCCCATTCGCTGACGCAATGCGCCTCGTCCACCGCGAACAGGCACAGCGGCGCGGCGCTCAACAGCTCGCGGAAATGCGGCTGGCTGGCGCGTTCGGGCGCGACGTAGAGCAGGTCCAGCTCGCCCGCTCGGAACGCGTCCTGCGTCTCGCGCCAGTCGGCATCGGCGCTGGTGAGCGTGGCGGCGCGGATCCCGTTGGCGCGCGCGCTGCGCAATTGATCGTGCATCAGCGCGATCAGCGGGCTGACGACCACGCAGGTCCCCGCCAGCATGGTCGCGGGCAATTGATAGGTCAGCGACTTGCCCGCGCCTGTCGGCATCACTGCGAGGGTGGACCGGCCCGCCAGCACGCGCTCGACCACCGCCGCCTGTCGCCCGCGAAAATCGTCGAACCCGAAAGTGCGGCGCAATTCCGCGCGGGCGTGATGCAGATCGGCAGTTTCGGCGCGGTCGGAGGCGAGCGTATCGTCCATCGCCGCGCCCCTGCCAGACTTCGCCGCCCGCGCGAAGGCCCGTCCCTTCGTTTTCGGCCATTCGTTTTCGGCCATTCGTTTTCGGCCATTTTCCCCTTGCCCCTTGTGCCCGCGTGGCGCTTTAACGGCACAGCACACTGTCAGGGTCGCCTTGTGCCGCCCGCCCGTTTTGGAGAGACCGATGAAATTCCGCCTGACTTCCCGCAAGCCTGTCCTGCTGGCCGCCGTGATCGCCGCCCCGCTCGCGCTGGCCGCGTGCAGCGATTCCGACGATGCGGCCTATGAAACCGACACCGAAACGGTCGAGATCGAAGCGAACGAAGCGCTCGAGAACGTCGATGCCATGCCGGTCGAGGATCCGCAGGCCTCCATGCCCGATCCGGTGGTCCCCAGCACGACGCAGACCGTCGATCCCGAAGCCGCCGCCGCTGCCGAGGCCGCGCGCCAGCAGACGCTTCAGGACGAAGGCGACGATGCCGCCGCCACCGCCGCGGCGGCGATGGATGCGATGAACGAGGAGTAAGTCGATGCGCGCCGCGCTCGCCCTCCCCGCGATCACCGCCCTCCTTGCCGCCTGCGGCCCGTCGGACAACGATCCGGGCCCGGGCGGCGTGACGGTGGGCGAGGCGCGCGCGCTCGACGAGGCGGCTGAGATGATCGAAGAGCGTCGCATCCCCGCCGACGTGCTGGCCGAACAGGACGACGCCGAACAACGCATGGACGAAGCGGATACGGGCCGGGATACGGGCCAGAATACGGGAGAATAAGAATGAACGCACCGGCCACCAAGCCCGCCCCCGCCCGCAATCCGGGCATGGATGCGGACACTTTCGCCCAGTTCCACGAACAGCTCGAACGCTATGTGCGCGAACGGCTGATCCCGGCGGAAAAGGACGTGATCGAGAACGATCGCGTGCCCGACGATATCCTCGATGAAATGAAGGAAATGGGCCTGTTCGGCCTCTCCGTGCCCGAAGATCACGGCGGCGCCGGGCTGAACATGACCCAGTACGCCAAGATCGTGAAGACGATGAGCTACGCCGCGCCCGCCTTCCGCTCGATCTTCTCGATCAATATCGGGATGTTCAATTCCGCCTTGAAGAATGGCGGGACCGAAGCCCAGCAGAACGAATGGTGGCCGCGCATCGCGGGCGGGGAAATCGCCTGCTTCGGCCTGACCGAGCCCGGTTCGGGCAGCGATTCGGCAGCGATGGCGACCACGGCGAAGCCCGATCCCGACGGCAATGGCTGGATCCTCAACGGATCGAAGCGCTACATCACCAACGCGCCCCACGCCGATGTCGCGCTGATCATGGCGCGCACCGAAAAGGACGCGCTGCCCAAGAACGCGCATGTCAGCGCCTTCATCGTGCCGATGGACACGCCCGGCGTTTCCGTGGGCAGCCCGGACAAGAAGATGGGCCAGGCCGGATCGCATATCGCCGACGTGATGCTCGACGACGTGCATGTTCCGGGCGATGCGCTGCTCGGCGGAGAGACCGGCCAGGGCTTCCGCTTCGCCATGATGAGCCTCGACAACGGACGCATCTCGGTGGGCGCGGCCAGCACCGGCTATGCGCGCCGCGCGCTCGATTCCGCGCTTCGCTATGCCAATGAGCGCAAGGCGTTTGGCGAGCCGATCGCGAATTTCCAGCTGATCCAGCAGATGCTCGCCGAAAGCGAGACGGAGATCTACGCCGCCGAGTGCATGATGGCGGACGTCACCGCGCGCGCCGATGCGGGCGAAAGCACGATCAAGCAGGCCGCCGCCTTCAAGGTCTTCGCATCCGAAATGTGCGGCCGCGTGGTCGATCGGGTGGTGCAGATCTATGGCGGTGCGGGCTATCTGGCGGAATACGATGCCGAGCGGTTCTTCCGCGATGCGCGCATCTATCGCATCTACGAAGGCACGACGCAGATCCTGCAACTGCAGATCGCCAAGCATATGCTGCGCGAATACGCGGCACTGTGACGCGCAGGATTGGGATGATCCTCCCCAGAATGGGGAGGGGAACCATCCGCAGGATGGTGGAGGGGCTCCCCCTACTCCAAGGAACCGGGTCCGGCGGAGCCGGTGCCCCTCAACCCCGCGCTTCGCACGCGGTTCCCCTCCCCGTACCGGGGAGGATTTGGTGAAGGATTTCGCCGACTGGATCGGGCGCGAGCAGCGGTCCGCCGATCGATTGGACCCGGCGCTCGCGGCGCGCTGGTGTGCCACCTTCGATCGTGATGCACCTTTGGACGAGGCGATGCCGCAGGGGATCCATTTCTGCCTCTGCACGCCCGAGGCGCGCACGGCGCAATTGGGCGAGGATGGGCACCCCGCGCGCGACGACAGCGCGGCGAGCTTCCTTCCCCCCATTTCGCTGCCGCGCCGGATGTGGGCGGGCAGCGCAATTCGCTTCCATGCGCCGCTGACGATTGGCGCAACGGTTGAGCGCGTAAGCCGCATCGCTTCGATCACCGATAAATCGGGCAGTCGCGGCCGGATGGTGTTCGTCGAGGTCGAGCACGAGACCGCGGCAGATGGCGCACTCGCAGTCAGCGAGACACAGACGCTGGTCTATCTCGAAGCGCTCGATCCCAGTGTACCGCTCTCGCCGCCCGAACCGGGCCCCGACAGCTTCGATCCGGGCGATTGGGACGCGCACCGCGCAATGCGGCCCGATCCGCGCCTGCTGTTCCGCTATTCCGCGCTCACCTTCAACACGCATCGCATCCATTACGACGCGCCCTATGCGCACGATGTCGAGCGGTATCGCGACCTCGTGGTGCACGGGCCGCTGACCGCCAGCCTGATGCTTCAGCTTGCCGCCGAACGACGCGGCGAAAACCGGGTGGGAAGCTTCCGCTTCCGCGGGCTCAGCCCCGCGATCGCGGGCGAGCCGCTGCATCTGACTTTGCGCCAGAAGGACGATGCTCTCGAACTGGCGGCGTTCGCCCAGGATGGGCGGCAGATCACGCAGGCGAGTGCCGAGATCGCGTGAAATCCAACCCCGCTCGGATCGGCGATTTGGCATTCGCCGCGCGAACGCTTACATCGCTCCTATGGCTACACTCGCTGACCCTGAACAGGATTTCACCCGTCTTCCCGATATGCCGGAAGGAGTCTTCACCGCCCCCCTGAAGCGGCCCGACCATCTCGGCGAAGACTGGCTCGAACCCAAGCAGACCGAATACGATTCCGATGACGACGCGATCTGGAACGACCTGTTCGCGCGCCAGATGGAGGTCCTTCCAGGCCGCGCGGCGAGCGCGTTCATGTCAGGACTGGAAAAGCTGGACCTCGGCCGGGGCGGCGTGCCCGATTTCGGTGACCTCAGCGCGGAGCTGGGCAGCCTGACCGGGTGGAGCGTGGTGCCCGTCCCCATGCTGATTCCCGACCATGTGTTCTTCTGGCATCTCGCCAACCGGCGCTTCCCCGCGGGCAATTTCATCCGCACGCGCGAGACCTTCGATTACATCCAGGAACCCGACGTTTTCCACGACGTCTTCGGCCACGTGCCCATGCTGACCGACCCGGTCTATGCCGATTACATGCAGGAATACGGCAAGGCCGGGTGGAAGGCGATGCGCCACAACCGCTTGAAGGCGCTGGGATCGCTCTACTGGTACACGGTCGAATTCGGTCTGTTGCAGGAAGCGCCCGGGGACATCCGCGCCTATGGGGCGGGCATCCTGTCCGGGCCGACCGAGGTGGTTTATGCGGTGGAGGCGGAGAGCCCCAATCGCATCATGCTCAATGTCGACCGCGTCATGCGCACGGATTACGTCATCAGCGACCTGCAACCGACCTATTTCGTGATCAAGAGCTTCGAGGATCTCTATCAGCAGACGGTGGAGCGCGATTTTGACCGGCTCTACCGCACGCTCGACCCCGGCTTCACCTATGCCAACACCGCCGTGATCGATGTGGACGACGTGCTGCACCAGGGCACGCTCGAATACACGCTAAGAGGCGGACGCGGGAGCGGCGCGAAGGCTGTCTAATTCGCGAAGCCACCTCCGTGGCTTCGTCCTCGGCGCTATTCCTCCCTTCGGTCGGGCACCTGCGGGGCGGCCGCGTGGCCTTGCGGTCCGCTGGTCGCGGACCGGGCCATTCCCGGCCTGAAGGCTTGGTGGCGGAGCTCGGACTCGAAAGGGTCCGCAAGCGCGACTGCGCGCCCGCAGCGCCGTAAGGCGCGAGGATATCGCGAGCGCGGACGCGCTTGCGGAAAACAAAAACGCTCGGACCCGAAAGGGTCCGCAAGGGCGACCGCCCGCCCGCAGCGCCGTAAGGCGCGAGGACATCGCACGCCGGATGGCGTGCGGAAAACAAAAAACGCAAAACAAAGCACGCAAAACAAAAAAGGCTCCGGATTGCTCCGGAGCCTTTCTCGTCATTTAGGAAAACCGGACTTACGGGGTGTCCATATCGTCCGCTTGTTCTTCCATCTGCTCTTCCATGGCGTCGGTCTGATCGTCCATGGCGTCGGCCTGGTCGTCGGTGATCTCGCCCGAAGCTTCCATGTCGTTGACCATCGCGTCGCGATTGTCTTCCATGGTTTCGGCCTGGTCTTCCATGGCGTTTTCCTGGGGGCTGTCACAGGCGGCGAGCGTCAGGCCGAGCGCGGCCATCGATGCAAAAGCAATTTTCTTCATTAATCTTCCCCTTTTTTTGATGCTCCACACAGCGCGGAGACATTCCCTTCTAAACAAGTGTAACCGGTCGGGTCACCGAAACGCCCGCTGGCGGGCGGCATCGGCGATGGCGATCGCGACGATCGCACCAAGAACCGCCCAAAGCAAATCGAGCGGTCCGACCGTGGCCAGCAGATTGGCGTTGCCGAGCATAGCCCCGGCAAGCAGCGAGCCCACGATACCAGCCCCCATCATGGTCAGGATCGCACCGCGGTCTTCGCGGCGCAGCACGATGGAACCAAGCCATCCGAGCAAGGCGCCGACCACGATGAGAATTATGAGACCCATGTAAGGTTATCCGACTGGCTTATGGGTGGATAAAACGTCCAGGAGCGGTTCGGTTCCCGATTATGGCAGGATTTTGTCAAACTTGCCGAATTGCTCCTGTCGCAAAGCGCATCTGCCCCGATCATGCAATCGCGAAGAACCACACCGCGACCAGGCCCAACGCGATACGATACCACGCGAAAGGCGCAAACCCATGTTTGGAAACATAGGCGACGAAAGCGCGGATCACGGCCAGCGCCACCAGAAAGGCGGCAACGAAGCCCAGCGCGATCTCGGTCCACCCGATCGCCGCTTCGCCCGCGAGCAGGGCCGGTTCGTCGAGGATCTTGACCGTGGCGGCGCCCAGCATGGTGGGCACGGCGAGGAAGAAGCTGAATTCGGCCGCCGTCTTGCGCCCGACGCCCATGGCCAGCGCGCCCATGATGGTCGCGGCCGAGCGGCTGGTGCCCGGCACCATCGCCAGGCACTGGACGAGGCCGATCGTGAGGCAGGATTTCCACGAGAGGGCCGCCACCCCGTGATCGGGGCGCGCGGGAATGATCTTTTCCAGAACGAGGATCGCGATCCCGCCCACGATCAGGGCGCCCGCCACCACAAGCGGACTTTCGAGCATCACGTCGATCGCGTCCTTGGCGAGGAGACCGATGACCGCCGCAGGCAGGAAGCCGAGGAAAATATTGCGCACGAAACGCACCGACTGGGCGTCGCCCTTCAACAACCCCGTCCCCATCGACCAGAACAGCGACCAATAGCTCACCACCACCGCCAGGATCGCGCCCAGCTGGATCACGATGTTGAACTGGCGCCATTGGGCCGGATCGTAGCCGAAGAAGCCCTGCGCCAGGATCAGGTGCCCCGTCGATGAAACGGGCAGGAACTCGGTCAGGCCTTCGAGGATGCCGAGGAGGATAGCGGTAAGGGTGGTGGACATCGTTGCCCCCAAGACAAAAGGGGGCGGCAAGTCAAGCGACCTGCCGCCCCCCTGGATGCTCTATCGGACGCTCTATGCGACCGGCGCGATCAGAAGATCACGATCCGCTGTTCGGGCGGCAGATACAGATCGTCCTGCGGGGTCACGTTGAAGGCCTTGTACCAGGCGTCCATGTTGCGCACGACGCCGTTGACGCGGAATTCCTCCGGGCTGTGCGGATCGGTGCGCAGACGCTGGCGGGCGGCATCCTCGCGCTGCTGCGAACGCCACACCTGCGCCCAGGCGAGGAAGAAGCGCTGATCGCCGGTCAGCCCGTCGATCACCTTGTCCTCTTCGCCGTTCAGATGCAGCTTGTAGGCGCGATAGGCGAGCGCGAGGCCGCCGAGATCGCCGATATTCTCGCCCAGCGTCAGGCGCCCGTTCACGCAGGTTTCCCCATCGTCGAGCGGGCAGAACGCATTATACTGTTCGACCAGCGCATTGCCGCGCGCATCGAAAGCTTCGCGATCGGCGTCGGTCCACCAATTGCGCAGCATGCCCGTACCGTCGGACTTCGAGCCCTGATCGTCGAAGCCATGGCCGATCTCGTGCCCGATTACGCCGCCGATCCCGCCGTAATTCACCGCCGGATCGGCGGTGATGCCGAAGAAGGGTTGCTGGAGGATGCCCGCCGGGAACACGATCTCGTTCTTGGTCGGGTTGTAATAGGCGTTCACCGTCTGCGGCAGCATGCCCCATTCGGTGCGGTCGATCGGACCGCCGAGCTTGGACAGCATGTCGTCATACTGCCACTGCGCCGCCGCCATGCGGTTGGCGAGCGGGCCGTCGGCATCGATCGCCAGCGTGTCGTAGGTCTCGAGCTCGTCGCGATAGCCGATCTTGGGATCGAAGGCGTCGAGCTTGGCCATCGCTTCCTGCTTGGTCGCCGGGCTCATCCACTCGATATCGTCGATGCTCTGGGCGACCGCCTTGCGCAGATTCGCGACCAGATCGACCATCGCGGCCTTGTTCTCGGCGGGGAAATACCGCTCGACATAGGACGCGCCGACCAGCTCGCCCAGAAGACCTTCGGTCTCGTCGATCGAACGCTTCCAGCGCGGGCGCTGTTCGGGTGTTCCGTTGAGGGTCGTGCCGTAGAAGGCGAACTGCGCGTTATCGAGCGCGCTCGGCAGCACCGCCGCGTTCGAATTGAGGAAGCCCTTGACCGTCCAGGCCTGCAACACGTCGAGCGGGGTCGCCTGGACGAGCTTCATCATCGCGGGCGTGCCGCCGCCGATCTTGGCAAGCGTCGCTTCGTCGAGGCCCAGTTCCTGCGCACGCGCGTCGCTGGGCGGCAGGTCGGAAACGATGAAGCGATCGGTGTCGGCGAAGCCAGAATTGGTCAGCATCGCGTCGATCGGGAAATCGCCCGCCATGCTGCGCAGTTCGGCAGGCGTCAGCGCGTTGTAGGTCAGATCGCGATTGCGGCGCGTGGCGCGGTCCCAGGTGACGGTGCGCGCGATCTGGTCTTCGAAATCATAGACCTGCTGCGCCATCGCGGCGGCGTTCTGGTATCCAGCCTGTTCGTAGAGGAAGGTCAGATAGTCGCGATACTTGGCCTGGATATCTTGGCCCTTCTGGCTGGTGTCGAGATAATAGTCGCGGTCGGGCAGGCCGAGCCCGCCCGAGCCGAGATAGACCGAATAACGCGTCGGCTCCTTGGCATCGACCGAGACATAGCCGCCGAGCGGGCTGGAATAGCCGGGCTTGGACCACAGCGTGACGAGCTGGGCCAGATCGTCCGTGCCCCGGATCGCATCGAGATAGGGCTGCGCGGGCGCGAGGCCCGCGGCGTCGATCGCGGCATTGTCGTTGTAGGCGTTATAGGCAGCGACGATGCGGCGCTCGTCGGCAGAAAGGCTGGCGGCATCGCGCGCGACCAGCTCGTCGACGAGGGTCTTCACGTCGCTGGTCGATTTTTCGCGCAGCAGGTTGAAGGCGCCGAAGCGGCTGTATTCGGGCGGCAGCGGATTGGCATCAAGCCACTTCTGGTTGGCGTAGGCGAAGAAGTCGTCACCCGGATCGATCGAGGGCGACAGGCTCGACGGATCGAAGCCCCAGGTGCCGAAGCTCATGGTCGGCGTCGCCACCGCGGCGGCGGCAGGCGCGTCGCCCTGCTCGACATGGAAAGCCTCGTGAACGCCCTCCATCTCGTGCGCGTCCTGCGCGGCGGCGGGTACGGCGAGCGTCAGGGCAAGGACGCTGGCCCCGGCGGAAAGAATATGGCGGATCATAGATGGCGACTCCCAAGAATGCGGACGAAATGTCCCGAAGGTCACCCGTAAGGGTGAAGCGCCCCCGGTGCGACCCGTCAACGCCGTTCGTCGGAACGAGAGCGGGCTTTGTAGAATGGCGCGGCTGAAAGCGGCCTGAACCGCACGATTTGCGCTCTTTCAGGCGCTTTCGAGACCGAACTGGAGCGTCGCGAGGCGGGCGTAGAGGCCCTCGCCCGAAGTGAGCTGCGCGTGCGTGCCCTGCTCGACGATCGCGCCATCCTCCATCACCACGATCCGATCCGCGGCGCGCACGGTGGCGAGGCGGTGGGCGATGACGAGCGTGGTGCGATCCTGCATCAGCCGTTCGAGCGCGTCCTGCACCAGCCGCTCGCTTTCCGCATCGAGCGCGCTGGTCGCCTCGTCGAGGAGGAGGATCGGGGCATCGCGCAACAGGGCGCGCGCGATGGCGAGCCGCTGCTGCTGCCCGCCCGACAAGCGCGTGCCGTTCTCGCCCAGATAGGTGTCGAGCCCGTCGGGCAGGCGTTCGAGGAAATCGGCGGCATTGGCGGCGCGCGCCGCCTCCCAGATCTGTTCGTCGCTCGCCGCCCAGTTTCCGTAGCGCAGATTGTCGCGCGCATTCGCGCTGAACAGCACGCCGTCCTGCGGCACCATGGCGATCCGGTCGCGAATGTCGGCGGGATCGGCGCTCGTCAGCGCGACTCCGTCGAGGCGGATCGTGCCCGCCTGGGGGTCGTAGAATCGCTCGGCGAGTTGGAAGATGGTGGATTTGCCGGCCCCGGAAGGCCCGACGATAGCGACCGTCTCGCCCGGTTCGACCTCGAGGCTGAAATCCTTCAGCGCCGCAACATCGGGCCGGGTGGGATAGCGAAAGGTGACGTTGCGGAACGACAGGCTGCCGCGCGGCGGATTGGGCAGGCTCTGGGGCCGGGCGGGCGGCGCGATATCCGGCGTCTCTTCCAGAAGTTCGCCCAACCGGCTGGCCGCGCCCGCGCCGCGCAGGAGATCGCCATAGACCTCGGTCAACGATCCGAACGCGCCCGCCACCAATCCGGCGGTGAGGACGAAGGCGGCGATCGTGCCGCCGGTGATCGTCCCTTCGCTGACCGCGGTCGCACCGCGCCAGACGAGAATGGTGATTCCGCCGAACACGAACAGAATCACGATCGCGGTCATCGCCGCGCGGATGAGAATGCGCCGCCGCGCCACGCCGAAGGTGCGCTCCACCGCTTGCCGGAACCGGTCCGCCTCGCGCTTTTCCTGGTTGAAGCCCTGGACGATCTTCATCGCCGAGAGGACCTCGGTCACTATAGCGCCGATATCGGCCACCCGGTCCTGGCTGGTGCGGCTGACCGTCCGCAGGCGCCGCCCGAAATACGTGATCGGGATCACGATCGCCGGGATGATCAGCACGAGACCGATGGTCAGGCCGGGCACGAGATAGAACAGGTAGATCGTCCCCCCGATCGCCATCAGGAGATTGCGCAGCGCGACCGAGACGGTGGTGCCGACGACCTGTTCGATCAGCGCGGTATCGCTGGTCATGCGGCTGGAGATCTCCTTGGGCGAGTTCTCCTCGTAGAAGGCGGGCGCGAGGCGCAGGAGATTGCGGTGCACGCGCAGGCGGATATCGGCGACCACCCGCTCGCCCAGCCAGCTGACGAAATAGAACCGCATCGCCGTGCCCGCCGCGAGAACGGTCACGATCATCAGCAGATAACGGAACCAGCGCCCGATATCATCCGCATTCCCGCCGGCTGAGAACCCGCGATCGATCACCATCTTGAATCCGGCAGGGATCGCCAGCGTGGCCGCCGCCGTGATGATCAGCGCCAGACCCGCGAGCGCGAGATAGCCGGGATAGCTTGCAACCGCGGCATAGACCATGCGCAGCGGCTTGAGCGAGCGCGCCTCGCCTGCGTCGGCGCCCGCCCCCTCGGCACGCGAACCACGGCCGAAACGGCGCTTGCGGGGGATTTTGCGCGGAGTGGCGTCCATGCCCCGCACGTAAGCCCGCGGGCCGAGAAAATCCACTCGCCAAAGACGCGGTTTCCTGCCTTTTCGTGCATTGTGCGTTGCACACAAGGCATTCCATCGCCACCTTGTCCCGACAATCGAAGCACGCCACCAAGAACACGAACAGGCGTCCGCAGGGGAACCGCAATGCTTTACCAGGCCTACGAACTGCAACGCAGCTGGCTATCGAGCGCCAGCGCCTGGGCCGCGATCGGCTCGGAGATGCTGAGCAATCCGGCTCTTCCGCTGGGCTATTTCGGGATGGGCCCGATGGCGGCGAGCGCGCTCGAAGTGTTCGCCCACGCCACCGCCACCTACGGCAAGCCAGCCTGGAATATCGAGGCGGTCAAGGTCGAAGGGAAGGCCCGCGCGGTCGAGGAAGCGACCGTGGTCAACCGCCCCTTCGGCGATCTCAAACGTTTCCGCCGCGACGGATTGGCCGACGACGCGCCCAAGCTCCTCGTCGTCGCGCCGATGAGCGGCCATTACGCCACTCTGCTGCGCGGCACGGTCGAACGCATGATCGAAAGCTGCGAGGTCTATGTCACCGACTGGGCCGACGCGAAGACGGTGCCCCTGTCGGAAGGCCAGTTCGATCTCGACGACTATATCGATTACGTGATCGGCTTCCTCGAACATATCGGGCCGGACGCGCACGCCATGGCAGTCTGCCAGCCCTCCGTCCCGGTCTTCGCCGCGGTCGCGATCATGAACCGCGACGATCACCCCTGTGCACCCAAGACGCTCACCATGATGGGCGGGCCGATCGACACGCGCTGTTCGCCCACCACGGTCAACGATCTCGCCATGGATCGCCCGATCGAATGGTTCCGCCACAACGTCATCGCCACCGTGCCCATGCAGTATCGCGGCAGCGGGCGGCGCGTCTATCCCGGCTTCCTCCAGCTGGCGAGCTTCATGTCGATGAATCTCGGCAACCACCTTCAGAGCCACTACGAGATGTTCAAGCATCTGACCGAAGGCGACGAGGCCAGCGCGCAGGCGACCAAGGATTTCTACGACGAATATCGCAGCGTCTGCGACATGACGGCGGAATTCTACCTCCAGACCGTGGTCGAGGTGTTCCAGACCCACTCGCTGCCCAACGGCACTTACGAACACCGTGGCCGCCGCATCGATCTGGGCGACATCACGAAGACCGCCCTCCTCGCCATCGAAGGCGAGCGCGACGATATCTCCGGCCTAGGCCAGACCCGCGCCGCGCTGGAACTCACGCCGAATTTGGACGTGTCGAAAAAGCGCTACTACATGGCCGAAGGCGCCGGGCATTACGGCATCTTCAACGGCAGCAAATGGCGTGGAAAGATTGCCCCGGTGGTGGAGGAGTTCATCGGCGAGCATGGGTGATTCTAGGTAACCATGAGGAGCAGGTTCTACGCCTATCTGGAAAAATCGACTATCAGAGCGTGACGCGAGAGGAGTCATTAGGCGTGTTCGTTACTGCTATTAATAGGTTCATTCCAATCTGGGTATGCCTTCTGGCCGCTTAACTTAGCTTAGGTTTCGCTGTAATCAGCAACCATGAACCCTTCGCGTAATCGAACTTGCCCATGCGGAAGCCGCCAGAGGTTCAAACATTGCTGTGGTGCTTTAGCGGATAAGTCTTTGCGGCCTACAGACGATGAATTGTGCGAACTTGCTTGCGAGGCAGACGACGAAGGTTTGCTTCTTCGTGAAGAGCCAAAACAACGAGCCTTCATGAATGTTCTCCGTATGCTAGCTAAGCTAGGTATTGACGGCGTCCCGTTGATAGGGGACCATTCTCCGAAAATAGTGCAGAGAATACATCACGCTAACAATCGCCTATTTAGGCCGATTGATCAGCGTGAAGGAGGAGTCCATTTAGGGTTCTTCATGTTCAGAGATCTTTTTGCTCGCCTCTACGTGCCCGTGATATTTGGTAGCCCACGGATCGATTTCTGGCCACTGCTTGATTTTTCGGAAGACCAAAAGCTGCGGTTGGCGGCGGACGACGAAGCGATGGCTCGGTTTGAGGATCAGGCTTTTGACCTGCTCGATTTTGGATACGGGTTCATGGAATTTGGGCATACCCGTCCGGTTACTGATCAATCGAAAGAGCTCATCTACCGCGCGCACGTTCAGCTAGAAGCTGCCGCTGCTACTGCGACCGGCGCATATGATTACCGGGGAACCTTACAGAGCGCATTACTCGGCGCGGAATTGGCATTGAAAGCCGGGCTATCTTGTAATGGGTACAGCGATACTGACCTACGCTTGAAAATAGGACATAATTTGACGAAGGCAGCTACTGCCTTAGGTAGTTATGAAACAGCATTTGATGTTGATCGCGTTATTCGTGCCGCTAGAACTTTTCCAAGTTTTGTTGGGAGCCGCTATGGTGGTCCGGAACCCGATAGGCAGGAAATGGGCCACATACTAATGAAAGCGCAATTCATCGCGTCGGAAGTCACCCGCACATTTACTGATAGGGATATGCGAAGCGGTCAAACCGAGGTGAAGGCTCGAAACTATCCAGCTTAGCTCTTTGGAAAGAGCGGCCTTTGGCCAGACCATGCCCTCGCTGATTTTTCGGTTCTAATGCTTTTCACCAACTTTTTAGCTTCAGAATCCCATCGTCGCAAATTTTCTCACTAGCTGACTATATTAAAAAAGCGGCCCGGGTCTCCCCGAGCCGCCCTTTTTGCGTAGCGCTTAGCCGCTTGATCAGAAAATCTCGAACAGGCCCGCTGCGCCCATGCCGCCGCCGACGCACATGGTGACGACGCCGTATTTGGCGCCCATGCGCTTGCCTTCCAGAAGCACGTGGCCGGTGCAGCGTGCGCCGGTCATGCCGTAGGGGTGGCCGATCGAGATCGAGCCGCCATTGACGTTCAATTTGTCGTTATCGATCCCGAGCTTGTCGCGGCAGTAGAGGACCTGCACGGCGAAGGCTTCGTTCAGCTCCCAGATGCCGATATCGTCGACCTTGAGGTCGAATCGTTCGAGCAGCTTGGGGATCGCGAAGACGGGGCCGATGCCCATCTCGTCGGGCTCGGTGCCCGCAACCGCCATGCCGACATAGCGGCCGAGCGGCGTGAGGCCCTTCTTTTCGGCGACCTTGGCTTCCATCAGCACGCTGGCGCTGGAGCCGTCCGACAGCTGCGACGCATTGCCCGCGGTGATCGTGGTGCCTTCGCCCATGACCGGCTTCAAGCTGTTGAGGCCTTCAAGCGTGGTCGAGGGGCGATTGCCTTCGTCCTTGTCGATGGTGATCGCGACGTCCGAGATCTCGCCCGTTTCCTTGTCCTGCACCTTGTGAGTGGTGGAGACGGGGACGATCTCGTCGTCGAACTTGCCCGCTTCCTGCGCGGCGGCGGTGCGCTGCTGCGACTGGAGGGCGTATTCGTCCTGCTGCTCGCGCGAAATGCCGTAGCGCTGGGCGACGGTTTCGGCGGTCTGGAGCATCGGCATGTAGATCGCGCCGTGCATGGTCATCAGTTCGGGATCGGGCATGACGCGCATGTCCTTGGTCTGGACGAGCGAGATGCTCTCCTGACCGCCGGCGGCGACCACGTCCATCCGGTCGGTGATGATCTGCTTGGCCGCCGTGGCGATGCTCATCAGGCCGCTGGAACACTGGCGGTCGATCGTCATGCCGCTGGTGCCGATCGGGCATCCGGCGCGCAGGGCGACCTGACGGGCGAGATTGCCGGCCTGCGCGCCCTGCTGGAGCGCGGCGCCCCACAAGACGTCGTCGACCTCGCCGGCGTCGATACCGGCGCGTTCGATCGCGGGCTTCAGGGAATAGGAGCCGAGCGTGGCCCCCTTGGTGTCGTTGAACCCGCCCTTATAGGCGCGGCCGATGGCGGTGCGGGCGGTGGAGACGATTACTGCGTCACGCATGGTGGAAATCCTCGGGGGTTCTAGAGCCCCTCCCCCTTCAAGGGAGGGGCAAGGTGGGGAATGTCACGATCGAAGGTGATCAGACGAAATACATGGTCATCCATTCGCAGATCAGCGCGGGCTTCTCCTCGCCTTCGATCTCGATCGTGATCCCAACCGTCTGCTGCCACTGGCCGGGGCGCTTCTCGGTCATTTCGAGCAGCTTCCAGTGGCCGCGAATGCGCTTGCCCGAACGGACCGGGTTGATGAAGCGCGTCTTGTTGCCGCCGTAGTTCACGGCCATCTTGATCCCGTCCACGCGCGGCACGTCGCTGTTCGCGGTGAGGTAGGGGATCATCGACAGCGTCAGGAAGCCGTGAGCGATAGTGCCGCCGAACGGCGTCATCTTGGCGGCTTCCTCGTTGACGTGGATGAACTGGTGGTCACCGGTCGCTTCGGCGAACTGGTTGATGCGCTCCTGCGTCATTTCGACCCATTCGCTGGTGCCCAGCTGTTCTCCGGTCTTGTCTGCCACTTCCTGCGGGGTCATAGGCCTCTCCTTGTGATGATGCGGCGCGAAAGATCACGCCTGTCACCCGGCCTCATGGCGCAAGGAAAAGCATGGCGCAACCGCCCCGCGCGTGCCGTTACGGCATGGCAGTTTCGCGGACCGGCTTGGCAGAGGCGGTACGCGCGCCACGCTTCATGCGCCGCGTCCTGCCGCGCTCCGAGCTCTCATCGGAAGCTAGCGATTCGCGTTTCGCGCAATAGGTCCACAACGCGATCTGGAGGCCGAGGAAGAGGTAGATGACCGGCTGATAGCCGATCCCCTGGAAGGCCGCGCCGACAAGATAGACGACATGCGCGTTCTGCAATCCCGCCGCGAGCGGACCGATCCAGCCATCCTCCGGCCCGTCGCGCGTGCGATACCGGCGGCGGAGGCGCTCCATCTGCCAGAGCCCGGTCAATTGCAACATGATCCAGACGAAGAAGCCGGGATAGCCCTGTTCGCCCAAGAGCTCGAAATAGGACGAGTGGAAGGCGCGCCCCTTGTCCTCGACCTCGACATATTCGATCGAGACGGAGCCGCCCTCGTCGACGCGCTCGGGCATGATGTATTTGAAGCTGTTGCCCCGATAGGCGTCGAACCCGCCGCCGAAGGGATTTTCGCTCACATAGTCGATCGTCCATTCCCACACCGCCACGCGGGTTGAGGCGGACTGGTCGCCGCCATGCTCGGTAATGGTCGACATCCGCTCCCAGTAGCTCGCTGGCAGGAAGGGCAGCGCGACGAGGCCGAGCATGGCCGCCCCCGCGATATAGGCGATCCGGTTCTTGACCGTGCGCAGCAGCAGCACGCCCAGCACCGCGATGCAGAGGAGGCCCGTGCGCGCCTCCGTTCCCACCGGGATCAGCAGGCAGGCGAAGATCAGGCACACGCCGAACAGCTTCACGCGCCAGTCTGGCGGGAAGACGCGCCCGTATTTCATCAGCCAGGCGATCAGCGGCGTCATCCCGATCGCCACTGTGGCGAGCGTCGAACTTTCGTAGATATTGGAGTTGTCGTTGACGAAGAAATAGAGGCTCCCATACCCGCCCCCGCCCAGCGCGGTCTTCATCCCGGCGCTGATGACGATCGCCCCCACGGTCAGCACGATGGTCAGGATCACCCCCTCGATCCGGGTGCGCGTGGTCAACGTGAAGGGGAGGAAGATCGCGAACACCAGCGCCTTCCACACCCACTCCCACTTCGTCGCCGCCTCGACCGGGAAATCGGCGGTCTGCGTCGTCGCGAAGCAATAGAGCAGCAGGAACAGCATCAGCCCCTGGCGATAATGGAAGCGCGTCTCGCTCTTGGGATCGGTCAGCAACCAGCCTGCAAAGGCGGCGCAAAAGGCGATCAGCGAGATGGGAAGCGCGGGCGTCAGCACCCAGCCGATCTTCTGGGGGGCCAGAATGTCGATATAGATATAAGCGAGCACCCACAGGAACGGGCGCGCGACTCCAAGCGCGAGGAACGCCATCACGAAGGCGAACAGGGAAAGATCGATCACGGTTCGCGTGCCGTGGGGGTGATTTTGCGCCGCTTCGCCCGCTTTTCGCGCGCGGAGAGCTGGTCCGCCTCGCCCTCCAGCGCGGCATCGCTGTCGACATCGCTGCGCCGCGCCAGCCTGAGCAAAGCGATCAGCAACAATCCATGGCACAGGGCAAGGGCGAAATAGTCGATCAAGCGCGAACGGTTCCGATGATGCGAATTCTGGCTCTTACGCGGAGGCGGTTGACGCCGCGTTAAGCCTGATGTGCAAGAGGTATAGCGCAATGACCCGTATCCTGCACATCCTCGACCATTCGCTGCCGATCCACTCGGGATATACCTTTCGCACACGCGCGATCCTGAAAGCGCAGCAGGCGGCGGGGTACGAAGTGCGCGCGATCACCGGGCCGCTCTATCACGAGGGCGAGACGGGCACGGCGACGGTTGACGGCCTCACCTTCGATCGCGTGCCCGGCCCCGTCACCGGGCCGCCGGGCGTTAGGGAATGGCGCACGATCGAGGCGCTGCGCAGCGGTATCGAGCGGGTGAGCGAGGAATGGCGGCCGGATATCCTCCACGCTCATTCGCCTGCCCTGTGCGGGATGGCGGGGCTGAGAGCGGCGCGCCGCATGGGCCTGCCCTTCGTCTATGAAATCCGCGCGTTCTGGGAGGATGCGGCGGTCGGCAATCTGACCGGGCGCGAGGGATCGGTGAAATACCGGCTCACCCGCGCGCTCGAAAACCGTATCGTCGCGGGTGCCGACGCGGTCTTCACGATCTGCGACGGGCTGCGCCGCGATCTGGTCGAACGCGGACACGATGCCCAAAAAATCGCGCTGTCGCCCAATGGCGTCGACCTCACCCTGTTCGGCGAGCCGCCTTCGCGCGACGCGAAGCTGGCGGAGCACTTGGCGTTGGGCGAAGGACCGGTGATCGGCTTCATCGGCAGTTTCTACGATTACGAAGGTCTGGACGATCTCATCGCCGCGATGCCCCTGTTGCGCGAACGCCATCCGGGCGCCCGCCTGCTCCTGGTCGGTGGCGGGCCGATGGAAGACAGCTTGCGCGCGCAGGCGGCCGCCAGCCCGGCATATGACGCGATCGTCTTTGCCGGGCGCGTGCCGCATGAAGAGGTCGAACGCTATTATTCGCTCGTCGACGTGCTCGCCTATCCGCGCAAGAAGTCGCGGCTGACCGATCTCGTGACCCCGCTGAAACCGCTCGAGGCGATGGCGCAGAAGCGGATCGTCGCCGCCAGCGATGTCGGCGGGCACCGCGAGCTGATCGCGGACAAGAAGACCGGAATCCTGTTCGCGCCCGACGATCCCGCCGCCTGCGCCGCCGCGCTCGCCGATCTGATCGACCGCCGGGACAGCTGGGATACGATGCGCGAGGCGGGCCGGGCCCATGTCGCCGCGCGGCACGACTGGGCGCGCAATGTCGAAAATTATCGAGCCGTTTACCAACGTCTGGTAGGCGATCGGCCTGAAAACGGCGCCCGGCGCGCCGCCTGACCGAACGAGCGCCCCTGCCATGACCTCAACATCCTCCCGCCCCTTAAGCAGCCTCCCGGCCTTTCCGGTGCTTGTGGCGCTCTGGTTCGCGGCCCTGTTGGGGGCAGGCACCTTCGTCCTGCCCGCCGCGATTTTCGAAAGCGCGGCGAGCGCGACCGGACTTGCCGAAATCATCCCCGCTGCGCAGCCCCCGCTCGGCACCACGGCGCGCCTCGCGATCACGATTGCAGCAGCTATTCTGGGCGCACTGATCGGGCTGTTCGTGGCCTGGCAGGTCCGCCGCGCATCGCGTCCGGCCCATGCCGCCGATCCTTCCGATGCCCCCCTCGCCGCTGAGGAGCAGGCAACCCCTTCAGCGGCGGAAGACAGCGAGGCCCGCACCGCCTGGCAGGCCTGGCGCGAAAATATGACCGAGGACGCGGACGATTACGGCGATATGCCTGATTCCGACGCGGATGGCTCGGACGAGGCGGAGCGCGGAGTGGATTTCGCTCGCCTCGAAGCGGCGCTTCGCGACGAGGATACGGACGAAGGTCCGTGCGACGGGATCGATACGGACGAATTTGAGGGCACGGATAATCCGCCCCTCGCTGACGACCCGCAGCGTGCCGAGGCGGACCGTCTCGTCGCCGGGCTGGCGCGCCTCCGCCGCGAGGACGATGGACCGCGCGCCTTCGACGATGGCGACCCCATCGCCCCGCCTGCAATTCCCTTGCCGGACGAGGACGATCATGAGACCCTCTCCTTTCGCGACGACAATCCTGACGAGCGCGAAGAGGTCGGCATCTTCGATCCCTCCTTCGTTTCGGAAACGCCGCCCATGCGCGACGAAGCCGACGATCTCGAGCCGGAGCAGGAAATCGAACGCGAGCCTGCGCCCCAAAGGCGCGAACAGGCGGACACTGCGCAATCCCAGCCCACCGATACGCTGTCGCTTCCCGAACTGGTCGCGCGCCTCGAACTCGCGATCGATGCTGTCGCGAACAAGACAGCCGCGGATCGCGAAACGCGAAATGCGCGCGATCAGAGGGACGAGGTGGTTTCCTTCCCGGGCAACGAAACGCCGCGCGGAAATCAGGCGACTCCGAACGCGGACAGCGGCGCTGCCGACTCCCAAACGATGCTGCGCGCCGCTCTCGCCAAGCTCGACCAGGTGGGCAATCGCTCCTGACCATCCCTGCCTGCCTGATCAGCTTTTGCCCCGCGAAATAATCCTTCGCCTCTCGCAGTTGCAAAAATTTCTTCCGATCGTCACAAGGGCGTTTCACGACATTTAAGCAGCGCCTGGTCGGGTGCCGCGAGAACGGTCGAGTCGTGAGGTCGCCTTACCGCTTCCTCGCGCCCGACGGCCGAGAAGGATGCGAGTGACGCAAGCGATGACGACTACCGGTTTCCCGCCGCCCGCCACCGGGCTTTACGATCCGCGCAACGAACACGATGCCTGCGGCGTCGGCATGGTGGCGCATATCGCGGGCGGGAAAAGCCATTCGATCGTCACCCGAGCCTTGGAAATCCTCGCCAATCTCGACCATCGCGGCGCGGTGGGCGCGGACCCGCTGCTGGGCGATGGCGCGGGCATTCTGCTGCAATTGCCCGACCCGCTGTTCCGCCGCTGGGCCGAGCAGGAAGGCGTCGATCTGCCGATGCCGGGCCAGTATGCGGTCGCCCAGTGCTTCCTGCCGCAGGACGAGGAGGCGGCCCGCTTCGTCGCCGACCAGCTGGAGAAGTTCGCCGCCAAGGAAGGCCAGCGCGTGATCGGTTGGCGCGACGTGCCGACCACGCTCGACGGGCTGGGCCAAGCGGTTATCGATTCGATGCCGGTGATGCGGCAGTGCATTGTCGCGCGCGGCGAAACCTGCGCGGATCAGGACGCCTTCGAACGCAAGCTGATCGTAATCCGCAAGCAGACGCTCAATCCGCTGGCGAAGCTCGCTGAAAAGCACGGCCTTCCCGATCTCCCCAAGGCCTATATTCCGAGCTTTTCCAGCCGCACCATCGTCTACAAGGGGCTGCTGCTCGCAAATCAGGTCGGCAGCTTCTACGACGATCTGCGGGACGAGGCCTGCACCTCCGCCTTCGGGTTGGTGCACCAGCGGTTTTCGACCAACACCTTTCCCAGCTGGCGGCTCGCCCACCCCTATCGCTTCACCGCCCATAATGGCGAGATCAACACGGTTCGCGGCAATGTGAACTGGATGAATGCGCGCCGCCGCACGATGGAAAGCGAACTGCTCGGCGTCGATCTCGACAAGATGTGGCCGCTGATCCCGCACGGCCAGTCGGACACGGCCTGTCTCGACAACGCCTTGGAACTGCTGCTGGCGGGCGGCTACAGCCTCGCCCATGCGATGATGATGCTGATCCCGGAGGCCTGGGCCAAGAACGACCTGATGGATCCGGGCCGCCGCGCCTTCTACGAATACCATTCCGCGCTAATGGAGCCCTGGGACGGGCCCGCCGCCGTCTGCTTCACCGACGGGCGCCAGATCGGCGCCACGCTCGACCGCAATGGCCTCAGGCCCGCGCGCTATTGCGTGACGCAGGACGGCCACGTCATCCTCGCGAGCGAGAGCGGCGTGCTCCCGGTCGACGAAGAGGAGATCGTCCGCAAATGGCGGCTGCAGCCGGGCAAGATGCTGCTGATCGATCTCGAACAGGGCCGCATCATCGAGGATGACGAGCTGAAATCCCAGCTCGCCGCCGAGCATCCTTACGAGGAATGGCTCGAGCGCGCGCAGTACAAGCTCGAGGACCTGTCGCATATCGAGCCCGAACTGTCGGAGCTTCCCACGGCGAAGACCTCGCTCCTCGAGCGCCAGCAGGCCTTCGGCTACACGCAGGAGGACCTCTCCCGCTTCCTCGAACCGATGGCGGCTAATGGCGAGGATCCGGTGGGCTCGATGGGCACCGACACGCCGATCGCGGTGCTGAGCGCACGTCCGCGCCTGCTCTACGATTATTTCAAGCAGAACTTCGCCCAGGTCACCAATCCGCCGATCGATCCGATCCGCGAGGAATTGGTGATGAGCCTGATGTCGATGATCGGCCCGCGCCCCAACCTGCTCGGGCGCGAGGCGGGATCGCACAAGCGGCTCGAGATCGCGCAGCCGATCCTGACCAACGAGGATCTGGCCAAGATCCGCTCGGTCGAAGTGGCGCTCGATGGCGCGTTCCGCACCGCGACGATCGACACGACCTGGAACGCCAGCACCGGGGCCGGTGGCCTCGCCATGGCGATCAAGGAAATGTGCTGGGCCGCGACCGAAGCGGTGTTGCAGGACCACACGATCCTGATCCTGTCGGACCGCGAACAGGGGCCGGACCGGATCCCAATGCCCGCGCTGCTCGCGACCTCCGCCGTGCACCATCAGCTGGTGCGCCAGGGCTTGCGGATGCAGACCGGCTTGGTCGTCGAAACCGGCGAAGCGCGCGAAGTGCATCATTTCTGCGCGCTCGCGGGATATGGTGCGGAAGCGATCAATCCGTACGTCGCTTTCGAGACGCTGGAGAATTTGCGCGCCACCAAGCTGCCGCAGCTCGATCCGAAGACGGTCGAGGCGAATTTCGTCAAGGCCGTGGGCAAGGGAATTTTGAAGGTCATGTCCAAGATGGGCATCTCGACCTACCAGTCCTATTGCGGCGCGCAGATCTTCGACGCGGTCGGGCTGGCCGAGGATTTCATCGAAGATTTCTTCACCGGCACCGCCACCACGATCGGCGGCGCGGGCCTCGACGAGATCGCCGAAGAAGCGGTGCGCCGACACGCGCAGGCCTATGGCGACAGCCCGCTCTACGAAGGGATGCTCGATGTCGGCGGCATCTACCAGTATCGCCTACGGGGCGAGGATCACGCCTGGACGCCCGAAACCGTCGCCAATCTCCAGCACGCGGTGAGGGGCGAGAAGCCCGACAATTACGCCGCCTACGCCAAGGCGATCAACGAGCAGTCAGAACGCCTGCTGACCATTCGCGGGTTGATGGAGCTGAAACCGGCGGACCAGCCGATCCCGCTCGACGAGGTCGAACCCGCCATCGAGATCGTCAAGCGCTTCAGCACCGGGGCGATGAGCTACGGTTCCATCAGTCGCGAGGCGCACACCACGCTCGCCATCGCGATGAACCGCATCGGCGGGCGCTCCAACACGGGCGAAGGGGGCGAGGAGCCCGATCGCTTCACCGCCATGGACAATGGCGATTCGATGCGCAGCCGGATCAAGCAGGTCGCCAGCGGCCGGTTCGGCGTCACCACCGAATATCTCGTCAATTCGGACGATATCCAGATCAAGATGGCGCAGGGTGCCAAGCCCGGCGAAGGCGGGCAATTGCCTGGCCACAAGGTCGATAAGGTGATCGGCAAGGTCCGCCACGCGACGCCCGGCGTCGCCCTGATCTCGCCGCCGCCGCACCACGACATCTATTCGATCGAGGATTTGGCCCAGCTGATCCACGATCTAAAGAACGTGCAGCCCAAGGCGCGCATTTCGGTGAAGCTCGTCAGCGAAGTCGGCGTCGGCACGGTCGCAGCGGGCGTTTCGAAGTGCAAGGCCGACCACGTCACCATTTCGGGCTATGAAGGCGGAACGGGCGCGAGCCCGCTGACTTCGCTGACCCATGCGGGCTCTCCCTGGGAGATCGGCCTTGCCGAAACGCAGCAAACGCTGATGCTCAACGATCTGCGATCGCGCATCGCGGTGCAGGTCGATGGCGGGCTCAGGACCGGGCGGGACGTGGCGATCGGAGCGCTGCTGGGCGCCGACGAGTTCGGCTTCGCCACCGCCCCGCTGATCGCGGCGGGCTGCATCATGATGAGGAAATGCCACCTCAACACCTGCCCGGTGGGCGTGGCGACGCAGGATCCCGAATTGCGCAAGCGCTTCACCGGCACGCCCGAACACGTCATCAACTACTTCTTCTTCGTCGCCGAGGAATTGCGCCAGATCATGGCCGAAATGGGCTTCCGCACCGTCGAGGAGATGGTGGGTCGGGTCGATCGGCTCGATACGGCGCGCGTCCATCGACACTGGAAGGCGCGCGGGATCGACCTGTCGCGTCTGCTCGCCCAGCCCAGGGTCGCCCAGGGCGTGCCCCTGCGCCACACGCTGACGCAGGATCACGGGCTCGGCGCCGCGCTCGACAACGAACTGATCGAGGCGTGCCGCGAAGCGATCGACAACCGCACGCCCGTCACGATCGAACGGTCGATCCGCAACGTCAACCGCACGACCGGCGCGATGCTGTCGGGGCGCATCGCGGAAGAATACGGCCATGCAGGCCTGCCGCCAGAAACCGTGCGGATCGCCCTCACCGGGGTCGCCGGGCAGAGCTTCGGCGCGTGGCTGGCCCACGGCGTCACGCTCGATCTGACGGGCGATGCCAACGATTATGTCGGCAAGGGGTTGTCGGGGGGCCGCATCGCGGTGCGCCCGCCCGACAACGCGCCCCGCACGGCGGACGAGAACATCATCGTCGGCAACACCGTCCTTTACGGCGCGATCGCGGGCGAGGCGTATTTCGCCGGCGTCGCGGGTGAACGCTTCGCAGTCCGGAATTCGGGCGCCGTCGCAGTCGTCGAAGGCACGGGCGACCATCCGTGCGAATACATGACCGGCGGCGTGGTCTGCGTGCTCGGCAAGACGGGTCGCAATTTCGGGGCGGGGATGAGCGGCGGTATCGCCTATGTCTACGATCCCGACGGCAATTTCGAACAGCGCGTCAATCCGGCGCAGGTGGATGTGTTCGCCGTTTCGAAGGACGAAGCCGAAGGCGCCGAAAAGAGCTGGGGCAAGCCGCAGCAACGCGGCCTCTCGGTCGAGAATAACGGGATGGGCGATCCGCTCTACCACGATGCCGAGCGGCTGCGCGTGCTGGTGGAGCGCCATCAGCTGCATACCGGATCGAAGCTCGCGACGAGCCTGCTCGAGGATTGGGATGCGGCGCTTTCGAAATTCAAGAAAGTGATGCCGCGCGATTACGCCAGGGCCTTGAAGGCGCTGGAAGACGAACGCGAACAGGCTGCGATGGAGGCGGCGGAATAATGGGCAAGGAAACCGGCTTCCTCGAATACGAGCGCGAGGAGCGCACCTATGCCGATCCGCAAGAGCGGCTGACGCATTACAAGGAATTCACGATTCCGCATGCCGAAGGCGCGCTCAAGAAGCAGGCGGCCCGGTGCATGAATTGCGGCATTCCGTATTGTCACAACGGCTGCCCGGTGAATAACATCATCCCCGACTGGAACCACCTCGTCTACGAAGACGACTGGAAGAACGCGCTCGCCGTCCTCCATTCCACCAACAATTTCCCCGAATTCACCGGCCGCATCTGCCCCGCCCCGTGCGAGGCGGCCTGCACGCTCAACATCGTGGACGAGCCGGTGACGATCAAGTCGATCGAATGCGCCATCGTGGATCGCGGCTGGAAGGAAGGCTGGGTCGAACCGCAAGTGCCGGAAAAACACACCGGCAAGTCGGTCGCGGTGGTGGGTAGCGGCCCGGCGGGTCTCGCCTGCGCGCAACAGCTGGCCCGCGCGGGCCACGCAGTGACGGTGTTCGAGAAGAGCGACCGGATTGGCGGATTGCTGCGTTACGGCATTCCCGACTTCAAGATGGAGAAGCACCTCATCAACCGCCGCGCGGTGCAGATGGAGGCCGAAGGCGTCCAGTTCCGCACCAGCGCCGAGGTAGGCGTGGAGGTCAGCTTCCAGGCCTTGCAGGACAATTTCGACGCGGTGGTGCTGTCGGGTGGGGCGGAAGAGCCCCGGCGGCTCGACATTCCCGGCGCGGAATTGTCGGGCGTCAGGCTGGCGATGGAATTCCTTACCCAGCAGAACAAGCGCAATGCAGGCGATGACGAGGTCCGCGCCGCGCCGCGCGGGACGCTGAGCGCCAAGGGCAAGCACGTCATCGTGATCGGCGGCGGCGATACCGGCAGCGACTGCGTCGGCACGTCCAACCGCCAGGGCGCGGCCAGCGTGACCCAGCTCGAAATCATGCCCAAGCCTCCCGAAAAGGAGGACAAGGCGACGACTTGGCCGCATTGGCCGCTGAAGTTGCGCACCTCGTCCAGCCACGAGGAAGGAGCGGAACGCGACTGGGCGGTGCTGACGAAGCGCGTCGTGGGCGAGAATGGCGACGTCACCGGCCTCGAATGCGTGCGGATCGAATGGGACGGCCGATCCTTCGAGGAAGTGCCGGGGAGCGAATTCACGCTGAAGGCGGACCTCATCCTCCTCGCCATGGGCTTTACCGGCCCCAAGCGGCGCGGCCTGCTCGACCGGGCGGGCGTGGACTTGTGCGAACGCGGCAACGTCAAGGCCGATACCGAGCGTTACGCCACAAGCGAGGACGGCGTCTTCGCCTGCGGCGATATGCGCCGGGGCCAGAGCCTGGTCGTCTGGGCCATCCGCGAAGGCCGCCAGTGTGCGCGCGCAGTGGACGAAGCGCTGATGGGAGCGACGGACCTGCCGCGATAGGCGAAGCGTCGCTGTCCCGATTCATTCGGGATTGGCAGAGGCGACATACAAAATCGTCCACGATCGATCTAACAGGCGAATAGACTTCTATTCGCGTCGTGAGTGTGTATCCTGTTCGCTGTAGAACAGGAGAACCACGATGCTTTCGCTTCTCGCCGCTGCTGCCATCTCTGCCTCGTCGCCCTTTTCCGCGTCTTTCGACACCGTCGAGGCGGACTATAGGCAGCCGTCCTACGAGGAGTGGAAGTTCGCGATCACCAATACGTCCGCAAATGAACAGACGCTCCGCATCTGTCCGTCCGACATCGATCGAATTGCGCTCGACCCCGCACGAACCACCCAGCATGCCTTCGCCGTGGCGTTCGACTCCGAAACCTGGCGCTTCGGGTGTATCGAGAAGCGCCTTCAGGCAGGGGACGCCGTGTCGCTGCGGGCCTATACGCGGCCCTATGGCACGCCCGGTTCCGGTCGCACGCTGGTGCTTCGCGACGCCAGCGGGGCGGTGATACCCGCTACCAGCTGATCACAACCGCCAATCCACCGCGCCGCGCCCGCTGTCTTCCAGAAAGGCATTCGCGCGGCTGAAGGGGCGGGAGCCGAAGAAGCCGCGGCGCGCGGAGAGCGGGCTGGGGTGCGGGCTCGCGATCACGAGATGGCGCGGTGCGGCGATCTCGGGAATCGTGGTCAGTTTCTTCTGGGCGTGCGCGCCCCACAGGATGAAGACGCTTGGCTCGTCGCGCGCCGCGACTGCCGTCACGCAGGCGTCGGTAATCGCTTCCCAGCCTTTTCCCGCATGGCTGCCCGCCTGCCCCGCCTCCACGGTCAGCGAGGTGTTGAGCAGCAGCACGCCCCGCTCCGCCCATCTGGTCAGGTCGCCATGCGCGGGCGGCGCGATGCCGAGATCGCTTTCGAGCTCCTTGTAAATATTGCGCAGACTCGGCGGGATTTTCTCGCCTTCTGGCACGGAGAAGCTCAGGCCCATCGCCTGGCTGGGCCCATGATAGGGATCCTGCCCCAGAATCACGACCTTCACGTGGTCGAGCGGAGTCAGCTCGAGCGCACGCAGGCGCATGCCGCGCGGAGGATAGACGGTCTTGCCCGCCGCTTCCTCGGCGTTCAGCCAACCGCCCAGACGCCGCGCCTCTTCGCTCGTCATGACGGGATCGAGCGCGGCGCGCCAGCTTGCGGGAACGGGGTCGGACATCCTCGCATCGTTACGGCGCGCGCGGCCCGCGATCCAGCGCCCCTTCCCCTCAATCCCCGATGCGCCTAAGGCCCGCTCCATGGCCGTATATTTCCACGAAGAAGACCTGCCCGCCGATGTCGTCCTTGAAGGGCCGGTCGCGGTCGATACCGAGACGATGGGGCTGATAACCCCGCGCGACCGCCTGTGCGTGGTGCAGATCAGCGATGGCGGGGGGGACGAACACCTCGTCCGCTTCAATCCCGACAGCGAATACGAAGCGCCCAACCTGTCCGCCATTCTGGGCGATCCCGATCGGGTGAAGCTCTATCACTTCGCCCGCTTCGATCTCGCCGCGATCGAACATTATCTCGGCGTCACCGCCGCGCCGGTCTTCTGCACCAAGATCGCCAGCAAGCTGGTGCGCACCTACACCGATCGCCACGGCCTCAAGAACCTGGTCGAGGAATTGCTGGGCGAGAACCTCTCCAAGCACCAGCAGAGCTCCGACTGGGGCGGCCCCGTCCTCAGCGATGCGCAACGCGATTACGCTGCCTCCGATGTGCGCTATCTCCACCGGCTGAAGGACGAGCTGGAAAAGCGGTTGAAGCGCGAAGGGCGGATGGAGCTGGCGCAGGCATGTTTCGATTTCCTGCCCCATCGCGCGCGGCTCGATCTCGCCGGATGGCCCGATCACGACATATTCAGCCACGCCTCCGCATAGCAACGCGATGGCGAGCGTAGAGGCCACCGGCCAGCGCCGGATCGAAACCGAACAGGCAGCCGAACGGCGCAGCCGCCGCCAGCATTTCGCCGCGCCCGGCGGACGGCACGACCGTCTCGTCGGCTTCCTTGCCAAGGCTCTGCCCATGGCGGTCGGCGTGGTCGCCGCGCTGATGGTGATCACGCCGCTGAGCCCGCGCGGAGAAATCAGCTTCCTGCTCGATCGAAACAAGGTCGCCGTGATCGACGAGCGACTGCGCGTCGACAATGCGCTTTATCGCGGACAGGACGATACGGGCCGCCCCTTCTCGCTGACGGCGGGCGAGGCGGTGCAGAGATCGAGCCTAGAGGGCATCGTGCGGATGGACGATATGCGCGCGCGCATCCTGTTGAGCGAAGGGCCCGCCCAATTGCTGGCACCCGGCGGGGCCTACGATATCGATGCCGCCGCGATGCGCGTGCCGGGAGCCGTGCGGATGACGGCGGCGGACGGCTATTCGATGCTGCTGCGCGACGTGCTCATCAGCCTGACCAGCAAGACCGTGGTGGGAACCGGCGGTGTGTCCGGCGCTATTCCGGCCGGGACCTTTTCCGCCGACCAGCTCGAAGCCGATCTCGACGCGCGCACCGTCGCGCTCCAAGGGAATGCCCGGCTGCGCATGATACCCGGCCGATTGAGGATGCCGTGACGATGACAACCAAGACCACCTCGCTTGCGACGACCGCCGCCCGTTGGGCCTTTGGCGGTTTCGCTGTCACGATCGCGCTGATGGCGGGCATCCAGTTGAACGCGCAGGCGATCGCGGGCCACAATTCCAACGCGCCGGTCGATTTCGCGGCCAACCGGATCGAATTGCAGGATCGCCAGAACCGCGTCGTCCTGTCGGGCAATGTGGTGATCGAACAGGCGGGATTGCGGCTGACGGCGGCGCGCACGCTGGTCAATTATTCCGACGCAGGCTCGCTCAGCATCCAGCGCATCATGGCGACGGGCGGCGTGGTGGTGACGCGCGGGAACGAGCGCGCGGCGGGCGACAACGCGGTCTACGATTTCAACCGCCGGGTCATCACAATGGCGGGTAACGTGCGCCTCAATCGCGGCAGCGACACGCTGAATGGGGGACGGTTGGTGATCGACCTGCGCAGCGGCGTTTCCAGCGTCGACGGTGCGGCCAGCGGATCGTCCAGCGTGACGGGCGCGGATGGCGGCGTCACGACGAGCAATTCGGGTGGGCGCGTGACGGGGACGTTCTCGGTTCCTGAAAACTAGGCCCCCAAGACTATCTAGGCTCTATCGCCGCCCCGGCCTGCGCGCCATGCCCGCCAGCGCCTGCGACAGCAGCAATTCCGCCGCCTGGCTGTTCGCCAGCAATTCGCGATGCAGTTCGACCAGCCGCGTGGTCAGTCGGTCGAGCCGGGCCCCGCGCCAATAGGCGAGCTGGGTGCGGATATCGCGCTCTTCCTTGAAGAAGATGCCGAGCGAGGCCTTTTCTCCGCGATTGAGCTCGTCGAGGTTCTGGCGCGGGCCGAGGCGCGCGGCGATCTTCGCCAATTGCGCGGCGCGCCGCTCGAAGGCCAGCAACAGACCGACCGGGTTCAACGAAACCTCGCGCATCCGCTTCAACTCGCCCGACAGCTTCGCCTGTTCGCCCGAAAGCACGGCGTTGACGAGCGGCATGAACCCGTCCTCCTCGCTGCTCGCGCCGATCAGGTCGAGATCCTCGGCGCTGGCCTGGCGCGGCGCCTGGGGCGCGGCGTCGAGATAGAGGGCGAGCTTGGTCACTTCCGACTGCGCCAGCCGCACGTCGAGGGCCGCAGCGCGCGCGATCCGCTCGGCCAGCGCGCCGGACAGAGACACGCCCGCCGCATCGCCCATCGCGCGCACCTGGTGGGTGACGCTTTCGAGATTGGGCGGGTAGAACATCGCGACCACCGCATCCTTGCGTTTTTCGAGCAGTTTGGCCGTGCGCGACTTGTCTGTGGCGGAAGTGGCGACGACCACGACCGGGCAGGCCTCGCCCGCCCCCATGTCGCCCGTCTCGGTCAACAGTTTGAGCGCATCATGCGCCTCGTCGCCAGAAACGCGGGCATAGATATGGCGTGTGTCGCCGAACAGAGAGGACGAGCGCGCCTCGTCGCCCAGCAGCGCCGGGTCGGAGCGCAATTGCGCGCCCGTCATCTCGACCCGCTCGCCCGCGTCGGGCAGCATGCCGATGAGGGCCTGCGCCGCGGCCGAAGCGCCCGCCTCGTCCTGTCCGCAGAAGAAGAAGATCGCCGCATTGCGCGCCGCATTGGGCGCTTTCGACGCGAAGTCTTTCTGCGTGAGTTTCACTCGCCGACCCGTGCAGGGCCCTCGCGCAATCGCAGGGCGATCCGCGCCACGATCCGGTCGGCGACCTCGCGCGAGAGATTTTCGAGCGCGGTCTGCTCCGCCGCGATCACGGCATATTCGCTGGAGACGACATCGATCCCCGCATCGCTGCCCGCGGTCGCATCGAGCAGGATTTCGCCGCTCGACACGTCGACCAGCTGATAGCGCGCACGCAGGGTCCGACGCTCGCGCGAGACGGTGTCGTCGCCGAGGATGCCAAGACCTTCGAGCTGGTCGTCCAACCGCACGTCGAGGCGATAGCGTGCGGGCGCATCGCCGCCCGCGCCCAGCCGGTCGACCAATTCGTTGCGCACCAGCCAGCCCGCACGGCCCGGGATCGCGGGTACATCGACTGCCGCGAGGCCCTGCGCCACCGCACCATTGCCGCCGCCCGCATACATCGGCTGGAGGCCGCAGGCGGAAAGCCCCATCAGGGCGAAAGAGGCGAATAGAGCGCGCATCAGGTGACGATATTGACCAGCCTGTCGGGCACGACAATCACTTTGCGGATCGCCGCGCCGTCGATCGAACGCTGCACCTTGTCGCTCGCGAGCGCGAGTTTCTCGAGATCGTCCTTCGACGCGCCCTTGGGAGCGGTCAGCGTGTCGCGCAATTTGCCCATATGCTGGACCGCGATGGTCACTTCGTCCTCGACCAGGAGAGCCGGATCGACTGCGGGCCAGGGCGCATCGGCGACGAGGCCGGTTTCTCCGAGATTCACCCAGGCTTCCTCGGCAAGATGCGGCATCATCGGCGCGACCAATTGCACCAGCGTGTGGATCGCGGCGCTGCGGCTGGCGGAAGGGGCCGCCTTCTCGACCGCGCCGGTCAATTCGTAGATGCGCGCCACCGCCTTGTTGAAACCCAAGGATTCGACGTCCGACGCGACCGCCGCGATCGTCTGGTGGGTCTTGCGGTCGAGCGGCTTGTCCGCGCCGCTGGCCGCAGCGTCATACTGGCCGAACAGGCGCCACAGGCGATGCACGAAGCGCGAGCAACCCTCGATCCCCGCTTCCGACCACGGCAGGTCGCGTTCGGGCGGGCTGTCGCTGAGCATGAACCAGCGCACTGCGTCTGCGCCATAGCGGTCGATGATCGTGTCGGGATCGACGACGTTCTTCTTCGACTTCGACATCTTGATGACGCGGCCGATCTCGACCTCGCCGCCATCGTCCTTCAGCAGCGCCCGCTGCGCCTCGCGGCTGATCTCGTCGGGCGCGAAATAGAGGGTCTTGCCCCCATCGCGGCGCGAATAGGTCTCGTGCGTCACCATCCCTTGCGTGAAGAGCGAAGCGAACGGCTCGGTCACGTCGATCAGACCGATGCGGTTGAGCGCGCGGGTCCAGAAGCGGGCGTAGAGCAAATGCAGGATCGCGTGCTCGATGCCGCCGATATATTGTTCGACCGGCAGCCATTTGGCGATCTCGTCGCGGTCGAACGGCTTGTCCGTGGGCTGGCTGGCGAAACGCAGGAAATACCAGCTCGAATCGACGAAGGTGTCGAGCGTGTCGGTCTCGCGCACGGCCTTGCCGCCGCATTCGGGACACTCGACATGCTTCCAGCTTTCGTGCCGTTCAAGCGGATTGCCGGGCGTCTTGAAATCGACATCCTCGGGCAGCGTGATCGGCAGGCTGGACTTGGGCGCCGGAACCACGCCGCAAGAATCGCAATGAATGAAGGGGATCGGAGTCCCCCAATAGCGCTGGCGCGACACGCCCCAATCGCGCAGGCGCCAGACGGTCTTGCCCTCGCCGCGACCCTGTTGCTCGATCCGCGCGATGATTTCGCGCTTGGCGTCCTCCACGCTCATCCCGTCGAGGAAGTCGGAATTGACGATCACGCCCTCACCGCTCTCCGCTTCGCCCTCGAACGGCTTGTCGGCGTCTTCGGCACTCGCCGCGACGACGCGCGGGATCGGGAGATCGTATTTTGTGGCGAATTCGAAGTCTCGGCTGTCGTGTCCGGGCACGCCCATCACCGCGCCGGTGCCGTATCCCATCAGCACGAAATTCGCGATGAAGACGGGGAGGTCCGCGCCGGTGAACGGGTGTTTCGCGGTCAGGCCGGTATCGAAGCCGAGCTTTTCCGCGGTCTCCAACTCCGCCGCGGTCGTCCCGCCCTTCTTGCACAACGCGATGAAGTCGCGCGCGGCCTCGCTGTCGAGAGCCTGGGCCACCGGATGATCGGCGGCGACAGCGACGAAGCTCGCGCCGAAGATCGTGTCGGGCCGGGTGGTGTAGACGGGCAGCGTGTCGCCGTTCGACAGGTCGAAACTGAACTCCAGCCCCTGCGACTTGCCGATCCAGTTTTCCTGCATCAGCCGGACTTTGTCGGGCCAGTTCTCGAGTGTCCCCAGCCCTTCGAGCAATTCCTCGGCGAAATCGGTGATCTTCAGGAACCACTGGCTGAGCTTGCGCTTCTCGACCTCGGCGCCCGAGCGCCAGCCCTTGCCGTCGATCACCTGCTCGTTGGCGAGCACAGTCATGTCGACCGGGTCCCAATTGACCTCGCTCTCCTTACGATAGACGAGGCCGGCTTCGTACAGGTCGAGGAAGAGCGCCTGTTCGTGGCCGTAATAATCCGGCTCGCAGGTCGCCAATTCCCTGGACCAGTCGAGCGCGAAGCCGAGGCGTTTCAACTGCGCCTTCATGTGCTCGATATTGTCGCGGGTCCAACCGCCGGGGTGGACGCCCTTTTCCATCGCGGCGTTTTCCGCCGGCATCCCGAACGCATCCCAGCCCATCGGGTGCAGGACCTCGTGCCCGATCGCCTTCTTGTAGCGCGCGAGCACATCGCCCATCGTGTAATTGCGGACGTGCCCGATATGGATGCGCCCCGAAGGATAGGGGAACATCTCGAGCACGTAGCTCTTCGGCTTGTCGCTATCGCTGTCGGCGCGGAAGGTCTGCGCCTTTTCCCAGCGGGCCTGCCAGTTCGCATCCGCCGTAGCCGGATCGAAGGGCGCGCCGAAGCCCGTATCGCTCATCGCCTGCCCCCCGATCGGATCAGCCGGCGATCGTCTGGCGGCGGAATTCGCGCGCCTTCGTCAGGATGATGTCTTCCAGCTTCTGCACCGTGGCGGCCTGCACCGGCGCATCGACCCAGCTGTTGCCCTGTGCGACCTGGCGGCTGGCGGCGACGCGCAGCGCATCGGCGCGCAGATCGGTGTCGAGGATGGTGACCGTCATCTTGACTCGCTCGCCCGGGTTCGACGGGTTCGCATACCAGTCGGTCACGATCACGCCGCCCGCGCTGTCCGCCTGGAGCAGCGGCGCGAAGCTGACCGTTTCCAGCGCGGCGCGCCAGAGATAGCTGTTCACCCCGATCGTGTTGACCTGGGCCGCGGCGAGGTCGGCAACCGGGCGGTCGCGCCCTCCGCAGGCGGCAAGCGCCGCGGTAGTGCCGAGCAGCAGGGCGGCGCGGGCGATGATGCGGGGGGATGCGGAAAGACGGGTCATGCTGATCCTTGGTCTGTCAGTCTGGGGTCTGTCGGTCGGACGCTTCTATAAGACCGGGGCTCTATAGACTGGGTGGCGAGGGGAGCAAGCTCTGGAGCATGTCGCCCGGCGCCGCTCGTCCGTTTTTGAGCGCTTGCGCCGTGAACCGGTTGTGAATTTCACGACCGCACTGAAGGGGCTTCGCATCGGTGTCCTTGGACCATCGCCAAGTGGCCTAACCTGTTGAGACATTGCAACACAGATAGCCTCATGTCGGTGTTCCGACCGGATTCGGCTGGCGGCATGGGGCGTGCCTTCCTATCAGATGAGTCGCGAGGAGTGCCGCGCGGCGGGTTTTCAGGAACCGTTCAGTCGCACCGGCGTCTAAGCGAGCGACACCCGGCATTTTGCCATCGGCAAATTCGTCTTGGGTTTCAGGTTGATAGGGGCAGAGGTAGCGACCGTGGCGATCAAGCGGCAGGGCAGTAGCGGCAAGGGGCGTTTCGTCCCCGCTGCGCTCGTGGCCGCGGGACTCGGCCTCGCGCTTCCCACCGCCGCCGCGCTTGCCGTGGGGCAGAGCGCCTCGGTCGCAAACGCTTCGGTCTCGGGCGAATCGCTCGATTTCCTGCCTTTCACACCGGCGCGGCTCGATCCCAGCCTGGTGCGAGAAGTGGCGTCGTCCATCGGGGTCGATGCCCTGCGCTTCACGCCTGCCGCGCGTCCGGCGCGCAAGGACCGCACGCTGACCGTCGCCGTGCGAGTCGACAATGCGACCGCGCGGGCGATCTCGGTGCGCAAGCCGCTCGAACGCATGAGCGAACCGGGCCTCGGCAGCACCAGCTCGGTCGCAGTCGATTCGACGCGGTACAATCTCGGCATCGCCCGCGGTTACCAGGGCTTCGCCCAGCCCAAGCCGGTGGAATTGCCCGCCGGCGTGCGCGATCTGACCATGCCCGATCTCGAACGCTTCTCGCTCGAGAAGAACACGCGCGACAAGCCCGATCGTTTCCAGCCGCGCGTCGCGCTCGAATCGGTCCAGCCCAGCGGCCCGACGCCGCGCGTGCTCGATTCGCGCAGCAGCCGGAGCGTGGAAGTGGGCGGTGCCTACCGCGTCGTGGGCAATCTCAACGTGACCGCAGGCGTCCGCCTCTCGCAGGAACGGGACCGCCTGACTCCGCTGACCGATGGTGTCGAAGACAGCCAGGCGGTTTACGTGGGCACGCAGCTGCGCTTCTGATCCTTCGCCGGTTGTGATCCGGCTGTTCTGTTCCGCCCGCTCCGATCAACGGGCGGATAGCGACGCTTTTCCCTTCATACGTATTTCTCCGCCAGCTGAGACAATGCCGGTTGTCGGACGCGCGCGCCTCGGCTTAAGGTCTTCGTGACGCTACGGAATGGAGAGGCACGACCGGCCCTTCAGAAAATGGGAGAGCGCGAATGGGAAGAGTGGCCATCGTTACGGGCGGAACGCGCGGCATCGGCAAGGCGATCTGCGAACATCTGAGCGAGGACGGCTTCACCGTCGTCGCCAATTACGCCGGCAACAGCGAAGCGGCGCAGCGCTTTACCGACGAGACCGGGATCAAGGCCTATCGCTTCGATGTCGGCGATCACGAGGCGGTGATCGAAGGCTGCAAACAGATCGAGAGCGAGGTCGGCCCGATCGACGCGGTGGTCAACAATGCCGGCATCACGCGCGACGGCACGCTGCTGCGCATGACCTACGAAGACTGGCAGGATGTCATGCGCATCAATCTGGGCGGCTGCTTCAACCTCGCCAAGGCGACGTTCGAGGGGATGAAGGAGCGTAGCTGGGGCCGGATCGTCAATATCGGCTCGATCAACGGCCAGGCCGGGCAATACGGCCAAGTGAACTACGCCGCGGCCAAATCCGGCATTCACGGCTTCACCAAGGCGCTCGCGCAGGAAGGCGCGCGCTACAAGATCACCGTCAACGCGATCGCGCCCGGCTATATCGACACCGACATGGTCGCCGCCGTGCCCGAACCGGTGCTGGAAAAGATCGTCGCCAAGATCCCCGTCGGCCGCCTTGGCCAGGCGAGCGAAATCGCGCGCGGCGTGAGCTTCCTGTGCAGCGAGGAAGCGGGCTTCGTCACCGGGTCGACCATGAGCATAAACGGCGGCCAGCATATGTACTGACGATGGCAGGCGAGCAGGGCCGTCCTGCTCGCCGGTGGCGCCAGCGGCGCCAGCCATCGGCTCGGCCAGCCGGTCGGCGGGCCCTGCCCGTCGAGCCGGTTTGACGTCGGGGCGGCGGCTTTGCCGTCGCCCTATCGGCCACTATCTTGAGGGCACGATCCCCGCCCGCTCCGGCATGTCCGAATCGGGAGCCATCGGATCGACGCACACCCGCGCCATCAGCGGCAGGTGGTCCGATCCGACATCCTCGCCAATCTCCAGCCGCTCCACCTTCACGCCGTCCTTGACCATGATCTGGTCGAGCGGCCAGCCCAGCCAGGCATAATCCGCCGGAAAGCTCGCAAAGCTGCCGCGCCCGGCGCGCGGATCGAGGAAACTGCCTTCCTCGCGAAACCGTTCGGTCGTGCGCGACCAGGGAACGTCGTTGAAATCGCCGATCGCCAGCACATTGCCGATCCCGTCGGGCGTCATTGCGCCGGCGCGGGCGATATTGGCATCGCGCTGCTGGGTGTTCTCACCGGGGCGGGGCGGGCGAGGATGCAGGCCGACCAGTTCGAAGCGCGCCCCATCTCCCATCCGCAATGTGGCGTAGAGCGTCGGCGTGTTGCTGGAGGTGTTCGCCACCATCCGCGCCTGCTCGACCTCCAGATTGGTGGCGAAGATCATGCCGTAGGTGTTCTCAAGCGGCCGTTCCAGGCGATAGCCATAGCGCGCCAGCTGCGGTTCGAGCGCGCGCAGCCAGTCGCCATTCGTTTCCATCAGCAGCAGGATGTCGGGCCGGGTCCGCTCGATCAGCGAAGCGGTGCGCGCATAGTCCTCGTTCGGCTGAAGGACATTGAACGAAAGGACCTCGGCGCAGCTCATCCCGCTCACCTCCTCCGGCAGCGGCACCTGTGTGGAGGCAAGCGCGGAATAGGGCCACATACGCGCCAGATTGATGACTGCGCTGGCTGCGAACAGGCCCACCGCGATCCATTTGCCCCGCCCGGCGAACAAAGCGGCCAGCACGCCCAGAAGGGCCGCAAGATAGATCGCAGGCTCGCGCACGAAGTCGAGCATGCGCACGATACCGCGATTGGTCGGCCATAGGGATACCAGCGCGAGCGCCAGCATGATTGCGGCGAACCCGATGGCGATTTTCGCTCCGGTATCGATCTTGCGGATGTCTGCGTCCCCCTGAATGCTACGGCTCCTTAGCGAGACATGCCCGAACGGTCCATCGCCGTGAATTCAGGACCGTCCGGGCGCACGCGTCGTTGGAAATGTGAAGCACGACAAAAAAGGATCGCCTGAATGACCGCCACTCGCAGCGAAACCGACAGCATGGGCGCGATCGACGTGCCCGCCGACAGCCTCTGGGGCGCGCAGACGCAGCGCAGCCTTCAAAATTTCGCGATCGGCGAGGAAAAGGTGCCGCGCGAAATCGTCCACGCGCTGGGCATCGTCAAACAGGCGGCGGCGCGCACCAATCGGAAGCTCGGCACGCTCGACGCGGTGCTCGCCAACGCGATCGTGGATGCGGCGCGGGCCGTGGCCGCGGGCGAGATGGACAGGCAATTTCCGCTCTCTGTCTGGCAGACCGGATCGGGCACCCAGTCGAACATGAACGCCAACGAGGTGATCGCGAATGTCGCCAGCGAGGCGCTCGGCGGCACGCGCGGGGACAAGGCGCCGGTCCATCCCAACGATCACGTCAATATGGGGCAGTCCTCGAACGACACCTTCCCAAGCGCTTTGCACATCGCGGCGGCGAGGATGGTGTCGGATCGCCTCCTGCCCGCCCTCGAAGCGATGCGGGCCGATCTTCAGGACAAGGCCGAACGGTGGGACGATATTGTCAAGATCGGGCGCACCCACACGCAGGACGCGACCCCGCTGACGCTGGGGCAGGAATTTTCAGGCTACGCCGCGCTGGTAGAGGATGGAATTACGCGGATCGAGCTCGCCCTGCCGGGCATCCTCAAGCTCGCCCAAGGCGGCACGGCAGTGGGCACCGGCCTCAATGCGCCCAAGGGTTTTGCCGAAGGAGTTGCGCAGGAGATCGCGGAACTGACCGGCCTTGCCTTCGAAACTGCACCCAACAAATTTGCCGCTTTGTCGGGCCAGGACGCGTTGCTGTTCCTCCACGGTGCGATCGAGGCGGTGGCGATGAGCCTTTACAAGATCGCGAACGATATCCGCCTGCTGGGTTCCGGCCCCCGTTCGGGCCTCGGCGAGCTGGCCCTACCCGCCAACGAGCCGGGCAGTTCGATCATGCCGGGCAAGGTCAATCCGACCCAGGCCGAGGCGCTGACGCAGGTCTGCGTACAGGTTCACGGCAATCAGGCGACGCTGTCCTTCGCCGCGAGCCAGGGGCAGTTCGAGCTCAACACCTATCGCCCGCTGATGGCCCATGTGTTTCTTCAGAGCGTGCGCCTCCTCGCCGATGCAAGCGACAGCTTCACCCGCAATCTGCTCGCCGGGCTAGAGCCGCGCGAGGAGAATATCGCACGCGGGGTCGAAAATTCGCTGATGCTGGTGACGGCACTGGCACCCGAAATCGGCTACGATGCGGCAGCGAAGATCGCCAAGAGCGCTCACGAAAACGACCAGACCCTGCGCGAGGCGGCGATTGCCAGCGGCAAGGTCGGCGAAGAGGATTACGACCGGATCGTCCGGCCCGAGACGATGCTCGGGCCGGACCGTGGCTGATCACTCGATAACGTAGGACACCACACGCCACGCGCCGCCTTCGCGCTCCAGCGTGACCGTCTCCTTCGCGTCGGGCTTGCCGCTGAAATCGGTGCGGAATGTGACCACGCGATACCCGTTCGGCGGCGCATAGACCTCCTGATAGCCGGTCGCTTCGCGCGAAGAGACGGCACCGAGCGGTATGCGGACCTGATCGGACGCATCGCTCCATATCTTGAGCGTATTTCGGCTGCGGAACTGCGACCCGGTCGCCGCGTAGCTCGCTTCCCAGTCATAGGCATCTACATCGGCGAGAAATTCGCGCGCCGCGGCTTCGGTCGCGTGGTCGAGGGCGACCTTCTCCGCGGAGCTGTCGGGAGGGGTAGGGTCATGGGTGATGCCGGACCCGGCGAGGGCAAAGGCGGCAAGAACGATGAAAGCTGACATGGCGACTAGGCCTCCGATTATGCGTCGGCGTCCAGGGCGGGCGCCGTTCGATGCATCGGTTCCTGCTCCCGCCTCGCCTGCCGAAGCATCCCCCAAACTCTCGCCTGCTAGAAAATCGGGGCCTTCGTCGGCGAGTAGAAGCCGCGCCGCCTCTTTGCTGCTGGTGACGCCCAGCTTGCGCCGCGCATCGCGCAGCCGCCCGTTCACCGTATGCACCGACAGGTCGAGCGCGCGGGCCGAGGATTTCGCATCGTGGCCGCGCAGGATCAGCCGCAGCGTCTCCTTCTCCTTCGGCGTCAGCGTGTCGGTCGCATCCTCGCTCATCGGTTCGGGATAGGCCCGCGCAGGCAGACGCCGCCACCCCAAAAAATTGGTATGTGCGCCATGCCGCCGCCGGTTAGGATGGGGCGATGGACATCCCCTATCATCCGCCCGTCAAACGCTCGCTGGCGATCCACGGGCATCGCACCTCGATCAGCCTCGAGCCGATATTCTGGGACCTGCTGAAGCGCGCCGCTTCGGAAGAAGGGGTCGCTCTCGCCGCCCTGGTCGCACGGATCGATGCCGAGCGCATCCAGGCCGAAACCCCGCCGGGCCTTGCAGGCGCGCTTCGGGTCTGGCTGGCGGTGAGGATCATCGCCGATTCATCCCCCGAGGCCGTTTCGGACGAGTCGATTGGGGGGATCGAGCAATGAGGCTTTCGATCGTGTGCGCCGCGCTGCCTCTGGCGGGATACGCCGGGACGATCCGGGACCGAATCTAACAACCCGTCGCGCTCACCGAAATGCGGGTTACCTTGGCGAGCAACTTGCGACGGCATCGCCCAATGCCTCGCTGGCGCGTCTGACGGATGCAGGCCACCACGTCGATTTTGCAAAAATTTTAGAGCCGACCTGGCAAGTCTGGGAAACGGGCTTGCCCGAAGACTGATACGAAAAGGGCGACACCGCAGCGCCGCCCTTCTCTGTTTCCCGAATAGATCCCGAGATCAGTATTTCGCGGTCGCGTCGCTCGCCGGATAAGTCTCGTCGAGAGCCTCGTCGGTCCGGCTCATCGTGTCGCCCGGCGTGCGAGTCGCGGCCGATCCGGCATCGCGGAATGCGCCATCCGGCTGGCCGTTGGCGAAAGCGACGCCGTTATTGTCGGCGCGGTTCTTTTCGTAATATTTGTATCCGGCGTAACCGACGGCGCCGAGTGCTGCGAGCTTCAAAAGCATGGGAATTCCCTTTCGTGTCTGTACCCCGCATCAACGGTGCAAGGCGCCAAAAGGTCCTGCCAATTCAGCCTATTCGTCGCCGACCCGTTCAATATCCGCGCCGACGAGCGAGAGTTTCTCCTCCAGCCGCTCATAACCCCTGTCGAGGTGATAGATCCGGCGCACCACTGTCTCGCCCTCGGCGGCGAGAGCGGCGATGATGAGGCTCATCGAAGCGCGCAGATCGGTCGCCATGACCTCGGCGCCGGTCAGCCGGTCGACTCCGCGCACGATCGCCGTGCGGCCCTCGGTCTCGATATCCGCGCCCATCCGCGTCAGTTCGGGAACGTGCATATAGCGGTTTTCGAAGATCGTTTCCTTGAGGACGCTGGTCCCTTCCGCCTTGCAGAGCAGGCTCATCAATTGCGCCTGCATATCGGTGGCAAGGCCCGGATAGGGCGCGGTCGAAAGGTTCGTGGCCTTGAGCCGCCCGTCCGCCGACACGCGGATGCCGCCCTTCACCTCTTCGACCTCGACGCCGATATTGCGCAGCGCGTGGAGCGTCGCCTGCATCTCGCTCGCATTGGCACCGTCCAGCGTCACATCGCCGCCGGTGATCGCGGCGGCGCAGGCATAGGAGCCCGCCTCGATCCGGTCGGCCATCACCTTGTAGGTCGCGCCGTTCAGCTTCCTGACGCCGTGGATCGTCAGATCGGACGTGCCGATCCCCTCGATCTCCGCACCCATCGCGACGAGGAGATTGCAGAGGTCCACGATCTCGGGCTCGCGTGCGGCGTTGAACAACCGGCTGGTCCCGTTCGCCAGCACCGCCGCCATCAGCGCATTCTCCGTCGCGCCGACCGACACCACGGGGAAATCGAAATCGCCGCCCGGCAAGCCGCCATCGGGCGCCGACGCTTTCACATAGCCCGCCGCCAGCTCGATATACGCGCCGAACGCTTCCAGCGCCTTCAAATGCAGGTCGATGGGGCGATTGCCGATCGCGCAGCCGCCGGGCAGCGACACCGTCGCCTCGCCCGTGCGGCCCAAGAGGGGCCCCAGCACCAGGATCGAGGCGCGCATCTTCCTGACCAGCTCGTAAGGCGCGACGTTCGACGTGATCCGCATCGCTTCCAGCGTCACCACGCGCCCGAATTCCTCGGGCCGCTTGCCCGGAATCGTGTGGCTGACGCCGAACTGCGTCATCAGGTGCTGGAAGCCGTCGATATCGGCGAGGCGGGGCAGATTGCGCAGCGTCACCGGCTCTTCGGTCAACAGCGCGCAGGGCAGCAGGGTGAGCGCGGAGTTCTTGGCGCCGGAGATCGGCATGGTGCCGGCAAGACGATTGCCGCCGCGAATGATGAGCTTGTCCATGACGGAGCGTTTACCGCATTCGCCTGCGCAGGCAAGGCGCGGCCATCAAGAGCGCGTCAGGAGCTAGCGCCGAGAGCGAGGGAAGCGAAGGCCGGGAAGCGCGACCGAAGTCGCGCTCCCTGGCCCCGGTTCAAGCGTCGGCGGGCTCGTGATCCTCGCCCTGCGACTTATCGGCCTTGGCCGCTTGTCCGTCGGAGCCATTGCCGCGCTGGCGGGCGACCAGAGCCTTCGCATCCTTCGGCCCCGCATCCTTTGTGAAGGTCTCCTCCTCGTCTTCGTCGAACGCGGCGCCTTTGACGAGGCCGGACAGGTTCGACCCGTCGAGGCCCAACTCCTTCATCAGCCCGTCGAGGACCGGGGCCTGCGCGCGATAAGCGAGCGCCGCGCTGACCGCGTCGGTGGCGAGATTGCCTGAGCTTCCCGACCCCTGCGCGCCGCCTTGCCCCTTTCCGCCGCCATTCGTCAGCCCGTCGACCTGGACGATCTTGATCGAATCGATCGCCTCCATTGGCTTGGCGCTCTCGCGGATGACGTCGGGCAGGACCTTGAGCAGCGCCAGCTTGGTCTGCAGGCTGATCTGCTCCATCGAGAGGATGTTGGCGGCCTCGTTGATGGCGCGCTGGCCCGCGGCCTCCACTTCGAAACGGACGCGCGCGGCTTCGGCGCGCAGCTTTTCGGCCTCGGCCTCGCCCTCGGCTTCGCGGCGGGCGGCTTCGGCGCGGTTCTGGGCCGCGTCCTTTTCCGCTTCGGCATCGACGCGGATCTTGATCGCGTCACGCTCGGCCTGCTTCGAGGCTTCGATCAGTTCGATGCGCTTCTGACGCTCGGCGATTTCGGTCTCGCGGCTGGTCGCGACCTGTTCTTCCGCGGCGACGGCCTTGGCGCGCGCCTCGTCCGCATCGGCCTTGGCCTGGCTTTCCTCGCGGCTCTTGTTCTGGACCGCGATCTGCTGTTCCTGCCGCGCGATCTCGAGCGCGCGCTGCTGGTCGATGCGGGCTTCCTCGACCAGGCGATCGGCCTCGATCTGCTGGGCGTCGACCTGCTTCTTGGCCTCGATCCGCGCGGCATCGGCCTCGCGCGTACGCTCGGCCTGAGTGCGGGCGATTTCGGAAGACTGGGCAGCGCGGCGCACTTCGACCTCGCGCTCCTGCTCCAGCCGGGCATATTCGGTGTCGCGGCTGATCTCGAAGCTCTTCTGCGCGGCCTCCAGGTTCTTGGTTTCCATCTGGACGCGCGTGTCCTGCTCGATGTCGTTGCGCAGTTTCTTGCGCGCCTCGATCTGCTCGGTCAGCTTCGTCAGACCTTCCGCGTCGAAAGCGTTGTTGGCGTTGAAGTGTTCGATCGAGGTTTGGTCGAGCCCGGTCAGCGAGACCGATTCGAGTTCGAGCCCGTTCATGGCGAGATCGTTGGACGAAACCTGCTGCACCTTCTGGACGAAATCGGCGCGCTGTTCGTGCAGCTCGTTCATCGTCATGCCCGCCGCGACCGAACGCAGCGCGTCGACGAATTTGCCCTCTACGAGGTCCTTGAGCATTTCGGGCTGCATGGTGCGCTGGCCCAAGGTCTGCGCGGCCATGGCGATTGCTTCGCTATCGGGCTTTACGCGGACGTAGAATTCCGCCTTCACGTCGATCCTGAGGCGATCGAGCGTGATCAGCGCCTCGCCATCGCGGCGCACCACGCTGAGGACCAGCGTGTTCATGTTGACCGGCATGGTCTCGTGGAACACCGGCAGAACCAGCGCGCCGCCGTTCATCACGACCTTTTCGCCGCCGACGCCGGTGCGCACGAAGGCGATTTCCTTCGAGGCGCGGCGATACATCTTCAAAAGGAAGGTGATCACGATGAGCGCGAAGATCACGCCCCCGACCAGCACCACCAAAGACGTTCCGAACAGGTCTTCCATCAATACCCCCTAACGATAATCAGTTTGGCGACAGGCGGCGCTCGGCCATCGCGGTCGCGTAAAATTGGTTCTTTTCCCGGCGGACAAGGAGGACCTCGTCGCCCGAATGCAGCTCGCTCGACTGTTCGTGCGGCTCCACCATCACGTAATGCGCCTGGCCGTGCACATCGCGGACGCGGGCACGCGCAGGCGATCCGGCGCGCGCGACGCCATCGGTAATCGTGGCGCGGCGACCGATCAGGCTTTGCGTGCTGACGGCGGTCGTATGATCCTTGGGCAGGACCGCCCCCAGCGGGCGGGCGAGCACCCCCGTTACCGGCACTGCCGCAGCCCCTGCGATCACGGCCGCGAGCCAGGAATAAAGCGGCGCGCCGGTCAGGCTCTCCGCCAGTTCCTGTATGCTGAGGCCGATCCCTGCGAACATCAGCAGGAACAGCGCCAGCCAGATCGTCAGAGGCACGCGCCCGAGGCCGAGCAGGGTCAGGAACCCTTCCATCATCCCCGGTTGAAGCGCGGCATCGGCATCCGCCCCGGCCTCGAGATCGATATCGGCGTCCGCGCCCCAATCTCCAAGCCCCAGCAGCTGGACCAGCGCCAGCAGCACGATGAGCCCCATCGCGATGGCGAAAGGCAGGTTGTGCGGTTCGAGCAACGTCATAATTCCCCCCTCTCGCTTATAGGCTTCGACACCCGCTTCCACCACCGAAACGAGCGCATCGGCCTGCTGTGTTAGCGATGTGGATCACCTAGCAGAAATCGGTCATTTTCCGTAGGAATATGCGACGAACGGAGTTCGATTTCCGCACCGGAATGGCGGCTTTGTGCGGCTCAGGCGTCCGCCTGCGCACGAGCGGCGAATTCGTCTCGCAATTCGCGCTTGTAGAGCTTGCCGTTCGCCTCGCGCGGCAGTTCGCTGCGGAATTCGAACAGGCGCGGCATTTTGATGCGGCTCAATTCCGGTTCAAGATAGGCGCGCAGCTCCGCCTCCAGCTGCTCGCCTGCCTCGTCCATCGTCACCGGCTGGACCACGGCGACGACACGTTCGCCCAGATCGGGATCGGGCGCGCCGATCACGGCGGCGTCCATCACCTTGGGATGGCTGACGAGGAGGTTTTCGACCTCCTGGGGATAGACGTTAACCCCGCCGGAGATGATCATGTGGCTCTTGCGGTCGGTGAGGTAGAGATAGCCCTCCGCATCGATATGGCCGATATCGCCCAGCGTCATCCAGCCTTCGGGATGCATCGCCTCCGCCGTCTTGGCGGGATCGTTGTGATAGGTCGGCAGAGTCTCGTTCTCGAAATAGATCAGGCCGTCTTCGCCCGCCGCCAATTCCGCGCCATCCGGCCCGCAGATGTGAAGCTTCCCGAAGATTGCCTTGCCGACCGTGCCGGGCCGCTCCAGCCATTCCTGCGCCTTTACCAGCGTCATCCCGATCCCTTCGGACCCGGCGTAATACTCGTTCACGATTTCGCCCCACCATTCGATCATCGCCTGCTTCACCGGGACCGGACAGGGCGCGGCGGCGTGGAGCGCGCGCTGGTGGCTCGACAGATCGTATCCCGCGCGCTGCTCGGGTTCGAGTTTCAGCATTCGCACGAAATGGGTCGGGACCCACTGGCTGTCGCTCACGCCGTAACGCTCGATCGCCTTAAGCGCGGTTTCGGGGTCGAATTTCTCCATCACGACCACCGTCCCGCCGAGCCTGTGGGCGGTGGTGCACCAGCCCAGCGGCGCAGCGTGATAGAGCGGCGCGGGCGAAAGATAGACCATCGATCCATCGGCAGGCATTCCCGCCCCCATCATCGCGAGGCCGACGAGGGGGACTGGCGCCTGGATGTCGTCGCTGTCGGGCGCGCGCGGGCGCACCCCCTTGGGGCGGCCCGTGGTTCCGCTGGAATAGAGCATGTATTGGCCGGGCACGGGATCTGAGAGCGGTGCGTCCGACTGGTCGGCCAGAGCAGCGCCAAGGTCTTCCTCCCCTTCGCCGTCCAGAACCAGGAACTCGCATTCCGGGCAAAGCGCGCGCAGGGCCTCGATCCGATCCGCGAAATAGGTTGAGGTGACCAGCAGCTTCGCATCGCAATCGCGCAGGATATAAGCGATTTCGGGCGCGGTCAGGCGGGTGGAGATGGGCACCATCATCGCGCCCGAACGCTGCGATCCCCAGACCAGCTGGAGATAGAGCGAATTGTTCTCCATCAGGAGGCCGAAATGCCCGTCCCTGCCCACGCCGCGCGTGCGCAACAGCCGGGCGAAGCGATTGGCGGTCTCGTCCATCGCGCGATAGCTGACCGTCTCGCCGCTGCCCGCCATGATGATGGCCGGATGGTCCGGGCGCGCCTGCGCGTGCGCGATGGGGTGCATGTCTCTCTCCCGCAAAGGCGCCCCCGCTTTGTCCGGGTGTGCGCGATCTGGTTGCAGGACGAAACCTAACCCATGGATCGGAAGGGGGCAAAGCAAAAGGCGGCCGGGGATGCCCCCAGCCGCCTTTGAATGCTGCCGCTCCTCATATCGAGGGGAGCCGCATGGTTTTGCAATTATTCCGCGGAAAGCAGCGCCAGCGCGTGATCGCGGTGATCGTCCGAGGCGACCATATAGGGCGACGGATCGACCGCGACGCCATCGACGCGGACTTCGTAGTGGAGGTGCGGACCAGTCGAACGGCCGGTCGAACCGACATAACCGATCAGATCGCCCTTCTTCACCTTGTCGCCCGCCGACACGACCATGTCGGACAGATGGGCGAAGCGCGTCTGGAGCGAAGCGCCGTGTTCGATCGAGATATACTTGCCGTAGCTCGAGAACCAGTCCGCCTTGCTGACGAAACCGTCCGCCGTGGCGTAGACCGGGGTGCCGGTCGGCGCGGCGAGGTCGACGCCCTTGTGGCCGCGCATCCCACCGAGCACCGGGTGGTTGCGCATGCCGTACCCGCTCGAAAGCCGGGCATCGGTCAGCGGCATGGCGGAGGGTACCGAAACCGGCGTGGTCGCGATGCCGGCCGAAACCTTGTCCATGCGTTCCCAGCTGGCGAACAGCTGCTCGAACTGGCGATCGCCATCAGCGGTGGTGACCGTGGAACCGGCCGTATCCTTCGCCGGCATATCGACCGCCGGAACCATCGCCGCGGAGTTCGCGCTTTCAGCGGCGGCGGGTGCGGCGGCCATCAGGCCAGCGGCACCCAGGCCGAGAGCGAGCGTCCGCAGAGCGTGGTTGAAAAGCTTCGTCATATGTGACCCGTCCATACTGCGAAGGCCCGATCCCCCGGACCCGATCGAACCCCAATCCCTTGGGTTATCGATCTATTTTCATCACCGCCGGAACCCCCCGACGTCTCGTGCATTGTGGGGTGGCGGAGAGAAGTTTACGAAGCAAGTGCGCCGTAGAACTCTAGCGATAAACCGGCTGATCGACGCGCTGAGTCGTTGAATGGCGGTTTGATAGCCCCTGCAAAATGGCTTTCGACCAATTTTCGCCACAATTCCGGCGGGTTTTCGCCGCGCGCCGCCGCCACCCGCGAAAAGTGCTTGGTGCCAAGGGCAACGTGCCGGATTTCGTCGTCAAGGATGCGTTGCAGGATCTGGGCGCCGCGCGAATCACCCGATGACGCCACGCGGTCACGAGTCGCAGGCGTGACGTCGAGGCCTCGCGCCTCCAAAACCATCGGCACCACCGCCAAACGCGCACCGACATCGCCCGCCGTATCGCGCGCCGCTTGCCACAAGCCGTCATGCGCGGGCAGCGCGCCATACTGCGAACCGAGCGAGGCGAGCTTGCGATCGAGCAGGGCGAAATGCATCGCCTCGTCCGCCGCGACGCCGAGAAAGTCGGACGCGAATTCCTCGCCCATCTGGCCGCCGAAACGCCCGACGATGTCGAGCGCCAGATCGATCGCGACGAATTCGATATGGGCGAGCGCATGCCACAGGGCGATTCGCCCGCGTTCCGACCCGCCCTTGCCGCGTTTCGGCATCTGCGAGGGCGGCAGCAAGTCGAGGCCCTCGGGCCAGACCGGCCGATCGGGCATAGATGCGGCCTCCGCCTCGCCGAGATCGAAGCGCAACCGCCCCAGCCGCCAGTCCCGCGCCACCTGCCGCGCCGCGAAGACCTTCCCGCCCGCCTCTCCAGTCAATAATGCCTTGCGGATCGCAAGCGAGAGGCCGGGCTTACCGCTCACGCTTCGCGCGCCGCGGCCAGCACCTCTTCGGCGTGGCCCTTCACCTTCACCTTGGGCCAGACGCGCAATATGCGCCCGTCCTCGCCGATCAAATAGGTCGTGCGAACCATGCCCATGAAGGTTTTCCCGTACATCTTTTTCTCCGTCCACACGCCGAGCGCGTCGGACAGGCCGCCGTCCTGCGCATCGGTGGCGAGATCGACAGTGAGATCATGCTTGGCGATGAAATTCCTGTGCTTCTGGGCTGAATCCTTGCTCACACCCAACAGGGCCACGCCCGCGGCATCGAAATCGGGGCGCAGCGCAGAGAAATCCTTCGCCTCGGTGGTGCAGCCGGGCGTGTTGTCCTTGGGGTAGAAGAACAGCACCAGTTTGCGCCCCTTGAAATCGGACGGCTTCACCTCGCTGCCGTCGATCGTTTCGAGCGCGATGTCGGGCAGAGTGTCGCCGGGGCCGTAGGTCGTGTCGGTCATGTGATCTCCAGTTCGATGTTAAATAGGCGCGCCCAATGGTCGGCGACGCAGGCCCTCGCACGGCCGAGCGCGGCCAGCACGGCGGGAAAATCGTCGCATCTGACGAGGCGCGCCAGAACCTGCCGCGCTTCCCCGCCCGGCGGATGCTGATCGGGGGCGAGCAGGCGCGCACCGACGAGAAGCCGCGTGAGAAAGCGATGCGCCTCCCGCAGATCCTCGTCCACCAGTCCCGTTTCGGCGAGGTCTTTCAGCGCGACGCTCAAATCGGGCGTCAGCGCGGTGCGATCGCGCAATTGCAGGAAGTGGACGAGGAATTCGAGGTCGACCAACCCGCCGCGCAGCAACTTTGCATCGAGCGGGCCCTTGGCGGCTTTATGTGACGCCATCTCGGTGCGCATGGCGAGGACGTCCTCGCGCAATTTTTCGGGATCGCGGGGCATAGTGGCGATCTCGCGCACGATCGCCTCGATCCGTGAACGCGCCGCATCCGATCCGGCCACCACGCGGCTGCGCATCAGCGCCATGTGTTCCCAGGTCCAGGCATCCTCGCGCTGATAGCGGGCAAAGCCGTCGATCCCCACCGCCAGCGGCCCCTGAGCCCCTTGTGGCCGCAGCCGGGTATCGACTTCGTAAAGGGCCCCCTCGGCGGTCGGCACGCTGAGCGCGGCGCTGACGCGCTGGGCGAGGCGATTGAAATAGAGCGTCCTTCCCAAAGGACGGCCCCCGTCCGATTCCGCTCCGATCGCGCCGTCCGTGAACAGGTAGACGATGTCGAGATCGGACGCATGAGTCAGCGCCCCACCACCCAAGCGCCCAAGGCCGAGCACCACCAGCTCGCCATCGACGAAGCGGCCGTGAGAACCTGCGAATTCCGCCTGCGCCGCATCGAGTGCGACGTTCAGCGCCGCCTCGGCCACGCGGGACAGGGCGCTCGCCACATCGAGCGGGTCCTGCTGCGCTTCGATCAATTGCATGCCCAGCGCGAAGCGCTGCTCGCCCGTCACCACGCGGATGCGATCGAGCTTGCGTTCGTAATCGTCCCCGCGCTCGCCCCGCGCCATCCGGTCCATGAGAGCCGCGACATCGCCGGGAAGGTCGAAGGCCGAGCGATCGATCAGCGCGTCGAGCAATTCGGGCCTGCGCGCCAGTTCGTCGGCGAGCGGCGGGGCGAGCGTCAGGCAATCGACGAGCAGTTGGAAGAGGCCAGGTCGCGCTTCGAGGAGGCGAAAGAGGTTGATCGCGCTGGGCAGTTTTTCGAGCAGGGTCTCGAACCGCGCGAGCGCGTGGTCGGGCGCTTCGCTTTCGGCAATCGCTTCGATCAGATCGGGCAGGATCGCGTCGAACGCACTTACCGCCGCCGTGCTGCGCAGCGCGCGATAGCGGCCATCGCTCCAGCGCGCGATCCGCTGCGACACGCTCTCGGCATCGGAGAATCCCAGCTCTTCCAGCCTATTCGCCGCGGCGGGAGAGGCGGGCGCGCCGCCGTCCTCCGCGATCAGTTCGCCGAACAGCTCGGCCACGGGAGCGCAAGTCTTTGCCACCAGATCGACCAGAGCCGCCCCGCTTTCGAGCCCGTGAAGATGCGCGACATTCTCCAGCGCTTCGCCCTCGGGAAGGCTGTGCGTCTGGCGGTCGGCGACCATCTGCAGGCGATGTTCGATCGTGCGCAGTCGCTCATAGGCCTCGCCCAGAATGCGCGCAGTGTCGGGCGGGATATGCCCCGTCGCCGCCAGCGCATCGAGCGCTGCGCGCGTGCCCCGCCCCCGCAGCGAGGCATCGCGTCCGCCATGGACCAGCTGATGGGTCTGGGCGAAGAATTCGATCTCGCGAATGCCGCCGCGCCCGAGCTTGAGGTTGAAGCCCGGCCCGGCCTCCGTCGGCCCGGAATGGCTGTCGCGGATGCGCGCGGTCAGCCGCCGGATCTCGTCGATGGCGCCGAAATCGAGGCTGCGCCGCCAAACAAAGGGGCGGATCGCATCGAGGAAGCGCTCGCCCGCCGCGATGTCGCCCGCCGCCGCGCGCGCACGGATGAAGGCGGCGCGCTCCCACGCGAGCGCCGAGCTTTCGTAATGCGTCGTCGCCGCGCCGATCGGGATCGCGAGCGGGCTGACCTCGGATGCTGGGCGCAGACGCAGATCGACGCGGAAGACGTATCCTTCGGGCGTCGTCTCGGACAGGAGCCGCACCGTCTCGCGGGCATAACGCTGCGCCGCCTCGCCCGGCTCGTCCCGCTCGCGCCGGGGCAATGTGTCGGGATCATAGATCAGGATCGGATCGATGTCCGAACTGTAATTGAGCTCGCCCGCCCCATGCTTGCCGAGCGCGAGGCCGATCATCCCATCGGGCGCGGCACCCGGCACCCGGCGCGCGATCGAGGCGGCGATCGCGGCGTGGAGCGCGCGATCGGCAAAGGTCGACAATTCGCGCATCACGCGGTCGAGTTCGAGACCTCCGGCCAGATCGCCCACCGCCAGAGCCAGCGCCAGCGCCAGCCGCTCGCGCCGGAGCGCAACGCCGGTGTCCTCGATATCCTCGCCCGCCGCCTTGGCCGCGAGCAGCGCCTCCTCGATCTGCCCCGCCTCCAGCAACGCCTCGATCGCGGGCAAACGCTCCAGCGCGCGCGACAGGAAGGGGGAATGCGCGCGCGCCCGCGCCAGGGCACCGGCCCAGTCGGGAGAGGATGAGAGTGCGGCGGCCATCGCCCGATCGCATGCCCGCCACGCGCTTGCCCCGCAAGGTGCGAGGTGCGACAGGGCGCCCGCCCATTATTCTCTTTGCCCGCCCAATACCGGAGCCTGCCGATGCCAAGCGATATCCCGATCATGCCGCCCGAATGGGCGAAGCAGGACTGGCTCTGGATCGGCTTCCCCCATGATGCGGAGGAATGGCCCGACGTTCTGGGCCGCGCGCAGGAGCAGATCGCGGCGTTCGCCAATGCGGTCGCCGAAAGCGGGCAGGAAGTCCGCCTGCTGGTCCGCGACGCCGCCAACGAAGCGCGGGCGCGCCAGCTGACGAGCGCTGCGGTGACGCTGGAGCGGCGCGATTATGGCGATGTCTGGCTGCGCGATACCGGGCCGCTGGTGCTGAGCGACGGCAATAAGCGCGTCGCGCGTCGCTTCCAGTTCAACGGCTGGGGTGGCAAATATCTGATGGAAGGCGACCAGACCATCGGGGCCGAACTGGCGCGCGATGCCGGGCTGCCGCTCGATACCGCCGGCTGGATATTGGAAGGTGGCGCGATCGACGGGGACGGAACGGGCCTCGTCGTGACGACCGAGCAATGCCTGCTCAATCCCAATCGCAATCCCGATCTCTCACGCGAAGAGATCGAGGCGAGGCTGAAGCGCGATCTCGGCTTCACGCGCGTGCTGTGGCTGGGCGATGGCCTCGTCAACGACCATACGGACGGGCACGTGGACAATCTCGCGCGCTTCGTGGCGCCGGGCCGGATCGCCCTGCCGCAGGCGACGGGCAAGGACGATCCCAACGCCGCGATCTATGACGATGCGGCGGACCGGATCAAGGCGGCGGGAATCGACCTCGTCCGCATCCCCTCACCCGGCCTCGTGACCAGCGGGGATCATGTCGAACCGGCAAGCTACGCCAATTTCGCCATCACCTCGAACCTCGTGGTGGTGCCGACCTTCGGCAGCCTGCACGACGAGGAAGGCGTGGCGGCGATCGGCGATCTGTTTCCCGACCGCGCCACCATCGGCCTGCCCGGCGATGCGGTGCTGGCGGGCGGCGGCGGCTTCCACTGCGCCAGCCAGCAGATGCCCGCGGCGGAATGGTGCGCTTAACCGTTCGTTAGGGTTTCCGCGCGAAAACGGGAACATGGCCAAGGCTATCGCTCTCGTCCGCACTCCTTTTGCCGCGCTGCGTCCCACGGACCTGTTGCGCTCGCTGATCGTCGGCGCCTGCGGCCTCGCGCTTGCTTTCGCAGGGCCGATCCTGCCGCTCTGAGCGGCTTCAGCTAGCCACCTTCACACAATCGCCTTTATCAGCGCGGCCAAGGCCGCCGCGCCGAGCACCACGCCCACACAGACCCGCCAGGTCCGGTCCGCGATCCGGCCCGACAGCCGGTCGCCCAATCTGTTGCCGACCAATACGGCGGGGAACAGCAGCGCTGCGAGCAGGGCCAAATTCCATTGCAGCACGCCGAGCGCCGCGCCGCTGACGAGGCCCGCGCTCGACGCGCAGGTGAAGATCAGCAGCATCGAGGCCTTTGCCGTCTCGCGCGCGATGTCGCGCCCGACGTAATAGGGCACGACCGGCGGCCCCGGCATCCCGGCATATCCGGTCATCAACCCGCTCAAGATACCCACGCCGCCGGTGGTCGCCGGGTGATGATCCATCGCGCCCCGTCGCGGCAGGAGGATCGCGACGAAGGCCGACAGCGCGATGAAGGCGATGACGACTCGCGCGATTGCGGGCGTGGTCAGGCTGAGCGCATAGAGCCCCAGCGGTGTTGTCACCGCGACGAGCGCGATAATGATCCACGCCGACCTTTCCGCATTCCGCAGCAGCCTGCGGATTTCCGAGAGGCCGATGAAGACCGACAGGAAATTGGTCAGCAGCACCGCATGGACGGGCGAGAGCGCCAGCGCCAGGATCGGCACCAGCAGGATCGCCATCCCGAACCCGGTCAGTCCGCGCACGAAGGCCGAGCCGAACGCAGCGAGAAGCGCGGCGAATATCGCCGCCGTGCCGTATCCGGCCAGCAGGTCCATCGCGAAGGCCTAGCCCTGTTTCAGATCGGGCGGAGTCGCGGCGTCTTTCAGCATGGCGATCGCTTCGTCCAAGGGCATCACCTTCTGCTGTTGCTCGCCGAGCGTGCGGACGGCGACGGTGCCTTCTTCCGCTTCGCGATTGCCGACGACGAGGAGATGCGGGACCTTGGCGTGCGAATGTTCGCGCACCTTGTAGTTGATCTTCTCGTTGCGCAGGTCGCTTTCGACGCGGATACCCGCCGCTTCCAGCTTCGCCACGGCTTCCTTCGCATAGTCGTCCGCATCCGAAACGATGGTCGCGACCACGGCTTGGACCGGGGCGAGCCAGACGGGGAGTCGCCCGGCGAAGTGCTCGATCAGGATCCCGATGAAGCGTTCATACGATCCGAAGATCGCGCGGTGCAGCATGACGGGGCGGTGCTTCTCGCCATCCTCGCCGACATAGCTTGCGTCGAGACGATCGGGCAGCACGCGGTCGCCCTGGATCGTGCCGACCTGCCAGGTCCGCCCAATCGCATCGGTCAGGTGCCATTCCAGCTTGGGCGCATAGAACGCGCCTTCGCCGGGCAGTTCTTCCCAGCCGTACTCCTCGTTCGCCATGCCCGCTTCGGCCACGGCATCGCGCAATTCCTGTTCGGCCTTGTCCCAATCGGCCTCGCTCCCGAAGCGCTTTTCGGGGCGCAGCGCCAGCTTGACGTGATAGGTGAAGCCGAAATCCTTGTAGACCGCATCGGCCAGCGCGCAGAACTTGCGCACTTCTTCGACCACCTGCTCCTCGGTGCAGAAGATATGCGCATCGTCCTGCGTGAACTGGCGCACGCGCATCAGGCCGTGGAGCGCGCCATGCGGTTCGTTGCGGTGGCAGCAGCCCATCTCGCCCAAGCGGATCGGCAGGTCGCGATAGCTGGTGATCCCCTGCTTGAAGACGAGGACGTGCGCCGGGCAGTTCATCGGCTTGATCGCCATCCAGTCGGCGTCCTTCGCCACCGTGGGGTGCGAACCGGCGCCGCTATCGTCGACTTCGGGGACCATGTCGGGCACCGCGAACATGTTCTCGGCATATTTGCCCCAGTGGCCGGACTGTTCCCACTGGCGCACGTCCATCAGCTGCGGCGTCTTGATTTCGCGATAGCCGCCATTGTCCATCTTGCGGCGCATATAGGCTTCGAGCTCGCGCCAGATGCGATAGCCCTTGGGATGCCAGAAGAC
>JAACTB010000002.1 GCA_009993605.1 Erythrobacter sp.
TGCCGCCGAACGCGTCCGACGCCTACGTGATCTTGAAGCCGCGCGAAGAGTGGCCCGATCCCGACCTGTCGAAGGATGAACTCGTCGCGCAGATGGAGGAGTCGCTCAGCGGTCTGGTGGGCAACCTCTACGAGTTCAGCCAACCCATCGAACTGCGCTTCAACGAGCTGATCGCGGGTGTTCGCGGCGACGTGGCGGTCAAGCTCTACGGAGACGACCTTACCGCGCTGACCCGTTCAGCCGGAGAAGTGGCCGAGGTGCTGCGCGGCGTCGAGGGTGCTGCTGACGTTAAGGTCCAGCAGGTCACTGGCTTTCCTACGCTCGACATCGCCTTCGATCGTCCGACGATCGCCCGCTACGGTCTGACCGTGGAAGAGGTCGCGCAATCCGTGGCCATCGCGCTCGGCGGCCGCCCGGCGGGGCTCGTTTTCGAGGGTGACCGCCGGTTCGATGTCGTCGTGCGGCTCGAAGATGCGACTCGTGACGATTTCGATCAGCTCGGCGCTCTTCCCATAGTCCTCGAAAGCGGGGTCACGGTTCCGCTTCGCACGCTGGCGGATTTCCAGGTGGTCGATGGTCTCGCCGAGGTTCGCCGGGAGCAGGGTCGCCGATTGGTGATCGTGTCGGCGAACGTGCGCGAACGCGATCTCGGGTCGTTTGTCGAAGAGGCCCGGGCAGGCGTCTCCGAAAGCGTCGAATTGCCGGCTGCATCCTTCATCGAATGGGGCGGGCAATATCAGAACCTCCAAGCTGCGCAGGCAAGGCTCGCCCTCGTCGTTCCGGTCTGCTTCGCGCTGGTGTTGCTGCTCCTGTTCATGGCGCTCGGCGGGTGGGTTCCGGCACTCGCGGTCTTCAGCGCGATCCCGATGGCGCTGGCAGGCGGGGTCTTCGCGCTTGCCTTACGGGGAATGCCGTTCTCGGTGTCCGCCGCAGTGGGCTTCATCGCCCTATCGGGTGTCGCGGTATTGAACGGGCTCGTGATGATGACCGCGATACGCCAGCGGCTCGACAAGGGACTGCCTCTCGATGAGGCGATCTGCGATGGTGCATTGGCGAGACTGCGACCGGTGCTGATGACAGCTTTGGTGGCCTCGCTTGGCTTCGTGCCGATGGCCCTTGCGACCGGGACGGGTGCGGAAGTCCAGCGTCCACTGGCCACTGTCGTGATCGGCGGATTGATTACCGCGACCGCGCTCACGCTCTTCGTCCTGCCCGCGATCGCGCGGCTCGTGCTCAATCAATCGGACAATGAGCGCAGCTGGCGCGAGAAGTGGTGGGATCGCATGCGTCGGAATGTGACCAGCGACGAGCAGCGCGAGCTGACGGACATCGCATGATAGTCCGAGAAAGGAGAATACGATGTTGAAGATAGATGAAGAGAACGGGCTGCTGTGGATACGTGCTAGTGGCCAACTCGAAAGGTCGGATTACGATGACTTCGTGCCTCGGTTCGAACAGCTTGTCGGGCGAAAGCCCGGCAAGCTGCCGATGGTAATCGAACTCGCGCCCGATTTTGCAGGCTGGGATCTGCCTGGACTATGGCGCGACCTCAAGTTCGACGCGCATCATCAGGACAGCTTTGGCAGGATCGCCATCGTCGGCGATGCGAAATGGGAGGAATGGGGCACCAAGCTCTCCGATCCTCTCATCCGCGCCGAAATGAAATTCTTTGAATCCTCGCAGCATCAGGTTGCCAAGAGCTGGGTCCGCTCCGGGGAGGACACGGCATGAGTGGCGACCATGATATCGATCTCGATTTGGCCGGGAAGCGCCGAACGCTGTGGCTCGTGCTCTGGCTGAACGTCGCGATCGCAATCGGGTTCTTCGTCGTCGGATATTTCGCGGACTCGAACGCGCTCTTGGCGAACGGGCTCGACAACTCGTCCGACGCGATAGTCTATGCGCTCAGCCTGCTCGCGCTGGCCCGCTCGGGCATTTGGCAGCGTGGTGCGGCGCGGTTCTCCGGGGTCATGCTCTTGGCATTCGCGGCAGGTGTCATTGCCGATGCCGTGCGTCGGTTCGTGGAAGGCTCGGAGCCAGGTGGACTCATGATGCTCGCGATGGCGGCAGTCGCAGCCGTGGTGAATCTGATCTGCCTGCGGATGCTCCAGCGGACGGAGGACAAGGACGTCAGCATGCGCGCAGCGACGACCTTCAGCTTCAATGATTTTATTGCCAATGGCGGAATCATCATCGCGGGGATCGTCGTGATGCTCACCGGCGCGAATTGGCCAGACCTGGTGGTAGGCGTCGCTGTAGCATGCATTGCCCTTTATGGCGGCATCCAGATCCTGCGCGATGCCCACATGGATATTCATGACGAGGAAGGGAGCGAGCATCGCAAGGGGGATCAGTTCCGAACATGAGCAATCATCACACACATGGTGGGCATGGCGGCCACAGCCACGGCGAGGAGAACCTGAGCGATCGCCAGCTGATCTTTGCGGTCGCGATCAACGTCCTGCTTACGCTCGCTCAGATCGTCGGCGGGATAGTTTCGGGTTCGCTGGCTCTCATTGCCGACGCCCTTCACAACTTCAGTGACGCAGCCTCCCTCGGGTTGGCGTGGTTCGCCCGTAGGATCGGCAGGCGTCCCGCCGACAGACGGATGACGTTCGGTTATGCGCAGGGCGAGGTCGTCGCTGCGCTCATCAATCTGACGACGCTGCTCATCATCGGCTTCTATCTACTCGTGGAAGCGATCAATCGCTTCGCCGATCCGCAGCCCATCGAAGGATGGACGGTGATCGCCGTTGCGGGCGTGGCATTGGTGATCGATCTGGTGACTGCCTTCATCACCCACCGCGGCGCCAAGGACAGCATCAACATGAAGGCGGCGTTCCTGCACAATGTGTCCGATGCAATGGCCTCTGTCGGTGTGATCGTCGCAGGGGTCCTAATCCTGCTATACGATCTCTACGTGGCCGATCTGGTCATCACCGTCATCATCGCCGCCTATGTGATCTGGCAGGGGCTTTCGTTGATGCCGCGCACGGTCCGCCTGCTTATGGGAGCAGTGCCCGATGACGTCGAACTGCAAGAAATCATGGACGAACTCGAGGCGATTGACGGCGTCGAAAGCATCCACCATCTGCATGTCTGGAACCTGGGAGAGCACCGCCGCGCCCTCGAAGTGCATATCGTTCCTTCCAGTTCGTCGCTCGAGCGGTTTGAAATTCTGAAACTAGCAATCAGGAAGCGTGTGTCGTCGCGGTTCGGGATAGAGCACGCGACGTTGGAGGCCTGCCTTGCAAGGAACTGCGAGATGGATCTCATTGCCGTGACAGGGCAGGACCCCAATTGTGAGGCGAACAACAAAGATGGCGGCTAGAACCAGAACCGCATGCCGATTACGTAGTTCGTAACGCTCGGATCCTCGCCTTCCGCACGCGCGTAGTCGGCGCTTTGGCCGATCCGCCATTCCTGGTCGATCCCGATGTAGGGCGCGAACTCGCGGGCGATGTGGTATCGTAGGCGCACTCCGGCCTCGATACTGTCGAGTCCCGCACCGATGCCCAGTTCGGGCACGTCCTGCGCCGAGAATGAGGCCTCTACCCGTGGCTGGATGATGAGCCTCTGCGTGATACGTTGGTCGAGTTCTGCCTCAACGCGAGCAGTCAAGTCGCCCTTGTCGGACAGGAATGCGGCAGCATCGATCTCGAACAGGTAGGGCGCGAGACCTTGGATACCCACAACGGCGTAGGTGCGGTCCATCGGAGCGAAGTCCTGCCGGATGCCGGCCTGCAAGTCGAAGAAAGGCGCGATGGCGCGGCTGTAGAGCGCCTGCACCTCGGCCCCTTCGATGTCCTCGCCGAAACTGCCTTCACCTTCGGACTTGAACCAGAACTTGCCGAGATCGCCGCCGTAATAGCCTTGCAGGTCGAATAGGTAGCCATCGGCGTCCTCGCGGGCGCGATACTCGACGCGGTCACCCTGGAACCAGAAATACTGTTGGCCGCCCTGCTCATGACGCAGCCGTTCACGGGCCTCGTCCATGGCTTCGACGCCCCAGTAGGCATCTGCGGCGTTCGCCGGACCTGAACCCGCTGCGGCGGGAGGCGGTCCTGAAGGTATATAAGCAGGCATGCCTCCGTGACCCATGGCCGAATCATCCATGGTCGAATGGTCTACCTCTTCGCCGGTTGCTTGCTGGTCCGTGCCTGCATCCTGGCTCATGGTCGAATGGTCCATCTGCGAATGGTCCATCTGCGAGTGATCCATAGCGCCATGGTTATCGTTTTCGTGACCCGTCGGCGCACATTCACCTTCGGGAACCGCGTGGCCCATCGCACGGTGGCGTGCCG
>JAACTB010000003.1 GCA_009993605.1 Erythrobacter sp.
GTGGCGGAAGCGGCCGAATGCGCGGGAGAGCCTCCGGTAGCATCCCAACTCGAGCAGCACGACGAGCTTGGCGATGATGACCGTGGCCCGGAGAAGCACGGCGCATGTGCGCATGGCCATTGCCATCATGCTTCGCAGGCCGTCGGACGGTCGTCTGACGCCTTCACCTTGGGCTTGGTAATGAGCGGCCTACGCGCTGGCGACCAGCCCTCTTTCGCGTCCAATCTGGCCGAACTGGCAACGCCCCCTCCTCGCGCCTGACGTTCGCCGCGCGTCGGACCTGTTTTCCGACGCCGAACTGAACGTCAGCAGAGGAATACCCATCCATGTTCGCCATATCGTGGCGAGCAGCCCCCATCTGGGGGCTGATACTCGCCCTGTCCACGGGACCTGCCAGCGCGCAGGACCCGCGTGTCGTCACGCTCGACGACGCCCTTGAACTCAGCGGGGTCGCCGCTGAGGCCGATACCGCCACCACCAACCCCCGCCTCGTGGGCCCCCGCGCGGAAACCGACGCGGCGGTCGCGCTTGTCGATCAGGCTCGCCTGAGCCCGAACCCCGAAATCTCGTTCGACGTCGAGAACGTCGCCGGCAGCGGCGCATTCTCGGGTCTCCAGTCTACCGAATATACGCTCTCCGTCGGTCAGCGTCTCGAACTCGGCGGCAAGCGCTCCGCGCGGATCGGTGCGGCCGAAGCCCAGGCCGACCTGGCATCTCTCCGGGCCGACCTTACCACGGTTGAACTGGGACGGCTGGTGCGCGAGCGATATCTCGCGGCTGCTGCAGCGGCTGCGCGGGTCGAACTTGCCGAAGATGTCGTGGCGCGTAGCGAGGAACTGGCGCGCATTGCCGGTGTCCTTGTGGAGGTCGGCCGCGAGCCGCCTTTGCGCGCGTTGAGGGCGAATGCGGCCCTTGCCGAAGCGCGGGCGAGGCTGGTTGAGGCAGAGGCGGAGAGCCTGTCGGCTCGAACAGCGCTCGCAACTCTATGGACCGGCGGTGAAGCGCCGCTCGTTCCGGCGCAATTTCCGGATATCGATCCGCCCGCTTCGCTTATGTCCGAGGCGCAGGAAAGCCTCACTTATAGGGTCGCGCGAGCCGAGAGCACTGCTGCTGCGGCGGAGATCGAGCGGCAGCGAAGTTTGCGTATTCCCGATCCGACGGTCTCCGCAGGCGTGCGGCGCTTCGGGGAAAGCGGCGACAACGCCTTCCTCGTCGGCGTATCGATCCCCCTTCCTTTTCGCGACCGGAACCAGGGCAACATCGCCGCTGCCGAGGCTCGGTTGCGGGCAGCGAATGCCCGCGAAGCGGTGGCTCTCGCGGATTACGAGCAGGCGGTCGCCACGGCCCGGGCAAGGTATCTTGGTGCCGAAGCGCGCGTCGAGACCCTGTCGCAGACATCGCTCCCGCAGGCGGAGGAGGCGCTGCGCCTCGTTCGCATCGGATATCGCAACGGACGTTTTCCCCTGATCGAAGTTCTCGCAGCCGCAGAGGCACGCGACACGATCCGCGAGGCGCTCATCGCCGCCCGCGAGCAGAGGGGCTTGGCCGCAGCCGAACTGATCGGGCTGGCCGCACAATGAAGGATATATCAATGACACGCAGAAAGCTGGCGATCCTCGTCGGTATCGTCATCGCGGTTGGCGCTATGGCGCTGATATTCTGGCCAACCTCCGAGGTCGACGACCATGCAGGTGAGGATGAGCATGCGCAGCAAGAATCTGCGACCGAGACACCTGAGGGGGTGATCACGCTTAGCGAAGAGCAGATTAGCGAGGCCGGGATACAGCTGGCCTCCGTCCGGTCTGGAGCCGCTGTCGAGCTTGTCTTTCCGGCGACTGTCGCGGCGAGCCCCACTGCCTCCGCTCGTATCGACGCCCGCGCCTCGGGGGTCGTCCGCTCCGTTGGCAAGACGCTCGGCGATTATGTGTCGCGCGGCGAGACCGTCGCCCGTATCGAAAGCGCGGATGCTGCTGCTCTCGCCTCCCAGGTGAGCGCAGCGCGCGCTCGGGTGAACGAGCTGTCGGCCGCCTACGAACGCGAACGGCGCCTGTTCGAGGAGAATGTCACGGCGCGCCAGGATCTGGAATCCGCGCAGGCCAATCTCAGCGTGGCACGTTCGGAACTTCAGCGGGCGCAGGCCGCGGTAGCGGCAGCTGGCGTCAGCGGCGACGGGCGTTCGTTGGCGGTCACCTCTCCCCTGGCCGGCAGGATCACCGCGGCACCGATTGTGCTCGGGGCCTTCGTGGAAGCCGGCGAGGAACTCTACCGCGTGGTCGATCCCAATGGACTCCAGATCGAGGTGGCATTGCCTTCGGCCGAAGCCTCTCGCATCCAACCTGGTGACGAGGCGGTGCTGCTGGTCGGCGACGGTCGGGAAATCGGCGCCCGGGTTCGTTCGGTCACGCCTTCGCTCGATCCGGAGAGCCGCAGTGCGACTGCGGTCCTGTCGTTATCACGCGGCGTTCCGGGGCTTCAGCCGGGTGCCTTCCTTCAGGCACGGATTAAGCCTTCGGGCGAAATCGACCGCGACCGCATCGCAGTGCCGGAAGACGCTATCCAGGTGGTCGAAGGACGCGACGTGGTTTTCGTCCGGACGAAGAGCGGCTTCCAGACTCGCGACGTGGAGCTCGGAACACGATCCGCTGGTCGAGTGACGATCCTTTCCGGTCTTCAGGAGGGATGGCGGATCGCTGTGGCCAATGCCTTCCTGCTCAAGGCCGAACTCGGGAAGGAAGGCGCGACCCATGGTCACTGAGACCCAGAACGAGCCCGCCGTGGATACCCACAGCGATACGGGCAGCCATCGCCACGGTTTGATCGGGGCCATCCTCGACATTGCCGTGCGGTTCCGCTGGGCGGTCATCGTCCTCACCGTCTTCGCAGCGATCTACGGCGCCATGAACCTTCTGCGCCTTCCGATCGATGCGGTGCCGGACATCACCAACACGCAGGTGCAAATCAACACCAGCGCGCCTGCCCTCTCTCCCTCGCAGGTGGAGACGCAGGTGACCTTCCCCATCGAGACCGGGCTTGCCGGGATCGAGGGGCTGGAGATGACCCGCTCGATCTCGCGTAACGGTTTCAGCCAGGTCACCGCGATCTTCGAAGAAGGCAGCGACATCTACTTCGCACGGCAACAAGTGAACGAACGGCTGGCCCCGATCGGTGCGTCGCTGCCGGAAGGAGCGGAGCCCACGATGGGACCGATCTCGACCGGCCTGGGCGAGGTGCTCATGTATACGATCGAATACGAGTATCCGGGAGGTCGCGATGCGCCCAAGGGTGGTCGAACAGGCTGGCAGTCGGACGGGAGCTTCATCACCGAACGCGGTGATCGCCTCGACACCGAGGTCGCCAAGGCAGCCTATCTTCGCACGGTGCAGGACTGGGTCGTTGCTCCGCTCATGCGCTCAATTGACGGCGTTGCCGGGGTGGAT
>JAACTB010000012.1 GCA_009993605.1 Erythrobacter sp.
GGACGCGACCAAGGCGCCGTTCGAGGCAGCCAGACCGTCGGTAACCGTCCGACCCGCCACGACGCGCCGCAATTCGTCGGGATCGTGCGCTTCCAGACCGTCGACGCTGATCGCGATCGGCAGCAATTCCTTGAGGCCCGCCTTGTCGCTCGGGAACGCGCTGGCACCCGAACCGGTGCGCAGCGAGAAGGCGATCTTGCCGGGTTCGAAATCAGTCGTTTTTAGATTGAGCTGGAGACCGTTGGCGAACCGCACCGTGCGGATACCGAGATCGGCGATCGTCTCGTCGGACACGACCGTGCCCGGCGTTCCCCAATCGGAATAGGCGAAATCGACCGCCGCCTCCTCTTCAGGAGCGGTCACGGCAATTTGCGCACTTTCCGTCAGTGCCGCGGCGATGGCCTGTTCGCCCCTCTCGATCGGCTGTTTGGTCGACACGTGGACGAGGCTCGGCCCACCCTGCCATGCGGCGCGAAAGGCATCGCTGACGGTTTCCGCAGTCACCGTCGGTTCGATCGCTTGATACAGCGCCAGATCAGTCTGCGGGGCGGTCGGCACGCTGTCAGCAAGACTTGCCGCGACGAGCGCATCGGCGAGGCCTGCGCTCGGCCGGCCCGCAGTCTGCGAAACGGCGTTGCCAAGCGCCGTCGCGATATTGGCCTTTGCCTCGGCGATTTCGGCGGCATTGAAGCCATACTGGTTCGCCCGGCGCAATTCGCGTTCTGCAAATGCGAGCGTATCGCGCCACTGGCCGTCTTTGGATACGATCAGCAGACCATAGGTTTCGACACTGCGGAAAAGCGGCTGCTCAAGTGCCTGCGCTCCGAGCGTCGGAGAATCCGCGGCCCGCGAAAGCGCAGCGATACGATTGGAAAGCGCGATACCGGCAATAGCGCGAAGTATCTGCGCACGCGTATCGGCGACGGTGTTCTCTGCCGGTTCCCAAGCGGTTGTGCGTTGGAGTTCGATGATCTCCGGGATGGCCGGATCGACGAAATTCGCGATCGCCGGAGTATTGGTCCGCGGCATGGGTGTTTGATAGATGTCGCGCGCAGCGCCCTCGCCCAGCCAGTCTCCGAACTCGGCTTTGATACGCTGCTCCATCTCCGCGATGTCGAAATCTCCGACGATGGCCAGCGTCGCGCGTTCAGGGCGATAATGCGCGTCGTAGAATGCACGAAGATCGGCGGCGGATATTCCCCGAATGCGCCCGACATCGGCGCGGACGCGCTCGCCTAGGCGCGAATTCGGCAGCGCGGTCTGGAGATAATCCGTGATGCGCCGACGGTTCGGATCGTTGCGCAGCTGCGCCTCACTTAACAGGACGCCGCGTTCACGCTCGACCGCCTCCGGATCGAAAGTGAGTTCGCCCGCCATTTCGCGGATGACGTTAAGCGCCGTCTCCACCGTCTCGTCCCGCGTGTTTGGCAGAGCGAGCTTGTAGGTCGTATAATCGAGGGAGGTTTCGGCGTTGGTATCGGCGCCGAAAGCGAGCCCCAATCGCTCCAGCATTGGCAGCAAATCACCTTCCGGAATGTTGGTCGACCCGTTGAAAGCCATATGCTCGACGAAGTGTGCCGCGCCGTTCTCGGCATCGGTTTCCTCACGGCTGCCGACCTCGACCGTGAAGCGGATCGCCGCCTCGCCGACCGGGTTCGTGTTGCGCTGAAGCGCGTAGCGCATCCCGTTGGGGAGCCTGCCGAACACGATATCGGGATCAGGCGCGATGTCGGCGCTGGTAATTCCCCAGGCGGGTATACCCGTCGGCGAAGAAACGGTCGCGCTTAGCGACGTCGCCTCATCCTGCGCCGATGCGATGGACGCCTGACCGACGGCAAGACCGATACCAAGCGCTAGCACCGACGCGGTGCGCGCGAAAGAATGTGAGATGCGACCCATGTGAAATTCCCCCAAAGCTAAAACGAATGCTGCGCGCCTCTTTAGGCTGCCAATCCTTTGAATTGCAAACCCGACCAATTTTTCGCGGACCGAAGGTCGGCATCTGCTTAATCTCTGGCAGAATGCTACGAAGCAGGCTTTCGATTTGCAAAACTTGAGAACGAACGACGGGTGTTTGCCGCCGTCGACTTATGACGCCATTGGTGATGCTTCCGGTAAAGTGGCTCGCTTTCCTCGCAGTGGAAGAGCGCCATGGTGGATCGCGGTTCCAGCAAGCGTAGCGATAAGTCCAACGATGATGCTGTCGAATATCATCAGCGACCAAACAAGCGCATCGGGCGCGCCGAATGCCCAGTCGTGGTTCTTTCCGTGGAGATACTGAAGGGGGATCCAAACTAGCGCTGTAAAGACGACGATACGGACAGCGGCGAACCAGTCGTGACGAAAGACGCTTCGCAGGCTTGCATCGCGGTTTCCTGACAATCCATGCACCAGGAGAACGATCAGTGGCAAGGTCGCGAGCCCCAACGCTGTGTTGATTAGTCCAGTGCTTTGTTCACCGATACTATCTTCCAGAAAGAGGCCAGGAAGGCCGGTAATGGCAATTAATCCGAAAGCGATAAGGAGGTTCTTCCAGGCGATAGAGCGCAGATCCCACCAATAGCCACCATTACTGGTAGCTCCCCAAAATCGCAGCGTGGCTAAGATTGCAAGAACCAGTCCAGCGAGCTTGGCGTAGCCGAACGTCCAGCGCGCAGGATCGTTCGCCAAGGCCTGCCCAGCCTCGCGACTATCGAACATTCCGATCTGTATCTCTACGACATGCTGAGCGAATTCCGGCAAGACGATCAGGGCGGGAATAACGGGTGCCAGCAGCCAAATCCGAATTCCATCGCGAAACACGAACCCAAAGCGGGTGGCTAAAAGCCTGAGCATATTGTCTCCCCCTTTATGACAGATCAGCGACCATTAGAGTTCGGCAACGATCAGGCGATACCCCGCATCGAAGGTTTCCTGATCCAGCAGATCCGGATGGCTACGATACCAATCGCCAGTCTTTAGATCTCTTTCGAGATCGCTGAGCCCCGCCGAAACATCGCCAATCTTCCAGAAGGATGAGCTGCCTGATCGCAGCGCCGCGTCGAGATAGGCTTCGGGTCGACGCCAATATGCGTAAAGAAAGCCGTCTTGGCAGTCATGAGGGATCGGGACGATCCGAACTTCGGATTTGCCAAGGCGCCGCGTCAGACTCTCTAAACTCGGCATAGCTATAGCATCGAGTTCGGCAAGCTTCGGGAAGTAACGCGTCGGCCATGGGCGAGCGTCTGGGTCGAAGGTCAAAATGACGATACGCTTCCTGGCCACGCGCCTAATTTCTTGAAGGCCTTTGTCTTGATCGCTCCAATGATGAATTGTCAGGATCGCCATGGCGGCATCGAAACTGTCGTCATCGAACGGTAGGCTTTCGGCTGACGCACATATAGCCAGAGCCGACGACGAGGGTCGCTGCGCTATCATCTTCTCGGAAGGCTCTACTGCGATGACGTCGCGATCGATGGGCTCATAAGATCCCGTTCCTGCCCCGACGTTGATGACGGTCTTCGCATCTCCGAGCGCTGACGTAATCAGCTGACCAATCCGCGGATCGGCCTTCCGATTGCTGGAATAGTTTTCACCGATACGGTCATACTGCGCGTTCATATGTCATCGCTCGCATGTGCGAGTTCGTTCCTCGCGCGGAGCCACAAAAGCAGCCCCGTGACAGCGAACCAGAGGAAATATCCCAGAAAAGCAATGCGCTGACCCCACCCCGGCATGACGAGACCGGTCATCCGAAAAGACACCTGCCAACCAATGTTAGCTACGAGGAACAGACTGAACCATGGCGTCAGACTTCCCCAGGTTTGCAGTCCGAACCTTTCGCTCAGAAGCGGGCCGATCCAAAAAAGGGCAAAGACCCAGCAGAGTCCCGATCCTATCGCCCCGACTGCATGCAGTATCGTGGTGAGGGCTTCGCTAACCAGCATGTTAGTTGGCGCGAGACCTGCTAGAGCTAAACAGACGCCAGACATCGCGAGAAGGAGTGGGCCGCGGCTGCTCTCATCTTTTCTCATCAGCCGAGAGGCGAAGATGATGATTAGAATGCCAGGCAGAATGAAGCCCGCAATGTTGAAAGCCATTGCGAATGGAGCCCCGATTGCACCCAGTTCGCTCACTGCCTTGGTCGCGTGCGAATACCCATCCGATCGCACCGCGGCAAAGCCGATCAGGCTAAGAAAGAATAGGCCTGCGGCAGCCGGACCTGCTAGCCAAAGGCGGCCATGGGAATTGAGTGCTTTCATTCCGCAAGCCGTAGATGTGAAAATAAAGTTAGTCTAGGCTAATTACATGACTGATCCGAAATCCCGCGTTCTGGCGACGGACCTCTCCGTATTGGCTACCCGTTTGACGCGCTGGTTGCGCGCAGCGGACGATGCCCCTTCGCTTTCCGGTCCTGAAGCGTCCGCCATGGCGGTCGTAATTCATTCCAACGGAATCACACCATCGCGCTTGGCTCAATATGAGCAGGTTCGAAGGCCGACGATAACACGGACGATTGACAGTTTGGTTAATCGAGATTTCGTTCAACGAGATCCTGACCCAACGGATCGTCGCGGATCGATAATCCAAGCTACTGCCGCAGGTCGGGAAATGTGGAATGCCGGGCAAGCGCGCAAAATCGAGCCGCTTGCAGAACGTGTTAGTGCGCTCAACATGGTGGAACGTCGTCAGCTGGAACAGGCCCTGCTTTTGTTGGAAAAGCTCGTAAATCCGACCGAGGAATGACAATTTTCTGCGTCGACATCGGTACTAGAAGCGTCCTCGATTGAACGCGAGAAGCCGAATGTCTGCTTTCGCCATCGCTTAGCTAGGACTCGACAGTCTCCTATCGGCCCAGAAGCGGAAACTCTCGGTCAATAAGCGTCCGCACGGGACCGTGGACGACCGACTCATTAAGTTGGCTCCGATATTGTCTAAAATCTTTTAGCGATTTATTTTTCAATATTTACAGTCGTTTTTGTATCCCTCCGTCTCCGCCATTTCCCGGATTTTCAACGAACTGCGACCGACCGGACCGGACGGGTCAGACGCTTTGCTTTACGTGAAGCATGTCGAAGCCCCTTGGACAGACCAGCATGGATTTCGGCTGTGGCGACTTGGATTCTGACTCAAGCTGATGGTTATCATCAGTCAGGCTGATGGTGGGTCAGCGCATGATAATGCTGGAGGCGCTGCTCAAAAGCTTGCGCCTTGAAGACCATGTTCCCCCGGACTTCATGCCGCGGTCGATCGACCGTTCGTCGATCTTCCCGGTATGCGCGAACATGGGCACCGGAACGGAACTGCGAGGGCAACCCCTACTCGGATTTGTTCGGATCCTCCTAGACAAGTCGAGAGCTCGCCTTCGCTGCGTCCGCCATCATATCTCTGATACGAAACGGTTTTCGATCGCGTGATCGAGATGGCGTTCCACGAACGCCGAATCCGCTTTATGGAGCGGCGGGTATGAAGACGGTGCGAATGGTTGGCCGTTCTGGCCCTTGTAGGTGGTCACCGGAAGGAAACGCGCTTTCGCCTTGGTCCGGGTCGCGGCGGCAATCCGCTCCACAAGTGCTTCGGGCCGGGAGACGAGCTCGGCATGCGAGACCAAAGCGTGTCCGGCAGATCGTGCTGCGATGTCGATCCAATTACGCAGTTTGGCCGTACGCATTGCGACCGGATTGGGAAACGGCGCCTTGGTCACCGGACAAAGCTCTTCTGCGATCGGTTGTCCGAACTTAGGGTCGTTCCTGTCGATACCCCAAAAATCCTCATCCCAGATGGTGCGCCATTCCGCTCGGATGAAGGCGCCGAACGCAAGGCTCTTTATCTCCGGATCCGCGTGCCAAGGGGTCGCATGCAGGCTGCGCAGCCACTGATCGGCTTGTCGCGCGATCACGACGACGAAGACATCGTCGGGAATTTCGACTTCGTCCGGCACCAACCAATGCTTGAAACCGAATTCTTCGGTGAAGCGAAGATCCTCGAGGTTCCGTTCGAGCAGCTTTATAAGCGCGTTGGTTCCGCTGCAGCGCTGACCATAGACCTGAAAGCGCCTGAATTGTGTAAGGGCCAAGAACGTCTCCGAAATTTTTAGGCGCCCGCTTAGTGTGCTTTGTCCCAGCTTTCCGCATGATCGTTGTTGCATGGTGGCAACGCCTTCCGCGTTCGATCGTCCGTCCGTCATGACGGAACAGATCGAACTGGAACGAGGCCTGAATCTTGCGCGCGAAAATCCTTCGCTCGCCGACGCCTTACGGTCGCATATCGTGGAGGATGGCTTTCCCTGCGTCGGGGCGAAATCGGCACTTGCGACCGGCCGGTTAAAGGTCCTGCCTGCCCGATCGTTGACCAGCGCCTGGAACGACATCGCAATTCATGAGGCTTTGCTGGAGTGGAGCGAGGATTACGAGCGAGACCCCCAGGGTCTGCGCAGCCTCGCCGTCGTCTTTGCCGGACCCGACGACCTGGACGAAGCGGCATTCGAAAACGCGATGTGGGACCGGCTGAATTCGCTCGCCGCGAAGGACGAATGGCGCGGGCAGGCTTACGATCCGCACGTCAGCAGCGATCCGACCAATCCGCATTTCTCGCTGAGCTTCGGAGGAAAGGCTTATTTCGTGGTCGGCATGCACCCCAATGCGTCGCGCTCGGCACGGCGAACGCCTCATCCAACCCTCGTCTTCAACCTGCACGACCAGTTCGAGGCCTTGCGCGCGTCGCAAAGGTACGAACGCATGCGCGAGACGATCCTGAAGCGCGACCGGGCGCTCGATGGCTCGATCAACCCGATGCTTTCGCGCCATGGCTTTGCGAGCGAAGCGCGGCAGTATAGCGGGCGCGTGGTCGGCGACGACTGGCAGTGCCCTTTCTCGGACCCGAGGATTGGCGCATGACGCGTATCGCACCGCGCACCGGCACCGCGATCGAATTGTCGAAGGGGCAGGTGTTGACCGTTACCGATCCCGAAGGGGGCCAAGTCAGCGATCTCTTGGCCGTGTCGAAGGCGGATCCTCGCGAAATCCTCTCCAACGGGCGGACCTTCGATTACGAGGAAAAGATAAAGCTGACCACCGGAGCGCGGCTGTGGTCGAACCGGTCGAACCCCATGCTCACCATCGTCGAAGATACGGCGCCCGCGCACGATTTCCTGCTGACGCCGTGTTCCGAAGACACGTTTCGGCATTTCTATCCCGACAAGCCCGTTCATCGCGGCTGCTTCGGTAATCTGGCCGAAGCGCTGGCGCCGTATGGCGTTGCGCCCGACGACATTCCGACGGCCTTCAATGTCTTTATGAATGTTCCAGTCGCCGAAAACGGCGCGATCTCCGTCGATCCGCCGCAGTCGCAACGCGGAACCTTCACCTGCTTTCGGGCCGAGATGGATCTGGTGATCGGGCTGACGGCTTGCGCGGCCTATGCCTCGAACGGCGGCACGTTCAAGCCCATCGATTACGGCGTGAGCGACTGAAATGTTGCTGGATTTTCTCGAATGGTACGGCGCGATCGCGGCGGTCATCGCGGCGCTGATCGTCGCGACCAATGTCAGCGCGCGGGTTTCGGGATGGGCCTTCGTCCTCTTCGTCACGTCCTCGCTTGCGTTGACGGCTTGGGGCTTCCTCAGCGACGACGCCGAAGGGATCGGTTGGCAGAACGTAGCTTTGCTCTTGATCAACCTGTGGGGCGTCTACCGCTATCTTGGGCCGCAAAACCCTCGCGACTCCGATCGTCCGGTGGAAGCAAGAGAGCCGGGATGAAGAACACCGCCTTGACCACCGGTGCCGCCGCATTGATCCTTGCCGTCGGCCTGGCGGGCCATTTCGCATCGGGCGCGATCTATTCCTCGGTGGAAGCGCGGGACATGATTTCGGCGCTGTCCAGCCCCGCCCTGTATCTCGGCAGCGCGATCGCAGCGAGCGCCTCTACCACGCTGGCGCTTATGCTAACCCTGCTCGGTCTGGTGCGGCGCGCCGACGCGGAATTCGATCCGCAGATGTACCGGCAGATTTACCGCATCGCCGTGCTTTCGACCATTCTGCTGGCCGGAGCCGTCGTGATGCTGTTGCTCATGACGATGCCGATCGGCGAATTCGACGATGTGCCGGGCAGCTGGTTCCCCATGCTGTACAATGCACTGTACTGGATCGTGGTGGTGCTCAGTGCCGGGCTCGTCGCCATGGTCACCATGCTGTTCGGCACCGTGCGGTCGCTGATCGCCAAGCTCACGCCGCATGACGATGTGTAAACGTGATCATCTCCAAACCGAAAAGAACCTCTGACATGTTCACCCAGCTCGCTCCCCCGCTTCCCGTGCATATCACCGATCGCGGCCCGGGGCTGGCCTTCGCGGTCATCGATTATGGGATCGAACACAATCTGATCTGGGTGACGGCGCTCGATGCGGGTGGCGAAATCTGGTGCGCCCCCAACCCCAAGGTCCGGCTCGCCGAGAACTGGACTGCCGGCCGGATCAAAGACCTCCGGGCGGAAGTGGGCGTGCAAGAGCTGTCGGGGGACAGGTCATGACCAAGCCCGCGCTGGCGTTCTTCGCGCATCACCAGGGTCGCGGCCACGCGAACCGCATCATGGCGATCTTGGAGCACGTTCCTGAAGATCGGCCGGTCATCATCATGACGGCAGCGCCGTCGCAACTCGACGAGCGACCTCGCGATGCGACCATGGTGGAGCTGCCGAACATGATCGGTGCGCCGTCGCGCAGTCCGGCCCTTCACGATCAACCGACGCCAGAGACCCTGCATTGCGTGCCACTCGGCGTGGAGGAAATGCGCCAGCACATGGGGACGATCGCCCAGACACTGCGCGAGGCGGATCCGGCGCTGTTCGTCATCGACGTGTCGGCGGAGATCGCCCTCCTGTCGCGCATCATGAGCGTTCCGGCCGTCACCATCAGAATGCATGGCGACCGCGAGGATATCGGCCACGTTGCAGGATACGAGGCATGCGTCGCCATGCTTGCCCCCTTCGACGAGCGGATCGAGCAGGATAGCTATCCCAAGCGCCTGCGCGACCGCACGTTCTATACAGGCGGTCTTTGCACCACACGCGCACCGCTGCGCGGAAAGAGCGAGGCCCGTTCGCGGCTGGGCCTTTCGGAGCACGAGACCGTAACGCTGGTGATCGCCGGCGGCGGCGGTTCGGGCACGCCCTACGCTCCCCTGACCGTGGCCGCGCGTGCGGAGCCCGATACGCGGTGGCTGGTAGCCGGCCCCGTTCACCGCGAGGGACACGAAACGGATTTCGGCAATCTGCGCGAGCTCGGCTGGATCGACAATCTCACCGATTATCTGTGCGCCGCAGATCGGGTCATCGCGTCGGCGGGCGACAACACGGTTCACGAGATCGCACGGGCGGGCAAGCCGTTCCTGTGCATTCCCGAATGGCGTTACTTCGACGAGCAGCAAGCGAAAGCGCGCGAGCTGCAACGCCTCGGGGCCGCCGTCTATCGCGAAACCTGGCCCGCCTCGATCCCCGAATGGCAACGCGCGCTGGCCGAAACCGATGCACTCGACACCTCGATTCTTGGCACGCTCCACGACGAGGACGCCGCGCGCAAGGCGGCATATTGGCTCGAAGAGCAGGCGACGCGGCTTTGGGCGGTCAGCTGAACAGCACCTCGGCCCCCTGCCGCGTGTCCGCGATTTCGCGTTCGGTCGGACGTCGCACGATCTCGAGCTTCTCCTCCGAACGCTTCACCAAACCGCGTCGTTCGAAATCGTCGAGCCAGTATTCCATGCACCATTCGCCCCAGCGGCTGCGGAACAGGCGCGCATTGCGAATAATCGATTCGAAATGCTGCAAGGGCGGCTTGTGTACATGATGATGCTGATGGAAGCAGATCGTTCCGCCCAGCCAGTACATGCGCGCGCCGCTGCGTTCCAGGCGCCGTCCGAGGTCGGTTTCTTCCGCGCCGTAGCCAATGTAATCTTCATCCATTCCGCCCGCAGCACGCCAGATTTTCGCTGACAGGATGAAGGCGAGGCCCCACAATTCTCCGAAATCCGCAATCGGCAGGAAGGATGTATCGTCCAGCGGTCGTTTGCTCGGATGGCGGACTCCCGTGCTCAGGAGCAGGCGGAAGTCGGGCGAGCCGGTCCTGTCGAGCCAGTCCGTATCGGTACCGGGAAGGTAACGGACCTCTGGCAAGAAAACGCCATCGGCGTCGAACGCGTCTCCTTCGGCAGCGCGGCGTACGAAATCCGGATCGGGAATGCAGTCCACATCGAGGAAGGCGAGCACGTCCCCTGCAGCCATCTCCGCCGCCCGATTACGCGCCGCGGCGAGCGGCATGGGTTCGCCCGGCACCTGTACGTAGCGGACTGGGAACATGCCCGTCGTCTCGATCTGTGGTGCATCGTCCTGCATGTAGGCGATCACCAGTTCGTCCGGCGGAAAGGTCTGTGCTTCAAGGCCCGCGACCAGATGATCGAGGTGCTGCTGCCGACCTCGAACCAGGGTGAGTACCGAAACCGATCGGTAGGTACTCACCAGCTGCCTTGCGCCTGATAGTACCTGACACCTTCCAGCACGCCCGCCGCGTAACAACCCTTGGCGCGATAGGCGTGGGAGAGAGAGGGATCCTGTGCCAGGCCGTCGCTGGCGTTTCCTACCACGATCGGGAAGGGGCAGGCGCGCAGCATCGTCAGGTCGTTGCCGCTATCGCCTGCAACCACCACGCGCGACTGCGTCAGAGAAAGCTTATCCGCTACATGACCGACGGCCGGACCCTTGCCTGCGCCGTGGGCAAGAATGTCGAGATAACGCCCGTGGCTGGCGACGACCTCCACTTTCAGGCCCCTTGCGCGAAAAGCCGCTCGAACGTCGTCCGGATCGCGATCGTCCACGAAGAAGCTCGCCTTGCCGTCATGTTGTTCTAACAGGGCTTGAAGGCGAAGTCGAAGGCTTGCTGCGACATCTCGCACGCGCTCGTCATCCCAGGCGTTTTCTACACGGCATCGCCATTCACCGTCTTCTACGAACTTGCGTTCGTCGCGATCGTACCAGTGAATTCGCGTTCCAACGCTGCTGATGATGACATCGGGTGTCGGGACGCCTTCCGCGGCAAGGATCGCCTGTGCGCTGTGAAAACTGCGGCCCGTGGCAATGCCAAGTGCGATGTGCCCGGAATGTTCGGCCTGCCAGCTGAGGAATTCATGCAAAGCTTCGCGGTCGCCGAGCAACGTGTTGTCGATGTCGCAGATCAGGATCCGGTCCCATTTCGGAGCCTCGGGAAGCGGTCCGGTCAATTCCTTCAGCAACCGGTGATATTGTTCGCGATGCGCGCTCCAGTCATAGGCCGCAATCGCTTGCCCGCCAGCCGTTGCATAGCGGACCCATTTGCGCCTGTCGGTGACGATGTTCCGGCAGGCGGCAGCAATCGCCAGCGGATCGCGCGGACACACCAACTCGCCATTGTTGCAGCGCTCCACGATGTCGTTGGGGCCGCCGCTGTCCGTGGCGACCACCGGCAGGCGGGACGCAGCCGCTTCTAGCAGGGTCAGGCCGAACGGCTCGTTCAGGGCCGGGTTGACGAACACCCCACCACTTTCGCGCGCTACGGCGTAGTAAGCGGGAATGTCCGCAGGATCGTGGTTCTTCGGATAGGCGACCTTTCCGTAAAGGTCATGGCGGTCGATCGCCTCGATCAGCTCCTGCATGACCTCGCGGCATTCGGTCTCCAGATCGCCGAGCAGCGACCGGCAGCCGGCCACGATCACGAGGTTCGCGGCCTCCTGCAAGGCCGTGTCGGCGGCATAGGCATCCACCAGCCCCAAGAGGTTTTTCTTCCTGACCGGCCGGGCGATGGCGAGCAGTATGGGTTTGGCAGGATCGCGCAGGAATTGCGCCAGATCGCCACGAACCTTTTCGCTCGGCTGCGCGCTCTCGAACCGATGGAGATCGCAGCCCGGCGGAATGACGCGGATGCGGCCTGCTTCGATCGATCCATAATGCGCATATTGCGCCTCCGCCTCGTCGCGCGAGCTGGCGATGACCGCATCGGCCATATCGAGCGATCTTTCCTCGATACCGATGCGTGTCCGCAGGCTGTCGTCCACGCTGCCATTGATCTCGCCCTTCACGGCGCCGAGCGAATGGCCCGTGAAGATGTAAGGTATGCCAAGCTGCTCCTTCGCATGGCGAGCGAGAATGCCCGCGTCCGCATAATGGGCATGGATGATGTCTGGCAGTCGATCGAGATCGTGCAGATATTCGATGAAGGCCGCGCACAGCTCTTCGTGCCGTTCGTGCAGGGCTTCCTTCGGCAGATAGGACGGATCGCCGTCATCAAGTCTTACAAGGCTGATTTTCCCGCTGGCTTCGGCACATTGCGCCTCGAACCGCATACCAAGCTTCGAATCCTTGAAGCCGCGGGTTACGATGTCGATCCGCTCGATTTCCGGGTCGCGCGCGCTCGCGCAGGCCAGTTCCAGCAGATAGGTGATATGGCCACCGGTATCGGCGTTGATGCCGTATGGCACGTCCGACAAGGTCAAGCAGCCTTGCAAGGCAATATGGCAAACAAACATCGACGGGCTCCCGGTGTGCGGGTACCGATGCGCAGACGTCCTCCAAGTTCCTGACAAACAAGGTGATAAATGTTGCTCTCATGCGTATAGCCCATGTCGCACCGGTCATTTACCCCGTCCCGCCGAGCACATACGGGGGTACCGAGCGAGTCATCGCGGATCTCGCCAAGGCGCAGCTGAGGGACGGGCACGATGTCACTCTGTTCGGTCCGGCAGACTCGGCGCTGCCGAATGTCAGGCCGATCGGGCACTATCGATCCCTCGCCTGGCACGAACGACAGGGCGCAGATGCCCCACCGGGTCTGCCTGCGGTTCTGGAAGCGCAGCTATTGCGCGATCTATTGGCGTACGGCGGCGATCACGACGTCATCCATCTGCACGGTTCTGCCCATGCAAGCGGCGTTGCGGAAACGCTCGGCATCCCGGTTTTTCGCACCATCCACTGGCGCGCCGACGAGGCGGATCACACCGAGCATTTCCGGGCCTTCCCGCAGGAACGCATCATCGCGATCTCCCAGTCCCAGGCAGCGGTCGTGCCGGTATCAAACCTTGCCGGCGTGGTGCATCATGGAATCCCTGCGGATCGGTATTCTGCGGATCAGGGGGCCGGCGGATACTTGGCCTTCCTCGGCCGTATGACCGATCAGAAACGGCCCGACAGGGCGATCGAGCTGGCGCACGCTACCGGGCGAGAGATCAGGCTCGCAGGGCCAATCGATCCGGGCAATCCCGGCTATTTCGATTCAGTCGTCCGGCCCGCGCTGGACGAGCGCGTGCGGTATGTCGGCAGCATCGACGATGCGGGCAAACAGGACCTGCTGGGCAACGCGGCGGCACTGGTCTTCCCCATCGACTGGCCCGAACCCTTCGGTCTCGTCATGATCGAGGCGATGGCTTGCGGCACGCCGGTGATCGCGTGGCGGCAGGGCAGCGTGGCCGAAGTCGTCGAGGACGGAATTACCGGCATCGTCGTCGACAGCACGGGCGAGGCAGTCGAAAGGATGGAGGAGGTTCTCAAGCTGGAGCGAACTGCCATCCGCCGTCGTTTCGAACATCGGTTCTCGGACGAAAGGATGGCGCGCGAGACGCTGGACCTTTATCGCAAGGCCTGTTCGTCCCGGTCTTCGAAGGAATCGAGCGCCAGCGCGCCTTCCCCGTAAAGATAATCGCCCTCGAACTCGCCGAGGCGTTTCAATTCCGCTTCGTCGAGGATCTCGATCCGGCCTTCGCCGCGCAGTTCCAGAACGCCGCGTTCCTTCAGGACGCGGAAACTGCGATTGGCATGCACCGAGGTGATGCCGCAGGCTTCCGCATAATCGCGTTGGAGCAGGGAAACCGGCAAGGTCCGGCCATCATACAGCCCGACGAATTTGTGCCGTTCGATGATTTCCGAAATGAGGTGGGCGATCCGCCCCTCCGCATTTAGCCTGCCCAGCCGAAAGATCCATTCGCGATGCATGGCCGCATCGAGCAGGGTCGAAAACCATAGAGCGCGCGCCAGATGTACGGAGCGATCGACCAGATCGGCGATGGCCGAGTGTGGGACTTCCGCCACGTGGACGCGCCCCAGCGCCGCTGTGTTGTGATCGAGCCGCTTCATGGGGAAGCCGTGCAGATCGACGAAATCGCCTGGAATGTTCAGCCCGACCAACTGCCGGTCGCCATTACGATCGTCGAGGCTACGCAGCACCACGCCTTCTATGATGTAGTAGGAGTGCTCCACTCGATCGCCGCGCCGGACCAGGGTCTGGCGCGGCTCCAGCCAGAGGGTGCGGCCGACCGCGTCTTCCAGCCACGCTTTCTCTTTCGCGGCAAGCTCGTGCCGAAGGCGGCCTTTCAGGAACAGTTCAGTGCGCAGAACGAACTCTCTATAGCGTGTTCGACGGTTCAACTAGTTTAGCTGGGTTGCGCGTTCAAGCCTGAGCTTTCGCGTTTCCAAGCAAGCCGTTGGGAACTTTCCCACTACCGAGGCCCGCGCCGCCACCTTCGTCTCTGCGAGGATGAGTCGGTTTCTGAATTGCGCGCATGAGCGCCTTAAAAGCCGATCCCGATCCTCAGGCCCAACCGTGCATCGGGCGCATCGCCCGACACGCCAGCGCGCGCGTCCGCGCCCAGCCGCAGGCGCGGCGAAAGATCCGTTTCGATGCCGAGCCCGATCGTCTGCTGGTTCGCGACAGCGGCGCTCGCCGCCTCTTCATAGGCGTAGCTGACCGTCACCGAACTCGCATCGCTCACCAGCAGTTGCGTGCCGATATTCCCGGCCAGAGTGTTGCGGACGTCGAAACCGTCGGGTTCGCCGACCACGGTATAGGTCGCGGAAGCGAAGGGGATGGCGCGCCCGAACTGGCGCGAGACCTGTCCGGTCACGCCGTAATCGAACTCGCCCGTGCCGAGCGCCTTTCCGCGCGAGGCGGTGGGCACTTTCACATTCCCCGCGACGAAGGCGTTCAGGCTTCCGATGGGCACCAGATATCCCGCCTGGACGACGACATCGCCTATCCCGTCGCGAGTGACCTCGCGGCGCTCGGTCGATGGCCGCGCGAGGAGCGGCAGGCCGAGCACGCCGCCATTGCCGACGATCAGATCCTCGGGCGCCGTCGTGGAAACGTAAGGCACCGACGCGGTCAGGGAAAACCGCCCGGAGCGGACGGCAAGACCCGCGCTGGCGGCATAGGTCTCGTATTCCCGATCGTCGATATTGCCGGTGACATAGTCCGCCCCTGCGAGAAGCGAGACCGCCGTTTCGGAGCTGTTGCCATCAGCCTCCTGGGCCATCGCTTGCGCGCCGGTGAGGAGCACAAGGGCGGTGAAAGTCGCGATGCGCATGGGGAATCCTCGTGTCTGGCGCGCCGGAAATGTCGCGCGCCGAAGCGTCGAAATCGGTCGGGTGAGGACCGGGCCGCCCATTCGAGCGGCTCGGTTTCCTAAGAGTCAGTCAGACAGACGGCTTATTCGCCGGTAGCGGCGCTTGAGGCAGACCCTTCCGCCGCGATCAGGACCGAACCACTGCCCGAAAAACTGCCCGAGGGGATGGTTGCGAGGCCGTCCCTGGTCTGGACGACCAGCTGGCGGACTTCTCCTGTGCGCGTCGCCACGATATCGCGAACCGTCCCGAGCCGCTCGCCCGACGGGAGCTCAACCGGCATTCCCGGAGCGACAGCAAAGGCGCCCTCGCCCTCGGCCGCGCCGCTGCCTGCAAGGGCGAGCATCCCGCCACCGATCATGCCGCTACCGTTCGCCGCGCCGCTGGCCGCGCCGCTGCCCGCGCTATTGGCCGAACCGGCGACGTTGCCGATCTGGCCTGCGGTCCCGCTCAGCCGGTCACGCGCGGCGCCGACGGCCGGGGTGGCGACATTGCGAACCGTGGAGGTGGCTCCTTGAACCGCGCCCGTCACGGCATCGGTCCCGATCAGCTGCGCATTCGCGCTACCCGATCCCGAGGCACTGGCCGAGCCCGCACCGTTGGCCGAAGCATTGCCCGTCGGGCTGCCGAGAACCTGGCTGGTTGCGCCATCGAGGCTGGTATCGACACTGCGATCGACGGTGACGCTGCCGCTGCGGCGATCGACGGTCTGGCTGCCGCGGGTCGAGGCTTCACTGCGCAGCGTGCCGCGCGTGCTCGAACGCAGCGTCTCGGTCGAACCGCGCAGGGTCGAATTGACCGAACCGCCGAGCGTGCCGGTAACCGACTGGCCGACACCGCCGAGAAGCTGCGCGTGGGCAGGTGCGGCGAATAGTGCGAGAGCCGAAGCGGCGAGCAGGAGGCTTTTCATGATGATTTCCTTTCGTCTGCGGATGCGAAAACAGGGGGGATGCATCCGCTTGAAAGGAAAACGGGTGGGCTGGTGCGATTAATCCATCGCTTTCGAAAATTTCTCTCAGCGCCCCGTACATTTCGCGCAGACGAGGCCGCGACCGAAGACATCGTCCGGTCCCTTGCGCCCTAAATCGATCGCCTCCCGGTCGAGCGCGCTCCGCCAATCGCGGCCCTGCCCGATCGCTTGCGCCACGCGCGCCGCGACGAGCGGCGTGGCGAAAGAGGTTCCGCGCAGCTTGATCCGATTGCCCTTCGCATTGCGGCCGTAAATATCGGCGCCCGGCGCCGCGTAGTCGAGATTGAGCGCGCGCCCCGCCTCGATGAGAGCGCGACGCTTGCCATCGACGGCAGTGACCGCGACGACGCCAGGATAGGATGCGGGATAGGCCGGCGGCGCGGCGGGACCGTCATTGCCGACCGCCGCCACCACGACCACGCCCCGGTTCTGCGCCGCGCGCACCGCTCTTTCGAGCAGGGCGTTGCGCGGCCCGACCAGGCTGATTGTAACCACCTTGCTGCCGCGTTGCACCAGCCAGCCGAGGCCCTTCGCCATGGCGAGCGCATTCCCGCCTGCCTCGTCGGTCCCATAGACATCGGCCACGCGGACCGTGCCCGCGCCAGCGTGCCGAAGCAACGAGGCGACCGAACTGCCGTGATGGCTGGGATAGGGCGCGCCTTCCGCGAAGCCGCGCGTCTCCGCGACCGCGGTCGAAGGTCCGGTCGCTCCGTCGATCATGCCGACCGGCGCGGACCGTCCCGTCGAGGCCGAAGAAGCGGCGGAGGCGAGCGCGCCGTCGGCGACACCGGCCTGAAAATGGAGATTGTCCGCCACGATCTCGGCATCGGGCAGGAGGAGCGCCAGCGCGCTCTGCGCTTCGGCGAGCGACAGCCCGGCAGGGACACTCACGCGCATCAGCGACAGGCCCAGCCCTTCGACCTCCTCACGCGACAAAACGGTGAAACCGGCCCGGAGCGCGGGAGCCAACGCAGCGGCGGGCACGTCCATGACGATCAGTTCGCCGCGCCGTGCGGGCGCGCCGAGGGCATCGAGTTCGATGATATCGGGATTGGACCGCACCAATCGCTCGACCGTGCGGAGCCGGTCGCGGGCGAGCCTTTCGATCGTCCGCTGCAAATCCGCGCGCGTGTTTTCCAGCGCGCCGAGACTCTCGCCCACCACGCTGCCGACCGGCGGCAGGGGCAGGCGCGGCAGAGCGATCTGCGCGGCGAGAGGGGCCGCGATCAGAGCCAGAGCGGCGCACAGAAGAGGGAAAATTCGCATCGAGGCCTCGGCAATCGGATAAAACGCATTAAGCATGGATGAAACGAGCGCCCCCGTCCGTTTAATCCCATGGAAGGCAGAGACACTGAACACCGCTTTCGAGACAGACTTGCTGGCCCTGCTGCCCCGATTGCGTCGGTTCGCGATCGGGCTGTCCGGCAATCCGTCCGACGGTGACGATCTGTGCCAGATGACGATCGAGCGCGCGCTGGCCAATCGCTCCCGCTGGGAGGAAGGCACGCGGCTCGACAGCTGGATGTATCGGATCATGCGCAATATCTGGATCGACGAGGGCCGCCGGACGACCCGCAGCCTGCAGACCTTCGTGGACGAGGAAGCGGGTGTCGCCATCGGCGGCGACGGGTCGCAGGAAGCCGTGGTCGAACTCGGCAATGTCGATCGCGCGATGCAGTCGCTTCCGACCGACCAGCGCGAGGCGGTACTGCTCGTGATGGTGGAAGGCTATGCCTATAAGGAAGCCGCCGAGATCGTGGGGTGTCCGGTCGGCACGCTCAATTCGCGGCTCGTCAGGGGCCGCGATGCCCTGATGCAGATGCTGGGAGACGAAGCATGAGCACCCGCGCGACGCCTGAAGAGATCGCCGCCTTCGCGGACGGTGAATTGCCGGCCGAGCGGGAGGCCGCGATGCGTGATGCGATGGCCGCCGATCCCGAACTGGCGAAACAGGTGGAGCGGCACCGCGCCCTCGCAGCGCGGTTGTCGCAACATTATGCGCCTGTGCTGGACGAAAGGGTGCCGGACCGCCTGACGGATCTGCTGACAGCGCGAAGCGACGAGACGGTGGTCGATTTCGCCGCCGCCCGCCAGAAGCAGGAGGCACAAAAACGAGAAGCTTCGTCCAGGCGCCCTCATTGGGGGTGGATCGCGGGGCCCGCGCTGGCCGCCTCGCTCGCGATCGCCGTCATTCTGGGCGATAGCGATACCGGGCCGGGAGCCGGGTATGCCGGTCCTCAGCTTGCCGCAGTGCTCGATGACCAACTCGTTGCCGAACAGTCTCCTGCTGCTGAAACCCGCGTGCTGTTGTCGTTCGAGGATCAAGGCGGCCAGTTCTGCCGCGCCTACAGCGGCGTCTCGGGGGGCGGCATCGCCTGCCGCGACGAAGAGGGCTGGAGAATCGAACGCCGATCCGAAGGCAGCGAAGCCGCCTCGACAGATTTTCGCATGGCGGGCGCCGATGACGGCGCGATCCTGGCGCAGGCGCAGGAGATGGCGGCGGGCCCCGCGCTCGACGCGGCGGGCGAGCAGGCCGCACGCGAGCGCGGGTGGCGCTGAGCCGCCCGCGATACCTTTGCCGGCTTCCGCTTTCCGCAGGCCACTGCCCTGATCTGAACGCGAAGAAGGAAGGATCGAGGGCTGGTCCGATCCTTCCTTCAGGGGTGGCCGCATCCGATCAGGGATGCGGCCCGGGGGGCTGGTATTTCCGGTTCGCTAATCTAGGCTCAGTCGACGATGATGACCCGGCCCATGCGATAGCCGCGCTCGGCCATTTCCTCGACATAATGGACACGCTCGTGCTTCAGTTCGCGGGCATATTCTTCCCAGGCATCGCGATGGTCTTCCAGATCGCTCGCGCGGCGCAGATCGCTCGACAGCTCCTTCTGCGCTTCGGTCACGTCGATGCGGTAATCGAACCAGAACCTGTTCTCGATGCCGGCAATCGGCGCAGTGATGATCAGGGCCTCCTCCGCACGCGCCATCTGCTCTTCGTAAAGCATCGGGATGGCAGCGCTCACGGCGGTCGCTTCGATCGCTCCGGTTAGGGCAAGGGCGAGGAACGGGATGGCGGCAGGTTTGGTCATCGATCGTCTTCCTTTCATGCGCGTCCGGGTCGACCCGGCCGTCTGAGAAGGAAACGAAACGCCCCATGGTTTTAATCCACGCGGCGGCCGATTCAGCGCAGCGAGATGACGAATTTTTCAACGGGGCTTGGAAAAGCGCGAACCTGACCTTCCGATTGGATCGATCGACGCGCATCGGAGACAGATGCCGGCATCGGGGATGGCGCTCGGTTCGGCGGGCGAAGAGCTTGCGCCCATCGCGGGCTCTCGCCTAAGCCGAAGCTATGGATCAACGCGCCCGATTGCACATGGACGAAGAGCACCTCCAGGTGGCCCGCCTCACCCGCGGGCTTGCCTCGCACCTTTTGGAACGGTCGACGATAACGGCGCGCCATCACGGCCTCGGCGTCACCGAGGTGCGGGCGATGGAACAGCTCTATTTGACCGGCCCAATGACCGCCGGCGAGCTGGGCACGAGCCTCGCGCTGACGAGCGGATCGGTGACGGCGCTGGTCGGGCGGTTGCTGAAGAACAAGCTCGTGGTGCGCACGCGCGACGAAGACGATCGCCGCAAGGTGTGGATCACCATCGCGCCCGACAGGGCCGAGGAATTCATCGCGCCCTATCTCAACACGATCAAAGGCGGGAGCAGAGTCGTGAAGGGATTTTCGAAGGAAGACCGCCAGATCGCGGTTCGCTTCCTCGAAGCCTATTACCAGGCCTCCGCCATCGGGACCGAGGAGCTGCGCAAAAGCATGCGCTGATGGAGCGGTTCTAAGGGCCTGTCCTCCCCGCTGGCAGCGAAAGTTCGTCACTCCCATTGCGTCGGTGCCCGGCTTCCAAGCGTATCTCTGCGATTGCGGTCCCCGCATCAGTCGGACGCGATCCTACCTCTACGATCAAGCTTCTTGATCATTAAGATATATTGGCTATCACCTTGTCGTGACTGCAGCCGATGGGTTGGAAAATCGGCGCAGGGTCGATGACCGGATCGGAGGGTCCGCATCCGGCTTTCCAGCCCGGACGTAGATGCCGCGTTCTCGATGTGAGATGAGAAGGAACCTTGATTGATGGCCGTGCTGAAACCGCTGGACGATGCAGAGATGGACGAGCGGCAGCGTCGCATGATGGACGCGATGCTGGCGCGCGGACGCGACTACAACGTGTTCCGCACCATGCTGCGCCACCCCGCCGCCATGGAGGCGTTTCTGGGTTGGGGGTCCTATATCCTGTCGGACCAGAACACGCTCAGCGTCGCGCTTCGCGAGCTTGTGATCCTGCGCACGGGCGCGCTGCGCCGCTGCGAATACGAGTTTCTGCGTCACGCGGTGATCGCTCGCAAGCATGGTTTCACGGACGAGGTGCTGCGCGCCATCGCCGTCGGCGATCGCACGCCGCTCGACGACGAAATGGCGCTGGTCATGCAGGCGGTCGACGAACTGGTCGTCGAGGGCCGCATCGCACCCGACACGTTCGCGCGCATCCGCTCCGCCTTCGGGGATCATACCGCGATCGACCTCGTCTGGACGGTTGGCCAGTATTCGCAGGTCTGCATGTTCCTGCAGACCGCAGGGGTCGAGCCCGATCCCGACATCGCCGACGATCCCTTGCGCGAGCTGTTCGCGTGAGCGGGCGTCTGGCGGGCAAGCGGATCGCGATCCTCGGCGCGGGCCAGACCCGCGGCGATACGGAGGGGAACGGCCGCGCGATGGCCCGCATATTCTCTCTTGAAGGTGCCGACCTGCTTCTCGTCGACCGCGACGAAGCGGCGGCCCGCGCGACGGCGGACATCTGCAGCGGCCCCAATGAGATCCTGGTCACTGATGTCGCCGAGGAAGAGGCCGCAGATCGCATCGCCGAAGCGGCAAAGGCGCGCTGGGGCGGTCTCGACGGCCTCGTCTACAATATCGGCATCGGAGGCGGCGGCGACGGCCCGGCGGGCAAGGTCAGCGACGACGCCTGGGACAGGATCATGCTGATCAACCTCACCGCAGCGCGGCGCACGATGGGAGCATTGATTCCCCTGTTGCGCGACAGCGGACACGGCGCGATCGTCGCCATATCCTCGCTCGCCTCGATCGCGCCCAGTCCGATGATATCCTACTCGGTCTCCAAGGCGGGGATGAACCGGCTGGTGCAAAGTGTCGCCTTCCACGAGGCCGCCCATCAGGTGCGCTGCAACGCGATCACGCCAGGACTGATCGACACGCCGATGGCGATCGAAGGCCACAGCAAGGCCAGCGGCATCGACAAGGACGCATTGAGAAAGGGCCGCGACCGCGCCGTTCCGATGGGCCATATGGGCCAAGCCGAGGATGTCGCCTTCGCTGCGCTCTATCTGGTGAGCGACGAAGCGAAGTTCGTGACCGGCGTGATCCTGCCCGTCGATGGAGGCTCTTCGGTCAAGGTCGCCATCTAATGGCGGGAGGCGCGGGCCAGACGCAGATTGCCGTGCGAGCCGAAGCACCTGCCCCGCCCCACCGAGAGCACGCTCACGACCGACATTGGCGGTGATGGCGAGTCGCTGAAGATGTCGAAGGATTTCTGCGGTCTAGCGCGCGCGCTCGCCGCAGTCGGCGTCACCCCGCACGCAAATTAATCAACGTTTCAATCGGTTAAGCGAAAACCCAATTATTCCTTCACAGCGAAGGTAATTCGCTTGACCATCAAGGTTGATCGTGAGATTTTCTGCGGAGGGAGGCGCTGATGAGGAAATCTGGTTTCGGCCTGGTCGCGATCGTCGGATTGCTGGCGGGCCCGGCATTCTCGCAGGACGCGACGCCATCTTCCGCCGCGGTTGAGGTGTCTGCGTTCGAGCTTCCGTGGAGCGACTTCGCCTCGCCGGAAGCGGGGCAATGGTTCGCCGACCATGTGCTCGCACCCGGCCCGACCTTCGGACCAGACATCGCCAAGGTGCGGGAAGATTACGCGGTCGTCGATCGCTCGCGGATCGCTCGCCTCCGCGCCCTTTACACCGTGTCGATCGAGCGGACGCAGATCGGAGGCGTACCGGTCCAGATCGTCACACCGGCGGACCGCGCGCCCGATCCGGGACGGATCCTCATCAATTTGCATGGCGGCGGCTTCTTCTGGGGCAGCGACACAGGCGCCCTGGTCGAGGCGATACCAATCGCCGCCAGTTCCGGGATGCAGGTGGTGACGGTCGATTACCGCCTCGCACCCGAAGCGCGCTTCCCCGCGGCGAGTGAGGATGTCGCGAGCGTCTACGCTTCCCTGCTCGAACGCTACGATGCGAAGTCGATCGGGATCTACGGGTGTTCGGCGGGATCGATGCTCACTGCCCAGTCCGTCGTCTGGTTCCAGCAGCACGACCTCCCCACACCCGGCGCGATCGGTCTGTTCTGCATGGGCGCCTCTATGCCCGGTGGCGATTCCGTCTATCTCTCCCAGGTCGCGAGCGGCGGCGAGCCTGGCAACAGCATCGACTGGACGGCCCATCCCTATTTCGCGGGGTCCGATTTCTCCGATCCGAAAGTCGTACCGCTTGCTTCGCCCGAAGCGATCGCTGCCTTTCCGCCCACCCTGCTCATCAGCGGGACGCGCGACGGCGGCCTCAGCTCGGTGCTCGCGACTCACGCAGCCCTGAACCGTGCGGGCGTTTCGGCGAACCTGCATGTCTGGGACGGGATGTGGCATTCCTTCATGTCCGACCCCGAGCCAGAGGAAAGCCGCGAGGCGTATCGGACAGTCGGCGCCTTTTTCAGGAAAGAATTGGAATCAGATGACGCTCGGACGGGATCCGGCGCGCTTGAAACGGGAGGGAAACGATGAAGAAAGTGATATTGGCGGCAACCAGCCTTCTGGCATTGAGCGCCTCTCCGGCGCTGGCCCAGGACGCTGCCGGAGACAGAAGCGCGGCAGCGGAAAACCAGGACGAGACCGGCGCGCAGGACCCGATGATCGTGGTGGTCGGGACAGCCGGTGCCGGCACGACCCGCCAGGATGCGGCCTTCGCCGTCACCGCCCTCAGCGACGAAGAGATCGCGCGCGCCGCACCCGCGAGCACGGCCGACATTCTCAAGCTGGTTCCGGGCGTTTCGGCAGAGACATCGGGCGGCCAGAACGGCGCCAATATCTTCGTGCGCGGCTATCCGTCGGGCGGCGATGCGGTGTTCGTGACCTTCCAGTCCTCCGGTACGCCGATCTTCCCGCCCCCGACATTGTCGTTCCTCGAAAACTCGCAATTGATCCGCATCGACAACACCGTCGCGAGAGTCGAGGCGGTTCGCGGTGGGACCGGATCGCTGTTCTCGAACGGCCAGCCGGGCCTCACCGTCAATCTGGTGCAGCGCGAAGGCGGATCGGTCCTTGCTGGCGAATTCGAAGGCTCGATCACCGATTACGGCGAATATCGGGCGGATGCCTATCTGTCGGGTCCCCTCGGCGAGGATACCGGCTTCATGATCGGCGGCTTCTATCGCCAGGGCAGCGGCGTGCGCGATCCGCAGTTCGATGCGGAAAAGGGCGGCCAGATCACCGCCAATATCCGGCACGATTTCGGCAATGACGGGACGATCCTCCTCTACGCGCGCTATCTCGACGATCGAGGCCAGTGGCTGCTTCCGATCCCGGTCGTTCAGAACGGCGATGACATTTCCGAATTCCCCGGGTTCGACGCGAATTACGGCACCCTCGCCAGCAACGACGTTCGCTTCACGACTTTGAATTCGGGCGCGCGGGTCGACCTTGCGAAGGGACGCGGTGCCGAAATCGTCAATGTCGGCGCGAATGTCGAATTCGCCCTGTCGGATGCGCTCACCATCCGCGATCGCATGAGTTTCCTCGGTGGGAACGCCTTCACCACCGGCCTCGTACCCGCTGGCCCACCCACGACGGCAGCCAATTTCGCCGCCGCCCGCGGCGGCGCGGGATCGCGGATCGGCTCGCTGACCTTCGTCGACGGAGGAGGCGCGGCCTCACCCAACCAGCAGGTGATCCAGGCGGGCATCTGGACTGTCGAGAAGAAGATCGACAGCTTCGTGAACGATCTCGCCCTCCAGCTCAGCACGGGCGGCAACACGCTGACGGGCGGCGTCTATTACGCCGATTACTTCACACGCGACGACTGGAATTTGGGCAACGGCCTGCTGCTGACGGCGGAAGACAATGCCCGCCGCATCAATCTGACCTTCGCGGACGGCCGTGTCGCCACGCGCGACGGTTTCGTGCAGGGATCGTTCTATTTCCTCGATGCCGCCTATTCGGGCGAGGACATCGCCCTCTATCTCGTCGACGAATTGCAGATCACGCCGCAATTGCGGATCGACGGGGGCCTGCGCTGGCAGAAACATTCGGTCGACGGATATGTCCGCCAGCCGTTCTACAGCAATACGGACGGCAATCCGAACACACTCTATAACAACAACGATGCCCAGCGGGGCCCCGTGCAGACGCCCATCGCCTATTCGGAAGACGCCTGGTCGTTCACCGGCGGCGCGAATTTCGACTTCAACTCGGATGTCGGCGTGTTCGCCCGATACAGCAAGGGCAAGGCCTTCCCGCAATTCGACAATCTGCGCGAAGGGGTGACCAATATCGCCACCGTCGATACCTATGAGGGCGGGCTGAAGATCACCAAGGACTGGCTGAACCTTTACGCAACGCTGTTCCATAACGATTTCAGCGGCCTTGCGACGATCCAGATCATCAACGGGGCGCCCTCCTCCGCCGTCGGCGGGGCGAAGGCCACCGGCGTCGAAGTCGAAGGGGCGCTGGAGCCGATCGAAGGCCTCAGCCTGGCATTCGGCGCCACTTATCTCGATGCGACCTATCAGGGGTTCTTCACGGGCAACGGCGCGATCGACAACACCGGCAACCAGGTGCAGCGCCAGCCGAAATGGCGCTGGCGCGTGACACCGAGCTACGAAGTCGACATCGGCGGGCTGAGGCCGTCCGTCTACGCCACGCTCTATTACACCGGCGATCGCTTCTCGGACCCGGAGAACAACCAATTGCTGCCGTCCTATTACCAGCTCGATGCCGGGGCCTCCGTAGATATCAGCGACCGGGTCCGGCTTCAGGTGACCGGCACGAACCTCACCAACGAAATCGGCCTCACCGAAGGCAATCCGCGGATCATCGGATCGCAGGGAACGGGTCCGATCCTTGCCCGACCGATCCTCGGCCGCTCCTTCACCTTCGGAGCTTCGATCTCGTTTTAATATTATTGGCCGCCCGGACGGGCCACTTCAGGGCCGGGGCGTACGCGCTCCGGCCTTTTTCTGCGCGCGGAATTCCTTTTTGAGATTGTCGGTCGAGGCGGTGGACGCCGCACAATAATGTTCGAGAAACCGCACCACGGTCTCGAGATCCTCCTGCGGAAAGTCCTCTACGGCCCGCTGACCGATCGCGATCGTCGAAAGATAGAAGGATTCGAACCAGGCGATCTTATCGGGGTTGATCGATATCCAGACCCGGCGGCGATCTTCCTCGTCGGCCTGCCTCACCACGATCTCTTTCGCGATCAGCCGCTTGACGAGGGCGGTCACCGATCCGCTGGTCAAAGCGAGGCTGCTCCCCAGGTCTCCGATCGTCATGGGCTGGGAGAGATACAATTGTTCGACGGCGCGGATCTCGGTCACGCCGAGGTCGAGATGCCGCGCGGTCAGCGCCGCCCTCTCCAGCAAATGCGACGCCAGGGCCCGCGTCAGCCGGGCAACGTGAAGATGCTCTTTGATCAAAAATCGGGGTCCTTCGCAGCGAACGTGGCGAGGGACTAGCGGATCGGGGCCGCGAGACAAACCTCGGCGGACCGCATCGGTTCATCCTATCGGGCGTCGGCAGGGGCCAGTCCGGGATATTTTTCCAGTAGGGCGCTGGCCACCCCATTGGTCCAGCCGAACCCGTCCTGCGTCGGATATTCGCCGCCACCGCCCGGTTTCTGCTCCTCGACATCGTATTTTTCGAGCATCTTCCCGGTTTCCCGGTAGGTCCGATCGACCGTATCGATCCACCGCGAAGCGATCTGTCGCGCCAATTCGTCGTGACCGTATCGCTCCAGCCCCATGACCGCGATCCATTGCAGCGGCGCCCAGCCATTGGGCGCATCCCATTGCTGCCCCGTTCTTACCAGACTCGTCCTCAGCCCCCCGGGTGCGACCAGCAGATCTTGCGTGGTCCGCGCGACCTTGCTCGCCTCGTCGGGCGTCGCAACGCCGGTGAAAAGGGGATAGAGCGTGGCGGCGGTCAATCCGGGGATTGGCCGGTTTTCGAGCCTGCTCCAATCCGCATAGCGCGCCTCTCCATCGACCCAGAGATATTTGCGGATCGCGGCGCGCCGGGCACTGGCGCGGGCGGCGAAACCATCCGCGCAAGCCTGATCGCCAGCCTCGCGACATCCGCGCGCGATGCGCATCTCCATCGCGTAGAGGAGCGAATTGAGATCGACGGGTACGATGTCGGTCGTCCTGATCGTGGCGAGCGTTCGCCCGTCTGCGAACCAGCGCGAGCTGAAATCCCAACCGCTTTCGGCTGCGGCGCGAAGATTGCGATAGACCTTTTCGGCAGGCTCGCCCACGACCTCGGCCGCCGTGGCGCGATCCTCGGCGAAGGATTCGTCGCGAGGGGTATCGCGGCCATCCCAATAGCGGTTCAGGATCGAACCGTCGGGCATGACGACCACACGCTCGCACGGCGATGCCTTCGTCGCGCAGCTCTCGCCCTTCGTCCAGAACGCGTATTCGGTGCGCAAGGCCGCCAGGCGCCGGGCAATTACAACAGGGTCGGTATTTTCCGACAGATCGAGCGTCAGGGCGAAGAAGGGCGGCTGCGAACGGCTGACGTAATAGGTACGCGTCCCATTGGGCACGTGGCCGAACCGCTCGATCAGGCTGACGAAGTCGTCGATCATATTGTCGACGAGGACCGCTTCGCCATCGGCGCGCAATCCCTCCATCGTGAAATAGGTGTCCCAGTAATAGATTTCCCGGAACCGGCCGCCCGGAACGACATAGGGCGAGGGCAGCGCGACAAGCGATCCGCCCTCGACCTCCTTACGCGGCTGCCGGACCAGATCGGGCCATAGGGCTCTGATATGCTCGCGCAGCGCAAGCGGCGCCGTGGGGGCGATGCCCGGCACGCTGAAATTGGCGAGAACGAAAGCGCGCAGGGCCTCTGCATCGGACGGGGGCGCGGCGCGATAGTCCGCCATGATCTGTTCGGGCGCGCGGAGCGGGACGGCGTCGACGAAGGTCTTGTTGTCGCCGAAAATCCGCTGTTCCTGCACCTCCACGAACAAATCGCCATAGAGTTCAGAAGGGGTCGGCGGAGCCTGATTTGCGCCAAGGGCGATCGCCGCGACGAAGGCCAGGCAAACCCGGCGGACCGACGAAACTCTGCTCAACCGCGCCGCACCGAAATCCATCCTGCCCTCCCTCGCGAACTCAGCCAAATCTCGCGCCAAAAGACTTCAGGGTCAAGGTTTTTGCTTCGTCTCTGTGCCAAGCTTCTCATCGAAGAATTCGGCGACGATCCGATAGACCTCGCGCGATTCGGGCATTTGCGGCCACATGAAGAAGGCATGCGGAAGCCCGTCGAAGAGGAACAGCCTGCTGCTGACGCCAGAGGCGGCGAGGCGGCGATGCGCCAGCGTGAGAGCGCTGGCGGCGAAATCCCGGCTTCCTGCGAGGAGCAGGGTCGGAGGCATCTTCGCAATGTCGTCTTCGCATGTCAGGGGATAGGCCGCGCAATCGCTCGCCGGGACAGCCTCCATATAGGGGTTCGTAAGCGTCGCAGGCAGCTCCGCCTGGTTCGCCATGGCCCCGCTATCGAACAGAGCGTCGAGGCGTCGGCTATCTCCGGAATAGGGAGCGCCTGTCCCGCAAAAGGTGCCGATCGCGCCCGGCCGCGGCAGACCTTGCCGCGCCATCCAGGCGACGGACTGCGCCGTCGCGATGCCCCCGGCGGAACAGCCGTAGATGCCGATATTCGCAGCCGGATAGTCTGCGAGCAGCGCGGAATAGACGGCGGTGACGTCTTCGGACACGGCCGGGTAGCGGTGCTCGGGTGCCAGCCGGTAATCGACTGCCACGACACGGATTCCCATCGTGGCTGCGATGGGAATGGATTCGACCAAGGCCCCGCTCCCGGCTCCCCACATGAATGCGCCGCCATGGACGTTGATCAGCACTCGGTTCGCGTTGCGCGGCGCCACGCCACCCGAAGGTTCGACGATATCGACCGCAACCCCTCCGATCTGCGCGCGTCTTTCGGTCGTCGAGAAGGTCTGGCGCATCTCCATAAGCCTGCGATCGTTCCACGCGCCGTAGAAGGCGCGCTGCGCGTCGATCTGGCCCGCAATGTCGGCGGGGGCCTTTTCCCGGTCCATCTGCGCCATCACGGCAAGGGTGGTCTGGTCGAGCTGGTTCGAAGGGGGAACCCGTGTCGGCAGGTTTGCGCCCGTACATCCCGACATCAACAACGCGGCAAGCGGCACCAAGAGGCGGATCGACATGATGGACCAGTCCCATCTTTCAAAAGGATTCAGCGCGCTGCGTTCTACGAGATCCGCAGCGATCCTGTCCATCTCGCTTGGCAAAGCGCAGCGATCAGACATCGGCGCGGCGATCGTCCGATCCCAGTTCGACGAAGCGGTCCAGCAGCCACGAAGTCGCGGGACCGGGCGCCGCATCGGAGCGGTGGATCGCCGAGAAGCGGTACACGCCGCCCGTATCCTCGGGCATGGCCAGCTGGACGAGAGTGCCCGCGACAAGATCGGGCTCGACCATCGGTTTGGGCATATTGCCCCACCCGATCCCTTCGCGCAGCAGCGCGTGCTTCGCGCCGAGATCGGCGAGCCGCCAGGTGTGCGGGGACTGGACCGCGAAATCCCTGCCCTGCGTCAGCGGGGAACGGTCGGTCAGCACCAATTGGATGTGATCGCGCGCCGCACCGGGCCGCAAATTCCCCGCCTGCGCCAGCGGGTGATCCGGCGCGGCGACCGGGACCAGCATGACCGTCCCCGCCTCGATCCGCTCCAAACCGTCGAGCTCCGAGGCAACCGGCCCTGCGATCCCGAGACCCGCCCGTCCGTCCAGCACCAAAGCGACCACCGCCCCCATCGCCTCGATATGGAGGCGCAGCGGGACGGTCGGGAACTCGCAGGCAAAGGCGCGCAATATGCCCGACAACCTTTCGGCGGGCAGCATGACGTCGACCACCAGGCTCACCTCCGCCTCCAGCCCCTCGATCAAGCCCTTCGCGCGGGCGTGCAGCGCTGCGACGCCCGAGGCCACCACGCGGACATCGGCGAGGATCGCCTCGCCCTCGGTGGTCAGCACGGGGCGCTTCGTCCCCTCGCGTTCGAACAGGGTGAGGCCGAGCTGATTTTCGAGATTGCCGATCCCGTAACTGATCGCCGAGACGGCCCGCCCCAATCTGCGCCCCGCAGCCGCGAAGCTGCCTTCCTCGACCACGGCGAGGAAGATGCGCAACTGATCGATCGTGGGCGATCGCGGGTCAGACATTTCTAATATCTTGAATAGTTCGATCGAAACTATCGCACTTATCGGCATGGGCGCGCAAGCCTATCTGGGCGGTGCGAGACGGAGTCGGGAAAGCGTGCCGGGCCGTCACAAGACAGGAGTTTGTCGATGATCGAATTGCGCCCCTTCGAAAGCCTGGGTGGAGCCAATCACGGCTGGCTGGATGCCAAGCATCATTTCTCCTTCGCCAGCTATCACGACCCCGCGCGCACCCATTGGGGCGCCCTCAGGGTCTGGAACGACGATACGATCCAGCCCCATACCGGCTTCCCGCCCCACCCCCATCGCGACATGGAAATCGTGACCTATGTCCGCTCCGGCGCGATCACGCACGAGGACAGCCTGGGCAATAAGGGCCGGACCGAAGCCGGCGACGTCCAAGTGATGAGCGCGGGCACCGGCATCCGCCATTCGGAATATAATCGCGAGGACGAGGAAACCCGGATATTCCAGATCTGGATCGTTCCGACCAGCCAGGGCGATGCCCCGCAATGGGGCGCCAAGCCTTTCCCGAAAGGCGAGCGCTCGGGCCAGTTCGTGGTTCTCGCCAGCGGTCACGAGCAGGACGCGGACGCCTTGCCCATTCGTGCCGATGCGCGCGTCGTCGGGGCCACGATCCGCGCTGGCGAGACGGTCGAATACCCGCTCGGCACAGATCGCAAGGGCTACCTCGTGCCCGCCACCGGCGCGGTCTCCATCGACGGGCAGCGTATCGGCGCCCGCGACGGTGCGGCGATTAGCGACCTCGAAACACTCAGCGTAACCGCGATCGAGGACAGCGAGATCGTCCTCGTCGACATCGCCTGACAGCCCCTCTTTGAAAAGGATCACACCATGACCAACATCCTCCACGTCACAGCCAGCATCCGCGGCGATGAATCGGTTTCGCGCAAGCTCGGAAACCGCCTGGTCGAGCGCTTGCGCGAACGCACCGGCGCGAGCGTGACGCTGCGCGATCTGGCCCATAACGACCTGCCTCTGATCGATGCGGATCGGTTCGCCGCCAATCTCACGCCGCTTGCGGAGCGCGGCGAGCAGGAACGGAAGCTTGCAGCGATGGGCGATGATCTGATCGCCGAATTGCAGGCCGCCGATACGCTCGTGCTGAGCCTTCCGGTCTACAATTTCACCATGCCCTCGACCCTCAAGGCTTGGGCCGATCTGGTCGCTCGGGCGGGCACGACATTCCGTTACACCGAGAGCGGGCCGCAGGGCCTTCTGACCGGCAAGAAGGCCTATGCCCTGATTGCCAGCGGCGGGACCCCGATCGGAAGCGAGATCGACTTCCTCACCCCGTGGCTGCGCCATTTCCTCGGCTTTCTCGGGATCACCGATCTCGAAATCATCGCAGCTGACGGAATTTCCGGTGTCGATGGCGAGGAAAAGATCGCTTCTGCCTTCGATGCGATCGACGCGCTGGAATCGCAGCCGGTCGCTGCGTAAGTTCGTCGGAGAACGCCGCGTCCGCGATCAGGCCATGAGCTTCGCGACCTGCTGGACGGCGAGCACGAGGAACAGGATCGCGGAACCGGCGAGGGTGACATTCGCCACCACGCCGTTCCGCGCTTCGACCGGAAGCCGCTCCGAATTGTTCAGCATCAACAGCGTGATCGCGAGGAAGGGCATGAACAGCGCCCCGAACGCACCGTAGATGATCACCAGCAGGAACGGCCGATCGGCGAACAGGAGCAGCATGGGCGGGAAGGTCAGCCAGGCGAGATAAAAGCGGTAGGCCTTGCTGTTCTCATGGCCCCCTTCCCCGCGCCCCTTCAGCTGATACCACCAGTCGGAAAAGAACAGGCTCATCCCCTGCCATACGCCGAGCAGCGAGGAAACCGAGGTGGCGGCAAAGCCGATGAGGAAGAGCACCGCAATGGTCGATCCGAAGCGCGCCGACAGCACGTCCGACAGGCCGAGCAGCCCCTTGTCGCTATCCTCCAGCGCAATGCCCGCCGAATAGAGCAACTCCGCCCCGACGATCAGCATCGCGACCACGAAGATCCCGGTGACCGCGTAGGCCACCGTGTTGTCGACCCGCATCATCGGGAACCACGGCAGTCCCTTCCAGCCCTTGGCCTGGGTCCAGTACCCGTAGGCCGCGGTGGTGATCGTGCCGCCGACGCCGCCGATGAGGCCGAGCGTGTAGAACAGCGAATCCTCCGGCAGCGTGAAGGTCATGCCGCCCGCAAGGTCGGGCAGGCTGGGCGCGACCAGGATCGCGAGGCCGACCATGATGACGAACATCGTGCCGACCAGCACTTTCATCACCAGCTCGAAGGTTTCGTATCGGTTGAACCAGACGAACAGGAAACCGAATATTCCGGCAAGGACCGCCCAGATGCGCAGCGAAATCTCGGGGAACAGCGCCGCCAGAGGCAGCGCCGTCGCGCTCATTGCGGTGGCGCCGTAGATGAAGCCCCAGATGATGACGTAAACGCCGAAATACCAGCTGGTCCACCGACCGAGCGAGCGCCAGCCGGCGAGGATCGTCGATCCCGTGGCGAGATGGTAGCGGGCCGAGCCTTCCGAGAGCGCAATCTTGACGATGCAGCCGACCACCGCCGCCCATAACAGCGCATAGCCGAAACGCGATCCCGCGATCAGCGTCGCGACCAGATCGCCCGCCCCCACGCCCGTCGCCGCGACGACGATCCCGGGTCCGAGATGGCGCCACATCCGTCCGCGCGTCGGCGGTGCCGGCCCGGTATCGGGACCGTTCGGGTCGGTCGCGTTCTCTCGGGCATGGCCCTGCTCGCCAGTGTCGTCGATGCTGTTCACGAAATCGTTCTCCCCGCCGTCCCTTATCGACGGCGCGGCGTCGCCAACGCAAGCGCGGGGACAAAGGGAAGGGCGCAGATTTGCTAATTCCTACGATCTGCGTATCCTGAGCGACAATATTCCCGGCCTTTTTCGAAGGCTTGCAGCCCTCAGATCACCGGAGCCCACCATGCCCTCCCCTTCGGACAAGCGGATTTCTCCGCCTCTCGTCGACCTGCCCATTCGCACCGCGAACAAAGGGTTCTACGACGGTTTCAGCCGCGAAGTGACGATCCCCGCCAAGGTCATCGTCTCGCTGCTGATCATGTGGGCGATCTTCTTTCCCGTCAGCGCCAACGAAACGCTGACCGCCGCTAATTCGACCATCATCTCGACGTTTTCGGGATGGTACGTCTATCTCGTCGCCTTCCTGATGAGTGCCTGCGTCGTGCTGGCCGTGATCCCGCAATCGGGGCGGCTGCGGATCGGCATGGCGGACGAAAAACCCGAATTCGGCCGCCTGTCCTGGTTCGCGATGCTGTTCGGGGCGGGCATCGGCATCGGCGTCCTGACCTACTCCACCGGCGAGCCGCTGGCGCATTTCAGCAACAACCCGGATATCATCCGCGGGCTCGTCGCATCGCAGTCCCCCGAAGCGGTGCGATCGGCCTATATCTACACCTTCCTCCACTGGGGCTTCGCGGCATGGGGCACCTATGCTCTTGTCGGGCTGTCGATCGGCTATGTCGCCTATCGACGGGGGCTTCCGCTCACCATCCGCTCGGCATTGGCACCCCTCTTCGGAAAGGCGATGTCGGGTCCGTTCGGCCATATCGTCGATGTGGTCGCGGTCGTGGCGACGATCCTGGGCGTGGCGGTCACCATGGGGCTCGGCGTCGAGCAGTTCGTGGCCGGTCTCGCGCGTCTGGGCCTGGGCGACTGGCTGCTCGATCCCGATGGTTCCTCTTCGCTCACCGCGGTGGTTTTGGCGCTCGTGATCCTGGTCGGCGCGTCGACGCTCAGCGCGCTGTCCGGCGTCGGCAAGGGGATCAAGTGGCTCTCCAATCTCAATCTCGGCCTGTCCGCGCTTCTCCTGCTGATATTCGCTATCTTCGGATCGCTGATGTTCGGCCTGAAGACGCTGGGCCTGGGGATCTTCGATTATATCCGCACGCTCGTCCCCAACACGCTGACGCTGTTTTCGCGAGACGCTCCCTTCGGCGCGGAACTGGTGCAGTGGCAGCTCGACTGGTCGGTCTTCTACTGGGCCTGGTGGATCGCCTTTGCGCCCTTCGTCGGCATGTTCATCGCGCGGATTTCACGTGGGCGCACGATCCGCGAATATATCTTCGGCGTGATGCTGGTACCTTCGCTGGTCTGCTTCGTGTGGATGGCCCTTGTCGGGGGCACCGCGATCGATCTGGAACTGAGCGGCGCGGCGGGCGGCAGCATCGTGAATGCAGAGATGTCCGACCAATTGTTCGCGACTCTCGCTGTCCTCCTGTCCCCCGCCTTCGCCCAGATCGCGGCAGGGCTGATCGTGATCCTGCTGCTGACCTATCTGGTCACCTCCGCCGACAGCGCCATCCTGATCGTGAACACGATCAACGGCGCGGGTGAGACCGAGGGCGATCGCCGCCATCACATCATCTTCTGGGGCGCGGCCCTGGCCTTCGTCGTCGGCAGTATGCTGGTGCTGGGCGGGATCGACGCGATCCGGATCACGATGATCATCGGCGCCCTGCCCTTCTCCTTCGTACTCGCGGCGATGGGCGTCGGCGTGGTGAAAGCGGTGCTTTTCGACTTGATCCGCAAGAAACAGGGGGTTCCGACCACGACCGCCACAATCGCGGATGACGCTACGGACCCGCTGGATACGGCGCGTTGAGCGCGCCACAGCTGGTGGTATAATTGCAACACACCTGATCTTGTTCCCGGTTTCGGGCCCGCTGGCTGTGGTCCCTTCCGGTTCGGTTTGTTACCCCTAGAGACCTAGCAAAAATCGCAATTGACAACCGGTCGACACCCGTCGCGCCGGACGCGTCAACTCGTCCGCAGAAGACGCCCCAGGAAACTGGGCGAAAAACAGGAAGGGCCGAACCCATGAAAAACCACGCCACCGGCGCATCGATCGGCGCGCTCGCCATCGCGCTTGCCGCGCCTGCCGCCGCGCAGCAGCCCGCCACCACGCAAACGCCCTCCGCCGCATCGCAGGCAGGAGCGCAGGTAGGTACACAGCCAGCGGCGCAGCCCGCCGCGCAGCGTCAGGGCGGTGTCCAGACCATCGTCGTTACCGCACAGCGCCGCAGCGAGGATTTGCAGGACGTGCCCGTCTCGGTTCAGGCGCTCGACGCCAAGGGCTTGGAAGAGCTCAATATCGATACGTTCGAGGATTATCTCGACCAATTGCCCACCGTCACCGCGGGCGGCAGCGGTCCGGGCCAGAGCACGATCTATATCCGCGGCCTCGCCTCGACCACGCCGAACCTGACCACGGCGGGCGTGGCGGGCCTCGCGCCCAATGTCGCACTCTATCTCGACGAGCAGCCGCTGGCGCAGCCGGGCCGCAATCTCGACGTCTATGCCGCCGACCTCGCCCGGATCGAGGTCCTCTCCGGTCCGCAGGGCACGCTGTTCGGCGCCAGTTCGCAAGCCGGCGTCGTGCGCCTCATCACCAACAAGCCGGAACTGGGCGCCTTCTACGGTTCGGCCTCGGCCGGCGTGGCCTTCACCAAGGGCGGCGAGACCAGCTACAAGACCGAAGCGATGCTCAACGTCCCCGTCACCGACAGCCTGGCGCTGCGCGGCGTGGTCTATCTCGACGATCAGGGCGGCTATATCGACAATGTCGCAGGCACCCGCACGGTGCGCGAAAGCGCGCGGTTCCGTCCGGCGGGCACGGTGCGCGCCAACGGAGTTCCGGTCGATCCGCTGCGCGCGGGCTTCCAGGCCGGTTCGGACCTGTCGAATGTCACCTTCGTCGAAGCCAACAATTCCGGCCTCGTCGAGGACGATTTCAACGACACGCTCTATTCGGGCTTCCGCGCGACGGCGCTGTATGAAATTTCGCCCGACTGGCAACTCACGCTCGCGCATACCCGCCAGAGCCTGGAGACAGACGGCGTGTTCTTCGCCGACCCCGCGCTCGACCTCGACGATCTGGAAATCCAGCGCTTCGAGGAAGACCGCCTGGAAGACGATTTCTCCAACACGAGCTGGTCGGTGGAAGGCCGCCTGGCGATGCTCGATGTGGTCTATAACGGCGCCTATACCGAGCGCGAGACCGAGCAGCGGGTGGATTATTCCGACTATCTCTTCGTCGGCCAGTATCTCCCCTATTACATCTGCGACGGTTCGGTGAGCTATCCCGGCTCCGCCGCGCCGAGCGGGACCTGCCAGGCGCCCAATCTCTACGTCACCTCCGACAGCGAGACGCGGGTCTTCACGCAGGAACTGCGCTTCAGCACGCCTTCCGAAAACCGCTTCCGCGTGACGGCGGGCGGCTTCTATTCGGACCTCGAACTGGTCGAACGCAACGATTTCGCCTATCCCGGCAACACGCTCGCCAATCCGTTCGGCGGGTTCGCGCCCAATTTCCCCTTCGCGGGCGCGTTCCAGTCCGTCCCGGGTCCCTTCCCCGAAGCGGTCATCTTCCGCAACGATATCCGCCGGACCGATCAGCAATTCGGTATTTTCGGCGAAGCCAGCTTCGACATCATCGAGGACCTTCTCTCGATCACGGCAGGCGCGCGCTATTACGATATCGAGGTGGATTTCGAAGGGACCGCCAACAGTTCGTTCTGCAATGCGGGCGCCGCGCAGGATGCGGATGCGTTCGGGACCAATCTGTCGGATCTCTATGACGGCGACGGCGAATTCACCTTCATCGGATCGTGCAACGCGGACCTGCGCCAGACCTTTACGCTGAGCGACACCTTGCAGGACATCCGGAACGCCGGACTGAGCGCCGGACAGGCGCAGCAGGTCTTCAACGCCCTGCGCGCGCCCGACACGGCATCCACCGACGGGGTGATCTACAAGGGGACGATCAATGTGACCCCGACGCCTGATCTCCTGTTCTATGCGACCTATTCCGAAGGCTTCCGGCCCGGATTGCTGAACCGTCCGGGAGGCGCGACCAACGGCTCGGGCTTCACCGTACCCTTCGAACTCGAATCGGACGAGGTGAAGAATTACGAGCTGGGCTGGAAGATGGAGCTGTTCGAGAACCAGCTGCGCTTCAACGGGAGCGCCTATTACGTCGACATCAGCCGGTTGCAGACCACGATCTTCGATCCCAGCATCACCAATCTGTTCTTCTCGGACAATGCGGCCGATGCGAAGATTCTGGGGATCGAGGCGGACTTCACCTACGCGCCCTATGCGGTGCCGGGCCTGACCGTGGCGGGCGCCTTCTCGATCCTCGATACCGAGATCACCGACGTTCTGACGCCCACCAACGACGTCATCGAGGGCGAACCGCTCGCCTTCGCGCCGTCGTTCCAGGGCAATCTGCGCGTGCGGTACGAATGGGCCCTTTCCACCACGCTCGACGCCTTCGTTCAGCCGCAGATCACCCATTCCGCCTCGAAGTTCACCGACATCATCGAGATCAACAAGCTCGAATTGGATGGCTACACGACCTTCGATCTCGCCGCCGGTATCGATGCGGGCGAGTATCGGGTGGAAATCTACGGCGAGAACCTGACCGACGAACGCGCCCAGATCTCAGGCAATTTCGTCAACGATCGGGCGCGCATCACCACCAATCGTCCGCTGACGGTGGGAATGCGGGTGATGGTCGACTTCTGATCCATCGATCGAAACGGATGCCAGACGGCGGGGGCGAATCTTGCGGGGTTTGCCTCCGCCGTTCGCTTTTGCGACAGGGGCTTGCATGAATGACGGCGAAGACAGACTGAAAGCGGCGCGCGAGCTCTTGCAGCAAGGCGATTTCGCTGGCGGCCTGGCCGAGGCGGAAACGCTCCTGTCGCGCGATCCGGGCGATGCGGACGCCCTGTATGCCGCAGCGGTCGCGGCCCGCTATCTCGAACGGTTCGACGAAGCCGCACGCTATCTCGATCGCCTGCATCACGAGAGCCCCGAATTCGGTCGCGCCTGGCAGGAGGCGGGGCATCTCGCCCGGGCGCGGGGACGCGACGAGGAGGCGCTGACCGCCTTTGCCCGGGCGGTTCGGTTCAATCCCGCTCTGGTCGCAAGCTGGACCGCCCAGGCCGAACTGTTCGCGGCTTCGGGCCACACCGACCAGGCCGCCGCCGCGCGCGAACAGGCGCAGCGTATCGCCGCGCTCCCGCGCGAGCTGGTGGCCGTCACCCATCACCTTCACGAAGGCCGTCCGTTGCGAGCGGAGGAAATCTGCCGTCATTTCCTGCGCCGCAATCCGCGCCATGTCGAAGCGATGCGCCTGCTCGCGCAGATCGGGATGCGGCTGGGCATCCTCGACGATGCGGAGTTCCTGCTGGACAGCGCCGCCGCCTTCGAACCGGCCAATATTCAGGTCAGGCTCGATTATATCGACGTGCTGCGCAAGCGGCAGAAGTTCGAACGCTCGCGCGAGGAGGCGGAGGCACTGTATGATCGCGATCCCGCCAGCCCGCTGTTCCAATCGCATCTTGCGATCGAAAGTATGCAGACAGGGGATTACGAGCGGGCCTTCGCTCTGTTCGATGCCGTCCTTGAGAAACTGCCGAACGATCCGGCGACGCTGACAACGCGCGGCCATGCGCTGAAGACCACCGGACGGCAGGACGATGCGGTCGCATCCTATCGGACCGCCATCGCTGCCAAGCCGGATCATGGCGACGCCTTTTACGCGCTCGCCAATCTCAAGACCTATCGCTTCACCGAAGCGGAGATCGCCGCGATGCAAGAGCAGCTCGAACGGCCCGAAATCGCTTTCATGGACCGCGTCCATCTCAGCTTCGCGCTCGGCAAGGCGCACGAGGATCGCGAGGAATACGAGGCTTCGTTCGGTTTCTACGAGGCTGGCAATGCGCTGAAACGGCGCCAGACCCGCTACGATGCGGATCGGATGAGCGAGGAACTCGCGGCCCAGAAAGAGGCCTGCACACGCGATCTGTTCGAGAGCCGGCAAGGCGCGGGCGATCCGGCGCGCGATCCGATATTCATCCTCGGCCTGCCGCGTGCGGGTTCCACCTTGCTCGAACAGATCCTCGCCAGCCATTCCCAGATCGACGGGACGCTGGAGCTGCCCAACGTGCTCGCGCTGGCGCACCGGTTGAGGGGCAGGAAAGCGGGCCAGTCACGCTATCCGCAAGTGCTCCACGATCTGACGGACGAACAGCTCACAGAGTTCGGGTCGGATTTCATCGCCAACACTCGCATCCATCGCCAGGGCGCGCCGTTCTTCATCGACAAGATGCCGAACAATTTCCGGCATATCGGCCTGATCCAGCTGATGCTGCCCAATGCGACGATCATCGACGCGCGGCGCGATCCGATGGATTGCTGTTTCTCCGGCTTCAAGCAGCTCTTCGCCGAAGGGCAGGACTTCACCTACGGCCTGACCGAGATCGGGCGCTATTATAGGGATTATGTCGACCTGATGGCGCATTGGGACGAGGTCCTGCCCGGTAAGGTCCTGCGCGTCCGGCACGAGGATGTTCTCGACGATCTTGAAGGACAGACGCGGCGGATGCTCGACCATATCGGACTGCCGTTCGAGGAGGAGTGCCTCGAATTCCATCGCACGGCCCGCGCCGTGCGCACGGCGAGTTCGGAACAGGTGCGCCGCCCGATCAACCGCTCCGGCCAGGGCGCCTGGAAGCCCTACGAGCCCTGGCTCGGCGATCTCAAGACCGCGCTGGGTCCTCTCGCCGACTAGCGCGTGGTACCGCGATCGCGGTCGAGCAGGAGCTGGAACAGAATTGCGCGCACTTCCCCGTCGATGACCCCGTCGATCCGGCGCGGGCGCCAGCGGCGCTGGAAGGCTTCGACCGCTTTGTGCCCATCGGTGATGTCGTAGCCGAAGCGTTCGAGCGCGAGGTAGAACGAGGCATCGTTGTCGAACGGATCGCCGCGCTCGAGCTTTTCGGGGATCGGCAGGCATAGCCCGTATTCGGCCAGTCGCTCCCACGGAAACAGCTCGCCCGGATCGATCTTGCGCTGCGGCGCGACGTCCGAATGGCCGACCACGTTGGCGCGCGGAATGTCGAACCGCTTGACCATGCGCGCGACCAGCGGGACGAGCGCTTCGAACTGCGCATCGTTGAAGCCGCGATAGCCGTATTTGTGGCCCGGATGGTCGAGCTCGATCCCGATCGAGGCGGAATTCACGTCCTTGATCCCGCGCCAATAGGAGACGCCCGCATGCCAGGCGCGCTTTTCTTCCGGCACCAGCCGCACGACCTCGCCCTGTTCCCCGATCAGGTAATGGGCGGAAACCTTGGCTTCCGGGTCGCACAACCGCTCGATCGCGAAGCCCTTGTCCTCCATTTCGGTGTAATGGATGACGACCATGGTGACGGGCAGAGCGCGCTCGTCATGGTTCGGCGAAAGCACCTCGCGATGGACCAGCTCGTCCCGGCTGGTGGGCAGCTCCTCGCCGACTTTCCCGAAATCCGACGGGGTCAGGGGCTCGCTCATCCGATCATGCCTTCGGGTTCGGGCAGCACCGCGCCCAGCACCAACGCATCGTCGCCCTTAGCGAATTGGAGCCCGCCGCCGCATTCCTGCGCCAGCAGATGGATCATATGCGCGGGCACCGTGCGGCTGGTCAGCTCGTCCGCATCGAGCTTACCGTCAAGCGCGCGGCCCAGAACCTCGTCGAATGCGATCTTGGTGCCCGCGGCGCGGACCACGATCTCGCAGGCGCCGTCCCTGACCTCGGCGCCCACATCGAGCGTGCCGCCCCGCACCAGCGCATCGAGCGCGATCTGGGCGAAATTGAGCAGCACCTTGACCGCAGGCTTCGCCAGCGTGCCGTTCGCCAGCGCCCAGTTCACCTCGATCCGGCCCTTGTCGGCGGCGAGCGACTGGATCAGATCCTTCGGCTCTTCGATCCCGACCCGGTCGCCGAAACCGCCGGCCGCCCCATAAGCGAGGCGAAAATATTTGAGCTTGTTGGTGCTGATCGTCGCGCTCTGTTCGAGCAGTTCCATGCAGTTCTGCCGCATCTCGGGGTCGGTTTCGCTGGCGAGCAGTTCCAGCCCGTTCGACATGGCGCCGACCGGCGAGAGCATGTCGTGGCAAAGGCGCGAACACAGCAGCGCGGCGAGATCGGTGGCAGAAGTGGCGGTCATCGTGGTCCTGTTTCGGGCCTGCTTTTGGCCTGTTTCGGTCTGGAGGCGAGCTATTCTGTCGAAGGGTCGAAGGCTTCGCTCATCCCGTCGTCCTCCCCCGTCTAGCCATGGTCGACGCTGTAGGAAAGCAATTCGAAACCATCTTTCGCATCGCGCCAGAACGCGATTCTCCCTTCGCCGACGATCGCCCACACCTTGCCGTCCCCCGTGCCATGCGCACGGTCGGTCGCGGAGGGTTCGGGTGGGCCGAGGGGATGCGAGTGGTAATATCCGATCAGAAGCGGCCCGCCTGAGCGTGCGTTGCGGTGGGCGTCGATCAGAGTTTGCGGATCGATCTCGAAGAACCGCTTGGGGTCGGGATGGACATTGGCGGCGGGCCGCGCTTCGCTGATACGATCGCCCTTTCCCAACAGCAATCCGCAGCATTCCATGGGATGGGCGGCTGCGGCTTCCGCGAAGATGCGGTCGATCGCCTGCCTTGTCACCACGAGAGCCATGGCGCATGGCCATAACGATGTCCGGCCCCGATTGCATCACTGGCACGCTGCCCGCCGCCAAGCGCCTCGACAAGGCGCTGGCCGAAGCGACCGACCTCTCGCGCGAACGGATCAAGGGGCTGATCGCGGACGGGGCCGTCGAATTGGGAGGCGTGGTCGCGACTTCCGCCAGCGCCAGCGTGGCAGAGGGCGTGGCCTTCACAGTCACGCTCCCGCCCCTTGCCCCCCTCGACCTCGAACCGCAGGACATCCCGCTCGAAATCGTGTTCGAGGACGAGCATCTGATCGTCGTCGACAAGCCTGCGGGTATGGTTGTCCACCCGGCTGCGGGCAATCGCGACGGAACGCTGGTGAACGCCCTACTCCACCATTGCCGGGGGCGCCTGTCGGGCATCAACGGGGTCGAGCGGCCCGGCATCGTCCACCGGATCGACAAGGACACGTCCGGGCTCCTGGTGGTCGCCAAGACCGATGCGGCGCATGAGGGGCTCGCGCGGCAATTCGCCGACCATTCGATCCATCGCCGCTATCTGGCGGTGTGCGCGGGCCATCCGAACCCGCCCGTCGGCACGATCGACGCGCGCCTCGGCCGGTCGGACCGGGACCGCAAGAAAATGGCCGTGCTCGCCAAGGATTCCTCGCGCGGGAAACATGCGGTCACGCATTATACCGTCCTGGAGCGACTCGCCCATGCCGCGCTGATCGAATGCCGGCTGGAAACGGGCCGCACCCACCAGGTGCGCGTTCACTGCGCATCAATCGGTCATCCGCTATTGGGAGACCCAGTCTATGGACGCACGCCGAAACCGCTTCGCAGCCTTCTCGAAAGCCTCGCTTTCAGGCGCCAGGCGCTTCATGCGGCGGAGCTGGGCTTCATCCACCCGGCGACCGGCAAAACGGTGGAATTCCGGGCCGAACTGCCCCGCGACATGCGGGAACTTATCGACGAAACCGCACGTTGAAATCGATGAAGAGCGCTTCACGCGCATCGTTCCGAAGACTATATATCCAAGCAGCGGCCCACAGCCGCGGATGCCCATCAGGGGTCCGCGCATCGAGGCTGGCTAGAGAAAGGTCAGGGTACCATGAGCAAGTCCAAATCCTTGAGCGTTCCGGCGCTCGGCGGCGAAAAGAGCCTCAATCGCTATCTCGCCGAAATCAAGAAATTCCCCATCCTCACCGCCGAGCAGGAATACATGCTCGCCAAGCGGTACGAGGAGCACGAGGACAGCGAGGCCGCGGCCCAGCTCGTCACCTCGCACCTGCGCCTCGTGGCGAAGATCGCCATGGGCTATCGCGGTTACGGCCTGCCGGTTTCGGACCTGATTTCGGAGGGCAATGTCGGCCTGATGCAGGGCGTCAAGAAGTTTGAGGCCGATCGCGGCTTCCGTCTGGCGACCTATGCGATGTGGTGGATCAAGGCCTCGATACAGGAATTCATCCTGCGCAGCTGGAGCCTCGTGAAGATGGGCACCACTGCGGCGCAGAAGAAACTGTTCTTCAACCTGCGCCGGATGAAGAAGCAGCTCGAAGCGTACGAAGACAGCGACCTCCATCCCGACGACGTGACCAAGATCGCAACCGATCTCGGCGTGCCCGAGCAGGAAGTCATCAACATGAACCGCCGCATGATGATGGGCGGCGACGGATCGCTCAATGTCAGCATGCGTAATGGCGAGGAAGGCTCGGGCGAATGGCTCGACTGGCTGACCGACGATCGCCCCCTGCAGGACGAGACCGTCGCCGACGCCGAAGAGGCCGAAGTGCGCCACGACATGTTGCTCGAGGCGATGGGCAGCCTGAACGACCGCGAAAAGCACATCCTGACCGAGCGTCGCCTGACGGAGAATCCGCAGACGCTGGAGGAATTGAGCCAGGTCTATGACGTTAGCCGCGAACGCATCCGCCAGATCGAAGTGCGCGCGTTCGAAAAGCTGCAAAAGTCGATGAAGACGATCGCGGGCGACCGGTTGTTGCCCGGCATGGCCTGAGTTTCAGCTTCAATCAGAAAAAAGGGCCGCGCCTCTGCGATGGAGGCGCGGCCCTTCTCGTTTGCGCTGGAGCGAAAGCCGCTCGAATTAATAAGTCCTACCGCTTCGCCACCATGTCCAGATTCTCTTTTACCGTGCCATCCCTCTCGGCGAAGCGGAAACCCTTGACGCGCTCGACCAGAATTTCCTCCGGGGTGGGATTTTGCGCGAACAGGGCCAGGGTCTCCTCGATGAATTCGTCGAGCGGCATGTAACCCTCGCGCGTCGACTGGCCGGGGGTGAGTTCGGTCTGCACACCGGGCGGGACCAGTTCGATCACTTCGACCTGCCCTTCGAGCAGCTTGCGCAGCGACAGCGTATAGGAATGCATCGCCGCCTTGGTCGCCGAATAGGTCGCCGCCTTGGGCATGGGCACGTAAGCGAGGCCGGATGTCACGTTGATCAGCACCGCGTCGTCCTGCGCCTTCAGATGATCGATCAGTGCATCGGTCAGCCGGATCGGGCCGAGAACATTGATCGCAATCACCTTCTCGGCATCGGACAGGTCGCGCGCGCCGGTGATGTCCTCATAGGGCATGATGCCCGCATTGTTCATCACGATGTTGAGATCGGGAAAGTGCTCCACCACCTCCTTCGCAAATCGATCCACCGCCGATGCGTCCGCCACGTCGAGCGGCATGGCATGGAGGTTCTCGCGCCCCTCCGCTGTTTCCTCGAGCTCGTCCTCGCTGCGGGCGGCGACGATGACGGTGTTGCCAGCATCATGCCAGGCACGCGCATATTCGCGCCCGAAGCCACTGCTGCCGCCGGTGATGAGAATGGTGTTGCCGGTATTTTTCATGGGATTGTTTGCCTTTGTCGTTCTTTCCACCAACGGCCTGGGACGCGATCGGTTGCGCTCGAACGACCGTCTCTCTACTCGCCTATGCAATGAAATGGTTCGCGACCTTTTTGGTGAAACTGATCCTCGGCTCCGTTGCGCTGAGCCTGTTCTTCGTCGTGCTGTATAAATTCGTGCCCGTTCCCGTCACCGCCACCATGCTGATGGACGAGAACGGGATCACCAAGGATTGGGAGCCCCTCTCCGATATCGACCGCAATCTGGTGCGCGCGGCCATCGCGGCGGAGGACGGCAAGTTCTGTTCGCATAACGGCTTCGATCAGGAAGCGATCGAGAATGCGATCCGGCGCAACCGGGAAGGCGGGCGCATCCGCGGCGGCTCAACGATCAGCCAGCAGACCGCGAAGAACGTCTTCCTGTGGCAGGGCGGCGGCTATTTCAGGAAAGGCCTGGAAGCGTGGTTCACCTTCCTGATCGAGAATATCTGGGGCAAGCGCCGGATCATGGAAGTCTATCTCAACGTCGCGGAGACGGGGATCGGAACCTATGGGGCCGAAGCAGGGGCGCAGCGCTATTTCGACAAATCCGCCGCCAACCTCGCACCGATCGAGGCGGCGCGCATGGCCGCCGCGCTGCCGCTGCCCAAGGAGCGTTCGGTCGTGAACCCCGGCGGATGGCTGCGCCGCCACGGCAATACGATCTCGGCCCGCATCGGCGTGGTGGGGCGTGACGGGCTGGACGCCTGCGTCTACGAATAACAGATGGCGTCGCATCACGGACATTCGCACGGGCAGGCACATGAGCAGGGCCATGACCATGCTCACGGTCATTCTCATGCCCCGAAGGATTTCGGCCGCGCCTTCCTGATCGGAATCATCCTCAATACCGGCTTCGTCGTGATCGAGGCGGTGTATGGCTGGCTGTCGGGCTCGATGGCGCTGATCGCGGATGCGGGCCACAATCTGTCCGACGTGCTTGCCTTGCTGCTCGCCTGGGGGGCCAGCGCGGCGGCCAAGCGCCCGCCGACCCAGCGCTTTACCTACGGCTTCAAATCCTCGACCATCCTCGCCGCGCTCGCCAATGCGGGGCTGCTGCTGATCGCGATCGGCGCGATTCTGTTCGAGACTCTGCGCCGGGTGGCCGAACCTGCACCGGTGCAAGGCGAAACGATGGCGATCGTGGCGGGCATCGGGATCCTGGTGAATGCGGGCACCGCCGCGCTGTTCCTCAAAGGGCAGGACGACATCAACATCCGCGGCGCCTTCCTCCACATGGCGGCGGACGCGCTGGTGAGCCTGGGCGTCGTGATTGCGGGGCTGGCCATTCTGTGGACGGGCGAGCGCTGGATCGATCCCGCCGTCAGCATCGCGATCGTGCTGGTGATCGCCTGGGGCACATGGGGCCTGTTGAAGGACAGCGTGGCGATGAGCCTGCTGGCCGTGCCAAAGACCGTTTCGCAAAGCGGCGTGCACGCCTATCTCGCTGGATTACCGGGCGTCGAAGCGGTCCACGACCTGCATATCTGGCCGATGAGCACCACCGAAACCGCCCTCACCGCGCATCTGGTGATGCCGGGGGGCCATCCCGGCGATGCCTTCCTGCGCGAGGTGGCGGAGGAACTGTCGCACCATCACCGGATCGGCCACACGACGATCCAGATTGAGCGGGACCGGGACTGCGCGGCGGGCTGCTAAGAGGGTTAACTGCCCGACGAGGCGGAATTTTCGGACGCAAAAAGAAAACCCCTCCCCTGCGAACGCAAGGAAGGGGTCAGTCCTGTTTCGTTTCCAAGGAAAGCGTTAGGCCGCCTCTTCCTTGTCCTTCTTGCCACCATGGACCTGGATCGGTTCCTTGCGGCCTTCGACCACGTCCTTGTCGACCACGATCTCGCTCACCCCGTCCATGTCGGGCAGGTCGAACATCGTGTCTAGCAAAATGCCTTCGACGATCGAGCGGAGGCCGCGCGCGCCGGTCTTGCGGGCGATGGCGCGGTCGGCGATGGCCTTCAGCGCATCTTCCTTGAAGGTCAGCTCGACATCCTCGAGCTCGAACATCTTGGCGTATTGCTTGACCAGCGCGTTGCGCGGTTCGGTGAGGATGGTCACGAGCGCATCGACGTCGAGATCGCGCAGGGTTGCGATCACCGGCAGACGACCGACGAATTCGGGGATCAGGCCGAATTTCAGCAGATCTTCCGGCTCGCTCTTTTCGAGCAGTTCGCCCACGCGGCGCTTGTCCGGATCGGCGACATGGGCGCCGAAGCCGATCGAACGCTTCTGCAAACGGTCCGCGATGATCTTGTCGAGCCCTGCGAACGCACCGCCACAGATGAACAGGATGTTGGTGGTATCGACCTGAAGGAATTCCTGCTGCGGGTGCTTGCGCCCGCCCTGCGGCGGTACCGAAGCGGTGGTGCCTTCCATCAGCTTCAGGAGCGCCTGCTGCACGCCCTCGCCCGACACGTCGCGCGTGATCGAGGGGTTTTCGGCCTTGCGCGTGATCTTGTCGATCTCATCGATATAGACGATGCCGTGCTGGGCCTTTTCGACGTTGTAGTCGGACGCCTGGAGCAGTTTGAGGATGATGTTCTCGACATCCTCGCCAACATAGCCCGCTTCGGTCAGCGTCGTGGCGTCGGCCATCGTGAAGGGCACGTCGAAAGTGCGCGCCAGCGTCTGGGCGAGCAGCGTCTTGCCGCAGCCGGTCGGGCCGACGAGCAGGATGTTCGACTTCGCGAGTTCGACGTCGCCCGCCTTGCCCGCATGCTTCAGCCGCTTGTAGTGATTGTGCACCGCGACCGAGAGCACGCGCTTCGCGCGGTCCTGCCCGATGACGTAATCGTTGAGGGTCGCAAAGATTTCCGAAGGCGTGGGGATGTCCCCTTCCTTCTTGCCGGCGATGCCCGCCTTGGTTTCTTCGCGAATGATGTCGTTGCACAGTTCGACGCATTCGTCGCAGATGAATACGGTCGGCCCGGCGATGAGCTTCCTCACCTCGTGCTGGGACTTGCCGCAGAAGCTGCAATACAGCGTCGATTTGCTATCGGTTCCGGTCAACTCGGTCATATCCTGTCTTCGCCCCGCTACGCCTTCGGCGAACAGCCGTTTGTAGGCGCCAGCGGAGCAGGGTCAACACTGTAGCGGAGACACGGCCCCCGCTCCGGGATGGGCCGTGCGTTTCCAGCGCGCTATCGAATTCCTGCCACAGCCGGTCGGGTATACGCCCGACCGGCTGTCCAAAGCGTTAATCGCCTGTCGGGCAAATGCTTGTCGGACAGATACTTGTTCGGTGCGTTGCTTATTCGGGCGCGCCGCCCGATCCTTCGGTTTCGCCGCCTTCGTTCTCGGGTCGGGTCTCGAAGACCTTGTCCACGATTCCGAATTCCATCGCTTCCTCCGCTTCGAGGAAGGTGTCGCGGTCCATCGCCTTCTCGATCGCGGTCAAGCTCTGCCCGGTATATTTGACGTAGAGATCGTTCATCCGCTTGCGGATGCGCAAGATCTCGCGGGCCTGGATCTCAATGTCGCTCGCCATGCCGCGCGCGCCGCCCGAGGGCTGGTGGACCATGATCCGCGCATTGGGGAGCGCGATTCGCATCCCCGGCTCGCCCGCCGCGAGGAGGAAGCTGCCCATCGAGGCGGCCTGCCCCATGCACACGGTCGAAACGCGCGGCTTGATGTACTGCATCGTGTCGTGGATCGCCATGCCGGCCGTCACCACGCCGCCGGGCGAATTGATGTACATGCTGATCGGCTTCGACGGATTTTCGCTTTCGAGGAACAGCAGCTGCGCGGTGATGAGCGAGGCCATCCCGTCTTCCACCTGCCCCGTCACGAACACGATGCGTTCGCGCAGCAGGCGGCTGAAAATATCGAAGCTGCGCTCGCCCCGGCTGGTCTGTTCGACGACCACAGGCACGAGTGCGCCTGTGACGGGATCGCGAGTGAACTGACCCTGCGTTCCGTAAGTTTCGCCGAGTGCTGCGCTGAGATCGATCATAGTGATGGAGTGTCCTTGCCGTCCGTTTCGCCCCGCTATGTCGCGATCACAAGGGCGTTTTCAAGGGTGTTTACCCTATCGCGCAGCGCGGCGTGCCGTTCGACGGGCCGCATCGGCCCTGGCAGACCGTTCATCGGGTGCGGATTGCACCCGGTCGATGGCGGATATTGGCGCCGGCGAAAGCGATTACGGCTGTGCGCAACGAGGGAGGATTTCATCGCCAGTCACGGTCTTCAGGTCCCATTGCGCTGGTCCGCCGCACTGCTGCTCGCAGGGACGGCCACCGCAGGGATAGCGCAGGATGGCGAGCCGCCTCAAAGCGAAGGTGCGCCGACCGCGAATGTCGCGGACGGCACTGCGCAGGGCCGCGGCACGGTTTACGAACCGGGGTATTTCGCCCAGTTCGCACCGCGCAATGCGCTCGACATGGTCACGCGCATTCCCGGTTTCGTGATCACGGAACAGCGCGGTTCCTCACGCGGCCTCGGCCAGGCGAGCCAGAACGTGCTGATCAACGGCGAGCGGCTGTCCAGCAAATCCGATGGCGTGCGCGATCAGTTGCAGCGCATCCCGTTCGGTGACGTGGTCCGGATCGAGATCGTCGACGGGACCGTGCTCGACATCCCCGGTCTCACCGGCCAGGTCGCCAATGTCGTCGTCGCGCGGAGCGGCAGTTCGGGCCAGTTCCGCTACACGGCGGGCTTTCGTGCCTATAACGCGCAGCCGCAATTATACGGCGGTGAAATCTCGCTGACCGGCAAAAGCGGCGCGCTCGATTACACCGTCGCGCTCAGCAACGGCAATCAGCGCTTCGGCGCGGATGGGGACATCATTATCACCGACGGTCGCGGCAATCTCATCGAGACGCAGGCGACCAGATTCTCCGGCGGCTTCGACAATCCGCAGCTTTCGACCCGCTTCGCCTACAAATTCTCCGACAGCGTGCTCGCCAATCTCAATCTCAAATATGGCGAGGATTTCTTTTTCGAGAAGACCCCCGAAACGGCGACATCTCTCTTGCGCCCCCGGCGCGACCGCCTCGCCGACGCGCGCGAGCGCGGGCCGGAATACGAGATCGGCGGCGACATCGAATTTCCTCTCGGCCCCGGCAGAATGAAACTGATCGGGTTGGAACGCTACGAGCGCGACGAGTTCGAAAGCCGTGTGATCGACAGTTTCGACGATGGGTCGGATGCGCGCGGCAACCGCTTCACGCAAACCAATCGTATCGGCGAGCGCATCGGTCGGTTCGAATATGGCTGGCGGATGCTGTCTGCCGACTGGCAATTGGCGGGCGAAGCGGCGTTCAACCGCCTCGATCGCGCATCGGGCCTGTTCCGGCTCGTCCCCGGCGGCAATTTCGTGGCCATCCCCTTCCCCGCCGGGACGGGTGGCGTGACCGAGGATCGGTACGAGGCGATCCTCTCCATCAGCAAGCAGGTCACGCGCACCATCGCCGTGCAGGCGACGGCGGGCGGCGAATATTCGCGCATCGAACAGACCGGATCGGCCGCCAATTCGCGCAGCTTCCAGCGGCCCAAGGGGTCGCTTTCGCTCGCCTGGACGCCGGGCGGAAACTTCGACGCTTCGGTCAAGGTAACCCGTAAGGTCGGCCAATTGTCCTTCGGCGATTTTCTCGCCAGCGTTGCGCTCGACGACGATAATGAGAACGCAGGCAACAACGCGCTGCGTCCGGTGCAGAGCTGGGATTTCGATGTCGAGGCCAATCGCCGCTTCGGCCCGTGGGGGTCGCTGAAGCTCGAATATTCCTATCGCCAATTCGAGGATTTCATCGATTTCTTCCCGCTCGACAATGGCGGCGAGGCTCGGGGGAATATCGGCGATGCCCGATCAAGCCGGATCACCGCTACGGGCACGCTGAAACTCGATCCAATCGGCGCGAAGGGTGTGCGCTTCGACATTGCCGCGGCGACCGCCTCGCTCAGCGTCACCGATCCGTTCACTGGGCTGGAGCGTCCGTTCTCGAACAACACCATCGACTATATCGAGGCGAATTTCCGCCACGATATCGCCGGATCGGACTGGGCCTATGGCGCCGGATTGTTCAGCAACGACAACGCCCCCTATTCGCGCCGTTTCGAGATCGGGCGCCAAGGCGAAGGCCCCACCTTCGTGGACGTGTTCGTGGAGAACAAGGACGTCTACGGGCTGACCCTCAACGCCTCGGTCGCGAACATCTTCGGCGCGACGCAGAATTTCGAACGCACGGTCTTCGCCGCGCCGCGCCCGACCGACGACATCCTGTTCCGCGAGACATCGCGCCGCCGCATCGGACCGATCTTCCGACTGACCGTCAGCGGGAATTTCTGATTTAGGCTTTGCCGCTTGGGTCCGGCGGTGGCACTGCTGTGGGATGATCCTGCGCACCCTACCCCTCGCCGCCATAGCCTTTGGGCTCGCCGCCTGTGCGACGACGCCAATTTCGACGCCGCCGCAGACCGGAACCATGGCGCGCGCGTCCACCAACGGTGCGATGCAAGACGCCGCGACGGCCCTGGAACGCATTCGGACGCTGGACGATGCGGGGCCCATGCTGAACGCAGTCATCGCCTTCGCTCCCGATGCAGCCGAACAGGCGGGCGCTGCCAATGCCGCCAGCCTGCTGTCCGGGCGAACGGTGCTCGTGAAGGACAATATCGAGACGCGCGAATGGCCGACGACCGCCGGATCGCTCGCTCTCGCCAACAATCGTACAGGACGCGATGCACCGATGATCGCCAATCTGCGCCGCAATGGCGGCGTGGTCATGGGCAAGACCAATCTCAGCGAATGGGCCAATATCCGCGACAGCAATTCCACCAGCGGGTGGAGCGCGGTGGGCGGGCTCGTGCGCAATCCCCACGCGATCGACCGCAACAGCTGCGGTTCGTCCTCGGGCAGCGGGGCGGCGGTGGCGGCGGGTTTCGCCTGGGCCGCGATCGGGACGGAAACGAACGGATCGATCACCTGCCCCGCCTCGATCAACGGCGTGGTCGGCTTCAAGCCCAGCGTCGGCGTAGTCAGCCGGACGCATGTCGTCCCGATTTCGAGCACGCAGGACACTGCCGGTCCGATGGCGCGCAGCGTCATGGATGCCGCGATGCTCCTGACCGCCATCGCGGGCGCTGACCCGGCGGACACCGTGACCACCACCGTCCCCAACCGCCCTGCCGATTACAGCGCCGGGCTGGCCGAAGCCTCGCTTGCGGGCGTACGCATTGGCGTGATGCGCGGCCAGGTCGGCGATCGGCAGGATTTGACCGCGACCTTCGATGCCGCGCTGGCCGATATGAAGCGCGCGGGCGCTACGCTGGTCGAGATCGAGTTCGAGCCAAACAACGAGATGTATCGCGACAGCTTCCAGGTGCTGATGTTCGAACTGCGCGAGGAGATGGGCAAATACCTATCATCCTTGCCGGGCGAGGACATGCCGCGCAGCCTGGCCGATCTGATCGCCTTCAACGAAGCCAATAAAGAAACCGAAATGCGCTGGTTTGGGCAGGATCTGTTCGTGCAGGCGGAAGGCACGACCGACCGCGAGGCGTATGAAAAGGCGCGTGCCAATGCTGTGCGGATCGCGGGCAGGGAGACGATCGACACACTTCTGGCCGACAACGATGTCAGCTTCCTCGTCGCGCCGACGCGCGGCCCCGCCTGGGTCAGCGACCTCGTCAACGGGGACAATTTCAATGGTTCAATCGGCTTCGGCGCCCCCGCCGCGATTGCGGGCTATCCCCATTTGACCGTGCCGATGGGCGCGGTCGAGGGCCTGCCGGTCGGGATCTCGATCATCGGCGCGAAGTGGGACGATCATGCCGTTCTAAAGGCGGGCGCGGCCTATGAACGCGCGCGCACCGCCGTGCTGCCGCAGCCGCGCTTCGAACGTTGGAGCGCTCCCGTGCGCCCGTCCGCCCCCAGAATCGCGGACTAGGCGAACGCACAGTATGGAATTCGATCCGCGCATCTTCCTGTTCGTGATCTTCGGCCTCGGGCTGATGCTCGCGGTCAGCCTGGAAAAACATCTTGCGCGCTTCTGGCTGTCGCTGCCGATCGTCTATGTCGCGGCGGGCTTCGCGATCTTCTCGCTGCCTATCGGCCTGCCGCATTTCAATCCGGCGCGCGACGGCTTCGATGCGCTGACATTGGAATACGTCACCGAATTCATCGTGATCGCCAGCCTCGCGGCGGCCGGGGTGGCGATCGACCGTCCGGTCAGTTGGAAGAACTGGCGCCAGATCTGGCCGCTCCTCGTCATCGCCATGCCCTTGACCGTGGGCGCGGTGGCCCTGCTCGGCTGGTGGGCTCTCGGCCTAGCACCTGCCAGCGCGATCCTGCTCGGCGCGGCGATGGCGCCGACCGACCCGGTGCTCGCGCGCAGCGTCCAGGTCGGCCCTCCGGGCGAGGCGAAGCGCCATGACGTGCGCTTCAGCCTGACGGTCGAAGCAGGCCTCAATGACGGGTTGGCCTTCCCCTTCACCTATCTCGCGATCGCTGCCGTCGGCATGACCTCGCTCGGCTGGTGGACCGCCGAATGGGCGGCCTTCGATCTCGTCTTCCGCATCATCATGGGCTGTCTGGTCGGGTGGGGCATCGGCCGCGCGGGCGCATGGTACGTCTTCGAGCGCGAAGCCGATGCGCCGATCGACGATGTCGAAAGCGAACGCCCCCGCTATTCCACCAGCGAAGGGCTGGTGGTGCTCGGCACTTTGTTGCTCGCCTATGGCTGCGCCGAGATGGTCGAGGGTTACGGCTTTCTCGCCGTATTCGTCGCCGCGGTCACGGCGCGACAGCGCGAGAATGCCAGCCGCTATCACAAGATCAGCCACCATTTCATCGACCAGATCGAACAGATCGTCCTCGTCGCGGTGCTGTTCGGGTTCGGGGCGATGTTGGCGAGCGGTGTCCTGTCGAGCCTCACCTGGGCAGGCGCGGCGGTCGGGCTGGCGCTGGTATTCGTGATCCGGCCGATCTCGGGCCTGATTGCCGAATCCTTTTGCGGCCTCCCCCTGCCCGGAAAGCTCGCCGTCGCCTTCCTCGGGGTGCGCGGCATGGGATCGATCTATTATCTCGCCTACGGCCAGAACAACGCCCCATTCGGCCAGCTCGACGTGCTGTGGGCGACGACGAGCTTCGCCATCCTCCTCTCCATCCTCGTCCATGGTGTCTTCGCCGGGCCGGTCGTCGGCTTCGTCGAGCGCCGCCATGCGCATATCCATGTCGGCGAGGAGGACAGCATGGCCGCGCTCGTGCCGCCCGACCATGAGGACCGTGAGGAATTGCACGCGGAACTGAAAGAGGCCGAAGCCGAGCAGATGCGCGCCGAGGAAGACGAGCAGGCGGGTAGCGGCGGTTCACCCCATCCCGGCCAAACCTAGCGACCCTTCAAGAGCCGCAGCGCGCCCGCATTCGCGTGGCCCTATGCAAGCCGCTTTGGGGGCTCGCCTTTGCGCCTACGAGCAACCCCACACAGCAAACCCCGCCATGCAAAGTGCATGACGGGGTCTGAAGAAACGGCGGGCGCGGGCCGGGCCTGACGCCCTCGCCCGTCTGAAGAACGCTTACTTCTTCGCGGCTTTCTTGGCCGGAGCCTTCTTTGCGGCAGGCTTCTTGGCGGCGGGCTTGTCGTCGGCCTTCGCCTCATCGCTCTTGGCCGAAGCTTTCTTCGCCGGGGCCTTCTTGGCGGCAGGCTTCTTGGCAGCGGCCTTATCGTCGGCCTCGGCCTCGTCCTTCTTTGCAGCGGCCTTCTTCGCGGGCGCCTTTTTCTTGGCGGGAGCCTTCTCGCCGGCGTCCTCGCCAGTATCCTTGGCGGCAGCCTTCTTCTTCGGCGCGGCCTTTTTCTTGGCCGGAGCTTTCGCCTTCGCGACTTCTTCGCCCTCATCGGCTTCGATCGCGGCTTCCAGTTCCTCGCGCGTCACTTCGCGGTCGGTGATGTCGGCCTTGTCGAAGAGGAAATCGACGACCTTGTCCTCGTAAAGCGGCGCGCGCAGCTGGGCGGCGGCCATCGGTTCCTGCTGGATATACTGCATGAACCGCTCGCGATCTTCAGCGCGGTATTGCTGGGCGGCCTGTTGGATCAGCATGGACATTTCCTGCCCGGTCACCTCCACGCCGTTTGCCTGACCGATTTCGGAGAGCAGCAGGCCCAGGCGCACCCGGCGCTCGGCGATGCGGCGATAATCGTCGCGCTCGTCCTCGACTTCCTTCATCGCCGCTTCGGGATCGTCGGCCTGCGCGGCTTCCTGCTGAAGCTGTGCCCAGATCTGTTCGAATTCGGCATCCACCATCGTCTGCGGCACGGCAAAATCGTGGCCCGCGGCCAACTGGTCGAGCAGCTGGCGCTTCATCTGGGTGCGCGTTAGCCCGTTGGTTTCCTGCTCGATCTGCGCGCGCAGCAATTCCTTGAGCTTGTCGAGCCGTTCGAGGCCGAAATTCTTGGCGAAATCGTCGTCGATCTCGGTGTCGGTTTCGACCTTCACCTGCTGGACCGTGATGTCGAACTCGGCATCCTTGCCGGCGAGATGCGCGGCCTGGTAATCTTCGGGGAAAGTGACGGTGATCGTCTTCTTGTCGCCCGTCTTCACGCCCGTCAGCTGTTCTTCGAAGCCGGGGATGAACTGGCCCGAACCGAGCACCAGCGGCGTGTTCTCGGCCGCGCCGCCTTCGAATTCCTCACCATCGACGCGGCCGACGAAATCGATGATCAGCTGGTCGCCGTCGCTCGCCTTCTTGCTCTTCGGCGCATCCTTGTAGCTCTTGTTGTTACCGGCGAGCTGGCCCAGCATCTCGTCGACCTGCTCGTCCGCCACCGGAACCGTCAGGCGCTCCAGCTTAAGGCCGTCGACATCGGGCGCGTCGACCTTGGGGAGAACTTCCAGTTCGACCGACAATTCGGCGTCCTTGCCCTGGTCGTAACCCTGGTCGAGCTCGATCTTCGGCTGCATCGCCGGGCGCAGTTCCTTGTCCTTCATCAGCGTGTCGACCGATTCGCGGATCATGTCGTTGATCGCCTGGGCGTGGAGCTGTTCGCCATGCATCTTGCGCACCAGATTGGCGGGCACCTTGCCGGGGCGGAAACCGGGCATGCGGATCTGCGGGGCGAGCTTCTTGATCTCGCCACCGATGCGCGCATCGATGTCCTTGGCAGGGATCGTCAGCGTGTAAGCGCGCTTGAGGCCTTCATTGGTCGTCTCGGTAATCTGCATGGGAACGGATACTCTCGAATCTGGTCTATCGGGCTGCGCGAGGGACGGCCGGTTGGCGGCGGCTGGTGCGGGCGAAGGGACTCGAACCCCCACATCTTTCGATACTGGTACCTAAAACCAGCGCGTCTACCAATTCCGCCACGCCCGCAATCCGCCCGCATTACGAACGAAGCCGCGCGCCAGCAGCCGCCAGCGCGCGTGTAGCCGCGTGCCTCTAATGCGCTGCGCCGAAAAGGGCAAGCGCGGCGGTGAAGCGCCGATGACGCAAGGAACGGGGCCGACCTGTCGTCGGTTGATGTGAGTGAAAGGATCCCCTCGATGACCGACACGCCCGATCCCGATTACGAAACCCCGCGCACGCCACCGGCGACCCCACCGACGATTGATCCCAATGTGAAGCCCAAGACGGCCGCCGAAATGGAAGATGAGGGCGAAACGGAGGGCGATGTGCTGGGCCATCGCAGCGATCCCGACGAGATCGATACCGAACTGTCCGACAAGCTGGTGGAGCGCGACAAGCGCGACGGGATGGGAGAACCCACGATCAACCTTCCACCCGACTGATCGTTCTCCCCCCAATCTTCCATGAAGGAGCCGCACGATGGCCACGCAACCCGATCCAAATCCTGACACTATCGATCCTGGCGCGCCCAGCGAGGTCCCGGCGGAAAGTCCGCCTTCGGAAACACCGTTCGATGAACCGGACGAGATCGAGCCGGTCCAACCCGATTACGACCAGCCCGATCGCACTCCGCTGGAAACATCGCCGCCACCGGATTGATCGCGGCGAATCGATGACGTCGATGAGGCACAGGGCTGCAAATGATCTTGCCGCCCGGACCCTCGCGAATTAGGGGCGCGGCATGACCGACGAAATCGACATCACGCTCGCCGACGCTCCCTCCGAAACCGGCGCCGCCACGAAAGCTTCGAACGCGAACGACTTTCCGCCCGATCGCCTGTCGGTCAATCCGCGCAACGAGCACTTCGACCAGGACGTGCTGCAACGCGGCGTGGGGATCCGCTTCAAGGGCAATCAGCGCCGCGACATCGAAGAATATTCGATCTCCGAAGGCTGGGTGCGCGTTCAGGCGGGCAAGACGATGGATCGCAAGGGCAATCCGCTGACCATCAAGCTGAACGGTCCTGTCGAAGCCTGGTATGAAGATTTGGGCGACGACGCACCCGTGGCGAAAGCCTGATTTTTAGTCGAGATTGCCGAATGCAGCGAGGAACTGGCGCGAGCTCTTGAGCCGCGTCGGCCCGGGGGGAATGGCGGGCGCCTCCGCCACCCGCATCGGTGTCACGCCCGGATTGGCGGCACGGCCCGGATAAATGAACCCCTCGACCGGCCACTCGGTCGTCCCGAGCGCGCCCAGCGGGTGATACCACACGCGCACAGCGCTCCAGTCGTTGGCGGGGGAAACGTCCACTGCCATCACGTCGCGCTCGATCTGCCCGCGACGCCCGTCGATCGGCGACCAGTTCGCATGGTCGAGCAGCACGGTGCGGCTGTCGATCACGCGGCTGACCGCCGCGACATGGCCCAATTCCATCGAGCGATGCGGGCGAAAGGTCATCACCGCACCCTTCTTCGGTACGGTGCCGGTGGCGTATCGGCCTTGTGCCTGATCCCACCACGTGCGGGCATCGCCGTAGATCTGGATGCCCGAAACCTGCCGCGCATAGGGCACGCATTGGAGATAGGGCGTCAGCTCGTCCTGAGCGCCGATCGCGGGGGAGACGGTGCGCGCTTCGAACCCCGGCGCATCACGCGCAGCGAGCGACGGAGCGAAGGCGGTGGAACCGGCCAGAAGCGCGATGGCGAGCGTGCGGTGAGAAGGCTTGTACATGCCCACCGTAATGGCGGCAAAAATTTGCCGCACCCCTGTCAGTCAGGGTAAATCGAATTTAACCATAAGGCTGCCGGGCCCGGATCGCGTGCTTGCCAAAAGCCGCCCCAGGGGCCACCTGCCCGGGCGCAACGAAAGCCGCTTTTCATGAAACCGACCGTCATCATCATCGGACGCCCCAATGTGGGCAAATCCACTCTGTTCAATCGGCTGATCGGCAAGAAGCTGGCGCTGGTGGACGATCAGCCCGGCGTCACGCGCGACCGGCGGATGGGCGATGCGGAGATCGCGGGGCTGCAATTCACCGTGGTCGACACCGCCGGGTGGGAGGACGAAGACGCGGAGACGCTTCCCGGCCGGATGCGCGCGCAGACCGAAGTCAGCATCGAAGGCGCCGATGCGGCCATGTTCGTGATCGATGCGCGCGCCGGGCTGACCCCGCTCGACGAGGAGATCGGGCGCTGGTTGCGGCAGCAGAGCGTGCCGGTCGTGCTGGTCGCCAACAAGGCCGAAGGGCGCGCGGGCGAAGCGGGCGTTTTCGAAAGCTATGGCCTCGGCCTCGGAGAGCCGGTGGCGCTGTCGGCCGAACACGGCGAAGGGGTGGCGGATCTCTTCGGCGCCTTGTGGCCGGTGATCGGCGAGAAGGCGGAGGCCGCCGACGAAATCGAACAGGTCGAAGATGACGACGACGACGAAGAACGTCCCCGCGGCCCCCTCAAGCTCGCCATCGTGGGGCGGCCCAATGCGGGCAAGTCCACGCTCATCAATCGGCTTCTGGGCGAAAACCGCCTGCTGACCGGGCCCGAGGCCGGGATCACGCGCGATTCGATCGCGGTCGACTGGAGCTGGACCAATCCACGCGATGGCGAAACGCGCGAAATCCGCCTGATCGACACGGCGGGAATGCGCAAAAAGGCGCGCGTGGTCGAAAAGCTCGAGAAACTGTCGGTCGCCGATGCGCGCCGCGCGGTGGATTTCGCCGAGGTCGTCGTCCTGCTGCTCGATGCGACAAAGGGGCTCGAACATCAGGATTTGAAGATCGCCGACATGGTCCTGCAGGAAGGCCGCGCGCTAATGATCGCGATCAACAAATGGGACGTTGCCGGACAGGAACCGGGCGGCAATGCCAGCGCTCTGTTCAACGGAATCAAGGGCGCGCTCGAGGATGGGCTGGCACAGGTGCGCGGCTTGCCGGTGCTGGCCGTCAGCGCGAAGACCGGCAAGGGTCTCGACACCATGCTGAACGCCGCCTTCGAACTGCGCGAGACCTGGTCGAAGCGCGTCTCCACCGCCGCGCTCAATCGCTGGTTCGACGATGCGCTGGAAGCCAATCCCCCGCCCGCGCCCGGCGGCAAGCGGATCAAGCTGCGCTATATCACGCAGGCCGGGACTCGTCCGCCGCGCTTCGTGGTATTCGGCACGCGGCTCGACATGCTGCCGAAAAGCTACGAACGTTATCTCGTCAACGGCATCCGCGCCAAGCTGGGCTTCGACGCGGTGCCGGTGCGCGTCGTCCTCAAAAGCGCGAAGAACCCCTACGCCTCGTCATGATCGCCGACCTGCTGACTTCCGCCGTACCAGTGGCGTCCGACATTCTCGAGCGCACGGCGAGCACGCCGCGCGTGCAGCAGATCGTTTCCCTGAGCCTCGCGCCCGCCTTCCTGCTGGCCGCGATCGGGGCGATCATGAACGTCCTGGTCAGCCGTATGATCTGGATCGCCAACCGGATCGAGCGCATCGACGACCGTATCGAGGATGGCCGGACCGACCCGCAGGACGAGGAACGCGTCTGGCTGGAAAAGCGACGCGCGCTGGCGCAGGTCGCGGTGATGTTCGGCACGGGTGCGGCGTCCGTCATCAGCCTGGTGATCGCGCTCCTGTTCATAAGCGCCTGGATCGAGGCGCAGATCGGCACACTGATCGCGGCCTGCTGGATCCTGACCATGGTGCTGCTGATAATCGGCCTGATCTATTTCTTCCGCGAGACTCGCCTCGCCGCGATCGGCATCAGATACCCGCGCTCGCCGCGCAAGCGGTTCTGGCAGCGCCGCGAGCGCAAGCGCGACTGACCCGGCGGTTCGGGTTCGGGGCGCGCGACAGCACATTTGCGCCAAGACGTTACGGAATTGCGGGCGGACGAGCGCTCTCACCATACTCCGTTCACAAGCGCGGCCTCATATCTCCATGATCCCGCGCGAAGGAGAGGAATGTGGGCAGAGTTCAGATCGTGATCCGGCCCCTCGACAATGCGGGCGCGCATTCGAACGGTTGCGATACCGAGCTGGATAGCGACAGCGTCGAATCCGCCTTGCTCGTGTCCGACATCAACCTGGTTCGCGGGAGCGCCGAACTGTTTGCCGACGGCAAGCGCATCGCGCGCCTCATCAAGCGCGGCACCGGCCACGCTCCGTTCTGGGAGCTCGGCTGACGATGCGGCGCGCGTGACGGCCCGGCGCGAGTCGGGCCATCCGCTTAATTGCCGTTGCCGTCTCCGCCGCCAAGGCCCCAGGCGCCGCCTTCATTGCCGTCTTCCCCGGCAGCCGCGCTCTGGAGCTGGATGTAATTCTGCTCGCCCATCCGCACGATCATGTCGAACTGCTTTTCGAGGAAATCGACATGCTCCTCCTCGTTGCGGAGGATCTTCTCGAACAACTGGCCGGAGGTGAAATCCTTGACCTGCTGGCAGTAATCGGCGGCTTCGCGCAGCAGCGGGATCGCCTCCATCTCCAGCGCGAGATCGGCTTCCAGCACTTCCTTGACCGATTCGCCGACCTTCAATTTGTGCAGGGCCTGGAAATTGGGCAGCCCATCGAGGAACAGGATGCGATCCGCCAGCCAGTCGGCGTGTTCCATCTCCTCGATCGATTCCTTGCGCTCGTACGCGGCGAGCTTGAAGACGCCCCAATTGTCCAGAACGCGGTAGTGCAACCAATACTGGTTGATCGCGGTCAGCTCGTTGGTGAGCGCTTTGTTGAGATAGTCGATGACCTTTTCGTCGCCCTTCACCGGGGGTCTCCTGCCAGAGGGAATTTACCGCTGCGGTATGGGGGACGGGTCATCGGCTGGCAAGCCCGTAAGCTCTTAAAAATAGCGGATTTCCGCCATTGCGAGCGCGTTTCAATAGCGCGCGATCAGGCCGCGACGTGTTCGGGAACGAAGGCCATTTCGCGTTCCTCGTCCACGATCTCGTCCGCTTCGCACAGGCACGCGCCGCAATTGGGCGTCTTGCCCAAGGCGGCATAGCAAGCCTCCGCATCGCCCGGACAATGGCGGGCCACGCGGCGCAGATCGTTTTCGCGGATGGCGTTGCAGATACAGACGTACACGCGCGCTACTCTCCCGTTGCGATCGATTCGCATTCACAGGAGTAGTGAGAGTTATTCTCAATAGCAAGGGTGAGGGTGCTTTTTTAGCGCCGGAGCGCGAAGAGCCGTCCATAGGTCAGGCAGCGCCAGAGCCATTCGAGCGGGCCATACCGATACCGCTCCAGCCATGGTTTCGACCATAGAAGCATCAAAGCCCAGGCGATCACCACGACCCCATACAGCGCGCCGCGCGACAATTCGCCGAACAGCCCCCCCGCCCAGCCATGGAAGACGAACATCATCACCACCGACGTCCCGAGATAATTGGTGAAGGCCGCCCTGCCCGCCGCCGACACCCGCACGGCCAGCCAGCCGCGTGCAGTCTCGCCCCACAGCGCGAGCAGAGCGAGAAGGCCCAGCCCCATGAAGAGGCGCGGGAAATGCGACCAGCCGATAAAGGCCGCCATCGTGTCCCAATACCCGAACCCGCCGGCACGGACCGCCAGCGCAATCCACAGCGTCAGCGCCCCGCCGATCAGCACGCCCGCCCATCCCCAGAGCTTCTGTTTGCGGCGATCGATCGCGCCCGAGAACAGCCCCTTGCGATACAGCGCCATGCCCATCAGCATCAGCGGAAGCGTCTCGAGCCAGAACAGCAAGAGCATGGATAAAGGCTCGGTCGCGTTGACGGTGAGATTGCGCCCCACCAGCCCGCCATAATCGCCGCTCGCGATCAGGTCGGCGTCGATCATGTCCTCGGCGATGGCTTCGTCCTGCGCGTCGACCATAACGCCCTGTACCTCCGCCCGCGTCTCGGCATTGCCCGGAATGGTCCCGTTCGCGCTCATCACCATGGACGCCGCCATCGCAGCATAGACGATCCCGCCGACGCAATAGCCCAGCACGCCGAGGATGAACTGGTTGCGGCGCACCATCTTCGCGAAGGGCAGCACGGCGAGGCCGGAGACGGCGTAGAGGAACAGGATGTCGCCGGTCCAGATCAGGAAGAAATGGATGAGGCCGAACAGGCCCAGCCATAAAAGGCGGCGTACCTGGAGCCAGCGCCCCTGCCCGCGCGCCCAGGCCTTTTCGAGAAACAGATAGAGCCCGGCCCCGAACAGAAGCGAGAACAGCGCCCGCATCTTGCCGTCGACGAGGACGAACTGCGCCACCCACATCCAGTTCTCCGCCTCGCCATGGGGCGTCAGGAAGGCGTCGGGATACATATAGGCGGCGAATGGCTGGCCGAAGGCGACGATATTCGCCGCGAGGATGCCCATCACCGCGATGCCGCGAATGAAATCGAGGCTGGCGATCCGATCAGGCGAAGCACCCAATGGCATAGCGCCAAGTGGCGCGGCGCCAGCCTGCGGCTGATCGGGCGCGGCAGCGATCGGCTGTTCGGTATCGGTCATTCTGTCCCCCGTGGTCCCCACCCGGTCTTAGCGATCCCGGGCGGAGAGGAAAGGGGGAGGTCGGCGATCAGCGGGTGACGAGGCAGTCCTGGCCGCCGCGCTTCAGCGCCGAACAGGCACTTTCGGCAGCATCGCGGCTGGGATAGCCCACCGCCATCACCTTGGTGAGGCGCCCGGCCGCTTCGCGTTCGACCCGCGCGCCGCCGAGAGCGGAATTGTTCGCCAGGCGGCTCGCCAGCCTGTCCGCATTGCCGCTATCGCCGAATGCGCCGAGCTGCAATTTCCAGTCCCCGGTCATCCGCGCGCTCGTGCTTGCAGGAGCGGCGGTGGCGGCGGCAGCGCTCGCTGCGACGGCTGCGTTTGCGGATGCGACCTGCGAGGCAGGCTTGCCGGGGACCGGCGCGGGCCGCGCCCCGTTCGACGGGAGAGTGTAATCGGCCCCGGCGCTGTCGGCGTCCGCTACCTGTACGGCGCGCGGCTGGCTCGCGGCGGCATTGCCCGACGTCGCCACAGGCGTCGCCACCGGGGCGGTCCCCAGATCGATCGCGGCGAGCTGGCGCGCGCGATTGGCGTCGGCCTCGCTCTTGATCTGCTGGGCGAGGACCTGCGCCTGCTGGCGATCGGCGAGCGGGACGAATTCGTCCATCTGCGCCATCGCCGCGCGGGCCTGCGGAAGGCCGCTATTGTTGGCGAGCGTCAGCAGCGCATAGGCGCGCGGCCAGTCCTTTTCCGCCAGATCGCCGTTGAAGTGCGCGACGCCCAGAAGATATTGCGCGCGCGGATCGCCCCGGTCCGCAGCTGCCGCGATATAGGGCATGGCCGCCTCGCGCCGCCCGTCCTCGAACAGCATCAGCCCGTAATTGTCCGATGCCTGGACATGGCCCTGCGCGGCGGCGGCGGCATAGAGCGCCTCTGCCTGCGCCTTGTCCGCATCGACCCCGCGCCCCAGCCTGTAGGCCTGCGCCAGATTGAACTGCGCATCGGCATCGCCCGCCTGCGCCGGACCCGACCATTCGCGCACCGCCGTGGCGTAATCGCCCGCCGACCAGGCATCGACTCCGGCCTTCACATCCGCGAGCGCGGGCGCGCCGATTGCGAGGAGGCAGCCGGCCAGTACGCCGCTGCCGAGAGTGCGAATAAGGGAAGAAGATGCCATCGTAAGTCTCCGCCGATCCATGGCCCCGTATCGATCCTGCGTCGATCCCGCGGGGCGCTTTCGCCCACTCTATAGTAAACCGGGCGTTAGCAAAACGTTGCCATGCCCGAACCAGAAGCCGCCCGTCTTGCCGAGCGCACGAAGGGCAACCGAACCGCGCGCCGCCTTAACTTAAAATTTAGGGTAGTCTGCGATTCCCCGGATCGAACGTTCGCCCATCGCGGACGAAATCGATCGAACGAGATGGTCCGTGCGATCGAGGTATTTTCGGGGGACCAGGCTTTGCGTGTACTGGCATTGGCATCGCAGAAGGGCGGATCGGGCAAGACGACCCTGTCCGGGCACCTCGCCGTGCAGGCGCAGCGGGCGGGCGCGGGGCCCGTGGTGCTGATCGATATCGACCCGCAGGGCTCGCTCGCCGATTGGTGGAACGAGCGCGAGGCGGAATATCCCGCCTTCGCCCAGACCACCGTGGCCCGACTCGCCGGCGATCTCGTGATGCTGCGCCAGCAGGGCTTCAAGCTTGCGGTGATCGACACCCCGCCCGCCATCACCATGGCCATCCAGTCCGTGATCTCGGTTGCCGAGCTGATCGTCGTGCCCACCCGGCCTTCTCCACACGATCTGCGCGCCGTGGGCGCCACGGTCGATCTGTGCGAGCGCGCGGGCAAGCCGCTGGTCTTCGTGGTCAACGGCGCGACGCCCAAGGCGCGGATCACCTCCGAAGCCGCCGTCGCCCTGTCGCAGCACGGCACGGTCGCGCCGATCACGCTCCACCATCGCACCGATTTCGCCGCCTCGATGATCGACGGGCGCACGGTCATGGAAGTCGACCCCGACAGCCGCAGCGCCGCCGAAGTCACCGCGCTGTGGAAATACGTGTCCGACCGGCTCGAAAAGAATTTCCGCCGCACCGTCTTCGCCGCGCCGAACATGCAGAGCGCCATGCCGAGCGCCCATCGCCCCCAGGGCGGCTTCGGCCGCCGGGTGGCGCAGTAAGGAAGGGGCCCGAACGGGAACGCAGATCATGAGCGACGCCAGCTTCGCCTCCCTTTCGCCGACGCTGCTTGCCCGCAAGGGCGGCGCGCGCCCGGCCATGCGTCCGCAGCACGGCATGGCGGGCAAGATCGATCCCGCCGATGCTGCCGCCGAACTGGAAGATCTCGGCTGGAACGACATGGGTGATAATGCCCCCACGCCCGGCAATTCCGGCGCGCGGATCGTGCGCTTCGGCAGCGAATCGGAGGCGGCCGCTCTCGACGCCGGTCAGGCCGAAGCCGAGCCCGAGCATGTCGCCAACCCTGCCCCCAGCCCCGTGCGCGAAACCATCGAACGGATCGCCAGGAAGCTCGACGAAAACCGCCAGGATGCTATCGAGGCCGCGATCAAGCCCGCTGCCAAGCTGGTCGCCAAGACCGCATCGTCCGGCAATCGCCGCGCCGCCTTTACCTTGCGGCTCGACCCGGAACGCCATCTGCGCCTCCGCCTCGCCTCCACGATCAGCGGATCCAGCGCCCAGGTTCTGGTGACGCAGGCGCTCGACGCGATGCTCGCCAAAATGCCCGAAATCGAAACTCTGGCCACGCAGGTGAAACGCCCGTGACCAGCTTCGCAAAAACGAACGCCCGACCGCTGAGGGAGAGGGAAATGCGCCGCATGACTATCGATCGGACCGCCCGCATGGTCGGCCTGACGCTGACCACCGCGCTTGCAAGCGCCACGCTGATGGGGTGCAACGCCAAGGTCGCTCCGCCCGCTTCCGTTTCGGCGGTCAAGGCCGAAGACGCGCTGGCCAAGGGCAAGAGCGACAAGGCGGTCGGTTTTGCGGAAAGCGCCGTGCTGGCATCGCCGCGCGATGCGGGTCTGCGCGAATTGCTCGGAGCCGCCTATATCGAGGCCGGACGGTTCGAATCGGCCGCCGCGACGCTCGACGAAGCGCTGCAACTGGGCGCCGGATCCCCGCGCACGATCGTCTCGCTCGCCCTTTCCCAGATCGCCAGCGGACAGCAGAGCGCCGCTCTCGCCACGCTCGACGCGCACGAAACCGATCTCGACCCGGCGGATTTCGGCCTCGCCATCGCCTTGGCGGGCCAGCCGCAGCGCGGCGTCCTCGTGCTCGCCAACCAGCTTCGCTTCGGCGAAAACTCGGCCAAGGTGCGCCAGAACCTCGCCTATGCCTATGCCCTCCACGGCGATTGGCGCGCCGCGCGCTTGATGGCGGCAGAGGATGTGCCCGCCGACAAGGTGGGCGAGCGCATGGCCCATTGGGGGCAGATGGCAAATCCGGTCTATTTTCGCCATCGCGTCGCCGATCTGCTCGGCGTCGAGATGGTGCAGGACCCCGGCCAGCCGGCCCGCCTCGCCCTCGCCAACCATCCCAGCGTCAATCAGCTGGCGGCGGAAACCACGACGCCGGCTCCCGTGGCGAGGCCAGTCCTCGCCGCGAACGGCGAATTGCCCGCGCTGAACGGGCCTGATCTGACAAATGCTGCGCCCAAGGCCGCACCCGGGACAGTCGCTCGCCCGGTCGCGCATTCGGTGGCCGCAGCCTTCGAAGCGCCGGAGACCCGCACGGTCGACCGCGTTTCTGCGCCCACTCCGGCGCGCGTCGCAAAGCCGACCGCAGCCGTCGCTCGCACGCCTGCGCCGACGGCTCCGGGCATCGGTTTCGTGGCCAAGAGCGGCGATTACCGCGTCCAGCTCGGCAGCTATTTCTCGATGTCGGATGCGCAGCAGGCCTGGAAGGTCTTCCAGCAGCGCCATCCCGAACTGGCAGGCGCGGAAAAGGTCATCACCAAGGCCAAGGTCAAGGGCAAGATGTATTACCGCGTCGCCGCGTCGGGCTATGCCGAAACGAGCGCACGGAGCCTGTGTTCGCTGGTCAAGAAAGGCGGCGGCGGCTGTATCGCCTATGCGGCCAACAACCCGCTGCCCGGCGCGCTCGAAGCCAATGTGCGGATGGCGTCCCGATAACGCCGACACGCTGTTAGCCGCGCCTTAGAGCTTTACGGCGACACCGCCCTTGAAAAGAGCCGTCACCCGGCCTTGCGTCGGCTGGCCGTCGAAAGGCGTGTTGCCCGCGGTCGCTTCCATCTTGCGCCGATCGACGATCCAGGGCTTTTCGGGATCGATCAGCGCGATATCCGCCTCATAACCCTCGACCAGCGCCCCCGCCTCGACGCCCAGCAGGCGCGCGGGTGCGCGGGCGCAGAGGTCGAAAACACGCGCCATGTCGATCCGCCCGTCCCGCTCGAGCGTCAAAAGCATGGCGAGCAGCGTCTCGGCCCCGGCCATGCCCGGTTCGGCATCGGCGAAGGGGAGGCGCTTGTCCTCCACCCCGCGCGGATCGTGGCCGCTGGCGACGATGTCGATCGTCCCATCGGCTATCCCCTCGATCACCGCCTCGCGATCGTCCTCGGGCCTCAGAGGCGGGGAGAGGCGCATGAAACTGCGGAAATCCGCGATGGCGAGATCGGACAGCATGAAATGGGCGGGCGTCACCCCTGCGGTCACCTTCGCGCCGCGCGCCTTCGCCTCGCGGATCAGGGCGATCCCCGCCCGCGTCGTCACCTGCCGGAAATGGATGCGCGCGCCCGCGATCCCGGCCAGCGCAAGATCGCGCGCGATCGCCAGCGTCTCTGCCTCGGCAGGCGCGCTCGGCAGGCCCAGCCGCGTCGCCATCTCGCCCGCGGTCGCCACCGCATCGGCGGACAGCGCGCCATCCTCGGCATGGGCCACCACGGGCAGGTCGAGCATGGCGGCATAGCGCAGCAGCCGCAGCATCACGCCCGAATTATCGATCCAGCGCCGCCCGGTCGCAATCCCTCGCGCGCCCGCCGCGCGCATCAGCGCCGCTTCGGCGAGCGATTCCCCCTCGAGCCCGCGGGTCGCGGCGGCAAGCGGGTGGACCCAGAAATCGGGCTTCCCGCTTTTCGAAATATACGCCACCCGGCTCGGCAGATCGAGCGGTGGGGACTGGTCGGGCATCAGCGCGGCGCGCGTGATCCCGCCGAAATGGAAGGCCGGCTTGTCGACCGCAAACACGCCGTAATCGACGAGGCCCGGCGCGACGAAACGCCCGCGCGCCTGCACAACCTCGTCACCGTCCTGCGGCGCGATATCGCCCAGCGCCGCGATCCGCCCATCGACCAGCCGGATCGCCCCCTCGCGCATCCCATCGGGCAGAACCAGCCTGCCGCCGATGATCGTGATCGGCCGGGCCTGCTTCACGCCCACCCCTCCACGCCGCGCGCCTTGCGGGTCAGCACGTCGAGACAGGCCATGCGGATCGCCACGCCCATTTCGACCTGGCGAGTGATGATCGAACGGTCGAGCATGTCGGCGACGTCGCTGTCGATCTCGACCCCGCGATTCATCGGGCCGGGATGCATGACCAGCGCTTCGGGCGCCGCGCGGTCGAGCCGCTGTTTCGTCAGCCCGTAAAGGTGATGATATTCGCGCGCCGACGGGATGAACTGCCCGCTCATCCGCTCGGTCTGGAGCCGCAGCATCATGACGACGTCGGCACCGTCGAGCGCCCGGTCGAAATCGTGGAAGACCTCCGCCCCCATTCTTTCGATCCCCTGCGGCATCAATGCGGGCGGCGCGCACAGGCGCACGCTCGCCCCCAAAGCCTGAAGACAAAGCAGGTTCGAACGCGCGACGCGGCTGTGCAGGATATCGCCGCAGATCGTGACTGTCAGCCCGGTGAAATCCTCGCTCGGCTCCCCCCGGTCGGCCAGCGCCTCGCGCAGCGCCAGCGCATCGAGCAGGGCCTGGGTCGGATGCTCGTGCTGCCCGTCGCCCGCATTCAGGACCGGACAATCGACCAATCCGGCGATCAATTGCGTCGCCCCGCTCGATCCGTGACGGATCACGATCCCATCGGCGCGCATGGCGTTCAAGGTGATCGCGGTATCGATCAACGTCTCACCCTTCTTCACGCTGCTGGTCGCGGCGTGCATGTTCACGACGTCCGCGCCCAACCGCTTGCCCGCGATCTCGAAGCTGAGGAGCGTGCGGGTCGAATTTTCGAAGAAGGCATTGATGATCGTCAGCCCGGCGAGGGTATCGTGATGCTTGTGCCGTTTGCGGTTCAAATCGACCCATTGTTCCGCCTCGTCGAGGAGGAACAGGATCTCGTGCCGCTCCAGCTGCGCGATGCCCGTGAGGTCGCGATGCGGGAAGGCGAGCCGCCCCGCAGGATAGCGGTTCTGGGAAGAAGGGACGCCGGACGATGCCATTGAAGCCATGCCCCTAATCGAGCGCCATGGGCCGCTCAAGCATTATCGGTGGCGCTCGCTCCGCATCGTCCCTAAACCCCGGCGCCTAAGCTGAAGACTGCAAGCTGATGGGGACGATCGAATGAAATTCGCAGGCCGGGTGTGGCGCTTGCTGGTGGGGATCAAGGACGGGCTGGTGCTCGTCTTCATGCTGCTGTTCTTCTTCGCGCTTTATGCCGTGCTGACCGCGCGGCCCAGCCCCGCGCAGGTTCGCGAAGGCGCGCTGGTCCTCGCGCTCGACGGGGTGGTGGTCGAAGAACGCACCCCGATCGATCCGTTCCAGGCGCTGCTCTCGGGCGCCGCGCCGATCGGCGAATACCAGGCCCGCGACCTCGTGCGAGCGCTGGACGCGGCGGCGAGCGACGAGCGGATCACCGCGGTCGTGCTCGATCTCGACAGCTTCCTCGGCGGTGGGCAGGTCCATTTGCAGGATATCGGCGAGGCGATCGACCGGGTGCGCGCGGCGGACAAGCCGGTGATGAGCTTCGCGACCGCCTATGCCGACGATGCCTTGCTGCTCGCCAGCCATGCCAGCGAAATCTGGGTCGATCCCCTGGGCGGCGCGGCCATTGCGGGACCTGGCGGCGGCAATCTCTATTACGGCGAATTGCTCGAAAATCTCGACGTCAACGCCCGCGTCTATCGCGTCGGCACCTATAAGAGCGCGGTCGAACCCTATCTGCGCAACACCATGTCGGACGAGGCGCGCGAGAATTACGCCGCGCTCTACGGCGCTTTATGGGGCGAATGGCAGGCGCATGTGAAGAAGGCGCGGCCCAAGGCGAATATCGCGCTCGCCACGCGCGATCCGCAGGCCTGGCTGGCCGCATCGAACGGCGACCCGGCCAGCGCCGCGCTCGCCGCGGGCCTCGTCGACAAACTCGGCAGCCGCGACGAATTCGAAGCTCGGGTCGTTGAGCTTGTCGGCGCGGACGACTGGTCGAGCGAACGCAACGCCTATCCGGCGACCGAGTTCGAACCCTGGCTCGAAGATACCGAACCTGCGGCGGAAGGCGGCGCGATCGGCGTGGTCACGATCGCCGGCCAGATCGTCGACGGGGATGCGGGGCCCGGCACGGCCGGCGGCACGCGCATCGCCGACCTGTTGGACGAAGCGCTGAACGACGATCTCGCCGCGCTGGTCGTGCGGGTCGATTCGCCCGGCGGATCGGTGCTGGCAAGCGAGGAAATCCGCCGCGCGATCCTGCGCCACAAGGCGAACGATATCCCGGTCGCGGTCTCGATGGCGAATGTCGCCGCGAGCGGCGGATACTGGGTCTCGACACCCGCCGACCGTATCTTCGCCGAACCCGAGACGATCACCGGATCGATCGGCATCTTCGCCGTTATCCCGACCTTCGAAGGGCTTGCGGAGCGGATCGGCGTTTCGACCGATGGGGTACGCACCACGCCCCTGTCGGGCCAGCCGGATCTGATCGGGGGCTTCACGCCCGAAGTCGACGCGATGATCCAGTCGGGGATCGAGGACGGCTATCGCGATTTCCTCACCCGCGTCTCGCAGGCGCGCAATCTCACCATGGAACAGGCTGACCGCATCGGCCAGGGCCGGGTCTGGGATGGCGGTGCGGCGCGCCAGATCGGCCTGGTCGACCAGTATGGCAGCCTCCAGACCGCGATCGATTGGGCCGCGAAGGAAGCGGGCCTCGAGGACGGCGGCTGGCACGTCGCCTATCTGGGTGACGAGCCGGGCACTTACGATACGTTGCTGCGCCAGTGGCTGGTCGGAGACGAAAGCGAAGCGCGGGCCGACATGACCGCCCTCTTCGCGCGCCGCCAGCAGGCGCTCGCCGGGCGGATCGAGGCGGATCTCGATCGCCTTCTCACCACGCAGGGTGCGCAGGCCTATTGTCTCGAATGCCCGCAGACGCCGACCGCGAAGACGGCCCGTCTCTACGGAATGGGTAGCGGCCTCAATGGCTGGCTGGGCAGACTGGCGAGACTGATCCTCGACTGACCAAGTCTTTGGCACGCCGGGCGGCGCAAATTTCGCGCTGACCGCTTGCCAAGGCCGTCCACCAGGCGTAAAGGCGCGCCCCTGCCCGGCAGCCCAAGGCTGCCCCACGGGCGGGCGCGTAGCTCAGTGGTAGAGCACACCCTTCACACGGGTGGGGTCGCAAGTTCAATCCTTGCCGCGCCCACCATCTCCTCCATCATCACGAGATAAGGCTGTTCGGCGGGAAGATGATCTCCTCCCGCGAAACGAATGCCGCCCAAGCCCGTTCGCCTTTCGTGGCCCGCAGCGTTCTTGCGCTTCGGGCATCGCAGCGCGTTACCGCTCAACCGAGGAATTGCGAACATCATGGGTTATCTGAAGAACGGCGAATGGCACGACGAATGGGCGCATAACGACGAGGACAGCGGCGAGTTCGAACGCGACGAGAGTGCGTTTCGCAGCTGGATCACGCCCGACGGGTCGCCCGGCCCGACCGGCGAAGGCGGCTTTCCCGCCGAAGCCGGGCGCTATCGCCTCTATATCAGCCTCGCCTGCCCCTGGGCGCATCGCGCCAATGCGGTGCGCCATCTGAAAGGGCTCACCGATGCGATCGAATTGAATGTCGTTCATTGGCTAATGAAGGACGGCGGCTGGTCGTTCCGCGATGGCGAATGCGTGACCGGCGATCCCGCGATCGGCGCCAGCAACCTTCACCAGCTCTACACCCACTCCAAGCCCGATTATTCGGGTCACGTCACCGTTCCGGTGCTGTGGGATACGCAGACCGAAACGATCGTGAACAACGAAAGCGCGGACATCATGCGGATGCTCGGCAGCGCGTTCGACGGGTGCGGAGCGAACGATCTCGACTTTTATCCCGAAAGCCATCGCGACGAGATCGATGCGCTGAACGAGCGGATTTACGACGCGATCAATAACGGGGTCTACAAGGCAGGCTTCGCCACAACGCAGGAAGCCTACGACAAGGCGGTGAAGCCGCTCTTCGCGATGCTGGACGAGCTGGAAGATCGGCTCGACGGGCGGGACTGGCTAATCGGCGACCGGTTGACCGAGACGGATATCCGCTTGTGGACCACGCTCATCCGCTTCGATCCGGTCTATCACACCCATTTCAAGTGCAATATCCGCCGGATCGCGGACTATCCCAATCTCGCCGCCTTCACCCGCCGGATCTACGATCTTGACGGGATCGCCGAGACGGTCAATTTCCGGCACATCAAGCACCATTATTACGAAAGCCACGAACGCATCAATCCGCATGGCATCGTGCCTGCGGGGCCGGAACCGATCCTTCCCGGAGAGACCGCGTGAGCAGCCGAGAAGTCCTCTCGCTCCATCGCGCGGTCCGAGACGATATCCAGGATCTGGTCACGCGCAGGCCCCTGCCCGGCCCCGGCCTGCCCCAGGTCGACCCGTTCCTGTTCCTCAACCACCACGGGCCGCAAACCTATCCGCCGGACAATCACGGCCTGCCCTTCGGCCCCCATCCGCATCGCGGGTTCGAGACGGTGACGTTCATCCTCTCGGGCAGCCTCGCCCATCACGATAGCGGTTCGGGGGCGAGCGTGGTCGAAGCGGGCGGCGTTCAGTGGATGACGGCGGGCAGCGGCCTCGTCCATGCCGAGCTTTCGCCCGAGGCGTTCAAGCGCAGCGGCGGTCCGTTGGAAATCCTGCAACTCTGGGTGAACCTCCCCGCGCGCCTGAAGATGAGCGATCCGGCCTATGTCCCGGTGCCCGCAGCGGATATTCTGACGGAAAGGCTGGGCGATGGCGTCGCGATGGAGGTCGTGTCGGGAATCGATGGCGCGCCGGTCCGCTCGTTGACGGACGTGATGCTGGCCATAGTCTCGATCGAACCCGACGGGCACGCTTCGCTACCGGCCCCTCGGGGAAGGAACGTGCTTTTCTACACGATCGAAGGTAGGGCGGATATCGGTGGCAGCACCGTTTCCGAACACACGCTCGCCGTCCTCGGGGATGGCGATCGGGTCGAGGTGGCAAGCGAAGGCGGCGCGCGCATCCTGTACGGCCATGCCGATCCGATCGGGGAACCGGTCGCGGCGCGCGGCCCCTTCGTCATGAACACCGATACGGAAATCGCCGAGGCCATTCGCGATTATCAGGCGGGCCGGTTCGGAGGGCTTTAAGGCTCTGGACGTCCGGGCGATTTACCCGTTCGTAAGCATACCTGCCATAGAGGTTTCCCGAACCGGCCGCTTCCAGGCCTGAGCCGTCTACCGGGACCATCATCGCGACCATGCCTCAGGCCATCCTGCCGATCCTGACCAATATCCTGGTCGCCGCGATGTTCATCGGGGCGTTTCTCGTCGCGGCCCATACCTATCCGATGGTCCGGCGCGCGCGCTGGTTTGCTTTGGCCTATGCCTTCGGCGTTATCGAGCCTTTGGCGAGCCTCGCCATATGGCTGGGCGGAAATGTCGCGGTTCTGCAAACCGTCAGTTTCGCCTCCTTCCTCACCGCGCTGGTCACGATGGCGCTGGCGATGTCGCACTATCACGATCGCCGACCGATGTGGGCCAGCGCCGCGCTGATCCTGATCGGAGGCTGCATCTGGCGGATCGCGACGATCGAGGCGCCGCGCGATACGGTCTGGTATCAGCTCTCCTTCCAGAGCTGGTTCACCCTTGCGGCGATCCTGTGCGCGGTGGCGATGAAGCGGCACGCGCCGCCTTCCCGGCTCAATCGCTGTCTGGCCCTCGTCTATATCGTTACGGCCCTGCATTTCCCGATGAAGGCCGCCTTCGCTCTCAGATTGGGAACGGGGGCGACGGAGCGGGACTATGCGAGCACGATCTACGCCGCCATCTCGCAGGCGAGCAGCGGCCTGCTCATCATCGCTTCCGGCCTGCTGGTCATTGCGAGCTTCCTGCATTCGGTGGTCAGGGCAACGCAGACCGAGGCGCTTTGCGATCCGCTCACCGGCCTCCCCAATCGCCGCGCGCTGGACCGCTGGCTGGACGATGCGCAAAGAACAGGGCCAAACCCTGCGCTCAGTATCGCTGTCATCGACGTCGATCATTTCAAACGCTTCAACGATCGTTTCGGCCACGCCGTGGGCGACGAGGTGCTGCGCAAGGTCGCCGCCTGCCTCGAACGCAACCGGCCTTCCGCGGGCCACGCGGCGCGGGTGGGGGGCGAGGAATTCGTCCTGCTCCTGCCGCTGGACCAGCGCGCCGCCTTCCTCGCCTGCGAAAGTATGCGCCTGGCGATCGCGCAGCTCGATTACGCCGATACCGATCCCATCACAGTGAGCATCGGCATGGCGACGATGACGGTGGGCGAAGCGACGAGCGACCTGTTCCGCCGCGCCGACTCCGCGCTCTATCGCGCCAAGTCCGCCGGGCGCGACCGCTGCGAGATCGATGCGGCGGATGTCGCGGCCGCGCTGCAAAATACGCCCCCTGCGCTGAAGCTCGTTCCGCAATACTGATCGCGGCTTTCAGGTGTGTGGAAGGGGCCGCCCGCGGCAGCCTCTATTCGCTGTCGAAGACATAGCCCAGCGATCGCACCGTGCGCAGCGGCTGGCCTGCGCCTGCCTGCTGGAGCGCGCGGCGCAGGCGGCCGACCCAGACATCGACGGTGCGCTCGTCAATCGGCGGTTCCTGCTTGCCCAGCCCCGCGATCAAATCCTGCCGACTGAGCACGCGGTCGTGATTTTCGGCGAAGAAGCGCAGCAGGCGGAATTCGTTGGGGCGAAGGGCCAGCCGCTCGCCGCCCCAGCGCGCCTGGAGCGATCCCAGATCGATCGTCAGCGCGCCCAGCTCGATCACGCGCGCCACCCGATGTTGCTGGCGCGGCGAGCGCAGAGCGAACACCCGGTCGAGCATGGCGTGGCGATCGACGGGGCCGATCATGTAATCGTCCGCCCCCGCCTTCAGCGCGCGGCGGCGGTCCTCGTCGTGCGCAGCCTTGTCCTCGCCATCCAGCACCATGGTGATATGCGCATCCGCCATGCGCGGATCACTGCGCAGGCGGCGGCACATTTCGAGGCCCGACATATCGTCGAGGACCCAGTCGATGAAGGCCCAGACCTGCCCTTCCGCGATGCGGCGCGGCCCTTCGCCGGTCAGGCGATCGAACACGACATGGGTGTCGTCATGATCGAAGGGCGCGAACGCCTCCGCCTCTTCCCCGGTCAGAAAGATCGAAACGATTTCCATGGCACCCCGACGCAACGCTCCCTTTGCCGGAGCCTTGTGTCGCGCTTGCGTGACCGATGCGTGACGGGGATGCCGCGAATGTGACAGGCCTGTCGCAGAATGCGCGATTTGCGCCGATTTTTTGCCGAGGTCGGGTTTATTCCTGGCGCAGAGTGAGAGCGAGATCGCCCGCCACCGTGCTTTCGACCCCCACTGGGTTTTTGGGCAGGTAGGGCGCTTCGAGCCGCGCGATCTCTTCCTCGCTCAGATCGAGCTCGGTCGCCGCCACTGCCGCCGCGATATGGCCGGACTTGGTTGCGCCGATGATGGGGGCGACCATGGCAGGTTTCGAAAACTGCCAGGCGAGCGCCACGCTGGCCCGCTCCACCCCGCGCTCTTCGGCGATGGCGCCGACCGCCTCGATCACCGCACGATCCGCCTCGACATGCTGGCGGTAGAGCGTCTTTCCGAACCCGTCGGTCTCGCTGCGGACCGTGCTTTCGTCCCAAGCGCGCGCCAGGCGCCCGCGCGCGAGCGGGCTCCATGGGATCAGGCCCACGCCCTGATCCTCGCACAGGGGAATCATCTCGCGCTCCTCCTCGCGATAGAGCAGGTTCACGTGGTTCTGCATCGAGACGAAGGGCGTCCAGTTGTTCGCGCGCGCCACTTCCTGCGCCTTGGCGAATTGCCAGGCATACATGCTGGACGCGCCGAGATAGCGCGCCTTGCCCATCTTCACGATGTCGTGAAGCGTCTCCATCGTCTCCTCGATCGGGGTCGAGGCATCCCAGCGATGGATCTGGAACAGGTCGACATACTCCATGTCGAGGCGCTTCAGACTGTCGTCCACCGCCTGGAACAGCGCCTTGCGCGACAGGCCGCCCGCGTTGGGCGCCTTCTTCCACGGCAGGAACGCCTTGGTCGCCACCACGATCTCGTCGCGATGGGCGAATTCGGGCACCAATTTGCCGATCACCTCTTCCGATGCGCCCAGCGAATACATGTTGGCGGTGTCGAAGAAATTGATCCCGGCTTCGATGGCCTCGCGGATGAAAGGGCGCGACTGGTCCTGATCCAGCACCCAGTCCCCATGCCAGCCGCGGCTGGTGTCGCCATAGCTCATGCAACCGAGGCACAGGCGCGACACCTTGAGGCCCGAACGGCCGAGATTGACGTAATCCATGATCGAAATCCTTATGCGTCGAGGAAACCGGCGAGCCGCTGGCGGATGATCGCCTCGGCCTCGCTCATGATCCGGTCGATCAGTTCCTGACAGGTCGGAATGTCGCTGATGAGGCCGGCCACCATGCCGCAGGACCAGGCGCCAGCATCCATGTCCCCTTCCGACATGATCCGCGGATAGACACCCGCTACCTGTTCGTAGATATCCTCGAACGTGAGATCCGCGCCCTTTTCCTTCTCGATCTCGAGCAGTTTTTCGACCGCGTCATTGGTCATTACCCGCTCGGTATTGCGCAGGGGCCGCATGACCAGCCGCGTATCGAGCTCGCTCGCGGCGAGGATCGCCTGCTTCACATTGTCGTGCACCGGCGCTTCCTTCGTCGCGATGAAGCGGGTCCCCATGTTCATCCCTTCGGCACCCATCGCCAGCGCCGCGACGAGGCTGCGCGCATCGGCCATGCCGCCGCTGGCGACGAAGGGAATCTCCAGTTCGTCCGCCGCGCGGGGCAGCAGGATCATGTTGGGAATATCGTCTTCGCCCGGATGGCCGCCGCATTCGAACCCGTCGACCGAGACCGCATCGCACCCGATCGACTGGGCTTTCAGCGAATGGCGCACGCTGGTGCATTTGTGGATCACCTTGATCCCGGCATCCTTCAAATGCGGCAGGACCTGTTCAGGATTGCGCCCGGCGGTCTCGACCACCTTCACGCCGCCCTCGATGATCGCCTTCACGAGGCCTGGATAGTCGGGAGGGTTCAGCGAGGGCAGGAAGGTGAGGTTCACGCCGAAGGGCTTGTCGGTCATGTCCTTGCAGCGCGCGATTTCGTCGGCGAGCTTTTCGGGCGTGCCCTGCGTCAGCCCGGTGATGATGCCCAGCCCGCCCGCATTGGAGACCGCCGCCGCCATCTCGGCAAAGCCGACATAGTGCATCCCGCCCTGGATGATGGGATGCTGGATGCCGAACATTTCGGTGATCGCGGTCTTCATGAGCGGGCCTCTCCTTTGTGTTTCGTTTTGCAACCGGTATCGGGGGTAGCGAAACCGCGCAAGGGAGAGATCGGATGCACTTGGACGTCGAACGGATACCGGTGATCGTGGGCGTGGGGCAGGTGAACGACCGGCCTGACCAGCCCGGTGACGGGCTCGATCCGGTCGGGCTGATGGCCGAAGCGTTGCGACGGGCGGAGCGGGACGGTGCAGCCGGTTTGCTAACCGATTGCGACAGTCTTGCAGTGGTGACGCAGATCGGCTGGCCCCAGCTCAATCCGGTGGAGGATGCACTCTGCGCCGCGCTCGGCATCGATCCCGCCCACCGCACGCACACGCCCGGCCCGAACGGCGACGGTCCGACCCGCCTTCTGAACGACGCCGCCAACCGGATCGGCGCGGGCGAGGCGGTAATCTGCGCGATCGTCGGCGGCGAGGCGCTGCGCACGGCGGGCCAGCTCGCCGCGCTGAAACCGCGCGAGGACGGCGAGAAGCCCAACGCGCTGCGCGATGCGCCGCACCGCAGGAAGGCTGGCTACGCGCAGAGCTACGGCCTTACTCTGCCGGTCGATGTCTATCCGCTCTACGAAAACGCGGCGCGCTCCGCATGGGGCCAGTCGCTGGCCGAGGGGCAGGCGGAAAGCGGGGCCTTGTGGGCCGGGATGAGCGCAGTCGCGGCGGATAACGAGCACGCCTGGCTGGGTAATCCGGTTTCGGCGGAGGAGGTCGTCACGCCTTCGTCCCGCAACCGTCCGATTGCCTTTCCCTACACCAAGTTCCAGGTCGCCAATGCCAGTGTCAATCAGGGCGCGGGGTTCCTCGTCACGAGTCTCGCCGAAGCGCGGCGGCGCGGCATCGCCGAAGAACGCCTGATCCATATCGGATACGGGGCGGCGGCGCGGGAGGATGCGGATTTCCTGAAGCGCGACAGCTACGCCGCCTCGCCCAGCCTCGCGATCTCGATCGAGCGGGCGCTCGATCTCAATGCCGTGACCGCCGCAGATCTCGATCATGTCGAGCTCTACAGCTGCTTCCCCTGCGTGCCGAAGATGGCGCGCCGCGTGCTCGGTTGGCCAATCGAGCGGCCTATCACCGTCTTCGGCGGCCTGACCTTCGGCGGCGGCCCGATCGGCAATTATATGAGCCACGCGGTCGCCAGCATGGTGGAGCGGTTGCGGGAAGACGGCGGCAGAGGCCTGCTGTTCGCCAATGGCGGCTATGCGACTTACAATCACACGATCGTTCTATCGAGCGAACCGACCGGCGCACGCTTTCCGCAGGACTACGACTACCAGGCCGAAGCGGACGCGCGGCGCGGCCCGGTCCTCGCGTTGGACGAGGCCTATGACGGGCCGGTCACGCTCGAAACCTACTCGGTCCATTACGATCGCGGCGGAGAGGTTCGGATGGGCACCGTGGTCGCGCGCACGGCTTCGGGAGAGCGGGTACTGGCCTGCGTTCCGGCAGACGACCGTGAGACGCTTGCAAGCCTGACCGATGGCGCCCGCGATCCGATCGGGCTCGATGGCGTGATCGAAGCGGGCGCCGACGAGTTGCGACGCTTCCGCTTCTGCTGACCGGCCTCAATCCTCGAATTGGGGCGCGCGCTTCTGCATCTCGGCCATCACCGCCTCGATCTGGTTGGGCTTGCGGATGACTTGATCCTGCTCCTCACTCTCGGCCATCAGGATCGCGTCGGTATCGCGGTCGTGCATCGCATCGAACAACCGCTTGGAGCCGCGCACCGCCGCCGGGTTCTTGCCCGCGATCGTCTGGGCCAACGCCGTCGCGCGGGCGAGCGGGTCCTCCTCGACGAAGGTCGCCAGCCCCAACTCCTGCGCCTCGCGCCCGGTAAATTCGCGATTGGTATAGACCAGTTCGCGCAAGACATCGTCGCGTACCAGCCCGCGCCACAGCGCGTATCCGCCCATGTCGGGGACCAGCCCCCATTTCATCTCCATGATCGCCATGCGCGTTTCGGGATGGACCACGCGGATGTCCGCGCCGCTCGCGATCTGCAGTCCGCCGCCGAAGCACACCCCGTGTACCGCCGCGATCACTGGGACGGGGCATTTGCGCCAGGTCATCGCCGCTTCCTGCGCGCGGTTGCTGTTGCCGTGGGTACGCTCGGCCAGCTTCGCCTGCGGGCTGGAGCCACCGGCGGCCATGCTGGAGAGGTCGAGCCCCGCGCAGAAGGCCCTGCCCTCGCCCGACAGGACCACCACGCGCAGGCCTTTCAGCGTCCGCAGATACTCGCCCGCTTCGATGATCCGGTCGAACTGTTCGGGGTCGAGCGCGTTCATCTTGTCGCCGCGCGTGAAGCGCACCTGCGCCACGCCATCCTCGCCGAGATCGATCCGAATCCGATCGTTTTCCTGCACGCCTCTGCTCCTTTGCCGGGTCTTCCCCGCAATGGTGGGACAAGCGCGCGGCGCTGTCCAGCGTCAGCCTTTGAGCCGGTAACCGCCCGCGGGATCGGTTTCGATCAGACCCTTGACCCCGGCGGCGTTGAGCTTGGTGCGCAGGCGCGAGACATGAACTTCGAGCGAGTTGGTCCCCGGATCGTGTTTCAGCCGCCAGACCGCCATCAGGAGATCGGCGCGCGACACAACCTGGCCTTTCGTTTCGGCGAGATGCCACAGCAGCGCGAATTCGCGGGGATGCAGGCCGAGCCAGCGGTCCTCCACCCGGCCGTCGCGGTGGAAGAGATCGAGCGTCACAGGTCCGGCCCGCGTTTCGCGCGACAGGCGCGAGGCGTTGTCCGCCATGCGCTCCACCCGCGCGGCCAGTTCGGCGAGATCGATGTCGGCTGCCAGGGCTTCGCCGAAACCGCCTGTGAGCAGTTCTGCGCGCCGAGCCGGACTGTCCACGCCCAGCACCGCAACCCGACGGGTCGGCGTATTTGACACGTCAGGCGCAGTGCCTTCCCGCGCGTCGAGGAGGAGCGGCGCGGTGCTGTCCTCGCCAGCCAGCATCGTCCAGCCGGCCCGGCGCAGATCCCACGGCTCGGGCGGCTCTTCGGCGAGCGAAATCCAATTGAAACGGCGCGCCATCGACCCTTCCCGGCTCCGCGGATGTGCGGGCCGGAAGGGGGCCTAGCGGGCCGATCGCAGGGCTGCGGGCGCGGAAACCTCCGCTTTGGAGTGTTAGCGCCGACCCTTTTCAGCCTCGCTCGGCGAGGAAGCGCTTCACATTGCGCGCCGCCTGGCGGATGCGCTGTTCGTTCTCCACCATGGCGATGCGGACGAAGCCCTCGCCCTCCTCGCCATAGCCCACGCCCGCCGCCACGGCGACGCCAGCATGTTCGAGCAATTGCTTGGAAAATTCGAGGCTGCCGACATTGTGGAAGCCCGGCGGCAGGGGCGCCCAGGCGAACATGCTGGCGGGCGGCACGGGAATGTCCCAGCCCGCGCGCCCGAAGGCTTCCACCATCACGTCGCGCCGGTGCTGATAGCGGCGGCGGTTTTCCTCCACGATGTCCTGCGGCCCGTTCAGCGCCGCGCAGGCCGCCGCCTGAATCGGTGTGAAGGCGCCGTAATCGAGATAGCTCTTCACCCGCGTCAGCGCGCCGATCAGTTCGGGATTGCCGACCGCGAAGCCCATCCGCCAGCCCGCCATGGAATAGGTCTTGGACATCGAGGTGAATTCCACCGCCACGTCCTTCGCCCCCGGCACTTCCAGGATCGATCGGGTCGGCTTGCCGTCGTAATAGAGTTCGGAATAGGCAAGGTCGGACAGGACCCAGACCTTGTTCTCCTTCGCCCAGGCGACCAGCCGTTCGTAGAAAGCGAGATCGACCGTCTCGGCAGTGGGATTGCTGGGATAATTGACGACCAGCACGGTCGGGCGCGGCACGGTGTAGGCCATCGCATTGTCGAGCGCCTGCCAGTATTTCTCGTCCGGCGTGGTCGGCACGCTGCGGATGGTGGCGCCCGCGATGATGAAGCCGAAGGTGTGGATCGGATAGCTCGGGCTCGGCGCCAGCACCACGTCGCCCGGCGCGGTGATCGCGGTCGCCATGCTCGACAGGCCTTCCTTCGAGCCCATTGTGACCACCACCTCGCGCTCGGGATCGAGATCGACGTTGAAGCGGCGCCCGTAATAATTCGCCTGTGCGCGGCGCAGGCCCGGAATGCCCTTGGACTGGGAATAACCGTGCGCGCCGGGCTTGCCCGCCACCTCGCACAATTTGTCGATGACGTGCTGGGGCGGCGGGCGATCGGGATTGCCCATGCCGAGGTCGATGATGTCGCGCCCCTCGCGCCGCGCCGCGTGCCGCATCGCGTTGACCTCCGCGATCACATAGGGCGGCAGGCGTTTGATGCGGTAGAATTCTTCGGCCAAGCGATCCTCCGAAAGTGCGAGACGGCGTTGTATCGATGTCCCGTCTAGCTGCTCCGGCCCGCCACGCAAACTCACCCTAGTCACGGCGCGCCGGAATATTCTACACAGGAGGCAAGCGCGCCTTGATCCCGATCGGCGCGGTAGAACGAGCGGAGCCCGTGATGACCGACAAGACCGAAGCGCCCAACCCCTTCAGCCGGGATTCCATGACGGCAATGATGGAAGGCCCCGCCAAGCTCGCCCAAGCTATGTTCGCGCCGATGGGCGCACCCATGTTCGCGCCGACGATGGCCCCCTCCCTGTTCCCGATGGCGGGCGGCGAGGCGGTTTCCCCCATGTCGCCCCAGGATATGCAGCACTGGGCCGAGGTCGGCACCAAGCTCCAGAGCATGTGGCTCGAATATCAGCAGGAGAAGATGGCCGATCCCAAGGCGATGATGCCCTTCTTCGATCCGACCCGCTGGATGAGCCTGGCCGAAAACTGGGTCAGCCAGATGCCGATCGCGCAGGTCGAACAGCAAAAGGCCCTGTTCGAGCAGGGCATGGCGCTGTGGGAACAGGTGCTGGGCCAGTATGGCATCGGACCGAAGGCCGGCGCGATGAGCGAAGGGGAGCCCGATCTCCCGCTCAAGGACAAGCGCTTCGCCGATCCGCGCTGGCGCGCCCACCCCGCCTTTGCCCTGATCCACCAGACCTATCTGTTCCTCGCCCAGCAGGCACTCGCCATGGTGGACGATATGGAGGGCCTGACGCCCGACAAGCGCGAGCAATTGCGCTTCACCACCCGTGCCATCACCGAAGCGGCGAGCCCGGCCAATTTCCCGATGACCAATCCGGTCGTGCTCGAACGCACGCTGGAAACGCGCGGCGAAAATCTGGTCAAGGGGATGGAACACCTGATCGCCGATCTCAGGCGCGGACAGCTGAGCCACACCGATGCGAGCGCGTTCACTCTCGGCGAAAACATCGCGACGACGCCGGGCAAGGTCGTCCACGAGACGCCGCTTTTCCAGCTGATCCAGTATTCCCCGACGACGGACACGGTGATGGAGACCCCGCTCGTCATCTTCCCACCCTGGATCAACCGTTTCTACATTCTCGACCTGAACGAGAAGAAGAGCTTCGTGCGCTGGGCGGTGGCCCAGGGGCTGACCGTGTTCATGGTCAGCTGGAAATCGGCCGATGCCAGCATGAAGGATGTCGTCTGGGACGATTACGTGCGCGGCCAGATGGAGGCGATCGACCATGTGCGCGAACGGCTGGGCGTCGATGCGGTCCACGCCATCGGCTATTGCGTCGCGGGCACCACGCTCGCCGCGACATTGTCGCTGCTGCATCGCCGGGGCGAGCAGGACAAGGTCAAAAGCGCGACCTTCTTCACCGCGCAGGTCGATTTCGAGCAGGCGGGCGAATTGCTGCACTTCGTCGACGACCAGCAATTGGCCGCGATCCAGTCGCTTTCGCCCGAAGGCTATCTCGACGGGCGCTATATGGCGGCGACCTTCAACCTGCTGCGGGGCACGGACCTCATCTGGAACTACGTCGTCAACAATTACATGCTGGGCGAAGACTATCCGGCCTTCGATCTCCTGCACTGGAACGGGGACGTCACCAACCTGCCCGCCAAATGGCATCAGGATTATCTGCGCGATCTCTATCGCGACAACCGGCTGGTCGAGAAGGACCGGATGGAGGTCGACGGGACGAAGGTCGATCTCGGGCTGGTCGAGACGCCCACTTATGTCCAGGCCGGGCGCGAAGACCACATCGCACCCGCCGCCAGCGTCTGGAAGATCACCGAGCATTTCAAAGGCCCGCTGCGCTTCGTCCTCGCCGGATCGGGGCATATTGCGGGCGTGGTCAATCCGCCCGATGCGGGCAAATACCAATACTGGATCAACGAAGGCGATCCGACATCGCTGGAGGCGTTCGCCGACGGGGCGACCGAACACAAGGGCAGCTGGTGGCCCGACTGGATCGAATGGCTGCGCGACCGGGACGGTTCGACGGTGAAGGCGACCGGAAAACGCGAGCCGGGCGGCAAGGGCGACTATATTATAGAGGACGCGCCGGGCCGGTATGTCATGACGCGCTAGGATCCCGATGGGAGAGGGCGCATCGGACCCTCTCCACGCAGAAATTGTGCACTGCACAAAAACTGCTTGACCTCTGTTGCCCTGCACCCTATTTGTGCAATGCAACAAAGTGAGGTTACCGATGGCCGAAGGTCAGAGCAAAATCGATGCTGCCGCTGAAAAGGCGTTTGCCGACGCGGCTCAGAAGGGCGCGACCCAGAAGAGAGCCGACGAAGTGAACGTCAAGGCTGTCGAGAAGGCGGTTTCCGCTGACGAGACGCCTTCGGTCAAGCCGTCCGCGATTGCCGAAGCGGTCGCCGCGGAACCGGCGCAGGCCGATACCAAGGCTGCGGCCCCGGCGAAGAAGGCTCCTGCCAAGAAAGCCGCTGCCAAGAAGACGCCCGCGAAGAAGCAGGCATCGAAGAAGGCGGCCGACAAGCCCATTGAAAAAACAACCAAGAAGGCGGCTGCGCGCAACACCGCCCGCCCCACCGTTACTCAACTCAAGGAAAAGATCATGGCCACTGCCAACACCGCCAAGACCGACTACACCGCCACCGCCAAGGACATGGCTGCCCAGCTGCAGACCCGCGCCAAGGCCGGTTTCGAAAAGGCGGGCGAAATGACCTCGCAGGTCACCGACTTCCACAAGGGCAACATCGAAGCCCTCGTCGAATCGGGCAAGATCCTCGCTTCGGGCATGCAGGACATGGGCCGCACCTATGTCGAAGAAGCCAAGACCGCTGCCGACACCGTGCAGGACGATGTGAAGAAGATGGCCGCGATCAAGTCGCCGACCGAATTCTTCCAGCTCCAGGGTGAAATCGCCCGTCGCAATTTCGACGCGATGGTCGCCACCACCTCGAAGAACACCGAGATGATGATGAAGCTCGTCAACGAAGCTTTCGCGCCGATCTCGACCCGCGCCAGCGTCGCCACCGAGAAGTTCTCGAAGGCCGCCTGAGCGTAACAGGCTCCTCGCTTCCGGGCTTCTCTCCTCTCTCTCCCGCCCGGGAGCGATACGATCACGGGCCGGGTGGCATCATGCCTCCCGGCCCGTTTTTTGTTGGGTCCGCGATTCCGGTCCCGTTTTCTCGGCAGCGATCGGTTTCGTGTCCGATAAACCGCGCGTCGCATCGCGTGGCGACTTGCGAAGCGCGTGATCGATACGATATGCGGTGCGTTATGCGATCCTTGCGCTCACCCTTTTCGGCCCCCGCTGCCCAAACCGCCGTCCACGCCGCCCCCCTCGACCCTGCGATCTTCACCGCTGGCGAGGACGATGCGGATGGCGGCGGCGACGACGATGGCGGCGGCCAGAGCCGCGTCGGCCTCGCCACCCGGACCCGCGCCAAGCCGAAAAAGCCGAGCCAGTACAAGGTCCTGCTGCTGAACGACGATTACACGCCGATGGAATTCGTCGTCATCATCCTCAAGCGGTTCTTCCGCATGGACATGGAAGAGGCGACTCGCGTCATGCTCCACGTCCATCAGAAGGGCGTCGGCGTGTGCGGCATCTTCCCTTACGAGGTGGCGGAAACCAAGGTGAACCAGGTGATGGATTTCGCCCGCCAGAATCAGCATCCGCTCCAGTGCACGCTGGAAAAGGCGTGAGCGCAGGCGGCGCGATCCTTTCGCGATGATCGGGCATCCCGAACCCGATGAGACCGGTCCGGGACAGGAGAGCGTCTGGGCCTATCCCCGCCCCGCCGTGGCCGAACCTAGCGACCGCCATATCCTGATCCGCCACAAGGGCATCGTCCTTGCCGATACGCGGAACAGCTGGCGCACGCTCGAAACCAGCCATCCGCCCACCTATTATCTCCCGCAAGCCGATATCGCGATGGACCTGCTTTCTCCCAACCCGCGCCGCTCGCTGTGCGAATGGAAGGGGCAGGCGCATTATTGGGACGTTTCGATCGCCGATGACCGGTTCGAAGGGGTCGGCTGGTCCTATCCCCACCCCACCTCCTCCTTCGCACCCGTCGCGGGTCATATCGCGTTCTATTCCGATCCGTTCGATGAATGCCTTGTCGATGGCGAACAGGTCGTGCCGCAACCGGGTGGGTTTTACGGCGGCTGGATCACCTCGCGCGAGGCTGGACCGTTCAAGGGCGTGCCCGGAAGCCGGTTCTGGTAGCGGTGCGAGGTGGGTGCGACCCCATTGCAGTGCCTTTGCACATGACCGTCGCGGGAAAGCGCGCTAGGGCTATCGCGTCCCCCGAACGATAGCCAGGCCCCTAGTGTTCAACTTCGTCCCCAGCATCGATCGCTACATCTTCAAGCTCGTCGTCGTGCCGATGCTTGGCGTGTTCGCGCTCGCCGCCTCGCTGCTGACGCTCGACAAGATGCTGAGATTGTTCGATTTCGTCGCGGTCGAAGGCGGGCCGGTCGGGGTCGTCTTCAAGATGCTCGGCGCGCTGATTCCCGAATATGCCAGCCTCGCCATACCCTTGGGGCTGATGCTCGGCATCCTCGTCGCCTTCCGCAAGCTCGCCACCAGCAGCGAACTCGACGTGCTGCGCGCCGTAGGGATAAGCTACGGGCGAATGCTGCGGATGCCGTATATCATCACGGCGGTGCTGATGGCGGTGAACGTGGCGCTCGTCTTCTACGTTCAGCCGGTCAGCCGCTATTATTACGAACAGCTCGAATACGAATTGCGCTCGGGCGCGCTCGGCGCCTCGATCAAGGTGGGCGAGTTCACCACGCTGGCGGACCGGATGGCGCTCCGGATCGAGGAGAGCGAGGACGATGGAACGCGGCTGAAGGGCATCTTCGCGCGCGTCTCCAACGACAAGGGCCAGATCCTCTCGATCAGCGCGCGGGAAGGCTCCTTCCTCGCCACGACCGACAGTCCCGATACCATTATCCTGCGGCTCGATGACGGAACCATCGTCCAGGACATGGGCGGCCAGTCGCCGCGCGTCCTTGCCTTCACGCGCCAGTATCTGCCGATCGATCTGCCCGCGATCGAGCAATTCCGCGCCCGCGGCGATGCGGAGCGGGAGTTCATTCTGCCCGAACTCTTGAGGATCGGCTGGAATTCCGGGGAGAGCGAGGCGCGGCGCGATGCCAGCCAGGCGAGCTTCAATTTCCGCCTCGTCGAGGTGGTGATGATGGCGCTGCTGCCCCTGCTCGCCGTGTCGCTCGGCATTCCGCCCAAGCGCTCGACCAGTGCGCTCGGCGTCTTCGTGTCGATCGTGATGGTGGTCTCCTATCACAAGATAAACCAGTATGGGGAGGACCTCGCCGCGCTCGGGCGGTTCGATCCGATCCTCGCCCTTTGGGGGCCGTTCGTCCTGTTCGCGGCGCTGATCGGCTGGATGTATTACCGCGTCGCCCATGTGCCCGGCGGCCAGGCGATCGGCGCGCTGGAAAGCTGGTTCGCGAAGGTCGCCAAGCAGCTCGGGCGGATATTCGGACGGCGGCGGATGCGCGGAGAGACGGCGCAGCCTGAAACGCAGGGCGAGACACCCTTGAGCACGGTCCCGGCGGAATAGGACGCGACGCCCCAAATGCAGTTCGATTTCTTCCCCTCGCGTACGCTGACGCTTTATCTCGCGAAGATGTTCATCGCCCGCATCCTGGCGGTGCTGGTGATGCTGGTGCTCGTCCTGCTGATGCTGGACCTGCTCTCCTCCAGCGGCGAAATCCTCGCGGTGGAGGGGAACGGACAGGCCGAATTGCTGACTTATGCGGGCCTGCGCATCCCGCAACTCGTCGCGCGGTTCCTGCCCTATTCGGTCCTGCTTGCCACGCTGATCGCGCTTGTCGGCCTCAACCAGAACAGCGAGGTGGTGGCGATGAAGGCCGCGGGCCTCTCCGCCCATCAGGTGCTTGCCCCCTTCCTGCTCACCTCGCTGGTCGTCGCGGGCGTCAGCTTCGCGTTCAACGAGCGCGTGGTCACGCGCGCGAGCGCCACGTTGAAGGCGTGGGAGGCGAACGAATTCGGCTCGATCCCCGAGACGAGCAATGTGCGCACCAACGTCTATCTGACCGACGGCACCGACATCCTCTCCGCGGCAGCCGTCGCGGGTAGTGGGGAGGCGATCGCGATGCGCCAGGTCACCTGGTATCGCCGCAGCCCCGAAGGCGCGATCATAGAACAGATCCGCGCGCCGGTCGCGACCTATGCGGCGCCCGGCTGGCGGCTGGAGGATGCGACCCGCTTCGAAGTCGCGAGCGCGGGAGCGGAGCAGATTCCCTCCATCGTGGTCGGAGAAACCCTGACGCCCGAACAGGTCGACCTCGCCCAGGTCGATCCCGACGCGGTGTCCTTCTTCGCCCTGTCCTCCGCCATCGACCGCTACGAGGCGGCAGGACGGCGCACGGCCGAATTGCGCGCGAAATGGTGGCACAAGCTGTCTGGCCCGCTGTCGGCCGTCCTGATGCCGCTATTGGGTTCGGTGGCGGCGTTCGGCCTTGCGCGCTCGGGCCAATTGTTCGTGCGCGCGCTAATCGGGATGGCGCTGGGCTTTGCCTATTTCGTGGTCGACAATGCGGCGCTGGCGATGGGCAATTTCGGCGGCTATCCGCCCTATCTGGCTGCCTGGGCGCCGTTCCTGCTGTTCTTCCTCGTCGGCGAGACCGTCCTGATCCGGACCGAGGAGTGAGCAGCGCGTGGTCACTCCGGCTCGCGCGCAGCGAGGATGCGGGTGCGTTTCACCGGGTCGAGGAAGATGCGGCGGACCTGCTGCGTTCGGCACCCGAACTGGCGAACACTGCGATCCCGCCGTCGCGGAGCGAACAGGATTACGCGCGCCTGATCCGTCGCGGCCATTGCCTGTCCGCCATTGCAGGCGACGAGATCATAGGCTTCGCCGCCGCCACGCCCAAGGGCCGCGAGCTACATCTGCATGAATTGAGCGTCGCGCGATCCTGGCAGCGCCGCAGGGTCGGCGCGACGTTGCTCGAAGCGCTCGCGATCGATGCGCGTAATTCCGGCTTCCGGGCGATCACTCTCACCACGTTCCGCGACCTCGTCTGGAATGCGCCGTTCTACGCGGCACATGGGTTCGTCGAGGTCGCGAATGGCGAGGGGGAAGAGGACGACGGCGCAATCGAGGTTGGCGCGCTGGACCTGCCGCGCTGCGCGATGATCCGGCTGCTGGACTGACGTTCTCGCCGTCGATCAGCGGCGCGTCATCGTGCTCCGCGTGATGCGCGCCACCAGAGAAGCCATCCCGGGATGGTTCGCACCGTGATAGGTCGAACCCTCGCCCAATTCCCGCGCCAGACGGCGATGCGCCTCGGGCAGCGAGTGGTAGGGCATGGACGGCATCAAATGATGCAGCGCGTGATAGCGCAGGCCCACGGGCGCCCACAATTCCGCGATCCGGCCCGGCGGCGGCACGTTGACGCTGTCGAGGAACTGAGCGGTCACCGTCATCGGTTCGCCTTCGTTCTCCCACAGATGCGCCACCAGCGTGCGCAGCTGGTTGACGGTGGCCACGACCGAGAACACCGCGAATGCGATCAGGATCGGCTTCCAGCCCAGCAGGAACACGCTGGCGATCAGCGTCCAGGCCCATACCGCACCGCCCAATTCCTGCCAGAACACCTTCTGGCGCAGATCGTCTTCCACCGGGCGGCGCCGGAACTTGGGGTTGATCGCAAGGGCGGAAAAGCGCGACCAGGTCACGCGTCGCACCGCCGGAACGACCGCCCCGAGCGGCACCAGCACTGCGAACCGGAACAGAAGCCCGACCGTCGCGAGCGGCGCGATCACGACGAAGAGCGGGAGCGTCCACGGCTTCATCAGCGCGAGGGGGAGATATTCCGGGTCCTCGACGGTGCCGTACTGGGTGCGTTTGTGATGGATGACATGGGCGCCCTCGTACATGAAGGACGGCGTCAGCAGCGGGATGCCGACGAGGACGTTCCAGGCCGCACCGAAGCGCGCCATCGCACCCCGGCGGAAATGTGAGATTTCGTGGATGAACAACAGGGCACGATACAGCGCCAGCGCCGATATCACGCCGAGCGCGATGGCGAAGGGAACGCTATCGACAAGGATCGCCCCCGCCAAAGCGCCGTACCCGATCAGGGCGGACGCCAGCATGTCGGTCCAGTAGATCGCGGAATTGGCCTCCGCGATATCCTTGGTCAGGTCCCGCGCGGCGCGCAGCATCGCCTTGTCGTCCTCGATCGGCTTGCGCGCGGCGGCAGGGGCCGCACACTGCGCCGTCGCGATGCCGCGATCCGATTTTCCGGGGTTCAAGGTCTGCTGAAAATTCATGCCACGATCTATCCGTAACTGCGCCGCGCACGAAAAGCGATGTTTACCGTCGCAGTCGGGCCGGCGTCTTGACACGATGCTCCCTCGCAAAGCAGGGGCGAACCTTGGCTGAACGCCCATTTCCTATCGACGCATATTCCATCGAAAGGTTCGCACCGTGACGACAGGCGAAATAGTGATCCGCCCGGTATCGGGCAAGGCCGGACGGGCGGAATTCGTCGATCTGGGCCGCAGATTCGCCGCGCGCGAGCCCCATTCGGTGCCGCAATTGCGCTCCGAGCAGCTCGAGCTGATCGATCCCGACAGGAACCCCTTCTTCGGCCATGCCCGCGCCGCGTTCTTCATCGCCTATCGCGGCGATACCCCGGTCGGGCGCATTTCCGCCCATATCGACGAACTCGCCCTCGAACTGCCGCGCGAACAGGGCATGGGCCCCGGCACCGGAATGTTCGGCTATTTCGATGCCGAGGACGAGGACACCGCCCGCGCTCTGCTGGCCCAGGCCGAAGCGTGGAATCGCGCCCACGGGATGACCCGCGTTCTGGGCCCGATATCGCTGTCGATATGGGAGGAGCCGGGCCTGTTGGTGAAGGGGCAGGATCACCCGCCGACCATGCTGATGGGCCACCATCCCGCGCATTATCGCGGCTGGATCGAAGACGCGGGCTATGCGCCCGCCAAGACGCTGCTGACTTACGAACTCGATATCACGCAGGATTTTCCGCCGCTGATCCGCCGCATCGTCCAGTCCGGCGAACGCAATGCCCGCATCACGGTGCGGCCCGTCGACAAGGCGCACTGGGACCGGGATCTGGCGATCGTGCTGGCGATCCTCAACGATGCCTGGTCGGACAATTGGGGCTTCGTGCCCTTCACCGATCGCGAGATCGTCTATGCCGCCAAGAAGATGAAGCCGATCGTGCACGAACGGCTCAACATGATCGCGGAGGTCGATGGCGAGCCGGTGGCCTTCATGCTGACCTTCCCCGACATGAACGCGGTTCTGAAGCGCATCAACGGACGGCTGCTGCCCTTCGGGTGGCTGCGCCTGCTGCGCTGGCTGAAGAAGCCGATCGGCGCCGATATGCGCGTGCCCCTGATGGGGGTCCGCCGGGAGCTGCAGAATTCGCGCATGGCCAGCCAGCTCGCCTTCATGATGATCGAGCGCATCCGACAGAACGCGACCAAGGATTTCAAATCGGTGCGCGGGGAGATCGGCTGGATCCTCGAAGACAATAAGGGGATGCTCGCCATCGCGGATGCGATCGAGAGCCGGATCAACCGGGAATACGTGATCTTCGACAAACCGCTCGGCGGTTGAACCCGCCAGGTCGAAAACCCGGTCCCTGTCGCATCAGGGTCGCAATTCGTATCGGTCGGGGAACCGGGAGGGGCCGCGCTCGGTTCGGAAGGACAGGTGCGGATACTCGCGCCCCATATGGATTCGCGCACCCCGATCATGACCAGCACGGCTCAGCCTTCTTCCCGTACCCTTCCCGGCCATGTGCTGGTGGTGGAGGACGATGCGGTTCTGGCAATGGCGCTGGAAATGGCCCTGCTCGATGCGGGCGTCGAACAGGTCGAAATCAGTTCGACGAGCGAAATGGCTTTGGCTGCGCTCAGGAGCGGACAACCCGATGCGATCGTGCTCGATGTCCATCTGGCGGATCGCGACGATGGGTGGGCGATCGCCGAATTGGTGCGTTCGCTCGGCCCGTCCGGCCCGAGGATAGTCTTTTCGACCGGCGCCCCGCAGGACATTCCCGAAGAAATCGCGGAGATGGGCTGCATCATGGAAAAGCCCTACGACCCGAAGGAGCTCGTCGAGGTTCTGACCCAATCGAAGCGGCGCGGCCTGATCTCGCGCCTGCGCGCTGCTCTGAGATAGCTCCCGTACGACACCGCGTCGAAATCCAGTCCTGACCCCAGTGCTACAGAGATTGTCGAGCGGGCAACCGCAGCCTCGCCGATTGTGCCGCTTCTAGCCCCCGAAAGACACGCAAAGCAAAAAAAAGGCCTCCGCTCTTTGTGAGCGAAGGCCTTTCGGGATCGTATCACCAGCCGCTTGGACGGGAGGGGGGGTCTCGGCGGTGACATGGGTATAATGTGCGACCGCGAAAGGGGTTCCCGCCCCATCTCAAAAAATTGCAAGTCTTTTTCGAAAAGCTGGTTTTTCGTTTTATATAAAGGGCTTGGGTCGCTGGCAGCCAGCACGCCTTCCATCAGCGTGTAGAGGTGTTCGAGCGCCTCCGATTGTTCGACGAGGATCTGCCCTTTTTCGAGCTGGATCTCCCCATCCTTGAAATCCTGCATATAGGCGATCTGGGTCTCGTCCAGTTCGCGCAGCCCGGGCATGCCTTGCAACGGGCAGCGCGCACAGGCCATCGCCCGCACTATATTTTCCATCGCAGTTCGCCCCGGCCATCCTTGTTTCGCGCTGATTTTCCCAAGCTGCGCAGGAAATGTCAAATTTCGCGCGGAGCGATGCTTGAAGGCAGAGGAACCATCCCCCAAACGGGGCGTTCTACGCGCGAATTCCTTGGAAGGGGTCTCTATGTCACTTGGTGATCAAATTGCTAAAAATCTACCCTATTTGCGCCGTTACGCGCGTGCCCTCACCGGCTCGCAGGCGACCGGCGATGCCTTCGTCCGCGCCACGCTGGAAGCGGCGCTGGCCGATGAAGATCTGAAAGCCTCGCTCGAAGGCGGGCGCGTTCCTCTTTATCGCGCCTTCAACAAAGTGTGGGGCAGCGCCTATATGGAAGCGCCCGATAGCGGCAGCGATTTCAGCGCCCACGAAGAAGCGGCCAGCGGGCGGCTCAAGGCGATTACGCCGATGAACCGCCAGGCGCTGTTGCTGACGACGCTGGAGGATTTCTCCACCGATCAGGCGGCAGAGATCATGGAAGTGTCCGAAGAGGACATCGAGAAGCTGGTTCAGGAAGCGGTCGAGGAAATCGATCGCGAAACCTCGACCGAAGTGCTCATCATCGAAGACGAGCCGTTGATTTCGATGCAGCTCGAAGATCTCGTCACCTCGCTGGGCCATGAAATCTGCGGAACGGCGGCAACGCGGACGCAGGCGCAGGAAGTCGTCGCGGAAAAGACCCCCGGTCTCGTCCTTGCCGACATCCAGCTGGCGGACGGGTCTTCCGGCCTCGACGCGGTGGACGACATCCTGGCGATCGGCAGCGTTCCGGTCATCTTCATCACCGCCTATCCCGAACGCCTCCTCACCGGCGACCGGCCCGAGCCGACCTATCTGGTGACCAAGCCGTTCCAGGAACAGACGGTGCGCGCGGCGATCAGCCAGGCCCTGTTTTTCGGGTCCAGCCGCCCGCTGGCCTAAAACTTCCCCGCCTGGCGGGCAAAACGAAACAAGACGGTCGGTGCCTTCGCGGCACCGGTCGTTTTTTGTTGTTTTACGCGGACCTATGGGCTGACTGAGAGTGGCGCCGTCGTTGCGCCGGACCCGCCAGCCAATTCTGATTGATCAGGTAGAGGTCGGCAGCTGGCGGCTAGCGCGGATTTCGAAATCGCCGCGTTCGCGCACCGGGACCATGAGCGTGCACCGCACGCCCTCGGGGTCGAAGATCAGCTCCACCGGATGGCGCAATTCATGGGCGACGATCTTTTCGATGAGGTCGGTTCCGAAGCCGCGCTTGCGCTGTTCGGGCACCGATGGCCCACCCCGCTCCTGCCATTCGATCCGCGCCAACCCTTCGGACATCAATTCCCACCGGATGTCGACGCAGCCGTTCTCGCAGCTGAGAGCGCCGTATTTGGACGCATTGGTCGCCAGCTCGTGCAGCGCCAGGCCGAGCGACAGCGCATCGTTGGGCGCAAGCTCAACCGGCGGGCCCTCGCTGATGATGGTGTGCGCCTCGTCATGCGCGTAGGGCGCGAGTTCGGCCGCCACGACCGAGGCGATCGGCGTAGTGCCCCATTCTGATTGCGTGAGCAGGTCGTGGGTCGCGGATAGCGCTCTGATCCGCCCGTCCAGCCCGTCCGCGAACGACTGGACGTCTTCCGCCCTCCGCCTCGTCAGCGCCACGATCGACAGGACGTTCGCAAGCGTGTTCTTGACGCGGTGATTGAGTTCGCGGGTGAGGGAATTGCGGATCGAGTTCTGTTCGGCGAACCAGTTCAACGACCGCTGGTCCTCCAGCGCCTGCTTGGTCAGGAGCCGCGCCACCAGCATGAGCAGGCTGGCCACTGCCAATCCGAACAGCATCGTGATCATCGAAAGCGGCGACAAGGCCGAATCGTCCTCGGCGCGAACCACCAGACGCATGTCGCGATTGGCGACGTTGACCTCGCGTTCGACGATTCGCCCGTCCTCGTCACCGCCCTCTAAGGTTCCGAGCAACGCGCCTCCGGCAGTCCCTCCGTCGTAAAGCGCGATGCCGGCATTGCCGCGGTCGACCAGTTCACTCGCCGAACTGAGGAAATCGGGCGCATTGAAGGGGCTGTAGATGAATCCGAGCAGAGAGCGTTGGTCGCCCGTCCCTGCGAAAACGGGCATGTAGATCAGGAATCCGGGATCGGACCCTTCGCCCTCCTGCGCCAACACGACGCTTCCGCTGGCCGTGGGCCGCAGCATCCGCTGTGCGCGGTCCATCGCCTCGCGCCGGACTGGCGAGGAATACATATCGTATCCGAGCGCGCGCCGGTTCCTCACCGTATCCGGCTGAAGAAAGCGCACGGGGACGAGGCGATCACGCGGTTGTTCGGCAAGCGTGGGCGTGATGCGCACATCCCCGATGCGGTAGCGGTTGAGATCGGCTTCGAAGGCCGGAACTTGCGATGGCCGGATGACGGGCGCCCAGCCATAGCCTTCCGCGCCCTGGTAATCGGCGTCGAGCCGCAGTTCCGCGACGAACCTGTTGAACAGCGCCGGATCGACGCTTCCTTGGGCAGAAAACAAGGCCGCCCCTGCCCGGAGATAGGAAGCATTCACCGATGCGCGCCGTTCCAGCACCGCCGACATCGCACCGGCGGTGCGTGCCATCGCAGCGTCTTCGCGGGCCCGCTCCCCGCGTTCGATCGTCAGAACGCTGAGCGCGGTGATGGCAACGATGATCAGGAAGATACCCACCGGGATCAGCCTGGGATAGGTCACCAGCCATCGCCTCGGTCCGCTTTCGCGCGAGTCCGGGCTCCTGGTTTCCCGTTTGCTAGCCAGAGCCCTGCCTTCCAAAAAAACTTCCAAAGAGTGCCCTTCCCCGATTTGCCGGGGCATGGTTCGGTTCGGCCGAACGCGCGAGAAACCTCAGGACACTGAAATCATCGACACGGACGTTTGGGCGAAATTCCCAACTACGTCAAAACAGGGAACCAAAATATGGGGGCATCGTTCCCTCCAAACTCACGGACCCTCACACTTCACGGGTCCACACGACTCACGGGATCGACATCTGCACCGGGGTTCCCTATCTCCGGTGCCTGGAATGACAGGAACCTACCTTTCCGCCTATGAAATCCGAACAGGACAAAGACGCCGGGCGCTTACAGGCTGCTGGCGCGGCACCAGTCGAAAAGAGCAAGGCTCGTACCGAACGCCCCGAATGGGCGTCGGGCTTGAGGCAGCTTTACGATTCCGTTGTCGACGAGGACATACCGGATCAATTCAAGGATCTGCTGTCGCAGCTGGACACTAAGAACTGATGGGGTCGAACACACGCACGGTCGCGGAAAAGGCCGATTTCAAACGGGAACTGACGGAGGTCGTTCCGCATCTACGCGCCTTTGCGCGCGGATTATGCGGTCGTGCCGACATGGCGGACGATCTGGTGCAGGAAGCCCTGCTCAAGGCCTGGGCAGCCCAGGAACGGTTCGAGCCGGGCACTTCGATGCGCGCTTGGACCTTCGTGATCCTGCGCAACGCCTATCTCACCGACATGCGCCGCAATCGCTTCCGCGGAGAGTATGACGAGAACGTCGCCGAACGCGTCCTGACCGCACCTGCGGGCCAGGAAGAGCCGCTGCACTTGTCCGACATGCACCGCGCGTTATTGACTCTACCGCCCGAACGGCGCGAGGCGCTGCTGCTGGTGGGTGCGGGTGGTTTCTCTTACGAAGAAGCGGCGAATATCTGCGGCTGTGCCGTCGGCACGATCAAGAGCCGGGTCGGCCGCGCCCGCGCCGCGCTGAATGCGATGCTTGCCGACGGATCGATCCCGCGCCGCTCCACCTCGGACGACGCAGCGCATCGGGCGATCCTCGAAGAGCTCGACGAAGTTGCCGCCGGCAATGGTATTGCCGCGCGCAGTTGAGCGCCCGGCGTTCGCGTCCATACGGGATGCGATGCGGGCTTTGCCTCGCCTCGTTCACCGGCTTATCTCATGAGCGACGCAAATCCCGGGCCGGTGGCAACGCCGGATACCCCTGCCGTGCCTGAACGCGCGCCGCGCGTCGGGCGGAGGATGGGTTTCGCCGAACAGGAATTGCGGCTCATCTCGGCTCTGGTCGTGCTGATCGGCCTGGGCCTTTTTCTCGCTCTGCCCTTCGTGCTGTCGATCGGGTCGGTCGTTTTCCTCCCCGTGACCGCGGCCCTCGTCCTCACGATCATCCTGTCCCCTCTGGCGGACAGGCTGGCGGCGTGGGGGCTTCCCAACGTGCTCGCGTCCTTCATTGCGCTGCTGGTCTTTCTCGGCGTGCTGCTCTTGGCGCTCGCCCTGATCCTGCAACCCGCTACGGTCCTGTTCGACCGCCTGCCGACCATGATCGACACCGCCGGCGCCCGCTTCGCCGATCTGCGCAACCAGTTCGGCTGGGTTGCGCAGATCAACGAGCAACTCGCCGAACTCATGGCCCGCGAGGAATCGCGCGAGGTCGTGGTGGCGACGCCCAGCCTGCTCGAAGAGCTCGCCTTCGCGACGCCGAGCGTGGTGATCGAGACGATCCTGACCTTCCTGATGGCCTTCTTCATGGTCGAAGCGCGCGTCAGGTTGCGCCAAAAACTTCTGTTCGGACGCAGTTCCTTCGGCACCAGCGTCAAGGCCGCGCGGGTCTTGCGCGAGGTGCAGGATCGCGTCGCCGCCTATGTATTGACGGTAGGCTGGATCAATATCTGCGTGGGCATAGTCGCAGGGCTCGGCGCCTGGGCCCTGGGGGTGGAGGCGCCCGTGATGTGGGGCGGCCTCGCCGCGCTGCTCAATTTCCTGCCCTATATCGGCCCCACGATCATGGTGGGCCTCCTGGCCCTGTTCGGCATCGGGACGATGGAGACGGTGCTGATCGGTCTGATCCCGGCGGCGGCCTATCTGGGTCTGCACACGGTGGAGGCGAATGTCGTGACGCCTTCGATATTGGGCGCGCGGTTCACGATGAACCCGGTCATGATCCTGATTGCGCTGATGTATTTCTCATGGATCTGGGGCATGATCGGCGCGCTGCTGTCGGTGCCCATCCTGCTGATGCTCACCGCCCTGTTCGATCACATCGGGAGGCCGAATCTGATAGGGTTCGTGTTCGGCGAGCCGCTGTTCGCCAACAATGTGTTCGACAGCGAAAGCGATGCGCCGAACCCCACCCTGGGCGAAGGCACGCAATAAAGCTGGTCGCCGCAGCGGAGTCGAAACGGGGTCGCAACGGTTCTGCAACGCCCATGCGACCCGTACGAAATTGGCCCGCACCGCGCTTGGCGGTACGGGCCGATCTTTTGCGTAGTTGGAACCCGGCTTAGCTCGAATATTTCCAGGTTTCGCCGCGCGCCAGATTGTCGGACGCGAAGCTCCAGTTGATCTTGCTGCCAAGAACCGCGTCGAGATATTCCGGGCGCTTGTTCTGGTGGTCGAGATAATAGGCGTGTTCCCACAGATCGATCGTCAGCAGCGGGTTGACGCCGCTCTTGTCGGCGAGGGTATCGCCGTCATGCGTTTCCTCGATCGTCAGCTCGCCATCCTTGACCGCGAGCCAGACCCAGCCGCTGGCGAAGTGGCCGGCGCCGCGCTCGGCGAGCTTCTTTTTGAGGTCGTCGGTCGAGCCGAAGGCCTTGTCGATCATCGACTGCAATTCGTCGGAAATCTTGCCTTCTTCGGCGGCCATCGAGTGCCAGTAGAACCCGTGGTTCCAGGCCTGGGCCGAATTGTTGAACAGGCCCTGGTCGTTGCCGCGCGCCGCCGCGATCACTTCTTCGAGCGACTTGTCCGCGTGATCGGTGCCCTCGATCGCTTTGTTGGTCTTGTCGACATAGGCCTGGTGATGCTTGCCGTGGTGATAGGAGAGCGTTTCCGCCGAAACGGCCGGATCGAGCGCGCTGTCGGCATAGGGAAGGTCGGTGAGTTTGAAAGCCATATCGTAAAAGTCCCTCTTTGATTTCAATTGGGTTGGGATCGGTTTGCCGCGTGTATGGTGGATTAACGCATATCCGCGATGATTGTTGCATGGCGGGGAACCAATTTCTTGCCTGCCGGTGATCGCCTCGCTCGATTGGCGGTTGGGAGGAGGCCGCCCCCTTCCCTTTCGCTGGCTTTCGCGCCAGAAGCGCGGCCGATAATTCAGGTATTTGGACAATCGCATGACACGCAAGTTCTTCGGCACGGACGGGATCCGGGGCCGCACCAATTCCGGCAAGATGACCGCCGCGATGGCGATGACGGTGGGCCAAGCCGCCGGTCTTCATTTCCGCCGGGGCGATCACCGCCACCGGGTCGTGATCGGCAAGGATACGCGGCTGTCGGGCTATATGATGGAAAGCGCGCTGGTGGCCGGCTTCACCAGCTCGGGCATGGACGTCATCATGACCGGGCCGCTGCCCACCCCCGCCATCGCCCTGCTCACCCGCGAAATGCGCGCCGATCTCGGCGTGATGATCTCCGCCAGCCACAATCCTTACGAGGATAACGGGATCAAGCTGTTCGGCCCCGACGGGTTCAAGCTGTCGGACGAGGACGAATTGGCGATCGAGGCCCTGATCGACGAACAGCCCGTCCTCGCCGATGCGCCCGAGATCGGCCGCGCGCGCCGGATCGAGGATGCGCGCGGACGCTATATCCACGCGATCAAGCAGTCGGTCGGTCCGGCCATGCGTTTCGACGGGCTGAAGGTCGTCATCGATTGCGCCAATGGCGCGGCCTATCAGGTCGCCCCGTCCGCGATCTGGGAATTGGGGGCCGAGGTGGTCACGCTCGGCGTGGAACCCGATGGCACCAACATCAACCGCAATGTCGGCTCCACCGCTTTGGATGCGGTCAAGGCCAAGGTGGTCGAAGTCGGCGCGGATATCGGCATTGCGCTCGACGGGGATGCGGACAGGCTGATCGTGGTCGACGAGAAGGGGCGCACGGTCGATGGCGACCAGATCATGGCCCTGATCGCGGACCGGATGGCGGACAAGGGCGTGCTGCGAGGCGGCGGCGTGGTCGCCACCGTCATGTCCAATCTCGGCCTCGAGCGCCATCTGTCCGAACGCGGCCTGACGCTGGAGCGCACCAAGGTCGGCGATCGCTACGTGCTGGAGCGGATGAAGGAAGGCGGCTTCAATGTCGGCGGCGAGCAATCGGGGCACATGATCCTGCTCGATCACGGCACCACCGGAGACGGCACGATCGCGGCGCTTCGCGTGTTGTCGAGCCTGGTCTGGTCGGGCAAGCCGGCGAGCGAATTGCTGCACGTCTTCGATCCCGTTCCTCAATTATTGAAGAACGTGCGCTACGAAGGGGGCTCCCCCCTCGACGACGCGGCGGTCAAGCGCGCTATCGCCGACGCCGAGAGCGAGCTTTCCGGCAAGGGTCGCCTCGTCATCCGCGCTTCGGGCACCGAGCCGCTGATCCGCGTGATGGCCGAAGGCGACGATGGGGCCCAGGTCGAAACCGTCGTCGATCGCATCTGCGACGCGGTCCGCGGCGCGGCATGAGTTCGCCTGCTCCTGCTTCCGTGCCGCCCCGCATTCTCACCATCGCCGGGTCCGACAGTTCGGGCGGCGCCGGGATCCAGGCCGATCTCAAGACCATCGCCATGCTGGGCGGTTACGGGATGAGCGCGATCACTGCCGTCACCGCGCAGAACACCACGGGCGTGAACGCGGTCGAGACGCTGGATGCGGATTTCGTCATGGCGCAGGTCGATGCCTGCCTCGACGATATCGGCGCCGACGGTGTCAAGATCGGGATGCTGGGATCGCCCGCGATCGCGCACGCTCTCGCAATGCGGCTCGACAGTTTCGCCGGGCCGATCGTGTTCGATCCGGTGATGATCGCGACGAGCGGCGCGGCGCTGGCTGACGAGGCGACGATCGCGGGCTTTGCCGAATTGATGGCGATCGCGACGGTCGTCACGCCGAACATCCCCGAACTGGCCGCGCTGACTGCACGAGAGACAGTGTCCGAAGACGATATCGTCGAAGCGGGACTGGACCTTGCCGCGCGTCACGATGTCATGGTGCTCGCCAAGGGGGGCCATGCCGAAACGGGCGATCAGGTGCTCGACCGGGTGCTGGCGCCCAGTGGCAAGATCGCGAGCTTCGGCCATGCCCGGCTCGACACGCGCCACACGCATGGGACGGGCTGCACCCTGTCGGCGGCATTGGCGACGATGCTCGCCCATCGCCTGCCCCTGACCGACGCGGTGCGGATGGCGCGCGCCTTTACCTTCGCCGCGATCGAGAACGCGCCCGGCTTCGGCGCCGGGCACGGGCCGCTCGGCCATCAGGCGGTGCGCAGGCTGGCCGAGCCCGAGGCCGACTGAGCCTGCGAAGGGCCTAGCGCTTCAATTCGTAGAACGCGGCGATGTGATCCCAGGCGTCCTCGGCGCTTTCGCACCAGCGGAACAGGTCGAGATCGGCGTGATTGATCGTCCCTTCTTCGGCCAAAGCTTCGAAATTCACCACGCGCGTCCAGAAATCCTTGCCGAACAGCAGGATCGGCATCGGCTTCATCTTGCCGGTCTGGATGAGGGTTAGCAGTTCGAAGAATTCGTCGAACGTACCGAACCCGCCCGGGAACACCGCGACCGCCTTGGCGCGCAGCAGGAAATGCATCTTGCGCAGCGCGAAATAATGGAAGTTGAGCGAGAGATAGGGCGTCACATACTGGTTGGGCGCCTGCTCGTGCGGCAGGATGATGTTGAGGCCGACGCTTTCGCCGCCCGCATCGCTCGCGCCGCGATTGGCCGCTTCCATGATCGACGGGCCGCCGCCCGAACACACCACGAACTGGCGCTTGCCGTTTTCGATGATGGATTTCTCGGTCGCGATCTTGGCGAGCTTGCGCGCCTCGGCGTAATATTTGCTCTTCGCGACCAGGCTCTCGACCACGCGGCGTTCGTCCTCGGGAAGGTCCTTGGCACCCTCCAATGCGGTCTCGGCCGCTTCGGGCGGAGGGATGCGGGCGCTGCCATACATCACCAGCGTCGAGCCGACGCCCGCTTCGTCGAGGATCATTTCGGGCTTCAGCAGTTCGAGCTGGAAGCGGACCGGGCGCAATTCCTCGCGCAGCAGGAAATCGGTGTCCTGAAACGCCAGCTGGTAGGCCGGATGCGCGGTCTGCGGCGTCTGGCGCGGCTGCGATTTCTCGAACTTGGCCTCTTCTTCGGCCGGGTAGAACTTGCGGTCGCTCAGATCGCGTTCGGTCTTGTCTGTCTTTTCGTTTTTCATCGTCGCGCCGATAGGTCGGCAGGCCGACCCGATCAAGCGTTCGATCGGGCGCCCAGTCGAACGCTCGATCAACCCGTGGCGCGCTGCTTCGGTTGTGCCGCCATCTGATCGAACAGCTCATCCACTCCGGCGCTCGGGATGGGTTCGCTGAGCAGAAAGCCCTGGATATACTGGCAGCCTTCGCGGCGCAGGATTTCCATCTGTTCGGGCAGTTCGACGCCTTCGGCCAGCGTATCCATCCCCAGCGCCTCGGCAAGGGTGGTGATGGCACGGATCACGGCGTGGGCGTTGCCCTCCTGCGCCAGATCCTGGACGAAGCTGCGGTCGATCTTGACCTTGTCGAAGGGGAAGCTGCGCAGATAGCTCAGCGAGGAATAGCCCGTGCCGAAATCGTCGAGCGCGATGCGCACGCCGACGTCGCGAAGCGAATGCAGCGTCCCCAGCGTCTTCTCTACATTGGCGATGAACACGCTCTCGGTAATTTCCAGCTCCAGCCTTTCGGGCGAAAGGCCGGTCGTGGACAGCGCCTGCATGATCGTGGTGGCAAGGCCGGGTGCGAGGAATTGTTTGGGCGAAATGTTGACCGCGACCGACAGATTGTCCGGCCAGGCGCGCGCGATGCGGCAGGCCTCGCGCAGCACCCATTCGCCGATCGGCAGGATCAGGCCGGTCTCTTCGGCGAGCGGGATGAATTCGCCCGGGCTGATCATGCCCTTGGTGGGGTGCGGCCAGCGGATCAACGCCTCGAACCCCTGCAAGCGGTCCGCGCGCAGATCGTAGAGCGGCTGGAAATAGAGTTCGAACCCGCCGTCGCGGATTGCCAGCCTTAAATCGAGTTCCATCTCGCGGCGGCGGCGCGCCTGTTCGTCGAGCGAGGGTTCGAAGAAATGGTGATTGGCCTTCCCGTCCCTTTTCGCCCGATAAAGTGCTAGGTCGGCGTGCTTCATCAAGGTGATGCCGTCCTCCCCGTCGCCCGGCGCAACGGCGATGCCGATGCTGGCGGAACTGTCCGCCTGATGGCCGCCGAGATCGACCGGGCGGGCGAAGCAGGCCTGGATTTCGTCGGCCAGCGCGGTGAGATTGCGGCCCGGATCGATACCCTTGATCAGCACCGCGAATTCGTCTCCGCCGAAGCGCGCAACCTTTGCCTGGGGCAGATGCTTGCGCAGGTGGCTGGCGGTTTCGCGCAGCAGCGCATCGCCCGCCGGATGGCCCAGCGTATCGTTGACGACCTTGAAATCGTCGAGATCGACATAGGCGACCAGAATCCGATCCTCGTCCTGCCGCAGCGAGAGCGCTTCGTCGAGCTGCTGGACGAACAGCTTCCGGTTGGGCAGCCCCGTCAGCCCGTCATGCAGGCCGACATGGATGATCTCGCGCTCGCGCTCCGCGATCGCCTGGACCATGCCGTTGAAATTGGTCGCGAGGCGGCCGATTTCGTCCTCGCCCTCCACCGCGAGCGTCGCGTCTTCCCCGCGCGCGAATTTGCGCACCGCGATATCCAAGCGGTTGAGGGGCCGTGTGATGGTGCCGGCGATGCGGAAGCCGAGCGCGATCACCAGCGCCAGCCCGGCGGCAATGACGGCGGCGAGCAGATAGCGCAGCGAGGAATATTGCGCCAAGGCTTCGGTGAGCGAATGCTGGAGCACGAGGCGCGGCTCGATCCCGTCCTGCAAGGCAGGCAGGCGCGAGACGTGATAGAGGCCATCGTCCTGTCCGGGCGCTTCGACGACCTCGCCATCGGCGCTCGCCGCGGCCCAGTCGGGGAGGTCCGATTGCGCCGCGACGCGCGCCTGCATGTCGACCGCGCCCAGCTTCGCAAGGCGGTCCATCTCCCTCGCGCCGAGCGGCTGCGTCACCACCAGCCAGCCCACGAGGTCCGGCACCTCGATCGGCGATGCCGCGGCGAGCGCGAATTCGCCACCGAAGCGCATCAGGCCTTTCTGATTGCCGTCATCCAGCGGGCCCCAGATGCTGTCCACCGGGGGATGGCGTCCGCTGCCATCGTCCACCATCGACCCGTCGAGGCCGACCACGAAAGCCGATCCGCTTTTGGCGCGGGCGCGAAGCGATCGCAGCGCACTCGCGATAGTGGCGGAATCGCCGGTGGCGACCGCTTCGCGAAATCCGAAATCGCGCGACAGGACCTCCGCCGAGGTGCGCATCTGCTGGGCACGCAGGTCGAGAATCTCGTCGACGACCTTGGCATTCGCGCCCAGATCACCCGACGCGGCACGTTCGCCGAACCGTTCGATGCTCTGGCTAACGAGGACAAGCACGACCGACATGACGAGCGCGAACAGGATCGTGAACAGGACCGCGATCCGCAGGCGCAAGGTCCCGAAGCGCAAGCTCGGGAGCCGATCGAGAAGGATATCCTTCATCGCAGATTGACCGCGAGCCGGTGCCTGTTCGAATTGCCCGAAATCGTGACGGTGCGGCGCATTTCATTGCCCGGCGCGCGCAGGCGCGGATGCCAGACGGTAATCGTGGCCGACCCGTTCGGAACCGCATCGAGCGACAGCATCCCGTTATTGTCGGTCTTGCCCGCATAGGGCGTATCCACGACGCGGATATAGCCGCGCATGTCGTCATGGATGTTGCATCCCAGCGCCACCGCGCCCGCGATCGGAAATTTCTGAGTGCGGGTCTGGTCGCGGCCGAACAGATCGATCTCGAAACGCGCGGGCTTGGAGAAGCTGTAGACCGAATGGCGCACCTTATCGAGATTGGGAAACGCCACCGTGCTGCCCCGCGCGACCACCAGCGTGCCGGGCACGAATTCTTCGTTGCGCTGCGCCATCGCCATGCGCCAGGGGAAGGTGATGCGGCCGCCTTCGGAGCCCGCCGCATCGATTTCCACCACCGCATCGCGCACGGGCACGCCCTTCGCATCGACCACCTGGACACGCACGGGCACGCTGGCGGCGGCCCAGGCCGCTGTCAGGGGAATGGCGACAAGGAGGCAGAGCAGGGAGATGGTTCGGATCATGATCCGTGCAATAATACGACAATCCTTAAATTTCCCTGCCGCGCGGCTTAAAAGAATATTGACCATTCTGTGTGAGGGGGGCGGTCATGACCTTGCGCTTCCTCACCGCAGCTTCGGCGATAGCCCTTCTGTCCGCCGCATCCTCCGCAAACGCCGCAGAGGCGCAGATCGCCTACGATACGGCGCTTTTCCACGCGGACTACGACGGCGTTTCCGGCACCGCGATCGCTCCTGCTTCGACGCCTTCGAGCGCAAGCGATACAGCGGCACAGGCCGGAACCGCCCAGCGCGCGATTTCTACGCAATTTGCCGATTTCGAAGAAGAACAGGGTTCGAGCGTGGCGGCCGAGCCCACGGACATCCCCTCTTTCCGCGATGGCTATTCGCGAAAGCTGCTGCTCACCAACGGGATCGCCAGTCTCGAAGGCGCCAGCGGCGGCGGAATTGCGACTTGGGCGATCCTTGCCGGAATGCAGGAACGCGGGTTTGGCGGCGGCCTCCACGCGACTGCCGTTCTCCTGCCCGATTTCGACTGGCAGAGCTTCGGCGCGGGCGTCAGCTATGCCAACCGCATCGAACTGTCCTATGCACGCCAGCGTTTCGACACCCGCGATGTCGGCGCGGCGCTGGGCCTCGGCCAGGGTTTCACCTTCGATCAGGACGTCTTCGGCGCCAAGCTCCGGCTGTTCGGCGATGCCGTCTATGGCGACCCGCTACTGCCGCAGGTCAGCCTGTCGGTCCAGCACAAGCGCAACCGCGACGGCGCGGTGGTCCGCGCGGTGGGCGCATTGCACGATAGCGGCACGGACATCGCTCTGTCGGCGACCAAGCTGCTGCTCGCCCAGAGCGTCCTCGTCGGCGGGACCGTCCGCCTGACCAAGGCCAATCAGACCGGCCTGCTTGGTTTCGCAAGTGCGTCGAACCCCGACTATTCGGTCCAGTTCGAAGGCTCGCTTGCCTATCAGTTGTCGCGCCGCGCGGTCGTGGGCGCGGAAGTGCGGACCAAGCCCGACAATCTGGGGCTTGGCGAGGACGACTGGATGGATCTGTTCGCGGCCATCGCGCCGACCGATTTCCTCACGCTCACCGCCGCCTATGCCGATCTCGGATCGATCGCCACGTTCGAGGATCAGCGCGGCGCATTTCTCCAGGCCCAGCTGGCCTTCTGACCGAATTCAAGGATTTCCCTATGCTGTCGAATGCCGCCACGATCGCGCTCGCGCTTCTGTTCCAGCAGGCGCCGGACGAGAATATCGATTGGGATGCCGAATTCGGTGTCGAGGAAGTCGAGCGCGATCCCGTAACCGGCGAACTTCCGGTCGAGGATTACGAGCAGAGCGACGCCAACGCCGGAGCCAAGCCCTTTTCCGGCGAAGGGATGGCGCGGGCCTTCGGCGGGCAAGACGGCATCCGCCGCATCACCGACCGCCTGGTCGCGCTCAACACCGCCGATCCGCGTATCTCCGCAGTCTTCGAAGGCCATGATATGGTCCGCCTGCGCCGGGTTCTGTTCGAGCAGTTCTGCTACATCCTCAACGCCGGCTGCAGCTATACCGGGCGTGATATGCAAAGTTCGCATTCCGGCATGGGAACGACGCGCGGCGACATGAACGCGTTGGTCGAGAACCTGCAACAGGCGATGCGCGAGGAAGGCGTCGGGTTCCAGGCGCAGAATCGCTTCCTGTCGAAGCTCGCTCCGATGTCGGGCGACGTGATCACGCGCTGAGCGCGCATTCTGCTATTGCGAGTTATTCTCATTGACGGCGTGACCACACCCGGCTAGCCGCCCCGTCATGACGCGCGGGACGATCAAGGCCTGGTATCTTGTCCATAAATGGAGCGGTCTCATTCCGACCGTCTTCCTGCTGATGCTCTGCATCACCGGTCTGCCGCTGATCTTCCACGACGAGATCGACGCGGCGATGGAGGATGGAGCCTCGTCAGCGCTTGCCGGGATGCCGTCCGCCGAAGGGGGCCTCCCGCTCGACGCGATGCTCGCCACCGCGCTCGCCGAGCGGCCCGGGGAAGTCCCGCTCTTCATGGCTTTCAGCACCGACTCGCCCCTTCTCACCGTCACCACCGGCCCCACGCCCGATGCGGCGGGCGAGGATATGAGCCTCCTCTTCCTCGACCGGGCGAGCGGCGCGTCGCTCGGCCCGGCGCCGGTCAACCCGGTGATGGATTTCCTGCTGCAATTGCATACCGACATGTTCCTGGGGTTGCCGGGTATGTGGGTGCTGGGCGCGATGGGATTGCTGTTCGTCGTCGCGCTGGTTTCGGGCACCGTCCTCTATGCACCCTTCATGCGCCGCCTCGCCTTCGGGACCGTCAGAGCCGATCGCAGCGAGCGCGTCAAAAGGCTCGATCAGCACAATCTCCTCGGCGTGGTCGCGCTCGCCTGGATGGCGGTGATCGGGCTGACCGGCGCGATCAATGCGTTCGCCGATCCGCTGACAGATAGCTGGCGCGATGGCGAAGTCGCCGCGATGGCCGCCGCCTATGATGGCGAAGCGCCGCTGCCGCCCTCGCGCTACGGCTCGCTCGATGTCGCGATGGCCTCGGCGCAGGCCGCCCTGCCCGGCCGATCGCCCCAGTTCATCGGCTTTCCCGGCGGCGACTGGTCGAGCGGGCATCATTACGCGATCTTTTTCCAGGGCGACCGCCCGCTGACGCAGAACCTGCTCACCCCCGCCCTCGTCGATGCCGAGACCGGCGAACTGACCGATGCCCGCACCATGCCCGCGCTCAACCAGGCGCTGATGATGTCGAAACCGCTGCACTTCGGCGATTACGGCGGGTTGCCGCTCAAGATCATCTGGGCGCTGCTGACATGCGCGACGATCTGGGTGTTGTGGACCGGCGTGATGCTATGGCTGCGCCGCCGTCCGGGCGCGCTGGAGCGGCGGATCGAGGAAATCGCTTCGGGCGGACTCAGGAAAGCGCGCGCATGATCCATTTCGGCCCCCTCAGCCCCGATCAGCCCGCGACCGTTCGGCCCGGACGACGCCCCACCCGCCGGCGCTCGAATGCGCAGGTCTTCGCCTTGCCACTCCTGATCGGTCTCGCCAGCCTGCTCGGTCTCGTCCTCGGCCTGACCGGCGACGGCCTGCGCGATCTTGCCTGCTGGGTCCTCCTGGGCCTCGCACCGCTCGTCATCATGGCGGCGCTCCTGCGCCGCCGCACCCAGACTTAAAACTAGAAAGATTCACCGATGGCCCCCGCCTACCGCATATCCTCGCTCGCCCTGATCGCGTCGCTTGCAACTGCGACGCATGCGCAGCAATCCTCCGCTCAATCGGAGGGGCAACCCGACGAGATCGTCGTCACCGCGCAGGCCGAAAACGCCACCGAGGTCGTCAATGGCGGCAGCGCGGGCGTTCTGGGCGACAAGCCCGCCGAGGATCTGCCTTTCACCATCCGCTCCTACGACGAGAGCCTGATCCGCAACCAGCAGCCGCAGACACTTGGCGCGGTGCTGGAGAACGACCCGACCATCCGCACGACCTACGGCTTCGGCAATGCCGCCGAACAATTCATCGTGCGCGGGTTCAGCCTGTTCGGGGACGATGTGGGGGTCAACGGCCTCTACGGGATCGGCCCGCGCCAGCTGGTCGCGCCCGAACTGTTTGGCAGCGTGCAGGTGCTGAACGGGGCCAGCGCATTCCTCAACGGCGCGGCGCCGGGCGGCTCGGGCCTGGGCGGCAATGTCAATCTGATCCTAAAGCGCGCACAGGAACGTGACTTCATCCGAGCCACCGCCAGCGCGGAGGAAAGCGCGCGCTTCGGCGGCGCGCTCGACGTCTCGCGCCGCTTTGGAGCGAATGGCGAATGGGGCCTGCGCGGCAACGGCGCCTATCGCGACGGGGAGACCGCGATCGACCGCGAGGATCGCCGCACCGCCGTGATCGGCGGCGCACTCGATTACGATAGTGGGCCATTCCGCGCCGTGCTCGACCTCGCTTTCCAGGAAATCCGCGTCGACGCGCTGCGCCCCAAGGTCACGGTGGCGACGGCCACGGTACCGAGGGTTCCCGAAGCCGGCGCCAATTACGCGCAGGATTTCACCTATAGCGAATTGCGCGACGTGTTCGGGACGCTGAGCCTCGAATACGATATTGCCGACAATGCGCTGCTCTATGCCCGCGCCGGCGCACGCGACGGGGACGAGGCGGGCCTTTATGGCGGCATCACCGTCGAGGACGCGGCGACCGGCGCGGCCACCGGATCGGCGCTATTCGTGCCCGCGACAACCAACAACGAAGCCGTCGAGGCGGGCCTTCGCGTGAATCTCGGCAGCACGATCACGCACGAATTCAATTTCGGTGGCAACGCAAACTGGCAGGTTTTCCGCACCGCCTTCGACTTCCTGCCCGGATACGCCACCAATCTCTATGCGACGCCCCAAGTGCCCGAACCCATCGGTCCCGGCTTCGTCGGCGGGGATATCGACGATCCGAACCCGACCACGCGCACGACTTTGTGGAGCGCCTTTGCCAGCGACACGATCGGTCTATTCGGCGATCGCGTGCTCCTGACCGGCGGCCTGCGCCTGCAGACGATCCGCCAGGAAAACACCAATTACGATGGCACCCCCGGCGCCATCTATGACGAGAATGCCGTCACCCCGGTCGCCGGGATCGTGATCAAGCCGACGGAGCGCCTGTCGCTCTACGCCAATCGTATCGAAGCGCTCCAGCAGGGGCCGAGCGTTCCCGTAAACCCGAACAATCCGACCACGAATTTCGGCCAGTCGCTGGCTCCGCGCAAATCGACCCAGTACGAATTCGGCGGCAAGCTGGCGCTCGGCGACATGTTCGTGACGCTCGGCGCCTATCGCATCGACCGGCCGGGCGAAGGCGTGCTTCCCGATGGCAGCTTCGGCTATCTGGGCGAGCAGCGCCACGAGGGGATCGAATTCACCGCCAATGGCGAGATCGCACCCGGCCTGCGCCTGATCGGCGGCGCGGCGCTGACCGACACCGAATTCGTGAACGGGAACGAAGTGCCGGGCGTGCCCGAATACACCGCCAACGCGAATGTCGAATGGGACCTGGGCTTCGTCCCCGGCCTCACTTTGACCGGCCGCGTCGTGCATACCGGCGAGCAGTTCGTCGATCAGGCCAATACGCTGGAGCTCGACAGCTGGACCCGCTTCGATCTCGGCGCGCGCTATGTCTTCGCGGCGGCGGACACGCCGGTCACGCTGCGCCTCTCGGTCGATAACATCGCCAACGAACGCTATTGGGCGAGCGCGTTCGACGCCTTCTCCCCCGCCCTGCTGCAAGGTGGGCCGCGCGCAGTGAAGGCCTCGATCTCGGCGGACTTCTGACCGATGGGGCGGGGAGCGCGTCGTCCGACCGCTCCCCATTGGTATTCGTCGAGTTTCGCCTTGCCCCGGCGGCGATCCCGCCGCACGATCCGCGCGAGTATTCGGGTAAGGGGTTCATCATGAAGACGATTACGACATCGGCGCTCGCGCTGGCAGCGGCCCTTGCGGCGCAAATGGGACCGCAGGCGCTGTCCGCACAGGAGACCACCACCATGGCCGAGGACGCAGAAGCACCGTTCGAAAGCGCAAACGATCCCTTCATCTGGCTGGAAGAGGCGCGCAGCGTGCCGGCCCTCTCTTGGGTGCGCTCGGAGAACGAGCGCGTCGACCAGACGCTCGGCAACGATCCGCGCTTCGCCGAGCTGAAGGCCGAAGCGCTCGCCATCCTCGATAGCGAGGACCGCATCCCCTATGTCAGCTTCACGCCCCACGGGCTGATGAATTTCTGGCAGGATGCCAACAATCCCAAAGGCGTTCTGCGCCTCACCACGCTCGACAGCTATCGCACCGACAGCCCGCAATGGGACATCGTGCTCGATATCGACAAACTGGCGCGCGAAGAGGGCCGCGAATGGGTGTTCGCGGGCTTCAACTGCCTGCCGCCCGAAGCCAATCGCTGCATGGTCGGTCTGTCCGACGGGGGCAAGGACGCGAACGAGATGCGCGAATTCGACGTGGAAACGCGCCAATTCGTCGATGGCGGATTCCGCCTTCCCGAAAGCCAGGGCGGCGTCAGCTGGATCGACGAGGATACGCTGCTCGTCAGCAGGGATTTCGGCGAGGGAACGCTGACCGAGAGCCTCTATCCCTTCACGACGCGGCTTTGGAAGCGCGGCACTCGAATCGAGGACGCGCCGGAGATCTTCCGCGGCGAGCCGTCCGACGTGTCGGCGGGCGCGATCCTGCTGCGCGATTCGACCGGAACGGTGCAGGCCCGCGCCGCTTATCGCGGCCTCAGCTTCCACGAGCGTGCCTATTACCTGCAACAGGGCGAGGAATGGACCCGGCTCGACATGCCGGAAAAATCCGGCCTGTTCGGTATCGTCGACGGGCATGTGCTCTTCAGCACCGACGTGCCCTGGACGGTCGGCGGCATCACCTTTCCGGCGGATTCGATCGTCGCCGCCGATCTCGAGGAATGGAAAGCTGATCCCAATGGTGCAGCCAAGTCGCTGGTCTGGGCACCTGCCGAGCGCCAAACCAAGCAGGGCGCTTCGATCACAGCGAATTCGATGTTCGTGAACCTGCTCGACAATGTGCGCGGGCAGGTCCTCAAATTCGATTACGAGAACGGCGCATGGGTCAGTCGCCGCGTCGCCCTGCCCGACAACGCCACGGTGGGCGTCGCCGCGTCGGACGATGAGAGCGACCGGATCATGTATTCGGTCACCGACTTCCTGACGCCCAGCACGCTCTATTATTCGGACGGCAGCGGCGCGCCGGAAGTGCTCAAGACCAGCCCCGCGCGCTTTTCGGCCGAGGGAATGGAGGTCGAACAGTTCGAGGCGGTCAGCAAGGATGGCTCGCGCATCCCCTATTTCGTGGTCAAGCCCAAAGGGATGAAAATGGACGGCACCACGCCGACGCTGCTGTCCGGCTATGGCGGCTTCCAGGTCCCGCGCCTGCCCGGCTATCTCGGCACCACGGGTAAGCTCTGGCTGGAGCGCGGCGGGGCCTATGTGCTCGGCAATATGCGCGGCGGGGGCGAATTCGGCCCCGAATGGCACCAGACCGCGATCCGCGAGAACAAGCAGCGCACCTGGGACGATTTCATCGCCATCGCCGAAGATCTGGTGAAGCGCGGCATCACCAGCCCGCAGCATCTCGGCATTCAGGGTGGCAGCCAGGGCGGCCTGCTGGTCGGCACCGCCTTCACCCAGCGCCCCGACCTCTACAACGCGGCGATCGTCCAGATCCCGCTCTTCGACATGCTGCGCTATCACGAGATCGGGCGCGGCGCGTCGTGGATCGGCGAATACGGCGATCCGCGCATTCCCGAACAGCGCGGCTGGATCGAGCCGTACTCGCCCTATCAGAAGTTGACGCAGGACACCGATTTCCCGACGCCCTTCTATATCACCAGCACCGCCGACGACCGCACCCACCCCGCCCACGGGCGCAAGGCAGCGGCCCGGATGAGCGCGCAGGGCCAGGCCTATTACTATTACGAGGACATGACCGGCGGCCATTCAGGCGGCGTCGACAACGACCAGCGCGCAAAATTGCTGGCCTTGCAGCACGTCTATCTGATGCGGCAGCTGATGGACGAAGGCGGCGGTTACGACGAGAAATAGTCCGTCGATCGAGCCGGTGCGGCCCGCACGATGCGCGCCGTACCGCCTTGCCCGGTTGGCTGAGTAACGCACTTGACGCCGACAGCGCAGCGGCGCTTGCGCTCACATGATTGCCGGTTCGAAAAATATTGGATGCCCCGCGAGGATTCGAACCTCGATTGACGGAGTCAGAGTCCGTAGTCTTGCCATTAGACGACGGGGCATCGGCACGATGGCTGCCCGGCGCGGAAAAGCCGGGAAGCGGTGCGAGCGGCGCCCTTAGGAAAAGCGCGCAGCACGGTCAAGGGGGTCCGAACTCTCGCGATCGGCCAGCCGCTTGCCCTCGCCGGGCTTCCGCTGTAGCATCCGTGTCAGGTCCCCGCATCGCACACCGCGCTGCGGGAGGATAATGGAAGACACGATTTATGGCGGACGCTCCTCCGCCGGACAAAACAGGGGCTGGCAAGCGACGGGGCGGCACGTCCGGCAAGGTAGCCGATTTTCGCTACAAACGCCCCTCCCAGCCCGATAAGAAGCGCCGCGACGCGCGTTCAAGAGATGAGCGCTCGGGGTCTGAGCGTTCAGGCCATGAGCGTTCTGGCCATGAGCGTTCTGGGAAGGTGCCGCCGCTGCCTGTGCAGATGCGTCCGAACGCCGGACCGCACACGCGTTCCGGCGGCGCGCGCCGACAAGCCTATGCCGCGCTCGATCTCGGCACGAACAATTGCCGCTTGCTGATCGCGCGTCCCTCGGGCGAGAATTTCACCGTCATCGACGCCTTCAGCCGGGTCGTGCGGCTGGGCGAAGGGTTCGCGGCGTCGGGGCGCCTGTCCGATGCGGCGATGGACCGCGCGCTTGCCGCCCTGCATGTCTGCGCGGAGAAATTGCGGCGGCGCAACGTCCATCTCGCCCGCTCGGTCGCGACCGAAGCGTGCCGCCGCGCCGCCAATGGCGAACGCTTCATCGAGCGCGTGCGCGAGGAAACCGGCATCGCGCTCGACATTATCTCCGCGCAGGAAGAGGCGCGGCTGGCGGTGCTCGGCTGCCATATCCTGCTGGAAGACGGACGCGACGGCACCAGAGGCCCGGCGGTCATCTTCGATATCGGAGGCGGTTCGACCGAACTCGTCCTGATCGAGCCGGGCGGGCCGGTCCCGCGCATCCTCGACTGGATGAGCGTGCCCTGGGGCGTCGTCTCGCTGACCGACAGCGTGGACGGGCCGGACGGAACCGCTGAGGGTCGCGCGGCGCGCTATGGGGCGATGCGTTCGATCGTCGACAAGAGCTTCGCGCCCTTCGCGCGCCGCATCGCACCCTATCGCGACACCGACGAGGGAATCCGCCTCCTCGGCACGAGCGGCACAGTCACTACTCTGGCGAGCCTGCATCTCGAATTGCCGCAATATGATCGCCGCGCGGTCGACGGGCTGATCGTTCCCTCGGCTTCTATGCGCGACATCTCGACCAGACTATCGACCATGAGCGAGGCCGAACGCGGTACCCTTCCCTGTATCGGGGACGACCGCGCGAATCTTGTGGTGGCGGGGTGTGCGATCCTCGAATCGATCCTCGACATCTGGCCCGCGCGTGATCTGGCGGTTGCCGACAGGGGCATTCGCGAGGGCATATTGCGCAGCCTGATCGCCGCCGATGCCGAAGGCGAACGCAGCCGCGAGGAATTGCAGCGCGCGCGCGACGTGTCTCGTCCGGGAGCGCGGTTGTGAGCAGAGGCAGCAAGGATGCGGGCAAGCGGGTCAAGACCGCGCGCGGGCGGACGGCCTCGTCCAACCGCTGGCTCGAACGGCAGTTGAACGATCCTTACGTCAAACAGGCGAAAGCCGAAGGCTATCGCAGCCGCGCAGCCTACAAGTTGATCGAGCTGGACGACAAGTTTGGCCTGCTGAAGGGTGTGACGCGCGTGGTCGATCTCGGTATCGCACCCGGCGGCTGGAGCCAGGTCGTGAGAAAACGCGCCCCCCGGGCCGCGATCGTCGGGATCGACCTGCTGGAAGTCGAACCCATCGAAGGCGTCGCGATCCTTCAAATGGATTTCATGGACGATGCCGCCCCTGCCGCTCTGGAAGCGGAGCTGGACGGACCGCCTGACCTCGTCCTGAGCGACATGGCCGCCAATACGGTGGGCCACAAGCAGACCGATCATCTGCGCACTATGGGGCTGGTCGAAGCGGGTGCGTGGTTCGCGACCGAAAATCTCGCACCCGGTGGCGCGTATGTGGCCAAGGTCCTCGCCGGGGGGACCGATGCCGACCTGCTCACGCTGCTCAAGAAGCATTTCCGCACGGTCAAGCACGCCAAACCGCCCGCGAGCCGCAAGGGTTCGAGCGAGTGGTATGTCATCGCGCAAGGCTTCAAGGGCCGCGCCTGATTGCCGATTTAAGGGAGCAAAAATGGCGGACCGGATCGACCGGCCCGCTGAAATTGTCTTCGTCCTATCAGGTGCCCGGCTTGGTCGCCCCGTCATTGGTCGTGGCGGACTGCTCGCTCGGCACCGGCTGATCGTCGCCCATGGCGCCCGCTGCCTGTACTGAACCGGTGTCTCCGCCCTCGATCGCGCCCGGCCCTTCGGCTGCGCCGTCGACCGCTTCACCTTCGGCAGCTTCGGGAGCGGCGGGCGCCGGCTTGGCAGGCGCACCGCCATTGGCGGCGAGATATTCCATGACGTTGGCACGATCTTCGGGGCTCGAAAGCCCGGCGAAGCTCATCTTGGTGCCGCTGGCGAAGGCGCGCGGGCTCTTCAGCCATTCGTTCATGGTTTCCCAATTCCACTGGCCGCCATGGTCGGCGAGCGCGCTAGAATAGGCGAAGCCCGGTGCGTGCGCGCCGATCGTGGTGCCGAACACGCCGTAGAGATTCGGGCCGATGCCGTTGGCCCCACCCTGGTTGATGGTGTGGCATGCGGTGCATTTGGCGAAGACCTTTTCGCCCGCTGCCGCATCCGCGCTGGCGAGCAGCGTGCCGAGGTCCGGCCCCGCATCCTCGCCCGCGCCTTCTTCGGGCGCATCGATGAAATAGCCCGGCTCTTCCGGGCTTTCCGGATTGTCGGCATGGAAATACATGTCCGAAGCGATCGAGGATCCGAGCGCGACGATGCCTGCGAAAAGCACCCAGCCGGCGCCAGTGTTGAACTTGTCGTCCATGCGAGAAAAGGTCCGCGTATATGTTCTGTATCGAGGTGTTCGGGCCCGCATTAGTGTGACGGGGGTGCTTGCGCAAGTGGCATGGGCGAAAGCGCAAACCGGTCGCCATGCGCCTGCAAACCGCTTGCGAGCGATCGTTACGCTGGATAGCAGGCGGGCGATGCGAAAATTTCCCACCCCCGCGCTGGCCATGGTCGATTCCATGCGCGCCGCCGCTGCCGCAGAGCCCGACCGCGCCATCGCTTTCGGAGGCGCGCCGGGGTCGAATTCCCATCAGGCGACCATGCAGTTCGCGCCCGATGCGCTGCCGCTGCCCTGCTATGGCTTCGAAGACGCGCTCGACGCGGTGAAGAGCGGCGCGGCGGGCGCGGCGATGATTCCGATCGAGAATTCGCAGCACGGGCGCGTGGCCGATATCCACTTCCTCCTGCCCGAGAGCGGCCTTTCGATCGTGGCGGAACATTTCATGCCGATCACGCACGCGCTGATGGCGGTGCCCAACGGGGATGGAGACTTCGGACCGTTCAGCGCCGCCTACAGCCACCCGCAGGCGCTCGGCCAGTCGCGCGAATATCTGCTCGCTCGCAATATCGTGCCGATGAGCCATGCCGACACGGCGGGCGCGGCGGCCTTCGTCGCGGAAAAGGGCGATCTCAGCCTCGCAGCGCTCGCCCCGCCGATGGCCGCCGAACTCTATGGCCTCGAAATCGTGGAGGAAGGGGTCGAGGATGCGCATGACAACACCACGCGCTTCGTCCTCCTCGCCCGCGAACCGCGCGATCCCTTGAAGCTTTTGGGCGAGCTTGCAGGCGGTCGCGAGATCGCGATGACGACCTTCGTCTTCGAGGTGAAGAACGTTCCCGCCGCGCTCTACAAGGCGCTGGGATGTTTCGCGACGAACGGCGTCAACATGACCAAGCTCGAAAGCTATCAGAAGGGCGCAAGCTTCGCCGCCACGCGCTTTTTCGCCGATGCGGAAGGCGCACCCGGCGATCCGCGCATCGATGCGGCGCTCGAAGAGCTGGAGTTCCAGTGCAACAGCGTGCTCCTGCTCGGCAGTTACGCCCAGGCGAGGAAGCGGGGATGACGACGCGGCGGACAGTATTGGGTGGCGGGCTGACCGCGATGGCCGGACTGGCCCTTGGCGGCTGCATCCCGCCCGACACATCCGAGGCCGGGCGGCTGGAAGCGCAGTTCCGCCTGATCGAGGTGGCCACCGGCGGCACGTTCGGTATCGCGGCCTACGACATGCTAACAGCTCGTACGCTCCCCTATCGCGGGGACGAGCGGTTCGCCCTCGCTTCCACCTTCAAGACTTCGCTCGCCGCGTTCGCGATGGCGGAGGCCCAAGCGGGCCGGATCGATCTCGACGAGCGCACCTTCTGGGCGCAAGCCGATTTCGTTTTTCACCGCCCTTTCACGGGCGAGCGGTTAGAGAGCGGCGCGACATGGCGCGAACTGGCCTATGCCGCCCAGACCCAGTCCGACAACGTGGCGGCGAACCTGCTGCTGAAGCGGCTCGGCGGGCCCGAAGCGCTGACGGCATTCTGGCGCAGCCTGGATGATCCGATGTCGCGGCTGGACCGCTGGGAGACCGACCTCAACCGCGTGCCGCCGGGCACCGTCGAGGACACCACGACGCCCGCTGCCATGGCGCAGACGCTCGCAACACTCCTGTTCGCGCAGGATCGTTCACCGCTGGTGGCCGAACGCCGCCAGGAACTGCGTCGCTGGATGGTCGAAAGCGCGACCGGCCTGCAAAAGGTCCGCTTGGGGCTGGCGCGAGGCTGGGAAGCGGGCGACAAGACCGGCAATTCGAGCGACTGGCCCGATGCGCCTTATGTGCGCGGCGATATCGGTTACGTGATCGGGCCGCTCGACGAGCCGGTGACCTTTGCCGCCTATCACCGCTCGCCCCTAGGCGCGCCGCTCGACGATGCGCCGGTCGATGCGGGCTTCGCGGCGATCGGGCGCGCGCTACGCGGTTATATCGAGCGCACCCACATCATCCGCAACAGCTGAGCAGTCTCACTCCGTTTCCTCACCGAAGATCGCCACTTCGCTGACGCCTTCGCTGGTCGCGCGGCCGCGATACATGCCCGCTGTGTTGAAGCTGAAGATCGCCGCGCCCGAAGGCGCGACCACGATCACGCCGCCATCGCCGCCCAGATCGGCGACCTCGGCGAGGACCGCATCGGACACGCGCTGGACCAGGGCATCGGTCAACTGGACATCGCCGCCCGTCTCGCTTCCGTCGGCGAGGTCTTCGAGCGAGGTCTCGCTCGACAGCCGCAACCGCGTGCAGATCTCCTGCGCCACGCCGACGCGGATGAAATATTCGCCCCAGCCGGTGGCCGAGACCGCGCAGCTGCGATTGTCGGCATAGGTGCCCGCGCCGATCACCGGCGCATCGCCGATCCGGCCCCAGCGCTTGCCGGTCATGCCGCCGGTCGAGGTGCCCGCGGCGAGATTGCCGTTCCGGTCGAGCGCAACCGCCCCGACCGTGCCGAACTTGCGGTCCACATCCAGCGCGGAAACCTGCTCCGCCTTCATCCGCTCCAGCGCTTCGCGCCGCGCGTCGGTGGCGAACCATTCGGGGCCTGTTGTTTCGAGCGCATGATCGCGGGCGAACTCTTCCGCGCCCGCACCGCTCAGGAACACGTGCCGCCCATCGACCATCACCTCGCGCGCCAACCGGATCGGGTTCTTGACCGAAGTGACCCCCGTCACCGCGCCAGCCGAACGATCGCGCCCGTCCATGACCGCCGCGTCGAGCTCGTTGCGTCCGTCCCAGGTGAATACGGCGCCGCGCCCGGCGTTGAACTTGGGATCGTCTTCGAGGCGCACGATCACCGCCTCGACCGCATCCATAGCCGCGCCGCCATCGCGCAGGACCTGTGCCCCGGCATCGAGAGCGGCCTGAAGAGCAGCTTCATACTCCGCCTCGCGCTCGGGCGTCATCGCGTCGCGAGTCAACGTGCCAGCCCCGCCGTGGATCGCCAGCGACCAGCGCGGCTCGGGAGCAGACGCATCCTGCGCGACAAGCGGCGGAGACGATGCGCACAATGCAAGAAAGGCGGTCAGCGAAGCGGCGATGCGAGTGGGCGTTCGAGTCATGCGCGGACGATAGCACGCGGAACCTTCTCCACCACCCATGCATTTCGATTGAGAGCAAGGACTGCCAACAAGCGCCTGCTGACAGGGAACAGGGGAACAATCATGCAAGTCGGAAGATACCGCTACGATCAGGACGTGGCGATGATGCTGCTCGAACGAGTGGGGCTCGCGCTCCTCGTCTTGCTGATCACCTGGGCGCTGGCCAAGGCCGCGCAATGGGCCTTCGCCAAGCTGGTCGACAACATATCCTTCTTCCAGCGCGGCACGGGCACGGGCTCCTCGCTGGGCGAATCGCTCGGCAAGATCGTCGGCCTCGTCATCTGGTTGTTCGGCCTCCTGATCATCCTCACCGTCCTCGGCCTCGGCTCCGTCGCCGGACCGATCGACAGCCTGCTCGAAAACTTCATCGAATTCATTCCGCGCCTGGTGGGTGCGGGCCTGATCTTCTTCATCGGCATGATGGTGGCGCGCATCGTGCGCGACATCGTGCAGACGACGTTGCAGACGGTCGATTTCGACAAATGGGCCAATCGCGGCGGCGTCGACACGGTCACCGGCAACCATGCCATCAGCAAGACCATCGCCACCATCGTCTATGCGCTGATCGTGATCTTCGTCGCGATCATGGCCTTGGACGTGCTGGACATTCGCGCGATCAGCGAACCAGCCTCGGATATGCTGCGCATGATCTTCAACGCCATCCCGAACATCATCGGCGCGGCGATCCTGCTCGGCATCGGCTATCTGATCAGCAAGTTCGTGGTGCAGATCCTGAAGGAAGTGCTGCCCGGTCTCGGCGTCGATCGGGCGCTGGCGGAAACGGGCATGGTCGGATCGTCCACCACCGCTTCGGGCATCATCGCCCGCGTGGTGCAGGTCGCGATCATCCTGTTCTTCGCGATCGCGGCGACCCGCCTGCTGGGCTTTCCCGAGCTGACGAGCATCCTCGACCAATTGCTCGAACTGGGCGGACGCGTGATCTTCGGTGCGGTGGTGATCGCCTTCGGGTTCTTCATCGCCAATCTGCTGGCACGCCTGATCGCCGGAGACAGCCGCAACGAGAGCGGCGAGGGCACCGCGGCGCTGATCGTCAAATGGGCGACCATCGTGCTGTTCGTGTTCATGGGCCTCCAGTTCACCGGCATCGGCGGCATGATCCCCGGCACCGCGCTGACGATCCTGATCGCGGGCGTATCGGTGGCCTTCGCCCTCGCCTTCGGGCTTGGCGGACGTCAGTGGGCCGCGCGCAAGCTCGAGGAGATGGACGACAGCATCGCCAACGCCTCGGCCGGCGAAACGTCGCTCACCACGACGCGGACCGGCACCGCGACCAGCAAGCCCGCCGCCGCACCGACCGACGACGATCCCCTGCCGCCCGGCGCGTGATCGTCCTGACCTGACACAAAAGCGGCGCGCAGGTTCGACCTTCGCGCCGCTTTTCTTTTGCGTTTCGGTCTCGTCCCCGCCCTGGTCGTCAGAGCCAGCGCAGGCGGCGGAACACGGCGACCAGTCCCACCATCAGCAGGACGCACCCCGCGACCACGAACCAGAAGGCGTGCGGATCGTCCATGCCCGGCATCCCGCCCACATTGATGCCGAGAAGGCCGGTCAGGAAGCCCAGCGGCAGGAAGATGCCTGCCACGATCGTCAGCATATAGGTCGCGTGCTCGCTCGATGCAGCGCTGCGCGAGCGGATCTCGTCCTGAAGGACGACGGCGCTTTCCTTGCTGATGTCGATATCGTCGAGATAGCGGCGCAGCCGCGCGATACTCTCGGCGATCTCGCGCCGATCGTGATCCTCGAACCAGGCGGGCGCATCGCGGCTGATCTGTTCCAGCGCCTCGTGCTGCGGCGCCATGTGGCGTTTGAGGCTTAGACAGTTGCGCCGGATCATCGAGATCTGCGTCAGCATCGATTCGGCCATTTCGTCGGGATCGGTCTCTTCCAGCTGGTCGAGCACGGTGTTCATATCGACGATCGACTGGCTCATGCGCCCGATCAGCAGTTCGGCGAGCAGCGTGATGGTGGCACCCGCATCGGGTGGCCCGTTACCCCGGTCGATCTGCGCCAGCACGTCGCGCGGCGTCTGCAAAGGGAAGCGGCGCAGCGTGATCAGGCGGTCTCCATCGGACCAGACCTGCATCGAGATCATGTCCTCGGGCTCGGCACCGGGATTGAAATTGATGCCCCTCAATGTCGCGACCAGCGTATTGCCCTCGCGAAAGGCGCGCGGGCGCGTCTCGTCGCTGGTCAGCAGCTCTGCGGTCGGCTCGGGAATATTCAGCGCGGTTTCGAGCCATTCCTGAACGCCCGGGCGGTTGCGGCACAGATGCAGCCACAGGACCTCGCCCGGTGCGCCGCTTCGCCAGGTCTTGGCTTCCTCCCACAGGATCGGGCGCCCGCCCCCCTTTCCGTCGAGGACTCGGCCGAACAATAGGGGCGTATCGGTTTCGGTATCGTCGGTCTGAACTGGCATGGGCCGGTCATGGCGCGGTTCGTCGCGTTTGCAAATGGGTTCGCTCAGGCTGCGCGCGGGACGGGCATCATTGCGGGGCTGACAGCGTGCGTCTTGCGGGCGTGCGGTCCGGCACCGGCCTCTGCCCGCCAGCGCCGCCGCGCCGCATCGTAGATCGCCACGGTGAACAGGAAGGCGAGGATGATCATGGCGAATTCGCCCGCGTCCTCGATAAACGCTTCCGCTTCGATCATCAGGTCGCTGTGCGTGCCGTAGCTCACCACCGCATCCTCGACCACGCCGAACACAGCGGTCGCGCCGATGCAGCCGACGATGATCAGCGAATTGAGCACCGAATCGATCCGCGCCCCGCGCAGCGCCAGGCCCAGCCCTGTCATCCATAAAACGCCGATGGCTGCGAACAGCAGCGGTTCGCCCAGATGATGCGCCGCGATCGGCAGGTTCTGCGGCAGGAAAGGCGCCACCCAGAAACCGAACGCCTCGTGGATTTCGAGCGCGTTATCGAGCGTCAGGACCACGAACAGGATCGCATTGACGAGATAGAGGGGGGACCCGTCGCGCCGCCACATGCGCAGCAGCATTATCGCCATCGCGGTCATCAGCCCGTATTCGAGATATTCCCCGAAGCTGCGATCCTGCGAAAGCATGAAGTCGCGCGGCAACAGCGCCCCGGTCAGTTCGCCATAGCGGGTCGCGATGTCGAGCCCCACGAGCAGGCCGGCATAGGGCAGGATGAGGAGCGCGGCATGACGGAATGCGGGCGACTGGACCAGATCGCGCACCAGGGTCAGGAAGTGGCGGGAATGGTGGGAAATGGCGGAGAGCGTCATGGCGGGGCCTGCGTATCTGGGTCGGCGATCGAGCGACCGATCCGCACGACTAGCCCGATCGGGTCCGCAGCCCAGCCCGGATGACGGCATCTCCCCATATCGGGACACACCGCCGACCAAGTCTTACCGTCCGGACCGGTCATGCGATCCACGCCTTTAGTTCCGCGGCGATCCACCCTATAAGGGGCCCATGTCCTCTATCCGTCCCTGGCGCACCATCGAGCGCCGCCAATCGCGCCAGATCATGGTCGGCAATGTCGCCGTGGGCGGCGATGCCCCGATCTCGGTCCAGACCATGACCAACACGCCGACCGAAGATGTCGGCGCCACGCTCGACCAGATCCGCCGCTGCGAGGATGCGGGGGCGGATATCATCCGCGTCTCCTGCCCGACCGCGGAATCGACCGAACATTTCGACAAGATCACCAAGGCCGCGAAGGTCCCGATCGTCGCGGACATCCATTTTCATTACAAACGCGCGCTCGAAGCCGCCGACAAGGGCGCGGCCTGCCTGCGCATCAATCCGGGCAATATCGGCGACAGCAAGCGCGTGGCCGAAGTGGTCCGCGCCGCCAAGGCGAACGGGTGTGCGATCCGCATCGGCGTCAATGCCGGCAGCCTCGAAAAGGACCTGCTCGAAAAATACGGCGAACCTTGCCCCGAAGCGCTGATCGAGAGCGCGCTCGACCATATCAAGCTTTTGCAGGACCACGATTTCCACGAATACAAGGTCGCGGTGAAAGCCAGCGACGTGTTCCTGGCGGTCGCCGCCTATCACGGCCTCGCCGAGGCGGTCGACTGCCCGCTCCATCTCGGCATCACCGAAGCGGGGGGCTTGATCGGCGGCACGGTCAAGAGCTCGATCGGCCTCGGCAGCCTGCTCTGGGCCGGGATCGGCGACACGATCCGCGTCTCGCTTTCCGCCGAGCCCGAGCGCGAGGTGAAGGTCGGCTTCGAGATTTTGAAGGCGCTCGGCCTCAGGACGCGCGGCGTACGCGTCGTCTCCTGCCCCAGCTGTTCGCGCCAGGGTTTCGACGTGATCCGCACGGTCGAGGCGCTGGAAGCGCGGCTCGAACACATCAAGACGCCGATGAGCCTGTCCGTCCTCGGCTGCGTGGTCAACGGCCCGGGCGAAGCGCGCGAGACCGATATCGGCATCACCGGCGGCGGTGCGGGCAAGCATATGGTCTATCTGTCCGGCGTGACCGATCATCACGTCCAGTCCGACGACATGCTCGACCACATCGTCAAGCTGGTCGAGGAAAAGGCCGCGCTGATCGAGGCGGGCGAGGCAAGCGCCTTCGATCCGCATGCCGAGAAGGCCCGCGAACCCGCCGAGTAACAACCTTAACGGTCCGCTAACTCTGTTCGTATAAACGGGCAGTCATGCGGGAATCTGCCCTCCTGATCGTTGCCATAGCGGCCTTCATCGCCTCGGCCTTCGTGCCGGGCGGGCCGGTCGATACGGCGACGCATCCGGCGACGAGCGCACCCGCGCCGGTCTCCGGCACCCTCTCGGAACCCCTGCCCACTCCGACCCATCTCGCACCCGGCGAAATCGCCGTACCACGCGCTGCCGACGGGCAGTTCTACGCCGAAGCGCGCGTCAACGATCGCACAGTGCGTTTTCTGGTCGATACCGGCGCGACGGGCGTGGCGCTGACCGGCGACGATGCCCGCGATGCCGGTATCTTCTGGTCGCCCACCGATCTGCGGATTGTCGCCCATGGTGCCAGCGGTCCGGTCGAGGGTGTCAGAGTCGAGATCGAGAGGATCGCACTGGGCGACCACGAGATACGCGATCTGGAGGCGGTCATCGTGCCGCAAGGGCTTCCGGTTTCCCTATTGGGCCAGAGCTTCCTGACCGAAATGGGCGCGATGCGGATCGAAGGCGATCGCATGGTTCTGGGCGATTGAGCGCGTTTTCCCGCCGTTTCGTCCGCGACTGCGGCGTCTCGCTTCGATCGTTCATGGCCCGGCCACGCCGAGACTGCTAAGACCGGTTCATGGACCGCCGCACTCTCATCAAAACCGCCTTTGCCGCCAGCGCGGCCCTCGCCGCGCCCTCTGGCCTCTCGGCCCAGACCGGCGGGACGGCCGAACGCGACCGCAGATTGCTCGCGCTCGCACGCGACGAAGTGGCGCGCGCACTTGCGGGCGGCCACGCCGTATGGCGGCGCGACATCGTGGGGATCGCCGATTTCGGCCTTCATTCCTCGCAGCGACGCTTCCACTTCGTCGATATCGAAAACGATCGCGTAGCGAGCTATCACGTCAGCCACGGGACCGGGTCCGACAGCGAACATGACGGCTGGCTCAAGCGCTATTCGAATGTCGAGGGGTCCGAAGCGACCAGCCGCGGCGCGTATCTGACGCGCAGCTGGTATACCGGCCGCTACGGCACATCGCTCCGGCTCGACGGGCTCGATCCGACCAATTCCAACGCCCTGCCCCGCGCGATCGTGATGCATCAGGCCAATTACGCGACGCCCGAACACGTCGCGCGTTGGGGGCGGCTGGGCCGTTCCAACGGTTGCCTTGCCATGGGGCCGGAACAGTTCGACCGCGCGCTGATCGACCTGTCCGGCGGCAGGCTCGTGGTGGCGGGAAGCTACGGCTTCGCGGAAGATGGCAGCATCGTCAGACCGCCGGTCGTGCAGACCGATCTGCTGCGCAGCGATCGCGGCGGCACCTTCGAACAGGCCAATCCGGGCGTCTTCTAACCCGACCGAGCTTGGCAAAGCGCCGGAGCTTACGCCCCCGGCGCTTCGATCGGAATCACCTCTTCATCCTGCACCCGGCTGCGATTCGCCTTGCGCGGCGCATCGAAGCTGGCGAGCACCGCATCGTCGCGGCCGTAAATGTCCTTGAAAGTCGCCATCTTCCCATCGACGTCGCGCGCCATGGTGAAATAGGTGATGTAGACCGGCCACTGATTGGTGATCGGATAGGCAGTGTATTCGCCCGACGCGGCGATATCCTGAACCTCCTGCTGGATGCCGGGAATATCGTCCTTGCTCTCCATATTGCCGAGGATCGCCATCGTCATCGCCAGTTCGCGCGCACCTTGCACACGGATACAGCCATGGCTCAGCGCACGCGCGTCCTGCGCGAAGAGATTGCGCGAAGGCGTGTCGTGGAGGAAGATCGCGTGCCGGTTCGGCATGTCGAGCTTCATCAGGCCGAGCGAATTGGTCGGCCCCGGCTGCTGCACCACGGTGACGAAGCCGTTCTCGGCGCGGGTCGCCTTGTATCCGTTCTGGCGCGCCCAGGCCGGATTGCCGAGCACGCGCGCGCCCAGCCCTTCGCCCTTCACGATCGATTGCGGCACCGTCCAGGTGGGATTGAAGATCACGCCTTCGACCATTTCGGCCAGCTGCGGCGTCGCCGTGCTGCCCGGCTTGCCGACGATGGTGCGGTAATTCTTGATGATCTTGTCGTTCACCGTCAGCCGCAGCTGATATTCGGGGACGTTGGTCATCAGATATTTCTTGCCGAGATCCTGCGGCAACCAGCGCCAGCGATCCATGTTCGCCATGATCAGCTTGCGCTTGGCCGAATTGGTCGCCGGAGTCTTGGCGAGTTCGGCCTTCAGCAGCGCGTAGTCGGGATGCACCGGGTCGAGCGCGGTCAGCGTGCCCGCGATATCGCCGCTCGCAAGCGCGCGTTCGAGCAAAATATGCGTCGGCATCCGGTCCGCATCGGGGTCCATCGCGAACCATTGCTTGCGCCCGTCCATCGGCGTGCGCCCGTCGCGCATGTCCTCGACCAGCCAGACGAAGCGTTCGCTGGCGATCTGGTTCAGGGCCGGGCCGGCCCCGTCGGCGATCGCGGCGGCCAGCGCCTCGCGCCCATAATCCTTGGGCATCAGGCCTTCGGCACCGATCCCGTCGATGAATTTCGCGAGCGCCTGAGCCTCAGCCAGCGACCATTCGCCGACCAGCGAGGGCACTTCCTGCACGACCTCGCCCGAAACCATCTGCACATCGCCGAAGCTGTCCGCGACGCTCGGCTGCGCAGCAGGGGATTCGGGGGCGGGTTTGGGAGCGGGCGCCGCCGGGCGCGGCTGCTTCGCCTGCAATGCGGTATAGTCGGGCATGGCGCGCTCGACCTTGGCGGGTTCGGGAGGGAGCAGGTTTTCCGGCCCGCTCGACTGTCTGGCGTTCGACTGTCCTGCGTTCGACTGGGCAATCGCGCCATTCGACGCGACAGCGAATGCCGCCAAGGCTATTCCCGCCGCACCTGCCTTCAGACCACGCATACCCATTACCTTCACCACGTCTTCACCACCGTATCTTGTGCCCCAGCCCCGTGAGCCCGGACATTGCGCAACAACGCCTTATAGCTCGTTTCTCCTCTTCTCTCCACTGCAATGGCTTTCTGGCGGCTGAATTTGGACTTGCCCGCCCCTGCCGCCGGTCCCATCGGCGGCTCATGTCGTCCGCCCCTCCCTATCGCCCGATCCTAGCGGCGCTGTTGGGCGTGGCGGCGTTTTCGCTGATGGATGCGTTCATGAAAGGGGCTTCGCTCGCGATCGGTGCCTACAGCGCCGCCCTGCTGCGGTCCGCGCTCGGAGTCTGCCTGATCGCGCCGGTCTGGCTGGCGCGGGGCGGACGCTGGCCGGCCCGCCGGGCGCTGCGCTTCCATCTGGTGCGCGGTGTCGTCTCTGCCTTCATGGCGCTCAGCTTCTTCTTCGCGCTGACCCGGCTTCCGCTCGCGGAGACGATCGCAATCTCCTTCTTCGCGCCGATCCTCTCGCTCTATCTGGCGGCGATCGTCCTCAAGGAGACCATCCGCCCCGGCGCGATCGCGGCGGGCCTGTTCGGGCTGGCGGGGACATTGGTGATCGTGGGCGGCAGGATCGGACGCGACACGCTGGATGACGGGGCGGCGGCGGGGCTGGTGGCGATCCTGTTTTCCGCCCTTCTCTACGCCTACAACCTGATCCTCGCACGGCAGCAGGCGCAACATGCCGGACCGCTCGAGATTGCGAGCTTCCACAGCGGCGTCGGCGCGCTGGTGCTGGCGATTGCGGCCCCGTGGCTGCTCGTCCTGCCGGATAGGCCGACGCTCGGCGCGATCGGCGCGGCATCGCTGCTGACCGTGATAGCCGCCGCTTTGCTGGGCTGGGCCAATGCCCGCGAAGAGGCACAGGTCCTCGTCGCGATGGAATATTCGGGGTTTTTATGGGCCGCTCTGTTCGGCTGGCTGTTCTTTGCCGAAACCGTCACGCCGACCGTGCTCATGGGCACGCTGCTGATCGTGATCGGCTGCGCGATCGCGACGCGGCGGTCCGTCCGGCCCGGTTGATGTCCCGACCCGAAGATCGGCTCGATGGCCGCAATCGAGACTTTGCCCCGCCCCGCGCTTGCAATTTCACCGCTTTTCGCCCACCTGCGCCATACATTTCCGCCTCCCCGCCCGATGGCCGGGTGAAGGCTCCGCACAGAAAGGATCAGCCCGCATGACCCAGGTCGGCAAGGACACGCTCGATACCCGCACAACCCTCACCGTCGGTGGCAAGGAATACGCCTACTATTCCTTCGACAAGGCGGCGGAGAAACTGGGCGACGTGTCGCGCCTGCCCTTCAGCCTGAAGGTGCTGCTCGAAAACATGCTGCGGTTCGAGGATGGCGGCTTCACCGTCTCGACCGACGATGCGCAGGCGATCGCGGACTGGCAGAAGAACCCGGTCACCGGCAAGGAAATCCAGTACCGCCCGGCGCGCGTCCTTCTGCAGGATTTCACCGGCGTGCCCTGCGTGGTCGATCTCGCCGCGATGCGCGATGCGATCGCCAAGCTCGGCGGAGACACTGCCAAGATCAATCCGCAGGTTCCGGTCAACCTCGTCATCGACCACTCGGTGATGGTGGACGAATTCGGCCATCCCAAGGCGATGGAACAGAACATGGAACTCGAATACGCCCGCAATGCGGAGCGGTACGACTTCCTCAAATGGGGCTCGAAGAGCTTCGAGAACTTCTCCGCCGTGCCCCCGGGCACCGGCATCTGCCACCAGGTGAACCTCGAATATATCGGCAAGGGCGTCTGGTCGACCAACGATCCCGACGGCAACGCGATCGCCTATCCCGACACCTGCGTGGGCACCGACAGCCACACCACGATGATCAACGGCCTGGGCGTGCTCGGCTGGGGCGTCGGCGGGATCGAGGCGGAAGCGGCCATGCTCGGCCAGCCGATCTCGATGCTGATCCCCGAAGTCGTCGGCTTCAAGCTGGAAGGCGCGCTGGCCGAAGGTGTGACCGCGACCGACCTCGTCCTGACCTGCGTGCAGATGCTGCGCGAAGTCGGCGTGGTTGGCCGCTTCGTGGAATTCTACGGCCCGGGCGTCTCCAATCTCAGCCTCGCCGATCGTGCGACAATCGCCAATATGGCGCCCGAATACGGCGCGACCTGCGGCTTCTTCGGCATCGACGAAAAAACGCTCGACTATATGCGCCTCACCGGGCGCGACGAGAGCACGATCGAGCTGGTCGAAGCCTATTCCAGGGCGCAGGGCATGTGGTTCACGCCCGAGAACGAGCCGATCTTCACCGACACGCTCGAACTCGACATGGCCAAGGTCGTCCCCAGCCTCGCCGGGCCCAAGCGCCCGCAGGACAAGGTCGCGCTTCCCCAGGTCGACGAGTTGTTCAACACCGATCTTAAAACCGTCTACGGCAAGGACGAGCCGCGCCGCGTAGCGGTCGAGGGTAAGGATCACGATGTCGGCGACGGCGACGTTGTGATCGCCGCGATCACCAGCTGCACCAACACCTCGAACCCCGATGTGCTGATCGCCGCCGGTCTGGTGGCGCAGAAGGCCAACGCCAAGGGCCTGAAGCCCAAGCCCTGGGTCAAGACCAGCCTCGCGCCGGGATCGCAGGTCGTCACCGACTATCTCGTGAAGTCGGGCCTCCAGACCGATCTCAACGCGATCGGCTTCGATCTGGTCGGATACGGCTGCACCACCTGTATCGGCAATTCCGGCCCGCTCGCCACGCCGATCAGCCAGGCGATCAACGGCAACGATCTGGTCGCCGCCAGCGTCCTGTCGGGCAACCGCAATTTCGAAGGCCGCGTCTCGCCCGACGTGCGCGCGAACTTCCTCGCCTCGCCCCCGCTCGTGGTCGCCTATGCGCTCAAGGGCACGGTGACCGAGGACATCACCACGACCCCGATCGGCCAGGACCGTGAAGGCAATGACGTGATGCTCGCCGATCTGTGGCCGACCAATCAGGAAATCGCCGACCACCGCGCCGCCAATATCGATCGCGAGATGTTCGTGAACCGCTACGCCAACGTCTACGAAGGCGACGAGCATTGGAAGGCGGTCAAGGTCGAGGCGTCGGACACCTATCGCTGGAATCCGACCAGCACCTACGTCGCCAGCCCGCCCTATTTCGACGGCATGAGCATGACGCCCGCGCCCGTCACCGACATCGTGGATGCCAAGCCGCTGGCGATCCTGGGCGATTCCACCACGACCGACCACATCAGCCCGGCCGGTTCGATCAAGGAAGACAGCCCAGCCGGGACCTATCTGCGCGAGCATCAGGTCGCGAAGGCCGACTTCAACAGCTACGGTTCGCGCCGCGGAAACCACGAAGTGATGATGCGCGGCACCTTCGCCAATATCCGCATCCGCAACGAAATGGTCCCCGGCGTCGAAGGCGGCGAGACGACCTATAACGGCGAACAGATGCCGATCTACGACGCGGCGATGAAGCACAAGGAAGACGGCACGCCGCTGGTGGTCATTGCCGGCAAGGAATACGGCACCGGCTCCAGCCGTGACTGGGCGGCGAAGGGCACGATCCTGCTGGGCGTGCGCGCGGTCGTGGTCGAAAGCTACGAGCGCATCCACCGTTCCAACCTGATCGGCATGGGCGTCCTCCCGCTCCAGTTCGCAGCGGGCGATACCCGCAAGACGCTGGGCCTCGGTTCGGACGACAGCTTCACGGTCAAGGGCCTCGCCGATCTGACCCCGGGCCAGGATGTCGAGGTCGAGGTGACGCGCGCCAATGGCGAGACCTTCACCTTCACCGCCAAGTGCCGGATCGATACCGCGAACGAGATGGAATATTACCGCAACGGCGGGATCCTCCATTACGTGCTGCGCAAGCTCGCCGCGGACTAAACGAAACGAAGCGGCCCGCTCCTTTATCGGGAGCGGGCCGGTTCGTTCGGATCGTGATAAAAGATACGAAAAGGGCGGCCTTTCCAGATCGGAAAGGCCGCCCTTTTCGTTGGCGTACTTGTGCGACTAGCGCGCAGCTAGCAAATCAGGCCGCAGCCTTCTTCGGCGCGATCTTGCGACGGCGCAGCAGGGCGGCGGCGGCGAGGCCGAACAGGACCATCATCGGCGGCGCGGGCACTTCGATGCCGCTGGTCGAGGTGGTGCTGCTATTGGTGCTCGTATTGTCGCAATTGTCGAAGCCGTTGCAGCCGCTCGTCGAGGACGAGCTCGACGAGGAGGTCGAGGAACTGGTGGACGAACTCGTCGAAGAGGATGTCGACGAACTTGTCGAAGAGCTGGTGCTCGACGTGATGTCACCCGAAGTCGAAGAACTCGTGCTGGTACTCGTAGACACGTCGCCCGATGTCGAGGAGCTCGTGCTGCTCGAAACGTCGCCCGAAGTGGATGTGGTGCTCGACTGATTTTGATTTTGGTTCTGATTTTGGTTCTGATTGATGTCACCCGAGCTGGTGACGTTGCCGGAACTCGTCGAGGTCGAAGACGAGGTCGACACCTGTCCGGTCGAGGTCGAAACCTGCCCCGTCGAGGTGGAAACCTGGCCGGTCGACGTCGATACCTGCCCCGTCGAAGTGGACGTGCTGGTCGAGACCTGGCCGGTCGAGGTCGAATTGTCGTTCGAATTCGAATTGTCGATATCGATGTTGATATCGCCGTCGAACCCGCTGGTCGACGTGGTCGTGGTCGTCGTGGTGGTGCTGCCGGGCCGATTGGTGCCGTCCTGGCCCTGCCCCTGATCCTGGCCTTGGCCCTGATCCTGCGCGAGATTCACGACCACGCTCGTGCTGCCGCCGCCGCTGGATCCGAAGAAACCGCCGAAGAAGCCGCCGCCGAAGCCGCCACCGCCGAAACCGCCGCCGACCGCCGGGATCGACCGGGCAGCGGTGCCGCCACCGGTCGCCAGCGGTCGCGCTTCAGGAAGCGGCGGGACGGGAACCGGGGCCAGCGCGGCACGATAGACCGGCGGGCAGATATTCGCGCCCTGATAGGTCGCCTGCGGCGAGGTGGCGGGAACGCATTCGACTTGGCGCGGGATGACGCGGGCGGCACGCGGCGGCGGGGCCGGACGCGGAGCGCGCGGCGTTGCTTTGGCCTGCTTGATCATCCGGGGCTGCGTTTTCGCGCCCTTGATCGATTTGTAGCTGGGTGCGTCGGTCACCGGCTTTTCCGCGACGTGGACCGCGCCGCCGGCCAGCAGCGCACCGCCCGCCGCGGTCGCTGAGAGTTTCGCAAGAGCTGCTTTGACCGACATAGTTGTTTTCCTGCTCGCTTCCGGCTGGACCACCCATTCTGCGGGGCGGCCGGGTCATTCAAGGATTCGCGTAATAGTAGTTCTACAAACTAAATGTAAATTTTCACTGCGAAAGCGAGTCCTCTCCCCGCCTCGTCCCGAAACGGGACCGGGAGCGGCGAAGGTCTTAATCGCGCTCGTGCCCGCGCAACGCCTATCGGCGGCGGCCCTGCCATCTATCCCTCGTCATCGAACATGTCGCCCTGCGAACGCCCGCCTGTTACCGGCGGTGCAAGCCCCAGATGCGCCCAGCCGCCATCGTTGAGGCAGCGCCCGCGCGCCGTACGGGCGATCAGGCCGAGCTGGATGAGATAGGGCTCGATCACCTCCTCTACCGTGTCGCGCGGTTCGCTGAGCCCGGCGGCCAGCGTTTCCACCCCCACCGGGCCACCCTTATAGGTCGTGCCGATCATGGTGAGATAGCGCCGGTCCATCGCATCGAGGCCGAGTGAATCGACTTCGAGCCGTGTCAGAGCCTCGTCCGCGACCTGCGCTGTCACGATATCCTCGCCGAGCACATGCGCGAAATCGCGCACGCGGCGCATTAGCCGCCCGGCAACGCGGGGCGTACCCCGGCTGCGCCGGGCGATCTCGCGCGCGCCGCCCTCGTCGATGCCCATGCCGAGCAGGCCCGCCCCACGCGTGACGACGCGCAACAGCTCGTCCTCCGTATAAAAATTGAGCCTGACCGGAATGCCGAAGCGATCGCGCAGAGGCGTCGTCAGCAGCCCCTGCCGCGTGGTCGCACCGACGAGGGTAAAGGGCGGCAGATCGATCCGCACGCTGCGCGCAGACGGCCCCTCGCCGATGATCAAGTCGAGCGCGCGGTCTTCCATCGCCGGATAGAGCACTTCCTCGACCACCGGATTGAGGCGATGAATCTCATCGATGAAGAGGACATCGTTGGGTTCGAGATTGGTCAAAAGCGCTGCGAGATCGCCCGACTTGGCGATGACCGGCCCGGACGTGGCCCGAAATCCGACGCCCAATTCCTTCGCCACGATCTGCGCCAGCGTGGTCTTGCCGAGGCCCGGCGGCCCGAAGAACAGCACATGGTCCATCGCCTCCCCCCGCGCCTTCGCCGCCTCGACGAACACGCGCAGATTCTCGCGCGCCGCCTTCTGCCCGACGAATTCGGCGAGGGATTTCGGACGCAGGGCAGCGTCCGGGTCTTCCGGCTGGCGGGCGGGGGAATGGAGAGGGGCGGGGTCGGTCATGGCTGCGGTTCAGTTTCTTTCTGTTCGATGCAGCCTCTCATGCCGCCGGGTCCGGCCATGTATTTTCCGCCAGCCGCCTCGCATTCATCTGCCCCATTTAATTTGATGAAGCCGGTCATTCCAAGGATTGCGATCGCGACAATGATGCTAAGCATCAGCGGAAGCAGCCATCTCGGATATGTGTCGGAGACGGATGGGAAGAGCCTGTCCCTCAAAACGGGTTCACCGTATAGCCGCGCCGTTGCAGCAGGGCGTGGGCGGTCATGGCGGAGAGCGCCATCTCGACGCCAGGGATCAGGTCTCCTTGCGCGATGCCCTGCCCCGCCGCGCTCTGGCCGCAGACGATGAAGCGCACACCCTCTTCGAGCATTCGTTCGACCATCCCGCGCGACGCGTTGTCTTCGCTCGCCAGCAAATCCTTCACCGCGCCGCCATGGACGACCACGGCGATGCGGATGTTGTCCGGGTCCACGCCCAGCGATGCGTGCATGTTGATGAAACGCGCGGCGCTTTCGAAGCCGCGATTGCGGGTGCCATCCTCCGCCGGTCTCGCCACGTCGAAAGCGACGGCGAACTCGGCATCCTCGGGCACGCGGTCGATCCCCTCGACCGGATAATGCGGGCCGAACTCTTCGAAGATCGGGCCGTAGCGGACCTCAGGCTCCTGTGCGGCGAGAGGCGCCGCCAGCATCGCTCCCAGAATTGCCAGCATCATACGCATATCGCCGCTCCTCACCCCGCCGCTTTCTTCAACGCAACCCGGATCAGTTCACCCTCGCCCGCGCCATCGCCCAACTCGCCCTGCGCGAGAGCCACTGCACGGGCCGCGACCGCCGGCTTGAAGCCGAGATTTTCGAGCGCGCTCACTGCATCCGCGCTGGCACCACCCCTGGGGGCTGCGACCGCGCCAGTCCCGCCACCGCCCGGCAGCGCCCCGGCCTTGTCCTTCAGCTCGTTGACGATCCGCCCGGCAAGCTTGGGCCCGACGCCGTTCGCGCGCGCCACAGTCGCCGCGTCGCTATTGGCGCAGGCCGCCTGCAATTCGCCCGCCGAGAGCGCCGACAGGATCGCAAGCGCCACCTTGCTTCCCACGCCCTGGACCTGCGTCAAAAGCCGGAACCAGTCCCGCTCCGCCCCGTCGGCGAAGCCCAATAGCCGCATGTCGTTCTCGCTGACCTGCAAATCGGTGAAGACCGTGCAGGCCTCGCCCGCCTCGCCCAGCTGGCTGAGCGTGCGCGCCGAACAATGGACGAGATAGCCGACCCCGCCGACATCGATCACCGCCCAATCGGCGCCGGTCTCGTCCAGCAGGCCCTTCAACTTGGCGATCATACGATTTCTCCGGGCATGGTTTGTTCTTGGCCCTCAAGAAGGAATTGGTCCAGCGCGAATGGACACAAGCCCACAATTGCAGGCAAGAGGAGAGCCATGAGCTGGAACACATTCGGGCGCGTGTTGCGCTTTTCGACCTGGGGCGAGAGCCATGGCCCCGCGATCGGCGCGGTGGTGGACGGGTGCCCGCCGGGGCTCGCTTTGTCGGAAGCGGACATCCAACCCTTCCTCGATGCGCGCAAGCCGGGGCAGAACAAATTTACGACGCAGCGGCAGGAGGCAGACCTGGTCCGCATCTTGTCGGGCACGTTCGAGGGCAGGACGACCGGCACGCCGATCGCGCTGATGATCGAGAACACCGATCAACGATCGAAGGATTATTCCGAGATCGCCAACACCTATCGCCCCGGCCACGCCGATTACGCCTATGACGCTAAATACGGGTTCCGCGACTATCGCGGCGGTGGGCGTTCCAGCGCGCGCGAAACCGCCAGTCGCGTGGCAGCCGGCGCGGTGGCGCGGCTGGCTATCCCCGAAGTGACGATCTTGGCCTATGTCGCAGAGATCGGAGGGGATGCCATCAACCCTGAGAACTTCGACGCGGCGGAAATCCAGCGCAATCCCTTCTGGTGCCCCGATGCGGCTGCGGCGAAGCGCTGGGAGGGGCTGGTGGACGAGGCGCGCAAATCCGGCTCCTCGCTCGGCGCGGTGGTCGAATGCGTGGCGACGGGGGTTCCTGCCGGATGGGGCGCACCGCTCTACGCCAAGCTCGATGCCGACCTCGCCGCCGCCATGATGGGGATCAACGCGGTCAAGGGCGTCGAGATCGGCGACGGGTTCGCCGCCGCGCGATTGACCGGCGAGGAGAACGCCGATCCGATGTGGCCCGCCGATGACGGCACCGAATTCCTCGCCAATCACGCTGGCGGCATCGCGGGCGGCATTTCGACCGGTCAGCCCGTCCTGTGCCGCGTCGCCTTCAAGCCGACCAGCTCGATCCTGACCCCGGTCGACAGCGTTACGCGCGACGGTCAGGCTACCCAGGTGCGCACCAAGGGCCGCCACGATCCCTGCGTGGGCATTCGCGGCACGCCGGTGGTGGAAGCAATGATGGCGCTGGTGCTGGCGGATCACAAACTGCTCCACCGCGCGCAATGCGGATGACGCGCGGACGGCTGTTATTGTGGCTGGCGCTGGCCCTACCCGCGCTGTGGATCGGCTGGCAGTGGATCGCGACGCCCGAGAGCTACGGCTTCGGCCATGCGATCAAGGATAGCGGAGACTGGGCCGCGTGGCTGTTATTGCTGACGCTGGCGGTGGCGCCGCTGCGATTGGCCTTCCGCCGTGCGCGCTGGACGCTGTGGCTGATGAAGCGGCGGCGCGACTTGGGCGTAGCGAGCTTTGCCTATGCTGCGATCCACACCGCGATCTATCTCGTGGACAAAGCGTCCTTCGCCGTCATTCTCGAACAGGCAGCGGGCGCGGACCTCCTCACCGGCTGGCTCGCACTGGCGATCTTCCTCCCTCTCGCGATCACGTCGAACGATCGGTCGATGCGGGCGATGAAGCGCGGATGGAAGCGGCTGCACAGGCTGGTGCATCCCGCCGCCGTGCTGGTGTTCGTGCATTGGGCCCTGACGGCCTTCGATCCGGTCACGGCCTATGTCCATATCGGAATACTGGCCGCGATCGAGATCGCCGGATGGACGCTCAAGCGGCGCCCATCCGGCTCTCGCATCACAGCGTGACGTATTGGCGAAGGCGGGCAACTTCCGCCTCGTCGACATATTTCCCGATCTCGCGATCGAATTCGGCCATGTCTTCGTAGGGGCGGTATTCCTCGAATTCGTGGATCATCCGGTCGGTCATGCCCGGGATGAGCGCGATATCCTCTTCGCTCGCGCTGTTGAGGTTGATCGGCACGAAGACGCGCTCGCGGACCGCTTGGGCCTGATCGGCGGACAGCGACCGCATCAGCACGGTGTTGAACGCGGTGGCGCTGGCATAGGGCTGACCGGCCACGACCGCCTCGGCGAGTTCCGGTGTCATCCCGGGAAGCGCAGCAAGCTGCTCGGTCGTGGCGGTGCTCGCATCGAGCACGGCAGCATCGGCGGGCGCTTCGGCGGTAGCGGGCTCCATCGCGGCCGGAGCGGCCTCTGCCGTGGTCGCCGCAGTGTCTTCCGCCGGTTCGGAACAGGCGGCGAGAGAGAGCACGGATGCGGAAAGGGCGAGTTTGGCGAAAACTGTGCGCATGGCGATTCCTTTTTTGCGAATGCCTCGCACTAGCGCCGAAATCGCGAGAGCGAAACTGGTAAAGGGCGTAAATTTTCGTGCGGCCGAACGCGCTAAATTCCGTCTCCCCACGCTTTTCGAAAGTTCCAGTCCGGTGATGGAAAATTTCGATGTTCGCAATCGCACATAATCGCTTTTGTGCGCTGCAACAGCGCCTATCTCACACCCATCAGTTTCACCCCAAACCACGAATGGAGACACCCCATGGGTATCATCGGAACCGAGATCAAACCGTTCACCGCGACAGCCTTCAAAGCCGGCGAGGATTTCTATGACGTCACCGACCAGGACGTGCGCGGCAAGTGGGCCGTGTTCTTCTTCTATCCGGCGGACTTCACCTTCGTCTGCCCGACCGAGCTCGAAGATCTCGGCGAGCATTACGAAATGCTCCAGAAGATCGATGTCGAAGTCTACGGCGTCAGCACCGACACGCATTTCAGCCACAAGGCCTGGCACGACACCAGCGAGCGGATCGGCAAGCTGACTTTCCCGTTCCTGGGCGACCAGAACCACACTCTCGCGCGCAATTTCGGCGTGCTGCGTGAAGGCGTCGGCCTTGCCGACCGGGCGACCTTCGTGGTCGATCCCGACGGCGTGATCCAGCTGGTCGAACAGACCTGCGAAGGCGTGGGCCGCAATGCCAACGAACTCGTCCGCAAGATCCGCGCCGCCCAGTATGTCCGCGCCAATCCCGGCCAGGTCTGCCCGGCAGCCTGGGAAGAAGGCAAGGACACGCTCGCACCGTCGCTGGACCTTGTCGGCAAGATCTGAGTTGACGTCATAATCGCGCCCGCCCTTCCTCCGGCGGAGCGCGGACAGAGCCCGAGCCCTGCTCGGGTCGCTGGAAGGCCCGGGGCTCCCTCCCCCCTTCGCCCCGGGCCTTTTTCATTCCCCCGATTTACTGATTCGACGGAGTTTTCCCGTGCTCGACGCCACGATGACGCAGCAACTTTCGACCTATCTCGCCAATCTGCGCGAGCCGATCGAACTCGTCGCTTCGCTCGGCGACGATCCGAAATCGGACCAGACACGCGAACTGCTCGAAGAGATCGCTGCGCTCCATGACATGGTGAGCGCGCGTTTCGACGGGACCGACGATCGCAAGCCGAGCTTCATCGTTCGCCGCGCCAGCGACGCGGAAAAATGGGTCCGCTTTGCAGGCCTGCCGATGGGCCACGAATTCACCTCGCTGGTGCTCGCCCTCCTTTGGGCGGGCGGCCATCCGCCCAAGGTCGATGCCGACTTGCTGGAACAGGTCCGCGGCCTCGAAGGCGACTACCATTTCGAGATGTATTTCTCGCTGTCCTGCCATAATTGCCCGGATGTGGTACAGGCGTTGACGCTGATGGCGCTCGAAAACTCGCGCATCACGGCGACGCTGATCGAAGGCGGCACGTTCAAGGACGAGGTCGAGCACCGCGAGATCATGGCTGTGCCCGCCACCTTCCTGAATGGCGAGCCGTTCTACAACGGCAAGATGGAACTGGCCGAAATCCTCGCCAAGCTCGACACGGGTAGCGAGAAAAAGGCGGCGGACAAGATGTCGGCGAAGGAGCCGTTCGAGGTTCTGGTGGTCGGCGGCGGGCCGGCTGGCGCCGCAACCGCGATCTACACCGCACGCAAGGGCTTCCGCACCGGCGTTGCGGCGGAACGCTTCGGCGGGCAGCTGCACGACACGCTCGGGATCGAGAACCTGCCCGGCACGCCCTACACCGAAGGGCCGAAGCTGGCGGGCGAATTGGAACGCCATGTCGGCGAATACGATATCGACGTGATGAACCTCGCCAAGGCGGTGAAGCTGGTGCCCGCGACAGAAGAAGGCGGCCTCCATACGGTCGAATTCGGCAATAGCGCGCAGCTCAAGACCCGCAGCCTGATCCTTTCCACCGGCGCGCGCTGGCGCAATCTGGGCGTGCCGGGCGAAGCGGAATATCGCAACAAGGGAGTGGCCTATTGCCCCCACTGCGACGGCCCGCTGTTCAAGGGCAAACGCATTGCTGTTATCGGCGGCGGCAATTCGGGCGTCGAGGCGGCCATCGACCTCGCCAAGATCGTCGGCCATGTGACGCTGATCGAATACGATGCGAAACTGCGCGCCGACGAGGTCTTGCAGGCGAAGCTGCGCAGTCTATCGAACGTCGAAATCGTGACGAACGGCCAGACGACCGAAATCACCGGCGTGAGTGGCAAGGTCGACGGTCTGATCGTGAAGGACCGCGCCAGCGGCCAGGAACGCCGCATCGAACTCGAAGGCGTCTTCATTCAGATCGGCCTCGTCCCCAACACCGAATGGTTGACGGATAGCGGCCTCGACCTGACCAAATTCGGCGAGATCGCGGTGGACGAGGAAGGGCGCACCAATATTCCCGGCGTGTTCGCGGCGGGAGACGTCACGACCGTTCCCTACAAGCAGATCGTCGTCGCGATGGGCGAAGGGTCCAAGGCTGGCTTGTCCGCCTTCGACTATCTCATCCGCACCGAACCCGTCGACGAGATCGCCAAAGCCGCCTGATTCGACGAGAACCGACGGAAAAGCGCCGCTGCCCCCATGGGGTGGCGGCGCTTTCGTGTTGGACGAACGCTTCGTCCTACAATCGGCACAGCCAATCAATCCGACGCAATTAATCGATTGGACCCATCATGGGGTCCGAGGCATTCTCTTTTTGGATGCCCGCGCGATCCTTCGCGCAGGCTGTAAATTTCGCATTCGAGAGAGGATCAAAGATCATGGACGCCAAGACCGGAGATATCAGCGGCTGCCCCTTCCACGGCGATGGAGGCTTTCGCGGCCTGCTCGGCCGGACCAACAAGGATTGGTGGCCCGACAGCCTCGACCTGCACATCCTGACCCAGGGCGGCACGTCGCCCGATCCGATGGGCGAGGATTTCGACTATTGCGAGGCGTTCAACGCGGTCGATTACGCAGGCCTCAAGGCTGACATCAAGGCGCTGATGACCGACAGCCAGGATTGGTGGCCGGCGGATTACGGGCATTACGGCCCGTTCTTCATCCGTATGGCCTGGCACGCGGCTGGCACCTATCGCACCGGCGACGGGCGCGGCGGTGCCTCCTCGGGCCAGCAGCGGTTCGCTCCGCTCAACAGCTGGCCGGATAACGGCAATCTCGACAAGGCGCGCCGACTTCTTTGGCCGATCAAGCAGAAATACGGCAAGCACATCAGCTGGGCCGACCTGTTCGTGCTCACCGGCAACGTCGCCATCGAATCGATGGGTGGCCCGGTGTTCGGCTTCGGCGGCGGTCGCAAGGACGTCTACGAGCCGGAACAGGACGTTTACTGGGGTACCGAGGAAGAGTGGGTCGATACGGGCGCGAAAACCCGCATCCTGCCGGATGAAGGCAAGGCGCTCGAAAACCCGCTCGCCGCGATCCAGATGGGCCTGATCTACGTCAATCCCGAAGGTCCGGGCGGCAATCCGCACGATCCCGAAGGCATGGCGCGCGACATGAAGGAAACCTTCGCGCGCATGGCCATGAACGACGAGGAAACCGTCGCGCTGACCGCGGGCGGCCACGCGTTCGGCAAGTGCCATGGCGCCAAGCCGTCCGACACGTTCGGCAAGGCGCCCGAAGCCGAAGGCATGACCTCCATGGGCTTCGGCTGGATGACCGACCCCGAGGAAATCGGGAAGGGCCACATCACCACCTCGGGCATCGAAGGCGCTTGGACGCCCAATCCGACCGAATGGGGCAACGACTATTTCCGCCTGCTGTTCAAATACGAGTACGAGCTCGTGAAGAGCCCGGCAGGTGCTTATCAGTGGACGCCGATCGACCCGGAAGAAGCCGACATGGCTCCCGATGCGCGGGATCCTTCCAAGAAGGTCCCCACCATCATGACCACCGCCGACATGGCGCTGAAGCGCGACCCGGCCTATCGCGCGATTTCCGAACGCTTCCGTGACGATCAGGCGGCGCTGGACGATGCCTTTGCCCGCGCCTGGTTCAAGCTGACCCACCGCGATATGGGCCCCAAGATCCGCTATCTCGGCCCCGACGTGCCGAGCGAAGACCTGATCTGGCAGGATCCGATCCCTGCCGGAACCAAGCCTTCGGACAGTGCCGTTTCGGAGTTCAAGCAGGCCATTCTCGATAGCGGGCTGACGGTGGCCGAGCTGGTCAAGGCGGCATGGGCTTCGGCCAGCACCTATCGCAAGTCCGACCATCGCGGCGGCGCCAATGGCGCGCATATCCGCTTCGATGAATTGCGGAACTGGAAGGTCAACGATCCGGAAGAACTGACCAAGGTCCTCACCAAGCTCGACGAGCTGCGCGGCGGCATCTCGATGGCGGACGCCATCGTGCTCGGCGGTGCGGCGGCGATCGAGAAGGCCGCCAAGGACGGCGGTTACGACATCTCCGTCCCGGTCACCACCGGACGCGGCGATGCGAGCGAAGACCAGTTCGACGCCGAGAGCTGGGAGCCGCTCGAGCCCTTCGCCGACGGGTTCCGCAACTACCTCAAGACCAAGGCTTCGGTGAAGACCGAGGACATGCTGATCGACCGGGCGAACCTGCTCGGCCTGTCGATCCCCGAAATGACCGTGCTGGTCGGCGGGATGCGCGCCCTTGGGGCCGTTTCCACCCATACGGAGCATGGGAACAGCATCGGCGTCCTCACCGACAAGCCGGGCACGCTGTCGAACGATTTCTTCGTGAACCTGCTCCACATGGGCACACTCTGGGAAGTGGTCGACGAGAGCGGCGACGAGGAATTCGTCGGCAAGTGCCGCCTGGAAGGCCACGAGAAATGGCGCGCCACGCGCACCGATCTGGTCTTCGGCTCGAACTCGCAGCTGCGCTCGGTCGCGGAAGTCTATGCCGAGAACGGTAACGAAGAGAAGTTCGCCAAGGACTTCGTGAAGGCCTGGACCAAGGTGATGGACGCAGACCGCTTCGACCTCACCTATCAGCAATACCACTCGTAAGGGGCAAACCCTTCGGGACGCGGGAAGCCCCCGGTGCGCCAGCGCCGGGGGCTTCTTCGTATGGGACGATCAGACGGATCGGTTTATTGCGGCAAAAGGATGGAACGAGGTCGCCGGACGGGGCGTTTCCAAACCGTATTCCCCCCGAAAACCCGAAAGGCGTCGCCATGGCCGACCGTACCGTTCCCCCCACCACCACCGATGCGGGCATCCCCGTCCAGAGCGACGAGCATTCGCTGACTCTCGGCCGTGACGGGCCCATCGTGCTCAACGATCACTACCTGATCGAGCAGATGGCGAACTTCAATCGCGAGCGCATTCCCGAGCGTCAGCCCCACGCCAAGGGGTCGGGCGCGTTCGGCTATTTCGAGACGACCGCCGACGTGTCCAAATATACGAAGGCCAAGGTCTTTCAGAAGGGCGTGAAAACCGACACCGCGATGCGCTTCAGCACCGTGGCGGGCGAACGCGGCAGCCCCGACACCTGGCGCGATCCGCGCGGCTTTTCGGTCAAGTTCTACACCGAGGACGGCAATTTCGACATGGTCGGCAACAACACGCCGATCTTCTTCATCCGCGATCCGCTGAAATTCCAGCACTTCATCCGCAGCCAGAAGCGCCGCGCCGATAACGGCCTGCGCGATCACGACATGATGTGGGATTTCTGGACGCTTTCGCCGGAAAGCGCGCACCAGGTCACCTATCTGATGGGCGATCGCGGCGTGCCGAAGAACTGGCGCGAGATGAACGGATACGGCTCGCACACCTACATGCTCATCAACGAAGAGGGCGAGAAATTCTGGGTCAAGTTCCACTTCATGACCGATGTCGGCGAGGAAAGCGGCAACGCTCACCTGACGCAGGACGAAGCGGTCAAGAAGGCCGGCGAAGACAGCGATTATCATCGTCGCGACCTGTTCGATGCGATCCACGAGGGCAATTTCCCGAGCTGGACGCTCAAATGGCAAATCATGCCGTATGAGGATGCGAAGACCTATCGCATCAATCCGTTCGACCTTACCAAGACCTGGCCGCATTCCGATTACCCGCTTATCGAGATCGGCAAGCTGGTGCTGAACGAAAACCCGGTCGACTGGGATACCCAGATCGAACAGCTCGCCTTCGAGCCCAATAACATGGTGCCCGGCATCGGCCTGAGCCCCGACAAGATGCTGCTCGCGCGCGGCTTCTCCTATGCCGACGCGCACCGCCACCGGCTTGGGGTCAATTACAAGCAGATCCCGGTCAACGCCCCGAAAAACGCCGATCAGGTCAATTCCTATTCGCGGGCGGGCGCCATGCGGACGGTCAACGCGGTCGATCCGGTCTATGCGCCCAACAGCTATGGCGGTCCGGCGGCCCAGTCGCAGGTCGGCGGCGAGGCGACGTGGTACGCCGATGGCGACATGGTGCGCCAGGCCTATACCCTACGCAAAGACGACGACGACTGGAGCCAGCCCCGCGCGCTGATCAACGATGTCATGGACGATGCGCAGCGTGATCGGTTCGTCTCCAACGTCGCGGGCCATCTGGCCGATGGCGTCAGCGAAAACGTGCTCGTCCGCGCCTTCGACTATTGGAAGAATGTCGACAGCGCGATCGGCAAGCGGATCGAGGACAAGGTGCGCGAGATGATCGGCGGCAAGTCGGACGCTCCCGGCCTGGCGAGCGCCAAGTCGATCTCGGGCGAAGCCGCCCCCCTTCGCGAAGCGGCGGAGTAAGGTCGATCATGGCAAAATACGACAAGCTCGATCGCCTGTATCTGGCGGGCGAATAGCGCGACGGTAGCGGCAAAGCGCTGACGAATGTCAGCCCGTGGGACGAAAGCACGATCTTCGAGATGAAGGGTGCGACCGCCGACGATGTCGACGAAGCCTATCGCGCCAGTGCCGAAGCGCAGAAGGAATGGGCCAAGCTGCCGCCCGCCGCCCGTTCGGCCAAGATGCACGCGATCGCAGATATCCTCGACGCGCGTAAGGACGAGATCGCGGACTGGATCGTGCGCGAGGTCGGCGGCACCAAGCTGAAGGCCGCGCTCGAACTGATGCTGGTGACGCAGGTCGCTCGTCAGGAAGCGGCCGCTCTCCCCTTCATGGTCGAAGGGGCGATCCTGCCCGAAAGCCTGCCGGGCAAGGAAAGCCGCGCCTATCGCCAGCCTGCCGGTGTGGTTGCGCTGGTCTCGCCGTGGAATTTCCCGCTGCAATTGACCGCCCGCACGCTCTTCCCCGCGCTCGCACTGGGCAATGGCGTCGTCGTCAAACCGGCAAGCGATTCGATCGTCACTGGCGGAACCCTGTTTGCCGCGATCTGCGAGGAGGCGGAGCTTCCGCCCGGCCTCGTCGCGGTGCTGCCCGGTTCGGGTTCCGAGATCGGCGATGCCATGGTCCAGCATCCGATTCCCTCGGTGGTGTCCTTTACCGGATCGACGCCGGTGGGTCGCGGTGTTGGCAAAGCCGCGCTCGATTCTAAGCGGTTGAAAGCGCTCGAATTGGAGCTTGGCGGGAATTCCCCGATCGTGGTGCTGGACGATGCCGATATCGACTATGCGGTCGAAGCCAGCGTCTGGGGCAAGTTCGTCCATCAGGGCCAGATTTGCATGATCGCCAACCGCCTGGTGGTCGAGGATGCGATCTACGACGAATTCGTAGAGAAGTTCGTCGCCCGCACGAAGGAGCTGGTGGTCGGTCAGCGCGACGATCCGGCCTGCATGATCGGGCCAATCGTCAATCGCGACCAGTTCGACAAGATCAACGATATGATCGCCAAGGCCAAGGATCAGGGCGCGACCTGCGCGCTGGGCGGCGAGCCCGACGGGCTGGTCATTCCGCCGCATGTCTTCACCGATGTGGGCGAGGACAATTGCCTCGTCACCAACGAGATCTTCGGCCCCGTCGCCCCGATCCAGCGTGCGCGGGACGAAGAGCACGCGCTCGAACTCGCCAATGCGACCGATCTCGGCCTGTCGAGCGCGGTGTTCAGCCGCGACGAAGGCCGCGCTCTGGCCTTTGCCAAGCGGATCGAGGCGGGGATGACTCACATAAACGACCAGACCGTCAACGACAGTCCGTTCAGCCCCTTCGGCGGTGCCAAGAATTCGGGGCTCGGCCGGTTCAACGGGCGCTGGGCGGTGGAGGCGTTCACGAAGACGCACTGGATCAGCGTCCAGCACGAAAAGCGGCAATTCCCTTTCAGCGCCGACGATCTCGGCTGAGAGTCAGCGTTCGCGTTTGAGCACGATGTAGAGCGCGCCATCGCCACCGTGCTTGCGGTGCGCGGAGCGGACGGCTGCGATGGCGGAATGGTGGCTCGACGCCGCCAGCCAGTCCAGCACCTTGGCGCGGATCGCCCCCCTGCTCGACCCGCGATCGGCAGCGGCGACCGGGCGCGGCTTTCCCGTCACCAACAGGATCGTGCGCGCCTCCATCGCGCGCGCCTGCGCGACGCCGCTCATCAGCCGCGAATAGGCGGCGTCGAGCCCATGGCCGTGCAGGTCGAGCGTAAAATCGGGCGCGAGCGTCCCGCCCTTCAGCCGCCGTTCCCAGTGCGAATCGAGCCCAGCTTGGCGAGCCTGTGCCGGAGCTGGGCTCGCGGCAGAATGGGCGCGTTGCGGTACTTTCTGCTTCGGTGCCGCGGTAGACTTGGGCGGCACGGGTTTGGCTTCGGGCTGAGACGAGGCGGCGTTTAGCCTCTTTGCCGTCACCGCCTTGGGCTGGGGATCGAGCGGCTTCACCGTCGCCGCGACCTTTTCCCACGCCTCGGCTTCTTCGGTGCTGAGGCCGCGCGGCGCGCTCATTGCCCTTGGCGGCGGGCGAGCGTCCCCTTGGGCAGAAGCACCAGCGCCTGGCCGCGCCCGCTCATCCCGCCTGCGATTTCGCGCGCCTGCGGGCCATTGCCCCAGAACGTGTCGAAGCGATTGGCACCCTTGATCGCGCCGCCCGTATCCTGCGCGATCCACAAGCCGTCCGCCACATCCCGGTCGAGATCGAGCCAGACGGGCGCGCCCAGCGGCACATAGGCCGGGTCCGCCGCCACCGACGATCCGCGCCGCACCGGAACCTCGAGCGCGCCCAGCGGCCCGTCGGTCGTCAGCTCGCGGAAGAAGATCCAGCTCTTGTTGAGCCGCATGAGGTCCGCGCCCGCTTCGGGATAGTCGCGCAGATACTGGACGATGCCCTGCATCGATCCGGCGTACTGGCCCGGCCCGTCACCCAGCAGGCCGCGTTCGCGCATGACCGATCCGATGCCGACATATTCGCGCCCGTTCTGCCCGGCATAGCCGATCCGCATCAGCGATCCGTCGGGCAGGCGCAGCAGGCCGGAACCCTGGATCTGCAGGAAGAAGAACTCGATCGGATCGGCGGCCCAGGCGATTTCGAGATTGCGGCCCGCCAGCGCGCCCCGTTCGATCTCGGCGCGTTCGTAATAGGGGACGTGGTTGCCGCTCGCATCCTTGCGGCCTAGCGGCGCGCGTCCGGTGCGCTCGCTCATCGCCATGTCGGCGGGCCAGTCGCGCACGAGATCGGGCGGCAGGCGATAGACGGGCACGTCATAGCCGGGGCGGCGCGTGCGGCTGCCCAGGATTTCGGGCTCGAAATAGCCCGTGGCGAAGGCTTTGCCATCGCCGATCCGGGCGCTTTCGAAATAGGTGGTGAAGAACCGCAGCGCGTCGCTGGCGGGCCAGGTCCGCGCCGCATCGCAGGCGGGGCGCCAGTCCTCGCGATTGGTCAGCCCGCTCTGGTCGTTGCGCGCGACGAGCTTGGGGCAGGATTCGAGGAAACTGGCGAGCGCAGTGCCCGCATCGCCCGATTGAATCCCGAGCGAACCGATATTCGGCCCTGCGGACAGCCCGGAAAAAGCCGCGCTTTCGACCTTCGGGACGATCGGAGGCACTGGTGTCGCGGTGCGCGGCGGCTCCGCCTTTGGCACTGCCTGACATCCGGCGAGCGCGAGGCTGGCGGACAGGAACAGGGCGGTAAGGCCCGGTTTGCGAAAACCCATAATCCCTCCCCGATGCCCTGACCCGATCGCGTCGGACCGGGCGGCGATGTCAGCCCTGATCGGTCTCGTCGAGGACCCAGTTCGGGTCGGTCGCGTCGACATTGCGCATGAAGGACCAGATATCGCGGCTCTCGACCGCGTCGTCCAGCGAACCGGCGATGGCGTTCCCGTCACGGTCGCGCGTGATCGCCGCGATGTCGGAGACGAACAGCACGGCGATGCGCGCCACGCGGCCATCCATCTCGGCGGATTTGATCGTCGCATCCTCGATGCGGATCAGGCGGTTCTCCACCGTCTCGCCAGCCTCGGTGCGCGCGTCGATCGCGCCCGCGAAGCTTTCATAGACATCGTCGTCGCACAATTCGCGCAGCGTCTCCTTGTCGCCTTCCCAGAACGCTTCCAGCACCATCGCATAGGCACCCTTGGCCCCGTCGAGGAAGCTGAGCACGTCGAAACGCGGGTCCGCCGCGGCGATGGCGCGCACGCCGCTTTCGGTCCCGGCCGGCAGATCGGCCTGGCGCAAGGTCACATCCGGCTGGGGGCGGCGCACGCGATCATCAGAGCGCGGCGGCATCGCGTCGGGCCGCTCGAACCGCTGGGGCGCGTGCTCCTCCTCATGCTCGGCCCGGCGGCCCAGCACCGAATAGAGGCGCAGCCCGAGAAAGGCGGCGATGGCGGCGAGGATGACGATTTCCAGAATCACTATGCTTGCACCTGCGGCTTTGCGTGCGCGCCGTATCATCACACGGAGAAATGGCGACGCGCCGGATATTCGGTCGTAACCTGCCCTACATAGGCGCGAATTACAATTCGACAACGCAGTTGGGCGGGACCTGTGCCCGCGCCGGCGCCGATCGGGGCGCTGTGATCGTTCTCCGCTTTCAGGAGGGCACCGGCTCGGTTGCCGGGGCCACGGGCAGGTGCTAGGCGCGCGGGCGAACCGGTGCGCGCCCTTTCCCGGCACGTCGCCCGTCACAACATCGAACCGAAAGTGCGCGCAATGGCCGACGAAGGCGACATCCTCACCGATCTGAACATGGACCCGAATGCCAAGCCGAACGGGGCCGACAACCGCCCGGCGGCGGGCATCGTGACGCAATATATCAAGGATCTCTCGGTCGAGAACCCGAACGCGCCCGATTGCTTCCAGTGGAACGAGCAGCCGCAGATCGACCTTCAGGTCAATATCGGCGCCAACACGGTCAATCAGGAACTGTCCGAAGTCGAGCTGAAGGTGAACGTCACCGCCAAGGGCGAGAAGGGCGATTTCTACCTGATCGAGCTGTCCTATTGCGGCCTCGTCGGAATGCGCAACCTGCCCGACGAGCAGGCGCACGCCTTCCTCTTCGCCGAAGCGCCGCGCATCCTGTTCCCCTTCGTGCGCCGCGTGATCGCGGATGCCAGCCGCGATGCGGGCTTCCCGCCGCTGATGATGGACCCGATGGATTTCGGCGCCCTCTACCAGCAGCAGCTCGCCGCGCGCGCGCAGCAGCAGGGCCAGACCGGCGATGCCATGCCCACGGGCGAGAGCTGATCGGGCGCTCGCGCTGCGCCCCGGCCTAAATGTGTGACATGACCGCCGGGAACGGACAGAGCCGATGAAACTCGCCAAGGCGCTCGGCTCTATCGGGTCGCTGACGCTTGCCAGCCGCGTGCTGGCGCTGGTGCGCGATGCCTTGCAGGCGCGCTATGTGGGCGCGGGCTTCGCGTCCGACGCCTTCCTCGTCGCGTTCCGCCTTCCGAACATGTTCCGCGCCCTGTTCGCGGAAGGGGCGTTTTCGGCCGCCTTCATTCCGATGTTCAACCGCCAGGTTGCGGAAGGCGGCGGCAAGCCCGCAGGGGTCGATTTCGCGGAACGGGCGCTGGCAGTGCTGCTGCCGATACTGATCCTCGCTACCGTGGTGCTAATGATCGCGGCCTGGCCGCTGACCTATGCGCTATCGGGCGGGTTCAACGATCCGACGCCGGAACAGTTCAGCTACGCCGTGATGCTGTCGCGGATAACCCTGCCCTATCTGCTGATGATCTCGCTGGTGTCGCTGCTGGGCGGCATCTTGAATTCGCTGGAGCGGTACTGGGTCAACGCCGCCGCGCCGATCCTTCTGAATATCGCGATGGTCGCCGGGCTGGTCCTGTTCCACGGCGAGGACCCTTACGAGACTGCGACCGTGCAGGCTCTTTCGGTGACGGCAGGGGGCGCCTTGCAGCTGCTGTTCCTGATCTGGGGTTGCCGCCGCGCGGGCATCAAATTGAAACTGCGCCTGCCCCGGATCGACAAGGACATCAAACGCCTGATGCATCTCATCCTGCCCGCGGCGGCGGGTGCCGGGGCGACACAGATCAACCTGCTCATCTCGACGGCGCTGGCAGGCGCGCTGCTGGCGCCGGGCGCGATCAGCTATATCTATTACGCCGACCGGCTCAACCAGCTGCCGCTGGGCCTGATCGGGATTGGGCTCGGCACGATCCTGCTGCCGACCCTGTCGCGCCTTCTCAGCAACGATCAGGCGGACGAGGCACTGGAGATGCAGAACCGGGGCATCGAACTGGCGCTGTTTCTGACCCTGCCCGCCACCGCCGCCTTCCTGTCGATTTCCGAACCGATCGTGCGTGGCCTGTTCCAGTATGGCGCCTTCAGTGCGGAGGATACGCGGGCGACTGCGCTGGTCTTGGCCGCCTTCTCGCTCGGCCTGCCAGCCTATGTTTTGATCAAAGTGTTGACGCCGGGCTATTACGCCCGGTCCGATACGCGCACGCCGGTGCGGTTTGCGCTCGTCGCGATCGCGGTCAACATTGCGGGCAATATCGCGCTGATCCCGACGATCGGCTATCTCGGCCCGCCCATCGCCACCGCCGTCTCCGCCGCGATCAACGCCGCGCTGTTGTTCTGGACGCTGCGCAAGCGCGGCCAGTTCAAGGCCGATGCGCGGCTGCTGCGCAGGCTCCCCCGGCTCGCCCTGGCCGCCGCGATCATGGGCGGGGCGCTGGCCCTCGCCTTGCCGCTGATCCGCCCCTTCATGGCGGGCGACATGGTTCAGCGCGGCGTCACCCTGGCCGTCCTCGTTGCGACGGGCGGCGCGGTCTATATCGCCGCGAGTTTCCTCACCGGCGCTTTCCGGCTAAGCGACCTCAAGGCGCTGCGCCGCCGCGCCCCCCAACCCACATCTCCCGAACCCGAGCAATAGGCCTTTTTCATGCGCGTCGTTTCCGGCATCCAGCCCACCGGCAATCTCCACCTCGGAAATTATCTCGGCGCGATCCGCAATTGGGTGCGGATGCAGGATGAGTTGCCGGAAGGGAGCGAGGCCCTTTTCTTTCTCGCCGACCTGCACGCCATTTCGATGCCGCACGATCCGGCCCAACTGCGGCAGGGCACGCTGGAAATGGCAGCGGCCCTCGTCGCCTGCGGGATCGACCCCGAACGCTCGATCCTGTTCAACCAGGCGCAGGTGCCACAGCATGCCGAGCTGCAATGGCTCTTGAACGGCACGGCGCGGATGGGTTGGCTCAACCGGATGACGCAGTGGAAGGACAAGGCGGGCAAGAACCGCGAGGGCGCGAGCGTCGCCCTGTTCGCCTATCCCGTCCTCCAGGCCGCCGACGTGCTGCTCTATCAGGCGACCCATGTGCCGGTAGGCGAGGACCAGAAGCAGCACCTCGAGCTGGCGCGCGACATCGCGCAGAAGTTCAATCACGATTTCGCATCTGAAGACGCGCCCGTCTTCACTCTGCCCGATCCGATCGTGCCGCCCGATGCCGCGCGCATCATGAGCCTGCGCGACGGCACGAAGAAGATGTCGAAATCCGATCCCAGCGACATGAGCCGCATCAACCTCGCCGACGATGCGGACGAGGTGATGAAGAAGGTGAAGAAGGCCAAGACCGATCCCGAACCGCTTCCGTCCGAGCGTGCGGGGCTGGAGGACCGGGCCGAAGCGCTCAATCTCGTGACGATCTACGCCGCGCTGACCGATACGAGCGTGGATGAAGTCCTCGCCGAAAACGGCGGGCAGGGATTCGGCTCTTTCAAGCCGCTGCTGGGCGAAGCGCTGGTCGAGACGCTCAAGCCGATTTCGGCGCGGTTCACCCAGTTGCTCGACGATCGCGAGGCGCTCGACGCCATTCTCGCGCGCGGTGCGGCGCAGGCGCGCGAGCGGGCGGTCGCGACGCTCGATGCGACGTATAATGCATTCGGTCTGGTGCGCGGCTGACGGGAACCGAAATTGCGGTTTCGCGCTTTTCCTACAAGGCGTTATCATTCAAACCGGGTTCAGCCCGGTTGCGATAGGGCGTGCTTATTCGCTGACAGATTGGCCGCCGATCGACCCGTGACAGGTAGTGACTGGCAGGGGAAAGGGCCCGCGCAGCGCGATCGAACTTCGAAAGGACTATCTATGACCTTCGCATCGCAAGGTTGGGGGCGCATCGCCAGAAAGGCCTCCGTACCCCTACTTCTCGCAAGCCTCGCGGCATGTGCCACGCCGTCGTTCAAGGCGGACGTCTCGCGTTTCCAGACTCAATTGCCCGCGCCTGCGGGGCAGAGCTTCTATGTCGTCGCCGACGATCCCGCGCTGGCGGGCGGCCTCGAGTTCGCGCTCTATGCCGACGAGGTCGAGGAAGAGATGCAGCGACTGGGCTACGCGCAGGCCGCCTCTCCTGAAGCCGCCAGCCTGCTGGTGCGCTTCGATTACGGGGTCGACAATGGGCGTGAGCGGATCCGCAGCACCGGCTTTCGCGATCCGTTCTACGATCCGTGGTATCGCTTCAGTCCGTATCGCTCGAGGCTCGCCTATCGCGGGTTCTACGGACGGCCCTGGGGTTACGGGTTCTACGATCCGTGGTTCGGCGGCTCGGACATCCGCAGCTACACCGTCTATACCAGCGGCATCGACCTGAAGATCGACCGCGCGGCGACGGGCGAGCGTCTGTTCGAAGGCAAGGCCGAAGCGGTCTCGACGTCGGACCGGCTCCAATATCTGGTGCCGAATTTGGTCGAGGCGATGTTCACCGATTTCCCGGGCAATTCGGGCGAAACGGTACGCATCTCGATCGCGCCGGAAGACAAGGCGGCGCGCCGCTAACCAGCCGGACACTGCACGAAAAGGCGGCATCGCGAGGTGCCGCCTTTTTCGTATCTATCGCGGACCTCGCCTTCCTCGGAAGGCCAGCATCACTGCGCAGACCGTCGTGGCGGCAAGGATCGCGCCTTCGGTGACGGTGGCCGCCATCAGAGTGCGCGGCCCGAAGCCGCTTTCACCGAATACCGCGCCCAGCGTTTCGAGATGCAGGCGCGTATCGCCGAGGCCCAGCTGCAAGGCGCGAAGCGATCCGCCGAGCAGGCGACCTCCGACAAGGTCCACCAGCAGACCGCCAGACCCGCCAATGGCAAGCGCCAGGATCGCGGCTGCTGCAAGTCCGCTGCGCCGTCTCCACGCCAGCCACAGCGCCGCGCCGATCGCGCCGCCCATGATCAGTCCTTCGACGAGCCCTGCCACCGCCCCGATCGATTGCGAGGTGAGAAGGCCGACGCCGTCCTTCCCCAACGTCCCGCCCAGCGCGCCCACCGCCATGCCGCCGAGCATGGCTCCGGGGATCAGCACCCCATCGGCCCGCCCGCGCCAGGCGAGCGCACTCGCCATACCGAGCCCGATGCCCGCCCCCGCCAGCGTTCCCAGCAGCGCGACCAGCGCCGCGAGGACGACCATGGTCGACGCTCCGCCCGATGCCGCCGCAATCCCGTAGAACAGGCCGCCGACCACGCCTGTCGCGGCCCCGCCCAGCGTGCTCGCGGCGGCAAGACGGCCGGGACCGGGTGCGCGTGGGATTTCGGCATTCTCCTCGCCACCGGAAACTGGTTCGCCGACAAATTCGACGTCCGACAGGAAGCGATAGCCGTGCTTGGGCACGGTTTGGATGAAACGCGGATTGGCGGCATCGTCGCCCAGTGCCCGGCGAAGGGTGCGGATACACTGGGTCAGAGCTTCATCCGTCACCGGGATGCCGCGCCAGACCTCCTCCATGAAGCGATCCTTGGAAACGAGGCCCCCGCGCGCTTCGACGAGCAGGACCAGCGCGTCGAAATAGCGGCTGCCGAGATCGAGCGGCGCGCCATCGCGGCAGACCTGCCGGTCGGCGCGATCGAGCGTGTATTCGGCAAAGCGCAGGATGGACTTTTTCTCGGACATGCTCCCCTCTTCGCGGCCCGGCCTATGCGATGGGGGCGGGAACGGGAAGGGTTTCGGGCATTGCTCGGCCATTGCTCAGGAATTGCTCATGCCGCTCAGGCGCGAGGTGAGGCATGAGCGGTCCATCGAAACCACAGGAATGAAGCCATGACCGACACGATCTCAGCATCCACCACAGCACCTCGGCGCCCCCGCTTCCTCAATGGCTGGCGCATCGCCGGGTGGAGCGCGGCCCTCGCGCTCCTTCTGCTGCCCGCCATTGCGATGGTCTTCACGAGAGAAGTGAACTGGACACCGCTCGATTTCGTCTTCGCCGGCGTCCTGATCTTCTCGCTCGGAATCGGAATCGAAATCGCGGTCCGGGTCGGGCGCAGCGGCGTCCACACGCTCGGTCTCGGCATCGCGGCCGTCGCGGGGTTCCTCACCCTGTGGGCCAATGCCGCGGTCGGCTTCATCGGCGCGGAGGGCGAACCGGTGAATATCGCGATCAGCCTGATGGTCGTCGCTGCCGCGATTGTGACGCTTGCGGTGCGGTTTCGCCCGAATATCCTGCGCTTCGTTTTCGCTATCGTCGCCCTGGGACAGATCGGCGCGGGGCTCTATGCGACCGGCGCCATGCCCGGCCACGCGGTCGAATGGGGCGTCCTGATCGTCTTTGCAGGGATATGGAGCGCGGCGGCGCTCTGCTTCCACCGCGCTGCCATCCGGCCCGCCTAGGCCAGTCTGGCGTGCCCTCCGGTGGAGCCGAACCCACCGCTTCCGCGATCGGTTGCGTCCAGCTCCTCGACCTCACTCCAGATCGCCTGCGTGACGGGCGCGAGGACGAGCTGGGCGATCCGGTCGCCGCGCGCGACGGCGAAATCCTCGCTGCCGTGATTGATCAGGATCACCTTCAATTCGCCGCGATAATCGGAATCGACCGTCCCCGGGGTGTTCGGAACGGTGATCCCATGCTTGAGCGCCAGCCCCGAGCGCGGGCGCACCTGAATTTCGTAATCTTGCGGGATCGCGAGGGCGAAGCCGGTGGCGACCGCGTGGCGCGCGCCCGGCGGAACCGTGCAGTCCTCCGCCGCGACCACGTCCATCCCCGCAGCGCCTGTGGTGGCGTAGGCAGGCAGAGCCAGCCCTGCCCCATGGGGCAGGCGCTTGATCGCAACCTCGATCCGGTCAGCCATTCGCCTCCTCCAGCGCCTGAGCCGCGCGACGCACCAGTTCGCGCGCGACATCCTGTTTGGGCATATCGTCCAGCGTCTCCACCCCTGTCTCGGTCAGGATATGGACCCGGTTGCGGTCCCCGCCCATGACCGAGCCTTCACCCGTATCCGCGACATCGTTGGCGACGATCCAGTCCGCCCCCTTGCGCGCGCGCTTGGACTTGGCATTTTCGAGAATGTCCTGCGTTTCCGCAGCGAAGCCGATCAGCAAGTCCGGCCGCTGCTGCGACCGGGCGAGGCCTGCGAGGATGTCGGGATTTTCCGCCAGTTCGAGCGGAGGCGGCGCGGAACCCTGCTTCTTGATCTTCTGTCCGGCAGGAAGCCGCGCCTTCCAGTCCGCGACCGCGGCCACCATGAAGGCCGCATCGGCGGGCAGCGCCGCGCGCACCGCATCCGCCATCTCGTCCGCGCTTTCGACATCGACGCGGTCGACGCCGAGCGGGGTCGGCAAATGCACCGGCCCTGCCACGAGAGTGACCCGCGCCCCCGCCGCTGCGGCCATGGCGGCGATGGCGAAGCCCTGTTTGCCCGAACTGCGATTGGCGATGTAGCGCACCGGATCGATCGCCTCGTGCGTCGGCCCGGCGGTAACGAGGACGTGCCGCCCGAACAGCGGGCGGTGATCGGGATCGGTGTCGAACTCCGCCTGCCCGTCGAGTGGGTCCGGCTCGGGCTCCGGCAGGGGAGTCCGCTGCGCGCCAACCTCGTGATTGATCGCCTCGCGATCGGTCGGCGGGGCGGCAGCGGCCTTGCCCTTCGCCGCCAGCAGCGGGCCTGCGCGGGGCGCCGGATCGGCTGCGGCGAATTCGAGCGAATCGTCCGGGATCGCCTCGTCCAGATCGGGCAAGGCATCGAGTTCGCTTTCCAATTCCTCGTGACTGCGACGCGTCGTGCTGCGCGGAATGATCGCGGACAGAAGGGAGCCGAGACCGCCGCCGCGCGCCGGGACCGGACCGCTATCGGCTTCCGCTTCGTCCTCGTCGAGCCATTCGCCGCGCCGTCCGGGTGACGCGAGTATGGGCGTGGCGGGGTCCGGCAAATCCAGTTCCCAGTCGAGCTGCGCGCCAATCGCCTGCATGATCGCAGGCGGTTCCGGCAGGCGCCCCGGGCCGAATTCGCCGCAGGCCATCGGCCCTTCGTCAGGGTCGACGACCGTGACCCCCGCCTGCCGCAGCCATTCGGCATTGCGCTGCGTCGCCGCATGTTCCCACATTCTTACATTCATCGCGGGCACGGCAAGGACGGGCTTGTCGGTGGCGAGGATCAGCGTGGTCGCCAGATCGTCGGCGATTCCCGCCGCCATCTTGGCCATCATATTGGCCGTGGCGGGACACACCACGATAAGGTCCGCCTCGCGCGACAATTGGATGTGGCCCATCTCGACCTCGTCCTTGAGATCGAAAAGCGAAGTGTAGACCTTGTTCTCGCTCAGTGCGGCGAGTGCCATGGGAGTGACGAATTGCGCTCCGCCCTCGGTCAGCACGCAGGTCACGCTGCCGCCCGCCTTGCGGATCAGGCGCACCAGCTCGCACGATTTATAGGCCGCGATGCCGCCGCCGATAACCAGCAGGATGCGAGGGGCCCTCATCGCCGCGCGCAACTATGCTGCGCCCGTCGAACCGCTGCCACGCGCTGCCGCTTTGCCCGATACCTCATCGCATCGCCTGCTAGCGCGCCCGGATCGCGAATGCCAGCGGGGTTGCGGAGCATGGGGGCAGAGGCCTATCGCGGGACACGAAGGATCGGGAGAGAAAAGAATGCATTTCGTCTTGAGCGCCATCATCGCCTTGCTGGCGTTGCTCGACCTGATGCTGGGCGTCGGCTTCCTGGTCAATCCGGCGGCCTCGGGTGCGGATTTCGGCCTTTCGGCAGGCGCGGCGGCGGAAGGCCTGTCCGCAATGCGGGCGGATTTCACCGCCTTCTTCCTGGTGGCGGCGGGTTTCATGGCGGTGGGCGCATGGCGGCGGCGGGGCGATGTGCTGACCGTGCCCCTCGCCCTGTTCGGCATCGCCTTTACCGGGCGGCTGATAAACTTGCTGGTCGTCGGATCTTACGAAGGCTGGTGGTTGCCGATGGCGGTCGAACTCGGCCATGTCGTGGTGCTCGGCCTGGCGATCAGGGTGTGGCCGTGGCGCCGGCGGCGCTCGAAATTCCGCGCCGGCTGAGCGCATCTCCGATGGCGCGCGGCACGAAGACGAGGCCGACGCCGTAGGCGGGCACGACGAGGCCCATCCAGTAGAAATTATCGAGCCGCGCAAACAGGGCGACGAAGAGGCCGAAGCCCAGGAACCAGCCGAACGCCAGCGTTCCCATCCGCCCGCCCAGCGCCGCCCAGCCGAGCAGCGGCAAGACGCCGAGCGGCCCTGCGATCCAGACCGGAAGCTCCTGCAGGATCGTCAGCAGGTTGATCCCATACAGAGGCAAGGCTGGGCCGATCAGAGCCTGCCACCCGTCCGAGACGAGATCGCCCGGAAGACGCGCCGCCGCCACGGCATTCGCGTGGAGGACCACTCCGATCGCGAGGACCACCAGAGCGGCCCCCAACGCCATCGCGCGCGACCATCGTTTTTGCGAAATCGCCAGCGCGGTCCACAATAACAGAAACGGCACGGCGAGCAGCCGCAGCGCGCTGGCGCAAACGGCCAGAGCCAGCGCCGCCGGAAAAAATCGTTCGGACAGAGCCAGCGCGAGCGAAATCATCAGTCCGGCAAGCGCTTCGTGACTGGTCGCGATCTCGGGAATCAGAGCGACCACGCCGAACAGCGCCACCAGCCCTGCCGCGCCCATCCGCTCGAACCGCGATCCGCGCTTCGCCAGCGCCGCATGCCAGGCTAGGATATTGGCGACCCACAACAGGATCGCGATGGCCCGCCAATCTGCGGCTCCCCATAACGCCGTGGTCCAGGCCAATACCGGTGTGCGCACCGTTACGAAGGGGGCGGTCGGATAATTCGAGCGCCGATGCTCGTCGGTGGCGACTTCGTAGTAATCCTCCCCCGCCGCCACGCGCGCATTGATCGTGCGGTAGAGGTCCATGTCGACCCGCGCGCCGTCCTCGCTGCGCACGGCATTCAGGGTTTCGAGGCGCTTGTCGAGCGTTTGCAGGCTCACTGCATTGCCGATGCAGGCGATACCCGTCAGGATCAGCAGGACGATCCCCAGCCAGCGCGGCAAAAGGCGCAGCGGCCGCTCGGGGAGCGCGCCGAACCGGGCGAGACCTAGCCGATCCAGCCCTGCGCCGCTGCCAGCCATGCCAGACCCCCTCCCCCCAGAGCCGCGACGAGATAGCCGAGCCAGCCGCTCTCGCGAGAATGCCTCTCACCGATCAGTTCGATGTCGGGCAAAGGCGGCGGCTCGGGCGCCCCGCCGCGCGGGGGATACATTTCCTCCAGCCGCCGGATCAGCGCGGGCACGCGCAGCAGCGTCTCGGTATCTTCGCGGATGCGGTCCGCCAGTGCGGCTTCCGGCCCCAATTCGTCGCGGATCCATTCGCGCACGAAGGGGGCGCTGACATCCCACATGTTGATCCTGGGATTGAGCTGCGTCGCAATCCCCTCGACCATCACCATCGTTTTCTGAAGCAGCAGAAGATGCGGTTGGGTCTGCATGTCGAAATCGCGGGTGATCGCGAACAGCCCGTCGAGCATCTGGCCGACGCTCAATTCGCTCACCGGCTTGCCGCGCATCGGTTCGCCAACCGCCCGCAGCGCGGTGGCGAATTCGTCGACCGAATGGTGGCTGGGGACGTATTGCGCCTCGAAATGGATTTCGGCGACGCGGCGATAATCGCCCGTCGTCAACCCGTAGAGGATTTCCGCCAGCCATTGCCGCGCCTGCCGGTCGATCCGGCCCATGATCCCGAAATCGATCGCCGCGATCGTCCCGTCCGGTTTCACGAACAGATTGCCCTGATGCATGTCGGCGTGGAAATAGCCGTAGCTGATTGCCTGTTTGAGAAAGGCGAGCACCAGCCGTTCCGCCAGATCGGCGAGATCGTGGCCCTGGGCGATCAGATCCTCGGTGCGCGAGATCTTGATCCCGTCGATCCATTCGATCGTCATCACCCGGCCATTGGTGCGATCCCAATCGACCTGTGGGATCATGTAGCGCGCCGTGCCACGCATCGCTTCGGCGAGTTCGGACGCGCTCGCCGCTTCGCGTCTCAGGTCGAGTTCGCGCAAGGTCCAGCGCTTGAAATTCGCGATCGTCAGCGCGGGCCGCAGCCTTCGCGCCTCGGGCGAGCCCATGGCTTCCAGATGCGCGGCGGCCCATTCATAGGTCTGGATGTCGCGCGCGAACTTTTCGCGGATGCCGGGGCGCAGCACTTTAATGGCGACGGTGCGCCCGTCGGTCGTCTCCCCGCGATGAACCTGCGCGATCGAGGCCGCGCCGACCGGATCGGGCTCGATACTGGCGAACAGCGTCTCGAGCTTCTGGCCGTAGGCCGCCTCCATCGCCGCCTCGATCTCGGCGAAGGGCACAGGCGGGAGGCTGTCCTGCAAGCCCAACAGGTTGCGCGCCGCATCGTCACCGACGAGATCGGGCCGGGTCGCCAGCGTCTGGCCGAGCTTGATCGCGGCGGGACCGATCGCCTGGAAAGCGCCTGCGTAATCGGGTTCCCTGGGCTGGATGGTGCCGAAGCGCGCCAGCCGCGCCAGCCGCTTGACTTGCACGGGCGTGTTCGGATCGCGCTCGATCCCGCGCAGCGCCCCATGCCGCGCGAGCGTGCGGCCCCATTTCAGGAGCCGCCAGATATGCGTGGCCGGTCTGGTCAAATCGTCAAACCTTCCAGCCGGAATGGATCGCGACCAATCCGCCCATGATCGGTTCGACCCGGGTGTTTTCGAAGCCTGCATCGCGGATCATGCGCTCGAATTCGGGCATGGGGGGGAAACGGCGGATCGATTCGATCAGATAGCGATAGCTGTCCTCGTCACCCGCCACCATCTTGCCGATCTGCGGCACGAGCTTATGCGAGTAGAAATCATACGCCTCCTTGAACCCCGGCCATTCGACGGTCGAGAATTCGAGGCAAAAGAACCGTCCCCCGTACCTGAGGACGCGATGCGCTTCCTTCAGCGCCTGATCGATCCGGGTCACGTTGCGGATGCCGAAGGCGATCGTATAGGCGTCGAACTGGCGCGAGGGATAGGTCAGTTCCTCCGCATTCTGGCACGACCAGGACAAGCCGGTGATCCCGCGCTCCATCGCCCGTTCGATCCCGACGTCGAGCATATCCTGATTGATGTCCGCCACGGTCACTTCCGCCCCGCGCGTCGCCATGCGGAAGGCGATATCGCCCGTGCCGCCCGCCATATCCAGCACAGCCTCGCCATATTGCGGCTTCACGCGATTGACGAAGCGGTCCTTCCACAGGCGATGCATGCCGCCCGACATTGCATCGTTCATGATGTCGTATTTGCTCGCGACATTGGAAAAGACGGCGCCGACGCGGGCGGTCTTCTCGTCTGCGGCGATGTCTTCGTACCCGAAGGAGACGGTGTCGTGCTCAGCGTCGTTCATGGTTCAAGGCCTTAGGGGGAATTGCCGGGAGGGCAAAGGGGTGTCAGAGGCCCCGGATGCCGGAACTTCCCGAAGTCGAAACCACGGTGCGCGGGCTGGCGCGATTTCTCGACGGCGCGACGATCACGCGCGTCACGGTCAATCGGCCCGATCTGCGCCGCCCCTTCCCGCCCGGTCTCGTCCAGGCGCTGACGGGCGCACAGGTCTCCGGCCTGTCGCGGCGGGCTAAATACGGGCTGATCCATACGAATCGCGATCACGTGATGGTCTTCCACCTCGGCATGAGCGGGCGCTGGCGGATCGACCCCGAACGCGACGAGACGCACGACCATCTGGTCCTGGAAACCGCCCATCACCGCTTCGCCCTGAACGATCCGCGACGTTTCGGGTCGGTTGACCTGCTGTTCGCGCCCGAACTCGATCGCTGGAAACCCTTCGCCGCCCTCGGGCCCGAACCGCTCGGCGACGCGCTCACCGCTTTCCATCTGCGCGAGGCGACGAAAGGGCGCAAACCCGCGATCAAGCTTCTCCTCCTTGATCAGCGCGTCGTCGCGGGGCTCGGCAATATCTATGTCTGCGAGGCCTTGTGGCGGGCGCGGATCGATCCGCGAAAGGCTGGATCGAAAGTCACCCGCCCTCAATTGGAACGCCTCGTCCCCGCGATCCGCGACGTGCTCGAACAGTCGATTCGCGATGGCGGCTCGACCTTGCGCGATTTCGCGCAACCCGACGGGGAACTCGGCTATTTCGCGACTCGCTTCGACGTGTATGGGCGCGAGGGGCAGGCCTGCCACCGCGCCGATCGGGAGGGCTGTGGCGGCACGATCCGCCGCGTCGTCCAGGGCGGTCGCAGCACCTGGTTCTGCCCGGTCTGCCAGCGCTGATTTTCGCGACGGGCAATTTCCTTGACGATTCGCGCCCGCCTGCGTATGTGCGCCGCTTTCCGGCGGTAACGCGCCGTCTCTTAATCCGAGATTCGATCAACCACCGCGCCGCTCCATCAGGCAGGCGCCAAAGCTACGAGCCAGACAAGGACCGACATGGCCAATACGCCGCAAGCCAAGAAGCGCATCCGCCGCAACGAGCGCCGGGCCGAAGTGAACACCGCCCGCATGAGCCGCATCCGCACGCACCTCAAGAAGGTCGAGAGCGCGGTTGCCGAAGGCGACAAGCAGGCCGCGACCGACGCGCTCAAGGCCGCGCAGCCCGAACTGGCGCGCGGCGTGTCGCGCGGCGTGCTGCACAAGAACACCGCCTCGCGCAAGATGAGCCGTCTGTCGAAGCGCGTCGCCGCTCTTTAAAGACCGGACGCGCGCCGGCCCCGACTGGGTCGGCAAGGCACTATATTCGGAAAGGCCGTCGCGGGCGATCGCGGCGGCCTTTTGACGTTCGGATCACCCCTGTCGCGCTGCATCGCGAGGGCGTAACCGCGCCGTAACACAACCCACAGGCAAGCTTCGGTAATGTCATGATTCGCAGCCCCCAAAAGCGGCAAAATCGAACGATATCATCGGCTTGAACGGGGCTCTGCGGGTCTTGGCCGGTCAAGCGCTTTATTTCAGATTTTTTGCCTTGTCCCCACTTGCGACTCGCTCCGAGACCGACTTAGAACATGGCCACGCCGAGCGAATGCACAGCGCCCGGCTTCACAATCTGATCGAGCGGGGGAGCCTGCGGGACAGCGATTCCGCAGCGGTGCGAAGCTTTATCGAAACGCCTTTGGGCGGCTTTACCATCGGGAGCGACCACGCTTCCGGTGACGGGACGGGTGCGGGGGTACGATGAGTAGAAAAAATGGCGGCGCGCAGGAGCGCCGACCGGAACGGCAGAAGGGTCGGGACGAATTCATGGAAGACCTCGAAGCTATCAATCTTGCGGCGGACTGGGGCGATATCAGCCAGGGCCTGCGCAAGGACCTCGGTCATCAATTGCACAGTCAGTGGATCAAGCCGATCCAGGTCGGCGGCATCGACCGCGAAACGGGGACGCTCGACCTGTTCCTGCCCACCGAATTCGCCGCCAAATGGGTGCAGGACCGCTTTGCCGACCGCCTGTCGCTCGCCTGGAAGATCGCCTGCGCGGAAGTGCGCAATGTGCGGATCAGCGTCCACCCCGGCCGCCGCAAGGTCGCCGATCTGCACGTCCACACCGATGGCCGCCGCGCCGCCAATGACGGTGCCGATACCGGAATGATGGCGATCGCCGCCGACACGATCGGCGATACCGGCTTCACCTCCAGCGTCGGGCTCGACCCGATGCTGACCTTCGCCGCATTCGTCACGGGCGAAGCGAACGTCCTTGCCTGCAACGCGGCGCAGCGCATGGCCGCGCCCGAACGGCCGCAATTCAGCCCGCTCTATCTCAAGGCGGGAACCGGCCAGGGGAAGACGCATCTTCTCCACGCCATCGGCCACAGCTTTCTGAAGGCCCATCCGCGCAGCCGCATCTTCTATTGCAGCGCCGAACGCTTCATGGTCGAATTCGTCCAGGCGCTGAAGCAGAACCAGATGATCGAGTTCAAGGCGCGCCTGCGCAGCTTCGATCTGCTGCTCGTCGACGATATCCAGTTCATTATCGGCAAGGCATCGGCGCAGGAGGAACTGCTTTACACGATCGACGCGCTTCTGGCCGAGGGCAAGCGCCTGGTCTTCGCCGCCGACCGCGCGCCTCAGGCGCTCGACGGGGTCGAACCGCGCCTTCTCAGCCGTCTTTCGATGGGGCTCGTCGCGGACATGCAGCCCGCCGATATCGAGCTCAGGAAGTCGATCCTCGAATCCAAGCTAACCAAGTTCGCCCCGCTCGAAGTGCCGGGCGACGTGATCGATTTCCTCGCCCGCACCATCACGCGCAACGTCCGCGAGCTGGTTGGCGGCCTCAACAAGCTGATCGCCTATGCCCAGCTGACTGGCCAGGAAGTGTCCTTGCAGCTGGCTGAAGAGCAGCTGACCGACATCCTTTCGGCCAATCGCCGCCGGATCACGATCGACGAGATCCAGCGCACCGTCTGCCAGTTCTACCGCATCGACCGCAGCGAAATGTCGAGCAAGCGCCGCGCCCGCGCGGTGGTGCGTCCACGCCAAGTGGCGATGTATCTTTCGAAGGTGCTCACACCGCGCAGCTATCCCGAAATCGGCCGCAAGTTCGGCGGACGCGATCATTCCACCGTGATTCACGCGGTGCGGCTCATCGAGGATCTGCGCCAGCGCGATGCCGATATGGACGGCGACGTGCGCAGCCTGCTGCGGCAGCTGGAGAGCTAACGGATCCGAGCGCGTTTTTCACGGGCCCCACCAAGGTCGAAAAACGGTTCCGAGCCGGGCTGCAAGCCTCTAGGGACCTTGCATGGTTCCTTCCCCTCCACCTTATGAGTTGCCGCAGAATTTCCCGGCAGCGCTGCTGCGCGGGTTCCTCGGCAAGTGCCCGCGCTGCGGCGAGGGAAAGCTGTTCCGCGCCTGGCTGAAGCCGAAGGACCATTGCCCGTGCTGCGCGCTCGATCTGCGGGAGCAGCGATCGGACGACTTTCCAGCCTATGTCGCCATCTTCATAACCGGACACGTGCTCGCGCCGATCCTGATCATGCTGGTGCTCGATTTCGACCTGTCGATCCTCGCCCTCACCGCGATCGTCTTCGCCATGGCGGTGGCGATGCTGCTGGCGCTGATCCAACCGTCCAAGGGCGCGGTGATCGCGCTGCAATGGTGGAACGGAATGCACGGCTTCAAGAAAGAGCGCGCTGTCGAGGACAGCGAGACGTGACGCCTGCCCCGACCCTCTCCGAACCGCGCCTCGATCGGTTCGCACGCCATATCGTCCTGCCGGAGATCGGCGGCGCAGGCCAGGTCGCGCTGGCGCGCAAGCATCTGGTCCTGATCGGCTTGGGCGGGATCGGCAGCCCCGCCCTCCAATATCTTGCGGCGGCGGGAATCGGGAAACTGACTTTGGTGGACGACGATCGGGTCGAACTGTCCAATCTCCAGCGCCAGACGCTCTACACGACGCGCGATATCGGCCACGGCAAGGCGGTGATCGGCAAGCGCTGGATCACCGGTTTCGACCCGGACCTCGACGTGACGATCAGCGACCGCCGGATCGATGCCGCCAATGCCGAGGCTTTGGTGAGAGACGCGGACCTCGTCCTCGACGGGACCGACACCTTTGCCACACGCCTCGCCGTGTCGGATGCCTGCGTGCGGGCGGGTGTGCCACTGCTCGCTGCGGCAGTCGGCCGTTTTCAGGGACAGGTTGGCGTCTTCGCCGGGCACCGGAAGGATCAGGCCTGCTACCGCTGCTTCGTGGGCGATGCTTTCGACGCGGACGATTGCGACACCTGCGCCGAAGACGGGATGCTGGGCGCCATGGCGGGCTGGACCGCCAGCTTCGCGGCGATGCAGGCGGTGCGCGCCCTGCTCGACGGCGTGACCGATTACGGCGGCGCGCAATGGGGGACGGTGCATCTCTTGGACGGAATGGCCCCCGCAATGCGCAGTTTCCGCATCGGGAAGGACCCGGCCTGCCGGGGGTGCGGATCGCAGGGATGACCATCGAGGCGCTGATCGCGCGCTTCGGAATTTTCGCGGTGTTCGTGGGTGCCGCAGTCGAGGGCGAGACCGCGGTCGCCACGGGAGGATTATTCGCGCATCGCGGCCTGCTCGCACTTCCCCTTGTGATCGCCGCCGCAGCGATAGGATCGTTCCTCGCCGATCAGGTCTTCTTCCTGGTCGGGCGCCATTATCGCCATCACCCGCGTCTCACCCGCTGGACCGCCAAGCCCGCCTTCGCCCGCGCGCTTCGATCGATCGCGCACCATCCGACCGGCTTCATCCTTGTCTTCCGCTTCCTCTGGGGACTGCGCACGGTCAGTCCGATCGCGATCGGGACAACCGGGATCGGCTGGCGGCGCTTTGCTGCGCTGAACGCGCTGGCGGCGCTACTATGGGCGAGCCTCGTCAGCATGGTCGGATACAGCCTCGCCGCCACGCTGGCGGGATTGGGTGCGCGGCTGGAGCGGGTGCCGCATTACCTCGTCGCCATTGTCGGCCTCGCGCTGTTTTTCGCGGGCCTGGGATGGTGGCTGCGACGCAACTGGCGCCTCTCGCATTGAGCCGCATGCCTCGGCGCAATCGTCAGCCCAGCATCTCGTCCACCCATTCGGGCACCAGCACGCTCGCCGGGCCGTGGCGGGATTCGTCGAACAAGTGTGAGCCCTGGCTGGCTTCGAGATTGAGTTCGAGCGTACGGGCGCCCAGATCGCGCGCGTTGCGCACGAAACCGGCGGCGGGATAGACCGCGCCCGACGTGCCGATCGAGACGAACAGATCCGCCTCGCGCAACGCGGAAAAGATGCGGTCCATCTCGTAAGGCATCTCTCCGAACCAGACGACATCGGGGCGCAGCGCCTTTTCGCCGCATTCGGGGCAGGCGGGCCGGTCGATCAGCGTGCCGCGCCACGGGCTGCGCGCGTCGCAGGCGGTGCACCAGGCGTTCAAATGCGTGCCGTGCATGTGCAGCACGCGCCTCGCCCCGGCGCGTTCGTGCAGATCGTCGACATTTTGCGTCACGATCAGCAGCTCGCCCTCCCATTCACGATCCAGCCTCGCCAGCGCCTCGTGCGCGGGGTTCGGCTGCTTCGTCTGGATGGCTTCGCGGCGCATGTCGTAGAAGCGCAGGACCAGCTCGGGATCGCGCGCGAACGCTTCGGGCGTGGCGACATCCTCGACCCTGTGCTGCTCCCACAAGCCGCCCTCGGCGCGGAAGGTGTCGATGCCGCTTTCCGCGCTGACGCCCGCGCCGGTGAGAATGACGATATTGCGTATGTCGGATCGGTCGGCCATGCGGGCGTTGAAGCACAGGCTAACGGGGAGTGGCAATGGCGCGCATCGGCATCATCGGCAGCGAAGGAGCGATGGGCGCGGCTCTGATCTCCGTCGTGGAGCAGTCGGACCACGAATTGTCGAGCGGGATCGATCGCGGTGGCGATGCGGCGGGCCTTGCCGACCGGTCGGACGTGCTGGTCGATTTCTCGGCACCGCGGGCACTCGAAGCCAATCTCCACGCCGCGATCGGGGCTGGCATTCCACTGGTGATCGGCACGACCGGGCTGGAAGCGCGCCACCATCTGGCGATCGACAACGCCGCGCGCGCGGTGCCTGTCCTTCAGACGGGCAATACCTCGCTGGGTGTGACCTTGCTTGCCCATCTCGTGCGCGAGGCGGCGCAGCGTCTGGGGCCGGACTGGGATATCGAGATCCTCGAAATGCATCATCGCCGCAAGGTCGATGCGCCCAGCGGCACCGCGATTCTTCTCGGCGAGGCCGCCGCCGAAGGGCGCGGCATTGCGTTTGCGGAAAACACGGAGCGGGGCCGCGACGGCCAGACGGGGGCACGGGCCGAAGGCGCAATCGGCTTCGCCAGCCTGCGCGGCGGCACGGTGGCGGGCGAACACAGCGTGATCCTGGCGGGCGAGGAGGAGCGGCTGACCTTTTCGCACAGCGCCGAGAACCGCTCGATCTTCGCAAGGGGCGCGGTGCGTGCGGCGCAATGGCTGATCGGACGCGAGCCGGGGCGCTACCGGATGGACGACGTCCTCGGCCTCTGACGCGCATGACCAGGGATCAGATCTTCGAATTCTTCCGCCGGCTCGCCGAGGACAATCCGGCGCCCGAAACCGAGCTCGAATACGGCAACGCCTATCAGCTCGTCGTAGCCGTGGCGCTCTCGGCGCAGGCGACCGATATCGGGGTGAACAAGGCGACGCGCGCGCTTTTCGCCAAAGTCGACACGCCGCAAAAGATGCTAGACCTCGGCGAGGAGGGGTTGAAACAGCAAATCAAGACGATCGGCCTGTTCAATTCCAAGGCGAAGAACGTGATCGCGCTCTCGCAGCTGCTGGTCGACGAATATGGGGGCACGGTGCCCGACACACGCGAGGATCTCGTCCGCCTGCCCGGCGTGGGGCGCAAGACTGCAAACGTCGTGCTCAATTGCTGGTTCGGGCAGGAGACTTTCGCGGTCGACACCCATATTTTTCGCGTCGGCAACCGCACCGGCCTCGCCAAGGGGAAGACGCCCGATCAGGTCGAAGCCAAGCTGGAAAAGCGCGTCCCCCAGCCCTTCCGCCTCCACGCCCATCACTGGCTGATCCTGCACGGCCGCTATGTCTGCAAGGCGCGCACGCCCGAATGCTGGCGCTGCCGGGTGGTGGATCTGTGCAGCTACCGGAAGAAGACACCGGAACCGCAGCGCAAGGCACCGGTTCGAAAGGCATAGTCCCTGCGCTTTCGAGGAGACGACCGATGCTCCGCCCCACTCTGATCGCCATGCCGCTGACGCTGGCAGTCGCGTGCGCCCCTCTCGACAGCGGTCGCGACTTCGTGAGCGACGCTCGTCCCGCCGCTGCGGTGGGCGAGGCACAGCGCTGCATCAACACCTCGCTTATATCCCGCCAGACGGTGCAGGACGACCGCACGATCGATTTCCGCCTGGGCGCGACGACCTATCGCAACACGCTTCCCTCGCCCTGCCCGCGTCTGGAATCGCTGCGCTCGATCGCCTACGAACCGCTGGCCGGACAATTATGCGCGAACCAGACCATTCGCGTAATCGACCCGATCGGTGGCGGAGCGTCGCAAGGCGCCGTGTGCGGCTTGGGCGAATTCGTGCCGGTCGAATACGTCGATCGCGAGACGGATTCGACCGGCTCCTAACTCTCAGACATCATCCGCCGAGATCATCTCTGCGCGGTCCAGCTCGCCGGTCATGCTTGCCACCGTCACGGCCACCGCCGCATCGCCCGAAACATTCGTCGTGGTGCGCATCATGTCCATGATGCGGTCGATCCCCGCGACCAGCGCGATGGTTTCGAGCGGCACGCCGACCGCGCCGAACACCAGCACCATCATGATCAGGCCCGCACCCGGAATGCCCGCAGCGCCGATCGCGCCCAGAGTGCCGAGGATGGAAATGAGGAAATAATCGTTCCAGCTGAGCGGCACGCCGAAGGCCTGCGCCCCGAAGATCGTGGCGAGGCCGAGATACATGGCCGTGCCGTTCATGTTGATCGTCGCTCCCAGCGATATCACGAAGGCGGCGACCGATTTGGACACGCCGAGATTGCGCTCCGCACAGCGCAGCGTGACCGGCAGCGTCGCGTTGGAGCTCGCGGTTGAATAGCTGACCGCCATCGCATCGGTGATCCCGCGAAAGAAATCGATCACCGGCAGTTTGGCGAGGAATTTGATCATCCCGGCATAGATCAACCCGATGATCAGCAGACAGCCGAAATAATTGAGCGCGACGAGGATACCGAGCGCCTGCAGCGCCTGAAGCCCCAGCGTGCCCGCCACCCACGCCATCAGCGCGAATACGCCGAACGGAGTCAGTTCCATCACGATCATGGTGACCTTCTGCATCACCACCGATCCGCTTTCGAAGATGGCGAGCACGGGCTTGCCCTCTTCCTTCGCCATCAGAATGCCGATGCCGATCAAGAGCGAGAAAACGATCAGCGGCAGCACGTTAACGTCCGCCATCACCTGAACCGGGCTGTCGGGCACGACCTCGAGGATCATGTCGCGGAAGGTGACCGCCTGTTCCTGCCGCGCCTGCGCGTTTTCGAGCGCGCCCTGATCGAGCGTCATCGTGCTGCCGTCGATGCGCGATCCGGGGGTGAAGAAGCTGCCGATGGCAAGGCCGAGCCACACCGCCAGCTGCCCGGTTACGACGAACAGCAGCAGCGCACGCCAGCCGACGCTGCCGAGCTTCCGCAAATCCCCGATACTGGCGACGCCCGCCACGAGGCTGAAGAAGATCAGAGGGACGACCAGCATCTTGATGAAGGCGATGAAGATATCGCCGATGATCTTGATGCTCTCTGCGCCCGGCCCCCAGACGAAGCCGACAATCACGCCGAGAACGAGCGCCGCGATGACGCGCTGCCACAGCGGAATGGCGAACCAGGTTTTCATGTTTTGGCTTCCCTACCCAAATTTCGCGCGAAGCTACGCAAAGCGAGGAGGGAAGGGAAGCGTGCTCGTACGTATCCTCCCCGGAACCGAGAGGATCAGGCGAGCGCCGCCTTGACGATGCGGGCGTATATCCGGGCCAAGACGCGCAGATCCTCGACCGCCACGGCCTCGTCGCGCTTGTGCATGGTCGCATTGACCAGCCCGAATTCGATTACCGGACAGACGGCGCGCAGAAAGCGCGCGTCGGACGTGCCCCCGGTGGTGGAAGGCTCCGGATCGACGCCGGTTTCCGCCTCCACTGCGTTGGCGATGATGGCGGAAAACTCGCCCGGCGGGGTGAGGAACGGCTCGCCTGAGACGATGGGCAGCGCGGTGCCGCCATGCTTCTTCGCGATGGCGACGACCTTTTCGGAAAGCGAGGTGCCCGAATGCGTGTCGTTGAAGCGGATCGAAATCCGCGCCTTGGCCACGGCGGGGATGACGTTGTGGGCGGTGTTCCCGACCTCCAGATCGGTGATCTCGAGATTGGAGGGCTGGAACCAGTCGGTGCCTTCGTCAAGGATCAGCGCGTCCAATTCGGCCAACATGGCGACGAGCTTGGGAATCGGATTGTCGGCGAGGTGGGGATAGGCGACGTGGCCTTGCGTCCCCTCGACCTCCAGCCAGATGTTGACCGAGCCCCGGCGACCGATCTTCATCATGTCACCCAGGCGATTGACGCTGGTGGGCTCGCCGACGAGGCAGAGATCGGGCTTTTCGCCGTGCTCGCGCATCAAGTCGATCAGCGCGCGCGTTCCGTGCAGAGCGGGGCCTTCCTCGTCGCCCGTAATGATGAAGCTGACCGTACCCGCATCCTCCGGCACATCCGCCACCGCCGCCGCCATGCAGGCGATGGCGCCCTTCATGTCGACCGCGCCGCGCCCGTAGAGGAGATCGCCTCGGATTTCCGGCTCGAACGCCCCGCTCGCCCAGCCCTCGCCCGGGGGGACCACGTCGAGATGGCCGGCGAAGGCGAAGTGCTTCGATCCCGGCGGGCCGCGGCGCACAGCGAAGAGATTTTCGACCGGCGCCTCAGGGGTTCCCGCCTCGCCCTCGCCGCGCGTGAAACGCGTTACCGTGAAGCCCAGAGGCGCGAGCATCTCCTCCATAGCATCGAACACGGCGCCGATGGCGGGGGTGACACTGGGCACGGCGATCAGGCGCTTGGCGAAATCGAGAACATCGGTCATTCTGAGCGCGCTAGCAGGAGTGTGCGCCCATGCCCAAGCTTGATCTCGATGCGATCCCGCAGACCAATCTCACGGGCTACCCGGCGCCATACGATGCGGACGTCCAGGACCGCTGGTATCGCCGTCTCGCACCGGTCGCGGGATTGACGAAGCTCGGCGCGAGCCATGTGGTGCTGAAACCGGGCGCGTTTTCCTCACAGCGCCACTGGCATGGCGGGCAGGACGAACTGGTCGTGATAATGAAAGGCAAAGCGGTGCTGATCGAGGATGCGGGCGAGACCGCCGTCCATCCCGGCGACATCCTCGTCTGGCCCGCCGGGATCCGGGACGGCCACCGGCTTCACAACCGCTCCGACAGCGACTGCGTGTTCGTAGCGATCAGCGCAGGCGACCGGACCGAGGATTTCGGCGAATATTCCGACATCGATCTCGCCTTCGATGCCGAGGGATACGCCCGCAAGGACGGCACCCGCTACGACGCGGAACGTCCGGCTTAGCGTTCGTCCGCGACCAGCGGGCCCGGCGCGAAGGCGGCGTCGAGATATTCGGCGATCCTTAATCCCGCCTGCAAGACGCGCCGCCGCGCGATCGGGATGGCGCGATCGATCGCCTGCTGGTCGAGCACGGTGCGCTCCGCCAGATCGCCCGTGCACGGATCGCAGCCATAGGCGTTGGGATAGACGAAATCGCGCGACAGCTGCCAGCTCTCGCGGCCCCAATCCGCCGGGCCGCCGCCCGCCAGTTCGGCGCGCTCGGCAGCGGTGTAGCGGCGCACCACCGGCGGATTGCCGCTGATCGCACGCTCGGCCAGGGGCCCGTCCCAGATCCAGTGCAGGTTCAATTCCGGCACGATCCCGTAATCGACCACCCGGTCGTTCCCCCCGCGATCGTCGAGATCGCCCGAATGGAGCGGCATGTGGATGTCGCCTGCGAAATGGACGAGGAAGGCGAGCGCTTCCAGCCGGACATTCGCGGGCAGGCTCTCGTCGGCGAGCACGCGCTGGTTGCGCGTGACCTGCGCGCTGACGCAGGACCCGCCCGAACAGTTCTTGCGGTCGCTGTATTCCTCGGTGATCGGTTCGGTCTGGTAATGCCAGGCGAAGGTATAAGCCCAGCGCCAGCCTTCGCCGCGCAGGCAATCAGGCCATACCGACGCGTCCTGGATGCTCGCCAGCGGGCAATCGGGCGTGCCGATCTGGTCCTCGGCCCGCATCAACCGCTCGATGGCGCGACGCGTTTCCGGCTTCACATTCGCTTCGGCAATGTCGGCAGTGATGGTGTGGGCGTAGAACCCCCAGGCCGACGCCGCCTGCGGCAATGCCAGCGCCAGAGCGGCGAGCAGTATCGAAAATATCCGCATCACGCTTCTCCGGGCGCGGTTTCGTATTGCTCGATCACCCATTCCTCGTTGTCGGAGGCCGCGATCCAGCTCTGCATCCAGTCATGCTCCCACACCGCTTCCATATAGGTCGCGGCGAAACCGGGCACGCCGATACCGTAGCTGATGAAGCGGCTGACCACCGGCGCGTAGAACACGTCCGCCGCGCCGAACGTGCCGAACAGGAACGGCCCCCCATCGCCGAAGCGCGCCCGCGCCTCCGCCCACAGGCCGAGGATGCGCACGATGTCGTGCTTGCAGGCATCGGTGAGATTAACGCCGTCGAAGCGCTTCCTGATATTCATCGGGCATTCGCTGCGCAGCGCGCCGTAGCTCGAATGCATTTCCGCCACCATCGCGCGAGCCATGCCGCGCGCGGTATCGTCCTTCGGCCAGAAGCGGTCTCGCCCGACCTTGTCGGCGCAATATTCGAGGATGGCGAGGCTGTCCCAGATCACCGTCTCCCCGTCCCACAGGATCGGCACCTTGCCCGACGAGGCCTGGAACCCGTCCTGCTGCTGCTTGGCGTTTTCCCACTGTTCGCCGAACATCGGCACGGTGATCTCTTCGAAGGAGAGGCCCGATTGCTTGACCGCAAGCCAGGCGCGCAGCGACCAGCTGGAATAGTTCTTGTTGCCGATGATGAGTTTCATGGGATGCCCCGCTTGGTTGGATGCGCGGTAGAGGCTCAGTCCAATGCTGTCGAGGCGGATACCGGCCCTATTCGCGGTCGCCCGGGCGCGATATAAAGCCGCCATGACCCTGCGCCCCTTCCACCTCGCCTTCCCCGTCCGCGACCTTGCGGAAGCGCGCGCCTTTTACGGCGATCTGCTCGGCTGTTCTGAAGGACGCAGTTCGGACGAGTGGGTCGATTTCGATTTCTTCGGCCACCAATTGGTCGCGCATATGGGCGGCGAGGCCGGAGACCGTGCCAGCAATTCCGTCGACGGCCACGACGTGCCCGTCCCGCATTTCGGCGTTCTGCTGGAGATGGAGGACTGGCAGAAACTGGCGGACCGGCTCGTCGCAGCGGGCACGGACTTCGCGATGGAACCGACAATCCGCTTCAAGGGTCAGCCGGGCGAGCAGGCCACGATGTTCTTCCGCGACCCCAGCGGCAACGCGCTGGAATTCAAGGCGTTTGCCGACGATGCGATGATCTTTGCGAAATAGCGCAAAATTCTCGACATTCTGCCCGCAAGCCGGTCGAGCAGCTGGGTCTCCGCGCGCCTAAGCGGCTTCGCTTCTCGCCAGATGGGCTTCCCTGAAGCGCGCGGCACCGTTGACGAGCACCGAAACCGTCTGGTCGACGCTGCGAAACCGTTCCTCGGTCCCGTCCAGCGTGGCGACGAGTTTGCCGACATCACGATCCGCTCTCCGGCTCATGTCCCGCATGGAGGATGCCGTTGCCGCCGTTTCATCGATCGTATGCGCCACGGATCGCATTTTCGTCTTTTGGTCGGCTGTTTTGGTCCGCAAGGCCTGGGAAAGATCGTTGATACTGACGATCGCCGCTTCGATCGTATTATTGGCGGCCAAGGCATGGCCGACCATTTCCCTCATCTCGACCAGATCGGATTCCGTCTTGGCCGCAGCATCGTCAATCTGCTGAGCGAGCGATTTGACCTCCTGCGCCACCACGGCGAAGCCGGTACCGGCCTTTCCGGCCAAGGCAGCCTCGATCCTGGCATTGAGCGAAAGAAGGCGGCTTTTGTCGGCAAGCGAGCGAATGATACCGAGGACATCGTTGGCGCTGTCGACCCGCGCGACGCATGTGTCCGCAATGGTCTTGCCTGCCCGGGCGCTCTCGACGGCGATGCGGGTTTCCGACGCCACGCCATCCAGATCGAAGACCAGTTGCTCGAACAGCGTGCCGATCTCGCCCGTGATCGCCGATGCCGCGTTCAAGGAGTGCGCAGATCGCTCGGAAGCCGTCGCGAGCTCGGTGATATAGGCCGACGCTTTGCGCGCCGCGGACAGCCCTTGGCCATGCTGGCTGCGCGTATCCTTCGATGCATCGGCCACGGATGAAATCGTGGATTGGACCTGTTCGTGAAAAAGGTCCGCCTCGGCCTCGCGCGCTTCCACCATTCTGGCAAGCCGCCGCTCGATCGTGACGTCATCGTAAGTCAGGACGGCACCGTTGTCGCGGGAAGGGAAATAGGAAATCCTGATGATCATCCCGTCGTCGAAATGATGGAAGATTTCCATGTCCTCGCCCGTCGACTTCCACTTCCGGTGATTGTCGTGGACATTGGCGATCCGCTCTTCAGACCAGCCCACTTTCCGACCGATACAGGCGAGAAACTCTCCGAGGTTGCTCCCTTCACCGATCGAATGCGCATCGCAACCGAACAGGGTAAGAGCCTTAGGGCCGATCAACTGGATGATCTCGGCTTCGTCCAAGATCACGACGCCATTCCCGACATGAGAAAGTGCTCGGGCCCAGACTTCCTTCGTGCTCATTCACGTGCCTCTTCGATGGGTGAACCTTTTATGGGCCCCATTCCTGTGACATGCGAAGGTTAACACGGAATAAAGCGTTGCGGACTGGAAGCGCGCGAAAATACCGCAGAATACGTGAACCGGCGGTAGGCCTCGCGCTCTAAACCCCCGCGTCGCTCAGCACCGCTGCCCTTAATTCGTCGATCCCCATGCCCTTTTCGCTGCTCGTCACCTGGACATGCGGATAAGCGGCGACGTGTTTTTTCGCTTCGGCTTCGGTCGCGGCGACCACTTTGGCGAGATCGCTCGCCTTGATCTTGTCGGCCTTGGTCAGGACCACCCGATAGCCGACCGCCGCTTCGTCGAGCATCGTCATCATCTCGCGATCGACATCCTTCAGCCCATGGCGGCTGTCGACCAGCACCAGATTGCGCGCCAGCACCTGCCGCCCGCGTAGATAAGTGCGGACCAGCTTGCGCCATTTCTCGACCACCGCGACCGGGGCCTTGGCGAAGCCGTAGCCGGGCATGTCGACGAGGCGGAACTGCGTCGGCTCGCCGACCTCGAAGAAGTTCAACTCCTGCGTACGCCCCGGTGTCACCGAGGTGCGCGCGATCGCGCGGCGGCCTGTCAACGCGTTGAGCAGCGAGCTCTTGCCGACATTGGAGCGTCCGCAGAACGCGATTTCCGGCACGTCGGGATCGGGCAGGAATTTGAGCTGGGGCGCGGACAGGAGGAAATCCACCCGGCCCGAGAACAGCTTGCCCGCGCGCCGGATCAGCTCCGCCTGTTCGGCTTCCTCGATACTCACCCGTTCGCCTTCGCTGCCGCCGCAGCGGCCTTCTCCGCGCGTTCCTTCTCCGCCGCGGCGCGTAGCTGCGGGTTCTTGGAATAGAGATATTTCTGCTGCGCCAGCGTCAGGATGTTGCTGGTGTTCCAGTAAAGCAGCAGGCCGGCGGCGAACGGCGCCATCACGAACATCAGGATCCACGGCATGATCGAGAAGATCTGCTGCTGGACCGGGTCCATCGCGCTGGGGTTCATCTTGAAGGTCAGCCACATGGTGAAGCCGAGCAACAGGGCGAGCACGCCGATGCCGAACACGATCATGAGGAATCCGGGCACCTCGATGCCGAGAGCTGCCAATCCGTTGGCGAGATTCCACGGATCGGGCGCGGAAAGGTCGTGAACCCACAGGAACTTTTCGTGCCGCATCTCGATCGCGAGGATCAGCACCTTGTAGAGCGCGAAGAAGATCGGAATTTGGAGGATCAGGGGCAGGCACCCGGCTAGCGGATTGACGCCTTCGTCCTTGAACAGCTTCTGGATTTCCTGCTGCTGCTTCGTCCGGTCGTCCTTATACTTTTCCTGCACCGCCTTCATCTTGGGCTGGATGGCCTTCATCGCGGCCATGGAGGAAAACTGCTTCTGCGCGACCGGGAACATCAGCCCGCGGACCACCACCGTCAGCAGAATGATCGCGACGCCGAAATTGCCGACCAATCCGTTGAAGAAGCGCAGCAGCCACAGAAGCGGCTTTTCGAACCAGCGGAACCAGCCCCAGTCGATCGCGAGGCCGAACTGCGCGATGCCCGCATCCTGATAGGCGTCGAGAACCGAGCTTTCCTTCGCGCCCGCGAACAGGCGAGTGCTGCTGGAGGTCTGCTGGCCTCCGGCGAGCGTCACCGGGTCATGAATCAGGTCGGCGCGGAAGAGATCGTTGCCGAGGCTGCGAAAATCGGCGCGGAATTCGGCGGTCTGGACCGGGACCAGCGCCGAGAGCCAGTAGATGTCCGTAAACCCAAGCCAAGCCGCACGGCCAGGCGCGGCAACGCTGCCCGCTTCGGCGACATCGTCGTAATCATTGTCGTAATCCGCCGATCCGTCGAACACGCCGATCGGACCCGAATGGGCGATCCACATATCCTGCGTCGCGGTGTCGCTGGTCCGCGCGATGTAGGAGAAGGGCTGGATCACCGCCGCGCCCGCTCCCGCATTGCCGACGGTCTGCTGCGCGGTGATCATGTATTCATCGTCGATCGACAGTGCGATGCGATAGCGCAGGCCATCCTCGCCGGTGCGCGTCAGCACGACCGGGCTGTCGGGCGAAAGGACATCGCCATCAGCCTGCCAGGTGGCGCCCATCCCAGCGCGCTGCCCGTTGGCGAGGAAGCCGAATTCGGCCCATTGCTGGGTCTCGGTCCCTTCGGGCGAAAACAGGCGAACGTAATCCGCACCCGGCTCGGTCGATTCGCGGTAATCCTTGAGCACCAGATCGTCGATCCGCGCGCCCTGGAGATTGATCGATCCCTGCACGCGCGGCGCATCGATCCGCACCCGGTTCCCGCCCCGCAGCGCGGTCGCGAGATCGACCGTGGGCGCCGCCGGCCCGGTGCCGACAGTGCCGCCATTGGTTCCGTTGTTCGCCAACGCCGCGTTTTCGGCGGGCGTGTCCACCTTCTCGGCCTGCTGGACCTCCACCGGTTGCGGATACAGCCAGCCCATGGCAGCGTCCCAGCCGAACAGCAGCAATGCCGAAAGCACCACCGCGAGGATCAGGTTGCGCGAATTGTTCAAGGTCGGTCCCGTTCGTCGATTGCCTGCCGGAGAGAATGGGATCCGCCAGGTGTATGATCAAGATATGGCAGCATGGTTCAAAACAAGTGCCCGCCCTCAGGGCACCGGATCGTGGCCATGGCCACCCCATGGGTGGCAGCGCACTATACGCTTCGTCGCAAGCCATCCACCCCTGATTGCACCGTGCTTGTAGAGTGCTTGCACTGCATATTCGCTGCATGAGGGAGCAAAGCGGCAGGTGGGCGGCAGAATGCGGCTCGGCCCCCACTGCCAAGCCCTCGCGATCCAGATCAGGGGGTATTTCATTGTGCGCCCCTGGCTTTGCTGGCTTTGCTCGCTTTGCCGCGCCCCCGCGAGCGATGAGGCGGCCTCCGCCTGTCGCCCTTGCCCGCCGCGGCGCGAGTCAGGGCTTCGTCCAGTTCCGCGGCCATCTTGGCAAAATCGCGCTCGATCCCGCCATCGCGCCCGATGAGAATGTGATCGTGATCGGCGAGCCCGCGTTCCGGCAAGGCCGCGCGCAGCAATTCGCGAAAGCGCCGCTTCATCCGGTTGCGGATGACCGCGTTGCCGACCTTTTTCGTCACCGTGATCCCGAAGCGCTTGCCCTGACCGTCATTCGGGTGCGCCAGCAGCACGAAGCTGGGTCGCGCCACGCGCAACCCGCGATTCGCGGCGAGAAAGTCGGCACGCTTGCGAATGGTGGAGAGGGGAGCGGTCATGCCGTGAAGATAGCGTGGAGGGGGCAGAGAGTCTTTGGTTTTGCTGACCCGCCTCCGCGGGTCAGTCCCCGGCGCTGATCCTCCGCTTCGCTTCGGGCGCCTGCGGGCGCGCGGTCGCGCTTGCGACCGGCCATCTCGTTCACGAAAATGTCTCGCGCACGAAAACGGGCTCCGTAAGGAGCCCGCAAGGCCGAATGGCCGCCCGCAGCGCCGTCAGGCGCGGGATAACGCACCCGCCGAAGCGGGTGCACTCAGATTACGCGCAGAGGTTCTTGCGACCGCGCTTGCGGCGGGCGCGCAGGACCTTGCGGCCACCCGGGGTCGCCTTGCGGGCGAAGAAACCGTGGCGACGGGCGCGTACGAGGTTCGAAGGCTGGAAAGTCCGCTTCATCGGATCGTCCTCAAGAATATAGATCGAAGGCGCAGACAGGCCGCACCAATAAAAAGGGCCGCCCGTTCAGGCGACCGCTGACAGGAGGCGCGCTTAGAGTAGCCCTGCGCCTCCGTCAAGCGGATTTGGGATCACGACACCTCGAGCGAGAGATAGGCGATCCGCGGGTTCTGCGCCCGCTGGGCCGGCTGCGCCCGCTCGGACATAGCCCGTTCGACAGGGGCGCGATAGCCCACCCATTCGCGCATCTCGCCCGCGCGCATCCAGCGGGCGCGATGATGCGGGACCGAATTGGTCATGGCATAGAAGGCGCGCGCCTGTCCCTCGTCCATGCCCATCTCGCGGTAATAGTCGAGATAAGTGCGGTTCTGCGGCGCTTCCATCGAGAAATCGCTCGCTTCGCGCCCGTATTCGTCGCGCCAGCTATGGACGGCGAATTCGGCACCATTGTCGATTCGGCGCTCCACGCCCGCCAGGAACAACTCGACCGCGCCGGATCGCACCGAGCCGTTGGCCGGCACCACCGTCGAGAGCCTAGCGCGGCGGATCATGCGGCCGAGTTCGAGATTGGCCCGATCGTCCAGCGTGCCGGGGCATTCCACCATTTCGAGCCGCGCCAGGCCGGGATGGTCGCGCAGGAGACGCGCGAAATGGGCCGGGGTGCGCGAATCGGTCTCGCCTAAGAGAGCGACGGTCTGGCCGTCTATGACCCGGAACGGCCCATATTCGACCGCTCCGTAAGCGGGACGAACCCGATGTGATTCGACGAAGCGTTGCGTCTGCGCTCGCCCGGCGGAGGCCTGGCCCGAATGCGAAGGGCTCCATTCCGGCAGATTCGTCGGGGCCACGGCGTAGACCAACGTCTGCCCGGGAATGACCACGCTCGGCATGGTGTAGGGCAGTTTCGGATGCTGCGTTTCCAGGACCAGCGGCTGGCTGGGGAGATGGATCACGCCGAGCGACTGCGCCGCAGCGGGCGCGGCGCCGACCATCGATGCGGCGACAGTTGTGAGAGCGGCGAACGCAAAGGGGGCGAGTCGGGTCATGCGACCGGGTATCGCCGCGCGAACTTGCAGAGCTCACAACGGCTTTCCCTAACAGGCCTTTCATTTCCGTTTACGCGATCCGCGCTTTTCCGCCTCCTTCGCACTCGACAGGCGGCGCTTCTCCCCGCAAAGAACGGTTAACGGCGGGGACACTTCAGGGGGGTTGGTTTGGTCGCACTGGTTCGCACGGTGGCCTATCTCGGCCTGGAGGCGCGCGCCGTGGAGGTGCAATGCCAGGTCGCACCGGGCCTACCGCGCTTCATGGTCGTGGGCCTGCCCGACAAGGCGGTGGGCGAGAGCCGCGAGCGGGTGCAGGCGGCCCTGTCAGCCATGGGGCTGGCCCTTCCACCCAAGCGGATCACGGTGAACCTGTCGCCCGCCGATCTGCCTAAAGAGGGGTCGCATTACGACCTACCGATCGCGCTGGCCCTGCTCGCGGCCATGGGCGTCACCGACGCCGAGCAGCTGATCGAGTATGTCGCGGTCGGCGAACTCGCGCTCGATGCGCGCATCGTCCCCTCGCCCGGCGTGCTGCTCGCGGCGATCCATGCGAGCGAGCAGGACTGCGGGCTGATCTGTCCGCACGCGCAGGGCTCGGAAGCGAAATGGGCGAGCGAGGTTCCGGTGGTGGCCGCGCCCGATCTCGCCAGCCTGCTCAACCATCTGAAGGGGACCCAACGCCTTCCCGAACCGCAGCCGGGCGCCATCGAAGCCGCCCCGCCCGGCCCCGACCTCAGGCGCGTCAAGGGGCAGGAGACCGCCAAGCGCGCCCTGGAGATCGCCGCGGCGGGCGGGCATAATCTGTTCTTAGTCGCCTCGCCGTAAGTTGCGCTGCGCGCAACGGCGGCTTCGCGCCCCAACCCCGGTCATTAGCCCATCGGTCGATGGCTCCTGAAAGCGGTCAAAGCCGTCAGACTTCGGCGGAGTCCGCTTTCAGGAAGGCTCGAGCGGCCCCGGAATTTCCGCCTTTGGGGTGGAAAGCAGACGCCAACGCTATCGTCGATTATTTCGGTTGCCCACAAGAACCCGAACTGGGTTGCGGCTCTCGCGGAATGTCAGAAATAAGAGGTAGGGTAAAAGGAACCCCGCCCCACCGAAGAAAGCCGCAATGGCAAGAAAGAATCCGACGCGGGAGAACGCATTACGCCATGCTGTCCACAGCGCGGATAGAACGAGGAAGCACAGGAAATCGAGGTTGAACTGTCCCGGCCATGTAATCGCGGCAATATCTCCGAAGAAAATGGGCAGCAACCCCAAGCCATAGCTCAAGACAACAAGGGCCGTGTAGCCGGCGAGGATGACCCATAGGACGACCAGAGCGAGGCGCAGCGCAATCATGAGAATCTAGGTGCCATGCCATGCGAACGTCTTCAATGGGGTCGTTAGCGGAACAGCAGCTTCTGATGCTCCGCCGCTCGAAAACGGTCTGTCCGAATCCGGCTCAGTTTTTGCCGGTCAGCTAAGCGCCCTAATGTCGGTCGTTAGCCCAATCGCCAGCGGCTCCTGAAAGCGGTCATAGCCGTGAGACCCTAGTGATGTCCGCCTTCAGGGCATTCCGAGCGGCCCCTGAATGTCGAAGATTGGGGGGGGAAAGCGGAATAACAGCTTAAATTTCAATATCAAACATAGCTGTCCATTCGTAACTCGAAAGTGTCTGATATGTCTCGTCCATTCCGCAATCAATTCTGATTAGTGAAATTTCTGATGTGCGCTCGCACCATGGCCCGCACGGTCGCCTGATTTTTCAGCCGCTTTGCATTGGCAGTCGCAACGCGATAATCGAGTTCGGCCAGTGCCGAAACTGCGTTGATAAATGCAGTGTCACCACAGAGGGCGGGAAAATCGTAAGTCGCGGCGTCCGATTTGATAGGTGCGTTCGGATGTGCGTCTTTCGACAGATTAAAGCGGACCTGCCGATTAACGAGATCGAGTTGCGACGCCATTCTCAGATCAATCTGCCTTTCCAGTGCGTCCGATCGTAATTGATCCTGTTCAAGCTTCCCGATTGCCGTTTTCAAATCGTCATCGAACAGGTCGCCCTTTCCAACAGCCCGCATCTCGTCGATCGTATCACTGCGCAGCATCGGCATGCTTGCTTTGCCAAGCAAAAAGAGTGCCGAAGCAAAGTCGTCCTCACTTCCGCTCGGAACATAGCACTCTTCCAGCATTGCCACGGCATCCTGCGCGCGCTCGCCGTTACGCGAAGCTTCTGCTTTGAAATTACGGTTCATTTCCATCGAAAGGGCAAGATTGGCGTCGATCCTGTGAAGATATTCGACGTAAGCTGATTGGTCGCTCAGGTCGTTGCGCCAATCCTGCAATTCGAACCCGATCAAAACGCCCGCAATCACTATCAGCAATTCCGCACAAACCGCGGTCCAGTTCCGCGCACGCATGAACGTTACGATCCGTTTAATTGTCATTGAAGATTACCTGCTCTCGTCGCGTCCGATCAGGAGCGTCACCTGATGCGCAAATGTGGATGTATTTTGATTGCAGCAGAGTTTGACGCGCAAGATGAGCGAACGGCCGTAACCGGGAAGCAACCGGTTCCATATTTCGCTCACAATCGTGTGGTTGTTGGCGATCAGGATCGGGGCATCTAAACCAAGCCATGCGCATTTTTCACAAATTGTTCCTGTTACTCTCACTCACCGCGATGGTGTCAGCCTTGTCTGTGGCAGGAGTGTTGGCCTGGAACCTCGATCGCGGTTTTGGCGATTATCTTGATGCGCGCGACGTCGAAACGATGGACAGTTTCGTTGCGGACTTCGAAGTGTTCCTTGCCGAACGCGATGCTATTGTTGTCGCTGCGGACTCCGACGAATTCCTGCGATCATCCATTCAGCAAATGGCACGCGCGGGCCGCCTTCGCGGCCTGAACCCGAATTTTCCGTCGTCCCAAATGGACGGCGCAGGTGATGGGCCCGTGCCCGACCGTCCCGACACGGGTCGGCGCGGTCCGCCTCCGGGCGCCTTTGGCCTCAGGCTGCGGGTCTATGATGATCAGGATCGTCTAGTGTTCGGACCGCGACCTGGCCCTGCTTCTTTGGAGGCGAACAGCCTGGAACGCCCTATCCGTTTCGATGGCGAAAATATTGGAACCGCGCGGTTGCTCCCCCGCGCTGCCGTTCCGCGAGCGGTCGATGAGCGGTTCCTGCGCAGCCAATTTATGGGCGCTCTTATCGTAATCAGCCTGTTGCTTGTAGGATCAGCAGTTTTTGCATGGTTGATCGCCAGCGCCGGGGTTCGCAGGATTACGAGCGTTCAATATGCAACCGAAGCGATTGCTTGTGGCGACCTTTCCGCACGCGTTCGAACGTCTGGCAACGACGAAATCGCCGCCTTGGGATCGAACGTTGATGAAATGGCTGAAAATCTGGAACAGCTGGAAAGCGCCCGTCGCCGCTGGCTGGCGGAAATCAGCCATGAACTTCGCACCCCTCTGACTGTTTTAACTGGCGAGTTGGCGGCTATGGAGGACGGGGTTCGTCCATTAAGTATGGATGCCGTCCATTCGTTATCGGACGAGGCCGAGCGCCTGAACCGGTTGATCGACGATCTGCACTTTCTTGCAATGTCTGATCTGGGATCTGCGCCGACCAACTTCGGCCAGATTGATGCAGCTGATATCCTGCGTGATTTATCCGTTCGGTTCGGACCTGCGATTGCCGCTTCTGGCTTGAAGTTGGAAATCGCCGAAACAACGGATGAGGCGGTCCACGTCTTTTGGGATCAGCAGCGTATCGATCAATTGCTCGGTAATGTTATCACCAACACGATCCGTTACACCGATCCGCCTGGCACGATTCGCCTTAATCTTATGGCAGAAGGCGAGGTTTGCACGATCATGATCGAGGATACGCCTCCGGGAGTTCCAAGCGCATACTTGGCTGATCTTTTCGAACCACTGCACAGGCAAGAGGAAGCGCGCGACCGTAATTCCGGCGGTAGCGGACTCGGCCTGTCGGTGGCCAAGGCGATCGTCCTGACCCATGGCGGAACGATCAATGCTTCACCGTCGCAGCTGGGTGGGCTGTGCATCACCATTACTCTTCCCAGAGACGCGAGAGCAGCATGACCGAACAGCGCACCATTTTTGTTGTCGAAGACGACCACAAGATCGCACAAATCGTGGCGGACTATCTGACGAGCAAGGGACATTTCCCCCGTATCTTTCCGGACGCCCGTTCGGTTATCGATGAGGCCCGCAGCGATCCCCCGGCGGCCATCGTGCTCGACATCATGCTGCCTGCAGGAAACGGCGTCGATCTGTGCCGCCAACTGCGCGAATTCTATCCTGCACCCATCCTGATGCTTACGGCGAAGGTAGAGGAAGTCGACAAGCTGAAGGCGCTCGACATTGGCGCGGACGATTACATCACCAAACCTTTCAGTCCTCGTGAGGTGGTCGCCCGGGTCAATGCCATGATCCGCCGTTCCGAAGGGCGCATGACAAAGAACCCGGAAGGGCAAACCGTGCTGATCGACCGAGAGGGGCAGCGCATCGCCTGGCATGGCGAATGGCTGGATCTATCACGATCGCAGTTTCTGCTGCTCTCCGCCTTGATGGGCCATCCGGGCCGGGTCTATTCACGGGCGCAATTGCTGGATCAGCTTGGCGACCAGGCGATGGAAAGCGGTGACCGCGCAATCGACAGCCACATGAAGAACATTCGTAAGAAAATGGCGACGGTCGAATGCGATCGCGGTGGCATCAGTTCGGTCTATGGATCGGGCTATCGCTTCGTCCCTGACTGATCACTCGCATGGCGAGTTAGCCCACCTTCTCACCGATCAATGGGACGGACGCCTACTCAGCCGTAAAGAACGTATGGTCCAAAAGGCTGGAAGTAAGCACTGCTGTTTCGGTCAATTCGCCATGGCTGGCTTTCAATGTCAGATGATCATGCTGCGGACCTTCTCCGAACAGGCGAAACGTCACCTTCGGTTTCTTTGGCGGTATCGCGAAATCCACTCTGTTCATCACGACCAAGTAATCCATCCCCTTGGGGTTGCTGGACTGATGGTCCGTATGCGGGGCTGAAATCCAGATCAAAGAACGGGTTTGACTGTTCGCCCCATCGGAAATCGAAAAGCCGTCGCGGAATTGCTGCTCGACTGCGTCCTTGTGCTTCTCTAGTTCGAGCGGCGAGATGGCACCATCGCCATCATCATCCACTTCGGTAAGTGCGCTGGCCGGAACTGATACGACAAGAAATGCGGAATTTTCCGCAATCTTCATCGTCGCGTTTCCTTCCTGCATCAAGTGAGCCTCCGCCGAGGTAGCGGCAATTGCCAAGACACTCGCCAGTAGCAATCGGCGGATCATTGGCGTTCTCCGCGGGGTGGTCCTCGCCGACCGTTGCCTCTGCCACGAGATGGGCGGCCGCTGCTTTCGCCGCGCTGGCGCTCGGGTCGAACCTGAGCGTAAGCCTCAATGGATCCTTTCACGCATCGCTGGACGTAAGGATAGGCATCGGTGGCATAGTAATGATAGATGCCGCCGGGAAATTCCGGCGTAGCGCCGAACCGGCCATTGCATTGGTCGAGATCGCCTAGCCCCTCGACATATTCCCAGTCCTGCATGAAGGCACCCATAGGTATGATGTCGGGCGATGGCCGGTCGGGGTCAGGGGTCTGCTTCATACGATAACTCGGTCGCATCTTCGTAAGCTCGCCAAGCAGAATATTAGGGTTGGCGTAGCCATAACGAGCGTAAACCGGAAAGCCGTCTGCCGCCCAGCCGATCATCGCCATGCTTTTACCGGCCTTTTGTGCTTCGGTGAGCATGCCTTCCGGCACGCCATGATAATGATACGTTCCGTCCGGTTGGACATGGGCATTGTTCTGGTCTTCGCCAAAATCGAAGCTATCCTGCCCAAGAGCCTCAATATTCCATTGTCCACCGGAACCGGGGCCAAGGCCGCATTCTGCAGGATCGCGCACGTTGTCTGTGCAGCTACCGCCGGTTCCGGGATCGAACTTGATTCCGTTCAGGCCCATCACCGGCTCTTTTGCGCGGCCTCCGGGGCCGGAACGCAGAACTGGCGTCGTTGTCGCTGTGAACGAGACAGTCTGTTCAGCAATGCCGTTGGGGTTGGAAGGGTTCGGGAACTCCCCGACGGAATGGTTGGGAACGCCGTTTGCCGTCAGGACGCGCTGGCCGCGATCGCATGACCACGCCGCCTGACTTTGCAGGCCGATCTGCTCGTTCATCGCTTCAATTTGCAGATCGCACAGGACGCCGGCGGTATAAGCCTCTCTGCCAGAAACATTTGTTCCGAAATTCGATTCTGGTGGCGGAGGCCCATTGCCTCCTTGAGCAGGCGGTCCGTTAGCGCCCCGTCCTTCAGCGTTAGCACTGCCACCACCGCTGCCGACCGGCCTTTGGGCACTGTTCGGAACGCAGGCCAGCGGACGCTCCTGCGGTGCCATGCAGGTTCCTTCGGTGGACGCCCCGTCGGTGTCTATCACACTACAGCTATCTTGCTGCGCTTTCGCGACACAGGCTTTGAACATAGCTTCGGACGGCGTGCCGCCTCGTTGGGGGGGGCGGTCCGGTTGCTGCTGCGCATACAGGTTCGCGCTCGCCATAGTGGCAAGAGCGATCGTTGCGATCGATCCATATAGAACGGTTGATTTCACGCGGCTTGTTCCTGTTTTCCATGAATAACTTGCACGCGGCGGTCCGCGATGTGAAATTGTTGCAACTGGAATGTGGGAGGAATGTGGAGAGCGGCGAAAACCGGCGCTCACATTCTCTCCACAGTCCGGTCTCAACTAACAATGCCAAGCCAACCAGCGGAGGGAACAATGGAAGTCGAACGGAGCAATAGAGAAAGATCGACGCGTGGCGATAACAACCGGTTTTCGCGGTTAGGCTTTGCCGCAATCTCTGCGTGCACTTATGTCGCCGGTTGCGCGCCTGCCGCAAACGACACCGCACAGACATCCGATCCAGTCGCGAATGCCCAAACACTTGCGCAAATTATCGAGCCATTCGACAAGGATGCGATTGTAGGCGAACCGAGTATCGTTCCTTGCACCCTTTCGGGCGGGACTGAAGCGCAATGTCTGTCGATTACTCTCAAACCTGAACCCGCAGCGTTTAAAATAGGCCCTTGGTGTCCCCGCAACATCGCCGATGGTCCGGAACTCTCCGGCATCTGGCTCGACGACGGGAAGGTGTATGACGCGGACGGCAAATTCATCCAGAACCTGTCGCGCTTTTACGACGATGATCGCTGGCAATTGTTTGACCCCGAAACCGGCAAGATCAACGTCACCGACACAGAAGCGTCCTGCCAGGCAGCGGCACGGCCTGATGACGATCCGGCCTATCAGAATCACTGCGTCGAATGCCAGATCGACTATCTGCCTGCCGACCAGTTTCAGACCTATGTCATCCCCCTATCGCCGGTGCAGGTCGCCAGCGTCGAACCGCGGGTCGGGCATGACGGTGTGGGGATCGCCTATAGCGGAGTGAGGCTGGACGCCTCAGCGCCGCTGGACGCCATTCTGGACGCGCATACCTTGGCCCCATTTGACGATTGCGGGGGGCATGTGAATCCCAATGTCGGATACCACATCCACGCGGTGACGGATTGCCTGAAATCCGTTCCGACAACCGCATCGCACGCGCCCAAACTGGGGCTTGCGCTCGATGGCTATCCCATTTTGGCGCGGCTGAACTTGGACGGGAAGGAACCAGAAGGTCTCGATCAGTGTCGCGGTCATGCGAGCGACGGACTGGGCTACCATTATCATGCCGGCGCAACTGGATCGAATGCGATCCTGGGTTGCCACAAAGCAGAAACCGGTTGCGTCCTGACGTCGGCGACGCAGACATGCGACGCCTCGCAGACGGTTCGCCGCGGACCGCCCGGCGGTGGGCGCCCGCCGCGCCCAGATGGGTAAGCGTCCCCTTTCAAGAATTGCACCCACCATACATCGCGACAGCTTTGGGAGGAGCCATCGGTAACAAGAAAAGAACCAATTCAATGACCAAGTTTCAGACCATGACCAGCGCGTTCGCGCTGACGCTGTCACTCACCCACGCGCCATCGTTAGCGCAGGACAGCGAACCGGCAACGACGGCGCAGGCGGAACCCGACGTCGAAGTTGACGAGGACAACTTAATCGTTGTCACTGGCCAGCGCCTTCGCGATCAGGCCATTTCCTCCCAGCCGCCGATCGCCAGCTTCGACGAATACGACATCAAAGCGGTCGGCACTGGGTCGATTGAAGAGTTGTTGACCGCTTTGGGCTCGCAGGTCTCGACCGGGCGCGGGCGCGGCGGCGAACGTCCAGTAATTCTGGTTAATGGCCGCCGTATATCGAGCTTCCGCGAATTGCGCTCCTATCCCCCCGAGGCTGTGCAGCGGGTCGATGTGCTGCCCGAAGAGGTCGCGCTGAATTACGGATACGGCGCGGACCAGCGCGTCGTGAATTTCATCCTGAAGGACAATTTCGAAAGCCGCGAAGTCGAAGTTGAGTATGCGCAGGCGGGCGCAGGCGGCTACGGCCAGTCCGAAGTTGAACTGACCTATCTGAAGATCGATGGCGCCGATCGCCTCAATTTCAATCTGAAACTGAACGACGCAACTGCTTTGACCGAAGCAGAACGCGGACTCTTCATCATTGATCCTGTCCTGCCCGGCGATCCCGAACCCGCGCAGTTCCGCACATTATTGCCAGATACCGCCGACATCGAAGCGACTGCGAACTGGTCGCGCGGATTGGGCGAACAGGGCACGGGCGGTTCGATCAGCGTCAACGGCGCGTTCGAGCGATCGGACAGCCTGTCGCTGGACGGCCTGAACACCGCTACGCTGGTTGCCGCAGACGGATCGAGCGCCCTACGCGCCTTTCCCGACGCGATCACCGCTGAAACCCGAACAGACACCTACTCACTGGGATCGACACTGGACCTGCCACTCGACGACTGGCGCTTCACCGCAACAATCGACGCAAACCGCGCGCAAACCGATACACAGATCGCGCGCAACGGCGATACAGATGGAGCGATCACCGCAGCTCTGGCGGGCGACATCGCAATTGACGGACCACTACCGGCACTCGCCGATGCGGGTTTCGATTTTGCTCAATCCACAACGACCGAATTTTCCGGCCTGACAACTCTCTCGGGTCGACCATTCTTGCTGCCAGGAGGCGAAGTCACGCTGACGGTCGATAGCGGGTTCGACTGGCAACGGATCGACAGCACGGACACGACCAATCCCGGTGTCGAGACGCAACTAACGCGGGGCGATCTGTCCACGGGAGTCAATTTGGGCATACCGATCGCAAGCAGGCGCGACGAATTTCTGGCTTTCCTCGGCGATGTTGATTTGAACATCGGCGGCGGCGGCAACTATCTCTCGGATTTCGGCACAGTGTTCGATGCGGATGTCGGGCTGACCTGGAAGCCAACGGATACGCTAACGCTGCAATCATCCTACCTCTTTCGCGAGGTAGCGCCAACCCTTGCCAATCTAAGCAATCCGACGATCGTCAGTCCCAACAATCTGATCTACGATTTTGCAACGGGTGACACGGTGTTGGTGGACCTGACCACTGGGGGCAACCCCGCGTTGTTGACTGAAACCCAGTCCGACTGGAAATATTCGATCAACTGGGATCTGCCGCAGATTGCCGACAACATTCGCGAGGCGTCGATCAGGCTGGAATATTTCGACAATCATTCTAGCGATGTAACCTCTTCGTTCCCATCTCTGACCGCAGCGGTTGAGGATGCGTTCGGCGAACGGGTTACACGATCGGCAGACGGCACGCTGATCGCGCTCGATCAACGTTCGGTCACCTTCGCTGAAGTGTCCGCGCGCAGATTGAAAGCGAGCCTCAATCTGGGCGGCATGATTGGGCAGGAACCCGAACGGACGGAACGCCGGGATGGACCGCCATCCCTTCCGGGCGGCAATGGTCGCGATCGCCAGGGCCGCTGGCGCATGAGCCTCGATTATGGCTACGAATTATCGAACGAGGTTCAGATCGCCGACGACGGCATCGTGCTGGACCAGCTGGCCGGTGATGCGCTGACGGCAACCGGCGTTCCGCGGCATACGATCGGCTTTCGCACTTTCGCCTTTTATCAGGGGCTGGGTGGCCGGCTCTCCTACGACTGGCAGTCGGGAACGCGGGTGAACGGCAGCGCCGATTCGGATAGCAGCGATTTGACCTTCGGCAGTATCGGCACGTTCGACCTGGGGCTGTTCGCCGACATGGAAACGCTGTTCGACGGTGAAAGCTGGCTGGACGGAACGCGGGTCTCGTTCGGTGTCGTTAACATATTTAACGAAAGACAGAGCGTAACGGACGCCGACGGTGTGACCCCGATCCGTTATCTTCCGGCATTCCTCGATCCCGCCGGACGCACTTTCGAGGTCGAATTTCGCAAACTGTTCTGAACAATCTGTCCAACAATACGAAAAGTTCGATTTTCTCGTTTGCCTCCATATTCCTTCCATAGTCCAAGTCCAAATCATCAGTCATCGGAAGTGAACCGCGTTCCCCTTCGCGCTTCGATCCATTCCGATCGATTGGAGAACCGGACAAGAAGAAATAAAATTCAAGTTCTAATACTGCAGCAAGCGCAATCCTCCCATCGCTTGTTTGCAGCTTGGTGCCGCTGCACGGTTCAACTCCTCCCCCTGTTGATACGAGCTGTGTGGCGGCACTTTTTTCCAAACACAAAGGATAGTCACATGAAGAAATTCATCTCCATCGCTCTGGCACTCGCGCTCGCGTTTCCTACCGCCGCAGTCGCTCAGGATCGCAAAGAGCGCAACAACCGGGTTGAGCGGACACAGAATAATGAACGCTCCAGCTCGAACGAACAGCGGTCCGATAGCCGCCAGCAAAGCAGCAAATCACACAAATTCGCCAAGGGAGAACGCTTCGATCGTTCCCGTGCGCAGAATTATAGCCGGGTCAATTATCGCAACTACTCAGGCCTTTCGGCGGCTCCTCGCGGCTATACGTGGGTTCGCGCAGGCGACGATGCGCTGCTGGTGCGCCTTAGCAACAATGTAGTCACACGGGTGGTTGGCGGGGTCTTTCGTTGAAGAAGAGTCTTCGGGTCTGTCGGTTCTACGGCAGGCCTGGAGATGCTGTAGTTTTTAATGCTTCGCTTGCAGGAATAGGATCATCTCATGAGCAGATATTTCATCCCCGGACTGCTGTTCGGTTGTAGCGCTGTACCCGCAACGGCGTCGTCCAATGTGGACATGACTATCGTCCACGCGTCAGTCGAAATCGAACCCTTTTCGGAAACTGCAGTTGGCGTTGGTTCAAACGGTGCGCCAAGCAAAACAGCTTCAGGGTGGTCAGAGCGTTTCGGGTTTTGGAGCGGGAAATCCCGTGCGGCCATGGTCGATGCGATCAATGCCGAAAGCCGTGAAAGCGCCGAACTGCTTGAGCTGACGGCATTGTCGCACGTCTGGAAAGCGCTCTCGACGATTTCCGACCATGAGCTCGCCAGATTAAAAGTGAGCTCTCTTCGCGACTGAAACTCTCAGCAAAATATAACCAACATCCATATCCGATCCACGTTCGTCGCCCAACTTATCCAAACTGAAAGGCAAACAAAAACGAATGTAGCGGAAAGATGGCTATCAGCAGAAGGCTAATTTCGGACGTTCGAGCTCCGCCAGAGAATGCCCCCAAGCGGACCGGCAGCTATTCGCCAAAAATCACAACCACCTATGTCCGACTACAGGGTGGAAAGCGGACAATCTGATAGACGAAATTTTGAATTCCAAGCCAGATTTTGCATTGACGCAACGCGATGCTCGGCCCTTGGATGCTGCCAAGTTAATCACGCGAACACCCCCAAACAACTGCTTGCAAGAAATGCGACTGATACAAAAAAGTACAATACCTGAACCGACTCGCGCGACAATAACCTCGATGACAATAGTTCCTTTTGAAGGTTGTAATGATAAACCAATATCTGAAATTTAGCGCTCGTACATCTGCGGTTATTCTACCGATGTTGGCCCTTGCAGCTTGCTCGCAGACTTTTGACTCGATGCAAGAAGAGATCAGACCACAGCTTGCTCAAAGCCGGTGCGCTGCGATTGTTTCGTCGGTCGAAGAGGCGGGCTTCGCAGACAAGGTTGAAGTGCGCTGCGAAAGCGAGCAGGCGATACTCGTTTCCAATACTTATCCGGATCACGATCTTATGACGGGTATCGTAGGGAGCAACGAGCAGGTTCCCGTTCCTGCGGATGGCTATGCCGCGCCTATCCCGCTGGCCCCTGTGCTTGGAAGTACGCCCCAAACACGCGATGCCGCCTTAGGCGTTGCCGTGAATGGCGTACCGATTTTCGACTACACAGGTGGCGGCGAGATGACGGCTGAAGATCTGTTTCATCACCAGACCCAGCACGATACGTTGCAAACAGAGCAACTCGATGTCTGCGGTGGGCATGCCGGGCGAGGCGACGATTATCACTATCATGTGAAGCCCAGTTGCATGATCGAGCAAATGAATAATGCTGGCGACGATGCGATCATCGGTTGGGCATATGATGGGTATCCGATCTATGGCGATAACAATCCCGATGGGACAGCCATTCCGACTGATGCACTGGACGTATGCAACGGACAGCCCGATGCCACCTTTGGGTACCGCTATCATACTTCGGAAGTGGCGCCCTACATCGTCCAGTGTTTGATGGGCGAGGTTGCCGACCTGCGCGAATTACCGCGAGTCTCGCCGCTGCAACCAGCGGGACAAGGGTCACCAATGGCACCTGGCTTTCCGCCTCGCGGCGGGGTCGACAATCTGACTTTTACGCAAGGATCCCATGGACATCGCAGCATGGATTACGAATATCAGGGGCAAGCATATTACATTCGCTACAGCCCATCCGACACACCTGGTTGCTATCGCTTTGAAACGCGCACGGTCACTAACGGCGGCGAAATCAAGAGCGGCGAATATTGCCGATGATACGCCTGATGATCTTCGTGAGTGGAGTACGCCATTAACGACAGGATTATTGCGGCGTTCTCCATCACGTTGACGAATTGAACTTATGGGCGATTGTACATTGATGCCGGAAACGAGAAAGATAGGTGAATTGGATGCGTAAATTGCTCGCGATGGCTTTTCTCCTGAGTACAGGATGTGCCGCGATTGAAGATCAAGATTCTGGCGAGACTGCCGGTGCTAGTCAGAGTCAGGGAGTGACTGCAGAAGTTTGGGTCGACAATTGGTTTGTAATGTATGTGAACGGTGAAATGGTTCTGGAAGATAGCGTGCCCATCACCACCGAGCGCTCTTTCAACTCCGAGACAGCCACTCTATCGATACCATTGCCAATGACCGTCGCGTTCATGGTGAAGGATTTCAAAGAGAACAATTCAGGCTTGGAATATATCGGCACCAACCGACAACAGATGGGCGACGGTGGGATGATCGCGCAGTTTCGGGACACCACGACAGGGACAGTGATCGCAGCAACAGATAACACAATGCGTTGCCTCGTAGTTCATCGCGCTCCCATAGACAGGTCATGCGTTAACGAGACAAACCCGGTTGCCGGTCAAGGCCCGTGCGGTTTTGCCGAGACAGAAATCCCGTCGAATTGGACAGCCCCTGACTTCGACGACAGTAGCTGGCCTGCAGCAGTCGAACACAGCGTCCGCGACGTGAGCCCGAAAGACGGTTATGACGCAATACAATGGGACAGTTCCGCCAAACTCGTCTGGAGTGATGACTTAGTGCAAGACAATACGCTCCTATGCCGCCTGAACATTCCAGAGCGATAACCTTCGTCGGCAATAGATGTTCATTTTATGGTGATGATTTGGAGCCCGGCAGATTTAGGATAGGTAGAAGCGTTCTGCACGTCCGCAAATGGGTGGTTTGCGGAAAGGCAGGAATGGCATCGCCGGACCCGCAAACTGGAATGGCAGCTAACGGCCCAGTTCCTGCCTGTCAGCTTTGCGCCCTAATCCCCGTCATTCGTTAAGCCGGATTATCGGCCTGAAAGCTGCCATCAGAATGACAGGACACCAACGCCCGGCGGCATGGGAGACGCTCCTCTTGAAGTTTGGCAATTCGCTAACACCTTGAGGCGAGGCGACCGCGCATGCTTACTCCGGTGAAGACGGTCCAACGACAAGCCGGGAGAACGAGGCCTGTGCATAGTCGCCATTGGCCCGATCGACTGGCCAGTCGCCGGTACCGGCGCACCCCGGCGCCCAGAAGTCCTGCGACGACTTGGTGCTACACTGGTTGTAGACGCCGGCCTTGAAGTAAAGCGAATCCCCGCCGTAGCTGTACTTGTTGTCGAGAGGGTCCGCGACGCCCGTGGCGCCGACATTGTCGACCAGGCTTATGCGGTGGCGGACGGTGCCGAGCCGGGCGCTCTCGAAGGTAAGGTACATCGTGTTGCGGTAGACGTTCACCGTGTAGCTGAAGTCCTCGCCCAGGGCGATTCCGCGCTCACCGGGATCGTCGTGGTTGGTCCACAGGTTGCCCCATACCGGATAGGCGATGTCCTTGCGGTCGGGATTGTCCTTGGGAAGGTTGCGCTCGTAGGTCCAGAACACCGACCCGGTCTCATGGCTCGGGTGTTTCTTGTAGAAGATCTTGAGCGGTTCGTTGCCGTAACCGAAGCCGCTTTTCGTATCATCGTACGACAGCGCATGGATTTGCCCGATCACTACGGCGTAGGCCGGGGCGCTCTCGGGGTTGGCTGCATTGCGGGCGACGTGATCGACCCGCAGCGTCGCGTCGAGCTTGCCGCCCACCGCGCCGAACTTGTCCGAATCCTTGCGCGCCTCGACCGCGAAATTGTTGCCCGGATCGGCCGTCTTGATCCGCGTGTTCGCGCCCCGCAGCATGTGCCGCAGCTCGCTGCGGGTGTTCGACGAGTTCGCGGTGGTGGCCGCCTTGTTCGGCGCGACGAACACCATCCGCCCGTCGGCATCGAGAAAGAAGAAGTCGGGGTGGACGTACTTGCCGATCTTGCCGACATCGACCTCGTCGATCTTGCCGTCCTCGTTGCCGTCTTCGGGGAGAGTGATCTTCCAGTGGCTTAGGTCGAAGCGGCTTCCCGGGGCCTGCAGCCCGCCAGAGGAAGAGGCAGCCGATACGGGACTTCCGGCAAGCAGAGCGGCAGCGGCGAGGAGCAATGGGGCTTTCAAGGGAAGGTCCTCACGTTCTTTTGGATTGAAGATCGGATGCGCGTTGAGTTCTGGCAGCGGGACTATGAACGGTTGCCCGGCATCCGGATGGCGCCGAGGTGGCCGAGTGTCTCGCGGGCAAGCGCCTGTCCCGCGCCGACCGCTGCAGGCAGGTCCGCGCCGGTCATCCGCGCGTGGAGGAATCCGGCGTTGAATGCATCGCCCGCGCCGCTCGAATCGACAACGTCGACCCGCTGGGCGGGAAACGTGGTTTCCTCTCCGCTTCCCGCGTAGAGGCAGCCCTGCTCGCCCGCCTTCACGATCACTTCGTCGCAGCCCAGCGAGCGCCAGCGTGTCGCCAGTTCGCGTTCGGTTTCGGAGCATGCCAGAAGGTGCCGTTCGTCGACGTTCGTCGGCAACCCTAGTGTGGCTGCCGAAACAGCGGCAGCCGACACGACCTGTGCTTCGGAAGGTCTGGGCCACAGGACGGGGCGGTAGTTGCTGTCGTAAGCGATTGCGCGGCCCGCCGCCTTGCGATCGTGCGACAGGCCCAGCAGCGCGCTGCGCCCCCGATCGTCGACTACGGCAAGCGAGATCAGGCTGTAGTAGACAAGCGCGCAATCGCGCGCTTCCTCAAGCGTCGCCTGCATGCCCGGCAGGTCGAACATCTCGCGTGCCGCGCTGCGATCGCGCCAATAAAGGAAGCTGCGCTCCCCCGCCTGGTCGAGATGGATCGCGTAGATGCCGGGCGAACGCTCGGGGTGTCGATGCACGTGCGCGGTGTCGATCCCCTCGTTCTCCCACGAGGCTACCACCGCATCGCTGATCGGATCGGTACCCACGGCCGTGACGTAAGCTACGTCGCATCCCCGGCGGGCCATATGGATCGCCGTGTTGAGCGTGTCCCCGCCGTATCGCAGCCCGGCGCCGCCGTGGCTGTGATACTCGAGCATCGCTTCGCCGAAGATAAAGGTCTTCATCCCGCTTCGCCTTCGCCTGCGATCAGGAGAAGAACGTGCCCCCGTTGATGTCGATGTTGGCTCCGTTGACGAACGCGGCGGCATCGCTCGCCAGCCAGGCGACGGTGGTGGCCACTTCCTCGGAATTGCCCTGCCGCCGCAGCGGGGTCGCGGCCGCAACGTTCGCGCGCACTTCGTCCTTGGTGAAGGTGTCGTGGAACGTCGTCGCGATCATGCCAGGGCACAGCGCGTTGACTCGAATGCCGCGCGGGCCGAGCTCCTTTGCCATCGAGCGGGTGAAGGTCATTACCGCGCCCTTCGACGTGGCATAGGCGCAGGCGCCGGGACCCCCGCCGTCGCGCCCGGCCTGCGAGGCAAAGTTCACGATCGCCGAACCGGCGGGCATGTGCGGCGCGGCGGCTTGCGTGACGAGGAACGTCGAGGTGACGTTGAGCTGCATGACGTAATTGAAGAAATCCTCGTCCATCGCGCCGAGCGGGCGCCGTTCGACCATGCCGCCGGCAACGTTGACGAGGATGTCGATGCTTTCCCCAAAGGCCTCGCGCGTTTCGCTCACAAGGCGCGCGGCGTCGGCCGCCCGGGTCACGTCGGCACGCACCTTCACGGCTTCCCCGCCCGCCTGCCGGATGGCGTCGACGACGCCGTCGGCAGTGGCTTCATCGTTGCGGTAATTGACCGCCACTTTCGCGCCGTGCCGTGCAAGCTCTATCGCCACGGCACGGCCGATGTCGCGGCTGGCGCCGGTCACGATGGCTACCTTGCCCTTGAGTTCCGTCATCTAAAGTCCCCGTCCTTTCAGGTATGCGGTGCGACGCCAGGTCGCGACGCGTTCGGATTGAGCGGCTTGATGTTCGGACACAGCACGAACACCGAAAGCACTGTCAGGATCGCCAGCGCGGCGCCGACGGCGAATGCCGGCGCGTAGCTGTCCATCGTGATCACCGGAATCAAGAAGTTGAGCCCGACGACGGCGAGCTTGGCAGCGGTCCCTGCAAAACCGGCGAGAGTGGCGACCGAATTGCCGCTGTAGAAATCGCTCGGCAGCGTCTGGATATTTCCGATCGCTGTCTGGAAACCGAACAGGATCGCCGCCATCAGCAGCACCGCCATGAGCGGCGTCGCGGCCTGGATGGTCAGTAGCAGCGACGTCAGCATGATCACCCCGCCAAGGGCGATTACCGATTTGCGGGTCCGGTTGACGCTCCAGCCGGCCTTGATGCGGTTCTGGGCGAGGATGCCGCCGAACCATGCGCCGAACATCGCGCCGACATAAGGCACCCAGGCGTAGAGCCCGATCTCGGCAACCCCAAAGCCGTATGTCTCCGCCAGGTAAAGCGGCAGCCAGCCGACGAAGAGCCACCAGATCGGGTCGATGAAGAACGATGCGAGAATTACCCCCCAGCTTTCCTTGCGGGTGAGTATTTGCTTTGCCGACGGCGCGTATGAGGCAACCTCGTTGGTCTCCACGTCGCGCTGACCGATCAGGATGTACTCGCGCTCCTCGGCGCTCAGCCACGGGTGCGCTTCGGGCCCGGACTTATAGACGATCAACCAGGGGACCAGCCATAGGAAGCCCAGGGCACCGATGGTGATGAAGGTCGCCTGCCAGGAATCGAGGAACACGAACAGCCAGGCAACAACCGGGGCCGAGACGATCCCGCCGATCGCCGCGCCGGAATTGAAGATGCCCTGCGCCAGTGCGCGTTCGCGTATCGGAAACCATTCGGCGTTCGCTTTGGTCGCGCCGGGCCAGTTGCCGGCTTCGGAGACGCCCAGAAGCGCGCGAAATACCGAGAAGCTGAAAATGCCTTGCGCCACGGCGTGGAGCATCGTCGCGGTCGACCACACCACGATCGACAGCACGAAGCCGAGGCGCGTGCCGATCCAGTCGAAGATCTTGCCGAACAGCGACTGGCCGAAGGCATAGGCGAACGTGAAGACGTTGAGGATGATCGCGTAGTCGAGCTTGCTCATCCCGAGCTCTTCGGAAATTTCGGGCCAAAGCAGGCCGAGCGCGCCGCGATCGATGTAATTGATGACTGTCGCAACAGCGACGAGCGTGACGATGGTCCAGCGGAACCGGTTGCGCAGCATAGGTCAGCCCTCCACCCGAAGGAGATCTTCGCGTGCCGGGCTGAAGGCGTCGAGGATCACCCCTGCCTCGAGGCAGGTTGCGCCATGCTTAAGGTGGGGAGCGATAAAGAAGCCGTCGCCCGCCCCGAGATCGCGTTGCTGGCCATCTATGACAACGCGGAAGCGGCCGCTTTCAATATAGCTCGTTTGGCTATGCGGGTGCGAATGGAGCTGGCCGATCGCACCTTGATCGAACCAGACCCGGCAAAGCATGAGATCGGACCCGTAGCCGAGCATCTGCCGACGAATTCCGGGTTCAATCTGTTCGATCTTGCTTTCCGTGGCGCGGCAGAATGCCGGCGAGCGCGCTTCCAGTATGTGATCCATGATCACTTCCCCTCCGGTTCGAGCGCGACCACGGCGGCAAAGCCGGTCCACTCGATCGTATCCTTGCCCAGTTTGGCGCGGTGTCCCTTGGCGGGATCGTTTTCGTGCGACACGGCGATCGCCGCCCGTCGTCCGTCCTTGAGCGTCAGCCGAACGACATCCATCCCGTCGGCGCGGTCGTGCCGCATCGAGGCCACCCGGCTCCGGCTGGCGACGGTCTGCTCGCTCGCCCCATCGTATCGACCATGGCTTTCGAGCATCGTGGCGAACGAGGCGCCGCCAGCCTTTTTCTGCCGCAGGATGACGATGGGCTCGCGCCGCAAGTTGAATTCGGGATCGTTCGCCCCGCTCTCGGCAAGGATCGCCTCAACCGATCCATCGGTGGCAAAGCGATAAGTGTAGAAGCGTCCGTCGAGCAGCCAGGTCAGCGCACCGTCGCCAGCGGCCGGAGTGGCCGTCGCATCGACCCAGATGTGCTGGTAGCCGTCGTCCGCGCCAAGCACCGGCCGGCTCGCCGCGTTGCTGGCGACCGGGGAGCCGATCTCCATCAAGTGCCCCTGATAGTGCAGCGGCAGGTCATAGGTATGCGCCGCCGCGCCGTCGGCCGAGACGAGATCGATCACGGTCGGCTCTTCCAGCCCGGGAATGTCGGCCATCACCAGCGTGCGGGTCATCGTGACGCCCGGATAGGCACCGGTGACCCGGCCGCTCGAAACCTGAAGGCCCGGCGCGGCGGAGAAATAGACCTGCTGCGGGGCGATCGTGTCCGCCAGCCCGACGTCGCCGCCGAAGTGGCTGCGCTGGTCGACCACGAGCGCGTTATGCGCGACGGTCTGCTTGGCCCAGCTCTCGTTCTCGGGAAGGTAGCGACCGCCCTGCTTGGCCTCGATGTTGAGGAACCGCGCGGCGCCATAGTCGCGCACGATCTCGTGCCCGTTGTCGTAGAGCTGCCAGCTCAGCTTGTCGAAATGGCCGTGGCCCATCCCTTGCGAGGAGTTCTTAGCGACGAGCGCGGTGTGCCGCGGGCCGTCCCCGCGGCGCAATACCGCGACGGCGCCCAGATCGCCCTGCGGGCCGTCGCGCAGCAGCAGCGAGCGAAACGGAAAAGGCTCTGCCTTGCCCGCGGCAAGATCGCTGGCGAGCAGGAGACCGTCGGGCGTGAGCGCGGTGCGGCCCTGTTCGCGCGCAACCGACAGCAGCGCCGGATCGCGGGTCTGGCCATAGGCGATGGCGACCCCATGGTAGAGTTCCTCGGTCCTGAGGCTCTTGTCCTTCATCGCATCGTTGAAAGGGAAGAAATAGCCGTCGTAGGTGAGCTGCACCGTGGTCCGCAGCGCTTTCAGCAGGATTCCATCGCGGCGCTCGAATATCCGGCGCTCCGGATCGTTGCGCGCGATCGCATCGGCGAACACCATGAACGGCAACAAGGCATACCGTTGATAATAGGGCCCTTCGGCGTAGTACCCGTCGGGAGAGAACAGCTCTTCGGTTTGGCGGAGGAACCCGCTCGTGCCGCTCTTGTCCGAGCCGAGCAGCGCGCGGTCGACGAGGTCGCGATCGCCAAGGAGGTAGCCGGTCATCCCGACGCCCGCGGTCGCCCAGGTCGCGTGGTTGTGGATGCGGTCGAAGGTCGCCTGAGAATCCACCGACAGGAAGTGCGCCGCGCGCCGGAACACCTGCGCGTCGATCTTCTCGCGGTCCGCGGCGTTCAGGCTATCGCGCACTTCGCCGTAGCCCTGCACCGCGTTGACAAGCCACACCGCGTCGTTGAGCACCTGCCAGAACAGGCGCCCGGTGTACTGGTTGCTGGCCGCGGGATGGTCGCCAAGCGACGGATAAAGGTCCGCGTAGGCGAGCAGGACATTGCGCACGTAGTCCGCGTACCGCTTGTCGCCGGTGATGCGGTAAAGCTGGCCGCCGAGGTAGATGGCGCGGTAATTGCGTTTGTGCTGCTCGTGCGTGTAGCCGCCGCCCGGATCCTTGGGGAGAGGGGCGACGACGCCCGCCTGCATCATCCCGTCGACGAAGCCGCGCGCGCTTTCCAGCTCCGCGGCATAGAGCGGCGGCAGGGCGGAAAGGCTCGCTGCCGCCGGCGCGCTTGGCGCCGCTGCCGATAAGGTCGTGGAAACCGCGAGAGCAACCGCGGCCGCACTGGCCAAGTGGAAGGACAGGCGGCGCATCACTTGGCAGCCTTTCCATCGAATGTGTTGGCTGAAATCTGTACGCGGGGCGGCCCGTCGTGGTTCAGCTCCTTCACTTCGGGTGCCGGCGTGCCCGCAAAGGTGTTGCCTTCGAGCCGTGTCGATGGCGTGCCGACGGTGTGCGCGATCCGGACCGGGGCCGACGCGGCGAATGCGTTGCGGGCGATGACGACGGTCTGCACCCCGTGCAGGTGGACCGACGCGCCCGCGGTCTTCCCGGCATTGGCGATAGCGTTTCCGGTGATCGTGACGAAGGGACCGAAGGTGCTCTCGTCGGTCCCTCCGCGATAGACGCTTGCGATCGGACCGCCGACGTTCGCGAACTGGCTGTCGACGATGTCGAGATATTCCACGTTGTAGCGGCCATAATCATCGGTCTCGGTATCGGCCGCGACGACCCCCCCGCTGATATCGGCGAACGCGCTTTTGCGAATGCTGATCCGGTCGGCGAGCGCCCCCTTGCCCAGCGCCAGCACGTTGAACGACTTGTTGACCGTGAGGTTGCGGACGTTGACGCGGTCGAATTCCACCCGCATGTTGTTCTGCAGGGGAAAGGCCGTCGTCCGGATGACCGCGTTGCCGACCGAATCCGGGGCAAGCTCGCCGTCGATCGTCAGGTCGGCAAGCTGCAGGTTCCCACCTTCGCGCAGTTCGATGAGCGATGGACGGGTGAAGCGGATCGTCGCGGGTGCGCGGCCCTCGGCCTTGGCGCTCCGGATCGTCAGGCTCTTGTCGAGCCCGATCGCCCGGTGGACGACATAGTTGCCCGGCGCCAGCATCAGCACGTCGCCATCGCCGGCCGCGTCGACCGCGAGCGCCAGCGTGTCTTCGCCTGGGGCGACCTGGTGCACTTTGCCCGAAGCGCCGAACTTCTCGCCGTCGCCGGGCTTGGCGTACCAGGCCACGCCGACCTGCGAGAGCTGCATTGGCCGCAGGTCGCGCGGCGCCCCGACCCCGTCCAGCGCCGGATCGTCGGGGTAGAGCAGCCCGTTGGCCGCCCGGACCATGTTCGCGGTCCTCCGATCAAGCGATAGGCCCTCGCTCGCGTTCGGCGCGCCGAGAATCACGTTCGCCTGCATGGCGATGCCCGAGATGTCGTCCTCGATGCGGAACAGCGGGTCGTCGCCGTCCGTGACGAACAGGTTGCCGCGCATGACCGAGTTCACTGGCGGCGCCGACCTCTCCGCGCTTGCTCCGCCCGCCAGGGTGACGCGGGTGCTGTCGACAACCGTGTTGCCTTCGATCACCGCGTTCTCGACCTGGACGTAGCGATTGACCGGTGAGTTCGGGACCCCGTTCATGACCGTGAGGGCGCTGGCAAAGCCCGTGCCGCGCAGCCCTTCCATGTAGTTGCCGCGCACCGTCTGGTTGCGATTGATCACGCGGATCCCGCCGGTGTAATCCTTGCCGTGGCCCATGAAGACGTTGCGCTCGACCAGCGCGTCGTCGCCGTGACGCAAGGTGAGCGTGCCGCGCGAGCGCAGGAAAAGGTTGCCGCGAAAGACGTTGCCGTTCGACTTGCTCGAGATGATCTCGACCTCGCCGTCGGTCCGGTCGAACACGTTGTTCTCGATCACCGTACCCGATCGAAACATCGAATACTGGCTGGTGCCGATGCGGATCGTTTCGCCGCCGTTGGATCCCAGCACGGGGCGCGGCCCGAAATAGTTGTGGTCGATCCGGTGGCCGTTCTCGCGGCTTTCCTCGCTGTCGAGCCGCACCGCGAGCGTGACGCCCTGGTTGGTCTTGCCGACAAGGTGATTGTGATCGAACCGGTTGTTGCGACCGAAGAGGCCTACCCAGTAGTCGTCGTCGAAGCGGTCGGGCTTGCTGAAGTGGTCGATCACGACCTCGCTTACCCGGCTGTTGTGCGCGACATCGTCCTTGCTGCGGCGAAACGCGATGACCTCTCCGCGCGGGCTGTAGCCGTCCTTGAAGACGAGGCCCGAAACATGGACGTGCTCGCCGCCGATCCGCAGGCTCGACTGGCCGGTGAGGAAGACCTTTCCGGCCTCCTGCGACCGCACCACGACCGGCTTGTCCGAGGTACCCTTGCCGGTGACGACGAGTTCGAAGTCGCGCCATTCGCCGTTGGCCAGGACGATCGCGTCGCCGACGCGAACCTGCTTCAGCGCACGGGCATATTCATCCTGGTTGCGAACGAGGAAGTCTTCGGCGTGCAGCGGCATTGCCGTTGCACTTACAAGCACCAGCCACAGGACTCCCCGCATCGACATCCCGTTCCTCTCACAATTCTTATGCTGAGGGGACTACATTCTGCGCGCAGAGGTGTCAATCAATCTGGCATACAAGAAGCCAGTTTTTTGTAATACCAATTTTGTCAGTGCATGCGCGAGGCGACGAGGAATCGCTCGCGGCTCTCGCTTGCCCGCTGATGCACTTCCTCCAGCGCCATGCGCTCGGTTGCATCGAGCATCGCGTTGATCAGGCGGTGGAAATGTTCGCGCATCGCCGCCCTCGCGCCGGCTGCATCGCCGCCCTTGATCGCATCGAACACCGCCCGGTGCTCGGCGGTACGGGACTCCGCGTCGTCGACGCAGACCGCCTCGTATGTCGCCTTCACCTCGGGGAGGTCCTCGCGCATGCGCCACAGCGTCTTGATGGTGTGGACGAGCGCGGCGTTGTTCGACGCTTCGGCGATCGTGCGGTGAAACAGCTCGTCGGCTTCGTTCGCTTCGTCGTGGTCGCCGGTGCGCATCTGCTCGATGAGCTCGGCGAGCCGGGCGACCCCTTCCTCGGTGATATTGTGCGCAGCAAGCGCCGCGGCCTCAGACTCGACGAGGAGGCGGGCCTCGGTCACTTCGAACGCACTCGCCTTTGGCAAAGCGCCGTCCTGAGCCGGCCTGGCTTCGCTCACGTAGACCCCGGAACCCGTCTTGATCTCGAGCCGCCCGACGGCCTGCAGGGCAATCTCTGCCTCGCGAATGGTGACGCGGCTGACGCCCAGCCGCTCGGCGAGTTCCCTTTCGCCTGGAAGACGCGTGCCCGGGGGAAACGCGCCCTCGTCGATAAGGCTGGCGATCTGCTCGGCTACCGACTGGAAAAGACGTTTCGAGCTCATGACTGATAGGACCCCACGATAGCGTGACGATTTGCTATACCAATTTTCCTAGACCGGATTTGCAACGAATGCCAGCAACCCTCCCCCCGGTAGGCCGCTGGCATGCGTCTTCCACGATATTCTCAGAACTTGACCCGCACGCCCGCGTAGTACCGCGGACCGTAAACCGAGATTGCCGAGAAATCGTCCACCGTCGGCCGGTAGTCGACACGCGGCTCGTTGAACAGGTTCAGGCCCTCGAGCGAGAAGCGCACATTCCGGTTGAGCTTGTACGAGATCCGCGCTTCGAAAACGCCGGTGTCGTCCACATAGCGCACCCGGCCGGGGGTCGATACGAACTGCTGGAAGTAGCGGCTGCGGTACTTGTAGACGCCCTGGAAATCGAACGCGCCGATCTGGTAATAGGCCTGCGCGGACAGAACGTGCTTCGACAGGCCGAAGATGCTTGCAGGGGGCACGACGCCGATGCGCTGGGTCACCGTCCCGTTCGCGGAGACAAGCGTCGACGATCCGAGATCCTCGTCCTCGAACTCGAAATTGGAGTCGGCGTAGTTGTAGCCGACCTTGAACCCGAGCCCGTCAAGCGGGGCCGGCAGGAAGCTGAGCCGATAGGCCGCCGACACCTCGAAGCCGTAGATCGAACTCGTCGACCCATCGGTATTGGTCGTGGTGACCAGGGTATCGAGCGGCTGCCCGTCGACGATGAACGTTTCGGTCTGGCTAGTGTTGGTGAACCCGCCGTTGAAGCGCTTGTAGTACACGCCCGCCGCGAAGATGGCGTCCGGGTTCGGGTACCATTCGAGCGCCGCATCGAAATTCCACGACAGCAGCGGATCGGTGAACGGATTGCCGCTCGCCGAGGCCGAACCCACCGCCTCGGCAATCGAGGTCGCGGTGTCATCCAGCAGCGCGTTGAACGAGCGGCCATAGCCAAGCGACGAAGGGTCGGGCCGCGACAGGGCGCGGAAGACCGCGAACCGCGCCAGCAAGTCGGGTTGCAGGTTCGCGGTGATGTTGAAGCTGGGCAGGTACTCGGTGTAGCGGCCGCCCCCCGAAACCGTGGTCAGCGAATTCTGGTTCTCGACCACCGCGATCGTGCCGTCGGTCCGCGTGAACGAAGTCAGCGTTCCGCGGAAGCCGAGCGAATTCACCCTGGTGTTGATCACCCGCAGGCCGAGGTTGCCGCGCACCGGCAGCGTGCCCAGATCGCCGTCGAAATTGGCCTGGACGTACCCGGCCCAGGTCTTTTCGTTGACGTCGTTGTTCTGGATCGAGTCGAAATTGCCGGTGGGAAAGCTGGGAAGTCCGTCCTCGTCGAACGTGATCTGCCCACTCGGGCTTGCGGCCTCGAGCGCGCGCGTCAGGCACAGCGCGTCGAACGTCGCGAAGGTATTGTACGTGCCGATCACGTTGCCGGCCGCGTCGACATTGGTGATCAGGGGATTGTCCCCCGAGACCGACGAAAGGAACCCGGATTCGGGGAATGCGGTGCGGCATGCCCGGTTGGCGGCAGCCAGCGCGGCGTTGGAATACGTTACCTCGGTGCGGCTCGATCCGCTGACCGCCCCGGGCACGTCCTTGTACTTGAGTTCCTGGAAGCGAACCCCGGCTTCGACCGAACTCAGGAAACCGCCGAATTCGTACTCGGCATCGAAGCGGCCCGAGAAAATGCTGTTGTAGCGGTCCTGCTCGAGGTCGTAGCGGGTCCGGGCGTTGTCGGCGAAGAAGCCGTAATTGGTTGGATCGAATTGCTGAACGATGAAGTTCAGCGCCTGCGATCCGTTCTGCTGAATCAGGTAGCCCACCTCGACGCGGTCGTCCGAATACGAGTTGTCACTTTCGCGCGACCCCGGATAGACCGAGCCGGTATTGTCGAGATCGATCCGGTCGCGAATGCGCTGGCGAACCTGCACTCCTTCTTCGACGCGCTGGGTCTGCGAATACGAGAAATCAGTCGATATCTTCAAACGATCCGTCGCCTGCAGGGCTACCGCCAGTCCACCACCGAGATATTCCTCGTCGCGCTGAAGGTACTCGCTGTTCGTCTCGATGCTCGTCTCGCCGGTGAACTGCCGCAACGCGCCGGACTTGGTCACGATCAGTGGATAGCCGGCGATGAGGTTCGCATCGCCAAGGCCATCGATGCGCCGACCTTCCGAGAAGTTGAGGTCGTTGCGCTTTTCGCGGAACAGCCGGTTCGAATACTGGAAATCCATGTTGATATCGAAGTCAGGCGTCGGCTTGAGCTGGACCGAGCCGAAGAATGAGTCACGCGTGTCGTCGGTGATGTTCTGGCGGAACGAATAGCCGTTGTGCGCGATGACAAAATCCTGTGATGGATCGTAGGGGGAATCGCAGTTCTGGTCATCATAGACGCCGGTCCCATTGGTCCCGCCAGTGGCCGGGTTGTCCCAACAGAAGTTGGACGTGTTGCTGACATTCGCTTCCTGCTCGGGATTGGTCGAGCTGTTGCGTGAAAAGCCAAGCGAAATCCCAACCTCGCCATCGCCGACAGCGAACTGGTCAATGAAACTGACAGTCCCGCGGTACCCGTATTTCTGGAAGCGTTGAGAAGGATCGAGATCCAAATTGTCAGGGTTAACGTTGATCTTCCCTTCGGCTTGCAACAGACGCTTGCCATAATCGACCGGACGCACGGTACTGAGCGCAATCTGCCCGGCTACGCCGCCTTCTATCATGCTGGCTGACTGTGTCTTGTAGACTTCCAGCTTGTTGAACAATTCCGATGGGAACTGACTGAAGTTCACCGAACGATCGCCACTGCCATTACTGGCGGCGCGTCCATTCATGACTGTCGAACTTAGGAATGGGCCGAGGCCACGCAGGGAAATTTCCGTCGCGCCGCCCTGTTCGCGGTGCGAGGCAGCACTGGTCAGCGTCTCGATCGCTTCGCCGATCGAGAGCGCCGGCAGGTCGCCAATCTCGTCGGAGGAAAGCGCTTCGACGATTTCATCGGCATTGCGCTTTGTCTCGATCGAATCCTGGATCGTCGCACGGATGCCCGTGACCGTGATGACGTCGTCTACAGGCTGGGGGGGCGGCCCTTGATCCTGCGCGGCTTTGACGCCCGGTGCCATTAATGCGCAGGCAGCTGAACCCAGCAGAAACCGGGAAACGAGGCGAGACTTACCACGCGAGCGGCCTTTAACGGTTTGATTAGACACCTAAACTCTCCCATTTTTTATTAGGTACGCACACCGGTCTGTTCCCGGCGATGTAGAGCAGCGCCCGGTCTAAAATCTGACGGAAGCGCCAAACGTAAGCCTGCGATCCGGAAGACCCTGGAAACACAGGAATGTGCCGTCGTTCACACATTATGCGAGATTGGGGACATGGTGAGGTTCATTCCCTCCAACTCGACGTCGATGTCATAGGTCAAATCTAGGTGACGCTGCCGCTGAGTTGTCCGCGAGCCGTCGTGACCGACAACAATCGCTTACCCGTGCCAGAACCAGCCATAGAACACCCTCCCAAGTGCTATTGTGCCGAAGGTGTTGAGGGAGGTCAGCCAATATGTCAACCGCATTAACATGCCTGTATCCTGATTTTTATCATACCAGTCGGTATGACAGAATCCAAGTCTCAAAGCTTGCGCGCGGGGATTCGCCGAATTTTCGGCAACAAAATAACGCGACTAAAAGTTCGACGCGGTTTACGATTTTCAATTGCGCGCAAGCTTCTCGCGCAGAAACCCTTCTCGATGCTGGAAGAGGTTAGCTTGAAACAGGCCACTTTTCGGGGTTGGATTATAGGAACACTACCGGTTCCCATCGGACCCAAAGTCCGGCCCTACGCGCCCGAATTTCGATCATTCGGACTTGCGCGGCGACTGCTCGAAAGCGGTCATCACGACGAGAAGAGGGCTATCACCGACATATCCTTCTAATGATCGATAACGCGCCCGGACTCTTTGCGCTCCGAATAGCGATCTACAAGCTGTTCGGCATGCGGGCGCAGCAGGACGGTGAACCGCACCAGTTCCTCCATCACATCCACGATGCGGTCGTAGAGCGGGGAAGGCTTCATGCGACCGGTGTCGGTGACGTGACCCCCAGCTTTCCCCCAGCTGGGATTAGAGTCGGGCGGTTGTTTTGCGCATCAGCGCGGTTGAAGCAATGGGCTGCGTAGCGGAGCCCGTAGGGCGTAGCGAAGCAGGCCATTGCTTATCCAGTTCGGCGGCGAACGCCGCCGGTGTTGCGTAGCCAAGGGCCGAGTGCGGCCTCTCGCGGTTGTAGTCCTCTACCCAAGCCGCGATCTCGACCCGGGCATGAGCAAGGCTGAGGAACAGCGTTTCGTTCAGCAGTTCGTCGCGCATGCGGCCGTTAAAGCTCTCGCAGAAGCCGTTTTGTATTGGCTTGCCCGGTGCGATGTAATGCCACTCCACACCGCTCTCGCCGCACCATGCGAGCACCGCATTACTGGTGAGTTCGGTGCTATTATCGCTGACGATCATCCCCGGCTTGCCACGCTCGACGATCAGCTCGGCCAACTCGCGCACGACCCTACGGCCCGAGATCGATGTATCAGGCACAGCTCGCAGGCACTCTCTTGTCACATCGTCGACGATGTTGAGCACGCGGAACCGTCTCCCCGACGCCATCTGATCGTGAACGAAGTCCAGGCTCCAGCGCTGGTTCGGGAGAGCAAGCACCGGAGCCGGCGCTCTCGTCCCAACGGCACGCTTGCGGCTGCGTCGCCGCCTGACCGCCAGCCCTTCCTCCTGGTAGAGACGCTGGGTCTTCTTGCGGTTGATCATTACGCCCTCCCGGCGCAGCAGGATGTGCAGACGGCGGTAGCCGAACCGGCGACGCTGGTTCGCCAGCTCGCGCAACTTCTCACGAAGCGCGGCATCATCGCCCCGGGTGGAGCGGTAACGCACGCTCTTGCGATCGGCATCGATGACCCTGCACGCCCGCCGCTCGCTCATCCCGTGGCAGTCCTGGAGATGAGCCACAGCTTCCCGCTGCGCGGCGGGCGTCAGAACTTTTTTGCCAGGAGATCCTTCAAGGCAGACTGGTCGAGCATCGCATCCGCCAGCAAGCGCTTGAGCTTCGCGTTCTCGCTCTCGAGCGCCTTTAACCGCCGAGCCTCGGACACCTCCAGCCCGCCATACTTAGACTTCCAGTTATAGATCGTCGCTTCCGACACCCCATGCCGCCGGGCCAGGTCGGCTGTCTTCGCTCCCGCTTCGGCCTCCTTCAGCACGCCAATGATCTGCTCTTCGGTAAACCTCAGTCTCTTCATCTCGTCCGTCCTTCCATCAGGGCCGGACTCTAATCGAGACTGGAGGAAAATTAGGGGGTCACGTCACCGGGTATGGGATGGGCTCAACCGCTTGCGAACGAATTGTCCTTCGAAGGCAATTATTCTGCAGCGCGCTGATAAGAGTTGCACGTTACCGCTTCTAAACATTTATCAATTGTCGGAAGCATCGTATTTATTAGACCGCTAGGATGGCCGACAATGAAAAAGCTTCAATTGACTTGGCATCCGCGCGCACCGATCTTGCCGAGGATCGGACAGTCCTCGCAAACGAGCGTACGTTTGCAGGATGGATGCGCACAGGGCTGGCAGCGGTCGGTATCGGGTTGGGCTTCAATGCCTTGTTCGGCAAAATGGAACCCGAATGGTTACCCAAACTCATCGCTTCCGGCTTCATCATATCGGGTGTGATCATCTTCTATTTGGCCGAACGAAGTGCCTGCAAAGTTTTGCAACGCCTCAACTCTCATTCCATTGAGCCGCTTCGAAGAATAAACCTTCGCTTCGTTGCTATCTTGATGGGAATAGCGTCGTTAGCTCTGTTTGGGGGCATATGGCTACTAATTTGAAATCCTTACGTCATTTCAAAATCGCCGCTAACACTTGATGCAATTCGAGAAGTTGGGTAATTAAGATAAAGATGACGGCTTTTCAAGCTAATGCTGTGCTCCGGCAGTTTTTTGCATTTAGAATTTAGGGCGTGTCTTAATACACGCTATTCTCGCATCGCGCTTTGGGAGGCAGATCGCTTCGGGCGCTTTTTCAAGGTTCATGATCTGGCTCGCGGTAACGATATCGGCGATCGTGTTGGCGCTACTGGTTTTAAGTGCCCCCTTCACTTCAAATGGGATCCACACCACAAACATGATTAGGGCGCTTTGCCATACATTTTCGTCAAATCCGCCATGGCGTCGTTTGCCGAATAAGCACTCTTTGACGCGTACCTTTCGACCTAACTTTTGTTCGATCAGGGACCTTCGTCCTAGTGCGTGGCTTCTAGTGGTTGCATCAGAAGGGAATAGTAATGTCCAATGACCTTGAACTGTCGAAAGGTGGCGCGAACCATCAGAAGCCCAGGGGTGACGACGATGTGATGACCACCGCGCAGGGTCATCCAATCGCAGACGATCAGAACTGGCTGACCGCCGGTCCGCGCGGACCGCAATTGCTCGAAGACCAGATTGCTCGCGAGAAGATATTCCACTTCGATCACGAGCGCATTCCCGAACGTGTGGTTCATGCTCGCGGCTACGGTGTTCACGGTCATTTCGAACTGAAAAAGGCGATCCCGCAATATTCGAAGGCGCGGATCTTCAACGAAGAGAATGTCAAGGTTCCCACCTTCACCCGCTTCTCGACCGTGGCGGGAAACAAGGGCTCGCCCGATCTGGCGCGTGACGTACGCGGGTTCGCGACCAAGTTCTATACGCAGGAAGGTAATTGGGACCTCGTCGGGAACAACATCCCAGTGTTCTTCATCCAGGATGCGATCAAGTTCCCCGACCTGATCCATGCCGCAAAACCTGCGCCCGATCGCGGCTTCCCGCAGGCACAGACCGCGCATGACAATTTCTGGGATTTCATCAGTCTTAGCCCGGAATCGATGCACATGATCATGTGGATCATGTCCGACCGCACGATCCCGCGCTCGTTTCGGTTTATGGAAGGCTTTGGCGTCCACACATTCCGGCTCGTCAACGAGAAGGGCGAGAGCCATTTCGTCAAGTTCCACTGGAAGCCGAAGCTGGGCCTTCAGTCGGTGGTTTGGAACGAAGCGCTCAAGGTCAATGGGATGGACCCCGATTTCCATCGCCGCGATATGTGGGATGCGATCGACACGGGCGACTTCCCGCAATGGGACCTCGGCATTCAAGTGTTTGACGAGGAATTCTCCGAACAGTTCGAATTCGACGTGCTCGATGCGACGAAGATCATTCCGGAGGAACAGGTCCCGGTCGAGATCATTGGCACGCTTACGCTGGACGCCAATGTCGACAATTTCTTCGCCGAAACCGAACAGGTGGCGTTCTGCACGCAAAACCTTGTGCCTGGGATCGACCATTCGGACGATTCGCTGCTACAGGGCCGCAACTTCAGCTATCTCGACACGCAGCTGAAGCGGCTGGGCGGTCCGAACTTCACGCATCTGCCGATCAACGCGCCCAGGTGCCCGGTGCGCCATTTCCAGCAAGATGGCCACATGGCGATGAGCAATCCCAAGGGACGCGTGAATTACGAGCCCAACAGCTGGGGCGACGGTGACGGTGCCGAGGAAGATCGCGGTCCACGCGCCTGCCCGATGAAGGGGTTCCAGAGCTATGAGGCTCCGGTCGAAGGGCCCAAGATGCGCGTGCGCAGCGAAACTTTTGCCGATCACTACAGCCAAGCACGCCAGTTCTATATCAGCCAGACCCCGGTCGAGCAGACCCATATGGCGGAGGCATTGACCTTCGAGCTGTCAAAGGTCGGCCGGATGAGCATTCGCAAGCGGACGATCGGCCACCTGCGCCATATCGACGAAGGACTGGCGCAGGAGGTGGCCGATGGGATCGGCCTTCCCGAACTGCCCGAAAAGGTGCCGGCGGCGCGCGATCCGATCACCGATCTGGTCGAAAGCCCCTCGCTTTCGATCCTCAAGAACGGTCCCGGCAATTTCAAGGGCCGCAAGCTGGGCATTTATATCGCCGAAGGCGGCGATGCGGATGTGGTCAAGGCGCTGAAGGATGCGGCCACCGGCGCGGGCGGCATGGTCGAGATCGTGGCGCCTCACATTGCCGGAGCCAAATTGTCCGACGGCACTATTATGGAAGCCGACGAGAAGATCGATGGCGGTCCCTCGGTCACCTACGACGCGGTGGCCGTGGTTATGAGCGAGGCTTCGGCCAAGCGTTACAACACCGACAAACCGAGCATCGACTTCGTCAACGACGCCTTCGCCCATGCAAAATTCGTCGCCTACGTCCCCTCCGTCAGACCGCTCTTCGAAACGGCTGGCGTGTGGAACTGGATGGATGACGGCTTTGTCGATGTGTCGTCCGGCAAGAACGCGGCCGACGCCTTCATCGTGAAGTGCGGCGAGCTGCGCTTCTGGGACCGGGAGAGCGTGAAGCAGGACTGATGAGCGGAGATAGGATCATGAACGAGCAGAGAAATTTAGGTCTTGCCGGAACGGTGACGGGTGTAGCCCTCGCTATCGGAGGTGCCGCTTTTGCGGGCTTTCTTGCAAAACGGCACAAAGGCGGCAGCGATGATGCTCCGCTGTTCACTCGCAAACGGCCCGGAACCGAGAACCCCATCGTCGGTCGCACGGTGACGATACGGAAGCCGCGCGCCGAACTCTATGCTTTCTGGCGTGATTTTCAGAACCTGCCCGATTTCATGGAGAATCTTGAATCGATCCGCGCGGACGGCGACGCCCATATCTGGACGATCAAGGCGCCCGCCGGGCAGACCGTCGAGCTCCGGACCGAAATCGTTCAGGAGGTGAAGGATCAGACCATCGCCTGGCGGTCGGTCAAAAACTCCGACATTGCGACGAATGGCGAGGTTACCTTCGCCGATGCGCCGGGTGATCGCGGCACACGCGTATCGTTGGTAATGTTCTACGATCCGCCCGCCGGAAAGCTCGGTCGCGCGATCGCTACCCTCTTCCAGCGCGAACCTAAGGCGCAAGCGCGCCATGACCTGAAGCGGTTTAAGATGCTGATGGAAACCGGCGAGATCGCCACTTCCGCCCACACCAGAGACGCAACCCGAAAAGCCAAGCAGCAGGAGACCGAACGATGAGAGCGCTAACCTGGCATGGCACTCACGACGTGCGCGTCGATACGGTCGACGATCCCGAAATCATCAATCCGCGCGATGCCATTCTCAAGATCACCTCCACCGCGATCTGCGGCAGCGACCTCCATCTTTATGACGGTGTCATTCCCGGCGTTCTTCCGGGCGACGTGCTCGGCCATGAATTCATGGGCGAGGTTGTCGAGACGGGTTCGGACAGCACGTTGAAGAAGGGACAGCGCGTCGTAGTGCCGTTCACGATCAGCTGCGGCGGCTGCTTCCATTGTCAGATCAAACAGTTCTCCGCTTGTGAGAATTCTAACCCGGTCGAAAAGCAGGACATGTCAGCCACGCTTTATGGCCACCCGATGGCCGCACTGTTCGGCTATTCACATTTGACTGGCGGCTATTCGGGCGGACAGGCGGAATATGTCCGCGTGCCGTTCTCAGATGTCGGGCCGATCGTCATCCCTGACCATCTGGAAGACGAGAAGGTTCTGTTCCTTTCCGACATCCTGCCGACCGGCTGGATGGGCGCGGAGAATGCCGAAATCCAACCCGACGACACGGTTGCCGTTTGGGGCTGCGGCCCGGTCGGCCTTTTCGCGATCCAGTCAGCGATCGTCATGGGGGCAAGCAAGGTAATCGCGATCGATCACTATACCCATCGGCTCGAACTGGCGAAGCAATTGGGCGCGGAGATCATCGATTTCCACAAGACTGATGTGCGTGAGGCGCTGATGGAGATGTCGGGCGGGATCGGCTGCGATGCTGTGATCGACGCGGTGGGCATGGAGGCGCACGGCTTCGCGATCGACAACATGATTGACATCGCCAAACAGAAGGTCGGCATCGGTGCCGACCGGGCGAGCGCTCTTAAACAGGCGATCCTAGCGGTGCGTCCCGGCGGCCGGGTATCGATCCCCGGCGTCTATGGAGGGATGACCGACAAGTTTCCGCTCGGCGCGCTGATGGAGAAAGGGCTCCAGGTTCGCAGCGGACAGACCCATGTCCAGCGCTATACCAAAGATTTGCTCGAAAAGATCGAGGACGGCACGCTCGATACAACCTTCCTGATCTCGCACCGCCTCCCGCTCGAAGACGCGGCGCGCGGCTACAAATGCTTCCGCGAAGAGCAGGACAACTGGACCAAGGTCATCCTCAAACCCGGGATGGAACGGGGGCCGGCCGCATGAGCAAGAACCCCATCGATAAATTGTCAGGCTTTTGCGTAATTACCGGCGCGTCCAGCGGGATCGGTTTGGAACTCGCGATACTCGCCGCGCGCGACGATTGCGATTTACTGTTGGTTGCTGATCGAGGGCTGGACGATGTAGCGTCCGCTCTGCGCGATACCTCTTCCGGAACGGGCAATATTAATATTCTCGAATGCGACCTCGCGACCCAAAGCGGGATTGACGAAGTTATCGAGATGATCGCAGGGCGTCAGGTCGATGTTCTGATGGCCAATGCGGGCCAGGGCGAAGGCGGCGCGTTTCTCGACCAGGATTGGATGGCGATTAAGCGCACGATCGACACCAACATTACCGGCACAATTTCACTGATCCACAAAATCGGCGGGAATATGCGCGACGTCGATACGGGTCGTATTCTCGTAACCGGTTCTATCGTGGACAACATCCCCGGCCCGTTCAATCTCGTCTACAATTCGACCAAAGCCTTCGTCGACGATTTCTGCACGGGCCTGAGCAATGAATTGAAGCACAGCAACGTCGTCATTTCTTGCCTGCTACCCGGGCTTACTGACACGCAGTTCTTCGAACGCGCCGACATGGAGGACACCTATGTGGGACAATCCAACGCGAAGGCCGATCCGGCGAAGGTGGCGAAGGATGGCTACGACGCTCTGCTGAAAGGCGAAACCCAAGAGGTCAGCGGCTTCCTGAACAAGGTGCAGGATGTGTTTGCCGGCCTGCTGCCCGATGAATTGGTGGCGCAGATGCACCGCCGTCTCGCCAAGCCTTAAAACCCGCCCAAAAGAATTCTGATATGCACAATTCGGATTGGTTCGGCGGTTGGGATCGCATTCTCGATAGCATTATCGCCGCCGTATTCTTTTATATATTGATCGTTCTGATCGTGCGATTGCTGGGAAAACGCACTACTGCGCAGCTCAATAATTTCGATTGGATCATCAATATTACCGTAGGAAGTCTTGCCGCTTCTGGCATACTTCTTGAAAACGTCTCCAATGCGATAGCTTTCGCTGCGATCGCTACCATAGCGGTTTTGCAGTACGGCTTGACATTCATCACCGCGCGCTCCGTTAACGCGACGAAGGTCATCAAGGCGTGTCCGACCCTTCTCGTTCACAAGGGAAACTTTTTAGAAGAGGCAATGTTGGACGCGCGCATCTCGCGAGGCGAAGTGGAGGCGGCTTTACGTGCTCAGGGTCTGAGTGACGTCGGTGATGCCAACTGGGTTATTCTGGAAACCAATGGGAAAATCACCGTGCTTCCGCGAGAGGACATTGCGCTCGATGAGGCGAGCGCAATGAACAGCGTTCGCAAGCCTCCAAATCTACCTCATCCGAGTGCGTGACGATTCCGAGCAGCCTGCGAAAATGCACCGATCATGTTCTTTTCGCATTGAAACGTGCAGATACAACCCTGAGATGATGAATGCGGCAACTCGCCCTTACCGTTCAATCAAGCGAGGTGAAAAGCACTCTCGATGCCGCGCAAAAGCATGGGTTGACCCTGTTTGCCCAGATCGACGCTCACGAGCGGAACGAGGCACGACAAATGCTGATTCTCGAAGCACCGAACAAACGGATCGAGGGCTTCCTTGCAGATGTCGAAAACACTTCCAGTCTGCGTACTTTGTTCGCTCCCCAGGGGATAATCTCGCTGCGCCCACCGGCCTCGGAACCCGAGAGCCAGATGGTGGACATTCAGCCGCGCAGTCCGCTCGAAGTCTTTCTCGGCGCCTTGCAGAACATTGGATCGTGGCCGGGCTTTCTCGGCTATGCGGTCGTCGGCGGAGTGATCGTCTGGATCGGGCTGTTCACCGAAAGCATATTCCTCCTCGTCGCCGCGATGCTGATCGCTCCCTTCGCCGGGCCGGCGATGACGCTCGCGATCGCGACCGCGCGCGGAGATGCGAACTTGCTCGAGCGCTCCCTCCTGCGCTATATCGCAGCGCTCGCGGCCAGTATCACGACCGCATTCCTGCTGAGTCTGGCGTTCGATCAGCAGATCGCCACCGAACTCATGATCGAAACCAGCATGCGATCGACCGTCTCCCTGCTGCTTCCTCTGGCGGCTGGCGTGGCGGGCGCTCTTAACCTGGTCCAGTCGGAACGCAGCAGCCTGGTCAGTGGTGCTGCCACCGGAATGCTGGTGGCAGCCGCACTGGCTCCGCCCGCCGGCCTCATCGGCATGGGACTGGCGATCGGCCAGATGGACATCGTCCTGTCCAGCCTGTGGGCGCTGGGTATCCAGATCGTCGGCATTAACCTGGCAGGCTGCGCGGTCTTTCGGATTTACGGTATGCGAACCGAGGGTGCGCGCTACCCTCGGGGCAAGGGATGGATTTCAATCACTTCGCTGGTCATCAGCATGGCCGGACTGGCAGCTCTTCTGATCCTACAGTTTTCGAACGTCCCGCAATTCCAGCAATCCTCGGTTTCGCAGCGGGTGTCCGCTCTTGTCGTGGAGGAGTTGGACCGCTCGCCCGAGATCCGGCTGGTGACGGTCAATTCGCACTTCACCCGCTCGCGCGATCAGGGCGACAATCCGGTCTGGGTATCGGTTCAAGTGCAAGCCACGCTTAACGAGCGGGAAGCGTCCGCCCTTGCGGACCGGATCGAGAACCGCGTGGAAAGCGAATTTCCCATCACCGCATTGGTTGATCTAACCGCCAAAGACTAGGCCCCGGACAGCATGATCGAGTAGAAAAACAACAAATATCAATAACATAAGTCGCTGTTTTGCGGAACGAAGAGCAATTGGATTGGTATCTCAACTGTCAACCGACGAAACGATACCCGACTGTCGCGCAATGGAGGTATTATGTCCACACCCACAAACCTTTCCGATTGCTATATCGAAGAACTGGCCGATCTGTGGTCGGCCAATGACCAGATGACGAAAGTCGTTCGCGATCTTGCCGATGCTGCACAGGATGAGAACCTGACCGACCGGCTCAAGTCCGCCGCTGATGGGATCGAGAAGCACACAAAGACGCTCAAATCCCTTCTCGACGAATGCGGGGAAAGTGAAAAGGAGCACTGCAAGGGTATGGAAGGTCTTGTAAAAGAGGCCCGCAAGCATGCTCTGCAAGCCGTCATCGAAGACCCCGATGTTCGCGATGTGCTGATCGTCACGCAATATCAGCGCATGTGCCATTACGGCATTGCAGGCTTCGGAACCGCAAAAGCGTTCGCCGAAGCGCTTGGTAACAAGGACCACGCGTCCAAGCTCGATACGATCACATCCGAAATCTACAATGCGGACGAGAACATGACCGATCTGGCCGAACGCAGCGTCAACCTTGAAGCGAAACAAGGCTGAGCAGGCCTGCACCCAGAACGGAGCCGAAATGAACGGTTCTCTCGCCTCGCTTATAACGGAAGTTCTGGCCGGCCCAATATTCGCCGGTCGGACTTCCGCTTTGCGGTGCAGCGGCGGTTTCGAAGGCCTGCTCGACTACGCGGTCGCGGTCCCGGTCAAGGATGAGGCGGTGTTGCTGCCACGCGCGTTAGACGCCTTGCTGGCTGCGATGCGCTCTTCCCCCGCGCGCGGCGGATTGGTTTTCGTGGTCAATGATACGACGGACGCGTCCGCTGCTATCATCCGGGATATCCTGCAGAAAGCGTCGGTGGTTTTCGCGATCGTCGAAATCTCTTTCGCTCCTGAAATACGCGATGCGCCGCACGCCAGGCGTCTTGCTCTCGACATCGCTTGGCGGTACGCGCCTGACGGCGTACTGCTGACAACCGACGCCGACAGCTATGTCGGCCCGAATTGGATTACGTCGCGCTGGTCCTACATCGCGGGGGGATACGACCTAGTATGCGAGGACGTTCGCCTCGATGCGAAGGAATTGGCGCTGCTGCCGGGTCTAGTCACGGCTGTAGGGGAAGCAGAACGGGCCTATTTCGAAGCCAGTAACTTGCTGTGGCAAAAGTGGACCGGCAGGCCGACGGAATGCTTCGCCTATCGCGCATCGGGGGCAAGCCTGGCCATTCGATCGGATTCCTACCGCAGGATCGGTGGCTTGCCGACACCCTCGATCGGAGAGGATGCCGCTCTATGCGAAGCGATACTCGCCGCAGGACTGAAGGTCGCCATGACGGACGACGGTGATACGCGAACATCTGCACGTCTTTTGGGACGAGCGCATGGAGGTTGCGGGGCTTGTCTGAATGTGCGTGCGACCCAGAACGATCCGTTATGCGATCCGGCCCTGATCCCGCTTACACTGCTTCGCGAATGGGCTTCGGCGGTGAACCGGTCCCCGCATCGAGATTGCCGCGAAACTTTGACCGATTTGCGCGCTACAACCGCGCCCGCGCCGCTTCCCTATTCGCAAGTGCTCATCGAGCTGGAGAAGATCCAAAACGCTGAACGCGAACTGGCAATGGGGCATGCCTGACATGCCCGAGAGGTTCATTTTTGGCGAGCTACTCGCTCCGATCACCGAACGAGCCTCGCGCGTCGATAGCGCGGATGGCGATCTGGCGCCCGAAATTGAAATCTTGCGAAAGGCACGCTGGCTGACCGCGTGCCTTCCAGTTTCCGATGGCGGGCAGAGTTGGGGAACCGAACCGAGCGGCAGTCTCGTCGCTCTTAACGCTCTACGGTATCTTGGACGCGCGAACCTGTCGGTCGCACGCCTGTTCGAAGGCCATATGAATGCGGTGAAGCTGATCGCGCTCTATAGCGACGACCGGCAACGTGCTGCGACTTTCGACCAAGTTCGCCGTGGAGCTCTGTTCGGCGTATGGGGCGCGGACGAACCCGGCAATCCCGTGACGATGGTTTGCGAAGGCGAGAAAATTCGGTTGTCGGGGGCCAAACGCTTCGCATCCGGACTCGGCCTGGTCGACCACGCGATCGTAATCGTTTCAGACGACGACGACGGCCCCTATATGCTTCTGGCGCCCACTAGCACTCGCGAGCGGTCCGATGCCACGGATTGGAGAATGGCCGGAATGCGCGCTACCCGCTCGGGCCGGTACGACTTCAATGGTCTCGTTTTGTCGGCTGACGCCCGTATTGGACAAAAGGGCGACTATCTTCGCGAACCGCATTTCGAGGGTGGCATCTGGCGCTATTGCGCTGCGCACCTTGGCGGTGCCGAAGTGCTATACAAGAGCATGCTGGCTCATCTGAGCGCGCGCGGCCGCGCGGACCATCCGGACCAGCGACGCCGGATCGTCGACTGTGCGACGGCTTTGGAAACGAGCCGATTGTGGCTGCGACGATGCGCCGAGAAAATCGAGGCTCGCGATGCTTCTTCGGGCAAATCAACGCTGGCCCTGTTGGCGCGTGAGGTGACGGAGAATGCCTGTCGCACGGTAATCGAAATCGTGGACAGATCCCTCGGCATGGCCGCGCATGAAGAAGGTAGCGCCGTCGAACGGATAAAGCGGGATCTGGCGCTGTTTCTCTGTCAGGCGGCCCCGGACGCGAAGCGCGAACGAGCCGGTCGCGCCCTTGTCGCGGGAAGCGGTCTGGCCGAAACCCTATGAGTGTTCCGCAGATCTCTGAAGGTTCGCTGCTTACGGCTGCGGCGAAGGCCCCAAGGATCGATATCAAAACTATCGCGCCTGAAGGAACGGTCCTTATCGTCAATCCGCATCCGGATGACGAAACATTCGGGTGCGGCTTGGCGATGGCGGCAGCGGCCTTAGAAGGTCGCACGATCGCGATCGCATTGCTGACCGATGGCGAAGGATCGCATCCCAGCACTAAAACATTCGCACCGAATGAGTTGGCCGAACTGCGTTACAGCGAGTTCGCACGCGCGTTGGAGATACTCGTTCCCTCGCGCCGCGTTGACGTGCTGCGCTTGCACTTGCCGGACGGGAAAAGCCGTTACGAAGCGTCCCTTGCCGAGGAGGTCCTTCCGTTCGCGCGCTCGCATGGGGCCAGCGTAATTTGGTCGACTTGGCGCGACGATCCGCATTGCGATCATGAAACCGCAGCAGCGCTGGGCCGTGACCTGGCAAACGACCTCGCAATCCCGCATTGGTCCTTCGCCGTATGGGGGCGGTTCGGCGAACGCTACGTTCCGAGCTGCCTATGCACGTTCGATGCGCCCGTCCTGGCTCCGCGAAAACGCGAGGCAATCGCAGTCTATCGCTCGCAGATCGATCCACACATGATCGACGATTCAAACGGTTTCACAATGCCGCCCGCCCTTGTCGACCATTTCGCCGAACATCCCGAAATTTTCGTCCATGGCTGACCGCGCCTCATCACGCAAAGAGCGCTTTGAAGCCCTCTTTGCCGAAGACCCCGATCCCTGGGATTTCGAAACGAGCTCCTATGAGCGGGAAAAACGTGCGCACACGATCGCCGCGCTAGACGGTCGCTTTCGCAAATGCTTGGAGATCGGTTGTGCGACCGCTGTTCTAACCCAGGATCTCGCGAATATATGCGACCAGGTCGTTGGCATAGATGTTTCGGAGCGCGCCCTGTCGATCGCGAGAAACAGATTATATGGGCGTGCCAATATTGATCTACGGCAGGGAGAAATTCCACGCGATTGGCCAGCCGGAACCTTCGATCTGATCGTATTGTCCGAAGTGCTGTATTTTCTGGACGAAAAAGAAGTCAGAGTATCCTCCGCGCACGCATATCAATCGCTGGCACCCGACGGCGTCGTTTTGGCGGTCAATTGGATTGGAGCAACCGACTTGCCGCTAGACGGTCACGAAGTCGTCCGGATTTTCGATGAAGCCGCTGAATGGCAATCTGACTCCCTGATGAGAACACCAAACTTCCGCATCGACAAATTAAGGAAAAAGCATACCCTTTAAATATCAGTAATTTTTCATGCGTCCTGTTGCTGCAACTTTAGTTTGATCGGAAAAATCTTACGATCACTTCTCTTTCGTCCGCTATGCGCCCCAATGTTGGACGTTCGGGCGCTCGACGTTGTGCCCCGGAAGCTGCCGTTCATTGGAAAGCATGGAACCTTCACACTCTAATATCAGCCGATCAGAAAGGCTCGCACGATCCCGAAATCTATCTTCCATCGCGTTCGATTGAATATAAGTCGAACGCTTTGCTCGTAAGTTTGAAAGCCGCTCCCTAACCTCACTCCCAAACGAGCGTCCGGAGTGTCCATGGAAGCCTTTAAGCCCGAAGATATGAGCCTACGCCAATCAAGTACTGGACCAGACAATAGCATAACCAGCGTATGGTTTGGACAACGTGACACCGGCCGACGGCTACTTCGACAGGGCCGCAGCTATCTTACAAGAGCAAGAAAGGATCAAACGCAAGACCATCGAACATCGCCGCTTGTAGCATCGCAAGCTCGCCGCCCAATCTCAACCGCAAACGAGGTTGACGCTCCGCTAATCCGAGCCGCGTATTTCACGAAATGTTCTGGACCGAGAAGCATTGGGAAGTTTGTTCGCAAGTTGCTCTAGGATCGATTGCACTTCCGCGAAGGTAAACGGTTTTGGAAGGAGCGGCGCTGGCCCAATGTCGAAAGCGGGCCGAGCCTGTCCGCTCATGATAGCGAAGGGAATTGCTTTTGCGACAAGCTCGCGAACGACCGGTTCTGATGATCCGTCCGACAACCCAAGATCGACAAGTGCGACTTCGAACGTGCCGCTTCTTGCCTGCTTAAGCGCCTCTTCGACGCTGGAGCACACCGCCGATAGCGCACAGGCGGCGTCGCCAAGCATTTCCTCCAGCAGCATCTGGATCAGCGGCTCGTCTTCCACGACCAATACGGAAAGGCCGAGAGCCGTAGGCGGTGAGAAGGCAGGTGCATTGTCGATTTTACAGTTCCTCCCGAAATCAGCGTGCAGGATGCCACTCGGCCCTTATGTCTAAGGCTCTTCCAATTAGTTCGCTAGATACCAGCATATAGTACCGGACGTTGTCGACGGCTGAACCGTTAACCTTATGGCCGCGCGCGGACGCCATGACCCGATTCTGTGCGGACTTGCAATCATCACAAGGGGTGTTAGCGACTGCCCTCATGGAGGGTTCATTCGAAAATAAGTCACTCTTCAACTCCCGGCCGTTTCGCAGAACCATCTTAGCCGTTATGATTGGACCTCAGGCTTGTCAAAATTCTCGGAGAAGTCCGCCTCGCCAAACATCGATCTCGCGCGAGACATTTTGGAGAACATGTCCGAAGCGTTCTTCCTGCTGGACGAGAAGTTTCAGCTTATCGACGTAAACCGGGCAGCCCTTTCCCTTGATGGGAGGTCGCGGGAGCATTTGATAGGCAGAAGCCTTTGGGAAATTACGCCCGGACTGGAACGCACCCAACTTGGAGACCTCATCAAAACGGTCATGCGTGAACGCGAAAGCCGCGACTACACCCATTTTCACCAATTCGAAGACGGACGCACGGCTTGGCTGGATACGCGCATCGTTCCGGCGAAAGCCGGAGTGGCGGCGTTTTATCGGGACGTCTCTGACGAAAAGTCGGCGCAGCAAGTCCTTCATGAAACCAGCCGGAGGCTCGACGCGATCCTGAGCAATACGACGATGGCCGTCTTCCTCATGGATGATCAGCAGCAATGCATTTACGCGAACGTCGCGGCAGAGAACTTGACCGGATATAGCTTTGCGGAATTCGAAGGCCGACCGCTTCATGATGTCGTGCATCACAAGCGGCCCGACGGTTCCCACTATCCGCTCGAGGAATGTCCTATCGATCGGGCTTTTCCCGAGCAGGCGCAGATGCAAGGGGAGGAACTCTTCGTTGCGCCTGACGGAAGCTTTTACCCCGTCGCGTTCACGGCGAGCCCAGTCTTGGACGATGACGGCAATCCGGTCGGCACGGTCATCGAGGCTCGGAACATTGCCGCCGAAAAGGCCGAGCAGGCACGTTTTGATGTGCTCAACCAAACGGGACAGGCTCTGGCATCAGAGTTGGTGCTCGACAATATCGTCCAGATTGTCACCGATGCAGGCGTCCAATTGTGCGGCGCGAAGTTCGGCGCGTTCTTCTACAACGTTACCGACGAGGCGGGCGACAGCCTGCTCCTGTATGCTCTCTCCGGTGCCGCGAAATCGGATTTCGAAGGTTTTGGCCATCCCCGTGCTACCGAGGTTTTCGCACCAACCTTCAATGGCGAGGGTGTGGTCCGTTCGGATGACATTACAAAGGACCCGCGCTACGGGAACAATTCTCCTCACGAAGGCATGCCGAAGGGGCATCTACCGGTCCGCAGTTATCTTGCCGTTCCCGTGGTATCCCGGGACGGTCAGGTCATCGGTGGACTGTTTTATGCACACCCCGACCCAGGTGTCTTCGGCCACGAAAGCGAGGAACTGCTTTTGGGTCTGGCAGGACAGGCAGCGGTCGCGATCGACAATGCCCGGCTGTTTGACGACACCCAGCGTGCGAAGCAGAAGTTGGAGCAGAGGGTCGAGGAGCGGACCCGGGAGCTCGAAACCGCCAACGAAGCGCTCAGGCAGGCACAAAAAATGGAAGCGGTGGGCCAGCTTACCGGGGGGATTGCCCACGATTTTAACAATCTTCTTGCCGGGATTAGCGGTAGCCTGGAAGTAATCGAACGCCGGATCACGCAGGGCAGGATGGACGGCATCGATCGCTTCATCAGCGGTGCCCAGACGTCGGCGCAGCGTGCAGCGGCGCTTACGCAGCGCCTGCTGGCGTTCTCGCGCCGGCAAACGCTCGACCCCAAGCCCACCGATGCGAATCGTTTGGTTTTGGGGATGGAAGATCTGATCCACCGCACGGTCGGACCGTCGATCATAGTCGAGGTGGTGGGCGCAGCCGGACTATGGGCGACCATGGTAGACAAGGCCCAGCTCGAAAGTGCCTTGTTGAACTTGGCGATCAATGCGCGCGATGCCATGCCCGATGGGGGCCGGCTAACAATCGAGACGGCCAACAAGTGGATCGACGAGCGAGCAGGTCAGGAGCGGGACCTTCCCCCCGGCCAGTACATATCAATTTGCGTCACCGACACCGGTTCCGGGATAGCCAAAGACATTGCTGATCGTATCTTCGATCCGTTCTTCACGACTAAGCCGATCGGTCAGGGGACGGGCCTCGGGCTGTCGATGATACACGGGTTCGTTCGGCAATCAGGTGGACAGGTGCGCGTTTACAGCGAACTCGGCCAAGGCACGACGATGTGTCTGTACCTTCCCCGCTACTCGGGGGAGGCAACCGGTGATGAGCCCCATTTGGACACTGAGATCCCAGAAATTGGAGCTGGAGAAACCGTCCTCATCATCGATGATGAGCCGACTGTGCGCATGCTAGTTGCCGATGTCCTTCATGAAGCCGGGTATACCGCTATAGAAGCAGAAGATGGCCCAACTGGACTGAAGCTCCTTCAATCAAATCCTCAGGTCGCTTTGCTAGTCACCGACGTCGGGTTGCCCGGGGGCATGAATGGACGACAGGTAGCCGATGCCGCACGCCAGCTGCAACCAGAGCTCAAAGTACTTTTCATTACTGGCTACGCGGAAAATGCCGCGATTTCAGGAGGGCACCTGGAGCCAGGTATGGCGGTAATGACTAAGCCCTTCGTCATGGCTGAACTCGCACACAAGATCACTGAATTGATAGAACGGGCTGCATAAATGCAAGCTGAGCTGGTCGAGAAAGCCGAGGGCTGCGCTGAATTAGCGGAGAGCTAAAGACTTCCTTCAGCCTAAGCCGCCCACTGACGATCTTCTCGCGCAAACTGTGCAATGCCAAGCTTTGCAGTTCCCACGACTCATCACCGGAGCATCTTGCGGATAACCTTTGGCCCGCGGTCAGTGACAACTCATCTGTGATGAAAATGGCTGGAGGGAACAAACGCTACCTGTCATCGTCATACTGGAGGAGGAGCCTGATGAGCGAGACTGCAGACTGGTTTAAAAATTGGAATGACGTAATCGACACCGCTCTCTCGGCAGTGTTGTTCTACATCCTAATTGTTGTCCTTGTTCGTGTATTCGGTAAAAGGTCCACGGCTCAGCTGAACAATTTCGACTGGATCATTAACATCACCGTTGGAAGTTTGGCTGCCTCAGGAATTTTGCTTGATTCAGTTCCGGCTCTTCGCGCCACGGTCGCCATCGTAGTTATCATGATTTTGCAGTTCGTTATGACGTGGGCTGTCCTCCGCTCCACGTTTGTCGCGCATTTGGTGAAAGCATCCCCCACCCTATTAACGCACAAGGGCCAGTATATTGATTCAGCCCTACGTGAGACACGTATATCCAGAGAGGAAATCTGCAGCGCATTGCGCGAACATGGCTTAGCTACAAACGAAGCGAACTGGGTGGTCCTGGAAACCGATGGGCGCCTTACGGTAATACCTAAACAGGACGTTGAGCTGGACGAAGCAGATGCCATGGGGAACGTTAAAAGACCACAGCACCTTCCACCTAGCTGATCCAATCTCAAACTTATTCGACCTGCGTGTCGGTCTAGGATAGACCTAGATAGGTGCTGCTCTTGTATTCGATGCCCGACCGGCTTTCAATGATCTTGAACACCTCACCATACTTGGCAACATACAGCCCAGCGGTGGAACCAGTCGTAAGCTGGTGGATTTTCATTCCCATGCTTATCGATGATCAAACCCGGATCAAGGGAGAGGAACAACTTCGCACCCGGATAGCCGAGCCGAACTTCCCCTGTGTGGGGGCGAAATCTGCTTTGGCAAAGGGAACTCTCAAGGTCCTCGTATGTCACAGCCTAGATAGCGGGTGGGACGATGTCCGCATCCATCGTGAACTTATGGATTGGGCTGAGGACTACAAGTCTAATCCCAGCGGACTACGTAGTCTCGCGGTTGTATTCTCAGGGCCTGAAAAACTGGATGAAGTAGAGTTCGAAACGCTGATGTGGACCCGCATTCAATCGTTCGCAGATAAGGATCATTGGCTTGGTCAACGTTACGATCATCGGGTAAGCGCTGACCCTTCAGACCCGCACTTTTCGTTGAGCTTCGGCGGTGAGGCATTCTTTGTAGTCGGACTCCATCCTGAAGCATCTCGACCTGCGCGTCGTTTTCCGCGACCAACACTGGTGTTTAACCTTCATGCTCAGTTCGAACAACTTCGTGAGGAGGGTAGATATGAACGCATGCGCGAACGGATTCTCGAAAGAGACAAGGAGTTAGCCGGCTCTCTGAACCCCATGCTGGCGCGCCACGGCGAAGTAAGTGAAGCTCGTCAATACAGCGGCCGCGTGGTAAACGATGATTGGGAATGTCCCTTTCGCGACAAACGAACGAAGACCAAAGTGAGACCCTAGTCATTACCCCCCGCAGCGGAACGGCCTTCAATTTGGAACGCGGGCCAAGTTCTGAAGGTGATCGAACCCGAGGGCACGAAAGTAAGCGATCTGATCGTGTTTACTTCACATAATACGCGCGGAGCACTCCCCAAAAAGCGGACATTCGGCTACGATGAAACGCTCCAGCTAAGCGAAGGTAGTCAACTGGGGTCCGACCGATCACAGGCCATATCACGGTGCTTGAAACTAAGAGTGCCCTAATGGTCGAGAGCGGCAATGTTTTTGGTCCTACGCAAACCTCTACCTGCAGCACCGCGTTTACCCTGATCCGCACCAGGGGTGCTCAGGTGTCTGCTTTACGCTCGTGGCGCTAAAATTTCGGACTGTCCGCTAACGGCCCATCTGCGGTCGACCTTGAAAGCGCTAGGCCATTCAAACACTTTCGAATATCTGCTAAGGATGAGCGACACCAACTTCCTTCGCGGCATCTGGCAAGGACGAATCCAATCGTCAGATGCGCTCCCGCCATTGTTGGGTGAGCCAACCGAAGTGGACTTTCGATGCTTCGTCGAAAGCCTCCCAACCCTTTGCTGGATGGCGCGCGGCGACGGATACATCGTCTGGTACAATCGACGCTGGTACGAGTACACCGGCACTACTCCCGCGGAAATGGAGGGCTGGGGCTGGACGAAGGTTCACGACCACGAGGTCTTAGATGACGTTCTGGCTCAGTGGCAGCGGTCGATCGACGAAGCCGCGTCGTTCGAAATGGTCTTTCCGCTCCGAGGAGCCGACGGCGTTTTCAGACCGTTTCTGACGCGCGCGTCACCCGTGACCGATCCGTCCGGAGAGGTCGTGCGCTGGTTTGGCGTCAACATCGAAATCGGAGCGCAGGTGCGTGCTGAAGCGCAGCGGGACGAGAGCCGTGCCGAGTTCGAAATTCTGACCAACGCGATGCCGCAGATGGTATGGTCCACGCGTCCCGACGGTTATCACGACTTCTATAACGACAAATGGTACGAGTTTACCGGCGTACCGGAGGGCTCGACGGACGGCGAGGCGTGGAACGGTATGTTCCATCCCGACGATCAGGAACACGCTTGGGCGGCCTGGCGTCATAGTCTTGCTACAGGCGATCCTTACGAGATCGAATACCGCTTGCGCGATCGCCACGGCGACTATCGTTGGGTTCTGGGTCGCGCTTTGCCGGTCAGAGATACCGAGAGCGAGATCCGTCGCTGGATCGGAACATGCACGGACATTCATGAAGCCAAAAGGACTTCGGAGCACAACGAGGTACTCAGCCGCGAACTGTCGCATCGCATCAAGAACATCTTCGCCATCATCGCAGGGCTCATCGGCCTGTCCGCGCGAAGCGAGCCGGAAGCGAAGGGTTTCGCGCGTCAATTGAGTGATCGCATCGCCTCGCTCGGCCGCGCACACGATTTTGCCCGCCCACACAGTGAACAATCGCGTCCTATCGTCGGTGAAGTCACCTTGCACGGCCTTTTGGAGAACCTGCTGGCGCCGTATCAGAATGCCGATGGCACCCGCATTCGTATTACAGGCGATGACCCATCGGTCGACGACCGCGGCGCCACGCCGCTCGCGCTCTTGTTTCACGAGCTTGCTACCAATGCAGCGAAATATGGAGCGCTGTCGGTTCCCGATGGACGTGTCGAATTGCAATCTACCATCGAGACTGATCGCATCGTGCTGACTTGGCAGGAAGTTGAGGGGCCACTTGTGACCGGTCAGCCCGATGCAACCGGATTCGGCAGCCAGCTCGTCAGGATGAGCGTGGAGCAGCAAATGCTGGGGTCAATCTTCCAGCGATGGGAGCCGGACGGACTGATCGTAAAGGTGAAGTTACCGCTGGAAAGTTTGTCCCGCTCTACAACGGCATGAGACCTTTGGGTCGCTCGCCGGCTCGACCGGATTTCAGGTCGCAGACGTAAGAGAGAACCTCCTCAACGCAGGCATCGTCGCAAGGCTTTGCCATTTTGCCGATTGCGCCTGGAATGGGCGGAACGATGTCGTGCGGGTTTCCCGTTAAGAACACGACCACAATGCCTGCAGCGCCAAAAGATTGTCCGATTTCCTGTCCCGTGGGCCCGTCGCGAAGATTGAGGTCGACCAGCGCTATGTCCGGTCTGCTTTTGATCAGAACTTTTGCTTGGGCTCTGTTGGACGCGATGCCGGCAGCCTCGTAACCCAGATCCGCGAGCATCGCCTCTAGATGTGCCGCGACCAAGAACTCATCCTCTACGATAGCGACGCGCATTAACTTTGAACCCGAGCTTGAGTGTTGTGGGACCAAAAGCAACAATTTTTATATTGGTTCCGCGGCAACCTCGGGTTCAGCCCGTTAATTTTTCCTGACGGCTGCGGTCGTGGTAGGGTTTGCGTCCGAGACAAGTCCTCTTGCCTTCCTGAACCGTCAATTCGATACCAAACGTTTATGTCGATGCGACCTTCGCTCAGCCTTGCTTTATCCTCTCGCAGAAAAGCCCAGGAGGGACGAAGCCTGAAAATTCATCAAATGTATAGTCGCTTGGTGCGGAACTAAGGGCACAAATCGCGGTTTCTTTCGCATGCGCAGCAATCGGATCGGAACCGGCGAGCCATGACCAATTCCAGCGGCAACGTTATGCAGTTCGAGGGGCGCGACAATCGGTTCGGAGGCGGTGAAGACACTCAATCCCTGTTCTCCGATTGGTCGAACCACGAGCGTTCCACGCGGATCGCTTTAATTGGCACATACTTCCCGCGCAAATGCGGTATCGCGACCTTCACTACCGATCTTCGCGAGAAATTGGGCGAATTCGAACCCGCGATCAACATAGATGTCTACGCACTTGCCGAGAGCGCATCGGATATCGACTATCCCGATGCCGCCGCTAGCATCAATGCCGATGACGCTTCAGCTTATCGCGAGGCCGCTGTCCGCATCAATGCGAGCGCTGCCGACGTCGTGTGGCTGCAGCACGAATTCGGCATTTTCGGCGGACCGGACGGTGATATGGTCTGCGATTTCGTCGATCGGATCGCCGCGCCGCTAATCGTGACACTTCACACGGTACTGAGCGAACCGAGCGAGGCCCAGCGTCGGATCCTCGTCCATTTAACTCAGCGCGCCAGCCGCATCATGGTGATGGCAGAGCATTCGCGCGAAGTGCTGGCGACGCGCTACGGCGTCGACCGGCGCCGCGTTGTCGTGATCGAGCACGGGGCGCCCGAGCGCCCCCAAGGCCGCGAACTTGAATTCAAGGCGCGCCTCGGCCTTGCCGACCGTAAGGTTATGATGACCTTTGGCCTGCTCGGCCCTGGTAAGGGGCTGGAGCATGCCATCGAAGCGTTGCCCGCCATCGCGGCGCGCCATCCGCGGATCCTATATCGAATTGTGGGTGCCACTCACCCCAATCTCGTTGCCAAGGACGGGGAGAGCTATCGCGAGCACTTGCAAGGACTGGTCAAACGTCTTGGCATGCAGGACCATGTCGAATGGGATGATCGCTTCCTCGAAACCGAAGAATTGCTTAACCAGCTCGAAGGCTGCGACATTTATCTGACGCCCTATCCCAACCTCCAGCAATCGACGTCTGGCACGCTCAGCTATGCGGTTGGGCTCGGCAAGCCGGTAATCGCGACGCCGTATATTCATGCGCGCGAATTGCTGGCCGATGATGTCGGCTGCCTGGTCGAACCGTGCGACTCCGATGCGATCGCCGACGCGGTTCTGGCGTTGCTCGACGATCCGGACGCATGCGCCGCCATGAGCCGCCGCGCCTATCGGCGCGGGCGGAAGACGGTCTGGCCGCGCTTTGCCGAGGCCGCCGCCGCCCTGATCCGCGAGACCGCCGTCTCGCGCCGCCCGACGCCCTTCGCCTTACGGCGCCCCAATCCCGCCGCCGTGTATGCTTTGAGCGATGGAACGGGCCTGATGCAGCATGCGCTTGGACCCGTGCCAGACCGGCGCCACGGCTATTGCCTCGACGACAATGCCCGCGCGCTCATCCTGATGATGCACACCGAGCGGGACGAGCGCAGTCATGCCGCCGCGCTCACCTATGCTAGCTTTGTCCAGCATGCATGGAACAAGGACCGTGGCGTCTTTCGCAATTTCATGCGCTTCGATCGTAGTTGGTGCGAGGAAGCGGGCGCGGATGATGCCAATGGCCGTGCGATCTGGGCGTTAGGCGATTGCTGTGCCCGCTCGCCCGAGCCTTCGCTCGCGCGCTGGGCGCGCCGCCTCTACGACGATGCGATTCCGCATATGGAAACGATCGACAGCCCGCGCGCGCTAGCCTTTCTGTCGCTGGGTGCACTCGCAGTGCTGGAGACCGAACCCGACCACGGTGCCTCGCGCGACCTAGTGACGCGGGCTTGCGAGTGTCTTTGCTCGCTTCTGCATCAATCGCGCCGTCCGGGGCTGACCTGGTTCGAAGCCGTCCTTGCTTACGACAATCCACGCCTTTCGCAGGTGTTAATCCACGCCGGACGTATTTTCAATCGGTCCGACTGGCTCGAAACCGGATTGGATACGCTGGAATGGCTAACGCAATACCAATACGCCGCTGACGGGCATTTCCGCCCCGTGGGCTCCGACAGTCTGGGGCGCGAGGACTTGCCGCCGCTCCCTTTCGATCAGCAACCACTTGAAGCTCAGGCCGCCATCGAAGCTTATGCCGCTGCGTGGCGCGCCACTAGGGAGGATAGCTGGTACGACCGAGCGCGTCGCGCCTATGTGTGGTTCTTAGGGGCGAACGACCGCGGCAGCGTGCTCGCCGATCCTGTCACCGGGCGGTGCCGCGACGGGCTGACACCGCAAGGCGCAAATGAAAATTGTGGAGCGGAGTCCATTCTGGCCTTCCACCTCGCCTACCATTCCATGCTAGCGCTGTCCCGCCAAGCGGCCGACGAAAAGGGAGAGCGCATCAGTGCTGGAACGAACCGGGCCTTCGGCCCAAGCCTTGCGCATCCATGATCTGAGATTGCACGCCGATCCGGGTCGGGTGGTACTGCGTCCGTTCCATCTTGGCTGGCAATCGAAGAATGCTCCCGGTGGGCGAGCGCAGAAGCTGGTCGACGACATCCTTTCGCTGTCCGACGATGAGGCCGATGCGGAATACGAGCGCGTTCGCAAAGATTTTGCCGAACGCCACTGGCAGACCGAGCAGCTGTTCCAGCAACGCTTCGCCGAAGTGCGCGAGAGCCTCGCGCGCGATGTCGGGGATTTGTCGCCAGCCCGCCAGCGTCTGATCGGCGCATTCTTCTGCCACGAATACACCTACGCCGCAGCGGCGCTGATGAACCCTTCAATTGTTCCATATCCCGATCAGAGCGGGATGAGCGAGGATGCCTGCCGCTTCGTGATGAGCCTGCGCGCGGTAGGCGAAGGCCACATTAGTTCGATCGCATTTCGAGAAGGCATCGCCAAGCACGATGGCAGCTTTGAATTATGGCCACAGGCGAGCTTCGCTACCGCGCTGGAATTGGACGACCTTTCGCTGACCGACAGCGACGCGTCGGTCTGGGTCCATCGGCAGCCGGACAGTAGCCTGTCCAACAGCGTCATCTTCCCGATTACCGAACAGCAGAGTGGGGGGCTCGAAGATCTGCGCCTTACTCGCTTCGATCATGGAGGCGAGGATTACGAATGGATTGGCACCTATACCGCCTATTCAGGTTCCTCGATCCGCTCCGAGCTGCTGCGAACACGCGACTTCCGCAACATTGAGCTTGCCCCAATCGAAGGGCGCGCCGGACGTAATAAGGGCATGGCGCTCTTCCCGGAAAAGATCGGCGGCCAATACGCCATGCTTGGCCGCCAAGACGGCAAGAACCTTTATCTCCTCAAATCGGACGACCTCGAGACCTGGGACGAGGAAGGCACGCTACTGATGGAGCCGCGTTACCCTTGGGAGTTTATCCAGATCGGCAATTGCGGCAGCCCGATCCGCACCGAACATGGCTGGATCGTCTTCACCCATGGCGTCGGTGCGATGCGCAAATACGCGCTCGGCTGCGCCCTTCTCGATCTCGACGATCCTTCGAAATTGATTGGCCGAACACGTGAGCCCGTCCTCACCGCGGTCGATGCCGATCGTGAAGGCTACGTTCCCAATGTCATCTACACCTGCGGTGCGCTGCGTATGGGTCAGAAGCTGCTAATTCCCTATGGCATTTCAGACAGCGCGGTAGGGTTCGCGAGCGCTGACATTGACAAACTGGTCACGCTGATGGTGCAAGCCTGACATCCAAGCGAATGTCGCCAAAACGTGAGGTCGCGAACTTTTGCACGGATTTGAGATCAAAGCGACTTCCGGCAGCAACCGGTCGTGGAACGGCACATTCAAGTTCCGCTCTGGCCTCGAATTGGCTTAAACTCGCCCTTCCGCTTTTAGCCCAGCAGCTGTCGGCCTTCCACGCGCCCCAATCTCGACCGTAGCGCCTAGCATTGCGTAGTCCCTTAGGTGGCCAATCCTTTCCGCAAGCGGCACGGAAGTTACCATTCAGGTGGTGTAGGAAGCGCAGTAGTCCAGCGCCGTTAAGTTTGGCCGCCCATCAACCGTCAGCAAGCGTCTCGAGAACGCTTATCGCCGCGCTTGCCGGGTCGGCGAAGGGTTCGTCCGGGCTGGCCAGCCACCGGTCGTCGCTCGCGACGAGCCCGGCAGCCTTCAAGGCCGCCTCGTCCGCTTCTGCCGGAGTGAGCGCTATCGCCTTGGGGCCGGCATTCACGGCGCGGATACCGGTTTCGAGCGCGAGTATCGTCAAGAGCGCCCGGTCGATCAAGGACTGGGCGGCATCCGGCAGCGGCCCGAAGCGGTCGGCCAGTTCCGCCTCGAAGGCCTCCAGCTGGGCGCGCTCGCGCAGCCGGGCCAGACGGATATAGAGATTGAGGCGCACCTCCTCTTCCGGGATCCAGTCGGGCGGGAAAGCGCCCGCGGAACCGGTGCGGATTTCGGGAAACCATTCGCGCTGCGCTTCGCCACGCGCGCGGCGCAACGCACCTTCGAGCAGGTGCTGGTAGAGCTCGACGCCGATCAGCTTCATGTGCCCAGCCTGGGCATCGCTCAATATATCGCCCCCTCCCCGCTGGTCCAGATCGGCACCGGCGATGGAGAAACCGGACCCCAGCTGATCGAAAGTCTCCAGCGTGCGCAGGCGCTTCGCGGTGGCGTCCGAAACCGTCTCACCCGTGGTCGTCAGGATTACTTGCCCGCGCCTGCGCCCACGTCCCACGCGTCCACGCAGCTGGTGCAATTGCGCAAGGCCGAAGCGGTCCGATCGCCAGATGATCATCGTGTTCGCGCGCGGCACGTCGAGCCCCGTCTCGATTATATTGGTCGCGAGGAGGATGTCGCCCTTGCCTGCGGCGAACCGGACCATCGCCTCGTCCAGCTCGGCTCCGGGCATCTTGCCATGCACTTCGACAAGCGAGAGGTCGGGCGCGGTTTTTTCCAGGCGCTTTCGCATCTCGGCGAGATCGGCGATCCGCGGCACGACGACGAAGCTTTGCCCCTTGCGCATCTTTTCGCGC
>JAACTB010000001.1 GCA_009993605.1 Erythrobacter sp.
GGCATCAGCCCGCTCGCATTCGAGGCCAAGGTGGCATAAAGAGATCGGTGACCGGCGCAAAACCGTTACAAGTCCACCCTGTTTGCCCACGTTCGTGCAGATCCCTCTGTTGTATTGATGAATATCCACGGCATCTCAACGCGTACAAATACGCAAACCTGACCCGATGGCTGGCTCCCTTATCGTTAACGACGAAACCGACAAACACGCAGGCCTGCGTGTGGTGGGTCGGTTGCAGATGGCCATTGCCGTACCCGCAATGAGCAACCGCACGCAGTTGAGAATGATGCCGCTTCGTCACGTCATTGGAGCGCACGCCTTGCCCGCGTCGCTGAACATTAAGGCGTCCTGTGCTTTGCAAATCCATCCGTCGGGATAGCTCAGCATGGGCGCCGAGCGAGCGCGCCAAAGCGTGCTGTAAAGAGCATGCCTCAAAGCAGGTGATGCGTCAGGGCACGGTGCTTTGTGAGCCAAAGCGGCGCCGGCGGAAGACTCGCAAAGGCGTTTGCAGCTCGCAGCTGAGGCGCTTGGCTCCCTACGGGTAGGAATGCCGGTGATTGCATTCACCAAGACATCCTGTTGGATCTGAATTTCCACAGGGCCTGCTCCGCGCCCGGTCCGGGCAGGGCGCACGAATGGAGTGCGTCCGAGGCAAGTGCTTGCGAGCGCTGCTATCGATGATGCTGCAACCTTGTCCGGTGCGTCCGGGCAGCTTGCAGTGATCAATCTGGCCCCGCAGCCCTGCGAGGTCCTTTTTGCGGGCGGCGCCACCTGTATGTTGAAGGCGCAGCGAGATCCCGTTCGGCGCGCAGACATGGATCATGCATGCGTAGAATTGGCGGTAGCGAATCCATATGAGGGAGGGACCCTCGCTGAGCGCAGTATCAGCACGTTGGATCAAACAGCTCAGATAGAACACCGCGCACGGAAAGCCTAAGTTGAATTACTCATCGACACGGTAAAAAGGCTGATGTATTTCAATGGGACAAAGCGGTTGGGCGCAATCGTTGAAGAGATTGCCCTCCGCGCCGCCAGCCTTTTTTCGGTTGCGCCCCTCAAGGGGCTGGCGGCCCTTGATCATCAAAACCTTTCGCTCTCTACAAGCGAAGTAAAGATACGTGGACGCAATTGTCCGCAGCTCACAGCTCGCTTTGTCGAATGGGGTCCAGAGGCAAGCTCACACCAGTTCGGCACGCAACTGCAGTCTGCGGTGCGATCAACGTATAAATGGCGGACGGGCGAAGGCAATGATGCCGTGCAATTGCCATGGCAGATGCAAAGCCGCTTGCGGACCGGTTCGCCCCGCTTGCAATGCAATGGAGGATTTGCGATGCCCGCGATCGCGATCCGTGACGATCGCGGCCGTGGTTATGTTCTCTTTTCCGCTATCGTGCCTTGCCCAAATACCTGTGAGCGGCCGACCAGCGTAATGGCATGCGTTCGAAGCAGGGTATGATGCAGGCAGCGAGGACGGGAGCAAGCCCGGGCATCAATTTTTTTAGCCAAAGGTGTGGTTTGCACGTTATGCGGCACAGCGATATGCGGCTGTTGCCACCCGTCCTCCGCCACCAGCGTGCGCCAGTACAAGACCAAGCTCCGCCTCCCGTAAACTCCAATCAACATCGTACGCCAACCGGGCCAATCCGGCGCTTACAGACAAGCGGGGTACCCTTTTCGAGGCCGGCTTTACCAAATCGTGAAACGTATCGACGACGTCTTGAGCCCAAGCCTTCCCTTCGTGGATGTCGAGGCTAGGCATAAGGATACCAAACCGCCCCTCATCAAGGAGGCCAAGCTCAAAATCTGCAGGCGCCATCGCTTTAAGGTAGCGGGCGAGAGCTGCCGACATTTCGTCTAGAAAGGCTTGGCCATAACTGAGCCGCAAGGCGGTCATGCAATCGGCCCCCACAACGGCAATCGTGGTTTGGTCACTTTGAAAGAGGTGGCCGGAGATCCGGGAACGAAAGGTATTCCGTCTTGTGAGGCCCGTGTGCGGGTCAGTGACTTGGCGATAAGCCAAGGCATCTTCAAGGTCTCGCAAATGTTGCGCGGATCGGAGTAGGCAAATGGCCCCTTGGGCCGCGCCTCGCTCATCCGCAACGCGCGCCAGGGTCAGTGCATACCACTCCCGTGGATGCGATTGACCGTCGTCCTCGCCGGCATTGCATCCGTTGACGGGAAATTTGGTCCAACCCTTTTGTGCTCGCCCGTTCAAGGCAGCGTCGATGTGTCTGCGCAGGAAATTGACATATCCTCTGTCGGCAAAATCAGTAATGTGAGCTGGCAGGAGATCAGCATGGCTTGCGAAGCCGAGCTTTGCGGCATTGGAAGAAATATTAATGATGAAACCGCGCTGATCGATATTTATAACAATATCGCCAGATATCTTCTCTATTAACTCGTAGTATATCGGGCCATCAAAATCGTCAAAATCGGGCTTCATAATTTTTCCTCAAATTTATCATTATGTAATTATTTTCTTGGAAAAACGCTGAGTGAAACGCCCATTGAAGTAAATTGCTTTGCTGCAATCTGGGTTAGCGCTGGCGCGCGGGCGCCGGAACCCGCGCAAATACCCTACGCAGTTCCGCGCATAGGTCCTGGTTGCGAGTTGGTCGCACCATGCTGCATGGCTTGCCAATAATGAGCTGCTGCATCTGCGAAAAGCAGCTTCCCGCAGGTTCAGGCTCTAGCCGCGTGACAGCACCTACAGCCCCATAAGCGCAACTTAGAACATACCGGGCATCTTCGTATTTTCAGTCGATTTAACGAAGAGGCCATTCGGTTGGGAATGCGAGCAATTTTCCAACTTTTTGATCTGGACAACAGCGACCCGGAACTGAGCCGGGAGCAGTTCCGCTCCTTTCAGGGCCATATTCCGCTGCTATATGGGATTCTCTTGTGCAATACGGTGGCCATCACCGTTACCGCATTTGATCGGCAACACTTCGCCAGGACGCTTTTCAGCCCCTTGGCCATTTGCGTTTTTGTCATCGTCCGCGCGATCTGGTGGCTTCGGCAGGGTAGCGCCAAGCAGTTCGATGATGCTCAGATTGCCAGACACCTCGGACGCACCTGCGCGGTACCGGTGGTGATGACCTTGATTTTCAATCTGTGGGTGGTTTGGGTGTTTCAGGATGCAGGCGCTTACGCGCGCAGCAATCTGACATTCTTTCTCGCGCTGAGCCAGGTCAGCACAGTCTTTTGTCTGATGACCTTGCGTGCGGCTGCCATGCGGGTCGCAGTGGTCAGTACTGTATCGTTCGCGCTGTATTTTTCGTGGGTAGAAGGCGGCCAGTTGCTGCCGCAGTCACTTGTTTTGTGCTGCGTTTGCGGGGGCATGGCGGTCGTCACGCATAGCTTCAATCGGTCATTTTCCGAAGTCGTTCAATCACGCCGGACACTGCATAATCGGCAGCTTGAAACCGAAAAACTGAGCGAGAAAAATCGCCGGATTGCCTTCAGTGATCCGCTCTCCGGCCTTGCAAACCGCCGCGAACTGCTGGCCCGGCTTGACCGGTTCGATGAGCACCAACATTTGCGGGCAGACAGTCTGGCGATTATCTTTTTCGATCTGGATGGCTTCAAGCAGGTCAATGACGAACATGGTCATCAGGCCGGCGACGAGCTGATCCGCACCGTGTGTCATCGCTTGCTCGAGCAATGCCCCGGCCACGCCATTCTCGCCCGGGTCGGTGGAGACGAATTCACGGTATTGCTGGAAGCGGATGACGGCACCGACGGTGCTGAGGCGGTAGCCCTAATGCTGGCGACGCGATTGCTGGAGCAGATGGCGCTGCCGGTGCTGGTGGACCGGCATGTGCTGCAGATCAGTGGATCGATCGGCATCGCGAGCAACACCGATGAAAAGGCCCATCCCCGTGAATTGCTGCGCCGCGCGGATATGGCGATGTATCATGCCAAAACCCAAGGCAAGGCACAGATCGCTATTTACAATGAGGAGCTGGACCAAGGCCGCTTGCGCAGTATCGAGATTGAAGGTCAGATTGGCAGCGGGCTGGGGCGTGGTGAATTTGACATTGCCTATCAGCCTATCATTGACGCAGCCAGCGGCGCGATTGTCGCGACCGAAGCGTTGCTGCGATGGCCGCGCCGTGCGCAAGGTTCACTGCCACCCGATGAATTCATTGAGGTGGCAGAGGCGACGGGCCAGATTCATTCGCTCGGTCTTTATGTGCTTGAACGCGCCTGCCGCGATATCGGAAAATTGCCAGGGCTTGGCCTCAGTGTGAATGTGTCGCCCGCACAATTCCGGCACCCCGGGTTTGAAGGGCAGGTGCTCAACATTCTCCGGCGGACCGGCTTTCCGCCCGAACGTTTGCAACTGGAAATGACCGAAAGCTACCTGCTGACCAACCCTGGGTTGGCGATCAGGGCAACCCAGGCTCTGAGGGCGGCCGGCATCTCGCTCGCTCTGGACGATTTTGGCACCGGCTTCACCAGCATACATTACCTGAAGTCCTATGGCTTCACCCACATTAAAATCGACAAATCTCTGCTGAACGGTCTCGAGCCGGGTAGCAAGGCAGCCATGCTTGTTTCCGGTGCGATTCTTCTGGCCTCTGCCCTGGATATGAATGTGATAGCCGAGGGCGTGGAAAACGAAACGCAAGCGCACGTGCTGCGCGCGCTCGATTGTCATGAAATGCAGGGCTATTTGTTCGGCAAACCGGTTCCATTGTCGGAGTTCAGGCGGTTTTTGGCCCCGTTCGGCGATTTGGAAGAACACGCCCCGGGGCTACGATTGGTGCGTTGAAGGGTGGCCTTCGACATCCAGCCCAAGCGGCGAGAGAGTCCGCCATCACGTACTTTTTGTTGCAAAGAGTTCTCACCGGAAGCGGGGCGTAAAGCGCAATTCGGTTTCGTATTATCATCAGGCGGTTGCGTCTTGAACGCCCCGGTGCGGGTCGCATTGCGCCGTTCGGTATCGTGCTGGAACAGGCTCGCGGCGACAGCGAGACCCTTGGCCGCGAATTGCGCTTCGTCATGGTCGCTGAGGAAGGCAATTGCCTCTCCAACCGCGCACATCAACAGTCCTCCGGCGGCAACAAAAGGGCGGTCAAACGTGCTTATCTTGTCGTAATGATTAGCGTGATGCGGCGGCGCTTCTCCCTGTAGAATGTGAATTTTGCTGCAGGGCTTAAAAGCGACGCGTTTCACACCGACCGAATGCAACCTTGGCAACGCACAGGTGATGGCCGGAATCGTGATAGGACCGAACAACCAAACTGCGGTCCGCCGCACATGGCCTGTCTCCTGCTTTTTACGTGCAGAACCGTGGCTTCGGACTGGGCAAGACATTTCGTCCCGGCGTGCAGCCTACCGATCAGCCAAGCCAACGGGCTGGCGGCGCGAAGCCTTCGGACATGTGAGCCGGTTTCCGGTTTTTGCCTTCCCATAGATCTGCTAGGTCAAGGTTAAATGGAATTCCATTGTCGGCGATTTAGGAAAAAAAGCGCGATCTTTCCGATGAATTGGCAAATGTGAGGTTATGGAAAAATCTGCGCTCACCTGCGCTGTTCGCGTTATTTCCCTTGCGGCCGCACTGCTGGCCCCTGCTTCTCTGACTGCGAAACCCCAGGATGTGCGTGTGCGCAACCAGAGTGATCTGAGTTTTGGGACCTTCATGGTCGTCGATAAAGGGTCACGCAGCGTAAGCGCGACAGGAGCGGTCGCTGACAGGGCCATCGTCACGCTTGAGGGCCGCCAGCCCAGTCCTGCCCGTTTTACGGTCGAGTATGATCGCGGAAACGAGAGCAAACAGGTGCTGGAAGTGACAATTGAGCTCGTCATGTCGGCACCCAGCAGTGTGCGGTTTGGAGGCGTGGATGCGCGGTTGTCTGCCTTCGAAACGGACTTGCCCGGCCATTCTCGCGTGACATCGGGCGAGGCGATGACGGTTCGTTTGACAAATTGCCGCACGAGAGTTTGTTCGAGAACTTTCGCCATAGGCGGGCGGTTGGACCTCACGCGCAGTTTTGGCGGAGCGAAGATCGATATTCCCATCATCGTCGACGCCAGGATCACGGGTAGCGAGCGGTTGTGATTGAAGGGCGGACATGTGATGCCATCAGGTGTCTGCTGCAGACATTCCCCTTGGGTTTGCTTATGGCGACGCCATCCCTCGGTGCGCAAAACACCGCGTACGCATCCGGCCGCGCTGAAGCGGAAGTTGTCATTCCGCTTCGCGCCGTTCCGCTGTCGGTCCTTTCCTTCGGCTCTATCGTGGTTGGCTCTGCAGGACGGGGCACGGTTGAAGTTGCTCCGGATGGATCGCAGCCGCGTTACACCAATACGGCAAGGTCGCCTTGTTCGACGGGTGCGGACTGCATGCCTCACCGGGCTAGCTTCGGTGTTTTTGGCGAGCCGAACAGAAGTTACCGCGTATCGTTACCCCCGCAAATTACGGCATATGGCGTAAGAACCGACGTTAGTCTGACGGTTGTCGGTCTAGAAGCGCGCAGCGCCCATGCTCCTTCCGTCGCGGGCGGGGGGCGACTTGACAAGGCCGGCCGCGACAGTTTTTTCGTAGGCGGAACGCTGCAGGTGCCAGCTCAAACCCCCCCTGATGTGTTCCGCGCCGAAGTCCCTGTCATCGTGACCTACGAATGACGGCGACGCGCGCCGATTTCGCGTCGTGCACTCGAGACGGTGAAGCTTCGTAAGGGCTCAAAATAGAGGAGTGATGGGCAAGGCTCATCACCCCTTCCCACACCGCTATTACGAGCATGCCTCCATGGCGCTGGGCTGCGCCACGGGCGCGTACCCATAACGGTTAACTAAATTTGAATCTGCGATAAGCAACTTCTTAAGTGAACCCCGGTTAATTACGGTTTTGACGGTAACAATTTGCTTACCGTTTTCCATTCGGCCCGTGAAACCTGCACTGGGCCAAGACCAATGAATTCGAAGGGGAAACACCTTGACCAAGTTCTTCGTTCTGGCTGCCAGCGCAGCTCTCATCGGCATTCCGGCGGCTGCTGCTCCGGGTGATACGTCTTCCGCCCAGGGTGCGGCCACAGCCGAGGTGGTTGCTCCGATCACCCTTGAGCATGTTAACGGCGCGGCACTGAATTTCGGCACCTTCACCACGGGTGATGCTGGCGGCACCATTGTTGTGGATCAGACCGGTGTCGGCACATCAACTGGTGAAGTCACCTTGATGGGCGGTTCGGTCGAAGCCGCTGACGCCTTCACCGTAGCGGGCGATCCGAACCGCGCTTTCACCATTGCCACAGCCGGAGGTTCGGTGACCAACGGGACGGACACCATGAATTTCACCACGAGCGCTGCAACCTCCGGCGCGCTTGACGCAGCTGGCGAATCTGAATTCTCTGTCGGAGGGACACTCAGCGTGGCGGGCGGGGAATCGGCTGGCAATTATGCTGGGTCCTACAACGTGACAGTCGCCTACAACTAAGGCACGCACATCAGGCGCAAGTCGCGGTTCACACAACCTCGTCGTGCGCCTGACGTGCCTGGTCAGCAGGTGATCATGCGCTCTTCTCGATACTCTTTTTGGGCTACCGCCCTCACCGCATTGATGATGGCCGCTCCCGTATCCGCAGAGCCCGGCGCTAGCGCCGAGGGCAGCGGAGTGGCCGCAGCAGAGGTTGTTGATGCGGTCACGATCCGGCGTGTGTCCGATTTGCGTTTCGGTCGCTTCGCCTCGCCAGGCAATGCGAGCACGATCCGGATCAATCTCGATGGCACTTTCAATGCCACCGGCGAAGTGGTGTCGTCTACCGCTCTTTCGCAGCCCGGTAGCGGGCGAGGGCCAGCGCAGTTCACTGTGGATCAAGCGGGCAATTTTGGCGGTACCGTGCGCATTCCGAACACCATTATCATTACGAACGGAAGCGCCAACATGACAGCCAACGCGATCACGGGTCGGCTGGTGGTTGTGTCCGGAATAGGACGCAATCGCGTCTATCGGCTCGATCTGGGCGCCACTTTGCGGATCAACGCCAATCAGGCGCCTGGCACCTATCGTGGTGAATTCGATGTGACCGTAATTTACAACTAACGGCGCCTTACTTACCGCATATTAACCATGTTTGCCGTACACTACGGGGGTACGAAATGCTCTCAGGCGGTAACATGACACGCAAGATTTCCAAATTCCTCCGATTAATCGTTTCCGCCCTGATCCGGCTTGCGGCTTTGGGTCTCGCCGCACCGGTTCTTGGGCAGAGCCTTGCTCTCGAGACTGCTGAAGATGTCGCGGAAGGCGGTGAGCCCTCCGCTACGCTGCCGGCGGTTCAGGCTGGACAGGTGCCGGACGGTTCAGTGGGCGGGATGGGTGACATCAACATCTATCCCCGCCGGATCGTGCTTGACCAGCGCAATCGCGTTGCATCGGTTGGTCTCTACAACAAGATGCCCTTCGAAGGCGAATACGAAATCTCGGTCGCCAATATGATCATGACCGATAGCGGCCAGATCATTCCATTCAGCAACCTGTCCGAGGATCTCGGCAGCCGACAGGTCAAGACAGCGAGTGATATGCTTCGCTGGTCACCGCGCCGCGTGCTGCTGCCAGGTAGCCAGGCTCAGACCGTCCGGATCATGGTGCGGCCGCCTGCCAATCTGCCTGACGGCGAATATCGCGCCCATTTCACTGCTGTGTCGGTCCCTGGTGATATCAATGACGGCTTTTCGATCGACGATGCGCTCGCCGGCGGTGATGAAGGCTCAGGCAACGTAGGTGTAACCATCCGCCCACGTTTTGGCATCTCCATCCCCGTAATTGTCCGCATCGGCGATACGACGCTTGAGGTTGGCCTCAAGGACTTTGCATTGAAGCGCGGCGATGGCGGTTCGCAAGTCTCGCTCACGATCACGCGCAGCGGGACGCGATCGGCGTATGGCGACCTGATCATCACGGCACCGGGTCAGGATGAACCGCTCGTTGTGGCGCGAGGGGTTGGCGTCTATCCTGAAATCGACGCGCGCAAGGTGCGTTTCGCGACCAACCCGGCATTCGACCTCAAGCGCCTGACCTCTGGCATGAGTGTCACGGTTGCCTTCGTCGATGACGATGTCGCCCCGGGCGAGATTCTGGCCAGGCAGACGTTTGTTGTTCCGTGAGCGCTTTCAGCAAAATCGGCGCTCTTGCGGCGATAGCCGCGCTGCTCGGATTGGCGGGTGGTCCGATTACAGCTCGGCCACCCGGCTATGCCCCGGCAAAGTTGTCTTCGCCCGCAGCCGTCTTTGCACTTGTTGCGGACAATCCGGTTCTGGTTGCCAACCAAGCCAAGCTTGCCCAGGACGTCGGACAACTTGCTGAGCCCACAGCCACGGCAAGAAGCTCTTCAAGCTCGATCCCGAGCCAAAAGCCGAGTGGCTTGAACGGCTTTTTCGCTGTGGCCCGCCCCGGGGATGGTTTGCCACCCGGGAGCGTCAAACTCGCGGGCTCCCCCGGTTCTGAAATTCAACAAAGGTCTGCTGTTTCCATATCAGCCGCATACGGCCCTTTCAGCTTTCGGCTAGACCATCCAGACGCCTTGATAGAACCAAGGGCAACGATCCCGCTGGTGCGGGGCCCATATGATCGCCTCTCTCCGGATTATCCAGGCGTACCCCCTTCCTTGGGCCGGGCTCCTGCCAACGCGCGCGATGACCGGAGGGCAGTAGTTCAGACCGCCCCGGACCTGCAGGCTGCTGAAGCCACCCCCGTTCTTGCATCAGCCGTTGTCGGACCCGAGAGTGCTCCGCAAATTGACCGGGCTTCAAAGTCACAGACGATGTCGGCCGCCGGTGAGGACAGTCCTGCAAGAGTTCGCAATATCGCAGGTGATGCTTTTGCTGCTGCTGTTCCCGTCAGCCCTTTAAATTTTCCCATCGCGTCTGGCAGCCAGACCGGTTTGCCGGAAGGGAAGCAGACGGCGGAGCTGGCGCCTCAGCAGCAGCAAAACTTTGATATCCGGCCTGGCACCCGCACATTCCCTGTAGAAGAGCGTGAACCCGCTTTCAACAGCAATGACGAATTGATCTTGCAGGTAAAGATCAAGGGGTTCGATGCAACCGATACGGTCATCGCTTACGGGACACGCGAGGCAGTTTACCTGCCGGTTGGCGAACTGGCGCACATTCTCGATCTAGCGATCAGGGTGAGCGATGATGGCAATTACGCCAAGGGCTGGTTTCTGGACGAGACGCGAACGCTTGTCGTCAATCTACGCGAGCAGACGCTCATGACACAGGCTGGAGGGCGCCCGCTTAAGCCCGGGGATGCCCAAGCTTTCGATGGGGAAATGTTTCTGCGAAGCGAGCTGTTCGGCGAGATTTTTCCGCTTGAAATGAAGCCTGACTTGAGAGCGCAGGCGATCTATCTGGCCACGTTGGAGCCTTTTCCGTTCGAGGAACGGATGCGGCGCGATGCCGAGCGGGCGCAGCTTGGAGCGAGGGAGGGCAGACCGGAACTGGTGGCTTGGCCACGGCAGGAAACGCCGTGGCTAGTAGCCTCAACGCCCATGGCCGATATCGAGCTGCGCGCGGTTTCGGATTCGGCGATGGGTTCGCGCATCGAAGGCGACCTGCGGCTCGGCGGTGACCTCGCATTCATGACTGCGCAAACCTATTTTTCTGCGACCACGAAGGACGGGCTGGTCGCCTCGCTCATCCAGATGGGGCGCCGCGATGCGCAAGGAGATCTTCTGGGTCCGCTGGAAGCGACCGACTTTCAGTTCGGCGATGTTGCTACGTCTTCAATGCCTTTGGGGCTTCGCGGACAAACCGGGCGCGGCGCATATGTGACAAACCGGCCATTCCAGAATGCATCGGTGTTCGAGCAAATCGACCTGCGCGGCATCTTGCCCAATGGGTACGAGGTGGAACTCTACCGAAATGATATTCTTGTGGGTTCGATCGCCATTGCGGCGAATGATCAATACGAATTTTTGGCGGTTCCGGTCGACTACGGGATCAACGTTTTTCGTCTTGTCTTTTATGGGCCGCAGGGCCAGCGGCGTGAAGAAATTCGGCGGGTTACAGTGGGTGATGGCAGGCTGGCAGCGCGACAATTCGAATATGATGTTAGCGTTGTCCAGCGCGGTGAGAACCTTCTTGGTGTTCAGGGTCCGAACTTCACTCCGATCGAGGGTTTTGGCAGCTGGCAAGCGGCTGCGCGGCTATCATACGGTTTGAATGCAAATGTCACGGCCGTCACAAGTCTCGCCTATTTCGAAGAGGAGGGCGGCAGCCTTGCGGTCGCAACAGCCGGGCTTCGTACTGGACTTGGCGCGCTCGCCATTCGCGCCGACGGTGCGTTTGGCATTGATGGGAGCACAGCAATCGGGGCTGGCATAGGCGGGCGCATATTGGGCGGTGGATTTTCCGTGTCCCACTTTGAATATGGCGGCGGTTTCCGCGACGAAATCCGCATCAATACACGCGATCCCCTGCGCCGTGCGACCGAGCTGGATTTCAACGGTAATATCAAGCTAGTCGGACAAAGCATGCCGATCGCGGCCCGCGTCCGTCACGCTGTATTTGAGAACGGTCGATCCGATACCAGCGCGATCTTCCGAAATTCCTTTCGCATGCCCGGTGTGGTGATGTCGAACACGATGGAATATTCGCGCAATGCCAGTCCCGACGGACCGAGCTTTTCGCAATTGATCGGAAGCTTTGACCTCAACACCCTAAAGCGCTCCCGCGTGCAGATGCGCGCGTCGGTTGGCTATAGCTTGTTGCAAGGGCCTGAAATTACCAATGGTTCTTTGCAAATCGCATATCAGGTCGATGACCGCACAACGGTTACCGGACAGGGCTTCCATTCATTCCAGACAGGCGAATTCGGATTTGGCGCCTCTGCCGTGCGCGAGTTCGACAAATTCACAGTGGCGATTGATGGAAGCTATGCCGTCGAGCAAAGAAGTTACTCGGTTGCGCTGCGATTGGGTTTGAGCTTCGGCCGCGATCCCTCCCGACGCAAATATTTCGTTGGGTCGCCGGGGCAGGCATCGTCAGGGGCGGTGAGCCTGAGAGCATTTCAGGACATGGACGGCAACGGCACTTTCAGCGCTGGCGATGTCCCGATCAAAGATGCACAATTCAATGTCTTCAACAATAACGCGGCGACCGATGAGCGCGGCTTGGCGAGGTTGACGCGGCTTGGCAACGGCAATCCGGTTGCAGTGCAAGTCGATGTATCAAGCCTGCCCGATATCATGATGGCCCCAGCCTCCCGGGCAGTTGAGATCGTACCGCGGGCTGGCCGTATCCACGTGATGGATTTCCCGATTGTCGCCTTGAGCGAGATTGAAGGAACTGTCGTTCTTGAAGCGTCAGAAATGGCGCGCGGCGTTTCTGGCCTAAGACTTCAGCTGCAAGACGCTTTGGGCCATATCGTCGGAACGACGCGGACCGAGCGTGGCGGCGCCTACTTCTTTGAGCAGGTTAAGCCGGGCCGGTTCAAGCTGACGCTTGACCCAGAGCAAGCTCAGCGCATGGGTATTTGCTTGGTGGGAGGTGTGGACGTTATTATCACGCCGAAAGGTGACATATACAAACAGGATGCAAATATTCGCGAATGCCGATAAATGGCTGTTCGAAAGGCATAAAAATTGACCAGCATTGGGAGACACAATAGCTGCGCCCATGTGCGGTTCGCCTAGGGCATAACCGATTTTTTTTTACCGCTGGGCCTCCATCTGGGGCCAGCGCAGTATCCGACCACTGCTGACCATGCAGGCGGCGTACTAGGTAAGCTCGAGATTCTAACCGTAAAGCGCTTAGGGGTCGCGAAGAAAATGGCATTTGTCGGCGCATCTTCATATGCAAGCGTCAAATTGCGTGTGGCGCCGCGTCGCTGGATGCCCGTGTGTTTGGCCTCAGTGCGCAAAGGGCACGGAGATCGAAATACTAGACGCTTGTCGAACCCTTCGTCAATTCTAGGTTCTTCCAGCCCCGGCTCGCCGTCTGCCGCGCCGCACGCTCCTCCTGCTGTCTATGTCCCGGACGTCCCTTACCGCTGCGTTGGCACTCGCCGCCGATGCTATGGCCTATCTTTCTGTGGTAAGCCGCGTTCAAGTCATCCGCGGCACCATCTTGGCGGGTATGGCGGAAATGCGTGGGCAGGGTGCCAGCGTTGGCTTCAGCCACGAACCACCTATGGCCAAGTGCATGAAAAACGGTCTTGGCAATATCCAGGCCAATCGTGATAACTTTCAAGTCAGCCACCTCCCACAATGGTGTTGCAACCCCTCCTTGGCACACAGCGGCCGCCGGGAGGTGCCCACCGCGTCAAGGTTGCAGAGCTGCGATTTCCATCAATTGGGAAACAAGCGATGCGCTTGAATGACGAGCCTGAGCGTCGGAGTAAAGCCGCAGGATCCGTTCCACCTCAAGCGCGCACTGCTGCGCGAGGCGAAACTCATGCCGTAGGCGCGCAAAGATCCGGGGTCCCGTATGTAAGAAGAACACATCCGCCTGCGCCAACCCGCTAGGCAAATAATCCGCAGCAACCGCCCTGCTGAATTTATGGTTTTCAAGTGAACCGTCCCAGATTGGCCAACGGCACCGGGTTGTCTCGACCGCGCCATGAGTGTCAGTCAGCTTAGAAGTTGCGACCCGAAAAGCTCGGATCTCGATTCGGCGCTAAACTCTAGAGCCCCGCGTTCGAGCGGGGTTTTGTGCTTGTTTACACATCAATTCAAACTGCGCTTGCAGGTCTTGGGGTTCCCGTAGTGTGGACGATGGATCGGCGCCTGCCGGTATCCGCGCAGTTTTTGGCCATTCACCAGCAATTCGAGGCTACGGTTTTAGTGCGCGACGAACTGCCCACTCAGCAATCTTCTTG
>JAACTB010000019.1 GCA_009993605.1 Erythrobacter sp.
GAGACAGCCGACGCGATCGTCGAAATCGACGAGGACAGCTCGTTTGCGTGTTCCGCGAGATTGCGGGCGACATCGGAAGAGCTGTTGGCGTGCAGGGCGGTTTCCCGGGTTATCACGCTTGTCCGATTGGCAGTCGTGCGAAGTTCGCGCGCAGCGTCGGACAGATCAGCAGAGGCACGGCCCACCATATCGACGATGGCGATCACGCTCTGCTCGAACTGATCGGCGATGACATGCATGTCGGCTCGGCGTCGCTCCTCCGACGCTGCTTCGTTCGCGAGGCGCCTGTCGCGTTCGGCATTCTCGCGGGCCTGCGCTTCCTGGAGATCATGAAGCGCGCGTTCAAGTTTCGCGCGATCGCCCTGCGCTTCGCTCGCCAAAGTATCGGCGAGATGCCGTGCCTTCTCCTGTCTGTGGGTAAGGCGGCGCAAGCGTTCGGTAATGTAGGCTAGGACAGCGAACTGGAGACCCACAGCCACGGCGTGCACCATGACACGTAGGAATGTGCCCGAACCCGAAAAAACCCAAGTCGGCGCGATAAAATCGAGCGCGAGATGGTGCACGGCGATAAGGGCGGACGCCAAGGCGATAGGGCGCCAGTCACACAGGACCGTCAATGCTGCCAAGGCGACGAAGAAATACATGTGCCCGTCGATCTGCCAGCCGTGACCGGCTAGAAGATAAACGCCGATCGCCGGATAGAGCGCGGCGAGCGTCGCGCAGGTGAGGCGGGCAGTCTGGTCGAAGCGCCCCCTGATTGCCATCCAGGTGGGGGCGATATTTGTGGCCAGGACGAGACCCGCCGTGAGCGTGGTTTTGCCAGTCTGCAAATAGAGCGCCATCCCGACGAGCCAGACTGCCCCGCACCACGCCGCGAGCACGAGGATCAGAATGCCGCGTGCGCGCAGCCGATCAAGCTCGGTCATGTCAAATCTCCAAATCCAGAACAGCCCGCTGACGGGGCAGCCACCAGAAAGGAGGGAATCCCTTGGAGCCGACGGGACACAACGGCGCGATCGCCTTCGACGACGAACGAACCGTCGAAAGGCCCGAAGCCAATCAGGCGGATGCCGTCCTGTGCCATAGCGGTGAGCAGCTCGGTGTCGTTAGCGCCGGGCAGAGGCACGATTAGGAACTTTCCACTTTGGGAAGGCCAGAACGCCAACAGTCCGAAAGCGCTCAATGTGACCGCGAGCTGGCCTAGAAGCGGAGCCCGTGATGTTGGATGAACGGTGCGCATTCCCACCCGATACGGGCGTCAAGGTTACCCAATAGTAAAGAAAATCATGGCCTTTGAACCAGGTGGATCGCAAATTACAAAAATTTGCAGCAAGATAATTTCTGCACCACCAGGTGGTCGGACATAGTTCGATCGGGCCATTGGTTTTGGCGGTCAAAGGATTAGCCAAATGAGTTTTCCAAGGAAAAGCAGCTATTTCATGAGAGCTTACACTGCGAGACTAGCATATAATAATCCACTCATCTGTGGTGCTCTGCCGATCAGAGAATGTTTTTTTGTGAAAGGCTTTGAGCCGCGCAAATACTTAATTGCGCAAAATACTTGAATCGTCAAAGAATGGGCTTTCGGCGCGATTGTGTTCCATTGCGGAGCCTTCTGGTCTTCCGCAATCCCGGGCGAAGAGCTCCGCCTACCTCACGTCACTGGCAGCGATGCGGACGACCATGCAGCAGCCTTTTTCAACTCGGTCGTGTATTTCCATATAGCCATCGTGCAAGTTCGCGATGCGCTGGCAGATGGTAAGGCCGAGACCCAGCCCGTCAGCGCTGCCATCCTTGAAGAACTGCGTGAAGACCGCGTCCTTCTTCTCTTCAGGTATGCCCTTCCCGTTGTCGCCGACATAGAACACGTGCTCGCCGTCTTCTTCCTTGTGGTGGATTGTAATGACGAGCCGATCGGTTCCGGCGTGCTTGATCGAATTCTCGATCAGGTTCTGGAACAGCTGGCGCAGCAGGTTCGGCTCCACCGTTGCGACCGGCAAGCGAGTGATATTGAGGCTCGCGTCGATACCTTCGAGAGCTGCAGAGAGATTAAACCGCACTTCCTCGAGCAGGATATTAAGATCGTATTTCTCGAAATTCAGCCTGGTGGTTTCCTCCGACGCCGCCTTGAGCATGGACGAGATGGCGCCCGAAAGCCCCATCGCGCTGTCTCGCAGAGCGCTCAAAATGGCGGTCGCCCTGTCGCCCAGAGTGGTGTTCTTGTCGCGCTGGATCAGATTTAAGCCACTCAGGATGCTGGCGATCGGGTTCTTCAGATCGTGCGCGATGCTGTGCGAATAGATTTTCAGTTGGGCGTTCAAGCGAACGAGCCGTCGTTCACGCGCGGCCAGTTCCGTGATGTCGGTCGAAATGCAGACCAGACGTTTCTGACCGTTCTCGTTCGTGAAGACGACCTTGCGGGTTAATAGCGTGCGCCGATCCGCTTTCCAGTCAGTGATCTCTTCGACAAGTTCCGAGTGCCCTTCTCGGAAAGCGCGACGGTCTTCGCTCAGGAAGAGTTCGGCCTCTTCTTCCGGAAAGCTTTCGACAGTCGTCGTGCCGATAATCGAGTTGCGCTGATCGGGTGCGTAGACCGAGAGAAACGCCTTGTTGGCGTAGACTAGCCTACTGTCCTCATCCTTGATGAAGATGAGTGACGGTCCGTTCCCAAGCAGGAATTCCACAAGTCCACTGTCCTCGGGAAAGGGCGGCGGCGGTGTCGCGCTTATGTGCGAAAATGGCATTGCATTTTACCCCCGATCCAAAGTGGTCGGAGTAATGCAGAAACCCGGGAAAATTGCAATTTTTAAGCCACTTTGGCGTAGGATATCAATGCAGACAGATCGCAGGTCCCTTCGACGAACCGATGATCCTGCGAAATATTTAAGTCGGGAATCGTCTTCATCAGCGGTCGCTGTGTTAATCGAATCGATAGCAGTCAGAAGATTCTGGGCAGAAACTAGGCAGATAGCCATCATTAAAGTTGCAGATGGGACAAACAATTACGTAGAGAGTTCCCGGAGCTCACAGCTCCCACTCGCTGCGAGAGACCTCAGCGGCGCTACCACAAACTTCAGCATCGTTCGAAATCGGATTTAATCAGGTCGGGTTTCCGCGTCTCGCTGGAAAGGTAAGATATGGGCCGGAACGTTCGAACCGTGCTCAGGATCGCGAGCTACGATAAAGCCTTCGTCTTGTAGAGCCTGGAGCGCATTGGTAGCGGCTTCCTTCGCATCCGCGCTAGGGTCGCCACATTCTTCGCTGAAGTTGGCGGCCAGAACGGCTTTGACTTTAGCGTCATTCGACATAGTTAAGCTCCCTCGGCTTTTCTTCACCATTTTGCCAACGCGTCAATCAGGTTGCAAGCCCGGCAGATAGGGCTGTCCTGATAGACTACCCGTTTTAGTTAGGTTCTAAATTAGGTCAAAAGCTGAATTTAAATTATTTCCAGAACGTGAAGGAAAATCCGAAGATTAAAATGCGAAAAAGGTAAGACTTTAGATATCCTGCAACACAGAGCGCACGTAGTTTCCGACCTCAATTTTCATTTTCGCACGGCCAGAACAACTCGTCTGTGCATACTGTATCGCCTTATTCAGAGGTACATGGAAACCTAAGCTGATCGACCTTTCATTTACGATCTGCCACTCCATCTGGTGGTTGCGCAAGGTTACATCGGCTTGCTCGCTAAGTTCTGTCTGCTTTCGTGAAAAAAGCGCCGCTACGAGACTGGCCCGAAAGATAAAATTGCAGCCGGGATTTTGTTAGTAATTGTAGCGTGGGCAGTTTGGGAAAAGGGATTACTCGAGGCAATCACGGAGTTATCGGCGATGCCGCTTTCCACCCCAAATCGACTTTGGTGGTGTCGAATGGACAGGCGCAACCGACGGTCCGCTTTTAGGAATTCCTTAGGAGAGTTCGAACGTCCGAAATTGGGGCGCAAAGCTGACGCCCTCCGCAATTGGATGAGAGTCCGTTTTCCGAGTTGCTCAGCAATTCCGAAAGGACCGATTGAAGAGGCGCCTAGCTGTCATCCAATGCTCGCCGCTCTGCGCGTTGTATTGCTGACCGACTAACGCCTACGTGCGCGGCGACTTCCGCTAATGACGCACCAGCTTGGCGCATTGTTAGAGCTTCCTCATGTTGTAGTTTGGTAAGCGCACGTGGCCTGCCCAGCTTTTTCCCTTCGGCCTTGGCGCGTCGAAGACCCGCCTGGGTTCGCTCGACAAGAAGGTCACGCTCAAATTCGGCAACCGCGCTAATGACAGACATCGTCATTTTGCCCGCTGCGCTCGTTAGGTCAACGCCCCCCAGTGCCAGGCAATGGACCCGCACATTCTCCTTCGCCAGCAGTTCGACGGTACTGCGAACGTCCATCGCGTTGCGCCCAAGCCGATCCAATTTCGTGACGATCAGAACATCATCCCAATCCATGCGATCGATCATTCGCCGAAATTCTGGTCGCTCCATGGCTGGCACAGACCCGGAAATCGTCTCGCAAAATGTTCGGCGCGGTTCGATCTGGAAGCCAGCCGCGCTTATTTCCCCGATTTGATTTTCCGTAGTTTGCTCGATGGTACTGACCCGACAGTAAGCAAAAGTTCGCGACATAGACATTCTCCGTGGCTCGATATCGTGTCACGAAATTAGTAATGTATCGAAACTCGTTTGCCTATATTTGGAGCGATGCCTGAGGCTCTTCAGTGCGGTCACGAAAACGCTCCTTTTCGAGCCTGAGATCAGATTGGTGAAGAAAAGATCGGAAATTACTTCGTCCGCTTCGCGCCCATTATAAGTCGTTCAACACGCTATCCGGCTCTCCCGAAAGCCGCCATTTCTTGATATCCTCGTTACGCGACGGCGAGTGACAGAGATTGGGATGCAGGGATCATTCCTTAATACCATGCCAAGCGACAGGCTGTGTCGGTAGCTGACATTCGCCGTTTGGCCGAACGGTCCACTCGTGCGCCAAGCATACTCTAGTTATGTTGCAAGCCACGCTTGGAGCGCAGCCATGGCATTCCCAAGATATCGCCGGAGACGCGGTTCGATAATCGCGAGGAGTTCCATGTCGGCAAGCAGGTGATCGGCATCCTGCTTGTCGACAACGCTGAACGCCAGCTCGTCCGCCCATTTGCCGAGGTAGGCGGACCAGCCCTCGAACCCCACATGGGCGGCTGCGGCGGCGATCGCGATCAGGAATTCGCGCTGCGCCTTAGGCGGATGGGCGGAATCGATACGGTTTTTGCGCACCATGACCCTGAGCTCGTCCGCCAGTGCCGTATTCCGGCTTGCGCTCGCGACACCGGCAAGTCCGATGAAAATGTTCTCGCGCATCTCTTGATCGACATCGCCGTCGAACCGGTGCCCGGCGGACCGCATCAGCTCTACCGCCCGCTCGACCCGGTGGTCGCCGATCGAGAACAAGCCGCGCAAATTGATAAGTGCGGTGACACTCTTCGGGCTGAAATCCTGCGGCGCCAACGCTTCCGCGAGGATCGCGTCCCATTCCGCCGGCATCATCGGAGTTTCTCCGCCGGTGCGCCCTTCGAGTGGCCCAGGCAGAAAACTGCCGGGAAAGATCATGCTGCGCGGCAGGTCGGTCTCGCCACTGCCAAACAGCAGGTCATGGAGCGGCCCCGCCTGGACATTGTCCTGATATGTCGAAGCAGCGTTCGAGATTCGTCCGAGGAACTCCGCCTTCAACTGATTCGGCGTGCAATAATCCGCGACCCAGCGCGGCTCCTCAAGCAATTCGCTCAGCGTCTGATAGTAGAAACGCCGTCCGCGCTGCCCGATCGCCCATTTCGTAAAATGTTCGACGCCGACATGACCATAGGCGTGCCGCTCGAACAGCGCCGCTTGCGCGAAGATCGCCAAACGTCGCTGGAACGGCGGCAGGTCGGCCAGCACGCCGGTACGGCTGATGTCGCCACCGACATATAGCAGGATGCCCATCAGGAAATGCAGTCTTCCCTCGACGTCCGTCGGATCGAGGTCGCGGATCGAGGTTACAAGTGCGAGTATGGTCGGCTCGAGCGAGGGAATCCTCGGAAGAACAGCCAACCCAGTCTCGATCGCGCCGATGCGCGAAAGCAGGTCGCCGGAGCTGGCGGCCCATTCCAGCAGTGCCACCAGCTCGCTCTCTGCGACCTTCGCTATGTCGCTCGCGGCGAGGATTGACGAGTGGCTGGCAAGCAGCAAGGTCAGACGGGTGACGTCGGGGTCATGGAGCCCAAGCTGCCTATTGATATGCGGCGCGAGGATTTCTGCGGCGAGTTGCGGGACTGAAGATGCCACCCCCTTGCCGATGAGGTTCTCGTAATAGTCACGGTCGGCGGGTACCAACGTGTCGGTCTTGCCGGTTGGACCGCTGAATTGCTGCTCGATTTTTCGCCCGATCTCGGGCGGCGTATGGTCGAGCGCCGCGTCGAGGTGGCGAAGCTCCTCGTTGCGGAGAGGCCGCTCGGTCAGTCGTACGCGCCAGTCAGTCAAGGCGTCGCGACCGAGCCCGGCATAGGCGAGAGCGGCGTCGAATTCGTCAAGCCGGGATTTCGCGTCGTGATGCAGAGCGACAAAGCCGTGAAGCTGAAAACTCGCCTGTGCGTTCCGGACCTTCAGGATCTTGCGCCCGGCGTCTTCGCCGCGCTCGATCGACCATTCGTCGCCGTCGTCGTCCTTCACCGTCGCCGACGCATCGCCACTGCGGTACAGTTCACGGATCGCGTCGAAGAATGCGGCGCGACCGAACCGCGCCTTGTCGCCGTCGAAGACAATCATACCGTCCAGCTTGAGGTCCAGCACCTCGCGGAATCGGTCGTCCTCGACCACCTCTCGCAGGATCGTCTCGGGAAAGAGCGACAGCGCTTCGCGACGCGTGAGCGGCATGTCGTCCTCAGTCATCGCCGATCGCATCTTCCACGAACATTAATATAAATTGCCGCACATGATCGATCAGCCACGCGTAGATTCTGGGCTCGATATGTTTGAGCGGCTCCAGCACGTCCTCGCGCATCCAGCTGTCGAAGCGATCGCGCGCACTGAATTCGATCTGGGGACGGTTGATCAACAGGCTGTTGACCGGGATTGCGAGACCATAGGTCGCCATCGCGGAGCCATCATGGTCGGTAATCATCCCCGACCAGTTGCGCATGTCGGCCAATGCCAGGAGCCAGCGCGATCTCGCGCGAGCAAGATCGTCTGCGATCGTATCATTCCATTGCAGGCCGATTGTATCGACGAGGACTGAAGTAAGTCGCTGTAGCCATTCGGCCTCGGCCGGCAGTCGCAGCCACGACCGCATCTGGATCATCATGAGATTCTCGCGAAATGCGCGAAGCTCGCCGGTCTCGAGCATCTCGCCGTCCTTCAAGCGCGACCGCGCGACAAGTTCGGCCAGCTCCTCCGACGTGGCGGGGATCAATAATAATCCCGAGCGCCGCAAGGTCGTCAGGTAGCGGCGATGCTCGTCTTCGCTGATTGCGTTGTCGGCGAGTAGCGCGGCGAGGAGGTCGAGCGACGTCCAGACCGGAGACGCGCCATTGTCGCTGTCGATATTGGCATGGCGGTTCATGTACCGATCGTCGGAGACGATCGCATCGACATGGCCGGCAAGCTCGATCACGGACATATCGGGATGAGCTTTGAGCTCATCGGTTTCGCCGCTTGCCGCCAATTTGACGGTGCCCGACGCGATCCCGGCCGCCAGCGGCGCCCGGAGCGATTCGATCACCGCTTCGATCGCGGTCGCCTTGCTCTCCAGCCCAATCAGCGCATTCGCCTCTTCGACCTGTTGTTGCGAGACAAAGACCTTCAAGCCGGCCGCCGCGATCTTGTCCAGCACGCCGGCTGTGTTGAGGTAGGATACCGAAAGATCGTCTAGATAGAGTTCGGCCCCGTCCTCGATGGCGATTTCCGTCGCCCATCGCATCTCATTCGCCTCGAGATATGCGCGGGCGCGCTGCTCCTCTTCCAATGTCAGCTGACCGGCTTCGACGAGCTTGTCGACGACCGCGAGGCACGACACCAGATGGTCCGCGAAACGCGCCAGATCGACGCCTTCCCCGCGGAACGATCCGACCTTTTGCACGGGCGCCGAGCGAACCACTATGCGTTGCGCCTCATCCCCGGGCTGGCTTTGCGCTTCGCCTAGCATCGCGGCCAGCGAGCGGCCGACAATATCGACGAGCTTTTCATCAACCGGTGTCGACGGCGTGAACCGGAGCATCCGGCCCGCGCTCAAGGCACGCGACATACGGTGCGCGAACGCGATACGGCTTGGTTGATGGAAGGCAAGCTGCTGGCGTTCGCCAAAGAGCCAGCCGAGCGTCGAATGAGCGATCGTGACGATCCAGCGCGCGGTGACCAGCTCGATCAGGTCGAGCGAGGCGAGAATGATCAGCGAACTTCCATCGAGTGCGATAGAATTGGCCTTGGGGTCGGGCGACCCCCGCACACCGCTATAGGCGGGAATGACCGAGCGTCGCCGCGGGTCGGGTTCGTCACGGTTGGCGAGCATTGCCGGCAGGAGCAGCTCGAGGCTCGGCCGGCGCAGCAGCTTTGCCGCCACGTAGCGCGGGATGTCTCCAGCTTTGAGCTTGTCCCAAGCTTCCGAGACGCGCTTGTCCCAATCGGGCGCCTGGTCGATCAATTGCTCGATGTCCGCCGACTGGACCGGGCCGTCGTCGCCTGAGAGATTGGCAGCCGTCGCAAACCACTGGTGAACATGGTCGGCGTTCTCGAGACCTTGCTGTGTCGAAAGTATATAGCAGCCGATCAACACCTCTGGATCAGCAGGCGCCTTCTCGGCGGCAAGGGCGATCAGGCCGGCCACGCGGGACGATCCGATCTGCGCCGCTAGCTGCGCCATTAGGAGCAGCTCTTCGGCCGTTCGGCTGTCGCGCTTCGACCATTCGTCTTCGACATGCACCGAGAGGTCTGGCCACTGGCCGGACGTGATCAATATGTTTGTCAGCAATGCGCGATCATCGGCGACGTCGCGCTCGGCCCGCAAGCCAGTGAGGACCGCTGTTGCCTGCGCAATGTCGCCGGCGCGGTAGGCGTTCCAGGCCTGAGCCGAGCGCAAGAGCGGCGACGTGTCGATCAGCTCGGGGACATCGCCAAGGACCGTTGCGACGTCATCTGTACGATCGTGCCGCAGTAGGAACTGCACGATGCTCTCGGCATCATGGCGCGCCTTCGTCGTGGTCACCAGCAATCGGGCAAGCTCGAAGAACCGCTCGGAATAGCCTTGGCGCGACATCGCCAGAACGAGCTGCGCAAGATTGGCCGTGACCGGCGACACGGCATAAGCGGCTTCCAGATCCGGAATGCTTGGGCCGGTCGCGCCAGTCGCGATGATTGCCTGCAGCTTGGCGCGCTCACTGTCATCGATACCGTCGGCCTCGTCGAGGCGGCGTTGCGCCTGGTCGAGACGATCGGCCGAGGTCAGCATCTTGATCTCGATGTCGAGGATGCCGGGTCGATTGAGGTGCGCCAGCATGACGCGCATATGCTTCTGGAGATAATCGGCGGCATTCGCCGCCGTTGCCTGACCATTGGCTAAGGCGAGCCGCGCAAGTGCCGTTTCGACATCGCCTTGCGGATTGAATGCATCGGCACGAGTCAGCGCGCGCTCCACGGCGCCAAGATCGAGTGAAATGCCGAAGGCCAGTCCGAGCGGAACCCATGCGATCGGGTCGTCTGCGCCGAGCTTGCTCTCAAGCGCTTCGCGGGCCTCAGCCTGGGTTTCCGTATCGCGCAATCGCAGCCATAGCGCGAGATTCTCGAACGCGCGTGCGGCGCGGTCGCACTTGAACCTATCCGCAGTCTCGGTCGCCGAATCCAGCAGCGCGGCGGCGGCTCGGCGGTCGCGGACTGCCTCGACGGTGTCGAAAAGCGGGAAGGACGCCGCGTCTAGCGGCGTGCCCGAAGCAACGACGCCGCGAAGATCAGCCGGCACATTATGCGTGATCAGGGCCATCGCCACGGCCTGCCGTGCCGCCGGCGCGTCCTCAAAATCATCCTCGGTCAGGGTCTGCGCGCCCGCATAGGCATCATCCCAACGCTGGGCCTGCATGAGCGAGGTAAGCAAGATGTGCTTTCCGTCAGCATCGAGCAGGTCGAGCCCAATTCCGGCGTTATCGGCCCATGCAGCCATTCCCTCAGGCCCGTCGCGATTGAGCACTATCTGAAGTGCCGCTGTCCGCTTTGCTGGAGAATCGATGGGCGCCAGCACCGCTAGGCCGCCTTCTGCGTCGGACCGCGCCTGCAAGAAAGCCCGCGCGATCGCCGCATTCTCGCTGCTCTCAAGCGCGGTCGCGGCACCCAATAGGCCTTCGGCAACCGAGACGTCGTCGTCGCGTGCAAGATACCGTGCGCAATTTGCCAGCGCGACCGCGCGAACCGAGGCGGACGCGCGCGCCAGGTCCCCCGTTTGCATCCGATCTGCGAGGCGGAGCGCGTCGGTTTTGTGGCTGCTGCCTTCAAAGAAGCGGCTGCGCTTCATCCTTCCCAGTTCGCTTCCGATGTGGGCATCGAGAAGATCTATCGGGATGGGTGCCGTCGCGTCGGCGATCTGGCTGGTGACACCGCCGATGGCTTCCATCACCAGCCGGTCGCCGACCGTCAGGTCGCGCGTGATGCTGAGCGCCACAAAGGCCACGGCATATTCGAACGCCATGTACCCTTGGCCTGGCCCATCGGCCTCGGGATATTCGGCGTAGAACGCCGCCGCCTCGTCAGCTTCAGTCTGTATCGCGTCGCCACGGATCAGCGCTCGAACGGCGGACTTGACCAGGCTCTCGATCTTCTCGGTAGAAACCCATTGCGCCGTTGGCGCTTCATCGAAAAAGGCCGGACGCCCAGAGATCTTTCCCTTGAGATAGTCGAGCAGAGCCTTGCCCGGCTTGTCGGCATTCTGGGCTAGGACGGCGAGGGCTGCAGACATCTCTGCATCGACGCCCGCGAACGCGATCGATTTTTCATCAGCACCGCGAAGCTTGGCTTCCCGCCATACGGCCTTGATCACCGGTGCCACCGCGGCGGTGACCAGTTTCAACGGATCTAAGGGAACTGTCACGCGCCGATGCACCCAATCGCAGCGCTTGAACGCGGGACACGACGCCGCGCCAGCAATCGGTTTCCTGATCGTCCATTCGGGTGTTGTTGCGCTGCTGGTCCCACTCGCTCGTCTGCCTATGCGTTGGTATAACTATTGAGCGTCGTAGCTAGCTTGTTTGCTCAGTCATTGCCACGCACCCGCCATCCCAATTTTACCATGGGAACTGCGATTGAGGGGCGACAGAGCTAACACCCTCTGATGATTTGAACGACTGGCTCTGGTCGGAGGGGACGGTTGCTGGCTCGCCTATGCAAATGTCCGCTTCGACGCTACTTCATGCTGAAAGCTCGCGGTCCGCTAACGGCCCACTTTCCGCCAGTCTGCAAGGCGCCCCAATGTCGGACATCACTGAACCGCAGCCGATTGTCTAAAAGCGGACATCGGGAAGATCGCCCTGCAAGGGAGGACATAACGCATAAACGCGGATGGTGCGACATACCGCCCTTCACTCTAAGGCTCTGGCTCTGGCTTTGGCATTGGTTTGCCAAGACCTTTTTCTAAGAGGCTGATATTTATCGCTGTAAGGAGTTGATCGAAGAACGCCTCTACGAGCATTATGTGCTCCGTATAAACTACGAGTTGCTCACCGGCCTTCAGATCAAGTCCTAGCTGAGGCTGTTCCGCGCAAAGGCGACCTAATTCTTCAGACACAAGGTCTTCGCCATGGGTCACGTGGTGGCGAATAAGTCCGACCGTTTCTATAGCTTTCGCCCAAGATCCGATGTCGCTCTGTGTGTACCAACTCGGTCGCTTCAAACCGGCCTTCTTAAAATACGCGGCGAACACTTTGTGCAGACCGTCATAAGCGCGTTTCCTGCGCCAGCCCTCTAGACGCTCGCTCCATGCCGCCAGATAGCTCGCCGCTGCTTCGGGGCTCGTTTCTCGGTCGCGATAGAGCTTGCGAAGCGGTTTGAAATCATCGCCCTTCATCAGGTCCTGCGGATTGGCGTCGAGATAGACTTCGTACAATTCGAACACGACCTCTTCCAGCGCCCCATACATGTCTTGAACGCCATAGCCGCCCATTAGAGGAATGCAGGCTTCGTAGTTCCTCGCCGCTTCTTGGCCATGCCAACGTGCCAGCTCGACGCGCTCAGGACCTTTGGCGCTCGCTCTCACCGTATCGACGCGAAGACCAAGGTTAGAATGTGATTGATAGCGGTCGCGCGCGACGAAGAGCGAATTGATAGTAATCGCCCAGCGCATATATACGCTTCGAAAGACAGATCTGAAATCACCGATCATCTCAGTGGATCTCTCAATCCACTTTTTCTCTTCCTCGTCTGTGCGATAGATAATGTTCTGGATTGGCGGTGGCTCGGCGAGCGCTGGATCGTCAGCTTCAAAGATGTTCTGCTTGAGGAATTGCACTCGGTTTCTAAAACTTGGTCGCATTACCCGCCCTTCGAATATTCAATTTAATGGGCACAGGAAGGCACTGATTGCGATGAACCCTTGTTCTGCCCTTGTTCTCTATCTAGCGTCGCTAACGATATGGCAACACCGGGGTAGCAGTCGAAGACGTTGGCCGGTTCGCACGATAGTCGTTGGACGCGACAGAATGACCACTATCGGGGACGCGCGTGGTTGCTGACTAACGTCTGCCATGTGCGCGCCAGCCGAATGTCTGCTTCAGCCACCTTTCGCCTCAAAACCAGACAATCTCCTACCGGCTCAATATCGGAAGCTGGACAAGCGATCATAACGGAAACTTGCGCTCGCAAAGTGTCTCGCGATCACTTCGCTAGCTGGATTGAGGTGGTGCCCTCAAATGCAGTCAGCGGGCATCAACAATCCGTCCCAGCGGTACGAAGTTGCCATCTACTTCGAGAAGGATGCTCGAGCCGTACTCTTCTGTGCGATCATGAATCATAACCCTGGGATCGCCGGAGAAATCCGTCGCGAATATCACCGCCCATTCCAACGGTCGCAGCTGAAAGGTCATCGCCGAACCGTTGGCGGCGGGGCTCGGCATGTTGAGCTCCAGCGTTCCTTCACACTGGATATACATTTCGTCGCCGAAGATGTCCCAGGTGGTTTGCTCGGGCTGCGTGACCCATGCAATGTCCGCTTCTGATAGAAGCTGGTTTGCGTCGGCAGGCTGCATGGGCGGCATCACCCGATCGAATGCGGCAAGTCCAGGCCTTGGCTGTGTCAGGAACGACATCATGTAACCGTGCATGGCTTCCGATAGGAGGCGATCCGTGTGCTCGTTTTCACAGGCGCTGCCGTCGTCCGCTATCGCGTACGACCTAAGGTCGGCGACAGGCCCTTCGAACTCAGCTTCCGCCTGTGCTGCTATCCTATCGGCTTCGGCGTTGATGCGGTCGGCTTCAGCTACGTTTGCCGCTAGTTCGGCGGCGGCTTCAGCGTCAGATTGCGCGGGCGGCTCAAGAAGCAAAAGAAGCCCGATTATTAGCACGAGTCCTATCGATACGAAGCGGAAAGCATCCTTGGCGAGTTGCTTGATGAAGGCGACGAAGCTGTGATCGGATGATACATCGGTGAACTCTGCATCCTCAATATGCACCTTTCGGGGTTCGTCCGAGCGCTGACCCCTAATTTCAATCTCGTTGCCCATTCCATATCCCCTCCAGACTTTCCCAATCGGTCCGCTGTGGCGAACTGAGTTCGAAGTTCATCGGTTCAGGAAGAAGCAGCCCTGCACGGCCGCGAGATATCCGCGTGCTTGCATCGCATCGATACGCACGATGGTGGTGCGATCGTACGGGACGCCCCACGTGCCACCGCTTGCTTCACAAGCCTTCTGTTTCTCAGCCATCGCCCTTTGCTGGCGAAGGATTTCGGCCTGTCCGGCTGGCGAGTTTCGATAAGCATCCCGTGCTGCCGCCTGGCGTTCGGCGCTAACGCGCTCTGCGGTCGCCTTGGCTCGATCGAGCCGGGCCCGTTCGCGCGCCTCACCGAGCGGAAGGTACCACCCGTAATAATCGACCCGGAATGGGGTCGCCTCGTCCAGCGCGGCTGCCTCGGTGAACGTCGGAAAGTCACCTCGCGCGGTCCATCCATCGGCCTCACTGGGATCAAGAAATAGGTCATAGGCGATCGGCACCTGGAGCTTTTCGACCATGACCGTGGCGACGCATTTCAGCCCGTTGTCGAGCCTGCTCGCTGCGGAAATTTCCGCTACCGCTACATCGTAGGTTTCTTCCGGCGGCTTCCAATTGTCGCCCACCGGAGCCTCAGTGCCGTTGGCGATTGCTTGCGCCGTCGCGTGCCGACGCGCGGTGTCTTGGCGGACCTTGTCGAGCAGTGCGGCGTATCCCGTAGGAGCGGGGGCATCCTTCGATTGGTCGAAGACCGACTGGTTGACGTTGTCGATCAAGCCATGACGGTTCGCTTCCGCCGTCAGGTATTGCTCGAGATCACGCTTCGGCAGCGAGCAAGCGTGATCCGGGTTCGACCTGATGTACCCGGCAATGGTCGCGATGCGATCTTCCCGTTCGCGTTGCTCGTAAGATGATTGCTGAGCCAGCGACATCGTGGGCGTCAGCATCAGGCAGGCTACAGCCGCGCATGCGGCGGCACGTCCCGCAAACTGCGTTGAGCGCGCCTTCGGATTTTGACCGACCGGCCTCGACGATTGTTTTGAATTACCCGTCATTCGCGTTCCAACCTCCATTACGTTTGGAGGCACCGACGCGAGCCGGGTGTTTGGAACCCCGAGTAGACCCAGAGCGCCGCCACCTTTAGGCGTGCCCTGGACATACGTGACGGCCACCCGGCCGAAAACGTTCGACCGGCGTCTACTTTCAGAGGTTCCAACGCCTCCCCCGCGGGACTGACCGCGAGTGGTGAAATTATGTGGCAGCGGCTTCGAAAACACAAGCGTCGGCATGTCGTCCTCCTACCATTCGCTCGTAAGCATGACGGTGAGAACACGTGTGGTGACGTTCGCGTCGGCAGGATCATCGGACCCGAACTTCAGTCCTGGATCATAATAGTCGATCTTCCAGAACAGATCGGTTCCGCACAGCGTCAGGTCGCCGAAGTCCCGTTCGCCATGCGGGTCATTTTCGGCATCGAACCCGTCGTATGCGGCTAGCGCCGCCAGCAGCGCCGTGCGATCGAACCCGGAAAGCGAAGCTACCCCGCGAGTAACCACGATGGTGCCGCCGGTGCCTGTCTTGCGGAGCTGGTCGTTGATCATGGCAATGGCTTCGGCGCGTGGCACCGCGATGGCCGCCACCGCGCTCATCCTCGCACCAGTTTCAGGAGCTGATCGATCTCGGGCTTGGCGGCGATGCCCAACTCGACGGCTTCCCGGACCGGCGCCATGGCTTCTTCGAAATCGTCGGTCGGCAAGGCCTTTGCCAGCAGGTCGGCTTTGACCACGATGGGCAGGTAGATGCGCTTCCCCGCCACATCGATCTCGAACCCTTTCTTGCGCAGTTTGGCGGCGAGACCTTGATCGGCTTCGAGCTTGGCGAAGTAATGCGCCAACCCCTCCCGGAAGCTAAGCTGCAAGTTCAGTTCGGTCGGGCCCGCACCCAGTGCGGCGGCAAGCCATGTGTGATCCTGCTCATCGCAGGCGTGCTCGACAATCTCAAGCCACACATCGCCGCGTCCGATGCGCTTGGTGGGTTTCCAGTCCGGATGGGACAGATATGCGCTCCATGCCGTGTTCTCGACCATGAAGGGCTCCGGTGCTGCACCCTTCATGGACAGGATGATCATCCGCATCAGCCATTCGCTCAGCAGGCCGTCGGCAAGCCGGTAATCCAGTTCGATTTGCGCCATGTTTTTGACGATGCGGCTGGTAATGGCGGGGTCCTTCGCCATGGCCAAGTCGTTCTGTTCGGTGGTGGTCACACCCCTTCTCCTTCGCTTCGATTGTGTCGGATTGACGATGGCCAGCGCTGTCCAAGCCGCCGAATGCGGCCGAGCAACGCTGACGATTCGAAGCTTAAAGGGGTGGTAGTCGGTGATCCATATTCGGAGCATTCACTCCGCGCCGCACCCGATCTAAGAGTAATTAACACGCGATGGGGTTTTTGGATGAGTGAATGGATTCGTTTGCTGGATGCGGTGCATCTTATCTCTCAAGAATTAGGAGGGGATAAGACTGCAAAGAAAGCTATCGTGGAACGATTGAAGGGTAATTCAATCAGAGCGAAATGTTGGTGGCACGCGAGTGGCATCGACATTGGGAAGCCATACATCGGGTCCCACACCTATCAGCACAAAAAAGGCGAGAAAGCACCTAGTCCTGAAGCATTCAATGAGTGGTATCGGAATCAAACTTTGCCGGTTGTTTCAGATACGCGGGTGGGCGACGGTTTTGCCACTGATGCATTCATGATGATGGACGGAGAACTGGGTGGATCTTTTTGGAAAGCTGTATGCAAAAAGGACCTAGCCCGATGGGATTGGTCAACTGGATTTTGCATTGGAACGGGCCTGCCACCTATTCAAATTTTAGTTTTAGATGAAAAAAATGAAAAGAAAATTCTGAAATTACCTGCGAGGATTTTCGCACTGGGGGTCGAACTTAAACGGTCCAATGTGGAAAAAATAATTCCAGATTCAAAAAGCTCTCCAGTTCAGAAGATTGAATTAACCCCAGATCTTTCAAAAAGGGGGAGACCCCGCAATAATTCTTGGGGGCATTGGGTGGGCGAACTTATACTCCTGCATGAAAAAAATCGTCTTGAGTATATGTCTGCGACTAGTATCGTCCAAAAGATTGACGCAACTCTTGAAGAGGAAGGGTTTCCCGCTCAGGCACCCAGCAGCGCTCATCCGATCGTTGTCACAGTCCTTGAGCATTTGAGGAAACGCAAGAAGTGAGAATTCTCGGATATTCTCGGATGTTCTAGGACAGACCGACATATGCGCGTTGGGTTAATCCTTCTGCATCGCAGGCAGTACGGCCTGTCGATTGTAGGAGAAATAAAATGAATAGTCCTCTTATGTCTGTCCGTGAGGTAGGAAAATACCTCGGCTATAGCGGTAAGACGGCCGGACGCTCGTCGATTTTCGCGCATCTGAAGCACAAGCGGCTCAGGAAGGTGAAGATCCGTGGTCGCACCTTTGTCACCAAAGACAGCGCTGACGCACTGATCCTCGAGAATATCGTGTAAGCTAATTAGCTCAAAACCGAACTGATCGAGGCAACTGCTTCGTAGTATTCAGTTCAACACCCACAACCACCGCAATCCAACCCTTCACTGCTCACAGAGCAGTCGGAGAGGCCAGTTTGCGTCTTTAGGAAATACATATGCCAAATAAATATTATCATGCTCGCAAGCTGCGGACCATCTTTCTGGATGACGCCAGCCCAGCAGAAACTGAATCCAACTCGGAAAAAAAGAATCAAAAAACCGGTACTGCGGAAACCGCTGCCGCCACGCCGAGTAAGGGGAAGTCCAAACCCAAAAGCGAGAGACGTATGTTGGGTTCTCCCACCAGCGCTGTGCACCGGCTGCATCGCAAGGTAGATTCCCACATCGTCATTTCGGATGAGAACCCCAAGAAGCACAAAGAGCGAAGGAAGATTAAGAGCGGCACCAACGCCTCAGTCGACCCCAGCCGTACCATCAACAAGGACGACACGCTGCCGGACTGCAAGACCATCGACGAAGTCAGGCAGTGGCTGAACCTAACCCATCAGGTGTTCGCGGAAAAAGCCATGGGCGGCATCGAACGGCGCAAGGTTGCCGATCAGTCGCGCAGCATGCTTGAGGACCTGCTGACTAAGCCTTCCGCCACCGCCCCCTGCATCATGACCAACCCGCGTCTGGTGACCGATGCCTTCGAACACCTTCGAAAGGCACTGTATGATGCGTGGCAGGCTGATCCGCCGATGCAAATGGCGCTGGTGACCTTGATCGCGGGCGATTGTGAGACCTCCAGCGACAAACCGGTGATCAATCTGAACGCAGCCCAAAAGCGTGCGAAATCGACGTTTCGGGCAATGTCGAAGAACTATATCGCCGTGACGGAATTCTCGCAGTTCGGCTCGATCCCGCATGCCGATGGTGGATTCACACTCAACACTCATGATCATGCGATTATTTTCGGCGATCTGAGTAAGGCTTCGCGGATGGCCAACAAGCACCGTCGCAAGTACCCGACAAACAGCACCGGTGCCGATCCGATCGTGATCACGCCAATCACCGACCCCAGCGAGGTGAACATGGCGCGGATGGCCGCTTACCTCCTGAAGGCTCCCAGTAAGGCGATTAATTATTGCCCGCCGATCGATGACAAGAAGGGTTTCATCAACAAGACCGAAAAGGGCGACCGCAACATTCGTTTCCTCCGCATGGCCCAGCTCCGCACCATGATGACGTTGGAGGAATGCTTCTATGCCGGGGGCAAGGGGCTGGACATCAGGAAGGCACTGGTGGGTGTCCTGCGGGCGCTCTCGGCCTCCGATGCGCCGCCGGCCCAGCGGCTGATCCACCCGGATGCGATTCCGTCTTTTTGGGAGGAGTTGGTGAAGGAGCTGCGCCGTGACCGGTGGCGTCTGCCGGTGATCATGCGTCGGCCTTAATTTTACACAGGGGGCGGGGGTAATTCCCCGCCCTCTTCGTTCGAAGGGACGATGCCCGCGCAATAAGCGGCCCATGTGTCCATCAGCTGGAGGCGCTTCTCAAGAGCACGGCCACGGCGATAAGCACGCTCGGTTGCGGACCCGACCGTATGCGCTAACGCCATTTCGACGACATCACGCGGGAACGCGGTCGTATCGCCCGCCCAATCCCGGAAGGTCGAACGCATACCGTGGACGGTAATTTTCCGGTCCATGCGTTTGAGAACGGCCGATAGGGTCATGTCCGACAGACTTCCCCCACGCGGAGCCGGGAACACAAAATCGGTCGGCGCTAGGCCTTCTTCGTTTACCGCCTGCAAGACGCGGATGGCTGCATCGCTGAGGGGCACCTGATGCTCCTCAGACGCTTTCATTCTGCTTGCGGGCACGGTCCAGAGCTTCACATTGAGATCGACCTCACCCCAAGTCATGCCGCGCACTTCGCCGGAACGAGCAGCGGTCAGGATCGCAAACTCCAATGCCTTCGCCGCGATGCCTTCGCGGGCTCGAAGATCGGCTATGAATGCCGCCATTTCAGTGTAGGGCAGTGCTGCATGGTGCTTCACCGAAGCCTTGCTACGTCGCGGTAGCATCAATTCGAGATGACCCCGCATCCGGGCCGGGTTCTCGCCTTCGCGTAGACCCTTAGCTTTTCCAGCATCGAGCACCTTTTCGATACGGCCCCGAACGCGAGAAGCCGTTTCGGGCTTCTCTAACCAGATCGGCTGTACACAGCGCAACACATCGTCCGTCGCGACATCGGCAATCGCCAGGTCCGCGATCGGTTCGGCATAGGTCTTGAGTGTGTTCGCCCACTGCTGGCGATGCTTCGGATTTTTGAAACCGTCCTCGATCGAAGCCACATAATCGCGGGCGAATTCGCCGAAGGTCACCGGCGCGACAGCGGGTTGCCGGGCCTCATTCCAAACTTCACGTGGATCTCGACCATCGAGAATCAGCAATCTGGCTTCCGCCGCACGTTCGCGGGCCTTGGCCAAGGTCACGTCGAGTGCAGTCCCGAGACCCAGCGTGATGCGCTTTCCATGCAGGGTGCCGACAAAAAACCAAGAGCGCCCAGATTCGCGGATGCGAAGATACAAGCCGCCACCGTCGGAATACATGCCGACCTGCTTGAGGCTTTCGACCTGCTTCACATGAAGCTTGTTACGCGCGCGCGAGGACATCGTGACGCCATTTTAGCAAGCGTTGGCCAGCAATCAAGACAGTGTTTTAGACAACGATAGGCGTTGGTCTGACCCGGTCCGCGATGGACTCTGACGAACTGTCTTTGAGCTACAAGCCTCACAAAACCTATGGTTTGAGCCGTCCAGAACGGTCCGTTGCGGTTCGTGAGAATCCGGGAGGTGGCGGAGACGGAGGGATTCGAACCCTCGGTACCCTGATAGAGTACGGTTCCTTAGCAGGGAACTGGTTTCAGCCACTCACCCACGTCTCCGCAGCGCGCGTTTCGGCTGCGAGGGGCGCGCTATAACGGGGGGTGGGGTTGGCTTCAAGGGGGTTTGCTTGCGCGACGCCACCCAATACGAACGCCCGGACTGACGGCCCTTCGGACTCGCTTCGGCGCGTTTCGGATTCGGTTCATCGCGCGCTCATTGCCGTGGTGCGATCCACATCGTCTCGTATTAACCGTAGAGGCGCGTCCGTGGATCGCGCGCCATTCTGTCTGGCCCAAGGGAGGGGAACCCCGCCATGAACCTGTCCGCCGCATCATTGCCGCGCAACCGGACCATGATCGCCATGCGCCCGCTCTTCACCGCCTTTGCTTCGGGATTGGCCGCACTCGGCCTGCTGGCATCTCCGCTTTCCGCGCAGGTCGAACGAGTCGATCCCAACGACGCCTATGAGGCGCCGATCGATGGCGATCTCGAGGAAAGCCCGGGCGATCGCGACGTCTACGCCGATCCGCGTCCCGTCGAACCCAGCGTGTCCTATCCCGATGACACCGCCACGCAGACATCCGCGCCCATGTGGAGTGATCCCGGGACTGAAATGGCAGGCGAGACCGTGGCCGTTCCCGAGCCGCAGATCGCGCCTGCCGACGATCCCGCGACGACCTATCGCGAAGACGATCTGATCGGTGCGGCCGAGGGCGTCTTCGGCAAGGGCGCGGAAGGGGTCGCGAAGCTGATCGAGAAGTTGCTCGCCGAACAGGGCCAGCCCAATGCCTATATTGTCGGGCGCGAGGCGGGCGGGGCCTTCATCGTCGGCGCGCGCTACGGGTCGGGCACGCTCTATCACAAGGTGGAGGGCGAGCGGCCGGTCTACTGGACCGGGCCGTCGATCGGCTTCGATGCGGGCGCCAATGCGGGCAGCACCTTCGTCCTCGTTTACAATCTCTACGACAGCGAGGAGCTCTACGAGCGGTATCCTGCTGGCGAGGGGCAGGCCTATGCGATCGGCGGGATGACCGCGAGCTACCTGCGCAAGGGGGATGTCGTCCTGATCCCGATCAGAGTCGGCGCAGGGCTCAGGCTTGGGATCAATGCGGGATATATGAAATTTTCGAAGGAACAGCGCTGGTTGCCCTTCTGATCGATCAAGCGGCGTGCCGGTGAAGCCGGCCTCGTCCATGCGATAGACAATTCCCTGTTGCGGGCGCCCGGATGCGCGGGCAAGGACGCGCCCATGCTCGACGCTCTCAAAGCCCAGCCCGCCGATGCGCTGCTCGCGCTCATCAAGCTTCACGCCGCCGATCCGCGTGCGGACAAGATCGACCTCGGGGTCGGCGTCTACCGCACCGGCGATGGCGCCACGCCGGTCTTCAAAGCCATCAAGGGCGCGGAACAGCGCCTCGTCGACGAGCAGGATTCCAAGAGCTATCTCGGCCCGGAAGGCGATGGCGCCTTCGTGTCGGGGCTGATGCCGCATATCTTCGGCGAGGATGCGGATCGGGGCGGGCGCATTGCGGGGATGCAGACGCCGGGCGGGACCGGGGCGGTGCGCCTGGCGCTGGCTTTGGCGCAGAAGGCAGGTACCCGGCGCGTCCATCTCGGCACGCCCAGCTGGCCCAACCATGCGCAGATCGTGTCGGATCTGGGGCTGGAGACGGTGCCGTTCGACCATGCCCTGCCCGATGGGACCGCCAATGTCGAAGCGGTGCTGCGCGTCGTGCGCGAAGGGGAGGCGGGCGATGTCGCGCTGTTGCACGGATGCTGCCACAACCCGACCGGGATCGATTACACGGACAAGCAATGGCGCGAAATCGCCGACGCGCTGGCGACGAGTGCGGTGATCCCCGTGCTCGACATCGCCTATCAGGGCCTCGGCCACGGGATGGACGAGGACGCTGCGGGCGTGCGCCAGGTGATCGACGCCGTGCCCGAAGCTCTGGTGGCCTATAGCTGCGACAAGAATTTCGGCCTCTACCGGGATCGCGTGGGCGCGTTCTACGTGCTGGCGAAAACGCCCGACGATCTCGATGCGATCATGTCAAACGCCAACATGCTGGCGCGCGCGACCTGGTCGATGCCGCCCGATCATGGCGGCGCGGCGGTGCGGATCGTGCTGGAGGATAAGGACCTGTCGCGCGAATGGCTCGATGAGCTCGACGACATGCGCGAGCGGATGCGCGGCGTGCGCGAACGGCTGGCGGCGGCGGACGAGGCCATTCCCGGCCTCAATCTCGGCGCCTTGGCCAATCAGAACGGCCTGTTCGCGGTCCTGCCCCTGTCGAGCGACCAGATCGCGAAGCTGCGCGAGGATCACGGGATCTACATGGCCGGATCGGGCCGGATCAACGTGGCGGGCCTTCACCGCGGCAATATCGACAATTTCATTGCCGCGCTGGAGAAGGTCGCGGGCTGATCAGCCTCGCTGCCGGTTACGCAGGGTCGAGCGCGCGCATTCTCTGAAGATAGCGGGCCAGAACGTCGATCTCGAGATTGACGTGTGATCCCTCATCGAGCCGGCCGAGAGTCGTGACCTCGCCGGTATGGGGGATGAGGTTCAGCGAGAAATCGCAGGACCCGTCCGGCCGGTCGCGCACGTCGTTCACTGTCAGCGACACGCCGTCGATGGTGATCGAACCCTTCGGCGCGACGAAGGGCGCGTGCTGGCGACCGATGCGGATGGCGATCTTGCGCGATCCCCCGTCCTCGCGCGCCAATACGACTTCACCCACCGTGTCAACATGGCCGGTGACCAGATGGCCACCCAATTCGTCCCCGATTTTGAGTGCGCGTTCGAGATTGATGGGGCGGCCCTCGCTCCACATATCGGGAACGGTGCGCGCGATCGTCTCGCCAGAGACATCGACCGCAAACCACGGGCCGTCCGCATCCGTGCCGGTTTCGGTCACGGTCAGGCAGACTCCCGAACAGGCGATCGAGGCCCCCAGCGCGATCGCATCGGGCTGCCATTGCGCCGCGTCGGGGCAGGCGATCCGCACCGCCGTATCCCCGGTCTTCTCGACGGCGGCGATCCGGCCGATGGCGGTGACGATGCCGGTGAACATGCGATTATCCTTTGTCGCGGACGCGCTCGTAGCGCTCGTAGATATCATGGCCGAGAAAGCGGGTCTCCGCCCTCTGCCAGCGGCCATGCGCCTCGGCAAGATCGCCAAGGCCGATATCCGTGATGGCGGGCAGACCGTTCCCGATCACGATGGGCGCGCGGTAGATCTCCAAGCGGCCGACCAGATCGGCGGCGAGGAAAGCGGCAGCGGTGGCTGCGCCGCCTTCGACGTAGAGAGTGAGCGCATCGAGCGTGGCGATCGCTTCGGGTGAAGGGATGCATCGTATACCTTCGACCGTCCCGCGCGTCAGAGCCACCCGTTCGGGGCTGCGATCGGCAAGGCCAGGGAGCCGCACGTCGAGCCGCGGCTCGTCGTTGCGCCAAGTGCATCCGCCGACGAGGATCGCATCGGCGAGCGCGCGCCGCGAATGGACGTGGGCGCGCGCCTCGGGCCCCGTGATCCAGCGGCTCGACCCGTCAGCCAGCGCGATGCATCCGTCGAGCGAGATCGCCAGTTTGAGCGTGACGTGCGGGCGACCGAAATGGGCGCGCGTCAGATAGCCTGCGAGGCTGTCGCGAGATGCGGCATGGTCGACCAACGCGGTCTCGATCCCCGCCGCCTGCATTCTTCCGAGGCCCTGTCCCGCCGTGCGCGGATCGGGATCGCCGCAGCCGACGATGGCGCGCGCGACCCCGCTTTCCGCGATTAGCGAGGCGCAGGATGGTCCCCGTGGCGACAGATGAGCACAGGGTTCGAGCGTTACGTAGAGCGTCGCCCCTTCCGCCTCGGCCCCGGCCTGATCCAGCGCGACCGCCTCGGCATGGGGCCTTCCCCCGGCCTGCGTCCAGCCGCGTCCGACCACGCGGCCTTGTCTGACGATCAGCGCGCCGACGGAAGGGTTGGGCCGCGCGAGCGGACGCCCGCGCAGCGCCAGCCGTGCTGCCGCATCGAGCCAGCGCCGGTCTTGCGCCGTGGTCAGCTTATTCGGCGGCGGTTTCAGGATCGGCTTCGGCTTGCGTCCGGGAGGGGATGCCCGCCGCTTCGAGAAGGCGTTGGCGGCGCGCTTCCTGGCGGGCGCGATCGGCGGCGATCTCGGCTTCCATCGCGTCCACGTCGAGCCCGCTCGCACGGCCGAGCGTGCGATACATGTCGCGCACCTCTTCTTCGCGCACGGCCTGTTCCTCGCGGATCTGATCCTGCAATTGCTGGTTGGCGACATTGGAGGCGACGATCTCCTCGTCCGTCCGCCCTTCGGCGAAGGTCGAGATGAAGGTGACCTCGGGGCGCGCGGGCGGGCCGATGACGCGTTCCTTCGTCACCCAGAACAACAGGCCGAACGTGCACAGCATGGACGCGATCAGGATCGGCCAGCGATAGGGGTTGGGCCGGGTGAATTCGGACCAGAAGTCCTGAATTCCGCCGACGGGGTTGAATCGCGTGGAGAGGCGCATGACAGACAGGATAGAGTGTTGGATGCGAAAGTGCCAGAGGCGAGCGTGTCAGCCGAAATCGGCGTAGAGCGTGCGTCCCTTCGTCGTTAGCCAGGCATCGGCCTCGTGCTGGTCGCCTTCGTAGAGTTCGGCGAGCAGAGCGTGGAAGGCCGGGCTGTGATCGAAATGGACAAGGTGCGCGACCTCGTGTGCGACGACGGAGCGGCGCACCGCGTCGGGCGCCTGCACCAGCCGCCAATTGATCCGCACCGTCCCGCTGCTCGAACAGCTGCCCCAGCGGCGCTGCGCGCGCGAGAGGCGCAGGGGCGGGGCGGCGATGCCCGCCCGCTCGCAATAGAACGCGAGATCACGGGCCATCAGGCGCTCTGCCTCGCTTTCGAGCCAGCGGGCAAGGCGCCTCGACACGGTCTCGGCGGGGCCGCCCAGTGCGAGCGTATCGCCGGACAGGACCGGGCGGCGGGGCGCATCGGCACGCCAGTCGATCAGAAGCGTGCGCCCGCGCCAGAGGATGTGACCGCGCGCGATCGGGTCCACGCGGGTCGGAACCTTGGCCGCCTGTGCTTCGAGCCATGCGCGCCGATCCCGCGCGAAGCGGATCGCTTCGGACTGGCGGCTCCAGCGCGGCATGGTGATCCGCACCGCGCCGCCATCGGGGGCGAGCCGCATGGTCAAACGGCGGGCGCGGGGGTGGCGCGTGATCTGGATGGGGACGGCGCGGCCCAGCAGCTCGATCTGCGGCGGCGCCGCCGGATTCGCCGGGCTGTCCGCGCGCAGCCATTCGATCATGGAGCAGCGCCTGCCTCGTCATCGTCCCATTCGACGATGTGATGTTCGAGCGGACCCGCTCGGGCTTCGCTGATGACGCGACCCGACACCGAAACGCCCGCACGCACCACCGCCTGCCGGTCGCCGGAGATGAGGTAATGCCAATCGGGCAAAGGTCGTCCTTCGGCGCGCACGCGATAGGCGCAGGTGCGCGGCAGCCATTCGACGCTGTCGACGATCTTCAGTGTCAGCCGCAGGCAATCGGGCACGAAACTCTTGCGGTTCCGGTAATCGCTGCATTGCGCGGTTTCGCAATCGAGCAGGCGACACGCGACATTGGTGTCCGCGATTTCGCCGGTATCCTCGTCCTCGATCTTGTGGAGGCAGCAGCGTCCGCACCCGTCGCACAGCGCCTCCCACTCCTCGGGCGAGAGTTCGGCGAGCGGGCGCTCCCAGAACCGGTCCCTCACTTCACCCATTTCTCGAGTTCCTCGGCCACCGCCTCAGGGCCGAGATCGGTCGGCAGCGTGGCCAGCGGCGCGCCGTCGGGCCCGAACAGGAAGGTGAAATTGGAATGGTCCATCAGATAGCCGCCGCCCGGCTGGTCTTCCCCCTTCTGGTAATAGACCTGGAAAACATCGGCCGCCTTCTCGACCTGCTCGGGCGTTCCGGTGAGGCCGAGCAGGCGTGGATGGAAGGCGTCGGTGAATTCGCCGACGACTTCCTGCGTGTCGCGGGCCGGGTCGACGGTGATGAAGATCGGCTGGATCTGCCGCGCTAGTTCAGGCGATTCTTTTTCGAACAGTCTCAGCCCCTGCGCCATGCGCTGAACGTCGGTCGGGCAGACGTCGGGGCAATAGGCGTAGCCGAAATAGACGATCCGGTACTGGCCGTCGAAATCGTCCCATCCGTAGGTCTTGCCGTCTTCCCCGGTCAGTTCGAACGGCCCGCCGATGTCGGCGCCCAGAAGCGGCGGCTCCTCAGGCGGAGCGGCAGGTGCAATGATGTTGCAAGCGGTCAGCAAGGCGGTGGCAAGCGTCACGCAAAGCATGCGGGATTTGAAACGGATCGGAGGGGCCATGGTGCTGCGGTTCATGCTCTGCTAAAGCCGTGCGGGCAAGGGGGCCTGTTCCCCCATCCAACACAGAACGAGGGTCTGGCGAAGTGCGTGGTAAAGATCGGATCGCAGCGACAATTCTCAAGGCCCTGGCCGCGCCGGTGGCCATATCGGCGGTGATGGCGCAGCCGGTCGCGGCGCAGCAGATGTCCGAAGGCTACGAATTCCTGAAAGCGGTGAAGGAACGAGATGGCGATAAGGTCATCAACGCGCTGAACCAGCCGGGCAATACGCTGATCAACACTCGCGATTTCGCGACCGGGCGCACGGCGATGCATATCGTGACCGAACGGCGCGATGCGAACTGGATCGCGTTCCTGAACGCACGGGGCGGCAATCCCGATATTGCGGACAAGAAGGGCGTCACTCCGCTCCAGATCGCGACCCAGCTCGGTTATATCGAGGGAATCGAAGCGCTGCTGAAAGCGGGCGCGCAGGTCGATCAGGCGAATGCGTCGGGGGAGACGCCGCTGATCTCCGCGATCCATCGGCGCGATACCGCGATGATCCGTGTCCTTCTGAAGAACGGCGCCAGCCCCGACCGGACCGACAATTCGGGCCGCTCGGCGCGCGATTACGCGCGCTTGATGGTCGGCGGCGGTCCGGTGTTGCAGGAAATCGCCCAGGCCGATGCCGATCGCGCGGAAAAAGGCGGCGGCAAGACCTACGGGCCGAGCCTGTGAGCGCATCCGATAGCAGCCAGTCGGCGCTCGATCCGGCGGACATGACGCTTGCCGAATTGCGGCTCCACCTCGCGCCGCTGATCGCGGATGCGGCCATTTTCGATGGCTGGAGCGAGGAGGCGCTGGCGATGGCAGCGGATCAGGCGGGCGTCGATCGCGATGTCGCCCGGCTCGCCTATAAGGGTAAGAACGGGCTCAGCCAGATGGCGATGATCGAGGCCTGGATCGCCACGATCGACCGCGAGATGGCCGACAAGATGACGCCCGAGAAACTCGGCGCGATGAAAGTGCGTGAACGCATACGCAGCCTCGTCCAGTTCCGGCTCGACGCGGTGCGGGGACAGGAAGAGGCGCTGCGCCGCGCCACCGCCATCATGGCAATGCCGCAGAACGCCGCCGCCTCACTGAAGACCGCATGGAACAGCGCGGACGTCATGTGGCGCCTCGCGGGCGATACCGCGACCGACTGGAATCATTACACGAAGCGCACCATCCTCGCCGGGATCTACGGCGCGACTCTGGCCGTGTTCGTCTCGGACGAGAGCGAGGACAAGCAGGAGACGCGCGCCTTCCTCGATCGCCGGATCGACGGGGTGATGAAGTTCGAAAAGGCCAAGGCGCAATTGCTGGGCCGCGAGCGCGAAAGCTTCAGCATGATGCGCTTCCTTGGTCGCCTGCGCTATCCGGTGAAATAATCCTCGAGGCACAGTCGGTCCGCGACCAGCGGACCGCAAGCGCACGGCGCGCCCCGCAGGTGCCCCGGCGCGAAGCGACGGGATCAGCACCGAGGATGGACCCGCGGAGGCGGGTCCGTCACCACAGGAAACGCGACCAGCGGACCGCAAGCGCACGGCGCGCCCCGCAGGTGCACAGGCGCGAAGCGGCGGGATCAGCACCGAGGACGGCCCCGCGGAGGCGCGCCCGTAACCACAGGAAACGCGACCAGCGGACCGCAAGCGCACGGCGCGCCGCTATTGATAATCGGTTGCAATTACGTGCTGCCTCTGACAGGGCACGGCGCATGACCTTGGATGCGCTTCGACATGACACACCTGCGCGAATCGTCTCCGTCGACTGGGACCGTCTGGCCGGCGACGAGGCCAAGCGCCTGCGCGCGCTCGGGCTGGACGAAGGCGCGGAAATCGCGCTGTTGCATCGCGGCGTGTTCGGCGGGCGCGATCCGCTTGCGGTCAGGGTGGGGCGGATGACCGTGGCCCTGCGCCGCGCTCATGCCTCGGCCATCGAAATCGAGATCGTCGACGCAGGAGCCACGGCATGAGCCGCGACGATCCTCCCGCTTCCGCGACGAGGCTGCGCAGCGCCGCGCTGGTCGGCAATCCCAACGCCGGCAAGAGCGCGCTGTTCAACGCCCTGACCGGCGCGCGCCAGAAGATCGCCAATTATCCCGGCGTGACGGTCGAGCGCAAGGCGGGGCGCCTTGCCCTGCCGTCCAAGGACGGACGGGGCGACAGTGTCGAACTGCTCGACCTGCCCGGATCCTACAGCTTCGATGCTGCAAGCCCCGACGAGGCGGTGACGCGCGATGTCGTGTCCGGCGAATTCCAGGGCGAACGCGCGCCGGATGTGCTCGTCATAGTCCTCGACGCCGCCAATCTCGAACAGCATCTCGTCTTCGCGCAGGAAGTGCTCGAATTGGGCCGGCCGACGGTGATCGCGCTCAACATGATCGACCTTGCCGAGCGCGACGGGCTGACCCTCGATCCCGAGGCCTTGTCCGATGCGCTGGGCGTGCCGGTGATCCCGACGGTCGCAGTGCGGCGCAAGGGTCTCGCCGAACTGACCGCCGCCATCGCGGAAGCGGAAAGCCATGCGGACGAGGACCTGCATCGCCGCTGGCACCTGACGCTGCCCGAACGGCGCCTTTCCGCCAAGCACATCGCGCGCGCCGCGATCTTGTCGAAAAGCACGCGGCACACGATCGAAAACGGCGCGGACCGGGTTCTGCTGAACCCCTGGCTCGGCCCGATTATCCTGTTCGGCCTCCTGTTCGTCGTCTTCCAGGCGGTGTTCGCCTGGGCGACGCCGTTCGCGGATGCGCTGGAGGGTGTGGTCGCCGCTTTGTCCAGCGTGGTGAGCGATGCGCTCCCGGCAGGGCTGGTGCGCGATTTTCTGACCGAGGGCGTGTTGGCAGGCGTGGGATCGGTCGTCGTCTTCCTGCCGCAGATCATCATCCTGTTCTTCTTTATCCTGATCATGGAAGCGACCGGCTACATGGCCCGCGCCGCCTTCCTCATGGATCGGCTGATGGCCAGCGTGGGCCTGTCGGGAAGGAGCTTCATCCCGCTTCTTTCCAGCTTCGCCTGCGCCATTCCCGGCATCATGGCGACGCGCAGCATTTCCGATCCCAAGGACCGGCTGACGACGATCCTGATCGCCCCTCTGATGACCTGTTCGGCACGGCTGCCCGTCTATGCGGTCATCATCGCGGCCTTCATTCCGGCGACCACTGTGGGGCCCCCGGGAATGCAGATCATCGGCCTCCAAGGGCTGGTCCTGTTCGCGCTATACGTGGCGGGGATCGTCGGTGCGATGGTGGTGGCCTTCGTGCTGCGCTTCACCGTGGCGAAGGGCGGGGCGTCGGGCTTCATCATGGAAATGCCGCGCTATCAGATGCCGCGGATCAAGGATCTCGCGATCGGATTATGGCAGCGCGCCTGGGTCTTCCTGCGCCGCGCAGGCACAATCATCTTCGTGGCCACGATCGCGTTGTGGGTGCTGTTGAGCTTCCCGCAGGCCGAGCCGGGCGAAAGCCAGCTCGATGCGAGCTATGCAGGGGCCGTCGCCGATACGCTTCATCCGGTGCTCGAACCGGTCGGCTTCAACCGCGAGATGAGCCTCGCGCTGATCCCCGCGCTCGCCGCGCGCGAAGTGGCGGTCACCGCGCTCGCCACGACCTATGCGGTCGATGCCGATGACGAGGAGCTGGAAGCGCAGGGCGTCACCGACCGGATCTCGGCGCTGTGGAGCCTTCCTACCGCGCTCGCCTTCCTCGCCTGGTTCGTGTTCGCGCCGCAATGCCTCTCGACCATCGCGGTGACCAAGCGCGAGACGAACGGATGGAAATGGCCGATCTTCATGACCGTCTATCTGTTCGCGCTGGCCTGGATATTCGCCGGCCTGACCTATTGGGTGGCGGTCGGTTTGGGGCTCTAGCGAACCTCGCAGCGCCCGCTGCGAAGCGGCAATCTCACACGAAGACACGAAGACGACGTGCAGGTTCGCCCACGGACCTCTATCTTCGTGTCTTGGTGTGAATCACGAAAGCGCCTGCGCCGCAAGGCACCGGGGGGCAAGTCTCTTTCCGGGCCTAGAATCGAACCGCTTGCTTCGTTAGGCCCGTCGCAGAATTCACGAAGGGACGAATCGATGGCAGGCAGCCTCAACAAAGTCATGCTGATCGGCAATCTCGGGCAGGACCCCGAAGTGCGCAGCTTCCAGAACGGCGGCAAGGTGTGCAATCTGCGCATCGCCACCAGCGAACAGTGGAAGGATCGCAACACCGGCGAACGGCAGGAGCGGACCGAATGGCACACGGTCGCGATCTTTTCCGAAGGGCTGATCAGCGTCTGCGAAAACTACCTCAAGAAAGGCAGCAAGGTCTTCATCGAAGGCAAGTTGCAGACCCGCAAATGGCAGGACCAGAACGGGCAGGATCGCTATAGCACCGAAGTGGTGCTGCGCGGTTTCGACGGTACGCTGACCATGCTCGACGGGCCCGGCGGCGGCCAGCGCGGCGGCGGTGGTGGCGGAGGCGGCAATTACGGCGGCGGCCAGTCGGGCGGCGGCTATGGCGGCGGGTCCGGTGGCGGCTATGGCGGCGGGAACCAGGGCGGCTATGGCGGCGGCCAAAGCGGCGGGTCGGGGAACCAGGGCGGCGGCTCGGGCGGCGGCTCGAATTACGACGACCTCGACGACGACATCCCGTTCTAAACCGACCCAGCGTACCGGCGGATCAGTCCTTCCTGAGAGCGGCGAGCGCGGCGAACGCGCCGCCGGTCTCGGGCTCGTTCAGTCCGTTATCCTCGCGCACGACATCGGCCTCAGGCCCGCGCGAATAGGGGTCCACGGCAAGGCCGAAGCTCTGCGCGATCGCTTCGCCGAGATCGAAGGACTGGCCCTCGTAAGGCACCTCGTCCAGCTCGTCCTCGGACAGTTCGATCTCCTCTTCTTCACCGCCCGTATCGGCATGCGAATAGGCGGGGACGAAGCGCAGGGCGACGGGCTCCTCGACACTGTTGGTGAAGGCCTGCCCCGATACCGCGCAGGCCTGATCGAACCGCGCGGTCAAAGTTCCCTCGGCCGCGATCGCTTCGCCATCACGCTCGAGCCGGATGGTCGCCGTCAGGTCGTGAATGGCTGGCAGGCCGAACCGCCCGGCGAGCCTGCGGCGCTCGTCCTCGCTCGCCTCGATCCGCATCGCGCCATCGGGCAGGCGATCGAGCTTGATGATCCGGCTCATTTCTGGCGCACGCGTATCGGAAGCGGTCACAGGATTTCTCCCGCGAGCATCGCATCCGCGTCCGTCGCATCGAGCCGCAGGCGCAGCGCCCGCAACCGTTCGGCAAGCTTGGGCGCCAGCGAATCGTCAGTCAAAGTCACATTGCGCCGCGCGGCGTCCTCGAGCGTGGGGCCGCTCTCGGCGAACCCTTCGCGATAGGCGCCGAGGCGGCCGCCCAGCGTGCTCATCAATTTGCCGATCTTCTTGCCGACCACCAGATCGCCCACGCCCGACTGGCGCAATTGCCCGTCCATATCCTCGACGAAGATCTCGGTGAGATAGGCGGTACGCGGCGCCAGGGCTGTATCCGTTTCCATGCGCAGCATGACGACGGACAGGGCGGCGGTCACCATGTCGAACCGGCCTTCCAGCGTATCGGCAACACCGCACTCAGCATACCATTCCGGCTCGCGCGCGATTGCGACGGTGCGGTGCCATAACGGGCGCATCGCCTCGCGCGGGTCGGCGGGCTTGCGGAACAATCGGTCGAAAAGGCTCATAATGGCAGGCTCATGCGGGGTCGGGTGCTCCTTATCGGCAAAGGTCGGCTGCGTTCAGCGGCAATTCAAGCCCTGCATCCCAAGCGCGAGGTCGCAAGTATTTGCAAGCCTGGGCGCGGGCGCTTAAGGCGTGGCCCACCAGTTTTATCGTGCGCCGGCCACTTTGCTCGGCACGCCAGACGATACGGAGTTTGAGTGATTTCCATCCGCGCACATGGTCGCAAGATCGCCAGCCTCGCCCTTCTCGCAGGGGCCGTCGCCGTGCTCCCCGCCTGCACCTCAATCCGCGAGAACCGCGGCTATATCGTCGACAGCACGCTGGTGAACGCGATTCAGCCGGGCCTCGATAACCAGCGGTCCGTGGAAGCGACGCTGGGCCGCCCGACCTTCACCAGCCAGTATGGCGACCCGATCTGGTATTACGTGTCGAGCACGACTGCGCGCAAACCCTTCGTGCGCCCGCAGATCGAAGCGCACCGGGTGCTTGCGATAAGATTCGATCCGACCGGCAACGTGCTGGCGGCGGACACGACCGGGATCGACCAGGTGGTCTATCTCTCGCCGGAAAGCGACAAGACCCCGACTCTCGGGCGCGAACGCGGCTTCCTGGAAGACCTGTTCGGCAATATCGGCGTGGTCGGCGCACCGGGTGCGGGCGGCGGCGCGCCGCGCGGCCCCGGCGGCTGATACGCCGTTCTTGAACCGAACAGGCGCGGCCCCATATCGCGCCGCATGAGTGACAGCGAAAATCGCCACGGCCTGACCCAGTGGCACGGCACCACCATCATCGGCGTGCGCAAGGGCGACCGGATCGTCGTCGCGGGCGACGGGCAGGTTTCGATGGGCAATACGGTGATGAAGCCGAATGCCCGCAAGGTCCGCCGCATCGGGGAAAAGGGCGCGGTCGTCGCCGGGTTCGCAGGCGCGACCGCCGATGCCTTCACTCTGTTCGAACGCCTCGAGAAGAAGCTGGAACAGTATAGCGGCCAGCTTTTGCGCGCCGCGGTCGAACTGACCAAGGATTGGCGCACCGACAAATATCTGCGCAATCTGGAAGCGCTGATGATCGTGGCGGATAAGGACAACCTCCTCGTCCTCACCGGCAATGGCGACGTGCTGGAGCCCGAAGGCGGCATCACCGCGATCGGATCGGGCGGCAATTACGCGCTCGCCGCGGCCAAGGCGATCGCCGAATACGAGGACGATCCCGAAACGATCGCGCGCAAGGCGATGCAGGTCGCCGCCGATATCTGCGTCTTCACCAACGGCAATGTGACGGTGGAAGAGGTCTAGGCCCTCCCGCCACACGAATGGCCGCACCAATCGGAATTTTCCTATCTATGTCTGACTCCCTCACCCCCAAGGCGATCGTTGCTGCGCTGGACGAGCACATCATCGGCCAGAAAGACGCCAAGCGCGCGGTCGCCGTTGCGCTGCGCAATCGCTGGCGGCGTCAGCGGCTCGCTGCCGATCTGCGCGACGAGGTTACGCCCAAGAACATCTTGATGATCGGCCCGACCGGCTGCGGCAAGACCGAGATCTCGCGCCGCCTCGCCAAGCTGGCCGATGCCCCCTTCGTAAAGGTCGAAGCGACCAAGTTCACCGAGGTCGGCTATGTCGGCCGCGACGTCGAACAGATCGCGCGCGACCTGGTCGAGGAAGCGATCCGGCTCGAAAAGGACCGCCGCCGCGAGGCGGTGCGCGAGGCCGCGTCGCAGGCCGCGATGGACCGGCTTCTGAATGCGCTCGTCGGCGAGAACGCCAGCGAGGCGACGCGCGAGGCCTTTCGCCAGCGCATCGTCGAGAACGCGATGAACGAGACCGAGGTCGAGGTCGAGGTCAAGGATCAGCCGCAGGGCGCGATGGAGGTCCCCGGAATGCCCGGCAATGTCGGGATGATCGATCTATCCGATATGCTCGGCAAGGCGATGGGCAAGTCGAACCTCAAGCGCCGCAAATTGAAAGTGCCCGACGCCTGGGACCGCCTGGTCGAGGAAGAGGCCGAAAAGCGCATGGACCAGGAGGACGTCGCCCGCGTCGCGCTGGAAAATGCGGAAACGAACGGCATCGTCTTCCTCGACGAGATCGACAAGATCGCGGTATCCGACGTGCGTGGTGGGTCGGTGTCGCGCGAAGGCGTCCAGCGCGATCTGCTCCCGCTGATCGAGGGCACGACTGTGGCGACCAAATACGGGCCGATGAAGACCGATCACGTCCTCTTCATCGCCAGCGGTGCTTTTCACGTTTCGAAGCCCAGCGACATGCTGCCCGAATTGCAGGGCCGCCTGCCGATCCGCGTCGAACTGCGTGCGCTGACCGAAGAGGACTTCGTCGCCATCCTGACCGAAACGCGCGCGAACCTGCCTGCCCAGTACAAGGCCCTGATCGGGACCGAGGACGTGACGCTCGACATCGCGGAGGATGCCATCGCGGAAGTCGCGAAGATCGCCGCGCGGGTGAACGAGAGCGTCGAGAATATTGGCGCCCGGCGGCTTCAGACGGTGATGGAGCGACTGCTCGAAGATATCAGCTTCGAGGCCGAGGACCATGCGGGCGAGACGATCACGATCGACGCGGCCTATGTACGCGAGCGGCTCGACGATCTGGCGGGCGACACCGATCTTTCGAAATATATCCTTTAAGGTTTGAGCCTTCGGACAAAGAAAAAGGCGCCCCCGATCGGGAGGCGCCTTTTTTGTCAGCATCGAGGACGCTTCAGAATTCGGCCGAGATCGACGCGCCGAAGCTGCGGCCCACTTCGTAGCTGTTGATGTCGATCCGGCGCGTGCCGTTGTCCTGGAATTCGAAATGGTCGCGCCCGGTGACGTTGCGCGCTTCCAGTTTCAGTTCGAGCGGCACCCCGCCGAGATTCAGCCCTTGGCGATAGACGAGGTCGAGGCGGAGGCCCGGATCCTCGCCAATATCGGGCAGGTTCGCCGTGCCGCGGCTCGTTACGCGCTCGCTGGCATAGCTCAGCAGCATGGTGAATTGCTGCAGATCCTCGGTGTCTTCGAGGCCGAGTTGCAGGTTCACCAAGTGATCCGACTGTCCGGTCAGCGCCACGCCGTCATTGAAGAAGTTCGACGCGGGCTGATCGGCGAAGGGGAAGACGCTGACGATATCGCCATCGCGGACCTTCAATTCGGATGTCGTATATGTGTAGTTCGCGATCAGGATCGCGCGCTTCGTTTCGAAGAACCCGCCCCAATCGTAGAGATCCTTGCCGAGCTGGGATTCGAATTCGAAGCCGTAGAGCGTGGCAGAAGGCGCGTTGGCGAAGCCGCTGACCTGCTCGTTGTCCGAGAAGCTCGAGAACACTTCGATCGGGTTTTCGATGTCCTTGAAGAAGCCCGCCAGGCTGATCTTGTCGCCCCCGCCGAGATAATATTCGGCGCGCGCTTCGGCGTTGATCAGTTCGCTGTCGACGAGGCGCGGGTTGCCGTTGAACTGGCGATTGGTTTCGGGGTCGAAATAGGTCTGGAAGATCAGCTCGCGGAACTGGGGGCGGGCGATCGTCTTCGATGCGCTGGCACGCAATTGCAGGCGATCGGTCGCTTCCCAGGTGATCGTGCCGCCGGGCAGCCAGTAATCGTTCTTGAGGTTCGTGCCGCTACCCGAATTGAGGGGCACGGCGAACACCTCGACCGGGCTGACGGTCTGCGTCGCATCCTCGTACCGCACGCCGAGATCGAGCGTGACGGTATCGAAGGGCGTGACGTTCACCTTCGCATAGCCGGCATGGACGGTCAGATTGGCGGCGAAGGCCGGATCGCTCTGCGTCGTTTCGAAGATGTTGAAATTGAACGGTCCGATGCCCGCTGCCGCCTGTGCCGCCGGATCGTAACCCAGCTGGATCAGCGAATCGCCCAATAGATTATCGGGCCGGAAGGCGCCGAAGATGTCGGGGAAGCCGGTGGTGGCGCGAATGTCGAATTCGCGCCGGGTCGAGATGCGGTCGGTATCGCTATAGGCGTAACCGATCGTCACGCCGATCCGGTCGGACACGCGATAGCCCAGATCGATCCCTCCGAAATACAGGTCCTCGGTCAGATCGGAGAAGGAGACGATCGCGCCGCCGCGCTGGGGGTCGAGCGTGTTGAGGAACAGATCGCCCAAGGGATCGCCGGCATTGTTGCTGCGCGAATAGGTGAACTCCCACTCATACGGCGCCTCGCGCTGCGTCTGGGCATAGCCGCCGCGCAGATCGACCGAGAGATCGCCGAACTCCATCTCGCCGACGAATTGCGAATTGTAGAGTTGGCGTTCGAACCAGGCCGTATCCTGGACGAGATCGGTGTCCCCGTTCTGGAGATCGTCCCCAAGGGCGAGCGAGCCGCGCTTGAGACTGTCGCGGATGAAGAGGTTGGTGAAGCGGAACTGGTGCTCGCCGATCTCCAGCCCGAACCCCAGCAATCCGTTCAGGAGGATGCGATTGTCCGTCACGAAGTCGGTAAAATCGGACCGCAATTCGAGATCGGCGTTGATCGCGGTCTGCTGCGTGATGCGGCGATTGCGCCATTTGTTGCTGAGCGAGGCGGTGGCGATCACGCCGATGCGGCCGCTATCGCCGAAATCGGCGCTGGTACCCATTGTGATCCCGCCCGACAGGTTGGCGGGCGTCCAATCGGTCTTCTGCAGCAGGATGCGGTTCGGGTTGCCGAGCTGGGTCAGGATCGCCTGCTGATCGACGCCGGGGTCGCTGATGCGCGCACCGCTGTCGAGGAAGCCCTGCAAAGCCGGCACGATATCGCGGCTGCCATCGTCGAAGCCGAACCAGTCATAGTCCGACCCGAAATAGGTGTATCCCTTGGAGAAGGTGGTCTGTTCGTCCCCGCTGATACCTGCCGACAGGGTGATGAAGCTTTCGTCGGGAATCGCCTTGGTCGTCAGATTGATGACGCCGCCGCCGAATTCGCCGGGGAAGTTCGCCGAATAGGTCTTCTGCACCAGGCTGGAGGCGACGACGTTGGTCGGAAAGATGTCGAGCGGGACGACGCGGCTCAGCGGCTGGGGCGATGGCAAAGGGAGGCCGTTCAGGAGCGCCAGCGAATAGCGATCGCCGAGCCCGCGGACATAGACGAGGCCGTTGCCCACGGTCGAAAGGCCGGTCACGCGGCTCAATGCGCCCGCGATGTCGCCTTCGCCCGTGCGCGCGATGGCTTCGGCGCTGAGCACGGAGATGACCTGCGTCGAATTGCGCTCGGGCTCGACCCGGCGGCGTCCGGTCACGACGATGAGGTCCCCGCCGGGGACGGAAACTTCCGGCGTCTCGTCGATCTGCGTGTCCTGGCCGACGCCTGCGGCGGTGTCGGTCAGGACATCGTCGTCCTCCGGGTCGGGCGATTCGCCCTGGGCGACGCCGCTAGGCGGGCCGCCAGTGCCTTGCGCGAAAGCGAGGGCCGGGCAGGACAGCGCCGTGGTGAAAAGCAGCAACCCGGTCAGCTTCTTGCCGGTGGACATGCCGAAGGACATGGATGACCCCCTCATCTGGTCGAATTCATAATAATCGGTGCGGGGCCGGACTCGGCCCGGTCGAAAGTGGTGAAAGGGGGAGCGGACGGATGCGCCCGCTCCCCCATGTCAGGCTGCGATCAGGAATAGACCGGCAGCGAGATGCAGGCGGTCACCGCGCTGTCGAAGGTCGCGGTCGCCGAGTTGCAGGTCCAGCCGTTGATCCAGGTGTTGTTGCCCGGATAGACCGCGCCGATATTCGTCGGGTTGGTGAAGAAGCTGCTCAGCGCCGTCGGATTGAACACCGCCACGCCGTTCTCGTTCGCACCATTGACGAACGTCATCGACAACGTGTTCGTGAAATTGGCGTTGTTGTTGGTGCCCGCGTTGAAGATACCCTGCGTCTGATCGGCGGTCACGCCGCTGCCATTGCGGAAGTCGGTGGCGCAATCGAGCACGAAGGAGTTGAAGCGCGGCACGCCCAGCTCGTCGTCACCCGTGGTCTGGATCGTCTCGGCATTGTCGATGCGCAGGCACGGCGTCGCGCCCTGACGATCAACGAGGACGCTGTTTACGATCGCATAATCGGTGCCGCCGCGGATGCGGATCGCCTGGTCGCGGGTGCCGCTATTGGCGATGAAGGTGGCGTTCGAGATCTGCGTGTTCTGGCGCGGGGTCGAATTGTTGAAGGCGTTGCTCGAATCCGCTTCGATGATCGTGTCGCCGACGCCGGGGCGCTGGACCGCGATCACGAACTGGAGATTGGTCTTCACGCCCGTATCGGTGTCGATCGAATCGTCTTCCGCGCCGACCACGATCAGGCGCGTCATGTTGACCCGGCCGCCGAAGAATTCGACGCCGTCGTCCGAGCTGTTGTAGCTCATCACGCGGTCGAAGGTGGTGCCGGTGCCGGTGCCGCCGGTGGTCAGCGCCTGCAATTCGTTGTCGCCCGACAGGACGAAGCCGGAATAGCGGATCTGGACATAGGCGAGATCGCCGCTCTTGTCGTTCGGAGTGGCGCCGCCGAACAGGGCGGGCTGGGCCGCGCCTTCGACCTGGCGTTCGCAGTTGACGCTGCCCGGCGTGGCGCCCGGCGCGATGCAGTCCGTGACGGGCGCACGGCCCGCGAGGACGACGCCGCCCCACTGGCCCGACGAGCTGTCATTGTTAAGCCCCTGGACGTTGTCGCGGCTGGTGAAGATGATCGGGCGGGCCTGGGTGCCCACGGCGGTCAGGCGGTTGCCGCGATTGACCATCAGGAAGCTCGACCCGGCGGCATAGACGCGCACGCCCGGCTCCATCGTCAGGTTGACGTTGCTGTCGGTCGCGCCGTCCGAATTATCGGGGGCGGGGCCGCCATCGGTCCCGACATCGACGCGGCCGTTCATGCGATACAGGATACCGCGATTGAACGGCAGCGTGCTCGACGCGGTGAAGCGCGCGGGCATGGTGCAGACGCGATATTCGCCGGTCGGGCCAGAGATCGTACCGTCATTGACGAGCTGATCGGGGTTCGAAATCGTGGGGCAGCCCGCCGCCGGAGTCACCAGCGTGCTGGTCGGCGTGGGCGTCGGCGCGGGAGCGGGCGCCGGGGCCGGGGGATTGTTGATGGTGATGTTGCCGCCGGTGCCGGGCGAAACGATTTCGTCGGCCCCGCAGCTCGCCAATGCGAGCGCGCTGGTGCCGAGTACGAGCGTACGGAAAAGATAAGTCACGGGCAGCGGTCCCCTCAAAAAACCGGATGAATTGTGTCGCGAAGCTTGATCGCGACTCGCCCGCTAGGCCCGCTGCGTGACAGTTTGTGTCGGTCCGTGACACTTCGCTTACAAAACCGGACATTCTTGCCAGATGACCGAGCGAGGGGCGGAATTGCGTCGGTTCGAGGGGGAATGCGTAGGCCTCAGATCGCGAATGACACTTAAATGACAATGTTACAGTTATGTTGCATCATCGATCCTTCACCGTCATAAAAGCTGCGGGAAAGAGGAGATGACCGATGTTCGCTCTCGCACAAATCACCGCGCTGGCCCTCGCCGCGCACACGCCCGCCGCCATGACCGTGCAGGATCAGGGCTCAAGCTTCGGCACGCAGGAACTGGTAGAAGGCCGCGATACTGCCGCCATCCGAGCGATCGGCGCCGATGCCGATCAAGCGGCCAAGGATCCGGCGATGCTGATCAACCTCGCCATCGCCCATGCGCGGCGCGGGGACGATGCACGCGCTCGCGACCTGTTCGAAGCGGCCATGATGCATGACGATCGGGCCGAACTGGAAACCGCCGACGGCAAGTGGGTGGATTCCCGCGTGCTCGCGCGCAAGGGGCTGGCGATGCTGGATCGCGGGGCCTTTGCCTCGACCGCGTCGATCGCGTCACGTTAAACTGGTTTAGCAAGTCCGCGCTGCGGCGTGGGGTATGAATACGGCTCGTCCGATCGTCGGACGGGCCGTTTTTCGTTGGGCCGTTTTTTCAATGGGACGAATGGCGGGAACTGGTTCATAACCGTGTCACCCTCGTGTCATGTATTATAGCCAGTGCGACCGGGAGTGTGGAGGGCGCTATGATTCGAGCCATTTCGGCAGGCAGACTATCGCGGACCGCCATGCGCGGCGCCCTGCTGCTTGGCGCGGGCCTGATCGGTATGCAGGCCCTGATCGCAGCGCCGGCAAAGGCGGATGTCCTGCAGATCGACGATGGCGCCGCGCGCTGGATCGCGGGCGGCTCGCCCGAGGCTTTGCCGGAGACGGCGGTGCTGGCGGCCGATGGCGATTTCGAAGCGGTGGAAGGCCTGATGCTGCCCGATCGCGCATTGGCCGATCCGCGCCTCCACGCAATGGGCGTGCCGCAGAACTATCGCGCCAAGGTCGACGAACTCGCCGCGCGCTTCGATCTCAGCCCGTCACTGATCGAGGCGCTGGTCTGGCAGGAGAGCCGCTGGCGTCACGATGCCCGCTCCCCCGTCGGTGCGCGCGGCCTTGCCCAGCTGATGCCGGGCACGGCCCGCGACCTCGGCGTGAACCCCGACGATCCCTTCGCCAATCTGGAAGGCGGCGCGCGCTATCTGCGCGAACAGATCGATCGCTTCGATGGCGACTTGGAGAAAGCCCTGGCGGCCTATAATGCAGGGCCGGGGAGAGTGCTGCGCGCCGGGGGCATCCCGCGCATTCGCGAAACCCAGCTTTATGTCGCGGCCATCATGGGCCGCCTGTCCGATCATTCCCGGGAGTAGTTTGTTCTATGCGTTCCGTATTCCGTGCCGCCGCTCTGGCTCTTCTGGCTTTGCCCACCGCCGCCTTCGCGCAAGGTGCCGATCCCGCCGGTTCGGGCCCAATCGTCGCCGCGCTCGGCTGGCTTCAGGGTACGCTGCTCGGCAACGTCGCCACGGCCGTCGCGGTGATGGCGGTCGCCGCGGTCGGCTTCATGATGCTGACCGGGCGTCTCAACTGGCGCTTCGGGGCAACCGTGATCATCGGCGTCTTCATCCTGTTCGGTGCCGCATCGATCGTCGCGGGCATCCAGGGCGCGGCTTCGGGCGTGTAGGATGAGCCAGCTGGTCCGCCATCCCGTGCACCGTGCGCTGACCCGCCCGCAGATGTTCGCGGGCGTGACGTTCAATTATTTCATCATCAACGGGATGGTGACGACCGAGGCGTTCCTGATCACCGGGAGCTGGCTCGCTTTGCTGGTCTTCGCGGTGATGCACGGGATCGGCTATTTCGCCTGCCTGCGCGAACCGCGCATCTTCGATCTGTGGATCACGAAAGTGTCCAAGTGCCCGCGGGTGAAGAATTACAACAAGTGGGGCTGCAACAGCTACGCCGCCTAGAACCGGCGGGCCGATCGCGCCCGCCAAACGATAAGGATCGCGACCTATGAGCAAGTGGAAAGGCGCAGCGGCCTGGAGCGCGAAGGAAGCGCGCGCCGGAGACCGGCTGCCCTATGCCCGCCTGGTCGACGAAAGCACGCTGCTGCTGCGCGACGGCAGTGTGATGACGGCTTTGCAGGTCCCCGGCCTGCTGTTCGAAACCGAGGACAGCGAGGCGCTGAACGCCCATGCGGCCACGCGCGAAGTGATGCTGCGTTCGACGCTGGATGCGCGGTTCGTCATGTATCACCACGTGATCCGCCGCCGGGTCGAAGTCGATCTCGAAGCGGCGTTCCCCGATCCGCTCAGCCGCCATATCGATGCGCGCTGGCAGGAACGGTTGGGATCGGGATCGCTCTTCATCAACGACCAGTTCATTACCCTGATCCGCCGCCCCGCGCGCGGCAAGGCGGGCTGGGTCGAACGCACCGCCAAGGCCTGGAAGAAGAAGGGCAAGGGCGGCTCCGAGATCGAGGTCGATCCCAAGGATCTGCGCTCGCTACGCGCGGCGGCGACCGGCCTGGCCGCCTCTCTTTCGGCCTATGGGGCGCAGCCGCTGGGCGATTACGCCGGGCCGAACGACACCACCAATAACGAGCTGCTCGAGCTGCTTTCGGCGCTGTATAATGGCGAGATGCGGCCCGTTCGCCGTCCGGGCGACGATGTCGATATCGGCCATATGCTGCCCTATCGCCGGGTCAGCTTCGGGCTGGATGCGCTGGAGCAGCGCGGCTCGGGCGCGCCCGATTTCTCCGCGATCCTGGGCCTCAAGGAATATCCCGAAGCGACCACGCCGGGCCTGCTCGATGCGCTGCTGCGCCTGCCTTACGAGATGATCGTGAGCGAGAGCTACGCCCCGCAGGAGCGGCAGACCGCGCGCGAGCGGATGGATCTGGCGATCCGACGCCTCAAATCCGCCGACGAGGAAGCGGCCGCCGAACGCGGCGACATGCTGGCCGCGCGCGATGCGCTGGGCGCGGGATCGGTCGGTTTCGGCGATCATCACCTGACTGTGCTGGTGCGCGAGCGCGACCTTGCCCGGCTGGACGATGCCGCCGCCGCCTGTGCCGCCGCGATCTCGGATACCGGCGCGATCGCCGTGCGCGAGGACACCAATCTCGAGCCCAGCTTCTGGGGCCAGTTCCCCGGAAACGAGGGCTATCTGGTGCGCCGCGCGCTGATCTCCAGCGCCAATATGGCGAGCTTCGGATCGCTGCACGGCTTCGCTCTCGGCAAGCCCGACGGCAACCATTGGGGCGAGGCGGTGACGCTGCTTCAGACCACCAGCTCGACCCCCTTCTTCTTCAATTTCCACCACGGCGATCTGGGCAATTTCTCGGTCATCGGCCCGTCGGGTTCGGGCAAGACCGTGGTGATGAATTTCCTCGCCGCGCAGGCGCAGAAATTCAAGCCGCGCACGGTCCTGTTCGACAAGGATCGCGGTGCGGAACTGTTCATTCGCGGGATCGGCGGGCGTTACGATTCGATCCGATCGGGTGAGCCGACCGGCTTCAATCCGCTGGCATTGCCCGATACACCCGGCAATCGCGGCTTTTTGCGCGACTGGCTCAGCGTGATGCTGAAGGCCGAGGGGCCGGAAGAGGACGCGATCATCGCCACCGCGGTCGATGCGGCCTATCACAATGACGGGTCGCTGCGCCGCCTGCGGCATTTCAAGGAATTGCTCTCGGGCGCTCGCCGCCCGCAGCCGGGCGATCTGGCGGATAGGCTCGCCGCGTGGATCGGGGATGGCGAGCATGGCTGGCTGTTCGACAATGCGGAGGACCGGCTCGATCTCAGCGCCCGCGTGCTCGGCTTCGACATGACCGCGCTGCTCGAAAATCCGAAGCTGCGCACGCCGACCATGATGTATCTCTTCCACCGCATCGAAGAGCGGCTGGACGGCGATCCGACGATGATCCTGATCGACGAGGGCTGGAAGGCGCTCGACGACGAGATTTTCGCCGCGCGCATCCGTGACTGGCTGAAGACTTTGAGAAAGCGCAACGCGCTGGTCGGCTTCGCCACGCAGAGCGCGCGCGATGCGCTCGAAAGCCGGATTTCGACCGCGCTTGTCGAACAGACCGCGACGATGATCTTCATGCCCAACAGCCGTGCGCGGCCCGAGGATTATTGCGACGGCTTCGGCCTGACGCAGCACGAGCTGGCGCTGATCCGCACACTGCCCGCGCACAGCCGGTGTTTCCTGATCCGCCAGCCCGATGCGAGCGTCGTCGTCCGTCTGGATCTGTCGGGTGCGCCCGAAGTCCTGACCGTCCTGTCGGGCCGCGAAAGTGCGGTTCGCCGGCTCGACCTGTTGCGTTCGGCAGTGGGCGATGCGCCTGCCGACTGGTTCCCGACACTGACCGGCGCGGCATGGCCGGGCGATGCGGGCGATGCCTGGGCGGACATTCCCGAAGCGCTTGAAGCCCAGAAATTGGCCGCCGAATGAGCGTCGATTGCGCACAGATCGCCGCGCAGGCGGGTTCGGGCGTCGCGGCGGCGCTGCGTGCGGTCGATTGCACGGCGGGGCAGGTCACGTCCGAAGCCTTCGGGCGCCTGTTCGCGCCGGGCGGATCGATGGCGACGGTGCTGACGATCCTGCTGACGCTCTATATCGCGATCTTCGGGCTCCAGCTCCTGACCGGCCGGTCGAGCCTCGGCGTGCGCGCGCTGACGCCGCGCATGATCACGATCGGCCTCGTGCTGACCTTCGCGACCAGCTGGGTCGCCTATCAGAGCGTCGTCTGGAATCTCGTCGTAGGTGGGCCGAACCAGCTGGCGGGCATCCTCACCGGCGTAGACGGTTCCGCCACGGACGTCTTCGCGCAGAAGATCGACGTGGTCTTTCTCGCCATTCAGGAAGCGAGCCAGGGGCAGGACGATATCTCGGCCTTTTCCCCGCCGGGGATGATGTGGATGGGCGCGATGCTGTTTATGCTCGGCACGCTGGGCCTCCTCGTCACCGCCAAGATCGCGCTCGCCATCCTGCTGGCGCTTGGGCCGGTCTTCGTCGTCATGGCGCTGTTCAACGGCACGCGCGGGCTGTTCGCGGGCTGGCTGAAGGGTGTCGTGATGCTGGCGCTGGCGCCGCTGTTCGCGGTGCTCGGCGGGACGATCATGCTCGAACTCGCGGTGCCGATCCTCAGCAGGCTGGTGGCGACGCCGGGCGAGATCAACGCCCAGGCGGCGATGGGCTTCTTCATGATCGGGGCGGTGCATGTCGCGCTGATGGTCCTGGTCCTCAAGACGACTGCGACGATGGTCGGCGGCTGGACGGTGTTCGGCCTCGCCGGATCGGACAAAGACCGGGACGCAGGCGTCAACACCGCTTCCGTCCCCGCGGCCCAGACCGCCGCTGCCTATAATGCGCGCCAGACCGAAGCGGCGCAGGCGGCCAGCAATTCGATGGCCCAGGCGCGCCAGATCAACCTGTCGGCCCAGCAGGTCGCCTCTGCGGCCAATGACGGGGCAGGTGGCGCCGCTTACGCTGGCGGCAGCGGCGGCGCGCGCACGGTCAAGGTGTTCGCCACCGCTTCAGGTGGCGCTCAGGCAGCGCCGCTAAAATCCGGCCCGTCGCGCGCGCAAGGGGTAGGAAGCCGGTTCCGCTCGCCCGAAGCTGCGCGCAATGGTGCGAAATCCCTGGAGACAAAATCATGATCCGCCCGGTCGCAACGGCGCTCGCCCTCTTTCTCGCATCCGCAGGCCCGCTCGCCGTGCCGGCCCACGCCGACGATGCGCGCCTGGTCGAAGTCCGCTACGATGAAAGCCGCGTCGTGCGCATCAACGGCCAGGTAAAGGTCCAGGCGACGATCAAGTTCGCCGAGGACGAAGCGATCGAGAACGTTGCCATCGGCGATTCCGAAAGCTGGCAGGTCACGCCCAACAAGCGCGCGAACCTGTTGTTCGTGAAGCCGCTCAGCCCGCGCGCCTCGACCAATATGACGGTGGTGACGAACGAGCGGACCTATCTGTTCGATCTCGTCGCTTCGCCGTCCGCGCGGCCGATCTACGTGCTGAGCTTCACCTATCCCGAAAAGCCCAAGCCCATCGAACTGCCGGGCGAGACGCAGCTGGCGGACGCGCGCACCCCGACAGAAGTCGCCGCCGCGCAGGATCCGCTCGCGGTGCAGGATCCGGCCGAGCTCAATTTCGCGTGGGCCGCCAGCGGCGATGCGGCGCTCCTGCCGGTGCGCACTTTCGACGATGGCGAGGCGGTGTTCATGACTTGGCCGGAAGGAAGAGCGGTTCCCGCCATCCTGATGGCCGGACCCAAGGGGACCGAGGGGCCCGTCAATTTCACGGTGCGCGGCGATACGATCGTGGTCGACGGCGTGCCGAGCGAAATCGTGCTGCGATCGGGCGAGGATCGTGCGGTGCTGGTCTATTCCGGCCCGGACCTCGCGGAACGCAGGGCGGCTGCCTCTGCAAGAACTGCCACCGCCGGATCGACCTTCGCGTCGGCTAAGGAGATGAAATGATGCGTATGGCCATGCGATTGCCGCCCAAGAACGAAGCGACGGGCGCCGCCAACGATGTCGATCCGCGCGATGAGAGCGAGGCCGAGATCATCGATCTCGCATCGCGCAACGCCTATCCGGCGGTCGCGGCCAAGAAGGGCAAGACCGAAGGGCTCGGCATGGTAGCGGGCATCGCTCTGGTCGCCGGGCTCGGCCTGGTGACGCTGTGGAGCATGAATTCGGCGCGTATGGACGAACCCGAAGGCGTCGGCGGTCAGCAGGCCCAGGCCGTGCCCCCGCCCGTCGAACAGGTTCCCGAAGGCGTGGTGATACCGGACGCCGCGGTGACTCCGGCGCAGGGCGGGTTCGTGCAGGCCGATCCGGCACCGTCCCCGGTCTATTCCGCTCCGCCTCTGGTCGCCCCGGCGCCGATGGGCAATCCCTATGCCAGCCCGACCGTTGTGTTCGATTCCAGCGCCTCGCCATCGACGCTCGCGCCGGGTGAGACCGGTGCACCCGCAGGCGGCGAAAGCGCCGTGACGGCGGGCAATTCGCCGGGCGATTTCGCCAGCCGCGTCGGCGGCGTCGGCGGCGCTCCGGCGCGCGCGCAGGCGATGGCCAATCCGGGCACCACGGTCACGCAGGGTACGCTGATCCCCGCCGTGCTCGAAACCGCGATCGATACCAACGTCCCCGGCTATGTCCGCGCGGTCGTCAGCCAGGATGTGCGCAGTTTCGATGGCACGCGCGTGCTCGTGCCCCGGTCGAGCCGCCTGATCGGCCAGTACCAGTCGGGCATCCAGGGCGGGCAGAAGCGCGCCTATGTCATCTGGACGCGTTTGATCCGGCCCGATGGAGCCTCGGTCAATCTCGCCTCGCCGGCGATAGGCTTCGACGGGACGACGGGGCTTGCCGGCAAGGTCTCGGGCGACGGGTTCTTCAGCCGCTTCGGCTCGGCCATGCTGCTGTCCGTTGTCGGCGGGCTCGGCACTCTGGCGAGCGGCGGAGCGGGCGCGGTCGTTCTCGGCGGGGCGGGCACGTCCGCTGCGGCGACGGCGGCGCAGCAGGACAGCCAGCGCAGCCCCACGGTGCGCGTACGGCAGGGCGAACCGATCCGCATCTTCACCGCGCGCGATCTCGATTTCACGCAGGTCAGCTGAACGGCACGACCGGACGATGAGCGCCGAGATCCACCCCTTCCAGGGCCAGCCCGAGGATAGCGATCCCGCCCCCGTCATCGGCGAGCGCAGCGTCTATCTCGACGCCTATCTCGCCCCGTTCCGCGAATGGCTGGACCGCGACACCGTCACCGAAATCCTCGTCAACGGGCCGGGCGAGGTGTGGGTGGAAGACAGCGCGCAACCGGGAATGCAATGCCATCGCATTCCCGAGATCGACGATCGCCTGATTCAGCGCCTCGCCGAACAGGTCGCCCGCGTCAGCCATCAGGGGATCAACCGCGAACATCCGCTTCTGGGCGCGACCTTGCCGGATGGCGCGCGTGTCCAGTTCTGCGGCCCACCCGCATCGCGCCGCCACTGGGCGATGGCGATCCGCCGCCACCGCAGGCTCGACCTGCCGCTCGACGCCTATGATCGCGGACCGCTGCGCCCGGTGACGCATGGTGCGATGCCCGATCCGCAGAAAGAGCCGATCCCCTTCCTGCGCGAAGCGATCCGCCAGCGCCGCACCATCCTGATCTCGGGCGGTACCAGCACGGGCAAGACCACCTTCCTGAACGCCATGCTCGGCGAGATACCGAAGCACGAGCGCGTGGTTCTGGTGGAGGATACGCCCGAACTGAAACTGCCGGGCGATAACGGAGTCGGCCTCGTCGCGGTGAAGGGCGAATTGGGCGAAGCCAAGGTCACTTCGAACGAATTGCTGCAAGCCGCGCTCCGCCTTCGGCCCGACCGGATCGTGCTCGGCGAATTGCGCGGGGCGGAGAGCGTGAGCTTCCTGCGCGCCATCAACACCGGCCATCCGGGCAGCTTTTCGACGATCCACGCCAACAGCCTGCGCGGCGCGCTCGAGCAATTGTCGCTGATGGTGATGCAGACCGGGATCGGCCTCACGCGCAGCGATACGATCGCCTATGCGTCCAGCGTGATCGACGTCCTCGTCCAGCTGGGCCGCGACGATCGCGGCGGGCGCGGGATCAGCCAGATATCGCTGAGCGCCGATCTCGTCTGACCTATCCTGATTGTGCACGTGCGAATGGCGGTTTTTCGCCCGCCAAACCTTCAGAAGATACGCCGCGTAACATTGCTGCGTAGGCCCTTGCCAAGATTACCGTTTGTGTTAGCCTCTCCGCGATAGACCGCATGAAAGCGGCATCGACAGGGAGAGGGATTATGAGGGTCAAGGCCACTCTATTGGCCGGTCTGTGTGCCGGCGCGTTCGCATTGCCGGCTCATGCGCAATCGGCAGGCGACAGCGATCTCGAAGATCCGCAGATCAATTCGCCGACCATCATCGTCACCGCCCAGCGCCAGAGCCAGAGCCTTCAGGAAGTCCCGATCGCGGTCAGCGCCTTCGACGCGGAGGCTCTGGAGGCCCAGCAGATCGAAAACGCGGCGGACCTCCAGCTGACGCTGCCCAACGTCTCCTTCACGAAGTCGAACTTCACCGCGTCGAGCTTCACTATTCGCGGCATCGGCGATCTCTGCGTCGGCGTGACCTGCGACAGCGCCACCGCGATTCACACCAACGGATCGCCGCTGTTCGGCACGCGCCTCTTCGAGACGGAATATTTCGACCTCGAACGGATCGAGGTGCTGCGCGGGCCGCAGGGCACCCTGTTCGGGCGCAACGCGACTTCGGGCGTGGTCAACGTCGTCACCGCGAAGCCCGAAATGGGCCAATTCGCCGGGGCTGCCGAATTCGAATACGGGAATTACGAGAGCATCAAGGCCAAGGGCATGATCAACGTGCCGATCGGCGATACCCTCGCCGCGCGGGTCGCGGGCTTCTACCTCAACCGCGACGGGTTCACGACCAATCTGTTCGACGATTCCCAGATCGACGGGCGCGACATGTATGCTGTGCGCGGTTCACTGCGTTTCGAACCGACCGCGAGCACCACGATCGACCTGATGGGCTTCTATTTCCGCGAGAACGACGACCGTTTGCGCATCCAGAAGCAATTGTGCCAGCGCGATCCGACGGGTGTGCTTGGCTGCCTCGCCAACCGGCTCGATTTCGACAGCACCAACGCCAATTCCACGCTGGCGACGGTGCTGAGCTCGCAGGAACTGTTCCGCATCCAGGGCATCCCGGCCGCGCTCGGCCTGGGTAGCGTCTATGGACGTGACGGCTATGCCGGTTTCGACGAGCCGGACGATGTCCGCACCGTCAACACCGCTTTCACGCCGGATTATTTCGCCGACGAATTGCAGGTGCAGGCGCATCTCGACCAGCAATTGGGGGCGATGAACCTGTCGCTGACCGGCATTTACCAGGAAACCACGGTCGATTCGCGCCAGGACTACAATCTCGGCGTGCTCGACCGGTCGGGCTATGCGACCGCGCTCAACACGCTGGCCTTCTTCGCCGCGAACGGCCTGCCGACCGGCCTCGCACCGCCATTCCCTGCCTTCGTGCCCGGATCGAACGCCTATTTCGCGCCGATCGCCGCCGCGCTGACGCCGCAGGGGCCGGGTGGCCCGCTCTGCACCTCGGACAATGACGACGGCAATCGCGGCGCCTTCGAAGGCAATTCGCTGTGCTCCAGCGTGCCGCTCAACTTCGACCGCTCCAATCAGGACCAGACCGCCTGGTCGGCGGAAGCGATCCTGAGCAGCGATTTCGACGGACCGTTCAACTTCCTGATCGGCGGCATCTATGCCGAAACGGAGGTGAGCGAGAACAGCTATTACGTGAACTCGTTCGGCCTCGATTACGCGACCGCGATCCTCGGCACCTTCTCGGCCTTCGCGAACGGGTTGCCGCCATCCTACCTCGCGACGTCGATGTACCGGAACAACACGACCGACTTCAAACTGGAGAGCTTCGGCATCTTCGCGGAAGCCTATATCGACCTGACCGACCGGCTGAGCTTCACCGGCGGTATCCGCTATAACGACGACAGCAAGACCGTCGCGGGCCGCACCACGCTGGCCAATTTCCTCAATCCCTTCAGCAATGACGGCGATCCGTTCGATTCGCCGTTCGTCGGCTCGTTCGATGCCGATGCAAGTACGGCGGGCAATCAGCTGTTGCAGCAACGCCAGGCTTCGTTCGACGCGATTACCGGGCGCGCCGTGCTCGATTACGAGATCTCTCCCGACAACAATCTCTATGTCAGCTATTCGCGGGGCTACAAATCGGGCGGGATCAACCCGCCGGTCGCGCCGGAATTCAACGTCAACGAATTCTTCGGGCCGGAAAAGGTCGACGCTTTCGAGATCGGCTCGAAGAATATCTTCCTCAACGGCGCCGCGCAGATCAATCTCACGGGCTTCTTCTACAAGTACAAGGGTTTGCAGCTTAGCCGCATCGTGAACCGGACATCGGTCAACGATACGATCGACGCCGACATCTACGGGGCCGAACTGGAAACTGTGTTTCGCCCCAGCGACGATCTGTTGATCAACATGAATTTGAGCGTCCTCAACGCGAAGGTGGCGGGCGACCAGTTCTTCAGCAACCCGCGCGATCCGGGTGGCGGCGATCCCAGCGCGGTCATCATCAAGGACATCTCGAACGGCTCGCTCTGCGCGGTGACCGGGGCTGGGGCTCGCGCCTTCGTCTCCGCGGTCAATCCGGCACTGGGCCTTCGCGGGCCGACCGCCTTCCCGTCGGATGGCGGCATCGCATCGACCGGCGCTTTCTCGATCTGTTCGGTCTTGTCGCAGCAGGCGGCGGCGATCGGCCAGGCCTTTGGCGGGGTCCAGGTGCTGAGCCCGGGTGTCGAAGTCAATCTGCGCGGAAACAAGCTGCCCCAGGCCCCCAATCTCAAGGCCTCGGTCGGCGCGCAATATACGATCCGCTTCGACAACGACATGAGCCTGGTCCCGCGCTTCGATCTCGCGCTGACGGGCGAGCAGTTCGGCAACGTCTTCAACGGCCGCGTCAACCGCATCGAACCCTTCGTGCAAGCGAATGCGCAGATCCAGCTGAACGGGCCTGACAACCGCTTCTTCGTGCGCGGGTTCATTCAGAATATCTTCGATGCGAACTCGATCACCGGCCTTTACGTGACCGATGCGAGCTCGGGGAATTTCACCAATATCTTCACGCTCGATCCGCGCCGCTACGGTATCGCGGTGGGGGCGAGCTTCTAGGAACCGGATCGGAGAGCGATCAGGAAAGGGCCGGGCGCTATCGCCCGGCCCTTTTTCATATCCGCGACCGGTCCTTGGCGAAGGGCGAGAAGTCGGTGGCGGTGTCGAAAATCTCGACCCCCTCGCGCCGCTTCAGCCAGCCCACGACCGCGTAGGTGACGGGTGTCAGCAGTGCTTCCCACAAGACCTTGAGCGCCCAATTGGTGATCATCACAAGCAGGACATCGCCCGTTTCCCAAACGCCCAGAAAAGCGATCGGGTAGAAGAGAAGGCTGTCGACGCCCTGGCCGACCACGGTCGATCCGATCGTGCGGCTCCACAAAGCGCGGCCCTTCGTCCAGATCTTCATCTTCGCCATGACGAAGGAATTGACGAACTCCCCCACCCAGAAGGCGACGATCGAGGCAAAGACGATGCGCGGGACGAGGCCGAAGACCTGTTCGTAGGCGTCCTGCCCGGTCCAGCTTGTCGCGGGCGGCATGGCGACCACGATCGCGCTCATCGCCGCCATGAAGATAAGCGCCGCAAAGCCTGCCCAGATCACCCGGCGCGCGCGGGCATAGCCGTAAACCTCGGTCAATATGTCGCCGAGGACGTAGCTGATGGGGAAGAACAGGATGCCCGCGCCGAAGATGAAGGTCCCGTCCGCGGCGGGCCACCAGCCTTCGGGCCAGAAAGGAACCGGCACGGCGGACAATTTCGCCGCACCGATGATGTTCGACAGAAGGAGAACCGTGACGAACCCCGCCATCACGAGATCGAAATAGCGAAAGCTCGGGCTATCGGGCGCCATGGCCGAGAGGTTTGTGGCGGGCTTTTCCATCGGATGTGCGCTTATCCGCGATTGGCGCGCCCGCAAAGCGGCGTTATGACGCCCCCGGCGCGCGCCCGTAGCTCATCTGGATAGAGCGCGAGACTTCTAATCTTGAGGCAGCAGGTTCGAGTCCTGCCGGGCGCGCCATCATCCCCGCATCGCGCTGTCGAGAATTTCCTCCGTGACCGGATATCCGGCATCGTGGGGGATGCGCAGGACCGGGTGCGGCCCGCTCTCGTCGATTTCGGGCGTGATCGTCCGAACCGGGGTCGCTTCGGCATGAGCGCGCGCCTCGCCATAGCTCGAGAATTGAGCGAGCCGTTCGAGATTGCGCCGCGTTGGGAAGATCACCGAGATCTCGCCCCGTTCGGCCATGGCGAGCGCATCCTTGGCGCTGGTCCAGAACAGGCGCGTGTTCTCGGTCTCGTCCACGGCGACATCCACGGCGCCGGTGCCGAGATCGGCGAGATAAAAGCGGGTGTCGAAAATCCGGTCATGCGCCAGGCCAAGAGGAAGCCAGCGGGCGAAGGGGATCAGCGCGGCGGGATCGAGGCTCCAGCCGAAGCTTTCGAGTACCGGCGCCAGCGCGCCCTTTTTCAAAGCCAGCTCGCGCGCGTCGGCGGCGCGGTCCGCGTCGATCGCACCCGTCAGGCCGAGCGCCAGCCCGGTCTCTTCCAGGGTCTCCCGGATCGCGGCGATGCGATGCGCGAGTTCGTCGCGCTTCTCCTCGCCCGCATCCGGGGCCGAGTTCGCGGCCAGATCGCGGTCTTCGGGATCGACGCGGCCACCCGGGAAGACGGCCATGCCGCCTGCGAAGCGCAATTGCCGAGACCGCACGACCATCAGGATTTCGGGTTCCGGCGCGGCGCGTCCTTCGCGGAAGACGACCAGCGTGGCGGCGGGAATCGGATCGGGGGAGGGGGGCATGGTCGGAATAGTGCCTGCGGCGCGCCATCTTGCCAAGCGGGGCGGAGCGGACGGCTTCACTGGCGTCGGAAAAATTTACATCGCTTGCGAATGGTAGCGATGCGTTAACCATCGCGGGATTAGGATATGCGTCGAAAACGCGAACTGGCACGCTGTGTGCTTAGACTGCCATGTCTATGAAGTCTTCGATCAGAGGCGGGCCATTCTGGTTCTTGGCTCGCTTCCCCGCAAAAAGAAGCCCCCGCGATTTGGTCGTCGCGGGGGTTTTCTTTTGTCCGGGATATCGGGACGATCGCTCGGGAAGCGCGAGGCGACCTAGGCACCTCTGTCAGGAAGCCTTGGCGACCTGCTTCTCGTCCATCAGGGCCAGCATTTCGCCGGCCTCGAACATTTCCATCATGATGTCGCTGCCGCCGACGAATTCGCCCTTCACGTAAAGCTGGGGAATGGTCGGCCAGTCGGAATAGGCCTTGATCCCCTGGCGGATTTCCATGTCCTGCAACACGTCGACGCTTTCATAGCCGACGCCACAATGGTCGAGGATCGCGACCGCGCGGCTGGAAAAGCCGCATTGCGGAAAAAGCGGCGTACCCTTCATGAAGAGCACCACGTCGTTGGAACCGACGATGTCGGCAATGCGGGCGTTTGCGTCGGCCATGAGACCAGATCCTTGAATTATTGCGTTCAAATCTGGTCAGGACGTGGGGGCTTGCGTGGTCAGTTGCAAGGCGTGGAGTTCGCCGCCCATGCGCGTGCCCAACGCCTCGTAGACGAGCTTGTGCTGCTGCACCCGGCTCTTGCCCGCAAAAGCGGGGCTGACGACGTGGGCGGCGTAATGATCGCCATCTCCGGCAAGGTCGCGGATCGTGATATCGGCGTCGGGGAGGCCTTCGCGGATCAGTCGCTCGATTTCGTCTGCTGCCATCGGCATCGGATCAGGCCCTCCCGTCGCGCGCATCGCCCATGAACTGGCGGCGCGCCTCGACACTGCATTCGCTCAGTTTGGCGCGGATGTCGGCTTCGCTGACGTCGCAATCGGCGGCGGTCAGATCGCCGAGCAGCTTGCGGACCACGTCCTCGTCGCCCGCTTCCTCGAAATCGGCCTGGACGACGGCCTTCTTGTAGGCGTCGGTTTCTTCCTCGCTGAGGTTCATCAGGCCCGCCGCCCATTCGCCGAGCAGGCGATTGCGGCGCGCGGCGATCTTGAAGGCGTTTTCCTCGTCAAAGGCGAACTTGGCTTCCTCGCCGCGCTCACGATCCTTGAAGTCCATAAACCGTATCCTCTCGAAAAATCAGGTCGCGAGGCAGATAGGCGCGCGGCGAAGCGCGGGCAAGCGGGTCGCCGCGGCGCGCGTCACATCGTGACGACCAACTTGCCGATCGCGCTGCGGCTTTCGAGCTTGGCGATCGCCTCGTGGGCTTTGTCGAGCGGGTAGGTCTCGCTGATCAGCGGAGCGATCTTGCCATCCTGCCACAGCTGGAAGAGCTCGGCGATGTTGGCGGCGTTCTTCTCCGGCTCGCGCGCGGTGAAGGCGCCCCAGAACACGCCGCGAATGTCGCAGCTTTTCAGCAGAGTGAGGTTGAGCGGCATCTTGGCGATCCCCGCCGGGAAACCGATGACGAGGAAGCGGCCCTCCCAGGCGATCGAACGCAAGGCCGGTTCGGAATAATCGCCGCCCACGATGTCGTAGACGATGTCCGCCCCCTCGGGCCCCAGCGCGTCCTTGAATTGCTGGGCGAGCGCTTTCGACTGGTCTTTGTCGAACGGGGCGCGGTCGTAGATCACGACCTCGTCGGCACCGGCCTTCTTCGCGACCTCGCCCTTTTCTTCCGTCGAAACGGCGGCGACCACGCGCGCGCCATAGGCCTTGGCGAGTTCCACCGCCGAGAGGCCGACGCCGCCCGCAGCGCCGAGCACAAGGACGGTATCGCCAGCCTTGATGTCGCCGCGATCCTTGAGGCCGTGGATCGTGGTCCCGTAGGTCATCAATAGCGCGCTTGCCTGGACGAGATCGATCCCCTCGGGCACCTTGAAGAGCCGAGCGGCGGGCACCACGACCTGTTCGCGCAGGCCGCCGGCACCGATCCCGGCGATCACCCGGTCGCCGACCTGCCAGCCCGACACGCCTTCGCCGAGCGCGGCCACCGTCCCCGAAATCTCGCCGCCGGGCGAGAAGGGGCGGGGCGGCTTCATCTGGTACATGTCCTTGATGATCAGGCTGTCGGGGAAATTGATCGCGCAGGCGGCGACGTCGATCAGCACTTCGCCCTTGCCGGGCGTGGGACTGTCCAGATCCTCGACCACGAGGGTGTCGGGACCGCCGACCTCTTTCGACAAGACTGCTTTCATGGCGGCTCTCTCCTAGATTTTCGGTGTATTGGGTTTAGCGGCTGACGGCCAAGGGGCGATCCAGCCAGGGTAGGTCCTGCGCGCGCCCGGCCTCGTGATGCGTGATCGCATCGGTGCTGGCGAGCGTCAGGCCGATCTCGTCCAACCCCTCCAGCAGGCAGCGTTTGCGAAACGGGTCCACATCGAAGGCGAAACGGTCTTGAAACGGGGTCGTAACGATCTGGTTCTCGAGATCGATCGTGATCGGGTGCGTTTGCGCGACCTCCAACAGGCGATCGACCTGTTCCTGCGCCAGTTCCACCGCGAGGATCCCGTTCTTGAAGGCGTTGCCCGAAAAGATGTCGGAAAAGCTCGGCGCGATCACGGCGGTCAGCCCCATGTCGAGCATCGCCCAGGCGGCGTGTTCGCGGCTCGACCCGCAGCCGAAATTGTCTCCTGCGATCAGGATCGGCGCACCGGCGAAATCCTCCACATCGAAGGGGTTGCCCGGCGCCTGGCGAATGGTTTCGAACGCGCCTTTGCCGAGGCCTTCGCGGCTGACCGTTTTGAGCCAGTGCGCGGGGATGATCACGTCGGTGTCGACGTTCTTGAGCCCCAGCGGAATGGCGCGACCGTGAATGGTGGAGACGGCGCGCATCAATCGGTTTCGGGCGCTTCCCCGGAAGGAATCGCGCCGGGCTGTCTGGGCTTGTTCCGGTCGGTCTTCTGCTTGCGCTTGCCTGCATAGAGCAGGGCGGCGGCGATGGCGGCGGAGCCGATCGCGCCCGCGATGGCGGCGGTGGATTTAGGAAGTTTGCTCATGAAAGTCTCATGCGGAAGGTGGCGGAGGCTGGCAAGATCAAAGCTGGCGGACATCGGCGATGCGCCCGGTGACGGCAGCAGCGGCGGCCATGGCCGGGCTCATCAGATGGGTGCGCGCGCCGGGCCCCTGTCGGCCGACAAAATTGCGGTTCGAGGTGCTGGCGCAGCGTTCGCCCGGCGGCACCTTGTCGGGGTTCATGGCGAGGCAGGCCGAACAGCCCGGCTCGCGCCATTCGAAGCCCGCATCGGTGAAGACCTTGTCGAGGCCTTCTTCCTCCGCCTGCCGTTTGACGAGGCCCGATCCCGGCACCGCGATCGCCCAGCGCACATTCGCCGCCTTGGTCCGTCCGCGCAGCACCTCTGCGGCGGCGCGCAGATCCTCGATCCGGCTGTTGGTGCAGCTGCCGATGAAGACGTTCTCGATTCTGACGTCCGCGATCGGCGTTCCCGGTTCGAGACCCATGTAATCGAGGCTCTTGCGCGCGGCGGCCTGTTTGGACGGGTCGGCGAAGCTGCCGGGCGCGGGCACGCTGCCGCCCACCGCCACCACGTCTTCGGGGCTGGTACCCCAGCTTACGGTCGGTTCGACATCGGCGGCGTCGATAACGACCGACTTGTCGAAGACGGCGCCTTTATCGGTGCGGAGCGAGCGCCACCATTCGACCGCGCGGTCCCAGGCCTCGCCCTGCGGGGCGTAGGGGCGGCCTTTCAGATAGGAAAACACCGTATCGTCTGGCGCGATCAGGCCTGCGCGCGCGCCGCCTTCGATCGACATGTTGCAGACCGTCAGCCGTCCTTCGACACTCATATTCTCGAACACGGAACCACGATATTCGATCACATGGCCGGTCCCGCCGCCCGTGCCGATCACGCCGATGATGTGGAGGATCAGGTCCTTGGGCGTGACGCCGGGGCCGAGTTCGCCCTCGACGCGGATTTCCATCGTTTTCGAGCGGCGCAATTGCAGCGTCTGGGTCGCCAGCACATGCTCGACCTCGCTGGTGCCGATCCCGAAGGCGAGCGCGCCGACCCCGCCATGCGCGGCGGTGTGCGAATCGCCGCAGACGATCGTTGCGCCGGGGAGGGAGAAACCCTGTTCCGGGCCGACGACATGGACGATCCCCTGCTCGGGCGCGACCGCGTCGATATAGCGGATGCCGAAGGAGGGCGCGTTGCGCTCCAGCGCGGCGAGCTGCGCGGCGCTCTGCGGATCGTCGATGGGAAGCCGTGCGCCATCGGGCGCGAGCCGCGCGGTGGTCGGCAGATTGTGGTCGGGCACGGCGAGCGTCAGATCGGGCCTGCGCACCGTGCGCCCCGCGAGGCGCAGCGCCTCGAACGCCTGCGGGCTGGTAACCTCGTGGACGAGATGCCGGTCGATATAGAGCAGGCAGGTATCGTCCGAAGCGGGACCATCGGGCCGCGCCACGACATGGGCGTCCCAGATCTTTTCGTAGAGCGTGCGGGGGCGGCTGGCCATCATGGCGCTTTTTCTGCGGCAGCCTCGTCCCTCGCGCAAGGCGCCAGCGCCCTTCCTCGCAATGGCTTTACGAATGTCATGGAAAGGTAAGGTTTAATGCGCTAACTGACACATATGTCAGCAAAGCCCTTCAGCCATCCGATTACCGTCCACCCCGAAGACATCGACTTCATGGGCCATGTCAACAATGCCCGCTATCTCGGCTGGGTGCAGGACACGGTGCTTGCCCATTGGCAAAAACTCGCCCCTGCGGAAGAGGTGGCGAGCAAGGCGTGGGTCGCCCTGAAGCACGAGATCACCTATCGCCGCCCCGCCTTCCTGCATGACGCGGTGATCGCGGAAACCGTGCTGGAAAAGATCGCGGGCGCCCGTTCGTTCTACAACACCGTCATCCGCCGGGGCGAGGAAGTGCTGGCCGAGGTGCAGAGCATGTGGTGCTGCCTCGACAGCGAAACCCACCGGCCCGCGCGCATCAGCCGCCATGTGGCGGAAACCTTTTTCGGAATGCCGGCGAAGGCGAAGACCAGCGGTGCCTGACGCCCTGAGTCTTTGAAACCTTTGCGCTTGATAGGCTGCGGCCCTATATTCGCGCCATGCGAAGCCGGACCGAGACAGAGATCGCGCCCACCGGGCGGCGACAGCAGGCGGCAACCGGCCTTATCCTGACAGCGGCGATCTTCGCCGCGTGGCTGGCGCTGCACCTCTATGCGATGTTCGGCTTCGTCTTGAGCTGGAGCAGCCTGCCGCTCGCTCTGATCCTCGCCGCGCTGCTGTGCTGGCTGTCGGTCGGAATGTTCATCGCCAGCCACGATGCCATGCACGGATCGCTGGTGCCCGGCGGCGGTGCGATCAACGATGCGATCGGGGGTTTTCTCCTGTTCGTCTATGCCGGCTTCGGGTGGAAGCGGATGCGGGCGGCGCATTTCGCCCACCACAAGGCCCCCGGCACAGCGGGCGACCCCGATTTCAGCGTCGATCATCCCACGCGGTTCTGGCCGTGGTACGGGGTGTTCCTGCGCCGGTATTTCGGATGGCAGTCGATCGCCTTCGTCGGCACGGTGGTCACGGTCTACTGGCTGGTGGCGGGCGTTCCGGTGGCGAACATCGTAATTCTCTACGGACTGCCCGCGATCGCCTCCTCGCTCCAGCTGTTCTATTTCGGGACCTATCGGCCCCACCGCCATGACGAACGCGGCTTCAGCGATCGCCACAATGCGCGCAGCGACGATCTGGGCACGCTCGCCTCGCTGGCGTCGTGTTTCCATTTCGGATATCATCACGAACACCATCGCGCGCCGCATATCCCATGGTGGGGCCTGCCCGCCGCGCGCCGCGCGCTGATCGAACGAGACCGCCTTCAAGAGACCCGCCCGTGAGCCTTCCCGCCATTCTCCTCACCATTGTCCTGTCGATCGTCGGCATGGAGATTTTCGCCTGGTGGGCGCACAAATACGTGATGCATGGCTGGGGCTGGGGCTGGCATCGCGACCATCACGAACCGCATGACAACGCGCTGGAGAAGAACGATCTCTACGCGGTCACGTTCGGGACGATCGTGTTCGCGATGTTCGCGGTGGGATATTTCGTGTCCGAACCGCTGTGGTGGATCGCGTTCGGGATCACCTGCTACGGCCTGATCTACACCGTCATCCATGACGGGCTTGTGCATCAGCGTTATTTCAAATGGGTGCCCAAGCGCGGCTATGCCAAGCGGCTGGTGCAGGCGCACAAGCTTCATCACGCGACCGTGGGCAAGGAAGGCGGGGTCAGCTTCGGCTTCGTCTTCGCAAGCGATCCGGCGAAGCTGAAGGCCGAATTGAAGCGCCAGCGCGAGGCGGGCGCCGCCGTGGTGCGCGAGAGCGCCGGGCTCGACAAGGTCCGCTAAGCCTTATTCCGGGCGGGTGGCGATCCAGGTTCCGGTGATCGCCAGCACGGCAAGCGAAATCCAGTGATAGGGCGCACCCAGCGTCCAGTAGGTCAGCGCCGCACCCGCCACCAGCGAGGCGATCGCCAGATATTTCGCGCGCCGCCCGATCGCGCGCCGGGCCCGCCAGTCGTGGATCGGCGGGCCCCAGCGGGGATGGTCGAGCAGCCGTTTCTCCCAGGCGGGATTGCCGCGCGCGAACAGGAAGGCGGCTAATAACAGGAACGGGACGGTGGGGAGCAGCGGCAGGAATGCGCCGATTACGCCGAGGCTCAGGCTGAGGAGACCGAGCGCGAGATAGAGGCGGCGCATGGCGCGCTTGCGGCACGCTCAGGAAGCGAGGCGCGCGGCATGTTCCTGTACCAGGGCGATCATATTGGGCACGCCCTGGGTCCGGTTGCTCGAGAGCTGGTTCTTGAGATCGAACGGAGCGAGCGCTTCGGCGACGTCCATCTTCGCGACCTCGTCGGCGGGCCTGTCCTGCACGGCGGCGACCACCAGCGCGACGATCCCCTTGGTGATCGCGGCATTGCTGTCGGCGAGGAAATGCAACCGCTCTGCATCGCCGGTGGGATAGACCCACACCGCCGCCGAACAGCCGCGCACCAGCGTGGCGTCGGTCTTCAATGCATCGGGCATGGGTTCCAGATCACGGCCCAGTTCGATCAGCAGGCGATAGCGTTCGTCGCCTTCGAGAAATTCGTATTCTTCGGCTATGTCATCGAGTGCGCGCATGAGCCGCCATCTAGGCGCTTCGCGTCACAATTCCACCCCGCTCGCGATCGCTTCCAGTTTGCGGATGCGTTCCTTCAGGTCGGATATCTCGATCCGGGCCGCGCCGATGGTGCTGCCGCGTTCGGGTTCTTGGTTCATGCCAACCAGCTCGCGCTCCTTCAGCGCCAACCAGCCGCGCCAGCCGACCAAAAGGGCCGTGGCCGTGATCGCGAGCCCGATCAGGGCGGCGACCGCGATGATGATGGTGGGGTCGAACATTTCCCTCATGTCCTTTCCTCGAAGGGGCCATTCGAAAGGCTTGGCGGCCCGTCAGTCCTTGTCGTGTTTCTCGTCCTCGGTGCGCAAAGCGTCGATCTCGGCGGAAAGCCGCCGTGTCTCGCGCGCGTCGAGGGAATTGCTTTCGGTGGCGATGCGTTCGAGCACGCGGATGCGCTCGCGCAAATTCTCGACCTCGCGCCGCAGTTCGCGCGCGTCGCCATCCTCGCGAGGAGGCGGGAAGACGGGATTGCCGTCCTCGTCGCGCGTCACGCCCAGCGTGTGATCGTGGCGGCGCGTGAATATCTGGACGACGCCCCAGATGACGATGCCGACCAGCGCGACCAGAGCCCAGCCGGTCATTGCATGCTCTCCTTCAGCTCATCACCGTCGCGCAGATCCTCGATCTGCATGGCGAGATCGGAGTCGCGATCGGTGGCGATCCGTTCGAGCACGCGCACGCGCGCTTCCAGCTTCTGCGCCTTGGCGGCGTATTGCGCGGCCTGTTCGGCGGTCTTGTTGGCCATCAGCTCCATCTGCCTTTCCTTGTGCTTGAGCCAGGTCTGGAAGGTGTCCTGCGCTATGCCAAGCACGATGGTGACCAGCGCCACGATGCCGATCATCAAGGGGATGATTTCCCAACCCATCAATTCGCCTCCGTGCCGCTGTCCTTGAGCCGCTCGAATTCCTGGCTCAGCTGATAGCCCCGATCGGTGACGATGCGTTCGACATTGGCGAGCCGGTCCTTCATCGCGCCCATCTCGGCGCGCAATTGCGCATTTTCCTGCGTCAACAAACGCACGCGCTCTTCCGATTCGGCGCTCTTCGGGTACATCGGTTTGCCCCAGCCATTGTCGAGAGGATAGCCGTGGCGGATGCGCAGCCAGGTGGTGATGACCCATCCGGCGCTGATCGAGGCGATGCCGATGCCGAACATGGGCGCCAGCGCTTCGAGGAACAGAAGCTTGTCCATCACACGGCCTCCTTGCGAGCGATGTTCAGCGGGGTGCCGCTATCCGTCGTCTCGACGGCGCGCGTATCGCGCAGTGCCTCGATCTGGGTCGCGACGTCGTATCCCTTGTCGGTCACGATGCGTTCGAGGACGCGGACCCTGTCTTCGAGCTGCTGGATATTGCTGGCGTATTGCGCTGCTTTTTCCGCACTGTCTTGCGCGGTGACGCTCAGGCGCTTGCTCTCCAACTTGCTGCGGCTGACCGTCCAGACGATGAACATCACCATCAGGAAGGGCGCGAAAGCGATCATCCATTCCATCTCAGATTCCTCCTGTTCCCCTTATCCTGCGCCCCTCAGCGCAGGCGCTCGATCTCGGCGGTGAGCCGCGGGTTCGAGCTGACGTAGAATGTTTCGACTTCGGCCAGGCGGCGGTCCACGTCCTTCATCTTGGCGCGGATTTCGCGGGCCGTGCGCTTCGGGCTCTGCCGGACGCGCTGCCAGTACCGGTTCTCGTCCTGATCGGCGTAGAGATAGGGCGGCTTCTTATCGAGCAGCAGGCCGGCGATGAAATAGGCGGGCAGGGCGAAGCCGGTGATGAGGACCATGATCACGACCGCCATGCGCAGCCAGAACACATTGACCCCGGTATAGTCCGCGAGGCCCGAGCACACGCCCATCAGCTTCGCATTCTGCTTGTCGCGATAGAGAGTGGTGCGGGGGCTGTTCATTTCATCGATCCTTTCTTTTCGGCCATCATCTGCTCGAGTTCGCGCAGCTGCTGGTTGTCGACCTCGCTGTCGTGGACGAGGCGGGCGGGCTTGAAATCGGCGTTGTCGCTGGCGACCAGGCGCTCGACCGTGTCCATGCGCTCATCGAGGCGCTTGGCGAGGTTGTAGAGCTCTTCGAGCAGGACCTCGTCATCGCTGGTGATCGAAGCGGAGGTCTTCCACTTGGTCACGTAGTGCAGGACGATCCACGGCAGGGCGATCAGCAGAGCGACGACAAAAAAGACTTCTTCCATGGATCAACCCTCCTTGTTCGCAGCGTCGTCGGGCTTGCCGAGCGCTTTTTTCATCTGTGCGAGTTCGTCGTCGATCGCGTCCGAGCCTTCCAAAGCTGCGATCTCGTCGGCGAGGCTGTTCGTGTCGCTGTTGTCGGCGATCGAGAGCGCATCGGCGCGCCCTTCGGCGTAGTCGACCCGGCGTTCCAGCTGGTCGAAGCGCGCCAGGGCCTCGTCGGTCCGCTCGGTGCTCATCAGCGTGCGCAGCTTGACGCGGTTCTCCGCGCTTTCGAGGCGCGCGGCAATGGCGGTCTGGCGGCTGCGTGCTTCGCGCAGGCGGTTCTGCAATTTGGCGATGTCCTGCTCGTAGGCGCGCAGCGCATCGTCGAGCACCGCGATCTCCTGCTTCAGCTGGTCGGAGATATCGGCGGCCTTCTTTTTTTCGACGAGAGCGGCACGGGCCAGATCCTCACGATCCTTGCTGAGCGCGAGCTGCGCCTTTTCGGACCAGTCGGCCTGCAACCGGTCGAGCTGCACGGTCTTCCTGTGCATCTCCTTCTGGTCGGCAATGGTGCGCGCGGCGCTGGCACGGACTTCGACGAGTGTTTCCTCCATTTCGAGGATGATCATGCGGATCATCTTCGAAGGGTCGTCCGCCTTGTCCAGCATGTCGTTGAAATTGGCCGCGATGATGTCGCGGGTGCGGCTGAAAATTCCCATCAAAGGTGCTCCGTTGGAAAAGAATTCGTTGAGTTTCGCTTCGACCCGGCTGCCGTCCATCCAGTCTCCGGCGGACATTCTGTCCGATCGGTCGGATTGGCGCTCGCGCTGGGTCGGGGTGGGGGACCGGCGCAGGCGCTCGACCTCCTCCTCGATCCGCGAGGTGCGTCGTTCGGGACGCACATTGCTGTTGTCCCTCATCAGGCGGGGATCCTCGCGATCGCTCATGCCAGGTCCACCTGGGCGAACCCGCTGATCGGCGGCGCGGGCGGATTGGCCGGGGCCTGGCTCTGGAAGGCGATGAAAGTGACCATCGCGGCCACGCTGACCATCGCGGCGTGGCCGAGGCGGGTGCGGAAGAAGCGAAGGTCGTACATAAGTCTGGTCTTTCCGGTCTGGTGTCGTGTGTTGTTCATAGATCAGCAAGCTGTATGCCAATTGTAATAAGTCATTGATTCAAAGTTATTATCTGTAATTCGACGAACGACATGCTGGTGCCGGTTGCCAAGATATGGGGATTTTCGCTAATCCATGGGAATGGAGCGGGAAAATCAATTCGTCGGACAATCGGGGGCGTTTCTCGATGCGGTGGAGCGGACCAGCCGCGCCGCGCCGATGCGCCGCCCTGTCCTGATCATCGGCGAGCGCGGGACCGGCAAGGAACTGATCGCCGAACGCCTCCATCGCCTGTCCACCCGCTGGGACGAACCGCTCGTCACGATGAACTGCGCCGCGCTTCCCGAAACGCTGATCGAGGCCGAATTGTTCGGGCACGAAGCGGGCGCTTTCACCGGCGCCACGAAGCAGCGCGTCGGACGGTTCGAGGAAGCGGACAAGGGCACGCTGTTCCTTGACGAGCTGGGCACGCTGTCGATGGGCGCGCAGGAGCGGTTGTTGCGCGCGGTCGAATACGGTGAGGTCACCCGCATCGGCGCGAGCCGCCCGGTCCGCGTGGACGTGCGTATCGTCGCCGCCACCAACGAGGATCTGCCGACCAAGGCCGAACGCGGCAATTTCCGCGCCGACCTGCTCGATCGGTTGAGCTTCGAGGTCATCACCCTCCCACCCCTGCGCGTGCGCGAGGGGGACGTGGCCGTGCTGACCGACTATTTCGGGCGGCGCATGGCGGCGGAGATCGGTTGGGAGGGGTGGCCGGGCTTTGCCGACCATGTTCGCGAACAGATGGAGCAGCACCCCTGGCCGGGCAATGTCCGCGAATTGCGCAATGTGGTCGAACGCGCGGTCTATCGCTGGGACGATTGGACGAACCCGATCGGCCATGTCGTGTTCGACCCGTTCGACAGCCCGTGGAAGCCCGCCGCACCGCCGCTCCGCGCCGAGCAGCGCGGGCCTTCAGCATTCACCCGCGAATCGAGCGGACCCGATTACGATTCGATAGCGGACCTGCGCGCCGCGGTGGACGAACACGAGCGCGCGATCGTCGAACACGCGCTCGGCAAGCACCGCTGGAACCAGCGCCAGACCGCCAAGGCGCTGGGCCTGAGCTACGACCAGCTGCGCCACTGCATCAAGAAGCACGGGCTGGGCGAAAGCGATTGAGCTTGCCAACGGTCTGCCCTGCGTCTATCTATACTGGCATTCCCGACATTGTCGCGACACTGGAGGGGCTGGCGCCGCGAGGGGCCGGCCACGAAGGCTTGTCGGTATAGTGTCTTGCAGATTTGGAGAGCGAATGGCCGATCTGGCGCGTCTGACCGAAGTGATCGAACCCGAAGCCGAAGCGCTGGGTTTCGAACTCGTGCGCGTGAAGATCATGCCGTCCGAAGCCGGTGACGGCGCCCAGGCGCTTCAGATCATGGCCGAGGATCCCAAGACCGGCCAGCTCGTGATCGAACAATGCGCCGCCCTCTCGCGCCGTGTCTCCGACCGGATCGACGCGTTGGAGGAAGAGGGCGAGGTTCTGATCGACGGGGCCTATCACCTCGAGGTCAGCTCGCCCGGGATCGACCGCCCGCTGACCCGCGCGAAGGATTTCTCCGCCTGGGCGGGGCACGAAACCAAGATCGCGATGGACAAGGCCTGGGACGGCCAGCGCACCCTGCGCGGCGAACTCAAGGGTATCGAGGATGACATGGTCACCATCGTCGATCGCAAGGCGGGCGAGATTTCTGTCCCCCGCGAACAAATCCATTCGGCGCAGCTCGTCTTGACCGACGCGCTGATCGCCGCCACCCAGCCGCTCGACACGAGTGGTGCCGACGAAATCGTCGAAACTGAAGAAAAGGCAGACGACTGATGGCCAGTGCCATTTCCGCCAACAAGGCCGAACTCCTCGCGATCGCCAATTCGGTCGCCAGCGAGAAGATGATCGACAAATCCATCGTGATCGAAGCGATGGAAGAGGCGATCCAGAAGGCCGCGCGCGCCCGCTATGGCGCCGAGAACGACATCCGCGCCAAGCTCGATCCCAATAGCGGCGATCTGCGCCTGTGGCGCGTCGTCGAAGTGGTCGAAGAGGTCGAGGACTATTTCAAGCAGGTCGATCTCGCCGCCGCCCAGAAGCTCGACAAGGATGCGAAGCTGGGCGACTTCATCGTCGATCCGCTGCCGCCCGTCGATCTCGGCCGCATCGATGCGCAATCCGCTAAGCAGGTGATCTTCCAGAAGGTCCGCGATGCCGAGCGTGAGCGCCAGTACGAGGAATTCAAGGACCGCGCGGGCGAAGTCATCACCGGCGTGATCAAGTCGGTCGAATTCGGCCATGTCATCGTCAATCTGGGCCGGGCCGAAGGCGTCATCCGCCGCGACCAGCAGATCCCGCGCGAAGCCGCCCGCGTCGGCGAGCGCGTGCGCGCGCTGATCACCAAAGTCGAGCGCAACAATCGCGGGCCGCAGATCTTCCTTTCGCGCGCCGCACCCGAATTCATGAAGAAGCTCTTCGCGCAGGAAGTGCCCGAAATCTACGACGGCATCATCGAGATCAAGGCCGCCGCCCGCGATCCGGGCAGCCGCGCCAAGATCGGCGTGATCAGCCATGACAGCTCGATCGACCCGGTCGGCGCCTGCGTCGGCATGAAGGGCAGCCGCGTCCAAGCGGTGGTCCAGGAATTACAGGGCGAGAAGATCGACATCATCCCTTGGAGCGAGGAACAGGCGACCTTCATCGTCAACGCGCTCCAGCCCGCCACCGTCGCGCGCGTCGTGCTCGATGAAGAAGAGGGCCGGATCGAAGTCGTCGTGCCCGACGACCAGCTGTCTCTGGCGATCGGACGCCGCGGCCAGAACGTGCGCCTCGCCAGCCAGCTGACCGGTCATCAGATCGACATCATGACCGAGGAAGAAGCGAGCGAGAAGCGGTCGAAGGAATTCGCCGAGCGGTCGAAGATGTTCGAGGAAGAGCTCGACGTCGACGAGACGCTGTCGCAGCTGCTCGTCGCCGAGGGCTTCGCCGAGCTGGACGAGGTGGCCTATGTCGAACTCGACGAACTGGCCGCGATCGAAGGCTTCGACGAGGAATTGGCAGAAGAGTTGCAGAGCCGCGCGGTCGAGGCGATCGAGCGCCAGGAAGCCGCGCATCGCGAGACGCGCCGCGAACTGGGTGTCGAGGACGATCTCGCCGAACTGCCGCACCTCAGCGAACAGATGCTGGTCGTGCTCGGCAAGGCGGGCATCAAGACGCTCGACGATCTGGCCGATCTCGCCACCGACGAGCTGATCGCCAAGAAGCGCGAGGCGCCGCGTCGCCGCCAGCCCGCCGGCGACATGAGTGGCCCGCCGATGCGGCGTCCGGCACAGCGTCCCGAAGACAAGGGCGGCGTGCTCGGCGAATTCGGTTTGAACGAAGAGCAGGGCAACGAGATCATCATGGCTGCCCGCGCGCACTGGTTCGAGGATGAGGAACCGGCTCCTGCCGCGCCCTCCGATTCACAGGAGGCCGCGCATGCGGACTCCGAACAATGAGCGCCTAGCGTCCCAGACAGACCGAGCCGACCCAATCTCGCCCCCTGATGGGGACGGGGCGGGGAGAGGCACGCCCGCACAGCGCAAGCCGAGCGAGCGGCGTTGCATCCTCGCGGGCGAATCGTCGCCGCGCGAAGGGTTGATCCGCCTCGCCGTGTCGCCTTCGGGCCTGGTCCTGCCCGACGTGCAGGCCAAGGCGCCGGGACGCGGCGCCTGGATCGGCGTCACGCGCGCCGAACTCGAGGAGTCGATGGCCAAGGGGCGGCTGAAGGCAGCGCTGGCGCGCGCCTTCAAGACCGGCCATCTCGAAATCCCTGCCGACCTGCCCGAAAAGATCGAAAATGCGCTCGCCCGCGTCCTGCTCGACCGGCTGGGGCTGGAACTGAGAGCGGGAAGCCTTATCTTGGGCACCCAGCGCATCGCGGAGGCGGCGCGCGGGGGCGCGGTTGAACTGTTGGCCCATGCCAGCGATGCGAGCGAGGACGGGCGCAAGAAACTCGACCAGGCCTGGCGCGTCGGCGCCGAGCGCGAGGGCAGCGGCGATCGCGGCCTCGTCTTGCCGCTGGACCGCATGGCGTTGTCTGTGGCATTGGGCCGCGAGAACGTGGTGCATCTGGCCGTGGGACACCCCAAGGCGGCAGCGCGGATCGCGGGGCTTCTCCAGCGTCTGGTCCATTTCAGCGGGCGCGCGACCGAAGCTTCCGCACCGGAAGCGGCCACGAATACGAACGATACGCATAGCGATTTGAACGATGGCGCGGCCCCCATCGGGGCGGGCCGCGAGATGACGAATACGGAAGAAAGAACGAGCTAGATGAGCGACGACGACACGAAACCTGCCCGCAAGCCGCTGTCCCTCAAGGGCAGCCAGCCGGGCGAGGTCAAGCAGACCTTCAGCCATGGCCGCACCAACAAGGTGGCGGTCGAGGTGAAGCGGCGCCGCAAGCTCGTGAAGCCGGGCGAGACGCCCGAGCCCGCCCCTGCGCCCGCCCCCGCCGCGGCACCCGCACCAGCGCCTGCGCCGGCCCCGGCTCCCGCTCCGGTCGCCAAGGCCCCAGCGCCCAAGCGCCCTGCGCCGTCCGACGAGACTCCGCAGGAGCGCGTCGCCCGTCTCCAGCGCGAGGCCGAGGAAGATCGCCTGCGTATGGCCGAGGAAGCGCGCGTCCGCGAGGAACGCGAAGCGAAGCAGGCGGTCGAGGACGAGAAGAAGCGCGCCGAGACCAAGGCACAGGAAAAGGAAGCGCAGAAGGAAGCCGAGGCGCAGGCCGAAAAGGCCGCTGCCGAGGAAGATGCGCAAGCCGCTCCTGCCGAGAGCCAGGATACGGGCGCCGATGCCGATGGCGAATCCGCAGGCGAGGACGCGCCCGCCGCGCCCGCGCCGCGCCGCTTCACGCCCGTCGCGCGTCCCGAGCCCAAGCGCCCGGAAAAGCCCAAGAAGGACGACAAGAAGGCGCGGACCGCCACGACTGCCGAGCGTCCCGACAAGCGCCGTTCGGGCAAATTGTCGGTCACCAAGGCTCTGAACGAGGACGAGGGCCGCCGCGCCCGCTCGCTCGCTGCGCTGAAGCGTGCGCGCGAAAAGGAACGTCGCGGTCAGGGCGGCCCCAGCAAGCCGCGCGAGAAGCAGGTGCGTGACGTGGTCGTCCCCGAGGCGATCACCGTGCAGGAACTCGCCAACCGCATGGCCGAAAAGGGCGCGGACCTGGTGAAGGAACTGTTCAATCTCGGAATGATGGTCACCGTCAACCAGACGATCGATCAGGACACCGCCGAGTTGCTGGTCGACCAGTTCGGCCACAACGTCCAGCGCGTGTCCGAAGCCGATGTCGACATCGTCAACGAAGACGATAGCGATCCCGAAGACACGCTGCGTCCGCGCCCCCCGGTCGTCACCATCATGGGCCATGTCGATCACGGCAAGACCAGCTTGCTCGACGCGCTGCGTGGGGCGAACGTGGTGAAGGGCGAAGCCGGGGGCATCACCCAGCATATCGGCAGCTATCAGGTGAAGACGAAGAAGGGCGATGCGATCACCTTCCTCGACACGCCGGGCCACGCCGCCTTCACCCAGATGCGCGCGCGCGGTGCGAACGTCACCGATATCGTCGTGCTGGTGGTCGCCGCCGACGATGGCGTGATGCCGCAGACGATCGAGGCAATCAATCACACCAAGGCCGCTGGCGTTCCGATGATCGTGGCGATCAACAAGGTCGACAAGCCCGAAGCCAATCCGGACAATATCCGCAACCGCCTGCTCGAACACGAGGTGATCGTGGAGAAGATGTCCGGCGATACGCAGGACGTCGAAATCTCCGCGAAGGAGAAGACCGGGCTCGACGAGCTTTTGGAGGCGATAAACCTGCAGGCCGAACTGCTCGAACTGAAGGCGCGCCCCGATCGCGAGGCCGAGGCGACTGTGATCGAAGCGCAGCTCGACAAGGGTCGCGGCCCGGTCGCGACCGTGCTCGTTACGCGCGGCACGCTGAAGCGCGGCGATACCTTCGTGGTCGGCACCGAGAGCGGCCGCGTCCGCGCGATCGTCAACGATCAGGGCAAGCAGATCAAGGAAGCCGGCCCGTCCATGCCGGTCGAGGTCCTGGGCCTTGGCGGCGTGCCCAATGCGGGCGACACGCTGACCGTGGTCGAGAACGAACAGCGCGCCCGCGAGGTCGCCGAGTTCCGCCAGTCCAAGGCGACCGAGAAGCGCACCGCGCTCGCCCCCACCAATTTCGACACCATGTTCGCTGGCCTCCAGTCGAACGTGATCGAATTCCCGGTGCTGGTGAAGGCGGATGTGCAGGGCTCGGTCGAAGCGATCAATGCGGCGCTCCACAACCTGTCGAACGACGACATCAAGGTGCGCGTGCTTCATGCGGGCGTCGGCGCCATCACCGAAAGCGACGTCCAGCTGGCCGCGGCCAGCAAGGCGCCGATCATCGGCTTCAACGTGCGCCCCAATCCCAAGGCGCGCGAACTGGTCAAGCGCGATAATGTCGAGATGAAGTATTTCGACGTGATCTATCACCTCACGGAAGAGATCACGAGGGAGATGCTCGGCGAACTCGGGCCGCTCAAGGTCGAGAACGTCATCGGCCGCGCCGAGGTCAAGGAAGTCTTCAAGTCCGGCAAGAAGGACAAGGCGGCGGGTCTGCTCGTGGTCGAAGGCGTCATCCGCAAGGGCGTCCATGCGCGCCTCACGCGCGACGACGTCATCGTCTCGGCAACGACCATCCAGTCGCTGCGCCGCTTCAAGGACGATGTCGACGAGGTCCGCTCGGGTCTCGAATGCGGCGTCGTGCTGGCGGATACGAACGACATCCGCGCGGGCGACCAGCTCGAAGTGTTCGAGGTGACGGAGCAAGAGCGGACCTTGTGAGCTGGTTTATCCGAAATGCGATGATCGGCCTGCTTATCACATGGCTAATAATTAGCGTTTTTGGATTCCTACTCGCATTGGGATTTTCCGGTTCAATTGCCGTTTTGGCGCGATCGCCTGGGGCATGGATCATTTTTGGCGGTCCATGGCTAATAGTTGTAGCACTCTTGTTGCGAAGCAGATTGAATTCTTGATGGCCCGCACTCAGTCCACCTCCGAACAGCAATCCGTCCGCGTCCTCAAGGTGGGGGAGCGGGTGCGGCATATTCTGTCCGAACTGCTCGCCCGGGGCGAGGCGCATGACGACGTGCTGCGCGCGCATACGATCAGCGTGACCGAGGTGCGGATGACGCCGGATCTCAGAAACGCCAAGGCTTACGTAAAGCCGCTGATGGGCGAGGACGAGAGCGCGGTTCTTAAGGCGCTGCGCACCAACACTGCGTTTTTCCAGAAAGAGGTCGCGCAGCGGCTTGGCCTCAAATTCGCCCCACGCCTGAGCTTTCAGCCCGATGAGAGCTTCGACGAGGCGGACCGGATCGAGCGGTTGCTGAGCGACCCCAAGGTGGCCCGCGACCTCGACGAGGACTGATGGCCAAGCTCTATTTCTACTATGCCAGCATGAATGCGGGGAAGAGCTCCACGCTGTTGCAGGCCGATTTCAACTATCGCGAGCGCGGCATGCGCACGATGGTGTGGAGCGCCCGTCTCGATACGCGTGGCGAGGGCATGGTCAGGAGCCGGATCGGGCTGGAGGCGGATGCGCATCTCTACGATCCCGAAACCGATCTGTGGCAGGCGATCCGCGCGGCGCACGATTTGCAACCGCTCGATTGCGTGTTGATCGACGAGGCGCAATTCCTGACGCGCGATCAGGTCTGGCAATGCGCGCGGTTGGCGGACGAAGCGGGAATGCCTGTCGTCTGCTACGGCCTCAGGACTGATTTTCAGGGCGAGCTCTTCCCCGGTTCCGCCGCGCTTTTGGGTATCGCGGACAAGCTCGTCGAATTGAAGGGCGTATGTCACTGCGGGCGCAAGGCGACGATGAATTTGCGCGTCGACGAGACCGGCCATGCCGTCAGTGCGGGCGAGCAGACCGAGATCGGCGGGAACGAGCGCTATGTCGCGCTTTGCCGCAAGCATTTCACCAGCGCGCTGGCGGGTTGACCGCGCGCTTCCTATCTTAACCCCATGACCGAAACCCTCCTCATCGCGGCCATTCTGGTGCCGTGCCTGATCATCGCCATCGTTTTCCACGAAGTGGCGCATGGCTGGATGGCGCTGATGCTCGGCGATCCGACCGCGAAGGAGCAGCGGCGGCTGTCGCTCAACCCCATTCGCCATGTCGATCCGATCGGCACGCTGCTGGTGCCGGGCGCGCTGGCGCTGTTCGGCGGGCCGATCTTCGGCTGGGCGAAGCCGGTGCCGGTGAATGCGCGGCGGCTGAACAATCCGCGCTATGGGATGATGGCGGTCGCGGCGGCGGGGCCGGGTACCAATCTGGTGCTGGCCCTGCTTGGCTCGGTGCTGTTCGGTGTCTTTGCCGGCTTCGCCTTCGATGCGGGCGAGGCGCTGCCCGACTGGGCGGTGACGGCTGGCGGAACCTTCATCCTGATCAATGTCTTCCTGGCGCTGTTCAATCTCCTGCCGATCCCGCCCTTCGACGGCTCGCACATCGTCGGTGGGCTGCTGCCACGCCGCTATGCCCGCCACTGGCAGAAGGCACAGGGGCTGGGCATGGCGTTCTTCGTGATCCTCATCGCGGCCACCTGGGCCTTTCCCGATAGCGGCATTGTCGAGCATGTGGTCCTGCCGCCGGTCATGTGGGCGCAGCAAATTTTCGCCGGGATCGCGGACACGGTTGCGCGGATGATCGCAGGATGATCCATCCCGCATCCGGCTGGATCCTTCTCGACAAACCGCGCGGCATGGGTTCGACCCAGGCGGTGGGCGCGGTCAAGCGGGTGCTCAGGCAGGGGGGCTATCCCAAGACCAAGGTCGGCCATGGCGGTACGCTCGATCCCTTGGCGGAAGGTGTGCTGCCGATCGCGCTGGGCGAAGCGACGAAGCTCGCCGGACGGATGCTCGACAGCGACAAGATCTACGCCTTCACGATTGCATTCGGCGAGGAGACCGAGACACTCGATACCGAAGGCGAGGTGATCCGCACCTCCGACCGGCGCCCGCCCATGGCGGCGGTGGCGGCTGTGCTCAGCCATTTCACCGGAGAGATCGACCAGATCCCGCCCAAATATTCCGCGCTCATGATCGACGGCAAGCGCGCCTACGACCGCGCCCGCGCGGGCGAGGAGGTCGAGATGAAGACCCGCCGCGTGACGGTGCACGATCTCTTCCTCCCCGGCACGGGGAGGGGGACCATCGACGAAGACGATGGTGGAGGGGCACCGTCTGCCATGTCGACCGCAAATGGTTCCGACGTGCCGGTCGCGCCCCTCCACCATCCTGCGGATGGTCCCCCTCCCCTTGCCGGGGAGGAACTGACGAGCGCCTTCGCCACCACGCTCGGTCGGCCCGATCCTTACGATCCGCAAGCGCCGCTAGAACTCGCGGATAGCGTCACGCTGGTCGCGCATGTCTCGAAGGGAACGTACATCCGGTCCTTGGCACGGGACATCGCACACGCGCTTGGAACCGTGGGGCACGTCACCTATCTCAGGCGCATCAAGGCCGGGCCGTTCCGCGAGGAACAGGCGATTTCGCTGGACACACTGGAGGAAATCGCTAAGGGCGCGCCACTTGAACACCTTCTCCTGCCGCTGGAGGCCGGACTGGACGACATCCCGGTCCTACCCCTCGACCCGACAAGCGCGCAGGCGGTCCGCCAGGGCCGGGTCTTGTCGGAATTGCTCCAGCCCGATGGGCTCCATTTCGCGAAACTGGGCGCTGTCCCGATCGCCCTGATGGAGATCGAAGGCGGCACGGCCAAGGTCGTGCGGGGCTTCAACCTTCCCGATGTCGCGGAGTAGAATACATGTCGGTAACCGCCGAACGCAAAGCGGAAATCATCAAGGACAACGCCCAGAGCGAGGGCGACACCGGGTCTCCCGAAGTCCAGGTCGCCATTCTGACCGAACGCATCCGCAACCTGACCGAGCACTTCAAGGACAATCACAAGGACAACCACTCGCGTCGTGGTCTCCTGATGATGGTCAACCAGCGGCGCAAGCTGCTCGCCTTCCTCAAGAAGATGGATGTCGAGCGCTACAACGCCCTGATCCAGAAGCTGGGTCTGCGTAAGTAAGAGTTTTTGCGAAGGGGCGGCTCGATTGTCGCCCCTTCGTTTATCCGGCACCCGTGCAATCCGGCAGGGTGCGGACCATGGAGGCGAAAAGCCTCGGACCGGACCGGGACGGAATACCCGGCACAGTAGGCCCCGCGACGCAATGTGGCGCGCGGGATCGTTAAGGAAAATACATGTTCGACACGAAAACCGTATCGCTGGAGTGGGGCGGAAAGACCCTCACTCTGGAAACCGGCCGCATCGCCCGTCAGGCCGATGGCGCCGTGCTGGCCACCTATGGCGAAACCGTGGTGCTCTGCGCCGTGACCGCCGCCAAGTCCGTGCGCGAAGGGCAGGATTTCTTCCCGCTGACCGTGCACTACCAGGAAAAATTCTCCGCCGCGGGCCGTATCCCGGGTGGCTTCTTCAAGCGCGAAGGCCGCGCGACGGAGAAGGAAACGCTGACCAGCCGTTTGATCGACCGCCCCGTGCGGCCGCTCTTCCCGGAAGGCTTCTACAACGAAATCAACGTCATCGCGCAGGTCCTCAGCTATGATGGCGAGACCGAGCCCGATATCGTCGCGATGATCGCCGCTTCGGCCGCGCTCACCATCAGCGGCGTGCCCTTCATGGGCCCGATCGGCGCCGCACGCGTCGGCTTCCGCAATGGCGAATACGAACTGAACCCGTCGCTCTCCAGCGCGCTCGACGAAGACGGTCGCCTCGACCTCGTCGTCGCCGCCACGCAGGACGCGGTGATGATGGTCGAATCCGAAGCCAAGGAGCTGACCGAAGAGGAAATGCTCGGCGCCGTGATGTTCGCGCACGAGGAAAGCCGCAAGGTCATCGGTGCGATCATCGATCTGGCCGAACAGGCCGCCAACGATCCGTGGGACATGGATACGTCGGATGATACCTCGGCGATCAAGGAAAAGCTGCGCGGGATCGTCGGTGACGACATCGCCGCTGCTTACAAGCTGACCGACAAGTCGGCCCGCTCGGACGCGCTCAACGCCGCCCGCGCCAAGGCCAAGGAAGCCTTTGCCGACGAAGAACCGCAGACCCAGATGGTCGCCAACAAGGCGGTCAAGAAGCTGGAAAGCGACATCGTGCGCGGCGCCATCCTCAAGGACGGCCAGCGTATCGACGGCCGCAAGCTCGATCAGGTCCGCCCGATCGAAGCGATGGTCGGCCTGCTGCCCCGCACGCACGGTTCGGCCCTGTTCACGCGCGGTGAGACGCAGGCGATCTGCACCACCACGCTGGGCACCAAGGATGCCGAGCAGATGATCGACGGGCTGGAAGGGCTCTCCTATTCGCCCTTCATGCTGCACTACAACTTCCCGCCCTATTCGGTCGGCGAAGTGGGTCGCTTTGGCTTCACCAGCCGCCGCGAAACCGGCCACGGCAAGCTCGCCTGGCGCGCGCTGCACCCGGTCCTGCCGAGCCATGAGGATTTCCCCTATACGATCCGCATTCTGAGCGACATCACCGAGTCCAATGGCTCGTCCTCGATGGCGACGGTCTGCGGCGGGTGTCTGTCGATGATGGACGCCGGCGTTCCGATCGAACGCCCGGTTTCCGGCATTGCCATGGGCCTGATCCTCGAAGGCGACGAATTCGCCGTCCTGTCGGACATTCTGGGTGACGAAGATCACCTCGGCGACATGGACTTCAAGGTTGCCGGTTCGGAAGCGGGCATCACCTCGCTCCAGATGGACATCAAGGTCGCCGGCATCACGCAGGAGATCATGACCAAGGCGCTCGAACAGGCCAAGGCCGGTCGCGCGCACATTCTGGGCGAAATGAACAAGGCGCTCGGCTCGTCGCGTTCGGGCGTGTCCAAGCACGCGCCGCGTATCGAGACGATGCAGATCGACAAGTCGAAGATCCGCGACGTGATCGGCACGGGCGGCAAGGTGATCCGCGAGATCGTCGCCGAAACTGGTGCCAAGGTCGACATCGACGACGAGGGCACGATCAAGATCTCCTCAAGCAATGCCGACGAGATCGAAGCCGCGAAGCGCTGGATCGAAGGCATCGTCGAAGAGGCGGAAGTCGGCAAGATCTACAACGGCAAGGTCGTCAACATCGTCGACTTCGGTGCCTTCGTGAACTTCATGGGCGGCAAGGACGGGCTCGTCCATGTCAGCGAAATGAAGAACGAGCGCGTCGAAAAGCCGACCGACGTCGTGTCGGAAGGCCAGGAAGTGAAGGTCAAGGTCCTCGAGATCGACCAGCGCGGCAAGGTCCGCCTGTCGATGCGCGTGGTCGACCAGGAAACCGGCGAAGAGCTGGAGGACACCCGTCCTCCGCGCGAACCGCGTGAAGGCGGCGGCGGCCGTGGCGGCGATCGCCGTGGCCCGCGTGGTGGCGGCGGTGGCCGTGGCGGCGACCGAGGTGGTCGCGGTGGTGACCGTGGCGGCAACCGCGATGGCGGCTCCAGCGACGGCCCGGCGCATGTGCCGGATTTCTTGAAGGACTGATCCTTCGGATGGACCGACAGAAAAGGGGCCGCGGCGATGCTGCGGCCCCTTTTTCGTGTCGGCAGGTCTCCCCTGCTGGCGGTCAGCCCATTTCGAGGATCGGCTTCATCACCTTGCCGTCGTGCAGATCCTTCACCGCCTGGTTGATGTCGTCGAAGCTGTAGCGTTTCACCAGCCGGTCGAAGGGGAAGCGGTCCTGAAGGTGCAAGCGCACCAGTTCGGGGATGAACTGCTTGACCTTGGAATCCCCCTCCACGCAGCCGACGATCTTGCGGCCCGACAGGATCTGTTCGTTGGCATCGAAGCTGTAATCCGTGCCCGAAGGCGGCGCGCCGACCACGACCATGGTCCCGCGCTTGGCCAGACTGCCCCAGGCGGCGCGCGCGGCGTTGGCATTGCCGCTGCACTCGATCGCGTAATCGACACCCTCGGCCACGATCTTGCGGATTTCTTCGCCGAGATCGGTGTCCTTCGACACCTCGACCGAATGGGTCGCGCCCAATTCCTTGGCGAGCTCCAGCCGCTCGGCGTTCATGTCGACCGCGACGATCGTGCTGCACCCTGCGAGTCGCGCGGCCATCACCGCCGACATGCCCACGCTGCCGACGCCCGAGACGAGGAGCGCCGATCCCGCCTGCGGCTTCGCCGTCCGCAGCACCGCGCCCGCGCCAGTCTGGATTCCGCAGCCCAGCGGGCCGAGCAGCGCGATATCGACATCCGCCTCGATCTTCACGACATTGCGTTCATGCGCGATCGACAGGGTCGCGAAACTCGATTGCTGGAAGAAGGCGGCATTGGGTCCATCGGCGAACACCGCGTCCTCATCGCCCTGACGCTTGTTCATGAAATTGAGCGCTTCGAAATCCTGGCAATAGGCCGGATCGCCTTCCTCGCAGGGGCGGCAATGGCCGCACGATCCGTAGGAGAGGACGACCTTGTCGCCCGGAGCGAGATCGCGCACGTGCTCGCCCACGGCTTTTACCGTCCCGGCACCTTCATGCCCGAGCACGACCGGAAAATTCGTCGGCAGATCGGCGTTCTGCACGGCGAGGTCGGTATGGCACACGCCCACAGCGACCAGTTCGACGAGCACCTCATGCGCGCCGGGGTCGTCGATGGTTGTCTCGACGATTTCGAAATCCGCTCCGGCTTTTTCGACCACGGCGATGCGAGCTTGGTTGGGCATGGGGGTGTCTCCTTGATATCTACCCGATCAACCGCTGCCCCGGCTCGACAGTTCCGACGTGCATCGCAGCGAGCGCGGCGCTAGAGCCTGTCGCCATGCTTCCCCGCGAAACTCTGGCCACCGCGCAAATCCCCGGCGGCGACACGCTCACGCTCATTTCTCACGGGCGCGATTTCGTCATCATGCTCGGAAGGGACGAGCTGATGGGGACGCGGATGCAGTTCAGCGAGGAACAGCTGGCGGAACTGACGCTCGCCGAACTGGCGAGGCCCGCCCCGCGCGTTCTGATCGGCGGATACGGGATGGGTTTCACCTTCCGGGCCGCGCTCGCCCATGTGGGCGAGGGCGCCAGCGTGACCGTGGCGGAAGTGGTGCCCGAAATTCTCGACTGGGCGCGCGGGCCGCTCGCCGAACTGACGGGCGAAACCCTGTCCGATCCGCGCGGCGAGGTGGTTCTGTGCGATGTCGCCGCACTGATCGACGATGCCAATGACGGCACCTGCCCGAAATGGGATGCGATCCTGCTCGATGTCGATAACGGCCCCGATGGCATCGTGCGCGATCAGAACAGCCGTCTCTACACCCGCACCGGCCTCGCCAAAGCGCGCGAGGCGCTGAATGCGGGCGGCATCCTCGCCGTCTGGTCCGCCGCGCCGGACCACAAGTTCACGCTGCGCCTTAAGGAAGCGGGCTTCGCGGTGGATGTCCGCACGGTCCGCGCACGGCCTAACAACAAAGGCCCGCGCCACACCATCTGGTTCGCCCGCAAGAGCTGAGCAACGGGGTCGAAACGGCCTAGCGCCGCATGCGCAACCGACCGAGGAAGTCGGTCTTGCCGATCTTGACGCCCAACATGCGCAGGATGTCGTAGGCCGTGGCGGCGTGAAACGCATAATTGGGCTGGCTGAAGCTCAACAGAAATTCCTCGGCATCGAACGGCAGCGACAGCTTCCCGAATTCGAACCGCACTTCCTTGCCGATGAAATCCTCCAGCGCGCTTTCGTCCGTACCCTCCAACGCGGCTTTCGCCTCGTCCAGTGCCGCCCGCAGCCCGTCGAAACTGTCGGGCGGGGGCGCCATGTCAGGGCTGAAGCGCCCCTCGTGCAGAGCCGCGACGGCGCCGCGCGTATGCACCGCCACGCTTTTCACCTGATAGGTGAAGGGCAGCATGTCCTCGTAGATGCGCGCGTTGAGGACCGTTTTAGGGTCGCGATCCTGCTCGCCGCACCAGCTCTCGGCGGTATCGCAAAGACGTCTCGTGCTGCCGATGATCTGCAACGCGCTGGGGACGAAGGCGGCGTGGAGCGAAATGGGCATGGCGGTTCCTTCAGGCGGACGGACGGGGTTGCGAGGGGCTTCAGCCCACCTCTTCGAGGCGGGTGAAATGGCGGCGGAAATCGGTGAGCGCGATCGAGCGGTCGCGCCCTGCGTCCTTGGCGGCATAAAGCGCCCGGTCGGCGCGCTTGATCGCGGATTCGAGGCTGTCGTCGGGGAGGATGGCAGAGAGGCCCGCGCTCGCCGTCACCGGGAAGGGCAGATCGGGCACGCGCCGGGCGACGACTGCTGGAATATTGCGACGGGCGGCTTCGGCATCGCGCTGCCAATCCTCGCCGTAGAGCAGGACCACGAACTCTTCGCCGCCGAGCCGGGCGGGAAAGATGGTCTCGTTCGCGCCGAGCGCAGCGCCGACGGCGACGAGGACCTGGTCACCCGTATCGTGGCCGAAATTGTCGTTGATGCGCTTGAAGAGGTCGCAATCGACTACCGCCAGGCCCCTTGGCCGCCCGCCATCGGTAAGAAATTGCCGCTTCAGACCTCGTCGGTTCGCGATCCCTGTCAACGGATCGATGGAGCTGGCCTCCGTTGCGACGCGCATTTTGGACAGGGCCTCGTCCCGCTCGCGTGCCACGACCATGAGCCGGTCACCGATCCCCGCCGCGGTAATGATCAGTTCCAATACGAAGGCGACCAGCAGAAGCTGGGTATAGAAGGGAAGCGGCGTGCCGAGGACGAGCTTGGAATAGACTGCGGCCAGGCCGACCAGCACCGACATGCCCCAGGCGCAGCTCTGGAAAGCCGCGGCACGGCTTCCGGCGCGAACTGCCAAGGTCAGACCCGCAACGGCGAGAGTGATGAGCAACAAAATCGTCGCGTCATGAATTTGCTCGAACAGCTTGATGCTGGCAATCAGCGGCGCCGCCAGTGCGAGGATCAGGCCGATCGGTGCCATCGCCCATAGCAGGCGCCGGGCCCAAACCGACTCGACCCCCCGTTCGAGATACGTCGCCATCAAGGGCCCGACGATGGCGATCGAAAGATCGGTCGCAATGTAGCGCGCGATCAAAAGGTTCTTCGGATCGGAAAACAGGGCCGCGTTGATCGGAGGAAAGGTCAGCACCAGAAGCCCGACCACGAGCGCGCGCGCGACCATCCACCCGAGGAAGCGACGCCGCAGGATCAGGCCCAGCGCTCCCGCGCTCGCCGCGAAGACGAGCACGCAGGCCAAGAAACCTCCTACAGTGAAACTCGCCCACTCCATGCCCGATGGTCACCCCCAATGCCTCCACGATGCGAGAGACCGGCAGACTTTTGCCGGATCGCGCCTGCGGTAGGCTTAAGTGACGACGTTAACGGGGCAGGCCTGCTCCGTTAAGCTTTATTACCGGGTCTTGCGGGTGCCGTCCGGGCGCGCGATTCAGCGCACGCGCGGACCGCCGAAGGGGAGGGGAGGCGGAGGACGGCGCGCACCGCGGGGCAGCTGTGCCTGATAGGCCCGCCCGCAATGCTCGACGCAATAGGGGAAGCCGGGGTTCACCGCTTCGCCGCAGAAATGGAAGTCCGGCTCGCCCGGATGGCCCATCGGCCAGCGGCAGACCTTCTCGCTTAGGTCGAGCAGGCTGGTCTTGTCCGCGATCTCGGCACTCGGCTTGGCCGGCACCAGACGGCGCGGCGGCGCGGGCGGGATCGGCGGCTGCTGGTCGCCGGGGCCCTGGCGCAGGAAGCCCCCCGGTCCGACCGAGACGATCTTGGGGGAATCGGACTGCCGGTTCGGAAGCGGCTGCGATGTGGCGGAGGAATTTCCGGGCGCGCTGGTCGAAGCGGCTGTCGGGGAAGCGGCGGGCGCAGGAGCCGGTGCGGCGGGTTGGGCCGCCGGACTGGTCGAAGGGGCTGCCGCAGGGCTCGCCGCAGCGCTTGCCGCCGGGGTCGCCGCCGGTGCAGGCTTCTGCGATGGCGCGGCTTTCTTCGTCGCCGGTTTCTTGGCCGCCGCCGGTTTCGGCGCAGTGGCCGGTTTCTTGGCCGCCGCAGCCTTCTTGTCGGCGGATTTCACCGGAGACGGACGCGATTTGAGGCCGAGGCGATGCGCCTTGCCGATCACGGCATTGCGGCTGACCCCGCCCAATTCGTCGGCGATCTGGCTGGCGGTCGATCCGCCCTCCCACATTTTCTTCAGCGTCGCGATGCGTTCGTCGGTCCAGCTCATGGGTAAATCATTTCCTGTCTGAGGCCGCAGTGTGCCCGCTGCCAATTTGCGGGACGACCGGGCCGGGCAAGCCTTGCCAGCACGGGTGCCAGGGCCTAGTCGCGCCATCATGGCCGATCAAGCCCAGACTCCCCCATCACGTCCTGCCGCTCTTGCAGCCGACACCGATGCCGCTTTCGTGCAGGGTGGGGATGCGGGCCGGACCCGATTTGCGCCGCGCGGTCAGCCGGTCATCACCGGGATCAACCGCATCGGCCTGTGGAGCCTCTATATTAAGGAGGTTCGCCGGTTTCTCAAGGTGCAGACGCAGACCATCTGGGGTCCGGCGGTCAGCACGGTGCTGTTTCTGGTGATATTCGACGTCGCGCTCGGGCGCGGCGATCGCAGCGTCCTCGGCGTGCCTTTCGCCGATTTCATCGCGCCCGGCCTGATCGTAATGGCGATGATGCAGAACGCCTTCGCCAATAGCAGCTTCTCGTTCCTGTCGGGCAAGATCCAGGGGACCATCATCGACCTGCTGATGCCGCCGCTTTCCGAAGGGGAGCTGATGGCGGGCATAATTCTCGCCGCGATCACGCGCGCCGTGGCTGTCGGAGCGGCCCTGGCGCTGGCGATCGCGCTTTATCCCGGTGCCGCGCTGCATCTCGCAGGCTGGGGCGGGGCGCTCGCCATCGTGTGGTTCGGCCTGATGGGGGCCGCGATGCTGAGCCTGTTCGGGCTCGTCACCTCGCTCTGGGCGGAGAAATTCGATCACAACGCGGCCATCACGACGCTGGTCGTGGCGCCGCTCGCGCTGCTGTCGGGCACGTTCTACCTGATCGACAATCTCGCACCCCTGTTCCAGACGATCAGCCGCCTCAACCCGTTCTTCTACGTGATCTCCGGCTTCCGATTCGGATTCCTCGGGGCGAGCGATATCGGACCGGGCACGATGCCGGTGGTATGGGCAGGGATCGGACTCGGCACCTTCAATCTGGCGCTGGCCGTAATCTGCTACAAATTGTTGAAATCGGGCTGGAAGATCAAGGCCTAGGCAGCAAGCGGGGGGGGCAGGCCTTGCCTTTCAGTGCGTCAGGGCGCGCTGCATCCGGTACCGTCCCTTGGAAAAGGCATCGAACAGGCGCACCACCTCCGGGTGATCGACCGGGCCGTTCGCCGCATCGCGCACCAGGTTCTGCTGGCTCACATAGGCGACGTAGCTCTCGTCCTCGTTCTCGGCGAAGAGGTGATAGAAGGGCTGGTCGCGATCGGGCCGGATACTTTCGGGGATCGATTCGTACCATTCCTCGCTGTTCGCGAAGACCGGGTCGATATCGAAGATGACGCCACGGAAATCGAACATGCGATGGCGCACGACATCGCCGATGGCGAAGCGCGTCTCGAGAAGGGCGGGGGCGTCGATCGTGCGACCGGCCTGGGGAGAGAAGAACAGGGCGCGTTGCATAGGTGTTGGATATGGGAAGCCGGCTGGCCCGCACAAGAGCGCACGCTTTCTCGTCCCCGATTATCGCGCGCCGATCGGCCATAATTGCCTTGGCAAGGCGCCGCCCCTGCGCTAACGGCGCTGCTCCCAAACGACCGGGGATGCCGATCGGGCCAAGGCCCGATGATCGCGCAAGACGCGGAGAGGTGGCAGAGTGGTCGAATGCGCTGCACTCGAAATGCAGTGTGCGGGCAACCGTACCGTGGGTTCGAATCCCACCCTCTCCGCCACCGGCCTTGATGAGGCTCTCCAATCACCTTCAGAATTGTTCGGGAAGCTTTGCAATTCCGCGATTCTCAAGTCCTACGCGGTCCAGTGGAATTCTTCTTCAGCCAGATGTGTGTCGGGGTATTCCGAAGGTAACGAGCCGATCAGTTTGGGGGTATCGGATGCTGACGGACAAAGTCGCTTGAGCCACGACGAGGTCATCGGCCAGGCGCGGTTGCTCGGCCTCATGCCTGCGTCGAGAAAGCGGCGTTGATCCGAGCTCGAAATCTAAAACGACCGTCCCCACCATTCCGCTGCGCAGTCCGACCGAACGATTGAAGCCGACGATTGAGTAGATTGCAACAAATCGCCGAACATGGAATTTTATTCCGAGCCAATCTAGCCAGAATGTCGACCTACAAGGTGCGGAGGCATCACGATGCTTTCGGTGTCCTCCCCAGAAATTCGCCGGATCAACAGGTCGACCATCGCGAAGGCACCGGCGCGGATCTCCTGACGGACGGTCGTAAGGGGCGGGGTGGTCTGGGCGGCGAGCGGGAGATCGTCGAAGCCGACGATCCGCACCTGATCGGGCACTGCGATGCCTAGCGCCTTCAGCCGCGCGAGGCTGGCGATGGCGAGCGTATCGGTCGCGGCGAAGATGGCGTCTCCGGGCTCGAAGGATCGATCGAGATTGGCGGCCACTTCGGCCTCCAATCGATCGCTCGACAAGTGGCTCGTCAGAGGAGTGATTGTCACCCCCAATCGCTCTGCGGCATCGACCGCGCCGGCGTAACGGGCGGCGAATTCCACGGCGGAAGTGTCGCCAAGGAAATAGATGTGTCGCGCACCGCCCGCAATCAGGCGTTCCGTTGCGATTCTGCCGCCAAGCCGATTGTCGGTGCCGACCACGCAGTGACGCTGGCCCTCGGCGTGATTGCCCCATACCACCATTGGCAGATAGCCGTCGGCCGCGTCCTCGATCCGGTCGAACTGATCGGACTGGCCGATCACCAGCAATCCATCGATCATGCCGGAACCGATGAAGCGATCAAGCCAGTCCTCGTCACGCTCTGGGATGACACGGCGCAGCATCAGGTCGTAACCACGCTCGGTCAGCGCATCGGCAAGATGACCCAAAAGCGTTATGAAGAAGGTGTCGGAAATCTGCTGCCTGCTGTCGTGCCCCAGCGGGATGGCGATGCCGATCACGTCGGTCTTTTGGCGGCGCAGGCTGCTTGCCATCTTGTTCGGGCGGAACCCGTGGTCGCGGGCGAGGGCGACGATGCGTTCGCGCGTGTCCGTATTGACCAGACTGTTGCCCGCCAGCGCCCGGCTGACTGTGCCAGCAGACACCCCTGCGATGCGCGCGAGATCGCTCAGAGTGCGGACGGCGGGCCGAGCCTTAGGTGTTTCCTGCTCGCTCATTCGAATGTCGTTTACACAGGACTAGGCCGGCGGAACAGTCGGCGCCGCGGCGGCCTGGGGCACGAAACGAGCGGGGCGACCTCCGGCGTTGACGAACAAGGTGGCAATCGCGCCCAGCAGCATCAGCGCGCCTGCCAGCGTAAGCGCGTTTCGAGGATCCCCTCCCAGCAGAGGTTCGTAGATGAGCGGCATCGTCACCGTCTCGATGAGCATCGGGATCACGATGAACATGTTGAAGATGCCCATATAGATACCCGTCCGCGCAGGCGGGATCGCATCGGCAAGCATGACGTAGGTGTTGCCCATCATGCCCGCCCAACCGATTCCGATGCCGAGCATCAGGACGAACAATCCGGCTTTGTCGTCCATCCCCGGTATCATCAGCATCGCCGCGCCCGATGCGGCGAGACAGGCGGCATGGACCGATCGCGCTCCCATACGTCGCACGATGGGGATCAGGACCAGCGCGGATACGAAGGCGATAAAGTTGTAGAAGGCGCCGATCTGCTGCGCGGTCAGCGTCGCTTCGCGGAACGCCGCGCTCTGCGGATCGGCGGTGTCGTAGAGCGAGCGGCCGACCGCGAAAGCGATATATTGCCAGTACACGAACATGGCATACCATTGGCACAACATCGCAAAGGCGAGCTGGCGCATCGGCTTCGGCATTTCGCGGATGGCGGCGGCGATGTCCGCTAGAGCGGATGATGCGGATAGCGGGCGCGCGGCGAGCTCCGCCTTTTCGGTTTCGCTCAGCGGCAGTTCGGGCACGCGCCAGATCGACCACACGATGGTGCTGATCGACAGGATCGCACCAATCACGAAAGCGATGCGGACGATCACGGGAATACCGTTCGTATCGAGCACGTCCCTCGCCACAAAAGCGGTCAGCAGGGTGGGGGCCATGTAGCTCAGCGTCTGGGCAAGCCCGGTGAAGGCGCTCTGCGTGAGGAAGCCCACAGGCCGCTGGTCGGGTGCGAGGCGATCGGACACGTAGGCACGATAGGGCTCCATCGTGATGTTATTGCCCGCATCGAGAATCCACAGCAGCGAAGCCGCGACCCACAGCGTGGGGGAATAGGGCATGGCGAACAGTGCCAGCGAACACAGGATCGCCCCGATCAGGAAATAAGGGGTGCGCCGACCAAGGCGGCTCGACGTGCGATCGCTGAGAGCGCCGACGATGGGCTGGACGATCAGGCCGGTCATCGGGCCGGCCAGCCAGAGCAGGGGCATAGTCGCCTCGTCGGCACCCAGGAATCCGTAGATCGGCCCCATATTGGCCTGCTGAAGGCCGAAACTGAATTGCAGCCCGAAGAAGCCGACATTCATTTCGACGATTCGCAGCAGGGAAAGCCTTGGCTTTGCCGCATTTATCATGGCCAATCCTCTCGTCCGTGGCCCTCTCAACGGGGCTGTTGAACCAATTGATGACATCATAACACACGATTTGCAATCGATTGCAACAAAGCGGTTGCAATCGATTGCAGCCAAGTTAGGTTTTATTGCGAATCGCGCCCTCGACGCGAACGCACCAGGAGAGTTGCCATGAAAATCCGTCACACCCTCGCCCTGAGCGCTGCGCTTTCGGCTTTCACCACGCCCGCTTTCGCGCAGGATGCCGCGACGCAGGACGAGGTTCCGCCCGCTGTCGATGCGGTGGAGATCGTCGTCACCGCGGTCGCGCGCGGCCAGAACGTGCTCGACAGCTCGGTCTCGGTGAGCTCGCTCAACAGCGAAGCGATCGTCGATCTGGCACCGCGTTCGTCTGCGGAGCTGATCCGCCAGATCCCGGGTATCCGTTCGGAAAGCTCAGGCGGCGAGGGCAACGCCAATATCGCCGTGCGCGGTCTTCCGGTTGCCTCGGGCGGCGCCAAGTTCCTCCAGCTCCAGGAAGACGGGCTCCCGATCCTCGAATTCGGCGACATCACCTTCGGCAATGCCGACATCTTTCTGCGCACCGACTACTCCGTCGCGCGGGTCGAAGCGGTGCGGGGCGGGTCTGCGTCGACCTTCGCGTCGAATTCGCCGGGCGGCGTCGTCAATTTCATCTCCAAGACCGGCACGCGCGAGGGCGGCTCGCTGGGCCTGACCGCCGGGCTGGACTATCGCGAATTCCGCGCCGATTTCGATTACGGCGGCAGCATCGATGCCGACACGAATTTCCATATCGGCGGCTTCAGCCATATCGGCGATGGGCCGCGCGATGTCGGCTATGACGGGGCACGCGGCGGCCAGATCAAGGCCAATATCACGCGCAATTTCGCCAATGGCTATGTCCGCGTCTACGGCAAATACCTGAACGACCATTCGGTCGCCTATCTGCCGAACCCCGTGCTCGTCACCGGGAGCGATGCCGACCCGACCTATACCAGCATCGCGAACTTCTCGATCAACTCGGATTCGCTCCATTCGTCCAATTTCAGGCCGATCACGACGCTCGATCAGGCAAATCAGGTCGAAACCTACAATATCACCGAAGGCATGCATCCCAAGGTGCTGGCCGGCGGTTTCGAGGCGCAATTCGATATCGGCGCTTTCACCGTCACCAATCGCTTCCGCTATGCCGACATCAGCGGCGCGTTCGTGTCGCCGTTCCCAGGTAGCGTGACCGGAGCGCAGGCCGCGGCCGACGCGATCGGCGGACCGGGCTCCAGCCTCTTTTACGCGAGCGGCCCGCAGGCAGGCCAGATCGTCGCCAATCCCGCGACCCTTGGCGGCAACGGGCTGGTGGCCAACATCGTCACCTTCAACACGCGGCTCAACAGCCTCGACAATCTCGCCAACGATCTTCGCGCCACGACCGAGTTCGATTTCGGCGGCGGTTCGGCAAGTCTGACGGGCGGATTCTATTATTCGCAGCAGGATATCGACACCGCGTGGCTGTGGACCTCGCATCTGATGAGCGTGGAAGGCAATGGCGATGCGGTGTTGCTGGACGTGCGCAACGCAGCGGGCGTGCCGCAGACCCAGGACGGCACGGTCGGTTACAGCGCCGCGTTCTTCGGCAATTGCTGCCGTCGCTCCTACGATCTCGAATACACGACCAAGGCGCCCTTTGCCGCCATCGGCCTGGAATTCGGCGGGCTGTCTCTCGACGGCAGCGTGCGGTGGGATTTCAGCGAGGCCAAGGGCAGGACGTTCGGCGACGGCCCGGTTACGACGCGTGATTTCAACGGGAACGGAACCATCAACCGGGCGGAAACGCTGGTCAGCGTGCTGCCGACCACGGGCGCTGCGCTGGTCGATTACGATACGGATTACGTGTCCTATTCGGTCGGTGCGAACTATCTTGTCACCGATTCCTTCTCGGTCTTCGGTCGTTACAGCCGGGGTGGCCGGGCCAATGCGGACCGCATCCTGTTCAACGCCAACAATGTCGATCCGGCGACCGGAAATCTGCGCAGCAGCGATGTGGCGGTCGATTTCGTCAAGCAGGCTGAAATCGGCGCCAAATATCGCTCCGGCGGTCTGTCCTTTTACGCCACCATCTTCGATGCGCGGACCGAGGAGGAGAATTTCGAAGCGACCACTCAGACCGTCTTTAGCCGGGCCTACAAGGCGCGTGGCGTGGAGCTGGAAGGCGCCTACCGGATGGGTCCGTTCAGCCTGTCGGGCGGTGCGACCTATACCGATGCCGAAATCAGCCGCGACAATATCAGCCCGGCCAATGTCGGCAACACGCCGCGCCGCCAGGCGGACTGGATCTATCAGGCGACCGCCGCCTATGACAGCGAGCTGTTCGGCCTCGGCGTGAATGCGGTAGGCACCAGCGACAGCTTCGCGCAGGACAGCAACCAGCTCGTCCTCCCCGGCTTTACCGCCGTCAACGCCTTCGTCAATCTGCGACCGGCAGACGGGATCACCTTGTCGATCAACGCCAACAATGTGTTCGACACCAAGGGCTTCACCGAAGCCGAGGAAGGGTCGATCCCCGCCAACGGGATCGTGCGGGCACGCTCGATCAACGGGCGGACGCTGTCGGCTTCGGTCCGGTTCGACTTTTGATGTCCGCTCCCCCGGGCCGAGTGTTCTCCGGTCCGGGCGGCATTCCAGCTCCACTTCGATTTCCCGGGGAAGCATCGTGACCACCGCATGGACCAAAGCCCACACCGCCGCGATCGACGCAGCGAGCTGTCCGTCAGTCCCGGATGTCGGCACGCAGCCGCGACCCGCGGGCGGTGCGGATCGCTATTACTGGGACATGTGGGCGGTCCAAAATGGCGACGGGACGATCGCCCGTTTGGGTGGGCGGGAAATGTGGATGGCTCTCTCCGCGCCCGATGGGGGCGATCCGGATGCCCGCCATTTCCAAGCCGAAATCCGCTGGATCGAGCGAGTGAAGAATGGCTGGGAGGACAAGGGTCCCGTGCTCCCGCTCCACGCCGCGCCATACGAGCGGGAATGGGCCGGATCGGCCCTGCTCGACGATGGCAGGCTGACCCTATTCTTCACCGGCGCCGGCATCGCTGGGCGGCCGGGGGGCTATCAGCAGCGCCTGTTCGAGGCGAGCGCGCCCGTCGCCCCGGATGGAACGATCGGCGAGTGGGTTCTCCCGCGCCCCTCGATCACTAGCCTGACGCCCGAATATTGCGCGGCGGACGCGCATGAAGGGGAGGCCGGCCGGATCAAGGCGTTTCGCGATCCGGCCTTCTTCCGCGATCCGATGGACGATGCAGAATATCTGATCTTCACCGCCTCGCTGGCCGCAAGCGATTCCGACTATAACGGCGCCGTCGGGATTGCGCGGCGCGGGGACGACGGATGGTCCTTGCTGCCACCGCTCGTTCATGCGGACGCGGTCAACAACGAACTCGAGCGCGCGCATGTCGTCTTTCGGGAGGGAATGTATTACGTTTTCTGGGTGACCCAGACCTCCACCTTCGCGCCCGATGTGCCCGCCGGACCGACCGGCTTTTACGGGATGGCCGCGCGCTCCTTGGCAGGCACCTGGACGCCGCTTAACGGCAGCGGGCTCGTGCTTGCCAATCCGGCGAACGACCCACGCCGCGCCTATAGCTGGTTCGTGAGCGCGGAGGGCGTGGTGGCGAGCTTCGTCGACGATCCTGGCGGACAGGGCTTCGTCGGAGCCCCAGCCCCTCTCCTGCAGCTCGCTTTCGACGGCGAGACAGTGAGTCTGGTCGGAGAGGTCGGGGCGCAATGATCGGCGGGATCGAGGCAGGCGGGACGAAATGCGTGCTCGCGGTCGGCGAGACTCCGGAATCGATCGCCGCGACCCATACGATACCCACCGGCAGTCCGGACGAAACGGTGGCCGAGGCGTTCGCCTGGTTCGCCGCGCAACCTTCGTTGACGGCGTTGGGGCTGGCGACGTTTGGTCCGGTCGGTCTCGATCGGGATCGCGCAGATTATGGCCATATTCTGGCCACGCCCAAACCGGGATGGAGCGGGTTCGACTTCGCAGGCGCGCTTGCCGACGGTCTGCGCGTTTCGGTCGCGGTGGAAACCGACGTCAATGCCGCCGCGCTCGCCGAAGCTCGGGCCGACGGTTCGGTCGGGTCGCTGGCTTATATGACAGTTGGCACCGGGATCGGCGTTGGCCTCGTCATCGATGGCCGCTGCGTCCATGGCGCTGCGCATCCCGAGATGGGCCATTACTTTCCGCGCCGTCCTGCACACGACGACGGGTTCGCGGGCGTCTGCCCCTTCCACGGCGATTGCCTGGAAGGCCTCGCCAGCGGTCCCGCCATCCTCGCGCGTTGGGGAGCGACCCTGTCCGAGCTCCCCAAAAAAAGCGCTGCGCACGAACTCGTCGCGCATTACCTCGCGCAGGCGTGCCACACGCTGTTCGCGACGACATCGGTCGAGAAAGTGGTTTTGGGTGGCGGCGTTCTGCAAACGCCGGGCCTTCGCGAACGGATCGCTGAGCTGGCGGCGAATTTCGATGCCGGTTACCTGCCGGGCGGCAAGCGACACCAGATTATCGCACCGCACCTCGGGCAAATGTCTGGGATCACCGGAGCGATGATCCTTCCTTCCCAAGTTTTACAATAATAAGAGACTGCATCTTAGCATTCGTAAGCTCATCACGCGTAATAAAATCTAAACTGTTCGTCCGGGTTTCGGCAAATTCCGAAAAGAACAGGTCTCAGATCTTACTGCGAAAGCACGCGGCGACGAAGAGCGGGGCGCCTGATTGCCGTCAACTTTCTCGTGAAAATTCTGACAACAGCTTTCGGGCGATAATCACGACCTTTGTAACGACCGGGATTAGGCGCTTTGCCGACCTTCAGCTTTTGGGCCGTTTGCGATAAGTACGCTTTCGGTCAATGCGAAGCGGGGATCTGCTATCCGGCTAACAACCCTTAAGCACGATTGGTTGAGCCACTCTAAACAGCCCTGCCGATCACAAGTCGCAGCGGTCCGTCGAAGAATGGTTGCGAGCGCAAGTTGCCGTAGATTTCATCCCATCGACCGCTGTCCAAGTCGGCAGATAGTTCTCGCACGAAACGATCAACCGCTTCCGTGGGCACAAAGCTCCAACTGGAGCACGCCAGTCGGGCGTTCTCGTTCAAAAACGCTTCTGGTCTGCCA
>JAACTB010000022.1 GCA_009993605.1 Erythrobacter sp.
AATCCCCGCAACCAAGCCAATCACAGCGCAAAAACCACGGTTGTTGCGGGTGTCCAGCTATCCCTTACGGTCATGAGACCGTCCTGACTGATCGCGCCAGTCGGTGCATTTGCTCTGATACAGCCACCCACACCATTTTAATTGGGAACCTGTTCAAGATAGCGGGTCATGATGTCAAGGCCTTCGCCCGTCAGATGAAGGAGCCTGCGACGGCTATCATCGGGATCGTCCTGCGAGCGGGTCAGATTCTGTTCTTCCAATACACTGAGCCACCGAAACCCCTTGGTTCGCCCCGGTCAGCATAGCGCCGGGATGCGTGGCGGCGCATACACTTACGCCGAAGAACGCCTGCGGCCGCTTCGTTGCCTGAGAGGGCCGGCAAGAGCCGGAGCGCGCCCATCCGATGCGGATATTGCTGTAACCTGCCCGCGACCATCACCTTCGGAAAAATGCCGGGCTTTGACCGAATGATCGAAATGAGAGCGCTTGTAGGTGCCGCGCTCGGCCAGCAAGCCCCCGAGGTTTTTGCAGGCTCAGGCGGATCCGCATGACCCTGTCCCCGATTCACTGCCAACAAGCGGATTTGCTCCGGCACGACCCCAAGACACATTACAATATGTGGCGCAAGTCTGGTCATCCACAAGTGGAGAAGTCCGATGGAGCTCGAACACAACCTGCCGATCAAGCGCTGTGCGATCTACACACGCAAGAGCACGACGCACCGTCTTGAGCATGACGTTAATTCGCTGGTGACCCAGCGGGAAATCAGCAGCGCCTATATCACGAGCCAGCAGTACAAGGGCTGGGTCGAATTGCCGCAGCACTATGACGATGGTGGGCATTCGGGCAGCGGGCTTGAGCGGCCTGCCCTTGCACAGCTGATGCAGGATATCGAGGCCGGGAGAGTGGATGTCGTGGTCGTCTACAAGATTGACCGACTGACCCGGAGTCTCCTCGATTTCGTTCGCCTGATCGAAATGTTCGACCGGCAATCGATTACGCTCGTATCGATTTCTCAGGCTTTCGACACCTCGGACAGCATGGGTCGGATGATCCTCAACGTCCTGCTGACCTTTTCCCAGTTCGAGCGCGAGCTGATCGCCGAACGCGTGCGCGACAGCATCCGCACACGCAAGCGGCATGGCCGTATCCATGGCGGCCTGCCGCCCTTTGGCTATATCGCGGGAACAGATGGCATCCACATTGATGAGGCAGAGGCCGAAATCGTGCGTTTCATTTTTGCCAAGTTTCTGCGCACCCGGCGCTACACGTCGGTGATGACAGCCGTCCGCGAGGCGGGTTATTGCAGCTCCGTCAAGCTGTCGCGCCGGGGCGTGCCGCGAGGAGGTACGCCGATGTCGCCAGGAACCGTCTACGGGATCTTGCGCAACCCGATCTATGTCGGGCAGATCCGCGGTCATGACACGACCTATCAAGGTGTCCACAAGCCGCTGATCAGCGAAGCAACCTGGAAGGCAGCGCAGGCTCTGAGCGAGGAGCGCAAGAAGCGCTCACCCCATGCCAAGGAAACGCATCACTTTCTTGCTGGCTTGCTGTGGGATGACCTGGGCCGGCACATGCTGCTCGACCTAAACTGGCAGCGCGGGCGCACCTATTGCGCCTATGTGTCGAGCAATGCCGCCTGGTCACAGGTCGAATATCGACGCGCCTATCGCTGCAATGCAGATCACCTCGACCGGACGGTCCTTGCGGCAGTTTGCGAATTTCTTGGCGACAGAGGCAAATTGAGAGCAACGCTCAAGAGCCTTGGGCTGTTCGGCGATGATCTGGACCGGCTGGCCAACCGTGGTAAAGCGGTCGGCCAGCTGCTAGATTCCACGCGGCCGGCGTGGCTTCCGGATCTGTTCACGGCTCTCGTTCACCGCATAGAGATCGCCGACGAAACAGTATCCATCACCTTCCGATCGTTCGAATTGCGCCGCCTAATGGCATGGGATGGCAAAACGACGTTCAGGGGCCGTCCAGCAGACTGGCCGTGCAGCTATGCCCGCTACGTGCTCGACGTGGACGTGCGGGTGATCACCGCCGAGCGGTGGCCCTCGCTCCATATCACACCGCGGCCCCATACCTCGAACGCGTGTCCAGATCCGAAGCTCGTCGAACTGATCAAGGCGGCGCGCAAAGCACAGATCCTCGTTGACGAGAATCGCGAACTGTCGATCGAGGAGCTTGCAAGGAAACAGGGTTGCAGGCCAGCGCATTTTGCCCGCCTGATCAGGCTGAACTATCTCGCGCCTGACATAGCCACGGCGATCATCGATGGCACGCAGCCAGCACACCTCGATCGCAAGACGCTGCTCGATTCCAACGTGCCGACGAGTTGGGCTGTGCAACGCAAGCTGTTCGGTTTTCCAGCGCCCGAAAGAGCCGTCAATCCGAGAAATCTGTATGGACGGGGACTATGGCCGTCTAGGATTGGAAAAATATCCTGACGCGGTGAGCCAAATCTGCACTCTGGACTTGTAACGGTTTTGCGCCGGTCACCGATCTCTTTATGCCACCTTGGCCTCGAATGCGAGCGGGCTGATGCCGCCCAGATATGAGTG
>JAACTB010000013.1 GCA_009993605.1 Erythrobacter sp.
ACCGGAGTTTACGATGGGTTTCCGCTGCGGGATCGTCGGCCTGCCGAATGTCGGCAAGTCCACCCTTTTCAATGCCCTTACCGAAACGCAGGCCGCGCAGGCCGCGAACTATCCCTTCTGCACGATCGAGCCGAATGTCGGCCAGGTCGCCGTGCCGGACGAACGGCTGGACAAGATCGCGGGGATTGCGAAATCGGCCAAGATCGTGCCGACCCAGCTCGCCTTCGTCGATATTGCGGGGCTGGTGAAGGGCGCGAGCAAGGGGGAAGGCCTGGGCAACCAGTTCCTCGGCAACATCCGCGAAGTCGACGCGATCGTCCATGTCCTGCGCTGTTTCGAGGATGACGACATCCAGCATGTCGCCAACAAGGTCGATCCCCTCGCCGATGCCGAGGTGGTGGAGACCGAGCTGCTGCTTTCCGACATGGAAAGCCTCGAAAAGCGCGTCCCCAACGCGGAAAAGCGCGCGACGGCGGGTGACAAGGAAGCCAAGCTAATCGCAAGCGTGCTGGGCCAGGCGCTTGCGCTGCTGCGCGAAGGCAAGCCCGCCCGGCTCGTCGAACCGAACGACGAGGAGGAAGCGCGCGTCTTCGCCCAGGCGCAGTTGTTGACCGCGAAGCCTGTCCTCTACGTCTGCAACGTGGCGGAAGAAGATGCGGCGACCGGCAATGCCATGTCCGCCGAAGTCTTCGCCAAGGCGGAGCGCGAAGGTGCGCAGGCCGTGGTCGTCTCCGCCGCGATCGAGGCCGAACTGGTCGCGATGGATGCCGAGGAGCGGCGCGAATATCTGTCCGAGCTGGGCCTTGAGGAAAGCGGCCTGTCGCGCATCATCCGCGCGGGCTACACGCTGCTGGGCCTTCAGACCTTTTTCACCGCAGGTCCCAAGGAAGCGCGCGCATGGACTTTCCCGGCGGGCGCCAAGGCTCCGCAGGCTGCGGGCGAGATCCATACCGATTTCGAACGCGGTTTCATCCGCGCAGAAACTATCGCCTATGACGACTACGTCACGCTCGGCGGGGAAAGCCCGGCGCGCGAGGCGGGCAAGCTGCGCCAGGAGGGCAAGGAATATTTGGTGCAGGATGGGGACGTGATGCTGTTCAAGTTCAACGTCTAGGGTCGGCGAACTCCGATCCGGCTCCCCGGCACCATTCCGGCGCTCAACCGTTGGCGCGCCATGGACTTTAAACGGGGAGATAATAATGGTCGATAAATCCGAAAAATTCAGTTGGTTGGTTCGCGTAGGCTATTTCAGCCGCGCAATCCTCTATTCCGTTCTCGGGCTCATCGCGCTGACCAGCGCCAGCCGCATCGCGGAGGGCACTAACGGGATTTTTCTGGCGATCGAAGATTACCCGGCGGGCAATGCGATCCTCTGGCTGATGGTCATCGGCCTCACCGCCTATGCCCTGTTCCGCTTCGCGTCGACCTTCTTCGATATCGAGAACAACGGATCGGACGCGAAAGGCTGGGGTAAACGTCTCGGACATGCGGGTAGCGGTATCGGCCACCTCGCGCTCGCCTTTTCCGCCTTCAAATTCGCCAGCGACGACAGCACCGGCGGAAGCAGCGGGGGCGAAAGCGGCGGCGGCGCGCAGGAGGCCGCGTCCGGCATCCTGTCGATGGATTTCGGCGGCATCGTGCTCGGCCTGCTCGGCCTCGCCTTCTTCGTCACGGCCATCTTCCAGGCGAAGAAGGGCATCACCGGCGAATTCATGCACCGCATTGCTGGCAATGCTCCGGACGCGACGCGCTGGATCGGCGGCGCGGGCTATCTCGCGCGCGGCGTGGTCTATGCCGTGATCGGATGGTCGCTGTTCAAGGCCGGATTCATGAATGCCGGCACCGGCCAGATCAAGACGCTGGGCGATGCCGTCGCGTCCCTCGCCGGACAGGGTTTCGTCTTCACGCTGGTGGCGATCGGACTGTTGCTGTTCGGGCTCTTCAGCTTGGTTCTGGCCCGGTATCGGATCATTCCCGAACTCGATTCGAGCAAGGGTATCCCGAAATTCAGAGTGTAGGCGGACCATCCTTTGCCGCGATCTTGCGGCGCGTATCTCGCACCGTCGAGTACGCGCCGTAGATCACCAGGGCGGCGAGGAAAATCCATACCCAGATGGGAATGTTGCGTCCCGCGATCGCCAGATAGAGATAGGCGGAGACGAAGAAGAACCCGGCGAGCAGCGTCGGCACCACGGTCGACCGCCCCGCCCGCGCCCGCTTCACCAGCCAGGCGATCGAAGCGAGGAAGAACGGGATCGCTCCCACATAGATCGCCCCGAAAATATAGGGGTTCACCCCATACTCGGCGCCGAGCGCAAGAAACCATTGATTGATGTCGGTGAGCATGGGCGCGGCTTACGCCGCCACGATGCACCACACAATCGCCAAGCGGGTCAAAGCAGCTTTTCGATATCCGCCGCGATGCTCTCGGGCCGGTCGGTCGGAGCGTAGCGTTTCACCACATGCCCCTCGCGGTCGATCAGGAACTTGGTGAAATTCCACTTGATCGCCTTCGAGCCGAGCAGGCCTTTCGCCTCGCCCTTCATCCAGTCGAACACCGGGCTCGCATCCGGCCCGTTGACGTCCACCTTTGCCATCAACGGAAAGGTGACTCCGAAATTGACCTTGCAGAACTGGGCGATCTCGTCCGCATCGCCCGGCTCCTGCGCGCCGAACTGGTTGCAGGGAAAGCCGAGCACCTCGAACCCGCGATCGGCGAAGCGCTGATGCAGCGCCTCGAGACCCTCATATTGCGGCGTGAAACCGCATTTGCTCGCCGTGTTGACGACGAGCAAAACCGTGCCGAGCTTTTCGGAAAGATCGAGCGGTTCGCCGCGATTGGTGGTGACCTGGAAATCGGCGATCGTGGTCATGGAGCGATCAGCTCTTGTGGGGATAATCGTCGAGCTCGGCCAGCGCGGCGACTTCGGATGCGTGGAACTTCCGGTCACCCGCCTTGTCGATGTAATATTTGCTCCGCTCTTCGGTCGGCAGCAGCATCATGTGGCGCACCAGATCGGCGAACGTCCCGTCGCGCAGGCCCTTGCTCTTGTCGAGCAGGCCGCCGCCATCGTCCACCCGGTGCAGCGAGGCACGGTCGTCCCACTGGATGCCGGGGCGATAGGTATCCTCGGCGTTGAAGGTGCTGGGGTGATCGGTCATGTCTGCAAAACTCCCTCGTTTCGTCATCAACGAGCGGACGGCGATCCGGGTCCGCTAATCCAGTTTTCCGTCATGCAGACGAACCACCCGGTCCATGCGCGCCGCCAGCCGCTCGTTATGCGTGGCGACGAGCGCCGCGCTGCCTTCGCCGCGCACGAGTTCGAGAAACTGTTCGAGGACCTTGTCGCTGGTCGCCTCGTCGAGATTGCCGGTCGGCTCGTCTGCCAGCACGAGCTTCGGCCGATTGGCGAGCCCGCGTGCGACCGCGACGCGCTGCTGTTCGCCGCCCGAAAGCTGGCTCGGCCGATGCTCCAGACGATGGCCGAGGCCAAGCGCCGTCAGCAGCTCTTCGGCGCGCGCCTCCGCCGCCTCGCGCGGAACGTCGGCCACCAATTGCGGCAGCACGACATTCTCGCGCGCGTTGAAATCGGGCAGGAGGTGATGGAACTGATAGACGAAGCCGAGATGGTCGCGGCGCAGCAGCGTGCGGGCATGGGCGTCGCTCTTCTGCGCGGCGTTGCCCGCAATCGCGATTTCGCCGCCGAAGCCCCCTTCGAGCAGCCCGACCGCCTGGAGCAGCGTGGATTTGCCCGAGCCCGACGGGCCGAGCAGGGCCACAATCTCGCCGGGCATCACAGCGAGGTCGACGCCGCGCAGCACGTCGATCCGCACGCCGCCCTGTTCGAAGCTGCGGGTCAGGCCGCGCAGATGGAGGACGGGCTCATTCATAGCGCAACACCTGGACCGGGTCGGTGCTCGACGCCTTCAAGGCCGGATAGAGCGTCGCGAGGAAGCTGAGCGCAAGCGCCAGAAGCACGATCATCGCGATCTCCACCGGATCGGCCCGCGCAGGCAGCGTCGACAGGAAGCGCACCTGCGGGTCCCACAGATCCTGCCCGGTCACCGCACCGATGAATTCGACGATCGGCTGGCGGAAGAACAGGACCACCGCGCCGAGAATGAGCCCCGCGACAGTCCCGATCGCGCCGACCGTGAAACCGGTGGTGACGAAGATCTTGAGCAGGCTCTTCCGCGTCGCCCCCATAGTGCGCATGATGGCGATGTCGCGCGTCTTGGCGCGCACCAGCATGACCAGGCTCGAAAGGATATTGAACGCCGCGACGAGCACCATGAAGCTCAACGCGAAGGCCATCGCCACGCGCTCCACCTGCAAGGCTTCGAAGAGCGAGGCGTTGATCGTCTTCCAGTCCGAAACGATCGCCCTGCCCGCCAGGCTTTCCTGGACCGGGGCGAGGATGGTCTCGACCTCGTCGGGATCGGTCACGGTCACCTCGATCATACCGACCGTGTCGCCGATCAACAGCAAAGTTTGCGCATCCGCCATCGGCATGACGACGAAAGAACCGTCGTAATCATAGATCCCGACCTCGAAGATCGCGCCGATCGTATAGCCGACCTGGCGCGGCACCGTTCCGAATGGAGTCGAACGCCCCTGGGGATTGATGATCGTGATCGTATCGCCCACCGTGGCGCCGATATTCTGCGCCAGCCGCGATCCGATCGCGACCGTGCTGGTCCCGGCCTGAAGCCGCGCGATGTCGCCCGCCACGACCTTGCTGCCCAGTTCGGCGATATCCTGATCGGTGTTGCCGCGCACCAGCACGGCCTCCACCCGGCCGTTGAAGCTGGTGAGCAGCGGCTGTTCGATCAAGGGCGAGGCATCGACGACACCCGGCGTCGCGCGCACCTCTTCAAGCACGTTCTCCCAATCGTCCAGCCGGCCGCCATAGGCCTGGACGATGGCATGGCCGTTCAGGCCCACGATCTTGTCGAGCAGTTCGGCGCGAAAGCCGTTCATGACGCTCATCACGATCACCAGCATGGCGACCGACAGCATCACGACGCCAATCGAGATGCTCGCGACCAGCGCGATGAAAGCCTCGCCCTTGCCCGGAAGCAGGTAACGCTTGGCGATAGTCCATTCGAAAGGAGAAAGTAGCAAGGCGGCTCTGGTCTTGGCTGGTCAGGTGAATGGCCTCTAGGCGGCGAAAGCTGGCGAGGCAATGAATAGCGTTGGCGCGAGGCCGGGCGGCAGCACATCGGCGCGCGCGCCCTTGTAATCCCCCCGCAACATCGCCATTGGCAGCGGCGAGCGGCACCCCCTTATCGGCCTGACTACGGGCCTGCGAGGCATCCATGAACATCACCCATCCCTTCCATGACGCGGACGGCGATCACTTGCGCGAAGAATGCGGTGTGTTCGGCGCCGTCAACGCGACCGACGCCTCCGCCGCGACCGCGCTGGGTCTCCACGCGCTCCAGCATCGCGGACAGGAAGCGGCGGGCATTTGCAGCTTCGACGGGCAGGAATTCTATTCGCGCCGGGGCCTCGGCCACGTTGCGGAGAATTTTTCCGGCTCCGACGCGATTGCCGAACTGCCGGGTTTCATGGCGGCGGGCCATGTCCGCTATTCCACCACCGGCGGATCGGGCCTGCGCAATATCCAGCCGCTCTACGCCGATCTCGCCGCGGGCGGATTTGCCGTGGCGCATAACGGCAATATTTCGAACGCGATGACCCTGCGCGCCGATCTGGTGCAGCGCGGCGCGATCTTCCAGTCGACCTCCGATACCGAAGTCATCATCCATCTCGTCGCCACCAGCCGCTACCCCACCATGGTGGACAAATTGATCGACGCGTTGCGCCTGCTCGAAGGGGCATACGCGCTGATCGTGATGACGCCCGAGGGGATGATCGCCTGCCGCGACCCGCTCGGCATCAGGCCCCTCGTGATGGGCAAGATCGGCGATGCGATCCTCTTCGCCAGCGAAAGCGTCGCCTTCGACGTGGTCGGCGCGGAGATGGTCCGCGAGGTCGAACCTGGCGAACTGATCAGAGTGGATTTCGACGGCAATGTCGATTCGCTCCATCCCTTTGGCAATCACCGCCCGCGCCCGTGCATTTTCGAGCACGTCTATTTCAGCCGTCCCGACAGCTTCTTCGCCGGTCGCAGCGTTTACGAGGCGCGCAAGGCCATCGGTGCGGAACTCGCCAAGGAAAGGCCGGTCGAGGCCGATCTGGTCGTGCCGGTGCCCGACAGCGGCGTGCCCGCAGCGATCGGCTACGCGCAAGCCTCGGGCATCCCCTTCGAACTCGGAATCATCCGCTCGCACTATGTCGGGCGCACCTTCATCCAGCCGAGCGACGGCGCGCGCCATGCGGGCGTCAAGCGCAAGCACAACGCCAATCGCGAACTCGTGCGCGGCAAGCGCATCGTCCTCATCGACGATTCGATCGTGCGCGGCACGACCAGCCTCTCCATCGTCGAGATGATGCGCGATGCCGGCGCGACCGAAGTCCATTTCCGCGTCGCCAGCCCGCCTACCGCGCATAGCTGCTTCTACGGCGTGGACACGCCCGAACGCTCCAAATTGCTCGCCGCGCGCATGGAACTCGAACCCATGCGCCAGTTCATCAAGGCGGACAGCCTCGCCTTCGTTTCCATCGACGGGCTCTATCGCGCAGTCGGCGAAGGGCCGCGCAAGACCGCCTGTCCGCAATTCTGCGATGCGTGCTTCACCGGCGAATACCCCACTTCGCTGACCGATCTGCGCAAGCGCGAGGACGATCAGCGCCAGCTCTCGCTCCCTGTCGGAAAGGTCGCCTGATGGCCGATAAAGCCCTGGAGGGCCGCACCGTCCTCGTCACCGGATCGAGCAAGGGGATCGGCGCCGCAACGGCGAAGGCCCTCGCCGCGCAGGGCGCGCATGTGATTTTGACGGGCCGCGACGTGCGCGCGCTGGAAGCGGTCGAGGATGCGATCCACGAGGCGGGCGGCGCTTCCACCATCGCACCCGTCGACCTGACCGAGACGGACGGGATCGCCCGCCTCGCCAGTGCGATCGCAGGGCGCTGGGACACGCTGGACGGGCTGGTGATCGCCGCGGCCTATCTGCCCACACTGACTCCCGTCACCCAGATCGACGCCAAGCAGTTCGGCCAGGCGATCACGACCAATATTCTCGCCACACAGGCGTTGCTGGCGGCGTTCGACCCGCTGCTGAAGCGCGCCGAAGCGGCGAAAGTCATCGGCCTCACCAGCAGCGTCGGCGAGACCCCGCGCGCCTACTGGTCCGCCTATGCCTCCACCAAGGCGGCGTTCGACAATCTGCTCGAAAGTTATGCGCAGGAGGTCGAAAAGGTCAGCAAGGTCCGCGTCGCGATCCTCGATCCCGGCGCCACGCGCACATCGATGCGGGCCAAGGCCTATCCGGGCGAGGACCCCAAGACGGTCAAGGAACCGGACGTCGTGGCCGACCGGATCGTGGAGCTGATGGTTAACGGCTTCGACAGCGCCCATCGAGAGCGGGTGTCCGAACCGGGTTAACCCAATTCATTGCACCGGAATTAGCCTGGCTGCGCGATTTTCATCCCCCGCGTCAAGCCAAGCAGAAAGTTCCGGTCCGTGACTCTGATCTCTTCCGATCGCTACACCATCGCCGCCCAGGAAGATCGCAGCGCCCCGCGCACGCGACTGACCATTCCCGTGCGGCTGCGTGTTTCAGGCGCGGGCGCGTTCGAAACGGTCGTGCAGGATTTGTCGATCGGGGGCTTTTCCGCCGCGACGATCAGCCGGATGTATGAGGGCCAGATCTGCTGGCTGACCCTGCCGGGGCTCGAATCGCGGCAGGCGCAGGTCGTGTGGTGGAACGCCTGCACGGTCGGATGCGCCTTCGATCAAATGCTCAGCCCGATCGTCCATGAAGCGATCCTCGCCCGCTACGCACGCGAGGAGTGAGCGGACCCAGGACGGTCCGGCGCGGCGCTATTCCGCCGCGATCCGACCTACGAGATCTCTGAAGGCGTTGCGATTGGCGCTGCTGGTGGCGGTGGGCCAATTGCTGACCGTGGCCACCACGAGATTCTTTTCCGGTACCACGGTGATCGCTTGGCCGAAGATCCCCTGCGCACCGAACGCGCCGGGATAAGTCCACCACTGGTATCCATAGCCGAAACCGGGCGCGTTTTCGAACGGGACGGACGGGGCCGTGGCGCGCGCGAACCAGTCCTGCGGCACGACACCGTCGCCCCCTTCCAGCACGAACTGGCCGAAGCGCGCATAATCGGACAGGCGCAGCGAGATGCAGCACCCCGCGATATTGCCGCCCGTCAGATCCTGCATCCAGAACAGCTTGCCCGCGAAACCCGCCGGACGCGCGATCTTCTCGCCCGCGTAATCGGCCAAGCTGCGGCCCGTCGCCTCTTCCACGATCACGCCGAGCAGATTGGTCTCCAGCGTCTTGTAGACCCATTTCTCGCCAGCCGGGGCCTCGCGCGTCAGCGTGCGGGCATAGGTGATCGCCTGCGATTCGCCCGGCACCGGAGTGACGGCGAGCATCTTCGCAACATCGCTGTTCGGGTCGGTATAGTCCTCGTTCCATCGGACCCCAGACGTCATCGTCGCGATCTGGCCCACGGTGACGCCGTCATACGCCGTGCCCGCCAGCGCCGGGATGATGTCCGTCACCAGCTGGTCGACGCCCTCGATCGCGCCATCCGCGATGGCCGCGCCGAGCAGAGTCGAGGTGAAACTTTTTGCGACCGAGAAACTGGTCCAGCGCTCGTCGGGGCGGAAGCCGAGCGCATAGTCCTCGAACACGACCTTGCCGTCGCGCAGCACCATCAGCCCCGCCGCATCGGTCTGCGCCATGAAAGCGCGCGCCGCTTGCTGCGTCTCGGCGCTTAGCGCAGGTCCTCGCGGCAATTCTCGAACCGGACCGGTCTGCGCCGCTTCCATTCCGGGAAAGAGGCCTTCCATGTCGCGGAACGCGGCGGAGCGGCGCTCTGCGCTCCAGAACAGGATCGAATCCGCCGGGTCGAGGCTGGCCATCGTTTCGGGCACCGACTGGGTGACGATCGCGGCGGGCTCTGCCGTATGGGTTCCCACCGTGCTGCACCCAGCCACCGCGAACGCCGCAACCCCTGTAAGAAACGCGCGCATCATTCTCTCCCCTCTTTCACCAGCGTGACCTGATGGACATCGATCCCGCCGCCGCGGAAACCGCCTTCGCAATACATCAGGTAATAGCGCCACAGATCGCAGAACGCGCGGTCGAATCCGGATGGCAGGCGCCCCTCGCGCTCGGCACGGTCGAAATTCTCGCGCCATTCGCGCAGCGTTTCGGCATAATCGATTCCGAAATCGAGCTGATCGCGCCAGGCCAGCCCGCGCGCTTCGGCGAGAGCGCGGAATTCGCTGGTGCGGATCAACAGGCCGCCGGGAAAGATATAGGCCTGGATGAAATCCGCACTCTGCGCATAGGCGTCGAACAGATCGTCGCGCATCGAAATATACTGGATCGCCGCGCGCCCACCCGGTTTGAGGTTATGCGCGATGCAGTCCATGAAGGTGGGCCAGTATTCGCGCCCCAAAGCCTCGACCATCTCGACGCTGACGATGGCGTCGAATTGCCCGGTGACATCGCGGTAATCCTGTTTGCGGAATTTCGGCCCCGCATGGCGTTCGCGCGCCCAGGCAAGTTGCTCGTCGGAAAGGCTGATCGCAGTTACATCGCTGCCCCGCCCCGCAAGATAGCCCGCAAGCGCGCCCCAGCCGCAGCCGATCTCGAGGACGCTCTGCGCCTCCCCAATCCGGTCCGACAGCGCGGCCCATTTGCGCTTCTGCGCCGCTTCCAGCGAGTCCTTTGCGACGTTCAGCCCGGAGGAATAGCTCATCGTCGGATCGAGCCACGCGGCGTAGAAATCATTGCCGAGATCGTAATGGGCGGAGATGTTGCGCCGGGCGCCCCGATGCGTGTTGCGGTTCCAGAAATGGGCGAGTTTCAGAGCGTGGCGGAACGGACCCTTGGCGCGCGCGGTATCGCCCAGCCGTGCCGCGTGCTGCATGAACAGGGCGAATAGGGGCACCGGATCGGGGCTTGCCCATTCGCCTGCTTCCCACGCCTGATACCAGCCGACGGACCCATTGCTGGAGAGCCTCACCAGAGCATTCCAGCTTCTGAGATCGACATCGCATTCGAAGCCCGGCGCCCGCCCGCCCAGAATGCGCCGTGTCCCATCAGGGAGAGTCGCGCGCAGCGCACCGGAAACCAGCGCCGCATCGATCCGGTCGATCACCTTCGCGAAACCCGGCGCCACCAGCCGCGCCACGAGGCCGGGCCTGCGCGCGAAGCGCTGCGCCCCGCTCGTCAGACGCTCCCCCCGCTGTTGTCCAGCCCGGCTGGTCGGCATATCCATCGCAGCGCCTATGACGCGCGATGGGGCCTGCGACAAGGGACCTAGTCCTTGCTGGCCCGATAGGCCTCCAGCGCCCGTTCCCGCGCTTCCTTGTGCGCGATCATCTTGACCGGATAATCGCCACGCTTGTCGTCGGGCGGATCGTGGATGCAATCATCGTCCATATCGGCGAGTTCGGGCACGTATTCGCGGATATAGTCGCCCGCGTCGAACTTCTCGCTCTGCGTCAGCGGGGCCATGATCCGGCTGAACATATTGCTGTCCACGCCCGTGCCCGAAATCCACTGCCAGTTGACGCCGTTATTCCCGTAATCGGCATCGACGAGGCAATCCCAGTACCACCGCTCGCCGTAGCGCCAGTCGATCAGCAGATGTTTGACGAGGAAGCTGGCGCAGATCATGCGGACCCGGTTGTGCATCCAGCCGGTCTTCCATAGCTGGCGCATCCCGGCATCGACCACGGGATAGCCCGTCATCCCCTTTTGCCAGCATTCGAGATCCTCGCGGATCAGGTGCCCTGCTGCGGGATTGCGCCACAAGGTCCGCTCGTCGTAATCGCGATAGCTCTCGCGCGGGTAGTCGGGAAACTGGTCGATCACGTTCTGCGTGTAATCGCGCCAGATCACTTCCTTGGCGAAGGTCTTCCACCCGTCCGACCTCTTGTCCTTAAGCCGGTGCCACACGGTTGCAGGGCTGATCTCACCCCAATGCAGATGCGGCGAAAGGCGGCTGGTGCGATCGACCGAGGGGAGATTGCGCCCATCGTCGTATTTCGCGACCTCGTCCGCCCACCACTCGAGCCGGTCGTGGGCGGCATCCTCGCCGACCTCCCAGAAATCGCGAATGCCCCCGGCCCAGTCGGGCTTGGTGGGCAGCAGCGTCCAATCCGAAAGATCGTCGCCGTCAGGCCAGTCGTCCGGCGAATGGATCGTCTCGGGCTCCGGCAGGGGATCGCGCGGCGGCATCTCGTCGAGCATCGCCTTCGAGAACGGCGTGTAGATCTTGTAGGGATCGCCCGAATTGGTCGTGACGGTGCCGGGCGGAAGCAGGTAATTGCCGTCATAGAGGCAGAGATCGCATTCATCGCCGAGCGCATCGCGCAGCTCGTCCTCGGCTTCTTTCCACCAGGGTTCGTAATGGCGCATCGCATGGATCGAGGCCGCCCCGGTCTGCTCCGCGATGCTTGCGAGCACTTGCGGCGCATCGCCCTTTCGCAGCACGAGTTGCGAGCGGCGCTTGCCGAGCGAGGTCGCGAAGCTTTCGAGCGAGTGGTGCAGCCACCATTTGGACGCACCACCATAGGCATGGTCGCCGCCCCGCTCCTCGTCATAGACGAAGACCGGGATCACCGGCCCCGCCTGCGCCGCGGCGTGGAGCGCGGGCTGATCCTTCATGCGCAGATCGCGGCGCAACCAGACTATCTGTGGCTGTGAAATGGCGACCCCCTCCCCTTCGTAAACGGCTCAGGGTCAGAACCGCGCTAGCCGGGCACAGGTTCCTCGCAAACGCCACTCCCGAGCTTGACCGAGAAGCGCCCGCGACTGCGCGGATCGTAGAAGCGCGCATCGTGGAGCGTGTAGGACCCATCCTCTTCGGGCACCACGAAGGGCGTGCGCGACCAGAACAGGAAGGCCTCGACCTGCGGATCGCGCGCCCGCGCCGCCGCTAGATCGCACCGATCGAGCGGGATCCCGGGCAAAGCCTCGCCGTCGACTGCATACAGCCCATTGCCTCCGGTGATCATCTCCCGATCCCAGGATTTCAGCGGTGGCGGGCTGGCGATGACGGTGGCGTTTCCGGTCGGACCCTCCGATGCGCCATTTTCCGCGGAATAGGTGATCGCGCCGTTCAGCCCGATATAGGCGAGCCCGACCGAGAGCGCGATCCTCGCGGGCCGGCGCCAGTCTTTCCCGCGCTTTTCCCGCCGCAGCGAGAACCAGGTCGCAAATCCGAACAGCAGCCACAGGAACGGGTCGATGATGAACAGCGTGTCGCCATAAAACCAGCGGCTCGAAAACGGTTCGAGCAGGCGGATGCCATATACGTTCAGCCAATCGAGCGCGGGATGCGTCAGGCATCCGGCGAGCGAGAGCAGATAGAGCCATTTGAAGCTGACCGGCAGCCGCCCTTCCGGCCGCTTGCCGCGTTTGCTCTGCCAGCGATCGAATCCCCACAGAATCGCGGCCAAGACCAGCGGGAGCAGCACCCAGGCGGGAGGGCCATGCGTAATCCCGCGCCGAAATCCCAGATGCTCGACTCCGTCGAGCCACAGGAAACACGCCGCATCCACATCGGGCAGGTTCGCGCCGATGATCAGCGCGGGCATGGCGAGCCCGGTCTTCCTTTTCAGCCCCGCCTGCCCGATCAGCGCGCCGACAAGCGAATGGGTGAGATTGTCCAGCGTCCTTCTCCCTGATGGCTCGACCGACACTTCGTGCATCGCCGCGCGCGATCGCTATAGCTGCGCAAATGCGGCTTTCCACTCTCAAGACCACCCTTCACCGCGAACAGCGCCTGCTGATCGGTCTCGGCATCGGCGGCGCGCTCGCCGCGCTCTTCATCAAGCTTGCGGGCGAGATGAGCGAGGGTGAGACCGCGGCGTTCGACATCGCCATCCTCAAGGCCCTTAGGATGCCGTGCGACCTTTCGACCCCGATCGGGCCGGCATGGCTCCTCGCTTCGATGCGCGACCTGACCGCGCTGGGCGGGGTGACCGTCCTGACATTGGTCACTTTGCTGGCGATCGCGTTCATGCTGCTGCGCGGGCGCTGGCATCATGCGCTATATACGGCAGTGGCGATCGGCGGCGGAGCGGTCATGGGCCGTGTCCTGAAAGCCCTGTTCGCGCGCGAGCGGCCCGAAATCGTGCCCCATCTGGTCGAGGTGCATTCGCTCAGCTTTCCGAGCGGCCATTCGATGAACAGCGCCATCGTCTATCTGACGCTCGCCGTGTTGATTGCGCGCGGTTATGAGGAGCGCCGCACGCGCAGTTTCGTAATCGGGGCCGCCGCCTTTCTGGTGTTCGTGATCGGCGTCACCCGGATCTATCTCGGCGTCCATTATCCCAGCGACGTGCTGGGCGGCTGGACGGTGGGAGCCGCATGGGCTCTCCTCACAGGCCTGATCGCGACTAACCTTCAACAGCGTCATCGCATCGAAGGACCGGGCGAAGATACCGAAACCGTCTGATCGCCAAAGAAAAAGGGCACCGGATCGCTCCGATGCCCTTTTTGAATCGTATCGCGCTGTGCGCTTACATGGTCGAACCACCCGGGGTGCGTGCGCTGTTGCGCGCGGCCGTAAATTCGGCATTGCTGAGATAGCTGTCACCGTCCTCGTCGAAATAGAAGAACGTCTGGCCCGCCTCGTTGATCTGGTCGGTCGAGATGTAGGGCTTGGTCTGATCGTTCGCGACCGGCGTGTTCGGATTGGCGCGCACCGCCCAGATGGCATATTCCGCGACCGAGAGTTGGCCGTCGGAATTGCGGTCGAGATAGGCGAAATCCATCTGCGAACGCGCAGGCAAGGCGGCGACGTTCGAATTGCCGGAATTGTCCTCCATTGCATTCTCCGAATTCGAAGTGCCGGAGCTGGACGTGGAATTCGCGCCGGACGAACCCGACATGCTGTCGCTGTTCGATGCCGTGCCAGCCGAAGTGCCGGAAGCGGATGCGCTTTCGGCTATCATCGTATCGCGATTGGTGTCGTACTCGTCGCTCACCGCCTGACGATCCATGGCATCGTAGGATGCCTGCTGCGTCTCGTTCAGATCGCCGCCCACCGGCATGGCGTCGTCGGCCAGAACCTCTGCATCCATATCGGGCGCGGCTTCCTGGGTGATCGGGGTTTCGTTCGGATCGTCCGAACAAGCCGTCAGCGCGAGGGCGGCTGTCGAGACGGCAAGAATTGCGAGCTTTTTCAAGGAATGTCCTCCTGTTGATACGCGCACCGCAACTCGCGGCGCGCTTGTCCCCCTTACGAAAGAGACGCCCGATGGTTCATTTGCGAGACAGGATTTTCCGCGCTCCGTATCAGATCGGATCCTGCGCCGTGCCCGATACCGTCCAGGTCTGCCCCTTGGCGAGCAGCTTGGCGAGGTTGGCTTCCTTGCCCGCGCTGGCCTGCTCGCGCTCGGCGATCACGGCGCTTTCGAATGTCGGGCGCGGATCGTCGTAGAGCACGCCGAGCGCCATCGGGAACGGCCCGAACGGCATATCGACCAGCATATGCGCGACCTGGCGCTTGGTGACATCGTGAACCAGCACGCCCGCCGCTTCCCAGTCACCGTCCGCGACATCGACGACCTTCAGCTCCAGCGCGTCGCGATCGAGCGCGATGCCCTTCGTCTCGCCCGCGAACAACATCGGCTTGCCGTCCTCAAGCCATAGCTGGCGATCTTCGGCACCTTTCGGCGCGGCAAAATCGTCAAACACGTCCTTGTTGTAGACGATGCAGTTCTGGAAAATTTCGATGAAGGCAGCGCCCTGATGGGCGTGTGCGGCCTTGAGCACGTCGGGCAAGTGCTTCGACACGTCGAACCCGCGTCCGACGAAGCGCGCGCCTGCGCCCAGCGCGAAAGCGGCCGGCTTGGCCGGGTGATCCACGCTGCCGAGCGGGCTGGACGGCGAACGAGTGCCCTCGCGGCTGGTGGGCGAGGCCTGCCCCTTGGTGAGGCCGTAGATCTCGTTGTTGAACAGCATGATCTGCATGTTCACGTTGCGGCGCAGGACATGCATCAGGTGATTGCCCCCGATGCTCAGGCCGTCGCCATCGCCGGTCACGAGCCAGATATCGAGCTCGGGATTGGCGAGCTTGACACCCGTCGCCACCGCGGGCGCACGGCCGTGAATCGTGTGGAAGCCGTAGCTTTCCATGTAATAGGGGAAACGGCTGGAACATCCGATGCCGGAGATGAACACCGTCTTCGCCGGGTCCGCGCCCAATTGCGGGAGCGTGCGCTGCACGGCTTTCAGGATCGCATAATCCCCGCAGCCGGGACACCAGCGGACCTCTTGATCTGTTTCCCAGTCCTTGAGCGTGGTTTCGATCTTTACGGGTGCGTTCATTTCGAAACTCCCATGTACCAAATCTCGGGATCGGCCAAAGGCCCACTCAATTCAGGCTTTTCCAATTCAAAAGCGAAAAATTTGTTTTTGATTATACCGCCGACGTGCATCAAGGCGCGCTTTGCTTCTTCACCTGCATCGGTATACTCGGCGAACAATTCATTAAGCTCGAAAAGCATGTCCTGAAGAGCATTCTCATAGGTTGATAAGTCAGTCATCCATCGACCTCAGTGCTTGGAAGCTGTTGCTCGTTGACCTTTACCTGACCGCCCTCATTCCCGTCGATCCCGTCGAAATATTTCGCGATCGCGGCTTCCAGTTCGGCGATCTGGAACGGCTGACCGCTGGTCTTGGTAAGCGGGGTCGCATCGACCAGGAACTGGTCGCGCAACACGGTCTTGAACTGGCCGGTGTTCATTTCGGGCACCAGCACATGGTCGAAACCCATGAGCAGCTCGCCGAGATTGCCGGGCAGCGGCCAGATGTGGCGCACATGGATATGGCTGACCGAATGGCCCTTCGCGATGCTGCGGCGCACTGCCTGGTGGATCGGGCCATAGGTGCTGCCCCAGCCGACCACGGCGAGCGTCCCGGTCTTCTCACCCAGCGCGACCTGCTGGTCGGGCACGGCGATGTTCTCGACCTTGTTCTTGCGCGCATCGGTCATGCGCTGGTGGTTGTCGGGCGAGTAATCGATATTGCCGGTCGTCTCGTGCTTCTCGATCCCGCCAATGCGGTGGAGCAGGCCGGGCGTGCCGGGCTTGACCCAGGGCCGCGCGCCCTTTTGGTCGCGCTTGTAGGGCAGGAAGTTCTCGCCATCATTCGGCGTATCGAGAAATTCCGCCGGGAACGGCGCGAAATCCGCCGGGTCCGGCACTTTCCACGGTTCGGCGGCATTGGCGATATAGCCGTCGGTCAGCAGCATGACCGGAGTCATGTATTCGACTGCGATGCGGCAGGCTTCGATGGCGACTTCGAACGCGTCGGACGGGCTGCGCGCGGCGATCACCGGCATGGGCGCGTCGCCGTTGCGGCCATAGACCGCCTGATAGAGATCGCTCTGTTCGGTTTTTGTCGGCAGACCCGTGCTCGGTCCGCCGCGCTGCGAATTGACGATGACGAGCGGCAGCTCGGTCATGATGCCGAGCCCGATCGCCTCGGTCTTCAAGGCGATGCCGGGGCCGGACGAGCTGGTGACACCCAACTGCCCGGCATAGCTCGCGCCGATGGCGGCGCAGACTGCGGCGATCTCGTCCTCCGCCTGGAAGGTGGTGACGCCGAATTCCTTGAGCCGCGCCAGATGGTGCAGGATCGCGCTCGCCGGCGTGATCGGATAGCCGCCGAAGAACATCGGCAGTTCGGCCAGCTGCGCGCCTGCGACGAGGCCGAGCGACACGGCCTCGGCGCCGGTCACCGTGCGATAGAGGCCCGGCTCGCTTTCGACCGGATCGACATGCAATTGGCGGAACACATTGCCCTGCGGCCCCGACAATTCCGCCGTCTCGCCATAAGCGTGGCCCGCATCGAGCGCGGCGATATTCGCATCCGCGATGTCCGGCGCCTTGGCGAATTTCGACTTCAGCCAGTTATGGATCGGCTCGCGCGGACGGTCGAACATCCACAGCGCGAGGCCGAGCGTCCACATGTTCTTGGACCGCAGCGCATCCTTGTTGCCGAGGCCGAAGGGCTTGACCGCTTCGATCGTCTTTTCGCTGATGTCGAAGGCGAGCAGGTCGAACTTCGCCAGACTGCCATCTTCCAGCGGGTTGCTGTCGTATTTCGCCTTGTCGAGATTGCGCTTGGTGAAGGCACCGGTATCCGCGATCACCAGCCCGCCGGGCTTCAGGGCCGCCAGATTGGTCTTCAGCGCGGCCGGGTTCATCGCCACCAGCACGTCGGGCGCATCGCCCGCAGTGTGGATCGCGCGGCTGCCGAAATTGATCTGGAAGGCCGATACGCCGAACAGCGTACCCTGCGGCGCGCGGATTTCCGCCGGGAAATCGGGGAAGGTGGCGAGATCGTTGCCCGCCAGTGCGGTGGACAGCGTGAACTGCCCGCCGGTCAGTTGCATCCCGTCTCCGGAATCGCCCGCGAAGCGCACGACGACGGAATCTAGGCCTGACTCCGCCTTGGCATCCGCTGCTGTCTGAGTGGCGCCGTCCTGCGGCGTGGCTGCGGCGGCGTTGGCCATCCGGTGCATCCTTGCTTCATACGCGCCATCTTGCGGCGCCGTGTCTCTCGACGCCCAACAGGGCGCCCTCTCTTAAGGTGGCGACCTAGGTGGCGCCCCACCCTCCCGCAATCAATATTCTCTGCTAGCCAACAAATGGCGGCTGGAAAAGCGGGCCTCCTGCGCTAAGTCCCTCCGAAAGCGATTTACCGGAGAGCAAAGCCATGGCCGATACCGAACATTTCGTGCGCGAAGATGTGCGCGGGTTTCTCGACATGCTCGAACAGATCGGTGGTCAGGGCGTCGAAGAGGTCGGCGCAGAGATCGGCAGACAGCAGATGCGCGCCATGGGCAGCCTCGCCGAAGCGCCCGCGCGCGCCATGGCGGTCAAGCGCGATCTCGCCTGCCCCGGCTCCGCGGGCGACATTCCGCTGCGCTTCTACGACACGAAGGAAACGCGCGAGGCGGGGCCTTGCGTCGTCTTCTTCCATGGCGGGGGGTTCGTGATCGGCGATCTCGAAGTCTACGATTCGCTCTGCACCGAAATCGCGCACCAGCTCGACCTGCCGGTCATCTCGGTCGATTACCGGCTCGCGCCCGAACATCCCTTCCCCGCCGCGCCCGACGATTGCGAAGCGGCGGCACGCTGGATCGCGTCCTCGCCTGAGGAACTGGATCGCACATTCACCGGGCTCGTGCTGACGGGCGACAGCGCGGGCGGAAATCTGACCATCGTTACGACCAATGCGCTGGTGAACGATCCTGCGGACGTCCCCGTGCTCGTCCAAGCCCCGATCTATCCGGTGGCGAGCGACATTTCGGAGCATGAAAGCCTCAAGCAGTTTTCCGACGGCTATCTCCTGACGGGCCCGACCATGGCCTGGTTCACCAAGCAATATGGCGGCGATCCGAGCGATCCGCGCACCACGCCCATGATCGGCGATTGCGCGAACACCCCGCCCACCGTCATCTGCACCGCAGGGTTGGACCCCTTGCGCGATTCAGGCCGCGAATATGCCGCGCACCTCATCCAGCAGGGGACTGAGGTCGCCTATTTCGAATTTCCCGGCATCATCCATGGCTTCACGACCCTGCGGAAGGCGATCCCAAGCGGACAGAAGGATGTCGATGCCTTTCTCGGCGCGATCCGCATCAAGCTGGATCGGATCGCGGCATGAACGGGACGAGCGAACCGGGCTATCGCCCCTGCGTCGGTGTGATGCTGGTCAATGCCAAAGGCCAGGCCTTCGTCGGACGCCGGATCGACACCAAGGAAGGCGATTGGTGGCAGATGCCCCAGGGCGGGGTCGACGAGGGCGAGGATCTGCGCGATGCGGCCTTGCGCGAACTGCACGAAGAAACCGGCGTGACGAGCGACAAGGTCACGATCCTCAAATCGACCGAGGAACCGATCCGCTACGACCTCCCCGAAGAGCTGATCGGCAAATTGTGGGGCGGGAAATATCGCGGGCAGGAGCAGGTCTGGTACCTCGCCCGCTTCACCGGCAGCGACGAGGACGTGAACCTCAACGCCCATGATCCAGCCGAATTCTGCGACTGGAAATGGGTCGAGGTGGACGAGCTTCCCGAGATGATCATCCCGTTCAAGAAGCGGGTCTATCGCACCGTGGTCGAAGCGTTTCGCGAACTGGTCTGAGCCGACGGCCCTGCGCGCTTACAGCGTCCAGTCGAACTGTGCGCCATAGCCCGACCAGGGCTGGCTCTCGATAAGCCGCAGCGAGCTCGGCCGATTTATCTGGTAGCCCACCAGAAACAGGTGCAGCGTCTTCACGCCCGGGCAGGGGGACGGTGTTTCCTGAGTGCCCTCTTCGCTGACTGCGACAAGGGCGCGATCACCGATTCCGGCGATCCGTTGTAGCAGCTTGATGGTATTCGGATCGGTGAACATCTCCGCGAACAGCCGCGCCGGTTCGCGATCCTCCGCTGCGGCGATATAGCGGCGCATGATGTCGTCCGTGACGGAGAGACCGTTGGAGTTGCGCGGGCCGTAGAACGTGCCGAGAAACGCGAGATCATCCCGCTCGAACCACGCGCGGAACAGGCGAACAAGATCGGGGAGGCGACGGGCCTGCTCTTCGGGCGATCCGACCACTATCGAACAGGCCTCGGCCCGATTTGCCGCGAGACCGGCGATCGGCAAAGTGGCCGCAAGCCCCAGCGCTGCGCGACGGTTCATCGTCACCGGCTTTGCGTCAATTGTCCTGCGTGACCTGCGCGTCCGGCATCACCGCCTCGGCCGTCAGCACGCGCTCTTTCGGACCGGCTTCGATCGCGGCGGCCAGTTCGCCGGTTTCCGCGCATCCGCCCCCGCACAGCGATTCCAGCTTGGCGAGGTTGAGCCGCGCCTTTTCCAGCGCACCCTTTTCGACCAGCGCCTCGCCCTCGCCCGCGATCGCGGCGACATTACGCGGATCGCGGACCAGCGCCTCGCGATAATAGCGGATCGCCTTGCCCTGCAATTGCTCCTGCCGCGCCGCTTCGGCGAGGTGGATGAGGAGCGGCGTGTAGGCGGGATCGACCGTCAGTGCAGCTTCGTAAGCGTCGATCGCGGCCTGGGTATCGCCCGCCTTCATCGAGGCATCGCCCTGCGCGATCAACACGGCGGCGCGCGGCGCCGGCTCACGCTGCGCTCCCCAACTCACGCTCGCAGTCAGAGCGAGGGCCAGCGAAAGGGCGGCGGCAGCGGGGGCAAAACGCATGATCGTCTCCAGAACGTCGTGACGGGCCGTAGGGGAATGAACCTGGGATGGCATCACGATCGCCGATCTACCACGCTCAACCTGCACAGGCGATGAAAAACCCGTCGGTCTTGTCCCGATAGGGCGAAAGCCGCCACCCTTTCCCGCGCGCGGCGCCGAGCGGCAGGGCGAGCGGTTGCGCCGTCAGGGTCTGATGGCGCTGAAGGAAGGCGTCGAACCGCTCCGCTCCCTCCTCGTCCAAAAGCGAGCAGGTGACGAAGACGATCCGTCCGCCCGGCCGCACCAGTCCGGCCGCGATGTCGAGCACATGGTCCTGCGCCGCGCGCAGCCGCGCCAGCTCCGCCTCGTCCAGCCGCCAGCGCGCTTCGGGATTGCGCCGCCATGTGCCGGTGCCGGAGCACGGCGCGTCGACCAGGACCGCATCGGCCCGTCCGGTAAGATCGGACAGCGCCTCCATCTCACGCTTGGGATCGAGCAGGATCGTCTCGATCATCGCAGCCCCGGCGCGTTCGGCGCGCGGGCTCAGACGAGAGAGACGCCCGCGATCAGTGTCGCTGGCGATCAACCTTCCCAGACCGTCCATCGCCGCGGCAAGCGCCAGCGTCTTGCCCCCGCCCCCGGCGCACAGATCGACGATGGTCTCTCCCGGCTGCGCGCCGACGGCCAAACACGCGAGCTGCGATCCGGTGTCCTGCACCTCGACTTTGCCATCGCGATACTCGGCCCATTGTTCGACCTGCGTACCGATCGGAAGCCTCAGACCGTTGGGCGCGGCGGTCGGTTCGGTCTCGACCGGCAAGGCCAGCGTCGCGCGTTCGGCCTTCAGCGTGTTGACGCGAACATCCAGCGGTGCGCGATCGAGCAGGGCCATGGCCTCCTCTCCTTCGACGCCCGAGGCCGCGAGCCGTTCGACCAGCCAGTCCGGCGCTACGCCGCCTTCGGCAGAGACCTCCTTTGCCCCGATCGGAGCCGGACCGTAATTCGATCCGTCGAACAGCGGGAGGATGGAAGGATCGCCCTGCCCCAACCGCAGCATGGCCGCGCGCCCGTGTTTGGGCACGGGCCCGCAGGCGCGGATGGCGGCATAGACCAGCTCGCGAATGGCGCGGCGGTCCTTCGATCCGGCGAAGCGGTTCTGCTTGAACCAGTCGCCGAGAATGCGATCGGCGGGCGCGCCTTTGGTGCGCGCGCTGGCGATGATCGTATCGAGCAGTTCGATCGCGGTCTGGACGCGGGCAGCGGGAGTCATGCCTCAGCGCGTCGGATAATTCGGCGCCTCGCGCGTGATCGCAACGTCGTGAACGTGGCTTTCGGTGAGGCCCGCATTGGTGATGCGGACGAATTGCGCGCGCTTGCGCAGATCCTCGATCGTGGCACTGCCGGTATAGCCCATCGCCGCCTTGATGCCGCCGACCAGCTGATGGACCACGGCGGCCGCCGGACCCTTGAACGGCACCTGCCCCTCGATCCCTTCGGGCACCAGCTTCTGCTGCGACACGTCCTGCTGGAAATAGCGGTCCGCACTGCCCCGCGCCATCGCACCCACGCTGCCCATGCCGCGATAGCTCTTGTAGCTGCGGCCCTGATAGATGAATGTTTCGCCTGGCGCCTCTTCGGTGCCCGCCAGCATCGATCCGACCATGATGCAGCTCGCGCCCGCTGCCAGCGCCTTGGCCGCATCGCCGCTGGTACGAAGGCCACCATCGCCGATAACCGGCACGCCGTTTTTCTCCGCCGCTTCGGCGCAATCCATGATCGCCGTCAATTGCGGCACGCCGACGCCCGCCACCACGCGGGTCGTGCAGATCGAGCCCGGCCCGATTCCGACCTTGACCGCATCTGCGCCCGCATCGATCAGCGCCCGCGTCGCTTCCGCCGTGGCGACATTGCCCGCGATGACCTGCACGCTGTTCGACAGCTTTTTCACCCGCTCCACTGCGCGCGCAACGTCCTTGTTGTGCCCATGCGCGGTGTCGATGACGACCACGTCCAGTTCGGCATCGATCAGCGCCTCGGTCCGCTCGAACCCCTTGTCGCCGACCGTGGTCGCGGCGGCGACGCGCAGGCGACCGTTCGCGTCCTTCGTGGCTTCGGGATAGGCGACCGCCTTTTCGATATCCTTGACCGTGATCAGGCCAACGCACTTGCCCTCACCGTCCACGACCAGCAGCTTTTCGATCCGGCGCTGGTGCAGGAGACGGCGCGCCTCTTCCTGGCTGGTGCCGAGCGGCACGGTGGCGAGATTGTCCACCGTCATCAATTCGCGCACCGGCTGGCCGGGATTTTCCGCGAACCGGACATCGCGATTGGTGAGAATGCCGACCAGCTTTCCGCCTCTGTCGGTCACGGGGATGCCGCTGATGCGGTTCGCGGCCATGATCGCCTGCGCCTCGCCCAGAGTCGCGTCGGGATGGATGGTGATCGGATTGACGACCATGCCGCTCTCATACCGCTTCACGGCGCGCACGGCGGCGACCTGCTCGTCGACCTCGAGATTGCGGTGGAGCACGCCGATCCCGCCCAATTGCGCCATCGCGATCGCCATGTCGGCCTCGGTCACAGTGTCCATCGCGCTGGAGATGACGGGGATGTTGAGCCCGATCTCGCGCGTCAACATGGTCGCGGTGCGGGCCATGGAGGGCAGGATGTCGCTCTCCGCCGGGCGCAGCAGCACGTCGTCGAAAGTCAGACCAAGGGGGATGTCGAGATGTGCCACTATGAGAATCGCCTGCCGGGGGGAGAAATGTGGCGGCCCATGTAACGACAGATCGGCGTTCTCGCTAGTGCCATGCCCCGGCTCGCGGGATTACTCCGCCGTCCAGCCCCCATCCACGCTCCAGTTCGCGCCGTTGACGTTGCGGCCCGCGTCCGAACACAGGAACACGGCCAGCGCGCCGATCTCTTCGGGCTGGACGAATTGCTTGGTCGGCTGCTTGGCGAGCAGGACGTCGTTCATCACCTGCTCGCGCGTCATGTTGCGCGCCTTCATCGTGTCGGGAATCTGGTTTTCGACCAGCGGGGTCCAGACATAGCCGGGACTGATGCAGTTCGCGGTCACTCCGTCCTGCGCCAGTTCCAGCGCGAGGGTCTTGGTGAGGCCCGCGATCCCATGCTTCGCCGCGACATAGGCGCTCTTGTAAGGGCTGGCAGTCAGCGAATGGGCGCTCGCGGTGGTGATGATCCGGCCCCACCCGTTCTTCTTCATATGCGGCACCGCGAGCCGCGAAGTATGGAAGGCGGCGCTCAGATTGAGAGCGATGATCTGGTCCCATTTCGCGACCGGAAATTCCTCGACCGGGCTGACGAACTGCATCCCGGCATTGTTGACGAGGATGTCGATCCCGCCCGCGTCCTGCATCATCTCTTCGATTTCCGACACATTCGTCAGGTCGGCGCCCGAATGGGCGGCGCCGAGTTCGTCGCACAGTTTCGCGATCTCGTACTGATCGCCGAAGCCGTTGAGAACCACCTCGGCCCCCTCGGCGTGAAGGGCCCGCGCGACAGCAAGACCGATGCCGCTGGTCGATCCGGTCACGAGAGCGCGCTTGCCTTTGAGGAAATCGGGTTGAAACATTTCAGGCTCCGGGAGTTATGTTTGCAATCACGGCCATCGCCCAGCAGGATGGCGCGGTCAATCATGGGGGATACAGGATGCGGCTCAATCCGTTCGATACGAGCAAAATCGATGTCGGCACGACGAGTGGCGGATTGCCTGGCGGAAAGGCCGGGGGTCTTGGCTGCGGCACCATCATTCTCGCAGCCATCGGCTATTTCGTCTTCGGGCTCGATCCGATGCAGACCGCGGCTACCGTCGAAGGCATGCAGCAGAGCGCCCCGCAACAGGCCCCCGGCAGCGAGGACGAGCAGGCGGTCTGCTCCAGCAACGATTATGCGACCGAAACCTGCAACGCGCTGACATCGCTCAACGAAACCTGGTCGCAGACCTTTGCCAATCAGGGATACGGGGATCGCTTCCAGGAACCGGGCCTGCGTTTCGCAACGACCCGGAGCTTTCGGACCGCGTGCGGCAACGCTTCTGTCGGGATGGGCCCATTCTACTGCCCCGGCGATCAGCGCATCTATATCGACACGAATTTCTACGATCAGCTTGCGCAGATGTCAGGCGATCGCGGAGATTTCGCGCGCTATTATGTGGTGGCGCACGAATACGGGCACCATGTCCAGAACATAACCGGCATTCTCGGATCGATGGACAGCGCCAAGCGCCAGAACCCGCGCGCGGCGAACCAGTTGCAGGTCCTCACCGAATTGCAGGCCGATTGCTATGCCGGCGTCTGGGCGGGCAAGAACCGCAATCTGATCGAGCCCGGCGATATCGAGGAGGGCATGCAGGCAGCTGCGGCCATCGGGGACGATCGCCTGACCGGTGGCCGCGTGTCGAGCGAGAACTTCACCCACGGCACCAGCCAGCAGCGCAGCGATGCGCTGAGGCTGGGCTTGCGGGGCGACGACAGGGCCTGCGACGCGATAACCAATATCGGGTAGGAGCAGCGGCTCAGGCGCCGCCAGCTTCCTTGCGCGACGCTTCGACCTCGGCGAGCGCCTCGTCCATCGAACGCAGGGCTTCGGTGCGAGATTTTTCGGAAAGCTGGGGATCGCGAGCGATTGCGCTTCGCGCCTGCAAAATGCTACTGCGCGCCGCCGAAAAGGCGTTCGAACGGCAAAGCACGGTCAGCTCGCGCCCGTTTCCATCGACGGTTTTCGCAAGAGCCTCACGCAAACCCTCGGGGCACTCAAGCTCGAAACCGGTCTTGGAAGACATGGAGCTTTCGACTTGTGCCCTGATCCTTTCCGCATCAACATTCATTGCGCTGCCCTCGGTCCGGAATTTCTCAAGCGCCTTCTCTAATTTCGCGCGATCGGCAGGCTCGATCTCGAGATCGCCGAAGCGGACAATCCGCTGAACCCGCTGCTGTTCCGCGCCCGGCTTACCGCTGCGGCGGATGCGGATCACCTGGCGCTGGCCATCCTTCACGATCTCGCGTTCCACTTCCGCGACCTCGTCCTGCATTTCGTCGAGCTCCTGTTCCATCTCCGCGATTTCCTCACGGGTCTCGTCGTCGAACTCGCCCGGTTGGGGCGGCGTCGGCGGGAGCGGTGCATCGGGGGCAGCCGGCGGAGTTGGGGGAGCGGGCGGCGTCGGGACTTCGATCTCCTGCCCGATCGTCTCTGCATAGGTGATCGATGCGGTCAGCGGCAGCGCAAGTGCGCCGCCCACCAATAGCGCGCGGCTGGCCATCCGGCGGCGCGGTGATATCTCGGTCATGGTCAGGCTCCTCAAACGGTGGATGATCGATTTGTCGCCGAGCACCGGGCAGGCCATCGGGGCGGCGAGCGCCGGGCGGCCGCCGGTTCCTGCACGGGTAGCGAAGCTGGCGATGACGGCGGCGTAGGTCGCCCGCTCCTCGGCGTCACTGCGCGCCACGACGCGGGCATCGCAGGCCGCTTCCTGATCGCGCCGCATCGCCGTCCAGCCCATCCAGCCCAGCGGATTGAACCAGTGCAGCGCGAAGAGCGGCTGGACGAGCATGTTGACGAGCAGATCGCGACCACGATGATGCGCAAGCTCATGCGCGATCACGAGGTCGCGCGCCCTGCGATCGCGGCTGTTCATGAGGCCAGTGGGAAGCGCGATAACCCGGTCGATCACTCCGAAGGCGAGCGGGCCGTCCACCGCATCGGTTTCGACCAGCCGCACAGTGCCGACCTCCCCGACCGGACGCGCCCCATTGAGCAATTCCGCCCGTATCCGGTGATAGAGAGCGAACCGACGCACGAAGAAAATCGCCGCGCCGAGCAGCCAGAGCGCCAACAGGACCGCGGCGACGTCGAAGCTGACGGCAGGTTCGACCGGCGCGATCTCGCCAAGCTCGTTCCCCGCCAGCGGCAAAGCGCCCGCCGAGGAAGTCATCGCCAGGGGCTCAACGGAATAGGGCACCGGTTCGGCATCGGGCGCCAGCCAAGCGGGCAGCAGCAGCGGCGGCATCACGAGCCGCGCGGCGGGCAGGAACCACAGGGCATAGGCGGCCCCGGCGCCGAACTGGCGCGCGACCGGACGGCGCAGGACGAGGACCAAAGCGATCAGCGCACCGGTCCATACCAGAGTCTCGATCAGGAAATCGCTCATTTGCGCAGCTCCTTCAGCAGAGTCTCGATCTCGCTGAGATCCTGTTCCGTGAGCGCTTCGTTTTCGGCGAGATGCGCAAACAGCGGCGCCGCACGCCCGCCGAACAGGCGATCGACCAGCCGCCGCGATTCCCCACCGACGTAATCCGCACGTTCCAGCACGGGGCTGTAGAGGAACTTGCGACCCTCCGGCTCGGTCGCGACCGCACCCTTCGCGACAAGACGCGAAAGAAGCGTCTTCACCGTCGGCATCGACCAGCCCCGCGCCTCGCAAACTGCATCGCACACGTCGGCAGCACTGCGCGGGCTCACGTCCCAAAGGGCCTCCATCACGGCATGTTCCGCCTCGCTGATGCGTTCGGAGGATTGAGCCTGATCCTGAGCCATCGATTCCCTCGTGCGTTTACATCTGTAGCCGTGCCTACGCGATTCGACTACGGTTGTAAACATCCGCGTTTCGCAGGGAACGCCCCGCCTCGCCGCGCGCTCTGTCAGGGAATACACGAAAGGGCTTTGAATTTGACCGATACGATCGACCGCGACGCCGTTCTGGCCGCGCCGCAAATGCGGCTAGTGGGGAGCGTTGACGAAGCGATGTACAATGAATTCCGCGACCAGCTCGCCGCCGCGCCCGATGAAGGACCCTTGGTGCTCGCGCTGACGACGCTCGGGGGCAACCCCGAAATCGCACGCGCCATGGGTGACGATGTGCGCCTGCTGCGCGAAACGGGGCGCGAGATCATCTTTCTCGGCAAGGCGGCGGTCTATTCGGCCGGCGCCACTTTCATGGCGAGCTTTCCCGTCCACGCCCGCTTCCTGACCAAGGGGACGACACTAATGGTGCACGAGCGCCAGATCACCCGCACCATCAACCTCTCGGGCCCGCTCAGAAGCTGCATAGCCCAATTGAAGGCGGCGCTCAACGAGATCGAACAATCGATCAAGATCGAGGAAAACGGCTTCTCGGACTTCGTCGACGGGTCGGACGTGGCGTTCGATGAATTGCGCGATCGCGCACCCAACAATTGGTACATCCCCTGCGACGAGGCGAAGGAACGGGGCCTGATCGCCGAAATCATCTGATGTTGCGCCGTCGAATCAGCGCAATCCGATGGTCGGGCCTGTGACGGGGCGCTCAATCCGAGCGCCCCGTCCTATTCAATCTATCAATAGACCCGCTTCTTGGGCTCGATATATTTCACGTCGTCGGTCAGCGTGTATTCGTGGACCGGACGGTAATCGATGCGGACACCGCCGCCCCTTCCGCCCCATCCGTCGAACCAGGCGATGGTGTGCTTCATCCAATTGGCATCGTCGCGATCGGGGAAGTCCTCGTGCGCGTGGGCACCGCGGCTTTCCTTGCGGTTCTCCGCGCTCGCCATGGTGACATTCGCCTGCGCCATCAGATTGTCGAGTTCCAGCGTCTCGATCAGATCGCTGTTCCAGATCATCGAGCGGTCGGACACGTTTACGTCCTCGAGCCGCTTGTTCACCGCCTTCAGCACGTCGACACCTTCGGACAGCAGCTTGCTGTCGCGGAACACAGCGGCGTGGCGCTGCATCCCCTTCTGCATTTCCGCGCGGATTTCGGCCGTCGGCGAACCGCCGCTGGCGTGGCGGAAATGGTCGAGGCGAGTAAGCGCGAGATCGGCGCTGTCCTTCGGCAATTCCTCGTGGCTCGAATGCGGCGTGATCAGATCGCGCAGGCGATGGCCGGTCGCGCGGCCGAACACCACGAGATCGATCAGCGAGTTCGAGCCCAGGCGGTTCGCGCCGTGCACCGAAACGCAAGCCGCCTCGCCCACCGCAAACAGACCGGGGACGATCTTTTCCGGATCGGTCTTGTCGCCCGCGATGACTTCGCCGTGATAGTTACACGGGATGCCGCCCATATTGTAATGGACCGTCGGAGTGACGGGCAGCGGCTGCTTTGTCAGGTCGACGCCCGCGAAGATCTTGCCGCTTTCGGTAATGCCCGGCAGGCGCTCTGCCAGAATGGCGGGATCGATGTGGTCGAGGTGGAGGAAGATGTGGTCTCCATCCGGGCCCACGCCGCGCCCTTCGCGCATTTCGAGCGCCATGGAGCGGCTGACGACATCGCGGCTCGCGAGGTCCTTCGCGCTGGGCGCATACCGCTCCATGAAGCGCTCGCCCTCGCTATTCGTGAGATATCCGCCCTCGCCGCGCGCGCCTTCGGTGATGAGCACGCCCGCCCCGTAGATCCCAGTCGGGTGGAACTGGACGAATTCCATGTCCTGCAAGGGCAGGCCTGCGCGCAGGACCATGCCGCCGCCATCGCCGGTGCAGGTGTGCGCGCTGGTCGCGGTGTAATAGCAGCGGCCATAGCCGCCGGTCGCCAGCACCACGGCATGGGCGCGGAAGCGGTGAATGGTGCCATCGTCCAAGCACATCGCGATCACGCCCACGCACTTGTCGCCGTTCATGATCAGGTCGAGCGCGAAATATTCGATGAAGAAATCCGCGTCGTATTTCAGGCTCTGCTGATAGAGCGCGTGCAGCATCGCGTGGCCGGTGCGGTCGGCGGCGGCGCAGGTGCGCTGCACCGGCGGGCCTTCGCCCATGTTCTGCATGTGCCCGCCGAAGGGGCGCTGATAGATGGTCCCGTTCTCGTTGCGGCTGAAGGGCACGCCGGCGTGCTCCAGCTCGTAGACCGCGGCAGGCGCTTCGCGCACCATGTATTCGATCGCGTCCTGGTCGCCGAGCCAGTCGGAGCCCTTGACGGTGTCGTACATATGCCACGACCAGTGGTCGGGCGTGTTGTTGCCGAGGCTGGCGGCGATGCCGCCCTGCGCGGCGACGGTGTGCGAGCGGGTCGGGAACACCTTGGAGATATTCGCCGTCTTCAATCCGGCTTCGGCAGCGCCCATCGTGGCGCGCAGGCCCGATCCGCCTGCGCCTACGACGACCACGTCATAAGTGTGGTCGATGATCTCGTAGCCCTTGATCCGTTCCTGGTTCGGACCGGTGCCGCGATCCTTGGTTTCTTCGGGCGGCGCCTCGGGCGGCGCGACGTCACGGTCATTGGGGTCGATATCGGTGGGGGGCGGTGTCGAAACCATCAGGCGGCTCCTGAAAAGACGAGGCGGGCGACGGCGAACAGGCCGAAGGCGGCCCCGCCGATCGTCGCGAGATTGAGCAGCGCGATCGCCGCGAACTTGTTACCCGGGGTGTGCACGTAATCCTCGACGAGGACCTGCATTCCCATCCGGGCATGCCAGAACACGCTCACGATCATCAGCGCCAGCGCGGTGGCGGGAATGACGCCCGACGCCCATTCGCGCATGGTCGCGTAATCGTAGCCCGGCAGCAGAGCGAGGCTGATCGCGAGGAACAGCACGGTCACCAGATTGCCGATGGCGGTGAAGCGCTGCTGCAGCCAATGGTGCGCGCCTTCATGCGAGGAACCGAGCCCGCGCACCTGGCCGATGGCCGTGCCCTTGGAACCGTAGCGGTTGAGAGTGGATCTGCTCATGTTCAGTCCTAGACGAGAAGAACCATGGCCCAGAAGACCACGGTGAGAACGATGCCGGATGCGACCGATACGATGGAGAAGGTCTTGTTGACCTCCAATTCGTAGCCCGCGCCGATATCCAGCACGAAGTGGCGGATACCGCTCGACAGGTGATTGAAGAACGCCCAGCTCAGGCCGACCAGCACGATCAGTCCGATCGGCGATCCCATCACGGATGCGAAGGTATCGTAGGCTTCCGGCCCGGATGCCAGTGCACCGAGCCACCACAGGAACACGGCCAGGCCGACCGTCGCCATCCCGTCACCGCTGACGCGGTGCAGGATCGAGACCAGCATGTGCGGCCCCCATTTCCAGATGGAGAGATGCGGGGAAAGCGGGCGTTCGGCCATGGCGGGAAATTTCCGTTGCGTATCGATACTCGGGCACTCCCTTAGCGAACCATGCGCGCGAGGCAAGGCGGCTGCCCTCGACAAGGCGCGCAAATTTGCGAATAGGGTGTTGCATGACATGCATTCTCCTCACCGGCTCGTCGCGCGGGATCGGCGCCGCGGCGAAATCGGCGCTCGAAGCGCGCGGCGCGAAAGTGATCGGCCAGGCGACGACCAGCGACCGGACCGACACCGTGCCCGCCGATTTTTCCGAACCCTTCGCCGCGCGCGAATTGTGGGATGCCGCGCTGGCCCGCGCCGGCGGCACGATCGACGTTCTGGTCAACAATGCCGGACGCTTCGCGGCCAGCCCTCTCGATGCGTCGGACATGCAATGGCTCGATGCCTGGGAGGATACGCTCAGGATCAATCTTACCGCCGCTGCGCAGTTGAGCCGGTTCGCGGTGCAGCACTGGCAGCAGCGCGGGGTCCCGGGGCGGATCGTCCATGTCGCCAGCCGCGCCGGCCATCGCGGGGATTCGCCCGCGCACTGGCATTACGCCGCCAGCAAGGGCGGAATGCTGGCGATGCACAAATCGATCGCCCGCGCCTATGCGAGCGAAAATATCCTGAGCTTCGCGATCACGCCCGGCTTTACCGACACGGCGATGGCGGGCGATTATCTCGACAGCCGGGGCGGACCGGGTCTTCTGGCCGATATCCCCCTGGGCCGCGTGGCCGAACCGGAGGAAATCGCGAAGCTGATCGAATTCTGCGCGCTCGATGCGCCGCCCAGCATGACCGGCGCCACGCTGGACGCGAACGGAGCGAGCTATGTCCGCTAGCTGGAAGCTGCGTGCCGAAGTCGCGAAGCCGGTCGCCGAGGCCGCGCTGGCAGCGCAGGAACTGGCGCCCGACTGGGACCCCGATATCGTCCTCACCGCCTGCGAGATCGACGAGCAGCATCCCGACGACTGGCTGTTCGAAGCGTGGCTTCCTGACAAGCCGACCTCCGCAGATCGCGAGGCCGTTGCGGCGCTCTTCGCTGGCGATACGCCTGACCTTGTCGCCGAAGAAGTTCCCGAGACCGACTGGGTGACCGAAAGCCAGCAGCGCGTCACGCCGATCCGTGCGGGCCGCTTCCATGTCCATACGCCCGATCACCCGGCGGACCCCGATGCGGTCGATCTGGTCATTCCTGCCAGCCAGGCCTTCGGGACCGGCCAGCACGCCACGACCGCGGGCTGCCTCGCCATGCTCGACCTGATGAAGCGCGAGGGGGTGTCGGTGCGCCATCACGCCGATATCGGGACGGGCACCGGGTTGCTCGCCTTTGCCGCGATGCGGCTGTGGCCGAACGCGCTGGCCACCGCTTCGGATATCGATCCGGTCTGCGCCGGTGTGCTGGCGGACAATGCGGAAAGCAACGGCGTAGCTCTGGGCGGAGCGCGCGGCGAACTCCTGTTCACCGTGGCGAACGGGATGAAAGATCCTCTGTTGCAGGCCCGCGCGCCCTTCGATCTCCTGATCGCCAATATCCTTGCCGGGCCGCTCGCCGAGATGGCGGAGGATCTCTGCGCTGCCGTCACTCCCGGCGGCAGCATCGTGCTGGCCGGATTGCTGGAGACCCAGGAGGCGCGCGTTCGTGCTGCCTATCGCCGTCAGGGCGCGCGGCTCGCTAGGCGGCTCGTCAAGGGCGACTGGTCGATCCTGTGGCTGCGCACATCCCGCATCCGCTGAAGCGCTGGCGAATCTGGCTGGGCGGTCTGCTGGCAGCGCCCGTTCTGGTGCTGGCGCTGTTCCTGATCGCCGCCTGGATCGGCTCCTCCCTCCCGCGCAATTCCGAATGGAGCGAACCGACCGACGGGATCACCATCATGGTCGAGACGAACGGCATCCATACCGGCATCGTCATGCCCGTGACGACGCGGATAAAGGACGGGCGCGAAACCTTTCCGACCGCCGGGCTCCCGCGTGAGGACGGACAATTCCCCACGCATATCGCAATCGGATGGGGCGAAAAGGAGGTGTTCCTCAACACGCCGACCTGGAGCGATCTTTCCCCCTCGACCGCGCTGAGAATCGTCTTTCACGGCGGCAGCGGCCTGCTGCGCGTTGCCCATTACGTCCGTCCCGCGCCATCGCCCAACCATCGCCCGCTCCGCCTCCGCGAAGAGGAATATGCCCGCCTCGTCGCGCGGATCGAACAGGCACTGCCGCCCGAACCGCGCGGGGCGGTTCGCACCGTCTATACGAGTTACGAGCCGAACGCGGTCCATTACGACGCGACCGGGCGCTACACGCTTGGCAACACCTGCAATCAATGGGTCGGCGACACGCTGGCCTTTGCCGGGATCACAATGGGCCGCTGGACGCCGCTGGCGGGCGGGGTGATGAAATGGATACCCGAACCCAACCCGCAGGATTGATCACCCTGCCGGTTGCGGCACCACCTCCGGTGGCTCGGGCGATCCGTTTTCGAGATCGAAACGCGCGGTCGCCACCGTCACCGCCTGCATCATCCGCATCCGCTCCAGCGTCGGCTCGCGCGTGCGTCCGATCAGGACGGCCAACGCATACCGATGCCCATCGGGCGATGTCAGAATGCCGATATCGTTATAGCCCGACTGCTCCCCATCGAAGAACTGCCCCGTCCCGGTCTTGTGACCGATCGACCAGCCGGGCGGCACCCCGCCCTTCAATCTCTGCGGTCCGCTGCGCGTCTGCTGCAGGGTCGCGAGGATCAGCGCGGTGGAAGCGGGCGACAGCAGTTCGCCGCGCGCCAGCCGAGCCAAAGCCTTTGTGATGCCCACCGGAGTCGCCCCGTCGAGCGGATCGGCGAGATAGCCTTCGAACGCCGCTCGCCGCGCCGCATCGGGCACCCGGTCGCGCGCGTCGAAGAAGGCGTTGCCCTGCGAAAAGGCCTGATCCCAACGCAAGCCCGCGATGGCGCTCTGCTTGGTGCGCTCGTCCGCGCCGAAGCGCACGCCCTTGATATTCTTCGCGGCGAGGAAATCCTCGACCGCTTCGACCCCGCCCACCCGGCGCAGGATGCGATCGTTGGCGGTGTTGTCGCTGCCGGTGAGCGCGCGCTGCATCAGATCGGCATAATCGGTCCGAAAGCTGCCGCGCGCCCGCACCAGATCGCGGATCGGCTGATGAAACAGCGTAAGATCCTTCGGCCCGATCGCGACGCCTTCGTCCAGTTCCAGCCGCCCCTGGTCCACCTCGTCCAGCGCCGTCAGCGCGACCCATAATTTGCTGACGCTCTGCTGCGGAAACCAGTCGTCGCCCCGAATGGCATAGCTCCGCCCGGTTTCCACATCGGTGACGGCAATGCCGACCGTCCCTTCGAGCGAGGCCGCGATTTCCTCCAGTTCCTGCTCGAAGGCGCGCTCGGCCTCGGTCGGGATATAGACGAGGTCCGGGGTCGGCTGCACTTCCGGTTCGGGCGCGGAGGCCTTGCGCGGCAGCGATACGACGATCACGGCCAAGGCCAGGACGGGGAGCAGGATGAAAAGAAAGCGATAGGGTGCGGCCACGCCCGTCCAACGGAGCGCGCGGCGCTTGTTTCCGAAAAGGCGTAGGGGAATTGGCTATCCCGCCGCCGCGACGATTGCGGCCCATCCGGCTTCGTCGATCACTTCGATGCCCAATTCGGCGGCCTTCTTCATCTTCGATCCCGCGCCCGGCCCGGCGACGAGCAGGTCGGTCTTGGCGCTGACCGATCCGCTGGCCTTGGCGCCCAGCCGCTCGGCCTGCGCCTTGGCTTCGTCACGGCTCATGGTTTCGAGCTTGCCAGTGAAGACGACGGTCTTGCCCGCGACGGCGCTGTCTTTCGTTTCCACCTCGAAACGCGGGGGAGAAACCTGGCGCAGGATATCGTCCCACACCGCGCGATTGTGCTCTTCGTGGAAGAAATCGCCCAGCGCCTCGACCACGGCGCTGCCGATACCGTCGATGGCGGTTAGTTCGGCGACCGCCTCATCCTCGCCATTCCGGGCGCGTTCCGCCACCTCGCGCAAGGCGGGCAGCGTGTGGAAATGCTTCAGAAGATCGCGCGCAGTAACGGTGCCCACATGCCGGATGCCGAGCCCGAACAGCAGCCGCGCCGCATCGGGCTCGCGCCGCGCCTCGATACTGGCGAGGAGGTTGTCGACCGACTTCTCCTTCCAGCCATCCAGCGCGAGGATATCCGCGCGCCGATCCTTCAGGCGAAAGATATCGGCGGGGCTCTCCAGCCAGCCGAGCGCAAAGAACTGATCGATGGTCTTCTCGCCCAGCCCGTCGATATCGAGCGCGCCGCGGCTGACGAAATGCTTCAGCCGCTCGGTGCGCTGCGCCGGGCAGATGAGGCCGCCGGTGCAGCGGACATCGACCTCGCCCTCTTCCGCTACCGCTTCGCTGCCGCATTCGGGGCAGTGATCGGGGAAGACATAGGGCTCGCGCTCTGCATCGGGCGTCAAATTCTCGACCAACTGCGGGATCACGTCGCCCGCGCGCTGCACCACCACCCGGTCGCCGGGTCTGACGCCCAAGCGCGCGATCTCGTCGCGATTGTGGAGCGTGACATTGGTGACGGTCACACCGCCCACCAGCACAGGAGCCAGCCTGCCCACCGGCGTCAGCTTGCCCGTGCGCCCGACCTGAATGTCGATGCTCTCCAGCGTGGTCTCGGCCCTCTCGGCGGGGAATTTGTGGGCCAGAGCCCAGCGCGGCGCCTTGCCGACCGAACCCAGCCGCGCCTGCCAGTCCAGCCGGTCCACCTTGTAGACGACGCCGTCGATCTCGTAGGGCATGTCGGGCCGCGCGGTGCCGATCGTCTCGTAATGGGCGAGCAGCGGGTCGAGCCCGCCTTCCCCGTCCAGCCGCACGAAATGAGGCGAGACCGGAAAGCCCCAGCTCTCGATCGCGCGCACCACCTCTTCCTGCGTCTCGCCCGGAACCTCGGACGCGGCGCCCCAGCCATGCGCCCAGAATTTGAGCGGGCGCGACGCAGTGACGCTCGCATCCTTCTGCCGTAGCGATCCGGCGGCGGCGTTGCGGGGATTGGCAAACAGTTTCTGCCCCGCCTCATGCTGCGCAGCATTGAGTGCGGTAAAGTCCTGTTTGGCCATGTAAACTTCGCCGCGCACTTCGAAGATTTCGGGCACGTCGCCAGTCAGCTTTTCAGGGATGTCGGCGATGTGACGCACATTCGGCGTGACGTCCTCGCCGACCTGTCCGTCGCCCCGCGTGGCGGCCTGCACCAGCACGCCCTTCTCGTAGCGCAGCGAACAGGACAGACCGTCGATCTTGTCCTCCGCCGTGACAGCAATCGGCTCGCTCTCGCCCAGCGAAAGAAACCGCCGCACCCGCGCCAGCCATTCGCCGACCTCCTCGCCGGAAAACCCATTGTCGAGGCTCATCATCCGGACGCTGTGCGTGACCTTCGACAGAGGCGATGCAGCGGCACTGTGCCCGACCTTCCGACTCGGCGAGTCCGCGCGCACCAAGTCGGGAAAAGCCGCCTCAAGCTCCGCATTGCGACGAACCAGCGCATCGTATTCCTGATCGGTAATCTCGGGCGCATCCTCGCCGTGATAGAGCCGATCGTGATGCGCGATCTGCTTCGCGAGCCGCATCAATTCATTGGCGGCATCCGCCTCGGACAACTCGCTCACACCCCCTCCAGCAGCCGATCCGCCTGCGCTCTCGCCTCGGGCGTGACTTCAGCGCCCGACAGCATCCGGGCGATCTCTTCCTGACGGCCTGCTTCGTCGAGCAGTACGACACCGGTCTTCGTCACCGTGCCCTCTGACGATTTCGCGATCATGTAATGCGTGCGCCCGCGCGCCGCGACTTGGGGGCTGTGGGTTACGGCGAGCAATTGTCCGTTATCGGCGAGGCGTGCCAGTCGTTCGCCGATCGCGCTCGCCACCGCGCCGCCGACGCCGCGATCGATCTCGTCGAAGATCACCGTCGCCGCCCCGCCCTTCTCCGCCAGCGCGACTTTCAGCGCCAGAATGAAGCGCGACAATTCGCCGCCGCTGGCGATCTTGTTGAGCGGAGCGAAGGGCGCACCGGGATTGGTGGCGATGAGGAATTCGACCGCATCCATCCCGGCGGCACTCCAGCGATCTTCGGGCAGCTTCTCGACTGCGGTCTGAAAACGCGCCGCATCGAGCTTCAAGGGCGCAAGCTCCCCCGCCACCGCTGCGTCCAGCCGCTCTGCAGCCTGTTTGCGTTGCCGGTGCAGTGCGGTTGCAGCGTCGCGATAGCGGGCTTCGGCCTTGCCTGCGGCGTCCTCCAGCGCGTCGAGCTCGGCCTCCCCGCCCTCGATCGCGTCGAGCCGGGCGCGCATGTCGCGCATCACGGCGGGCAGCTCGTCGACCTCGCAACGATGCTTCCTCGCAATCGCGCGCAGTTCGAACAGGCGCCGCTCCGCCGCGTCGAGCGCTGCCGGATCGTGCTCCAAAGCCTCGGCAGCGGCGCGCAGTTTCTCCTCCGCCTCACCCGCCTCGATCACCGCCCGATCGAGCGCGCCAAGCGCTTCTGCGAGCATCGGATGTTCGGGCGCAATCCGGTCGAGCCTGCGCGCCGCCACGCGCAAGGATGCGAGCGGCGAATCCGAGCCTTCCCAGATATGACGCAATTCCTCGAGATCGCCGGACAGTTTCTCGCCCTTCTGCATGGCAGCGCGCGTTTCGGCGAGGCGCGTCTCTTCGCCCGCCTGCGGTTCGATGGCGGCTAGCTCGGACAGGTGAGCGAGCAGAAGATCCTGATCGGCACGCGACTGTTCCAGCGCGCCACGCGCCTCGTCCAGCCGGGCCTGCGCGGTGCGCCACACATTCCAGGCGCTCGCCACCCCGGCGGTGTCTGCCCCCGCGAAGCGATCGAGCAGCGCGCGATGCCCTCGCGGATTGACGAGGCCGCGATCGTCGTGCTGGCCGTGCAATTCCACCAGCGATCCCGCCAGTTCGCGCAGCAGCGCCACGCCGACCGGCTGGTCGTTCACCCAAGCCTTGCTGCCGCCATCGGCCTTGATCTGGCGACGGATCACCAGCGCCTCGCCCTGTTCCAGTTCGACTCCGGCATCATCCAGAGCTTCGAGCAGAGGCGGTGGCAATTTGGCGAATTCGAAACTCGCGCTGACGCTGGCCTTGTCGGCACCGCCACGTACCAGCGCGGTCTCGGCGCGATTGCCGAGGACCAAGCCGAGCGCGTCCAGCAGGATCGACTTGCCCGCCCCGGTCTCCCCGGTAAGTACGCCGAGCCCACGCCCGAAATCGAGATCGAGCGCTTCGATCAGCACGATATTGCGGATGGAAAGACGGGTCAGCATCGCACAGACCGTCTAGCGCAGGCTTTGGCCCGTGTCAGCGTATCCGATGCAATATTCGCCGCGCTTATTTCGAGACAGCGTTCCGCTCAGCTCGCCGCGGCGAGACCGGGCGCCTTGTCCTGCACCAGTTCGTAGGCCCGCTCGTACCACTCATTGCCCGGATAATTCGCCCCGAGAACGGCGGCGTATTTCTTCGCTTCGGATGGAATGCCGAGCGCGAGGCTGCTTTCGACAAGGCGATACAGGGCTTCGGGCGTGTGACTAGTGGTCTGGAAATTGTCGACCACGTTCTGGAACCGGATCTGCGCCGCGATCCATTTGCCGCTGTTCTGGTAATAGCGGCCGATCTCCATCTCCTTACCGGCTAGATGATCCTCGACAAGATCGAGCTTCAGGCGCGCATCGGTCGCATATTCGGTGGCGGGGAAGCGGCGGTTCACCTCACGAAGCGCGGTGCGCGCCTGTTCGGTGATCTTCTGGTCGCGCTGCACGTCGCTGATCTGCTCGTAATAGCTGAGCGCGATCAGATAATAGGCGTAGGGCGCGTCCTTGTTGCCCGGATGGATCGACAGAAACCGCTGCGCGCTCTGGATCGCCTTGTTGTAATCGGCGGCGACGTAATAGCTGAACGCGCTCATCAGCTGGGCGCGGCGAGCCCAGGGCGAATAAGGATGCTGGCGCTCCACCTCGTCGAACAGGGCGGCGGCCACGGGCGCATTGCCGCGGCTGAGGCGATCGCGCGCCTCCGTATAGAGCGTTTCGACGTCGCGGGCGACATAGGCGGTATCCGCCGGTTCCCCACCGTTTCCTGCGCAGCCGGACAGGACGAGCGAGGATGCGATCGCCGCGCCGAGAAGGATCGAGCGGCTATTCCGGCGGACAGGCTGCTTGGGGAAACTGGTCATGGGGCAGGCCTATAGCCAGCGCAGCCGTGAACGCCAAGTGAAGGATCGGGTCGCGCAGCGGGAAAACGCCGCCGCCGCGCGCCCATTGCTAAGAACGCGACCTCGAACCCTTACGCCGCCGAAGCCTCGGAAGGTCTCGGGGCGTCCCACAACAGGTGGCGGCCTTCGAGCAGCACGAGGTTCTTGGCGCGGATCACTTCGCCCTTGGTGCGATAGCCGAGCAATTGTTCGGCATCGAGATGCGGGTTCACCGCCAAAACGCGCAATTCCTCTGACGTGAAGTCGCACAGCCCGCGCGCCCGCTCGGTGCCGTTCTCGTCATAGATATGCAATACGTCGCCGCGCTGGAAATCGCCGTCGATCGAGCGGATGTCTTCGCGCCGGATCGGGCGCTCGCCCGCTTGAAGACTGTCGGCCAATTCGTCGGAAATGCCCAGGCTGCCTGCCATCTGGAGCCGGTTGGCGATCCAGCGCTCCCAGCCCGAAGTGCGCGCCTCGTGCGGAGGGAAATGGGTGCAGGTGCGCTCGCCATCGATCACGCTCGAAAGCGGACGCTCGGCCTCGCCATGCGCGATATAGGTACAGCATCCCGCTTCCTGCGCCATGTTGGCGGCCATCAGCTTGGTGGTCATGCCGCCCGTGCCGAGAGTGCTCTTCCCCGTGGTTGCCTCCATATATTCGGAGACGTCCTCGACCTCCTCGATCAAGCGCGCGCCCTCTTCGTCGGGATGGCGATCGTAAAGGCCGTCGACTTCGGTAAGGATGATGAAATCCTTCGCATCCACCATCTGCGCGACCTTGGCGGCCAGGCGATCGTTGTCGCCGACGCGAATTTCCTCGGTCGTGATCGAATCGTTTTCGTTGATGATTGGGATCACGTCCGCTTCGAGCAGGCGGAAGACGGTGTTGCGGGTGTTCAAGAAGCGGCGATGATCCTCGAAATCGCCCAGCGTCAACAGGACCTGCGCGATATCCATCCCGTATTCGTGGCCCAGCTGTTTGTAGATGTTGAGCAGCATGGGCATGCCGCAGGCGGCGGCCGCCTGCTTGTCGCTCACTCCGGCGTTTTCCGGCGTTTCGCCGACCATCTTCAGGCCGAGCGCGACGGCACCCGAACTGCACAGGATGACCTTGTGGCCGCGCTGGCGCAGGCGATAGATGTCTTCCATCAGGCGCTGGAGGAAGCCGAAGCGTGGGGTGAGGAGGTCGGAATTGGCGATCAGAGTGGAGCCGATCTTGACGACGACGGTGCTGCGCTCCGCGCCATCGGACGTGCCGTTCGCATCGGTGTCGGCGATAGTGTCGAACTGGGGTGCCAGGGAGTCTGTCACGGGCAATCTCTCGTATCGTTGCTATATCATTTGAAATATCGTGGAAGATACCTAGGTTGGGATTGTGCAGTGCACAACCGGGGCGCCGGATTATTTTTTTGGCCAGCCTAACCGATTGGTGCCGGCTTTCAAATGAGATTTCTGATCTCAATAGATATACAAAACTTTAAATCTTACGGGGAGATTTTGTCATCTCTAGGAACATATTACTTATCGGCTGCGGAAAAATGGGTGGAGCTTTGCTCGATCATTGGATGAGCGGCGGAGAAAACTTCACCATTGTCGATCCGATGCTCGATCAAGCCCCCGATGGCGTCAGGCTCATCAAGGATCGTTCGGCCATTGCCGACGATCGGTTCGATACGATCATCGTCGCGATCAAGCCGCAGATGATCGACGATGTCCTTCCCGCTTACGCCGCCAATTTGGCCGAAAATGGCTACGTGCTTTCGATCGCTGCCGGGGCGAGTGCGGCGCGCCTGAAGAAGGCGATGGGCGGAGCGCCGGTCGTTAGAGTCATGCCGAACCTTCCCGCTGCCGTGGGCAAGGGAACAAGCGGCGTCCTGGCGGGCCCCGACGTGTCCGAAGCGCAGGCCTCCCATGCGATGGAAATGATGCAGCGCACCGGCACCGCGATCGCGGTCGAGAGCGAGGACATGCTGGACCGCGCCACGGCGGTTGCGGGATCGGGTCCGGGCTACGTCTTCGAAATCGCGCGCGCCTACGTGGCTGCGGCTGAACAGCTCGGCTTCGCTCCCGATCAGGCGCGCGCGCTGGTGCTCGGCACGATGGAAGGTACCATCGCGATGGCGCTCGCCAACCCCGACACAGCGCTCGAAGAATTGCGCAATTCGGTCACGAGCAAGGGCGGCACCACCGCCGCCGGGCTGGATTCGCTGAACGGGGATGGCGGCCTTTCCGACACGCTGACCGCGACGCTCAAATCCGCCTACGACCGCGCCGTGGAGCTGCGCTAATCCGTATCTCGGAACATGCGCGCCCGCGAGGCGTCGACACCACAGATATTCAAGAGGCATTTATGAACGACCAGACTTTCGACCCGCAGATCCACGTCCACGAACTCGGCCGCAAGGCGCGCGCCGCCGCCAAGGGCCTGCTCGCCGCCTCTACCGAGGCGAAAAACACCGCTCTGCGTGAGGCGGCCAAGGCCTTGCGCGGCGCGACCGACGATCTGATCGCCGCGAACGACAAGGATGTCGAAAGCGTCGCCGGCAAGAAGCCCGACAGCTTCGTTGATCGTCTTCGCCTGAACGAAGAACGTATCGAAGGCATGGCCAGCGCGCTCGAACAGATCGCGGAGCTGCCCGACCCGGTCAATCGCAAGCTCGCGACGGTCGATCGTCCCAACGGCCTCAAGATCGAGCGCGTCGCGGTTCCCATCGGCGTAATCGGCATGATCTACGAATCGCGCCCCAATGTCGGCGCGGATGCCAGCGCGCTCTGCCTCAAGAGCGGCAATGCGGTGATCCTTCGCGGCGGGAGCGAAAGCCGCCATTCGACCAAGGTCATCGTGAATTGCATGCGCCAGGGTCTGGCCGCAGCGGGCCTTCCCGAAGACGCTGTCCAGACGGTCGGCACGACCGACCGCGCCGCCGTCGCTGCGCTGCTCAAGGCGGATGAGTTCGTCGATCTCGTGATCCCGCGCGGCGGGCGTGGCCTCGTCGAACTGGTGCGCGACCAGGCGAGCGTCCCCACCCTCCTCCACCTCGACGGCAATTGCCACAGCTACGTCCACGAGGCCGCCGATCTCGACAAGGCGGCCGAGGTCATCCGCAACGCCAAGCTGCGCCGCACCGGCGTGTGCGGAGCGACCGAGAGCATCGTGGTCGATCGTGCGGTGGCGAAGGACTTCGTGCCCCGCCTCACCGCTATCATGGGCTCCGATTGCGAGCTGCGCGGTGACCAGGAAGCGGTCGCGATCGATAGCTCGATCAAGCCTGCCGAAGACGCGGACTGGAACACCGAATATCTCGACACCATCGCGAGCGTGAAGATAGTCGACGGCCTCGACGAAGCGATCGCCTGGGTGGACGAGCATTCCAGCCACCATACCGACGCGATCATGACCGAGGACGATGACGCCGCCCGCCGCTTCATGACCGCCATCGACAGCGCGATCGTGATGCGCAACGCCAGCACCCAGTTCGCCGATGGCGGCGAATTCGGCATGGGCGCGGAAATCGGCATCGCCACCGGCAAGATGCACGCGCGTGGCCCGGTCGGGCTCGAACAGCTGTGCAGCTTCAAATACCTCGTCCACGGCGACGGTCAGACCAGACCCTAACCAAAACCCATTTTCCTACTCGGCGGTTTTTTGCTCCACCCTGTCCGGTTCGCCCCTTTCCCGGGCGGACCCGACAGGAGAGCTTTCATGACCCGCCGCAAGGACCCCACCGAAATCCGCATCCCCGTCGCGCCGGAGAACCTTCCCGCGTTCGAACCCGTGCCGCGCAAACCCCGCCACGATGGCTGGACGCCCGAGCGCCAGCGCGCCTTCATCGGAGCGCTGGCCGATACCGGCAGCGTCAGCCGCGCCGCGCGTTACGTCAATATGAGTCCCGAAGGCGCCTATTATCTGCGCCGCCAGCCCGGCTCGGAAGGGTTTCGCCGCGCGTGGGAGGCCGCGCTCGACCTCGGCGTGCAGCGGCTGAAGGACGTGGCGTATGAGCGCGCGATCGACGGCCAGCTCGTCCCCGTCTTCGTCGCGGGCAAGCTCAAGGGGTTTCGCCGCGTGCGCAACGACCGGCTGCTGATGTTCTGCCTCAGGATGAATATGCGCGGGGAGGACGGCAAGCGCCTCGCCGCCAGCTATTTCGACCCGAACGCGGCGAGACTGTCGGGCAGCGCCATCCCCGCAAGCATCACCACCCCCGCCCTCTCCCGCGCGGAGAAGGACGACATGAACGCCGCGATCGTGGAGCAGTTCGACCCCGTTGACATGACCCTGTCCGAAATCGAGGCGATGCAGACGATGCTCGCCGAGACCGCCCGCCGCAAACGCGCCGAGGAAGACGGCCCGCCCGACCACGACACCGACCCCGCCTTCGTCCAGCTCACCAGCAGCGACTGGAAGGAAGCGGGCACCCTCGAAGGGCTGGAACAGGTGGAAGACGAACTCGAACAGTGGAACGAGGACGAGGATCACTGGAGGGATTTGGGCGAAGGCGACTAGCGCCAGAGCTTGCCAAGCAAGCGACAAGCTGGGAGCCGGTGCGCGCCAGCGCATCGCCCAGCCCGGCCGACGGGTCCGCGCAAAACGCGCGGACCCCGTTCGACGTCACGCGACGCATGGAGCGATTGCGCCAGCAACCGCGGAACGGCGCGTGACGGCGTAGGCGCTATCCTGCGAAGGCGTGGTGCTCCCGATGCCAGGCGAGAAATTGCGGGTGCGGCCTGTCGCTCTCACGCATCGGCGGAATAAGCTTCCCCGATGGATTGATTATCGCCTCGACACCCTCGCGGTCATTGACCTTGCGGTGCACGATGATTGCGAGATCGTCCCTGAATCCAATCAGTCCGCGGTCAAACATCCAATGCGCGGTGCCGGAAAGCGCAAGGCCATTGCGCACGCTGTCAGGCCCGCCATGCTCGACCGGTCGGATATGCGCGGCCTGCGCTTCCAAACGGCCACCGCCATTGACGAGCTTCCAGCCTGTCACCGCACAGCGACCATCATAGGCGTGCATCACGGCGCGCCGGAAAGCCCGGTCGCGGAATGGCTTGGAGACAAGTGACTGGACGATGGGCCGCTCGATCTCGAACGGTGTCTGATGCTCACGGACGCGGTTGTCATCGACCACTTCGTCATCGCTGCGCGGTAGGAAGTTCTCATCCGGTAGGCCGAGGGAGATAATTCGGGCGAAGTCGGCAGACGATAATGGGCGGACGGCGGCTTGGGCCCGACCCGAAACTTTGCCTTCCTCATTGAGGACGCCGCGCTCAACCTGCTCGCCATTGACTATATGCGGCACAGTCGGCTCGAAAGGCAGATAGCTTCCTTCCTGGATGATCGCACGATAGCGGTCAGGTTCGGTCGGGTCACAAATGATTCCCTCGACCTTTGCCACCGCGAAGAAGCCCTTGGAGTTCCTAATTTTGACCGGCTCGCGATAGACAATCCAATCGCCGACCATCTGCTGTGCGCGGTTCAGATAGCTTTTCGGAAACTGGTAATGCATCTCAGGAATGTCGTCGTAGATCGACCCGTCTTTGTGCATGAAAACGCCGAAGGTCATTCTGTAGATCCCATAGATAATCTAGAACTTGATCGCATCAACTGGCGAGCACAAGGTCCATGTTATGTCTGATGCACTGGAAAACGCGCGCAAATCCCTAGAAAACCTTCAACGGTTCGAGCTATCTACACTGTTAAGTGCATGCTCGGTCGGTATTGCCAGCGTGCCCGACGACGAACTTTGGATTGAATTGGAAAGCGAAAAGGCGATCGTATCAGCACCTTCGCCGATCGCTGAAGCACTAAGAACGCTGCCACCTTACGATCGCAAACGCATTGGGGAAGCGATCGCAAAGGGGGTATAATCGCGCAGGGGCATTCGACGACATTCAAGTCAACGACGTTTTGCACAACGTCGAAGGCTCGGTTGGACTTTTGGCAGACTTGCTAATTCACCGCGCGATGATGGTGTCCGTAGCGACGGGCGGCGACCTCATACAACAAGTCAACGATTACTACCGGGCGCGTGAAGCCCACATTCTCGAGCGCATGCCGCCGGACGTTCATTACGAAAATCCCCACGAAGATTTGTGGGCCTGGTATCATTATTGGAAAGAAAATTTTGGGACGTGGGCCGAGCGTCGCCAATACGCTAACAAACTTTTTGGCCCCGCGATTGAAGCCTTGGCAAAACGGTCTTCGGTCCCGATGCCCGAACGGGAAGCCTCAGGATGGGAACGCGTTGATCGGGCTCTCTCGAAAGCGCGGGCACAACTCGGCTTAGCTTCAGCCGAAGAAGACTTTCAACAGATCGGCCTTTTGTGCAGAGAAGTGCTTATATCGCTAGGACAAGCGGTCTATGACCCACTTCTCCATTCATCACCGGATGGCGTCGAACCGAGCGAAACTGACGCTAATCGGATGATTGCCTCCTTCATCGCATTTGCTTTTGGCGGTTCCAGCAATGAAGAAGTTCGCGCCCATGCGAAAGCATCGCTTCGGCTGGCGCTCGCGCTGCAGCATAGACGCACCGCAAGCGGCAAACTTGCCGCTCTTTGCCTCGAAGCAACTTCATCTACTGTTGCCGTTATCTCAATTATTGCTCGACCAGCATAGTCACAGCCACGCGCCGTTCCGCGTTTGCTGGCGCAAACGCTCCATGCGTCACGTGACGTCAAACGGGTTCCGCTGCGCAAACCCGCTGGCCGAGGCTCGCGATGCGCTGACGCGCACCGGCTTCTAACTTGTCGCTTGGCTAGCCAAGCTCCGGCGTTAGGCGCCTTCGCTCGCTATTCCTCCCCCATACGGAGCGCAGCGATGAAAGCTTCCTGAGGGATCGAGACGTTGCCGTACTCTCTCATCCGCGCCTTGCCCTTCTTCTGCTTTTCCAGCAGCTTCTTCTTGCGGCTGATGTCGCCGCCGTAGCATTTGGCGGTCACGTCCTTGCGCAGGGCGGCGATGGTTTCGCGGGCGATCACCTTGCCGCCGATCGCGGCCTGGATCGGGATTTTGAACAGGTGGCGCGGGATGAGGTCCTTCAGGCGCTCGCACATGCCGCGCCCGCGTTCTTCCGCCACGTTGCGGTGAACGATCAGGGAGAGGGCGTCGACCGGCTCGTTGTTGACGAGGATGTTCATCTTCACGAGGTCGCCTTCGCGTAGGCCGATCTGTTCGTAATCGAAGCTGGCATAGCCGCGGCTGATCGATTTCAACCGGTCGTAGAAATCGAACACCACCTCGTTCAGCGGCAATTCGTACGTCACCTGCGCGCGCCCGCCGACATAGGTCAGATTGGTCTGGATACCGCGCCGGTCCTGGCAGAGCTTCAGGATGGGGCCGAGATACTCGTCGGGCGTGTAGATCACCGCCTTGATCCACGGCTCCTCGATCATGTCGATGCGGCTGGGATCGGGATAGTCGGCCGGGTTGTGCAGCTCGATCACCTTCGCATCCTCGTTCTTCGTATGGCCGAGATGGATGCGATAGACGACCGAGGGCGCCGTGGTGATGAGGTCGAGATCGTATTCGCGGCTGAGGCGCTCCTGAATGATCTCGAGGTGCAGGAGGCCGAGGAAGCCCGCGCGGAAGCCGAAGCCCAGCGCGGCGGAGCTTTCCATCTCGTAGGTGAAGCTCGCATCGTTCAGGCGCAATTTGCCGATGCTGTCGCGCAGCTTCTCGAAATCGGCGGCGTCGACGGGGAAGAGCCCGCAAAAGACCACCGGCTGTGGCTCGCGATAGCCGGGCAGCGCCTCGCTCGCCCCGCCCTTCACGGTGGTGATGGTGTCGCCGACGCGGGCCTGCTCCACCTCCTTGATCTGGGCGGTGATAAAGCCGATCTCGCCCGGCCCGATCTCGTCGAGGTCGGTGCGCTTGGGGCGGAAACAGCCAACCCGATCGACCAGATGCTGGGTGCCGCCCTGCATGAAGCGGACGTTGAGGCCCTTGTGCAGGAAGCCGTCGATCACGCGCACGAGGATGACGACGCCGAGATAGGGGTCGTACCAGCTGTCGACGAGGCTGGCTTTGAGGGGCGCGGTGCGGTCGCCCGTGGGCGGGGGGATGCGCTTGACCAGCGCTTCCAGCACGTCCTCGATCCCGATGCCGGATTTGGCGCTGGAGAGGACGGCGCCGCCTTCCTCCCACGGGCCGGTGGCCTGGATGCCGACGATCTCCTCGATCTCTTCGGCGACCTTTTCGGGTTCGGCGGCGGGCAGGTCGATCTTGTTGATGACGGGGACGATCTCGTGGTCGTGCTCGATCGACTGGTAGACATTGGCGAGCGTCTGCGCCTCTACCCCCTGCGCCGCGTCCACCACCAACAGCGCACCCTCGCACGCGGCGAGGGAGCGGCTGACTTCGTAGGCGAAGTCGACATGGCCGGGCGTGTCCATGAGGTTGAGCTCGTAGGTCTCGCCATCCTTCGCGGTGTAGGACAGGCGCACGGTCTGCGCCTTGATGGTGATCCCGCGCTCCTTTTCGATGTCCATGTTGTCGAGCACCTGCTCGGACATCTCGCGGTCGGTCAGCCCGCCGCAGTGCTGGATCAGCCGATCAGCAAGCGTGGACTTGCCATGGTCGATGTGGGCAATGATGCTGAAATTGCGGATCTTGGAAAGGTCGGTCATCGTGCGCCGCCCTTAGCCGCGCGGCCCCGCCGTGTCAGCAGGCAAACGCCGCTCTGCTGCCGCAAGCTCGCAATCATGCGCCGATCACTGCGGCGCGCGCGTTTCCACTTCCTTGAAACGTCGCGTCGCTTCCGTGTTCTCGCTCTGGGGGAACAGGATCGGAAGCGCATCGTCGGGCAAGACGCTCAGATTGCGGCCAGTGGCTTCGAGTTCGTAAGGCGAGATGCGGTGGCGCGTGCATAGCCCGTCCGCTCCGTCGCTGATCAGCGGGCTTTCGAATTCGATCCCCTGGATCGCCCCGCGCGAGCGGCGCACGGTCGCCACGGTCAGCTGGCCCCCGCCCATGTCGACCACGAGTTGCGTGCCGACGGGTACGTCCTCCAACCCTTCGATCATGGCCCCCGTCTTGGACAGGTTGCGCACGAAGGCGCGATAGCGCTGGTCTTCGTGGATCACGCCGATCCGGCGGAACATCGTGCGCCGGTCCGCACGGTAGCGGGCGGGCCCGCGCGCCTCGAAGACGAGCGGGCCTTTCTCCACGCGTTCGAGGATGTTGTCCTGTGTGATGGCGGGCGAATAGATGTAGCCCTGGATATGCGTCGCGCCACGACCGACGACCAGTTCGAGCTCGTCCTTGGTCTCGACCCCCTCGGCGACCGTCGCCATCTTGAGAGCGTCCGCCAGATTGACGATCGCGCTCATGATGGCGGGATTGTTGTTGCCCGGTTCGGTGCAGCCACGAACGAAGCTCTGGTCGATCTTGATCTTGTCGAAGGGCGCGGTGCGCAGGTAGCTGAGCGAGGAATAGCCGGTCCCGAAATCGTCGAGTGCCAGTTTCACGCCGATCTTTTTCAGTTCCTCGAACTTGCGCTGGGTGCGGTTGGACCCGCCGAGGAAGACCGATTCCGTGATTTCGAGAACGAGGCGCGACGGCGCAAGCCCGGTTTCCGACAGGACCGCTCGAACCACGCTGGGAAAATCGTCGCATTCGAATTGAAGCGCCGAGATATTGACCGCCACGCCGATATCGTCGGGCCAAAGCGTCGCATCGCGGCACGCGCGTTCGAGCGCCCATTCGCCGAGCGGTTTGATCATGTCGATATCTTCGGCGACCGGGATGAATTCGGCCGGAGAAATCTTGCCGCGCTCGGGGTGGTGCCAGCGGATCAGCGATTCGAAACAGGCGACCATCTGAGTCTGCGCGTCCACGATCGGCTGATAATGCATGGCCAGCTGATCGGTATCGAGGACGCTGCGCAATTCCTCTTCGATCTGGCGGCGCCGTTTCGCGCCTTCTTTCATTTCACCCGAATAGAAACGGTACTGGGCCCTGCCCCCACCTTTTGCGGCATAGAGAGCCAAGTCGGCCGCCTTGACCAGGTCTTCGGCTTCCAGCCCGTCATAAGGTGCAACGGCCATGCCGATCGACACGCCGATCACCAGCCGCGATCCATTGATGGGATAGGGTTGGGAGATCATCTGGATCAGGCGCTGCGCCAGGTCGCCCAGCTGTCCGCGATCGTCCATGTCCGACAGGATGACCTGGAATTCGTCGCCCCCGAACCGGCCGACCTCGCCCTTGCTGCCGACGATCTTCTGAATGCGCGCAGCGACCTGCTTGAGCAGCTCGTCCCCGACGGGATGCCCGTAAGTGTCGTTGACCGGCTTGAAGCGATCGAGATCGAGCATCATCAGCGCGCAGGACCGCTTGGAATTGCGATAGCTGGCAAGCGTGTTGGCCAGCGTCATGTCCATCCGCCGCCGATTGGCAAGGCCGGTCAGATCGTCGAATTGCGCCATCCGGTCGCTATCGCGCAGGCGATCGCGGCTTTCCGTGACGTCGCGCGCGCTGCCGCGATAGCCGAGGAAATTCCCTTCCTCGTCGAAGGCGGCCTTGCCCGACAGTTCGAGCAGCAGACTGCCTCCGCCTACCATATTGACGGGGAGCGAATTGAGCGTGTTGCGGGCGCCTACAAGAAAGGCGAGCGGACGGTCGGGCCGCACATTTTCCTCGTCCGCGGCGATGGAGAACAGATCGGTCAGCGAGCGACCGAGCAGTTTGTCCTTCGCCCAGCCGTAGCGATCGAAAACCGTCTCGGTCAGATAGGTCAGTCGATTCTCGCTGTCGGTGGCCCAGAACCAGCCGAGCCCCGCAGCCTCGAATGTGTCGAGCAGCGCGATGCGATCGACCGGAGGGGGACCATGATCCACCAATTCGTCCTCGGCCCGGACGTCATCGTTCTGCGGTCGCGACGATCGCACGAACAGTTTGCCCAACGGCATGCGGACCACTCCTTCGTTATCACATAGCCTCGGACGAAATCCCGGCTCAATCCTGGGAAGGCTGGTAACCGCGAAACTTCACTCAATGGTTAAGTCGCGCCGACAGCGCGCGAAACCGCGGCTTGCCAGCGGTGCGGGACCGCGCCATGTTCGCTCGCGGAGAGACAGACATGCGCCACATCGCCATCGTCGGATCGGGGCCTGCCGGCTATTATACCGCGGAAGCGGCGCAAAAGCTGTGGCAGGACGATGTGCGCGTCGACGTCTTCGATGCGATGCCCGTCCCGTTCGGGCTGATCCGCACGGGCGTGGCGCCAGATCACCAGTCGATCAAAGGCGTCTCGCGCCGCTACGAAAAAGTGGCGACGAGCGACAATGTGCGCTTCGTGGGCAATGTCACCATCGGAAGCGATGTGACGATCGCCGAATTGCGCGACTTGTACGATGCGGTCGTGCTCGCCACCGGCGCGCCCAACGACCGGCCCCTTGCGGTCGATGGTGCGGAGCTCGGCAATGTCTTCGGCAGCGCCGAATTCGTCGGCTGGTATAACGGGCACCCGAAGTTCGCATCGCTCGATCCCGATCTGTCGGGCCGCCACGCGGTGGTCGTCGGCATGGGCAATGTCGCTCTCGACGTGGCACGCATTCTCGCCAAGACCGAGGCGGAATTTGCGGGGTCCGATATCGTCGCCCATGCGCTCGATGCCCTGCGGGCCAGCAAGCTCGAACGGATCACCCTGCTCGGCAGGCGCGGTCCGCACCAGATCATGATGACGCCCAAGGAATTGGGGGAGTTGCTGCATCTCGAACGGGCGCGCCCCTCGGTCGATGCAGCCGATCTGCCGCCGGAAGGGGACGATGCCGTTCTTGAGCCAGGCTTGCGCAAATCGGTGACGCTGCTGCGCGATTTCGCCGCACAAGCGGAGGAACCAGACAAAGCGATAACGATCGACTTCGCTTTCTTCACCAGTCCCGCTGCCTTGCTGGGCGAGAACGGGCATGTCCGCGCCGTGCGGGTCGAACGCACGGTGGTGGAGAAAGGCCGCGCGGTCGGCACGGGCGAATTTGACGAGCTACCCGCCGATCTCGTCGTCAGTTGCATCGGCTATCGCACCTCGCCGATCGAGGGAGTTCCCTTCGACGAGCGCGCGGGTCGCTTCGCCAATGACGAAGGGCGCATCCTTCCGGGCCTCTATTGTGTCGGTTGGGCGAGGCGCGGTCCGTCCGGGACGATCGGCACCAACCGACCCGACGGCTATGCGATCGTGGACAGGATCGCCGAAGATATCGGCCACGGCTCGCGTAAAAAGGGTCGCGAGGGATTCGATGCCCTTGCCGAGAAGCGCGGCATCGACATCGTGACGTTCCGCGACTGGCAGCGGATCGAGGAGGCGGAAATCGCCGCCGCGCGCGACGGGTCTCCGCGCGAAAAGTTCATCGATGTCGCCAGCATGATCGCTGCCAGCGGGCCACGGAGTTCCGACGAAGGGTAGCGCGGAACGGCTCGATCCGGTTCGGCGTTTCGATACGATAAATCATAAGGAGGATGCGAAAATCATGGCGAGACTGGAAGACGAAGCCGCTCAGCACACCAGCGCCCTGGGCCCCCTGGTCGGCCTGACGCGCGAGGATATCTTCGGCGCGGTGGCGGTCCTGCTGCGCGAGACGGCTTCCGATCCCCAACGGCTGATGAAGCATTCGCAGGCCATGGGCGGCGACATGATCAAGATCATGACCGGCAAATCCGATCTCGCCCCCGATCCCAAGGACAAAAGATTCATGGATCCGGCGTGGCAATACAACCCCTTCATGCGCGCCGGGATGCAATATTACCTCGCCGTTCAGAAGGGCATGGCCGGTTGGCTGGACGATCTCGAACTGGACGAGTTGGAAAAGGATCGGGCGCGTTTCGTATCGACGATCATTATCGACAGCCTTTCGCCCACCAATACGCTGATCGGCAATCCCAGCGCGCAGAAGATGGCGATCACCAGCGGCGGCCTCAGCCTGATCAAAGGCTTGAAGAACGCCTATGACGACCTCGTCAACAACAAGGGCATGGTCAGCCAGGTCGACAAGAAACCCTTCAAGCTGGGCGAGAATGTCGCGACATCGAAAGGTGCGGTCGTGCTGCGCACCGAGATGATGGAACTGATCCATTACGCGCCGACCACGGACGAGGTGCACAAGGTCCCCCAGCTGACCATCCCGCCCCAGATCAACAAGATGTATATCAACGACCTCAGCCCCGAAAAATCGGTGGTGAAGTTTCAGGTCGACAACGGCATTCAGACCTTTGTGATCAGTTGGAAGAATCCCAGCAAGGATCAGGGCCATTGGGATATGGCCGATTACGTCAATTCCTGTCGCGAGGCGATGGAAGCGGTCGCCGCAATCACGAAGAGCGACAAGGTCAACGTCTCCGCCGGATGTTCGGGCGGGCAGACGGCGGCGATGCTGGCGAGCAAGCTGGCGACGGATGCCAAGGGTGGCAAGAGCCTGCTCGGCACGCTGACGCTGATGGTGTGCGTGCTGCATCCCAAGCAGAACGATATTGAAGCGGGTTCGCTCATCAGCGACAACGGCCTCGCTTTGGCGCGTCGCCGCGCGGACAAGGCGGGCGTGATCAAAGGCGACGATCTGGCGCGCGGTTTCGCCTGGCTAAGGCCCAACGACCTCATCTGGAACTACGTCATCAACAATTACCTGCTCGGCCAGGACCCGCCCGCGTTCGATGTCCTCTTCTGGAACGCCGACGCCACCAACCTCTCCGCCAGCCTGATGGGCGATTTCCTGACCATTTTCGAAACCCTCGCCTTCACCAAGAAGGGCGAAGTCGAGATGGTGGATCACAAGATCGACCTGTCCAAGGTCAACAGCGACCTCTTCATTCTCGGTGGAGTAACCGATCATATCACGCCGTGGAAGGCGACGTATCGCTCGACCCAATTGTTCGGATCGAAGGACATGACCTACGTGCTCTCGCACTCGGGCCATATGCAGGCGATCCTGAACCCACCCAGCAATCCGAAGGCGCGCTATTACGTGCAGAAGGACGATGGCCCCCTGCCCGCCACGGCGGACCAATGGCTCAAGGGGACCGAGGAGGTCGCGGGCAGCTGGTGGCCGTTCTGGATGGAATGGCTCCAGACCCGGTCGGGCGAAAAGGTGAAGGCGCCCGGCAAACTGGGGAACGCCAAATACAAACCGCTGGACCCTGCCCCCGGTCTCTACGTTATGGAACCATGCTGATATCGAGAAGGATCGTCGTTTGACCGCAAATGCCCAAGACAAATCCACCGCCATCTACGAGATGATCGAAGCGGGGGGCCGCAGCCTGCGCGTCGCCCACTGGCGGCTCGACGAAGCATCGGAGTATCCGCCGATCCTGTTCTTCAACGGGATCGGCGCCAATATCGAAGCGGTCGCTCCCCTGGCGGAAAAGCTGACGGAGCGGGCATTCGTGATGTTCGACATGCCCGGCGTGGGTGAAAGCCCCGAACCGAGTATGCCCTATAACCCCTTCACCATGTGCTGGACGGCGGCGCAGGTGCTCGACCGTTTGGGGCTCGATGTCGTCGATGTGATGGGCGTCAGCTGGGGCGGCGCCATGGCGCAGCATTTCGCGCTTCAGCATCCCAAGCGGACGCGCCGCGTCGTCCTCGCCGCGACCACGGCGGGTATGCTTATGGTGCCGGGCAAGCCCGCTGCGCTGACCAAGATGATCGACCCGCGCCGCTACGTCGATCCCGAGTTCATGAACGAGCATTTCATGACGCTCTATGGCGGAATGACCAAGCGCCCCGGCAGCAAGGCGCAGCATATCGGGCGGCTCAAGCCACCCAGCCCGCGCGGATATCTCTATCAGCTGATCGCCATGCTCGGCTGGACCAGTCTGCCCGCCCTGCCCTTCCTCGATAAGGAAGTGCTGATCATGATGGGCGAGGAAGACAGCATCGTGCCCCCGATCAACGGCAAGATTCTCGCTGCGGCGATCCGCAATTCGCGGCTGGAGACGTTCGACGATGGGGGGCACCTGTTCCTGCTGACCCATGCCGAGGAGAGTGTGGCGTTGTTGCGAGACTTCCTCGATGCCCCCGATACGGCAGCCGAACTGAAACGCGCCGCTTGAGCGCCCGCGCGCCCAGCCCCGACCCAAATACCGGAGTTTCCGATGAAAGCCATTCGCACGGGCGCAAAGCCCTCCACTCTCGATACCCTTCAATGGATCGATATCGAGGACGCGCCCGCCCCGGGACCGAGCGAGGTCACCGTTGCGCTGAAGGCGAGTTCGCTGAACTTTCACGACTATGCCGTCGTGAAGGGCATGATCAAGGCGGACGAGGGACGCATTCCGATGTCGGATGGCGCCGGCGAGGTCGTCGCGGTGGGGAGCGAGGTCGAGGACTTCGCGGTCGGTGACGCTGTCGTCAGCACCTTCTTTCCCTACTGGCACGATGGCTCGACCCCTCCCGGTGCCTTTACCTGCGTGCCCGGTGACGGGATCGACGGCTATGCCCGCGAGGTGGTGACGATGCCTGCCCACGCCTTTACCCGTCAGCCGAAGGGCCTGAGCCATCTCCAGGCCGCAACCCTCACCTGCGCGGGCGTGACCGCATGGCGCGCGCTGTTCGTCGATGACGACATCAAACCAGGCGACACCGTGCTGGTTCAGGGCACGGGCGGGGTTTCGATCTTCGCTCTGCAACTCGCCAAGGCAGCGGGCGCGCGCGTGATTGCGACCAGCTCCTCCGACGAGAAGCTTGAACGGGTGCGCGCACTGGGCGCGGACGAAACGATCAATTACAAATCATGCGAGGAATGGGGCAAGCGCGTCCTCGAGCTGACGGACGGTAGAGGCGTCGATTGCACGGTCGAGATCGGCGGACCCGGCACGCTCAATCGCTCGATCCAGGCGACACGCGTCGGCGGGCACATCGCATTGATCGGCGTCCTGACCGGCCGCGCGGGCGAGGTGCAGACCGCAATGCTGATGGGTAAGAACCAGAGGCTCCAGGGCCTGACCGTCGGGAGTCGGCAGCATCAGCTCGATCTCGTCAAAGCAATCGAGGCGAATGGGATCGTGCCCGAAATCAGCGATATTTTCGCGCTTGAGAACCTCGCAGATGCGTTCCGCCATCAGGAGAGCGGCGATCATTTCGGCAAGATCGCGATCGAGATTTGATGAACTCGAACGCCCGGTCGATGCGCGCCGATGAACGGTTTCTACCATGATTAGGTAAACCGAAAGGGTTTTTCACGATTATCCGGTGCGGGAGGTATCGGATGTTCGTCGACAGCGAGATCACAGACGGCGCTCCAACGAGTGAGCGGCTGGCGCGGTTCGCCATCCTCGACGAGCATCAGAGCGCCTTTGCCCGCATCAGCGAGATCCTTCGCGAATCCGCTGAAAAGCTCGCGGGCATCTACATCGACCATTTTCTCGAAGCCGCCAATTTTCGGCTGGATGACAAAGCCAAGGCAGCGCTGATCGCGCGGACAGCGCACTACAGCCGTAGCAAATTCAGCCCGCCGATCGATGCCGCATGGATCGCACGCATCGAAGAGGCGGGCGAACTGCAATTCAAGACGGGGGCATCGACACACGCTCTGCTCTCGGCATTGAGTTGGTCGCATCGCAGCGCGGCCGAGATCATCAGCCGCAGCGTCGAGGACCCTGAGGAACGCCGTTACCTCGTCGGGCAGTTCATGCGGATAAGCGCGCTGGAGGTCGAAATCCTCGTTTCGACCTTGAGCCGTCTTGAAAAGCGTCGCTACCGCCGCACACTCGCCGCCAATGCCAAGGCCTTCGACGAATCCATCGCCGACATCATCCAGTCCTCGAACCGATTGAGCGCGGAAGCGCGCGTCAAGGCTTCGGCATCGGTGGATGCCGCCCGCGCCTTGCTCGATCTTTCCTGCGACGTCAGTTCGGCATCCGCGCAATCGAGCGACGCAATGGCCGAAGTGGCCGAAAAAACCGGCGGCCTCCAGAATGCGATCGAGGCGATCGATGGCGATCTGGGCTTCACGCTAGAGCGTCTGGAGGAGTTTTCGGAAACCGCGAGGCGGGCCGAACAGAGCGCCCTTACGCTTGCCGACGATACCCATACCATCGAGGCGCTTTTGAAACTGATCCGGTCGATTGCGGATCAGGCCAAGATCCTCTCACTCAACGCCCTGGTCGAAGCGGCTTCCGCCGGAGAGGCGGGCCTGGGATTTCGCGTCGTCGCCAACGAGATGAAGGATCTGGCCGAACGGACCGAACAGGCGACCGCGCAGATCGGATCGCAGGTGGCCCATATCCGGCAGACCTCGGACGTCTCGCGCACCGCCCATGCCACCATGCGTGAGCAATTCGACGGGCTGAAGGCCACGACGGACCGAATGCGCACGACGCTCAACACGCAGGCGCAAAGCGTGAAGGAGATTGCGCGCTGCGTCGAGGATACGGCGTTGGGGGCGAAAGCATCCGGCCGGGCGATCGACCAGATGGAAGCGGGGATCCAAAACCTGTCGAGCGCGATCGGCGCGGTCAGCGCCGAAGTTTCGGCGCTCGACACCAGCCTGGTAAGCCTGCGGACGACCGCAGACGCGTTCACTGCGAAGCTGCGCGCCTAGACCCGCATCGGCATCAGGACATAGAGCGCCGGGCTCTTGTCGTCCTTGCGGATCAGCGTCGGCGCACCCGCATCGGCCAAATGCAGCTCGACCGTGTCGCTGTCGATCTGGCCGAGGATGTCCTTAAGATAGCTGGCGTTGAAGCCGATCTCGAACCCGTCGGCGCTGTATTCCGCGGGCAGTTCCTCCGCCGCTGTGCCGTTGTCCGGGCTCGTCACGGTGAGCGTCACGCGATCCTTGTCGAGCCCCATCTTCACCGCGCGGGTCTTCTCGGTCGCGATGGTCGCCACGCGGTCGACCCCTTCGAAAAAGCTGCGCGGATCGAGCTTCAAGAGCTTGTCGTTCGCCGTGGGGATTACGCGGCTGTAATCCGGGAAAGTCCCGTCGATCAGCTTGCTGGTCAGCACGACGCCGCCTTCCCCGCCGAGCGTGAAGCGGATCTTGCTGGCCGACAGGTCGATCTGAACCGCGCCTTCGCCCTTTTCTTCCAAGAGCTTGCGCAATTCGCCCACGGCCTTGCGGGGCACGATCACGTCGGGCATTCCTTCCGCGCCATCCGGCCTCGGCAGAGTGAAACGGGCGAGGCGGTGCCCATCGGTCGCCGCCGCCTTCAGGACCGGACGGTCTTCGTCCGAGACGTGCAGGAAGATGCCGTTCAGGTAATAGCGCGTCTCTTCGGTCGAGATCGCGAAGCGCGTGCGATCGATCAGTTCGGCGAGCGTCTTCGATGGCAGTTCGAAGCTGGTCGGCAAATCGCCTTCGACGATGACCGGGAAATCGTCCCGCGGGAGCGTCGGGAGCTTGAAGCGGCTGCGGCCAGCCTTCACGTCCATGCGATTTTCGGCCGTTTCCAGGCTCACCTGGCTGCCGTCGGGCAGTTTACGGGCGATATCGAACAAAAGATGCGCCGAGACGGTGACCGCGCCCGCGCTTTCCACGCTGGCCGCGCTCATGTTCTCGACCACCTGAAGATCGAGATCGGTGGCGGTGACCTTGACCGTGCCGCCCTCGCCCGCCTCGATCAGGACGTTGGAGAGGATCGGGATCGTGTTGCGCCGTTCCACCACGGATTGGACGTGGGAAAGACAGCGCAGCAGCGTCGCGCGTTCGATGGTGGCCTTCATGGTCCTACTTTCATCCCGCTCTGGTCAAAGTCTGCGCGGCAGGCCGGAATCGCCCTGTCAGCGCCGGAATACGGATGGAGACCTTAGCGGGGCCTCCTTGCGGAGCAAGCGCCCAGCCGCGCCTGGCCGGATTCCCTTGGGGATAAACGACGCTCCGGCGCGCCCCGCGAGGATCGCCGTCACCCCATCATCGCCATCCCGCCATTCACATGGAGCGTCTGGCCGGTCACGTAAGCGGCCTCGTCGCTGGCGAGATAGGCGACGGCGGCGGCCACTTCCTCGCCCTCGCCCATGCGCGCCATCGGGATGCGAGAGTTGATCGCATCCTTCTGCTTGTCGTCGAGGGCATCGGTCATCGCGGTGCGGATGAAGCCGGGCGCGACGCAATTCACGGTGATGTTTCTGCTAGCGAGCTCCTGCGCCAGGCTCTTGGTCATGCCCGTCAGACCGGCCTTCGCCGCGACGTAGTTCATCTGGCCGGGATTGCCAGTGTGACCCACGACGCTGGTGATCGAGACGATCCGGCCCCCGCGTGCCTTCATCATCGGGCGGGCGGCGGCGCGCATCAGGCGGAAGCTGGCTTCGAGATTGATGCGGATCACCTGATCCCATTCCTCGTCCTTCATCCGCATGGCGAGATTGTCGCGCGTGATCCCGGCATTGTTGACGAGGATGTCCATTGTGCCGAGCGTGTCGATCGTGGCGGGGATCAGTTCCTCGACCTGGGTCGAGTTGGAAAGATCGCAGGTGATCTCGACATGATCGCCGCCGACTTCCTCGATCAATTGCTCGCGAAAGGCGCGCAGTTTGTCGCCATTCGACCCCGACAAAGCCAACCGCGCCCCCTGCCTCGCCAGCGCATAGGCGATCGAGGACCCGATCCCGCCGCTGGCGCCGGTTACCAGGGCGGTTTTCCCTTCGAGACTGAACATCATGCATTCTCCTTCGCGAAGGCTTCGATATCCTCCATCGCAATCAGGCTGACCGTCTCGGCATCCTTGTCGGTGCGGGTCACCATCGGGGACAGCACCTTCCCACCGATCTCGACGAACTGTTCCACGCCGTCCGCGCGCATGGCCAGGACGCTTTCGCGCCAGCGCACGCGGCCGGTGATCTGGTCGACCAGAAGCGCCTGTTCCTCGGCCGGATCGGTGACCTTGGCGGCGGTGACATTGGCGAAGAGCGGCACGGCGAGATCGCCCGGAGGCGTGCGCTCGAGCGCGATCTTCATGCGGTTCGCGGCGGGCTGCATCAGCGAGCAGTGGAACGGCGCCGAAACCGGCAGACGCACCCCGCGCTTGATGCCGTGATCCTTCGCCATCTCGATCGCGCGCTCGATCGCCTCGGCATGGCCGGAAAGGACCACCTGGCCGGGATCGTTATCGTTGGCGACTTCGCAGACCAGGCCCTGTGCCGCCGCTTCGGCCAGCGCCGTCGCCTTGTCGATATCGGCCCCGAGCAGCGCGGCCATCGCGCCTTCGCCGATCGGCACCGCGTCCTGCATCGCGATGCCGCGCAAGCGCAAAAGCTTCGCCGTGTCCGTCAGCGAGAACGCGCCTGCCGCGCACAGGGCGGTGTATTCGCCCAGCGAATGGCCCGCGACGCAGGCGGCGTGGCTCGCCAGTTCGATACCGAACTCCTTAGCCAGCACGCGCTGCGTTGCGATGGCGTTGGCCATGATTGCGGGCTGGGCATTGGCGGTCAGCGTCAATTCGCTTTCCGGCCCTTCGCGCATCAGCACACTGAGTTTCTGCGACAGCGCCTCGTCGACTTCTTCGAACACTTCGCGCGCAATGGCGCTGGCATCGGCGAGATCGGCGCCCATGCCGATCTTCTGGCTCCCCTGGCCGGGGAAGATAAAGGCTTTCATCGCGTGTCTCCTCTTCAACCGAGGGCGCTTATGCGGGCGGCACCGGTTCCACAACCCCCGCCTCCACAGGTCCGAAGGGGACGATGCGGTTGGTGCTGGTGTGACCGATTTCGGCGCGACCGAGATAGGCGATGCCCGAACGGGCGCACCAATCGCGCACGGTGGTCTCGGCGTCGGCCCCGAAGGGACGGTCGTTTTCGGGCACATGAGTCACCGCGCCCAAGCGGATGCCCTTTATCCCATGCCCGCCTGCAAGATGCTGGGTGACGTGGAACATCAGCCGGTCGATCGCATAGAGATGCTCGGCCACCTCCTCGATCATCACGACATGGCCGGACAGGTCGGGCATGAATTCCGTGCCCACCAGCATGGCGAGCGTCATGAGATTGAACGCGACGACGGGCGCGTCATCGCTGCCGACACTGTGCTCGATCCCCGATCGGTCTCCAGCCAGCCAGGCGAGCGAGCGGCGCACCGCGTCCGCGCCCCCATCGCGCTTGATATCGATCGGCATCGGCGCATGAACCGGCCGGCCGATCCCGGCGCGGTAGAGTGCGCCCAACACCGTTCCACAGTCGGAATAGCCGAGATAGTTCTTCCTAGCCGCCGCTTCGCCCATTCCATCGATCGCCGCGCGGGCGATCCGGTTGGAGCCGTAGCCCCCCTTGGCGAACCACACCGCATCCCTATCGGGATCGTTGGCGCATTCGAGAAAGGCGGCGAGCCGCACGCCGTCCGACCCGGCGAAATGTCCGTCCTCCAAGAAACACTGGTCGTGGAAGAAAAGATCGAGCTGCGGAAACTCGGCCCTCGCCAGTGCTTCCACCCGCGCCGCGAGGTCGCGCGACAGCGGGGCTGCCGGGGCGCAGATCGCAATCCGTATGGGATCCTGCTTCATGCCGTTCCCCTAGCGTGCTTGTAATGCCGGGCACAACGCCATAGCGCGGACACCCATGAGCGAATTTCCCTCCCCCGAAGATCTCCTCGCCCGTCCCTTCTTCTTCGTCGGCGTCGGCGGATCGGGCATGTTGCCGCTGGCCCAGATATTGCGCGGACGCGGCGCGCGCGTCGCCGGATCGGACCGTAGTTACGACCAGGGTCGCACGCCGGAAAAGTTCGCCGCATTGGAACGGCAGGGCGTCACCCTCCATCCACAGGACGGCAGCGGCATCGTTGCGAAAGACCAGATCGTCGTCGCATCCGCCGCCGTCGAGTCCAGCGTTCCCGACATCGCACGCGCCGAGGCTCTGGGCTGCCTGCGCCTTACCCGTGCGGAGCTCAATTCGATCCTGTTCAACACCAGCGGCGCGGGGCTGGCCGTGGCGGGGACCAGCGGCAAGTCGACCGTCACCGGAATGCTCGGCTGGATCCTGCACCATGCGGGCCGCGAGCCGACGATCATGAACGGCGCGGTGATGACCAATTTCGCTAGCAAAGAACGCCCCTTCGCCAGCGCGGTCGCGGGCGGGCAGACGCTTTATGTCAGCGAGGTGGACGAAAGCGACGGGTCGATCGCGCTCTATCGTCCGGCGGTGGGCGTGCTGCTGAATGTCAGCCTAGACCACAAGAGCATGGAAGAATTGCGCCAGCTGTTCGGGGATTATCTGTCGCGCAGCCGCATCGCGGTGGTGAACGCCGACGATCCCGAAGCGCTCGCCCTGCTTCCTCGTGCGGGCGAGGCTATCACCTTCGGCGTGGACCAGCCGCAGGCCCAGATCGGGATCGTGCCGGGCAGTATCGCCGAAGGACCCATGCGGCAGGCGGCGCTGGTGATCGACCGGCACGACGCAAGCGAGCACGCGCTGCGCCTGAACCTGCCGGGTCGCCACAACCTCTCCAACGCCCTTGCCGCGATCGCTGCAGCGGCTGCGGCGGGCATTCCGGTTGCAACCGCGGTCGACGCGCTGGCGGGCTTCGACGGGCTTTCCCGCCGGTTCGAACTGATCGGCATCTCGGCCAGCGGGATCACAGTGATCGACGATTTCGGCCACAATCCTGAGAAATGCGCCGCGACCCTGCGCACCCTGCGCGCGCATGAAGGGCGCATCCTCGCCTTCTTCCAGCCGCATGGATACGGCCCGCTGCGCCAGATGGGTGCCGAACTGGCGCAGGTCTTCGCCGACGAACTGGCCGACGGAGACCGCGTGATCCTGTGCGATCCGGTCTATTTCGGCGGCACCACCGACCGCAGCGAAGGAAGCGAGCGGATCGTCCGCCTGATCGAGCATGCCGGCGGCCATGCCGAATATATCCCCAATCGCAAGGCGGTCGGCGACCGGTTGACCAGCGTGGCGCGGCCCGGTGACCGGATCGTCATCATGGGGGCGCGCGACGACACGCTGTCCCAGTTCGCAAGGGATCTGTTCCAGCGGTTCTGACGGCTGCGCCTGCCTTTGGTCCGTTGAAACGCGCTCAGTGCGCCGCGCGCCCGCTCTTCGTCGGGATTCGGTGCACGATCTGCGCGATCACGAAGCCGACCACCAATCCGACCAGCGCCGAGATCGCCGCATAGGTCGCCCATCCCAGCAGGCCGCCCATCCCCCCGGTCGCGACCTCCACCGCGTGTTCGATGGAATGGGCCGTATCCGACGGACCGTACACGCCCAGTTCGTGCAGGCCGTGCAGGATGATCCCGCCGCCGACCCACAGCATCGCGATCGTCCCGACGAAAGACAGGATCTTCAGGAGCCACGGCATCGCCTTCAGCAGGAATCGCCCGGTGGCCTGTGCCGCCGCGCTGCTCTTTTCCGCGAGATACAAGCCGACGTCGTCCATCTTCACGATCAGCGCCACCGCCCCGTAAACGACGATGGTGATGGCGATCCCGACCACGGCCAATACGACCGCGCGCGTCAGCAGCGTTTCCGCCGCCACCTCGTTCAGCGTGATCGCCATGATTTCGGCGGACAGAATCAGGTCGGTGCGGATCGCCCCGCTGGTGCGCGCCTTTTCGAACGCCACCGGATCGGCGATCTCGTCCTCCAGCGTCTTGCCGTGCTTTTCGCCGCCGAGCTTCTCCATCACCTTTTCGGCACCTTCGAAGGCGAGGTAACAGCCGCCCGCCATCAGGACGAAGATGATCGCGGCTGGCAATAGCCAGCTCAGCAAAAGCGCACCGGGCAACAGAATCAGCAGCTTGTTCTTCAAACTGCCCTTGGTGATGTTCCAGATGATCGGCAATTCGCGCGCCGGCTTCAGCCCGGTGACATAGCCCGGCGTCACCGCCGCATCGTCGATCACCACGCCCGCCGCCTTCGATCCGGCGCGGCTGGCCGCGATACCGATATCATCCACCGATGCCGCCGCCGTGCGCGCGATCACTGAGATATCGTCGAGAAGGGCAACCAGGCCGCCGGGCATATCCGTACTCCGAGATGAACAGGCCACCGCCCTGCCCGCACGGCCCGCGCGCGACAAGTCCGATCTTGTGTTGCAAAACGCACGGATCGCGCTATGTGCCCCGCTTCCCGGATGGCGAGAGCCGACGGGAAACGAAGAAGGCCGGAGGGGCCCCGTCATCCGGACGGACCAGCCAGCGATCGGCATGAACTGAAAGGACCAAGGCATGGCTCTGTACGAGCATGTATTCTTGGCGCGCCAGGATCTGAGCCAGTCTCAGGTCGATCAATTGGCCGCCACCGCCACCGAGATCGTCGAAAACAACGAAGGCAAGGTCACCAAGACGGAGACCTGGGGCCTCAAGAACCTCGCCTACAAGATCGACCGCAACCGCAAGGCGCATTTCGTGCTGCTCAACATCGAAGGCCCGGGCTCCGTGGTCGCCGAGCTCGAGCGCCAGACGCGCATCAACGAAGACGTCATCCGTTACATGACGATCCGCGTCGACCAGCACGAGGAAGGCCCGTCCGCCATGATGCGCAAGAACGAGCGCGACAGCAAGAAGCGCCGCGAGCGCTCCGACCGGGGAGACAATTGATGGCCCGCCCGTTTTTCCGCCGCCGCAAGACCTGCCCGTTCTCGGGCAAGAACGCCCCCGCGATCGACTACAAGGACGTGCGCCTGCTCCAGGGCTTCATGTCCGAGCGTGGCAAGATCGTTCCGAGCCGCATCACCGCCGTGAGCGCGAAGAAGCAGCGCGAACTCGCCAAGGCGATCAAGCGCGCCCGCCATATCGGCCTTTTGCCGTACATCGTGCGCTGAGGAGACTGACACCATGGATATCATCCTCCTCGAACGCATCGGCAATCTCGGCAATATCGGTGACGTCGTCACCGTGAAGGACGGGTACGCCCGCAACTTCCTGCTGCCGCAGAAAAAGGCCCTGCGCGCCAACGATTCGAACAAGAAGGTGTTCGAAGCCAATCGCGATCGCCTTGAAAAGGAAAACGCGGAACGCCGCGGCGAAGCCGAAACGCAGGGCAAGAACGTCGACGGGACCGAAATCGTCCTGATCCGCGCCTCGTCCAACGCCGGCCAGCTTTACGGTTCGGTCAACGTTCGCGACATCGTTGCGGGCCTTGCCGAAAAGGGCCACGAGATCGACAAGAAGCAGATCATCATGGGCAGCCCGATCAAGTCGATCGGCATGCATGACGTGACCGTCGCTCTGCACCCCGAAGTGCACGTCACGGTGAAGGCCAATGTCGCCCGTTCGGACGACGAAGCCGAATTGCAGAGCCAAGGCGTCGACGTCCTCGCGCAGATGTTCGAAGACGAACAGCGCGAGATCGAGGAAATGGCCGATGCCAACCGCATCGACCCCAACCTCGAGCCGGGCGAAATCCCCGCCGACATGCTCGACGAGCCGACCCCGGTCGATATGGACGGCAACCCGATCGAGCAGGACGGCGAGTAATCCCGAACCTGCCGCTTCGGCGGAGCTTTGAAAGGGGCGCGGCGGCTTTTGCTGACCGCGCCCTTTTTGCAAGGCCCACAGGTCCGTGGCAGAGCCTGTCACGAAAACGATAGAGAGAGGCAAAAGAACGCCCCAATGGATTCGATCGACACCATCCTCGACAAGCTCGAAAGCGTTTACGAGGCCGCCGTGGCGCGGCTGCGGGCCGATGTGATCGCCTTCGGTCGCGATCGGACGCTGCCTCCTCCCGAACGCCGCAGCGACGGGTCCTACACCTATCCCGAACTGCGCCTGCGCTATCGCGGCGGCGAACAGCCGGAAGGCCGCCGCCGCGCCTTCGGCCGTCTGAACGCGCCGGGTCTCTACACCACCACCGTCACGCGCCCCGCTCTGTTTCGCGATTACCTCGCCGAACAGCTTTCGCTGATCTCCAGCAATTACGAAATCGAAGTCGAAGTCGGCTCCTCGCGCCAGGAAATGCCGTTCCCTTACGTGCTCGACGGCGCTGCGGGTGCGGAACTGGCAGGCGTCGATCCCAACGAGATCGCGCGCCATTTCCCCTCGACCGACCTCGCCGATATCGGAGACGAGCTGGCCGACGGGATCGAGCTGGACAATCCCGACGATCCCATCCCGCTGTCGCTGTTCGACGGCTTGCGCACCGATTTCAGCCTTGCCCGGCTCGCCCATTACACCGGCACCGATCCCGAGCATTTCCAGCGCTTCATCCTGTTCACGAACTATCACCGCTATGTCGACGAATTCGTCGATTGGGCGGGCGCGCAATTGGGCAGCAATGGCTGCTCGGCCCTCGCGGGTGCCGGCGGCATGTTGCTCACCGAAAAGACCGACAACGCGCGCGATCAGCTTTCCGATACGGCGTGGCGCCGCCACCAGATGCCGGCCTATCACCTCGTGGGCGAGAACCGCAGCGGGATCACGCTGGTCAATATCGGCGTCGGCCCGAGCAACGCCAAGACGATTTGCGATCACCTCGCCGTGCTGCGCCCGGAAGCCTGGCTGATGATCGGCCATTGCGGTGGCCTGCGCCCCAGCCAGAAGATCGGCGATTATGTGCTCGCCCACGCCTATCTGCGCGACGATCACGTGCTCGATCCGGTCCTGCCGCCCGAAATCCCCCTCCCCGCCATCGCCGAAGTTCAGCAGGCACTGGCAGGCGCAGCGGAGCAGGTCTCGGGCGAACATGGCAGCGATCTGAAGCGCCGGATGCGCACCGGAACGGTCGTCACGACGGACGATCGCAATTGGGAGTTGCGCTTTACCAGCTCCGCGCGGCGCATGTCGCTATCGCGCGCAGTCGGCGTCGATATGGAAAGCGCCACGATCGCCGGCCAGGGATACCGCTTCCGCGTGCCCTACGGAACGCTGCTCTGCGTCAGCGACAAGCCCCTACACGGCGAGATCAAACTGCCCGGCCAGGCAAACCGCTTCTACGAACAGGCGATCGCCGCCCATCTCCAGATCGGCATCAGCGCCTGCAGGATGCTGCGCGAGGAAGGCCCAAGGCTCCACAGCCGCAAGCTGCGCGCCTTCAACGAGCCGCCGTTCAGGTAAGGTGGAAGATAAACTCGCCGGGTGAGGCGGGAGATCACCCCGCCCCCTTGGTCTTCGTTTTCCCCTCTTTGGCCTTCGAGGCCATGAAGTCGATGATCATGCCCGCAATGTCCTTGCCAGTCGCGTTCTCGATGCCTTCGAGGCCGGGCGAGGAATTTACCTCCATGATCACCGGGCCGTGATTGCTGCGCAGCATGTCCACGCCGCAGACATTGAGCCCCATGCGCTTGGCGGCGCTGACGGCGGTCGAGCGTTCGGCGGGGGTGATCTTAATCAGTTCGGCGCTGCCGCCGCGATGCAGGTTGGAGCGGAAATCGTCCGCCGCGCCGGTGCGCTTCATGGTCGCGACCACCTTGCCGCCGACGACCAGCGCGCGGATATCGGTTCCGCCGGCTTCCTTGATGAATTCCTGCACCAGGATATTGACGTTCGCGCCGCGAAACGCCTCGATCACGGATTTCGCGCTCGACATCGTCTCGGCGAGCACGACCCCGATGCCTTGCGTCCCTTCGAGCAGTTTGATGACCACCGGAGGGCCCTTCACCGCCCTGATGATCTCTTCGGCCTGCTTGGGATCGTTGGCGTAGGCGGTCAGCGGCAGGCCGAGACCGTGCTTGGCCAGGATCTGCATCGAGCGCAATTTGTCCCGGCTGCGCCCGATGGCGACGCTCTCGTTAAGCGGCCAGCAGCCGCGCATCTCGAACTGGCGCAATATGGCGAGGCCGTAATTGGTGATCGAGGCGCCGATGCGCGGGATCACCGCGTCATAGCCGACGCATGGTTCGCCGTTGTAATAGACTTCGGGCCGATGGCTCGCGATGTGGACGGTGCAGCGCGTCGTGTTGAGGATGTCGAGCGAATGCCCGCGCTCCTCCGCCGCCTGCTGCAGGCGTTTGTGCGAATAGAGATTGGCGTTGCGCGCCAGCATCGCAATTTTCATGGAGCGATCCTTACGGTTTGTGACCCTCGACCGTCTTCCGGCCGGGCGTCTGCATCCAGGAATGACCCGAATCGACGACAAAACGGCGTCTAAGCGAAGATCGTCCGATCAGCATCGGAAATCGCATGTCGGCCCGGTTGGCAAGGCTGATTTCCGCGCGGAATTCGACATCGCCGATTTTGAGCGGCGTCTTGATGATGCGCCGCCGCTGTGTCTTGCCGTTGGAACTGGTGATACCGCGCCAATCCACATGCACCGCCTCGCACACCTGGCGGACATGCTGCTGCGGAAAATCGACGGCGAAGCGGACGAATTGCTCGCCGTCGCGCTCGTATTCGTCGAGAACGGTCGCATGCAACGAAGATGTGCGCGCGCCTGTATCGATCTTGGCGGGGAGTTTGTGAAGGCCGAGATCGGGCAGATGCACCAGCTCGCGCCAGCCCACCACGGGAAGTGGCGCTTTAGCCATCCGCGCCTCCCAGGATCGCCAGGCCATCGCCTCCATCGCCGCCGGAAAAGCGGCGCAAGACCTTGCCGGTCGGGAAATCGACCTCGGCAATCGTGTCCGTGCCGGTCTCGGCGACATAGATGCGCTCGCCATCGGGGGACCACAGGATCGTTACCTGAAACCGCTCCTGCGCCTCGTCCCGGCTCGAAACGGCGATCTGCCGTGCGACGGTGCCGGACCGCAGGTCGATCACGGAGAGGGCGCCATCGGCGAGGTCGGAGGTGACTGCAAAATCGCCTTGGGGGCGGATCGCGATCCGCAAGGGGAAATCGCCGACCGGAATGGTCCGGCGGACCTCCATGGATTGCGGCGCGATCGCATAGACCTCGTCCGATCCGCGGGCGGAGACATAGAGCGTTGCGCCATCGTCCGACAGCGCGATCCCCTCGGGCTCGATCCCGACCTCGACCGATTGCGGAGCGCGGCGCGTGAGGAGGTCGATCCGCGTGACCGTCTTCGAGCCGAGATCGGTGGTCCAGGCATGGCGGGCATCGGGCGATACGACCAGCATGTGCGTCCCATCCTGCCCGCTGCCATATTCGAAGGTTTCCGTCTCGCCGAGCGGGTCCTTGACCCAGAAGACCGATTTGCGCCCCTCCGCCGTCGCGTAGAGATCGCCGTTCGCGTGCCAGACGATCCCGTGCGGGCGGGCATTCTCGCCAAGCTCGATGCTCTTGACCTTTGCGAGATCGCCGGTGCGGAAAATGTCGAGCGTGGTGCCGCCATAGCAGGCGAGCGCGACATGCGCCCCGTCGGGCGAGGTGGCGAGTTCGTGCGGATTGACGCAACTCGCGACCCGTGCGGTTTCGCGCCCCGTGGCAAGATCGATCCGGGCCAGCGTGTTGCCGAACTTGCCTGCGACGAACAGCGCGCCGGTTGCGTCGCTTTCAAGGGAAGCCCGCTCTCCAACAGGGCCAACCGGCGCACATCCGGCCAGCGCGGCCAATCCAGCCGCCGCGATTATCGAGATACGCGAAATCATCGGAAAAAAGAGCCCCTTCCCTTGTTCTGAAACCCTACCTGACCGCGCATCTCGCGCAAATCAAGCAGGCGAGCCCAGCCAATCCGCCATCGCCCGCCCCAGATCTGGCTTGGTGACGCTGCCCATATGCGTGCCCGGGACCTCCACGAAGTCCGCATTGGGGAGCAAGTCCGCAAGCTCCTCCGCCGATCCATTGTCCCGGTCCTCGTCACCGCAGACCACCAGAGTCGGCATGGTGACGCGTTCGAGCAGCGAGAGGTCGAGGTCGGGCATGGAGCCGAGAAGATGCCGCGCGGCGATGCGGTCGGTGCCCTGCGATTTCAGAAACTGCATCGAGAAATAGGCGGGATCGCCCTTCGGGATCGCGTCGAATTCGTCGATCACGCGGCGAAAGAAGCTCGCACGCTTCTCCCATTCGCCGAGGCCCGCCGTACCCATTCCGCCGATGATCAGCCGCGCGGGTTCTAACACGCCGTGAGCGACCGCATGGAGCGAGGTGCGCGCGCCGAGCGAGAAGCCGCCGAGGTCGTAATCGGTCAGCCCGAGATGATCGACCAAAGCCGCCACATCGCGCACCAGCACGTTATCGGGATAGGCCTCCGCCTCGCGCGGAGCGGCGCTGTCGCCGTGAACCCGGAAATCGAGCATCAGGACCTCGTAGCCCTGACCCGCGATCCGCTCGGCGTGGCCGAAACGGATCCAGTTCATCTGTGCGCTGGAAAAAAGGCCGTGCAGGAGCAACAGCGGTCGTCCTTCGCCCATGCGATGCAGGGCCAGACGCGTGCCGTCGAAGCTGTCGAAATGGTCGGTCGTCGGTGTCATGTCAGCGGAAGAAACAGGTCGTACCGGAATAAAGCGCCTCCACCGTGCGTGAGCCTTCCGATCCGGTCAGAAACCCGGAAATGCCCTCTTCGGTCGTGAATTCGTCACCAAGCGTGCTGTCCATTGCCTCGACCGAGTAGGCCGCATCAAGCGCCGCTTCGTCAGACTTGAGGGAAATACCCTCGGCGGTCGCGATCGGTTCGGGCTCGCCGTCGGCCGCGCTATCGTCGCCGCTCAGAACCCAGCCTTTCAGCCTGCCTGCCTGGAAGTTCACGGTGAGGCCTCCCGGGAAGCTCGTGGACGTGACCGTGCCGGTGCCGCATTCCTCGTTGCGACTGCGGTCGACGATCGGGCCGAGCACGCCCGCCAATTCGATCTCCACCGTTTCACGCGGACTGTCGAAGGCCAGGTAGGTGCCCTCCGCGCCGGTGATCTCCACGCCGTCGGCGCGAAGCCGCACCTCGGCAGACGATTGCTGAGAGCCCTCTTCCGCGTCAGCGAGTTTTTGCACGCTACCTTCGCCTTCGCCCGCCTGTTGGCACCCGACGATAAGGACGAGGCCGGCAAGCAAAGGGAAGAGGCGGGTGCATATCACCCCTTCTTAAGGCATTCGCGCCCCAGGAGTTCCGCGATCTGCACCGCGTTCAAGGCAGCACCCTTGCGCAGATTGTCGGAAACGCACCACAGATTGAGCCCGTTCTCCACCGTGGGGTCCTCGCGCACGCGGCTGATATAGGTCGCGCTGTCGCCCGCCGCTTCGACGGGGGTGATGTATCCCTCGTCCTCGCGCTTGTCGACGAGCATGCAGCCGGGCGCCTCGCGCAGAATGTCCTGCGCCTGTTCGGCGCTTATCTCGTTTTCGAATTCGATGCTGACCGCTTCGGAATGGCCGACGAAGACAGGCACGCGCACGCAGGTGGCCGTGAGCTTGATCTTGGGATCGAGGATCTTCTTCGTTTCGACCACCATCTTCCATTCTTCCTTGGTCGATCCATCGTCGAGGAAGCTGTCGATATGGGGGATGACGTTGAAGGCGATCTGCTTGGTGAACTTCACCGGCTCGACCGTGTCGCCCACGAAGATCGCGCGGCTCTGTTCGAACAATTCGTCCATCCCCGCCTTACCTGCGCCGGAAACCGACTGATAGGTCGAGACGACGACGCGCTTGATCGTGGCGAAATCGTGCAGCGGCTTCAGCGCCACTACGAGCTGCGCGGTCGAGCAGTTCGGATTGGCGATGATGTTGCGCTTCTTGTAGTCGTGGATCACATCCGGATTCACCTCCGGCACGATCAGCGGCACATCCGGATCCATGCGATAGAGCGAGCTGTTGTCGATGACGACGCAGCCCGCCGCGGCCGCCTTGGGCGCGTATTCCTTGGCCGGGCCGCTACCGGCGGCGAACAGGGCAATGTCCCAGCCGTTCCAGTCGAAATATTCGATGTTCTGGCATTTGAGCATCTTGCCGGTGTCGCCGAACTCGACCTCCGAACCATGGCTACGGCTGGAGGCGACCGCGGCCACCTCGTCGCAGGGGAAGCCCCGCTCCGCCAGCACCATCATGATTTCGCGCCCGACATTCCCCGTCGCGCCGACCACGGCTACCCGATAACCCAATTCGCTTCTCCAATTCCTGTGTGCCGCCGAGATAGCGACGGCCCTGCCCCGCGCAAGCTCATTCCGGCGGCGTCACTCCGTGGCTTTCGAGGAAGCGGAACACGGTGTTGTAGCGGTGCGGCGAGATATTCTCGCCCGACACGCGGTGCGTGTAGCCGGGATAGAGCATCATTTCGAACGGGACATTGCCTTCCTGCATCTCGGCGATGATCGCGGTCGCATTCTCGAACACGACGTTGTCGTCCGCCATGCCGTGGATGATCAGCAGCGGATCGCTGATCTTGATCGCATTCGGGATCGCGGATGCCGCTTCGTAAGCCGCGGCATCGCCCTGCGGCGTACCCATGTAGCGTTCGGTGTAATGCGTGTCGTAAAGCGCCCAATTTGTCACCGGCGCGCCGCTGATCCCGGCAGCATACAGGCCCGGGTCGGCCTGGAGCTGCTTCAGCGTCATGTATCCGCCATAGCTCCACCCATCGATGGCGATCTTGTCGGGATCGACGAAATCGAGCGTCTTGAGATATTCCGCACCCGCCTTCTGGTCGCGCACCTCGACCCCGCCCATCGCGCGGTAGATCGGTTGTTCGAAAGCGACGCCGCGATTGTTAGATCCCCGATTGTCGAGCGCGAACCAGATATAGCCCTTGTCGACGATCGCCTGCCTCAGCGCCCCATCCCAGCCGCGATTGACGATCTGCGGCCCCGGCCCGCTGTAATGATAGAAATAGACCGGATAGCGCTTGCCCGGTTCCATCTCCGGCGTGACCATTTCCCAATAGAGCGGCGTGCCGTCCTCCGCTTCGATCTGCCCGTATTGGGTCGGACGATGGCTGGCGAGATAGGGGGCGTAGGGATGATCGGCGTCGAGCTTGTTCTCCTCGACCCATGCGAGCCGCTCGCCTTCCTGGTCGGCGAGATAGATCTGGCTCGGCGTATTGTCGTTCGAGCGCGTGACGAGCAGCGTCTGCCCCTTGCCGTCCATGGTCGCCGAGTGAGTGAAGCCCTTTTCGGTCAGGCGCCGGGGCGCGCCGATCGTGTCGCTGCCGTAATCGAGCGCATAGACATGCTGTTCGAGCGGGTCGTCCTCGCTGGTGGCGAGATAGAACAGACGCTGCGCCGACTGATCCACGCCGACAAGCGTGGTCACGACGAACTCGCCGCGCGTCAGCTGCCGCGACGTGCCCCAGCCATCCGCGCCGGAATACCGATAGAGGTGGCCGAAACCGTCGCGTTCCGACCACCAGATGAGGTCGCCATTGTCGAGGATGCGGTAATTGTCGGACAGGTTGATCCAGTAATCGTCTGCTGCCGCCTTCTCGGCGAAGACCGGCGCGACATCGCCCGTCGCCGGATCGACGCGCAGCAGGTCCATATGAGTCTGCGCGCGGTTCTGCCGCTGGACGTAGAGCGCGCTGCCATCCGGCGCCCAGTCCACCCGGGCAAGGTAGAAATCGGTCGGATCGCCACCGGTGTAGACATCGGGATGCTGGAAATCGCCGAGATCGACCTTCACTCGATTGCCGCCATCGGGGTCCATTACGAACAGTTCTACATCGGCATTCTCGCTGCCCGCGACCGGATAGCGTTGATCGAAGACCCGCGTACCGGTCGCGCCGATGGCCGCACGCGTGACGACGCCGACCATGCTCTCGTCGAACCGTTCGACCGCGATCCGCTTGTCGTCGGGGCTCCACCAATAGCCGGTCAGGCGCCCCATCTCTTCCTGGGCGACGAATTCCGCTTCGCCCCAGCGCACGTTCTCGTTCGCTTCGACGGGGGTGATCGGCGCGGACTCCTCGCCCACTTCGCCGACCCAGAGCCTGCGATCGCGCACGAAGGAGACATAGGCCCCCGTTTCGCTGAGCGCGGGGTTGAGCTCGCTTTCCTCCGTATCGGTCAGGCGCACCACGTCGCCGTCCAGACGCGCGAGGTAGAGATCGCCATCGAGCGGAACGAGCACGCCCTCCCCGTCGCTCGCCCACTGATAGGCGATGATTCCCTTGAGGCTGCCGACGCGCGCCCGTTCGCGCTGCATCTTTTCGTCCTCGGACAGCTCGCGGCCCGAGCCCAGTTTCTCGCTGTCGACCAGCATGGACCATTCCCGGCTCTCGCGGTCGTAAGCCCACAGATCGTAGCGCTCGCGATCGTTCTCGCGATTGCGCAGCAGGGTGAGATAGCGCCCATCGGGCGACAGTTTCGCCTGCCGCGGGCTCGGCCCGTCGAGGCTGGGCGAAGCGAAGACACGCTCGAAGGTAAGGTCCGCGCTCTGGCTCATCGCGCTGTCCTGCGCGAAAACGGGCGCGGCGAGCGGCGCGGTGGCGAGGAGGATGGCGGCGGTGATGACATGGCGCATGGCAAGAAAGGCGTCCCGTGATTGCGAAATGGTGCGCAGCCTAGCCGGGTTGGGATTTGCCGCAAGCGTTGTCGGTTGGGTTCACACGAAGACACGAAGATGCAGTGCGCGCGGCGAAGCCGCCCTCCTACGAAAAAGCGAGGCATCAAGAAGGAATAGCTCCGGCGGGCCTATCACGCCATCTTCGTGTCTTCGTGTGAACCCGTCTTAGGCGAAAACGAAAAAGGGCCCGGCGGTCACCCACCGAGCCCCAAATTTCGATCGCGAAAAGCTTACGCCTTGGGCGCGGACGCCTTGCGCTCGGCGATACGCGCGCTTTTGCCGGTGCGGCCGCGCAGGTAATACAGCTTGGCGCGACGCACCACGCCGCGGCGGACCACGGTGATGCTGTCGACGATCGGCGAATAGAGCGGGAAGACGCGTTCCACGCCCTCGCCGAAGCTCATCTTGCGCACGGTGAAGTTGGAACCCATGCCGCGGTTGGAACGCGCGATCACCACGCCTTCGAAGTTCTGCACGCGCTCGCGCTGGCCTTCGACCACCTTCACGCCGACGCGCACGGTGTCACCCGCGCGGAATTCCGGAATATCCTTGCCGAGATTTTCAATCGCTTCGGCTTCGAGCGTCTGAATCAGGTTCATTGCCTGGTCCCTTAATCGTTTCGCCGCGCGCCAGAGGCAGGCTGGTCCCGAGCGCCACTGTGGCGCTCCCAAAGGTCCGGCCTGCGTAACCGTGTATCTTCTTCCGCGCGGGCTTTCCTCCACGCGGCGATCTTCGCATGATCCCCCGATCGCAGCACTTCGGGGATCGTGCGCCCTTCCCAGTCTTGAGGTCGGGTGTATTGCGGGTATTCGATGAGGCCGTCCTCGAACGACTCCTCGACCCCGCTACAGGCCGCGCCCATTACGCCCGGAAGCAGCCGAATGCAAGCGTCGAGTATGGCGATCGCGGCGGTCTCTCCGCCCGACAGGACGATGTCCGCTAGGCTCACCTGCTCGACCTGCGGATAGGCGTCGAACAGGCGCTCGTCGAAGCCTTCGAACCGGCCGCACAGGATGGTGACGCCCGGCCCCGCCGCGATGGTGCGGATGCGGTCCTGCGCGATCGGTTTTCCGCGCGGCGTCATGGCGAGCACGGGTCGCTCGTCGTTCACGCTGTCGAGCGCACGGCCGAGCACGTCGGGCTTCAGCACCATGCCCGCGCCGCCCCCTGCGGGCGTGTCGTCCACCGTGCGGTGCTTGTCGGTCGCGAAGTCGCGGATCTGCACCGCCTCGCACGACCAATCCCCGCGCTCCAAGGCCCGTCCCGCCAGCGATACGCCGAGCGGACCGGGAAACATTTCGGGATACAGCGTCAGGACGGTGGCGGCGAAGGTCATGCCGCGCGCTTTAGGCGGCGCGGCAACGCTTTGCCATCCCGCGCGTTCGGACCGCCATGAGCGAGCATATCGACGACTGCATCATCGTGGGCGCTGGCCCCGCCGGGCTGACCGCCGCGATCTACCTGGCGCGCTTCCATCTCTCGATCCGCCTGTTCGATTGCGGGACGAGCCGTGCGAGCTGGATTCCGACCAGCCACAATCATGCGGGCTTTCCGGACGGTATCAATGGCAAGGAATTGCTGGAGCGGATGCGCGATCAGGCGGCGAAATACGGCGCGCTGCGCGAACCGAAGCGCGTGACCGGGCTATCCAAGCAAGGTGAGATTTTCGAGGTCGGATGCGGCGACGAGATCTATCGTGCCCGCACTGTCCTGCTCGCGACCGGTGTCGTTAACAATCAACCCGATGGGATGGACGAGGCGCTCCACGCCGAAGCACTCTCGCGCGGGCTTCTGCGCTATTGCCCGATCTGCGACGGCTACGAAGTGACCGACAAGCGCGTCGGCGTGATCGGGACGGGCGGCCACGGCACCGCCGAAGCGCAATTCCTGCGCGGCTACACCGCCGATATCACGCTGATCAGCCCACATGGCGACCACGATCTGGACGATCAATGCTCGCGCGCTCTGGACGATGCAGGGATCGCAAGGTTCGCGGGACCGTGCGGCGATTTCGCGATCGAACAGGATAAGCTGGCGGTCGATACTGCCGAAGGCCGCTTGGCATTCGACAGCATCTATCCGGCGCTGGGATCGAAAATCCGCTCCGGCCTCGCCGTGGATTGCGGCGCCGATGTCAGCGACGAAGGCTGCATCCTCGTCGGCGATCACTTGGAAACCAGCGTGCCGGGCCTGTTCGCCGCAGGAGACGTCGTGGTGGGCCTCGACCAGATCAGCCACGCCATGGGCCAGGCGGGCGTCGCGGCGACGACCATCCGCAACCACCTGGCCGAGGAACGCCCGCTGCGGCGCTGAGGTCAGTCCAGAAAATCCGCGCTCATCACCAGGCGCTCGGCGCTCCATTCGGGAACGGCCCGCTCGGTCAGCGGAATCATGAAGCTCTTGCCATCGGGTTTTTCGATCTCGACGATATCGGTAGCGCCGAAATTCTCGATCGCTCTCACCTCGCCCACCGGCTCGCCGCTATCGGTAACGACCGCGAGACCGATCAGGTCGGAGTGATAGAATTCGCCGTCTTCCAACGGCGGCAGATCGTTTCGCGAAACGCTCAGCGTGGTGCCGCGCAGCTTTTCGGCAGCGGTGCGGTTGTCGATGCCCGCGAACCGGGCGATCGCCCCGCCTTTATTGTCGCTGCGTACCTTTTGCAGCGTCAATGCACCGTCATTGTAGTGCTTGTGCGCTTTGAGGCTTTCCAGCCCATCGCCGAGCAGCTTCAGCCGCACCTCGCCCGCGATGCCATGGGCGCCGGTGACGGCAGCGAGCGTAATGGGATCGCGAGACATGCCTACCTTGTAAATCGGTCCCGCCCCCGCTCGACGACCAATAGTGTCGAGCGGGGTCGGGATATGGCCTGAAATCAGCTCTCGGCCTTGTCTTCGGCCTCTGCCGCAGTCTCGGCGGTTTCCGCAGCAGCGCCTTCATCGGCGGGCGTTTCTGCGGTTTCTTCCTCGGCCGGAGCATTGGCTTCGGCTTCGGCGGCCTTCTTGGCTTCTTCGGCTTCAGCGGCCTTGGCAGCCTTTTCCTCGGCGCGTTCCTTGGCGGCTTCGCCCGGCTCGCCCTTCTTGGGGTTGTTGCGCGCCGCACGTTCCACGATGCCCGCCTTGTCGAGGAAACGGGCGACACGGTCCGAAGGAACGGCGCCGACGCCGATCCAGTAACGCGCACGATCTTCGTCGATCTTCACGCGGCCTTCGTCGTCCTTGGGCAGCATCGGGTTGTAGGTGCCGATCTGCTCCAGATACTTGCCGTCGCGCGGGGCGCGGCTGTCGGAGACGACGATACGATAATACGGACGCTTCTTGGCGCCACCGCGCGAGAGACGGATTGCAACTGCCATTTTATGTCACCTTTCGAATGTAAAAACCTGAAATCACTTCTTGTTCAATAATCGTGCAAGATCGGGCGGGAGCGTGTTGGGATCGACGCCAGGCCCCTGCCCGCCGCCGCCGCCGGGCAGGCCTGGCATTCCGCCCCCGCCCATTCCGCCGAAGCCTCCACCGCCGCCGAACAGCGCGCCGAGGCCCTTAAGTCCGCCCATCTTTTTGATCTGCTTCATGGCGCGGCCCATCTCCTGGTGCATCTTGAGCACTTTGTTGACGTCCTGCACCTGCGTGCCCGAACCTGCCGCCACGCGCTTCTTGCGCTTGGCGTTCATCAGTTCGGGGCGCTTCCGTTCCTTCGCGGTCATGGAACCGATGATGGCGTCCATGTGCAACAGCACCCGGTCGTCCATATTGGACGCCGCCATCGCCGCCTTGGCCTTCTTCATGCCGGGCATCATGCCCGCCAGCATCCCCAGCCCGCCCATGTTCTGCATCTGCTTCAACTGCATCCGCAGATCGTCGAGGTCGAACTGGCCCTTCGCCATCTTCTTGGCGAGCGCTTCGGCGTCTTCCTGCTTGACGCTGGCCGCTGCCTTTTCGACGAGGCTGACGACGTCGCCCATGCCGAGAATGCGGCCCGCGACGCGCTTGGGATCGAAGGCCTCGATCGCGTCCAGTTTCTCGCCCGTACCCGCGAACTTGATCGGCTTCCCGGTAACGAAGCGCATGGAGAGCGCAGCGCCGCCGCGTGCATCGCCGTCCATCCGGGTCAAGACGACGCCGGTCAGCGGCACTTCGTCAGTGAAGCTCTTGGCGACGTTGACCGCGTCCTGACCGGTCAGGCTGTCGACGACGAGCAGCACTTCGGTGGGCGTCGAGACCGAGGCGACCGCCTTCATCTCGGCCATCAACGCCTCGTCGACATGCAGGCGGCCCGCCGTATCGAGCAGGAGAACGTCGGCATTCTGAAGCTTCGCACTCTCGAGTGCGCGGCGCGCGATATCGACCGGCTGCTGGCCTTGGATAATCGGCAGAGTCGCGACATCGACCTGCGTGCCCAGCACCTGCAACTGTTCCTGCGCCGCCGGACGATTGACGTCGAGCGAGGCCATCAGCGCCTTTTTGCCGTGCTTTTCGCGGATCAGGCGGCCGAGCTTGGCGGTGGTCGTCGTTTTACCCGAGCCTTGCAGGCCGACCATCATGATCACGACCGGCGGCTTTGCCTCGAGCTTCAGCTTGCCCGCATCCGCATCGGCGTCCTCGCCGCCGCCGAGCATGGCGGTCAGCTCGTCATCGACGATCTTGATGACCTGCTGGCCGGGGGTGACGGAACGCAGCACGTCCTGGCCGATGGCGCGTTCGGTGACGGCATCGATGAATCGGCGCACGACGGGCAGAGCCACGTCGGCTTCGAGCAGCGCGATCCGCACTTCGCGCATCGCATCGCGCACGTCCTGTTCGGACAATGCGCCGCGGCCCTTCAAGCGATCGAAGACGGAGCCGAGACGGTCGGACAGAGTGTCGAACATGGTCTTTCAACTCCTTGCGCGCCGTGGGCGCCGGATCAAACGCGAAAAACGCCGGCGGACGAGAACTCGTCGGCCAGCGTTGCGAATTCAAGCGAATTCGGCTTTGTCGTATGGGCTAAAAAAGCCCGGAAACCTTCGAATGGTGGAGCCTAGCGGGATCGAACCGCTGACCTCTACAATGCCATTGTAGCGCTCTCCCAGCTGAGCTAAGGCCCCGCGCCATTCGTCGCCCGCCGGACGGATCCGGTGGGCAGGACGCGCCCTCTATAATCAGGGCGCGTCCGTTGCAAGTCAAAAAACTCGGTCCGACTCAGCTTTCTTCCTCGTCGTCGTCGCCCTTGCCCTTGGACACGCCGAGATCGTCGTCGCCGCCGAGATCGACCTCGTTGTCGGGCGAATCCTCGTCATCGTCGATATCGTCCAGATCGTCATCGGCCAGATCGCTGTCGGCCTCGCCATCCTTGTCCTTCTTCTCCTCCTCGAAGGGGATCGGCTGCTTGGACTTCAGGACGGGTTCCGGCGTCCATTCCTCACCGCATTCGATGCAGGTGACGGGATCTTCCTTGTTCAGATCGTAGAAGCGGGTGCCGCACTTCGGGCAGGTCCGCTTGGTGCCCCATTCCGGTTTGACCATGTGTAATCCTTGGCTTGGCGCCCCCGGCACGATGCCGCAGGGCGATGAAATCGATACGTCATGATGGGAACCTGCGCTGCATTCGGCAAGGCAGGAATCAACAGCGCGCGCGCCTTGCCAGAACGCCCCCCCACTGTCAAAGCGCGGGGCCTCACCCCTGCCAGCCTTACCGGACCCCGCCGTGACCGCCCATCGCTTCATGCCCACCGGCCCGCTTACCGGACGCATCCGCGTGCCGGGCGACAAATCGATCAGCCATCGCGCCCTGATGTTCGCGGCACTTGCCGTGGGCCGCAGCCGGATCGAGGGCCTGCTCGAAGGAGAGGACGTCCTCGCAACCGCCGCCGCCCTGCGCATGATGGGCGCGACGATCGTGCGCGAAACCGATGCATGGGTCGTCGACGGAGTCGGGGTCGGCGGCTTGCTGGAACCGGACGGCCCGCTAAACATGGGCAATAGCGGCACCTCCGCAAGGCTCCTGATGGGGCTGTTGGCAAGCCACGGCTTCACGGCGAGCATGGTCGGCGACGCCAGCCTGTCGAAGCGACCGATGGGCCGCGTGACGCAGCCGTTGTCTCAAATGGGCGCAAGCTTCCAGTCCGCAGGCGACCGCCTTCCGATGATCATCGAGGGCGCGCATCCCGCCGTGCCGATCGAATATCGCCTCCCGGTGGCGAGCGCGCAGGTCAAGAGCGCGGTCCTTCTCGCCGCGCTCAACACGCCCGGAACGACGCGCGTGATCGAGCCCGTGCCGACCCGCGACCACACCGAACGGATGCTGCGAGGCTTCGGCGTCGATGTCGCAGTGAGCGTGGAAGAGGGAGAGCGGGTCATCTCGATTACCGGCCCCGTCGACCTCGAACCCTGCGACGTGATTGTCCCAGGCGATCCCTCCTCCGCCGCCTTTTTCGCGGTGGCGGCTAGCGTGGTGCCGGGAAGCGATCTCGTGATCGAGAATGTCGGCCTCAATCCCACGCGCGACGGGATCTACAAGGTGCTCGATAAGATGGGCGCGAATATCGAGAAGCTGGGCGCGCGCGAGGTGGGCGGCGAACCGGTCGCCGATCTGCGCGTACGCCATGCGCTGCTCAGCGGTGTCGAGGTCGACCCTGCCCTCGCCCCCAGCATGATCGACGAATTTCCGGTCCTGTTCGTGGCCGCGGCCTTGGCGGACGGGACGACCGTCACCAGCGGGCTCGACGAACTGCGCGTCAAGGAAAGCGACCGCCTCTCCACCATGGCCGCCGCGCTCGGCGCGATCGGCGCGAAAGTGGAAGAGCGCGAGGACGGTCTCGTCATCGAGGGCAGCGCGGGCGCTCCGCTCGCAGGCGGCGGTCCGATCGCGACTCATCTCGACCACCGCATCGCAATGAGCATGGCAGTCGCCGGGCTCATCAGCCGCGATGGCGTGGCCGTCGACAGCGTGGACCCGATCGCGACGAGCTTCCCCAATTTCATGGACCTGATCGGCGAGGCTGCGCGATGACCGAGACGATCGATTTCGCAACGCTCGTCGGCTTCGTAGGAATGGCCTGCATTATCGCGGCCTATGCCTATCTGACGTGGAAGACGGATCCCAATCCCTTCATCCTCCACGGTACCAATCTGACCGGCGCGGCGCTGCTGACCGTATCGCTGCTGGTCCACACCAACTGGCCGAGCCTGGTGCTGGAGGGGTTCTGGGCCGCGATCGCAATCTGGGGTCTCGTCAAAGCCATGCGCGATCGCAGGAGACAGACATGATCATCGCCGTCGACGGCCCAACCGCTTCGGGCAAGGGCACCATCGCCAAGGCATTGTCCGCCCATTTCGGCCTGCCGCACCTCGACACCGGCCTGCTCTACCGCGCGGTCGGGCGGCAGGTCCTTCTCAACGGCGGAGACCCCGACGATGCGCAGGACGCGCTGGCGGGATGCACCTTCCCCGATACGCTGCTCGACGATCCCAGCCTGCGCAACGAGGAGACCGGCGGGCTCGCAAGCCGCGTGTCGGTTCATCCGCCGGTTCGCGAGACGCTGTTCGAACGCCAGCGTGCCTTCGCCACACAGGTCGGCGGCGCCATTCTCGATGGGAGGGACATCGGCACAGTGATCGCGCCCGAAGCGGAGGCGAAGCTGTTCGTCACTGCGAGTGTCGAAGCGCGCGCCCAGCGCCGCTTCCTCGAAATGCGCGAACGCGGCGTGCGCGTGACGCTGCTCGAAATCGCGGACGATCTGAGGCGCCGTGACGAGCGCGACCGCGAGCGCACGGTGGCCCCTCTTATCCCCGCTAAGGACGCGATGGTGCTGGATACGAGCGGCCTGGGCCGGGAGGAAGCCATAGAAGTAGCGATCGCAGCGGTCGAGCAGATGGCCGCCCGTGGACGAACCGGAGAAGCCTAACCCTCAGCCGCCTGCAGGACGGGATCGCTCCACACTTCGCGGATCGCGTCTGGGCGGCAATCCTGCATCGTCAGGCCGAATTCTTCAGGTGCAGCGATCCGCACGATCGCATCGCTGGCGAACTCGTCGTCGATGACGATCTCTTCGGGCTCGATCCTGCTGGCGCCTTCGACTGACAAAAAGTTCAGCAACAGCGGCCGCGAATTGCGCTTCGCATTGTCCAGTACGATACCAAGGCGCCCGCTGCGCAGTTCCACTAGCAGTCCCGGCGGAAACACCCCCATCGCCTGCATGAAGGCGAACAGCAGCTCCTGATCGAACTGGCCGTGCCAACGCCACATCGCCGAAACCGCTTCCGCAGGGGACCATGCGCTCTTGTAGGCACGGTTGGAGGTCAGCGCGTCATAGACGTCGCAAATGGCGCCCAGCCGCGCGGCTTCGGTCAATTCATCGCCCGCGAGCTTGTGCGGATATCCCTTGCCATCGACCCGCTCGTGATGATGCAAGCAGACGTCGAGCGCCATTTCCGGGACATTCGCGGTCTTCAAAAGCATGGCGTGGCCGAATTCGGGATGATGGCGGACGCGCTCCATCTCGTCGTCGTTGAGCGAGCCGGGCTTGTTCAGGATCGTATCCTCCACGCCCATCTTGCCGATATCGTGCAGCAGTCCCGCCATGCCGTAATCGCGCACTTCTGCCTCGCTGCGTCCGAGATGGCGCGCGACATTGACCATCAGGGTGCAGACGGCGACCGAATGAAGGTAGGTGTATTCGTCCTTCTTCTTGAGCCGGAGAATATCGAGCAGCGTGCGCGGCGTGCGCTCGACCATGTCGATGACTTCGTCCACCAGACCGGTGATCTGCGGCATCCGAACCGCGCGCCCCAAGCGGACATCGCTGCAGGCGCGGCGCATCGTCACCAGCGATTCGGCGACCAGCGCTTGCGCCCGTTCGCGATCGCTCTTGCGCCGCCAAGGTTCGATTACCGGTCCACGTCTTTTTGGCTGACCCGTCGGATTGGGTCGCGACGCTTTTGGCACGACCGCAATTCGCACAGGCTCCGCGGCTTTCGGCTTGGGTGGCTGAGGCCTGTCCGGCCCGATGCCCTTTTCGTCATCGATCACGACAGCGGGAATTTTCGCCTGATTGATGCGAGCGACATCCGCAGGCTTTACGACGAAGCGCGAGAACCAGAAGGGGTGATCCAGCCAGCTGCCACCGAATTTGGCCACATACATTCCGGCCCGGACGTCTGACGGGGGAATCGAATGCAGCACCGTCTCACCCTCATCTTTCGCCAGACCGCACGAGGCGCGGGAATCGACCGCCTTTCGGGTCGGGCGAAGCCTAGGGTTTCATTCGATAAAAATGAGTAAATCGCGTAATCTCTTTTCGATTGAACAGCGATCAACCGATCGAAAAGCCGGCCGCCTTGGCTTCCGCACGAATCTCGGCTTCATCGAGGCGCGCATGCGCACCTTCCACACGTGCCCAAACCGCCGCGCGATCGGCGAAGATTTCCCGATCGACGGACAGAGCCTTCGCAGCGTCGAACAGCCCGGCGGAAAAACTGCGATTGCCGGTGGGCAAGAAACGGAACCATAGCGTGCTTCCGCATCGGGAACAGAACGCTCTCTCGGCCCATTCGCTCGAGCGGTAGACAGCGATGGCTTCCCCGCCCGATACAGTCGCCTCGTCCCCGGTCATCGCCGCATAGAACGCCCCGCCCCAGCGCCGACACATGTCGCACTGGCAAATCTCCAAACGATCCGCAGGTTATTCGAGCTCGATCGAAACGGCTCCACACAGGCACCGCCCTTCGATCGCGCCCTTTTCCGTCATTCCAGCGGTACGCCCGGTTCGTTCTTGCTGTTGCGGATGGTCAGCGACGTCTTCACGCTCGCGACATTGGGCGCCGGCGTCAGCTTGCTGGTGAGGAATTCCTGGAAACTCTGAAGGTCGCGGCTGACGATCTTGAGGATGAAATCGATCTCGCCATTGAGCATATGCACTTCGCGCACCTCGGGCAGATCGTTCATCGCCGCCTCGAACTCGCGCAGCGCGCTTTCGGCCTGGCTCTTCAGGCTGACCATGGCGAACACCATGATCGAAAAGCCGAGCGAGGCGGGATCGAGCTCGGCGTGATACCCGCGGATCACGCCTTCTTCCTCAAGCGCGCGAACACGCCGCAGACAGGGCGGAGCGGTCAGCCCGACACGGTGGGCGAGCTCGACATTCGTCACGCGCCCTTCGCGCTGCAATTCGGTAAGCAATTTGCGATCGATCGCGTCGAGATTGGCCATGCGTCCCCCGCCCCCAAACACTGTGGCACCAGTTCAGATTTGATGCCGAAACATGAAATGTAACCTGCGTAGAAATGCGCGCAAGACTAATATTATTGTTTGTGCCCGCAATCGTCTCGTATTGCAACGCCGCCGCAACGTTCCGGTAAGGTTATTCGTTGACTGTGTATGAGGGATAGCGGTGGCAGGGGCGACACTGCCCCACACGCTACCGCGTGGCGCCCACCAGCCGGAGTAACGATGCTTTTCGACGATCGCCTTGCCACAGTGCTGCGCCATCGCGCCACGGGCGGTCGAGCGGTGCGCACGCAGTATCGGCAATTGCTCGATCTGCTCGGAGGCGCACAGGGCATTTCCGAAGAGCATGGCGGCGATCCCAGCATGACCGCCGCCGCCTATCTCCGCCTGACGGCCCTCTCCGACCTGGTTCCTGCGGCCGAACGAGCGCGGATCATAACCGAAGGCGGCAAGCGCATTCGCAATCCCCGCCTCGTGGATTGGTTCGCGCAGGCCGAGCCCGAAATTGCGGCGAGCGCGCTGGCCCGATCCGCCCTGACCGAAGCCGAATGGGTGGAACTCATCCCCGGCCTGCCGATCCGCGCGCGCGGCTTCCTGCGGCACCGCAACGATCTACCCCGAAACGCCGTAGCGGTTCTCGATCGCCTCGGCGTCAGCGATCGCGGCCTCCCCGAACCTGAAAAAATTCCCGCCGAACCCGTCGCCGCCCCCGCCCCTATTGCCGAGCCGCCACAGGCAAGGCCACTGGAAACCGCAGCCGCACGGATCGAGAGCACTCAGCCCGAAGAGGCTGGGGCTTCGGGCATCGGCGATCTCGTGCGCAGGATCGAAGCCTTCCAAAAAGCACGCGATCCGAGCGAGCATGGCAAGGCGGCGGACCGAAAGAACCAGGACGGGGCAGGACCTGCCGATCCTCGCCTCCCGCTGGGCGAAAGAAGCGGTCCACGCCTCGGCAGCGGCTTTCCCGAGACGCGCCGCCCGCCGCTGATAAATTTCGCCTTTTCGACCGATGTCGACGGCCGGATCGATTGGGCGGATGCGCCGGTCGCGCCCATGGTGGTCGGCACCGATCTTGTCGCTCGCCACGCATCCAACACCACTGCCGCAAAGGACGGTTTCGCTGCCGCCTTCTTCGATCGTCGCCCGGTACGCGACGCTGCGGTCACCCTGTCGGGTGCGCAACGCATCGTGGGAGAATGGCTGGTCGACGCCGCACCGCGCTTCACGCCGAGCGGAGGGCGCTTCGAAGGCTATCTGGGGCGGTTCCGCCGTCCCGCCGAAAACACGGCGCAGGATCGGGCCGCCGCACAGGCCGATCGGATCCGGCAATTGCTCCATGAATTGCGCACTCCGGTCAACGCCATCCAGGGGTTCGCCGAAGTCATCCAGCAGCAGCTGTTCGGCGCGACGCCTCACGAATATCGCGCTCTGGCCGCGGCGATCGCGGGTGACAGCGCCCGGATGCTGGCGGGGTTCGACGAGCTCGACAGGCTTGCCAAGCTGGAAGGCGGCGTCTCCGAAATGGAGGCAGGCGAGGCCGATATCGCCGCGATCCTCCGACGCCAGAGCGAACAATTGCAGACGGTGCTGTCGCCGCGCGTCGCGCGCCTCGCAACCGATTGGGCGCTGGCGCATGCCGTGGTCGAAATCGCCGTGCAGGAGGCCGAGCTGCTCTCTTGGCGCGTCCTGGCGACGATCGCCTCGGCGACCGGCGCTGGCGAGACGGTAAAGATAAGCCTGACCGCGCAGGATGGCGCGATGTGCCTTCGCTCTGCCCTCCCCCAGACCCTGGCGACCGCGAAGGACATCTTTTCCACCGAGACACGCCCGGTCGGCGGCGCGCTGAGCCCGGGCATATTCGGCGCCGGTTTCGCACTGAGATTGGCCCGGGCCGAAGCGCGCACGATCGGCGGCGATCTCTATCGCGAAGAGGACGATCTCCTGCTCTCGCTCCCGATCCTCTCGCCTGTCGATCGCGCGTTTTCCTCACCAGACATGAGCGGTGCGGCAGGCGACGACCTTCGCAAAGGGACTGCGAACTGATATGGCAAGCCGACATCTGGATCGTATGGGAAATCGAGCGCCAGCATTTGGCGCATCGAACGAACGCAGGGCCATCTCGACGGGGGACGATCGGGGCGTGAGCAGAAATCCATCGGCATGTTTGCGCAGCATCCCTGCGCCGGGCCAGAAGGCCCGTTTCGCGCCCGATTTCGGGCAGCGTTCGCTGCTGACCGTCGATACCGAGGAAGAATTCGACTGGGAGGGCGATTTCAGCGCCAGCGACCACGGCCTCAAACACCTGAAATCCATCGCCGAATTCCAGCAATTCGCCGAGAATATCGGCGTCATCCCGACCTATCTGATCGACTGGCCGATCGCCTCGTCAGTCCGTGCGCAGGAAATGCTCGGCGAATATGTCAGGCGCGGCACGGCGGAAATCGGCATTCAGCTGCACCCTTGGGTCAACCCGCCTTTCGAGGAGGATGTGAACCCTTATAACAGCTATGCCGGCAACCTCCCGCACGCGCTCGAACGCGAGAAGTTCCTGCGCCTCCAGGAACGGATCATCGAACGCTTCAACTGCACGCCGCAGATCTATCGCGCCGGGCGCTATGGGCTGGGCACGCAATCGGCCCGGATGCTGACGGATGCCCGCGTGGCGATCGACAGTTCGGTGCGCTCGCTTTATGATTACCGCCCCGGCGACGGACCCGATTATTCCCAGCATCCGCTCGAACCCTATTGGGTGGACGAACGGCGCCAGTTACTCGAACTTCCGCTTACGACGGTGTTCTGGGGCCTGTTGCGTCATCAAGGCCGCTGGCTTTTCCCCCGCATGGCGAAGCTGCCGCGTGCGAACGGCATCCTCGCCCGAACGCGACTATTGGAACGGATCGCGCTGACACCAGAGGGCGTGCCGAAGGAGGCGGCGATCCGCGGCATCGACATGGCGATCGACGACGGCCTGCCGGTGCTGGTTCTGAGCTTCCACAGCCCCTCGCTGATGCCCGGCCTCACGCCTTATGTGCGCAGCGAGGACGATCTCGACGAATTCTACGACTGGCTGCGCGGCGTCTACGCCTATCTCGAACAGCGCGGTATCGCGCCAACGACCGTCGAGGAGATCAAGGCGAGCGTCCTCGTCTGACCGCTGTCGAAGCGCGTGATCGGCCGGCGCAATCGGATGCTTGTGCTGGAAGGGTCGCCGGGCTAGGCGGCTGTCGCCGACGCATCGGGACGGGCCTGTAGCTCAGCGGTTAGAGCTGGCCGCTCATAACGGCTAGGTCGCGGGTTCGAATCCTGCCGGGCCCACCAGATGCATGGTGCAACGAAAGCCGCCCCGCCCGGCACAATCGGCGGCCCCGGTCGGGGAGTAGCGCAGCCTGGTAGCGCATCTGCTTTGGGAGCAGAGGGTCGCAGGTTCGAATCCTGTCTCCCCGACCATTGTTTGGAATGGCAATCTTCCGCAATATCCATGGGACCTGGGCAACGCGCTCGCGAACGTGCGTGACTTGCCTGGATAGGGGTGGAACACAGCGGTTTGATCTTCCACGACGAACGAGCGGCATCACGATGAAAAGACTTCTCCGAAAAATCCTGCGACAGCCGCCGTCTGAAATTCGTGATGATATTCAGGTGGAGGAATTCGTCGAATTGCAGCGCTGCGAACTGTTCGGTCCGTCCTAGTCGGGTTTCGCAGTTACGCCAATTCTAGCCTGCTAAGACACGTTCGGATCGGACGGTTCTGCTCGATCGGGCGGCGTTGTTCGATTGGGGCGGCTCTGCACGACGTGGCGTGTTTCACTACGCACCCGATAGCGCGGGCCGATACCTTCGCGTCCGATCCTTTGACGACGATCGGCAACGATGTCTGGATCGGCGACAATGTGGTCGTCGTGGCGGGCGTCTCCGTGGGCGACGGGGCGGTGATCGGCGGCGGTGCCGTGGTTACGAAAGACGTACCACCCTATGCGATCGTCGGCGGCGTGCCGGCTCGCCTGATCCGGCCGCGTTTCGACGAACAACAGATCGCCTACCTCCTTGAAGCGAAATGGTGGCGCTATGGCGACCGCGCCGTAGATCTGTGCGGCAAGGGTGCGAGCCCCGCCCAGATGCTGTCCGCACTGGCTGGCGCTTCGCTCGAGCCCCTGCCCGAGCATTTCAGCTCATGGCGAGGTTTCTGATCATCGGGTTGCCGGAGGCTTCCCTTACTCCGGCATGACTTCGAGCACGCGGTCAGGCGTCATCGGGAAGCTCAGGACCCGCGCACCGCAGGCGTTGTAGATCGCATTGGCGATGGCCCCTGCGCCACCGCACATGCCGAGTTCGCCGATGCCCTTTGCCTGGATCGGGCTCGCGACCGGGTCGCGTTCCTCCACCATCAAGACCTCGACCTCGCCGACGTCGCGGTTTACCGGAACGTGGTATTCCGCGAGGTCGCAATTGACGAGATGGCCGTCATTGGGATCGAAATGCAGGGCCTCGGTCAGCGCCGCGCCGATACTCCAGGTAATGCCGCCCAGACATTGCGAGCGCGCGGTCTTCTCATTCAGGACGCGCCCGAACCCGAAGGCGCCCAGCATCCTGTCGACCCGCGTTTCCCCGGTGAAGCGGTTGACCCGGACCTCGGCGAAGAAGGCCCCGAAACCCGAAGCGGTGTGGCTGTCGGCGATATCGCCCGGCTCGTAATGGCCTTCTTCGGACAATTCCTCGCCGTCGAGCAATTCCACCAGAGATCGACCGCCGTCCACTGCGCCATCGCGCAGGACCAGTTCGCTCTCGTCTGTACCTGCCTTTTCGGCCAACATCCTGCGCAAGGCGCGGCAGGCGAGGTAGGCCGCCGATCCGATCGAGGCCGCGCCCCAGCTGCCGCCGGAACCGGGGCCGCGCGGGAAATCGGTATCGCCCAGCTGGACGAGCACGTCGTCCACGGCGATCCCCAGCATTTCCGCGACCAATTGCGCGAGGATCGTATAGGTGCCCGTTCCGATATCGGTCATGTCCGAGCGGATCTCGGCCGTGCCATCGGGCTTCAGCGTCACGCGCGCCCTCGCCTCGCCGACATTGTGCACGCGCGCTGCGCTCGCCATGCCGGTGCCGGTCCACCATTCGCCGTCAAGCGTATGGCGCGGTGAGCGGGCGCCGGAGTCCCAGCCGAAGCGCTCCGCCCCCTGCTTCAGGCATTCGGCGAGCTTGTGGGACGAGAAGGGAAGATCCTCTTCGGGATCGCGATCGGGAATGTTGCGAAGGCGCAGCTCCACCGGATCGATTCCGCTCTTTTCGGCGAGAACGTCCATCGCGATTTCCAGTGCGGGCATACCGACCGCCTCACCCGGGGCGCGGACCGATCCGGCGGTCATCCGATGGATTCGCGCGACTTCGAGCTTCAGCGCGCGATTGGCGCCGCCATAGAGAAAATGCGAGGACTGCAGGACAGGCTCGGCAAATTCCTCACCGGGTAGGTTCGAGACCAAGGCCTCGTGGCCGAACCCGTAGAGCTTTCCTTCGCCGTCTCCGGCCAGACGCAGACGCTGCGTGGTCTCGCTGCGGCGCATGACGCACTGAAAGACCTGCTGGCGGCTCATCACCACGCGGACCGGCCTTCCGACCTGTTCGGCAGCGATCGCGGCGGCGACCACCTCTTCACTGACTCCAAGCTTCGACCCGAACCCGCCGCCTACATACCGCGAAACGAGCCGTACCCGGTCCTCTGCGATCCCCAGCGTGTCGGCGAGTTCGGCGATGTTGTAATTCAACATCTGTAGCGAGGCGTGGACGGTGAGCTTGTCACCCTCCCACTGCGCGATCGCGGCGTGCGGTTCCATGGCGGCGGACGCGTGGCCTTCGGTCGTGATTGCGAGGTCAACCGCATGATCGGCGCGGCTCATCGCCTGTGCCAGATCGCCCTGATCGACGGTTTCGTCCTCCTGCTCCTCCGGCTCGGCATCCGATGGATCGAGGGGAGCGCCCTCCTCGGCTCGATATTCCACCTTGAGATGCTTGGCCGCGTCGCGCGCTTGCTCGAACGTCTCGGCGACGACCACGGCGATCGGCTGGCCCCAGAAAAAGACCTGGGTCGGACCCTGTTGCGGTGCTTCGCCAGCGGTTCCCTGCGCTGCGCGCGTCGTCAGGCGCTCGTCGTCGATAATGGCGAGGACTCCCGGCATTGCGAGCGCCGATGCCTTGTCGATCGACACGACCTCGCCCCGCACGATCGTAGAGGTTACGATCACGCCGTCGGCTGCATTTTCGATCGGATATTCGGCAGCATAAGGCGCCGTCCCGGTCACCTTCGCCAGCCCTTCGACCCGCGAAACGGGCTTGCCGAGCACGCCCTGCTTCATCGTGTCGAGAAAATTCTCGGTATCGGGTTCGTCTTGCTTGAGATGGGCGGTCATATCGTGGTCTCCGTCGCTTCGGCCAACACGGCGGCGAGCGTGCGCCGGGCGAGCGGGATTTTGAAATCGTTCTCGCCATAGCCCTGCGCGTCTTCCAGCAGCAGGTCGGCGGCGCGGTCGAACAATGCGGCGTCCGGCACCTTTCCGACCAAGAGCTCGGCAAGCCGGGGATCGTGCCAGGGTTTGTGCGCCAATCCGCCGAAAGCGAGATCGGCGCGCGCGATGGTGTCGCCCTCCATCGCAATCACGGCGGCAACCGAAACCAGAGCAAACGCATAGGACGAGCGTTCGCGCACCTTGCGGTAGATCTGCTTGCCCTCGACGGGGGCTGGCAAAATGACTGCGGTGATGATTTCGCCCGGTTCCAGCACATTGTCGCGCCAGGGCGTGTCGCCCGGCAGGCAGTGGAAGTCGCGAACCGGAACCTGGCGGCGGGTGTCAGCCGCCCCTTCGATCTCGACCACGGCGTCGAGCGCGCTCATCGCCACGGCCATGTCGCCGGGATAGGTCGCGATACATTGTGGGCTGGTGCCGAGAACGCCGTGGAGGCGCGCAATCCCGTCGATCGCGCCGCAGCCCGAACCGGGTTCGCGCTTGTTGCAGGGCTGGTCGATATTGGTGAAGTAATAGCAGCGGGTGCGCTGGCACAGATTGCCGCCGGTCGTCGCACGATTGCGCAATTGTTGGGTCGCGCCCGCGAGAATGGCACGCGCCAGGACCGGATAGTCGGCGCGGATGCGGTCGTGGTTCGCCGTCGCCGTGTTCGTGACGAGCGCGCCGATGCGCAGCCCGCCGTCCTCCGTATCCTCGATCGCATTCATGCCGAGCCGGTCGATCGCGACCAGCCTCTCGGGTGTCTCTACCTGCAATTTCATCAGGTCGAGCAGATTGGTCCCGCCGGCGATCAGCGTCGCGGTCTCGCCATCCGAAAGCGAATGGGCATGATCGAGGCTGTCGGGCCGCTGAAGATCGAAGGGTCTCATGCGGCGTCTCCCTGTTCGGCGACATCGCGGATCGCGGCGACGATATTGGCATAGGCCCCGCAGCGACACAGATTGCCGCTCATCCGTTCCCTGATTTCCTCGGCCGTCGCCTTCATCTCGCTCGTTAGATCAGCGCTTGCGTCGCTGGCGAACCCGGCCTTGATCTCGTCCAGCATGGCCGTGGCCGAACACACCTGCCCCGGTGTGCAATAGCCGCACTGATACCCGTCATGCTCCACGAAGGCGACCTGGAGCGGTGACGGGTTCTCGGGCGTGCCCAAACCCTCGATCGTGGTAACGTCGTCCCCGTCATGCAGGGCGGCGAGCGTCAGGCAGCTGTTGATCCGCATCCCGTTGACGATGACGGTGCAGGCCCCGCACTGGCCGTGATCGCAGCCTTTCTTGGTGCCATGAAGGCCCAGATCTTGACGCAGGAAATCCAGAAGGCTCGTGCGCGGATCGCTCGGCAGGGGGTGGTCGGTTCCGTTGATGGTGATGGTATCGGGCAAGACGGTCTCCTCGTTCTCCCTCAACCGACTTGCGCCGCATAAGGTCCGAAAAAATTTATGGAGTTTCGGGTTGCGGTGGAGCGAATCGGCGGCAAAGGAGCGCGATGACCGATTATCATTTCTACCGACCCGAAGATGGGCATCGCCTTGCGCACAGCCCGCTGAACGCAATCGTCGCGCCGCGCCCGATCGGATGGATTTCGACGATCGGCCAGGACGGTACGCGCAATCTGGCGCCCTACAGCTTCTTCAATCTCATCAATTACGACCCGCCCCTGATCACCTTCGCCTCTTCGGGGTGGAAGGACACGGTGGCCAATATCGAGGCGACCGGCGAATTCGTCTGGAACCTCGCCACGCGCGCGCAGGCCGAAGCGATGAACGCGACGTCCGCGAGCGTCGAGGCGGGCGTGGACGAGTTCACGCTGGCGAAGCTCGACACGCTCCCTTCCTTGATCGTGAAGCCGCCGCGCGTGGCGGGCAGCCCGGTTCATTTCGAATGCAAAATGACCCAGCTCATCCGGCTCGAGGATCGCCATGGCGAAGAACTCGACCAATGGCTGGTCGTCGGCGAGGCGGTCGGCATCCATATCGATCCCGCCATGCTACAAGACGGCATCTACCAGACCGCCCGCCCCGTCCCGATCATGCGTGGTGGCGGGCCGGCCGATTATTTCGCCATAACCGAAGACACGCTCTTCAAAATGAAGCGCCCCGACTGACCCGTCCAGCGCAATCGCTCAATATCCCGGCGATCCGACCGCCGCGTGGAAGGCGACGTGCGAGGATGCCAGTGCCGCTTCGCTGTCGATCAGCGACTGGCGGCTGGCGATGAGCTGGCGCTGCGCATCGAGGACGTCGAACAGGGAAGCGAGCCCTTCGCGATACAACGCATCCGATTGGCCGAGCGCGGTCTCGCTCTGTTCGATCGCCTCCGTAAGGTCGCCATTGCGCTGCTCGTAGGCCTCGATGGCGACCAGCGCGTTCTCGACCTCGCCCAGCGCATCGAGAAAGGTCGCGCGATATTCGGCAAGCCGCGCCTGGCCCTCGGCGCGCGCCGCTTCGACCTCGGCGCGGCGGCGCCCGCCATCGAACAGGGGGAGATCGAGCGCGGCGCCGATATTCGCGAGGAAACTGCCGAACAGCCCGCCGAGCGTGCCATCGCCAAGCCCCAGCGTGCCGGGGATCGTCAGCGAAGGCCGCAAATCCGCCTGCTCGATGCCGATCTGCGCCGCGGCCTGCGCCAGGCGTGCCTCGGCGGCGAGCAGATCGGTGCGGCGGCGCAGCAGATCGGCGGGTGTCCCTGCTGCGGGGCCGCGCGCGTAATCGGGGATCGTGCCGTCATCGCGCGCCGGGGGCGGTGCGAAGGTGCCGGGCGGTTCGGCGATCAGAACCGCCAGCGCATTGGCCGCCGATGCCCGAGCGATCGCGATCAGCCCGCGCCGCGCCCGCGTCTGCGCGAGATCCGCGGCGGCGCGCCGCACGTCGAGATTGGCCGCGAGCCCGGCCTCGAAACGCAAGGTCACGATGCGCAGCGTGCGTTCCTGAAGGTCGGTCGACTGTTCCAGCAGATCGAGCTGCGCACCGGTGCGGCGATATTCGATATACTGGTTCGCGATCGCCGCCGCGACGAGGCGGCGCTGGTCCGCGAGGACGTAATCCGCCTCGGCATAGTCGGCAGCGGCGGCGCGGATTTCCGCGGCGAGGCGACCGTTCAGATCGGGGTCGAACAGGCCGAACAGGCCCGCGCTCGCACGGACGCGATTGTCGCTGCCGAGATCGACGCCCGCTTCGCCTGCGGCATCGAGCGTCGGCAATCTGTCCGACCGCTCCGCCGCGAGCAGTGCCGCTGCCGCATCGAGGCGATCCGCCGCCGCATCGATGTCGAGATTGGCGGCCAGGCCCCGCTCCACTAGCGCATCCAGCGCCGGATCCTCGAATCCGCGCCACCACGCCTCGTCCAATCCTGCGGGCGGTAGGTCCGTGGCATAGACCGGCGGCGGCGCGACAACTGCGATCAGTTGGGGATCGGGCGCGGTGGCGCATCCCGCCAACATGGCCGCGCCGACCAGTGCAACGCCCTTGCAACGACCCCGCATCATGCCGGCGCCATGGTCATATCTTCATCGGTCGCCTCGATCTCGTCGCGCAGCCGTTCGAGGTCCAGCTTGCGCGGCTTGCCGAGCCGGGCGACGCCGAGATAGATCACGGGGGTCAGAAACAAGGTGAACAGGCCCGCAAGACCCAGCCCACCGAAGATCACCCACCCGATCGATTGGCGCGCCTCCGCCCCGGCGCCGCTCGCCAGGATCAGCGGCACCGCGCCGAGCACGGTCGAAATCAGCGTCATCGCGATGGGGCGCAGGCGGATGGCGGCGGCTTCCTCCACCGCTTCGCGCACGCTGCGGCCCTGATGGCGCAATTGATCGGCGAATTCGACGATCAGGATGCCGTTCTTGGCCATCAACCCGATCAGCATGACGAGGCCGATCTGCGAATAGATGTTGAGCGACACGCCCGACAGGAACAGCGCGAAAATCGCCGCGGCCAGCGCGAAGGGCACGGTCAGGATCACGACCGCCGCGCTGGTCAGGCTCTCGAACTGCGCGACCAGCACCAGGAAGACGATCACCAGTGCGAACCCATAGGTCAGCAGAAGGTCGTTCGAGGTCTCCTCCAGGCTCTGCGCATCGCCCTGAAGGACCATGTCGATACCCGGTTCCACGCTCTCTTCGGCGAGGCGCTCGATCTCTTCCACCGCATCCTGCAACGGAGTGCCGGGGGCGATGTCGGCGCTGACTTCGATGGCGCGGCGCTGTTCCGTCCGGTCGAGTTCGGCGGCGATCCCCTGTTCCTCGATCTGCGTCACGCTCGACAGCGGCACCAGCGCATCGTTCGTTCCGCGCACGTAGAGATTGCGAAGGTCCTGCGGATTGGTGATCGTCACGGCCTGCGCGGTCAGGAAGATCGGGACGGCCTGATCGCCGACATTCAGATCCACGATATCCTCGCCCCCCACCATCGCGCGCAGGGTCTGCGCCAGATCGTCGAGATCGACGCCGAGATCGGCGGCGCGCTGGCGATCGATGCGGATCGAGAGTTGCGGCTGGGTCGGCTGATAGGAGAGGTCGGGATTGGAGAGGATGTCCGACTGCGTATCGATCGCGGTGGCCAGCGCCGTCGCGGATTCGAAAATCGTGCCGTATTCCGGGCCGGTCAGCGCGACCTCCAGTCCTTCGCCCCCGCCCCCGAAGCTCAACGTGCCGCGCCCGCGCGCATTGGTGCGCGATCCGGGAATTTCCTCCAGCGGCCCGTTCAACTCCTCGACGATCTCGGTCTGCGAACGATCGCGATCGTCCCAATCGGCCAGCTCCGCCGTCACGCGCACGCGATTGGGATCGTAGCGCCCGACGATGGAGAACGTGCTCTCGATCTCGCCGCTGTCGAGATAGGGCTGGAGGACCTGTTCGACCTCGTCGAGTTCCCCATCCATGAAATCGATCCCGACGCCATCGGGCCCGGTCGCATCGACGGTGACGACGCCGCGATCCTCGTCCGGGACCAGCTCGTTGTCGAGCTGGGTGTAAAGCAGCCCCGCCGCCCCGGCGAGCGCGACCGAGACGATCCCGGCAAGGCGCGGGCGATCGAGGCATTTCCTGAGCGTGCGCGAATACCAGTCGGTCGCCTTGCCGCCCCATCGTGCCAGCCGCCCGGAATCCTCCTTCTCGCTGGTAAGGTCGAACCGGGCGGCAAGCGCCGGGACGAGCGAGAGCGCCACGAAGCTCGACAGGATCACCGCAACGGCCAGCACGAACCCGAATTCGCGGAACAACCGTCCAACTTCCGACGGCAGGAAGCTGATCGGCACAAAGACGCTGACAAGGACGGCGGTGGTCGCCACCACCGCGAAGAAGACCTGCCGCGTGCCGATCACCGCCGCCGCACGCCGCCCCAGCCCCTTGTTCTGAAGCCGCTGCGCGTTTTCGAGCACGACGATGGCATCGTCCACGATGAGGCCGGTGGCGAGCACCAGAGCGAGCAGAGTCAGCAGATTGATCGAAAAGCCCATCAGCCAGATGCCCGCGACCACGCCGACCAGGGCCACAGGGATGGTCGCGCTGGGCACGACGGTCGGGCGCCATGCGCGGAAGAAGACCAGCATCGTGCCGACGACCACCAGAATGGTGAAGCCCAGCGTTATCAGCACCTCGCGCACCGAGATACGGATGAATTCGGCATCGTCCGACACGATTTCGATGCTGAGATCGTCGAAGCGTTCGTTCAGCCTGTCGACCCCGCTGCGGATCGAATCCGAAATGGCGATCGTGTTCGAACTCGCCTGCCGCACCACGCCGAGGCCGATGATCGGTCGCCCGTCGAGGCGGACGAAATTGGTGGCGTTGGCGGGCGCGAAATCGGCCTGGGCGACATCGCCCACGCGCGTGGTGCCGGAAATGACCACGTTCTCGATCAGCGCCGGATCGGTGGCGCTCGCCTCCGCGCGCACGATCAGTTCCTGCGCGTTCGAGCGGAACGATCCGACCGGCACGTCGTACGGCGCGCCTTCCAGCGCGGTCGCCACATCGGCGAGCGTCAGGCCGAAACGATTGAGCCGCGCCGGATCGACCGAGACGCGCATCTGCCGGGCGCGCGTTCCGAATTCCTCGATACTGGCGACCCCTTCCGCAGCGAGCAGTTCGGGCACGATGTCGTTTTCGACGATCCGCGTCAGTTCCGCTTGATCGTACTGGGTCGACTGGACCGCCAGCGTCATGATCGGCTGGGCATCCTGGTCGGCCTTCACCACGGTGACCTGTTCCACCCGGTCGGGCAGCTCGCGCGTCGTGCGGCTGACCGCCTCGCGCACGTCGGATGCCGCGGTGTCGAGATCGACCCCGGGATTGAATTCCACCCGGATGCGCGAATTGTTCTCTTCGCTGGACGAGCTGATCTCGCGCACGCCGGACACGCGGGCGACCGCGTTTTCGAGGAGGCTGGTGACTTCGGAATCCATCGTCTCGGGCGCGGCGCCGGGCAGGTTGGCCGTGACCGAGACGATCGGGCGATCGACATTGGGCAGCTCGCGCACCTCGACCCCCATCAGCGCGGCGATGCCGGCGATGACGATCAGGAGATTGAGCACGCCGATCAGCAGCGGTCGCTTGACCGCGAGCATGGGCAGGTCGTTGCGGTCCTTCACCGCTCCGCCGGTTCTGGAGCGGGCGTCCCGGAGGCAGCGGGGCGCACCCGCACGGTCTGGCTGCCCGCACCGCCGCCGTTGACGAGGCGGATATCCTGCCCGTCGCGCACTTTCTGGACGCCCTCCACGATCACGCGATCACCGCGCCGGATCGCGCCGTCCACGAAGACGCGGCCTTCTCGGCGCGCGGTGATGGTGACGGGAACGCGCACGGCCTTCGCATCGCGGACTACGAAGATGTGCGACCCCTCGCCGCCCCACACGATCGCCTGTTCGGGCACGACCGGGCGCGCTTCGCCCTGGCGTTCGAAGACGACGCGAAAGCTCATGCCCGGGCGAAGGCGATCGTCGTTATTCGGGATGGCGGTGCGCACGATGAAATCGCGGCTGTCCTGCGAAATCCGGCTGTCGGTGGTGACGACGCGCGCATCGATGGTGCGCGACCCGTCGGAGAACGGCGTCACCTGCACTGTCTGTCCGGGGCGCAGGGCGTTGAACACCGCCTCGGGCGCGGGGAAATCGACATAGAGCGTTCCGCGCTGGTCGATCTGAGTGATGGGGGTCGTGTCGCTGACCCGGTCGCCCCGGTCGATCTCGGTCAGGCCGACATGGCCCGAAAACGGCGCGCGCACGATCCGGTCGGTCAAATCCGTCTGCGCCTGTTGGAGGGCGACGCGCGCGCTGGCGAGCGCGGTCTCGCCCGCCTCGATCTGGCTGGCCGACAGCGCCCCCGTATCCTCGATCCGGCGATAGCGGGAGAGCAGCTGATCGGCCTCGCGCACCTGGACCCGCGCGGCTTCGACTGCCAGCCGTTCGGCCCGCGCGTCGAGTTCGACCAGCGGCGCCCCGTCGCGCACGAAATCGCCTGCCGCGAACAGCACCCGCGTCACGCGCCCGGAGGTTTCGGGATAGATTTCCGCCGATGTCGCCGCGCGGGCCGAACCGATCGCTTCTATCTCCAGCGTTTCGGGAAGGACGCGGATATCCTGCGCCACCACCGGCACGGGATCGCGCGTCGGCTCCGGCTCTTCACCGGAACACGCGGCAAGCGAGGCGAGACAGAACAGGGCGAATGCGCGAGGGATCGTGATCGCCATACGCAAGCCCTAACCGACAATTTCGAGCGTGCAAAGACACGATCCGAACGGATTTCGCGCAAACCGCGTAGCAAGTGATGTAACCGGTTGCAGGAGCGGGCGCGATGCGACAGGATCGCTGCAAAGGCGAGAGGATCGAGATGGCGAGCGTTTGGAAGAGGATTGCGTTGGCGCTGGCCGTGTTGGCCCTGCCGGTTCCGGGAGCAGCGCAGGACGAGGACCCTTACCGCACTTGTTCTCCGAACGGGCGGTTGTGCTTCACCCTCGAGACTATGGCGGAAGCGCCGCATTACTCGGTGACGCGCGACGGCGAAGCAGTGATCGCTCCCTCCCGCCTCGGCTTCCTGCTGCGCGGCGCGGGCAAATGGGGCAACCGCGTGGCGTTGGGCGAGGCGGTGCGGCGCGATCATGACGGCGAGTGGGAGCAGCCCTGGGGCGAGAACCGCATCGTGCGCGACCACTATCGCGAAATCCGCATACCCATCACCGAACTCGGCAAGACCGAGCGCCGGATCGACCTCATCGCACGGGTCTTCGACGGCGGCGTCGGCTTTCGCTTCGCCTTTCCCGACCAGGACCAGCTGTCCGACGTCATGATCGACGAGGAGCTGACCGAGTTCAATATTTCGGGCGAAGCCGAAGCCTGGTGGATCCCGGGCGGCGAGTGGAACCGATACGAATACATCTACAACCACACCCCCGCCAACCAGGTCGGCACCGCGCATTCGCCGCTGACACTGCGCCGTGCGGACGGCCTCCATGTCGCGATCCACGAAGCGGCGCTGGAGGATTACAGCGGCTTCTGGCTCCAGCGGGTCGAAGGCCAGCGGTTCCGCACGATGCTCGCGCCGTCCTCCCAGCCCTGGAAGGTGCGCCGCGCCGCGCCCTTCGTCACACCCTGGCGCACGATCCTGGTCTCCGAGGACGCGCCGCGACTTTACGCGGCAGCGGATATCCTGCTCAATCTCAACGAGCCTAATCGGCTGGGCGACGTCAGCTGGGCGAAGCCGCACAAATATGTCGGCATCTGGTGGGCGATGCATCTCGACACATGGAGCTGGAACGCAGGCCCCAAGCATGGCGCCACCACCCAGCACGCGATCGACTATATCGATTTCGCCGCGAAACATGGCTTCCATTCCGTGCTGGTCGAAGGCTGGAACGAGGGATGGTGGAGCGAGAGCGGACGCAATTTCCAGTTCGCCACGGCCTATCCCGATTTCGACATGGACCGCATCGCCGCCTACGCCGCGTCGAAGGGTGTGGAGATCATGGGCCACCACGAAACGGCGGGCAATGCCGGGCTCTACGAACGCCAGCTCGAGGCCGCGCTCGATTATTACCAGCGCCATGGCGTCCATTCGGTCAAGACCGGCTATGTCGCCGATGCGGGCGGCGTGCTGCGCGAAGACCCGGACGGGACCGAACAGTGGGAGTATCACGACGGCCAATACATGGCCCGCCACCACGTCCTCGTCGCCGAACGCGCCGCAGAGCACCAGATCGCCGTCAACGCGCACGAGCCGATCAAGGACACCGGTATGCGCCGCACCTATCCCAATCTGATGACCCGCGAAGGCGCGCGGGGGACCGAATACATGGCCTGGGGCGAGCCGCCCAATCCGCCCAGCCACGAACCGACCCTGCTGTTCACGCGAATGCTGGCAGGCCCCTTCGACCTGACGCCGGGCATCGTCAGCCTTCGGGGGCGCGAAGGGCTGTTGCCGAACACGCTGGCGCGGCAATTGGCCGATTACGTCGTGATCTATTCTCCGCTCCAGATGGCGGCCGATCTGCCCGAAAACTACGCCAAGGCGCCCGACGCGATGGCCTTTATCGAGCAAGTCCCGGTCGATTGGGAGCGGACCAAGGTCCTCTCCGGCGAGGTCGGACAGTTCGGTGTCGTCGCACGCCAGCGTCGCGGCGGAGCGGATTGGTGGGTCGGCGGCGTCACCGACGGCACCGCGCGCGAAGTCGAGCTGGACCTCACCTTCCTCGATCCCGGCAGGCGCTATACCGCAGAAATCTGGCGCGACGGCGAAAACGGCGGGATCGACGGGGATCGCTTCGCCATGGTGCGCGAGACGCGCACCGTCACGGGCGGCGAAGCGATGCGGGTGCTGATGCAGGCGGGCGGCGGCTTCGCAATGAGCCTCAAGCCGCGCGATTTACGTTTCGAAGGATCGGCGGGGCAGCAGCCGACACTATCGCTAACGGGAAGCCCGGCGAAAGCAGGCTGCAGAGGCGAGCCACGATCCGGCGAGGACCACGCTCCAGACCAGCACGCGCATCGGCCCGCCCGGCTGCGCGATCGTCGAGGGCGCGGTGGCGAACAGCAAGCCGAGCGCCACCTGCATGATGGCCACACCGGCCATTGCCCGCGCCATGCCCTCCGCCTCCATCCGCACGGCAGAGGCGCCGACTCCCGCCGCGAGGATCACCATGAAGGACGCCGCGCCCTGTCCATCATCGCGCACGATCGTGGTCCATACGGTCATGAACGCGGTCAGCGCGGCCAAGCCGAGTCCGATCCGATAGGTCCGCGATGCTGGTAATGATGTCGCGCGTGCAGTCATCGGCGGCTCTCCCGTTCGAAAGGGGAAAACTGCCCGATGGGGACTGGGAAATCATGAGCGCGATGTGAGCAATCGCGCCTGTCGCTCAATGATGCGAATGCTTCCCCGCCCCCGCCGCACGGTCGGCATCGGCGCGGCCCTTCGCCATCGCGGCTGCGTCACCGATCGGCGCGTCCACGGCCGGGCCGTCGCTGTCGCGATATCGGCGGCGCAGTTCCACGAGCTTGGCCTTCATCCGCGCAATCTCGTCCTTCATCCGGGGATCGTCGATGCGATTGTGCATCTCGCTCGGGTCGGTCCGAAGGTCGTAGAACTCCCACTGGTCGATATCGCCATAGAACCGCATCAATTTGTAGCGGCCCTGCTTGACGCCGTAATGCGCGCGCACCGAATGGAAGCCGGGATATTCGTAATAGTGATAATAGACCGCATCGCGCCAGTCCGATGGCGGCGTCCCGTCGACGACTTCGCGTAAAGAGCGACCCTGAATGCTCTCGCGTTCGGGCAGGCCCGCATAGTCGAGGAAAGTGGGCGCGTAGTCGACATTCTGCACCGCTGCGCGAACCCGCGTGCCGGGCGCGATATGGCCGGGATATTGCATCACCAGCGGGGTGCGAAGGCTCTCCTCGTACATGAAACGCTTGTCGAACCAGCCATGCTCGCCGAGATAGAAGCCCTGATCGGACGTGTAGATGACGATCGTGTTGTCCGCCTCGCCCGAATTTTCCAGCCAGTCGAGCACCCGGCCCACGCTGTCATCCACTGCGGCGACCGTGCCGAGATATTCGTGCATGTAGCGCTGGTATTTCCAGATCGCCATGTCCCGGTCGCTCATCTCGGCGGCATTCATGGCATCGTTGCCGGGCTGGAGCGCGCCGAAATAGGCCTCGCGCTGTTCGGGCGTCATGCGCGCGAAATCGTCGGTCCAGGGATTGAAGCGTAGTTCGCGGCTCCCCTCCTCGACCGTCATCTTCAGATCGTGGCCTTCATACATGTCGCGATAGATGTTCATCTCCTGCGCCGCAGCGGCAGGGCGACCGTCGTAATGGTCGAAATAATTGGTCGGCAACGGAAAGTCGGTGCCGATATATTTCTGCACATGGCGCAAAGCGGGCATGAAATTGCGATGCGGCGCTTTGTGATGGATCAGCAGGGCAAAGGGTCTGTCGCTGCCCGCCCGCGCATCGAGCCAGGCGAGGCTGCGATCGGTGACGAGGTCGGTGGCATAGCCTTCGACTACGCTGCGGCCTTCGGGCGTGATGATGTCGGGATTATAATATTTGCCCTGATCGTCGAGCACGGCCCAATCGTCGATCCCGGCACCTTCGGGCGAGTAATTGAGGTGCCATTTCCCGAAAAGGGCGGTGTCGTAACCCGATGCGCCCAGCTCGCGCACCCAGTTCCATTGCGAATTGTCGAATTTCTGCCCGTTCCGGGTGAAGCCATGCATGTGGCTGAACTGGCCCGTCAGCATGGTGGCGCGCGCCGGGCCGCACAGCGAATTGGTGACGTAGCTGTTTTCGAACAACGCCCCGTTCTTCGCGATCCAGTCGATATTGGGCGTCGGCGCCAGACGGCCGATCTCGGTCCCGTAGGCGGAGATCGCGGTCTGGGCGTGATCGTCCGACATGATGAAGATGATGTTCGGGCGGCGCTGTTCGACTGGAGCCGTCCTCGTCTGCGCCACCGTTCCCGCTTTCTCGGTGGCGGCGGGAACGGTGGCGCAGCCTGCTAGGGCGCAGGCCGCAGCCAGCAAGGCGAAAGCGCTGCGCCCCGTCATCCCGCTCACTCCGTCAGCGTGAAAGTGAGAGGCGTGCTGGCCTCCGCGCCCGAACTCGGCGCGATCCAGAGACGGAATTCGCCCGGCTCCCACCCATGCGACATATCCTGTCGGGTAAAGGCGAGATCCTCGGGCCGCAGGGTGAAGGTGACGGTCCGGCTCTCTCCGGGCTGAAGCATGACCTTCTCGAAGCCCATCAACTCCTGCACCGGGCGCGTCACCGATCCGACGAGATCGCGGACATAGAGCTGCGCAACCTCCGCACCGGCGCGCTGGCCGGTGTTGGTAATGGTCGCGCTGGCAGTAATCGATCCGCCCGCCCCCATGCTCGCCGCGCTTAGGTTGACTGGCGAATAGGAAAAGTCGGTGTAGCTCAGCCCGTACCCGAACCGATAGAGCGGCGCGTTCGGGGTGTTGAGATAGCGCGAGACGTATTTCGCGCCGGGTTCACCCAGTTCGATCGGGCGGCCGGTGTTCTTCATGTCGTAATGGATCGGCGCCTGGCCGACATTGACCGGGAAGGTCACCGGCAGCTTGCCCGAGGGATTGTAATCCCCGAACAGGACATCGGCCACCGCATGGCCCCCCTGCGTGCCGGGATACCAGGCGTGGAGGATCGCGGGCACGTTCTCGTCCGCCCAGGTGATCGAGTTCGGGCGCCCGCTCATCATTACCAGCACCACCGGCTTGCCGGTCGCGACGAGGCGTTCGAGCAGCGCCTGCTGGTTGCCCGGCAGGTCGAGAGAGGTGCGGCTCGCCGCCTCGCCCGTCATGTCCCATTTCTCGCCCATCACCGCGACGATGACGTCCGACCGGTTCGCGACCGCGAGCGCTTCGGCGAAACCGTCCGTCTTGCCTGCATCGGCGAATTCGTAGCTCGCGCCCTTGGCGTATTCGACGCGCACGCCGTCTCCGGCCCGCGCTTCGAGGCCTTCGCGCACGGTGACCGGACGGGTCTGGCGATCGCCCGCTGCGGCCCAGCTGCCGATCATGTCGGGCTTGCTGTCGGCCAGCGGGCCGATCAGCGCGATGCTCTGCGCCCCGGCGACGAGCGGCAGGGTATCGCCTTCGTTCTTGAGCAAGACCATCGATTTACGGGCGACATCGCGCGCGGCTTCGAGGAATTCGGGCTTGTAAAGCGTCGCCTCCTGCCGCGCCTCGTCGGCATAGCGATAGGGATCCTCGAATAGGCCGAGGCGGTATTTCATCTCCAGCACCCGGCGGGTCGCGGTGTCGACCTGCTCCATCGTGACGCGGCCCTTCGCGATCGAATCGCCGAGATGCTCGAGGAACACCGCGCCCTGCAAATCCATGTCGACCCCGGCATCGAGCGCCTGTTCGCCTGCCTGTTCGAGATCCTTCGCATAGCCATGCGCCACCATCTCGTTGATCGAGGTGTAGTCGGTAACCACGAAGCCATCGAAACCCCATTGGTCGCGCAGCACGTCGGTCAGAAGGTATTTGCTGCCGCTCGCGGGCACGCCGTCATATTCGTTGAAGGCCGTCATGATGCTGCCCACGCCCGCATCGATCGCGGCCTTGAACGGCGGAAGATAGACGTCGCGCAGCGTGCGCTCGGAGATATCGACCGTGTGATAGTCCCGCCCGGCTTGCGCCGCGCCGTAGCCGACGAAATGCTTGACCGTAGCGAGCACGGTGTCAGTCGCGGCCAGATCGTCGCCCTGATAGCCTTCGACCCGCGCCTTGGCCACGCGGCTGCCGAGATAGACGTCCTCGCCCGCCCCTTCCGATATCCGGCCCCAGCGCGCATCGCGGGCGATGTCAACCATGGGGGAAAAAGTCCAGTGGATGCCCTCGGCGCTCGCTTCCTGCGCGGAGACGCGGGCAGATTTCTCCACCGCGTCCATGTCCCAGCTCGCCGCCTCGCCCAGCGATATCGGGAAGATGGTGCGATGACCGTGGATCACGTCGTATCCGAACATCAGCGGAATCTTCAGCCGCGTGTTCTCGACCGCGAGCTTCTGCAATTCGCGGGTGTAACCGGCGGTATAGGCGTTGAAGATGTTGCCGACCTTACCGGCGCGAATATCCTCCTGATAGCTGTCGCGCATGGTCGGGCCGGTCGATTCCCAGTCGCTCGTCAGCAGCGTGAGCTGGCCGACCTTTTCCTCCAGCGTCATCTTGCCGATCAGCTCGTCGAGGAACCGGTCCATCTCCTGATCGCGCGCGGCCCAGGCGGGCTGCGCGGGTCGGATCGGGACAGTGCCGGTGGAAGCGGGGGCGGCGACTGGTGCAGCGCGTTCGACGGGGGCCGATTGCGCCGTCGCGCAAGCCGTCGTCGCCAACAATGCCGCTACGATCGTGGTGGTGCGAGCCGCAAAGCCCATCGTCCTATCTCCCGCTGCCCGAATGGTCGGCGCCCGAAAGGGCCCTACGCCATCCTGTTGTGATTATTTTCGGATTCGCCCGATGCGCGGCTTCTATACAATCGAATTGAAACCGGTTACAAGCCTGTTGAAACCGGTTACAGATCGGTGAGAGAGAAACCATGATTCGCGCCGTCTTGCATGGCCGGGGCGAGTCGCTAGCCTCCGTCATAAGGAGGCGGATACGGGGAGAAGAAGGGCCATGATCTTTTCGCACGCCAAACGCACGTCCGTCGCAGGCAGGCTGGCCGGAGCGCTCGCGCTCGGCAGCGCCACCGGCGCCCTCGCCATCGCGCTGGCCGTTCCCGCCCATGCCCAGGAATCGAACGCTTCGCTGCGTGGTTCGGTGACCGGAGCAACCCAGATCACCGCGGTCGACGTGGCGACGGGTTTCCGGCGCACGGTCGATGTGTCGCAGGATGGCCGCTACAATTTCCCGCAGCTGCGCCCCGCTACCTACTATCTCGAGATCACCGGCGCTGACGGCACGCTGCGACGCACCGACGAATTCACGCTCCAGATCGCGCAGGACGCTGTGCTCGATTTCGACGACATCGCGCAGGAGCCGACCGTGGCGGACGCTTCCGCGGCGCCGGGGTCTGCCGACAATCTCATCATCGTCACCGGTGGACGCATCGTGACGCTGGAGGGCGGCGAAGTTGGCGCGAACATCTCCCAACGAGAGATTGAAACCCTCCCCCAGAACAATCGCAACTTCCTCGCCTTCGCCGATCTCGCTCCGGGCGTTTCCTTCGAAAATCCCGATGGCCAGTCGCGCATTCAGGGTGGTGCGCAGAACAGCCGCACAGTCAATGTCTATATCGATGGGGTCGGCCAGAAGGATTATGTCCTCAAGAACGGCGTGACCGGCCAGGATAGCTCGGAAGGCAACCCCTTTCCCCAGCTGGCGGTGGGCGAATACCGGGTGATCAGCTCCAACTACAAGGCGGAGTTCGATCAGGTCAGCTCGGTCGCGATCACCGCGGGCACCAAATCCGGCACCAACGAATTCCGCGGCACTGCCTTTGTCGACTATACCGATACCGACATGCGACAGGAAACCCCGCTGGAAAAGTTCGGCGGACGCGAGAAAGCCGAGACCAAAGATATCCAGTTCGGCGGCGCGCTCGGCGGGCCGATCGTCAGGGACGTGGCGCATTTCTTCGTCACATATGAGGGCAAGCGCCGCCGCCTGCCCGTCACGATCGAGCCGGGCGCGGATTTCCCGGTCAGCTTCTTTCCGTCCGATCTGCAAGACGTGTTCGGCCCGACGCAGCGCGAATTCAACGAGGACCTGTTCTTCGGCAAGATCAGCCTCCAGCCGACCAGCCGTGACCTGATCGAGGTTTCGGGCAAGTATCGCAGGGAAACCGGTGTCTTTCTGAGCAGCGGCAGCACCGCTGCGGAAGCGGCTGCGTCGCAGGATGTCGACGAAAAGCGCGGCCTGCTTCGCTGGGAACACAGCGCCGACAATTTCATCAACGATTTCAAGTTCACCTACGAAGACGCGTTCTGGTCGCCGCGTCCGCAGAATTTCATTCCCGGCGCGATCTACACCTTCAGCGGTCGGAGCCCTGTCACCGGCAACAATCTGTCGCGCGCGCAATTGCTACGCATCGGCGGAAGCGCCAATTTTCAGGACAAGGGCCAGGAAGGTTACAGCATCCAGGACGATTTCACCTGGATTGGATTCGAAGGCCATACGATCAAGGCGGGCGTAAAGTCCAAATGGGTCAAGCTGACGCGGATCGAACAGAACTTCTTCAATCCCCAGTATTCCTATAACGTCAATCGCACGCCCGGCACTTTCAACACCACCATCCCGTATCAGGTGCAGTTCGGCGCCGCGACCGGTCAGGGCACGGCGTCCGTCATCTCCAAGAACTGGCAGTTCGGCGTCTATATTCAGGACGATTGGGATGTGAACGATCGCCTCACTCTTAACCTCGGCATTCGCTGGGATTACGAGGAGACTCCGTCCTATCTCGATTTCGTGACGCCGCAGGATGTCGTCACTGCCGTTTCGGAAGCAAATTACCCGAATATCTACAAGCCCGGCGTCGAGTACGACATCAACGACTATATTTCGGATGGAACGCAGCGCGAAGCGTTCAAAGGCGCGTTCCAGCCGCGTCTCGGCTTCAGCTATCAGCTCCTCGATCGCGGGAAGCTGGTGCTGTTCGGCGGCTATGGTCGCTCCTATGACCGCAACCAGTTCGATTATCTGGCGCAGGAATTGAGCATCAATGCCTACAGCACCCGCACCTTCAACTTCTTGACCAACGATCCGAACAACACCTGCACCGCAAGCCCGACCTGCGTTCCGTTCGATCCGATATATCTCACCGAAGCGGGTCGCCAGCAGCTGCTGGCAGGCGCCGGGGCCGGTGGCGGGCGCGGCATCCGATTGATCAACAACGATCTGAAAGTGCCGTATTCCGACCAGTTCAGCATCGGTCTGCGTAGCGATCTGACCAGTCTGCTCAACGTCGAGGTCGGCTTCCGGCACATCAAGAGCCGCGACGGGTTCGCCTATCTGCTCGGCAACCGTCGTCCCGATGGGACGTTCTTCACGCCTCCTCCCGCTACGCCGGGATCGCCCTTCGGCTTTACGCCTCCAGGTTTCGGTTCGATCATCATCGGGACGAACGGGTTGAAGACCGACGAAAATGCAGCCCACTTCAAAATCGCGAAGCGCTATACCCAGGCTTCGCCCTGGAATCTTACGGCGACCTACACCTATACCGATGCGACCGAGAACCGGGCTTTCGGCGAGTATTTTTCGTTCGATTTCCCCACACTGGAAGATTACACGGTCAAGACCTCCAGCGGCCTGCGCAAACATCGTCTTGTGATGGCCGGATCGGTCGACCTGCCGACGAATACCGTGATTTCCGGCAGCTTCCGGATCTCCTCTCCACGCTATCTCAACAACTTCGTGCGCACGATCGGCGGCGATCCGCCCCTCGTCATCGATACGATCAAGACCGCGAGCAATGGCGATCGCTGGGGCTTCCGCCAGCTCGACCTTGCCATCACGCAGAATATCGATCTCGGCTTCCTGACCGATCGCAGCCGAGTCTATGTCCGCGCCGACATCATCAACGCGCTGAACGATCGCAATTACAACAGCTTCCTCGGCACGACGGGCGAGCGTAACCTGAACTCCTTCAGCACGGATGGCCCTCCGCGCACGCTCAAGGTCTCCGCCGGCTTTGAATTCTGATCTCTCCTCCTTCCGCCGCCGCTTCTTCCCGGAAGCGGCGGCGGTTTTTCTAGTCAGCAGGTGATCGCCATTTCCTTCGTTCGCGCTTCGCTCGCCCTTCCGTCCACCGCACTGGTAGCGCTGGCCCTGGCCGGATGCGCGAGCGTCCTGGGTGCCAGCTCCGATGCGCCCTCTCAAATCCCTCAGGCTGCGCCATCAGCCTCCGCGCAAGCGGCGTTCTCCGAGGACCTCACTCGCCGAACCTTTACCTATTTCTGGGAGACCACCGACAAAGAGCGGTGCCTTGCGCCCGATCGCTGGCCGTCCAATCCCTTTTCCTCGATCGCCTCGACCGGCTTCGCGCTAACCGCCTACGGGATCGGGGCGGAACGCGGTTATGTCAGCCGCGAGGATGCCGCCGCGAGAACGCGCGATTGCCTCGAATTCTACTGGAACGCGCCTCAAGGGCCGGCGGTCGACGGAGTGTCGGGCCACAAGGGCTTCTTCTATCATTTCCTGAAGAACGACGATGGAACCCGCTTCGGCAAGACCGAGCTTTCCACCGTGGACACGTCTTTATTGCTCGGCGGAGTCCTGTTCGCGCAGAGCTATTTCGATCGCGACAATCCGACCGAAGCTGCGATCCGCGATCTCGCCGAAAAGATCTATGCCCGCGTCGACTGGACCTTCGCCCAGCGCGAGAACAGCACGATCCCTTCGGCCAATGGCGGCAGCGGCAAGGCGATCGCCATGGGCTGGTATCCCGAGCGCGGAGATGCCGGCGATTTCGGCACCCATGACTGGGTCGGCTACAATGAAGCAATGCTGGTCTACATCCTCGCCGCCGGGTCGCCGACCCATGCGATCACCAAGGAAGCCTGGGATACCGGGTGGGCCGCGGATTTGGAAAAGGACTGGGGTGCCTATTACGGGTACGAACATCTCCAGTTCGAACCCCTGTTCGGCCACCAATACAGCCATGTCTGGGTGGATTTCCGCGACATCCGGGATGAGTATATCGCGACCAAGGGGATCGATTACTTCGAGAACAGCCGCCGCGCCACACTCAGCCAGCGGGCCTACGGTCTCGACAATCCGAACGACTGGGTGGGATATTCGGGCGATCTGTGGGGCTGGACCGCGTCCGACGGACCGACCGGCGCTGCCAATGGTCGCATGGTCAACGGCAAGCCGCGCCAGTTCCAGGATTACAGCGCGCGTGGGGTCAGCGCGGTCCGGGTCGTCGATGACGGCACGATCGTGCCGACTGCGGCGGGCGGCTCGGTCGCCTTTGCCCCGGAGGTCGCGATACCCGCGCTGATGGCGATGGGCGCACGTTATGGCGACAGGCTCTATACGCGCTACGGGTTCAAGGACGCCTTCAACCCCAGCTACACCTTCACCGACGCAGGCAGCCGGAGCGGAACGGTGGACACCGAGACCGGCTGGATCGCCCGCGACCATCTTGGCATCGATCAGGGGCCGATCCTGGCGATGATGGAAAACCACCGCAGCGGCCTCGTCTGGCGCACCATGCGCAAGAACCCGCACATCCGGCGCGGATTGGAACGGCTGGGCTTCACCGGCGGCTGGCTGGAAACGCCCGCCGACTAGACGCGCCCCGTCCCCCGCGCTCAGCGCAGTTGGAGTTCGATATCGGCCAGCACCGGGTAATGATCGGACGGCAGGCGACCGCCCCAATGCTGAGTGATGGTGGCGTGGCGGATGACATCGAGGCCCTCCGACACGAAGATGTGATCGATCGGCTCGTCCGCGTTGCGCGTGATGTCGAAGCCGGTGAAGGTCCCGGTCGGGCCATAGGGCGATGATCGCGAGATCGTGCGCGTGTTGACAAGGCCGCTGCGCGCCGGATCGGCCAGGATGCGGATCGGCGCGCTCGACGGGGTCGCGTTGAAATCGCCCATCACCAGCACCGCCTCGCCCGCATCGCGGTGGCGTTTCGCCCAGGCCGCGATCTGGGCCGCGCTTTGCCGCCGCGCCTCTTCGCCGACATGATCGAAATGGGTGTTGAGGACATGGACCCGCTGTTCTGTCTTTCGATCCTGCAAGAGCGCCCAGGTGGCGATGCGCGGCAGCGCTGCGTCCCAGCCCTTGCTCGGCGTCCCGGGCGTCGGCGACAGCCAGAACGTGCCGCTCTCCACAGCGTCGAACCGCGCGGTCTTCCAGGCGAGCGGAGAGAATTCGCCCTTCGTCCTGCCATCGTCGCGCGCCACGCCGGCGAAGCGATAGGTCGGCAGCGCCGCCTCAAGATCCCGTTTCTGGTTGAGCAGGACTTCCTGAAAGCCGATCACGTCAGGCTCGTGGTAACGGATCGTCTGGCCCACGATGTCCTTGCGATAGGGCCACGCATTCGCTCCGTCCGACGCTGTGTCGAGGCGGATGTTGAAGGTCATCGCCCGCATCGTATCGGTCGCGCGATCGGCGACAGGGGGTGTATGGACGCAGGCCGACAGACCGGAAGTGAGCGCCAATCCCGCCAAGATCAGCGACAGTTTCAATCGTTTCACGATCCCGATTCCTTGCGGTGGCTCAACAGCCAGAGATACAGCGCCGGATCGGCATAGGCCGGATCCCAGGCGTTGTGGCCGAGATCCGGATAGATGGTAAGGCGGCTTTCGTGCCCGCCGCAGGCCCGGATCGCGCGCGCCATCGCGAAGCTGCCTTCGGGCACCACCACGTCGTCGCGATCGCCGTGAAAGGCCCAGACGGGGAGGTCCTTCAGCGCGCAAGCCGTGGCCGGATCGCCCCGCCCCGCCACCGCGGCGATGGCGGCGAAGCGCGCAGGCTCGGCAGCGGCCCAGCGCCAGGTCGCATGGCCCCCACGACTGAGGCCCGTCAGATAGACGCGTTCGGGGTCGACCGGCAGAGTGGCCATGGCATGGTCCAGGATCGCGTCGAGTTTCGCGATGTCCCAATCCTCCTCGGCGGGCAGCAGGGGCGAGATCAGAATGAAAGGGAAGTTCGGATCGCGGTCCGCCAGCTTTGGCGGACCGTGCGCCTTGACCCGCGCGACATCGCTGCCCCGCTCGCCCGAACCGTGGAGGAACAGCATCAGCGGATAGGTCGCGCCGTCGTTTTGGCTCGCTTCGGGCACGCCCGGCGGGACGAAGAGCTGATATTCGTAGCCCCCGGCGGCCAGGGCCGGTTGCGCATGTTGTCCCGCCTGCGGCGGCGGTGCGGCTTCGAGTGGGCCGAGCCCGGTGCATCCCGACAGCAGAAACAAAACGGCCAGCGATCGTGCGAGGCGCGTGGGGACGAAGTGGTTGAGGGCGAAGGACATGAGGCGGCTCTCCCGATCCGGCATTGCCATCTTCGTAACCGGTTACATACGGTGCGGCTAGACCTTGCGGAACGCCATGCGCCCGATTTTCATTTGTCCGACTTGAATAGGCCGCTCGTCGATCCGCGCACCGCGAGGGTCGGCGCGATGACGAGCGAATCCTGCGCGTCCGGCGTCTCCCCGGCCAGCATTCGGAACAACAGCTCCGCCGCCGCCGCGCCCAGGCGCGTAATGTCCGAATGCACCGTGGTGAGCTGCGGGGTCACGTACCGGGCCAGCGGAATGTCGTCGAACCCGGCGACCAGCACCTCGCTGCCGATCGCCAGCGATGCTTCGCGCAGTTCGGCCATGCAATCGACCGCCATGATATCGTTGCCGCCGAACACGGCATTGAAGCGCGTCCCGCTTTCGAGCAGATAGCGCGCGGCATCGCGCCCGGCGTCTTCGCGGAAATCGCCCGGCAGGACCAGCGGATCGGCGATGCCCAACCCTTCCTTCAACGCCTCGCGAAAGCCGCGCTCGCGTTCCCGCGCGTCGCGATTGCTGGCGGGCCCCGCGATGTGGACGATGTGGCGCGCACCGCGTTCGATCAGATGCTCGGTCACCAAACGCGCGCCCGCATAATCGTCGACCGCGACGAAGGGCGTCGCCCCGTCCGAGGCTCGCGCATTCAGGAGCACTGCGGGTATCCCGTGCGTCAGCGCCTGATCCAGCGTCTCCGCGCTGGAATGCGGCGGCATGACCAGCAATCCGTCCACCCGGCCGCGCATCGCGCGGATCGCCTGTCCGGTCTGCTCCGGACTGCCATGCATATTGCCGAGCAGCAGGTTCTTGCCCGCGCCCTGTACCGCCCGATCGATCCCGCGCACGATCTCGGAAAAGAATTCACCGAACAGGTCGGGAAGGATCACGCCGATGGTGTCGGTCTGCCGCCGTGTCAGGCTGCGCGCGCCGCTATGGGGTACGTAATTTAGTTCCTTGGCAGTCGCTTCGATTTTGGCGCGGGTTTTCGCAGTTACGCTGCTGAGGCCGTTGAGCGCGCGCGACGCCGTCGCCACCGACACGCCTGCCGCCTTGGCCACCTCCCTGATCGTTATCGCGCTTCCCACCAAGCGGGTCTATCGCCGAACCGGGCCCGCGCCAAGCGACAGAACAGCCAAAAGGCTAGAATTTGCGCATCGTCGCCAGCAGGAGGCAAGCCAGCGCTGCGAAACACGCCAGGAGCGCGAACAGGGCCTGGAAGCCGAACATAGGAATCAGCGCCAGCACCAGCCAGGGCATGATCAACGAAGGCACGGTGTTGGTCAGATTGAAGATGCCCAGATCGCGTCCGCGCGTGGCGGGCCGGGGCAGAACGCGTAGCGTCTGGCTGGCGTGCAGCGAAAGAAAGACGCCCGCCATGATCGCGAAGACGACATAGCCCGCAATCCCGGCGGCGATGTCCTGCGCGAAAGTCAGCATCACGAGACCGACAGCAGCCCCGGCGGACGTGATCGTCAGCGGCAGGCGCGGTCGCCCGGTCGAATCCGACCATCGCCCCACGATGAGCGCAAGGGGAACGCAGGTGAACAGCACCACCGTGAAGAGTTGGGCGACACGGTTGTCGGTCACACCGGCGTCCAGCGTCCGGAACCAGAGCAGCAAAAAGGCGAACAGAGCGGCTTCCGCGATTTGGATCAGCAGCCGCACCATCCACATCCGCGCCACCGGCGCGCGATCGGCGGGATAGATCGGATCGCTCGCCACGATCGGCGGGCGCGCCTCATTCCCGGTCGAAGATGCCATAAGCTGCGGCATCGCGCGGGGGCGCCCGAACACGACCACCGGCAACACCATCGCCGCGACCAGCACGGCGTTGAGGATGAGCCGCATCTGCGGGGAGGCGAGGTCCGGTGCGGTCAACAGCACACCCGTCAGCGCCCCGGTTGCGGGTGCCACCGCCAACAGCCCGCCCAGCGTGCCTTTCTGTTCGTCGGGAATGCAATCTCCCGCCCAGGCGAAGAGCGGCCCCAGCATCATGTTGAGAGCGACCTGCCAGGCCGCGATCGCCGCGAGAAACAGCGGAACGCTCTCGATCCGAAACAGAAGCGTCAGCAGCACGCTCGACAGGATCAGTCCGGCGACGATCCATGGGCGGCGCATCCCGGTGACATCGCTCGCCCAGCCGAACACGATATTCCCCAGGCTCGCCGCGATCGCGCCGGTGAAGGCGGCGTAGGAGAGGACCACGATCCCCTCCCCGCCCCAGACATCCGTGGCATAGACCGGCAGGAACAGGGTCAGCAGCGGTGCATAGGCGGCCGACCCGCCCGCCGCGGCCAGTGCGTACAGCACCAGATAGCGCGGCGATTGCAGCCGCGATGCTCCCGATCTCTCCCTCATGGATAGGCCCTACTCCGCGCCGAGAGCGGTTCCAAGCCCGAAGCGTGCAGCTTGTTCGCCAGCGCGCTTGGCGCTAGCCCAAACGGATGAGCACGAGGGAGAGAACGGACCACGCCGAAGCGGGCGAGCGGCGCAGAGTGACGTCCTTCGACGTCGCCGAACGCGCAGGCGTTAGCCAGTCTACGGTCAGCCGCGCGCTCGCCGGGCTGGAGACGATCACCGCCGCGACCCGCAGGCGCGTGGAGGAGGCTGCGCGCGAACTCGGCTATTTCGTCGATTCCCGCGCCGCACGCCTCCGCAGCGGCGATACGCGCACCATCGCCGTGGTGGTCATCACGCGCGAGGGCGGTGACGTGCGGGCGATTAACCCGTTTCACTTCACGCTCCTTGGTAGCACCTGTGCAGCGGCGGCGGCGCGCGGTTTCGAGGCGCTGGTGACCTTTCAGAGCGAGCCCGAGCAGTTGTTCGGCCGCTTCGTCGAAGAACGCCGGGCCGATGCGGTGATCGTGATCGGTACGACCGCCAATCTCCCCGCCTGGGAGCACTTCCGCAATCTGGCCGAAGACCAGCCGAACATGGCGTTCTGGGGCGTGGGCGGCGAAGAGAACGAATGGGTCCGGTCGGACAATTTCCAAGGGGCCCAGCTGGCGGTCGAACGGCTGGTCGCGGCAGGCCATCGCCGGATCGCCTTCGTGGGCGAGACCGGCGGTCATCAGCCCCAGTTCGGCGAACGCTACGAAGGCTATTGCCGGGCGATGACGGCCCAGGGGCTCGCCCCCCTTCCCGCTGTGACCGGCGCGGGCGATACGCGCGACGGGCAAGGCCGCGCCGCGATGGAGGCGATCCTCGAAGGCGATCGGCCCGATGGCCTGTTCTTCGCCTGCGACGCCATGGCACTCGGCGCGCTCGACCATCTCGCCCAGAACGGTGTCGACGTGCCGGGGGATATCGGCGTGGTCGGGTTCGACGGTCTGGGCAGCGGCGCGCATTCGCATCCTCCGCTCACCACCGTGGAGCCCGAGTTCGCGCTAGCAGGCGAAATGCTCGTATCCGTCGCGCTGGATGCCGGTTCGAGCGAGCGGCGCGTACCCGTCAGACTGGTCGAACGCCGCAGCGTCCGCGCGCCGCGCTGAAACTCAGCCGGTCAGATCGGTGACGAAATCCTCGGTCCATTTCTCAACATTATCGTCATGCACCGTTCGCACCATCCTGTCGTAACGGGCGCGCCGCTCGTCGATCTTCATGTCGAGCGCCTTGCCGATGGCGTGGGCGACATCGTCGGGACTGTGCGGGTTGACCAGCACCGCATCCTCCAATTGCTGGGCCGCCCCGGCAAAGCGAGACAGGATCAGCACGCCGGGATCGTCCGGGTCCTGTGCCGCGACATATTCCTTCGCGACCAGATTCATCCCATCGCGTAGCGGCGTCACCAGGCCGATCTTGGCGGCGCGGAAGAAGCCATAGAGCTCCGCATGGGTATAGCCGCGATTGACGTAGCGGATCGGCACCAAGTCGACCTCGGAGCGCGCGCCGTTGATCTGTCCCGTCTTCTGTTCGAGCAGGGTGCGGATCTGCTGATAGCTTTCGACATCCTCGCGGCTGGGCGGCGCGACTTGGATATAGACGAGGTCGCGCACCCTCTCCGGGTGTTGATCGAAGAAGCGACCGATCCCGTCGATCCGTTCGGGCAGGCCCTTCGAATAATCGAGCCGGTCGACCCCGATCATCGCAGTGCGGCGCCGGGTGGAGGACAGCAGGCGCTGTTCGGCCTGCCGCGATTCCCCGGTATCGCCCTGCGCCTGGAAATGGTCCCAATCGATCCCGATGGGATAGGCCTTGGCCGTGACCGTCCGCCCGTCGAGCGTCACCGAGCCGGTCGCCTCGTCCACCTCCGCGTGCAATTCCTTGGTGCAATAATGCAGGAAACTGTCGAGCCATTCCTGCGTCTGGAAGCCGATCAGATCGTATTGCAGCATCGTGCGCACCAAGCGCTCGTGATATGGCAAAGAGACGAACAGGCGGGTCGGCGGCCAGGGGATATGGAGGAAGAACCCGATCCGGTTCGTAATCCCGCGCGAACGCAGACGTTCGCCGAGCGGGATCAGGTGATAGTCGTGCACCCAGACGAGATCGTCCTCCTCGATCAGCGGCGTGACCGCTTCGGCGAAGGACTCGTTGACGCGCTCGTATCCCTTGCCGGTCTCGCGCTCGTATTCGGTAAGGTCCAGGCGGTAGTGAAACAACGGCCAAAGCGTCGCGTTGGCGTAGCCGTTGTAATATTCGTCGATATCGCGTTTCGAAAGGTCGACCGTGGCGGTCGTCACGCCGTCATGAGTCTGGGTATCGATCCCGCCGCCGGCACCGTCTTCGCTTTCCTGCCCCGACCAGCCGAACCACACGCCGCTATGCTTGCGAAGCGCGGAATTAAGGGCCCCGGCAAGCCCGCCCTGCGCACCGGCAGCGCCGCGCGCCTTGGGCACCGCGACCCGGTTCGAGATGACGACGAGTTTCGCTATCGGACTTCACTCCAGGGTTTGGACAACAGTCCGGCACAATTGATCACTCCTACCAGCGAGTAGGTCTGCGGGAAGTTCCCCCACAACTCGTTGTTTTCGTAATCCAAATCCTCGCTCAACATGCCCGAGCGCGTGGTGTGGCCGAGCATCGTCTCGAACAGCGCGCGCGCTTCGGTATCCCTCCCCGCGATATGCAGCGCCTCGATCAGCCAGAAGGTGCAGACGTTGAACGCGGTTTCCGGCGCGCCGAAATCGTCTTCCGCGGCATAGCGGAGCATGTGATCCCCGCGCCGCAATTCCTTTTCGATCGCGGCGAAGGTCGAGGTGAAGCGGGGATTGTCGGGCGAAATGAAGCGCAGCTCGATCATCTGCAACAGGCTGGCATCGAGATAGTCGCTCTGGAAGCTGGCGCCGTAATGCCCCCCGTCCTCGCTGTCCTTCCACGCTTCGGTCTCGATGCGCGTCCGGATCGCTTCGGCCCGTTCCCGCCAGAAATCGCGGCGGTCCGCCTTGCCTAGGTGGTCGGCCACATTGGCGAGCCGGTCGCAGGCCGCCCAGCACATGACGGCGGAATAGGTGTGGACTTCCTGCCGGGTGCGAAACTCCCACAGGCCCGCATCGGGCTGGTCGTGCATCGCCCAGGCCATCTCGCCGACCTGCTCCAGCTTCGCGAAATCGCGCTCGTCCGCCATGCGGAGCAGACGCCTGTCGAAAAAGCCCTGCGCGGTCGGCATCACGATCTGGCCGTAGCAATCGTGCTGAACCTGCGTGTAGGCCGCATTGCCGCGCCTGACCGGCCCCATGCCGCGATATCCGGCAAGGTTGGTGGCGAAAGTCTCCTCCAGCTCGTGCTCGCCCATCACCGAATAGAGCGGCTGGATCTGACCTCCCTTGGCCGAATCCACGATATTGCGCAGATAGGCGAGGTATTTCTCCATCACGTCGAGCGCGCCGAGCCGGTTGAGGGCCTGCACCGTGTAATAGGAATCGCGGATCCAGCAGAACCGGTAATCCCAATTGCGCTCGCTGCCCGGCGCCTCGGGGAGAGAGGTCGTCAGCGCGGCGACGATGGCGCCGGTTTCCTCGTGCTGGCACAGTTTCAGCCCGATCGCGCAGCGGATTACCTCGTCCTGCCATTCCAGCGGGATGTGGAGGCCGCGCGTCCATATCTTCCAGTAATCCCGCGTGAGAGCTTCCATGCGCTGCAATTCCGCCCGCAGATTGCCGCTGAACGGTTCATCCGGGCCGAGGAAGAAATGCAGCTCGCTCTCCACCCTGAAGGATCGATCCTCCAGCACGTATCCGATCGGCGCATCGGTGCTGAGCCGCAGCGCCTGCGGGCCGATCAGATAGCGGACATGATTGGTCCCGTGCGTGGTCGGCGCGATTTCGGCGCCGTAATCGCGCATCGGTTTGAGCACCACGCGCAACCGCGGATTGCCGGAGACCGGGCGGACATTGCGGACCCAGGCGACCGGCCGGTACATCCGGCCCGAACTTTCGAAGCGCGGACAGAAATCGCGGATTTCGACCGCGCTGCCATCCTCCGCCTCGATCCGGGTCACCAGTATGGCCGTGTTGCGCTCGTAATGCTGCTCGACAGAGGTTTGCCCTTCGAGCTCGAACCGCCAGATCCCCGCATCGCGCCGATCGTCGTTCAGCAGCGCGCAGAACACCGGATCGCCATCCACGCGCGGCACGCACCCCCAGACGAGCGCACCGGTGCGATCGACCAGCCCGCTGACCTGGCAATTGCCGATCGGCCACAATTCGAGATCGGCTTGGTCGAAGCTTCGGCTGGGCCGGGAAATATCCTGCGAAACGGTCATAGCCCCAACCATTCGATGGTTCGCGCCACGTTCGCAAGTGCGAAATGGGCGCTGCTCCCCTGGCGATCGCCCACCAGCACGCCCCCACCGCCCAATTCGGCGCAGGCGGAAAAACCATCGTCGTCGGTGACGTCATCCCCCACGAACCAGGGTTGTGCGCCTGCGAAAGCGGGAGTCTCGAGAAAGGCCCGCACCGCCCCACCCTTATCCGCACCGGGTCGGACCAGTTCGACGACCGCCTTGCCGCTCCTCACATCGAGATCGTTCTCTCGTGCGAGATCACGCGCGAAGGCCACGACCATCGCAGCGCTTTCTGGGACGGACCGGTAATGCAAAGCGCCGCCATGGCTCTTGGTTTCGTATAAGAGCCCCTCACGCTCGGCGAGGCGGCGCATTGCCTGGACCGCGGCTTCGGGAAGCCCCTCCGGCTCCTCGCCGAGCCAGCTACCGTCGGCGTATTTGCGCGCCGCGCCGTGCGATCCGGCGCGTGCCACCGCGATGTCGGGCAGATGGCTCTCGATATCGTCGAGCGCGCGCCCGCTGACGAGCGCGAGGCGCCCATCCAATCGATCCGCCAGCGCCTTCAACCGCGCGCACAGCGTCGGCGGAACGTGGATCGCGTCGGGCGTGTCCGCCAGTTCCACCAGCGTCCCGTCGAAATCGAGGAACAGCGCCAGCGGCCCGCCATCCGCGAGCCGGTCGAGAGGGGGCGGCGAATGCAGCGCAGGGGTCGATGTCATGCCGAGCGTCTTAGCGATGTCAGCCTCGCGCGATCAAGCGATGTGCCGAAGGAGCGCCACGATTAGGCACTGATCGGGTCAGCCATGCGTTGGGGGAAAGGCTTTGTTCGAAGCCGCTTCCCCGATCTCGTTCTGAAAGGCTCACGAAATGAAAATCCTCATCGCAGGCTCCACCGGGAAAACCGGCCTTCGGCTCACCAGGCAGCTGATGGATGCCGGACATCAGCCGATTGCCATGCACCGCGCCTCCTCCGACACGTCCGACTTGCCGGAAGGCGTCGCCAAGCGGGAGGCCGATCTCACCGATCTCTCCGACGATGTGTGCGAAGGGGCCGATGTCGTGGTGTTCGCCGCCGGGTCGGGCGGGGATACGAGCGCCGAAATGACCGACCGTGTCGATCGCGATGGCGCGATGAAGCTGATCGATATCGCCGCCAAGACAGGCGTCGATCATTTCGTCATGCTCAGCTCGGTCGGCGCCGACGAACCCGATCCCCAATCCGATCTCGCCCATTATCTCAAAGCCAAGCACGACGCCGACGAACATCTGATGGCGTCCGGGCTCTCCTACACCATCGTGCGGCCGGTCTCCCTGACCGACGATGACGGCGCGCGCGACATGATACTTGGCGAAGAGGTCGATCCCAAGGGCAAGGCCGCACGCGGAGACGTCGCCGCCATCCTCGCCCGCGCGACGACCGACCGCACGCTTGCCGGCAAGGTCTTCCTGATGGAAAGCCGTGCCTGAGCGCTCGGCTTGATCGATGTCGGATTGGGAAATGGTAGCGGAGGAGGGACTTGAACCCCCGACACGCGGATTATGATTCCAACGGAAACGCGCTGTAGACGCGTCTATGTAGACTGTCGCTAATTAGTAGGATTAGCTGCATAGTCATCCAAGACGGCAACGATGCGACCCAGAAGGGGCGCGAAATCGGAGAAATCAATTTCTGCTTTTTTGGCTCGAACGATCTTCTCAGCGAAGACTTGCTTACTGTATTTGTCTGGCGCCCCATGCTTTTTAGCAGGATCAAATTCTTTTCCGTTTATTTTTTCCTTGAAAAGCTCAGGCTTGAAGAAGTTCTCAATGCAGCTTGTCCCCTCGTTGCCGAGCTCGGGTGTTTTCACGAGGTAAAGATTTTCGGTCAGACGATAGAAGGGATCTGAGGATTTAAGTGATATGCCATCGATACCCAGGCCTTTCGCGGCATTGAACACTTGTTTCCCACCAGAGTCATTATCCACCAACACGATGACAGGGTTTGGAAGAGGCCTATGCCGGAACCGCTTGAGGGAGATCCGATATTGCCGCACAAAAAACTGAAGGTCCCCATACCCGCCGCCTAGCTGTAAAACATCGTGGATCGCGGGGGAAAAGTTCAAGAACTTGACCGATTGCTTAAACTTACCATCCTCAAAGCTACCAAGGCGTGGATGATATTCGCTCAGTCTTTCGATTGCCGCCCGAAGATATATGGAGTCTGTCTTTCCCTCAGGAACCACCAATGGCTGAGGTGCTACCACGAAATTCCGATAGAAAAGGAAACGCTGATAGAGGCTCCTAGTAGCCGTCGGCTTTTGTTTTTTTTCGGACGATGTTCGCCGATCTATCTGATTACGGACGTGATAGATATGACCCAGCAATCCTTGTAATGGAGCAAGCTTGGTTGTCTGATCACGAACATCTGGCTCACCCGGCTCACCTCCCGAAAGGGCCGCAGGAACCATTCGGTAGTATGAGCCCGTATTGAATAGCGAGGAACACATGGCTCGAACGCTACGATAGTATTCTGAGCAGATATTAGGCTTCTCGTTGACGACCAAGCCTGTTGTCTGCTGCCTTGAACCTCTGAGCTGCATTCTGGTCTTCCCAGGGTTGATTTGAAATCCAGCTTTGGAAACCTCTGCTTCCAGGTTTGCACCAACTACCCATTCATCGCCGAGAAACGAAAGCGGCTCGGCAACCTCCGGCGGGAAATGCTTCGCGTTCGTGGAAAAAGTAATGTCATCAGCGTAACGAGAGTATGTGCATTTGTGCGCACGGGCAAAGCGCACGAGCCGGATGTCTAACAAATTGCCAATAATGTTCGAGATCACCGGCGAGCAGGGACTACCTTGCGGCAACGCGTTCTCATGACATGCAACCTGCGCGATTAATGTAGCGATAGTTGGATCGAACTGAAATCGTCGATCATTAATAAATACACCCCGAACGCGACCAAAATTGATTGACGGGAAAAAGTTCTTCAAATCGAAATTAAGAACGAAGCGCTTTCTCTTATGGTTCTTCGCATTGGTAACGATCGACAGATTCTTAGCGAAGCCATGTGATAGAGGTTTCCGCGGATTTCCTGCCTTATCGATGTCGGCAAGCACTGCATAAAGTAAGTCAGCCAAACGCCGCTGCAGGAGCTTGAGCTTTGGCTTCGGAGCAAAAATAAGTCTCTCTTCACCACTCCTCTTAGGTATCGTGAACGAGCGATACTTCAGCGCAGGAGGCTGGCGATAAAGTATGTAGGAAAGCCCTGCGGGAGAGTAGCCCAGAAGGGTAGCAAAATCTTCGAGCGATGTTGCTGCTTTCAATCTCGCCAGACTTGTCAGAACCCCACCCCCTAAGAAAAATGGCTTACAGGCACTCCTATGCGTTCGTCACGAACGTTCTATAACGGTCAGTTACACAAAGTTTCTCAATGGGAGCATCGCTGCCCAACATCGTTGTCGTATATCGCGATGCGCGATAATAACTCTGCCTGTAAGCCGTAGCCTCCCTCTCCCAAGCCGCTGATTGGGTCAAGAATTTTCATGACCACGATGGGGTGTCGCATAAGGCTCACGCCACCAGCAATTCACGCTCCATTTCCCCCATGAGGTCCACGTCCTTCGCGGGATCGTGAAACAGGTGCCCGTAGACATCATACGTCATCGTGATCGACGAGTGCCCGAGCATCACCTGAATGCGCTTAGGTGGCCAACCCTGTTCGATGAATAACGAGGCGGCAGCATGACGCATAGCGTGCAGTGAGAACCTCGGAGCGCCCTCCCCGTCCACGATGCCGCACGTGAGCATGAGGGGCTTGAAGATGCGATTGTAGATGTTGGAGTGGGTCTCGACGTTACCCACGCCATTGGGGAACACCAGGTCGAGATCACCCTTTGGGCAAGCGGGCCTCCAAGCCTTGAGCAACTTGGCAAGCCCCGGCCCCATCGGGATCTCACGTCGCCCGGCCTTGCTCTTCGTGTTACCCATGTCACAGTAGCGATCGGCGCGCTTCCTGACCGTGATGATGCTCCGATTGAAGTCGATGGCATCCCAGGTCAGTCCGCGAAGCTCTGACATTCGCATCCCGGTCAGGAGCGCAGTCATGATGATCGGCTGGTGTCGCTCAGGTGCGTTGGCGATCAGGGCTTTGATCTCAGCCTTGGTTGGAAACACGCGATCAGGATCATGACGCTCTGATCGCCGCAGCTTCACATCGCGCGCGACGTTGTGCTGGACCAAGCCGCGTTCCTGCGCTGCGCTGATGATCGACCGGAGCGTGGTCAGGCACTTCTTCGCCATCGCTCTGGTGCTGTCACGAAGCATGGCGTCCAGAAAGTCGCGCACATGCACTGCGCTCAGTTCGGTGAGCAGCAGATAACCAATCTTCGGTTCAATGTGGTTCTTCACATGCCCGCGGTAGGAATGAAGCGTAGCGCGTTCGAGCTGTTCGAGTTCGCACCGAGCGATCCAGATTTTGGCTGCATCGCTGATGGTCACTGTATCTGTGGGGGTAGTCATTGAGCATATCCTAGAGCGTTGGTTTATCCCGCTATTCTAGGAGACGCGGAGCGAGCTGTCGGGTGGATTCCGTGCCTATTCGAAGGGTTCTTGTGCCTTCTCGCTATCTCGCTTGCGCTTGGCGAGATCACCTACGATGTGCGCCACGCTGGACCAGTTATCGACGATAAAGCGCCTCTTCTCAGCGAGGGTTGCACGCGAATAGTGATAGGTGATCTGATCGGCTCGAGGCTGCGCGCCGCGCTTCTTGCGATAACCCATTTTCAGCGCAGCGGCGTAGACAGTGATTTCGCCCCGCTCGATCTGTTCGATCAGATCAGCCCGACCGTCCTGCTCAAGACGTCGCAGATAGTCTTCATTGTTGCCAGCCATGCAGACCCTGTAGACGCGTCTACATAGGTTGATCAATATGCTGATTACCGGCGCTTCGGTGATCGATTTTTCTCGGCATCACAACACACTCGCGGAGCACTTTTCAGTCCGAGCCCGAACGGCTCCATGGTATACTGATGGCAAGCCAGTTTTGGCCCGCGACAGACGGATCGCATCCGCGCGTTGTCATAGCACAGGGGATCTAGCCGCCCGCCCCGCGGCAACATGGTAGCCGAGACTAAGATCGGAGCCAGGCGAGTGCGCGTTAAGGGAAAATCGGCCGACACCATCGGCAGGTAAAAGCCCGGCTCCATCTGGAGCGAAAGGTTGCCAAAAAGATGGGGTTTGTGCCCCTGCCTCGTGAGAATTGCAGGAAAGTTTAGCGGGGTGAGCCCAGCAGGTGCTGGGTGACCGAACGGGCCGAGAGGCCGGGGTTTCGGAGCAGATAGGTTGGTAATGCGTTCCGCCAACCTGATCGTCGCACGATCGATGCTCTCTACCACTTCCCATGGGATAACCAGGAATAACCCCTTCGCTGCCATGCTGACCTCTTTGCATGGTGGCGGGGGGATTAGAGGTCTTCCTTGGGATGGTTGTTGTGATTCATATTCATGATCAAAACTAATCTGGATCGATGCTGCGAAGCAGCGTCGTTCCGCTGCCGGGCGAAGCCCGGTAGCATTGAACCATGAACACCATGGCGCTCACGAGAAACATGTTATCCGCGGAAGCCATAGAAGCCCTTACCCCGTGAAGCATGGTTACCTTGGTCCGGTGGTCGCTACGCTTATGAACTTCATGATCACAAGACGGTGACGATCTTGATCAACACGAAAAGCATAGACCCCATGGGTTGTGGCTCTGCGATTCTTTATCAACTAGATTTTGAAATTTCTGCCCTACACCGAGGGATCTGTAAGTTCCTGATTACAGGACAGAAGTATCCATCTGAGGGTTGCGAGTCTTCTTTATGAGGTAAACAATTTCAACTTCCATCTCCACGGAGAGAACCATGGATGAGGTCACCTCCGCAGAGAATGGAAGTCCTAGGAATGGCTGGTCTCAAACACCCGGATGGCGCCAAAATCCCGATTGGTTTTTAGCCAGCGCCATCCACTGACGTCGGGACTACTGATACACGAGAATGGATCTACCTTGGTAAAACCCCGCTCAGCCCATGGTAGATGCCCCATGCGAACGTCATCGGCTCCACCAGATTCTCTGGCACATGCCGCTGTCGAAGGGCATTTTCGCACGCCTTAGCGATCTTGCGATAGCGCACTTTTCGCGGGATGATCCCCGCCCTCACGTCATCTCGGAGCTTCCTCCAATCCCCGATTGTCAGATGCTGGTTCCAAATCAGGTAGGCTTGCTTACCGGCCTCCTGATAATCGGGCAGAGGGTCTGGAACGGAACTTTCAATGCCAGCTGCTTTCAAAGCGGCAGCGATCTCTTCAGCCTTGTCAGCGTTCGAGTGAGGGGTCATTTCGTTCATATTAATTCCTTTCGTGGTTTGCATAGAAGGTCATGGGCTGTTGGTTCGTGGCAACTCAGTTCGGTTGATGATGGCGCTCTGGCATCGCGATGCCCGAACAGTCGGGAGCAGGACCTCGATACCCCGTGTCGCTCAGGAGTTTGTCGAGCCAATCGCGGTGCCCAAGCAGCCATTCACGGTTCAAAGTATTGGGACGATTTCGGTGATGCGCTCCGTCGAGCAAATCGCTCGGTCCGCTCCGAAGCTCGCTCGCCTGCTTGAAATAAAAAGACAGGCCCATCACTGCACTTTGATCGCGGAGATTTCGTGCCCAATCTGGCATCATGAACCTCCCCAGGGGCCCTGTTTCGCATCCGACAATCACCCACTTGGGAGCTGTAAAATAGTCGAGAGTGACCGGGGCAAGAAGTGGTTCGAAATTGCCGAACGTAAATATAGGGTGCAATTTGAGAGCCGCTTCCCGCAGCAAGGGTGCATCTCGATTGTATTCGTCCTGACTCGAAATAGAGACGCCAAGAGCGACATTGTTGGGAAGACGCTCAGTGAATTGCACGACTTCGCTGATACGTCTCGTCAGCAAAAGCCAAACCAAATGTGGCGTCTCTTCAATCAGTCGAAATAGGTCATCACGCCAACAAGAGCTGACCTCAGGATCGAATACGTCGCAAAGGCTACCACACGAAACAAACGGTCGATTTTTGTAATAGTAAGCTCGCCAATCCCAGAGCTTTGGCTTTTCCCAATAGCTCGTGGAAGTTCGAGAACGGGGGTTTCCGTCACCCCACTCAACCCTTCCGAAACGCAGATCTTGCTGTCTATGCGCATAGCATTCACGGCATCCATCGCTAACTTTTGTGCAGCCTATCCAGGGGTTGAACGTGTAGTCCGCCCAATCTGTCGTTAGTTTTTCCAAAGGGTCTGCCTCCATTTTTGTCCATCAGGATCGATGAAGGCTTCGTCACATACACCCGCTTTTCTCACTGTAACGATGGATGGCTGTTGCAAATTCCGTCATCGCTGGAAGAGACTGTTTTGCATGGCGATTGATAAAGAAAAGCAGCGCGCTCGGTGGTTGCGAAACCAGAAAGCGTATCGGCTAAGGAGAAAGGGTAGTGCCCCAGCGCTGCCGCCGATTGATCCAAATTTTGAGTCGGCGGTCTGGGCAGAGGCCGAGAAAAGGCTCCGCAATTTCCCTTGGTCAATACCAGATCTCAAGCCGAACCGCTTCTATCCCCGCCAAACGAATGAGAAGACCTATCCCTTCATTTGCGATGTCTGGGCTGCAATTACGCTGCTAAAAAGCCAGCGAGAAGATCGACCGGTGACGAATGCGATGATCGGCTCGTTTCTATTGGCCAAGGGCAGAGACTATGGGGTGAAGCAGGGTTCGCTCAGAACCAAAATTCCCCGTGCCCGAAAGATTATCGAACATCTTGAGGATTCGCCGGCCACTGATACGGTAGGCTCGTATTGGCCCCAATTTCCCGAAACCATACCGGAGCGGGGTTCGGGCGTTCATCAACACGTGGCCAAGGTCATGGACTTCCTTGAAGCGATCAGGGCGTTCGAACGGAAGCCCAAATGAGCAGCCCAGAGTAAGCCAATTTTAGCAACAGCCCTCGCCTCGCCTTGGGGTAAAGAGAGTTTACGCCGCCCACCGCATTGCCCACCCGACACCCGCCGGGGATGCTCATAGACCTTGCTGCATCAACCACAGCATGAAGGTCTATTCAGATGAAATTTCACCTCTACGAGTGCACTATCCAGCGTCACAATCATACGGCGCGTGCCTACGTTGTAGCGCCCACTCAGGACTCAGCATGGCTTACAGTGTTGGAGCACGAGGAAGCGCTCGGCCTCGAACACGAGGATCTTACGCTGGAGCGGATCGACGACGTCATTGACGACGAACTTCGCCCTGGCCTCGACGACCTGTTGGAGTCCGCTCCGGTGGGGTTCGCGAGCTTCGCAGACCGCTGGATCGCGCACATCGCGCCGGTGCAGCAGCTGAAGCTCTACCGCACGATCGACGACAAGGGCGGTAATGTTTTTGCCATAGCTCCGAACGCTGACATTGCCGCCGCGGTGTTCACCAAGGAGCTTGGAATTCGACCGGGAGAGGCAAAGCTCTTGTTGATTTCGGATGGGATGGCGGACCTGCCGGACCAAATGGTTTGCAACCTACCTCGTTTGCTTGAATTTGGTCCTATCGGGACAGCGGTTTTTGATTCAGACGAACGGCGTTGGTCCGTATTTTGAACTTATTGGAATACCGTGGGATGCTCATTCATCCCACGGTATTCGTTTACGAAGACTCTCTGCGCGTTCGATCGCGACGTCCTTCTTCACCCTCAATGTCCAAATGGGTTTTCCCTCTTACCGTCCAAAACCTGGCCCGGCCCTCACGTCTCGGCTTCCGCATTTAGAACAACGCAGGCGGCGCTCGACGACAGGTATCTGCCGCGACCAGTTTCTCCGCTGGCAGAGCAGCGAAATCTCCATAGGGTGGATGATGGCGACGCGTTGGCAGGACCGACATTCGACCCGCAACATGTAGCCATGGCGCGCGTAGTCCGAGATTGTATCGAGCCGCTTGGAGCTCATGGCTTACGGCGCCACTCGGGGCCGACCCCAGGGATCTTCCAAGCATTCCTAACGACCTTCCCGCAAGTATCTAGGCTGTTGCTGGGCCTGTCAGCGGTAGATACGCTCTCTCGCGATCAAATAGTCGCTGTCCTATGAATTTTCAGAACGCGGAATGGCAGTTGGAGCCGATCGTGATTATCAGCGATCCATCGCTTCTGCTCTTCGCTGAGCTTGTCGGACGATGACTTTACCTCCACGAAAGTGAACGTTCCTTCTCGGTGGAGCAAAAGGTCGGGCCAACCGAGATAGTGTTCCCAGTAGCCGTCCAGGAGATAGCGCAAGATTTCGATGAGTGTCGCGGTCGGGAGGATCGCAACCAGCTCGCACGCACGCTCTACATCCTCCGGTCGATGCGCCCACAGATATTGTCGAAGGCGCTCGCTATGAGGAACCCAATAGTCGAACAACCACTCTATGTGCTCATCAATGAACTGCTCAAAGTGTCTGTCAATCGCTTCAGCTCGCCTCTGAGAGTAGCCTAAGCTGCCAAAATCAGAAGGTAAGTGGGTCCAATTTTGGTCCCCTTCCCGCTTGTCCTCGAATGCTGCCCGACAGCCGAAGCCGACCATTCGGACTAACGGGTCGCGTGGGTCTTGGATGAGCGTCCATAGCATGACGCCAAAAAGGACATGAAACGGCACACTCTCCAGCGGCAGAACTGACCAACCCTGATTTCGATAGTGTCTTGCTGTGAACTCCTCCGGCGATATGACCGTGCCCTCGTCCACAATCTGCGCCCCCTTGGCGCCAGCTCGCGCGTAAGTGGCGGAGAGCGCCTCGACCTCGACCCCGTAACGCTCGATTACCTCAGCCTGCGACAGCTCGGTGAACGTGTATCGGGGCGTGCTCGCGTGGAGTTGCTTGATCTCATCTAAAACCTCTCGCTCGATCTGAGCATGCGCTCTTTCCCGGTCCTCAGGGGCGGCGCGGGGATGTTCATCATCCCACATCGCTTGGGCCGTTCGCACCGCAAAGAACAGCTCGCGCCAGTAATACCGCTTGATCTTGCTAGTGCGCCCTGGAATCGCCGCCATCGGTGCGGTGACCGGGGGAAGACCCCGGCATTCGGGACAGATGCCCGACAAAAATCCATGCGTGACAGGAATGCGGACTTGGGTCTCCAGCTCGGTGCCTTCTCGAAGTTGGTGAGCCAAGAACTTCTCGCCAAATTCTTCGTCACACGCGCACATCATCACTGCCGCACAATCGTCGCACCGATATTTGCGAACAAGTTCAAACTGGTTGAGACAAGATACACTTTCGTGTGTGCATTCGCCATCCTCCGTCATGCTGTGTCAGCCGGCGGCCATCACTAGTCGTTCTTGTAAATCGCAGCCGGGCCGGAGATGCATGAAGAATTGCGGTGGCTGGAAATTGAGGCGAAGAGCTCGCGCCGCATTCAGGTCGATCGGGCTATCGAGCGATCGAACCTCGGTCAAAACTAGCGCATGTGCGCTATCACGCCCTGCTAGATATGCATCATATTCCGACTTCGTAAGGGCCATATGGGCGCCATGCTTGGTCCACAGATCAGCGACGGCCAAGGTCTCTGAATATCGAAGCTGACAGACCGCCGAAATAGACGCGATCGGGGCTTTACAATAAAGCCAAATTCTCGCCCCCTCGGTTATGCGGAGGGCTCTGCGACGAAGTTCGACTGTCTTCTCACCAGAGAGAATGCTGGCAAAGTATCTCGGCTCTACAGAAATCAGGATCTCACTCTTAGCCAAGCTGCGGCATCCCTTCTTCCATGAGCTTTGAGACTGAGGCGGGATCAATAACCTTCGCTGTCACGAGGTTGGCGCCATCCCAGCAACCAATCTCACAAAGGCGATCTTTGCCAATCGGATTTCTAAACAGCATCACGGTATCGATGTCGATTACGGTCTTCAACACGCGCCCGCGTGCGTTCTCAATTTCTGTGACCGGAAACACCCCACGATCTTGGCTGATTGCAGCGGCTTGATCTGGGGGCAACGCATAGCGTGCCAAGATTCGAGCTACCGCTGTTATCGCCTTCCTTCCTCCACGAGGCGCGGATTCGTAGAAGAAAGCCAATCCGCCTTCGGGAACACTGCCGTAGTTGCCGCCAATATAGGCTTTCGTATTCTTGAGCGCAGCTTGGGCATGATCAAGGAGGTATGGCTGCTGCCCGCCATGGAAGAGCTCTTCAGCGTATCCAGTCCTGATCGGCAATATAACTCCGGGGCGATCTCTGGCGCAGATGATCGTAGGGCTGAAGAGTTCCTCAATCTCCTTAAGGCTCGCATAACGCTTTGAGCCGCTGACATCGGTCAACTGGATGGCATCCGCATGGGTTGCCGATGGTTCGCCAGTAAGTTTCACGCCAGTAGCTTCCTCGATTGTCGAGGCGGCGTGTGGCCAGTTTTCGCATTGAACAGCGCGTCCGAGCGACACCTTTCGGAGCGTAGGATTTCTTGGTGCATCCGTTTCGTCGGCATAGAAATGGTAAGCGACAGCCACCTTCCTAATCAGGTGCTGCATTAGGTGCGGCTTTATTCGGAAAATTGCGACAGGGCACGCATCTATGTCTTGGCAAGCAATCCGAAGCAGATGTTTGATGGCCAAAACAGCATCGGGGTGAGTCTCGTCTGCATAGATATGCAAAGCTCTCTCGACGACTGATGGTCGCGGCGAGTCCCAGCTGGCGAAACACACCAACCCATCCGCTGACCGGACAAGCTCTCGGCGGCGGGGTGCAGTTGCAGTTCCTGCGGCTAGAATACCTCGTATGCGAATGTCGCTTAGATGATAGTCTCGAAGAAGCTGCTCTGTTGCTTCCCTGTCTCGCTCCTCAAAGCTAGTCGGTTCCAGGGTGGAGGATGCCGTATGGATAAATGGTCTTGGCCTGGCACCGAATTCGGCCTCAAAACCCTGTCCGAACGTGCTCGGTGATAAGATGATCAGGTTATATCGGGCATTGAGTTTGTCAGCTGCACGAAGGATGGCCTCATCAGACGTAATGAAGCCCACAACGTTTTCCTCTATCGCAGTCGCTAGGTGACGAAGATCAGCCTCGTCGTTCGCCTTCAGCGTCGTTTGACGAGCCTTTTCAGGGAAGACTATAGGGAGCAGTTCCTCCCGCAGTCTGGAGAGCGTCTTTTGATTAGGCAATCGTAACGTGGGGATCGCTCGACATAGATTCAGGATTGGATCAGGCTCGTCCTCTCGGCTATGCTTCTCTAATTCGGCCGTTATCTCGGCCGTAATTGCGAGCTTCACGTCGTTTTCCAGAGCTGCCGCTACAACCCCTTGAGCGACTTCCGAACGGGGCCTCTTTTTCGTAACGTCGAAAATGACATTTAGATCGAGGACATATCGCGGCACCGGAGTGGTCCGGGGGCCTCGCATCGCTGGCGCACGAGCTTGACTTGCCGGCTGGTCAACCAGATCGAGCAAGCTAGGAGATGAAAGCTCCTTGGCACGAACTCTTATAAGACGCTTTGTGGTTTTCCCGCCTTCTTTCGTCGCGACAACATCGAAACCCATTTTCTCGTAGAAACGGTTGGCCGCCGATAGGTCAGCTGCAACACTTGCTACGGCGCTCAAGAAGCCCCTCTGTTCCAGTCTCTCCAGAACCGAAGTTAGCAGCCGTTCGCCAATGGCTTGGCCACGGAAATCAGGTGCCACGTAGGTTTGAAAAATCTTCGCCTGCGGGAACACTCCTCCATACAGGCAATACCCTGCGAGTTCACCCGTTGTGCTAGAGATGGCCGCGACCGCCCGCCCTTGCTGCACAAACTCTCGGTATGCGTTCGGAGGCAAGAAACCAAAGGATGAGCGCTCAGAATCCGCTGCTTTACGAATGGATTCGATATGAGGTTCAAGCTCTTCGCGATTAAAAAGGATCCGAACCGGCATTCAAACGAGATAGCTGCAAACCGTGAGTTCATCCACACTAGAAGCGCGCAGCTCACATCACCCCGTCAGTTTCGACAGATTGCTTTGCCTGGCGCCCTGAACGAAACGAAGATTTTGGCGTCCCACAGTAGTCCGCAGTAGGGGAAATATCTGAAGCTGCGTATTGGCCCACAATCATGAACCAACTCTTCAGTCTAATGGTAGCGGAGGAGGGACTCGAACCCCCGACACGCGGATTATGATTCCGCTGCTCTAACCACCTGAGCTACTCCGCCCCATCGGCGCACCGCATCAGGATGCGGGTGCGAGAAAGGTGCCCTGCAAGCCTATCCGGCCCCGGGCAGGCGGCGCGTTTACGGCGATGGTCCGCTGGGGTCAACCGGGAAAACGCCCCTCGCATTGAGGTCGCTCACCCGCGAAACGTGAAGCCGCGCACGAGCTCCCAAGGCCCACCCATATAGCGGTAGAGCGAAAGGCCGGGAAAGGCGAAATCGCGGGCGGTGACGGTGCCGGCCATCTGCGCCTGGAGGGCCTTGGCCTCCTTCGAAGTGACCTTGTTCTGGATCGTCACGTGCAGCCTCGGGCGATGCTGGTCCTGCGCGGTCAGCATACCGTGGAAATGATCCGCAATGTGATCGCGCACTTGAAGCATGTCGGGGCTCGACAGCTTCAGCGCAGTCCCACCGCCGAGCGACATCAGCCCTTCAAGCCGCGCGGGCACGGGCGCGATTTCGCCCGCCAACCGCGAGAGGAAGGTCCGCGCCTCGCCTTCGCACTGTCCGGGGATCGCATGAAACAGCGTGACATGCGCTTCCAGGTAATTGCGCTCGGGCGGGAAATGCTCGTCCCGCAATCCCGTCGCCCAGCTGTGTAGGTCGGGCGGCAATTGCGCGGTCAGGATCAGCGGCGCATCGCTCACATCTCGCCCCGTTCGCGGCGCAGGGCGAACCATTTTTCGACATTGCGATTATGCTCGTCGAGCGTCTGGGCGAAGGCGTGGCCCCCGGTTCCGTCCGCCACCATATAGCGCGCATCGGTCTCCGCCGGGTTCAGCACGGCGGCGATCGCCTCGCGCCCCGGATTGGTGATCGGCGCCTTGGGCAGCCCGGTCATCGAATAGGTGTTGTAATCGTTGACCGCCGCGATTTCGGACTGGCGGATACGTCGGCCGAGCGGTTTGCCACGCGTAATCGGATAGATGATCGTCGGATCGGCCTGCAACAGCATCCCGTCCTTCAGGCGATTGGAATAGAGCCCTGCGACCATGCGCCGTTCGCGCGCGACCCCGGTTTCCTTTTCGACAATGGAGGCGAGCGTCACGGCGTCCTGAATATTGTCGACCGCGATATCCGATGCACGCTTGGGCCAGGCTTCCGCGAGATAATTCTGCATCGCCGCCTGCATCCGCGCGAGCACCTTGGCGCGCGGTTCGCCTCGCTCGAAATCGTAAGTGTCGGGGAGGACCGATCCTTCGACCGGGACCGGTATCTCGCCGGTCAGAAGCGGCTCGGCCATCAGGCGTTCGTGCACCAGGATGGACGGCGTGCCTTCGGGTATCGTGACGAAGCGACGGATCGGCTGGCCGTGTTGCAAGGTGTCCAGCATTCCTGCGGGGCTGATCCCGGCGGGCAGCAGGAATTCTCCGGCCTGGACCGGATCGCCGCTGCCCAGCAGCTTCGCGCGCAGCAGGAAGCTGTTCGCCGACGCGATGGCGCCTTCCGATTCGAGCTTGTCGGCGACCGCCGTCAGCGTCGATCCCGAAGCGACGGTGAATTCGCGATCCTCTTCGATCTCCGACGTCGCCCACCAGCCCGCCGCCAGCCAGATCGCACCGACAAGCGCGACCAGGACGGCGACCGCCGCCGCCAGCAGGCCGATCCGCTTCACGTCAGTCGACCTTCTTCACCACCAGCGAGGCGTTGGTGCCGCCGAACCCGAAGCTGTTGTTGAGCGCGGCCTTTACCTCGCGCTTCCTCGCGGTGTGCGGCACGAGATCGACGCCCTCCGTCCCTTCGTCGGGATCGTCGAGATTGAGCGTGGGCGGCACGATCTGGTCGCGGATGGCCAGCATGCAGAAGATCGCCTCGACTGCGCCGGCGCCGCCAAGCAGGTGGCCGATGGCGGATTTCGTGCTACTCATCGATGCGCCGCACAGATCATCGCCCAGCACGCGCTTGACCGCGGCGAGCTCGATCGTGTCGGCCATGGTCGAGGTGCCGTGCGCGTTGACGTAATCGATGTCGCACGCCTCCAGCCCGGATTTCTTCAGCGCCATCCGCATCGCCAGTTCCGCGCCCTTGCCTTCGGGGTGCGGCGCGGTGACGTGATAGGCATCGCCCGAAAGGCCGTAACCGACCACTTCGGCATAGATCTTCGCACCGCGCGACTTGGCGTGCTCGTACTCCTCGAGCACGACGACACCCGCGCCCTCGCCCATCACGAAGCCGTCGCGGTTCTTGTCATAAGGACGGCTGGCTTCCTTGGGCCGGTCGTTCATGCTCATATTGAGCGCGCGCGCCTGCGCGAAGCCTGCCACGCCGAGCGGATTGATGGTCGATTCCGCCCCGCCCGCCAGCATGATATCGGCATCGTCCAGAGCGATCATCCGCGCGGCGTCCCCGATCGAGTGCGCGCCGGTCGAACAGGCGGTGACGACCGCGTGGTTCGGGCCCATCAGGCCGTATTTGATCGAAACCTGCCCGCCGATCAGATTGATCAGGCGGCCATGGACGAAATGCGGGCTGACCCGGCCCGGGCCGCGTTCGGCAAGGACCAGGCTCTCGCTCTCGATCCCCGGCAGACCGCCGATGCCCGACCCGATCGAAACGCCCGCGCGTTCCTTCGTGGCCTGGTCCATGTCCTCGAGACCCGCATCCTCGATCGCCTGCCCGGCGGCATCGATACCATAGACGATGAAGGGATCGACCTGGCGCTGAACCTTGTGGTCCACTCGCTTGTCGGGATCGAAGCCCCAGGGGTGGTCCTTCGGCTTCACCTCGCATGCGATCAGGCACTTCTGGCCCGTCGTGTCGAAGCGGGTGATCGGGCCCGCCCCGCTTTCCCCGGCGAGCAGATTGGCCCAGGTAGTCTCGACATCGCCGCCCAGCGGGGTGACGAGGCCCAGTCCGGTTACGACGACGCGGCGCATAGGAACTCTCCGAAAAATGCAACAGGCCCGGCCCGGCTAGGGGCTCGGGCCTGTCCGATCCCGCCTCAGCCGAGCGGGTTAGCCAAAAGAGCGATCAGCCCTTGTGCTCTTCGATATACTTGGTCGCATCGCCGACGGTGGTGATCTTCTCAGCAGCATCGTCGGGGATTTCGACGCCGAATTCTTCTTCGAACGCCATGACGAGTTCAACGATGTCGAGGCTGTCGGCGCCCAGATCGTCGATGAAGCTGGCATCCTGCGTTACCTTGTCGGCTTCCACGCCCAGATGTTCGACGACGATCTTCTGTACGCGCTCGGCAGTATCGCTCATTTTATTCCCTCTCGAAAAATGGGAGTTTGAAAATTGGCTTTCGCCCTAGTGAACGGGGCGGCGCAGCGCAAGGGCATCTCGGCCCATTGTCCGATCAACCGCTGAACCTTTGCGGCGCTTCGTGGTTTGACCAAGCAGTACCAACCCATTGAAGGGACGCAGATCAATGACTTCCACCGCATTCAAGAGCCTGACCGACACCACTTTCGATTCGGTCGAAGGCTATCGCAAGGCCCATGAGAAGGCGAAAAGCGCGCAGCTGAAGCAGGCCTTGCAGCAGCGGCTCGACAAGCGCCAGCAGACGCTCGGCACTCTGAACGCCCAACTCGAACGCCAGGGCGACGAATTGGTGACCAAGGGCACGGCCACGGGCGGCCTTCACCGCCTCTGGGTCGATATCACCGATCTCTTCGAAAGCGGAGACGAGGCCGCCGCCGAACGCGTCGAAGAGGGTGAGGACTACCTGAAGGAAAAGTTCGAAGCGGCCCTCAAGGACGACGACCTCGAACCGGGCGAGCGTGCTGTGGTCGAACAGTGCTTCGCCGAGATTCAGGAAGGCGAACGCTTCGGCGACATGGTCGCCAAGCAGTATGACTGAGATCTAGGTCAAACTGGAAGAATCCAGGCCAAGAAGGAAAGGGCGCGGATCGATTTCCGCGCCCTTTTCGTGCCAGCCCTTTCGGGTCAGCCGTCCTGGGCCTGCGGATCTTCATCGCGAACGGTGGCGTTCGAATTCATGTCCGTGCCCTCCCCGCTGCGCGCGGCTTCGGTCGCCTCGCGCGCCTTGAGCGACAATTGGATGTTTAATTCGCGCAATTGCTTGGCGCTCACCACGCTCGGCGCGCCCATCATCAAATCCTGCGCGCGCTGATTCATCGGGAAAGCGATAACCTCGCGGATGTTCGGCTCGTCCGCCAGCAGCATCACGATCCGGTCGATCCCCGGCGCCGAGCCACCATGCGGCGGCGCGCCCAGCTTGAACGCTTCGATCATGCCGGAGAAGTTCGCATCGACCTCTTCCTGCGAATAGCCCGCCAGCGCGAAGGCCTTGTACATGATTTCCGGCTTGTGGTTCCGGATCGCGCCCGAGCTGAGCTCGTACCCGTTGCAGACGATGTCGTACTGCCACGCCTTGATATCGAGCGGATCCTGCGTCTCCAGCGCTTCCATCTCGCCCTGCGGCATGGAGAACGGGTTGTGGCTGAAATCGACCTTCTTGAGGTCCTCGTCCCATTCGAACATCGGGAAATCGACGATCCAGCAGAACTTGAAGCAGCCTTCCTCGATCAGACCGAGCTCTTCCGCAACACGCGTGCGCGCGGCCCCGGCCAGCTTGGCGGCGTCCTTCTCCTTGCCCGCGGCGAAGAACAGCCCGTCGTTTTCGCCAAGGCCCAGCTCGGCATAGAGCTTCTCCATGCCCTCGGTGCCGTGGTTCTTGGCGATCGGGCCGCCGAACTCGCCCTGCTTGCGCGTGACATAGCCGAGCCCCGCAAAGCCTTCCTTGCGCGCCCAGTCGTTCATGTCGTCGAAGAACTTGCGGCTCTTCTCATGCGTGTGTGGCGCGGGGATCACGCGCACCCGGCCCCCGCCGCCGACGATCTTTTCGAACAGGCCGAAGCCGGAGCTGGTGAAGTGCTCGGTGACGTCCGAGATGATCAGCGGATTGCGCAAATCGGGCTTGTCGCTGCCGTATTTCAGCATCGCTTCGGCGTAGGGGATGCGCGGGAATTCGCCCGCAGGCGTCACGCTCTTGCCGCCGGAGAACTCCTCGAACACGCCCGCCAGCACCGGCTCGATCGTGTTGAACACGTCTTCCTGCGTCACGAAGCTCATTTCGAAGTCGAGCTGGTAGAATTCGGGGCTGCGATCGGCGCGCAGATCCTCGTCGCGGAAACAGGGCGCGATCTGGAAATAACGGTCGAAGCCCGCGACCATCAGCAGCTGCTTGAACATCTGCGGCGCCTGCGGGAGCGCATAGAAGCGCCCGGCGTGAAGGCGGCTGGGGACGAGATAATCGCGTGCGCCTTCGGGGCTGGAGGCGCCCAGGATCGGCGTCTGGAATTCAGAGAACCCCTGATCGGTCATGCGGCGGCGCAGGCTCTGGATCACCTTGTTGCGCAGCATGATATTGGCGTGCACCCGCTCGCGCCGTAGATCGACGAAGCGGTATTTCAAGCGGATGTCCTCGGGATAGTCTTCCGCCGAATTGACGATCAGCGGCAGATCCGATGCGCGGCTCTGCACTTCGATGGAGCGGGCGAAGACTTCGATCTCGCCGGTCGGCAGATTGGCGTTCACCGCCGCCGCATCGCGCGCCTTCACCGTCCCGTCGATCGTCACAACGGATTCGAGCTTCAGCTTTTCGAGAACCGGCAGCGCCTCGCTGTCGCTGTCGGCAACGATCTGGGTGATCCCGTAATGGTCGCGCAGGTCGACGAACAGGACGCCGCCATGATCGCGCTTGTTATGGACCCAGCCGGACAGGCGGACGTTCTGATCGACGTCGCTTTTGGTCAGTTGGGCGCAGGTGTGAGTGCGATAGGCGTGCATCGAAAGACTTTCCAAAATCGGTGCTATGGCGCTAGGGGCCGCATCGCCCCCGATCGCGGCCGGGCCGCGCTGCGCTCCCTCTAGCAGGAAACGCGCGCGCTAACAGGGCAAGCCTGCCTTTTTGTCAAGGCGGGTGCGCCGCCGGACGGCACTCCGTCCGACAGACAGAAAAGAAACGATGAAAATCCACGACCTCATTACCACCACCGAACCGCTCGCCGATCTGTGCGACCGGCTGGCGCAGGGCAACTTCGTCTGCGTCGACACCGAATTCATGCGCGAGAACACCTACTGGCCCGAACTCTGCCTGGTGCAGATCGGGAACGAGGAGGAAGCCGCCGCGATCGATCCGCTGGCCGACGGGATCGACTTGCAACCTCTCTGGGACCTGCTCTGCGACAACGAAGATGTGCTCAAGATCTTCCATGCGGGCGGTCAGGACGTCGAAATCGTCTACAATTTCACAGGCAAGACGCCGCATCCGATCTTCGACACCCAGATCGCAATGATGGCGATCAGCCAGTCCGAACAGATCGGCTATGCCAATCTCGTTGAAAGCTGGCTCGGCATCACGGTCGACAAAGGCGCGCGCTTCACCGACTGGAGCCGCCGCCCGCTGACCGATCGCCAGATCGAATATGCGATCGGCGATGTGACCCATCTGGCCAAAATCTTTCCGCGCATACTGAAGAAGCTCATCAAGACCGGGCGCGGCGCCTGGCTCGATGCGGAAATGGAGAAGCTGGCCGATCCGGCGAATTACGCCAACGATGGCGACACGGCCTGGCATCGCATCCGCTCGCCGGGTCGCAACGCGCAGGTGCTGGGCCGCCTGAAAGCCCTCGCCGCTTGGCGCGAGAGCGAGGCGCAGCACAAGAACATCCCGCGCGGTCGCATCATGCGCGACGAGACGCTGGCCGACATCGCCAGCCACCCGCCCAAGCAACAGGGCGATCTCACCAAAGTGCGCGGTCTCTCGAACGCCTGGAAGGACAACGATATCGGCAAGCGGCTGATGAAAGTGCTGGAAGGCGCCGAGCCGCTGCCCAAGGACGAAATGCCCGAAAAGGCGAAGCGCGGCGCGCCGCTCGGCAAGGAAGGCGCACTGGTCGCGGACTTGCTCAAGCTGCTGCTCAAGATCCGCGCCCGCGAGATCGACGTCGCGGCACGGCTATTGACCCGCACGGACGAGATGGAAGCGCTCGCCGCCGGGGCGCGCGATCTCCCGATCCTCCACGGCTGGCGGTACGAGGTGTTCGGGAAGGATGCGCTCGAACTGGTCGAGGGCCGAATGGCCTTCGCGGTGAAGGACGGCAGATTGCTGATGACCCGCGTCGACACCGCCACCGACGAGACCACGCCCGCCATAGAAAAGGCGGCGGAGTGAGCGCGGACCGGTGAGCACCTACCTCCCCACCATCAAGCAGCTGCAATATCTCGTCGCGCTGCACGAACACGGTCATTTCGGCCGCGCGGCGGAAGCGAGCTTCGTCTCGCAATCGACTCTGAGCGCGGGCATTCGCGAGCTCGAATCGCTGCTCGGCGTGACTCTGGTCGAGCGGAGCCGCCGGGTCGTGCGCTTCACGGCGCTGGGCAATCAGGTGGTGGAGAAGGCGCATCGCATCCTGCGCGAGGCGGAAGAGCTTTCGGACCTGGTGCAGGCCGCGGGTAAGCCGCTTGCAGGCCAGTTGCGCATGAGCGTGATCCCCACGATCGCGCCCTTCATGCTCCCCCGATTCCTGCCGCGCCTCCGCAAGGAACGGCCCGATCTCGAACTGTTCCTGCGCGAGGAAACCAGCCAGGACGCGGTCGAGTCTTTGCAGCACGGGCGCGTCGATTGCGTCCTGCTGGCCCTCCCCTTCGCCACCGGCGAGGTCGAACAGGCGCATATCGCGGACGACAGGCTGTTCGTCGCCTTCCCCAAGGACGATCCGCGCGATCCCCCCGCCACCATCTCCGCCGAAGAGATCGATGCGATGAGCGCGGGCGGTAGGTTGCTGTTATTGGAGGACGGTCATTGCCTCAAGGACCACGCGCTCGCCGCCTGCAACCGCCCGGAACTGCGCGGCTCGGCCACCATGATCGGCACGAGCCTGCACACGCTGGTGCAACTGGTCGATAACGGCCTCGGCCTGACGATGATTCCCGAAATGGCCGTCGATGCGGGCATCCTCCAAGGGACCGACGTGGTCGCGCGCCCGCTGGAAACCGACAACGCCGCGCGCGAAATCGCGCTGATCTGGCGCAAGAATTCCCCCCGCCGCAGCGATTTCGAACTGCTGGCCGAGGAATTGCGGGCGGGGTAGTCAGCCCCCCGACCACCTTGTCTCGACGTATTCCTTCAAGTCATAACCGGTCCTGAAACTCGAATTGTTCCATTTGTCGATTTCCTTTTGCTTGAAAGCCGATGCTTCCGCACGTGTACCGGACCATTGACACAGGCTTTCCGCAAAGCTTTCCCCGTACTTCGCTGAGACGAAGCGGGCAAAACCGCGCTCCAAAGGTCCAGGTTTACCTGGACTGTCAGTGCTCGGGATCACACCGCTGATGTAATTTCGCACTGGTTTGTTATCGCTCGATGTAACTCGGCACACATAATAATACGTCTTGGCGGGTTTCGTTGCTGCATTTGCGCTGCCATTGTCGGATTGCGCCTCCGTTCGACGTGTGTCGGACGATACCGCTGTGGAAGCCCTGCCAACCCGGCTCTCGGAAGCGCTAGCAGCTTTGCCAGCCGTGCCTGCGCGAATTCCTGTGAAAGGGAAGGAAGGCGCGTCGTCGGGAAACCAGCGTCCGGTAAACCTATCGCCGTCAATATTAAGAACGTATCGCGACGCTGGCGGGTCGCCGCGTCGCATCAAATCCTCATGCGGCCAGCTCGCCGCTCGAACGGTATTCCCGCTCCTTTCGCATTTCGCGGGAAAGGGGGCGCCCCGGCCGAAATCGAGCGACCCAGACCCGTCAGCGTTACATCGCAATTTTACGTCGGATTGGTCGGGTTCGATCAGCCAAACGGTTGACGCCTGTGCGACAGCACTTGTTGCATAAAGAGCTGCCAAGAACCCGACGCCGAGCGTTCCGATGTGCTTCGCGTGATTCATGTATCCCCTCCCGAGATTCTTAATCCATGTGTTTCAACCCCACCCGGAGGTAGTCCCAACCCGTGATCAGGGTCAGCACCGCAGCCGCCCACAGGGTCACGAGGCCGTAGGTGTGAGGGATATTGGCCTCCATTTCGCCGATCGTCGCCACCCAATTGGGTAGGCCTTGGCCCAAAATCAGCGAGCCCAACGCCATCAACTGGAAGGTCGTCTTCCACTTCGCCAAGCGGCTGACCGGCATCGAGACCTGCAATCCGCCGAGGAACTCGCGCAGGCCCGACACAGCGATCTCGCGCACCAGGATAATCAGGCCTGCGACCACATGCATATCGCCCACATAAGGTCCGCGCAGCACGCCCTGCGCAGCCAGAACCAGGATCACGGCGGCGACCATGATCTTGTCCGCGATGGGGTCGAGAAAGATGCCCAGCTTTGACACTGCTCCGCTGGCGCGCGCCAGATAGCCATCGAAATAATCGGTAATGCCCATCAGGCAGTAGAGGACGAAGGCGATGAGGAAGCCTGTTGCCCAGCCCGGCCACCACAGGAAATAGGCGAGCAGCGGAATCGCGAAGATCCGCGACAGGGTCAGGATATTGGGCAGGCTCAGCATCTCCGCCTCCCCTAGCGCGTGCGGCGGCGGAGCAAAAGCCGTCTGATGTCACGATTGCGCAACGGCTCCATCCCAAGCCGCACCACCATTTGACTTTGAAGCCACGCCCCCGCTGTTCTAGGGAGCGGGCGAGGCCGCATCGGGACGGCAGGGGACAGAGTTTGACGATCACCACGCACCTGATGCGAACGCGGCGTTTCCTGCCCCTGTTCTGCACCCAGCTGCTGAACGCCTTCAACGACAATCTCTACAAGACTGCGATGGTCCTGTTCGTCGTGTATCAGGTCTACAACTCCGAAGAAGCGGAGGGGATGTTCAGCGCGGTCGCCTCGGGCCTGTTCATCCTGCCCTTCTTCATCCTGTCGGCGGTGGCCGGCCAGCTGGCCGACATGCGCGACAAGGCGGCGATCATCCGCCGGGTCAAATTGTGCGAGATCGGCCTGATGCTGATCGGAGCGAGCGGGCTGTTCCTCGCCTGGCGCGGCTTCGACCTGCCGCTTTCGATCCCGCTCGGCTTCACGACGATCGACACGACGCTGCCGATCGCGCTGATGCTGTTCGCCCTTTTCCTAACGGGGGTTCAATCGACGTTCCTCGGCCCGATCAAATACGCGATCTTGCCCCAGCATCTGCGCAAGGACGAGGTGCTTGCGGGCACCGGACTGGTCGAGGCGGGGACTTACGTGGCGATCCTCACCGGGACGATCCTCGCCGGCTGGATACCGATCGAATGGGCGGCAGGTCTGATCATCGTCACATCGCTGGTCGGCTATGTCACCGCCCGGCAGGTCCCCAGCGCCCCGCCGCTCGGCGCGATCGAGCCGATCGATCGCCACATCCTGCGATCCTCCGTCGCGCTGATCCGGAGGACGATGCACGATCGCCAGATCTATTACGCAATCCTCGCCATCAGCTTCTTCTGGACCATCGGCGCGGTGCTGTTCATCCAGTTCCCCCCGCTCGCCAAGAACGTCATTTCGGCGAGCAAGGAAGTCGCCAGCCTGTTTCTGGTGATCTTCTCGGTCGGCGTGGCGATCGGATCGGTTGCGGTGAACCACTTGCTGAAAGGGAAAGTCTCGGCCAGATTCGCGCCGTTTTCGGTCATCGTGATGGCGGGGTTCGTCGTCGCGTTCTGGTTCGTCGCGCGGATCTGGCCGGTGCCGACCGAGGGGCCCTTGCTCGACGTGCCGCAATTCCTCGCCGTGCCGATGGCCTATCCTTTGCTTGGCGCGCTTCTGGGGATTGCGATCGCAGGCGGCATGTTCGTCGTCCCGCTTTACGCCTTCCTGACGACGCGCGTCGCGCCCGAACAGGCCTCGCGCACGATCGCGGCGAACAATATCGTCAATTCGGGTGCGATGGTGGGCGGGGCCCTGCTGGCCATGGCCCTGACGGCGGTCGGCGTCGAGATCACCGATCAGGTGCTGATGAGCGCGGGCATGTGCCTCGTGAGCTGCTGGCTCGCGCGCAGGCTCGTCAAGGCCGAACGCGCTGCGGAAACATCGGCCTGACCGCGAACGGCCTTCGTATCAGAGAATAAAGGCCAGGGTCGCCGCGAGGCAGGCGAAATAGGCGGTGGCGACGCCGCGCACGTCGCTCGCCGTGACGCGCCAGATCGATTCGTCATGCGCCATCGCGTCTTCGGTGCGGACATGCGGGGGAAGCGAGGCCCGGAACGGGTGCCGGGCGGCTTCATCGGTCAGGACTAGCGATCGTCTCATGATGCGGGATTAACCCATTGCTAACCATTCCGCTCCCATCTTCGAAGAGAGTGCCCCGTTTCGATACGTTAACTCTGTCCGTTTACCCTGTCCGCTAAGGTTCGCGGCCCGAACCACCCTGCGGATAACCCGCGATTGCTTGCGTGGAAGGCGCGCGGTAACGCCGTGGCCATGACCGATACTCCCTCGACACCCGCCGCCGCACGCCTGCTCGTCGATTGCCTGATCGAACAGCGCTGCGACCGGATATTCACCGTTCCGGGGGAAAGCTTCCTCCCAGTGCTGGACGCGCTGCATGGCGAGAGCGCCATCGATGTCGTGACCTGCCGCCAGGAAGGCGGGGCCGCGTTCATGGCCTGTGCGGACGGCGCGATGACGGGAAGGCCGGGCATCTGCTTCGTCACACGCGGACCGGGCGCCACCAATGCCAGCATAGGCGTCCATGTCGCGATGCAGGATTCGCAGCCGATGATCCTGTTCGTGGGCGATGTCGCGCGCGGGATGCGCGATCGCGAGGGATTTCAGGAACTCGATTTCGCGGCCTTTTTCGGCCCGGCCTGTAAATGGGCGGCGCGGATCGACGATGCGGAGCGCATTCCCGAATATGTCGCCCGCGCTTATGCCGTGGCAATGGCCGGTCGGCCTGGACCCGTCGTCTTGGCGCTGCCCGAGGACATGCTGCACGATGCGGCGTCGGCAAATCCCCGACCCGCAGTCGAACGCCCGGCGCAGGCCCCCTGCCCGGATGCGATGCAGACGCTGTTCGCTCTGATCGAGGATGCCGCCGCCCCCATCGCCATCATCGGTGGAGCGGGCTGGAACGCGAAGGCGCGCGAGTTCTTCCAGCTCTTCGCCGAACGGCTGGGCATTCCGACAGCGACCGCCTTTCGCCGGCAGGACGCGATCAGCCCGTCGAGCCGGGTCTATGCCGGCAATCTGGGCTATGGCCCCAATCCCAAATTGGTCGCGCGGGTGAAGGAAGCCGATCTGATCCTGACCGTCGGCGCGCGGCTCGGCGAAGCGACGACGGACGGATATTCGGTGCCGCCCCTGATCGACAGGGATCGCAAGCTGATCCACGTCCATCCCGATCCCGAGGAACTGAACCGCGTCTATCCCGCCGATCTGGCGATCTGTGCCGATCCTGCGCAGTTTGCGGAAGCCGCAGCGCTGTGGACCGAAGACGATGCGCTCGATTTCGATGCCGGGGCCGAGGCGCACGCGCAATGGGAGGAGTGGGCGACCGCGCATCCAGACCGGGCGAACGGCGATCACGCGCTCGACACGGCGGCCTGTGTCCAATTCATGCGCGACACCTATCCAGCCGATACGATCATCTGCAATGGCGCGGGCAATTTCTCAGGCTGGTGGCACCGCTATTGGCGTTATGAGGGTTTTCCCACCCAGCTTGCGCCGACCGCCGGGGCGATGGGCTATGGCGTGCCCGCCGCGATCGCCGCTGCGCGCCGTTTTCCCGAACGAACCGTCGTCGCGGTGGCGGGTGACGGCGATTTCCTGATGAATGGGCAGGAATTGGCGACGGCGGCGCAATACGGCGTCGACCTGCTGGTGATCGTGGTCGATAACGGTGCATACGGCACGATCCGAATGCATCAGGAGCGTGAGTTCCCGAACCGGGTTTCGGCCACTGAACTCAGAAATCCCGATTTCGCCATGCTGGCCGAGGCCTTCGGCGCATGGACGGCGCGTGCGGACACCACCGACGCGTTCAAGGATGCGCTGACGCAGGCCAAGGGGCGCAGCGGCCTGCGCCTGATCCACTGCCTGATCGACACGGAACAGCTTTCGGCGAGCGGTCTCAGCGTCAGCGGCCTTCGCGCAGCGCGCGATTAAGCGTGATTTGATACGAAGAGGGCCGCTCTCGCCAGGAGAACGGCCCTCGTTTGACGGCTCAAGCGGACTTAAATGTCGTCGCCGAGCTTGCCCTTGACCTCACCGGCCGCCTGCTGGGTCTTGCCCTTGGCTTCCTGCTTCTTGCCTTCGGCGGCGAGCGAAGCGTCGTTGTTGGAATCGGCGGCGGCCTGCTTGCCCTTGCCGAAGGCTTCGTTGACATTGCCTTTGATCTTGTCGGTCAGTTCACCCACGGGATGTCTCCTTGATCGTCGCGCGAAACCGTTTCGCGCTCTTGAATAATCAACATCCGTTTTGCCGCCCGGTTCCCCTGAAAAAGCGCAGGGAACTGCGATTTTTCAGCCTTCGGCCATGTCCAGGATGATCGCCCATTCGCGCGGCGTGATCTCGGCTACGGACAGCCGCGAAAGCCTCACCAGTTCGCAATCCGCAAGCTCTTGATTTGCCTTGATCGCCTTGAGCGTCACGGGATTGGCGAGCTTCGTTTTCGGCTTCACTTTGACCGCGGCCCATTTGCCTTCCGGGTCGGTCGGGTCGGTGATCCCGGCCACGCTGACCTCGCAGATGCCGACGATCTCGAGCCCTTCGCGCGAATGATAGAAAAACGCCTCGTCACCCACTTCCATCGCTGCGAGATTGTTCTTGGCGCGGTGGTTGCGCACGCCGTCCCAGGTGCCCTCCCCTTCGGCGACGAGATCGTCCCAGCTGTATTTGAAGGGCTCTGATTTCATCAGCCAGTACCGTGCCATCGTTCGTCGGGTCCTTTCGAGATTGCAGTCGCCCATCGCCGATAGAGGCTTGCCGGGCCGCCCGCCACCCTGCGCCATACTTCTGCGCCTTACAGAGGGATCGCTCGATTTTAACCGCTTCTTCAATCTATCGCGCAATAGCTTAGGCGCAATTCCAATCGCGAGGGGCGCCCATGCCCGCATTATCGGAAACCAAAGACGAACCGCTCGCCGGCGGGGTGCAATCTGAGAACGCCGCCCACAACCGCGCCCATCCTCATGCGAAGCGCGAATTCGTGGCGCTCGGCGTGGCGCTTGCCGCCGTCACCCTGTTCGTCGCGGTCGGCGGCACCGTGCTGCCGCAATTGCTCGGCGCCTGGCGCGGGCTGACCGATGCGCCCGACCAGGTGCTCGCCAGCGCCATGCTGCTCAACATCGCGATCATCCTGATCGGATGGCGTCGCTACAAGTCGCTCTCGAGCGAATTGAAGGACCGCATCCGCTCGGAAACCGAAGCGCGCAACGAAGCGCGGATCGACTCGCTTACCGGCTGCCACAATCGCCGCAGCGTGGCGCCTGCAATGTACGAGCTTCACCGACGGGCCGAGTCGGACGATCGGCGCATCGCGGTGCTCCTCGTCGACCTCGACAATTTCAAGCACATCAACGACGTCCACGGCCATACCGCAGGCGATGCGGTGCTGCGCGAAGTGGCTGCGCGGATGCGCGCGATCCTGCCCACCGACGCCTTGATTGCGCGGATCGGGGGCGACGAGTTCGCCATCGCCATCATGCACGACCGGTCCGCCCAGCAAGAGATCGAAACGCTCGCCAGCGTGCTGATCGAAGCCGTCGCGGAACCGATCGCGATCCAAGACTTCAGCATCGACACCAGCATGTCGGTCGGGATTGTGGGCTGCCGCGATGTGCCGCCCGCCCTCTCCCCCGAGGAGTGGCCCAACGAGATGATGCACAAGGCGGATATCGCCATGTATCACGCCAAGAAGCACGGCAAGCACCGCAGCGTCTGGTTCGAACCTGTGATGGAACAGGAACTGAAATTCCGCAGTCAGCTCGAAAACGGCATCCGTGCAGGGATCGCGGCGGGCGAGTTCGTCCCCTTCTACGAACAGCAGGTCGATGTCGAAAGCGGCCGATTGACCGGTTTCGAGATGCTGGCGCGGTGGCAATCGCCCGCGCTAGGTCTGGTCGGGCCCGACATCTTCATTCCCATCGCGGAAGAGATCGGTGTGATCGACGAATTGTCCGAATGCCTGATCGTCCAGGCGTTCAGGGACGCGCGCGAATGGAATCCCGACCTGACCCTGTCGGTCAACATATCGCCCGTCCAGTTGCGCGATCCGTGGTTCTCGCAGAAACTGCTGAAGCTGCTCATCCAGCACAGCTTCCCCGCCTCGCGGCTGGAAATCGAGATCACCGAGAGCTGCCTTCACGACAACATCGCCTCGGTCCGCGCCATGATAACTTCGCTGCGCAATCAGGGCGTCAGCGTCAGCCTGGACGATTTCGGCACCGGCTATGCCAGCCTGTCGCAATTGCGCACCCTGCCCTTCGACCGGATCAAGATCGACCGCAGCTTCATCCGCGAAATCAACAATGGCGAGGCGAGCAGCAAGCTCGTCGATGCGATCGTGGCGATGGGTGCCGGGTTGAAAATGCCGATCACCGCCGAAGGGATCGAGGACGAAGCGATCCTCGAGACGCTGCGATCGATGCGCGGGCTCAAGGGCCAGGGCTATCACTACGGCTTCCCCGAAAGCGCAGCGGGCGTGATCGAACGCCTGCGCAAGCACGATCTGCTGGCGGATTTGGACCACGAGATCGCCCGCGCGCCGCGCGCGGCGACGGGCGGCGCCTGACCCCACCGTAATCGTCCGGTCGTGAGAGGCTGGACCCGCGCCGCCGGGCCATTTAGACGCGGCGGCGATCATGCGCGTACCCTTCACCAAAATGCACGGCCTCGGCAACGATTTCATCGTGCTCGACGCGCGGCGCGATCCGCTTCCCGAACTGCGACCGCAGACCGCCGCTGCGCTGGCGGATCGACGGGAGGGGATCGGGTGCGATCAGGTAATCCTGCTCGAACCGAGCGAGAGCGCCGATTTTCGAATGCGCATCTTCAATAACGATGGCGGCGAAGTGGGCGCGTGCGGCAACGCCTCGCGCGCGGTCGCCCTGTTGCACGGTGCCCCTGCCATGGTCGAAACCGCAGGCGGGACGATCGCGCTTGAGCCGTCGGATGGCGGGGCGAGCGTCGATATGGGCGTGCCGCGCTTCGAATGGGATGCGATCCCGCTCGACTATCCGATGGACACGCTGCGAATGCCGGTCGGTCGGGGCGATCTTGCGGAGCCGGGCGCCGCCAATGTCGGCAATCCGCATGTCGTCTTCTTCGTCGCGGACACCGACGCCGTCGCGCTCGACAGTCTGGGCCCCGAGATCGAGACCGATCCGCTGTTTCCCGAACGCATCAACGTCAATGTCGCGACGATCGTGGACCGCACCCGGATACGCCTGCGGGTGTGGGAACGCGGCGCGGGCCTGACGCGCGCCTGCGGTACGGGAGCCTGCGCTACCGCGGTGGTCGCCATGCGAAGGGGCTTGGTGGAGCGCGAAGTCACTGTCGAACTGCCCGGCGGTGCGCTGACGATCCTCTGGCAGGAAGATGGCCGCATCCGCATGATCGGACCTGCCATGGAAAGCTATCGCGGCTCGTTCGAATGGGACGATTACGCGTGAGCGGAACGCCAGAAGTGATCTCGCTCGGCTGCCGCCTCAACATCGCCGAGAGCGAGCGAATGCGCACGATGATGGCGGGTGAGCGCGATCTGGTCGTCGTCAACAGCTGCGCCGTCACGCGCGAGGCGGTGCGCCAGACCCGCCAGGCCATCCGCCGCGCGCGCCGCGCGAACCCGTCCGCCCGCCTGCTCGTCACCGGCTGCGCCGCCGAGACGGAGCGCGAGGCGATTGCGGCGATGCCGGAGGTCGACGGGCTGGTCGCCAATGCCGACAAGCTCGATCCGCGCGCCTGGAACCTGCCCGAAACCGCCCCGCCCGCGCCCAAGCGAAGGACACGCGCCTTCGTCGCCATCCAGAACGGCTGCGACCATGCCTGCACCTTCTGTATAATCCCGCAAGGCCGTGGTCATAGTCGCTCGCTGCCGATCATCGACGTGCTGCGCGAGGTCGAATCCCATCTCGAACAGGGCGCGCCGGAGATCGTGTTGACGGGCGTCGACGTCACCAGTTGGGGCCACGATCTGCCCGATCGCCCTCCGCTGGGCCGATTGGTGCAGGCGATGCTGCAAACCTTTCCCGATCTGCCGCGACTGCGCATGTCGTCGCTCGACGGGATCGAGATCGATCCGCTCCTGTTCGACCTTTTCGCGAGCGAGAACCGGCTGATGCCGCACCTCCATCTCTCGCTCCAACATGGCCATGACCTGATCCTCAAGCGCATGAAGCGGCGGCACAGCCGCGCGCAGGCACTCTATCTGGTCCAGCGTTTGCGCGAGCTTCGACCCGACCTCGCCGTGGGAGCCGATCTGATCGCTGGCTTTCCGACCGAGAGCGAGGAGCACCACCAGGCGAACCTCTCGATCATCCGCGAGCTGCGGATCGTTCACGGCCATATCTTCCCCTATTCTCCGCGCGACAACACCCCGGCTGCGCGAATGCCCCAGGTCGATCGTGGCACCGTAAAGGCTCGGGCCGCAGACCTGCGCGCGCTCGCCGCCACGACGCAGACCGAATGGCTGGCGTCGCTCGTCGACAAACCCCTCAGCGTCCTCGCGGAACGCGACGGGAGCGGCTATGCGGAGAACTTCGCCAGGGTCGCGCTGCCCGAAGGCATGGCTGCCGGGACCATCGCGACACTCACCCCGCGCGCAATCGAAGGCAGACTTCTGGTATGAGTTCACCCAGCTGGAGCGAGCGCCTGTTCGGCGGCTTTCGCAAGACGTCGGAGCGCCTGACCGCCAATCTCGACGTGGTCGGCACGGCGCGGCTGGACGAGGCGACGCTGGACGATGTCGAAGACGCGCTGATCCTGTCCGATCTCGGCCCCAGCGCCGCCCGCCGCATTCGCGAGCGGCTGCGCGACAAGCGGTTCGGTCTCGAAATCAGCCAGCGCGAATTGCAGGAAGCCGTGGCCGAGGAGATCGCCGCGATCCTGCGCCCGGTGGCAAAGCCGCTGGAAGTGACGGCCTTTCCCCGCCCCCAGGTCGTGCTGGTCATCGGCGTAAACGGCAGCGGAAAGACGACCACTATCGCCAAGCTCGCCCACCTGTTTCAGGAGGACGATTACGAGGTCATGCTGGCCGCGGGCGACACGTTCCGCGCCGCCGCCATCCGCCAGCTCGCCACCTGGGCGGATCGGATCGGCGTACCGCTGGTGCGCGGCCCCGAAGGCGGCGATCCGGCCAGCATCGTGTTCGACGCGGTCAAATCGGCGACCGACAAGGGCACCGACGCACTGATCGTCGACACGGCGGGCCGTTTGCAGAACAAGCGCGAGCTGATGGACGAGCTGGCCAAGATCAGAAAGGTGCTCGGACGGTTGAACCCCGAAGCGCCGCACGATGTCGTACTGGTGCTCGATGCCACCAACGGCCAGAACGCGCTCAACCAGATCGATGTCTTCAAGGAAGTCGCGGGCGTCACCGGCCTCGTCATGACCAAGCTCGACGGGACGGCACGCGGCGGCGTCCTCGTCGCGGCGGCGGAGCAATACGGCCTTCCCATCCACGCGATCGGCGTGGGCGAGAAAATAGACGATCTGCGCCCCTTCGATCCCGATCTGGTCGCGCGCGTGATCGCGGGAGTGGCGTGAGATGAGCGAAAAGATCAGCGAACCGCAGGCCAAGCCCAAATCCGGTTGGCTCAACACGCTCGTCGATTACGGGCCGCTGCTCGTCTTCCTCGGCGTCTACAAATTCTACCAGCCGCCCGAAACCTCGACCTTCGGCGAGATCGCCGCCGTCATCTACGGGACGATTGCGTTCATGATCGCCGCCGTGGTGGCGCTCGCTTTCTCGAAATGGAAATTCGGCAAGATCAGTCCGATGCTGATGCTCTCGACCGCGCTGATCGTGGGTTTCGGGGCGCTCACCATCTGGCTGCGCGACGAACGCTTCATCCAGTTCAAGCCGACCGCGATCTATCTGCTGTTCGGCATCGTGCTCGTCGGCGGATGGCTGCGCGGCAAGGCGATGCTCCAGGTCCTGCTCGAAGCCGCGTTCGAAGGTGTCGACAAGGAAGGCTGGCTGAAGCTCTCGCGCAATTGGGGCTTCTATTTCTTCGCCATGGCGGCGCTCAACGAAGTGCTGGTGCGCACGATGAGCTTCGAAAGCTGGTTGTGGGCCAAATTGTGGGTGTTCCTCCCTCTCAGCTTCGTCTTCACCCTCTCGCAGATTCCCATGCTCCTGCGCTATGGCTTGGCGCTGGAGGACAAAGAGGACGTGGTGAAGGACGAACCGCCGACGGCCTAGGGTCTGAACGGTAGGAGGCCTATGCCCGTCACGATTGATCGCGATCCGTCCGAAGCCATTCGTTCCGCGCTGAGCAAAGGCATCGCCGGGTTCAATCGTCACACCATTCCCGACCTCGAACCGAACGAGGCCGAGATCCGTTTTCACGCGATCGCCACCGACGAAAGCGGTAACCTTCTCGGCGGCCTGCGGGGCACGTGTTACTGGAACACGCTTCATATCGAATTGCTTTGGCTGGCTGATCGGGCGCGCGGGACCGGTGTCGGGCGACAGATGATAGAAAACGCGGAAGCCTTCGCGGTTCAGAACGGCTGCGAAAAGGCGTTGGTCGAAACGACGAGCTGGCAGGCGCGCCCGTTCTACGAGCGAAACGGATACGAATTGCTAGCCACGCTCGAAGGCAGACCCAAAGGCCACGCCACCCACTATCTCAGCAAAACATTGGCCAGTCCGAAGAGCTAAATCTCCACCTGGCTCCCCAACTCCACCACGCGATTGGTCGGCAGGCGGAAGAAGTCCATCGCGGTCGCGGCGTTCCTGAGCATCCAGGCGAAGATCTTCTCGCGCCAGATCGGCATGCCGGGCTTGGCACTCGGCAGCAGGGTCTGGCGGCTGAGGAAGAAGCTCGTATCCATCATATCGAACTCGCCCCCGCAACGCTGCATCTGCTTCAAGCCTTCGGGCACGTTGGTCTCTTCCATGAAGCCGTAATGCAGGATCGCGCGGTAGAAGCCGTCACCCAGATCGTCGATCTCGCACCGCTCCTCGGGATCGATATAGGGCACTTCGGCGATCAGAACGGTCAGGATGATCACCCGATCGTGCAGCACCTTGTTGTGCTTGATGTTGTGGAGCAGCGCGCTCGGCACGCCGGCGGTCTGGCTTGCCATGAAGATCGCGGTTCCCGGCACGCGCGTCGCGCTGTTCTTGGCGCTCTTAGCGAAGATTTCGACCGGTAGCGCGATCTCGCTCATCCGATCGCGTATCAGATGACGGCCCTTCGCCCAAGTCGTCAGCAGCGTGAAGGCGACCAGCCCGATAACCAGCGGGAACCAGCCGCCATCGGGAACCTTGGGCAGGTTCGCGGCGAAATAGGCGCCGTCGACGAAAATGAAGGTCAGCAGCACCGGCACGGCGAACCACCAGCGCCATTTGAACACTGCGAACAGCAACACGCCCATCAGCAGCGTATCGATGAACATCGCCCCCGTCACCGCGATCCCGTAGGCCGAGGCGAGATTGCTCGAGTTCTGGAACATGAGCACGAGAAGGATCACCGCCACCATCAGCACGTTGTTGACGAAGGGGATGTAGATCTGCCCGCGCTCGCTGGCACTGGTGTGTTCGGTCGACAGGCGCGGCACGAAGCCCAGCTGGATCGCCTGATGCGTCACCGAAAACGCGCCCGAGATCACCGCCTGGCTGGCGATGAAGGTGGCTCCGGTGGCAAGGAAGACGAGAGGCAGGCGCAACGCCTCGGGCGCCATCACGAAGAACGGGCTCTTCATCGCCTCGGCCGTCTGCGACGGATCCATGGCGGAAATCATCGCACCCTGGCCGAAATAGTTCAGCAGCAGGCACGGCATGACGAAGCCGAACCAGGACAACCGCATCGGCCCGCGCCCGAAATGGCCCATGTCCGAATAGAGCGCTTCGGAGCCGGTCACTGCCAGCACCACCGAGCCCAGTGCGAGGAAGGCGATCGTGCCGTCGGTCAGGAAGAACTGCACCGCGTACCAGGGGTTCAGCGCCTGAAGGATATAGGGGTTCTGAACGATATGGATGATGCCCAACACCGCGATCGTGGTGAAATACACGATCATGACCGGTGCGAACAATTTCCCCACCGAATGCGTGCCGCGCTTCTGGATCAGGAACAGGCCGATCAGGAGGACCAGCGCGATCGGAATGACCAGGCTTTCGAACCCGGGATTGACCACGGTCAGCCCCTCGACCGCGGACAGGACCGAGATTGCGGGCGTGATCATGCTGTCGCCGTAGAACAGGGCCGTCGCGAACACGCCCAGCACGATGACCAGCCAGCCATAGCGCGAGCGATCCATATGCCGCGTCAGCAGGGCGACCAGAGCGAGCGTACCGCCCTGCCCGTTATTGTCCGCGCGCATCAGGATGGACACGTATTGGATCGAGACGATCAGCGTCATCGACCAGAAGATGAGGCTGACCACCCCGTAAACATGCAATTGGTCGATCGCGAGGCTGTGTTCGCCCAGAAAGGTTTCTCGAAAGGCATAGAGCGGGCTCGTGCCGATATCGCCGAAGACGACGCCGATCGCACCGACCGCGAGCGCCGCCTTGGAACCGGCATGGGTGCCACCTGTCGCCCCGCTCGCTCCGGGTGTGGCCGCGCCTTCGATGGCGCCGGGTTCACCCGGCAGGGCCGGAGGCGTTGCGGAATTATCGCTGTTGGCGGTGTCGCTCATGACGGAGTCGAACTTTCGTCCACGCCCACAAGCCTGGTTTTCCGGGCTTTCGAGGCTGCAAAGGAGGCGCGCTTAGCACTGCGGCTTCGCACCCGCAACACGCGAGCACTCGGGCTCACTCGGCCAGCCGTTCCTGCTCGATCCGGCCCATCGCCTGATCGAGCACGGCGAGGCGCGCCGCAAGCGTGTCGCGATAGCGCGCATCCTCGGGCGCGGCTTCGAGAGCGGAGGCCCACAATTCGCGCCCCTCGTCGAACCGGGAATTGCGGATGAGCACGATGCCATGGAAGTAATCGGCGGCGGCGTTGCCGGGATCGGTCGCCTTCGCGCGGGCATAGGCGAACTCGGCCGCCTCGCTCAGCGTGCCGTTCGCGTGTTCGACCAGCGCGTTCGCCATCGCCACCCAGGCCTGCGAATCATTGGGATTTTCAGCGACGGCATTGCGCAGGAAATCGATCGCATCACGATATTGGCCGCGCCGGGTGAACCCGTCCGCGGTGACGACATATCGCGACGGGAGCACCCCCTCGTCGTAGAATTCCTTGCGCGCCTCCACCATCGCTTCACCCGATTGCGGATCGAGGACCTGCCCCTCCTTCGGCGCGGCGGGCTGTTCGGGGGCCCCTTGCGTCGCATAACCGGCGAGCCCGAACAGGAGAGCGGCGGCAAACAGCGTCCACGACGCGCGCGGAAGCTTGAGCGCGAAGGCCGCGACGACGAAGCCCAGAGCCGCGAGGGCGAGGATCGCAAGCCAGCTCATGCGCGCCTCGCGAAACGGCGCCGGAAGATGGCGAGCGCGGCGATCAGGATCAGGACCGGCACGGCGAAGAGCGGCCAGGTGGTCGCGCTGACCTCCGGCCTGTAGCTGACGTAATCGCCATAGCGCTGCATCAGCCAGCTGCGGATTTCCTCCGGCGATTCGCCCGCCGCGATGCGGATGCGCACCTGATGACGCATGTCGCCCGCCATCGGCGCGTCGCTATCGGCGATCGATTGCGACTGGCAGGTGAGGCAGCGCAACGTCTCCATCAGCTCCTGCGCCAGCGCCTCCTCGCCCGGATTGTCCAATTGGCGATAGGCGAACGGCGCGGGCGGCACGGATTGCTGCGCGGCAAGAGGCGCGAACGCAAACAGCGCGAGAACGAGAGAAAGACAGAGCGACCTCACTCGCCCGCCTCGCGCAGCTTTTCGAGCAGAATGGGCACGTCGCGTTCGCGGATGTCGCCGATATGCTGGTAGGCGATCTTGCCCGTGCCGGTGATGACAAAGGTTTCGGGAACGCCCGACGATCCGATGCCCAATTGCACTTCCGAAAGGTCGTCCGATCCGATCGCGGCATAGGGATTGCCGTGGCGTTCGAGGAAACGCGCGACATCCTCGGGCCGGTCGCGGATCGCGACGCCGACGATGGTTGCACCTTCGTTGCGAAGCCGTTCCAGCTGCGGTGCTTCGGCGATGCACGGCAGGCACCAGCTTGCCCAGATGTTGAGAAGGCGTGGCTGGCCGTCCTTGAAATCGTCGCTCGCCGCGCCCGGCAGGCTCGCCGTCGCAGGCTCGAGATCGAAATAGGGCAGCGCCTTGCCGATCATCCGGCTTTCGACGATCTCGTCGCGCGGCTGAGTCAGCTGGTAGGCCGCGAGGCCCAGAAAGCCCGCAAACGCCAGCAGGGGAAGCCAGAGCCGCCAGCTCATGTCGGTTGCTCCCGCCCCATCTCCTGTCGACGCGCGGCGGCCTTGCGGCGCACGAGCCTGCGCCGCCAATCGGCTTGCACATGGCCGATAAGCGCCAACGCGCCGCCGAGCGCGATCAGGACGCCTCCATACCAGATCCAGGTCACGAACGGCTTCCACCACAGGCGCACCTGCCAGCGTTCCGGCCCAGCCCCCGTGGCTCCGGCCTGATTGCCGATCACGGCATAAAGCTGGCCGTTCCAGCGCGTGGCGAGGACACTTTCGGCGGTCTGCTGCGGCGGTGCCCAGAAGGTGCGGTGTTGCGGCGTCAGGACGATCGGATCACCTATTTCGAGCCGTGCGGACAGGCGCGCTTCCATCGCGGTCCAGTTCGCACCGGCGGCGGGGGCGATCTGGTCCAGCGTGACGGCCCAGGGGCCGACCGTGGTCTCCTCTCCCGGGGCAAGCGCGGCGAGGCGTTCCTTGGTGAAGGCGCTTTCGCTCGCCATGCCGAACAGCGCGACGGCAAGGCCGAGATGGCCGAACACCATGCCCCATGTCGCGATCGGAACGCGGCGCAGATTGCGTCCGCGCAGCGGCATGACGCTGGCCAATGCCAGCATCGCGGCCAAGGCCAGCCCGAGCAGGGGCAGAAAGGCCACCTCCCCGATCAGCGAGACCAGGATCAGAGCCGCCACCAGAACCGCGCCCATCAACGCCAGTTCGCGCCGGATCCGTCCGAACCCGTCCCTGCGCCAGCGCAGCAGCGGCCCAACCGCCATCACCGCAACCATCGGTAGCGCAAAGATGGCACCGACGGGATTGAAATAGGGCGGGCCGACCGAAACGCGCACATCGAACGCCTCGGTCAAAAGCGGATAGAGCGTGCCGAGCAACACCACCGCGAGGATCGCCGACAAGAGGACATTGTTGACGACGAGCGCCCCCTCCCGGCTCGCGACCGAGAACCGCGCGCCTTCGCTGACCGCCCCCGCCCTCAGCGCGAACAGCAAAAGCGCCCCGCCGATATAGATCGCCAGCAGGAAGAGAATGAAGGTCCCGCGCTGGGGATCGACGGCGAAGGCGTGGACGCTGGTCAGGATGCCCGATCTGACAAGGAATGTGCCGAGCATACTCATAGAGAAAGCGACGACCCCCAGCATGATCGTCCAGGCGCGCAGGGCGTCGCGCGCGGCGAGGACGCTGGTCGAATGCAGCAGCGCCGTCGCGGCGAGCCAGGGCATCAACGATGCGTTTTCGACCGGGTCCCAGAACCACCAGCCGCCCCAGCCCAGCTCGTAATAGGCCCAGTAGCTGCCCGCCGTGATCCCCAAGGTCAGGAACACCCATGCGCCCAGCACCCAGGGCCGCATGGCGCGGGCGAATTCGGGCGTCACCTGACGCGTGATCAGCGCGCCGACCGCGAAACTGAAGGCCACCGAAAGGCCGACATAACCGAGATAAAGCGTGGGCGGATGGAAGGCGAGGCCGATATCCTGCAACAGGGGATTGAGCCCTGCACCCTCCTGCGCCGGGATCGGCAACCGCTCGAACGGATTGGAACTGAGCAAAAGAAAGGCATAGAAACCCAGCGCCACGAAGCCTTGCGCGGCAAGGACGGCCTGCATCATGCGTTCGGGCAGCCGTCGCTCGACCACGGCGATCAGCGCCCCCGACGCGGCTAGCACCGTCACCCAGAGCAGCATCGATCCTTCGTGATTGCCCCACGCGCCCGACAGCTTGTAGATCATCGGTTTCAACGAATGCGAATTGTCCGCCACCAGCTTCACCGACAGATCCGTGATGGCGAAGACATAGAGCAGCGCAACGAAGGACAGGGCGGCGAAGACACCCTGGACGATCGTGGCGGGACGCGTGAGGTCGGCGATCCCCGTCTCTCCGCTCGCCGCATCCTGCCGCACGGCAAGCGCGCCCGCCACCAATTGGAGGACCGCCAGGGCCGCGGCGAGCCACAGAGCGGCAAGGCCTAGTTCGGCGATCACTGGAGGCCCACCGTGGTCTCTTCCGCCATTTCGGCAGCCTGATGCTCGCTCATGCCCTCAAGTTCGCGGGGCACGTAATTCTCGTCATGCTTGGCAAGGAGATTGTCGGCGACGAAGGTTCCGTCCGGCCCCAAGCGCCCTTCTGCGACCACGCCCGATCCCTCGACGAAAAGATCGGGCAGGATGCCGGTGAAGCGCACCGGGATCGCCGATGCCTCGCGCCCGGTGACGGTGAAGGCCACGGTCACTCCGTCGGCCATCGTGCGCAGCGACCCCTCCTCCACCATGCCGCCAAGCCGCACCGCCTGGCCGATTTCCGGCGGATCGTCGCGCATCTGTTCGGGAAGGTAGAAATAGCTCGCCTGACTACGCAGCGCATAGGCGGCCAGCAGCCCCGCCGCGACCAGCACCGCGAGCGCGATCAGCGCCAGCACAAGACGCTGATGCTTTGGCTTGAGGCGCGAGGATCGGGTCGTGTTCATCGCCGCCGCACCTCGTCGCGCCGCCTTTCGGCCCGGCGCATCGCCAGCCAGCTCCAGACGATCATAGCGATCGTGCCGACGAGCCCGACCGCGTAGGCCGCGATGACAAAATCCCACTGGTCGAGCGCCTCTCGCATCACGCCGCCTCCATCGCCCGCCGCCTCAGGCGCGCTTCGGCCTGCGCATCGGCCAGAAGAGCGCGCATCCGCATCAGGACGACTGCGCCGAACAGCAACGAGAAGCCGGCCACGCTCACCAGAAGGGGCGTCAGGAAAGCCGCATCGATCGAGCTGCGCCCCATCGAGATGCTGGGTGGCTGGTGCAAGGAATTCCACCATACCACGCTGCGATTGATGATCGGGATGTTGATCGCGCCGAGAAGGCCGAAAATGGCGGGGATCCGCGCGCTCACGCCCTCACGCTCGGCGGCTTGGGCTAGGGCGATATAGGCGACGTAGAGAAAGGCGAGCACCAGCATACTGGTCAACCGGCCGTCCCACACCCACCAGGTCCCCCAGGTCGGCCTGCCCCAGATCGAGCCGGTGACGAGGCAGATCAGCGTGAAGACCAGCCCCGGCACCGCCGCCGCCCGCGCGCCGAGCGCCGCAAGCGGGTGGCGCCAGACGAGATAGACCAGGCTGGCGATCGCGATCATGCTCCACCCGCCCATCCCCAGCCAGGCGGTCGGGACATGCAGGAAAAGGATGCGCACGGTCTCGCCCATAAGGCGGTCCGGCGGGACGACGAATACGCCCCAGGCGAGAGCGCCCGCCGACAAAAGCAGGCCCGCCGTCAGTGTGAGCGGCGTGAGCCAGCGCGCCAGCGAAAGAAAGCGCTTGGGATTGGCGAAACCATGCATGGGCAGGCGTCCGCTTTGGCAGGATGCGGGCTTCGGGGCAAGAACAACCTCGCCCTAAACGCCTATCGAATCGCAACGAAATCGGCGGAAATCAGCGCCCGATGAGGTCCTGCGCCATGCGGTCGGCGACCTGGTCGGGCGACTGGCCGGTACGGTCGCTTTCCTGCCAGATCGTCTCCAGCCGATCCGGGATCAACGCGATGCGTTCCCTCACATCGTTGACGTCGCAGGGCTGGCCGTCGGTGCGCGCAAGATATTCGAGCGTGACCGAAATGATCCCGCCCGCATTGATGACGTAATCGGGGGCATAGAGAATGCCGCGCTGCGCGAGCACCGGCCCATGCGCCGCGCGGGCGAGCTGGTTGTTCGCGCCGCCCGCGACGATCTTGCAATCGAGCCGCGCAATGCCCTCGTCGTCGAGGATCGCGCCCAGCGCGTTGGGGCTGAAGACGTCGCAGGTGACGCCCATGATCGCGTCCGACGCGACCGCTACGCCGCCCAGTTCGCGCGCCAGCGCTTCGGCGCGCGCGGCGTCGATATCGGCAAGCGTCAGCTGCGCCCCGTCCTTCGCGAGCAGGCGCGCTACGCCGCCGCCGACGCTGCCCGTGCCCTGGATCGCGACATGGACGCCTTCGAGCGAATCCTTGCCGAGCTTGTGGCGCACGGCGGCCTTGATCCCATGATAGATGCCCATCGCGGTGAAGGGGCCCGGATCGCCGCCGGCCGCATCCTCGCCCTCGACCGGAAGGCCGGAAACATACTGGGTGCGCTCGGCCACGCGGGCCATGTCGGCTTCGCTGATGCCGACATCTTCCGCCGTCACATAGCGACCGCCCAGCGCTTCGACCGCATCGGCGAAGGCAGTGAGCATTTCGGGAGTCTTGGTGCCCTTGTCGTCGGCCAGGATCACGGCCTTGCCGCCGCCCATGGGCAGACCCGCCATGGCGTTCTTGTAGCTCATGCCTCGGCTCAGGCGCAGCGCATCGCGCATGGCGCGTTCGGGCTCGGCATAATGCCAAAACCGCGTGCCGCCAGCACCCGGGCCGAGATGGCTGGAATGGACCGCGATGATCGCGGTCAGGCCCGATTTGGGGTCGCGCACCAGTTCGACCAGCTCGTGGTCGTCGTAATCCGGCTCGGTCCAGAAAGCGGTCATGTTCGCGAAGCCCCGTTAGACGCAAAAGATAAGGAAATGGGGCGATCGACGGGGTTTGAACCCGCGACCTCCGGTACCACAAACCGGCGCTCTAACCAACTGAGCTACGATCGCCACATACCCTTGGGACCGGACGGAACCGGACCGTGAACCGGGGCTGATACTGCGCCGCGCGCCCCCGTCAAGGGACCGCACGATCGCCACGCGCCTGTTGCACAGAGCGCTCGGAAAGCAAAGCAAAAAGCGTGTGATGGACGGTTGCCGCGCAACTATCTTGCAACCGGCTTGCACCGCGTCTGGGACGATTGAGCAACCGGCTTGCCCCGGCGCTTCGATCGCATATGGTCGCGCGCCATGACGGGCCCCGGTGATTCTAGCTTCCAGACCATCCAACGCCATGACGGGGTGCAGCGCGTACCGACCGACAAGCTCGAACTGTTCCAGCTGCGCGGTTTCGCTTCGGCCGATCTTTGCGAGCAGTTGATCGCACGCATCGATTCGGACCGGCGCCCCTCCACTCTGGCCGATCCCAATGGCGACGACTATTTCCGCACCAGCGAGACCTGCGACCTGCCGCCCGAGGACCCCGCGACGATCGCGATGGAGGCCCAGCTGGCCGCGCTAAGCGGCATCGACCCCGCCTATGGCGAACCGCTCCAGGGCCAGCGCTACGAGGTGGGCCAGGAATTCAAGCCGCATTGCGACTGGTTCAATCCCGAAGGCCAGGATTACCAGAAATACTGTTCGGTCGCGGGGCAGAGGACCTGGACCTTCATGGTCTATCTGAACGATGTCGAATCGGGAGGCGCTACACGTTTCAAGACGATCGGAAAGAGCTTCCAGCCGGAGACGGGCAAGCTCGTCTGCTGGAACAATCGCCGCCCCGATCTGCGGCCCAACCCCAATACGATCCATCACGGCATGAAGGTGCGCAAGGGCGTCAAATACGTGATCACGAAATGGTATCGCGAGAAGCCCTGGGGCTGGTGACAAGAAACGAAAAAGGCGGCCCCGCAGGACCGCCCCTTTCTGATCTTCGAAAGCAGGCTTGCGCTTACTTCTTGAGAGTGAGCCCGCCGAAGCGCTTGTTGAACGCGGCAACACGGCCACCTTCCTGAAGCTGCTGCTTGCCGCCGGTCCAGGCCGGGTGGCTGGTCGGGTCGATATCGAGCGTCAGCGTATCGCCTTCCTTGCCCCAGGTGGAGCGAGTCTGGAACTCGGTCCCGTCGGTCATCTTGACGGTGATCATGTGGTACTGGGGATGCGCATCGGCCTTCATGGCAAATATCCTTCGAGCTTCGGAACGGTTCCGACCGGTCCAGCTGTTTATAAGAGAGACGCGCCCCATACAGAGGCGCGCCGATTTTGCAAGTATTACTCGGCTGCTTCAGGCCAGCGTTCGAGGCGTCGCTTTTCCATGAGTTCGAGCTTTGCGGCCTGTTCCGACAGAGGTTCCACTCCGCTGGCACTGCGCAGGGCGTCGGACAGCAACTCCCGATCGTAGCGTCCCTGCGATGCCGGCGCGGTTGGGCTCATCTTGTATTGCGTACCGTAGATCTGATCGCGCGCGATCGACTGGAGGTAGCGATCGAGGGTCGCTGCGGCGATCCATTCGGCTTTCGGATGTCCGAGCGCGGCCGCACGGACCGCGAGCGCATGAGCGAGCAGATAATCTTCCGGCTCCCCGCCATGCTGGAAGACGAACGCTGCTCCATAGTAATCTTCAGCGGAAAAGAGTGCGCCCGCGTCCAGAAGTTCGCGAGTTCTCTGCCGACGCGCCCCGTCTCTGCGCGAAACTTCCGTCCAATCGATTTCGCCTTCCCGATCGGCTTGATCGGCAGCGAAAATTTCCGCCATCTCGGGATTGCCATCAGGCGGCGTTGCAGGCTCCTGTGCGGCGAGAGGCGCCGCAGCCAAGAGAAGCGAAACGATCGCCGCCCGGATCACTCCGGCCCATCCGCGATCATGGCCGTGAAATTGACCTCGCAGGTCACTTTGCCGTCCACGCTCGCCTCGCCCGCGAACTTGCAGACGCGCGCGCGCTTCTGGACGAATTCGGCCTTGAGGTCGAGCAGCACACCCGGTGTTACCGGGCTGCGGAACTTGGCGTTCTCGATTGCCATGAAATAGACGAGCTTACCCGATCCGGCGAGGTCGAGGCTTTCCACCGCGAGCACGCCGGCAGCTTGTGCCAGAGCTTCGATCTGCAAAACGCCGGGCATGATCGGCGCGCCGGGGAAATGACCCTGGAAGAAATCCTCGTTGAAGCTGACCGCCTTGATCGCGTGGATCCGCTCGTCGCGAACGAGGTTCTGGACCCGGTCGACCAGCAGCATGGGGTAGCGATGCGGCAGCGCCTTCAACACCTGCACGATGTCGAGGCTGGTATTGGGGCTGGTCGCCCCGCCGGTTTCGCCTGCACTGTCGCTCATCGCTACCCCCTGCCCGTCTTCGCTTAGCGGCCGGTCGGCTGCTGCTGGGCCGGCTGCGCCTGGCCCTGCTGTTCGGCCTGACGGCGAGCATTGGCGACCATCAGGATCTGGGTGATCTGCTGGTACATGCTCACCGCCTGCTGGCTCGGCTGCCAGCCCTGCGGGGGGGTGATCTGCACGCTCGGCGCGCGAGTGTTGAGCGCAGCGACGACCTTTTCGTCGATGAAGGCGGCGGGCTGCGCCGTCACCACCGCATCGCGGTCGAGAATGACCTGCAGATTGTTCTGCTGCTGCACGTCCTGGATGGCGGCACCGTACTGACGCAGGATCTGTTCGATCGCGTAGACGCGCGCCGCTTCGACCTGGTTGGTCAACTGGGCGACTTCGGCCTCCAGCGTCTGGATCTGCTGGGCCTGCGGAGCGTTCTGCGCGGCGCGCTGTTCGGCCTCGTCGAGATTGCCGTCATTGTTCGTGTCGAGCTGCTGCAACAGGGTCTGGGCCTGCTGGTTCTTCTGCTGAATCTGGGTAGTCTGCGCCTGATAGGTGGTGCCGATCTGCTGATAGGCGGTGCGGAAGGCGTTGGTCGACGCGACCACGCCCGGCGCACCGACGACGCCGATGGCGCCCGTCACCTGCGCGCTGGCGGGCAGCGCGGTCATGGCGGCGGCGGCGAGGCTGGCGCCTGCGAGAATCTTGGAAATCGTGTTCATCAGAATTGCGTCCCTACGTTGAAGGAAAAGAGCTTGGTGTCGTCGCCTTCGACCTTTTTCAGGGCGTAGGCGAGATCGATGCGGAACGGGCCGAAGGGCGAGTTCCAATTGACCCCGACACCGACGGAGATGCGCGGGCTTGGCGTGTCGCCGAGGAAGACCTCCTCGAACGCGGCCGACGACTGACCCTGCGCGATGAAGCCATCGGGGATGGGATCGCCGACGGGAATCGCGACGATCGTATCGTCGTCGGGCGACGTTGTCGGCCCCGGATTGAGGAAAACCGGATTGCCGCTGTCGTCGAGGAGCGGGAAGAAGCGCTCGCTGCCGAACGGATTTTGGATAAGCACCGGATCCTCGACATTGAATACCGCGCCGACGTCGACGAACACCGATGGGCGCAGGCCCAGCGACCGCGCACCGCTGCCGAGCGGGATATCGAGTTCCGCCCGCCCGAGATAATAGGCGGTGCCGCCGATCGCGTCGTCCTGGATGCGGTTGCGTTCGGTCACGGTAACCGGGTTACCGTCCTCGCCCGCAATGATCGGGCGGCGCAGTACGCGAGGGCCGACGCCGCGAATGTCGAAGCCGCGGATCTGCGGCGATCCGAGGAAGTAGCGGTCGGTCAGGCGGACGTCGTTGGTGCCGTCCCCGTCCTCGTCGCGGAAGCCGCGGATCGCGCCGCCTTCCGCGGTCAGCGAGAAGACGAACCCGCTCCCAAGCGGGAAATACTGGCCCGCGCGGCCACGGATGCTGAGATATTCGACCGATCCGCCGAGCCCCGCATATTGCGCGGTCAGCGACAGGTTGCGACCGCGCGTCGGGCGCAGGCGGCTGTCGGTGGCATCGAGATTGAAGATGAGGCCGAGGATCGAGCTGGTGCGCTGGCCGATCGCCTCGCACAGATAGCGCCCCGCACGGAAGGGATCGCATTCCGTCACGCCGTCGCCGTCGAGATCGGAGAAGAACTGGTTCTCGTCGAGCGTGACGTCGTCGTAATTGAGCGTGTAGCTACCGATCAGCGAGCTGTATTCGGTGAGCGGAACGCCCGCGCGCAGCGAGAAACCGGTGGTCGCCTGCTGGAAGGTCGTGTTCCGGTCGTTCCCGCTGAAATTGAAGCTGTTGTAATCGCGACGGTAGATGTCGACGCCCGCGGAAATGTTGCGGTCGAACAGATAGGGTTCGGAGAAGCTGGCCTCCGCCGAGCGGGCATAGCGCGAGTAATTGACGCTCAGCCCCACCGTCTGCCCGCGCCCGCGGAAGTTGCGCTGGCGGATGGAGCCGGCGAGAATGAAGTTCTCGATCGAAGAGAAGCCCGCCGACAGTTGCAGCTCGCCGGTCGCCTGTTCCTCGACATTGGCTTCGAGGACGATCCGGTCGGGCGCGCTGCCTTCGACCTGATTGATCTCCATGCCTTCCTGGAAGAAACCCAGCGAATTGATGCGCGCGGCGGACCGGGCGACCTGAAGCGTGCTGAAGGCATCGCCTTCGACAAGTCGGAATTCGCGGCGCACGACCTTGTCCTGCGTCAGCGTGTTCCCATTCACGTCGATCCGTTCGACATAGACGCGCGGCGCTTCCTGGATGATGAAGTTCACATCCATCGTGCGCGTTTCGGGATTGCGCGAGATGCGCGGCGACACGTCCGCGAAGGCGTACCCGAACGATCCGGCCAGTTCGGTCAACTGCTCGACCGTGTCCTCGATCAGCTTGGCGTTGTAGAATTCGCCGGTCTTCATCGGCAGATTGCGGCTCATCGCCTCGCTGTCGAAATCGCGCAGCTGGCTGTCGACCGCGACATCGCCGAATTTGTAGCGCTCGCCTTCTTCCACCACATAGGTGATGATGAAGTCGCGCCGGTCGGGCGTCAGCTCGGCGACGGCGGACACGACGCGGAAATCGGCATAGCCTTCGGTCAGATAGAATTCGCGCAGCTTCGCCTGGTCGAAGGCGAGGCGATCGGGATCGTAGCTGGTGTTGGAGCTGAGGATGGAAAGGAGACGCGCCTCCTTCGTCACCATCTCGCCCTTCAGGTCGCCATCAGAGAACACCTCGTTGCCGATGATGTTGATCTGGCGGACCTTGGATTTTGGGCCTTCGGTGATCTCGAACACGACGTCGACGCGGTTCTGCGCCAGTTGCACCATGTTCGGCTCGACCGTCGCGGCGAAGCGGCCCTGGCGCTTGTAGAGCTCGATGATGCGCGCGACATCGGCGCGGACCTTGCTGCGCGTGAAGATCTGGCGCGGCGCGAGGCGGATTTCGGGGACGATCTTGTCGTCCTTGATCCGCTCGTTTCCTTCCAGGATGATGCGGTTGACGACCGGGTTCTCGACGATCTCGATCAGGACCGCGCCATCATCGTAGCTCACGCTCGCATTGGCGAAGAGCTCGGTCGCGTAGAGTTCCTTCAGAACCTGGTCGCCGACGACCTGATTCCATTCCTGACCCGGCCGCAGCTGGATGTAGGAAAGGATCGTCTGCGGTTCGAGCCGCTGCGCGCCCGAAACCGCGATCGTGCGCACGATCTGCTGGGCCTGCTGCGTGGCGGGCTGAGCCACCGGCTGGGCGGCAGGCTGCGCGACCGGCTCGGCATCCTGCGCCGCGGCGATGCCGGGAACGCCTGCCAGCATCGAGCCGGCCAACAGTAAGGCGGGCATCCGCCCGGTCAGTTTCGATCCCTTGGCGGCCATCAAATATCCTATCTTCGACAAGGAAAACCCGTCCCATTCATTCAGTGGACCCGGTACCACTTCGCCTGCCTTGCGAGCGGGCGATCCCGCCGCGCCATGACCAGGTCGGCAATGTGCGCCGCCCCTTGCCCGATGCACCGGAACCTTTCAAGCGTCGTGGCGGTTCTAGAAGGTCGCTACCGTGTCCCGTCCCCGGTCAACTGCCGAATATCGGCAGGCTGATCAGATCGTTAATCGTGACGAATATCATCAGCATGAGCACGAGGGCCATACCGGTGCGAAACGCCAGTTCCTGACCGCGCGGGCCGACCGGCTTTCGACGGACCGCTTCGGCCGCGTAGAATGCCAGGTGCCCGCCGTCGAGGGCGGGAATTGGCAGCAGGTTGATGAATGCCAAGTTAAGCGAAATCAGCGCCGCGAAGTTGACGAAGGCGGTCAGCCCTAGGCTCAGTTGCTCGCCCGAATATTTGGCGATCTTGACCGGCCCGCCCAGCTCGCGGACCGAACGATCGCCGGTAAAGATCTGGGCGATTCCCGTCACCATCATGTCGACGAGATTGACGCTGTGCTCGACTGCCAGCGGCCCTGCCGCAAGCAGCCCAACCGGCTCCCACGCGATCGGCGCGGAATAGATGCCCAGCCGCCCGATGCGCGAGGAATTGCCGAAGCTGTCCTCTTCCACGGTCGAACCGATCGTCAGCGGGATCGCGATCCGATCACCGTCGCGCTCGACATCGATGGTGACGGCCTTGCCGGGGAACATCATCACGCGGTCGGTAATGTCGGAGAATTGCCGCACCGGCTCGCCATCGATCGCGACGACCCGGTCGCCTTCGCGCATCCCCGCCGCCTCGGCGACCGATTCCGGCGCAAAGCTCTGAATGACGTTGGTCTGCTCGGGATCGGCGGCGACCGGCTGGCCGAAGCTGGCGAAGAAGGCCGCAAAGATCGCGAGCGTTATCAGGATATTGGTCGCCGGACCCGCAAAAACGATGAGCGCGCGTTTCCACAGCGCCGCATGGTGGAAACTGCCGCGCTTCTCTTCCTCGCTCAGCGCAGCGACCGCCTCGCCATCGGGAATGCTGGCGGGGTTCATGTCGCCCTTGAACTGGACGTAGCCGCCGAGCGGCAGAGCCGACAATTTCCACCGCGTCCCACGTTTGTCCGTGAAGCCCGCGATTTCCTTACCGAATCCGACCGAAAACGCCTCAGCCTGAACGCCGAACCAGCGCCCGACCAGATAATGCCCGAGTTCGTGCAGGGTCACGAGCGGCCCGAGCAGGAGCGGGAAGCCGAGCACGTAATAGACCCACAGGGGCAGGATAGTGTCCAAGTCAGCCAGTCTCCAAGAGATCGGTCGCCCGCGTGCGCGCATCCCGGTCCAGCATCAGCACGTCTTCGAGCGATTGCGGCGCGGGCGGCAGGTTTCCGCCATCCAGCACCTCGGCCACCAGTGACGAGATCCGGCTGAACTTGATCTGACCGGCGAGGAATGCGGCGACCGCGACCTCGTTGGCGGCGTTAAGAACCGCCGGAGCCGCCCCGCCCGCCTCCGCCGCCTGGCGCGCAAGACGGGTCGCGGGAAATCGCTCTTCGTCGGGCGCGAAGAAGGACAATTCCCCGATCGCTGCGAGGTCCAGCGGTTCGCACGGCGTATCCATCCGCTCCGGCCAGGCGAGGCAGGAGGCGATCGGCACGCGCATGTCGGACGGGCCGAGCTGCGCCAGAGTCGATCCGTCGCGATATTCCACCATCGAGTGGATCACGCTTTGCGGGTGAACCACGATCCGCAATTTATCGAGCCCGACCGGGAACAGGTGATGCGCTTCGATCAGTTCGAGGCCCTTGTTGAACATGGTCGCCGAATCGACGCTGATCTTGGCGCCCATGTCCCAATTCGGATGCGCGACCGCCTGTTCGGGCGTAACCGAATCGAGATCGTCGACGAGCCGCAGCGGCCCGCCGCTCGCGGTCAGAGTGATCCAGCGGACATCGTCCAAACTGTTGCCTGCAAGGCATTGGAAGATCGCGTTATGTTCGGAATCGACCGGTAGTAGCCGCGCGCCGTGCCGCTCGACCGCGCGCGTCATCACCTCGCCCGCGCTGACGAGCGCTTCCTTGTTGGCGAGCGCAACCGTGCCGCCGCGCTCGATCGCGGCCATGACCGGAGCGAGACCCGCGCAGCCGACGATGGCGGCCACCGCGATATCCGCCGGGCGCGCCGCCGCCTCGCACAGAGCCTGCGCCCCCGCAGCCGCTTCCACATCCGATCCGGCCAGCGCCTCGCGCAGGGCGCCCAGCCGGTGCTCCTCACCGATCACGGCAAGCTCCGCACCGAATTCGCGCGCCAGCCGGGCGAGATCGTCGACATTCGAATGCGCCGTCAGCGCGACGATATCCCACGCCTGACGATCGCGCCGGATCAGATCGAGCGTCGAACCGCCGACCGAGCCGGTCGCACCGAGAATCGTGATCGAACGCCGCTCGCTCATGGGTGGGCGAAGAACCATAACAGGCCAGCGACGATCGCCACCGGCAGCATCCCGTCGACCCGATCGAACACGCCGCCATGGCCGGGGATCAAATTGGAGCTGTCCTTCATCCCCGCCTTGCGCTTGAACCAGCTTTCGAGAAAATCGCCCGCCTGGGCGACGATGGCCAAGCCGGCGCCGACCGCGAAGGCGCCCGCGCCCATCGGCGAAAAGGCGCGCTCGCCGACATTGGAAAAGAAGAAACCGAGCGAGACCAGGCCCGCGGCGACCATCCCGCCGCCGAGCCCGGCCCAGGTCTTGGACGGGCTGATGCGCGGCGCGATCTTCGGTCCGCCGATCGATCGCCCGCTGAAATAGGCGCCGGTATCGGTGGCGACAACGATCGCGATCACGCCGAGCACGACCGGGATCGGCAGTTCGATCAACATGGCGGAAGCCGCTCCGACATACAGGATCGCGACCGCGCAGCCGAACAGCACCAGAGCCGTCGATGCGGCGCGCCCCGCGCGGCGGATCAGGCGCACCGCCTCGAACAGGCAGATCGCGGCGACGAGGATCACGAAGCCGTCGAACCATAGCCCGCCGAGCCAGAGCGCGGTGCCCGCCAGCGCGAGCATCACCACGGCGGAAGCCGCGCGTTTGGGCAGATCGCTGGTCCGCACCGACAAGGGCACGGCCATCGCCCGCATGGCGAGGGCCTTCACCCTGTCGCGCTTGCGGTTTTCCGCGAGCTCACCTGCCGCCAAAACGTCTCTCCCTGGCCGCGAAATCGTCGAGCGCGGTCCTCAGATGCTCGGGCGTGTAATCGGGCCAGAGCACATCGGTAAACACCATCTCCGCGTAGGCGGCTTGCCACAAGAGAAAATTGGACAGCCTCACTTCGCCGCTGGTGCGGATGAGGAGATCGAGCGGCGGGAGATCGTGGGTGTAGAGATGGCGGGCGAGGCTGGCTTCGGTCACTTCCCCTTCCTGGGCGGCCAGGCCGGCGGCGCGGACGATTTCCTGCTGCGATCCGTAATTGAGCGCGACCGCGAGAATGCGCTTGCCCCCGGAGGTACGCTCGATCGCATCCTCGATCGATTCGACGATATCGGGCGCAAGTGCGTGATAATCGCCGATGATCTTCAACCGCACATCATTGGCGATGAATTCGGGCAGATCGGTCTCGATGAAGCGCCGGAGCAGACCCATCAGATGATCGATTTCATCCTCGGGCCGCTTCCAGTTCTCGCTGCTGAACGCATAGAGCGTCAGGCAGTCGATCCCCAGCGGCTCTACCGCGCGGACCAGCTTGCGCACCGCTTCCACGCCGCGCCGATGGCCGAGGGCGCGCGGCAGGCCGCGCCGCTTCGCCCAGCGGCCATTGCCGTCCATGATGATGGCGACATGGCGCGCGCGTGATCCGGTGGATTCAGACATGAGAGGTCGCGCCGGTCGCAGTCGTCACTGCGTCAGGATTTCCTGTTCCTTCTTCGCGACCGCATCGTCGACCTCGCCGACATGCTTGTCGGTCATCTTCTGGACGTCGTCCTCGCTCCGCTTGCGGTCGTCCTCGGAGATTTCCTTCTTCTTCTCGTCGTCCTTCAGCGCTTCCATCCCGTCGCGGCGCACATTGCGGATGGCGATCTTGGCCTTTTCGCCATATTCGCCCGCCAGCTTGGCGAGATCCTTGCGCCGTTCCTCAGTCAGGTCGGGCATCGGCAGGCGCAGGGTCTGGCCGTCGACGATCGGGTTGAGGCCGAGATTGGACTTCGCGATCCCTTTTTCGACCGCCGTCACATTCGCCTTGTCCCACACCTGGACCGACAACATGCGCGGCTCGGGCGCGTTGACCGTCGCGACCTGCGACAGCGGCATCATCGCGCCATAGACTTCGACCACCACCGGATCGAGCAGGCTGGTGTTCGCGCGGCCCGTGCGCAGGCCGGAAAGATCGCCCTTCAGGCTCTCGACGGCGCCCTGCATACGGCGGTCGATGTCGGATTTGTCGTATTTGGCCATGATCGGCTTCCTCTGTTCTGTGACCTGGTCCGGTCTGATTGCGTCCGGTCTGATTGGGTCCGGTCTATTTGCGGTTCTCGACGATGGTCTGCACGCCTTCGCCCGAAAGCACGCGTGCAAGATTGCCCTTCTCGCGGATCGAGAAGACCACGATCGGAATATCGTTGTCGCGACAGAGCGCCACCGCGCTGGCGTCCATCACCTTGAGATTGTCTGCCAGGACCCGGTCGTAAGTTACTGTGTCGAAACGCTGCGCATCGGGGTCTTGTTTGGGATCGGCGCTGTAGACCCCGTCGACGCTGGTGCCCTTCAGCAGCGCATCGCAGCGCATTTCCGCTGCGCGCAGGGCCGCGCCGCTATCGGTGGTGAAATAGGGCGCGCCGACTCCGGCGGCGAAGATCACGATCCGCCCTTTTTCCAGATGCCGCTCCGCCCGGCGACGGATCACCGGTTCGCACACCTGATCCATCTGGATCGCGGACTGCACCCGCGTCGGCACGCCGATCTGTTCGAGCGCGTTCTGCATGGCGAGCGCGTTCATCACCGTGGCGAGCATCCCCATGTAGTCGGCCTGCGCGCGGTCCATCCCCCGCGCCGCGCCCGCCATGCCGCGAAAGATATTGCCGCCGCCGATGACGAGGCAGATTTCGAGCCCGGTCTCCTTGGCGCGCTTCACCTCTTCGGCGAGCTCCATGACGAAATCCGGGTCGATTCCGAACGGCCCGTCCCCCATCAGCACCTCGCCCGACAATTTCAGGAGGACGCGTTTCATCGGAGGCATGGGCATCGGTGCGGCAATCTCGTCAAGCTGTTGGGACGAGGTTCCTTAACCGCGAAGCCCTTCATGCGCAAAGGGGAATGGGCCATGGAGGGGTGACGGGCCCAGCGGCCTGTCGGCAGACGCCGGAGTGTCAGGCAGACCCGATTTCGCGCGAGGTCGCTAGCACCGAAACCACCGGCCCGTCGCGCGCGATCATCGGCTTCAGATTCACCGACCAGTTGCGCGGAGTGCCCTTGGCTGTCGGGCAGAAAGCCTGAAACACCACCGTGCGCCCACCGAGGGCGGAGCGAAAATTGGCTTCCACCGTAGCCTGGGAATGATCGGGCCAGAGATGCCACCACAATTGGCCCAAAACCTTTTCGGGTTCGTCGATCTCCATCGCATCGAGACCGTTGCAGTTCATGAAATCGAGCGTGCCGTCGACGCTCAAAATCTTTACGCAATCGGGGCTTTGTTCGAGGAGGCAGAGCGCCAGATCGCTGCTGTCCAGGCCCACCTGAGAGACGACTTCGAGCGACCGCGCATCGCCCGAGGAATGGATGTGATATGATTGGTTCTGGCCTGACATTCTTCCCCCTTCCCGATCGATTCATCCGGTTTTGGAAAGTCGGCATTTTGCTCGCAGAGCGGTAAAAATTCTTTTAAATCACAGGCTCACGCGTCGCCGGTGCGCAAACGAGAACGGCCGCCGAACCCCGTCTTGCTGGGTCCGGCGGCCGTCCGCATTCTGTATTCGGAAGGATCAGCCCTTTACCGCCGCCGCGACTTCCGCCGCGAAATCGGTCTCTTCCTTCTCGATGCCTTCGCCCAGCTGGAAGCGGACATAGTCGACCAGTTCGATCGGCTTGCCCGCATCCTTGCCCGCCTTGGCGACGACTTCGGAGATCGGGGTCTTGTTGTCCATCACGAACAGCTGGCTGAGAAGCGCGTTTTCCTTGGCGAACTTGGCCACGGCGCCTTCGACCATCTTGTCCTGCACGTTTTCGGGCTTGCCGCTTTCCGCCGCCTTTTCCTTGGCGATGGCGCGCTCGCGCTCGATCAGGTCGGCGTCGAGACCGTCGGCATTCAGCGCCTGCGGGAAGGCCGCGGCGATGTGCATGGCGATCTGCTTGCCGAGCGCTTCCAGCGTATCCTTGTCCGCCTCGCTCTCGAGCGCGACGAGAACGCCGATCTTGCCGAGGTTCGGCGCGACCGCGTTGTGCATGTAGGGCACGACGACGCCGTTATTGACCGAAACGGTCTTCATGCGGCGGATCTGCTGGTTTTCGCCGATGGTGGCGACATTGTCGGTCAGCTTGTCGGAAACGGTGCCGCCGGTGGGATAGTCCTTGGCCTTCAGCGCTTCGACATCGTCGCTGTCGGCGGTGATCGCGACATCGGTGACCGAGCGGACGAAATCCTGGAACCGGTCGTTCTTGGCGACGAAGTCGGTTTCCGAGTTCACTTCGACGGCAACGCCCTTGGTGCCTTCGACAGCGACGCCGATCAGGCCCTCGGCCGCGGTGCGGCTGGACTTCTTCTGAGCGGTGGCAAGGCCCTTGGCACGCAGCGCGTCGACTGCGGCTTCCAGATCGCCATCGGTTTCGACGAGCGCCTTCTTGGCATCCATCATGCCCGCGCCGGTGCGTTCGCGCAGCGCCTTGATATCGGCGGTGGTGAAATTCGCCATGTTCGTATTCCTTTTGAATAAAGGTGCGGCGCCGGACTGCCGCGAGGGGCGGTCCGGCGCATGGAGATGTTCGGTTACGCGGGCATGACGCCTGCGCGACCGGGCTGGATCAGGCCGCGGCCTCGGCCGGCGGGCTGTCCATCGCGCCGACATCCCGGCCCGAATCCTGCACGCCCGCGCCCTTGCCCGAACGCGCCGCATCGGCGATCGCGTCGCAATAGAGGCGCACGGCGCGGCTGGCGTCGTCATTGCCGGGGATCGGGAAGGCGATGCCCGAAGGATCGGTGTTGGTGTCGAGCACCGCAACCACCGGAATGCCGAGCACGTTGGCTTCCTTGATCGCGAGATCTTCCTTGTTCGCGTCGATCACGAACATCACGTCGGGAATGCCGCCCATGTCGCGTATGCCGCCCAGCGACATCTCGAGCTTGTCGCGCTTGCGCGTCAGGTTGAGCACTTCCTTCTTGGTCAGGCCGCTGGTGTCGCCGGCGAGCTGTTCCTCGAGCGACTTCAATTCCTTGATCGAACCCGAGATCGTCTTCCAGTTGGTGAGCATGCCGCCCAGCCAGCGATGGTTGACGAAATGCTGGCCCGAAGAAAGCGCGGCTTCGCGAATCGCATCCTGCGCCTGGCGCTTCGTCCCGACGAACAGCACCTTGCCGCCCGAACGCGCGGTCTGCTGCACGAAATCGAGCGCGCGCTCGAACAGCGGCACGGTCTGCGACAGGTCGATGATGTGGATGCCGTTGCGCGCGCCGAAGATATACGGCTTCATGCGCGGGTTCCAACGGTGGGTCTGGTGGCCGAAATGCGCGCCGGCCTCGATCAATTGCTGCATCGTGACGGTAGGAGCCGTCATAATAGAATTCCTTTCCGGTTGTGCCTCTGGAAAGCTGGAAACCCAATGCGGTCATTCCCGCGACGGGCACCGGTATGTGCGCCTTCCATGTGGATTTTGTCCGTTCCGGGTCAGGCGATTAAAGCCTGTGCCGGGACGAACGGGCGCCACTTAGCGCGGGTTCACGCGAAAATCCAGCCTCGAAATGTCGCCAAAAATGCTCCGCCCGTCGCAAAAACGACTTGACTGGTTGGAACAAATAGAGAACAAGGGCTCAACGCTGGAACTCCAGCGGACATTCGGTGTTTTCCACATATCGTCCACAGGCTGTCAAGCGGTCTGTCGACAGCCCCGATCAACAGTGGGGTCTTTCGGAAAGATAGTATGATGTTCGCACACGCTCTCATCGCCGCCCTCTCCCTCCTGGCTCTGGCCAGCGCTGCCGTCCTGGCCGATAGCGGACTGCGTTGGTGGTCCGCCTTCGGCCGGTTGCGTGGCGAATTGAAGGCATCGCGGATCGTAGAAGAGCAGGTCCGGGCAGTGACCCGCGCCAGGCTGCGGCCCTCGTTTGTGGCGAGCCGCTCGGCAACTACCCGCAAGTCGGCGGGCGTTCCTGTTACCCGCGCTGTCGCCTGATTCGAGCGTAACGCAGCCACCCATACGGCAGCAGCGCGAGATAGATCGCGCAGATACCCACCAGCGTCCACCACGGCTCCAGCAGCAGGGCTGCGAAGAACAGGCCTGCGAACGCCAGCAATTCGAGCCGCACGCTGCGGCGCGGCCGCAGCGATGTCCAGCTGAGCGTGGCCAAATTCGAGATCATCAGCGCTGCGATCAGTGCGACCCATGGTCCGACCAGATAGGGCGAGCGGAACAACGCCTCACCCGTGGCGATCCACAGATAGAACGGCAGAAACACGAGCCCCGCCCCGACCGGCGCGGGAATGCCCGTCAGAAACCCGAGCGATTTGTGCGGTTGGACGTCGGTATCGATCTGCGCGTTGAAGCGCGCGAGGCGTAGGGCGCAGCAGACCGCGAAAGCCAGCGCCGCGAACCAGCCGAAGCGTGGCAGATCCTGTAGCGACCAGAGATATACGATGATCGCGGGCGCCGTTCCGAAGGACAGCGAATCGGCTAGGCTGTCCAGCTCGGCCCCGAACCGCGATTGCGCGTTCAACAACCGCGCTATGCGCCCATCGATACCGTCGAGCACGCCGGCGAAGATGATCGCCATCACCGCGAAGCCCCAATCCCCGCCGATAGCGAAGCGCACCCCCGTAAGCCCCGAACACAGCGCCGCAGCAGTGATCGCGTTCGGCAGCAGGGCCCGCAGCGACAGGCCCTTGCGCACCGGCACCGGGGCGGCATCGAACGGCTCGTCTTCGGTCGCCTTGGGGCCGAGACGAGGACGGTCTTCGGGAGAGGGAGCGGTCATTGTGCAATTCCTTCGATCAGCTTGCGAGTGCCGATCTCGCCGAGCACCGTTTCGCCGGCGATGACGCGCTGGCCCAGGAGAACCTTCGAATCGGTGCCTGCGGGCAGATACACATCCACCCGGCTTCCGAAGCGGATCAGGCCGACCCGCTGTCCCACGCCCAGCGTATCGCCGACTTTTACGAAAGGCACGATGCGCCGCGCGACCAGGCCTGCGATCTGAGTAAATCCGATCCGCACCCCGTCGGCACGCTCGATCATGATATGCTGGCGTTCGTTCTCTTCGCTGGCCTTGTCGAGATCGGCATTGAGGAACCGGCCCGGCAGATACACCAGACGCCGCACAACGCCGCCGATCGGGGCGCGATTGATGTGGACGTCGAACACGCTCATGAAGATCGAAACGCGTGTCACCGACCCTGCCGACAGGCCCGCGATCCCGCTGCCGTCGTCGATCTGCAATTCTTCCGGCGGCTCGACCTCGGCAATCAGCGTGACGAGCCCGTCGGCCGGCGAGACGATCGCATTCTCGCTCTGCGGCACGACCCGCTCGGGATCGCGGAAGAAGGCGAAGACCCCGGCGGAAAGCGCCAGCAACGGCCAGCCGATCAGATCCCAGTCCAGCAGCAACAGAAAGATCAGGCTGATGCCGAGGGCGATCAGTCCGAATTTGCGCCCTTCGGGATGGATCGAGGGCAAGGACCAACTGGCATCGCCCCGCCCGTGATTGTCTAGCAGTTCACCTGGCATAGACCGCGTCTAGAGCCGCACGGCGCACCCGGCAAGCGTCGGAGAGGCCTCATCCCACCTTGCGGACGAACACGGTCCCAGCGGAATAGCCCGCGCCGAAGCTACAGATCAGCCCACTGTCTCCGCTTTCGAGGTCGTCATTGTTCAGGTGAAACGCGATGATCGACCCAGCACTGGACGTATTCCCATAGGTGTCGAGCACGGTCGGGCTTTCATCCTCGCTCGCCTCGTGGCCGAGCACGCGCTGGGCGATCAAGCGATTCATCCCGGCATTGGCCTGATGCAGCCAGAGGCGCCGCAGCCCTTGCGGATCGATGTCCAACCGCTCCGCTTCGGCCACGATCATCTCGGCGACCATCGGGACGACCTCCTTGAAGACCTTGCGTCCTTCCTGGACGAACAATTTGTCCGCCTCGTTCGTATCGTCAGGCGTCGCGCGATTGAGGAAGCCGAAATTGTTGCGGATATTGTTGGAGAATACCGTCTTCAGCCGCGTGCCCAGAATGTCCCAATGGCTGGCGGGCGCGATGCCGGTGTCCTCGACCAGGACCGCCGTGGCGACATCGCCGAAGATGAAATGACTGTCCCGGTCGCGCCAGTTGAGATGCCCGCTGGTGATTTCCGGGCTAACGACCAGCACGCTCTTCGCATTGCCCGCGCGGATATAATCCGCCGCCGTCTGGATCCCGAAGGTGGCCGACGAGCAGGCGACATTCATGTCGAAAGCAAACCCGTCGATCCCCAGCGCCTGCTGGATCTCGATTGCCATCGCCGGATAGGGCCGCTCCATGTTCGACGCCGCGCACAGCACCGCGTCGACATCGCCGGGATCGCGCCCCGTCCGCTCGAGCGCCTGGCGACACGCCGCAACGCCGATTTCCGCCATCATCGACAGATCGTCGTTCCCGCGCGCACCCCAGCGCGGCGCCATCGTCTCAGGGTCGAGCACCGGCTCTTTCGCCATGACATGGCGGGCCTTGATGCCGCTGGCCTTCTCGATGAATTCGACCGAACTGTGCTGGAGAGCGTCCCTCTCGCCTGCCGCGATCGCTTCGGCGTGTGCGGTGTTGTGCCGCTCGACGAAGGCATTGAAGCTTTCGACCAGCTCGGCGTTCGAGATGCTGTGTTCAGGCGTGAACAATCCGGTGGCGGAAATGACCGGATGATGGGTCGCGTTGGAGTGAGTCATCGCGTCCGGTTAGGCCTCGCGCCTCCCCCGGGCAAGACCGACGTCATCGGGACTGCCGTCCAGCCGAAAGCACAGCGAAGCGGGAGATCGGGAGAAAACTGGTGGACAGGGCTGGATTCGAACCAGCGTACGCTTGCGCGGGCAGATTTACAGTCTGCTGCCTTTAACCACTCGGCCACCTGTCCATCGGCTTGCCGATATCGCGCGAAACGCGACGGGCTTCGGCGGGCTGAGCCGCCGGGAGGCGCCCCTTTGGCGAAGCGGCGCTTGCCTGTCAATGGGGCCGCTGGCACAGGGCCTGCCAAGACATGGAAGGATTACCCGCAATGGCCAAACCCGAACGCAAGCGAGCCCTTCGCGGCCGCGCCGGACGCATGAAGGGCGGGCGCGGCAGTGGGCGCGCAAGCACGGGACAGGTGCGCCTGTGGGGCCATCACGCGGTCGAAGCCGCGTTGATGAACCCCGCGCGCCGCCACCACAAATTATGGGCCACGCGCGAGGCGATCGCCGAGCTCGATGGCGAATTGCCGCAAGATTTCGTCGTGGAATATGCGGCCCCTTCCGATCTCGACCGGCTGGTGTCGCGCGATGCGCCGCATCAGGGCCTGGTGCTCGACTGCGCGCCGCTCGAGGACGTGTTCCTCGACGATGTGCTCGACGGCGATGCGGCGCGTCCAATCGTGTTGCTCGACCAGGTGACCGATCCGCACAATGTCGGCGCGATCATGCGGTCGGCGGCGGCGTTCGGCGCGGCTGCAATCGTGACGCAGGACCGCCATGCTCCGCCCGAAGGGGGCGTGATCGCCAAATCGGCATCGGGCGCTCTCGAGGTGCTGCCCTGGGTGCGCGTGGTCAACCTCGCCCGTGCCCTCGACGATATCGCCGAAGCGGGATATTGGCGGCTGGGGCTGGCAGGGGAAGCGGAGACGACCTTGGCCGACGCACTTCCAGCCGGGCCGGTGGCACTGGTACTGGGCGCGGAGGGGCCCGGAATGCGCCATAATATCGGTCAGCATTGCGATGCCCTCGCCCGGTTGCCGATCGGCGAGCAGATCGAAAGCCTCAACGTGTCCAACGCCGCAGCGATCGCGCTTTACGCCATTGCGGCGCGGTAGGCACGCACGCAAACGAAAACGCCGCGCCGATCCTCGGGACCGACGCGGCGTTTCGTTTTTCAGGAAAAACAGTCTTAGTTGACCGAATCCTTAAGGCCCTTGCCAGCCTTGAACTTGGGCTGGTTCGACGCCTTGATCGTCATCGGCTCGCCGGTGCGCGGATTGCGACCGGTCGACGCCTTGCGCTTGGCGACGGAGAACGTGCCGAAGCCGACGAGACGCACTTCATCGCCATTCGACAGCGACTTGGTAATGGCATCGAACACGCCTTCCACCGCGCTCGACGCGTCGTTCTTCGACAGGCCGCTGGATTCGGCGACGGCGCTGATAAGATCGTTCTTGTTCATCGTGATGTTTCCCCCAGATGGTTTGCAAAATCGTCATGCGACGAATGGATCGGTGGTGTGGGAACCGGTGAATCGCCGGCTCGAAGGCGCGGAGAGTGAGCGCATCCAATCGGGCCTGTCAAAGCCTAATCGGCTCCAAACGCGAGGAAATCGGTCGAATCGAGCACTAAAATGGTTAACCCGGCGCAAGGGGATGCGCCGAGTTAGAAATTGCGAATTTTACGAATAGCTTGATTTTAGTGTGCGGTTCGCAACGGATTGACCTCGCCCACCGCGATCGGCTGGCTGGCGAGATCGTCGGCCTCCGTCCATTCGATGGCATCGAGTTCGCTGACGAGCGAGCGCTCGAGAACCTGGTCGACATGGCTGACGGCCACGATTTCAAGCCCTTCCTTAACATTGGCAGGGATTTCCGCGAGGTCCTTCACGTTCTCCTCCGGGATCAGAACGGTCTTGATGCCGCCGCGCAAGGCGGCGAGCAGCTTTTCCTTGAGCCCCCCGATCGCGAGAACCCGGCCGCGCAGGGTCACCTCGCCCGTCATCGCCACGTCGGGCCGCACGGCCACACCGGATAGAGTCGACACGATCGAAGTGACCATGCCGATGCCCGCGCTCGGCCCATCCTTGGGCACCGCGCCCTCGGGCAGGTGGATGTGGATGTTCTTGCGCTGGAACAGGCTCGGTTTGATCCCATAGGCAGGCGCGCGGGCCTTCACGAAGCTGAATGCCGCGGCGACGCTTTCGGTCATCACCTCGCCTAGCTTGCCGGTCGTCTTGATCTCGCCCTTGCCCGGCGTGGTGACGCTTTCGATCGAGAGCAGCTCCCCCCCAACCTCGGTCCAGGCAAGCCCCGTAACCGCGCCGATCTGCGCCTCTTCCTCGCCCATACCGTGCTTGTGGCGGCGAACGCCCGCGAAATCGGCGAGGTTTTCGGGCGTGATCGTCACGCTCGTCGTCTTGCCTTCGAGAATGCGGCGCAGGCTCTTCCGCGCCAGCTTGGCGATCTCGCGCTCGAGCGTGCGCACCCCCGCCTCGCGCGTGTAGAAGCGGATCAGGTCGCGCAGAGCCTCTTCGGTCAGCTCGAACTCGCCGTCCTTCAGGCCATGCTGCTTGATCTGCTTGTCCAGCAGATGGCGCTGCGCGATCTCGACCTTCTCGTCCTCGGTATAGCCCTCCAGCCGGATGATCTCCATCCGGTCGAGCAGCGGCTGGGGCAGGTTCAGCGAGTTCGCGGTGCAGACGAACATCACGTCCGACAGGTCGATATCGAGTTCGAGATAATGGTCCTGGAACTTCGAATTCTGTTCGGGATCGAGCACTTCGAGCAGCGCACTCGCCGGATCGCCGCGGAAATCCTGGCCAAGCTTGTCGATCTCGTCGAGCAGGAAGAGCGGATTGCTCTTGCCCGCCTTCTTGAGATTGGTGACGATCTTGCCCGGCAGCGATCCGATATAAGTGCGGCGGTGGCCGCGGATCTCGGCCTCGTCGCGCACGCCGCCGAGCGACTGCCGGATGAACTCACGCCCCGTCGCCCGCGCGATCGATTTGCCGAGGCTGGTCTTGCCCACGCCGGGAGGGCCGACGAGGCAGAGGATCGGGCCTCTAAGCTTGTTGGTGCGCGCCTGCACGGCGAGATATTCGACGATCCGGTCCTTGACCTTTTCGAGCGCGTAATGATCCGCGTCGAGCACGGCCTGCGCTTCGCCGATATCCTTCTTCAGCTTCGATTTCTTGCCCCAAGGCAGGCCCAGCAGCACGTCGAGATAATTGCGGATGACGGTCGCCTCAGCGCTCATGGGCTGCATGCCCTTGAGCTTCTTCAGTTCGCTTTCCGCCTTGGCGCGCGCTTCTTTCGACAGCTTCGTCTTCGCGATCGTTTCGGTCAGCTCGGCGATCTCGTTGATGCCGTCCTCGTCCCCGTCGCCGAGCTCGTTCTGGATCGCCTTCAGCTGTTCGTTCAAATAATATTCGCGCTGCGTTTTCTCCATCTGGCGCTTCACGCGGCCGCGGATCTTCTTCTCGACCTGGAGGACCGACAATTCGCCTTCCATGAAGGACATTACCATTTCGAGCCGCTTGAGGGGATCGTCCTCGCTCAAAAGGCTCTGCTTGTCGGAAACCTTGGCGGCAACCGCACCCGCGATGGCGTCGGCCAACTCGCCCGCATCGTCTATCTCGCCCAGCTCGTCGCCCGCGCCCTCGCCGAGCTTCTTATTAAGTTTGGCATATTCGCCAAACTGCTCGATCACCTGGCGCATGGTTGCGGTGACCTGGCTGCCCGAGGCAGTGCGCTCCTCGAGCATTTCGACCGAAGCGACGACGTGATCGTCCCGCACCTCGAAGCTTTCGAGCTTCGCGCGGTCGGCCCCTTCGACCAGCACACGGACCGTGCCGTCAGGCAATTTCAGCAGCTGAAGCACCCGCGCGACCACGCCGATATCGTAGAGATCCTCGCGTGCGGGATCGTCACAGCCCGGATCCAGCTGGGCGAGCAGGAAGATGTCCTTCGAACCTTCCATCGCCGCCTCGAGAGCGGCCACGGACTTGTCGCGTCCGACGAAGAGCGGGACGACCATGCCGGGAAAAACGACGATGTCACGAAGGGGGAGAAGCGGGAGTGTCTGGTTCATGCCCCGAATATGGGAAGCGCGAGAGAGGGCTGCAACGGGGGCGGTGTGGGAAGCTGTGGGGAAGCAGGTGGCGGATTGGCCGAAAGCGGAATAGCGGCTTACTGGCCAAAATCTCAATTAGCCGACGGTGTTAACGATCGTGGCGCCAATAGCAACTATCGGCGCAGTCCTCGGGTCGTCCCAGCAATAATTTCACCGATGACTCGCGATTTCCAGACAAGACCGAGCTGGGCTTCAAGGCTGTTTCCCGACGTTAGCCGTCCGGAATACACTCCCACGAACCGACTAACTGGTCCGGCGAACATACTCATACTACCGTCTTCGGTCAGGCCTGCGGTGGTGCGGTGAACTACGGGAGAGCCTGACATACCCTGTGCGGTAGCGGTGTCGATAAGAAATTTCGGTAGTCGATCAACGTCAATATCCGGTTCTGACGCAACACTCGCCCTTTTCCACACTGGTAGTTTTTCAGGACCAACTCCCATGGGAAAACCCAGAACGAAAACTTCGTCAGCAATACGCGTGACGAGTGGTTGCTGGTCTTGCTTATTAATTGGGAAAACGTGGGGTGAGATGTCAGCAGGCAGTCTCAAACACACGACATCGACGCTCTTCCTATGTATCGGGTGCTCCAGCCAAAGCGGGCCATCCTCATTTTCAATAGGAACGCAGGCAAATCCTCGTTTGTTCAAATCCTGATTTATCCAAACATCGAACTGAATTTTGTTTGGTTCAGCAAGCGTGTTGCTAAGGTGCTTGCCAGTTATCGGATTTATACCAGAAAGATTATGCCAGTTAGTTACCAGAAAACAGTCTTCACCTTCTCTCCAAAAAAAGCATGTGCCAAACGACAGAATGGTATCGTCGAACCTCATTTCGAGCCGACTCGATACTGTCGTGTAACTATCAATTGTAATACTGCTCATTGCTTATCCTATTGGACAATCAGTGAATGCAAGCGCACTAAATGCAGTGTTGATTGTATTTAAGCGACAGTCAATGGCAGTTTAAAGACGAGGGCGCGACTACAGTAACGACCGAAATTAGGCGCGGAATCCGAAATCGTCGCTTTTGAACTGCGATCAACTCACTCCCGGAACCCCGGATCGATCCGGTCGAGCTTCCTCAACAACGCCGGCCAGGCCAGCCCATCCGCGACCATGCCCATTCCGGCGGCGGGCGTCTGGCTCTGAACCTTTTCGGGGGTACCCTGCGGTGGAGTGTTCAAATTCTCGCGGCCGGCGCTCAGCATCGCGACCTGGGCTTCGCAGGCGCGCTCGATGAAATAGAGGCGCAGGAAGCACTGGCCGACCGTCTTGCCGATCGCCAGCGTGCCGTGATTGCGCAGGATCATCGCGTGCTTGTCGCCCATGTCCTCGACCAGCCGCTCGCGCTCTTCGAGGTCGGTCGCGATGCCTTCATAGTCGTGATAGGCGATGTCGTGGCGCGCGATCATGCCCGTCTGGGTATGCTCCAGCAGTCCGAATTCCATCGCGCTGACCGCCTGCCCGTTCGGCGTGTGCAGATGCATTACCGCCGCTGCATCCTCGCAGTTCATGTGCAGTGCAGAATGGATGGTGAACCCCGCCGGATTGACTGGGTGGCTGGTCCTGAGAACCGGCTGCCCGTCGACATCGATCTTGACCAAGGACGAGGCGGTGATCTCCTCGAACATCATGTCGTAGGGATTGATGAGGAAGTGATGTTCCGGCCCCGGAATGCGCGCGGACAGATGCGTGAAGATCAGATCGTCCCAGCCGTAAAGCGCCACCAGGCGATAAGCCGCGGCGAGATCGACGCGGACCGCCCATTCCTCGTCCGAGACCTGCGCCCGTACGTCGCTATCATTGCCGACCGCGTTGTCGTTCATCACCGTAGCCATCCGATCTCTCCTTTACGGGTCAGCTTATCACGAACCGGGCGACGAGGCCATCAGACCGAAAGACCGTCGTGCCGGCGTTTGTCGAACGTGTAGAAACAGCTGAAGGTAAACCGCTCGCCCGCCGTGATTTTCTCCACCCCGTGGAGGTAATCCGCGGTAGAGGGGAAATAGGCGAGCAGGCCCGGCTTCAATTCCGGGCGCAGGCCCAGTTTCGGGAAGTGGATCGCCCCGCCCCCATACTCGTCGTTGAGGTAGATGATCGAGGCGAAGGCGCGCCAGGGGAACTGGTTGGGGCTCCCATCCGGCTCCTCGCAATCGGCGTGCGCGGCCTGATCGTCGCCGACGCGCCAGCGCACCAGCTGGAGCGTATCGGCATAGATCGGATCGGCTATGCCGTAATCCGCCGCAATATGCCTGGCGGTGCGGCGCCTGATCTTTTCCATCAGCTTCAAGATCTTCGGCGGCATGGAGCGCGGATTGATCATCCGCCCGTGCCACACGTCATTTTTCGGCAGATAGGTCTCCCACGGCGCATCGGGCGCGCGGGCGAAGTGCAGCAATTGCTTGCGCTCTGCCTCGCTCAGAAAATCGTATGCGAGGCCGACATCCTTCCCGTTCAGCGTGCGCGCGTGGCGGAATGTCTGTGCGACCGGCATGCGCGGTCCCGTGCCCAGACCGGGCATGGCCATGCCACCGATCGGAGGCTTCGCGCCCGCGCCGGTGCCATTCGGATTGTGGTTGAAAATCGACATGGCGCCCTCCCGATCGCGTATCGTTCCAGTTTCCTCAGGTGCGGGATCAGCCCATTCCGGGCAGATTGAAGCCCGGCGGCAGGCCCATGCCCGACTGCAATTGCGCCATTTCCTCGCCCGCGCGGCGATCCGCCTTGTCGCGCGCATCGTTGAAGGCGGCGGTGACCAGATCTTCGAGCATCTGCTTCTCGTCGAGATTCATCAGGCTGTCGTCGATCGCGACGCCGAGGATGCGGCCGCGCGCGGTGGCGCGGACCTTGACCATGCCGCCACCGGCATTGCCTTCGACCTCGATTGTGTCGAGCTTGGCCTGCGCCTCGCCCATCTGGTTCTGGATCGTCTCGGCGGCCTTCTGGGCGGCGGCCATCATTTCTTCCATCGACTTCATGCTTCGCGTCTCCAATCGCGCCGGGGGGACGGCGTCTGTCTTTCTTCCAGGATTTCGGCATCGGGAAAGGCAGCGAATGCAGCCTTCACCAGCGGATGTTCGCGCGCCTCGCGCTGGGCGTCAGCGGCGGCATCCTGTTCGCGTTCGATCACCGAGGGCGATCCGCCTTCCGGCGCTTCCTCGATCTGCCAGCGTTCGCCGGTCGCGAGATGTAGGGCTTCGCGCAATTGCGGGCCGATATCGTCCCGGTAGCGCGCATCGCGGCTGTATCTCAGCAGCCCGCTTTCGACCGCGATCGGGCGGATCTGCAATTTCATCGTGCTGGCGGCGAGATGCTGCCCCGCATCCTCCACCTTCGCAATCAGGTCGAGCCAGTCGAGCGCCCTGGCTGCGGGCGCCGCTGTATCGGCAGCGCTCTCGGACGGCGCGGACACGGCAGGAGTATTCGCCGCCGCATCCGCGATGATCTGCGCCAGCCGTCCTGGATCGGGCAGGTCGTTGGCGTGGAGCGTGCGCAGCAGCGCCATGCGCAGGGAAACGAGCGGGTCGGGCGCCTGCCGCACCTCTTCATGTCCCTTGAGCAGCAATTGCCACAGGCGGTGAAGGCGGCCCGCGGGTATCGCTTCCGCCCAGGCGGCGAGTTGCGCGCGTTCGTCTGCGCTCGGCGCATCGGGTTCGGCGCCGGAAACCTGCGCTACGGTAATCCGATGAACGATATCCATCAGCGCCCGCATCATCGACAGCGGCTCGACGCCGAGCGCGTACTGCTCGTCAACACCGGCCAATAACGGTTTCGCCTGCCCTTCGAGCAAATGGCCGAGCAGCCGCCGCTGCGCACCCTTGTCGGCGAGACCGAGCATGGACTGCACGCGCTCCGCCGTCACCACGCTGCCCGATCCCTCGCCAGCCGGATCATCCGCACCCATATCGGCATGGGCGATCGCTTGATCGAGGATCGAGAGCCCGTCGCGCACCGAGCCTTCGGCCGCATTGGCGACGATGGCGAGCGCCTCGTCCTCCGCCTCGACATCTTCCTTGCGGCAGATTTCGGCGAAATGCTCTTTCAGCAGGTTGGCGGGAATGCGCCTCAAATCGAAGCGCTGGGTGCGGCTGAGCACCGTCACCGGTAGTTTGTCGACCTCAGTCGTAGCGAACAGGAATTTCACATGCGCGGGTGGCTCTTCCAGCGTCTTCAGCAGCGCATTGAAGGCGTTGCGGCTCAGCATGTGGACTTCGTCGATGATGTAGATCTTGTAGCGTGCCGACACTGCGGAATAGCGCACCGCCTCGATGATCTCGCGCACGTCGTCGACGCCGGTATGGCTGGCGGCGTCCATCTCGATCACGTCGATATGGCGGCCTTCCGCGATGGCGACACACGGTTCGCACACGCCGCACGGATCGATCGTCGGGCCGCCCTGCCCATCCGGCCCGATGCAGTTCAGCGCCTTGGCGATCAGGCGCGCGGTCGAGGTCTTGCCCACCCCGCGCACGCCGGTCATCAGGAAGGCATGGGCCAGCCGGTCGCGCGCGATCGCATTGGCGAGCGTGCGGACCATCGGTTCCTGCCCGATCAGTTCGGAAAAGGTCTGGGGCCGGTATTTGCGCGCGAGCACGCGATAGGGTTGCGCCGGGTCGGGCGCCATGGGCTGCGCTGGCGGAGTATCGGCGCGGGGCTCGGACGGCGAAGCACTGGCCGGCGGAGAATTGGGCATCGGAGAATTGGGCGGCGGAGCATCGGTCGGTTCCGGCGCAGCACCGAACATCGATCCCTGGCCAGCCTCCTCGAGCTCGGCGGCGCTGGGCGCGTTATCGTCCGAAGCGTCGTCCGCTCCGGTCTCCCACGGGAGGCCGTCTGAAGTGTCCGGTGAATCACCCATGCCCATTAGGTAGGGCCTGATGCCCCGCTTGTCATGCGGCGCGTGTCATTTTGCGCTTGGGCAAAAAGTGAGTGAAAAAGGAGCCGAGCGACCCGCTGCCATCTACCTGGGCTGCTTCCTTCCGGACCTGACCCGGTGAGCAGACGCGAACGTCCACCCGACTCCCGGGCGGCCATATGGCTGTGGTGGCGATGATTTGCAAGCGCCGCGCGGAGTGTACGAGGCCGCGCGTTCCGTCCCTAGCGGAAATTATCCGCGTAAGCCTGCAATTTCAGCGTCTTGGGCGGCGTCGCATGGACACGCGCGGGGATGCCGTATTTCTCGGCATAGGCCTTCGCCTCGTCCTTGGAGGGGAATTTCAGCTGGATCTGCGCCTGCGTGTCTCCGCTGCCCGTCCACCCCATCAAGGGATCGGCGCGGCGCGCTTCGGACTGTTCGAATTCGAGCACCCACTCATCGACGCGTGCCTTGCCGGACTGCATCGCCGATTTCGGTCGCTGATAGATACGTGCGGTCATGATCGAGAGTCCTTATTGAGTCCCTCAAACGCCGGGCGGCGGGCATCCGCCCGCCTTGGCTTCGCGGCAGAAGCCGCGGCGCGCGGTCGCGCTTGCGGGACGCTGAAGCGTCCCGAATCTCCTAATTCAGCTGTTGCCTCTTGAAAAGGCGTTCTTCGTCTTGAGGCTCGGCGCTTCCTTCCATGGCTCGTCCGGCCAGCGATGCTTGGGATAGCGGCCCTTCATTTCCTTCTTCACCTGCGCCCAGCTGCCACGCCAGAACCCGGCCAAGTCGCGCGTCGCCTGGATCGGACGTCCGGCGGGGCTCGTCAGCTTGAGCAGCAGCGGCGTGCCGCCCTGTTCGGGCCCGACCATCGGATGCCGTTCGAGCCCGAACAACGCCTGCACCCGGACCTCCACGCTCGGCGCATCGTCGCCGGTATAGTCGATCGGATGATGCGTCCCCGCGGGCGAAACGAATTCGCGCGGCGTGATCCGGTCGAGGCGCTGGCGCGTGTCCCAATCGAGTAGATTCAGGACTGCCTCGACCAATTTGCTTTTCGCCACGCCGAGATCGCGGCGGCCAGCAAGCAGAGGCGCAAGCCAGAGATCGGCGCTCTCCGCCAGAGCGTCCTTCGAAAGAGCATCGATCCCGGCATGGCGCGCCCGCGCCAGCAGCGCCTCAGGCAGGATCGTCCCCAGCCTATCCCGAGCCTTATCCACAAGCATGTCCACAATCGCCGCAGGATCGGGACTGGGATCGGGCCCACTCGCCAATTTGATCGCGCCAAGCCGCCGCTCCAGCCGGGCTTCGACCCGCTGTTCCTCCTCGTTCCAGTTGAGCACCGAGGTGCGCTCGATCAGATCGGGGAACTGCGCTTCGATATCGGCCAGCTCCAATTGCGCCGCCGAAGTGATCCGCGCGCCTCTGGCCTGCCCCTGCGCATCGGCGACTATCAGCCATTCCGCGCGCGCCAAGGGCGAGGCTGGGTCGAGCACGAAGCCCCGGCCGCCCGCCGCGATCCAGTGTTCGCCCGACGCATCGCGGCGCCTCGCGATGAAATCGGGGCGGGCCGCGGCGAGGAAGATCGCCGGATTGTCGGCGCCCGCGATTGATCTATCCGGCTCGCCTTCCTCTCCGATCAATTTCCTCGCGCGCTCGGCCCAACCCTTCGCCAATGTCCGGCTCGCCTGCGCCCGAGGAATCCTGTCGCTGCGCCAGCGGGAAAGGCGCGCGGCCAGATCCTCGCCGCGCCCGCCAAGGCCGCGCTCCTGCGTCAGCAGCAGCAATTCGGCAGCTTCCCGTGACTGCCCGGCCCTGGCGCCATAAAGCACCGCCGCTGCGCCTTCGGGATCGAGCGGCATGGCGGCCAGCCGCGATCCGAATTCGGTGATCCGTCCCTCGACGTCGAGCGCGCCCAGCTTCTCCAAGCGTTTCCGCGCGGAAGCGAGCGAAGCCTCGGGCGGCGGATCGAGCCAGCGCAGGTCGAGTGGGTCGCTGCCCCATTGAGCGATCTTGAGGACAAGCGGCGCGAGATCGGCGGTTACGATCTCGGGCGCATCGTATGGCGGTCGTCCCTTGTGACCGCCCTCCTCCCACAAGCGATACGCGGTTCCCGGGCCCTGACGCGCCGCCCTTCCCGCGCGTTGGGCGGCAGCGGCCTGGCTGGCGCGAGACGTGACCAGATGCGTCGTACCCGCCGCGCGATCGAATTCCGCCCGGCGCGACAGCCCGCTATCGATAACGATCGACACGCCGTCGAGAGTCAGGGAGGTCTCCGCGATGGCGGTCGCGAGAACGATGCGGCGCCTGCCTTCGGGATCGCGCCGGACGGCCGCGCGCTGGCCAGCGGGTTCGACCTGACCGTGCAAGGGGAGGACAAGCGCGCCGGGCAGGCGCGCCTCGACCCGCTCGCGCACGCGCTCGATCTCGCCGACGCCGGGAAGGAAGGCGAGGATGTCGCCCGCCCGATCGCGCCAGGCGACTGCGATCGCATCCGCCACCGCATCCTCGATCCGTTGCTGCGGCGAACTGCCCAACCATGCGATCTCGAGCGGAAAGGCGCGCCCTTCGCTTTCGATCACCGGGGCATTCGCCGCAAGGAGGCGCGCGAACCGGCTCCCGTCGATCGTCGCCGACATGACAAGAATGCGCAGATCCTCGCGCAGCACCGACTGACTTTCCAGCGCGAGCGCGAGGCCGAGATCGCTGTCGAGATGGCGCTCATGCGCTTCGTCGAAAAGGACCGCCGAAACGCCGGCCAATTCGGGATCGTCGAGGATGCGATTGACGAAGATCGCCTCGGTGACGACGAGGATGCGGGTCCTCGCGGATGTCTTGCTGTCGAGCCGGGTCAGATAGCCTACCGTCTCGCCCGGCTTCTCCCCGAACTGCGCCGCCATCCGCTCCGCCGCCGCACGCGCGGCGACGCGCCTCGGGCTGGTGAGGATGATCTGGCCTTCGCACCAGCTCTCCTCGATCAAAGCAGGCGCCACGGCGGTCGTCTTGCCCGCGCCCGGCGGCGCGACGAGGACGGCGCTGCTATGCTCGCGCAGTGCGCTGCGAAGATCGGGGAGGACGGTCTCGATGGGCAGGTCGGTAGGCATCGGCCCGCGCCGCTCCTGTCGCGTCAATAGCCCCGCGCGACGGCGAACCGCGCCGCTTCCACCATGGCCTGCCGCGCCTTGCCATCGGGGAAGATCGCCAGCGCATCAACCGCACGCTGGGCGAAATGACGCGCCCGTTCCCGAGTGTCGGACAGGGCATCATGCCGGGCGATCAGTGCGCACGCATGATCGAGGTCGGCATCGCTACTGCGGTGGCCGAGGATCGCATCGCGCCAGAAAGCCCGCTCTTCTTCGTTTCCGCGCGCATAGGCGAGGATGACAGGGAGCGTCATCTTGCCCTCGCGGAAATCGTCGCCGCGATCCTTGCCCATCGCGGCGGCATCCGAATCGTAATCGATCGCATCGTCGACCAGCTGGAAGGCGACGCCCAGATTGCGGCCATATTCGTCGAGCGCCTGCTCCTTTGCCTCGTCGCATTCGGCGACGACCGCCGCGATCCGGGCGGCGGCGGCGAAGAGCGCGGCCGTCTTGGCGCGAATGATGCCGAGATAGCGCTGTTCGCTGGTGTCGATGCGGCGTTGCGCGGTGAGCTGATCGACCTCGCCTTCCGCGATGATTGCGCTGGCACCGGAGAGGATCTTGAGCACCTTGAGCGATCCGTCCTCCGTCATCAGCTCGAAGCTGCGACTGAACAGGAAATCGCCCACCAGAACCGTCGCAGGATTGCCGAAGATGATGTTCGCGGCGGTCTTGCCCCGCCGCATCTCGCTTCCGTCGACGACATCGTCGTGCAGCAGCGTGGCGGTGTGGATGAATTCGACCGCCGCGGCCAGCTTGTGATGGCGGCTGCCCTGATAGCCCACCAGCTCCGCACCGGCGAGCGTGAGCATGGGGCGAAGGCGCTTGCCCCCGCCGGAGATCAGATGCCCCGCTAGGGCCGGGATCAGGGGAATCTCGCTCTGCATCCGGGCGAGGATGACCGAATTGACCGCGTTCATACCCTGCGCGGTCAAGGCCAGCATGGGATCGAGCGAGGGGTCCGATCGATGATCGTGGAGGGGAATGATATCAGCGCTCATCTGCGACCGGCAATGGGGAGGCGGACCGGGCTTGGCAAGTGCACATTTATTGCTAGCTTGCCGCAATGGCCCGCGAAACGCCCTCTGCTCGCCCGATATCGGCGCAGTCTCCTACCGATGACGCGGTGCTGGCGGGCTATCGCAAGAGCATCGACAATATCGATGCCGCGCTGATCCACATGCTCGCCGAACGGTTCCGCATCACCCAGGCAGTCGGGGCCTACAAGGCGAAAGCCGCTCTCCCGCCCGCCGATCCGGGCCGCGAACACGCCCAGATCGCGCGCCTCCGCGCGCTTGCGCAGGATGCCGAGCTCGACCCCGAATTCAGCGAGAAATTCCTGCGCTTCATCATCGATGAGGTGATCCGGCATCACGAGAAGGCCCGCGCGAAGGGCTGAAAACCGCTCTCGCTCGCTGAAATGTGACCAAAATGCAGCACCACGGCGCGGGCGACGAAAAAGCGCTCCTAGAAGCGCATGTACGGCTTGAAACGCTGAGCCCGTCCCCATAGGAACCGGCTTCGCAATTCGCTCAAGGGGAATAACAATGAAATTTGGCAAGACCGCTCTGGTTGCTTCGGCTGCCAGCCTCGCCGTCGCTCCGATCGCCGCCCAGGCGGCCGATCGCGCTGCCGCTCCGGTTGCCGGGGAATCCGAACTGGCCGGCAATGCCGGTGGCATTCTCGCGATCTTCGGCGTTCTCGCGATCGCCACCTTCATCTTCGCTTCGGGCGATGACGAGCCCGTCAGCCCGTAAGGATTACAGCTTTCGATAGCTAGGAACGGGGTCGGTTTTCCGGCCCCGTTTTCGTTTGGGCTGGTTTCTCGGATCGAGGTGACCAACGAGGTGGCGAACGAATCCTCGCCTGCCAGGCTCAGAAGATACCTTCTCCGGCGCGCGGCAATTCCAGCCGGACCAGCAAGCCGCCCAGATCCTCGCTCTCCGCCAGCGAGACCGTCCCGCCGTAGATTTCCGCCACGTCGCGCACGATCGCCAGGCCCAGGCCGGTACCCGGCTTGCCCGTGTCGAGCCGCGCCCCGCGATCGAAGATGCGCGGCCATTCCTCTTCGGGAATGCCCATCCCGTCATCCTCGATCCAGATCACGCAATGGGGGGACAGCGGCTCGGCATCGACGGTCACGAACACGCTTCCCCCGCCGTACTTTGCGGCGTTCTCGATAAGATTGCCAAGAATTTCATCGAGGTCCTGCCGCTCCATGGCGGCAATCGCGTCCTTGTTGCCGTCGAGATCGAAACGCGTGCGCTCGTAGATGCGAGTCACCGCGCGAAGCACGCTTTCCACGCTCGGCCAGATTTCGGCGCGCGAATGACCGCTGGCGCGCCGCCCCACCGCGCGGGCGCGGGCGAGATGGTGTTCGACATGGCGCTGCATGGTCTTGGTCTCGCGACAGACGAGGTCGGACAGCTTGGGATCGTGCGCGGTCGCGGCATTCGTCAGCACGGTTAGCGGGGTCTTGAGCGCATGTGCGAGATTGCCCGCATGGGTGCGCGCCTCTTCGGCCTGCCGCTCCGAATGAGCGAGCAGGGCGTTGACTTCCTCGACCAGCGGCTGGACTTCCAGCGGAAGCGGCTCGTCGATCCGGTTCGCGCCCGCGCTGCGCATGTCCTGGATCGCGGCCCGCACCCGGCGCAGCGGGCTGAGGCCGATCCAGTTCTGAAGCACTGCAAGCGCGAACAGACCCAGGCCGAGCAGCGCGAAGCTCCAGACGAGGATCGCGCGGATGCGGGTGATCTGGTCGTCCAGTTGCTGCCGTGCGGAGGCGACCGCGAAGGTCCAGCGCGCGTCGCTATCGGGAAGAATGACCGTGCGCTGGGCGATGCGCAGCGGCTCGTCGGCGAATTGCTGGCTGTCGTAGAAGCGCGGATCGAAATTGTCCGCGTCGCGCCGGATTTCCAGCGTGTTGTCCCACAACGATCGCGACGGATAGCCTTCCTTACCCGGCGCGCTGATCTGGTAATACAGCCCGCTATTGGGTTCGAGGAACCGCGGCTCCCCCAGCACGCGGTTGAAATAGACCTCGCCATCGAGGTCTATTTCCGCCGTCACGATCATGGCGTTCAAAAGGTATTCGAGCTGATCGTCGAAATTGCGCTCGACCAGATTGGTCAGCGTCCTGTCCAGTGCAAAGCCGCCCGCCAGCAGCAGGATGGCGATCCAGCCCGCCGCGATCGCCATCATGCGGCGTGCGAGGCTGCCTTCGACCTTCGTGCCCTTGGCGCCCGCCTGCTCCAGCGTCACCGCATCGGCACCGCCTGTGTTTGCAGGCGGCCCGGAAACGGGCGCGGCGTCAGGCGCGCGGCTGGTCGGCGGGATCGTCGAGCGAGTAGCCAAGGCCGCGGATCGTGGTGATGACATCCGCGCCGAGCTTCTTGCGGATGCGGGTTACGAAGACCTCGATCGTGTTCGAATCGCGGTCGAAATCCTGATCGTAGATATGTTCGATCAGTTCGGTGCGGCTGACCACCTTGCCCTTGTGGTGCATCAGATAGCTCAGCAGCTTGTATTCCTGCGCGGTCAGCTTGACCGGCTCGCCCTTCAGCGTGACCCGGCCCGAGCGCGTGTCGAGACGCACGTCGCCTGCCGTCAGTTCGGCGCTGGTATTGCCCGATGCGCGCCGGATCAGTGCCCGCAGGCGAGCGATCAGTTCCTCGGTCTGGAACGGCTTGGCGAGATAATCGTCGGCGCCCGCATCCAACCCTGCGACCTTGTCGCTCCAGCTGTCGCGCGCGGTCAGCACCAGAACCGGGAAGCCCCGCCCTTCCCTGCGCCACATGCCGAGCACGGTCAGCCCATCGATTTCGGGCAGGCCGAGATCGAGGATCACGGCGTCGTAATCCTCGGTACTGCCGAGGAAATGTCCGTCCTCGCCATCGGTGGACAGGTCCACCGCATAGCCGTTCTGCTCCAATGTCGATTTGAGCTGCTGGCCGAGCGTGGGCTCGTCCTCGACGATCAGAATCCTCATTATATCTTGGTCCCCGGTTGCGCGGTTGCGGCCCATCGGCCGCCTGTCGCCGTGATGTCGTTCATGTACATGAACACGTCAAGCAGCCGACAGTTTCGCGGCCATCGAGGGAAAGCGGGATTTTCAGTCGCTGCGCCCGAGCACGCGTCCCGTCCGCGCATCGACATCGACGAACAGGACACGCCCGTCGCGGATGAATTTCAGGCGATAGGCCATGGCGGTGGAATCGTATGCCGGGCCGAGATATTCGGCGCCGCGCATCGTCGGCACGATCCGCGCTTCGATATCGCGGAGCGAGACGAGATTGCCGGCCCGCATTTCCTTGCGCGCCTCGCCCTGCTCCCCACGGGCCTGCGCGGCCAGGGGAGCCGCCGGTATCGACAATGCGAGGGCGAGGCAGGAGACGATCAGGCTTTTCATGACGCCTTCCTGCCTAGTGCGAGGGCATTGAACAAGGTGTGAATGCGCCGCGTCGCCCCGTTTGGAATCAACGGGTCAGTTCGTATTTCACCGTCATCGTGACCTGCGTGCCGACCTGGCCGGGCCTGGTCGGGGTCGAGATCCGGCTCCCGGTCACAACGATCGCCTGCGGCGCGCGATCGTACATCGGTTGCTGGAAACCCATCTGCTCCTCTACGGCGAGCAGGCGGACACCGCTATAGCCGGCCATGCGGGCGTATTCCTCGGCCTGTGCCTGGGCCTTGGCGAAGGCGGCCTTGCGGGCCTGCGCCTTTTGCGGCTCGTCGTTCACGATTTCCCAATTGGGACCGCTGAGATTGTTGGCACCGGCGGCCACCAGCGCATCGAGCACCGGCCCGATCCGGTCGAGATCGCGCAGATCGACAGTCACGCGGTTGGTCGCTTCGTACCCGATGAATTCGGGCGGCTGATTCTGGCGATGATTATATTGCGGGTTCAGCGTAATGCCCGCCGTCTGCACGCGATCTTCGGGAATGCCGAGCGAATCCATGCGCTTGAGCACCCGGTCCATTTCGACCGCATTCTGCTGCATCGCCGCGACGGCGGTCTGCGCCCGCGTGGTGACGCCCGCGCTGATCGTCGCCTTGTCGGGATCGCCCAGAATCTGCTGCGACACCTGCAGTTCCACCACCGGTCCGGTCGCGGCGATCGAGACTTCGGCGGCATTCGCCGGGAATGCGACCACGGCGGGCGCCAGCGCAGCGGCAGCGAGCGAGAGGGCGAAACGTTGCATGAGCGATACTCCAATCGGTGTGTTGGTGTGGCGAATGCCCATGACGCGCTTACGCCCCGCTGAACCGATGGGTTCCGCGATCGGGGCGCGATAGGTACCAAATTTGCAAGCCTATCGAGGCCCACAGCGGTCTTGCCGATCACCGCGCCCGCGCCTACCTGCCGCGCTCCATGGCACAACCTCCGATCCTCAGCTGGGAAGGTCTCGGCCTGCAACAGGGCGGCCGCTGGCTGTTCGGCGGGCCGGATCAAGACCCCATCGACCTGCATATCGGCGCGCGCGACCGCCTGGCGCTGATCGGGCGCAACGGGGTCGGCAAGACCACGCTGTTCCGGCTGATCGAGGACCGGATCGAAGCCGATCGGGGCCTGCGCAAAGTGAAGCCCGGCACGCGCATCGTGGTGCTGGAGCAGGAGCCCGATCTTTCGGGTCACGCAACTCTGATGGACTGGGCGCTCACGGGCGAAAACCCGCCGGAGGAGCACGAGGTCGAGGCGATCGCGGGTCAGCTCGGCATCGATATGGCGACGCCGACCAAGGGCGCCAGCGGGGGCGAAAAGCGGCGCGCCGCCATCGCCCGCGCGCTGGCGCAGGACCCGGACCTGCTCTTGATGGACGAACCGACCAACCATCTCGATCTCGCCGCGATCGACTGGCTGGAAGGCTGGCTCGACCGCTACAAGGGCGCCTTCGTCGTCATCAGCCACGACCGGACCTTCCTCAAACGCCTGACCCGCGCGACCCTGTGGCTCGATCGGGGAACGATGCGGCGCAAGGAGGTCGGCTTCGGCGGGTACGAGGCGTGGGAAGAACAGGTCTATGCCGAAGAAGCGCGCGCGGCGGAAAAACTGGACGCGAAGCTGAAGCTGGAAGCCCACTGGCTCGAACGCGGCGTCACTGCGCGGCGCAAGCGCAATCAGGGGCGGCTCGAGAAACTCCACCAGATGCGGGCCCAGCGCGCGTCCATGATCTCGGCTGGCGGCACTGCCAAGCTGAAGCTTGCCACGGAAGAGGACTTCAAGAGCAAGTCCGTCATCGTCGCGGATGCGATCTCGAAGACCTATGGCGATCGCACGATCATCAAGCCGTTCAGCCTGCGCATCCAGCGCGGCGACCGGATCGGGATCGTGGGTTCCAACGGCGCGGGCAAGACGACGCTCTTGAAAATGCTGACGGGGGAACTCGCCCCGGATACCGGCAGCGTCGATATCTCGAACAAGCTGACCGGCGTGATGATCGACCAGCAGCGCGCGCTCCTATCCCCCGACAAGACGGTGCGCCAGGTGCTGGCCGAAGGCGGAGACTGGATCGACGTGCAGGGCCATCGCAAGCACGTCCAGGCGCATCTCAAGGACTTTCTGTTCGATCCCAAGATCGTGGATACCAAGGTCGGAATCCTCTCGGGCGGCGAGCGCAGCCGCCTACTGCTCGCGCGCGAATTCGCCAAGGCCTCGAACCTGCTCGTGCTGGACGAGCCGACCAACGATCTCGACCTTGAAACGCTCGACCTGTTGCAGGAGGTAATCGCCGATTACGAAGGCACGGTCCTGCTCGTCAGCCATGATCGCGACTTTCTCGACCGGACCGTGACGCTAACGCTCGGCCTCGACGGGAGCGGCAAGGTGGATGTCGTGGCGGGCGGATACGAGGATTGGGAGCGCAAGCGCACCGAAAGTTCGGCCCCGTCGCGCAATCCCGCTTCCAAGGCGAACGGCGCATCGCCCGCGCCCGCCCCGCCGCCGCCCAGATCGACCAAGCTCAGCTACAAGGACCAGCGCGATTACGAGCTGCTTCCCGCCCGGATCGAAGAGCTGGAAGCTGCGATCGCGAAGGGCGAGACGATCCTGGCCGACCCCGGCCTCTACACCGCCGACCCACAAAAATTCGCGACGATCTCCAAGGGGCTGGAAAATGCGCGGGCGGAAAAAGATGCGGCGGAAGAGCGCTGGCTGGAACTGGCCGAACTGATCGAAGGGTGAGCCCGGAGGAGGAGAAGGCTGCGGAACTCGCGCGGCGCATCGCCGGCTGCCGGGTCTGCGCCGCCCACCTGCCCCATGGCGTCAGGCCCGTGACCAGCTTCTCGCCGAGCGCGAAACTGCTCATCATCGGACAGGCGCCAGGATCGAAAGTGCATCTGAGCGGCATTCCCTGGGACGACAAAAGCGGCGACCGGTTGCGCGAATGGACCGGGCTGGATCGCGACACGATGTACGACCCCACACAGGTGGCGCTGGTGCCGATGGGGTTCTGCTACCCCGGAAAGGCGAGCGGCGGGGACAAGCCGCCCCGCCGCGAATGCGCACCGCTCTGGCACGATGAGGTGCTTTCCATACTGCCCAAGGATCTCCTGACTCTGCTCGTCGGCAGCTATGCGCAGTCTTACTACCTGCCCGCGACGCGCTCTCTGTCGATGACCGAGCGAGTACGCAGCTTCCGAAATTTCCTGCCCGATATCTTGCCCCTGCCGCACCCGGCCTGGCGCTCAACACTATGGATGCGACAGAACCCCTGGTTCGAGGCCGAGGTCCTGCCGCTCCTGCGCAAACGCGTTGCGGCGACCCTCGCCTAGATAAGCCCTTCCGCCTCCATCGCCTGCTTCACCGCCGGGCGTTCCTTGTTGCGCGCGCGGAAGGTTTTCAGCGCCTCCGGCAGTTCGATGCCGAACTTGTCGGCCCAGAGCAGCGTGACGAAGAGATAATTGTCGGCGACGGTCGCGCGGTCGCCGACGAGCCATTCGCCGCCATCCATGAGCGTCTCGGTCAGGCGGTATTTCCCGGCGAGGTTCTCCTTCGCCTTCGCCTGGCGATCATCGCTGTCGCCGCCGAAGAGCGGGTGATATCCGCCATGGATCTCGGTTCCGATGAAGCCAGTCCATTCGAGCATCCTGTATCGGTCGGCCCCTGACGGCGCCGCATCGCCTCGGTCGGCAAGATAGGTGAGGACGGCGGGGTTCCCGGTCAGGAAGCCGATATCGTCGTTCTCGATCGCCGGGACGTAGCCGCGCGGACTGATCGCGTAGAAATCATCGCCCTTCTCGGTCTCGTGCTTCGACAGATCGACTTTTACGGCCTCATGTTCGATGCCCTCCTCGATCAAAGCGATATGGCTGGCGAGGCTGCAGGCGCCGGGCGAATAATAGAGCTTCATGAGATGGTCCTTCCAATCGAATATGTCCTTTGGAAACGGGGCCGATCGCGGATGGGTCCGGCCAGGCTACAGGCGATAGAACCCCGCCACCCGGTCGAGCGCGATGCCGAGCACCAGTTTGCCCGAACGGGCCGGCCAGCTGAGCGCCTTTTCCGCATTTGGCAGGCTTTCGCAGGCGCAGACGACGCGCCACAAGACATCCGAAAGCCCCCTTCCCGCTTCGCGCATGGCGCCGTCGAAGCGCTCCTTGGCGGCGATCTGACGCTCGCCCGGCGTCAGGTCCGCGCCACCCGGCCCGCCAACCACGCGCATGGGGTCCCAGCGCATCGTGACCGAGGGCGCGAGCTGCGCGCGCTCGTAATCCATGCGCAACCGTTCGCCCGCATCGAACTGGCGATCGTCAAGATGGCCGCGCGCATGCAACCAGCTCAGGGGCGATTCGGCGAGATTGACCGTGACCGAACTCTTTCGCTTCGCGACCCCGGACCCGCGCCGAGGACCTTCCTCCGTCAATTCGCGCTCGACCAATTCCCGCTTCATGCTCGCCTCCGACTCGCCTTACGTTGCCGCCTGAAAGCACCCTTGCAAAATGGTGATGCCTGTAGGAAAGAGAAAACCGATCTGGTTATTTTTGGAGCCATCCCCGTGATCAATCGCATTCGCGACATTCGCAAGCAGAAGGGCATGACTCTGGCGGATCTGGCCGAAGCCTGCGATCCGCCGACGACGCCGCAGACGGTCGGTCGCCTCGAAACTGGCATGCGCAATCTGTCGATCAAATGGATGGAGCGGATCGGACAGGCCCTGGGGGTGGAACCCGAGCTGCTGGTCCGCTCGGAAACTGCGGGCCATCCCCAATTGATCGCCACACTGGCGGCGCAGGGGGCTGAGGCTCTTACCTCGCCGCGCGATGCCATCCTCGCCACCGACCTTTCGGGTGACGGCGCATTGGTGGTGATGAGCATCGACTATCCGCACGGCGAATACCGCCCCGGCGACCAGCTCTGGCTGCGCCAGCTTGCGCCCGATCAGGCGGGCCGCGCGATCAATCGCGACGTCCTCGTGCCGCGACGGGCGGGCCGCTTCGCGTTCGGGCGGCTGATCGATCGGCAGGGCGATATGGTCGGCGTGTTGCCGCCCGGGCACGGTCAGAAGCAGGAAGTGGTGAAGGACCCGCCCTGGATCGCGGTCGCCGAAATGCTGGTTAGGAAGCTCTGAGCGTGCCGCGCGTCCTGTCGCTTTCCACACTTTATCCGAATGAAGCCAATCCGCGCTTCGGCACGTTCGTGGCCCGTTCGCTGGAAGCGCTGCAACGCGAAACCGATTGGGAGGTGACCGTCGTCAATCCGATCGGCCTGCCCCCGCTTCCCAGGCGCCTGCTTCCTGCACGGTATCGCGCCCTTGCCGAAGCCGCGCATGACGGAGCGGAAAATGGCGTTTTCGTCCACCGACCGCGCTTCGCGCTGCTCCCGGCGATCGGCGGGCGCTTCAATCCCGCCGCCATCGCTCGCGCGGTCCTCCCTCTGGTGCGCGAATTGCATCGCAAGACCCCGTTCGATCTTGTCGACGCGCAGTTCTTCTATCCCGACGGCCCCGCCGCCGCCCGCATCGCACAGACGCTGGACCTGCCGCTCTCCATCAAGGCTCGCGGCGCCGATATTCATTACTGGGGTGGCAAATCCTACGCCCGCGCCGCGATGATCGATGCCGGAAAGCAAGCGGCGGGGCTGCTGTCGGTCTGCGAGGCGCTGGCGCAGGACATGGTCGAGCTCGGCCTGCCGCGGGAGACGATTACGATCCATTACACCGGGCTCGACCGGGACCGCTTCCGACCCTTCGATCACACCCGGCTGCGGTCACGATTGGCGGAGGAGTTCGGCATCACGATCAGCGACAGGAACCCCCTGCTCGCCACGGTGGGCGCGCTGATCCCGCGCAAGGGGCAAAGCCTGGTGGTTGAAGCGCTGGCCAGTCTGCCCGATGCGCGCCTGCTCCTCGTCGGGCAAGGTGAGGACGAAGCCGATCTTCGCACGTTCGCGCAGGAAAGGGGATTGACCGATCGCGTCTATTTCCTCGGCTCGCTCGATCACGATCTGCTTCCGCTGGTCCTGTCGGCTGCCGATGCGATGGTCTTGCCATCTAGCAGCGAAGGGCTGGCGAACGCCTGGGTGGAGGCGCTGGCCTGCGGCACGCCGCTCGTCATCACCGATGCGGGCGGCGCGCGCGAAGTTGTCGATGGACCTGACGCCGGGATCATCGTCGCGCGGAACGCCGGGGCCATCGCGGACGGGATCCAGCTGGTGCTCTCCCGCCGGTCATCTCCGCAAACCGTCGCCGCAAAGGCCGAGCGCTTCGACTGGCGCGTCAACGGGCGGACGCTCGGCGCCTATTACGACGGCATCATCCGCGCGTAGCGTGAGAACGAATGCCTGATCAGCGCCCCTCGCGCGCGAGTCGGGCCTGGCGGTCCTCGTCGCTCTCGTCGGGAACGAAGCTTGTCGACGTGACGCCCATCCACACCAGCAGCGGCGCCGCCATGTAGATCGAGCTGTAAGTGCCGACGAAGATGCCGAGCGTGATCGCCGCGACCAGGCCGAACAGGCTTTCCGGCCCGAACAGCAGCAGGGGCACCAGCGCCACCAGCAGCGTCAGCGAGGTCATTACGGTACGAGCCAGCGTCTCGTTGACCGAGAGGTCGAGCAGTTCGGGAACCGGCATCCGACGATATTTCTTCAGGTTTTCGCGGATGCGGTCGTAAACGACGATCGTATCGTTCAGCGAATAGCCGATAATGGCCAGGATCGCGGCGATGATCTGAAGGCTGAATTCGAGCTGGAACAGCGCGAACATCCCCAAGGTCAGCGACACGTCGTGGAACAGCGCGAAGAGGCCACCGACGCCGAACTGCCATTCGAAGCGGATCCAGATATAAGCGGCGACGGCGAGCATCGCGGCCACCAGCGCCCAGATCGCATCGTCGCGGAATTCGCCCGAAACCTTGCCGCTGACCGAATCCACGCCATCGATGCGCACATCGGGATGGTCTGCCTCCAGCGCGCCGGTAATCCGGTCGGCCATGCGGTTGGCATATTCAGGATCGCCGTCCGCTTCGGCGGGAAGCGCGACTCGGATCGACACCTGATTGGGTGCGCCGAAGCGCTGGATCACCGGGTTTTCCACCCCTTCCAGCCCACCAACCGTGGTGCGGATCTCGCCCACCGGCGCCTGCGCCTCACCCACGAAGGTCGCGCGGATTTCCTGGCCGCCGGCGAAATCGACGCCATAATTGAGGCCGTTCACGGCGACCATGATCCAGCTCGCCACGATCAGCACGATGCTGACCGCGAAGAAGGGCACACGCCATTTCAGGAAGGCGATATTGGTGTCGTCGGGGACGAGTTTCAGCAGTTTCATGAGTCTCGCCTCCTCACAGGTTCAATTCGCTCGGCCGCGCCTTGCGCAGCCATCCGGCGACCCACATGCGGGTCAGTGTCACGGCGGTGAAGACGCTGGTGAACAGGCCGATCACGAGCACCACCGCAAAGCCGCGGATCGGGCCCGAACCGAACAGGAACAAGAGCACCCCGGCGATGAAATTGGTGACGTTCGCGTCATAGATCGCGCGGCTCGCTTCCTTGTAGCCGGTCTCCACTGCGGCGACCACGCGCCGCCCTCGCTTTCGCTCCTCGCGGATGCGTTCGTTGATCAGCACGTTGGCGTCCACCGCCGCCCCGATCGTCAGCACGAAGCCCGCAATACCGGGCAGCGTCAGCGTGGTGTTGAGCACGGCCATGATGCCCAAAATCATCAACACGTTGATGACGAGCGCGGCGGTCGCGTAGATTCCGAAGCGGCCATAAGTCGCGATCATCAGCACGATCACCGCAACCGAACCAATCGTCATCGCGAGCAGGCCCGACCGGATCGAATCGGCGCCGAGATCGGGACCGACCGTGCGCTCCTCGATCACCGCCAGATCGACCGGCAGAGCGCCCGACCGCAGCGAGATCGCGAGGTTGTTGGCGGTCTCGGTCGTGAACCCGCCGGAAATCGAGGCGCTCCCGCCCAGGATTGGCTCGTTGATATTGGGCGCGGAGAGGACCTTGCCGTCGAGGATGATGGCGAAGGGCTTGTTGACGTTCTCGCGCGTCAGATTGGCGAAGCGCGCCCCGCCCTGCTGGTCGAACGTGATCGAGACGACCGGCTCGTTGGTCTGCGGATCGAAGGTCTGCTGCGCGCCGACGAGATTGTCGCCGCGAATGCCGCCCAGGCGCCGCACGGCGAGCGATGTGCCCGCCTGCGCCGTGGTCTCGGCGAAGGGCACGATTTCGCTGCCCGGAGGTGCGACACCGGCGGCGACGTCGCTCGGCAATGCGGTCTGATCAACCAGCTTGAATTCGAGCCGCGCGGTCTGGCCGAGCAATTCCTTCAGCGCGTCGGGATCCTGCAAGCCGGGAACCTGCACGACGATGCGGGTATCGCCCTGGCGGATGATGGTCGGCTCGCGCGTGCCGAGCGAATCGATGCGCTTGCGCACGACCTCGGTCGCGCTGTCCATCGCATCGGTCACGGCCTGTTCGAGGCCCTGTTCGGTGGGCGTCAGGACGAAGCGCGTCTCGTCCACCATCGACAGGTCCCATTCGCGGACCATGCCGTTGCCGTTCACGAGCGGAAGGATGAGTTCGCGCGCGCGATCGACCTCGCCCATGTCCTCGACCATGAAGGTCAGCCGTCCATCGGCAGTCGATACGTCGCCGATGCGGATGCGCGGTTCGGCCTGCCGTAGGGACGTGCGGACCGCCTCTTCCAGGTTCTCGAGCCGCTGCGCGGCGACCTGGGACGGCTCGGCTTCGAGCAGGATGTGGCTACCGCCTGCGAGGTCGAGCCCAAGATTGACGGTCGGGTCGGGCAAGGCCTCCGGCCATTGCGCACTGGTCATCGAGACCAGGGACGGCAGAGCGGCGAGGATGGCGACGGCCGTGATCAGCCACAGCCAGGTCTTCTTCCAGGTCGGAAAATCGAGCATGGTGGTTGGCGCCCGCTCAGTCGTTCGCGGGAGCGGCGGCGGTGGGCGAGATCACATCGCCGATCGTGCTCTTGACCGCGCGGACCTTCACGCCTTTGCTGATCTCGAGCTCGGCATAATGATCGTCGACCTTGGTCACCTTGCCGACCAGACCGCCTGCGGTGACGACTTCGTCCCCGCGCTTCAGGCCGGCGACCTTCTGCTGATGCGCCTTCTGCTGCTTCATCTGCGGGCGGATGATCAGGAACCAGAAGATCAGGATCATGCCGACGATCGGCAACCAGCTGATCCAGGCGGGCGGCGGCGCGGCGCCGGTGGCTGCGCCTAACATGTAAAGCATCGGTGAACTGCCTGTTGTGAAACGATCCGTAAGCCCGCACTTGGGTTGGCGCGTACCGAAATCAAGTCGGCCCGCCGCGCCCGCCGCGCAGGAACGCAGCGGCGCCTAGCAGTATCGCACGGCCTTGGAAAGACGGCCTCGGCAGGACGGGCGCGTGTGATGGTGCTCGCCGGCAAGATCGCGCCGGACTCTGCCCGCAAACCAAGCGAGACGGATCGGCGCTTGCCATCGCGAAGGCCCCCTCCTATAGGGCCGCCCTCCACTGGTCTCGGGACGTAGCGCAGCCTGGTAGCGCATCACACTGGGGGTGTGGGGGTCGCAGGTTCGAATCCTGTCGTCCCGACCAGTGGAAATTTCCTGCGAAACAAGAAATGGCACTTTTTCCGGGATGCATCGAGCATCTGCCTGGTTCATGTTGCTGAGGCTTTCGATGTGGTTGCGGACGACCGCTTGCGACAATCGGAAGGGTCGAAAGGTGTGCTTTCGAAGCCGGACCACTAGGAAATGCGCCGCTAGTCAGCGTTCATAGCACAGGTGTTGAATCAGCGCCTGTGCTTGGCGCGGCTTGGTCTTGCCACATCGGCATCAAAGGACCGGATGTGTTCGCATCACTCTTGATCACATTACAAATTTTTAACCAAGAAATGCGTATTTTCTGGCGCATGTCCCGAGCGACCGGAAATAGATTTGCTTCGAACTGGCTTGGCCCGGTTCTGTTTGCCGGCCTTTATGGCGGCATGGCCGCTCTGTCGCTGGCGACGACGCAGACGGAGATGGGGATCGCGATCATCTGGCCGTCGAGCGGGGTTCTCGTAGCCGGGCTTCTACTTTTGGGAGCGCCGTCGCGCGCGATATTGCTGGGGCTCATCCTTCCGACGAGCGTGCTCGTCAATCTGGCCTTCGGTGCGTCGCCGGGCCTCGCCACCGGATTGACGGTCGCCAATGTCCTCGAAGGGTTTCTCGCGGCCAGGATTGCCTGTGGGCGGCAAGGCAAATGTGGCCAATTCGATAACCCCCAGTGGGTAGTACGATTTGCTTTCGCCGCAATCTGCGCATCGGCCGCGAGCGCGGTGACGGCGTCGATCGCGGCAGGCTCGCTTGGCGATCCGTCCTTCCTCTATTCCTGGTTCGCGACCGTCCTGCTCGGAATGCTCATCGTCGCGCCGATCATCGTGAACGGGGTGCGATCCTTCGCGCGCAAAGGCCGTGCGCAGGTGGACGTCCCCAAGGCGTGCGCTGCGGGCGCTTTCGCCCTCTTCTCGATCGTCGCGACCTTCGCGCAGACCGAGTACCCGCTCCTGTTCCTGCCCGTCGTCGCGACCGTCCTGCTGACCTTCGTTCTCGGCGTGACTGGCGCCCTGATCATGACCTGCGCGATCACCGTCGCGGCGACCGCGTCGGTCATCTACGGGTCGAGCCCGATCGCCTTCGTATCGGGACGGCTCGCGCAGATCTATTTCACGCAATTCTATCTCGCGATGATCTTCGTCTCGGCTCTCCCCCTTGCGGCGCTGTTGGCCCGATCCCGCGCCCAGATGGCGGAAATCGCCCGGCGCAGGGCGCAGCACGAGGCCGCGCAGGCCTTCGCCCATGTGGGCCATTGGCGGTATTGCCTGGAAACTAACACCAGCGAATGGTCCGACGGGATGTTCGCGATCTACGGCCTAGATCCCAAGATCGATCCGGCGCGCAATCTCGAACATGGCTCGATCATCGAGGAAGATTCAGAAGCGGTGCGCAAGGTCCTGGAAAAGGCCGTGCTCGGTCGGCAGCCCTTCACTCTCAAAGCCAGGATCAGGACGAAAGCGGGCGAAATCCGGCACATCGAATCGCTTGGCGACGTGGAGATCGAGGACGATGCCGTCATCGCGATCTTCGGCGTCCTGAAGGATGTCACTGCGCACGTCGCGGGGATGCAACAGATCGAAGCCGAGAAAGAGCGCGCGGAGGCGATGGCGGAGAAATCGCTGCGCCTGTCGGAAACCGATCAGCTCACCGGCATCGCCAATCGGCGCAAGCTCCTCGAAACGCTCGACCGGGAGATCGCCCGGGCCCAGCGCGAGGGGACGGAATTGTCGATCGTCATGATCGATGTCGATCACTTCAAGTCGATCAATGACCGCTATGGTCACGGAGTCGGTGACGAGGTGCTCAAACACATCGCGCGTCTTGGATCGACGACGCTGAGGAAAGGCGATGTATTCGGTCGGCTCGGCGGCGAGGAGTTTCTGGCCATCCTCCCCTCCGCATCGCCCCGGGCCGCGGCGCGGATCGGCGAGCGCCTGCGCCGCAAGTGCGAGGATCTCGACTGGGGAAAAATCGCGAATGTCGATGGAGTCTCGATAAGTCTGGGCGTTGCAAGATATGAGTTCGGCTATGACGAGACGAGCCTCCTCCATGCGGCCGATACGGCGCTCTATTTCTCCAAAGGCGCGGGGCGTAACCGCCTGACGGTCGCGGATCAGACATCGCCCCTGTCGCAGGATACGCCCGTTGAGGTTGCTTCCCGGTGATCGGCAGGGCGAGGCAGCTCCTGCGATCCCGGCCACCATATGTTTTTATACGCCCCTAGAATTCTCCTGTCCTACACGAACCGATGTGGTTATCTGAATCGCTTTTCCGAACCGGAGTAAGCGTATGCCTCTCATCGAATCGCTCGTCGGCCCCCTCGCCTCGCTGCTGGACAAGCTTATTCCCGACAAGGAGGCCCGCGCGAAGGCGAAGCTGGAACTGCTCGCGCTGGAAGGGACGCAGGAGCTGCGCGTGATCGAGACGCGCCTTTCCGCGTTCCTCGCCGAAGCGCAATCCGGCGATCCGTGGACCAGCCGCGCGCGTCCCGCCTTTCTCTACGTGATCTATATCCTGATCCTGTGGGCGCTGCCGATGGGGCTGATCGCCGCGATTTCGCCCGGCGCGGCGCAGAATATCGCATCCGGTATGAACGCCTATCTCGGCGGCCTGCCCGAGCCGCTCTACGCGCTCTTCGGCACCGGCTATCTCGGGTACACGGCAGCGCGCCAGTGGGGCAAGGTCAAGGGTGTCGATCGGTGAGACCACGCTTCCCCAAACGACCGACGGGCGGTAGCTTCACCCGATGACCTCCACCATCTTCGTCCTCAACGGCCCGAACCTCAACCTTCTCGGAACGCGCGAGCCGGAAATCTACGGATCGGATACCCTCGACGATATCCAAGCGATGGTTGCGGCGCGGGCGAGCGAGCTGGGTCTGACGATCGATTTCCGTCAGACAAACCATGAAGGCACGCTCGTCGACTGGTTGCACGAGGCCCACGCGACCGGCGCGAAGGCTATCCTGCTGAACGCGGCGGCCTATACCCACACTTCCATCGCCCTGTTCGACGCGATCAAGGCGATCCGCGTGCCGGTGATCGAAGTCCATCTCTCTGACCCATCGACCCGCGAGGCGTTTCGCCATCATTCCTTCGTCGAACCGGGTGCGGTTGCCGTGGTGAAGGGCTTGGGCGCGAATGGTTATCTGGTCGCGCTCGACAAGGCCGCCGCTCTCTAGCGTCCGAAGCGTTCCGCCCCCTCCCCCTTGCCTTGCGGCGATCCGGGTAGCATAGGCGCCCGATCCACAGATTAAGGGTTCCCATGGCCGAACGCAAAGGCACCGCCGGTTCCACATCCGGCATGAACGTCGATATCGACATCGTCCGCGAGCTGGCGGAATTGCTCGCCGATACCGGGCTTACCGAAATCGAGGTCGAGGATGGCAACCGCAAAGTGCGCGTCGCGCGCGGCGGTTTCGCGCCCGCCCCCGCCGCGATGGCAGCCCCGGTTGCCGCTCCCGCTGCGCCCGCCGCGCCGTCCGCCGCCCCCGCTGCTCCTCAGGCGAGCGAACCAGCCGCACCCGATATAGCGGGCGCGCTCAAATCGCCGATGGTGGGCACCGCCTATCTCGCTCCCGAGCCCGGCGCGCCCGACTTCGTAAAGGTCGGCGACAGCGTTAAGGAAGGCGACACGCTGGTGATCGTCGAGGCGATGAAGGTCATGAACCCGATCGCCGCCGACAAGTCGGGAACGGTCAAAGCGATCCTGATCGAGAACGCCCAGCCGGTCGAATTCGACCAGCCGCTCGTCATCATCGGGTAAGGCGCGGGCGTGACTATCAATCGCATCCTGATCGCCAATCGCGGCGAAATCGCGCTGCGCATCCATCGCGCGGCGCATGAAATGGGCATCGAGACGGTGGCGGTCCATTCCACCGCCGATGCCGACGCCATGCATGTGCGGCTGGCCGATCACGCGGTCTGCATCGGCCCGCCAAGCGCTACCGACAGCTATCTCAATATCGCGAACATCATCTCGGCGGCAGAAATCAGCCAGGCGGACGCGATCCATCCCGGCTACGGATTCCTATCCGAAAACGCCAAATTCGCCGAGATCGTCGAAGCGCACGAGATCAAGTGGATCGGCCCCAAGCCCGAACATATCCGCACCATGGGCGACAAGGTCGAGGCGAAGCGCACCGCAGGCGCGCTCGGCCTGCCGCTGGTTCCGGGATCGGACGGCGCGGTATCCGATTATGACGAGGCGAAAAAGATCGCCGCCGAAATCGGCTACCCCGTCATCATCAAGGCGGCGAGCGGCGGCGGCGGGCGCGGAATGAAGGTCTGCGCCGAAGAAGACCAGCTCGAAACCCTGATGAAACAGGCGGGCAGCGAGGCGAAGGCCGCGTTTGGCGACGCGACGGTCTATATCGAGAAATATCTCGGCAATCCGCGCCACATCGAATTCCAGGTCTTCGGCGACGGCAATGGCGCGGCGATCCATCTGGGCGAGCGCGACTGTTCCTTGCAGCGCCGCCACCAGAAAGTCCTCGAAGAAGCCCCCTCCCCCGTCCTCTCGACCGAAGAGCGTGACCGGATGGGTGAAATCTGCGCCAAGGCCATGCGCGACATGGCCTATCGCGGCGCGGGCACGATCGAGTTCCTGTGGGAAAACGGCGAATTCTATTTCATCGAAATGAACACCCGGCTTCAGGTCGAACATCCGGTCACCGAAATGATCACCGGCATCGATCTGGTGCGCGAACAGATCCGCATCGCGGACGGCAAGGCGCTCTCCTGCACGCAGGACGAGATCCGCTTTACCGGCCATGCCATCGAATGCCGCATCAACGCCGAAGACCCGTTCACCTTCGCGCCGAGCCCCGGCAAGATCGACTATTATCACGCCGCCGGTGGGATGCATGTGCGCGTCGATAGCGGGCTCTATGCGGGCTATCGCGTGCCGCCCTATTACGACAGCATGATCGCCAAGCTGATCGTCTATGGCCGCAGCCGCGAAAAGTGCATGATGCGCCTGCGCCGCGCGCTGGAGGAAATGGTGATCGAAGGGGTCAAGACCTCGATCCCGCTGCATCAGGAACTGATCCAGCAGCCCGACGTGCAGAGCGGCGACTATTCGATCAAATGGCTGGAGGAATGGCTGCAAGAGCGGGAAGGCTGAGAACCTAGGCGATAGACTGATACTGTTTCGCCATCGAAGGACTCTGGCCCATCCTCGCGAAAGCTTGCTTTCTTCGCCGTTTTCGCTTAGGCGCGCGCCCGTTCTCGTACTCCTTTCGGATTCTCGCAGGACCTTCGCTCGGCATTCGGCCTCGCGGAGAACACGGCCCTCTTGCCCCGTTCGCCCCGCAATGGTGCGGGAGACGGGTAAAGACCCCGGATAAACCGGTGGCCGGTAGCAAAACGAACGACAGGAATATCCTACCTTATGGCAACTGCAGCCAACCCCACCCGTGACGATTTCGCCGCCATGCTCGACGAGCAGCTCGGCGCCGCCGATGAAGGCGGCTTCGAAGGCCGCGTCGTCAAGGGCACCGTCACTGCCATCGAAAATGGCATGGCGCTCATCGATGTCGGCCTCAAGAGCGAAGGCCGCGTCGATCTCAAGGAATTCATGCGCGGTGAAGACGCACACGGCCTGACCGTCGGCAGCGAAGTCGAAGTCTTCGTCGACCGGGTCGAAAACGCCGACGGCGAAGCCATGCTGTCGCGCGACCGCGCCCGCCGCGAAGCCGCGTGGGACAAGCTGGAAAGCGAGTTCGGCGAAGGCAAGCGCGTCGAAGGCCGGATCTTCGGCCGCGTCAAGGGCGGCTTCACCGTCGATCTCGACGGCGCCGTGGCCTTCCTGCCCGGTTCGCAGGTCGACATCCGCCCGGTGCGCGACGTCACTCCGCTGATGGACATGGCCCAGCCCTTCCAGATCCTCAAGATGGACCGCCGCCGCGGCAATATCGTGGTCTCGCGCCGCGCCGTGCTGGAAGAAACCCGCGCCGAACAGCGCAGCGAGCTGATCAACGACCTGACCGAAGGCCAGGTGATCGACGGCGTCGTCAAGAACATCACCGATTACGGCGCCTTCGTCGACCTCGGCGGGATCGACGGCCTGCTGCATGTCACCGACATGAGCTACAAGCGGGTCAACCACCCCAGCGAAATGATCGAGATCGGCCAGACCGTGACCGTCCAGATCATCCGCATCAACGAAGATACGCAGCGCATCAGCCTCGGCATGAAGCAGCTGGAATCGGATCCGTGGGATGGTGTCTCGGCCAAGTATCCGGTCGGCATGAAGCTGACGGGCACCGTAACCAACATCACCGAATACGGTGCGTTCGTGGAAATCGAGCCGGGCATCGAAGGCCTCGTGCACGTGTCCGAAATGAGCTGGACCAAGAAGAACGTCCATCCGGGCAAGATCGTCTCGACCTCGCAGGAAGTCGAAGTGATGGTGCTGGAAGTCGACAGCGAGAAGCGCCGCATCTCGCTCGGCCTCAAGCAGGCTCAGCGCAATCCGTGGGAAGAATTCGCCGAAGCGCATCCCGTGGGCTCGAAGGTCGAAGGCGAAGTCAAGAACGCCACCGAATTCGGCCTCTTCGTCGGCCTTCCGGGCGACGTCGACGGCATGGTCCACATGTCCGACATCGCCTGGGGCATTTCGGGCGAAGACGCGCTGGCGCTGCACCGCAAGGGTGAGCAGGTCGAAGCGGTCGTGCTCGATGTCGATATCGACAAGGAGCGCATCAGCCTCGGCATGAAGCAGCTCGAAAAGGGTGCTCCGTCGGCAGACGGCACCGATTCGGGTGCGCTGCGCAAGGGCCAGGTGGTCACCGTGACCGTGCTCGAAGTCCGCGATGGCGGCCTCGAAGTGCAGGTCGGCGACGATGGCGCGACCGGCTTCATCAAGCGTTCGGACCTCGGTCGCGACCGTGACGAGCAGCGCTCGGACCGCTTCCAGGCGGGTGCCAAGGTCGATGCGATGGTCACCGGCTTCGATCGTTCGAAGAAGCCGACCTTCTCGATCAAGGCGCACCAGATCGCCGAAGAGAAGGAAGCCGTGGCGCAGTTCGGCTCGGCCGACAGCGGTGCGTCGCTGGGCGACATCCTCGGCGAAGCGCTGAAGAAGAAGGAAGACTAAGCGCTTCCATCTTCGGATGAGCTAAGAAAGGCCCGCCCGCGGATTGCGCAGGCGGGCCTTTTCCTATGGGGTTGTGTCGATTCGACGCCATCAGCGTCGCGAGCGCGCCCGAGCTCTTGCGAGGAAGCCAAGGGGCGCGGACACGCCCCGCCCGGCGTCCGAGGGCGCAAAATAACACGCCTTTTCTTGTCCGGCGTGGCTCCCTAGGTTGGCGCCATGCTCCAGATCCACCAATTCCTCTGCCTGTCCGACAATTACGGATTTCTCCTCCACGATCCCGACAGCGGCGAGACGGTCGCGATCGACACGCCCGATGGCGACAGGTATCTCGAAGAGGCCGAGGCAAAGGGCTGGACGATCACCCAGATCTGGAACACCCACTGGCACCCCGACCATGCCGGCGGAAACGAAGCTGTGGCAAAGGCGACCGGCGCGAAGATCGTCGCGCCCGAGGAGGTCGCGAAGCTGAGCGCGATCGACACGCAGGTGAAGCACGGCGACACCGTCTCGATCGGATCGCACGAAGCGCGCGTAATCGACGTGTCCGGCCACACCAACGGCCACATCGCCTATCACCTGCCGCAGGACGATATCGCTTTCGTCGGCGACAGCGTGTTCGCGCTCGGATGCGGGCGAATGTTCGAAGGCGAGGCCGAGCAATTCTGGCAGAGCCTCCAGCGGATCAAGGCCCTACCGCCCGAAACGACTCTCTACTGCGCACACGAATACACCGCGTCGAACGCCAAATTCGCCCTCCACGCCGATCCCGACAACGAAGCCTTGCAAGCCTATTCGGCGGAGATCGCCGAGAAGCGCGACCGGGGCGAGCCGACCGTTCCGATGGGCCTGGCGCGCGAATTGGCGACCAATCCCTTCCTGCGCGCCGATGAGCCCGATTTGCAGGCGCGCTGGGGCGGTGACAGTGCCGCCGAGACCTTCGCGGCATTACGCAAGGCGAAGGACGACTTCTAACGCCGGGACGGGCGACTTCGGCCACTATTCCCAAACGAAAAAGGGCGACCCGTGGGCCGCCCTTTTCCTTAAATTTCGAAGCTTTTTCGTCTCGGATCAGATCCCGGCGATCAGCTGGTCCGCCAGCGCCTTGTCGGCTTCCGCATCGTGCTTTTCCGCGATCAGCTTCCGGCTGGCTGCCGTCGCCGCGATGGCGGCGCGGTTGCGCACGTCGGCGATCGCCTCGCGCTCGGCAGCGGCGATCTTGTCCTCGGCCATGCGCTGGCGGCGTTCCACCATCGCCTGTCCGTCGGCTTCGGCCTTGGCGACGATCGTGTCCGCCTCGTGCCGGGCCGTTTCCAGCATGGTTTCGGCGTCCTTTTCCGCCGAAGCGATCCGCTTGGCGTATTCGTCGCGCAGCGTCTCGGCCTCGTGACGCAGGGCCTTGGCTTCGTCGAGCTGTTCCTTGATGGCGGCGATCCGCCCGTCGAGCCCGCCCGCGATGGTTTTGTGCACCTTGGCGCCGAAGAAGGCGATCAGGAACAGGATCAGCATCGCGATCGAAACCCACTGGAAGGGCGCGAGGCCAAGCAGTTCGGGTTCGACATGCGTCGGGGCGCCGCCATGGCCTTCCTCGACGAAAGCTTCGGCGGCTTCGGTGGCGAAGACTTGCGGGGGATTAGCCATGGGTCATGGCCTCCTTGACCGCCTTGTTCGCGGCGGGCTTGGTCACCTTGATCCCGGCGAGGCGCTGGACGATGTCCTGCGCCGCTTCGGCGGCGACGGTTTCGATCTCGCCCATCGCTTCTTCGCGCGATGCGGCAATGCGCTGCTCGGCTTCGGCAAGGCGGGTGTCGAGGCGGCCCTGCGCCTCGGCGAGCTTTCTCTCGTTCGAAAGAGCCGCGTCGCTCTTGGCCTTGGCGATCAGAGCCTGGGCCGCGGCGCGATTCTCGTTTTCGCGGGCACGCCAGGCCTCTTCCCGCTCGTCGGCAGCGTCGCGCGCGGACTGGGCCGCGGCGAGATCGTCACCGATCTGCTTGTCGCGCAGGGCGACGGTTTCCATCACGCGCGGCACCATCAGCCGCCCGATGAAGAAGAAGGTGATGCCGAAGAACACCAGCAGCCAGAAGATCTGGCTCGACCAGGTTTCGGCAAGTTGGGCTATCTGAGGCATTCACGCAACTCGCTGATAGAAGGCCGTTGGGGCAACTGCGAAAAATTCGGGCGGCGGGCCCTGAGGGGAGCGGGACGACACCCGCCCTCCTCGAGAGCTCGCAGCGTCCGCCTTACTGGAAGATCAGCAGGGCGGCGATGACGAAGGACAAAAGGCCCAGAAGCTCGGCACCGGCGAAGCCGATGAAGAGACGGCCCTGCTGGCTGTCGGCGGCGCCGGGATTGCGCAGCGCGCCTTCGAGGAACTTGGCGAACACGTTACCCACGCCGATAGCGGCGAGGCCACAACCGATCGCGGCAAGACCCGCACCCATGAGCTTGGCGGCTTCAGCTTCCATGATATGAACTCCTTAAGGTATTGAAACAGGTGGTTAGTGAAGGTTTTCGGCGTCGTTGATATAAAGCGACGTCAGAAGGGCGAAGACATAGGCCTGGATCCCGGCGACCAGCAGTTCGAGCGCGCAGATCGCGATCATCAGAACCATGCTGGGGATGCCGATGGCGATCCCGTAAAGCGGGCCGGCATTGCCGCCCGAGATCACGAAGCTGGACAGCACCTCCAGGAGGACGTGCCCGGCCATCATCGCCACGAACAGACGCAGCGCGAGGCTGAACGGGCGGACCATGAAGCTGATCAGCTCGATCGGTGCGATGATCGGCACCATCGGCCAGGGCGTGCCGTGCGGCACGAACAGGCTGAAGAAGTGGAAGCCATGCTTGAAGAAGCCCACCAGCAGCACGATCGAGAACGAGATCACGGCGAGAATGCCGGTCACGGTGAAATGGCTGGTGAAGGTGAAGGGGTGCAGGCCGATCACGCCCAGCGGCAACAGGCCGAGCAGGTTGGCGAACAGGATGAACATGAACAGGCTGAAGACGTAAGGCACGTATTTGCGCCCCGCCTTGCCGATATTGGCTTCCAGCATATCGTCGATGAAGCCGGTGAAGCTTTCGACCATCATCTGCCAGCGGCCGGGCACCACCTGGCGCCGCATTCCGCCGGCCACGAAGATGGCGAGCACCACAACGGTGATCAGCATCCACAACGCGCTGTTGGTGAAGGCGATATTGAAGCCTGCCAGCTCCCAGTTCTCGGTGCCGGCAAGCGGCTCGATCGTGAA
>JAACTB010000014.1 GCA_009993605.1 Erythrobacter sp.
GTCCATCTTGCGGCGCATATAGGCTTCGAGCTCGCGCCAGATGCGATAGCCCTTGGGATGCCAGAAGACCGATCCGTGCGCCTCTTCCTGCAGGTGGAACAGGTCCATCTCGCGGCCCAATTTGCGGTGGTCGCGCTTGGCGGCTTCTTCGAGGCGCGTGAGGTGCGCGTTCAATTGCTTCTTGTTGAGCCAGCCCGTGCCGTAGATGCGCGTCAGCTGCGCATTCGACTGGTCGCCGCGCCAATAGGCGCCCGCGACGCGCATCAGCTTGAAGGCATCGGGGTCGAGCTTGCCGGTCGAGGCGAGGTGGGGGCCACGGCACATGTCGAGCCAGTCCTCGCCCGACCAATAGACCGTCAGCTCCTCGTTCTCGGGCAGTTCCTTCGCCCATTCGGCCTTGAAGACCTCGCCTTCGCTCTCCCACTTCTCGATCAGCTTTTCGCGGCTCCAGACCTCGCGCTTCAGCGGCTTGTCGGCGCGGATGATGCGACGCATCTCCTCCTCGATCGCGGGCAAATCGTCCATCGAGAACGGATCGCGATTTTCGGGCGCCTTGACGTCGTAATAGAACCCGTCGTCGGTGGAGGGGCCGAACGTGATCTGCGTGCCGGGGAAGAGCGACTGGACCGCTTCAGCGAGGACGTGGGCGTAATCGTGGCGCGCGAGTTCGAGCGCGTCTTCCTCGTCGCGGCTCGTCACCAGCGCCAGCTCTGCATCGCCGTCGAAGGGGCGGTTGATGTCGCGCAATTCTCCATCAACGCGCGCCGCGATCGCCGCCTTGGCGAGACCGGGGCCGATCGCGGCGGCGACATCGGCCGGAGTGGATCCGGCCTCCATCTCGCGCACGGACCCATCGGGCAGGCTGATCTTAAGCAATTCCGTCATCGTCTCATTCCCTCGCTGCCGGGGCCATGGCACAGCGGCGCGCCCGGTCAAGCCGCGGCGTATCGAGGAGAAGGATCGGGAAGGACGCCGCACCACCCGACCGGGACCGTGGGCCGGGAAGCGGGCGCGGCGTCAGCCAGCGCGCGCGCACCCCGGCGCGATGGTAGTCGAATTATGGGTGCGAGCATTCGTCATTAGCGGCAGATAGCGGTTGCAGGCCGTTTGCTCAACCGTCGTCACACCGTTTCGAGCCGCTTCTGACCCGCCAGCGCGGTGATCCGCTTGGTACCGGCAAGCGCGGCCCCTCTCTGCCGTGCGCCCATCAGGCGATATTCGCTGGTCGCGCTGCCCGGCGTCAGCTCCACCGCCATGTAGCCGCGATGCGAGGCGTCCATCCACCGAAGCTCGGGATTGAAAGCGACCGTCTCGCGCTCCAGCTCCGCAGTCGGCACGTAAGTGACGTAGTTCTCGAGACCCGGTGAGGTCACCGACTGGCCGCCGAATTCGACGCCCACCCGCGCGCCGTCCTGCGCCAGGTCGAAGGCCCAGGCATTGTGCGTGTCGCCCGCCAAGCTGACGAGGTTGGCATCCGCTTCCAGCGCCGCGCGTAACACTCGCTCGCGCGCGGCGGGATAGCCGTCCCACGCATCGAGATTGAGCGGCAGTTCATTACGCGAGGCCATCGCGCCCGCCTCGACATAGCGGCGCGTGCGCTCGGCCATGTCTGACGGGAGGTTTTCGGCGAGGCGCGGCGCGGTGGCGAGCTTGCCCATCAGCACCTGCTGGACGAGGACCTGCCATGGCTTGCCCGCCCGGGCCGAGCGCATCAGCCCGTCCGCCAGCCACGCCTGCTGGCGCGCGCCGAGCATTTCGCGCGCAGGATCGGCATAGACCCCGTCGCGGAAGGCCACGAGCGCCGCAGACGCGCTTTCGGGCGTCGCCTTGCCGGAGAGGATCGAGGCGTAATCGAACTGTTCGGACCGCGCCTCCAGCCGGGTTTCCAATCGGAACAGCGTTGCAAGATCGCCGATCTCGTAAGCCGCCCACGGTTCGTCCGACACCGGCATCCATTCGCGATAGGCGCGCATCGCCGCCGCCTTGCGGGCGCTCCACGGCCCTTCGGTTTCCGGCTGGTGGTTCTGCGCCCCGCCCTTCCAACTGTCGTTCGCGCTTTCGTGATCGTCCCAGCCCGCGATCATCGGATAGACCTGGTGCAGCCGCTGGAGGTCGCGATCGCTGCGATACTGCGCGTAACGCGCGCGATAATCCGCCAGCGCCACGATCTCGCGCGCCGGATCGGGCTGGCGCATGGCGAAATCGGGATTGTCGTAGGTGCCCGGGCCGTATTCGTAGAAATAATCGCCGAGATGGAGCGCGCAGTCGAACTGGTTCGATTCCGCCGCATGGGCATAGGCGTTGAACCAGCCGAAGCCCATATTGGAGCAGGAAAACACCGCCATGCGGAAGCGCGCCGTCGGCCCCACGGGCAGTGTCCGGGTGCGTCCTTCGTCGGACTGCGTTCCGTCGGGCGCAGTGAAGCGATAGTAATACCATCTGCCCGGTTCGAGCCCGCTAACCTGCGCCTTGCAGCAAAAATCGCGATCGGGCGAAGCGATCACGCGTCCTTCGGCGACCACGCGGCGGTTCGCGTCCGCTTCCATCATCTGCCAGTCGAGCGCCGTATCCTGTCCTGCGACAAAGCGCGTCCACAGCAGGACCCCGTCCGCCCCCGGCTCGCCACTGGCGACGCCATGGGTGAAACCGCGCTGAGCGGTCAGCTGGGCGGAAAGCGGCGCCGACAGCGCGCCTGCCGCGAGGATGCCCCCTTTCAGGACATGACGACGGTCGAGCGCGGGAAGCAGGGCGGCGGCGGGCGGTTCGGTGGGGAACATGATGGCGATCTCCTCGATGGCGGGGCGTGGACCCGCTTCGTGACAGGATCAAGACCGTTGTGCCGCGATACGCAGTTGCGTGCCACGACAAGGACATGCGCCATTATGACAAGCATGCTTGACAAAGCAGAACGCGACACGTAAAGCGTCATTGACATACAGAAAAGGACCCTTGCCATGACGACTACACGCTCCGCCCTGTTGCTCGCCGCCGCGATGATCGGGATCGCACTCCTCGCCATCGTGGATGTCGTGCCGGAAGAAACGGCGCAGTTTGCTCCGCTCGCGCTGCTGGCGATCTTCCCGCAGGCATGGCTGGGCCGGTCGCGCGTCTGCGGGCGCGCCGTCAAAGCCGAGCGCTGACATGGCTACCGGCAAGAAATCTGTGCGGATCGGCCTCGCGATCTCGGCGCTCCTATCGGCCCTTGCGATCCTCATGCTCGCCGAAACCTCCGCGATCGAGCGTGAGACGGCCTGGGTCCTCGCGATCCTTCCCGTCTCGCTGATCGCACTCGCTATGTTCGCGGGCGTTCGCGCCGGGTCGGCCAAGCCCGCCGCCTCGCAGCGTTATATGCTCAGGATCGGAGGGCTGATGGCGTTCTACCTCGTCAGCCTCTTCGCCGCCGAGATCCTTATCGAGGATCGCGGCCTGCCGGGCGCTCCGGCCGTCATCCTTGCCGCATTGCCCGGCCTCGCCTTCGCGGGCGTGGTGTGGGTGTTCGGCGCGCTGATCGTCGAGGAGAAGGACGAATTCATGCGCCTGCTCCACATCCGCCAGGGCCTGATCGGCACCGGCATCGCGCTGACCTGCGCGGCGGTATGGGGATTTCTCGAAACCTATGGTTTTGTGCCCCATGTCGCCGCCTTCTGGTGGCCGACGATCTGGTGCTTCGGACTGGGCCTCGGCGCGCTCGCCAACAAGATCGCCTACGGTTCGTGGGGAGAGGTCCGGTGAAGAACCGCCTCAAGGTGCTGCGCGCCGAACGCGACTGGAGCCAACAGGACCTTGCCGAGCGGCTGGAGGTCAGCCGCCAGAGCGTCAATGCGATCGAGACCGGCCGCTACGACCCGTCGCTCCCGCTCGCCTTCCGCATCGCCGATATTTTCGGCCTCGCGATCGAGGAGATCTTTCTGCGCGGATGATGGTGCGCGCAACGCGATAGCGGGCGTTGACTTGCAGCCGGTGCCGCCCGAAAAGCGGCGCCGGACACAGTGCGGGGGCGCGAGACGATATGGAAGAAACGGCGGATGCCGGCGCGGGTGGGCGCGCGGACGATCCTCACAGCGCATTCGGATTCACCGGATCGTGGCGCGAATTCGCGCCGATCGCCTTTTCGAACCTTCTCCTGACTATCGTGACCTTGGGCGTCTACCGCTTCTGGGCCACCGCGAGAGAGCGCCGCTATCTCTGGTCGCGCAGCCGCTTCGTGGACGAACGGCTGGAATGGGCGGGCACCGGGCTCGAGCTTTTCATCGGTTTCGTGATCGTGCTGCTGCTGTTCGGCGGGCCGTATTTCATCGTCAGCTTCGGCGCGCAGGCCCTGATCGCGCGCGGGTACGAAGCGCTTGGTCTCGCGCTCCTCGCAGGGTCGATCGTCATCATCTTCTATCTCGCGGGCGTCGCGCGCTTCCGCGCGCTGCGCTATCGCCTGTCGCGCACCCGCTGGCGCGGCATTCGCGGAGGGAGCGACGATAACGGCTTCGTCTTCGGCCTGTCCTATATGTGGAAGACCGCGGTCGGCTGGATTCCCGCCGGGTTGCTGATCCCCTGGTCGATGACCAGTCTGTGGAACGAGCGCTGGAACGCGATGAGCTTCGGGCCCTATCGCTTCGTGTCGAAGGCCGATTCCGCGCCGGTCTTCCTGCGCTTTCTCCTCTTCTACCTCGCGCCCATCGCACTGGTGGTGGGCGGCGGGATCGCCGCCGTGATGGGCGCGCTGGCGGGGCAAGGGATCGGTGGGGACGAAGGCGGAATGATCGGCGGTGCGATCGGCATAATCGGTATGGTCATCGCGCTTTATCTCGGTCTGGGGTTGATCGCGGTCGCGTTCTACGCCGCCTTCTATCGCGAGGTGGTCGGCAAGACCCGGTGGCACGATCTCGAATTCAGTTTTGAGGCGCGCACGAAAGACTGGGTCAAGCTGCTGGTGGGCGATGTCGTCCTCGTCGTCATCACGCTCGGGATCGGACTTATCTTTCTCGGCTATCGCCATTGGAAGTTCTTCATGACGCATCTGGAGGCGCGCGGCGAAATCCTGCTCGACGATCTGACCCAATCGACCACCGCCACCGCGCGCCATGGCGAGGGCCTGCTCGACGCCTTCGACATGGGCGCGATCTGACGCGATGCCAGACGCGATGGAGAACGAAGGAATCGCGGTCCCGGCAAGCTGGTATGACGGGATCAGCGCGATCCGCCACGAGGGCAGCGCGCGCTGGCAGCGCGGCGAATTGGTGCTGGAAACTGTCGATGGCGCGATCACGAGCGTCGCGCCCGACGATCTGACCTTCGCCGAAACGCAGCCGGACAGGATCGTGTATCGCCGCAGGAGCGCGCCGGACTTTCGCCTCTATTTACCACGCGACCTTCCGCCCGCCTTCGCTTCGCATCTCCCCGAAGGACGGGAATATGGCGGCTGGATCGATCGGATCGGGCTGGGAAAGGCCGCGATCGCCTTCGCTGCCGTAAGCGCTGCGGCCGTCGCGCTGTTCCTGACCGCGCCCGACTGGCTCGGGCCGCGCATCCCCGAAACGTGGGAGCGCAATCTGGGCCAGGCGATGGTCGGCGATTTCGGCGGCCGCCTGTGTTCGACGCCCAAAGGCGATGCCGCGCTCGCCAAGCTGCTCGACCGGGTCGATCCGGGCGATCCCCAGGTCAAGGCGGGCATCGCCAATATCGACATGGTCAACGCCGTCGCCCTGCCCGGCGCACAGGTTCTCTTGTTCGACGGTCTGGTTCAGCAGGCGGAAAGCCCCGAGGAGCTGGCGGGCGTCCTCGGGCACGAGGTCGGCCATGTGCGCGAACGCCATGTGATGACCGCGCTGCTGCGGCAGTTCGGTTTCTCGATCCTCTTGTCGGGCGCCAATTCCGGGCTCGGCGACACCGCGTTCGGGCTCGCGCAGATGGGCTATTCCCGCGATGCCGAGCGCGAGGCGGACCAATATGCCCGTGCCCGCATGGCCGAAAGCGAGATTTCGCCGCTTGGCGCGGCAAGCTTTTTCGAACGGATGGCCGAGAAATACGGCGATAGCGACGATACGCTGTTCGGCTGGGTCGCCAGCCACCCTTCGGCAGGCGAGCGTGCCCGCCTCTATCGCAACGCCGCTCGCGAGAACGCGCCCTATCCGCCCGTGCTGACCGATGCGGAGTTCGAGGCTCTCAAGACAATGTGCGCCGACGATCCCGACGTCGAGGAGTTCGAGTTCTTCTGATCGCTTGCAATGCCTCGGTCCCATGACGAGATGGACGGGATGAGCGCATTGACCGACTATTTCGACGGACCCCAGGGGCGCCGCATCGCCTATCGGCACATCCCCGGTGACGGCCCGGCCCTGGTGTTCCTGCCCGGTTATATGTCCGACATGGCGGGCAGCAAGGCGACCGCGCTGATCGACTGGGCGCGCGAGACGGGGCGCGAATGCCTGCTGCTCGATTATTCCGGCTGCGGCCAGAGTGACGGCGCGTTCGCGGACGGAACGTTGACCCGCTGGCGCGACGAGGTGGCGGCGCTGGTCGAGGACCGGATCACGGGCGAGGCGATCCTGATCGGATCGTCGATGGGCGGCTGGTTGATGCTGCTGGTGGCCGAAGCTTTGGGGGATCGGGTCGCAGGCCTCGTCGGGATCGCCGCCGCGCCGGATTTCACCGAATGGGGATTGAACGCCGACCAGAAAGAGGAGCTCGAGCGCGGCGAGACCGTGTTCGAGGACAATCCCTACGGCCCCGACCCCACACCGACCCATCCCGGCTTCTATAGCGATGCGCAGGCCTTGCGACGCCTGGAGGGCCCCATCGCGCTCGACATCCCCGCGCGCCTGATCCACGGACAGCGCGATACCGACGTGCCGTGGCTGATCACCCTTCGCCTCGCCGACAGATTGCGTTCGGACGACATACAGGTGACGCTGGTTAAGGATGGCGACCACCGCCTCTCGCGCCCGCAGGATATCGCCCTGCTGCTGCGCGTCATCGGCGATCTCGCCGCACCGGCCTTGTCCTAACGATCGGACCCCGCCCCGATGATCACATCCATCCTCTCGCTCATGCTGGCCCAGGTCGGGCCTAATCCCATTGTCGCGGAGCCGATCACGCCGCCCGAAGTGGCCGAACAGCGCCGCCAGACCGCCGAGCGCGAGCGGCAACAGGCTGGAAACGTGGCCGTGCAGGATGCCGCCGCGCCCTCGCGGCTTTCGGAATGCCTCGCCAGCGCGGGGCAGGACGCGGAAACGGGCGAGGCGTTCGCCCGTGCTTGGCTGGAAACCGCCACGCCCGAAGACCGCGCGCTCGCTCTGCACTGCCTCGGCCTGTCGCTCGTCAGGCAGGAACGGTTCGCCGATGCGCGCGCCGCTTTCGATAGCGCGCGCGACGCGGCTCCGGCGACCAATCCCTCCTATCGCGCCCGCCTGTCGGGCATGAGCGGCCACACCGCGCTGGCGCAGGGCCAGGCCGATCTGGCCGTGCCTGCCTTCGAACGCGCGATCACGGATGCGGAGAGCGCCGCCGATCCCGCGCTGACCGCCGGGCTCAACACCGATCTCGCCCGCGCGCTGGTCGCCGCGAACCGCGCGCCGGACGCCGTCGCCGCGCTCGCCGCGGCGCGCGATGCCGATCCCTCGAACGCGCAGGCCTGGCTGTTGTCGGCAACGCTGGCGCGGCGGCTCGAACGGTTGGGCGAGGCGCAGCGCCATATCGAATACGCCGCCACGCTCGCCCCGCGCGATCCCGCGATCGGCCTGGAAGCCGGCGTCATCGCCGCGATGGCGGGCCGCGAAGACCAGGCACGCGCCAGCTTCGCCTCCGTGATCGAGGTCGCGCCCGACAGCGTCGAGGCGGGACGGGCCCGCACCTATCTGACCCGGCTCGACGGGGGCACGCAGCAGGAAGGGCCGAGCGGGCGATGACCGACTATTCCGTTCTCGACCTCGTCCCCGTGCGCGAAGGTGGCACGGTTTCGGACGCTCTCGCCGCCGCCACCGATCTTGCGGTCGCCGCCGAACGGGCGGGGTGCAAGCGGTTCTGGGTGGCCGAACACCACGCGATGGACGGGATCGCAGGCGGGGCGACTTCGGTCGTGCTCGCGCATATCGCGAATGCGACCCAAACGATCCGCATCGGATCGGGCGGGATCATGCTGCCCAACCACACGCCCTTCCAGATCGCCGAACAGTTCGGCACGCTCGCCGCGCTGTTTCCCGGTCGGGTGGATCTCGGCCTCGGCAGGGCACCGGGGGCAGGGCCGGAATTGCAGCGCGCGCTGCGCAAGGATTTGCACCGCGCCGCCGAGATGTTCCCACATGACGTGGTCGAACTGCGCGCCTTTCTGAGCGCCGAGGACGAGACCGCGATCCGCGCCACGCCCGGCCATGGCTCCGACGTCGAGATGTGGATGCTGGGATCGAGCCTATTCGGCGCGCAACTCGCGGCGCGGCTCGGCCTTCCCTACGCCTTTGCCAGCCATTTCGCGCCCGACCATCTCGACGGCGCGCTTGAGCTCTATCGCCGCACCTTCGAACCCGGCCCGGCGCTCGACAGACCGCATGTGATGGTCGCCATGAACCTGTTCTGCGCCGAGAATACGGCGGAAGCCGAAAACCTCGCCAGCTCGCAGCTGCAATCCTTCGTCCGCCTGCGCACGGGCAAGCCCGGCAAGCTGCCCCCGCCTTTGCCCGACTATCGCGCCTCGCTCGACCCACGCGCCCGCGCCATCGTCGACCATGTCGGCCAGGCGAGCGCGATCGGCACGCCGGACGAGGTCGCGAGCCAGGTCAACGCCTTCATCGCGCGCACCGGCGCCGACGAGGTCGTCTTCGGCGGAGCGACGTTCGAACCCGAGGCGCGCACCCGCTCGCTCGCTCTCGCGATGGGCGCGCTGACCGCCTGATTCTCTTGCCGGATACGCTTGCGGCGCGGTTCGGAGAGGCCTAGGGGCCGCTACGTAAACCCGCGCTGGAGAGAGCGCGTCAGGAGAGATCGGGCAGCCGTTTTCGGCTCGCCCGCCGAGAGGTTCTATGGGTTCCAAGCAAGCCGCCCCGAAACAGACCGACGGGCAGGCGCCCGCCATCGATTCCAAGCTCGTCGAACGGCTGGCTGGAAGGATGCGCGATTCTCTGCTTCCGGGCGATGACCCCATGGACAAGGACCGCCTGCACGAAGCCGCGCGCTTCGTTCTGGAAGCAGGCGCCGCACGCGAGATGAACCGTTCCGCGATCGCGCTGGAATCCCTGAGCGAGGAGCGGCGCTTCATGCGCATCGCCATCGTCAATGACGACATGCCCTTCCTCGTCGATTCCACCGCCGCCGCCATCGCCGCCGCCGGGCTTTCGATCGATCGGCTGGTCCACCCCGTCGTGCCCGTGGAGCGTGCGCCGGATCGCCGCCTCGAAACCATTCTCGATAGCGATCCCGACGACGCCTTCTACGAATCGATGATCTATATCGAGACATCGCGCGTCGATGCCCGTCAGCGCCGCGAATTGATGGCGAGCCTCAAGGAAACGCTGGGCGATGTGCGCGCCGCGGTGCAGGATTGGCCGAAATTGCAGGCCGCGATGCTCGCCGATGCGGATGCGATCGCAGACGAGGGCCGGGAGGGCGAACAGGGCGCGGAAGTGCTGCGCTGGCTCAACGAAGGGATGCTCACCCAGCTCGGCCACATGATCCGCACGCGCGATGGCGACGTGGAAGACGCGCTCGGCATCTGCCGCAAGAGCGCGCAGGACCTGTTGGCGGAAAATTCCTACGAACGCGCCTTCGCCTGGTTCGAGGACAAAAAGAACACCCGCGTCCCGCTGATCATCAAGGCGAACCGCGTCGCCAACGTCCATCGCCGCGTCCCCCTCGACCTGTTCATCGTCCCGCGCTGGGAAGAGGGCAAGGCGGGCAAAAAGGTCGCCGCGCTGTCGATCCACGCGGGCGTCTGGACCAGCGCCGCCCTCGCCGCGCCGCCGCGTTCGGTGCCGCGCCTCAAGGACCTGCTTGCTTCGATCGCCGAACGGCTGGATTTCGATTACGGCGGCCATGCCGGCAAGGCGCTGGTCCACGCGCTGACCGCGCTGCCGCACGATCTCCTCGTCGGGTTCGCCGAAAAGGATGTGGAGCGCATCGCCACCAATATGATGGCGTTGGTCGACCGCCCGCGCCCGCGCCTCGCCCTCGTCGAAGCGCCCCTGTCGCGCCACCTGTTCGCCTTCGTCTGGTTGCCGCGCGACATGCTGGCGACGCAGGTTCGCCTCGAAATCCAGGCTCTTTTGGAAACCGGCGCCGAGGCCCGGATGCTGGACTGGAGCCTCGAGGTCGAGGGCGGCAACCTCGCCATGCTGCGCTTCGTGCTCGACATCCGTGATGGCGAGGGGAATTTCGACGCCAAGGCGCTCGACGATCAACTACAGACGATGCTGCGCGGCTGGACCGAGGCGGTCGAGACCGAACTCGCCACACATTTGGAAGGCAACCGCGCCGCCGCGATCGCCCTGCGCTTCGCCGAAGCCTTTCCGACCGCCTATCGCGGCCGGTTCGGTGCGCAGGAAGCTGCACTCGACATCCTGCGCCTGCGCGCGCTGGGCCATCATGCGGTCGGCGAGCAAGGTGGGGACGAGCAGGGCCGCCAGCGCGGTGCCCGCCTCTATCGCGACCCCAGCGGCACATCCCATGCGCTGCGCCTCAAACTCTATCAGGCCGAGGGCAGCCTGCCCCTGTCGGACGCGGTCCCGACGCTCGAGAATTTCGGCTTTCATGTCCAGTCCGAAATGCCGACCTCGCTCGACGAGGGCAGGCTGGGCACGATCCACGATTTCACGCTCCGCCTCAATTCGGCGGTCGAGGCGGATGCGCTGGTCGAACGCGCCGAGACGATCGAGGACGCGATCGCCGCTGTCCTCAATGGCGAGGCGGAGAACGACTCCTTCAATCGCCTGGTCGCCGAAACCGGCCTGACCGCGCGCGAGGCGAACTGGCTACGCGCCTTCTATCGCTATCTGCGCCAGACCGGTATGGGCTTCACGATCTACACGGTAGTCGATGCGCTGAGCGGTGCATCCGACGTCACCCGCGCGCTGATCGCGCTGTTTACCGCGCGCCACGATCCCGAATTCGGGTCCGGCCGGGACGACGCGATTGCAGAAGCGGAGGCCGCGATCAAGCGCGGGCTCGGCAAGGTCCAGGCGATCAATGACGACCGCCTGCTGCGCCTCTATCGGGCGCTGGTCGATGCGATCCTGCGCACCAACGCCTTCGCGCCCGCGGCGCAGGAGGCGCTGGCGTTCAAGATCGATTCCAAGCTCGTCCCCAACCTACCCAAGCCGATCCCCTGGCGCGAGATCTTCGTCTATTCGCGCCGCGTCGAAGGCATTCACCTGCGCGCGGGCGCGGTCGCGCGTGGCGGCCTGCGCTGGTCCGACCGGCGCGACGACTTCCGCACCGAAATCCTCGGCCTGATGAAAGCGCAGCGCGTGAAGAACGCGGTCATCGTGCCGACCGGGGCCAAGGGCGGCTTCTATCCCAAGCAATTGCCCGATCCGGTGACTGACCGCGACGGCTGGGCGGCGGAAGGCCAGGCCAGCTACGAAGTCTTCATTCGCACGCTGCTGTCCGTCACCGACAACATCGTGGACGAGACGGTGGTCCATCCCGAAGCGGTCGAGATTCTCGACGGCGACGATCCCTATTTCGTCGTCGCGGCGGACAAGGGCACGGCGCGCTTCTCCGACGTCGCCAACGGCATCGCGCAGAGCCGCGACTTCTGGCTCGACGATGCCTTCGCCAGCGGCGGCTCCAACGGATACGACCACAAGGCGATGGGCATCACCGCCAAGGGCGCGTGGGTCTCGGTCCAGCGGCATTTCCGCGAAATGGGCGTCGACGTGCAGAGTGAAGCGATCGAAGTCGTCGGCTGCGGCGACATGTCGGGCGACGTGTTCGGCAACGGGATGCTGCTGTCGCAGGCGATCAAGCTGGTCGCCGCCTTCGACCACCGCCACATCTTCATCGATCCCGATCCCGATCCCAAGGCCAGCTTCAAGGAACGCCAGCGCCTCTTCGACCTGCCGCGCTCGAGCTGGGAGGATTACGACGCGAAGCTGATCTCGCGAGGGGGCGGCGTGTTCCGGCGCGATGCGAAGACGATTACCCTTTCCAAGACCGCGCAGAAGGCGCTGGGCCTCAAGGAAGCGACGCACGAGCCCGATGCGGTGATCTCCGCGATCCTCAAGGCGCAGGTCGATCTCATCTGGTTCGGCGGCATCGGCACCTACATCAAGGCCGAACGCGAGAACAACGTCCAGGTCGGCGATCCCGCCAACGACGCGGTGCGGGTGGATGCGGGCGAGGTGCGTGCGAAGGTCATCGGCGAAGGCGCCAATCTGGGCGTGACGCAGGCGGGCCGGATCGAATTCGCACTCGACGGGGGCCGCATCAACACCGACTTCATCGACAATTCGGCGGGCGTCGATTGTTCGGACAACGAGGTCAACATCAAGATCGCGCTGGCCGCGGCGCGGCGGGCGGGGAAATTGTCCGAAGCGAAGCGCAACGCTCTGCTCGAACAGATGACCGACGAGGTCGCCGAGCTTGTTCTCGAAGACAACCGGATGCAGGCGCTTGCCCTGTCGATCGCCGAAACCGGCGGTTCGCGCGCATCCGAAGCGCAATTGCGCCTGATCGAGAAGCTGGAGGAAGGCGGCAATCTCGACCGGCGCACCGAAGGCCTTGCCGACGACGAAACGCTGGGCCGCCGCGCGAGCGAGGGTCTGGGCCTGACGCGGCCCGAACTCGCCGTGCTCCTCTCCTCGACCAAGCTGGTCCTGCAGGATGCGATCGAGAAAAGCCCGCTCTCGCACGACGAGGCGCTTGAGCCGATGCTGCTTGCCGCCTTCCCCGAGCCGATGCAGACAAAGTATCGCGCGGAAATCCTCGGCCACCGGCTGCGGCGCGAACTGGTGGCGACGAAACTCGCCAACAGGATCGTGAACCGGATGGGCATGGTCCATCCCTTCGAACTCGCCGAAGAGGAAGGCGCCACGCTCGACCAGGTGGCGGCGGCCTTCGTCGTCGCGACTCAACTGTTCGACATGGAGGCGCTCTGGGCTGAAATCGATGCGGCCGAGATGCCCGAAAGCGCGCGGCTCCAATTGTTCGACCAGGCGGCGCGCGGCCTGCGCATCCAGATGGCCGATCTGATCGGAGCGGGCGTGGGCAGCGGCGATTTCGGTGCGGTTTTGGAAGAGCTCGCCCCGGGCGTCCAACGCCTGAGCGAGGAGACCGAAAACCTGCTCGCCGAGGAAACGCGCCAGCAATCGGACAAATTGATCGACGACATGGCCGCGATCGGCGCGCCTGCCCCATTGGCGGCGCGCGTCGCGCATCTGTACGAGATGGACGGCGCGGTCGGTCTCGCCAAGCTCGCGCGCGATCAGGAGATCGAAACCTGTTCGCTCACGCGCGCCTTCACCGAGCTCGGCGCGGCGCTGGGCCTCGACTGGGCGCAGGCCACGGCGGCGATGATGAACCCGTCCGATGTGTGGGAACGGCTCTTGGTCGCGGGCCTCGCCCGGGATTTCCAGCAGATGCGGATCGAATTCCTTCGCCGCCTTTCGCGCAGGAAGGGCGCCAAGGACAACATGCCGGCCATGATCGAGAAATGGACGAGCGAGAATCAGGTCGCGGTGCGGCAGTTCCGCACGATGGTCAATCGCGCCCACGCCCAGACCCCGGTGGCTCCCGCCGCCCTCGCCCAGATCGCGAGCATGGCCCGCAACCTTCTGGGACGATAGGCACGGCTTGACCGCAGGCGTTCGAACGGCGATCCCCGCCGACATGGAGAGAGCCGATATCGTCATCGTGGGTTCGGGGCATGGCGGCGCACAGGCCGCCATCGCGCTGCGCCAGCAAGGGCACGAGGATTCGATTCTCATGCTCAGTCGCGATCGTACCCCGCCCTATGAGCGCCCGCCGCTGTCGAAGGAATATCTCGCCGGCGACAAGCCGCTCGAACGCATCCTGATCCGCCCGCCCTCCTTCTGGGAGGACAAGGGCGTTGCGGTCGAACTGGGCGTCAATGTCTCCGAAGTCGATGCGATGGCGCGCGAGGTCGTTTTGGGCGACGGGCGACGGATCGGCTATCGCAAGCTGATCTGGGCGGGCGGGGGCGATCCGCGCCGCCTGTCCTGCCCCGGATCGGACCTCGCGGGCATCCATTCGGTGCGCCACCGCATGGACGTCGACGCCATTCGCGCCGATCTCGAAACCGGCGCACGCCGCGCCGTGGTGATCGGCGGCGGCTATATCGGGCTCGAAGCGGCAGCGATCCTGCGCAAGCTCGATTGCGAAGTCACGGTTCTCGAAGCGCAACGCCGCGTCCTCAGCCGCGTCGCGGGCGAGGAATTGAGTGGCTTCTACGAAGCGGAACACCGCCGCCAAGGCGTCGATCTGCGGCTGGAAACCGCGGTGGAACGGATCGAGGGCAAGGACGGGAGAGTCGCCGCCGTCATCACCGACACGGGCGAAGCGATCGCCTGCGACATCGTGGTGGTCGGCATCGGCATCGTCCCCTCTGTCGGCCCGCTGATCGGCGCGGGCGCGGCGGGATCGAACGGCGTCGATGTCGACGAATATTGCCGCACCAGCGTGGACGACATCTACGCCATCGGCGACTGCGCGGCGCATGCCAATCCCTATGCCGACAACGCAGTGACTCGCCTGGAATCGGTGCAGAACGCACACGACATGGCGACCTGCACCGCGAAGGCGATCATGGGCGACAAGCAGCCATACGAGGCCGTGCCCTGGTTCTGGTCGAACCAGTACGATCTCAAGCTCCAGACCGTGGGCCTCTCGCTCGATCACGACGAGGCGGTGCTGCGCGGCGATCCCGAAGCGCGCAGCTTCTCGGTCGTTTATCTCAAGGAAGGCCGCGTAATCGCGCTCGATTGCGTCAATCGGGTGAAGGATTACGTCCAGGGCAAGAAGCTGATCGAAGCGCGCGCCGAAATCGATCCCGATCTGCTGGCGGACGACACGGTGCCGCTCAAAGAGCTGCTTTGAGCCGCGCGGCGGCCCAGTCCGCCGCTTCGCGCACCACGGGATCGGGATCGCTGCGCAGATTTTCGACCTGCTCGAGCAGGTGCGGATTCGCACTGTTTCCGGCGGCATAGAGGCAATTCCGCACGAACCGGTCGCGCCCGATCCGCTTGATCGGAGAGCCCGAAAAGAATTGCCGAAAACCGGCATCGTCGAAGCCGAGGAATTCGGCAAGGCGGGGCGCGACCAGCTCTTCGCGCGGGGCGAGCTTCAGATGACGGTGCGCGGTGTCGGCGAACTTGTTCCAGGGGCAGACCGCCAGGCAATCGTCGCAGCCATAGATGCGATTGCCCAAAGCGGCGCGGAATTCTTCCGCCACCGGCCCATTGTGCTCAATTGTCAGATACGAAATGCAGCGCCGCGCATCGAGGCGGTAGGGCGCGGGAAAGGCGTCGGTCGGGCAGGCGTCCTGACACTTTCGACACGATCCGCAAAGGTCGCGGCCCGGCGCGTCGGTTGCGAGATCGAGTGTCGTGTAGATCGCGCCGAGGAAGAGCCAGCTGCCGTGCTCACGGCTGACGAGATTGGTGTGCTTGCCCTGCCAGCCAATCCCTGCCGCCTGCCCGAGCGGTTTTTCCATCACTGGCGCGGTGTCGACGAAGACCTTCAATTCGCTCTCCGGCTCGCGCGCGATCATCCAGCGGGCGAGCGCCTTGAGCGCCTTCTTCACGACATCGTGATAATCGCGCCCCTGCGCATAGACGGAGATGCGCGCAGCTTCGGAATCACTCTCCAGAGCCAGCGGATCGCCCTCCGGCGCGTAGCTCATGCCCAATGCGATCACGCTCCGCGCGTCGGGCCAGAGGCCTTGCGGGGAGGCGCGCTGTTCCTTCCTTGCCTCCATCCATTCCATCGAGCCATGGCGATCCTCGCCCAGCCATTGCTCCAATCGCTCTCCATTCAGAGGATCGGTGGCCGCGCTCGCGAAGCCGCAGGCCGCGAAGCCAAGCGCGGTCGCTTCGGCGCGCAGATCCTCCTGAAAAGACGCGGCGTTAACCAATCTGCTGTTGCTCCGGTTCACGCGTGCCGGTTACCTGCACCCGGATGGCAACCCAAGCGCAAACTCCCAGACTTGAGACTTTGGCGATCGAAGCAAATGGCCTCGTCAAGCGCTTCGACGATACGCTGGCAGTGGACGGCGTGGATCTCTCGGTGCCCGAGGGCGCGATCTACGGCATTCTCGGCCCCAACGGCGCGGGCAAGACGACGACCTTGCGCATGCTGCTCGGGATCATCGACCCGGACGAGGGCGTGCGCCGCATCTTCGGTCATGACCGCCCGCACGATCTCGCGCGCCTGATCGGCTATTTGCCCGAAGAGCGCGGCCTGTATCCGGCGATGAAATGCGACGAGGCGATCGCCTTCATGGGCGCGTTGCGGGGGCTGCCGCTGGACGAAGGCCGTCAACGCGGGCGCGAATTGATGGAAGCGCACGGCCTTGGCCACGCGGTGGACCGCCAAATCCGCCAGCTGTCGAAGGGTATGGCGCAGACCGTCCAGCTGCTCGGCACGCTGGTCCATCGCCCGCGTCTGGTGGTGCTCGACGAGCCCTTCAGCGGCCTCGACGCGATCAATCAGGGCAAGCTCGAAACGATGATTCGCGAGCTCGCCGCCGATGGCGTGACTGTGATCTTCTCCACGCATGTGATCCACCATGCCGAGCGATTGTGCGACGATGTCGCGATCATTGCGGGCGGCAAGGTGCCCTATGCCGGATCGGTCGATGCCGCGCGCGATCGCATTCCCGCTCAGGTGCGGCTGGAAACGCGCCGTGCCGAAGGCGCTTGGCGCACCGCGCTGCCCGATGACGCGCGGCACGATCCGAAGAAGGATGGGAGCCATTTCTGGTATTTCCCCCTGCCTGCGGGCGGGATCGAGGCGCTGTTGAAACGCCTTATCGAAGGCGAAGCGGGCGTGCTGTCGCTCTCCATCGAGCGGGCCGGGCTGCACGATGCCTTCGTCGAAATCGCAGGCGCCGCAGCGGCGAAGGCGATGAAGGACGAGGTGCCGGCATGACCGCTTCGCGCCTTTCCCTGTGGCAGGCCGCCTGGGTGATCGCCCGGCGCGACATGCGCGCGATCCTGTTCAGCAAGGCCTTCCTTCTCTTCCTGCTCGGCCCGATCTTCTTCGGCGGAATCAGCCTCGGCGCAGGCATGCTCGGCGCGAAGGCGGCGGGCAGCGCGGAACCGGCCCGGCTCGCAGTGATCCTGTCGCCGCAGGAAACCGCCGATCTGCGCCGCGCCTATGCCGAACTCGCGCCGCTGGTGGACCTGCCGATCGTCGAGGCGGTACGCGCGAACGATTCGGAGCCACGCGCGCTTCTGAAAGATCGCGACCGCAATTTCGGCGCCGTCCTGACCGGGTCGCTCGCCGCGCCACGCCTCACGGGAACGCCCGACCAGATCGAGCGGTGGCGCGGGCGCGTGGCTCTGCTGGCTGCGCGTGCCAAAGGCGACAGCGCGACTTATCCCAGCGTCGCGCTCGATCCCACCAGCAGCAGCGTCGCCAGCGCACGCACCGCGCAGACCGGGACCGCCACGGCCGGGATTACGCTCCTGTTCCTGCTCACCATGCTGCTGGCTGGAATGGTGCTGTCCAATCTGGTCGAGGAAAAGGCCAACAAGATCATCGAAATTCTCGCCGCAGCGATCCCGATGGACGCCGTGTTCGTGGGCAAATTGTTCGCCATGCTCGGGGTCAGCTTCGTGGGGCTGGCGGTATGGGGCGCGATTGCAGGCGTGGCCATCCTGCTCGGCGGGGCGGCGATCCCTGCGCTGGTCGCGCCCGCCGTCGGCTGGCCGCTCTTCGTCGCGCTATTCGTCGTCTATTTCGCGCTGGCCTATCTGCTGATCGGGTCGATCTTCCTCACCGTCGGCTCGATGGCGGCGACGGTGCGCGATGTGCAGACCCTGTCCATGCCCGCCACCATCGCGCAATTGGCGGTGTTCTTCCTGGCGACCTTCGCGATGACCGATATCGGATCGCCGATGGAGCTGTTCGCCAGCATCTTCCCGCTCTCCTCGCCCTACGCCATGGTGGGCCGTGCGGCGCAATCGGCGGCTTTATGGCCCCACCTGCTGGCGCTGATGTGGCAGATCATGTGGGTCGCGATCTTCGTGCGGGTGGGCGCGCGTCTGTTCCGGCGCAAGGTGATGAAATCGGGGCCTGCCGGCCGCAAGCCGAAAAAGAAGCGCGCGCCTGCCGTCTGACGCGGCGGGGACCGGATTCGGTTTCCAATCGCAACCCTGTTGACACCGATGTCAGTTACGGCAGGATGGGTTCTCGAAATGCGCGACCGGTCGAGAGTCGCCGCCGACGGAGAGAGACCATGGCCACCGCCCAAATCCAGCGGCCGCAAGTCCGCCGCGAGCCGAGCGCCTACGAAGCGCTCAAATCGCATTTCGACCAGCATCCCGAGCATCGCCCGCATCATCCGCACAAATGGGATGTCAGCCGCAGCGACATCTACGCCGAAAACACCTGGCATCCGATCTTCCGCGAAATGCGCGAGGCGGGGCCGCTGCATTACATCCCCGAAAGCCCCTTCGGCCCCTATTGGGCGGTCGTCGGACACAAGGCGATCCAACATATCGAGGCTCTGCCGGAAACGTTCTCCTCAAGCTGGGAACATGGCGGGATCACCATCCTCAATCGCCTGAGCGAGGAGGAACTGGCCGAGGCAGGCGTCGACCGGCGCGAGCTGCCGATGTTCATCGCCATGGATCGCCCCGAGCACACCGGGCAGCGCCGCACCGTCGCGCCGAAATTCACCCCCAGCGCGATGACTGCGATGGAGGACGAGATCCGCCAGCGCACCGGAGAGGTGCTGGACCGCCTGCCCCACGGCGAGACCTTCGACTGGGTCGATCAGGTCTCGATCGAGCTGACGACGGGCATGCTCGCCATCCTGTTCGGCTTCCCTTGGGAGGATCGCCGCCTGCTGACCTTCTGGTCCGACTGGTCGGGCGATACCGAGCTCGCCTCGGTGCGCGAACTGGACAAGATACGCTGGGAAATTCTCCACGAGATGGGTGCCTATTTCCAGTCGCTCTGGGCCGAGCGCATGCAGGACTCCGAACCGGGCGACGATCTCATCTCGATGATGATCCATTCCGAAGCGATGAACCAGATGCGGCCCGAAGAATTCATGGGCAATCTGGTGCTGCTGATCGTGGGCGGGAACGACACCACCCGCAATTCGATGAGCGGCTTCGTCTACCAGCTCGACAAGAACCCGGATGAGCGCCGGAAATTTGAGGAAGATCCATCGGTCATCCCCAATGCGGTGCAGGAAATGCTACGCCTGCAGACGCCGCTCGCGCATATGCGCCGCACCTGCACCGAGGATACCGAGGTGTTCGGCCAGACGATCAAGAAGGGCGACAAGGTCGTCCTCTGGTATCTCAGCGCAAATCGCGACGAAGACGTGTTCGAAAATCCCGACGCGCTCGACCTCACGCGCGACAACGCCCGGCGGCATATCGCCTTCGGTTACGGCATCCACCGCTGCGTCGGCGCGCGGCTGGCGGAATTGCAGCTCAAGATCCTGCTCGAAGAAATGCACAAGCGGCGCCTGCGCGTCGATGTGGTGGGCGATGTCGAGCGGGTGCGTGCGAACTTCGTTCATGGCTTCCGCAAGCTGGAAGTCCAGGTCTCGACGTTCTGATCGCTCCCAGCGCGTGATTCCGATCAAGCACCCGTTCAGACCGGTTCCGCTATAAAGAGGGTATGACCAAAACCACCTCCTACACCATGAACCGCCGTGGCCTGTTCGGCATTCTCGGAACCGGCGCGGCTACCGCCGTGCTCGCCGCATGCGGAAGCGGGGCGCAGGCCAAGAGCTTTCCCGTCGCGCGCAGCGAAGCGGAATGGAAAAAGCGCCTCACCAAGGCGGAATTCTACGTCCTGCGCCAGGAGGGGACCGAGCGCCCCTATTCGAGTCCGCTCAACGAGGAAAAGCGCAAGGGCGTGTTCGCCTGCGCGGGGTGCGGCAACGCGGTCTATTCCTCGCGCACGAAATTCGAAAGCGGTACGGGCTGGCCGAGCTTCTGGGATGCAATGCCCGGTGGGGTCGGCACCAGCCGCGATTTCAAGCTCGGCTATCCGCGCACCGAAGTCCACTGCGCCGATTGCGGCGGGCATCTCGGCCACATCTTCGATGACGGTCCGAAGCCGACCGGCAAGCGCCACTGCATCAACGGCGTGGCGATGGATTTTCGTCCTGCTTGATCTGGCCGCCTGATCAGGTCGACCTGATTCTATTCTGACAGCAGCACCGGGCTCTGGATCGAAGCGGCCAGACGCGCGAAATCGGCCAATGAGAAGGTCGTGTCGAAGGCGAGACCGTATTCGGGCGCCCGGCGCCAGCGGACCTTGGCCCGGATCTCGGGAAGCTCGTCGCCGGTCAGTTTGACGGTCTGAGCGATGGCGAGCGGCACGTCGCAATCGAGGCACGCGCCCTGCTGCGACAAATTGCGCGTGATCGCCTGGCCGCGCCCGGTCAGGCAGGCGACCTCGACCGGTATTTCGATATTCAGGCGCAATTGGCGCTTGGGATAATTGGTGGTTTCGCGGATCAGGGTTTCGACCGGAACCGGCGTCAGGAAGGTGAAGCTGCCCTCGCGCCCTTCCGAGCGCACCTTCTGCAATTCGAACGCTTCCCCATTGGGAAGCTCCAGCGCCATCCGGTCGCCGCTGGGCAGGCGGTGGAAGGCGCGCAACGAGATACCGGTGGCAGATACGTCGCGAATCACGCACACGAATTCGCCCGAGCCGCAGATGAGCTTGGCCGAGCGAATCAGCGAGGTATAGCGCGTCGCGCCCCGCTGATCGCGTTCCTGCGGGCGGTCTTCCGCCGCTTCAAAATCCGTTTCGGGATAGCCCATCGTCCCGCAAGCCCCTGTTTTCGCACGCCACACCAACCTGCAAGATGCGGCCGATCACACGTCCATCACCTAACCAAGCTCGGTTAAGATGGAGTAAGCGCCGAGCCGAAGCGGAGTAATCGTCGAATCCGGGCGATCGCGATCGGCAAAGAGCGGCTGGTGCGGGTGGCGGGACTCGAACCCGCACGTCCAAAGGACAAGGGATTTTAAGTCCCTGGCGTCTACCATTCCGCCACACCCGCCGCCGCGCCTCGCCTAGCGTGGGCGGGCGCCCCCTGCAATCGAGCCAGGGATTGGAAAGAGGCCGCGCGCTTATTCGTCGTCGTTGAGGACGCGGCGCATTTCCTTGCCGGGGCGGAAATAGGGCACGCGCTTCGCCGCGACCTGGACCTGTTCGCCGGTGCGGGGATTGCGACCCGACCGGGCCTCGCGCTCCCGCGTGGAAAAGGCGCCGAAGCCACGCAGTTCGACGCGGCCGCCTTCGGCCAGACGCTGGCCGATTTCGTCGAAGAAAATATCGACCACCTGCTCTACCTCTTCGGCCTTGAGACCGGGATTGTCCTTGGCAAGTGCATTCAACAATTCGGATCGTATCATTTATCGCTCCCAGCGGGCCCAACCGGCTCCGCCCACGTCATCCAAGCTTGCGACCCGTCAACCACCAGCGCGAATACCAAGCAAGCGTTCCCCCAACGGTTTCCCGCGCTGATACGCATTAGAGGCGAAATTGGCAAACCGGATGGTGCCCCAAAAACGCCCGCTAGGTTCTCTCCTGCCCGCAGGCTCCATTCATGCAGGCGAGAGCAGATCCGCCATGTCGAGCCCCAGGCGATCGATCCGGTCGCGGATGGCGGGCCATTCCTCTTCGACGAAATGGCGCCGTTCGGCTTTCCTCAGCCGCTCGGTCGCGCCTTCGACCACATACATGCCCACGCCGCGCTGCACCTCGACGAGGCCATCCTGCTGGAATTGCTGATAGGCTTTCGCGACGGTCAGAGGATTGGCCCCCTGTTCGGCAGCCAGCGCGCGCACCGAGGGAAGCATCGCGCCTTCGCGGTAGCGCCCATCGAGGATCGCGGCGGCAATCAGGTCGCGCAGTTTGAGATAGACGGGCTTGGACTGACTGGTCATCGATGAATTCCAATGGCGGAAGCGCGAACTGCTTCAGTGCCATAATACAGCGGCGCGCGCAAGGTTCCCGCATTTTATGTATTTTACGGCAAAATGCGATCGGACGACTTATTTTCGCCCGCCTCGATGCGCAGGAAATCTGTTGCCGCTGTAACTAAGGCTTCACATGCGCGCCGAACCCGTTAGGTTGCGCAGCTCTTCGGGGAGGAGCCTGCGCGCAACGACGCCACGTGCTCCGGCAGATTAGGGATACGGGATACTCATGGTCGAAGGTGCCTTTTTCACATTCGGTTCCGCGTACGAGATGTGGGCCTTCCGCATCGCGGTGATTGCGCTGGTGTCGTTCCTGATCGGCGGGATGGTCCTCGTCACCCGCCCGCAGCAGGAAGTTATCGGCCACCCCAAGGGCCTGTTCCTGCTGTTCATGGCCGAAATGTGGGAGCGCTTCTCCTATTACGGGATGCGCGCCCTGTTGATCTTCTACCTCGTCCAGCACTGGCTGTTCTCCGACAGCGAAGCGTCGGTGATCTATGGTGCCTACACGGCCTTGGTCTATATCGCGCCGGTCGTCGGCGGCTATCTAGCCGACCGCTATGTCGGGCAGCGCAAGGCCGTGCTGTTCGGCGCCGTGCTGTTGACCTTCGGCCACTTCTTCATGGCCTTCGAAGGTGATGGGACGTTGGGCCAAGACAACCCGATGATCAACGTCTTCTGGCTGGCTCTGGCGCTGATCATCGTCGGATCGGGCTTCCTCAAGGCGAATATCTCGGTCCTCGTCGGCCAGCTCTATTCGCGCACCGACATCCGCCGCGACCCGGCCTATACGATCTTCTACATGGGGATTAACGTCGGCGCCGCGACCGCTTCGATCATTTGCGGCTATCTCGGCCAGACGGTCGGGTGGGAATACGGCTTCGGCCTCGCCGGGTTCGGGATGCTGATCGGCCTCATTTTCTTCGTCGTCGGCAAACCTTTGCTGCTCGGCAAGGGGGAGCCGCAGAATCCCGAACGCATCGCGGGCGGCAAGGAGTATCTCATCTACGCGGCGGGCCTCGGCATGGTCGCGCTGTGCTGGCTGGCGATCCAGTTTCAGGAACTCGTCGGCGTCCTTCTCGGCGGCTTCGGCGGTGCGCTGGTCGCCTATGTCCTCGCTATCGTGACCTTCCAGATGGCCTATGGCTCGTGGAAACAGGCCCCGACGGTGCCGTTCTTCGTCTATATCTCGAGCGCGGTCGGCCTGATCGTGTCGCTGATCGCGGCATCGCAGGGCGGCGCTGCCGCTCCCTACGCCGCGGGCGCGTCGCTCGTGGTCCTGATCGGGGTCCTCATCCAGCAATCGCTAGTGAAGACCTTCCACGAACGCGACCGCATTTTCGCGGCCATGTTCCTGATCCTGACCTCGATCGTGTTCTGGGCGCTGTTCGAACAGGCCGGGTCGAGCCTTAACCTGTTCACCGATCGCCATGTCGATACACAGGGCGTCAGCGCGTCCATCTTCCAGTCGGTCAACGCGATCTACATCGTCCTGCTGGCCCCGCTTTTCGCCATTCTCTGGCAAAAGCTGGCCGCAAAGGCCGCGGAACCCAGCACGCCGATGAAGTTCGGCCTTGCCGTCGTGCAGGTCGGCCTCGGCTTCCTGGTCCTGGTCTGGGGCGCAAACAGTGTCGGCGTGAACGTGCCGACGCCGGTGATCTTCATCTTCCTCATCTACCTGCTGCACACGACTGGCGAATTGTGCCTCAGCCCGGTCGGCCTGTCGGCGATGAACCGGTTGAGCCCGGCGCATATCGCCTCGCTCGTCATGGGGACGTGGTTCTTCGCATCGGCGACGGGCAATTTCGCCGCCGGCCTGATCGCTTCGGCGACCGGCGCGGAAGGCGTCGGCGAAGAGGCGGGCAAGCAATTGGTGCTCGACGTTTACGGGACGGTCGGCTGGTGGGCGGTCGGCATCGGTGTCGGCGTCATGGTCCTCAGCCCGTTCGTCAAGAAGCTGCTGCACCTCGACACGATCCGCGACGACGATGTCGGCGACGACCTCGAAGGTCAGGCGGGCGCCGGTCTGGAACCGCAGGAAGCGGGCATGCATCCGTCGACCAATCCGCAGGCGCCGGGCGTGCACGAGCAGAACCGCTGATGCGTTTCGCTGCCATTCGTCGCATATCCGACGAACGGACTTGACCAATATGGGGCCGGGGCGCGATGCTCCGGCCCTGTTGATTCAGGCCCCGAAGAACGGGGCTCAGGGGAATGGGGTTTCATGGCCAGATATCTGAAGACGCCGCTCACCGCGCTGGGGCTGATTGCCGCCGCCGCGCTTGCCGGGTGCAGCACGACGGGAACCGATAGCGATACGGCTTCTGCCAGCACGCCCATGACGGCGGACGGCAAGGCACCCTACGCTTCCACCTACAAGCCCTACCCCGGTCGCCCGACCGCGCTGGTCGGCGCGACGATCTATGACGGGCGCGGGCAGCGGATCGACAACGGCACCGTCCTCTTCCGCGACGGCAAGGTGGTCGCGGTGGGCGATGCCTCGCTCGCGACCACGGGATATGACCGGATCGACGGGGCGGGCAAGTTCGTCACCCCCGGCGTGATCGACATCCATTCGCATCTCGGCGACTATCCGACTCCCAGCGTGGACGCGCATTCGGACGGGAACGAGGCGACCAGCCCGATGACGCCCGAGGTCTGGGCCGAACATTCGGTTTGGCCGCAGGACCCCGGCTTCACCCGCGCGCTCGCCAATGGCGGCGTTACCGCGCTTCAGATCCTGCCCGGTTCCGCCAATCTTACCGGTGGGCGCTCGGTCACGCTCAAGAACGTGTCCTCGCGGACCGTACAGGGGATGAAGTTCCCCGGCGCGCCGTACGGGATGAAGATGGCGTGCGGAGAGAACCCCAAGCGCGTCTATGGCGGGCGTGGCCGGATGCCATCGACCCGCATGGGCAATTTCGCGGTTAACCGTCAGATGTGGCTCGATGCGCAGGCCTATGACGGCAAGAAGCGCGATCTGGGCAAGGAGACGCTGAAGGGCGTTCTCGATGGCGACATCCTGATCCACAACCACTGCTACCGCGCCGACGAAATGGCGCTGGTCATGGATATGGCGAAGGAGATGGGCTACAAGGTCACCGCCTTCCACCACGCGGTCGAAGCCTACAAGATCGGCGATCTGCTGCGCGAAAACGACGTGTGCAGCGCAATCTGGGCCGATTGGTACGGCTTCAAGATGGAAGCTTATGACGGCATTCTCGAAAACGCGGCCTTCCTGCGCCAGGCTGGGGCCTGCGTCGTGATCCACTCCGACGATGCGAACGGCATCCAGCGTTTGAACCAGGAGGCCGCCAAGGCGCAGGCCGCCGGGCGGCGCGTTGGAATCGACATTCCCGATGCTGAAGTGGTCGGCTGGTTTACCTACAACGCCGCCAAGGCGATGGGGATCGAGGATATGACCGGCAGCCTGGAAGCGGGGAAGATGGCCGATGTGGTCCTGTGGAACGGCGACCCGCTCTCGGTCTATTCGCGGCCCGAAAAGGTCTGGGTGGACGGCGCGCTGATGTTCGATGCGATGGACAGGAAGCGCAGGCCGGTGAGCGATTTCGAGCTCGGCCAGCCGGGTGAAGGAGACGTGAAATGAAGAAATTTGCGCTCCTTCTCGCCAGCGCTGCCGCCGCTTTCGCCGGTCCCCTCGCCGCGCAGGATTTCGCCATCACCAACGCCACCGTCGCGATCGGCGACGGCAGCGATCCGGTCGAGAACGCCACCGTCGTGGTGCGCGGTGGCCGGGTGGTCGCGGCAGGCACCGGCGTCGCCGTTCCGGCGGGCGTCCAGACGATCGACGGCGCAGGGAGCTGGGTCACCCCAGGCCTCGTCGCCAGCGTCACCTCGCTCGGCCTGTGGGATGTCGGCGCGGTCAGCGAATCGAACGATACCAATGCGGGCAATTCGCCCTTCAGCGCCGCTCTCGATGCCTCCCCCGCGATCAATCCCAACTCGCAGCACATCCTCGTCCACCGCGCCGCGGGCGTCACGCGCGCGGCGAGCGTGACAATGCCGTCGAGCTCGATCTTCGGCGGGCAGGGATCGATCATCGATCTGGGTGCGGACATGAACCCGATCACGCGGGCGCGCGCCTTCCAGGTCGTGACGCTCGGCGAAAGCGGCGGGCGGCTTGCAGGCGGCAGCCGGGCGAGCAGCCATGCCCTGTTCCGCAACGCTTTGCGCGAAGCGAACCAGTTCGGCGAGGATGCGCGTATTCCCGGCATGGCCTCGCGCCCGGCGGAACAGCGCACGGGCGACGATCTTCCGATCGATCCGCGCCTTGCCGACAACCAGACCGAGCGTGGTGACGATTCGCTCCTGACTCGCTTCGATGCCGCTGCGCTGGTGCCGGTGGTTCGCGGGGAGCAGCAGCTCTACGTCATGGTGGAGCGCGCGTCGGACATTCTTGCCACTTTGGCGCTGAAGCGCGACTTCCCGCGCCTCGACATGGTGCTGGTGGGCGCCAGCGAAGGCTGGCTGGTCGCGCGCGAAATCGCGGCGGCCAACGTGCCGGTGATCGCCGACGGGCTGGACGATCTGCCGACCAATTTCGAGGAGCTGGCGTCCACCCAGTCCAATATCGGTCGCATGGTCAAGGCAGGCGTGCGCGTGGCGATCAACGCCGCCGCCATGGAGAACCCGCGCAATCTCAACCAGTATGCGGGCAATCTCGTGGCCTTGTCGCGGGTGCCCGGTGCGGATGGCCTCAGCTGGGGTCAGGCTTTCGCCACCATCACCTCGGTCCCGGCGCAGATCAGCGGATTGTCGGGCCGGGCAGGAATGCTGACGCCCGGCGGGATGGGCGACGTGGTGATGTGGGACGGCGATCCCTTGGAAGTCGGCTCCATGCCCACGCGGGTCTTCATCGACGGGGTCGAACAGCCGCTCGAGAACCACCAGAGCCGCCTCAAGGACCGCTATCGCGATCTCGACACCAGCGACCTGCCCAAGGGCTACGATTGGTGAGGGAGATGCGCTCGACGATTTTAGCGCTCGCCGCGGCCTTCGTGGCGGTGGGTGGCTATGCGGCTTTCGCCCAGACAGGGTCTGACGCGGGGCCCGACCGGTCGCAGGACATCGCCTGGATGAACGGCCAGCAGGCCTATCTGTCCGGCCTCGATGCCGCGGATGGCTGGCGCTTCCTCGATGGCGGGCTGCGCTGGCGCCGGATTGCGGGCGATGGCAGCGGCGCGCATCCCAGCGTCGCGGACACGGTGACCGTCCATTACGAAGGCAAATTCACCGATGGCGGCGTGTTCGACAGCTCCTTTGCACGGGGCGAGCCCGCCACCTTCCCGCTCGGTCGCCTGATCCCGGCCTGGCAGGAGACCATCCCGCTGATGGGTGTGGGCGATACGATCGAAATCGCGGTGCCTGCCGATATGGGCTACGGTCCTAAAGGCAAGGGACCGATCCCTGGCGGCGCGACGCTGTTGTTCAAGGTCGAACTGATCGACATACCCGGCGACTGACCGGGAGACGGGTCGCGGAACCGTTGGAGACTGACCCATGGACCCGCTGACCTCGCTCGCCGCCGCTTCGATCGCCTTCGTCGGCAGCCATTTCGCGCTGTCCCATCCCTTGCGTGGCCCCCTCGTCGGGGCGATCGGCGAAGGGGCGTTTCGCGGGCTCTACAGCCTCGTCGCGGCGGGCTGCATGATCTGGATGTATCTGGCCTTCAAGGAAGCGCCCGGTGCCGATCTGGGCGGGAGCGGAGAAATCGGGTGGGCAATCGCCACGCTGCTGACCCTGCCCGCGCTGGTGCTGTTTCTCGGCTCGCTGAAGGGCAATCCCGCCCTGCCCGCGCCCGGTGCGCAAAAGGCGGCGGCGCGCGATCCCGCAGGCGTGTTCGCAGTCACGCGCCATCCGATGATGTGGGGTTTCGCCCTGTGGGCCGTCGCGCATCTGGTCCTGTGGTGGAGCTGGCGAACGGTGATCGTCGCGCTCGCCATCCTGATCCTCGCCCTAGTCGGCGCGCGTTTGCAGGACCGCAAGAAAGAGCTTTTGATGGGCACCAGCTGGACCGGATGGGAACGCCGGACGAGCTACTGGCCGCGCTGGAGCGGCCTCGTGCGCGTCGGCCCCGTCCTCTGGCTGCTCGGGATCGCTGCATGGCTCGGCGTGACCTGGCTGCATATCGGCGCGGGTGGCATCCCGGCAGGGCTCTGGCGCTGGATCGGGTAGGTCAGGCGCCGGTAAAGCGTGGGGGCCGCTTTTCGATCAATGCGTCGACTCCTTCCGCATGGTCGGCAGTCGTGTGCATCAGCGCCTGCGCATTCGCGGCCATCTCCAGTGCGGTGTCGTAGCTCGTCCCGCGCCCCTGCCGCATCAAGCTCTTCGCCTGTCGCAGGGCGTGAGGCGGCATGGCAGCGACTTTCGCGGCAAGAGCGCGCGCTTCGTCCATCAACGCTTCGGCTTCGACCACCCGGCTGACCAAGCCCCAGTCCCGCGCCGTCGCAGCATCGATCACGTCGCCGGTATAGAACAGCTCCGCCGCCCGCGCTTCGCCGATGATGCGCGGCAGGATCCAGGTGCCGCCATCGCCGGGAATGATCCCGAGCTTGAGGAAGGTGACGCCGAACTTCGCGCGCTCGCTGGCGATGCGCATGTCCGCGAGGCAGGCGAGATCGCATCCCAGCCCGATCGCTGGCCCGTTGACCGCGGCGATCAGCGGCACGCGCAACCCATAAAGCGCGCGCAGGATCTTGTGGATGTTGTTGCGATAGCCGTCCGCGATTTCGGGCGCTGTGCCGCCGAAATTGCCGGTCTTGTCCTTCATCGCCTTGATATCGCCGCCGGCGCTGAAGGCCCGCCCAGCCCCGGTCAAAATCACGCAGCGCACGTCGATCTCGCCGTTGATCGCATCGCAGGCGGCGGCAAAGGCATCGCCATCGCCCGATGCCCCGAGCGGGTTCATCGTGTCGGGGCGGTTGAGCGTGAGGGTGGCGACGTGCCCTTCGCGCTCGATCCGCAGCAGATCGCTCAAGCCCGTGCCTCTTCCACGCCCGCAGAATTGTGGCGCAGCGCGGCGAGCACAGTATCGACGATCTGCGGCGCGTTGAGGCCCGCCTCGTCATACTGCTTCATCGGATCGTCCTGGTCCTGGAACACATCCGGCAGGCGCATGGTGCGGACCTTGAGGCCGTTATCGGTCAGGCCGGTGTCGCTGGCGAAGGTGAGGACGTGCGCCCCAAGACCGCCGACGGCGCCTTCCTCCACCGTGACCACGACCTCGTGGCTGCGCATCAGTTTCTCGATCAGATCGGTGTCGAGCGGCTTGGCGAAGCGCATATCGGCGACCGTCGTCGACAGCCCCTTGGCTTCTAATTGGTCGGCGGCCTTCTTCGCTTCTTCGAGGCGCGCGCCCAAGGACAGGATCGCGACCTTGGACCCCTCGCGCACCACGCGGCCCTTGCCGATTTCCAGCTTCTGCGGCGTTTCGGGCATGTCCACGCCCACCCCATTGCCGCGCGGATAGCGGAAGGCGATCGGGCCTTCGTCATATTCGGCGGCGGTGTAGGTCATGTGGACCAGTTCCGCCTCGTCAGCCGCTGCCATTACGACGAAGTTCGGCAGCGTCGCCAGATAGGTCACGTCGAACGATCCGGCATGAGTGCTGCCGTCCGCGCCGACGAGGCCTGCGCGGTCGATCGCGAAGCGCACGGGGAGGTTCTGGATCGCGACGTCGTGCACCACCTGGTCGTAGGCGCGCTGGAGGAAGGTCGAATAGATCGCGGCGAAGGGGCGCATGCCCTGCGCGGCGAGGCCCGCTGCGAAGGTGACCCCATGCTGTTCGGCGATGCCGACATCGAAGGCACGATCCGGGTGCGCCTTGGCGAAGCGATCGACGCCCGTTCCCGAAGGCATGGCGGCGGTGATGGCGCAGATGCGATCGTCGGTTTCAGCAAGCTTGGCCAGCGTATCGCCGAAGACGTTCTGATAGGCCGGCGGTCCGGCCTTGGATTTGGCCTTTTCTCCCGTGACGACGTCGAATTTCGGCACGCCGTGATATTTGTCGGCGCTGTTTTCGGCAGGCGCGTAGCCCTTGCCCTTGGTCGTCACGACATGGATCAGCACCGGGCCCTGTTCGCTGTCGCGCACGTTTTCGAGCACCGGGATAAGGTGTTCGAGATTATGCCCGTCGATCGGGCCGACATAATAGAAGCCCAGTTCCTCGAACAGAGTGCCGCCCGTCGCCATGCCGCGCGCATATTCCTCTGCCTTTTCGAGCCCGCCCCAGACCCTGCGGCCGAGCTTCTTGGCGATCTTCGAGGCCATGGTGCGCAGGCCGAGATATTCGCTGCTCGACACCATGCGCGCGAGATAGGCGGACAGGCCGCCCACCGGCGGCGCGATCGACATGTCGTTGTCGTTGAGGATCACGACCAGGCGATTGCCCGCCTGTTCGGCATTGTTCATCGCTTCGTAGGCCATGCCCGCGCTCATCGCGCCGTCGCCGATCACGGCGATGCCGCGGCCCGGCTTGTCCTGCATCTTGTTCGCCATCGCGAAGCCCAATGCCGCGCTGATCGAAGTCGAGCTGTGCGCCGCGCCGAAGGGATCGTATTCGCTCTCGCTACGCTTGGTGAAGCCGCTGAGGCCCCCACCCTGTCGCAGGGTGCGGATACGATCGCGCCGTCCGGTCAGGATCTTATGCGGATAGCATTGGTGGCCGACATCCCAGACGAGCTTGTCCTGCGGCGTATCGAACACGTAGTGGATCGCCACGGTCAGCTCGACCACGCCGAGGCCCGAGCCGAGATGGCCGCCGCTGGTGCTGACCGCGTCGATCATCTCGCTGCGCAATTCGTCGGACAGCTGGCGGAGCTGGTCCTTCTTGAGCTGGCGAAGGTCGGAGGGGAGATCGACAGTGTCGAGCAGGGGGGTCTTGGGCGGTGAATTCATAACGCCCACCCTTATACTCGCCATTCGGCCCTGTCGATAAGGCGAGCTATCGGCGCGGCATGAGCAATTCGTGAGCAGTCGGTGAAGCCGCGCTCAGCCTTTCGTCACGCGGCGCAATTGTCGCACAAGCCGCGCAATTCCACCACCGGGCGGACATCGGCGAAGCCCGCATCGTGGCCCGCCGCGCGCAGGGCGCCGGTCACGCGCTCGTCGTCGAGATGCGTGGCCTTGCCGCAATCGTCGCAGATCAGGAAGATGCAGTCGTGGCGGCAGCCGGGATGGGTGTTGACCAGATAGGCGTTGGCGCTCTCGATCCGGTTGGCAAGGTTGCTGCGCACGAACAGGTCGAGAATGCGATAGACGCTGTTGGGCGCCACGCGCTTGCCGCGCGATTGCGAGAGATTGTCGGCGATGTCGTAGGCGGACGCGGGAATTTCGTGGCGCGCCAGCTCCTCGAATACGGCCTGGCGCATACCGGTCCACTGCTCGCCCGCTTCGGTCAGCGATCCGCGCGCGGCCTCGACCAGCGCCTCGCCGCTATGTTCGCGGTGGCGATTTCCGTGGGTGTGATCGCAGGTGTGATCGTGAGTGTGCTCGGCCATGGGCGTGAGGTAAGCCCGCTGCAACGCCCCTGCAAGACCGCTGCGACGCGGCTGCAACGGCGTGGCTCTTCAGTCGCGCTGGAAACTGGCGCTGTAGACGCCCGGATAGAGCCGCTTGAGGGCCGCGATCTTGGGGGCGTCCCAGCGCTGGATATAGCCATGGTTCGGATTCTTCGCGGCGAAATCCTGATGATAGGTTTCCGCCGGATAGAAGGCCTGTGCGCGGACCACATCGGTCACGATCGGCTGCGACCACTTCCCGCTTTTTGTCATCTGCGCGAGATAGGCCTTGGCGACGGCAAGCTGTTCGCCCGACATCGGGACCAGCTTGGCATCGTATTGCGCGCCGCGATCCGGGCCTTGGCGGTTCTTCAGCGTCGGATCGGCGACCACCGAGAAGAAGATACGCAGCAATTGATCGTAGCGGATGACGGACGGATCATAGGTGACCTTCACCGCTTCGACATGGTCGGTGATGCCCGAAGAGACGAGGTCGTACTTCGCCTGGCGCTTGGTGCCGCCGTGATAGCCGGACACCGCGCTTTTCACGCCCTTGACATGGCTGAACACGCCTTCGACGCCCCAGAAGCAGCCGCCCGCGAAGATCGCGGTCTTTAGACCGCTTTCCTTGGCAGTGCGTTCTGCCTGAGGCGCGGCGACCACGCCTTCGGCGGCGTTGGCCGCGCCGCACCCGGCAAGAGTCAGGCTCGCAGCGAGGAGGAGGGCAGCGTATCGTTTCATGCGAACAGCGTGGTGAACGCGTGGCCGAGGCCGGGATTGGTCAGCGCGACGGCGATGCCGCCCAGCAGGAAGCCGATGCCGAAATTGCGATAGAGGTCGGTGGTGAAGAGGGGCATGTCGTTATCTTTCTCGTGTCTTGCCCATATGGATACACGCGCCGGGATTGCCACCCGGTTAATCGAAGCTGCAAGTTGGATGAACGCGCGGCGTGACGAGCCCCACGGGCGACAGGGCGCCCGGCGGTCGATCACTGGCCGGGGGTATCAGTGCCGAAAGTGGCGCATCCCGGTGAACACCATCGCGAGATCGTGCTCGTCGGCGGCGGCGATCACTTCCTCGTCGCGGATCGAGCCGCCCGGCTGGATGATCGCGGTCGCGCCCGCTTCCGCTGCCGCCAGCAAGCCATCGGCGAAGGGGAAGAACGCGTCCGAAGCGACTGCGCTGCCCTTGGTGCGCGGTTCGGCCCAGTTATAGGTCTCGGCGGCTTCCTTCGCCTTCATCGCGGCGATGCGGCTGGAATCGCGGCGGTTCATCTGGCCTGCGCCGATACCGGCGGTCGCGCCGTCCTTGGCATAGACGATGGCGTTCGACTTGACGTGGCGCGCCACGGTCCAGGCGAACAGGCAGTCCTTCAGCTCCTGCTCGCTCGGTTGGCGTTTGGTGACGATCTTGAGATCCTCCTCGCTGATCGCGCCATTGTCGCGCGTCTGCACCAGCAACCCGCCCGCGATCACCACCTGTGTCACGCCGGGGCGGCGCGGATCGGGCAGGCCGTCGGTGATGAGGAGGCGCAGATTCTTCTTCTTCGCGAACGCCGCGCGCGCCGCATCATCCGCACCGGGCGCGACCACGACTTCGGTGAAGATCTGGCAGATCGCCTCCGCGGTCGGGCCGTCGAGCGGCACATTGGTCGCGACGATCCCGCCGAAAGCCGAAACGCTGTCGCATTCCAGCGCCGCATTCCACGCGTCGAGCAGATTATCCCGCTGCGCCACGCCACAGGGATTGGCGTGCTTGACGATCACGACTGCCGGATCCCCGCCCGCAAACTCGGCTGCGAGTTCGAGCGCGGCATTGGCGTCGTTGTAATTGTTGTAGCTCAATTCCTTGCCCTGGACCTGTTCGGCCTGGGGCAGACCCTTGGCGACGACGCGCTGGGGAACATACAGCGCCGCCTTCTGGTGCGGATTCTCACCATAGCGCAATTCGCCCGCGAGCGTGCTCGCCATCGCGCGCCTGGCCGGGAACATCTCGCCCTGATCGGCATAGGCGAACCATTGCGAAATCGCCGCGTCATAGGCGGCCGTGGCGGCAAAGGCCTTCGCCGCCATGCGCTTGCGGAAATCGTATCCGGTCGCGCCGTCCTGCGTTTCCAGCTCTTCGATCAGCGTGCCGTAATCGGCGGGATCGGTCAGGATCGTGACGTAGCGGTGGTTCTTCGCGGCGCTGCGCACCATGCTCGGCCCGCCGATGTCGATGTTCTCGATTACCTCGTCCCGCTCCGCGCCCTTGGCCACGGTCGCTTCGAAGGGGTAGAGATTGACCACCACGAGATCGATCGCGCCGATCCCGTGCTCGTCCATCGCGGCGGCGTGATCGGCATCATCGCGCACGGCGAGCAAGCCGCCATGCACCTTGGGGTGCAGCGTCTTGACGCGCCCGTCCATCATCTCCGGAAAGCCGGTGAGTTCGGACACGTCCTTCACCTCGAGCCCCGCATCGCGCAGCGCCTTCGCAGTCCCGCCGGTCGAAACCAGTTCGACACCGCGCGCCGCAAGGGCCTTGCCCAGGTCCGCCAAACCGCTCTTGTCGGACACCGAAAGCAGCGCCCGTTTGATCGTCACGTCCGTCACAGAATCTATCCCATTTTCTTGAGCAGCCAGGGGAAGGAGCCCCCGCCGCGCGAGGTCAGGCCCTCGACCACCAATTGCTGGATCGGCTGCGGGCGGCCTTCGCCATCGACCCACAGGCTCTCCTCGATACCCAGTTCGCCCTCGACCCCGCCGAGGCGCAATTGCCAATAGCTGCCATCGGGCAGCGCCAGGCCGGCGCCGCGCCGGTCCTCCGCCAGCATCAGCTCGATATGCGGGCCGATATGGAAACGGATGGCGAAGCCGATCTTGCCGCGCTGGCCGCGCTTCTTGGCGGGTTCGAGAATATCCTCGCCGCGCAATTCATTTCCATCGCTCGACAGCATCAGGATACGGCGATGGATCAGGCCGAAGCGCGAGGCATAGCCGTCATGGCTCGCCTCCAGCCGTTCCGCCTTGCGCTTGCCGCTATCGACGAGGTTGCGCGCGAAATCGACCTCTTCGACACCCTTGCCGATCTGGCCCTTGATCAGGATCGCGGTGCTGTTGGCATCGTCCAGCACCAGCGTCGAATGCGCGGCGGTGGCGCGCAGGCCCTGTTCGATGCGCACCGGGACCTGGCCGCCCGCCAGTTCCGCACCGCCGCAATTGACCACGATGCGCTGGTCGCCGTGCGAGAATTCGAACGCCAGCGTGGACGCGCAGCCGAAGCGGGCATGGCGCGGCCGCGGCGGGGGCGCTGCGTCGAATTGCAAGACGCTGCGCGCGCCCCCCGACATCTGGCCGCTGGTCATCTGATAGCCCCATTGGCGGCAATCCCGGGCCGGACGGGCGCGCACGCCACTCGCCGCGATCAGCGCCTCGACACTGGCTGCGGGCGTCGCCGCCGCGCCCTGCCACGATCCGAGCCCGCCATCGCCATGGCGCAGCGCCAGCAGGGGCGGCACCAGCAGGCCGAGCATCGCCTCGATCGCGGGCGGAGGATTGCGCCCCACCGCATCGTAACACGCGGTCAGATCGACGAGCAGGGCGATCGCGTCCATCTGCGCCAGCGGGCTGCGCGACAGGACGCCGCCATCATCGCTCACCGCCTCGCCCAGCGCGCGCAGCATGCCCGCCTCGCCATAGACGCGCCGGGCGCGGCCATCGGGCAGCAGCAGGCCGGCAGCCACGATCGCGCACCAGCCGGTCAGCGCGCCGAAGCGATCGTCCGCCGATTCGACATGGCGATCGAGCCAGCGCGCGGTCTGAACCATCGCTTCGAGCAATTGCGGGCGCAGCGCGGGCTGTTCGCCCACCAGGAGAAAGGGCGCGTGCACCAGCCACGCGATCAGGCGCTGACCGGCGCGCTCCACCGTCCAGGCGGGGCCCTTGGTGCCTTGCGGATTGGCATCGAGCCAAGCGCCCAGAATACGCTCCGCCACCGCGACGCATTGTTCGCGCGGGGCGCAGGCGGAAAGGTCGCGCAGCCAGCCGAAGCCATGGACGCGCCGCGCGAAGGGCGGCGTCAGGCGCGCGGCGGGGCCGAATTCCATCTGCGCGATCGGCGCGCGCACCCCGTTGACGAGGAAATGACCTGCTCTGAGCGCCATGCCTGCGCCCCGCTCGCCGATCCCGCTTTCGCCCGATAGCGGGCTCTGGACCGTCGCCAGCAGGCGCGGCTTGGCGGGCTTGCGCAGGGGAGACGCCAGCAGGGTCGGCGATATGCCCACGCGATAGGCCCAGCGCAGCATGGCATCGAGCGGCCCGGTGCGCGGCGCCGCGAAATCGGCAAGCGCGAGCGCGCGGCTGGGTTCGATCTGCGCGGTTGCGCCGTCGAACCCGGTATCTCCGTTGCCAGCCGGATCCCCCATCAGGGCGTGGGGTTCGCTGTCGTCGGCAGAGTCGAAAGGAAAGGCGCTCTGCGCACGGGCTTTCTCGGCCCCGCCTTCGTTCTCGGCATCATCCCCGCGCACCGCGCCGGATGCCGCTTCGCCGGATCGGGCGCGTTCGGCTCGCCCCATGGTCAGCGAGCCGTCGCTCATTGCGCGCCTTCTTCGGAAGCTGACCCGGCGGCCTTGAGCGCGGCGATGTTGCGCGCATAGCAGTCCGCCCCGCCCTTGAAGGTGGCCGACCCGGCGACGAGGACGTCCGCCCCCGCCTCCACGCACAGCCTTGCGGTCTCGGCATTGACGCCGCCATCGACCTCGAGATGGATCTGGCGGCCCGAGCGCGCGGCCTCCCGGTCGATCCGTTCGCGGATGGCGGCAATCTTGGCGAGCTGCGAATGGATGAAGCTCTGCCCGCCGAAACCGGGATTGACGCTCATCACCAGTACGAGGTCGACGAGGTCCATCAGATTGTCGAGCACCTCGACCGGCGTGCCGGGATTGAGCACCACGCCCGCTTTCTTGCCCAGCCCGCGAATCGCCTGAAGCGTGCGATGGATATGCGGCCCGGCTTCGGGGTGGACGGTGATGATGTCCGCTCCCGCCTCGGCAAAAGCCTCGAGATACGGATCGATCGGGGCGATCATCAGGTGGACGTCGAACGGCTTGTCGGTGTGGGGGCGCAGCGCCTTCACCACGGCCGGGCCGATGGTGATATTGGGAACGTAATGCCCGTCCATCACGTCGACATGGATCCAGTCCGCACCCGCCGCTTCGATCGCGCGCACCTCTTCGCCCAGCCTCGCGAAATCGGCGGAGAGGATCGAGGGAGAGATGAGCGGCGCGGCCATAACGAACTCGGACAAGCGGTCTGTGGGCGATCCGGCACGAGGGGCATTGGGCCGACGCGGAAACCGGATACGCGGGCGTGCGCGCTCGATAGGAGCGCGGGGGGCCACATCGCAAGCGGTTACTATGTCCTTATCCACCGGATCGACGGGATCGGGCCATGGGACCTGCTCCGTTTCCCAGGCAAATTCAGCCGCAATTCAGCGCCCGCTTGCTAGAGACGCGCCATATCCAGCGCATCACCGGCTCGAAAACGCTTTGGCGTAGGGTCGGCGCGCGCGACACGAACGAACGGAATGTCCATGTCTCTTCTTCAATCGACCAAGCGTCCTGCCCTGCTCGCCGCGGGGGCGATGGCTCTGGCGGCGATCGGCTCCGCCACCCCCGCATCGGCGCAATATGCGCAGGAATTGCGGCACGATCCCTCGCGTTGCAGCAGTGGGTCTGCCGTGTGGGTAACCATCGACGGGATCAAGCCGGGCGGCGGCACGCTGCGCGTCCAGTCCTATCGCGCGACGAAGGGCGATTGGCTCGAATCGGGTCGCTGGCTCAACCGGATCGAACTGCCCGCCCGCGCCGGATCGATGCGGGTCTGTATGCCGCTGCCCGCCAGCGGCCATTACGGCATCGCGGTCCGTCACGACGTCAACAATAACGGCAAGACCGACCTGTCGACCGATGGCGGCGCGATGTCGAACAATCCTTCGCTGAATATCTGGAACCTCGGCAAGCCGAGCTACAAGAAGGTGGGCTTCGATGTCGGGCGCACGCCTGCATCGATCGCCATCACAATGCGTTATCGCTGAGGGGCGCTATCGCTGAGGGGCGTTACCGCTGACGCGAGGCCGCGCGCCGACGCTTGCGCCACAATTCCCATGCCGCCCCCGGCATTGCGAGCAAGGGATGGCGCGCGCGAAACGGCGTGACTTCGAGCGCGATCCCGGTGTGGCGTTCGAGCTTCCACGCCCCGTAGGCCGCCGCGTTGTCGAAGGTGGTCGTGGCCTTGGCGAGCCGCAGGATGTTGAGCGGTTTCCCGACCCGCCTGCGTTTTTTCCACCAGGCCAGAATGGCCCGGCGCGGCTGAGGCTCCAATTCGGGCGCGAGTTCGTCTCCCTCGCACGCATAGGCGATCCCCGCATCCTCCCACGCGAGCGGCAACAGCCCCTCGAAATGCGCGGCATTGGCGGCGAGGATCGAATGCTCGCGCCCCGGCGGTTCGACACGGAATTCGGCGGCGTAGGTCTCGCGGAACAGCGCCTTCCAATAATCGCTCGCCGCGCCCTTGCGCGGGCCCAGAGCCGCTGCGAGGCGACCGGCCGTGCGCGCCGCCCCCGCCACCGCGCTAATGACCCGTCCGCGCACGGCGTCGTTCCTCGCCCAGACCAATGCGCTCGGCTGGACGAACCGCGCCCAGATCGTGGTGTCGCGCGACTGGCCTTCCGCCGCCTTCGCGAAGCGTTCGAGCGACAACGTCGCCGTCTTCGCGCGCAGGGGCGTGCCGCCGATCATCCGTTCGTGATAGCCGACGCGCGGCCAGATCCGCTCCTGCTGGCGCCCCGGCAGCAGGAGATAGAAATCGAGCACGCCCTCGAGCGATCCGGTGCGCAGATTCGATCCGTAGAACAGCACCGCATCGGCCCCCTCGTCCTGCGCGAGAGCCTTGGCGAACGCAGCCACCTCCTCGCGCACCGGCGCGGCGAGGCTTTGCCTGATGCGGGTTTCGAGCGTTCCGCTCACGCGCTCACGAACGTCAGCTCGGGGCCCTGCGCGACCAGATAGCGCCCCGCGGGGAACGCCTCGCCATCGAGGATGAACTGGTCGCCGATTGCGAATTCGAACGAATCGACGTCGCGCTGGTGATAGCCGCCGCGCTCCAGCCAGCCGGGCCGCCAACCGGCGAGGATCAGCGGCAGGCTCGCCATCATTCTTCTGCGCGCGCGATCGAGGACGGCGAGCTTCAGCCCCGAACGCCTGGTTCCGAACATCTTCAGCCCCAGCGGCATCCGGTGGAGCGTCGAGGCCATCAGGATCATCCGGCGCGCGGGATCGCCATGGCCCGAATGCGCCAGAATTTCCCCGCCCGGATAGAGCCGGACCGTCAATTCGACCCCGCGCCGCCAGGGATTGTCGTTCGCACCGAACATGCCCTGCACCACGCCCCAGGCGCTGGTCATGCCGACCGCCAGGCTGTCGAACAGACCCATGGAATGCGCCTCCTGCCCCGCGCGCACGCCGAGCGTGAACGCGCCTGCCCCAAGGATGAAGCCGCGCACCGGCAGGCGCTCGCTCTCTTTGTCGAGCGCGCTGATGTCGAGCGGGCGGCGGGTCACCCGGCTGCCGGTATGGAAGGCGTCGATCGCCTGCGCGAGCGACCAGTCGGCAGGCGCGCCGATATCGACGTTGAGCGCGTTGGTCTTGCCCTTGGGCAATACGGCAAGGACCGGCCAATCGTCGCCGAACACGCCCGCGCCGCAGGTCAATACGTCGCGCACCGTGCCGTCGCCGCCGCTGATGATGAGGTAATCGACCCCGCGCGCGGCGAAATCGGCGAGGACTTCGGTGATCTGACCGCGCTTTTCAGGGGTCGCCAGAACCACGCGTTCGCGATCGCCGATCGCAAGATCCTGCCCCTTGTTGCGGTGGCTGCGCGGATTGTAGATGACGCCGATAAGCGGCCCATCCGCCTTCGCTTCGCCCCGCCGCCCGGACGCATCCGAACGCCCGACAGCGGCCGCGCCCCCACCCGACACGCGCCGCGAGCCCTGGTCCGGCATATCGCCGAATTCGTGGATGGAGCTGTTCATCGAACCATTCGTGCCTGAAAACCCGCCGGGACAGACCCGATTTCGCACACAATTGCAATGCCGCGCCCACACCCGACCCTTATCGCGACACCACCGATGCGGTGTGAGAGGGTGTTGGAGAAATGGAAAAAACTGGCGCACCCGACAACCAAAAGGCGGCTACAATCATCCTGTGAATGTCCGTAGCGCACGGGTGACCATGGTCAGATTGCGCGAACTCCGGTTCCGAGTGAGTGAACGCGAACAGTCGGTGTTAGGCTTTGACCAGCTCACGGCCTCTCCCTCCACACGCCCATCTCGCGTCCGGAAGGAGTTTCCAGCAACGCGGCCTTCCAGGATCGCGATGCGCGAGCGGTGACGGTCGCAAACCTCCCGGCTTGCATTCGATTTGGTCGCGCAGATTGCTGTCCCCTTGGCGACCGCTTCTCACGGTCGCCAAGGGGTCATGGGCGATGGATCGGACTGGCCGTACTCAGAAATCGATCCCTGCGCGCAGATAGAGATATCGCCCGTTGAAGCCGGACGGTGAGAACGAGCTATAGGGCAGGAAATAGCCGTTGAGCCCGTAATTCGGCGTACCGGGTCCGCCCGGTTGGCCGAAGAACACCCGATCGGGATAGCTGTCGAACACGTTGTTCGCGCCGATCGCCAGTTCCAGCCGCTCGATCGGCCGCGCACGCAGCTCGACATCGGCGACCCACTGGCCGGACAGGGTCTGGTCGTTCGCTTCCACCGCACCGGGGATCAGCACCTCGCCAAAGCGATTGGCCCGGGTCGTCACGCCGATGATCCCGTAATCCCAATCGAGCCCGAGATTGAGCTTCGTGCGCGGCTGGCCGCGGGTGAGACGCAGCGATTCCTGCCGTCCGAACAAAGTCAGGCCGGGCAGGCTCGGGAGGACGGCGGCATCGCGGATCTCGGTCTTGTTGTCGCTGTATCCAGCGGTCAGCGAAAAGTCGCCGACGCCGAAATCGGGCACACGATACGTGCCCACGATCTCGAAGCCTTCGGTGCGCGTATCGATCCCGTTGATGAAGAAGCGGGCCGAGGTGATATTATTGAAACCGGCCCCGCGCAGCAGCGACACGACCGCCGCGCCCTGGAGGTTTTCGGTTATGACGATGCGATCGTCGATATCGATGCGGTAGTAATCGGCGGTGATATTGAGCCCAGGGATCATCGAAAAGGTGATACCGGCCGAAAGGTTAGTCGATTCCTCCGGTTCGAGCGGCTGCGATCCCAGAGCGAGCGCAACGGGGCTCGACACCGGGAAGGTCCCGATCTCCACGAGCGTTCCGTTGACGTTGTTGGTGCTGGTGGTGGCGTAGAATTGCTGGTGGAGGGACGGGGCCTTGAACCCGGTCGAGGCGCTGCCGCGCAGCGCGATGCCGTCGACGGGCTCGATGCGCGCGGCGATCTTGCCGTTCACCGTATCGCCGAAATCGGAGAAATCCTCGTAGCGCCCGGCCAGCTGGACGGTCAGGACGTCGAAGAAGGTGCTCTCCAGTTCGGCATAGACCGCCTTGGAATCGCGGCTCGCATCGACTTCGTTCGCCGGGCGGAAGCCGGGAAAGACCTGCGCCCCGGCCGGCGCGTTGAAGGGAGCCGCGGCGAAGGGACCGGCCTGGTAGCTTTGCGGATCGCCCGCATCGATCTGAAACCGTTCATCGCGATATTCCGCGCCGAAAGCGACCGACAACCCGTCGCCGAAGCCCAGCTCGAAGGTGCGTTGCAGATCGAGATTGACGGTCGTCTGGCCGAAGGTCAGCTCGCCCGCATCGAAGCGCCGGGCGCTCGCATTGCCGAAGGAGGTGTTGAAGCTGTTCTCGACGAAGAAGTGAAACGCGTTTGCGCCATGGACGCTGGAGAGATCGTACTGGAAGCCCCCCAACTCGCCCCGCACGCCGCCTGCAAAGGCAAAGTCGGTGATTTCCGACACGATCAGCGGCAGGAAGCCTTCCGAATAGAACGGCACGAAGCTCGTGGTCGAAGCCGAGAAGTTCCGGTTCCGCGCATCGTTGGCGCGGCGATAGAAGCCGGCGCTCTCCGCGTCGCGCTTGCCGAAACTGCCGAAGGTATAGATCTCGGCCGATGCGGACAGGTCGTACCCGGCGTTGAGGAACAGCGAGAAATCGCTGATCGCCGCGTCGCCGTACCGATGGGTGTAGCGATCGAAGTTCAATTCGCGCGGATCGGCCCGCCCCGCGATCGTGGGAAATTGCTGACGCGGATCGGCGGCGGACCGATTGGTCGGATTGCGATCCTGGAACTGACCGGTCAGGTTGAGATAGCCGTCCGGGCCCATGGGCAGGCCGAGATTGGCCGCCAGCGTCAAGGTTCCGCCATCGCGGCGCGAGCGTTCTTCTCCGGTGTCGGTCAGCTGGTAGACGCCGCCGGCGCCCGCATTCGGATCGAGCACAGGCTGGCCCGCCGCGTTCGTCACCGGTCCGCCCTGCTGCAACACGCCATCCATGTCGGTGCGGTACTGGCCGTAGGTGATCTGGGCGCGACCGCCTTCGGCCCGGCGCAGCTGGACGTTGATCACTCCGGCGATCGCATCCGAGCCATATTGCGAGGACGCGCCGTCGCGCAGCACCTCGATACGCTGGATGGCGAGCGGCGGAATGGTGTTGAGGTCGACCGCGGCGCTGCCCCGTCCGACCGACCCGTTCAGATTGAGCAGAGCCGACGTATGGCGGCGCTTCCCGTTCACGAGCACCAGAGTCTGGTCGGGCGCTAGGCCGCGCAGAGTGGCGGGGCGCAGCGCATCGGTACCGTCGGTGATCGAGGGCTGCGGGAAATTGAAGCTGGGGACCAGCTGGTTGAGGACCTTGTTGACTTCGGTGTAGCCCGAATTCGTCAGCGCATCGCCTCCGATAACGTCGATCGGAACCGGACTATCCGCCGCAGAACGGTCGGTCCTGCGGCTTCCGATGACGACGATCTGCTCCTGCGGACTATCGTCACCCTCGACCGCCACATCCGTGTCGTCCGGCGCCTGTTGCGCAAGGAGGGGCGAGGAGAGAAAGGCGAAGGTGGCAGTCGATGCAAGCAAAGCGATACGAGACATTCAAGGGCCCTCCCTGGAAAGCCCGCTATTTACCAGTACGCAATATAAAAACAAGATCGTAAACGATGCTTGGCCCTTCGATCATTTAGGGCGTCGCATGAGACATAAGATTGCGATTGATCGCAACAATCAGCCAAAGCGTATTGCGGAATTCGCAACTACGCGACCGGAAAGCTCCTTTCGATCGGACCGCCGCATAGTCGTGGCGCCATCCAGCGATCTGCCGCACCCTGCGAAATGAGTGCGCGGAACTGAAGAAGAAGTACTATTGGAATAGACAAATCTGGTCGGCTATGATCGAGTTCGCAGTATCATCGCCGATTTACCTTCACAATCTATGAATTTTATTTTGGAAGACCGACGCCAACTCGCTCCAATTCATTCACTGGCGTAGGCACGGCAAAACACTTCGACCGCAGCCGCGATGCGTTGTGCGTCGCGTTTTTCGTCGCGGGGCATCCCGAAACGGCGTTCGAGATCGCCCATGCCCTTGCACATCGCGGCGAATTGTTCGGCTGCGAGTTCGGGATCCTCGACGGAAATCTCGCCCGCTGCATTCAGCGATGTCAGCAACGCCGCGAACGCCTTTTTCATGCGATGCGGGCCTGCCGCGAGAAAGGTTGCGCCGATGGCCGGATCGAGTTCGATTTCCGCCGCGATACGACGCTCGAACTGGACCATTTCCGGTCGCGAGAGAAAGGCGACCATTGCTTTACCGATTTCCGCCAGCCGCTCGCGCAAAGTGCCATTGGGTAGCATCGGCACTGTGAAATGGCTGCGGATGCGTTCGCATTCCTGCTCGACGGCAGCCGTGAACAAGCCCCGCTTGTCGGTAAAATGATTATATACGGTCACCTTCGAAACGCCCGCCGCGGCCGCGACCTGCTCGATCGATGTCGCGGCGTAGCCGAGGTCGAAGAAGCTGGCGATTGCCGCATCCACGATGGCCTTTCGCTTCGCCTCGCTGACAGGCCTGCCCATGCGAGCAGGCGTCGATCTGGTATCGTTACTTGACAATCTGAACGGCCCCGTTCATCTGAACGCAATCGTTCAATATTGAGCTATGTTACCGGTCTTGACAAGAGAGGCGGCGGAACGTTTGGTATGAACTGGATCGCGATCCGCATGCTCACGGGCGACGCGCAGAAGTTCTACGGGCTGCTGTTCGGGATCGCGTTCTCCACTCTCCTCATCACGCAGCAACTGACGATCTTCGTAAACCTGCTCGAACGCGGCTCGAGCGGCGTCTACAACGTGTCCAGCGCCGATGTCTGGGTGATGGACCCGGTCAGCAGGACGACCGAGGTCGCCTATCCGATGCCGTCGACCGCGCTCGACAAGGTGCGCGGCGTGGCCGGCGTCGCCTGGGCGGTGCCGCATATCCGTGCCTCGGCATCGGTCCGCACCGGTAGCGGCGAGCTCGAAGGGGTTTCGGTTGTCGGCGTCGACGACGCTACGCTGATCGGCCTTCCCAAGGGCATGGTCGAAGGGGCGCCGCAGGTCCTGTCAGAGCCCGACAGCGTGATCATCGACGATGTCGGCGCGACGCGCATGTTCCCGGACGAAAGCCCGATCGGCCAGCGGCTCGAACTGAACGACCAGCGCGCGGTGATCCGCGGCATCGCTGATGCGATTCCGAGCTTCACCAGCCAGGTCACCCTCTATACCAAATACAGCCGCGCGCTGAATTACGTGCCGGGCACGCGCAACCGCCTGTCCTTCGTGCTGGTCGGCAAGGCGCAGGATGTCTCGCCGGAAGAACTGGTCGAGCGGATCGAAAGCCAGACCGGCCTTCGCGCCCGCACCCGTGACGAATTCGCGCGCGACGGGGTCGACTTCATCATCGAGAACACGGGGATTCCGCTCAATTTCGGAATAACCGTCGCGCTCGGCTTCATCGTCGGCGTGGCCATCGTCGGCCTGACCTTCAGCCTCTTCATCCGCGACAACATCAAGCAATTCGGGGCCTTGAAGGCGATCGGTGTCACGAACGGCACAATCCGCCGCATGGTCGCGGTGCAGGCGGGCATGGTCGGCTTTATCGGTTACGGGCTCGGCGTCGTCGGGACAGTGCTGTTCATCCTCGGCTTTTCCGGCAATCCGACTTTCAAGGGCTTCTACATCCCCTGGCAGGTTCCCCTCGTCAGCCTGGTCGCCATCGTGGTGATCATCGCGCTGACCGGCTGGCTGGCTCTGCGCAGCGTGATGAAGACCGAACCTGCGGCGGTGTTCCGGTGAGCGCGGCGCCCGGTCAGCAGGCGGCCATTTCGGTGCGCGACGTGTCCCGCGACTTTACCGCCGGACAGCAGACCATCCGCGTCCTCCATAGCATCGATCTCGACGTCGCGCCGGGCGAGCTGACCTATCTCGTCGGCGAGAGCGGGTCGGGCAAGACGACGCTGATCTCGATCATGTGCGGCATATTGTGGCCGACCGAGGGCAGCGTCGAAGTGTTCGGCACGCCGATCTACGGTCTGTCCGACGACGATCTGGTCCGCTTCCGGCTGGAGAATATCGGTTTCATCTTTCAGCAGTACAATCTCATCCCCGCGATCAACGCGGCCAGCAATGCCGCCGTACCCTTGATCGCGCGGGGTATGGACCGCCAGGAGGCCCGCGAGCGGGCGGTCGCGATGATGGAAAAGCTCAATATCGCCAATCAGGCGGACAAGCTGCCGAACCAGCTTTCGGGCGGCCAGCAACAGCGAGTCGCCATTGCCCGCGCGCTCGTCCACGAACCGCGCCTCGTCGTCTGCGACGAGCCTACAGCCGCGCTCGATGCCACGTCCGGTCGGCGCGTGATGGACCTGTTGCGCGACGTTGCGCTGGCGGAAGACCGTGCCTGCATCATCGTCACGCACGACAACCGTATCTTCGATCTCGCCGACCGCATTCTCGTGCTCGAGGACGGTCGCATCACGCATGACGGCCAATCCATGCCGGAGGATCACTGAGATGGCTCTGCTGCCTTCGAATATCAGCTTTTCGCGCCAGGTGCTGCCCACCGTCGCAGTGATCGGCCTGCTCGTTGCAGTGGCCTATATCGCCTTCGGCCTGCCCGATCGCGAGCTGAGCGAACCGACCGGCGAACCGCCCATCGCACCCGCGACTCTCGCCAACGAAGCTAGGGTCGCCGGTTCGGGCGTCGTCGAACCGTCGAGCGAGCTTATCCAAGTCGGCACCGCGCTGGCCGGCCTTGTCACCGACCTGCGCGTGCAACCGGGCGATTTCGTCGACAAGGGCCAGCCGCTCTTCGTGGTCGACACCCGCGCCCTCGAAGCGCGGGCGAGCGAGACCCGGACCGCAATCGGCGAAGCGCGGGCCGCCATTGCCGAGGCGCAGGCGGCGATAAGCGAAGCGCGCACCGCCGAAGCCACCGCAGCGCGCCAGCTCGACCTGTATCGCAACGTCACCGATCCGGCTGCCGTGAGCCGGGCCGAAGTCATACGGGCGGAAGGTGAGGCCGCCGCCGCGCGCGAGCGGCGTGCATTGGCGCAGGCGCGCCTGTCCGCCGCGCGGGCGCGTCTCGATAGCGCTGAGGCCCAGGCGTCGAGCGCGCGCACCGAAATCGGCCGGGCGACCGTGCGGGCACCGATCGCGGGCGAGATCCTTGCGGTCGACATCCGTCCGGGCGAATTCCTGTCGACCATGGGCGGCAGCGGCCAACCCTTCATCGAAATGGGCGAAACGCGTCCGCTCCATGTCCGCATCGATATCGACGAGGAACAGGCCGCGCGGGCCGATCTCGGCGCGGAAGCCACGGTCAATCCGCGCGGGGCATCGGACCGGCGGGTAAAAGCTCGCTTCGTGCGGGCAGAGCCGCTGGTCGTGCCCAAACGCTCGCTCACCAATTCCGCGGCTGAGCGCGTCGATGTGCGGGTCTTGCAGGTGATCTACGCCTTGCCCGACGATGCGCGCGGCATGTTCCGCGTCGGCCAGCAGGTCGATGCCTGGATCCCGGCGAAGAAACCTGCCCGATGATCCGCGCCGCACCTCTGCTTGCCGCTGCCGCGCTAGCGGGATGCGCAGCCGGTCCTCCGCCGGACATGGCGACGCCGATCCCGGTCCTGCCGGAAAGCTATCTCTACGCACCGCGTCCCGCAGAGGCCGGATCGCTGGCGGCCTTGCTGCCAACCGACGATCCCGCGTTCGATCGTCTCGCGGATCAGGCGCTGACCAGTTCGCCCACGCTCGGCGAAGCGCTGGCGCGCATCGAGCAGGCGCGCGCCGGGGCCTCTCGCGCGGAGGCCGAGCGCCTCCCGAATATCGGCGCCAACGCGTCGGTCGCCGGGCAGCGGACCAATCCCGCTCAGTTCGGCGCCAATCTGCCCCCTGGCGTGGCGATCGACAGCGAGCGTGTCAGCTACGGCGCCAATCTCACCACGCGCTGGGACCCGGATATTTTCGGCGCGTTGCGCGCGCAGGAGCGGGCTGCCTTGCTCCGTGTCGATGCTGCATCCGCCGGAGCGTCGGCGGTGCGCCAGGCACTCATCGCGGAAATCGCGGCGAGCGTGATCGACTGGCGCACGCTCGCGGCCCGACAGGCCGCACTCGAAAGCGATCTTGCAGCGGCGGGCGAACTGGCCCGGCTCGCCGAAGTGCGCGAGCGTGCGGGGATAGCGCCCGGCTTCGACCGGGTGCGCGCGGAAAGCCAGGCCGCCGCTTCGCGCAGTCGATTGCAAAGCCTTGCGGGCGAACGCGCGCGGGTTCTTGGCCGCCTGGTAACGCTTACCGCCCAAGGTGGAGCGCAGGTGAGCGCGGCGCTCCAAAAAGAGGGGCCCACGGACGCTCTCCTGCCGCCCCCCATCGCCCTTCCCTCCGAACTGCTCGCCAACCGCCCCGACGTGGTCCGCGCCGCTGCCGAGCTTTCCGCCGCCGACGCCGATCTCGCAGCGACGGCCCGGCAGCGCTTCCCGCGCTTCGACCTCAGCGCCGCGATCGGGCTGCTCGCTTTCGGTGTCGGCGACCTTTTCGACACCGATTCCGTGATCGGATCGCTCGCAGCCTCCGTGGCCGCACCCTTGCTCGACTTCGGGCGGATCGAGGCCGAAATCGACGGCGCGGCTGCGGCGAAGCGCGCTGCGTTCGAAGCCTATCGCGGCGCAGTCTTTACAGCGCTCGGAGACGCGGAGGCCGCTTACGGTCTCGTGGCCGCCGCCGATGCCGAAGCAGCGGCTTCGATGGCCGAGCGCGACATTGCGCAACGCGCGGCGGCCATCGCCAACACGCGCTTCGAGGCGGGTCTGGCCGATTTCCTGACCGTCATCGAAGCGCGGCGGGCCGCCGATGCCAGCGGCGAACGCGCCGCCGCGGCCCTCGGCCGAGCGCGCCGGGCCCGCGTGCTGCTATGGCAAGCGGTCGGGGGAACTTCGGGCGCGCGAGACTGAGCGCGAAGGCTTGCAGCGAGAGCGAAACGGCCAGGTTTGCAAGCCTGCTCGACAAGTCCGCTCGGCCATGATTGTGCGGCAATCGCCCTTGTCGGCTCGAGGATACGCCTCGGCGGCGGAATCGGTTCGTGGTCGAAGGGGCAAAGGTTACAACAAAATTTTAAGCATATTGCGCGAAAGACCGACGATATAATTCGGGAGCGCGTAATGGCCAAAATACTTATTGCGGACGACGATCCGATCCTGGTCGAACTCGTAAGGTTCCGGCTCGAAGGGGCGGGATACCAGGTCCTCGAGGCAACCGACGGGCAACAGGCCATCGAGGCAGTCAAGACGGAACGGCCGGATCTGATCGTGCTCGATTCCATGATGCCGTTGCTGTCCGGTCGCGAAGTCCTTCTCTATCTTCAGAAAAACACCGCCACCAAGGACATTCCGGTCATCATGCTGACCGCCAGGAGCGGGGAAAGCGATATCGTCTCGGCCATCCGGTCGGGCGCGTCGGATTATCTGACCAAGCCTTTCATCCCGCAGGAATTGCTCGTTCGAATCGAAAAGCTCCTCACGCTGGTGACGTGATGGGCGGGCCGAGATCCGTCGGGCGCGAGGCGCTTGCGATCGCGGCGGGGATGATGGCGGCGTTGTCCTCCATCGGGCTTCCCCACGCGGCCCAGGCGCAGCAAGCGGACCCACGCGAGCAGGCACAGGATGCCTTGCGTCGCGGGGATCACGAACGCGCCAGCGCCATCCTCCTCGAACAGCTTGCCCGGGAGCCGCGCGATGCGGACCTTTTGCGGCGGCTGGCCAGCGTGGAAGCGGCCGACGGTGATTTATCTGCGGCGCTGGCGGCCATCGACCGCGCTGCCGCCATCGCGCCGCGCGATCTCGACATCCGTCTTGCCCGGGCGAACATCCTCTTCTGGAGCGGCGCCGTCGAGGACGCTCGCGCCGAGGCCGATGCGATCGCGCGCATCGACCCGGCCTACCCCGAACTGGACCAGCTGCAGGCCCGGCTGCGCCCATCGCCTTCGCAAAGCGCGGAGGACGATCGGATCGGGCTTCAGGCGCTCTATCTTTCCGCAGGCCTGTCCCGGATCGCGTTCGATGGACGCGACACCCATCAGACCTGGACCAATCAGGGCGCGGCGCTCGGCCTGCGTCTCGGCAGGGTCGGTACCGCCACATTCTCCGTCGAACGCGAAGCGAGAGCGCGCAGCGACACGCGCTTCGCCGCCCGTTTCGACCGACGCATCGAGGGCGGCTCCTATTATCTCGAAGCGGGCTTCGTGCCGGACGCGGATTTTCGCGAGACATGGAAAGTGGCGGTCGGAGGCGAGGCGGCATTGGCCTCCAATGTCGATGGTTTCCTCGATGTCCGCGTCGCCGATTATGCCACCGGCACCATCGTGGTGGTGGAACCGGGCATTCGGGTGGCGCTGGCGCCCCGATGGTCGCTCGATGCGCGCGCGATCAATCTGTTCGGAGGGAACGAAGACCATCGCATCGGTGGGAGCGGACGCCTGGCATACCAATCGCAGTCCGGCCCCACCGCGTTCGTGTCGCTCGCGACTTATCCCGATGCGGAAATCGACGGCGTCAGGCAGCTGCGCAGCGCAGCGATCGGCCTTGGCTGGCCGGTCGCCCGGAACGTCACCATCAGCGCGATCGGCGTTCACGAGGACCGGGAGGCCAGTTACCGTCGCAACAGCCTGACCGTGGTTTTCTCCCGAAGGTTCGGACCGCAATGACCTCGCTCTGGCCCATCATTCTCGGTTCCGGTTGGATCGTGGGTGCGATCCTCGTCATCTTCGCTGTGCTCGTCTTGCGCCGCTTTCTCGACGAGCGCAGCGCGGACGCCCGCAAGAAGGAAGATGCCAAGATCACTCGAAGCTATCTGCGCAGGGTGGCCGGGCATCCTCCCGAAGACAAGGGGAAGCGCTGGAGCGCCAGCCGTCGTCTCGTGGCGGTCTCGCATCTCCAGTCCCTCCTGAGGGGCGGAGACCGTTCGCGCCTCATGCAGATCGCCGAATTCGACGGATTGTTGACCGAAACCCTACGCCGCTCGCACAGCGTAGGCGTATCGAACCGTGTCGATGCGATCCGCCTGATGCAGCGCTTTGGCAGCGAAGCCTGCATCGCGCGCCTGCGACAGATGATGGCGCGCGATCGCAGCTACAATGTGCGGCTCGAGGCTGCCTTCGCCCTCGCCGCGACATCCGCCCTCCCCCCGCCGCGCGAAACGATGCGCGTGCTGGCCATGCTCGAGCGTGCCCCCAACCGGCTCGACATGGCCCTCCTGCGAGCCAGCGCGCCCGATTACAGCGATCAGCTGGTGCTTCTGTTAAAGGACGGTCTCTCCGAACGATGGCATGCGCAGCTGGTCGATGCGATCGGCTGGAGCCGAAACCCTTCGGTTGCGCCCCTCCTCGAAGAGGCGGCCATGCAATCCAGCAGTGAAATTCGCTGTGCCGCGCTGCGCGCCGCATCCAAGCTCGGCCAGCCCTGCGTCGAGGAGTGGGTGAAGGCCAAGCTGAGCGATCCCGAAAGCGAGGTGCGCGTCCAGGCGGCCAATGCGTGTGTCGCGCTTGGGCTGACATCGGCCGTCGACGCTCTGGCCCATTTGCGCAGTGACGAGCACCTCTGGGTCCGCCTGCGGGCGGAACAGGCGCTGGAACAGCTTGCGCCCGATCTTCTCGCGATCACGGGGAAGGCGGCATGAACTTGGCGCATTTCGCCTCCCAATCCGCATCGGTCCTGGAGCATGTGATCTTCGCGACGGCGCTATTCTGCTTTGCCGTCGTCCTGCTTCGCAACGCGATCGGTCTGGGGCAGCTGCTGGTCGCCACATGGGTCTTCGCCACGCGCATCGAACCGAGCGAGGGGGCGAGGGATCTCTGGACGCGCTACGCCGATCTTGCTCTGCCCGTCAGTGTCGTCGCTCCTGCCTTCAACGAAGAACTCTCCATCGTGGAGAGCACCAAGGCGCTGCTGGCGCTGGAATATCCCGAACATGAAGTGATCGTGGTGAATGACGGATCGACCGACGCGACACTGGATCGCTTGATCAGCGCGTTCGACATGGAGGAATCTCACCGCATCCAGGTCGCCGAACTGCAAGTCACCGCTATTCGCAAGACCTATCGCTCGCGCCGCTACGCCAATCTCCTCGTCGTCGACAAGGATAACGGTCGCAAGGCCGATGCGGCCAATGCCGGGATCGGCTTCGCGCGTACGCCCCTGGTCTGCGTGATCGACGCGGATTCGATCGTCGAGCCGGATGGCCTGCTGCGCGCCTCCGAACCCTTCATGCATGATGACGGCAGGCTGGTCGCCGTGGGCGGAGCCATCAGAGTGGCGAATGGCAGCAAGGTCGAAGGCGGATCGCTCCGGGAAATCCGCATATCGAGGAATTTCATCCCGCAATTCCAGGTGTGCGAATATCTGCGCGCCTTCCTCACCGCCAGAGTTGCGAACGCCCACACCAATACGCTGATGCTTATTTCCGGGGCGTTCGGGCTGTTCCGGCGATCGGTGCTGATCGAGATGGGCGGATACCGGCACGACACCGTCGGAGAGGACCTCGAACTGGTCACGCATATCCATCGCCATATGCGGGAGAGGAAGCGTTCCTACAGGATCGCATTCGTTCCCGATATCGTCTGCTGGACCGAAGCGCCCGCGTCTTTGGAAGGCCTGGCGAACCAGCGCGCACGCTGGCAGCAAGGCGCCCTCGAAACCCTCAGCTTTCATCGCCGGATGATCTTCAACCCACGCTATGGCCGTATCGGCATGATCGCCCTGCCGCAGATGATCCTTGAAGATCTGCTCGGCCCGCCCGCCGAACTTATCGGCTACGTCCTGATTCCGGCGGCGGTTCTGCTGGGCATTCTCGATCCGATGGCGGCGCTGGTCTTTTTCTTCGTGTCGGTCGTGTTCGGATGCGGGTTGAGCGTGGGGACGCTGGCTCTGGAAGAACACCAGCTCCGCCGCACGCCGACTGCAAAGGATCTGTTGCGCATCGGATGGGCGGCGATTGTCGAGAACTTCGGATACCGCCAGTTGAACCTGTGGTATCGCCTCAAAGGCGTGCGGCGCTATGCAAAGCGCGACAGCACTTGGGCGGCCGTTCCCCGCGAAGGCTTCAACGCCTGAAAGTGATTTCGCCGCAAACCCCTCGCGTAGGAAGCGTTTGCCTCAAGTCCAGTACGGCCTGAAAGGCTGCTCCTGCGCCGCCGTCAGACCGTCACGCTTCGCCATCCGAACAATGGCAAGGGACGTCCATAGACGGACGTCTCTTCGCGAAATCTGGCACCGAATACGACAGGATTTTGAGCCGGGATCGGGACAAGGTGTCTGTTGCGAGAACCGACACAACCGCAATTTACCGTCTTACAGGAGAGAGGCGTCCGTAGTCTCGAGTGCTGCGCAGTTGAGCGAGAGAGCAACACCACCCTTCGGCCAATCCATCGCCGCGTCCAATGGATGCTGGAAGCCGTCTCTGTTCGACGGAATTAAGATTGGCTAACCGATAGAATTCGGTCGAGGCGAATGACCGTAAGCGTCGGCAAGATGCTCATACGTTGTGAAAAGCTGGCGCACCCGACAGGATTCGAACCTGTGGCCTCTGCCTTCGGAGTGCAGAGTTTCCGGACAACGCGAGACAAACTGAAACTTCAAAATCGTTGAAATACCTTGATTTCCTATCTCTGCTTGTTTCCAATAATCCCCGTATGTATTTCATACTCATTCCATACCAAGCGGAATTAAGGAACTGGCGGTGGCATTGGACCTGAGCAAAGTCGGCAACCGGGAACGGTTGAAAGCGCAACGCGAGCCGCATTGGCAAAGGCTCCGCGCGGGATGCTTCTTAGGCTTCCGGCCATCTAAGCGAGGGGGCAGAGGGACATGGATTGCCCGCGTCTATGACGAGGATGCCAGCCGCTATCGGGTGAAATCGCTTGGAGATTACGGCACGCTCCCCGGAAACGAGATGTTCGCAGCAGCCAAGAAGGAGGCCGAGAAGCTTGCCGAGCTTGTGGAATCAGGCGGCGAAATTCGCGCCAAGATTGAGACTGTTGCCGATGCCTGCCGCGAGTATGCCAAGGACCGCCCGGAGGCAGAGCAGCGCTTTATGCGCTATGTCTATGAAGACTCGATCGCCCGGGTGAAGCTGAGCAAGCTGCGCCGCCGTCACATCAAAGAATGGCGCGAGCGGCTGGAAGCACAACCGGCACTGGTGAGCCGACGCAAGAAGGGCGATCCGGTCGAGCGCGAGCGGGCACCGTCTACCGTCAATCGCGATATGGCCGTGCTGCGAGCGGCATTGAGAAAGGTTCTGTCGCCCGGCGCACCGAACAGCGAAGCGGCATGGCAGGAAGCCCTGAAAGCGATTCCCAACGCCAATGGGCGCCGCACCCTCTATCTAGACCGCAAGCAGCGCAAGAAACTGATCGCAAGCACCGATGCCGGGGCAGCTCCCTTCGTCAGCGCCCTGTGCCTTTTGCCGCTTCGTCCCGGCGCTCTCGCGGCGCTCACGGCTGGCGACTTCGACAAGCGCACGGCGGAACTCACTGTTGGAAAGGACAAGACCGGGAAACCGCGCCGAATCCAGTTGCCGCAAGAGGCCGCGCAGCTGCTCGCGAAGCAAGCCGAGAATAAGCTGCCGGGCGCACCGCTCTTCATGCGAGCTAATGGCAAGGCATGGGACAAGGATAGCTGGAAGCGGCCCATCGCAACCGCCGTTAAAGCAGCCGAGCTACCAGCCGATGCCACCGCTTACACCTTGCGGCACAGTACCATCACGGACCTTGTCAGCGCGGGATTGCCGCTACTCACGATCGCGCAGATTTCAGGCACCAGCGCTGAAATGATCGAGCGCCACTATGGTCATCTTTCCAGTGAGGCAGCGATCAAGGCGCTTGGAGAGTTGGCGCTGTGACCGGAGGCACCCGCTACCGTGGAAATAGCATCGCTAATGGAATGTCATCCGAAGCACGGGATCGCCTCCACAAACGCTTGGATGAACTCATCGATTTAAACAATGAGATCGCCGAATGTATCAATGGGTCGGAAATGTCCGTCGAGCTTGCAGATCGATTACAGCATCATGCTGAGCGGCTTGTCATTGAAGCCAGTCGCTTCGCTGGCAAAGTGGCAGGAGGGGAGGCTCGGGCAATCGCATTCCGTCACTCGGAGCCAACTTCGAGACAAGCTTTTTCGCGCTTCTTGAGCGCAGTTGCCGAGTATGCTGCCCCATATGCTTACGCCACGCTGAATCTCGGCATTGAGACCTTCACATGGACGGATTCATTAGCAGTCTTAGACGGCTTGAAATCGCTGGATCACGGAGACGTCTCAGATCCATTTAAGCCCGCCGCCCGGCGCTACCCCCGTGGTAGCAGATATGCTGTGCTCAGAGAGCAATTCCGAGCAGTCCAGTGGGTCAATTATCTCACAGGTCAAATGCTTAAGGAGGCCGCGATCAAAGAAGTAGCGGTCGCCTATGATGTATCAGATCGGACGGTGTACGGCTGGCACGAGGCAACCGAGCAAATCGAACTTGGCTACCAACGAGATCACGCATTGTGCGAAGCGCGCCGAGAAGGTCAGTCAGGATCAAGGCCAAACTTCACTCGATCGCCATGGCGACCAGAATGTGACGAACCGTTCTCTAAATGGCTAGCGTTTGATGCAAATTTCTACAAAAGTCTCAAGAATACAACATCTTGAAATGGTTGCGGCTCAGCGTTTCAGCCGCATTTTGTTAGCCGCCATAACGTTCCTGCCTAATCCACTTGATGCCCTGAAGCACTGTGGCGTCTCGCAGGTGCAAGGGCATGGAGTTCGAAACATGACCCAAATGTTGACTGTGGCGGAATTCAAGGAGCGCTACAGAATTAGCCATTCTGCGTTCTATCGCGAGGTGGCAGCAAACCGCCTTCTGATTAAAAAAATCGGCCGCGCAACTCGTATCGCCCTTGCCGACGCAGAAGCGTGGGCCGCTAGCCTGCCAACGCAAGGAGGGGAGACGTCCGATGTTTGATCGGAAGAAGGATGCCTCCAGCGCAGTGGTACCGGCTCTGGCGGCGATTGGCGGAAAGTCGATGCCTCAGGACAATAGAGGGGTTACTATGCCTAGAACCCCATTCAAGCGTCGATACGTGAGGGCTATTGGACCCGATGACCAGCCGTTCGAAGTGACAGGCCAAGTTGCGAAGGTGCTTTTGGCGCTTGTTCAAGCAGGCGAAGCGGGGATCACACCTCTTGCGCGCGAAACTTGGTCGCTTCGCCTCTCTGACCATGTGCGCAAACTGAAGAATCGACATGGCTTAGTCATCGTGACCTTGTGGGGGAGGCATGAAGATGGACGCCATGCCCGTTACGTGTTGCGATCGACCGTCACCATCATCGAAGTTACCTCGGACTGACAAGTCGATGGCAGCGGGGCGGCTGGCAACGGTCGCCCTGCTTCCAGTCGCTCGATCGATCCCGCTTATGGGAGTGTCTTGCCGTGCGCAGGCGAAACGGAAATAAGCCGAACCACAAAGGCCGGAACCCTACTTCGCGTTTTGCCAGGCTGGACCATCGCTTGCTAAATTCGCCTGCGTATCGTTCACTCAGCCCGGCTGCCCGTGCTTTGCTGGTCGAGCTCACAATGCTCGACAATGGCGAGAACAACGGGAGCCTCTACCTCAGTATTCGTGACGCAGCGGGGCGGCTGGGCTTGGCCGATCTCACAGCCGTCCGCTCAGCCTTCGACGAATTGCAGGGGCTTGGCTTTATCGAGATGACTGAAAGCGCTTCGTTTCATGTCAAAGCAGCTGAAAAATCCCGCGCTCGATGCTGGCGATTGACTTGGCTTGCCGGCCCCGAACGAAAAGGTCCATCGATGGCATTTATGGATTGCCAACCGGAACCCGGAACTAGGGCGCACAAGCGGATGGAGCGTGGGATGCGTGCTCTGAAAGCCTACCGCAAGGACAGAGATGCGGGCCGTTTGCCGGTACTGGATTCCGACACATGACGCACAAGATATTCTGGCTGACAGTTATGGCGGTGTCGGTTTCCAATACGCCAGAAGGCTGAACCGGCAGAAATCAGCCACTTCACATTGTGTCGGATTCCAATGCACACATAGCTGCAACCATAGGTTGGGTTATCGAGCCGGTCGTTTCGCGTTTCGTTTCCACCGAACAATTCAAAGACCCCCCCCATAATAATGAAGGTGTGGCGGAAGTAAGCGGCTGGTGCGGGAGATGATCCTCCGCTAGAACCGCACCCGTCGCGCTCAGTCTTCACAAACTGTCGCGATGCGCATGACGCGCTGAGCACGAGCCGCCTAAGTCGGGCGGCTCCCGGAATACAAGAGCCTCTCGGCGAATACGGGAGGCGTGCTGCTTCGTGCTCGCACGTTGTGAACCACCCGGCACCAGCTGGGCCGGAGCACGGAGCTGTCGATGGTCGTCGCGTTGTTGATCCTAATTATTCTGATCTTGTTGTTTGGCGCGGGTGTCGTCCATGGCTGGTTGCTCAACATTTTTGGGGCGATCCTCGGCATCCTCTTACTTGCCACGGCTATTGCGGTCGTTTCCCATTTTTTCGGCGAAGACGCTTTCATTTGGATTTGGGCGGGGGGCGGCACGATTTTGCTAATTACGGTTCTCTGGGCGCGACAATATGACCCAAGCGAAGCCGAACACCGAGTCAGAATGAAGCGCGCTAAACGGGAGCGGGACGAACTTAGGCGCCAGTCTGAAGCAGAGAAAAAAGTGCGTTTACAACAGACGCCGATCGAAAGCCTGATGTCTGTCTTCGAAGAATACGACGCCCGGACAATTCCTACGACAAAGGACAAGGCAAACGAATTTTACGAGGCCCAGGACGAGAAAGAGCTGCGCGAACTTGTCAGCAAGATCTGTGAGCGCAATCAGGATTGTCTCCAATTCGATGGCAGCCACTACACCCGACGTCGAAAATACGGGAATTAAATGATCTCAGGGCCGAGAGACCTATGAATTCTGCGAGCCATATATGGGACTGAGCAGACAGAGGAGACCTGACAGCGCTGAAGCTGGTTTCTAAGCTTTTGCTAGCTAGCCCGTTTCGGCGCCGAGTATTGGAACCTGGCCGCTATTTGTTCTCAAGCTTGCGAAAGGCGTAAAATAAGAAAATGGCAGATTTCCGGGCCTTTCAGCACGGAGAGCCATCCGATGCGGCTTGTGGATAAAATGCCTGAAAGCCTGATAAGGCAGGAATGAGATAAAATAGGAAACGCCCGGATTTCCGCCACTTTTTGATCGGCAACCCCTCCGGGCGGGTTAACCATAAAATGACTCACGCCCAGCTTGGTAGGTAACGGGCGTACTTTTTAGACCCTCCAACCGCGTCATCGGGTTTGATTAATCCAGCTTCGATTGTCGCATTGATGATCTGTGATGCAGTTGCAGACTGGTTTTCCGTTAATCCGAAACGCTCACGCAGACTTTGGTTGGTCATCCTCTCAGACATGACATAGCGCAAATCGCAATGCTGCCAACAGGCGCGAATCCGGTCATTACGATCCATATCGGCGAATGAGCGAGGCCCGTGGACAATCGCCACCGTTCGCCTATGCACAGCCCTGAACTCGGGGGCGGGAAGCTGATAAAATTCTGCTTGTTCAACAACAGTGTCGATGCCACTGCTTTTCTCCTCACAGATGCTCATACGCCGCATAAAATCTGCAAGGCGCTCGTTACGCGACTGATAGCCATCGATGAACCGAGCAACTGGCACAATGGGTTCGCCAGGATTGGAAACCTCCAGCCGGTTTACATAGATTTCAACCATGGGACCGGCACCCTGCATGGTCATGTCTTGGTGGATCAGCGCGTTGGCAATAAGCTCGCGAACGCTTTCCATCGGCAGCAATTTCACTTGTCTGCGAAGCGCGTTTTCGATGACTTCGTTCTGAGGCAGCTGAGCCATAACGAAATCAACGAGCCCTTGGAATCCAACAGCGTAGCCACGAGTGCCGAGTTGATCGAGGCGTGTTCCGGTTTTGCCAATGCCGGAATAGACGATAACCCGCGAAGCTTTGCGAGAAAGGTCAGGAAACGCTTCCAGCTTCTTGGCAAGTAACAACCCGCCGAGACGCCGGATTGACCAGCCGTCGTTCCGTTGATCAATCAGTCGCTCTTTGCTCAGCCGATCAAGAACGCCGTCACGGTCGGAGGGGTATGGCAATTTCATCAGCTCGAAATACGATTGGGTATCGAGAAGCTCTACGACAGCTTGACCGTCCAGCCCGGTAAGCGAGGGCTCTTCAAGCCAATCTGGTGCGCCTTCGGCAAAGATAGCGCGCAACCGGTCCTGCGACATAGGCCGCAACGATTCCCCGGAACGCATCAGGTATTGCCCGTCGAGATGGTAAGCGGAACCCTTAGGACGCGGCGGAATATGGAACACCAGAACGCGGCCATCCGGGTGGGTTACCTCTTCAACTTCGACGCGAAAACCAATCCTGATGAACAGATCATCGGCTGTCGCAACAAGGTTGGTAAATGCCGCACTACCCACCACTGGCCGGGGCGGCTTGTCGGCAATACCAAGCAAAAGCGTTCCACCGCCCTCATTAGCTATGGCAATGCAATATCTCGCTAACTTCTCGCGGTCATAACTCGCTTTGGCCTCCTTGAACTCGAGATTTTGAGTTTCGGTTGGGGCGGACCGCCAAATATTGATTTGAGTAACTGTTGTGGCCATCCGTTACTGTGCCCCTTCAATGGGCAGCTGGATGCCCTGCATAATGCGGTCGGTTTCGGCGAGGATCTTGATGATTTTTTGATATTGGCGAATGTCATCCCATGACAGGGCGCGGCCCTTGCGATCTTTCAGCCATTTCTGAGCAGGCTGGTAGCCGCCGATGGGGAAATCCCATGCGATGGCGGGGACGCCTGCAAAGCCCTGATCCTTGTTGATCCAGACCCGACCGCCTTCGAAACGCGCCTTTTCGACAATGCTGTCACCATCGCCTTCGAACGGAAAAGGGGTTTCACCGATGACAGCATCTTCCATCAGGTGCAGACGGCGCAGCGCCTCGCCTTGCTCGCTTACCTTGCGGAACACGTCTGGCGAGGGTGGGAAGGGGACTCGTGGGAAGTCGATCTTCAGAAACTCGGCATAGGTTTCGCGATAGTCCGGGCAATGTAGCACGCCATAGATGTAATCGAACACCTTGACCTCCTCGGGTCGGGCATCGCCAGTGGCTCGGCGAAAGGCATCGGTGCCATCGTGCACGGTTGGTGTGCCGCTGAGGCCAGCCGCCTTTCGGATGTTCGCGTATAATTTCGGATCGAAATTGACGCGGATGGCTTGGTCCAGCGTGCCTTCGTCTGGATAGAGCAGAAGCGGGAGCATCTGGGAAATGCTCTTGTTTGAGAATATAGCTCTATTATCGATAATATGCGCGACCGCGACCGCATGACTGAAACCAAGATTGCCTTGGATCGCTTGGTGTGAGGTCATCAGCCCAAGGTTTGGATACTCCAAGAAATGATTCATCGCACGTTCGCGTCGATGGACCGCAACATGCGGGTCATAAACGGTGAAGCGAACATCAAAGGGGCGATAAATCATAGGCATTATCGCCTGTCGCCAGCTGCCATCCGCAAGGCCAGCCTTTGCGGCTTCATAATTCCACTGACTCTGCGAGCAGAGACGGAAGTGCTGTCGGGCTTCTGTTTCAGTGCTTGTCGATAGCAAGAGTTCCACTTTTTCAGCTGCCTCATTGGCGGTCCATGAAATTGCGAACTGGTCATGGGTGGTGACAATGCCGGGGGCCGGGCGGCCATTGGGAGAAAAGAGCTCGGCAACCGAAAATCCAACTTGGTATGCCGCCTCTAGCACCTTGTTCGTAGGCTTGAAGCGCCATGGGGTGGCTTCAGGCGATACATTTTCAGGCATCAATGCGCCGTGGCTTCCCTCCCAAAGCATCGCATATTTTGATTCTCGCGCGCCCCAGAGTTCCCCGTGGAAGACTTTGGCGGGTTTTTTGGCCATCGCAGCCCCTCCGCGCTTGACCGCAATAATGATGGCCACGCCCTGCTGAATGTCGAAAACGTTCTTGTCCGGCGAACCGTCCGGGCTGATCTCCTTTTTCTTGGCGTTGCCGTGGAGGTCGAGCACATAAATGCTGTCGAACGTTTGGCGCAGGTGATGGCGCATATCCATAAAGGTGGGGTTGTCGAGATAGCCGTGGTTGGTGATGAACCCAAGCACGCCTTCGCCATTCTTTTCGATCATGTGTTCAGCGAAGCGAACAAACTTTACGTAGTCATCGGAAAGCCACTTCGCTTGGGCCGGTCGCTTCAATTCTGGGCTGACCTTGTAGTCAGCCATAAGCCCTTCGATCCACGAGCCCTTGTTTGACGAATGGCCGGAGTAGGGCGGATTCCCAATCACCACCATTATGGGCGCTTGGCGCTTGATATCGCTGGCCGCCTTCGCTTCCTCTGCGATGGCGCGCGAGAGGCCAAACAACGTCTGTTCCACGCGCTCGCCTTCCTCCAGCGAGTTGGTCAGGTATACACCCAGCCGGGGCGGCTTGTCCGATGGCTTGTAACCTAAGCCGGTCAGGATCATGTCCAGCTTCATGTGGCACATGGCATAACTTGCCATGAGTAATTCGAAGCCGTGAATGCGTGGGATTAGGTCTTGCTCGACATAGTTCGACCATTGGCCAGGCGCGACGCCCTTCACCCGCTCAGAAACGAGCTTCACAACTTCGGCAAGAAAGGTGCCGGTGCCGGTCGCCGGGTCGAGAATCTGGACGCGGTGCACCTCTTTCTTGATGGTCGCAGGCTTGCCTTTCTTGTCCGTTTGGCCCGTGTCCCAGTCAATCGAAATGCGGCTGGTATCAGCAAGCCCGTCTGCCAAGCCAAACTCAGATTTCAGCACTTCGTCGACCGCACGAACGATGAAATTGACGACCGGCTCAGGCGTATACCAGACGCCCCGCGCTTTGCGCTTGGCGGGGTTGTATTCGGCCAGGAATACTTCGTAGAAGTGAAGAAACGGGTCTTCCCGGGCAGTCACCTTTCCAAAGTGGCGAAGCACTTGGTTCATGTTCGTGGCGCAAAAGACGTTGCACAGTTCATCGATCACTCGGCGCAGGCGCTCGTCCAGATTCGGCCCCGCGATGTAGATAAACAGCTCGCGCAAGAACGGGTTGGACTTTGGCAAAAGATCCAGCGCTTCGCCTCGTGTAAACGTGGCCGGCGTGTCATCATGTAGGCGCGCCGCGAAAAGCCCGTAGGCAATCGTCTCGGCGTAGATGTCTGCAAACTCATCAACCTTGATGTCGTGGATCAGGTTAGCTTTGAACGCCTCATACTGTCCGATAAGGTCGGTAGCTGGCTGACCTGCCTCCTTTGCCTTCATATCGGCCACTAATGCGCGGCCCATGATGTCCTTGATAATGGCAGCCTTGCCCGCCATCATTTCCGCCAGCCGCTTTGATGACGTGATGCTAAGTGGCGTGACGTGAGCGAAGTCGCGGAGCCGGTTTTCCAAGAGCGCAAAGCTGTCCGGCCGTGCGGGCATGGTCGGGATCAGGTCGGCAATGGTGATAAAATCTACCGCCTCGCCATCACGGATGAATTCGAAATCCAGCCCGTTGGTATAGATCAGATTGGGCAGGCCCTTTCGGTAACGCTCCTTCTGGCCCTTGCTGTAGTCATTGGCGGCGAACTTTCGAACGTCCTTGCCGATGTCCTTGGCCTCGCACCAGCCGATGGCGACATCCCCGCGCTGGAACACGAAATCAGGCGCGCCGACATCAGTAATATGCTTCGGCTCATTTATGACGGTAATGGCCAAATCGATCGATGCGAACAGCTTCGCCAAAGCTGGGCGGAAACTGTGTTCGGTTGTTTGGCCACTGGCATAGAGCGCGCGAATTTCAGATAGATAGCCTTGAATGTCCATTTGCGCTTACGCCCTCCTGTCTTCGCAAGACTTAGCGATAACCAGATACAGCGCCAAGCGTCCAAGGCTTGCAGGATGCGAGGTACTCCCGCCTCACTGGAAAGCATGGTGTACCGCTCTATGCGTCACCAGTCAGGTCATACCGGCCCTCGCCTCGCAATTTGAAATCTGGTGAGCACGCCCTCTTCCGCGCGTACGCCCCCGTATCGTTTTGCGTTTCGCTTCGCCGCATCACAAGCGTTGGCTGGTCTGAGATGGCCTATGGCAGCGCCTCTAAGCGCGAACACGCTGCGAAACACATTAGCACGGGCGCGCCAAATTGCATTGCCGTTAACACCAGCGGAACTTTGTTGGCGACCCCAATGTACACCGGTCCATCACCGCTATCCCGTCAAGGGTCCTCTTGAAGGACCCGAACGCGGGGGGGGGAGGGGGGGGGCACGGCGGCCGCGGAGCAATTAGAGAATCGCTAACTACCCCTAAGTTTTCCGTATTCATTCCATACGGAACGAACAGCACTTCACTAAGTCCTTGAAAAGCTGGCGCACCCGACAGGATTCGAACCTGTGGCCTCTGCCTTCGGAGGGCAGCGCTCTATCCAGCTGAGCTACGGGTGCCGAGCGGCGGGCCTCTAGCAAAGGCGAAGGGCGCGCGCCAGAGGGTTCGTTCGCGCGCCGCGCTCTTAGCGTTTCGGTAAGCCTGTTTGCGCTAACGAGTGCGGCATGTCCGCGATCAACCACGAATTCGATCTCGCTGGGGCGACCATGCTTCCGCCCCTCGGTCCCGTATCGGGCAAAAGCCTTCACGGCGAGCGCGCCGTTCTTCTGGCCGCGCGCTGGGAGGCGATCCATGCGGCCGGTGATGCAGTGGCCGAGCTGGCGCAATTGGGCCGCGACAGCGCGGATGGCGCCATCGCGCGGTTCCCGGCGCGAGCGGCGCAGCTGAAGGGATGGCGCGGCGAAGAGGTCGCGACGCGGATCGAGGATCTCGCCTTCGTGATGCAGACCGGACTTCGCGCGCTGATCGTGGCGGCGGGCACCGGGTGCGACACGACGCCCGCGGCCGTGACCCTGTGGCGCGAATTTCACGCCGCGCGCGCCGACATTCTGGCGATCGCCGAGCCCGATCGGCTGGCGGCCTGATCCGGACGCCGCTTGTCTAGGCGCGCTTGATCTCGCCTGCTTGACTAGGTTCGCATTTTGTTCCAGCCAGAGCGGCATGTCCGAATCAGCCGCGCTCGCTCGATCGTCAGAGCTATCGAGCCCCACTCTCGATCCAACCGCCATCCCGGTCGCGCGCGATGTGTGCCGCGGGATCATGCGCCTGTTCGCGCGCAACGATATCTGGTGCCTGCCCGAAATGCCGCTGCGCAACGGGCGCCGCGCCGATCTGATGGGCGTCGATGCGAAGGGGCGGGTCGTGATCGTCGAAGTGAAGGTGCAGCGCGGCGACCTCCTGGGCGACGGCAAATGGCCCGACTATCTCGACCATTGCGACCGGTTCTTCTGGGGCGTTCCGCCCGGCCTCGATCGTGGCCCGCTCGACAGCGAGGATTATCGCCCGGATTGCTGCGGTGTGATCGTGGCGGACGGATACGATGCGGAAATCGTGCGCCCGGCGCCGCTCCACCCGCTGGCCGCGGCGCGGCGCAAGGTGGAGATCGAACGCCTGTCGCGCGCGGCGCTGCGCAGGCTCACCGTCGCCGCCGATCCCGAATGTGCCCCATGGGGAACCGGCGATATCGCCTGACGGGATCGCCGCTATTGTCGTCATGGCGACCTAAGCCCTTCTCCGGTCGGGCAGATTGCGGCATAGCGCACTCGTGACTCTTCTCGCCATCCTCGTTTCCGTCCTGTCGATGACAGCGATCGTCGCGGCGCGCTATTTCGCGTCGAGCGGCCTGTTCGCCTGGATCAGCGCGCGGCGGGTACCCGGCATTCACGACAAGCTCGGCGCGCAGATGGGGCGCGAAATCCGCTGGTCGCTCGTTTCGGCGGCGATCTTCGGGATACCGGCGGGCGTGGTCGCCTGGGGCTGGCAGGAGCGGGGCTGGACGCGGATCTACGAGGACTGGAGCGCCTATCCGCTCTGGTATGCGCCCGTTTCGGTCATCCTCTATCTCTTCGCGCACGATACCTGGTTTTACTGGACCCATCGCTGGATGCATCGCCCCAGAGTGTTTCGGAAGATGCACGCGGTCCACCATGCCAGCCGCCCGCCCACCGCCTGGGCGGCGATGAGCTTCCACCCCTACGAGGCGCTCACCGGGGCAGTGGTGATCCCGGCGCTCGTCTTCCTCGTCCCGATCCATGTCGCCATGCTCGGCGTCGTGCTTGCAGTCATGACGGTGATGGGCGTAACCAATCATATGGGGTGGGAGATGTTCCCCCGCCGCCTGGTTCATTCCAAGTTAGGGGGTTGGCTGATAACGGCCAGCCATCACCAGCGCCATCACGAAGAGTACCGATGCAATTACGGACTGTATTTCCGCTTCTGGGACCGTCTGTGCGGAACCGACCGGGGGTTGAGCCCGAACGCATGAGGCCGCGTGGCGGGCTTGCGCTTCTGGCCCTGCCACTTGCCGCCTTTCTGACGGGCGCGGCGGCGCCCCAGGTTGACCGGCATTCCGGCACGACCGTTACGGTGGCGATCAGCGATTTGAGGAACGCCAAGGGTGTCGTGCGCGCCTGTATGACGCGCGATCCGGCGCGTTTCCCCAAATGCCGCGGCGATGCGGACGCCTATAGCGCCATCGTGGACGCCCATAGCGGGGCGATCACGCTGCGTTTCTCCGACGTGGCGCCGGGTCGTTATGCAGTGGCGCTGCTCCATGACGAGAACGCCAATGGCAAGGCCGACCGCGCGATGGGCATGATGCCGAAGGAAGGGTTCGGCTTTTCGCGGGATGCGAAGGTGCAGATGGGCCCGCCGGAATTCGACGCGGCCGCCGTCGAGATCGACCGGGCGCCGCGCACCCTTCCGATACGGATGCGCTATATCCTCTAGCGGCGACGCATGATGCCACGTGCAGGCCATCCCGTCTGCGCCGCGTCGTGTTTAATCGTATCTTTACCACGCACGCGCAAAACGGCCCCCTGATTTCAGTGGATTCTGGGGCGATACCGGCGATGGACAGGCTTGGCGGCGAATTCGGCGCGCATGACGGGGATTTCGGACCCGACCGGTTCGGCGATTCGAGCGATCCCGCAGTGGACCCTTTGGCCGATCCCTTCGATCTCGACACGCTCGAACTTGACGAGTGCGAAGACGATGCGGATTTCGACCTCACCCCGCCCAGCCCGGTGGGGCAGGACGAGCGGCGGATGCAGGTGCGCGCTTATAATCTCTGGGCAAGTCAGTTGGGCGATCAGGCCTTTCCGGCGATCGACGCGCTGGAGCCCGACACGATCGAGGATTTCGGCCCCTATTCGGTGCTGCTCGATTTCTCCGACGGAGTGGACGATCCGGTACTGCGCCATATCGGTGCCGAACTGGCCGAGGAATGCAGCGCCGATGCCGCGATGCAGCGCTTGTCGGACGTGCCCAGCCGATCCCTGCTGAGCCGGATCACCGATCATTACATGCAGATCCTGGCGAATCAGGCCCCCATCGGTTTCGAGGCCGAATTCCTGAACGCACGCGGCAACACCGCGCTCTATCGCGGCATCCTGCTGCCCTATTCGAGCGTGCCGCAAGGCGATTCGGCCACGGGAGAAGCGAAGATCGACTTCATCTACGGCGTGATCAACTGGAAGGAGCTGGCCGACCAAGCGACGACCGACGAATTGCTGCTCGAGATCGGACAGGCGCTCGAAGGGTATGCGCCGCCGCAAGCCGAGGAGTCCGTGCTCGAACTCGAGAGCCTCGCGCCGAGCGAGGAGGACGGGGATCAAGGGGATGCCTCGCTTCCGCTTCCCTCCTTCGGAGCGGCTGCGTCCGCGCAGCCAGCGCCGGTCAAGCGCCCCGCTCTGCCCACGCCGGATTACGCAGCGGAGGCGGCGGAAGAGGCGGCCAGAGAGGCAGCGCGAGACGCGGATGCGCCCGAGGATATGTCCGAGGACGGGTTTGACGAAGATGACGAAACCCCCTGGACGATCGGCGAGCGAGCCAGCGATTATGGCCTCGCCGAAGATTGGGACGAGCCCGAATACGAGGATGTCGACGGCGTCGTCGATCCGCTGGCGGACGATTTCGCCGGACCCGGCCTTGCCTCGCTGGTGACGCGCGGCACGCGGCGCGCGAGCGAGGTGATCATGCCCTCTTTCCCGATCGTGGCCGAGTTCGACGGCGAAATCGACGATGCCGCGACAGACCTGCCCGCCGCTCCGATCTCCGCGGCTCCGATCCCGAAGGCCTACGAGCCGGAGCCTGTCGATGAGGGCCAATCCGAACCGGAAGCGCTCGAGGCTAGCGAACCCGAACTCTCAGACGCCGACGGCCTTTACGACTGCCTCGCCGAGGCGCGCGAGCTGGCCTACACCGCCCGCTCCACCGAGGATCGCAGCCGCACCGCGCTCTATGCCGCGGTCGGCAGGGCCTATGATTTCAGTCTCGAAGCGCAGGCCGACCCGGACGGCTTTGCCGAACTCGTCGCCGATAGCGGCCTGACGATGCAGGATCGCGCGCCGATGACCCCGGTGGTGAAGCTGGTCTTCGGGTCCGATTACGACAAGACGCGCCTGACCGAATACGCCGCCGTCCTCGCCCATGCCCACCGCGCGAAGCTTGCGCGCGGCTCGCTCTCGCGCTTTCTCATGGAAGCCGACGGCGGATTGAAGGGCGTGGTGCGCGAGGAGCGCCGCCTGCGCCGCGAAGAGGCCGGGAAACCCGCGCTCGACGCGGCAGCCGTGCGCGCCGAACTCGCCGAACTCCTGCGCCGGATGGACCCGATTGCACTGGCCGACCTCGCCCCCGCCGGGCCGGAATTCGCGCTGGTGATGATTCGCCGCGACGAGACCGGAGCGATCGACCTGATCGGCGAGGTGCCCGAGGATATCGCGCTGATCGAGCGGGCCGCGCGCAAGCTGGCCTGACCCTTCACAGTCCGCCCGGCGCCCGCTAGCGCGCGGGCCATGCCCTTTGGACCGTTCCGCGCGCCGCCGATCCGCATCCAGCCCTATTACGGCTTCCGCAATCGCGAGCGAATGACGATATCGTGCCGCGCCCTGCGCTCGGGCAAGCGCGATGCCGGGGCCCGCTTCCAGCCGAGCGGGCGCTGGCAGGCGCTGCGCACCATGATCGCGCAATTCGCCTCGCGCGAGGTGCCGGATATCGCGGTGGAACTGGAAGTGCGCGACCGCGACGGGACCGCGCACCGCCATCGCGCCGTGACCGACAGCGAAGGCTACGCCAGTTTCGACATCGCGCTCGATCCTGCTCAGGACCTGTCGGAGACGACCGTCTGGGAAGTCGTCACCTTTCACTGGCATAATCGAGAAGGCGGGCAGGCCGTCGATGGCCATGTCCTCGTCCCCGGCCGGGATGCGGCGCTGGGCGTCATCAGCGATATCGACGATACGGTGATCGAGACCGGGATCACCGGCAATCTGCGCGCCATAGCCCGCAATTGGCGGCGGGTGCTGATGCAGATGCCCGACGAACGCCTGCTCGTGCCGCAGGCGGATGTCTTCTACACCGCGCTGGGCGGGGGCGCGGTGCTCAAGGATGGGGAAGGCGCGGCGGGCGAGCGCCTGCCCGCGCCGCACCACCCGTTCTTCTATGTCAGTTCCAGCCCGTGGAATCTGTTCTCCTATCTCGTCGCTTTCATGAAGAGCCGCAATCTGCCGCTGGGGCCGCTGATGCTGCGCGATTGGGGGCTGAACCGCGACACGTTCGGATCGGGCAGCCATGGCGCGCACAAGACGCAGGCGATCCATCGCATTATCGAGGCCTATCCGGCGCTGCGCTTCGCCCTGATCGGTGACGACACGCAGGGCGATCTGACCGCCTTTGCCAAGGTGGTGGCCGATCATCCCGGCCGCATCCGCGCCGTCTTCATCCGCCGCGCGGGCGATCCCTTCACGCCCGAGGAACGCGAGGCCAAGGCTACGATCGAATCGGCCGATGTGCCGCTATGGCTGGGCGACGATTACGAGACCGGCCACGAATTCCTGCGCTCGATCGGGCTTGCCAGCGATGGCGAGGCGGAGGAGATCGTGCGCATGGTGGACGGAACCGGAAAAACCGGGTCCGGCGAATCGGAAAAAGGGGCGTCATGAAAACAGCGCGGCGGAGACCGGGAAAAATGGGCTGGACGCTGATCGCGATCATAGTGCTGGCGCTGGCGGGCTTCGCCCTGTGGCGGTGGGCCCTGGCGGCGGGATCGGCGGGCACGCTGGACTGGATCGATGCGCGCTTTCCCCGCGAAACCGGGATCGAACTGGCAGCGCAGGGCCGCTATGGCCCCGCTGACGCGCAACGCGCCGAAATCTGGGTGCCCGAAGGCAAAGCACCCGCGGGCGGATTCCCGCTCGCCGTGTTCGTCCATGGCGGCGGCTGGCATTCCGGCGCACCCGAAGACTATCGCTTCGTCGCGCGCAGCCTGGGCGAGCGGGGCATCGCGACTGCGCTGGTCGGCTATCGCCTGGTGCCGGACGGCCGCTACCCGATCATGCTGGAAGACAGCGCGGCGGGGCTCGCCTGGGTGCGGGAAAAGGCCGCGACGGCCGATGTGCGCGCCGACCAAGCGATCCTGATCGGCCATTCGGCGGGCGCCTACAACGTGCTGATGCTCGGCCTGGACCCTCGATATCTGAGGGCGGCGGGCATACCGCGCGAAAGCCTGGCGGGCGTGGTCAGCATGGCGGGACCGGCGGATTTCTTCCCCTTCGACACCGATTCCTCGAAGAACGCCTTCGGCCATGTCGCGGACGGGCGAGCGACCCAGCCGGTCGCTCAGGCGACACGCGAAAATCTCGTCGGCGCGCCGCCCTTCCTGCTGATGCACGGGACCGCCGACGAGACCGTGCGCCCGTATAATTCGCGCAATCTCGCCGCCGCCATCGAGGCGGGCGGGGGCGCGGCCGATCTCGTCGAATATGACGGGATGAGCCATGCCGGGATCGTGATGGGCCTTTCGAAACCGTTCGCGCAGAAGGGCAAGGTTATTGATCCGATCCTCGCCTTCATCTCCGATCACGCGGATGCCCGGAAGCAGGAGAGACCGCAGGCTTCAGTTCCGGTTCAGGGCGAAACCCGCTAGCAGGGCCGTAATGCGCGCTCTTGCCTTCCTGCTCGCCTTTGTCGCTCTCACGCTTGCGAGCGCCCAGCCGGTCGCTGCCCAGTCGATCCTGCGCGATGCGGAGACCGAGGCGTTCCTGCGCGACATCTCGGAACCCCTGGTCGAGGCGGCGGGGCTGGAGCCCGGGAATGTCGACATCGTCCTCATCAACGATCCCAGCATCAACGCCTTCGTCGCCGGGGGACAGGCGGTCTACATCCATTCCGGCCTGATCGATGCGGCGGACAGCGCCAACGAGGTCCAGGGCGTGATCGCGCACGAACTGGGCCATATCACCGGCGGCCATGTCGTCCGCTTCGGCGAGGGGATGAAGGCGGCGAGCGGGATCACCCTGCTCTCGCTGCTCGCCGGGATCGGCGCCGCGCTCGCCGGAGCAGGCGATGCGGCGATGGCGGCCATGATGATGGGTCAGCGCGCCGCGATGGGCCAGTTCCTCGCCTTCACCCGCGTCCAGGAAAGCAGCGCCGACATGGCGGGCGCGCAATATCTGAAAGATGCAGGGATCACGGGGCGCGGATCGCTGAGCTTCTTCGGCAAATTGCAGAACCGCGAATATCGCTATGGCTACAGTCAGTCGGACGATGCCGCCTTCACGCGGACCCACCCGCTCTCGGGCGACCGCATTTCGGCCCTGCGCGGCGTCTATGAAAAGGACCCCGCCTGGGACGCGCCGCTGAACCCGGAATGGGAAAGCGAATTCGCCCGCGTGAAGGCGAAGCTGAAGGGCTATATTTCCGAGCCGCGCTACACCTTGCGTGATTACCCGCAGACCGACCAGACCGTGCCCGCGCGCTATGCCCGTGCCTACGCCTATCATAAGACCGCGCAGGTCGATCGCGCGCTGACCGAAGCGGATTCGCTGCTCGCCGTCGATCCCGACGACCCGTATTTCCTCGAATTGAAGGGCCAGGTCCTGCTCGAATCCGGGCGGCCAGAAGAGGCGCTCGCGCCGCTGCGCAAGGCGACCGAACTGACCCTGTCCGATCCGCTGATTTCCTCCATGTTCGGCCACGCCCTGATCGCGACCGAGGACAAGAGCCATTTCGAAGAGGCCGAACAGGTGCTGCGCGCCTCGGTCGCGCGCGATCGCTACAATCCCTTCGCCTGGTATCAGCTAGGCATGGTTTATGCCGCGCAGGGCGACCTGCCGCGCGCCCGCCTCGCCAGCGCGGAACAGCAGGTGATGAGCCGGCAATACGCGATGGCGCTGCGCAGCGCGCAGGCGGCAGAAGCGGGCCTGCCCAACGGATCGCCCGACTGGCTGCGGGCGCAGGACGTGGGGATGCAGGCGCGCGCCCTGCTCGAACAGCAGATGGACAAGCGCTGAGGGGCCAAGACAGACTATGCGGCAGTATTTCCTGACGGCGCTGATCGCGCTGGTGGCCGGCTTTGCCGGGGCGGCTGCGTGGTCGTTCACCGGATTGGGCAACGCGCAGACGCGCCAGTATCTCGTATCCAATCCAGAGATCCTCCCCGAAATGGCGGAAGCTTTCCAGGCGGGCCAGGCGCAGGAGCGGCTGGCGGGTGTCAGGGACGAGGTTGTCGAACCGTTCCCCGGTGCCGTGCTCGGCAATCCCGATGGGTCGCGCACGCTGGTCAAGTTCACCGATTACGGATGCACTTATTGCAAGGCCAGCGAGCCCGACATCGCCCGCCTGATCGCCGAGGATCCCCAAGTGAAGGTGGTGGTCCGCGAATGGCCGATCTTCGAGGGGAGCGAGGAGGCGGCGCGCATGGCGCTCGCCGCGGCGATGCAGGGAAAATATCCCGCCTTCTACAAGGCGATGTTCGCGCTCGGCCCGCCCAGTCCCGCGACTGTCGAGGCAGCGGCCAAAACCGCTGCCCTGGACCTGCAACGCGCCCGCACCGATGCTGCAAGCGACCGGGTCAGTGCCGAACTCGCCCGCAACATGGCCTTGGCGCGCGAATTGGGCTTTTCCGGCACGCCGAGCTGGGTCGCGGGTGGCCGCGTGCTGGAAGGCGCGGTCGGGTATGACGCGCTGGCCGATGCGCTTGCGGATGAAGGCGGTTCGGCGGCAACCGGCTGATGCTTCGGCGCGCGTTCCTGTGTGTCGTGCTGCTGGCTGCCGGGATCGCGCCTGCCCATGCGCAATCCCCAAAGCTCAGCGAGATCGAAGCCTTGCAAGCGCGCGATATCCATCTATTCCGCATTGGCTGGAAACTCGCCACCGGGAACGCGCCTTATTGTGCGGATGCGGCCCCTGCGATCGGCGCGCTGTTCCATGACGCCGCCTCCTACGGGAAGCCCGACAGGGTGCGCCGAGAATTGGGACTCGTCGGCGATATCGCAGTGCAGGCGGTCGCGCCCGGATCGCCCGCCGCCGCAGCCGGGCTGACGCGCAATGCCGCGCTGCTCGATCTGAATGGGGCGATCCTGTCCGACGCCTTTCCGCCAAGCGATCCGCGCTGGCAGCGCATGGTGAGCGTCAACGCCGCCATCGACGCCGCGCTGACGGAGGGTCCGGCCCGGTTCGGATGGGCGAGTGCGGGCGAAACCCCGACAGCAGCGACGATTACGGGCGTCCTCGCCTGCCCGAGCCGCTTCGAGGTTCTCGACGGGGGCAAGCGCGCCGTTGCCGATGGCAGCCGCGTGATCTTCGGGCGCGATTTCGCCGGGTTCGCCTATGCCGAAGACGAGTTCGCCGCCGCCGTGGCGCACGAGCTGGCGCACAACCTCCTCAAGCATCGCAGGATGTTCGATGCGGTCGGGCGCAGCCAGTCGCTGGTCCGCCTGACCGAGCGCGATGCCGACCGGATGATGCCCTGGATTCTTTACAATGCCGGCTACGATCCGCGCGCGGCGGTCCGCTTCATGACGCGCTGGGGCCCGAAATATGGCGGCGGCCTGCTGAGAGGCCGCAGCCATGACGGGTGGGACGAGCGCGTCGAATTCATCGAGGCGGAGATCGCGACCATGGAAGCCGCGCTCGCCGAAACCGGCGCGGCGGACTGGTCGCAGCGTTTCGTCCCGATGGCGAAACCGGAATAACGGATCAGGCCGCTTCCTCCTCCGCGACCGCCTTGGCGTAGAGCGAAGCGAGCGGCTTCGCCATCACGCGGCGCACCATCGGTTCGAAGAATTCGAGGGGCTCGCTCTCGTAATCGGGATCGAACGCCGCCTGGTCGTATTTCTCGCAGAATTCGCGGCACGCTTCGAAATGCGGATTGTCGCGGAACGCATCGCGGGCGTTCTTATCCATGCCGAGATGGTGGAAATAGTAATAGCCCTGGAAAGCGCCGTGATTCTGGCAGATCCAGTGCAGTTCGTCGCTGACGAAGGGCTTCAGGATCGACGCGGCGACTTCGGGGTGATTGTAGCTTCCCAGAGTGTCGCCGATATCGTGCAGCAACGCCATCACGACATAGCTCTCATCCCGCCCGTCACGATGGGCGCGGGTCGCGGTTTGAAGCGAATGTTCGAGGCGGCAGACCGGAAATCCGCCGAAATCCCCGTCGAGCAGTTTGAGATGGTCGAGCACACGGTCGGGCAATCCCTTGGCGAAAGCGCGATATTCGCCCCCGATGATCGCCCAGTCTTCCTTCGTGCCTTCCTTCATTTCGCGGAATTTGGCCCGTTCCGCCATCGCGTGGGGCACCTGTTCGCTCACATCCATCGCATCTCTCCCTCGCTCCGGCTGGAAAGCCGCAGTCTAGCGGCTGGTCAGCCTCGCGGCAAATGGTCTAAAGCGACGGCATAATGGCCGTCCTGCCCATCCAGCCGACCCCGTTCTTCGCGGACAAGAACCGCGCGTTCTGGTTGCTCCAGAGCGCGGGCTGGGGCGGCGCCTTCCTGCTGCGCGCGATTACGGGCCTGGTCGGCGGGCAGGACTGGAGCTTCCTCGTCAATGTCGCGATCGAGGCGGTGACGGGGTTTTCGATCAGCCTGGTCCTCTCGGTCATCTACCAGCGCCTGATCTCGGTCCGCCCGCTGGTCACCTGGGCCTCGACCATGCTGGTCCTGCTGGTGGGCGTGGCCATCTTCACCTTCATCATCGCCTGGGTCACCAGCCTCACGCGCGCGAGCTTCGATGGCGATTTCGTCGCGCTCTATATCGGTTTCCTGATCTGGCCGCTGGCGCTCTTGGGCGCGTGGTCGGCGCTCTATTTCGCGATCAACTATTTCCTCCAGATCGAGGAGCAGGCCGACCGGCTGGAGCGATTGGAGATGCAGGCGACCAGCGCGCAGCTTGCCATGCTGCGCTATCAGTTGAACCCGCATTTCCTGTTCAACACGCTGAATTCGATCAGCACGCTAGTGCTGCTGAAACAGACCGCGCCCGCCAATGCGATGCTGACGCGCCTCTCTAGCTTCCTGCGCCACACGCTCGTCACCGAACCGGGGGGCAAGGTGACGGTGGAACAGGAGGTGGAGATGCTGAAGCTCTATCTCGATATCGAGCGGATGCGGTTCGAGGATCGCCTGCAGACCGAATTCCGCCTGGAACCGGGCGCGGGCGATGCCTGTATCCCCTCCATGCTGCTGCAACCGCTGGTCGAAAACGCGATCAAATACGGCGTCTCCCCGCAGGAGGACGGCGCGATGATTTCCGTGGTTGCGCAGATCGTGGGCAGCCGCCTGCGCGTCACCATCACCGATACCGGCCCCGGCATCCATCACAACGTCCGGGGCGATCCGGCGCGTGGGGAAAGCGGCATTCCCACAGGGATGCTCGACCGTTCGCGCCGCACCACCTCCACCGGCGTCGGCCTCGCCAATATCCGCGACCGTCTGGCGCAGGCCTATGGCGATGATCACCGGTTCGAAATCCGTTCACCCGACAGCGGCGGCTTTGCCGTCATGATCGAAATTCCCTTCGAATCCGCCGAAGACGCGGCGGCTTCCCCCTCTTCCACCCCCCAGGCCCGGCAAGCGGTTTCCCCCCCGAAACTTGCCGCCCTGCCTTCCGAGAAAGCCTCCCCCGCATGACCATCCGCACGCTCATCGTCGACGACGAGAAACTCGCCATCCAGGGCCTCCAGGTGCGCCTCGAACCCTTCGACGATGTCGAGGTGATCGACACCTGCCAGAACGGACGCGAGGCGATCCGCGCGATCAAGACCCAGAAGCCCGACCTCGTCTTCCTCGACATTCAGATGCCCGGTTTCGACGGCTTCTCGGTCGTACAGGGGGTGATGGAGATCGACCCGCCGCTGTTCGTCTTCGTCACCGCCTATCAGGAACACGCCATCCGCGCCTTCGAGGCGAATGCCGTCAACTACCTGATGAAGCCCGTGGACGAGGACAAGCTTGCCGACACGATCGAGCGCGTGCGCGTGCGCTTGTCGGAGAAGAAATCCTCCGAAGAAGCCGAAAAGCTGATGAACGTCCTCTCCGAAGTCGCGCCCGAAGCGGCGGAGGAATTCACCGGCGAGGAAGGCGATGCCGCCGGCCGTTACGAGAAGCTCATCAACGTCAAGGATCGCGGGCAGATCTTCCGCGTCGAAGTCGGCACGATCGAGCATATCGAGGCGGCAGGCGATTACATGTGCATCTATACCGGCGACAATTCGCTGATCCTGCGCGAGACGATGAAGGATCTCGAACGCCGCCTCGACCCGCGCAAGTTCCAGCGCGTGCACCGCTCGACCATCGTCAATCTCGATCAGGTGCGCCAGGTGAAGCCGCACACCAATGGCGAGTGCTTCCTGGTGCTCGATTCGGGTGCCGAGGTGAAGGTCAGCCGCAGCTATCGCGACGTCGTCGCCCGGTTCGTGCATTGAGCGACGCAAGCGGGGGGCGGGCATGACGGTCGGGGCAGGTTCGGAACCGCGGGCGCGCCGGATAGAACGGGGCGGGTTCGTCCTTTTTCTGGCGCTCGTCACGATCGGGCTGATCTGGGTGGCGTGGCCGTTCGCCTCGGCGATCCTGTGGGCCGCGCTGGCCGCAATCATCTTCCAGCCTCTGTTCGCGCTGTTCCAGCGGCATCTGGGGGGCAGCAACCGGGCCGCCATCCTGACGCTGCTCGCCGTGACCGTCCTCGTGATCGTGCCGGCGATCTGGATCGGGAACATCATCGTCGATCAGGGGACCCGGCTCTATATCGCCTTGCAGAACCAGCAGATCGATCCCGCCGCCGCCTTCGACCGGGTGCATGACGCGCTTCCTCTGAGCTGGCAGCGCATGATCGACGGGGCCGGGTATGGCGATTTCCGCGTGCTGCAGGAACGCGTCTCGCAATTCACCGAAGAAGCCTTGATGATCGCGGGCCGCTCCGCCCTGTCGATCGGCGGCAGCGCGTTTTCCTTCGTTCTCTCGCTCGGCGTGGGGCTCTACGTCCTCTATTTCCTCCTTCGCGACGGGCAGCGTATCGGCCCTGCGATCCGCGATGCGCTGCCGCTCGAACCCCGGACGGCGCACGATCTGGCCGAACGCTTCGCGATCGTGGTGCGTGCGACGATCAAGGGGTCGGTCGTGGTCGGGCTGGTGCAGGGCGCCTTGGGCGCGATCACCTTCGCCATCGTTGGAATGCCCGCCGCCGCGCTGTTCGGCGTGCTGATGGCGATCTTCTCGCTGCTGCCCGCGCTCGGCCCCGCGATCGTGTGGATCCCGGTCGCAATCTATCTCGCGGCGATCGGGGAATACTGGCAGACCGCGGTCGTGATCGGATCGGGCGTCGGCGTGATCGGAATGGCCGACAATATCCTTCGGCCGATCCTCGTGGGCCGCGATACGGGCATTCCCGATTGGGTCGTCCTGGTGACGACCTTGGGCGGCATCGCCACGCTGGGCCTCAGCGGCATCGTCGTCGGCCCGCTGCTCGCCGGACTGTTCCTGACCGGATGGGCGATCTTGAGCGAGCAGCGTGGGATGGCCCGCCACCCCGATCCGCTCCCCGAAGGAGACCATTCATGACCGACACCGCCTGGACTCTTCCCGGCTTCGATCTCGATCGCTTCGTGCAGGAGACGCTCGCGGAGGATCTGGGCGAGGGGCTCCCCGGGGGCGGGCGCGATGTCACCAGCGAAAGCGTGATCCCTGACGATGCGCGCTTTTCCGGCGTCATGGACAGCCGCGATGCGATCCGGGTGGCGGGCCTGCCGGTGGCCGCCGCCTTCTTCCGCGCGCTCGACCCCGATATGGAGATCGCGATCCTGGTCGAGGAAGGCGCCGCGATCGCGCCCGGCACCGATCTGATGCGCCTCACCGGCAATGCCCGCGCCATGCTGACGGCGGAGCGCAGCGCGCTCAACACCGTCCAGCACCTCTCCGGCATCGCCACCATGGTCGCAGACTATGTCGCCGCGATGGACAATCCCGACTGCACCCTGCTGGATACCCGCAAGACCATTCCCGGCCTGCGCCATCTCGAGAAATACGCCGTGCGGATGGGCGGCGGGTCGAACCACCGCATGGGGTTGTGGGACGCTGCGATGATCAAGGACAACCACGTCCTCGTCGCCGGCAGCGTGGGCGAGGCAGTGCGCCGCGCGGTCGACGCCGGGGTCGCGGAGATCATCTGCGAGGTCGACCGGATCGACCAGATCGAGCCCGCGCTGGAAGCCGGCGCGACCCGGCTGCTGCTCGACAATATGGACCCGCCGACCTTGCGCGAAGCCGTCTCGCTCGTGGCGGGCCGCGTACCCACCGAAGCGAGCGGCGGCATCGCGCTCGACACCATCCGCGCCAAGGCGGCGACGGGCGTGGATTACGTCTCGGTCGGTCGCCTCACCCAGAGCGCGCCTGCCGCCGATATCGGTCTCGACTTTACGCCCTTGTGAAACCGCGCCATGACTGCGATCCGACAGAGGGGGGTACGTAATCATGAAACCGGCAGCGATCAGGAAATTCGACTGGCTCTATCTCGGCTCCATCGCCGTGGGCGTCTTGGGCTTCGCGCTCACTTACGGCACTCTCGCCGATAGCGTCAGCGCCGAGCTGACCGCCAGCGGAATGGAAGGCGCGGCGGGCGGGTTCCTCATCGGCAGTATGCTGGTCGGCGTGGCCATCAACGTCGCGCTGTGGTTCCTGATCTCGGTCCTGCGGATCGGCTTCGTCAAATGGATCCTCATGCTCTTCGTCGCTTGGGGGCTGTTGTCGTTCGGCATTTCGATCGCAAGCGGACAGGCGCCGGCGCTGAACCTCGTCATCGGGGCGATAAGTTCGATCATGGTGGTCGCATCCGTCTATTTCCTGTTCCAGCCCGAAGCGACCGCCTGGCTGGCGCAGAAGCGCGGCGACGATGGGGCGACCGGCGAATAGGTTCCGGCGGCGCGGCGCCCTCGCGCTCGGTTGCGCAGGGGCCCTACTCGCGCTCGCAACGCCGCTTCATGCGCAGGCCTATCAGTGTTCTCTGCCCCGGACGGCGAGCGTACCCGCGATTCCGCGCAACGGACCGGAGCGGCAGATGCCCGTCACCGGCTACACGCTGGCCGTAAGCTGGTCGCCCGAATTCTGCCGCGCGCGGACGAGCGATTCGAGCGAGGCGCGGCAATGTTCGGGGCGCAGCGGACGCTTCGGCTTCGTCCTCCACGGATTATGGCCCGACGGCGCGCGCGGCTGGCCGCAATGGTGCGGGACCGACGCCCGACCGACCGGAGCCGAGATCGCCGCCCAGCTCTGCCGCAGCCCGTCCGCCCGGCTCGTGGCGCGGCAATGGGCCAAGCACGGCGCCTGCATGACTCGGAGCCCGCGCACCTATTATCGGGTCAGCGCGATCCTCTATGACGGGCTTCGCTGGCCCGATTTCGACCGCCTCTCGCGCAAGCCCGATCTGACCGCGGGCGATGTGCGCGACTGGTTCGCAGCTGCCAACCGCGGTTGGCCGCCAAAAGCGGTGGGCGTGAAGCTGAACAAGCGCGGCTGGCTGGAGGAATTGCGGCTCTGCTACGACCGCCGCTCCATGCCTGCGCGCTGCGACAGGGGGCGGTTCGGGCCTGCGGACGGGGCGGCGGTGAAGATCTGGCGGGGCCTTTGAAACTAGCGCAGGCGCCTGAAGAACCCTCGCAGCAGCTCACCCGCCTCGCGCTCCCCCATGCCCGCATAGATTTCCGGTCGGTGCAGACATTGCGGCTGGTCGAACACGCGCGCGCCGTATTCCACCGCGCCGCCCTTGGGATCGCTCGCCCCGTAATAGAGCTTTGCAATGCGGGCATGGGCGATGGCGCCCGCGCACATGGCGCAGGGCTCCAGCGTGACCCATAATTCGCAATCCGTGAGCCGTTCGTTGCCGAGCGCTTGGGCCGCGGCGCGGATCGCCACGATCTCCGCATGGGCGGTCGGATCGTGGTCCCGGCGCGGCGCATTGCGGCCTTCGCCGATCACCTGCCCGCGATGGACCACCACCGCGCCGACCGGCACCTCGCCCGCCGCCGCCGCCTCGCGCGCGAGCCTGAGGGCCCTTGCCATCGGTTCGGGGGTCGGCCATCCATGCATCGCACCCCGGCTTAGCCCGCCCTGCCCCGTCCGGCAAACGCTTGACGATTCGCCTGTCGCTGGCTATGCGCGCCGCTTTCCGGGATACCGGTGTTACTTGATCGCCTGCGGGGCAGTTTCCGCACGCATCCATTCGAACGAGAGATTTGATCATGTCGCGCATCTGCGAACTGACGGGCAAGGGCCGCCAGGTCGGCCACAATGTGAGCCACGCCAACAACAAGACCAAGAAGGTCTTCCTGCCGAACCTTCAGAACGTCACGCTGATGAGCGAGAAGCTGGATCGCAGCTTCAAGTTCCGCGTCTCGACCCATGGCCTGCGCTCGGTCGAGCACAATGGCGGGCTCGACAACTGGCTGATGAAAACCAGCGACACCAAGCTGTCGGATCGCGCGCTCAAAGTGAAGCGCGAGCTCAAGAAAGCGACTGCCGCGGCCGCCTGAGGCGCCGTTCGCTTTTCTTCCTAACGACTGCGTGAAGGGCGCTCGGGGCTTCCGGGCGCCTTTTCGCGTGTCTGCACCGGGCTGGAATAGACGAGGCGCACCAGCAGCGAACGCTGGAAGGCGGAGAAATTGTCGTCCGAAACCAGCCAGAGGGCGGCTGCGCCGTCCGCCATTTCCATCGCCGCGATCCCTTCGAAATTGTCGTTCGGCATACCGCGCGGCAGAGACAGCATCTCTTCGGGCCGCCAGACGGCACCCGGTTCGAGGCTGGCCGAATCGAGCCGCACGATCGCGCTGACGAAACGCGGGGGGATGCCCCATTCGATCCGGCGGAGCAGAACCAATACTTCGCCTGACGAAACTTGCGTCATGTCGACGGGGCGAAAGCCCTCGGGCGCGGCGAAGCGGAACGCTGCGCCCTTCGCGCCTGTGGTGGGATCGGCGTTGAACACGACGCCGCGATTATAGGTCTCGCCCCGGCGTACGACCTCGGCGATCGCGACGAAGCGCCCGTCCGCCAGCCGCGCAAAGGATTCGGGGCCGGAGTTCGAGCGCCAATCGGCCATGGCGGCGGGTTCGACCCGGCGGATCGGCGCCAGATCGGGCGTGAGCGCCTCGATCGCATTGCTGCCCTCATAGGCCGCCCAGATCCGCCCGCTTGCCGGATCGTGAGCCAGTGCCTCCACATCCGCGTCGCGCTTGTCCCGCTCGGCGCTGCCGGTAATGGCGAGGAAGCGGGCCTCCATCGCCCGTGTCCCCGGACGCTCGATTGCCAGCAATCCCCCCGCATCGCTTGCCGCCAGCAGGGAATTATCGCCACGCGCGATTAGCGCCGAATATCCGCCAAGGCCGCGACTCGTGCTCGACAAAGCCCATGCCCCGGTCAGCAGCAGCGGCCCCTCCCGCCGCGCCTCCGGTGCGGTGTCCGCCGGCGTGAAGACGATGGCCGCGCCCGGATCGATCGGGCGCACCTCGCTGCGCCACACCGTCCCCGGTGCCAGACCGAGCGCCACGGCCACGGCGAGGAAGGCGCGCAGCGGGCGCAAACGGTTTCCCTAGCGGTCGACGAAGAGCAACGGATCGAGCCGCGCGCCGTGCCAGGTCAGCCCCCAATGGAGGTGTGGCCCGGTGGCGCGCCCGGACGCGCCGACATCGCCGATATGCTGGCCTTGGGTGACTCGCTCGCCCTCGCGCACGAGGATGCGCGAACAATGCAGGAAGGCGCTGTTGAGCCCCTGGCCGTGATCGACGATCAGCAATTGCCCCTCGAGCGAGTAATCCTCGACCGCCAGCACCACCACGCCATCCGCCGGCGCGACGAAGGGCGTGCCGGTCGGCTGCGCGATGTCGAGGCCGGAGTGGTAGCTGCCCGGCTCGCCGCGATAGATGCGCTGCGATCCGAAGCGGCCCGAGATCCGCCCTCTCACCGGCCAGACGAAATCCTGCCGCCACCCTTCGGCTCCGGTGCGTTTCTGGCGCGAGAGGTAGATGGCTTCGAGTTCGGGATTGCGCCGCGCCATGAAGGCCGCCGACGCGCCGCCGGGTGTGCGCGCGACGTTCACGCGCTCGATATTCCAGTCGCGCGGAGACACCGCGACGGGACTGGCGATCATGCGCCCGTCGGCCAGAGTCGCGGTGAGGCGCGCCTGCGGCCCCGAATCGCGGTCGAAGGCGGCGAAGAAACGACCCTCCTCGTCGAGGATCAACTCCTGATCGTCCAGTTTCGCCGAAACCGCCCCGCCGGGAGCGGTGCCGCGGATCCAGCCGCCTTGCGTCAGTTCTCCGTCGAAGGTGAAGACGGGAGCGCGGGCCGGAGTGGGGGCGGGCGCCGGAACGGGGGTGGGCGTCGGGGTCGGTTGGGTACGAACCGGCTGGACCGTCTCGGTCGCCGGCCCTGTCACCGGGGGCGCGCTATCGGCGGCGACGCATCCGGCCAGCGCGAACAGCGACAGGCCAAGCAGCGACGTGAAACGAAACCTCACGAATCGGCCCGCTGAGCCGTCCCCTGGGCCATCCGCTGTGTCGCCATTTCCGCGCTGGCATAGGCTTCCTGGTGGTGGACGCTCCAATAGCGCAGCTCTTCCAGGGGGATCGCCTGGCCGCTGACGGCGCAGAAGACATGGGTGCCCGCGCGCAGGACGCGAAAGCCGTTGGGGCCGTATTGCAAGCGGGCTTCGCCGTCGCTTCGATCTCGGGAGGACATCAACATGGGTCGCTTCCTAGCAAGCCGCGCTCATCCGAACAAATCTTCCTGACCTGGCGAAGCGGCGCTTTGCCTTTTGGGGCGCTTGGCGGGCGAGGCGGCTGGTGCGCCGACAGGGACCGCCGCCAGATCGCCGTCGCGGAACTTGAGCGTCAGCGCCGCTTCCTTGCCCGCCGCCGTACGGTCGGTCAGCGTCCGGCCATCCGCCCCGGTCACTCTGACATAGCCGCGCGCCAGCACCGCGTCGGGATCGAGCGAGCGCATGACGCGCACGGTGCCGGCCAGTCTCTCGCGCGAATCGCTTATACGGCGTTCGACAAGCGTCGGGGCCAAGCGCAGCGCGGCAAGATCGCGCCCCGCATCGCGCAGATTGCGATGCAGCACGGCAGGCGTCAGCCGCAATTCGCCGAGCTTCTGCCGCCCCGAAGCCGCGCGATCGAGCAGCCCCCGCTTCAACCGCTCGCCCGCCTCGTCCAGCCTCTGCGCCTTGGGCTGGAGCAGGGCTTCCAGCTTCGGCATCCGCTGGACCCGCGCCTCCAGCCGCTCGCGCCCGAGCGCCACCGGACGGGCGGCGCATTGCCGCTGGCGATGGCCGAGATCGGCGAGCATCGCGGCGAGGTCGGCCCTTACCGGCACCGCCCGCTCCGCCGCAGCGGTCGGCGTCGGCGCGCGTACATCCGCCGCGAAATCGGCCAAAGTCGTGTCGGTCTCGTGCCCGACCGCGCTGATCGTGGGAATCGTCGATCCCGCGATGGCGCGCACCACGATCTCCTCGTTGAAGCTCCACAGATCCTCGATCGAGCCGCCGCCGCGCGCCACGATCACGAGATCGGGCCGGTTCGGATCGCCTGCATCGATGCCGGAAAAGCCCTGCACCGCCCCTGCAACCTGTTCGGCAGCACCCTGCCCCTGCACCAGCACCGGCCAGACGATCACGCGGCTGGGAAACCGGTCCGCCAGCCGGTGCAGGATGTCGCGAATCACCGCCCCGGTGGGCGATGTCACCACGCCGATGGTGCGCGGCAGGAATGGGAGCGCGCGCTTGCGTCCCTCGTCGAACAGGCCCTCCGCCGCCAATCGCGCGCGGGTCCTTTCGAGCAGCGCCAGCAGCGCGCCTTCGCCCGCCAGCTCCATTCGTTCGATCACGATCTGGTATTTGGAACGCCCGGGATAGGTCGTCAGCTTGCCCGTCGCGACGACCTCCAGCCCGTCTTCCGGCTTGAAGGGCAAGCGCTGGGTGTTGCCGCGCCACATGACCCCGTCGATTACCGCCTTCTCGTCCTTGAGCGCGCAATAGAGGTGGCCCGAAGCCGCCCGCTTCACCCCCGACAATTCGCCGCGCAACCGCACGAAGCCGAAGCGATCCTCCACCGTGCGTTTCAAGAGGTTCGATATCTCGCTGATCGAATAGGCCTGGGCGTTGTCGCCATCGGCCTCCCGCGCTACCAGCCCGCGGTCAGTTTCGTCGTCTGAGAGGTAATCGGCCATGAATATCCTGTTGCTGGGCTCGGGCGGGCGCGAACATGCGCTGGCATGGAAGCTATCGCAATCCCGATTGCTGGCGGAGGACGGCGATACCCTGTTCGCCGCGCCGGGCAATCCGGGGATGGCGGATCATGCGCGATGCGTCGCGCTCGACATGGGCGATCACGATGCGGTGAAACGCTTCTGTGCGGAGAACGCGATCGGCCTCGTGGTCATCGGCCCGGAGGTTCCGCTGGTCGAGGGCCTGGCCGATACTTTGCGCGATGCCAGCGTTCCGGTCTTCGGACCGTCCAAGGCCGCCGCCCAGCTCGAAGGAAGCAAGGGCTTCACCAAGGATCTGTGCGAGCGCGCCGACATCCCCACCGCGCGCTATATCCGTGCGACCTCGCTGGAGGCGGCCTGGGGCGCGCTGAAACGCTTCGATCCGCCCTTCGTCCTGAAAGCCGACGGGCTGGCCGCGGGCAAGGGCGTGGTGATCGCGGAAACGCGCGAAGAGGCGCAGCACGCTTTGTCCGACATGTTCGACGGCAAGTTCGGCGCAGCGGGCGCCGAGGTCGTGATCGAACAATTCCTGACGGGCGAGGAGGCGAGCTTCTTCGCGCTGACCGACGGGACCCATATCGTCCCCTTCGGCACTGCGCAGGATCACAAGCGCGTCGGCGAAGGGGATTTGGGGCCCAACACCGGCGGCATGGGCGCCTATTCCCCCGCCCCGGTGCTGAGCGCCGAATTGCAGGCCGAGGCCATGCGCACGATCATCGAACCGACGGTTGCCGCGATGCGCGAGGCGGGCACGCCGTTTTCGGGCGTGCTCTATGCCGGGCTGATGCTGACCGAGAGCGGCCCGCAATTGATCGAATACAATGTCCGCTTCGGCGATCCCGAATGCCAGGTGCTGATGATGCGGCTGGAGAGCGATCTCGGCGAGATCATGCTCGCCTGCGCCGAAGGAAGGCTGGGCGGGATCGAACCGCCCCGCTTCAGCGACGATTTCGCGCTGACGGTGGTGATGGCGGCGGAAGGCTATCCCGGCACACCCAAGAAGGGCGGCACGATCGATCTGGGCGAATCGGAAGCGCATGGAGCCAAGGTGTTCCACGCGGGCACCGCGCGCGACGGCGAAGCGCTGACCGCGAATGGCGGGCGCGTGCTCAACGTGACCGCGCGGGGTGCAAGCGCCAGCGAGGCCCAGGCCGCCGCCTATCGCGCGGTCGATGCGGTGGATTTCCCCGAAGGTTTCTGCCGCCGCGATATCGGCCAGCGCGAGGTGCGGCGCGAACGCGGCTGACCGCGCGCCGCCGCGTCAGGCTGCCAGCCGCTCCGCCAGTTCCACGCGGTCGCGCCCCTTGTCCTTGGCGCGATAGAGCGCTTCGTCGGCGCGCTGCATGATCGCGGACAGATCCTCGCCCGCCGCATGTTCGGCACAGCCCATGCTCGCGCTCAACTCCTCTTCGACGGAAAGGCTCTCGCGACAGGCCTTTGCGAAGCTCTCGCGCAGCCGCTCCGCAATGGCGGCCGCGTCTTCCAGCGTGGCCAGCGGCAGGTGCAGCGCGAATTCCTCCCCGCCGATCCGGCCGCACACGCTGCGGCGCTCGGTCGCCTGCTCCAGCACGTCTGCAAACACGCAGATCGCGCCATCGCCCATCTCGTGGCCGTAGCGATCGTTGATGCGCTTGAAGTGGTCGAGATCGGCGAGGATCAGCACGCCGGGTTCGCGCCGGATCGAATCGAGCGCGAGATATTCGAATGTCCCGCGATTGTAGAGCCCGGTGAGGTAATCGCGCTCCGCCCGGAAGCGGATATCCGCCAGCGCCCAGGCCGCCACGCGCGCGATGATCAGCACGATGGCCAGCAGTTCGAGCGCGCCCAGAACGACGAGATAGCTGCGATCGATATTGGAATTGCGCAGCTCGGCAAACCCCATGTCGAGACCGAGAATGGACGGGACCACCACCAGGCGGCTCGCTTCCACCGCGACCACACTCATCAGAACAGCGAGCAGCGCCCAATCGAGCCAGCGTTTGCGGCTCACCTTCCACACGCGAAAGGCAAGCTCGCATTCGATCATCGCGAAGCCGCTCACCATCGCGGCGTAAGCGAGCAGGAAGGGGACTTCGAGAACGGTCCCGGCAAAAGCGGCGGCCAGCAGGCCGAAGGCCGCGCTGCGCCAGCGCCAATAGCTCCTAGGCTGGCGATAGACCTGGCGCAGTGCCTGGGCGAAGCCGATCAGCGCCAGCGGGACCAGCAAAGTGGCGCTCGCCATGTCGAACAGGGGCCCGCGCGACAGGCCGACGGACCAGACCTGCAGCGTCCCGATCGCGATCGACCCGAACAGCCAGGCCAGCGCGCGCTTGCGCCGCATCCCGGCGAGCAGGGCCGCGACGCTCATGACAGCCGTCCCGAACAGCACCACGTAGAGGGTGTTAATCGTGACGGTGAAGTCGGTCATGGTGACGGTGCGCCGATCGAGGTCCGCGAGCGAGGCGTCATCCCAGCCGCTTCGCCACCAGCGCCTTCAGATCGGCTTCGCTGCGCGCGCCGTAATGCGAGATGATTTCCGCCGCGCAGACCGCGCCCATGGTGAGGCAGGTCTCGAGCGATTCGCCGCGCGCATGGCCCGTCAGGAAGCCCGCCGCGAACAGATCGCCCGCGCCGGTAGTGTCGACCACCTTGTCGACCGGTTCGGCGGGGACTTCGGCGCGGGTTTGGCCCTGCACGGCGACCGCACCCTTGGCGCTGCGCGTGGCGACGACGGTGGGGATCTTGCCGCTCAATTTGGCGAGGCCCGCATCGAAATCGCTCTCGCCCGTCAGAGACGCCAGTTCGGTTTCGTTGACGAACAGGATGTCGATCTGGCCCTCGTCGATGAGGGCGCGGAAATCGTCGCCGTGGCGGTCGATCACGAAGCTTTCGCTGGCGGTGAAGGCGACCTTGCGGCCCGCCCTGCGCGCCACCTCGATCGCGCGGCGCATGGCGCGGCGCGGCTCTTCCGGGTCCCAGAGATAGCCTTCGAGATAGAGGATGCCCGCGCTCGCGATCAGTTCGTCGTCCAATGCTTCGGCGGGCAGGAACTGGGTGGCGCCGAGAAACGTGTTCATCGTCCGCTCGCCATCGGGCGTCACGAAGATGAGGCAGCGCGCGGTGGTTAGGCTGTCCTCGCTGCCTTCGGCGGGGCGCGAGGGCGTTTCGTAAGCGACGCCGATGGCGCGGATGTCGTGGGTGAAGACCTCGCCCAGTTGATCGTCCGCCACCTGACCCACGAAAGCGCATTTCGCGCCCAGCGCCGCCATGCCCGCCAGCGTGTTGGCCGCCGATCCGCCGGAGATTTCCTTTGCCGGCCCCATCGCCTGATAAAGCTCTTCGGCCCGCTCGGTATCGACCAGCGTCATCCCGCCCTTGCTCAACCCGAGTTCGCCGATCAGCGCATCCTCGCATGGGGCCATCACGTCGACGATGGCGTTGCCGATGGCGATGACGTCGTATCGGGTGGGGGCGGCAGTGTCGGTCATGAAAACTCCAGTGAAAACGGCATTACGTCGCGCGCGGTTAGCCGTTCGGCGGATCGAGGCCAAGGGCGCGATTGACTTGGGATCGTGCCTCTTCCACTCCGCGCCGCTGATGACGAGCCTGCAATGACGAGCCTACCCCGGGCCCTCGCCCTGTCGATCGCCCAGCTCGGCGACCGCGCGATCCTGCGCGTGCTGGCGAAGTCCGCAGCGCTGACGCTGGCGATTTTCGCAGCGCTGGGCGCGGCTCTGTGGTGGGCGCTCGATGCCGCGATCGAGGAGTGGATCGTCGCCACCCTGCCCGCCGACTACAGCGACGGGATCGCGGGCGTGGTCGCACTTGTCCTCGGCCTGCTCGCCGCTTGGTTTCTGTTCCGCGTGGTCGCGCTCGCCGTGATCCAGCTCTTCGCCGACGAGATCGTCCAGGCGGTGGAGGCGCGCCATTATCCGCAGGCCGCGGCAGCCGCGCGCACGCTGCCGTTAAGCGAGGATATCGCCAATGGCGCGCGCGGCGCGGTGAGGGCCGTCGCGTTCAATCTCGTCGCCCTGCCCTTCGCGCTGATCCTGCTGGTGACCGGGATCGGCACCGCCTTGCTGTTCTGGTTCGTCAACGCGCTGCTGCTGGGCCGCGAGCTGACCGAGATGGTCACGCTGCGCCATTCCCCGCACGGAAAGACCGACGCGACTGCGGTCGGCGGCCTCACGCGCTTTTGTCTCGGCGGCGTCATCGCGGCGCTGCTCGCGATCCCCTTCGTCAATCTGCTCGCCCCCATAATCGGCGCGGCGGGCGCCACGCATTTGTTTCATGGGAGGCCGCGCCATGCGCCGGTTTAAATTCGCTCGCCTGTCCATATCCGCTGTCGGTCTGGCCCTCGCTCTGTCGGGCTGCGTCACGACCCCGCCCGCGGGGACGACCGCCACCGGGGGAGAAGCGCAGCGCCCCCGCCCCACCAGCCCACCGCCGATGACCGTTCCGACCCCTGCACCGAGCGCCCGGCCCGGCGCCTTCATCCCCCCGAGAGTGATGAACCTGCCCGGCGTCGAAGGCGTGATCGGCAGCAATGCCGCCGCGCTGACCACGGTCTTCGGGACGCCCCGCCTCCAGGTGCGCGAAGGCGATGCGCTGAAACTGCAATTCACCGGCGAGGCGTGCGTGCTCGACGTCTATCTCTACCCGCTGACGCAAGGCGCCGAGCCAACCGCCACCTATGTCGATGCGCGGCGGGCGAGCGATGGGCTGGATGTCGACCGGGCGAGCTGCGTGGCGGCGCTGAGGCGCTAGGACCGCTTCAGACCATGAAGCTTTCGCCGCACCCGCAAGCGCCCTTGGCGTTGGGGTTTTCGAACACGAAACCGGCGGTGAAATCGTCCTCGCGCCAGTCCATCGTGCTGCCGACGAGGTAGAGCACGCTCGCCCCGTCGATGTAGAAAATGCCGCCGGGGGTTTCGATCTTCTCGTCGAACTTCGCTTCCTCGGTCACGTAATCGACCGAATAGGCGAGGCCCGAACAGCCCCGGCGCGGGGTCGACAGCTTGACGCCGATCGCACCTTCGGGCGCGCGCGCCATCAGGTCGGCCACGCGCTGTTCGGCGGAGGCGGTGAGATTCACCGCAGCGGGGCGTTCGCGGGTTTTCGTCTCGGTCATAGCATTCCCAGTTCGAGGCGCGCTTCGTCGGTCATCTTTTCCGGGCTCCACGGCGGATCCCAGACCAGGTTCACCTCGGCATCGCGCACGCCGGGCACGCTAGCGGCGCGCAGTTCGACCTCGCCCGGCATACTCTCGGCGACCGGGCAATGCGGGGTCGTCAGCGTCATCGTGACGATCACGTCGCTGTCCGGCCCGACCTCCACTCCGTAGATCAGGCCGAGATCGTAGATGTTGACCGGGATTTCCGGGTCGTAGATTTCCTTCAGCGCCGCGATCACCTTCTCGTAAAGCTTGCCGCCGGGTTCGCCCGCGCCGACGCTTTCGGGCTGTTTCTTGAGGAATCCTTCGAGATAGTCGCGCTTGCGCTCCATCTTCTCGCGCGGGGCCTCAGCGTCTGGATCGACCGCGTCGGAGACCCGCGCGCGCGGCGGCTTGGCCGGCGAAACGACCTGCTCGGTCGGCGAGGGCGCGACCACCTGTTCGGTCGGCGAGGGCGCCGCGATGAAATCCTGGTCCTTTTCCGTGGTGCTCATGAGAAAATCCTAGCCGAAAATCTTGAGTGTGCGCTCGATCCCGCGCAGCAGCGCAGCGATGTCGCTTTCGTCGGAATAGAGGCCGAAACTGGCCCGCGCAGTGGCGGGTACGCCCAGATGCTCCATCAGGGGCTGCGCGCAGTGATGTCCGGCCCGGATCGCGACGTCTTCTTCGTCCAATATGGTGCCGAGATCGTGCGGATGAACCCCTTCGATGGCGAAAGAGACGATTCCGGCGCTTTCCTCCGGCCCGAACAACGTGACCGAATTGAGTGTGCGCAATTCCTCGCGCAGCGTTGTCGCCAGCGTGGCTTCGTGCGCGAACAGCCGGTCCGGCCCCTGTTCGGCGACATAATCGATGGCGGCATGCAGCGCGATCGCTTCGGTGATCATCGGCGTGCCCGCTTCGAAGCGCTGCGGCGGCGGGGCATAGGTGCTGCGTGCGAATTCGACCTTTTCGATCATCGCGCCGCCACCCTGCCAGGGCGGCATCGCTTCGAGCAGGTCCTTGCGGCCCCACAAAACGCCGATCCCGGTCGGCCCGTAAAGCTTGTGGCCGGAGAAGACGTAGAAATCGCAGCCCAGCACTGTCATGTCGAGCGCCAAGCGCGGCGCGCTCTGGCACCCGTCGAGCAGCAATTTCGCGCCCACGGAATGCGCCAGATCGGCGGCGGCGCGCGCGTCCAGCACCGATCCGAGCACGTTCGAGACATGCGCCAGCGATACGATCTTCGTGCGCGGCGTCAGCGTGGCTTCGAGCGCGCCGAGATCGATCCGCCCATCTTCGGTCAGCGAGCAGACGTCGATGACGGCACCGGTCCGCTCCGCGATCATCTGCCAGGGGACGATATTGGAATGATGCTCCAGCAGGGAAAGGACGATCCGGTCGCCCTCGCGCAGGTTTGCCGCGCCCCAGCTCTGGGCGACGAGGTTGATCCCCTCGGTCGCCCCGCGCACGAACACCACTTCGTCCTCGCTATCCGCGCCGATGAAATCCGCCACCCGCCGCCGCGCCGCTTCGTAACCCAGCGTCATCTGCGCGCTGCGGCCATAGACGCCGCGATGCACGGTCGCGTAATCCTCGCCCAGCGCGCGCGACATGGCGTCGATCACTTGTCGCGGCTTCTGCGAAGACGCGGCGGTGTCGAGATAATGCCATGGCTTGCCGTCCGCCGTCAGGAGGCCGGGAAAATCCGCCTTGCGCGAAAGGACAGCCGCCTCGCTCACAGATGCTTGTCCAGCTTGCCCAGCGCGACATCCATCAGGCGCTCGCTCTCTTCCTCGTCCTCCAGAGCCACGAAGGCATCGCCGAGAAAGGCGCGGACCAACAGCTTGCGCGCGGTTTCGGGCGGGAGGCCGCGCGCCGCCATGTAATAGCGCGCCTGCTCGTCCAACTGGCCGACCGTGGCGCCGTGGGCGCATTTCACATCGTCGGCATAGATTTCGAGCTGGGGGACCGAGTTCACGCTCGCGCCTTTTTCCAAAAGCAGGCCCTTGAAATCCTGCTTGGCATCGACCTTCTGCGCATCGCGCGCGACGTCGATCCGGCCGAGGAAATTGCCGGTGCCCTGCCCCCAATGGACGCCGCGCACCACCTGGTTGCTGGTGGCGTTCGGATGATCGTGCGCGATACGGGTGACGAATTCACGCGTCGTGTCGCGCCCGCCGAGCGTGACGCCGCCGAATTCGAAATGCCCGCCTTCTTCGACCAACACGACCATTTCGACCCGGCCCAACCGGCCCGAGGCGATCACGCCGAATATCTCGCAGGTGGCATTCTTGCGCACATTGATGCGCAGGCGGCGCAGTTCGGTGGCATCGCTGACCGCATCGCCTTCATCGGCGATCACGATGGTGTCACGAAAGATCTCGCCTTCGGCCACGTCGATATCGCGCCATTGGTCGAACGTGCCGAGGTCCATGCCTGCAAGCGCGTCCGTGTTCGAATAGCGCCAGGCTTCGTCTTTCCGCGTCGGGAGGATGATCGCTTCGCTCACGCCGCCTCCGCCATCACCGCGTCATAGCCTTCGGCCTCGAGCCGCTGCGAGAGCTCGGCATCGCCCGTCTTCACGATCCGCCCCTGCGACAGGATATGGACGAAGTCCGGCTTCACGTAATCGAGCAGGCGCTGGTAATGCGTGATCAGCAGCACGCCCTTGTCGGGCTTGCGCATGATCGCGTTGATGCCGTTGCCTACGGTCTTCAATGCATCGATGTCGAGCCCGCTATCGGTCTCGTCGAGAACGGCCAGTTTCGGGTCGAGAATGCCCATCTGGACCATCTCGGCGCGCTTCTTCTCGCCGCCCGAAAAGCCGACATTCACCTGCCGCTTGAGCATCTCCATGTCGAGCTTGAGCAAAGCCGCCTGTTCCTTGGCATGCTTCAGGAATTCGCCGCCGGACAGCGGCTCTTCCTCACGCGCCTGACGCTGGGCGTTGAGCGCCTCGCGCAGGAACTGGACATTGGAGACGCCGGGAATTTCGACCGGATACTGAAAGCCGAGGAAGAGCCCAGCCGCCGCGCGCTCGTGCGGGTCCATATCGAGCAGGTCCTCGCCCGCGAATGTCACGCTGCCGCCGGTCACTTCGTAACCCGGCCTTCCGCCAAGCACGTAAGCGAGCGTCGATTTCCCCGCGCCATTGGGGCCCATGATGGCATGAACCTCGCCCGCATTTACGTTGAGCGAGAGGCCGTTGAGGATTTGCTTGCCGTCGATTTCGGCGTGGAGATCTTTGATTTCGAGCATGTCTGTTATCTCGTCTGGTCGCGATGTGGGCCCGGTTTGCGGGGCCGCGAATAATGCTGGTTGGGATTGGCCGCGGCATGGGCGCGCGCGGCCTCTTTCTTGTCGGCGATGCGGCTGCGCATGCCGAGCGTGATGCGCTGGAGCACGCTGTCGATGTCCGTCAAGATGTCGGAGGCGGCGATCCGCATGACGCGGATGCCGACCGATTCGAGGCTCTTGTCGCGACGTTTCGCCAGCGCCTCGTCGGCGCCCTCCTCGTCGATCATGATCGCCATGCCGAGATTGTGGCAGTTGAAGTCCACGATCGCGCTGCCGACCACGGCGAACCGCTTGAAGGTGTAGCGACCCATATCCGCCTTGGCGAATTTCTCGGCGAGCGCCTTGTGCGCTTCGGAAGAATGGCGGCGCATCTCGCGCGCCTGTTCGTGCAAAACGTCGAGCCGCTTGTCCGAAATCTCCCACCCACGGCCCTTCTTCTTGAGCGCGGGGGCGGAATCGTCGGTTTCGGACGGATCGCGAAGCTGGAGGGTTTTGCGGTCAGTCATGACGGAGTCGCTGACCGTGCCGGTAAACTAGCAAAGTAGCGGTTGGGAGGCCGAACAGGATCGAAAGTGCAAGCGTCACGGCCACGGGCTGCGATTCCGAGCCGAAGACAGAGAATACCGCGAGCCACAAAAGAGCAAACGGGCAAAGCACAACGCACGCGGTTGCCAGAATGCCAAAAAGCCGAGCCATCACCCCACACTCCCCTCGAGCGAAATCGCCAGCAGTTTCTGCGCTTCGACGGCGAATTCCATCGGCAGCTGCTTCATCACTTCCTTGGCGAAGCCGTTGACGATCAGCGCGATCGCCTCTTCCTCGCCGAGGCCGCGTTGCTGGGCGTAGAACAGCTGGTCGTCCGAAATCTTGGAGGTGGTCGCCTCGTGCTCGATCTGGGCGCTAGGGTTCTTGACCTCGATATAGGGCACGGTGTGCGCGCCGCATTTGTCGCCGAGCAAAAGGCTGTCGCATTCGGTGCGGTTGCGGACATTGTCGGCATTGGCGGCTACGCGCACGAGCCCGCGATAGGTGTTGTTCGACTTGCCTGCCGAAATCCCCTTGGAGATGATGGTCGAGCGCGAACCGCGCCCGTTGTGGATCATCTTGGTGCCGGTATCGGCCTGCTGGTGGTTGTTCGTCACCGCGACCGAGTAGAATTCGCCCACGCTGTCTTCGCCGTTGAGGACGCAGCTGGGATATTTCCACGTGACGGCGGAACCGGTTTCGACCTGGGTCCAGCTGATCTTGGACCGCGCGCCTTGGCAGAGGCCCCGCTTGGTGACGAAATTGTAGATCCCGCCCACGCCTTCGCTGTTGCCGGGATACCAGTTCTGCACGGTCGAATACTTGATCTCGGCATCGTCCATCGCGACCAGTTCCACGACGGCGGCGTGCAGCTGGTTCTCGTCGCGCATCGGCGCGGTGCAGCCTTCGAGATAGCTGACATAGCTGCCCTTTTCGGCGACGATCAGCGTGCGTTCGAACTGGCCGGTGTTCTCCGCATTGATGCGGAAATAGGTGCTGAGTTCCATCGGGCAGCGCACGCCTTCGGGAATGTAGACGAAGGTCCCGTCCGAGAAGACCGCGCTGTTGAGCGTGGCGAAGTAATTGTCGCGCTGCGGCACCACCTTGCCGAGCCACTTCTTTACGAGGTCAGGATATTCGCGGATCGCCTCGCTGATGGAGCGGAAGATGACGCCTGCCGCTTCCAGCTCCTTGCGGAAGGTGGTGGCGACGCTGACGCTGTCGAACACGGCGTCCACCGCGACCTTGCGCGCGCCTTCCACGCCCGCGAGCACTTCCTGCTCCGCGATCGGGATGCCCAATTTGTCGTAGACCGCCTTGATGTCGGGATCGAGCTCGTCGAGCGATTCCAGCTTGGGCTTGGCCTTGGGCTCGGCGTAGTAATAGGCGTCCTGGTAGTCGATCTCGGGATAGCCGAGCTTGGCCCAGTCCGGCTCTTCCATGTCCTGCCACAGGCGGAACGCCTTCAGCCGCCAGTCGAGCATCCATTCGGGCTCTTTCTTCTTGGCGGAGATGTATTTGACGGTGTCTTCGTTCAGGCCCTTGGGCGCGAATTCGGTGTCGATGTCCGAATGCCAGCCGAATTCGTATTCGGCGGCGCGCGCCGCGGCATCGCGGGCGTCCTGATCCTGAACGGGTTCCTGAAGGTCTACGGTGTCGGTCATGCCAGTTCTTTCGGGGCGTGAGTTTTGGGCGCGTCGGCGAGTTGCGTGAGCGCGATTCCGGCGAGCGCGCCGCGCAGGGCGCCGTTGATGAGGGGCCAATGGGGGCGCAGGCTGCAATCCTGGCCGATCGTGCAATCCTGCCCTTCGACGCAGGCGGTCAGCGCGATCGGGCCTTCGACCGCCTCGACGATGTCGGCGACGCTGATCGCGGCGGCCGGGCGCGCGAGCTGCAATCCGCCACCCGCCCCGCGCACCGAGCGTAAAAGACCCGCCGCGCTCAATTTGCTGACGAGCTTCTGCACGGTGGGGACCGGAAGCCCGGTTTCCGCCGCCAGTTCCGCCGCACTCGTCCGCCCGCCACCGCAATGGCGCGCGGCGGCGTGCATGGTGACGACGGCATAATCGGCGAGATTGCTGAGGCGCATGCTGGCCAAATCGGAGCAATGCGGTCCGATTTCAACCGAAAACAGATTGTTGCGAGTCGTTATTATGTTTGTGTTCCGCATCCCCTCCGGGATGCGAAATCCTCGCGCCTTCGGTGCTGCGGGCGGCCGGTCGGCCTTGCGGGCCTACGGCCCGTGCTCCGCGACCAAGCCATTGGGCCTATAATGGTCCGGTCCGCGACCAGCGGACTGCAAGGGCACGCGCCCGCCCCGCAGGTGCCCGACCGAAGGGAGGAACAGCACCGAGGGAGACGCAGACAGGCCGCAGGCCCACCAACCCGCGGAGGCGGGTTCGAAAAACAAAAACTCGCCCCCGGAGGCGTTTGCGAAACGCCTATTTTTCCCCCTCGATCCAGGCGTCGACATTCTCTTCCATGATCGCCAGCGGCACCGGGCCGGTTTTGAGGATCACGTCATGGAAGGCGCGGATGTCGAAATCGTCGCCCAGCGCGGTCTGCGCCCGGTCGCGCAGTTCCATGATCTTGAGCTTGCCGATCATGTAGGCGGTCGCCTGCCCCGGATAGACGATATAGCGTTCGATCGCCTTTTCGATATCGCCGGGCGGGTTGGGCGTGTTGTCGGTGAGGTACTGGATCGCCCGCTCGCGGCTCCAGCGCTTGTGGTGGATACCGGTATCGACGACGAGGCGGCAAGCGCGCCACAGCTCCATCCCAAGCCGTCCGAAATCGGAATAGGGATCGGTGTAAAATCCCATATCCTTGCCCAACTCCTCCGAATAGAGCCCCCAGCCCTCGCTATAGGCCGTGACTCCGCCGAAGCGGCGGAAGGGCGGCACATCGCCGAGCTGAGTCTGGATCGAGAGCTGGAGGTGATGGCCCGGAAGCCCCTCGTGATAGGCGAGCGCTTCGAGCTCGTTCTTGCTCATGTCCTTCAGATTGTAGAGATTGACGTAATAGGTCCCCGGCCGCGATCCATCAGGTGCGGGGCGCTGGTAGAAGGCCTTGCCCGCGCTCTTTTCGCGGAAGGCTTCGACCGGCTTTATCACCAGCGGATCGCTCGGCAGCGTGTTGAAGAAGTCCGGCAGGCGGGCCTCCATCGCGTCCAGCTTGGCTTCCGCATCCGCCAGATAGGCTTCGCGTGTGTCGTAAAAGAAGCGATCGTCGGTGCGGGTGTATTCGAAGAAATCCTGTAGATCGCCCTCGAACCCGACCTCGCGCATGATCGTGCGCATCTCGTTATGAATGCGCTCGACCTCGCGCAGGCCGATATCGTGGATCTGGTCGGCGGTGAGATCGGTGGTGGTGTAGTTCTTCAGCAGCGCGGAATAGTAACCGGCGCCGTCGTCGAAACGCCAGATCCCGTCATCGGTCGGCGCCATCGTCTGCTGGCGCTGCATTTCCGCGAGCAAGCGCTGGTAGGCGGGACGCGCGCTCTGGCTCCAGGCCGTTTCGGCGCGCGCGATCAGCGCCCCGCTCTGCGCTTCGCCCAGTTCGAGCTTCTCCACCTTGCCGCGGAAATCTTCCAGGATGGCGTTCTCGCGCCCGTCTTCGAGCAGGTTCTCGATATCCGAGATGACATAGGGATAGACCCAGTCGGGCGGCATGACGCCGGCCTCCGCCCGTTCGCGCGATTCGGCGATAAGCGTGTCGAGCACTGCACCGAGCCCGTCGATACGGCTGACGTAATCCGCCGCCTGATCCGCATCGGCGACCGAGTGGATGTTGATGAGGAAGGCGGGCAGCTGGCTCTGCGCGCCATTCATCTGGTCGAAGATGTAGCCGTTCTCGCGGAAGGGGAACAGCATGGCGCTGTTTTCCGCCTGATAGTCGAACAGGCGATAGGATAGCGTATCCTGCGGCGAGAGGTCGATCGGCGAATAGGTCGTGCGCATCGTTTGCGCGGTCTGCTGCTGCAGCCGCTCTTCGGCGATCTCTGCCGCGTCGGAGAAATCGCCCCAGCGCCCGTAATCCTCGTCCCGAATGCCGCGATAGGCCTTGGACAGCGGCGACAGCGCGAGCTGCGCCTGGTCGTAGCGTTCGAAGAAAGTGCCGATATCGGCGCTGGCTTGCGGCGCACTGACCTGCTGTGAGGAGGTCGATGCGGTGGCAGGGCGCGGTTCGCCCGTCGTGGTCGCGCATCCGGCCAGCGCCAAGGCGCAGACCCCGGCCAGTAATCCCTGCATTGTCCGCTTGTTACCGATCGCCATCGTCACATTCTCCCGAAATCAGTTTCCGGGGCGCTAGCGCGGAGCGGGCGGGTTTGGCCAGCCCAAAGCGGGCCAAAGCGGGCAGGGGCGAAAAGGCAGCTGGCGCATAAAAGAAAGGGGCGGGCCCGCCACGAAGGCGGAGCCGCCCCTCGAAAGGAGAGAACCCGCCGCACGAAGCGCCGAGCCCTTCGGGTCGCAGAATCGCATCTACACCAAGGTGTATCGTCTGAATAGGACAGATGCGACATGTCGACCCGCGAAATAGTGTCAAATGATATCGTATCGATGCGATCCGGTGTTCTTTTCGCATCGTCTCGACACGATTCGGCCAAGGGGGCATAGCGATCGCGATGCTGTTCGATCTCCTGCGCCCCGCGATATTCGCGCTCGATCCCGAGCGGGCCCACGGCCTGACCGTGGCTGCCCTGAAAACCATGCCGGCAGCTCCCAAGCCCGTGCCGGGCGCTCTGGCGTGCGATGTGGCGGGGCTGACCTTTCCCAACCCGATCGGCCTTGCCGCAGGCTTTGACAAGAACGGCGAGGTGCCAGACGCGATGCTGGGGCTGGGGTTCGGTTCCGTCGAGGTCGGATCGATCACGCCGCGCCCGCAGGAAGGCAATCCGAAGCCCCGCCTGTTCCGCCTGGCCGAGGATCGCGCGGTCATCAACCGGATGGGATTCAACAATCGCGGCGGCGAGGAAGCGGCGGCGCGCCTTTCTGCCCGCAAGCATCGCGGCGGCATCGTCGGCATCAATGTCGGCGCGAACAAGGACAGCGCCGACCGTGTGGTCGATTACGCGGCGATGACGCATCTGATGGCGCCGCTCGCCAGCTATCTCGCGATCAATATCAGCAGCCCCAACACGCCCGGCCTGCGCGCCTTGCAGGACGAGGGGGCCCTCGTCGGCCTGATCGAAGGCGTGATGGAAGCGCGGGCCGAGGTATGCCGCGACGAAGCGGACACGCCGCCGGTCTTTCTAAAGGTCGCGCCCGATCTCGAAACCGCCGATATCGACGCCATCGCCCGGATCGCCCTCGACACCGGGCTCGGCGCGCTGATCGTATCCAACACCACGATCGCCCGCCCCGATCTCGCCTCGCGGCACCGCGAGGAGACGGGCGGCCTGTCCGGCGCGCCCTTGCGCGAACTAGCTCTCCAGCGGGTACGCGATTTCCGTGAGGCGACCGGTGGTGCCATTCCGCTCGTCGGCGTGGGCGGGATCGCCAGTGCCGAGGACGCCTGGGCACGCATCCGCGCCGGGGCCAGCCTGGTGCAGCTCTATTCCGCGCTCGTCTACGAGGGTCCCGGCCTTGCGCGCCGGATCGTGCGCGATCTCGAGACGCTGATGCGGCGCGATGGCTTTGCATCGATTGCCGAAGCGATCGGAAGCGAATAGCGATGCGTTCATGATCAGACCCCTCACCCGCACGCTCGCCGCCCTGTTGGTCCTGACCGGCGCGCCCGCCGTTTATGCGCAGGAAGCAGCCAGTCTTGAAGACCTCCCCTTCATCGGCAGCGTGAGCGCCGCCGATCCGCGCGCCGAGGCGGCGGGAATGGAAATGCTCAAGCGCGGGGGCAGCGCCACCGATGCCGCGATCGCCACGATGCTGGCGCTGACCGTGGTCGAACCGCAGAGCAGCGGGATCGGCGGCGGCGGCTTCCTCGTGCGCGGCGCGGCGGACGGGTCGGTCGAAACGGTCGACGGGCGCGAGACGGCCCCGATGGGCGCCACGCCCGAGTGGTTCCTGAACGCCGACGGATCGATCCCGCCCTTCATGGACAGCGTTTTGAGCGGCCTCAGCGTCGGGGTGCCCGGCAATGTCGCGCTCGCCGCCGAAGCGCATGGGCGGCACGGGAAACTGCCTTGGGCGGTCCTGTTCGAACCGGCGATCAAGCTGGCGCGGGACGGGTTTGCGATCAATGTGCGGCTGGCGCAATCATTGACTCAGTCGAGCGACCGCGCCGCCGCCAGTGCGGGCGGGCGGGCGCTGTTCTACGACGGTCAGAACCGCCCCCTTCCCGCCGGGACGCTGGTGCGCAATCCCGATCTGGCGCGCACGTTCGAAGCGATCGCCGAGCGAGGCCCGGAGGCGTTCTATCGCGGCCCCATCGCGCGCGAAACCGCCGAAACCGTGGCGAGCGCGACGCCCCGCCCCGCCCCGATGACCGAGGCCGACATCGCCGGTTACGAAGCGAAATTGCGCGACGGTGTCTGCGGTAATTATCGCGGCTATCGCATATGCGGAATGGGGCCGCCGTCATCGGGCGGCGTGGCGGTGCTGCAAATCCTCGGCCAGCTCGAACGCTTCGATCTGCGCGCGCTCGGCCTCGGCAATCCGGTGACCTGGCACCTGTTCCTCGAATCCCAGCGCCTCGCTTATGCCGACCGCGAACTCTACATCGCCGACAGCGACTTCATATCGGTCCCGATCGCGGGCCTGCTCGATCGCGCTTATCTGGCGGAGCGCAGCGCACTGATCTCGCCCGACAGAGCCATGGCCGAAGCCCTTCCCGGCGTCCCGCGCGGAGCAAAGAGCGCGCTCGCCGATGGCGACGAGCCCGAGGAGCGCGGCACCTCGCATATCGCGGCGGTCGATGCCGCGGGTACGATGATCAGCTACACCTCGACGATCGAGGGCGCGTTCGGGTCGGGGCTGACCGCGAACGGGTTCTATCTGAACAACGAGCTGACCGATTTCAGCCGCTCGCCCAGCGTCGACGGCAAACCGGTCGCCAACAAGGTCGAGCCGGGCAAACGCCCCCGCAGTTCGATGGCGCCGACCGTGGTCTTCGACCCTGAGGGGCGTCCGGTCCTCGCGATCGGGGCGGCGGGCGGATCGACCATCCCGGTGACGACCGCGCGCGCCATCATCGGTGCGATCGATTTCGACCTGTCGGCGCGTCAGGCGCTGGCCCTGCCCTTCACGATGGCGTTCGGCGACAGCGTGCTGGTCGAACAGGGCAGCTGGCTCGAACGGCGCGTCCCCGCGCTCCGGGCGCTGGGGCACGAGAACATCTCGTTGCGAGAGGCGCCGATCAAGGCGGGTGCGATCAAGCGCGAAGGCGCTATCTGGGAAGCGGCGCGCGACCCGCGGCTGGAAGACGTGCTGCTGGTGCCCCGCGCCACGCCGCTGCCCTAGCAGGCCCTACCCCAACAGGCCTGCCCCAGCAGGCTTGCCCCAGCGAACCCTTCTTCGTAAACCCGCGAGCCTGAGGCGGTCGCGCGAACGGACAAGACATCCGGGCCGAGCGTTTGCGATGCGATCTTCGAAGAGGGACGAGCCTTTGGTGCTGGACGATATCGATGCCGCCAACAATCTGGTCGAGCTGTTTCTGAAACGTGCCGATGAGAATGGCGACAAACCGTTCCTCGGCGCGAAAAGGCAGGGCAGCTGGCAGACGATCAGCTGGCGCGAGGCGGCGGATCAGGTCTGCGTGCTGGCGGAAAGCCTGCGGGGCCTGGGCCTCGTGGATGGGGACCGGGTCGCCCTCGTCAGCGAGAACCGGCCCGAATGGTGCATCGCCGATCTCGGCATCATGGCGGCGGGCTGCATCACCGTGCCCGCCTACACCACCAATACCGAGCGCGATCACCAGCACATCCTCGACAATTCGGGCGCGAAGGCGGTCATCGTCTCGACCGACAAGCTCGCCAAGCCGCTGATCCCGGCGATCTTCCGAACCGGCATCGCCAACCACATCATCCCGATCGACGAGGTGCGCGGCTATCAGGGCGGAAACCTGTCCTGCCACGGATGGAGCCAGATGATTTCCGGCGATTCCGCCAGCGCGCGCAGCGCGGTCGAGGCGCGGCTGAAGGGGATCGGGCGCGGCGACACCGCGTGCATCATCTACACCAGCGGCACTGGCGGCGCGCCGCGTGGCGTGTTGCAGCATCATGGCGCGATCCTGTGCAATGTGGCGGGCGCGGCGGACATCCTGATCAGCGATTTCGGCGTTGCTCCGGAAGAACGGTTCCTCTCCTTCCTCCCGCTCAGCCATGCCTACGAGCATACGGGCGGCCAGTATCTTCCCATCTCGGTCGGCGCGCAGATCTTCTATGCCGAGGGGCTGGAAAAGCTCGCCGCCAATATCGAAGAGACGCAGCCGACGTTCATGGTCGTCGTCCCGCGCCTGTTCGAAGTGCTGCGCACGCGGATCATGAAGCAGGTCACGAAACAGGGCGGCGCGGCGCAGAGGCTGATGGAAGGCGCCCTCGCGCTCGGCCAGCGGCGGGCGGACGGCAAGCGCAAGCTCGGCGATGGCGCGCGCAATGTGGTCTATGAAAAGCTGTTGCGGCCCAAGATCCGGCAGCGCTTCGGCGGGCGGTTGAAGGCGATGGTGTCGGGCGGTGCGCCGCTCAATCCCGAAGTCGGCGTGTTCTTCGATTCGATGGGGCTGACTCTGCTTCAGGGATACGGCCAGACCGAGGCCGGTCCGGTGATCAGCTGCAATCGCCCCCGCGCGGGCATCGCGATGGAAAGCGTCGGCCCGCCCATGCGCGGAGTCGACGTGCGCATCGCGGAGGATGGCGAAATCCTGGTGCGCGGTGAGCTCGTCATGCACGGATACTGGCACAACGAGGCCGAGACGGAGCGGACGATCAAGGATGGCTGGCTTTACACCGGGGATATCGGCCATCTCGATGCGAAGGGCCGGATCGTCATCACCGACCGCAAGAAGGACATGATCGTCAACGACAAGGGCGACAATGTCGCGCCCCAGAAGGTCGAAGGCATGCTGACGCTCCAGCCCGAGATCGGCCAGGCGATGGTGGTGGGCGACAAGCGGCCCTACATCGTCGGCCTGATCGTTCCCGATGCCGAATGGATGCTGGAATGGTGCCAGGCGCAGAAGAAGAAATTCGACTGCAAGCAGGTGGCCGACCTGCCCGAATTCAAGGCCGCGATCCGCGCCGCGGTCGATCGGGTGAACAAGGAATCGTCGGTGGTCGAAAAGGTGCGCCAGATCGTGCTGGCGGACGAACCCTTCACGATCGAGAACGAGGAGATGACACCCTCGATGAAGATCCGCCGCCACAAGATCAAGGAACGCTATGGCGACCGGCTGGACGCGCTCTATCGCGGGTGATCGCTAACAGGCGCGCTTTTGGGACGCCTTACGGAACGATCGTCACGAACAGATAGGTTGCGAAGATCACGAGGTGGATCACGCCCTGCACGATCGTCGTCCGGCCCCGTCCCAGCGTCAGCGTCGCCACGAATAATGTCAGCGCCAGAAGGACGGTCGATCGCATCGACAGGCCGAGTTCGAGATCGAGCCCGAGGAACAGCGCAACCATCGCGACGGTCGGGATGGTAAGGCCGATCGTGGCCAGCGCCGATCCGATGGCGAGGTTGAGGCTGGTCTGCACGCGATTGGCCCGCGCCGCGCGAACGGCGGCGAAGCCTTCGGGCGCGAGCACCAGCATGGCGATCAGGATGCCGACAAGCGCGCGCGGCGCGCCGAGCGAGGCGACCACCGATTCGATCGTGGGCGACAGCGCGGTCGCCAACAGGACGACCGCCGTCAGCGCCGCGACCAGCAGCGCGCCCGCCACGAGCGCCCGCCGCCTTGTGACCTCGGCAGCGTGATCGTCCTTTGCCGAATCAGGCGCTTCGTGGAGGAAGTCCTCGCGGTGGCGGATCGTCTGCGCCATCACGAACGTGCCGTAGATCACCAGCGAAACGATCGCGACGAACAGCAATTGGGTATCGTTGTAGAACGCGCCGCCCGCGCTGATCGTGTAATTGGGCAGAATCAGTGTGAGGACGGCCAGCGTCGCCAGCATGGCCAGCCCCGCGCTCACGCCCGATTGGGTATAGCTCTGCGCGAAATGCCGTCGTCCGCCGACCAAGAGGCAGACGCCGACCACGCCGTTTATCGTGATCATGATCGCCGCGATCAGAGTGTCGCGGGCGAGCGCCTGCGCCTGCGCGCCCTCGCTCAGCATGATCGACACGATCAGCGAACATTCGATGACCGTGACGGCCAGCGCCAGCACCAGCGTCCCGAACGGCTCGCCGAGATATTGGGCAAGCGTTTCGGCATGAAAGACTGCAGCGGTGATAACCGCGCACAGCACCAGGACGACCGCGACCAGCAGCAGGCTCGAGCCCGGCAGGGGTGCAAGCGCCACGCCGAGGCCCAGCACCGGAATCGCGATCGACCAGATCGGCGGTGCCAGAAAGGGCGTCCGGGCCGTGGTTTGTGAAGGTTCGGGCGCGCCGTCCATAGCCGCGCCATAAGCGAGGCATAGAGGCGCGACCAGACTTAAGACGGGCTCAGGCGGCGGCTTCCGCGATGTATTCGGGGTAGAAGCCCGGCGCCCGGTCGGACCAGCCCGGTGCGGTCGCGGCGGCTTCGCTCAGGGACTGGAGCAGCAGCTTGCGGCGCTGGGGCTGGATCTGCGGCAGCGCGGCGGCGGCGCAGAAGGCGCTCGGCAACCACGGGCGCGCCTCGGGGCCGAGCAGGCGTTCGTAGAGGAAGCGGAAGCTCGAGAAGCAGTCGATCCGCTCCTGCGCCAGGTCGAAGGCGGCGACGCGGGTCAGCTTGCCGATGAAGCCTTCGACCGCATCGAAGCCGGTCTCGTTCGGGATCGCGTGGCGCAGCGCCTTCAATTCCTGATAAGCGACATACTGGCTGCGGATCGCGGCGTTCTCGCGCGCATTCCTTCCCCAGACGCGGAAGGCATCGCACCGGCCGAGGCCGATATCGAGGCTGCGGCGGATGTAACGCTGTTCGGCGGCGGTGAAGCTCGCAAATTCGCGCATTTCGGCGATGGTGACGGACGCTGTCTTCGCAATGGCCATCTGATGGGCCCTCCCTGTTTGCGAGAGACAGGTTTCGCCCAAGATGGTTAATTTCGCGTTAGCTATGCCGAGCTTGGCTAGTCGCGCCCGTGCAGGCGGAATTCCTCCACCGGAACGCCGCCGATCAGATGCTCCTGAATGATCCGTTCGAGCGTGCTGGGCGTGCAGGAATGATACCAGACCCGGTCGGGCCAGACGACCGCGATCGGCCCCATGGCACAAACCTGGAGGCAGTCCGCCTTGGTGCGCTGGATTCCTCCGGTCGCGTCCGGCCCCTCGCCCTGTTTCGGGCCTGCCAGCTTCAACTGCTTCAACCGCGTCTTCAGGAAGCTCCAGGCGGCCTTGCCCTCGTCACGCGAGCAGCATTTCTGCTTTTCGGCGAGCGCGCACAGGAAGATGTGCCGCTCGACCGTTTCCCCGCCGATCTTGGACAAAGCGCGCTCCGCCTTGCGCAGCTGCTTGTCAGTCTTGTCGTCGCGACTCATTCGGAAAGCTTGGCCTCAGGCTTCAGCCAGCGATCGAGCCAGGCGAACACGGTGTCGTGCCATTGGCGCGAATTCTTCGCGTTCAGCACCCAGTGGTTCTCGTTCGGGAAGACGAGCAGCTGGCTGGGAATATTGCGCTCCTGCAAGGCGGTGAAGCTCTGAAGCCCCTGCGTATAGGGAACGCGGAAATCCTTTTCGCCCGTGATGACCAGCATCGGGGTCTGCCATTTGTCGACGTGGTTGACCGGGTTCCACTTTTCATAAAGCGCGGATTGTTCGGCATAGGTGCCGCCGAAATCCCAGCGCGGAAACCACAATTCCTCGGTGGCGTAATAGAAGCTGCGCATGTCGAACAACCCGTCATGCTGCACCAGGCAGTCGAACCGGTCGGGCCACTGGCCCGCGATCCAGTTCATCATGTAGCCGCCATAGCTCGCCCCCATGGCGCACGCCCGTGTCCCGTCGATCTGCGGGTCGAGCTCGAGCGCGGCGGCGAGGCCCTTCTTCAAATCTTCGAGCGGCTTGCCACCCCAGTCGCGGCGAATGCTGTCGGTAAAGGCCTGGCCGTATCCGGTGGACCCATGGAAATCGACCGAGATCACCGCATAGCCCTGGCTGGCGACGACGCGCGGATTCCACCGCGTCGACCAGCCGTCGTTGAACGATCCCTGCGGCCCGCCATGGACGTAGAGGATGGCAGGCATCGGCCCGCTTTGGTTCGCCAGCTTGGTGATCTGGCCCCAGACCGTATCCCCGTTCGCGCCCTTGAAGCTGAAGCGTTCGACCTCAACCGGGGCGAGCGCGCCCACGCGCTGCGTGGCGACTTCGGTCAGGGGCATGGCCTGGCCGTAGCCTTGCGAGAGGAACAGTTCGGCAGGCGCACCGATCGAATCGCGCGTGAACAACAGCCGGTCGTCGACCAGCGGCGTGACATTGCCGATATGCGCTTCATTGCCCGCCATCAGGTCGAGCTTGTCGATCGCGCCGGTCTGGGGATCGATGCGGAAAGCGGGCGTATCCAGCACGTCCTGCGCGGTGGCGATCAGATAGCGGCTGTCGGGCGTCCAGGCGAGCGTGCCGAAGCTGCGGTCGAAATTCTGCGTCAACGGCGTGACCACGCCCGTCTTCACGTCGCGCAGCATCACCACCATCCGGTCCGCCTCGTAGGTCGGGCGCGCCATGGCGGCATAGGCGAGATATTGCCCGTTCGGCGACGGCGTCGGCAGCGCGTCATAGGCCTGGTTCGCGGCGGTCAGATTGACGGGCGGTTTGCCGCTGAGGTCCGAGAACCAGATATCGAGGTTGGTCGAGGCCGGCTCGTTCCCGTCGGCTTCGCGCGCGACGAAATAGAGGCCCGATCCGTCGGGTGCCCAGGCGATGTCCTCATTGCCGCCGAAAGGCTTGGTCGGCGTGTCTCCCGAAGGTCCGCCCGCACCGACCGGTCCGTCCACGGCCATGCCTGCGCCGGTGGTCCGGCCCCGCGCGAGATCGAACACGAAGACGCGGCTGACCGTGCCGGGGGTCTCCCAGCTGTCCCAATGGCGCACGAAGCCTTCGTCGCCCTGATAGAGCCGCCCGTCGCCCGGGCCGGTCAGATGCGCGGTCCCATCGGTTTCGCAACCGAATTGCGGGCAGCCGCGCGCGACTTCGGCCCATACCGCAAGCTTGTCGCCCTTGGGCGAGACGGCGAACCCATCGACGGCAGTGTCGAAACTGCTGACCAGCGTCGGCGTCCCGACCCGCCCGGCCGGCGTCACGCTGGCGCGCCAGACGCGCGCACGCTCATCACCCGAAGCGGTCGGCTTGCGGTCCGAGAGGAAATAGAGCTGATTGTCCGGCCCGAAGCTGAGTCCCGACAACGGACCGCCGAAATCGAGCCGGACCGGCTGCGCGCCTTCGCGCGTGAGGTCGAGCAGATAGGGCACGCCGGTGCGCGCATAGCTCGCCGGATCGGTATCGGTGACCGTGTAGACCGCCAGGCGCCCGTCCGACGACACGGTCGGCGCGCCGAGGCGCGGCAGAGTGATGAGGTCCTGCGCGCTCATCGGAGCGGGTGCGGTGGTCGTCGGAGTGCTTTGCTGGGCCGACACGGGCGCAGCGATCGCGAGCGTGGCGGCGCTGGCGGTGAGACTGGCGGCGAGAAGGGCGAAACGGCTCGCCTTGCGTGAATTGATGGTCATGCACGCGGTATTAGCCGCGCCGGATGAACGCGGCAAAGACAAATCCGTTCAGCTGCGCTTGCCCGCGATCCGCGTGATCTCGTCCTTAACCAGCTTTTCGACCATCGGCGGCAAATTGGTGTCGAGCCATTGGGCAAGCATCGGGCGCAGCATTTCGCGCACGAGCCCCTCAAGCGAGGTTTCGCCCGAGCGTACGATCTGCGGGCTCGCGCCGGGTTCGGCCAGCATGGCGAGCGCGGCGAAATTGGCCTGGATCGAATTGCGCATGGCTTCGGTGGTCAGCGGCGCATCCTCGTCATGGTCCTCCGAGTCATTGCCGGCATCATCCTGAGAGTGCGCCTGGGAGTGCGATTGCGCGACCATCGCGTCTTCGTCGAGTTCGAGGATCTCTTCCGCTTCCTCGGCATCGGTGGGTTCGATCGGTTCGGAGCGCGCTTCGGAACGCGTATCGAAGCGGGAGCCGGACTGAGCGCGATTGCGCCGCTCGGCGATGGCGCCTTCGCGATTGTCGCGCGCGATCACTTTCTTGATCGAGTCGAGGATTTCCTCGACCGAAGGTTCGCCCGGTTGCTGCACTGCCCAATTCCCCTGAACTGCTCCACCCGACGCAGCCGAATCACTGCCCGTGCCGAATCGCGTAACCCCTCAATACTCTCTTTCGACCGACATTTCATCCGTCTCGAGCGGAGGTTGTGCGGGCACCTCGGCAGTTGCGGCGGGAATCGCGGCGGTCGAGCTGCTCATCGCCTCGGGATCGGGATCGCGGCTCCAGTCCCACCAATTCCCGCTGACGCGATCGTAATTGGCGACCGGATCGTAGAGCACGCCTTCATCGGCAAGGCCCAGATCGCGCGCTTCGGCCCGGCCCATCGCGGCCAACAGCGAGAACGCCGCGACATAGGCGTTGCGCCGCGCGGTCACGAGATCGACGCGGGCGTTCAGCAATTCCTGTTCGGCGTTGAGCACGTCGAGAATGGTGCGATTGCCGATCGAGTTTTCTGCCCTTACGCCTTCCAAGCTCAGCGATGCAGCGTCGACCGCGGTCTGCGAACTGTCGATGATGGCGAGCGAGGCCTGCCAGCTCGAATAAGCGGCGCGGACCTGTGCGATCACGTCACGCTCGGCGGCGATGACCTGTTCGAGCGCGGCGGAGGCGCGCGCCTGCGCCTGGCGTTGCAAGGCGGCGGGGCGGCCTCCCTGGAACAGCGGGATCGACACCGTCACGCCCGCCTGTGCCGCCGTCGAAGTCTGCGGGCTGGCGATCACCGGGCCGGTCGGGTTGTCTGGATCGACCGCGCTCGGCACGCTGCCGAGGAAATTCTGGTAATCGTATCCGGTGAAGACCGACACGCGCGGCAGGCGGGTCGATCCGGCGACGTCGATATCGAAACCGGCGGCGACGGCACGTTCGCGCGCGGCGATGAGATCGGGATTGGCGACTAATGCGACGTCGACCGCGGTCTCCACACTGGCGGGCAGGCCCGGCAGCGAAGGCGGCGGCGCGAGATCGATGGGCGCTTCGCCGACGAGAGCGATGTAATCCTCGCGCGCTGCGATCAGATTGGCTTCGGTGCTGCGCAGATCGCCCTGTGCCAGCGCAAGCCGCGATTGCGACTGCGCGACATCGGTGCGGGTCAAGTCGCCGATCTCGAACCGGTCGCTGGTCGCCTGCGTGTTGACGCTCAGCACCTCGACCTGGTTGCGCGCAAGGCTGACCAGCGCCTGCCCGCGCAACACGTCCATATAGGCGGCAACGACCTGGCTGAAGATGGCGCTTTCCGTCCCGCGCAGATCGGCGCGCCCGGCCTCGACCCGCTGGTCGGCGGCGCGGATGCGGTTCTTGATCGCTCCGCCCGAATAGATCGGCACGCCCAGATCGACGCCGACATTGAAGGCCCGGTCGGGCGTGAAGAAGCTGGTCGAGCTTTGTTCGATGAATTCGGTCACCGAGCCGTTGGCGTTCGCCGAGGGGCGGCCATCGGCGCGCTCGATCTCGACCTGCGCATCGGTTGCGCGCAAAGTGGCGCGCGCGGCCATCAGGGTCGGGTTGTTGATATAGGCCTGGGTCAGCGCTTCCTGGAGCGTGTCGGCATAAGCGGGCGTGGCCAGGACGCAGAGCGGCGCGCAGCCCATCGCCAGAGCGATCAGGCTGGCCCGACGGCCTCGACGCAACACCCCTTTCCGCATTGTCAGAACGTCCAGCCGGTCGGCTTGTCGAACTGGCCGAGCCGGGGAATACCCGTTTCGGCAAGCGGCAGCAGGCCGAGCGATCCGGCCACCTTGCGGCCCGTCGCGAGGCGGGTGACGCCCCGCTCCACGATGCCGGTGACCACGCGGCCGCCATCGGCCAGCACCCCCGCCAGCGCGGCGGGAAGATGTTCGATCGCTCCGTCGATCAGCAGCAGCGTGGCGCCCGATTGCGCCAGATCGCCCTTCGCGGCGGTATCGGCATCCAGCGTCTCGACACTCGCGACGAGCGGGCGCACCAATTCGGCGAGATAGCCGCTGCCCCCTTCGACCACGACAACGCTATCGTCGGCGCGCGGCGCGGCTTCTTCGAGCATCATGCCGTGGAACACCGGAGCGGGCAGGAAACCGCCGTTCTCGAGCCGGATCGCCCGGTCCATATAGGCGGTGCCGCGTGCGCCGGCGGGCACGAATTCCTCACGCGCCACCGCGCCCATCCGTTCGAGCACGAAGCGCTGATTGACGCCGCTGGTGCGCAGTTGGCTGTCGATCATGGCACGGCGCGCGGCGGCGAAATCGATGGCGCGGCCTTGCTCCTGGCTGTGGCCTGCTTGCTGTTCGGCGGTGACGGTCATCGGCGCAATCTCTGTCGTCTCGAGCTGGGAATACGCGCCGCTGTATTACACAAACAACACAGTGGCGCAACGCTCGTTTTCCTTAAGCGCATGGCCGCGCGGGGCCAAGCGCTTTGACCATTCGCGTTTTCCCCGCCAAGGACACCCGCCAATCTGCGAAGAGGAACGATACCGCGATGAACGACGAGTCGGGAGCCGAACGGGCGATGGTGACCATCCGCGAGGACGATCTGATCGACAGCGTGGCCGACGCGCTGCAATTCATCAGCTACTATCACCCGATGGACTATATCCGCGCGCTGGGCGACGCCTACGAGGCGGAGCAGGGGCCGGCGGCCAAAGATGCGATCGCGCAAATCCTGACCAACAGCCGGATGTGCGCGGAAGGGCACCGTCCAATCTGCCAGGACACCGGCATCGTCAACGTCTTCGTCAAATGGGGCCAGGATTGCCGCCTCGAATCGACCCGCGCCTTGCAGGACATCGTCGATGAAGGCGTGCGCCGCGCCTATAATCACCCCGACAATAAATTGCGCGCCTCGATCCTCGCCGATCCCGCCTTCACGCGCCGCAACACGCGCGACAACACGCCGTGCGTCCTGTCGGTCGAGATGGTCCCCGGCAACACGGTTTCGATCGACGTCGCGGCGAAAGGCGGAGGCAGCGAGAACAAGTCCAAGTTCAAGATGATGAACCCCAGCGACAATATCGTTGATTGGGTGGTCGAACAGATCCCCTCGATGGGCGCGGGCTGGTGCCCGCCGGGCATGCTGGGGATCGGTATCGGCGGCACGGCGGAACATTGCGTCCGTCTGGCGAAGCAGTCGCTGATGGAGCCGATCGATATGGCGCAGCTCAAACAGCGCGGGCCCCAGAACGATCTCGAAAAGCTTCGGATCGACATTTTCGACGCGGTCAATGCGCAGGGGATCGGCGCGCAGGGCCTGGGCGGCCTCTCCACCGTGCTCGACGTCAAGATCCTCGACTGGCCCTGCCACGCGGCGGGCAAGCCGGTGGCGATGATCCCGAACTGCGCCGCCACCCGCCATGCGCATTTCACGCTCGACGGATCGGGGCCGAGCTATCTCGAGAAGCCCGATCTCGACCAGTGGCCCAAGGTCAATTGGCAGCCCGATGCCGCGGCCAAGCGCGTCGATCTCGACAATCTCACCAAGGAAGAGGTGGAAAGCTGGGAGCATGGCGATCGCCTGCTCCTGTCGGGCAAGATGCTGACTGGGCGCGATGCGGCGCATAAGCGCATCCGCGACATGGTCGAAAAGGGTGAGGAGCTGCCGGTCGAGTTCGCGGGCCGCGCGATCTATTATGTCGGCCCGGTCGATCCGGTCATGGGCGAGGTCGTCGGCCCCGCCGGACCAACGACGGCGACGCGGATGGACACATTCACCGAAACGATGCTCGATCTCGGTCTCCTCGCCATGATCGGCAAGGCGGAGCGCGGGGCGGACGCGGTCGAGGTTATCAGCCGCTTCAAGGTGGCCTATCTGATGGCGACCGGCGGCGCCGCCTATCTGGTGGCGCGCGCGATCAAGGAAGCGAAAGTCATCGGGTTCGAGGATCTCGGCATGGAGGCGATCTACGAGTTCACGGTCGAGAACATGCCGGTGACCGTGGCGGTCGACGCGCGGGGCAAGAATGTCCACACCCTCGCCCCGGCGAAATGGCGCGAAAAGATCCGCGAGGAGAAGCTATTGCCGGTGGGCTGAGGCACGGCCCCGCTTCGACCAACCGCCGTCGCGTCTCGACAACCGCGCTGGAGAATACGGCTTTTTGCGCGCAAAAGACTGTCGCTTTGTCTTTTGACACATCTTCCTCCGATCCCGGCTCGGACAGCCTGTCGCGCCTGCCGGTGCGCGTGGTCCTGTGGTCGATCTTCGGCCTGTGGGTCGCCTATTTCCTGATCTTCACCGCGCGCGGGATGATCGTTGGGCTGGAATCCGACAGCGAGGTCGTGCTGCGCCGCGCGCTGGTGACGCTCGCGGGGATGACCGCGACGGTCGGGCTGTGGATCATACTGCGCCTGTTCGATCACCGGACGCTGGCGGTCCAGATCGGTGCGGCGGTCCTGCTGGCGATCCCCACATCGCTCGCCATCGCGCAGACCAACATCTGGGTCTTTTCCGGGCTTCAGGAACGCTTGCAGGCACGCATGGCGGAAGAACGCGGCTTCTCGATCAGCCGCGACGAATTCGGCAATGTCGTGATCGAAGGCCCCGCCGCCTCGGTTCCGGGCGATGACGGCATCGGCGGCCCGCCGACCATGCCGCGCGGCCGGATCGTCGTCCCCAATGACGAGGATCGCGAACGCTGGCTGATCCTGATCGAACGGGCGCTCAGCCAGTTTTTCCTCCTGATCGCCTGGGCGGCGCTCTATTTCGCCCTGCTCGCCGGCGTGCGCGCCAAGGATGCGGAGCGGCGCGGCGAACGCTTCCGCAGCGCGGCGAAGGCAGCGGAACTGCGATCCCTGCGCTATCAGGTGAACCCGCATTTCCTCTTCAACGCGCTCAATTCCCTCTCCGCACTGGTGATGACCGACCGGCAGGCCAAGGCCGAGGAGATGATCCAGACCCTGTCCGGCTTCTATCGCCACAGCCTGGCGGAGGATCCGACCGCGGACGTCTCACTCGAAGACGAATTCGATCTCCAGCGCCATTATCTCGACATCGAACAGGTCCGCTTCCCGAAGCGGCTGAAGACCGAATTCATCCTTCCCGATGCGCTCAAGGGATACCGCGTGCCGGGGATGATTCTGCAACCGCTGGTGGAGAATTCGGTCAAATACGGTGTGTCGCAGAGCAGCCGTCCGGTCACGATCACGCTCGCCGCGCGCGAGGAATATGGGCGGCTGGTGCTGAGCGTCAGCGACGACGGGCCGGGGATCGCGAGCACTTCCGGGCAGGGACACGCCGCGCAGGGCGGCTTCGGGATCGGTCTCGCCAATGTAAGGGACCGGCTGGTGGCGCGCTTCGGCGAACTCGCCACGATCACCTCGGGCGAGATACTCGACGGATACGAGACCGAATTGCGGCTGCCGCTGGTAAGCCACGGCCGGGAATAGGGCCGAGAAGGGGGAACAGGATCATGGCCGAGACTTCGAACGAGAAACTGCGCACTCTCATCGTCGATGACGAGCCCTTGGCCGTGGAGCGGATGCAAGTCCTCTGCTGCAAGATGGACGATATCGCCGTCGTCGGCACGGCCAGCGACGGCGCGGCGGCGTTGCGGCTGGTCGATGCGCTGCACCCCGATCTCGTCCTCCTCGACATGACCATGCCCGAGGTCGACGGCCTGTCGGTGGCGCGCAGTCTGGCGAAGAAAGCGACTCGCCCCGCCGTCGTGTTCGTGACCGCGCACGACAATTACGCGGTCGAGGCCTTCGACCTCGACGCGGTCGATTACGTGCTGAAGCCGGTCAAGAGCGAGCGGCTGGAACGCGCCATCGCCCGAGCCCTGTCCCGTCGCAACGAAGGCGCGCGCAGCGACAGCGAATGGCTCGACGAATTGTGGATTCCCCACCGGTCGGAGCTTATTCGCCTCGAAACCGCGCAGGTCGATCGCATCGATGCGGAGCGCGACTACGTCCGGCTCCATGTCGGCGATCGCTCCTATCTGCTGTTGCAGACCATCGCGGGTCTCGAAGACCGGCTGGACCCCGCAAAGTTCATCCGCGTCCACCGCTCTACGATCCTGCGCCGCGATCGCATCATCGGCCTGAAACATGACGGGCTCGGCGTCTGGTCGGTCGAGCTGGAGGGTGAGGAGCCGGTGAGGATCGGGCGCACCTATCTACCCAAGGTCAAGGCGATGGCGGGGCGCTGAGCGTCTATTCCAGCGACCCTGTCACACTAGACGCGAGAAAGGCCCCGGTCGGGGCTGCTGGTCCGACCGGGGCCACGGGATGGCAACAGAAGACGTCGCTGACCTTGGGCATCAGCCGCCCAGCTGCCGCTCCCGCATTACGGCCGCCACCTGGGTGGCCGCCCGCGCCTTCACCTCGGCGACGCAGACGCGCATCTTGGCATTGTCGACGATCCGCGTGCCGGAGCGCTGCTGGCCGTCTCCGCAGATATGGCGCGCAGCGCTGTCGATCCGCTTGGCGAGCGCGGATTGCCCCTGCGGGCTGGTCAGATCGAGATCGGCGTAAGCGACATCCACGCTCACGACCTGCGCTGCCAAGGGCGCGGCGCTTGCCGCCAGCACAAGGCCACAGGCCGCGGCGAGGGGCGCAATTGTCGAAGCAAGGGTTCCAAAGCGGGTTTTCATACAATCCTCCTGGGTTGCGGCGCGCCCGGAACGTAGGGGTTGGGGGAGGCGCGCCGCAGACAGAGAGATGATCGATTACGCGCGTAGGCGCATCGCGGGATCGACCGGCGGAGCACGCTTCCGATCGAGCGCGGAAAGTTGCGGACGAACGACCGCTGGCGATCCGCCAGCGACACGCCTATCCCTTGGTCGATGGCGTTCGTGCTGATCTTCCTGCTCGGAATCGCGAATTTCGCGGCGCACAAGGCCGTGCTCGAAAGCGGCCACCCGATGATTGCGCGAATCCCCCTGATGCGCTCTCGTCCATTCGGGGGCCGGTTCGGAACGCTGTCGCTGATCCTCGAATATATCCTCCTGCTCGCAAGCCTGCTGTTCCTGTCGGAAGGCTATCAGGCGATCGCATGGGTCTATGCGCTCTACAGCGTGTCCAACATCGCCAGCGCCTAGGCCTTGCTGACCGGGCGGATATGACCCGCCGGAACCACGCGGGCGATGGCGCGCTTGGCTGACATGGCTTCGATCGACACCATCTGGCTGGTGCTCAACGCACGCAGCGGCAGCAATGAAGACGGCGCGATCGCGGAATTGCGCGACCATTGCGCGCGGCGAAACCTCGAACTGACGCACGAGATCTGCTTTCCCGACGACGATCTGCCGACGGCGGATGCGCTCGACGATGCAGGGGTGAGATGCCTCGCGGTCTTTACCGGCGACGGGACCCTGAATGCGGCCATCACCGGGCTTTATGGCTGGTCGGGATCGATCCTGGTGCTGCCGGGCGGGACGATGAACCTGCTCAGCCGCCGGATGCATGGCGAGGCGTCGTGCGAGGAAATCCTCGACCGAATCGCCAATGGCGCGTTCCGCACGGTCCGCCCCCAGGTCGCCCGATGCGATGCGGGCGATGCGCTGGCGGGGTTGTTGAGCGGGCCGGGCACGGCCTGGGCCAGCGTGCGGGAGGCGATGCGGGACCTCGACATCGCTGCTCTGGCCGAAGAGACCGGGGATGCGCTGGCCGAAACAACCGGCGGGGCCTTCGTGCGCATGGCCGAGCCTCCGCTGGGAAGGCGCGAGGGCTATCCCATGATCGAATTCACCCCCAGCCATCGCGGCCTACAGCTCGATGCCTATCACGCGAAGGATCCCGGCGATTTCCTGCGCCAGGGATGGGCCCTATTACGTCGCCGTTTCCGCGAAGGTCCGCATGACCGGCTGGGCCTGTTCGACGAACTGACGCTGGAGAATTGCGAAGGCGAACCGATCGAAGTCCTGCTCGACGGCGAGCCCGCAAGCCTCGGATCGCGCGCGACATTTTCCGTGGCCGCCTGCGAAGTCGATCTGCTAGCGACCGCGCATGGCTATTGATCCCGCGCCCGTGCATTCCACCACCAACACGCTCGTCTTCCATCTTTCGGACATCCATTTCGGATTGGTGGACGAGGAGGCGATCGCCTGGGTTAAGCGCGAAATCGCCGAGCGGCGGCCCGATGCGGTCGCTATTACCGGCGATCTCACCATGCGCGCGCGCCATCGCGAATTCGATGCCGCGACGCGCTGGATCCGGTCGCTCGACGTGCCGGTCACGGTCGAGGTCGGGAATCACGACCTTCCCTATTTCAACCTGATCGAGCGGTTCTTTACGCCCTATAAGCGCTTCAAGGGGGTGGAGAGCGTGGTCGAGAAGGAACTCGACCTGCCCGGGCTCGCCATCGTTCCCCTGAAGACGGCGGTCCGCGCGCAGCCGCGCTTCAACTGGTCGAAGGGGTGGGTGACCGATGCGGCCCTAACCAAATGCCTCGCGGCGATCGATGCCCTGCCGGACGGGGTCAAGGCGCTCGTCGCGGTGCATCATCCGCTGCGCGAGGTGGGGACGAGCGGCACGGCGCTGACCCATGGCGGGCAGAAAGCGCTGACGGCGCTGGCGCAACGCCCGGTCATCGGCGTCCTCAGCGGCCACGTCCACGATCCCTTCGACCTGGTGCAGGAAACGGTCCACGGCCCCGTGCGGATGATCGGCGCGGGCACTCTGTCGCAGCGGGTCCGTTCGACGCCGCCAAGCTTCAACGAACTGCACTGGGACGGCGAGACGCTGAAAGTGCGCGCGCGCAATCTGGGCGATGTGCGCACGCGGGACATGCAGATCGACGACGTGCCCGAAGATGCCATGCCGCCCCGCCAGCCGGGCGAGCCTGTTGCGCCGATCGCCAATGTCCCGCCCACCGATCCGCCGGTTCACTGAGCTGACGGTGTTTTGGGGCCGGACGTCAACCCGATCCTAACCTAACCCGCCTATGTCTGCGTTCGCAATCACGGGAGGCAGATCATGGCTGAACTCATCAAAGCCTTGCCCTGCGGGGCCTTGCTGGCGTGGATCACCGCGCTCTTCATCGGACATGCCGGGGGCATGGGTGGAACGCTGGCCGTCGAACAGATGCAGGTGATGGATCAGACGTTCTACTGGTCGTGGCCGATATTCCTCGGCGGGACCGCGTTGGCTTGGGGCATCATGGCGCTACAGGCTTAAGTTTCGAAACCTGACCCGCCCCCACTGCGTGGCCCGATCCGGACCGTTCCGACCCCAAATGTCGTCACAAAAAAAAGGCGGCCCCGCTCGCGCAGGACCGCCTTTCCTCGGTGATCGAAAAGATCGCTGTAAGACTTAGCGCTTCGAGAACTGGAAGCTGCGGCGAGCCTTGGCGCGGCCGTACTTCTTGCGTTCCACCACGCGGCTGTCGCGGGTGAGGAAGCCGGCGGCCTTGACGGTGCCGCGCAGCGTCGGTTCGTACTTGGTCAGCGCCTGGCTGATGCCGTGCTTGACCGCACCGGCCTGGCCCGAGAGACCGCCGCCGCGCACGGTGGCGATGACGTCGTACTGGCCTTCACGATCGGTGATGGTGAAGGGCTGGTTGATGATCAGACGCAGGGTCGGACGCGCGAAATAGACTTCCTGCTCCTTGCCGTTGACGATGACCTTGCCGCTGCCGGGCTTGAGCCAGACGCGCGCGGTGGCGTCCTTGCGGCGGCCGGTGGCATAGGCGCGGCCCTGCTTGTCCAGTTCCTGCTCGCGCAGGGGAACTTCGGCGCGCTGCGCGATCTCGGCGGAGTCGCCCTGCGGGGCATCGCCGGCGATGTCCTTGAGATCGGCGAGGTCCGAAACGCTGCTCTTCGCGTCGGCGCCTTCGTTCTCGCTCGTCGCACCCTTGGTCGCGGCGTCAGCAGGCGTGTCGGCGGCGTTCGCCGCGCCGTTTTCGGACGCGGTGGTGTCGGGCGTGGTGTTGTCGTCGGCCATTATGCGGCAGCCTTGTTCTTGCGGTTCAACGAAGCGACGTCGAGCGTCTGCGGCTGCTGGCCGTCATGCGGGTGTTCGGTCCCGGCATAGAGGTGGAGCGCCTTCATCTGCGCCCGGCCCAGCGGCCCGCGCGGGATCATGCGCTGCACGGCCTTTTCCAGCACGCGCTCGGGGAAGCGGCCTTCCAGCACCTTGGCCGGAGTCGTTTCCTTGATGCCGCCGGGGTGGCCGGTGTGCTTGTAATAGATCTTGTCGGTCATCTTGCGGCCGGTGAACTTCACCTTGTCCGCGTTGATGATGATGACGTGATCGCCGCAATCGACATGGGGCGTGAAGCTCGGCTTGTGCTTGCCGCGCAGGTGATTGGCGACGATCGCCGCGAGGCGCCCGACGACGAGCCCTTCGGCGTCGATCAGGTGCCATTTCTTTTCGACCTCTGCCGGTTTGATCGACCGGGTGGTCTTGGTGAGAGCCTTCATGGCGCTGTTCCGTCCTGTCTGTTGTCTGGGCCCGACGCGAGGCCGGATCCGTTAAGCAGCGAATCCGGGCAGACCGGATATCGCGATGCGGCGCGCAAATGGCTTCGGATCGCTCGCAAGTCAAGCAAATCCGGGGATGCTGGATGCGGTATAATAATACCGCTAGGGCGCGGGCAAGTCCGGCTCAAGCGTCCAGCTGTCACGCGAAAGCCGCGTATCCGGGCCAATCCGCGTGCGGATGCGGCGCTCGAACCGGTCGAGCAGCCCAGTGTCGGGATCGGCCACGGCCTCGGTTTCGATCGCGACACCCGCCGTTTCGCCCCCCGCCTCCATCGGACGTTCTTCGCGCGTCGATCCGGTCGTGGGGAAGAACAGGTCGCTGGGGACCCGGCTCAAAAGCAAGGCGGCGCGATTCGAAACCTCGGCCAGGAATTGCCGCGCGGCGGGAATGCGCGGATCGCCTGCGGGCAGGGCTTCGAACAGTGCGAGCGCCAGCTCCGCTGCCGTCGCGATCTCGGGCGATCCCTTTCTCTCGCCGCGCGGAAGGATCAGGCCGTTCGCATCGAGTGTGGCGGGAAGGAAGCCGGTCTCCTGCCGCCGCTCCTCGATAGCGGCGAAGGCCCCGAGTGAGGGCGGCGCGTCGACGCTGGCCGAAATCTGCGATCCCGAAACGCCCAGACCGCGACCCACGGCCTCGAAGCGGCAGGCCCATGCGCGGCGCACGATGATCGATTTCGCCCCGCGAATTTCCCGCTCGAGTTCACGATGGAGCGTGAAGGCGAGGCCGGGCGCGACAATCGGGCCCGGACGGGCAGCCATGGCGGCCCGGATCGGCAAGGCGAAGATCGGCAGGCCAAGGATCGGCATGATCGCGAGAGCCGCGACCTTACGAAGGACATCGCGCCGGTCCGTCGCTTGCGTCACAATTCAGGCTTTGCGACCAAGCGCGTGCGCGCCCCAGGCGAAGCTCGCGGTCAAGAGCGCACCCACCACCTGATGCGCCACGGCGAGCCAGAGCGCGACACCGCTCATCACTGTGGCGATGCCGAGCAGGATCTGCGTGCCCAGAAGCGCATTCATCGTGATCGAGGCAGGGCGCGCGATCGGCTTCACGCGCCGCGCCATCACGATCAGCGCCACGAACGCGACCCACGCCCACCACCGATGGACGAAATGGATGAGGAAGGGATCGTGCGTCAGCGCGTGGACCATGCCGCCCGTCGCATCGAATTCCGGCACCAGCCGGCCCTGCATCAGCGGCCATGTGTCGGAGGCGAGCCCGGCATTGAGGCCCGCGACCCAGGCCCCCAGAAGAAGCTGGACGAACAGGATCGCGCCCACCCAGCTCGCCGTCACCGTCCAGCGCGAGCGCGGCCTGTCCTCCCGGCCCAATTGCCGCAGGTCGAGCGCGGTCCAGGCGAGGCCGCCCAGCGTGAAGAACGCTGTCAGCAAATGGATCGACAGCCAGAAATGGCTCACATCGGTCATCGTGCCCGCAAGCCCGCTCCTGACCATGAACCAGCCGAACACGCCCTGGAGACCGCCAAGCGCGAGCAGGGCGACCAGCCGATGCTTGTATCCTTGCGGAATCGCGCCCTTCACCCAGAACCAGGCCAGCGGCACGGCGAAGGCCAGTCCGATCACGCGACCGAGCAGCCGGTGGGCCCATTCCCAGAAATAGATGAATTTGAACGCGGCCAGATCCATGCCCGCCGGGCCGGTCACGTTGATATATTCCCCGGTCCGGCGGTAGAGATCGAATTCGGCCTGCCACGCCGCCTCGCTCAGCGGGGGGATGGCGCCGGTGATCGGCTTCCATTGCGTGATCGACAAGCCGCTTTCGGTGAGGCGCGTAATCCCGCCGACGGCCACCATGAGGACGACGAGAGCCGCCACCACCAACAGCCAGTTGGCGATCGCGATCGGGCGCGAAGGCGCGGACACATGCGGTTCGGATACCATGCGCGTTCATTGCTGCGCGGCGCAGCGCTTCGCAAGTGCATTCGCTGCACCGCGCACGCGCTCGGCTGCAATCTGAACACGCTAGCCGGAGCGCTCGCATACTGGGCGACCCCTTGCATAATGTTACACCGTCACATACATGACCCCCATGGTGGAACGCCCCGTCTCTCCGATTCGGCGCCGGCTCGATCGCGCCGGTATCGTCCTGTCGGGGCTGTGCGCGGTGCATTGCATCGTCAGCATCGTGATCGTCGCGGGGGTGGGCGCCGGGCTCGGTATCGGCGGCGAACTGTTCCTCAATCCCGATATCCACCGGATCGGCCTTGTTCTCGCGGTCCTGATCGCCGCGGTGGCGATCGGCTGGGGCGCGCTGCGCCATCGCAAGGCGGCGCCTTTCGTGATCGCGATGACGGGCCTCACCTTCATGGGCGGCGCGCTTGCCGTGCCGCATGGGCAGAAGGAAGCGATCCTGACCATTATCGGCGTCGCGCTGGTCTCGCTCGGCCACATCCTCAACTTGCGCCAATCGCATTGAGGCTTATGTCGCGCGGATCATGACCGCGCTCCTGTCCCTTACCGTCAACGGCGAGACCCGCCGCACCTCCGCCACCACCGTCGCCGATCTCGTCCGCGAGCTCGATCTCGACCCCGCCAAGGTGGCGGTCGAACGCAACGGCACGATCGCACCGCGCAGCGAACTCGAACAGCACGCGCTGGCAGAGGGCGACACGCTGGAGATCGTCCATTTCGTTGGGGGTGGCGACCATACGGTCGCGGGGGGCGGCGGCGACCATGACCCGCAGCACGACAGCTGGACTGTCGCGGGCCGCACGTTCCGGTCGCGCCTGATCGTCGGCACGGGTAAGTACAAGGACTTCGCCCAGAACGCCGCCGCGCTCGAAGCCTCGGGGGCGGAGATCGTCACCGTGGCGGTGCGGCGCGTCAATGTCAGCGATCCCAAGGCGCCGATGCTGACCGATTTCATCGATCCGAAGAAAGTCACCTACCTCCCCAACACTGCCGGATGCTTCACCGCCGACGATGCGATCCGCACGCTGCGCCTGGCGCGCGAGGCGGGGGGCTGGGACCTTGTGAAGCTGGAAGTCCTCGGCGAGGCGCGTACGCTCTATCCCGATATGCGCGAGACTCTGAAGGCAACCGAGGTGCTGGCGAAGGAAGGCTTCCTTCCCATGGTCTATTGCGTCGACGATCCCATCGCGGCGAAGCAGCTGGAAGAGGCGGGCGCGGTCGCGGTGATGCCTCTCGGCGCGCCGATCGGATCGGGTCTCGGCATTCAGAACCGCGTGACCATCCGCCTGATAAAGGAAGGCGCCAGCGTGCCCGTCCTCGTCGATGCGGGCGTCGGCACGGCGAGCGATGCGGCGGTCGCCATGGAGCTGGGTTGCGACGGTGTCTTGATGAACACCGCCATCGCCGAAGCGAAGGACCCGATCCGCATGGCCCGCGCGATGAAACTGGCGGTCGAGGCCGGGCGCGACGCCTATCTGTCTGGCCGGATGGCGACGCGCAAATACGCCGATCCTTCCAGCCCGCTGGCCGGCCTGATTTAAGCGCGGTCAGTCTTCTATCGAATCGTCGTGCCCGGTCCCGGCGGACAGGAAGACCAACCCCATCAGCGCGCTCGCCAGCAGCATGGTGAACCCGATCCCCAGCGCGATCGCGATGTAATAATGGACCGAAGCCTCGCCATCCCCGTCATAGAGGATGGCCAGCGCCAGAGCGACCACGCCGACCGTCACCAGCAGCATGAAGCGCATGATCCGCCGGTATCGTGCCCACGCAAAGGCAGCGGTTTCGGGATCTTCGAGCGGAGACTTGCGGGCCATGCGCCTTGCAATGGGCAATCCCGGCCCCCGGTGCAAGGGCGGGACGATTCGACGCGATTCGCCTTTTTGCCGCGATGATGGCATTCTCCGGGCTCACTTGGGGTTGAGGGAGAGCGCGGATGAATATCGGAAACCTGATCGAAGGCCGGGCAAGCTCGGACATCGTGAGCTGTACTGTCGACCAGACCATGCGCGATGTCGTCGCTTTACTGGCGGATCGGCGGATCGGCGCCTTGCCGGTGATGGAACAAGGCCGGGTCGCGGGCATCTTTTCGGAACGCGACGTTCTTTATTGCCTGGCCAAGGAAGGAGCCGCCGCGCTCGATCGTCCGGTGCGAGAAGCGATGACGGCGCCCGCCATCACAGTCGACCGCATGACCGAGATCGATGACGCGCTGGCGCTGATGACGCGGCGGCGCATCCGCCATCTCCCCGTGCTCGACGGCGAGACCTTGTGCGGCTTTATTTCGATCGGCGATCTGGTCAAATCGAAGATCGATCAGGTCGAAAGCGAAGCGGCGCAGATGCGGCAATATATTCAGACCGCCTGAGACGCGCTTGAGGGCGGGGCTCGGGCTCCCTACATCGAGACCATGGCCGAATCCCTCTCCCTGACCCGCCCGACCCTGACCCAGGCTGCCGCCGACCGTGTTGCAGCCATCGCGGCCAAGCAGGGCGCGCCCGCGATCCTGCGCCTCTCCGTCGAGGGCGGGGGCTGTTCGGGCTTCCAGTACAAGTTCGGCCTCGCCCCCGAAGCCGAGAGCGACGACATGGTGAGCGAAACCGGCGATGTGCGCCTGATCGTCGATCCGGTCAGTCTCGACCTCGTCGCGGGCAGCACGGTCGATTTCGTCGAATCGCTGGGCGGCGCGGCCTTCCGCGTCGAAAACCCGCAAGCGGCGGCGGGGTGCGGGTGCGGAACCAGCTTCGGGATTTGAATTAGACGCGAAGGCCGGTTTGAGGCAGACGAACGCCCATGCGTATCGCCAGCTTCAATATAAACGGGATCAAGGCGCGCCTGCCGCGTCTCAAGGAATGGCTTGCGGAGACGCGGCCCACGGTCGCCTGCCTGCAGGAGATCAAGACTCAGGACGAAGGCTTTCCGGCGTCCGAGTTCGAGGAGATCGGCTATCACGCGATCTGGCACGGGCAAAAGAGCTTCAACGGCGTCGCGATCCTCGCAGATGGAGTAAAGCCGGTCGAAACGCGGCGCGGCCTGCCCGAACTCTTTCCCGAAGACGGTGACGACGATCACGCCCGCTATCTCGAAGCGGACGTCAACGGCGTGCGCGTCGGGTGCATCTATCTGCCCAACGGCAATCCCCTCCCGGGGCCTAAATTCGACTACAAGCTGCGCTGGATGGAGCGGTTGCGCGCGCACGCCGCCGATCTATGGGAACAGGAGATCCCCACCGCCCTGGTCGGCGATTACAACGTGATCCCCGAGGACAAGGATGTCTGGTCACCCAAGGTGATGGCGAGCGATGCGCTGATGCAGCCCGAATCGCGCGATGCCTATGCGCGGATGCTGGCCGACGGGTGGACCGATGCGATCGACACGCTCAATCCGCGCGGCGGGGTGTGGACATTTTGGGACTATCAGGCGGGCGCGTGGCAGCGCGATCACGGGTTTCGGATCGACCACCTGCTCCTCAGCCCCGAACTTGCCGACCGAATGACGGCGGCAGGCGTCGACAAGGAATATCGCGGCCGCGAGAAATCGAGCGACCACACGCCGGTCTGGGTTGAGTTGCGGGATTGATCTCGATCGCGATCGGTCGCGTCAGCGACCGCAAGCGCGACCGCGCGCCGGCCGGTAGGCCGAAGCCAAGCGAGCCGAACGGCTCGCGCCCGGCGCTTGAGGGTCATCGATAGAAAATATGCGAATCGATCGTCGCGCGGGCCACTTTCTTGCGGCTCCAGCTCGGACGGACGTATTTCGCATGGAAATAGAGCGAATCGTCCGCGGCGCTGTCCCACAGCCCGCGATGAGCGATGCGCGCGATGGCCTTGGCGCGGGTCCAGGCGGCGCTGGAGGTCCTGGGTTGCGGCATCCGGCCATTCTTCACGAAGCTGAATTGCGAGCGCTGGTGCACCACCGAGCAATAGCTTTCGGGAAATTGGCCCGATTCCGCCCGGTTAATGATAACCTGCGCGACGGCGAGCTGCCCGTCGAGCGGCTCGCCGCGGGATTCGAAATAGACTGCGCCTGCAAGGCATTGCAGCTCTTCGGAGAGCGCGCCGTCGGTGGGCGTCATGGCGACGAGTTCGCGCAACGATGCCGCGCGCGGGGATTCGTCGGTAGTTGGGAGAGTGAGCTCGGTCTCCGCCGGCTCGGCGGGAAGGGGCTGGGCCACTTCCTTCTCCACGAAGACCGGAGCGTTTTCGGGGACGATCTCGTCCGTCACTTCGGTCTGGGGGAGGATGATTGCCGGGGCGGAATCCGATTCCTGTGCCACGGCCCCGGAACCTTGGATCCCGGCAAACGTAAGAATTGCAGCAGCGGCGATACCCGCGCCTGCGGTAAGCGATCGTTTGAACATGAAACCGATACATTCGGCGGTGAACACCTGTCGCAGGCGGGGATCAATCGCGCGTTTCTTGCGTCGTTAAGCGATCCGTAGCGGGCCTGCCGGCCATTCCCCGACTGCGTGCTAGCCACCGGACCCCATGCCCAACGACCGCCTACGCAAGCGAAGTCGGCGGCCAACTAGTCACATTCGAAACCGAGTCAACCTCTAGCGGGCCGAACGGTCAGTGGGACGCGATGAAGCGTTCGGGATTTTCGATATCCAGTTCGACCTGCCAGGAATCTGGGTCCTGCCGAACTCGGCGGGCAAGGTAATTGTCGAAATCTCTTTTGTTTTCAGCGTCTTGATGTTTGGTCGCAACGAATTTGCGCGGGCCGTCGAGCTGGGGCATTCGCTCCCAAAGTGTTGAATTGTGGCCATTATGTGTCGCAATCAGGCAAATCGCGCCCGCGTCGCGTTCCCCTTTGTGCAGCACCGTCGCGAAGCCGCCGGCCGCCTGAACCGCTCGGATCAGCCCGGCGACTTCTACATGGGCAGGCAGGCGCGCATCATCCATCGGGCTATTGCGCGTATCCGGGCAGGCCGGACAGCGCGATGCGCGAGCGCATGAAGGTGCCCGTTCCGCGTCCGATCTCGTCCCCTTCGGCATCGACCAGCCGCGATTCGGCGACGAAAACGCGGCGGCGCCCGCTGATCCAGCGTCCTTCCGCAACCACGCGCCCGGTGCGCACCGGCTTCGTGAAATGCAGGTTGAACGATGTCGTCAGCAGGAAACGGTCGGTCACCAGCGTGTTGGCCGCATAGAAGGCTGCATCGTCGAGCATCTTGAAATAGATCGTCCCATGGGCCGCACCCGCCGCGTGGAAGACGTCCTCGGTGATGTCGAAGGTGATTCGCGCGCGGCCCTCGCCCTCGATCGCCAGTTCGGAGGCGAACAGGGCGTTCACCGGCGCCGAACGATACAGCCGCTCGAGCGCGCGGTGATGCGATGCGGCGCCTTCGCTGGGTTGGAGCGCGGAGGAGGGTGGTGTGTCGTCGACCATGACCCTTCCCCCGTGCCCCGGATCGCCTGTCGGACGCAAGGTTTCGCGTCAGGTCAGCTGGATCAGTCGGTACGCTTCGGCTCGACCCAGCCGATCGTCCCGTCGCGGCGGCGATAGACCATGTTGTGGCGGCCCGATCCCGCATTCTTGAAGAAGAGGGCGCCGGTATCCCGCAGATCGAGCATCATCACCGCGTCGGCGACGGTCGCTTCGGGAATGTCCGCCGTGGTCTCGGCGACGATGGGCGGGGCGTTTTCTTCCTCGCGCTCGTCCGCCTGATCGAATTCGGGCGCGGCGAAGATCGTATAGGCGGCCTCTTCCTCGGCCATGGCGTGGGCGGCCTGGCTATGGCGGTCCTGCACCCGGCGCTTGTAGCGGCGCAGCTGCTTTTCCACCTTGGTCAGCGCCTGGTCGAAGCTCTGGTGGACGTCATGCGCCTCGCCATGGCTCTTGAGGATCAGGCCCTTGTTGACGTGGGTGACGATATCGCAGGAAAACGCGCCGGACCCAGCCTTCCCGAAGGTGACGTGCGAGCTGAGCGCGCGGCTGAAATATTTCTCGACCATGGCCTGTAGCCGGTCGGACACATGGTCCTGCAAGGCGGCGCCGGTTTCGATCTGGTGGCCCGAGACGCGGATATCCATATTATCGTTCTCCTTGCTAAACCTCGCCGATCCCGTCGACCGGGGCATCCCGCCGTCCCGGGATGCGCCGGATAATCCTAACTCACTTCAGCCAAAGCGGTGCCTTCATCTTGCCGACGAATTCGGCATGGCGCGCCAATTCGGCGGCGGACGCCGCGTGCGGGCGCGGTTCGCGGCGCGCGCCGACCGGCGCCTGACGCAGCTGGAGCGTGATCGGCCGTTGCGAATCACGAGAGGAGCCGGATGCGGCATCGGCCGCCAGTTCCAGCCCGATCTGCCGCCCGCCGCGCAATTCGACATAGACCTGCGCCAGCAATTCCGCGTCGAGCAGCGCGCCGTGCTTAACCCGGTGGCTGCGATCGATCCCGTAGCGGGTGCACAGCGCATCGAGCGAGAGCTTGGCCCCCGGATGCCGCTTGCGCGCCAGAGCCACCGTATCGACCATCCGGCTGGTGCAGACCGCGCCGAGCCCGCACAATTCCAGCTCGTTGTTGAGGAAGCCGAAATCGAAACCCGCATTGTGCGCGACCAGGGGATCGTCGCCGATGAAAGCGAGCAGATCCGCCGCGCCGTGCCGGAACAGCGGCTTGTCGGACAGGAAGGCGGCGGAAAGGCCGTGCACCGCCTCGGCACCGGCGGGCATGTCTCGTTCGGGATTGTAATAGGCGTGAAAGCTGCGCCCTGTGGGCATCAGATTGACGATCTCAATACAGCCGATTTCCACCATGCGATCCCCGGTCCTTGGATCGAGGCCGGTGGTTTCGGTGTCGAAGACAATCTCGCGCATTGCGATATCTATCGGACGGGGCGCCCCTGATTACAAGGGGCCGGATTACAAGCGGGCGGTTGGGCTGCGCAGACGGTCGATCAGCGACAGCACTTCGGCCTCGGTCTCTTCGAGCGATACGCCCGTATCGACGACATGATCGGCACGGGCGCGTTTTTCGGCGTCGGGGGTCTGGCGCGCGAGGATGTCGGCGAATTTTGCCTCGGTCATGCCGGGCCGCGCGAGGACGCGCCGGCGCTGCGTCTCTGCCGGAGCTGACACCACAACCACGCGATCGACCGCGTCGGCGCCGCCCTTTTCGAACAGGAGCGGAATGTCGAAGACGACCAGCGGCGCATCGGCGTGATCGCGCAGGAAGGCCGCGCGCCGCTCCGCCACGGCGGGATGGACGATTTTCTCCAGCCGGGTGAGCGCGGCGGTGTCGCCGAAGACTCTCGCGCCCAATGCGTCGCGCAGGACGCCATCGGGCCCGGTGCTGCCGGGAAAGGCGGCCTCGATCGGACCGACCAGCGCGCCGCCCGGCCCCTGCATCGCCCGAACCTCGCGGTCGGCGTCGAAGACGGGTATGCCGGCGGCGGCGAACATGGCCGCGACGGTGGACTTGCCCATCCCGATCGACCCGGTGAGCCCGATGACGAGCGGTCGGGTCATCGCGTCAGCAGCGCGCGCAGTTCGGAATCGTGCTCGCGCGGGGCGGGCTGGCCGAAGAACAGGTCGAACGCCGCCGCGGCCTGCCCGATCAGCATGGCGAGCCCATCTATCGTGGCGAACCCTACGGCGCGGGCATTCTTGAGAAAGTCGGTCTCCACCGGATCGGTGACGATGTCGTAGGCGATCGAGCCGGGCGGGGCATGGCTCCAGTCGAACAAGAGAGGCGGCTGCCCGCGCATTCCCAGCGGGCTGGCATTCACGATCAGGTCGCAGCACCCTTCGCGGTCGTCGAAGGCGAAATCGGTGGGGGCGGCGAAATGGGCGAGATCCACCGCGTGGTGTTCGCCGTCCGGCGCCAGTTCGTCGAGCAGCGCGCGGGCCTTCTTGGGATCGCGGCCCGCCAGGACAAGCGTGAAGCCTTCGCCTGCCAATGCCGTCACGATCGCCCGCGCTGCGCCCCCCGTGCCGAGAATGCGCGCCATGCGGAAATAATGCTTGCGGGGGAGCAGAGGGCGGAGCGGTTCAAGAAAACCCGCCGCATCGGTGTTGTGGCCGGTCAGCGTTCCATCGTCTTCGCGACGGATCGTGTTAACCGCCCCGATCGAGGCTGCGGGTTCATGAACCGCGTCGAGCGAGGGCTGAACCAGCTGCTTGTGCGGCATGGTGACGTTGCAGCCGCGCCAGGCTGGGTCTGCCTGTCGCGACGCGAGATAATCCGCGATCCCATCGGTCTCGACCAGTGTGGCTTGGTAGTCCGCGTCGATTCCAAGCTTTTCCAGCCAGAAGCCGTGGATCGCGGGCGATTTCGACTGGGCGATCGGATCGCCGATCACTTCCGCATAGGGTCCGGAAGAAGGAACAGTCATGAAACCAGCGCGCCTTCCTCGCGCAGCGCCGCCAGCACCGGCAGCAATGGCATTCCGAGCACGGTGAACTGGTCGCCCATGATCCGTTCGAACAGATGGACGCCCGGACCTTCGATGCGGAACACCCCGACACAAAAGGACACGGCGGGCCATTCCGCGTCGAGATAATCGGCGATGAAATCCTCCGACAGGTCCCGCACCATGAGCCGCGCGAAATCGCCGCCGATCCAGACGATGCGTCCATCGCGGGCGAGCGCCGCCGCGCTGTGCAGCGTCATCGTTTTGCCGGAGAAGAACCGCAGATGCTCCGCCGCCTCTTCAAGGCTCGCAGGCTTGTCGAAGCGCCGTCCCTCGACCTCGACCAACGAATCGCTGCCCAGCACCAGACGCTCGGGGTTCTCGGCCGAAACCGCCGCCGCCTTCGCCGCCGCCAGCGCCTGGGCGATCTCGGCGGGCTCGCCATCCGCCATTTCGGCCTCGAGCGCGCGCTCGTCCACATCCGCCGGGATCGCTTCGAACGCGATCTGCGCCGCGCTCAGCATCGCCTTGCGCGAAGCACTGTTGGACGCGAGCAGGATTGTTTCACGTGAAACCATGCCGCTGACAGAATCGCTCATATCGGTTTCAACCCTTCAAACTGCCCATCGCTCGACCTGCGGCTGCGTTCGCCCAACAGCTTGATGATCGCCGCCGCGGTCTCCTCGATCGAGCGGCGAGTGACGTCGATCACCGGCCAGCCCTTGTCGGCGAACAAGCGCCGCGCGAAGGCAATCTCCTCGCGCACCCGCTCGTGATCGACATAATCGGTGGTGGTGCCCTCATTGAGGCTCAGCAGGCGGTTGCGCCGGATCTGGACCAGACGCTCGGGCGCGCTCGTCAGGCCGACCACCAGCGGCGTCTTCAGCTCGAACAGAGATTTCGGCGGCGGGCTTTCGACCACCAGCGGGATGTTCGCGACCTTGTACCCGCGATTGGCGAGATAGATGCTGGTCGGCGTCTTGGAACTGCGCGACACGCCCGCCAGGACGATGTCGGCCTCCTCCCAATCCTCCCAGCCGATCCCGTCATCATGCGCGATGGTGAACTGGATCGCTTCGACCCGGTCGAAATAGGCCTTGTCCATCAGATGCTGGCGGCCGGGCCTGCCATGGGCTTCCTGGCCGAGCGCGGTCTCCAGCGCTGACGTCACGCCGTCGAGCACCGGCACCGCCGACAAGCCGAGCGTGCGACAGCGTTCCTCCAGCCTTTCCCTGGTTTCGGGATTGACGAGCGTATACAGGACGAGGCCCGCATCCGCAGCGAGATCGGGCATGATACGGTCGAGATGCTGGCGCGAGCGGACCATGGGCCAGAAATGGCGCACCACGTCGGCATTCTCGAACTGCGCGAGCGCGGCCTTGGCGATCATCTCCAGCGTTTCCCCGGTGGAATCGGAGACGAGATGGAGGTGAATGCGCGTCGTCACGTGGGGTCTGGCCTTCCAGTCAGCCTGTGGAGAAGCCCGGCATAAACCACGGGACGAACCTGCCGACAAGTTCGGGACAGGATTCGCTCCCCGCTACCGGCCGATCCGCCCCGCCACTTGCCGACAGGAGAGGAGGGATGTCGACAGGCTGGGGATAGCGGGGAGAGTTTAGAATTGACTCAAGGGCGCCCGCGAGTCGCATTCGGCCCAAGTCTGGTCACGCCGGGAGAAATCGGGCAGGGGCGGGATATGCCCGCTTTCCACAGGGCCAACAGACTCCATCAAACCTTATAATAATATTGTATTATTGGATTGGACCTACCCGATGCCCGGTCTTCTGCTCGATACGCTGAACGGTAAACGCGGCGAACGCGCGCCGGTCTGGCTCATGCGCCAGGCGGGGCGGTATCTGCCCGAATATCGCAAATTGCGAGCCAAGAAGGGCGGTTTCCTCGAACTCGCCTATGACAGCGAGGCGGCGTGCGAAGTGACCTTGCAGCCGATCGAGCGGTTCGGGTTCGACGGGGCGATCCTGTTTTCCGATATCCTGATCGTTCCGCACGCTCTGGGGCAGCATTTGGAGTTCCTAGCAGGGGAGGGGCCCAAACTGTCGCCAACGCTGCTGGAGACCGCTCTCGACGCGCTGGAGCCCCATCCCGAGCATTACGAGCCGATCTACGAAACGGTGCGCCGCTGCCGGGCGAGGCTGGGCGCGGAGACCACCATGCTGGGTTTCGCCGGCTCGCCCTGGACGGTTGCGACCTACATGATCGCGGGCGAAGGCAGCCGCGACCAGCACGATGCGCGGGCTCTCGCCTATCGCGACCCCGAACGGCTGCGTGCGATACTCGACCGCATCGTCGATCAAACGGTGACCTATCTGCGTGGCCAGATCGATGCCGGTGCCGAAGCGGTGCAATTGTTCGACAGCTGGGCGGGAAGCCTCGCGCCCGACCAGTTCGAGAAGCAGGTCATCGCGCCCAACGCCGCGATCGTCGCCGCGCTCAAGCAATCGCATCCCGATACGCCGGTGATCGGCTTTCCCAAGGGCGCGGGCGAAAAACTGCCGGCCTATGCCCGCGAAACGGGTGTCGATGCGGTCGGGCTCGACGAAACGCTCGATACGGTATGGGCGGCGCGCGAACTGCCCGCAGGGATGCCGGTGCAGGGCAATCTCGATCCGCTGCTTCTGCTGGCCGGAAACGGGGATCTCGAAACGCGCGTCCGCTTTATTCTCGATGCGCTCCAGGACCGGCCGCATGTCTTCAATCTCGGCCACGGGATCGACCGGCGCACGCCGATCGAGCATGTCGAGCGGCTGTTGGCGGCGGTGCGCGGCTAGGCGCGACATCTCGCTGAATCTCCCCCTTGGCGCATGGCGCCAGCGGCCCTAGATGGGCTGGCGATGCAGGACATTTTCTCCATGACCTATCTCTGGCTGAAGGCCGGGCATATCATCTTCATGGTGTTCTGGATGGCGGGCCTCTTCATCCTGCCGCGCCAGATGCTGTATCTGCATCCCTACGCTGCGAAGGCGCCCGAAACCGCGGTGTGGAAGGATCGGATCGGCAAACTGCGCCACATCATTCTGACGCCTAGCCTGATCGTCGTCTGGCTGCTGGGCTTCGCGCTGGCAGGGACGATCGGCGCGTTCTCGCAAGGGTGGTTCCATGCCAAGCTGCTGCTGGTGCTGCTGCTGACCGGCTACCACATGTACATGGTCGTCCAGGCGAAGAAGATGGTGAAGGGCGAACGGCCCTTGAGCGAGAAGCAATTGAAGCTGTTCGGCGAAGTGCCTGCGATCCTTCTGGCGCTGATTGTGGTGCTGGTGATCGTCAAACCGTTCTGATTCGTTGCCCTGATTAGGCGCCCCGATTCCTCGTCTCGCCGCTTTCGCGATTGACGGGTGCGGGCGTCGCACGTAACTCCCTCATCTCCTATTCGGCTGAGGCCTTCGCGAGATCTTCGCGCTGGCCGGGTCTGCTTTCCCCAAGCCCGTCCGCCCTTCACCCTGGCGCGGACACACGACCTTCAGGGCCATTTCCAAGCTACCTTATAATTCGAGAAAACCGATGCATCTCAAGGATTTGAAAGAAAAGACCCCGGCCGACCTCGTGTCGATGGCCGAGGAACTCGGCGTCGAAGGCGCGAGCACGATGCGGCGGCAGGACCTCATGTTCTGCATCCTGCGCGAACTGGCCGAGGACGAGGAATACGAAGAAAAGATCATGGGCATCGGCACCATCGAGGTGCTTCAGGACGGCTTCGGCTTCCTGCGCTCGCCCGAGGCGAATTACCTCGCCGGGCCGGACGATATCTACGTCTCGCCCAATCAGGTCCGCAAATGGGGCCTGAGGACCGGCGACACGGTCGAAGGCGAGATCCGTGCGCCCAGGGAAGGCGAGCGCTATTTCGCCCTGACCAAGCTCTACAAGGTCAATTTCGACGATCCCGAAGCGGTGCGGATGCGCACCAATTTCGACAATCTCACTCCGCTCTATCCCGAACAGAAGCTGTCGCTCGACACGCTCGATCCGACGGTGAAGGACAAGAGCGCGCGGGTGATCGACATCGTCTCGCCGCAGGGCAAGGGCCAGCGCGCGCTGATCGTCGCCCCGCCGCGTACGGGTAAGACCGTGCTGTTGCAGAACATCGCCAAGGCGATCACCGACAATCACCCGGAGGTGTTCCTCCTCGTCCTCCTCGTCGACGAACGGCCCGAGGAAGTCACCGACATGCAGCGCTCGGTGAAGGGCGAGGTCATCTCCTCGACCTTCGACGAGCCCGCCAATCGCCACGTTCAGGTCGCCGAAATGGTGATCGAAAAGGCCAAGCGCCTGGTCGAACACAAGCACGATGTCGTGATCCTGCTGGACTCGATCACCCGGCTCGGCCGCGCTTACAACACCGTGGTGCCGAGCTCGGGCAAGGTGCTGACCGGCGGTGTCGATGCCAACGCATTGCAGCGGCCCAAGCGCTTCTTCGGCGCAGCGCGCAATATCGAGGAGGGCGGCTCGCTCTCCATCATCGCCACCGCGCTGATCGATACCGGCAGCCGCATGGACGAAGTGATCTTCGAAGAGTTTAAGGGCACCGGCAACAGCGAAATCGTCCTCGACCGCAAGGTCGCCGACAAGCGCATCTTCCCGGCGCTCGACGTGGGCAAGTCCGGCACCCGCAAGGAAGAGCTGCTGGTGGAGAAGGACAAGCTGTCGAAGATGTGGGTCCTTCGTCGCATTCTCATGCAGATGGGCACGATCGACGCGATGGAATTCCTCCTCGACAAGATGAAGGATTCCAAGACCAACGAAGACTTCTTCGCGACGATGAACCAGTAGGATGGTTCTGACCGGGCAGCGCAAATTTACGCTGCCCGGTCAGGTATTTACCGCGGAGCGGTTTAACGGCTTGTCCACATTTTGCGTAATATACGGACCACGACGGGTACGAAGTGGACCGACGATGATTGCCAGCCTTCTCTATACCAGCACCGCTGCCGCGAATATCGACAGCGGGGATGTGTTCGCGATCATCGAGGCATCGGCGCGGCGCAATCCTTCGCGCGGTGTGACCGGATTTCTGATCTATGACGGGCGCGAATTCCTGCAATATGTCGAAGGACCGCAGGATGCGCTCGACATATTGCTGAGCCAGCTGGCCGAGGATCGCCGCCACGGCGGCGTGCGGATTCTCCACCGGGCCGAAAGTCCGACGCGTCTGTTTCCGAAATGGGCGATGCGCCGCGCGGGGCAGGGCGCTGAAGAGGAACTTGCGGTCATCTCTCGCACTGCCCTGCCGAGTGCCATGATGGCCGAACTGGAACGCTTCGGCAGCCGCCGGAAGGCCGCCTAGCTCAGGCTCTGTTGGCCCGCTCCAGCTGCGCCGCCATCGCTTCCCAGACCTTGTTCACTGCCTTCAAAGGCCGGACCATGACCTTGAAATCGAGGATATGGCCGTCCGCATCGAAGCGGATGATGTCGACGCCGTTGACGTGGATCCCGTCCATCTCGGTTTCGAATTCGAGCATGGCCGTATCGCCGTCCACGATCTCGCGAACATAGCGGAAGCTGTCATTGGCGAGCGTCTGTCCGGCGGCGGCCAGATAGGCGGTGACGATCGGGCGGCCCGTCTGCGGCGTGTGGACCACGGGCGAGTGGAAGACCGCGTCCTCCGCGATCATCGCGCCCAGTACTGCCGCGTCGTTGCCCCCTTCGACTGCCGCGTGCCAGCGGCGCAATCCCCGTTCAGCCGACATCATGCCTCCACGAAACTGTCTATCCGCGCTGCGTTCCAATAGCGCTGGTAAGGCGTCGAGCCCGGATCGTCGAGCAATTGTCCGGGCGCGAGGAAGGTCTGGATGCGATCGACGCTGTCCGCGCGGGCCGAATCGAGACGTTCCGAGATATGACGCGGTTCGATCTGCCAGGGATTATCGAGCCCCATGGCGATGACCATTTCGCGAAAGGATTTGAGCGTGCTGCGCTGGAACCGGGCCACGCGCTCGCTCTTGTCGGTCACCACAAGTCCCCGCTGGCGCGTGCTGTCCTGCGTGGCGATGCCGGTGGGGCAATGGTCGGTATGGCATTTGAGCGACTGGACGCAGCCCAGCGCGAACATGAAGCCGCGCGCCGCATTGCACCAGTCCGCCCCGAGGCCGAGATTGATCGCAATCCCCGCGCCCGAATGCACCTTGCCCGATGCGGCGAGTTTGACCTGGGGTTTCAGATTCGTGCCCACCAGAGCGTTGCGGACCAGAATCAGGCCTTCGCGCAGGGGCATACCGACGCGGTTCGAGAATTCGACCGGCGCCGCGCCCGTGCCTCCTTCCGCTCCGTCCACCACCAGATAGTCGAGCACGATCCCCGTCTCGCGCATTGCTTTGACGAGCGCGAACATCTCGTGCGGCTTGCCGACGCACAGTTTCGCGCCGACCGGCTTGCCGCCCGAAAGCTCGCGCAGCCGGGCCGCCCATTCAAGCAGTTCCACCGGCGTCGAAAAGGTCGAGTGCGCCGCAGGGCTGACGCAATCCTGCCCTTCGGACACGCCGCGCGCTTCGGCGATCTCCTCGGTCACTTTCGATCCGGGGAGGACGCCGCCATGGCCGGGCTTGGCGCCTTGGCTCAATTTGATCTCGACCATTTTGACCTGATCGATCTGGGCGGTGTCGGCGAATTTGGCCGGATCGAAAGCGCCGTCATCTTTCCGGCACCCGAAATATCCACTGCCGATTTCCCAGACGAGATCGCCCTTATGTTCGCGGTGATAGCGCGACAGGCCGCCTTCCCCGGTATCGTGGTAGAAATTGCCCGCCGCTGCGCCCTTGTTCAGCGCCATGATCGCATTGGCGGACAGTGATCCGAAACTCATCGCGGAAATATTCAGGAGAGCGGCGGAATAAGGCTGTTTGCACTGGTCGTTCCCGACATCGACGCGCCATTCCTCGGCGATATCCTCCTTCGGCGCCATCGAATGGGCCAGCCACTCGTATTCGTCGGAATAAACGTCGAGTTCGGTGCCGAAGGGATGCGAATCGAGCTGGCCCTTGCTCCGGGCATAAACGAGGGCGCGTTCGTTGTGATTGAAAGGACGGCCCTCGGTATCGCTCTCGACGAAATAGGCCTGCGCGAAGGGGCGCAAATCCTCCGCGATCCAGCGGATATGGGCCAGGATCGGATAATTGCGCCAGAGCGAATGGCGCCTCTGCGCGAAGTCGTAGATCGCCAGTGCCAGCAGCGGTAGGGACAATGCGAGCCCCCACCGCCATGCCGGCACCGTCAGCGACAGGGCGACCATCAGCACGACCACGAGTGTCGGACCGAACCGCATGAACAGTTCGGACGATGGGCGCAGCTTCGCCGGGTTCTTCATCAGGCCTCCAAATGCTCGGCGAAGAATTCGGCAGTGCGCTTGTCGGCCAATTCCGCATTCTCCTCGTTGCGGCGCTTGCCGAACTCGGTCGCGAAGCCGTGATCCATGCCCTCGTAATCGTGCAGCGTCACCTTGGGATGCGGATCGAGGCCTTCATGCATCTTTTTCTGCGTCTCCTTGTCGACGAAGCCATCCTCGGTCGGGATATGCAGCATCAGCGGATTGGCGATCGCGTCCTTCTCGCGCAGCAATTCATCGACGCCGACCGCGTAATAGCCGACCGTCGCATCGGAATCTGTGCGCGCTGCAGTCATATAGGCGAGGCGCCCGCCGAGGCAGTAACCGACCGCACCGACCTTCTTCCCGCCGCTTTCCTCGCGAGCCCATTTGATCGTCGCCTCGATATCGCGGACGCCTTCGTCCTGGTCGAACTTCTGCATCCAGTCGAGCGCCTGCTGGAATTCGGGCTCGACATCGGGATCGAGTTCGATGCCGCGCTCCATCCGCCAGAAAAGGTCGGGCGCCACGGCGAGATAGCCGGCCTCGGCCAGCTTGTCGGCCTTGCGGCGGATACCTGCGTTCACGCCGAAAATCTCCTGAATCACCACGATCGCGGCCTTTGGTTCGTCGGCCGGGCGGGCGACATAGGCCTTGAATTCGTCGTCGCCGTTCAGGGTGGGGATGCTGGTGGTCGTGCTCATGATGGCTCCGTCGCTGCTGTGGTTCACGATTGGTAGGCCGGTTCGGCGAGGCGGCGCTTGCTTCCCCCGCGTCCCCGACCCAGATAGGTCTCAGGAAGCTAACGGAGGAAGCGCGATGAAGGTCCATGTCGAAATCGATTGTACGCCGGAAGAGGCGCGGAGCTTCATGGGCCTGCCCGACGTGGGCAAGGCCAACGCCGTCTATGTCGACATGATGTCCAAGGCGATGTCGGGCGTGTCCGATACCGAAAAGCTCCAGGAATATGCGCGGCAGTTGGCACCGATGGGCCAAGCGGGCTTCAAGCTGTTTCAGAGCTTCATGGAAGGGGCTCAGGCCCATCGCGGTCCGGGCTCCTCGAAGCCCGACGGCGACAAATCCAGCTGAGCTGAAAATCTCGCCGACGGGGCGAAAAGGATGACCGATACGATTTTCGCCGTGTCGAGCGGCACGCCGCCTTGCGCGATCGCGGTGATACGGATCAGCGGCCCGGACGCGGGCGATGCCGTCCGAAGACTGGCGGGATCGCTCCCCGACCCGCGGCGGGCGTCCCTGCGGACGCTCAGCGACGCGGACGGCGCCTTGCTCGATTCGGCACTCGTCCTCTGGTTTCCCGGACCCCGCACAGCGACAGGCGAGGATTTGGCGGAACTGCATTGCCATGGCGGGCGCGCGGTAATTGCGGCGATCCAGCGGGAATTGGCGGGTTTCGCGAATTTGCGCCACGCCGAAGCGGGCGAGTTTACGCGCCGCGCCTTTGCGAACGGTGTGCTCGATCTGGCCGAGGCGGAGGGGTTGGGCGATCTGCTTGCAGCGGAAACCGAATTGCAGCGGCAGGCGGCGACGCGCGCCTTCAGCGGTGCGATCTCTCGACAGGCCGAGGCGTGGCGGGATCGCGTTCTCGCTCTCGGTGCCCAGATCGAAGCCGTGCTCGATTTTTCGGACGAGGACGATGTCGAGGATTTGCCCGAAGCGTTCTTCGCCGAAACCGAAGAGCTCGCCGGGCAGATGGCCGAATGGCTTGAGCGGCCGCCGGTCGAGCGATTGCGCGAAGGGGTGCGCGTCGTTCTTGCGGGGCCGCCCAATAGCGGGAAATCGAGCCTTTTCAACGCGCTGGTCCGCGACGCGGCAGCGATAGTCTCGCCCGTGGCGGGAACGACGCGTGATGCGATCGAACGCCCTGTGGCGCTCGGCGGTGTGCCGCTGGTCCTGGTCGATACTGCCGGTCTGCGCGACGACAGCGATGATGCGATCGAGCGGATCGGGATCGAGCGGGCTGGCGCCCAGCTGGACCGCGCGGATATCGTCCTTTGGCTGGGGCCGGAGGGGGGAGGGCCGATGGGCGCGGTGGAGGTTTCGGCACGAGCCGATGCCGACGATTTCGAGGCCAAGCCCTCGGCCTCGCATACAGTATCGATTGTTACCGGATTTGGGATGGACGCACTGGAGCGTGACATCGTCGAGCGCGCGCGGAGCATCCTGCCCAAGCCGGGCGAGGCGGCTCTGAACGCGCGGCAGCGGCGCTTGGTCGGCGAAGCGGTTCAAGCCGTGCAATCCCTCCAGCCAGCGCAGGATTTCCTTACGATGGGCGAGGAATTGCGCATTGCCCGGCGGGCTTTCGATGCCCTTTTAGGCAGTGCCTCGACCGAGGATATGCTCGACGCCTTGTTCGGACGGTTCTGCATCGGAAAGTGATGTTTCACGTGGAACACGTCAGAAGGAACGGCTTTGACCGCGTCGCTGCTCCCTCCTATTAGCGACTCATGGCGCAATTCGACATCATCGTAATCGGCGGGGGACACGCCGGTGTGGAAGCGGCTGCGGCCGCTGCGCGCATGGGTGTGCACGTGGCGCTCGTGACTTTCGACCCGGCCACGGTCGGCGCGATGAGCTGTAATCCCGCCATCGGCGGATTGGGGAAGGGCCATCTGGTTCGCGAGGTGGATGCGCTCGATGGCGTGATCGGACGCGCGGCGGATGCGGGCGCGATACATTACCGAATGCTCAATCGCTCCAAGGGCAGCGCGGTCTGGGGGCCGCGGGTCCAGGCGGATCGGCACCTGTTCAAACGGTCAGTCCAAAGCCAACTGGCGCAGCTTTCGACGCTGACGATTATTGCGGGCGAAGCTGCGGCCCTGCGCCTTTCGGGAGAGCGGGTTGCGGGGGTCGACCTGGCGGATGGCACCTCGCTCGAAGCGCCCAGCGTCATTTTGTGTACCGGCACGTTTTTGGGCGGCGTCTTATATCGCGGTGAGGTAAGGCGAGAGGGCGGACGCGTGGGCGAAAACGCCGCGCAGCGGCTCGCGGACCAGATGCGGGGCGCTGACCTTCCCATGGCGCGTCTCAAAACAGGCACGCCACCGCGCCTCGATGGGCGGACGATCGATTGGGCCTGCTTGGAAGAGCAGCCTTCCGACGGCGAAGACTGGACCATGTCGTCGCTGGCACCGGGTCGCATGAACCCGCAGGTCTTTTGCGCGATCACGCGGACCAATCGCGAAAGTCACGACATCATCCGCGCCAATCTTGATCGCTCCCCTCTCTTCAGCGGCGCGATCGCGGGGCAGGGGCCGCGCTATTGCCCCTCGATCGAGGACAAGATCCACCGCTTCGGCGATCGCGAAGGCCATCAGGTCTTCCTCGAACCCGAGGGGCTGGGCACGCATCTCGTCTATCCCAACGGGATCAGCACCTCGCTCCCCGAAGATACGCAGCTTGCGATGCTGCGCAGCATGGAGGGGTTGGAGCAGGTCGACATGGTCGTCCCCGGCTATGCGGTCGAATACGATCATATCGATCCGCGTGCTCTTTCACGCGATCTACAGGTGAGGGCCATGCCGGGCCTCTATTGCGCGGGGCAGATCAACGGCACGACCGGATATGAGGAAGCGGCGGCGCAGGGCCTGGTCGCTGGGCTGAACGCGGCGGCGCGCATTCTCGATCGCGATGGCCCGGCACTCGATCGAGCCAACTCCTATATCGCCGTGATGGTCGACGATCTCACTCTCCATGGAGTGAGCGAGCCTTACCGGATGCTGACATCGCGGGCCGAATACCGCCTGCGATTGCGCGCCGCCAATGCGGATACAAGACTCACGCCGCTTGGCATGGCGCTTGGCTGTGTGGGCGAAGAGCGGGCCGCTTGGTTCGAGCGGCGGCAGGCGCGGCTCGAACAGGCGCGGAGCGAACTCGATACGGAGCTGTCTCCGCGTGAACTCGCCGCGGCGGGTGTTGCCATCGATCCGGTCGGTGCGAAGCGAACCGTCGGCGTCTGGCTCCAGCACCAGGCCGTCGAGCCGGATGCCCTGACAGCGCTGATGCCACAGGGTTGGGACTGGAGTGATCCGGTGGTGACCGAAGCGGTCGAAGATGCGGCCTACGCGCCGTATCTCGCCCGGCAGGAGGCGGAATTGAAAGACCTGCGCGCGAACGACCACGTCGCTCTCCCTGTGGATTTCTCCTACGAAGACGTGGCTGGGCTGTCGAATGAGATGGTCGAGCGGTTGACGCGCGCGCGGCCGGAGACGTTGGCGGCCGCGGCGCGCGTTCCGGGAATCACGCCTGCCGCGTTGGCGGCTTTGCTGGTCAGAGCGCGCCGGGCCGAAAGCCGCGCGGCATGATCGAGAGCGAAGCCGATGCGCGGGCTTTCGTCTCGGCACGATGCGACGCGAAGGCGATGGAAAAAATCGATCGCCTCGTCACCATGCTGCGAGAAGAAAACTCGCGTCAGAATCTTGTCGCCGCGCGCAGCCTCGACGAGGTGTGGCTCCGACATATCGCGGACTCTGTCCAATTGCTCGATCATGCTGGTTCCGAGGTCTCGGTCTGGCTCGATCTCGGCACCGGAGCAGGCTTCCCCGGGATTGCGCTTGCAATTGCGCGGCCCGATCAGCGTTTCCATCTCGTCGAATCGCGCAAAAAGCGGGTCGAATGGCTTGCGAGTGTCAAAGCCGATCTCGACCTCGAAAACTGCACGATCCACGGCGTCCGGCTGGAACATGTCGAAAGCTTCGACGCGGATTGCATAACGGCGCGGGCGTTCGCTCCGCTGCCGAGGTTGCTGGACTTATCCGCTCGCTTCTCCACAAAGGAGACGCGCTGGATATTGCCCAAGGGGCGGTCTGCGGCGCAGGAAGTGGACGCGCTTCCGAAAAAGCGGCGCGCGCTGTTTCACGTGGAACATTCGCAAACGGACCCCGAAGCGGGCATCATCATCGGATTGGGACGGATAGAGGCTAAGCCATGATCACCATCGCCATCGCCAATCAGAAGGGTGGGGTGGGCAAAACCACCACTGCCATCAATATCGCAACCGCGATGGCGGCGACCGGCTGGAAGACGTTGCTGGTCGATCTTGACCCCCAGGGCAATGCCTCGACCGGTCTGGGAATTCCAGCGAGTGCCCGTACCGTGTCGAGTTACGACCTGCTGCTGCAGGAAGCCACGCTCGACCAGGCAGCACAGCGAACCGACGTTCCCGGCCTCGATATCGTGGCCGCGACGCAAGACCTCTCTGGTGCGGAGGTCGAACTGGTCGGCGTCGAGGATCGCACGGCTAGGCTCGATCAGGCTCTCTCGGCCCGAAGCCATTACGACATCTGTTTCATCGATTGCCCACCGTCGCTGGGCCTGCTGACGCTCAACGCGCTGGGCGCCGCGGACACCTTGCTCGTCCCACTGCAATGCGAGTTCTTCGCGCTCGAAGGTCTTAGCCAGCTGCTTCAGACGGTGGAGCGCGTGCAGGAGCGGTTCAATCCCGATCTCGGCATCGTCGGCGTCGTCCTCACCATGTTCGACCGCCGCAATCGCCTCACCGATCAGGTGGCCGACGATGTCCGCGATTGTCTCGGCAAGCTCGTCTTCGAATCGGTGATTCCGCGCAATGTCCGCCTGTCGGAGGCGCCGAGCCATGGCTTGCCTGCGCTGATCTACGATCACGCATGTCCGGGGAGCCGCGCTTATATCGCGCTGGCGCGGGAATTGATCGGCCGATTGCCACAGGAAAGGAAGGCCGCATGAGCGAGGAATACGAAGACGACCGGCGACCCGGTTCGACCGTCGCCGAGCGGGTAGCGATCCGCAAACGCAAGCTCGGCCGTGGTTTGGGCGCCTTGATGGGCGAGACTCGCCGCGAAGAGCCGGTGGCGGCGTCTGCCGGCGGCGACGGCCCCTCTTCTCCGTCCGATAGCGATGAGAGTCAGGCCGCGCCGCGCGAAGGCCTGCGTTCGATCCCGATCGCATCCATCTCGCCCCTGCCGAATCAGCCGCGCACCCATTTCGATGAGGACGCGCTCGCCGAGCTTGCCGCTTCGATCGCGGCGCGCGGCGTCATCCAGCCGATCATTGTCACGCCGGAAGGTAACAATCGTTACCGCCTTGTTGCCGGGGAGCGGCGTTGGCGCGCGGCGCAGAGGGCTCGCCTTCACGACATTCCCGCCATCGTGCGCGATCTCGACACGCGCGAAATCACAGCCCTTGCCCTCATCGAGAACCTGCAGCGAGAGGATCTCAACGCAGTCGAGGAAGCGCGCGCCTATCATCGCCTGTCCGAAGGGGAGGGGATGACTCAGGCCGACCTCGCCAAGATGGTCGAGAAATCGCGCAGCCATGTTGCGAACATCATGCGCCTGCTCGCGCTGCCCGCTCCGGTGCTCGACCTCGTCGAGGGCGGAAAGCTATCGATGGGCCATGCGCGTGCGCTGGTCGGGAACGACGACGCCGTCGCGATTGCCGAACAGGCGGTCAAGGCGGACCTGTCCGTGCGCGAAGTCGAGCGCCTGGCGCGCGGAAACGCTCCCGCGAAGGCTCGGCGCACGAACTCCGCCGCCAACGGCTCCTCGCCCGCCGATGCGGATCTCGAAGCTGTGCAGCGCCATCTGGAAGAATTTCTCGGCCTGCAAGTGCGGATCAAGGCGGATGATCCGGGCAAGGGAACGGTCAGCATCCGGTACCGGACGCTCGATCAGCTCGATCTGGTGTGCCAGCGCCTCACAGGCGGGGAAATCTAGACCCGCCCGTAAGGGCGCGCAGGCTCAGTCCGAATAGACCGGCTGTTGCGCGACCTCGACCGTCACGGGCACGAGGAAATATTGCTGGCCCGGTACGGTCGTGGTGGTGGAAGCCGCCGTCTGGCTGGCGCGGGCGAGGTAATCGTCGAGATAAGCCGCGCAATAGCCGCCATCGTCCCCATAGCCCGCCTGATAGCGGCGCGCATCGTTACGATCGTCGATCGCGTCGCCGACGACCGATCCGGCAAGCGCCCCGGTCCCCGCGCCGATCAAAGTTCCGCCGAGGCGGTTACCGCTCCCGACAACCCGGTTACCGATGAAACCGCCCGCAGCCGCACCGGCGAGCGTCCCGATCAGCCGCGCGCGATCGCTGTCCTCGTACGTCCCGATGCGGGCACGGCATTCCGCCAGCCAGGCCTCGCGGTCGAAACTAACGAGCTGGCCACCTCCCGGAAGATAGCCGGAGCGCGGCGCGGTCGCATAGGCGTAGGTGCCCTGATAGACCGGACCCGAATAGGCCGGAGAATTATAGGTCTCATCGACCGGGCGCGCCGGGATCGACCGGACCGCGCCGCGCGGAGCAGTACTCTCGACAACTGTACTCTCGACCACCGTGTCTTCGACGACCGCCCCGCCGATCGGCTGCACCACCGGATCGTAGGTGAAGACGGGCTGCGCCATGTCGGGCATCGGAACCACAACCGCCGTGGTGGGAGCCTGGGTTTCGACCGTTTGCGTCACCACGGTGTCGGCGGGCACGGCGTAGAGATAGTCGCCGTCTTCATAGAAGATCGTCTGCGCCGCTGCGCCGGTGGCGGCTCCCCCGACAAGATTGGCGGCGAGGGCGGCGGCGAGAGTGCGTACGGTCATCCTGGTCTTCCTTTCGCGAGCGCGAGTCCCCCGCTTTCACGCGGAGATTGAGCGTTGCGATACCATCACGCGCCGACCGCTTCCAAACCGGCAGAGGCGCGGCGTCCCTGTTTGGGGCAATTAGCGCTGCAAATCTGTATCAGATACGCGCGGCGAGCATCCGCGCCAGCGCCTCGATTCCGTCGCGATCCTCCTCATCGAACCGCGCGGCGCTCGGACTGTCGAGATCGATGACTGCGATCACGTCGCCATCGCGCAGGACGGGCACGACGAGCTCGGACGCGGTTTCCGAATCGCAGGCGATGTGGCCCGGGAAGGCATGGACATCGGGGACGAGCTGCGTCTCCCCACTCGCCGCCGCCGCGCCGCAGACCCCCTTGCCGCGCGGAATGCGAATGCAGGCGGGGCGTCCGGCGAACGGGCCGAGCACGAGTTCGCCATCGTCGGACTTCGGATCGGTGCGATAGAATCCCGTCCAGTTCACGTCGGGCAGGAATTCCCACAACAGTGCCGCGACATTGGCCATATTGGCGACTCCATCCGCTTCATCCGCAGTCAGCGCGTCGGCGGCGGAGAGGAGATCGCGATAGAGTTCGGGCTTGGGCGTGCCGTCGGCGGGGCGGAAATCGTACATGGCGAGCAAGCTAGGAAGCGCGCGCCATTGCCGCAAGGCGCGCGGCGGACTAAACCGCGTACCCATGAAAACGCGCACCAAAATCCTGATCGGCATTCTTGTCGTGGTCCTCGCCATCGCCGTGGCGGTCTTTTTCGTAACGCGAGGCGACACCGCCGATCTCACCGTCGACGAGGTCGCGGGCACCGACCCGACCTTGCAGGAACCCGAAGCCGAGACGATCCCCACGGTGAAGATCGCCGAACCGGTCGGCTGGGCGGCAAACGAGGTGCCTAGCGCGGCCGAAGGGCTGACGGTCATGCGCTTCGCCGAGGGGCTTGATCACCCGCGCGTCATCCATACGCTCCCCAATGGGGATGTCTTGGTCACGCTCACCCGCGCTCCGGCGAGCGAAGGCGATGGCGGCTTCTCGATCACCAATTTCATCGCTGGTCTCCTGTTCGAGAAGGCGGGCGCCGCCGGGCCTTCGCCCGATGAATTGGTTCTTCTGCGCGATGCGGATGGGGACGGGCGAGCCGAACAGCGCGCCACGCTGACCGACGAACTCGCCTCGCCTTCGGGCATCGCCTGGAACGACGGGACGCTTTACGTCGCCAATCACGATGCGGTGCTGGCGTTCCCGTACCAGCTCGGCGCGACGAGCCTGGGGGCGCCGCGCAAGCTCATGGATCTGGCCCCGGGCGGCAATCACTGGATGCGCAATATCGTGCTGCATCCCGATGGCGATCGCCTGTATGTCGCGGTCGGCTCGGCTTCGAATATCGGCGAGAAGGGCATGGAGGCCGAGGAAGGCCGCGCGCTGATCTGGGAATACAATCTCGAAACCAACACGCAGCGGGTCTTCGGCGCCGGCCTGCGCAATGCCAACGGGCTCGATTTCAACCCCTGGTCGGGCGAATTGTGGACCACGGTGAACGAGCGCGACATGCTCGGATCGGACCTCGTGCCCGATTACCTCACCAACGTGCCCGTGGGCGCGCAATATGGCTGGCCGTGGGTCTATTGGCGCAACAAGATCGACGAGCGGGTCGACGCGCCGATGCCCGCCTATCTCACCGAATATGCCCGTCGCCCGGAATATGCGATGGGGCCGCACGTCGCGGCGCTCGGTCTCGCCTTCACGAAGGAAGGGGCGCGCATGGGCCCGCAATTCGGCTCCGGGGCCTTCGTCGCGCGGCACGGGTCCTGGAACCGCAAGCCCGCCGCGGGCTACGATGTGGTCTATGTCGCCTTCGACGAGCGCGGCAATCCGCAGGGCAAGCCCGTTCCGGTCCTCACCGATTTCCTGACCGGCGAAGGGACCACGCGCGGGCGTCCGACCTGGGTCGGCTGGGCGCAGGACGGCGCTCTCCTGGTAAGCGACGACACCGCCGGGATCATCTGGCGCGTCATCGCTCCCAATGCGCAGCCCGCAGGCGCGATCGAGCGTCGAACGGCCCGATCGCTACCCCCGCAGCGCGAATTGACGGGCGATCTGCGCGCGACCTTCGGCGAGGACGATTTCGCGCGCGAGGAACCCGCGCAGTAAATCACGCCAGCAGCGCGTTGCTCTCCAGCGAATAGAGCAGCTCCGCGCCCGCGATCGCGCTGGCTTTCAGGCCCGCCGCTTCGGGCACGATGCGTTCGAGGAAGAAGCGCACGGTCACCGGCTTGGTTTTTTCGAGCGCGGGCGCCGCGCCGCCTGCCACGGCATCGCGCTGCTTCACCAGCTGCCATCCGGCGACGAGCACGGCCATCATCGTGCAGAACGGGACGCTGCCGGCGAGGCGATCGTCGAGCGAGGCATCCTCGCGCATCCAGCGCGCGACGCCCGCGCAATCGCCCGCGAGTGCGAACAGGGTCGGTTCCTCGGCACAATCGCGCGCGATCTCTTCGAGGAAGCCGATCAGCGCCTCGCCCCCATCGAGGCCCAGCTTGCGCGTGACGAGATCGGCGGCCTGGATCCCGTTGGTGCCTTCGTAGATCGGGGCGATCCGCGAATCGCGCCAGTGCTGGGCGGCGCCGGTCTCCTCGACATAGCCCATGCCGCCATGAACCTGGATGCCGAGACTGGCGACTTCGGTGCCCGCATCGGTGCCCCAAGCCTTGATCAGCGGCACGCAGATATCGCCGCGCGCCTTGGCCGCCTCGTCGCCCAGAGTGCCGCGATCGGTCTGTCCGGCGGTGTAATATAGTAATGCCCGCATCCCTTCGGTCAGCGCCTTCATGCGCAGGATCATGCGGCGCACATCGGGATGTTCGAGAATCGCCACCGGCTCCTTGTCGCCCGATCCCGCGCGCGCGGACTGAATGCGCTCGGCAGCGTAATCGGTCGCCTGCTGCGTGGCGCGCTCGCCGATCTGGACGCCCTGATTGCCGACATTGATGCGCGCATTGTTCATCATCGTGAACATCGCCGCGAGCCCGCGATTTTCCGCCCCGACCAGTTCGCCGACGCATTCGCCATTGTCGCCATAGCTCATGACGCAGGTGGGCGAGGCGTTGATGCCGAGCTTGTGCTCGATGCTGACGCACCGCAGATCGTTGCGGCCCCCAAGCGATCCATCGGGTTTCACGTGGAACTTCGGCACCACGAACAGCGATATGCCGCGACTGCCCTCGGGCGCGTTCGGCGTGCGTGCGAGAACGAGGTGGATGATATTCTCCGCCAGCTCGTGCTCGCCCCAGGTGATGTAGATCTTCTGGCCCTTGATCGACCATTTGCCTGCGTGCTCGCCGTCCTCGATGGGATGGGCAGTGGTTCGCAACGCGCCGACATCGGAGCCCGCCTGCGGCTCGGTCAGATTCATCGTGCCCGACCACGCGCCGCTGACCAGTTGCGGAAGATACTTCTCCTGCAAGTCGCGCGACCCGTGATGCTCCAGCGCCTCGATCGCGCCGACGCTCAGCATCGGTAGGAGGTTGAACGCCATATTCGCCGTGCCGAGATTTTCGAGCACGTTGCAGGCGAGCGTGAAGGGCAGGCCTTGGCCGCCGAACTCGCCCGGCGAAGCGATCGCGTTCCAACCCTGTTCGACGTAATGCTTGTAGGCTTCCTCGAACCCGTCGGGCAGGCGCACCACGCCGTTTTCGAGCTTCGCGCCCTCGAGATCGCCCGCCCGGTTGAGCGGCGCCCATTCGCCGGCGGCGAACTGGCCGACGCCTTCGACGATGGCTTCGACCATGTCGGGCTCGGCGGCTGCGAAGCGGTCGCTCTGCGCCAGCTCCTCGATTCCGGCGTTGACGCGGATGGCGAGCAGTTGGTCCTGGGTGGCGGGAGAATAGGTCACGGGGGAAAGTCCTCTTGGCTTGTCGCGAGCACAGATATAGCGCCAACGCATGAGCGGCAAATACGCTACGGAAACGATCCTCGCCAACGCAGAGGGAATCGCGCGCGCGGCGCAGGTGCTGCGCGAGGGCGGTCTGGTGGCGGTGCCGACCGAGACCGTATATGGCCTCGCCGCCCGCGCGGATAGCGACGAAGCCGTGGCGCGCATCTACGAAGCGAAGGGGCGGCCTAGCTTCAATCCGCTGATCGTCCATGTGCGCGATGGGGCGCAGGCGCGCGAATATGCGGACTTAACTCCCGGTGCTGGCATTATCGCCGACCATTACTGGCCTGCGCCGCTGACTTTGGTCGTGCCCCGCAAACCTGATGCGAAGCTGGCCGCGGCGGTGACGGCGGGGCTCGACACAATTGCCCTGCGCAGTCCGAACCATCCGGTGATGCAGGCCCTGCTGGCCGAATGCGACTTCCCGCTGGCCGCACCGTCCGCCAATCGCAGCGGGTTCGTCAGCCCGACCAGCGCCGCGCATGTCGCAGCCACGCTGGACGGACGGATCGAGCTGATCCTCGACGATGGGCGCCCATGCGTTGAGGGTCTCGAATCGACGATTTTGGCGATCCGCGCCGATGGACGATGGGAGGAATTGCGGCCCGGCCCGGTCGATCTCGACCGATTGCACCGCACTTACCGGAACAGCGCGCTACCGATCGGAGAGGGCAGGGGGGGCATCGAAGCGCCCGGCCAGCTCGCCAGCCATTACGCCCCGGGAAAACCGATGCGGCTGAACATTTCTTCGGGCGAAGTCGCGCCAGACGACTTCGTCATCGGGTTCGGCGCGATCGCCGGCGATTGCACCCTTTCGGAGCGCGGCGATCTGAACGAGGCCGCCGCGCGCCTCTACGCCTGCCTCCACGAAGCCGCACACTCGGAAAAGACGCGCATCGCGGTGGCGCCGGTGCCGGAAGAGGGGATCGGCATCGCGATCAACGACCGCTTGCGCCGGGCAGCGACTCCGCCCGACTAACGTTCGGGTTCGACCGGGAGCGAGCGGATGAGCAATTGCATCTCCGCATAGATGTCGCGCGCTTCTGCGCAGGCGCGGCGATCGCCGTCCTGGCAGTCTTCCAACCGGTCTTCGTAGCGGCGTTCGAGCTTGCCCAGGCGCTCTTCGCGCTGCCGGATCTCACGCCCGCGTTTCTCGTCGCGTTCTGACTGGCTGGTCGTCGCGAGATCGACGCCCTTGCTCACGACCTTTACCGGCGCCGTCGCGACGTCGACCAGCGTGCCGATACAGCCCGACAGAGCGACGGACAGGATCATCAGTGAAGATAGGGCGCGGATAGAAGCGGGACGGGGCATGGTGGGCACCTTTCCACCCGACTGTAGACCCATCCCGTGAAAGCGCCATTAATCGCTGCGCACCGTGCGGCAGCGCACGCTGCCCGAGCCCATCTTGCTGACCGTGCACTCCGCATCGCCGTTCACTGTCACGTCGCCCGATCCCATGATGCTCGCATCGACCTTCCCGTCGGAATGGAATTCCGCGCTGCCGGAACCGACGATGGAGACGTCCGCGCCGCCTGCACGCAATTGTGCCATTCGCCCCGATCCCGACCCTGCGATCGTCAAGTCCAGCTGGTCGGCCGTGCCGGCGCCTTCGAAACCACCCGATCCCGCGATCGTCAGATCGAACTTCTGCGCCGCGATCTGGCGCGCGCGCACCAGGCCCGATCCGGCGATGGTCGCTTCGACATCGCCGGTCAGCCGCTGCGCATCGACCGTGCCCGATCCGGCGAGGACGATGGCGGCGAGGCTCGGCGTCGTGACGCGGACATCAGCCTTGCCGATCTTGCTCCCGGCATTGCGTTCGCGCGCGATCGCCAGCGATCCATCTTCGAGCGAGAAACGCAGCGCGTTCACTGCCCGCTCGTCGCCCGACACCGCGATATCGAACGCGCCGCCTTCGATAACCGTGACCGTGTCCGGCCCCGCCAGCACGATCTCGGTCGGCGCCCCGCCGCTGCGGTCGAGTTCGGCGAGAGGGACGCCCTCGCTATCCCCGAACTGGACATTGCCGTTGCAGCCCGCAGTCGCCACCGCTCCGAGAGCCAGAACCGCCACGGGCGCCACGCGCCGGATGAGAGTTTTCAGCATACGATAATCCCCTTCTGTTCGTCCGCCATGCGTATTGCGCAAATAATACAGCAATCGACGACCTGCAAGCGCGGCTCATGCGAAAGGGGCCGCTTCCGGTGTCGGAAACGGCCCCTTCGTCGAGCTCTGTCGGATGTTCGCCGAAGCGAGCGGCGTTACGCCTCTTCGGGATTGTCGTAATATTGCGGCGCGTGTTCGCGCAGCACGTCGAGGATCTTTTCCAGCGCGGCGGGCTCGTCGGTCTTTTCCATCGCAGCCAGTTCGCGCGCGAGGCGGCTGGAGGCGGCTTCGAAGATCTGGCGTTCGGAATAGCTCTGTTCGGGCTGGTCGTCCGGGCGGAACAGGTCGCGCGTCACTTCCGCGATCAGGACGATTTCGCCCGAATTGATCTTGGCTTCGTATTCCTGGGCACGGCGGCTCCACATGGTGCGCTTGACCTTGGGCTTGCCCTTCAAGGTCTCCATCGCTTCCTTCAAGGTCTTGTCGCTCGACAGCTTGCGCATACCGATCGATTCGACCTTGTTGACCGGAACGCGCAACGTCATGCGCTCCTTCTCGAAGCGGAGAACATAGAGATCGAGCTGCATCCCGGCGATTTCTTCGCTCTGCAATTCGATCACACGGCCCACGCCGTGCTTGGGATAGACAACGTAATCGCCAACATCGAAGGCATCATCGGCCTTGCTCGCCATGCGCAAATCCTTTCGTCCCGGGCAGGGTTTGGGAGGGGACAGCATTGCGAGAGGTTCGTGCCGCGGGCATGTTTGCCGCGGGCGAAAACCGGACCGGAATGCTTGAGGGGGTACCTGCCCTTTCAATCGAGTGCACCCGTCCGGCGGCAAACCGGCGGGGTTGTTGCATTATATAGCACGTCCTCGCCTTTATTGCGAGTCTGTGAAATCAAGTGTCGGAAAGGGCCGTTTTCGCTCGCACCGAAGCGTATTCCGCGGCAAGCAGCAGGAAATAGCCGGTGAGGTAGAACCAGGTCAGCAGGATCACCACCGCGCCGAGCGAGCCGTAGGTCGCCCCGTAGCTGGCGAAATTGGCAGCGTAGATCCCGAAGCCGATCGTCGCGACCAGCCACAGGACCGAAAACAGCGCGGCGGCGGGCTTGATCGCGGACCAGGGGAGGGGATGGCCATGGGGCGCATAGCGCAGCAGCATCGCGCTGCCGCCCATACCGGCGAGGAACACGACGAGCGGGCTGACGACGCCCGCAACGCCGGCGGGCAGGAAACCCAGTGCCGCGATCGCCCCCGCCGTCACGGCCAGCCCGACGACTGCCCCCGCAGTCAAAACGAGGGCGACGATATTGGCGCGAAGGAAGCCGCGCCGGTCCTCGATATTGAGCGCGATGGCGAGGCCCGTCATCAGCGATTTCGCCCCGTTACGTGCGCTGAACAGCGACAGCGCGACCGCGAGAAGGAGGCTCAGGATCTTGCCGCCGTTCTCGCCTTCGGTCATGCGCTGCAACTGCTCCCCGATTAATTCGGCGGCGGATTGCGGCAGGGTCTGGGCTAGAGCGGCAATGTGCCTCGCTACGGTGTCCGGGTCGGCCACGATCCCATAGGCGAGCACGACCGTCGCCAGCAGCGGAACGATCGCCAGCAGCGCATAAAAGGCTATCCCCGCAGCGACGATGCCGATCTCGTCGTCACCGCCGGCTGCGAAGGCCGCCTTCCCGTCCTGAATGAAACGCTGGAGGATCGGCTCAGTCGCCTTCGCCGGGCTCGGGGCTGAAATAGGCTTCGAACTTGTCCTCTTCGCCCTTGTGCTCGTCGGCGTCTTCGGGCGGGTCCTTCTTCTGCGTGATATTGGGCCATTCGGCGCTGAACTTGGTGTTCAGCTCCAGCCACTTTTCCAGATTGTCCTCGGTATCGGGCAGGATCGCTTCGGCCGGGCATTCCGGTTCGCACACGCCGCAATCGATGCACTCGCTCGGATTGATGACGAGCATGTTCTCGCCTTCGTAGAAGCAATCGACCGGACAGACCTCGACACAGTCGGTGTATTTGCATTTGATACAGGCGTCGGTGACGACGTAGGTCATGGGAATGCCATCCTTCAAAGGTGTCTGACCCCCGGCCTATGGGGATTTAGGCTTTGGGGTCAAGAGCCGGATCGAGCAGGCGATAACAGGCCTGCGCCTCGCGCGGCGATCCGCGCCGGTCCGGCAGGCTGAGGATTTCGATCAGCGCGACTCTGCTGCCCAGCGGCACGGTCAGCACGTCGCCCGGTTCGACTGGCTGGCTGACGCGGGCGACGCGCGTTCCGTTGCGGCGCAGATGCCCGCTTTCGACGAGGGCGGTGGCGCGGCTGCGGGTGCGCACAAAGCGCAGGTGGCAGAGCAGCCGGTCTATCCGCATCCCGCTCAAAAAAGGCGGTTCCTAGCGCATCAGTTCGGCAAGCGCGGCAAA
>JAACTB010000015.1 GCA_009993605.1 Erythrobacter sp.
TGTCCAATATTCCCCACTGCTGCCTCCCGTAGGAGTCTGGGCCGTGTCTCAGTCCCAGTGTGGCTGATCATCCTCTCAGACCAGCTATGGATCGTCGACTTGGTAGGCCATTACCCCACCAACTATCTAATCCAACGCGGGCCCATCCAAAGGCGATAAATCTTTGGTCCGAAGACATTATCCGGTATTAGCAGTCATTTCTAACTGTTATTCCGAACCTAAGGGCAGGTTCCCACGCGTTACGCACCCGTGCGCCACTAGACCCGAAGGTCTCGTTCGACTTGCATGTGTTAGGCATGCCGCCAGCGTTCGTTCTGAGCCAGGATCAAACTCTCAAGTTTGTGTCACTTACCTGTAAGGTACGGCGGTTAAGCCGCTAACCGAACAAGCAAGAGCTTCAAGGAGCCGATACCTGCACTGTCAAACGTAATGGATACGAATGAACATGCATCATCACATCCAATGCGTGGAGCACTGGAAGGATGTGGCAATCGGCTTGGTTACTGGTATCCGGAGCCTTAAAACCCCCGGACCAGGCGCCGTCGCCCACATGTCCCTTCATCAAAAACCAACGATGTCAAAGAGCCGCTCAACAATGTAATGAGGGACAGCTTTCGTTCCCCCAGTTTTCACCGGGGGGACCGGCTGTCTCTCGATGTTGGCGACCGTTGCGGTGGGCGGTGGAAGCCGCCAGCGCCGCGTCGGTGAGGTCCATCTAGGGGGCACTCGGGATTCGGTCAACGGCTTTTTGCAATTTTGTTTCGCCATCGTCAAAAAAGCGCAGAATTCCGGCGTTTTTTGGGCCAATTTTTTCGACGTTGGCGAGGAACCAAATCCGGTTTTAAGCCTCATACCCATCGGAATCGGGATTCGCGCCCCCGATTCACCGTCCATTTGCCGGTGAATCGGCATCGGATCTGTGACCGAATCCCGGGAATCGGCTTCAGAAATCCGTCCCGCCCTGGCTTTTTGGGATTCGGACCCGAATTCGCCGCCGATTCTCGCAACCATGATTCGCTTCACCACGGAAGCGTTGCTCGCCTTGGTAACGATTCGGCTCTATCGCCGCTTCCTATGACGGGTCCCGACGACAATCAGCATCCGGCCTCCGCGACGCAGCCCGGCGCGAATGCGGATGACGCGAGCGCGGTGCGCGCGGGCGGGAGTCTATATAGGGGATCCGAGGCGGGAGGGTTTGCCGGCCGCGTTCGCCATGCGCTCGCCTGGCGATATGGCAGCCAGATCACGGCCCAGATCATCACCTGGGTTTCCACCCTGATGGTGGTTCGCCTGCTCGAACCCAGCGATTACGGCCTGTTCGCCATGAGCCAGGTGGTGCTCGCCGCCCTTGCCTTCATGAACGGATGGGGATTCGCCAATTCGCTGGTGCAGGAAGCCGAGATCGATCGCAGGAAGATCGGACAGGTCTTCGCGCTTCTCCTCCTGCTCAACGGATCGCTTGCCATCGCGCAGTTCCTGATCGCGCCGCTGGCGGCTGACTATTACGGCGAGCCGATCGTGGCCGACATGCTGCGCGTGCAGGCGGCCCTGTTCCTGACCACACCCTTCATTGCACTTCCAAGCGCGCTTCTCTCGCGTGAGATCGCCTTCCGCTCGCAAGGAGTCGCCAATATGGCGGGCGCCGTGACTGGGGCGGTCAGCGCGCTGACGCTCGCCTGGTTCGATTTCGGCGTCTGGGCATTGGTTTATGCACCGCTGCTCGCCTTCTTCGCGCGGGCGCTGGTGCTGACAGTGTCGTCGCGCCTTTTGGTCTGGCCGGTCTTCGACTTCCGCGGTGCGGGCGCGATGGTGAGCTATGGCGGCGCGATGACGGTCGTCCAGCTGCTGTGGATCGTCCAGAGCCAGAGCGACATCTTCATCGCGGGCCGCGTGTTCGAACCCTACGATCTGGGCCTCTATTCCGAAGCCCTGTTCCTCACCCTGATCGTCACCGGGCGATTCCTCCCGCCGCTGAACGAGGTCGCCTTTCCCGCCTATGCCGAGATGCACAAGCAGGGCCGCCCGCTCGGGTCCTATTTCATCCGCACGCTGCGCGCGGTCGCGCTGATCACGGCGCCGATCTATATCGGACTTGCCCTGACCGCGCCCGAAGCGATCGGGACGATTTTCGGCGAGAAGTGGCTGCCGATGGCGCCGATCGTGGCGGGCCTGGCTCTCGTCATGCCGGCTATGGCACTCCAGATCGTGTGCGCGCCTGCGACCAATGCAACCGGACATGCGCGGATCTCGGTCTATACGGGCCTTATCGGAGCGGTCCTGTTTCCCCTGTGCTTCCTCGTCGGGATCACCAACGGTCCGTTCGGGCTGGTCCACGCCTGGTGGGTCGCTGCGCCGGTCCTGTTGATCGCGACGCTCGTGCTGACATTGCCGATCGTGAAGGTGGGCGCGATGCAGTTCCTGCGTGCGATCCTTCCCGCGACGGTCGGCTGCCTGGTCATGGCGTGCGCGGTGGCGGCGGTGCGGACGATCCTGCCCGACTGGCCCGCCCCGCTTCGCCTGCTGGCACTCGCGATGGTCGGAGCGCTGACCTATGCGGCGGTGATGTGGTTCGGTTGGCGCGCCCTGGTCGATGAAAGCCTCGACCTGATCAGGCGGCGGCCCTTATCCGTGCCAGAGCCCGGCGATCGAATTCAAACCACAGCGGGTTGAGCCGCGGGCGCAGGCGATCGAGATAAAGGCAGTAGATATTCGCCAGCCGCCCCGGGATCATTCGGGCTCCCTCGTTCTGCATGATGTCGCTCAAGATGCGGTTCTGGAAATAGCGCAGGGCGTAGGATTCCATGCGCTTCATCTGGCGCCGCAACCCGGCGGGCGTTATCGGATTTGGCTCGCAATAGAAGCCCGCCCCCAGACACTGGACCACGGCACCCCTACGAAAATCGCGATCCGCGCCGAGATCGGTGTTGGCGAGCGCGTTGACGAGACTGTCGTCCCCGACGAGATCGTCGGGCAAGCGCACACCGCTTACGCGCATGGCCCGCACGAAAGCCCCGCTCAGCGCGTAACAATCGCCGAAGAAGCCCTGCGTGTTCAGCATCGAGCGCTGGTAGAACGCCATGCTCCGACCGTTCAGAGGCAAGCCGGCGGCGGCATTGGCCTCCGGGTGGCGCGCAAGGCAATCAGCGAGCGCGCCGATCGATCCCGGCGCCAGCACGGCATCGCCATCGACGAAAACGAAAATATCGGCCTCGGGCGCCTCGTCGAGCACGAAGCGGTTCCAGCTCCGTGACTTGCCCGGTTCGGCATATTCGACGAGCCTTACGCCGCGCGGTTCGAATTCTCGGACGATGTCGGCCGTGCGGTCGCTGCTCCCATTGACGACCACCGTGGCAGTCACGTCCGCATCGTCCAGGGGGAGGGTCGCCAGGCAGGCGCCGATGCGCCGCTCTTCGTTATGGGCCAGAATTGTGATTGCTATCTGCATGAAAGGACCCCGGCGTTCCGTCTCGCAAACAGTCCTGTTGCAGGTGCGATGAAGCGCGAAAAATATAAGCGAACGATCTTCGACAGGCAATCCGCGGATGGGCGAGCGGTTCCGGCCCTGCCCTCTGACCGACGCATCCGAGCGTTCGCATTGCCGGATCGCCTCCAAGTCCCCATCTTCGCGCCGTGCCCCCCGAAACCCCGACACAGACCAAACCGATCGACGCCGAAAGCTGGGCGATCCTCAAGCGGTTCCTCCCCTATCTCTGGCCGCGGGAGAATGCGGGGTTGCGACGCCGCATCGTGATCGCGTTGGTGCTGGTGCTGCTGGCCAAGGCAGTGACGCTGGCGCTGCCCTTCGCCTACAAGAAGGCCGTCGACGCGATGGCGGGCGAGATGGGCGAGGCCGCGATGCTCGCGATGGCGCTGGTGCTTGCCTACGGGCTGGGCCGGTTCGCGGGGACCGCCTTCGACAATCTCAGGAACATCGTGTTCGAACGCGTCGGGCAGGAAGCGACGCGCCATCTGGCCGAAGACGTGTTCCGCCGCCTTCACCGCCTGTCGTTGCGCTTCCACCTTTCGCGCCGCACGGGCGAGGTGACCAAGATCATCGAGCGCGGGACGAAGAGCATCGATTCGATGCTCTATTTCCTCCTCTTCAACATCGCGCCGACGATCATCGAACTCGTCGCGGTGGCGGTGATCTTCTATCTCAATTTCGGCTGGGGTCTGGTCGCCGCCACCGGCCTCACCGTAGTCGCCTATATCCTCGTGACGCAGCGGATTACCGAATGGCGCACGCATCTCCGGCGCGAGATGAACGATCTCGATGGCACCGCCCTGTCGCGCGCCGTCGATTCACTGCTGAATTACGAGACGGTCAAATATTTCGGCGCCGAGCACCGCGAGGAAGAACGCTACGCCAACTCCGCCCGCGCCTATTCCGAAGCCGCGATCAAATCCGATGCCTCGCTCGGAATGCTCAATATCGCGCAGGCGCTCATTACCAATCTGCTGATGGCGGGCGCGATGGCCTATACGGTGTGGGGCTGGAGCCGGGGCGACCTGACGGTGGGCGATCTCGTCTTCGTGAACACCTATCTGATGCAACTCTTCCGCCCGCTCGACCTTTTGGGCTTCGTCTATCGCACGATCCGCCAGGGCATGGTCGACATGGCGCAGATGTTCACTCTGATGGATACCGAGGTCGAAGTCGCGGACCGACCCAATGCTCCCGCTCTGATCGTCCGCCGCCCGACATTGGCGTTCGATAATGTCAGATTCGGATACGAGCCCGAGCGGACCATTCTCCATAATTTGAGTTTCGAGGTTCCGGCGGGAAGCCACACCGCGATCGTGGGTCCGTCGGGCGCCGGCAAGAGCACGATCGCGCGGCTTCTGTTCCGCTTCTACGATCCTTGGAGCGGACGCATCCTGATCGATGGCCAGGATATTTCGCAGGTCGAGCAAAAGAGCCTGCGTGCCGCGATCGGCATCGTCCCGCAGGACAGCGTGCTGTTCAACGACACGGTCGGCTACAACATCGCCTATGGGCGCGAGGGCGCTGATATCGACGAGATCGAGCGGGCGGCGCGCGACGCGGCGATCCTGCCGTTTATCGAGGCTCTGCCCGACGGTTTCGACACCGAGGTGGGCGAGCGCGGCCTGAAATTGTCGGGCGGCGAAAAGCAGCGCGTCGCCATCGCGCGCACACTCCTCAAGGATCCGCCCATTCTCTTGCTGGACGAGGCAACCAGCGCGCTCGATTCGCGGACCGAGCAGGGCATTCTGGCGACGCTCGATCGGGTGTCGGAACACCGCACCACGCTGGCGATTGCGCACCGGCTCTCGACCATCGCCGATGCCGACGCGATCCTGGTGCTCGAACACGGGCGCCTGGCGGAGCGCGGCACCCATGGCGAATTGCTCCGCGGGGACGGGCTCTATGCCGAGATGTGGGCGCGGCAGGCGGTGGAGCGGGAGGAGGCTTAGGCCCCCTCCCTCCTCCGGCAAATCAGTCCAGACCCAGATCCCTGCTCGACAGGTCGAGCGAAGCCGCCGGGATCACTTCCACATCGGGCCGGATCGCGCGCAGATCGTCGAGGAATTCGGCTGCATTGCCGACCACGATGATGCTTGCCTTGTCCGCCGTCACGTAATCCGCCGCAGCCTTGGCCGCAGCTTCGGGCGAGACCGCCTGCAAGCGATCCGCGTAGCGCGCGGCCTCGGCAGGCTCCAGCCCGTCGAGGATGAGGTTCGCGACGATGGCGTTGAACCCGCCCGAGGTTTCGAGGCTGCGTGCGTAATTGCCGCCCAGATAGAGGCGGCGGCGGTTCAGCAAATCGTCGGCGACCGCTTCGCTGCCCAGCCGGTCGAACTCGTCGAGGAAGACCTGAACGACTTCATCCGCAGTCGCGTTCTGGGTCTGCGAAGAGGCGACGAGGCGGTCGGTAATGAGGCCGCTCCCCGCCCCGTAGCTGATCGACCTCTTGGTGCGCACCTCTTCGAACAACCGCCCGCTCGATCCGCCACCGAGGATCGCATTGGCGATCTCGAGCGCGTAATAATCGCCATCGGTGCGCGAAGGGGCGCGCAAGCCGGCATAGACCGCCGCCTGGCCCGCATCGGGCATGTCGATCACGACCGTGCGGACCGGCTCGCCCGCGCCTGTCGGTTGGGCGATTTCGGCGGGCGGCGCGCTCGCCACTTGCCAGTTGCCGAACAGCGCATTCGTCAGCGCCACCGCCTGATCGGGCGCGATCCCGCCGCTGACGATGACCTTGGTGCGCGCGGGGTGCCAGTATGTCTCGCGATGGGCGATCAGATCCTCGCGCGTCAGCGAGGCAAGGCTCGCCTGCGTCCCGCCGGGCAGCGTCCCGTACGGCGCATCGCCGTAAAGGACGGGCCGCGCGACCATGCTGGCGAGCGCGCCGGGATCCTTGAGCGACACCGCCAAGCCGTCGATAGCGCGCTTCCGCTCACGCTCGAACGCATCCTCGGGATAGGTCGCGCCCTTGATGACCGCCGCGAGAACTTCACCCGCGGCCGCCATGTTGGCGACGGGAGCGGTCAGGCTGAAGAACGAGCCTTCCGAACCCGCCGTCGCGCCGAAGCTGGCGCCCAGCGATTCGAGCTTCTGCGCGATTTCCTGCGCGCTCATGTCAGCCGTGCCCTGATCGGCGATGCTGGCCGCCATATTGGCAAGGCCCGCCTTCATGCGCGGATCGCTGATCGATCCTCCGGGGACGAGCACGGTCATGGTCGCGATCGGCACGTCGCCGGTCTGCGCCGCGACGACCGAGACGCCGTTTGCAAGGTTCTGCTCGACGATTTCGGCGCGCTCGACGCTGGGCACCATGCCCGGCCCGGGCGGCTCCTGCCGCTGGCCTTCGGGAAGGACCGCGAGCGGCTCGCCCGTCGCGGCGGGCAGGCTGCGGAAGGTCGGCATAGGCACCGGATTGGCATAGGCCGCCGGATTTTCCTCGCCGGCGACATAGCGCATGTCGACGCGCGCCTGCGGGTCCATCCATTTTGCCGCCACGCGCTGGACATCTGCGGCGGTCACCCGCCCGATCGCTTCCAGCCGCGCATCGGCGGCGCGGGGATTGCCGGTCGACACCAGGGCCTCGCCCAGTTCGAACGCGCGGCCCCGCGCGGTCTCACGGCGGCTGAGCGAATCGGAGAACAGCTCGCTCTTGGCTTCGGCCAGTTCGGCGGCGGTCACCGGCTCGCTGCGGATGCGATCGAGTTCGGCTCTGAGCGTAGCCTCGACAGCGTCGGCATCGGCCTGCGGATTGGTGATCGCGAAACTGGCGATGAAGCCGCCCTCCTCGCTTTCCGAATAGAACAGCGAGGCGTCCACCGCCTGCCCGCTGCGCACCAGCGCATCGTAAAGGCGGCTGTTTTGTCCCCGCGCCATCACCGCAGCCATCACGTCGAGCGCGGCGGCATCCGCCTCGCCCGCGCCCGGCCCCTTCCACAAAGTGCCCGCTACGGGCAGCGGCACGTTGGGCGCGGTGGCGACGAAGCTGCGCGGCTGGGTGCGCTGCGGTTCGCGCGCCGAGATCGTCAGGTCGACCGGATTGGCGCGGCGCGGGATGTCGGCGAAATACTCGTCGACGAGGGCGCGCAGATTGGCCATCTCGAAATTCCCAGCCACGATCAGCGTCGCGGTGTCGGGTCCGTAATAGGCCTGGTGGAAGGCGCGCGCATCGTCGAGCGTGGCACTGTCGAGATCCTCGATAGACCCGATCCCCGGCCGCCGCTGCGGCAGCACGTCATAGGCATTTTCGGCAAGGACGAAGCGCTGAAACCGGCCATAAGGCGGCGCAAGGACACGCTGGCGCAATTCCTCTTTCACCACGTCGCGCTCGCGGTCGAACACTTCCTGATCGACCACCGGCTTGAACATGCGCTCGCGATGCGTCCACAGCATGGTTTCGAGATAGGCCGCCGGAACGGTCTCGTAATAATTCGTGCGGTCCGACCCGGTCGAGGCGTTGCGCGTGCCGCCGACATCGGCGGTGAGGCCGTATATCTGGTTGTAGAACATGTTCTCGGTCTTGCGGCTGAGAATATGTTCGAAAAGATGCGCGAAGCCGCTGCGGCCTTCGGGATCATGCTTCGATCCGACCTCGTACCACAAGGATGTCGTGACCTGGCCGGTGCTGTCGACGGGAATCGCGATGACGCGCAGACCATTGTCGAGCGTCCATTCGGTGAATTCGATTTGCGGCGCGCTGAGGCTGGCGGTCTCCTGAGCCAGAAGCGGCGCGGGCGCTGCGGTGGCAAGCGCGGTAGTCAACGCGACGGCGGCGGCGCCGGTGGCGAGAATAGTGCGAAACATGAACGAGAAACCCCTTCCCCTGAAAATTCAACGCTCCAACCCTAACGCCTCCCCCACGAAGGGCAATGGCGCGTCCCCGACCATCGGCAGGCGCGTGACCGTGATCTGCGAACGGCATGGGAGCATAGAACCCGAGCCGACGCGGACGGGTTGTGTTGCAATGCAGCATCGGCCATAGGCAGTGCGATTCTTTCGCCGCGAGCCCTCCTTACGAGGCTTTTCCCGCGGCCCAGACCCACGGACAGACCATGATCAACACCAGCGCAATCAAGCGCGACTGGCTCTCGAACATCCGCGCCGACATCCTGGCCGGGATCGTCGTCGCCCTCGCTTTGATCCCCGAAGCGATCGGCTTCTCGATCATCGCGGGCGTCGATCCGCGCGTCGGCCTCTATGCCTCGGTGGCGATCGCGATGGTGATCGCGTTTACCGGCGGGCGGCCCGGGATGATCAGCGCGGCGACTGCCGCGGTGGCCGTGGTGGTGATTCCCTTGGTGCGCGAATACGGGGTCGAATATCTCTTCGCCGCGACAATCCTGATGGGCGTGTTCCAGGGCATTGCTGCTTTGTTGCGGCTCGACCTATTGATGCAGTTCGTCAGCCGAAGCGTCATCACCGGCTTCGTCAACGCGCTGGCGATCCTGATCTTCATGGCCCAATTGCCGCAACTCCTGCCCGGCAATCCGGGCGTCGGCATGGAAGCCTGGATCATGGTCGCCGCAGCGCTCGCCATCATCTACCTCTTCCCGCGTCTCACCACCGCGATCCCCAGCCCTCTCGTCGCGATCGTGGTGCTGACCGCGCTCGCCATCTGGCTGGGCACGCCGGTCAACACGGTGGCCGATATGGGCGAACTGCCCGAGGGCCTGCCCTATCTCGTCCTGCCCGACGTGCCGCTGACGTGGGAGACGTTCCAGATCATCGCACCCTATTCGCTGACGATGGCGGCGGTCGGTCTGCTGGAATCGCTGCTGACCGCGCAGATCGTGGACGACATGACCCATACCGGATCGAACAAGCGCCGCGAAAGCGCCGGTCAGGGCGTTGCCAACATCGTCGCGGCCCTGTTCGGCGGGATGGGCGGCTGCGCGATGATCGGCCAGTCGGTCATCAATGTGACGAGCGGCGGGCGCGGGCGCCTGTCGACCTTCGTCGCCGGTCTTTCGCTCCTTATCATGCTGTTCCTGCTCGGCGGCCTCGTCGGTCAGGTGCCAATGCCTGCGCTCGTCGCGATCATGATCATGGTTTCGATCGGGACGTTCAGCTGGAATTCGATCCCCAATCTCGCCAAGCATCCCTGGCAGTCGAGCATCGTCATGCTGACGACGGTCGGCGTGGTGGTGGCGACGCACAACCTCGCCCTCGGCGTGGCGGCGGGCGTGCTCTTGTCGGGCGCCTTCTTCACCCAGAAGGTGATGACCCTGTTCGAAGTCAAGCGGACCCGGACCAGCGGACCGGAAGGCGACATCGCGACCTACACCGCCAAGGGCCAGATCTTCTACGCCAGCGTGGAACGGTTCGAGGCGGCACTCGGCCCGGAAAGCACACAGCCCGATCCCGCCGACCATGTGGTGATCGACGTATCGAAGGCGCATTTCTGGGACATCAGCGCGGTCGGCGCGCTCGACAAGGTGGTTGAGCGGATGCGCCGCAATGGACGCAGCGTTCAGGTCATCGGTCTTAACCGAGCGAGCGCCGATCTTGTCGACAAATTCGCGCTGACCGACAAGACCGGGGTCGAGATCGGGCTCGCGCCCCACCCCTGACTGCGATTGATCAGGCGGCACGGCTCCTGAGCATCTGCTCGGCCTGATCGGTCGACCGGCGGGTGGCGTTGGCCAATTCCTTGACCTCGCGCGCGACGACTGAGAAGCCTGAACCGTGCTCGCCCGCGCGCGCCGCTTCGATGGTGGCATTGAGCGCGAGCATTTGGGTCTGCGTCGCGATCCCGGAAATCGTCGTGACGATGCGCTGCACCTCGCACAGCATCCGCTCGAGTTCGGCCTTCTGACCGCCCAGTTCGGCGCGCAGCGATTCGCTATCCGACAGCTGGGCCGAAATCGAGCTCTCCAACTCGACCTCGCGGGTGATATCCGTCGCGAGCTTCACGATCCGAAAGGGCTTGCCTTCGAGGTCCATGACGGGATTGTAGGTCGCCTGGATCCAGACGTCCCGGCCCTTGCGATCGATCCGGCAGAACCGCCCCGATGCGTGCTCTCCTTTCGTCAGCCGTTCCCAGAACTGGCGATATTCGTCGCCTTGCGCATGACCTGTCTTGCACAGAATGCGGTGATGCTTCCCGAACAGGTCTTCGCCAGTATAGCCGAACAGGTCGAGGAAGACCGGATTGGCGTCGAGGATTTCGCCATCGAGGCCGAATTCGATGACCGCGTGCGAATGGCGCACCGCATCCGAAAGAGCCTGGAAGCGCGATTGGCGCAGGACCTCTTCCGTCACGTCCGAGGCGATCTTGAGCACACCGACGACGTCGCCATCGGCTGAGCGGACCGGACTGTAATTGGCGCGCAGTCGAACGATCGAGCCGTCCTTGGCCATGCGACGATAAGTGCCCTTATCGGACTGGCCTTCGGCGAGACGCCGCCAGAAGGTGCGATATTTCTCCGACCCGGAAGGGTCTTTGGTGCAGAACAGGCTGTGGTGCCGCCCGGCGATCTCTTCCAGCCGGTATCCCATCGTCTCGAGAAAGAGGCGATTGGCCCAGACGATCGTGCCGTCGAGCGCGAATTGGACGCACAGATTGGTCTGCGTCAGCGCATCCCATGCCGCCTCGACATTCATCGTGCGATCCAGAGTCCCGTCATGCATGGGTGGGACGTTAAAGGAGAATGGTTAATTCAGCGTATCAAGACCGTCCGGGCGGTGCGCGATTTACGCGAACCGCCCGGACGCACTCAGACTTGGTCAGGCGGGCCGTCGCGCGAACAGGCCGAAGCTGGCGATGATCGCATAGCAGATGGCGGGCAGGATCAGCGCGAAGGCGAGGCTACCCGAAAGGTCCGCCAGCGCGCCGAAAGCCAACGGCACGACCGCGCCGCCGAAGATCGCCACGTTGATGATCCCTGACCCGTCCGCCGCGCGCGGGCCCAGTTTCTCGCAGGCGAGCGAGAAGATGGTCGGGAACATGATCGAATTCATCAGACCGACGGCGAGCAGGCTGTAGCCCGCAAGCGTCCCGCTCGTGCTGGCGCTGATCGCGATCAGCAAGATCGCACCCGCGGCGTTGAAAGCCAGGATCTTGCCGGGCGAAAACACGCGCAAGATGGCCGAGCCGATGAAGCGGCCCACCATTGCGCCGCCCCAATACAGGCCGATCATCCAGCCGATGACGCTTTCCGGCTGGCCCAGCACGCGCTCCAAGGCGAGATAGTTGATGATGATCGATCCGATCGAAACTTCGGCCCCCACATAGAGGAAGATGCACAGCGCGCCGAAGCCGAACCGCTTGCGCTTCAGAAGGTCCAGCCCGGCAAGACCTGACGAGGCTTCGTGCTTTTCGCCCTGAAGGCGGTTTCGGAACAGCCACACCGCCAAGGCGACCAGACCGATGAGAATGGCGACGCCGAGATAGCCCTGCCAGATCGCCTCACTCTCCGCCTGGCGATACGCCTGGAGTTCGGCGCCCGACAATTGATCGGCGGTCACGGTGGCGAGGCTTCCGAGGATAACCACCGAACCGACGAGGGGGAAAATCGTGGTGCCGAGCGAGTTGAATGCCTGCGCAAAGGTCAGGCGGCTATGCGCGGTGCGCGGCGAGCCGAGCAGCGAGATGAGCGGATTGGCGACGACCTGCACGATCACAACGCCGCTCGCGAGCACGAACAGAGCCAACAGGAACACCCAATATGTCGCGGTCTGGCTGGCGGGGATGAACATCAGACAGCCCAGCATCATGGTGACGAGGCCCGCCACCGCGCCGCGCATATAGCCGAGGCGCTTGACCAGCTTGGCGCCGGGGATCCCGATCAGGAGATAGGCGGTAAAGAAGCAGAACTGCACCAGCATCGCCTGGGTATAGTTGAGCGTGAACAGCTCTTTCAGCTTGGGAATGATCACATCGTTGAGCGAGGTGATTCCGCCGAAGATGAAGAACAGGCCAAAGACGAAATATTGCAGGCCCGGCGCTTCGACCGGCGGCGTATCGGGATCGATCTTATGGGGGTCGGTGCTCGACGCTATGTCGGGTGCAAGGGCCATCGCATTCATCCTCTTCTGATAGCCGCAGGTTCTACGCCTGCGTAACCGGTTCCATTGGCGGTATTCTTAGCTTGGCGCGCACTGGGCCGCAATCGGGTTGAACGGCCGGGCGACCGGCGGATCGGCGAAGCGCCGTCATGCCGGGGGCGCCGGGCAATAGCGTTGCAGATAGTCGCCATGACCGGGCATATGCTCGACGAGGAAGCGGATCGATTGCTCGATCCCGTCGACCTCCTTCGCCACGCCCTGATCGGCGATGCCGTGCGCCATTACATTATGGCCGCCCATCTTGATCCCCTGCCCCATCATCACAGCCGCCCAGCTGGTTTCGGTGAACAATTCGTCGTCCTCGCGGAAGATCTGTCCGTTGGCGCGGAACAGCTCCATCTTCTCGGTCAGGCTGTCGGGCACGCTCATCGTGCGGCAGTAATTCCAGAATTCGGAATCGTCGCGCGCGGTGGCGTGATAATGCAGGATCAGGAAATCCCGGATCCGTTCGTATTCCTTGTTGGTCAGCCGGTTGAAAGCGCTGCGCTGCGTTTCGGTGATGCCGTCCAGCGAGAGCAGGGCGACCAGCTTGTTAATCCCCGTGTTGATGAGATGGATCGAAGTCGATTCGAGCGGCTCCATGAACCCAGCCGCAAGCCCCAGCGCCACGACGTTGTGATTCCAGAACTTGCGGCGGCGCCCGGTCACGAAGCGCAGGAAATTCGGCTCGGCGGTCGGCTTGCCCGCCATGTTGGCGACGAGGATATCGTGCGCCTCGCCATCCTCCATATGCGCGCTCGCATAGACGTGGCCGTTGCCGTTGCGATGCTGCAGGGGCACCTGCCATTGCCAGCCCGCCCGGTGCGCGGTCGCGCGAGTGAAGGGCGGCGGGGGCGATCCGTCGTCGCGCTTGCACGGCAGGGCGACGGCCCGGTCGCAGGGTAGCCAATGCGTCCATTCCTCGTATCCGGTTTCCAGCGCTTGCTCGATCAGGAGCCCGCGAAAACCGCTGCAATCGACGAACAGATTGCCCGCGATCGTGCTGCCGTCGTCGAGGACCAGCGCCGCGACATCGCCGCTTTCGCCATCGCGGCGAACCTCGGCCACCCGCCCCTCGCGCCGGACGACGCCGCGTTTCTCGGCGTAGGCGCGCAGGAACCGCGCATAGGCGCCCGCATCGATGTGATAAGCGTAATTCATCGGCGGCATGTCGTCGCGATTATAGTCTTCGGTGCGCGCGAACTTGCCGAAATGCGCTGCCATCGTTTCGAGGTTGAAGACCTGGATCGGGCGCTTGTCGCCCCTCATGCGATTGCGCTGCCACAAATGGTGGAAGGACACCCCGTCCACCTCGTATCCGTAATTTCCGAAGGGGTGAATGTAGCTGTCGCCCTGATTGCCCCAGTTCACGAACTGAATGCCGAGCTTGAAGGTGCCCTGGACGGCAGACAGCATTGCGCGCTCGTCGATGTCGAGCAGTCTGTTGAAATCCACGAAGGGCGGGATAGTCGCTTCGCCCACGCCGACCGTGCCGATCGCTTCCGATTCGACCAGCTCGATCGCGACCGGCCCCTTCGCGCCGCTCTTACCCGAAATACGCGACAGCGCGGCAGCCGCCATCCAGCCGGCGGTTCCCCCACCGACGATCACGATCCTTTCGATACCCTTCTGCATGTCCCGAACCGCTCCCATCGCATCTTTGTAGCCGATTTTTCGTCACGCGGAACCCGGTGATGCGAAAATGCAACGCAGATTGATAACGTTCACTTTAGTGCCTTGTGAACGCTAACAATGACAGGTATCCGACACGTTCTTGAAAGATCTGGCACCGAGATGCCCGATCATCGGAGGAGGATATATGCTGCGCATCGCAACTCAGGCCGAAGCCACGCTTTCACGGCGCCTGATCGCTCTCACCACCGCTTCGGGCCTGGCCATCGGCGCGCTGACCGCATCGCCGGCCTATGCGCAGGATGCCGATCCGAACGAGGAGGAGACGCGCGAGAACGAAGCGGGCATTCCCGAAGGTCTCGATCCCGAAAACCTGATCATCGTCAGCGGCTATCGCCAGTCGCTCGAATCGGCGCAGGATTTCAAGGAGAACGCCGATACCGTGGTCGACGTGATCACGGCAGAGGATATCGGCGCCCTCGCCGACCGTTCGGTGGCCGAAGCGCTGCAGCGTGTCCCGGGGGTCAACATCTCGCGCTTCGAAGGCCGCGACGATCCCGACCGCTTCTCGGTCGAAGGCTCCAATGTCATCATCCGCGGCCTGCCTTACGTCCTGTCGACCTTGAACGGGCGCGACATCTTTTCCGCCAATGGCGGCCGCACCCTGTCGTTCAACGACGTGTCGCCCGAACTGCTCGGGCGCGTCGAAATCTACAAGAACGTCAGCGCCGACATGATCGAGGGCAATATCTCCGGCCTCGTCAATCTCGTCACGCGCAAGCCGCTCGACAATCCGGGCCTCAATGTCGCGGGCACGGTCGAGGTCAATTACGGTGATCTCGCCAAGGAATGGTCGCCGGGTTTTTCCGGCCTGATCTCCAATACGTTCGAAACCAATGTGGGCACGTTCGGCCTCCAGTTCGGCTATGCGCAGCAGGAACTGGTTACGCGCACCGATGCCTCGCAGATCACTGACCCCTGCTATCGCGCCGACACGCTCGACGGGCCGTGTCTGCGCGTCGTTAATGTCGGCTCGGGCGGCTATTTCGGCGATCCGAACTTCGACGCCTCGAACTTCCCGCCCCCCGGCTCGGTCGTGGTTCCCAAGGGCGCGGGCGTCCGCACCACGGACCTGACGCGCGATCGCAATGCCTATTCGGGCGTCGCCCAGTGGGAAAGCAATGACGGCCGTGCGCTCGTCACGCTTGAATACCTGCGTGCCGAAACCGAAGGCACGCTCAACGAATTCGCCGCGCTGGCGCTCGTCAACGACGATGCGCTGTTCCCGATTCCCGTTCCCGGCACCACGCCGACCTTCAAGGACGGCATCTTCCAGAGCGGGTCGCTGACGCAGCCCCAGCCCTTCAATGGCGGGTTCGGCATCCCGACCGAGCTGCTCCGCTTCCAGCGCGAAGACGACGCGAAGACCGAAGATTACTCGATCGACATTCAGCTCGAGCCGAGCGATCGCCTGCGCTTCAACATCGAACTGCAGCGCATCAATTCGGATCGCAACGAAAACGGCTTCATCGCCGCGATGCAGACCTATACCGATCTCTTCATCGACAATTCGGGCGAGACGCCGCAGGTCCAGTTCTTCGAGCCGGGCACGATGGGCGATTCGACCGGTTACTTCACCGATCCCGCGGCTACCTTCTACTGGTTCCTGATCGACAATCAGGTCCGCAACGAAGGCGACCTCACCAGCATGCGCGCCGATGCCGAATACGACATCAGCGATGACGGCTTCTTCAAGACCGCACGCTTCGGTGCGCGCTTCGCCGATCGCAACCGCGTAACGCGCAGCGCCAACTTCTCCAATTGGGGCAATCTGGGTGCCCCCTGGACGGGTCGCGGCGGCAATTGGAATTGCGGCGATTTCCAGCGCTTCGGTTGCGGCGGCGCCTATGCGTTCGACTTCCCCGAAAGCTCGCAGGTCCGCAATCCGTTCGGCAACAATTTCCAACGCGGCAATGCGCCCACTCCGCTTGGTGACGGTTCAGCCTTCTTCTTCGGCGGCGACAATCTCGTCGACGAATATCTGAACGGCACCGCCGAAGCGCGCGCGAAAGCCATCACCGATTTCACGCTGACGCCGAATGCCTGGGGCCCGATCTACAATCGCTCCGGCCTCGTTCCCGGCACCGTCTTCCTTCCCGGCGAGATCTCCGACGTGGAGGAGGCGACCGACGCCTATTATGCGCGTCTCGATTTCGGCACGGTGTTCGGCAATGGTTGGGAACTGTCCGGCAATATCGGCGCCCGCTACGTTCAGACCACGGTTCGCACGCAGGGCGAGATCAACTTCCCCTTCGGCAATTTCTTCGACACGAACGGCGACAACCGCGTGACCGTGGGTGAGATCAACGCGGCGTGCGGGAATGTCCAGCAGGGCCAGGACACACCGAGCTATTGCAAGCTCTCGCCTGCCCGCAAGGCGGAGTTCGCATCGGTCTTCACCGGAGAGACGATCCGCGACAACGCCAATATCGAATTCGACAACTGGCTGCCTGCCGGTAACATCAAACTCGATTTCGGTGGCGGATTGCTGGCGCGTGCCGCGGTCTCCAAGGCCATCTCGCGTCCCGATCTTGCGGCCTTCCGCACCGGCGGTGCGATCGGCGACAACACCCGTGCGCTGGAACTAGCCGGTGCGCTGGAGACGGGGCCGCTGTTCCAGATTGCGACCGGCAACCGCCTGCTCGGGCCGATCACGGCGTGGAATTATGACCTCAGTTTCGAATATTACTTCGACGATGTCGGCTCGATCACGGCGGCCTTCTTCTACAAGGATTTCGACAATCTGTTCGGAAACGGCCCGACGGTGCGGAACTTCACCTCGCCCAGCGGCGTGTCGACCGATGTCGAAGTCAACGGCCCGATCAATTTCGGTTCCGCAAAGCTTCAGGGTGTCGAACTCGCCTATCAGGACGTGTTCGAATTCCTGCCCGGACCGCTCGGCAATCTCGGGACGCAGCTGACCTACACCTATATCGATTCGAAGGACTTTAGCAGCTCGGGCGACGTCTTCGGCGATCTGCCGCAGCCGGGTGTATCGAAGCATACCGTCAATGCGACTGTGTTCTACGAGGATGACGCTCTGTCGGTCCGCGCGGCCTATAACTGGCGCTCGGACTATCTGCAGACGCCGCGCGACGTGATCTTCCCGTTCTCGCCCGTCTATGGCGAGGCGACGGGCCAGCTCGACGCGTCGATCTTCTATACGCTGACCCCGCAGATCAAGCTGGGGATCCAGGGCGTGAACCTGCTCGACGAGGTCACGCGGACGAGCACCCAGATCGACTTCGACGGCAACCGCATCACGCGCTCCGCCTTCCGCAACGATCGCCGCTATACGTTCCTGGCGCGCTTCGATTTCTGATCGGAGCCGCCGGACAATCGGGAGGACCGCCATGATGTCTGTTCGCAGCACCGCTCTCCTGGGAGCGGCCCTGATCGGTGCGAGCGGGTGCAGCACGCTCGCCGAGCCGCTGGACCCGATCGAGCGGGAAAAGGTCTCGATCGCAAAAGTCGCTCTCCCCGCCCCCGGCACCACACGGATGCCGGGGCGCGAGGAAGGGTGGCAATTGGTCTGGTCGGACGAATTCGACGGCACCCGGATCGACCCCGCGAAATGGGATTTCGACGTCGATTGCTGGGGCGGCGGCAATGACGAGCGGCAGTGCTACACCGATCGCACCGAGAACGCCCGCGTCGCGGACGGGCGGCTGATCATCACCGCGCGCAAGGAAGAGTATTCCGGCCCCGCCTGGCCCCCGCATATGCGCAATGGGGATCGCGATCCGAACGCGCAGGCGACCAAGCCTTTCACCTCGGCACGGATGGTCACCCGCGGTAAGGCCGCGTGGACCTATGGCCGGATCGAGGTGCGCGCCAAGCTGCCGCAAGGTCAGGGAACCTGGCCAGCGATCTGGATGCTGCCGGAGGACCAGGATTACGGCACCTGGGCGGCATCGGGTGAAATCGACATTCTCGAAGCGGTCAATCTCGGCGTCGCGTGTGCCGACTGTCCCAGTGGGCGCGAGGACACGATCCTCGGCACGCTGCATTTCGGCGGGCAGTGGCCGGATAACGCGCTCGCCAGCACAGAAACCCACGCAGCCAGCGTCCTCGACGGGTCCCATACCTTCGGGATCGTCTGGGCGCCGGGCCGGATCGACTGGACCTATGACGGGCAGGTCTATGCCAGCCAGACCAACGACAAATGGTGGTCGAGCGGCTCCAACGCGCCCGATGCCCCTTTCGACAAACGCTTCCACCTGCTCTTGAACCTCGCGGTGGGCGGCAAACTGTCCGAAGAGCGCGGCCAGAAGGGTGTCGACGAGACCGGCTATCCCAAGCAGATGGAAGTCGATTGGGTTCGGGTGTGGCAATGCCCCGATACCGCGTCTAGCGCGAACGCCTGCAACAAGGCTCGATAATCCATGGCGCGACGCCGACAATCCGTCACCATCAAGCATGTCGCCGCCGACGCCGGGGTTTCGCTCCAGACGGTCAGCCGCGTCATCAATAACGAGCCGAACGTGCGCCCGGCCATGAAGGAGCGCGTCCAGGCCTCGATCGACAAGCTCGGCTACACGCCATCCATCGCCGCGCAAAGAATGAGCGGATCGCGCAGCTATCTGATCATGGCGCTGAACGATCGCGAACGCACGATCGCGGACTGGCGGGAGCGGCGCGGGACCGACTGGGTCGACCAGATGCTGCTCGGCGGGATGCTGACGTGTGCGGAGCATGGCTATCGCATGATCGTCGAACTGATCGACACGCACAGCGATCATGTCGAACGGGAATTGAGCGCCGCGCTTATGGCCTTGCAGCCCGATGGCGTAGTGCTGACCCCGCCGCACTCCGAAAACGCGCTCATCACCGGGCTTCTCGCGGATCGCGGCATTCCGTTCGCGCGCATCGGCTCGATCGCGCCCGGTCCCGGCTTTGCCCTGACGATGGGCGACGCCCGCAATGCGTTCGACGCGACACGCCGCCTGATCGAGCTAGGCCATACGCGGATCGGCATGATCGCCGGACCCGACGCTTACAGCCTCAGCGCCTGGCGCGTCGAAGGATGGCGACAGGCGCTGAGCGAAGCGGGCTTGCCGCATGAAGGCCTGTGCGCCGCTGGCGATTTCGGTTTCGAAAGCGGATCGGACGCGGCCCGCACTCTGCTGACGCAGGATGATCCCCCCACCGCCATCGTCGCCAGCAGCGACCAGATGGCGCTGGCGACGCTGGACGTGGCGCGGGAGCTGGGTCTTTCGGTTCCGCGCGACCTGTCGGTCGTCAGCTTCGACAACACGCCGATCGTGCGCTTCACCGATCCGCCGCTGACGGCCGTGGACCAGCCGATCGCCGAGACGATTTCGCGCGCCGTCGAACTGATCATCCGATCCCGCAGCGATGCGGCACCGGATGCGGTGATCGATGTCGAAGGCAGTCTGGTCGAGCGTGGTTCGACCGCACCGGCGCCGCATCTCAAAGGCGTTAAACGCGCCTGAAACGGTCATGATCTTGGGAGATACGAAAATGGCGAAGCGCAACCGGCTCACCGGTCTTAGAGGTTCGGGCAAACTGGCCTTGGCATCAGCATTGGCGATGACAGGGGCGGCAACGCTGGCAGGCTGCGCCACCGTCCCCGCAAGCGAAACGCCCGTCGCACCCGTCGCGACCGCCCGGCTGACCGGCGAAGCGCAGATCGCGGACCTCGTTTCGCGCATGACGCTGGAAAACAAGATCGCCCAGCTGATCCAGCCGCAGATCAACACGGTCACCCCTGAGGAAATGCGCCGGTATCGCTGGGGCAGTTATCTGAACGGCGGCAATGGCGGCCCCTATGGCGAGGAATTCGCACCCGCCGGCGAGTGGCTGCGCCTAGCCGACGAAATGTGGGACGCATCGACCGCCCCCCTCCCCAATGGTGAGCCCGCAATCCCGACGATCTGGGGCACCGATGCCGTCCACGGACACACCAACGTCATCGGCGCGACCATCTTCCCCCATAATATCGGCCTCGGCGCGACGCGCGACGCCGACCTGGTGCGCCGCATCGGCCACGCCACCGCGGTCGAGATCGAGGTTACCGGGATCGACTGGAATTTCTCCCCCACGGTCGCCGTCGCGCAGGACGATCGCTGGGGGCGCACCTATGAAAGCTATTCCGAAGACCCGCGCCTCGTCGCCACCATGGGCGCGGCGCTGGTCGAAGGTCTGCAGGGCCGCAAGGGCGCGGACGATTTCCTCGGCGAAGGACGCGTCATCGCCACCGCCAAGCACTTCTTCGGCGATGGCGGCACCGATCAGGGCGTCGACCAGGGCGACGTCAATGGCGACATCGCTGCGCTGAAGAGCATCCACGCAGTCCCCTACCCGGCAGCCATCGCCGCCGGGGTCGAGACGATCATGGCCAGCTTCAACTCGATCAACGGCAAGAAGATGCACGGCAACGAGGCGCTTCTCACCGGCGTGCTGCGCGGAGAGATGGGCTTCGATGGCCTCGTCGTCGGCGACTGGAACGGCCACGGCCAGGTCGCGGGCTGCACGGTCAGCAATTGCCCGCAATCGCTGATGGCGGGCCTCGACATCTACATGGTGCCCGACGATGCGGTGGCGCTGCACACCTCGCTGGTCTCTCAGGTGCGCGACGGGACCATCCCGATGGCGCGCGTGGACGAGGCTGTGACGCGCGTGTTGCGCGTCAAGCAGGCGGCAGGTCTGCTGGGGCCAAACGCGCGGAAACCGTCCGAGCGCGCCAATGCGGGCGACATCACCAAGCTCGGCTCGCCCGAACACCGCGCCATCGCGCGCGAGGCGGTGGCGAAATCGCAGGTTCTCCTGAAGAATGACGGCGTCCTGCCTTTCGCGGCGGGGACGAACGTGCTGGTCGCGGGGACTGCCGCGGACAGCATCGCGCAGGCTTCGGGCGGCTGGACGCTGACCTGGCAGGGCGGGCTCGAACTCGACAACGACATGTTCCTCGGCGCGACTTCGATCTTTTCCGGCATCGAACAGGCCGCCCGCTCCGGCGGGGGCAGCGCGACGCTATCCGAAGACGGCAGCTACACTGCCAAGCCCGATGTCGCCGTGGTGGTGTTCGGCGAAGAGCCCTATGCAGAATTCGCGGGCGACCGGAAGACGCTGGTCTTCCCCGACGACGAGGGGCTGGAGCTGCTACGCAAGTTCGATAGCGAAGGCGTGCCGACGGTTGCGGTCTTCCTCTCCGGCCGCCCCTTGTGGATGAACCGCGAGCTGAATGCCGCCGACGCCTTCGTCGCCTCGTGGCTCCCTGGCAGCGAAGGAGCGGGCGTGGCCGACGTGTTGTTCGGCGCGCGCCCTGCGACGGGTAAGCTTTCCTTCAGCTGGCCCGCGACTTGCGAGGGCACGCCGCTCAATTCGGCGCAGGGCGCGCTCTTCCCCTTGGGCTACGGTCGCGCGCTCGGCGAAACAGCGCCGATGGCCAAGCTCGACGAAACCTGCGCGTTCCTTAGCGGAGGAGCTGCGGCTGAGTGGTATGGCAATGGGCGGCTCGCCAACGGGATCGTCGCGATGGCAGGCGGCACCGACCTGCCGAACCTGCGCGGAACCGGCGGCGGCGTTACCGCGATCGGTGTCGACAAGGATCGTCAGGAAGATGCCCGCCGGATCGCAATGGCAGCCGGATCGTCGCTGACATTGCAGGGCGAAGGCAGCGGATCGTTCCGAATTTCCTATTCGCTCGAAGCCGCGCCTTCGGGCCCGGTCCGCGCCTCCAGCGGCAGCGCCACGACTGATCTCACCACCGGGCTGACGCTGGCGGCGGGCAAGGGCTGGCGCGAAATGCTGCTGACGCCCGCCTGTCTTGCCCCAGTCGGTGAGGGCGCAGGCGATTCTTTGACGATCCGCACCGCAGCGCCGCTGACCTTCTCGCTCGCCAAAGTAGAGCGGGTTGCGCTGCCCGAAGGGACCGCCTGCTCGTTCTAGCTGAATCGTGCCAGATCGGCCCGCGTATCGATATCGCGGGCCGATCCGGGATCGTCGGTTTCCAAATGCACGATGCCGGGAAGCCGCTTTAGAGCTGCGCGCGCGCCGCGATCGCCGGATAGGCGCTTCAGGCGGTCGAACACGGTCGGAGACAGCGCGACCGGATGCGCGGGCCGGTTTCTGAATTGCGGGAGTACGGCTGGCGCGCCGGTCAAGACATAACCCAATGCGGTGTCGGCAAGGCCGGGATCGATCAGAGGCATATCGCCCAGAGCGACCGCCACGGCGCGGCAATCGGGCGGGAGCGCCGCGATTCCGCATCGCAGCGAGGCCGAAAGCCCCTCCTGCCAGTCGGGGCAATCGACAGTTTCAAGGCGCGGTGACGCGAGGTCGGCGAGCGCAGCAGCCACCTCGTCTCCGAGCGCTCCGAGCACGACGGTCACGCGCTCGACCCGGCTGGCGAGCATGGCGCGGACCGCATGGCGCACCAACGCCTCGCCGCGAAAATCAGCCAGCAATTTCGCCCCGTCGAAACGCGTGCCCGCGCCTGCGGCCAGCACGAGAGCGTGGCAGCCTGTCAGAGTGTCATGCGTCACGCGCCGCGATCACTTCCGCGATAACCGACACCGCCACCTCCCACGGCGAGCGCGCCGGTATGGCGAGTCCGATGGGGGCGCGCAGCCGGTCGATCTGCGCCTGCGACAGGCCTGCCTTGGCGAGCCGTTCGATCCGCTCGGCAAGCTTGCGCCGCGAGCCGAGTACACCGACATAACCCGCATCCGACCGCAAGGCCGGGACCAGCGCCCGCTCGTCGAGATCGAGATCGTGCGTCGCCACCGCGACCGCCGTCCAGCGATCGAGGGCGAGATCGTTCAAGGCCTCGTCGAGCGCGCGCCGGTCGCATCGGAGGCCGAACGGGGCTTCTTCAGAGGGGCCGAACGGGCTGAGCAGCGTGACATCCCAGCCGAGCGTCTGCCCCATACCACCGATCGCGAGCGCAAAGGGATCCGAGCCGATGACGATCAGGCGCTGGACCGGTTCGTAGAGCTTGCGGATCGGGGCGTCTTCGCTGACCAGCTCGACGGGTACGCAGCTTCGCACCTCTCCATCGCTGGACCACAGGGCAGGTATGCGTTGCGCAGTGAGCGACCGCAAAGCCGCGACTGCGCTATCGTCCGCCTCGACCCGCTCGATCATGACCTCGATCCGGCCACCGCAGGGCAGGCGGATATCGACGAACGGGCTGCCTTCGCCATAAACGAGGCGGCGCGCCGCGCCGTCGGCGATGGTTCCGCGGGCGTTGAGCGCCACGTCATCCTCGATGCATCCACCCGACAGGAAACCCCAACTCGCGTCTTCGGTCACCACCATCTGCGCGCCGACGGGTCGAGGCCCACCATCCGCCGCGACGATCGTCGCCAGCGCAAAGGATTCGCCCCGGTCGGCAGCGGCGAACATGTGCGGGCGGATATCGTCTTCCAGCCCGGACACGAGCCAGCCGGGGCCGGTGGCAGCCCTATCCTTGTCCGGCTCGTCCAACACGCTCAGGCGATCGCGGGCAGGCGATCAAGATATTTGTCGAGCGTCAGCGGATAATCGCGCACGCGAATACCAGTCGCGTTGTAAATCGCATTCGCCACCGCCGCACCCGGCCCGCAAATCCCGAGCTCGCCGACACCCTTGGCCTTCAGGGGCGTCGAGACCGGATCGAGCGTGTCGAGGAACACGCATTCCTGATGCGGAATATCGGCATGGACCGGCACTTCGTATCCGGCGAGATCGTGATTGGCGAAGAAGCCGAAGCGCTTGTCGACATGGAGGTCTTCGGTCAGCGCCGCGCCTGCCGCCATCACCATGCCGCCGATCACCTGGCTGCGCGCCGAAAGCGGATTGAGGATACGCCCGGCATCGCACACCGCCAGCATCCGGGTGATGTAGGTCTCGCCCGTATAGGCATCGACCTTCACCTCGGCGAAATGGCCCGCATAGGTGCCAACATCGTAGTCCTTCTTGAACTCGCCGAAGGTCATCGAATCCTCCGCCGTCAGCGCGCCCGCGTCGCGGATAGACCAGCTCTCGACGCCAAGCGTCGCGCGACCGCCATCGAAGGTGGCGGCATCCGCATCGAAGCCGAGCTTCTCTCCGATCATCCGGCGCAGCGCCACACAGGCGGCATAGACGCCCGCCGTCGAACTCGCCGCGCCCCACTGACCGCCCGAGCCGGCTGACACCGGAAAGCTCGAATCGCCCAATTCGACGCGCACCGCGTCGAGCGGCAGGCCCATCGTCTCCGCGGCAGTCTGGGCGAGGATGGTATAGGTGCCGGTGCCGATATCGGTCATGTCGGTTTCGACGACCAATTGCCCGCGATCGGTCATGCGGACCCGCGCGCCCGATTTCATCGTCGGCGCCGCGCGATAGCCCGCCGCGACACCCATACCCGTCAGCCAACGACCCTTGCGGCTCCGTCCGGGGCGCGCTTCCCGCTTCGACCAGCCGAACATGTCGGCCCCTTCGCGCAGGCACCGCGTTAGATTGCGATCGGACAGCTTGGTGTCGGGCTCTCCGGGAACCATGCCTTGCGTATCGTTGACGATCCTGAGTTCGACCGGGTCCATGCCCAGCTTCTCGGCCAGTTCGTCCATCGCGACTTCGAGAGCCAGATGGCCCGGCAGTTCGCCCGGCGCGCGCATGGCGTTGCCTTCGGGCAAGTCGAGCTGCGCGATGTGGTTCGCGATCAGGCGGTTGGCGCCGCTATAGAGTTTGGGCGTCTGGAGCGTGGCGTTCTCGCCCGCTTCGCCGGTGATGTTGCCCGACCAGTTCTCGTGCCCGATCGCCACGATGCGACCGTCCCGCTCCGCACCGATACGCAGGCGCTGCATGGTGGCGTGGCGGTGCGTCGCATTGTTGAACATCAAGGGTCGCTGCATCGCGATCTTGACCGGACGCTTCGCCGCCTTCGCCCCGAGTGCAGCCATCACCGCATCCGAGCGCACGAACAGCTTCCCGCCGAAACCGCCGCCGATATAGGGGGAATCGACGCGAATATTGTCGGCATCCATTTTCAGGATCGAAGCCAGCGCCTGGCGGCTCCATTCGATCATCTGGTTGGAGGTCCACACGGTCAGCTTCGGCCCGTCCCAAGCCGCAATGGTGGCGAAAGGTTCCATCATGGCATGCGCTTCATCCGGCGTGGTGTAGCGCTCGTCCACCTTGACCGGCGCCGCGGCGAAGGCGGCGTCGAAATCGCCGATCTTCGCGCTGTCCGAAGGACGATCGCTCGCCAGCGGTGCGCCCGGAGCGGCTTTCTTGAGGTCGAACGTACCCTCGCCATTCGTATAGCTGGTGCGGATCAACCCGGCAGCGGCGCGCGCCTGTTCGAAGGTCTCGGCCACGACGACCGCGATGGCCTGGTGGTAATGCGAGACTTCGCGCCCGCCGAACAGCGGCGCATAGTTGAAATCGCTGCTCGCGACCGGCTCATGCTCGGTCGCGGCGACGATCGCGATCACGCCGGGAGCACGGCGCGCTTCGTCGAGGTCCATCGCGCGGATGCGGCCCTTGGCGATCCCCGCGCCGACGATCCAGCCATAGGCCTGGTTGGCGGCGACATCATGCCGCTCGGCAGCATAGGGCGCGCGGCCCGAGACCTTGAGCGGGCCATCGATGCGCGGCGTCGATTTGCCGACGATCTTCGCGCGGTCGAACAGGTTCTCACCTGCGGGAGCGTTGAATTCCACGAGCTTAGCTCCTCATCTCGGCGAGAATGCCCGCCAGCGTCCGCTCCGCGAGCGGGATCTTGAAAGCGTTCTGTTCGGTCGGACGCGCATCGGCGAAAGCCGTCCGCACGACCGCCGCCGCGCCATTGGGCAATTGCGCGTCCGCCGCTTCACTGCGCCATGGCTTGGGCGCGACGCCGCCGAACGCGACTCTGCCCGTCCCGTCCGATTGGATCACCGCCGCGACCGATACCAGCGCATAGGCGTAGCTGCGCCGGTCGCGGACCTTGTGGTAGAAATGCTGCCCGCCGAGCGGCGTGGGCAGGCGAACATGGGTGATCATCTCGCCCGGTTCGAGCGCGGTTTCGATATGCGGCGTATCGCCCCAGAGGCGATGGAAATCGGCCACCGGGATCGCCCGGGCGGTGCCATCGGGCTTCACCGTCTCCACCACCGCGTCGAGCGCGCGCATCGCCACCGCCATGTCGCCCGGATAGGTCGCGATGCAGCTGTCGGAGGTTCCGATCACGCCCAATTGGCGCGAGAAGCCGTCGATCGCTGCGCAGCCATCGCCGGGCTTCCTTTTGTTGCACGGCATATTCGTGTCGTAGAAATAGGCGCAACGCGTGCGCTGAAGCAGATTGCCGCCCGTCGACGCCTTGTTTCTCAGCTGGCCCGATGCGCCCGCCTGGATCGCGCGGGTCAGCACCGCGTAATCCTCGCGCACGCGCGGATGGGCGGACAGCGCGGTGTTGGACACGAAAGTGCCGATCCTGAGGCCACCCTCTTCGGTTTCCTCGACCCGGTCGAGCCCCAGATCCTGCACGTCGACGAGATGCGTCGGCGTCTCGATCTCCAGCTTCATCAGGTCGATCAGGTTGGTGCCGCCCGCAATGAACTTGGCGCCCTGCGTGGTCGCCACGGCCCGTGCCGCTTCGGCGGGGCTGGCGGCGCGTTCGTAGGTGAAACTGCGCATCGTCTTATCCTTTCGCGACCTGGGCCATCGCCTCGGCGATGTTGGAATAGGCGCCGCAGCGGCAGATATTGCCGCTCATCCGCTCGCGCATTTCCATTTCGGTGGCGCGCATGCGTCCGGTCAGGTCCTCGGTCACGTGGCTCGGAATACCGTTTCGGATCTCTTCCAGCACGGCGACCGCGGAACAGATCTGGCCCGGCGTGCAATAGCCGCATTGATACCCGTCATGTTCGACGAAGGCGGCCTGCATGGGATGAAGATCCTCGGGGCTGCCGAGGCCTTCGATCGTCGTGATCTCGTCGCCCTGGTGCTGGACCGCGAGGCTGAGGCAGGAATTGATCCGCGTGCCGTTGACCATGACCGTGCAGGCGCCGCACTGACCGTGATCGCAGCCCTTCTTGCTCCCGGTGAGCTTGAGATGTTCGCGCAGAGTGTCGAGCAGCGTGGTGCGGCTGTCGAGCTCGAGCTCCTGCGGCGTGCCGTTGACCGTCAGCCTGACGGGCACCTTGGCCTGTTTCGCCGCTCCGCCGGTCGAGGAATCCTGAGCTCGCAGGATCGAGGCCTGGCCGACCGCGGCCGAAGCGACCCCGCCCGCCAGCACGCCGCGGCGCGACACCTTCATGAAACCATCTTCCGCCATCTGCGCCTCACTTCAATCTTTTTCCGGGATCTTCCGCTCTCTGTGGCGCAGCAGCCCGCCAAGCGCAACGGCGCTGATTTCCGGGCCTTACGATCGGTTGCATATGGCAACGGGGTAGCAAGGCCGCCCGCAAGCCTATAAACCGTCAGGGAGAATGGGAGATAACGACATGGCAGGCCCGACAGAGAAGACCGATTTCGATGTCCTGATCGTAGGAGCGGGGATCTCCGGGATCGGCATGGCCGCCCACATGAAGGACAAGGCGCCGCATCACAGCTACGCCATTCTCGAACGCCGCGCCAATCTGGGCGGGACCTGGGACCTATTCCGCTATCCCGGCATCCGCTCGGACAGCGACATGCATACGCTCGGCTTCGACTTCGAACCCTGGCGGCACGAGAAATCGATCGCCGACGGGCCATCCATCCTCGACTATCTCAACCGGATCGTGGACGAACGCGGCATCCGCCAGCACATCCGCACGGGCCACACCGTCATCGCCGCCGACTGGCGCGAGGCGGACGCCTGCTGGCACGTCACGGTCGAAACCGATGATGGCGATCGCAAGCACCTGACGGCCAACTGGCTCTATCTCGGATCAGGCTATTACGATTACGACGAGGCCTACGATCCGGGCTTCGATCTCGGCGCCTTCGAAGGGCGCGTCGTGCATCCCCAATTCTGGCCCGACGATCTCGATTACGCGGGCAAGCAGGTGGTGGTGATCGGATCGGGCGCGACGGCGGTGACGCTGGTGCCGTCCATGGCGAAGGGCCCTTCGCGCGCTGCCAAGGTCACCATGCTGCAGCGCACGCCGACCTGGATGTTCAGCCGCCCGGCGAAGGATCGCATCGCGAATGCTTTGCGCAAGGTCCTGCCGGAAAAGCTCGCCTATCGCATCACCCGCTGGAAGAACATCACGCTCCAGCATCTCGGCTTCAAGCGTGCGCGCACCAAGCCTGAAAAGATGAAGCAATTCCTCCACAAGCGGATCGAAAAGGCGCTGGGGCCGGATTACGACCGCGCCAGCTTCACCCCGCCCTACGATCCTTGGGACCAGCGGCTCTGCCTGATCCCCGACGACGATCTGTTCGAAGCGATGAAGCAGGGGCGAGCCGATATCGTCACCGGCCACATCGCGGCTTTCGAGAAGGGCGGCGTCCGCCTGACGGACAATACGCACGTGCCCGCCGATATCGTCGTCACCGCGACCGGCCTCAAGCTCGCGGTCGCTGGCAAGATCGCGATCAGCCAGGACGGCAGGCCGGTCGATCTGGCCGAGCGGTTCTATTACAAAGGCTGCATGTTCTCGAATCTACCGAATCTGGCGGTCGTTTTCGGCTATCTCAACGCCAGCTGGACGCTGCGGTCGGACATCAACGCCGATTTCATCTGCCGCGTCCTCGAACAGATGCGCCAGACCGGCGCGACGATCGCCGAGCCGGTCCTCGCCGCCGACCACGATCTGGTGGAGGACGATATCTTCGATTTTTCGAGCGGATATATCCAGCGTTCGAAGCATCTGATGCCCCGCAACGCTGTCGCCTATCCCTGGCGTCTCAACCAGGAATACGTGACCGATCGCAAGCGCATGGCGAACGATCCGATCGCGGACGGGATATTGGAGCTGCGGCGACCCGACGATGCCGCTTCCGACAAAGAGATGGCCCGCCTCGAACCTGCGTGATGCAGGTGGGGGTTGGCGCCGATGGTCAGTCGATAAGGAGGAAACCGGCGAACCCGGCCACGATTATCCCGCCCACCGCGACTGCAAGCTTGCCGAACTTGCGGATGCGGTTTTCGCGACGCGCGCGCTGCCGCCGGGCAGCTTCCTTGGACCCGCCTTGTACCATGTCGTCAATTCCGTGATCGCTGCCGAAAACGGAGGTGCCGATAGCAAACCGCGATAGCTTGGCAAGCGGTTACACCGCGGTTTTGGAGACTGTTGGGAGCGGGGCCGAGGGCGCAAGGGGCTGGCGAAGCGAAACCGGCTCGGTTACGCCCCAGATCATGACCTCAGACACGCAAACCGACCGCATCTACACCGCCGGCCTCCTCGTGATCGGCGATGAAATCCTCTCCGGGCGCACCCACGACAAGAACATCGCCCAGGTCGCCAGCTGGTTGCAGGTCCAAGGCATTCGCCTTTCGGAAGTGCGCGTCGTCGCCGACGTGATGGAGCGGATCGTCGAAGCGGTGAACGCTCTGCGCGAAAACTACGATTATCTCTTTACCACCGGCGGGATCGGCCCGACCCATGACGACATCACCGTGGATGCCGTGGCCGAGGCTTTGGGCGTGCCCGTCATCGTCCATCCCGAAGCGCGCGCGATCCTCGAACGCTATTACGCCGACAAGCCCGGCGGGCTGACTGAGGCGCGGCTGCGCATGGCGCGCGTTCCCAAAGGATCGGATCTCATTCCCAATCGCATGTCGGGCGCGCCGGGGATCAAATGCGGCAATATCCACCTGATGGCGGGCGTCCCGCACATTACAGCCGGAATGCTCGATGCGCTGACCGGCACGCTGGAGGGCGGCGCGCCGTTGAAGGCGGAGACGATCGGCTGCTGGACCGCGGAGAGCGAAGTCGCCGAGATCCTGCGCGAAGTCGAAAAGGCGCACGAAAACTGCCAGATCGGCAGCTATCCCTTCTTTCGCGAAGGCCGCGTGGGCGCGAATTTCGTCGTCCGCTCGACCGATGAGACGGAACTGGCAGCCTGCGTCCACGCCCTGTGCGATGCCTTGAGCGCGGCGGGATACGACTTCACGCCCGGCGGCATCTGACCGCCTGAGAAGAGGCGTAAAATAAATCGAAACCCTATTTCTCTAAACACGGGTGATATGACTGACGTCTATATCACGGTGGACACGGAATATTCCTCGTCGCTCGCGCATCGTCCGTGCCCGGTCGACCGGGCGGAGAACTTCGCGCGGTCCATCGTCGGTATCACGCCAGACGGCCCGCTGGGCCTCCCGCACAAGCTCGCGCTGCTGAAGCGATATGGACAGCGCGGGGTCTTCTTCGTCGATCCGATGCCCGCCCTCGTCTGGGGTACCGCCGCGATCGAGGATGTCGTCGCCCCCATTCTCGCGGCGGGGCAGGACGTCCAATTGCACTGCCATACCGAATGGCTCGCCCATGCCGGGGCCGATACCCCGTTTTCAAGCCTGGCAGGCCATAATATCAAGGATTTCCCGTTCGAGGAGCAATGCCGCATTCTCGAATGGGCGCGCAACACGCTGATGGCGGCGGGTGCGCCGCGGCCATGCGCATTCCGGGCCGGAAATTACGGCGCCAATCGCGACACGCTGCGCGCCCTCGACGAGCTCGATATCGAATACGATACGAGCTTCACCCCTGCCATTGCCGATGGCCATTGCGACATCCCGCTGTGCGAACAGACGACGCAGCCGACGCTGATGGAGGGTGTGATCGAAGTGCCCACCGGTTGCATCCGCGATGCGACCGGAAAACTGGGCCACGCGCAGATCACGGCGCTGTCCTTGCGCGAAATGACCACCGCGATCGTCCATGCGCGCGAGACCGGGCTGCCGAATTTCACCTTCGTTTCGCACAGTTTCGAACTCGTCAATCGCCGCCGCCTCTCGGTCAACCGGATCGTGCGCAATCGGTTCGAGGGCTTGTGCCGCACGCTGAAGGCCCTGCGCGGCGTTCGGACGGCTACCTATCGCGACAATCCGCCAAGTCGCCTGTTCGATCGCAAGGCCATGCCGGAACCGCCTGTGTCGGGCCCCTTCTCGACCGGTATGCGCTATGCGGAACAGGCGGTTTCGAACGCGCTTTACGGCGCCTGAGACCGATGCGGTCGAGCTGATGGACAATCCCGATCCGGTCACGATCGCCTTCACGATCGGTTCGCGGCGCCTGCTGCGGTTCGATCGCCATTTGACCGATATCGCCTATTCTCTCGACGATCTTACGCAAGGGCAGCGCCCGCGGCCCGCAGGCGGGATCGGTGACGCAAGGAGCCAGGACGGGCTGCGCATCCTCTCTGCGCCACCGTCCGATATCGCATATTGGCGGGCGCAATTTCCTCGGCATCGTTTCGGCGCGGTGCAGCACTATCGGCGCCATTTCATCACTATGGAGGGCGGGTACGAGGCCTATCTCGCGCGGTTCTCAGGAAAGACGCGTTCCACCCTGCGCCGCAAACGCCGCCGGTTCGAAAAGGCCGATGGTGGCAGGCTGGACCTGCGCACCTATCGGGGCGAGACGGAGATCGCCGCCTTTCTCGACCTTGCGGCCCCTCTGGCGCGCAGGACCTATCAGGCGCGCTTGCTCGATGCCGCCCTGCCCGACGATGCACAATCCTGGCGCGCGATATTGGCCGCAGCGACGCGCGACGAGGTCCGCGCCTTCCTGCTGTTCCTGAAGGGCGAGCCGGTCGCCTATCTCTATCTGCCGATCGACGGGACGACGCTGATCTACGCCTATCTCGGCTACGATCCCGATCATGCGGATCTTTCTCCCGGCACGGTCCTGCAAATGGCGGCCCTGGAAAGCCTCTTCGCCGAGGAACGCTTCACCCATTTCGATTTCACCGAGGGCGACGGTGCGCACAAGGCGCTGTTCGGGACCGGCAGCCTGCCGTGCTGTTCCTTCGTCCTGCTCGAGCCGCATTGGCGCAATGCCACGATACTTGCGGCATACACCGCTTTCGAGGGCGCGGTCGATGCGGGGAAGCGGATCATAAGGGGGCGCGCCGAAAACTGGGTTCGGCGCGCGCTCAATCGCTAAGCTTCGGATCCCGTGCGACGGTAATACTCAGACGGGCGTCTGATCCCGTTCGATCTTTTCCTGAAGCCGTTCCGTCGCGCGATCGGCCTGGCGCAGATTGGCCTTGCTGGCGTTGCGATTGCGCAGCCAGGCATAAATGATCGCGGCGATCAGGATGATCGGCCCCACGATAACGACGACACTCCAAATCCCGGCCATAAAACGCTCTCCATATCTTGGTTACGGAACGGCTGAAACGGGAGGCCGGTTCCGACATATGAAAAGGGGCCCCCACCGGATCGGCAGGAGCCCCTTTTCTCTATTCGGCACGCTCGAAAAAGCGGGTGAGATATCAGGCGCCGGCGACCTCGCCGAGGTCGACCTTGAGGCCCGGACCCATCGAGCTGGTCAGCGTGACCTTGCGGACATACTTGCCCTTCGCGCCCGAAGGCTTCGCCTTGACGATCGCGTCGGTGAGCGCCTTGAAGTTGGTCTTCAGGTCCTCATCCTTGAACGACAGCTTGCCGATGCCCGAATGGATGATGCCCTGCTTTTCCACGCGGAATTCGACCTGGCCGCCCTTGGCGTCCTTCACGGCCTGTTCCACGTTCGGCGTCACGGTGCCGAGCTTGGGGTTCGGCATCAGGCCCTTGGGGCCGAGCACCTTACCCAGGCGACCGACCACGCCCATCATGTCTGGCGTCGCGATCACGCGGTCATAGTCGAGATTGCCGTTCTGCATGTCTTCCATGAGATCTTCGGCACCGACCTTGTCGGCGCCGGCGGCAGTCGCCTTGTCGGCGTTGTCGCCGCGCGCGAACACGGCGACGCGGACGTCCTTGCCGGTGCCCGAGGGCAGCGACACCATGCCGCGGACCATCTGGTCGGCGTGGCGCGGATCGACGCCGAGATTCATCGCGACTTCTACCGTCTCGTCGAACTTCGACTTGTGCTCGCGCAGAGTGGCGAGCGCTTCGTCGACGGTGTAGAGCTTCTCGTTGTCGAGCTTGGCGAGCGTCTGCTGGCGCTTGGTCTGCTTGGCCATGATCAGCCCTCCACCACTTCGAGGCCCATGGAACGGGCGCTGCCGGCGATGATCTTCATCGCCTGATCGATGTCGTTGGCGTTCAGATCCGCCATCTTGGTCTCGGCGATTTCGCGCACGGCGCTCGCCTTGATGGTTCCGGCCGAAACCTTGCCCGGCTCCTTCGAACCCGACTTCAGATTGGCGGCCTTCTTCAACAGGAAGCTCGCCGGCGGCGTCTTCGTGATGAAGGTGAAGCTGCGATCCGCATAGACCGTGATCTTGGTCGGGATCGGCATGTTCTTTTCAAGGTCCTGCGTGGCGGCGTTGAACGCCTTGCAGAATTCCATGATGTTGACGCCGCGCTGACCCAGCGCAGGGCCGATCGGCGGGGAGGGGTTGGCGGCGCCCGCGGGCACCTGAAGGTTGATGTAACCTTCGATCTTCTTGGCCACGATGGGCCTCCTTTCTCACTGTCGCCGCCCGCCTAGGCGAAGGCGGCTCATGGTAAGCGGTCGAACGAACGGCCCGACCTTGGACCGTTCTCCCGCGATGGTATCCGAGCGCGCAGGCCCGGAAGGGCGCGCGTTAAGCGGAAACTCCGCGAAACGCAAGATTTTCAGAGCTGTTGCCTACTTGGTCAGTTCGACCTGTTCGAAATCGAGTTCGACCGGCGTGGCGCGCCCGAAGATCGAGACCGAAACCTTGACCTTCTGCTTGTCGAAATCGAGTTCCTCGACCAGCCCGTTGAAGGTCGCGAAGGGGCCGTCCAGCACCTTGACCGAATCGCCGATCTCGTAATCGACCTCGACCTGCTTCTTGGGCGCGGCCTTGGCTTCCTCGACCCCGCCGAAATAGCGCGCCGCTTCCTTCTCGGAAATGGCCTGCGGCTTGTTGTTGGTGCCGAGAAAACCGGTCACCTTGGGCGTGTTCTTGACGAGGTGGTAGACGTCATCGGTCATGTTCAGCTTGGCGAGGACGTAGCCGGGCATGAACTTGCGTTCGACCTGGACCTTCTTGCCGCGCTTCACCTCGGTCACGGTCTCGGTCGGCACCTCGACCTCCTCGACACCTTCGGACAGGCCCAGCCGCTCGGCCTCGGCGATGATGGAATCGCGCACCTTGTTCTCGAAACCGGAATAGGCGTGGATGATGTACCAGCGTGCCATGATCGTAAGAATTACCCTGTCAAAATATCTGTGTCGGTGGCCGGTATCCGGCCTCAGGCGAGCGTGAGCAGCCAGCGCACGATCGCGCCGAAGGCCGAATCCACGCCCAGGAAGAACAGCGAGAGGATCACCATCATGATGAAGACGAAGATCGCGGTGCGCACCGTCTCTTCGCGGGTCGGCCAGACGACCTTGCGCGTTTCGGCGCGGACCTGATTGACGAATTCCGCAGGCGACGTCTTGGTCGCGGGTTTCGGCGCAGCCTTGGGAGCGTTATCGGCCATCGGGAACTCACTCGCTTTCGAATCGAATTGTCGTGGCTTCCGGGATGGGGTCATCGCCGCCCCGATTCAAGATCGGGAGGGGCTGGATGATACCGCCGATGTCGGAAGACGGCCCCGCTGATAGGCGCGCAGACGCCGAAACGCAAGCTCGTCGATTCGGCCCTTCCCTCACCCCCACCACGCGCCGCGAACCGACAAAACGGCCCGCAGGGCTGGTCAAGCGCGCCCCGCCTGACTAGCGTGCCGCGCTTCAAGGGACGTATGAGGGGTTTTGAATAGATGGCAACCAGCCAGCCAGAGTCATTCGGCGAACGCATGATCGAGCCGGTCACCAACATCTCCGACTTCATCTGGGGCGGGACCTGGAACGGGGAAGCGGTGATCCCCTTCCCGCCACTGGCCCTGATCCTGCTCGGGGTCGGCGCCTGGATCATGATCGGGCTGCGCTTCTACCCGATCGTCAAGCTGGGCAGCGCGTTTGCGGGCCTGTTCAAGGGCCGCAAGGGCAAGGGCGCGGGCGAAATCTCGCCCTTCGCCGCCCTTTCGACCGCTTTGTCCGGCCAGGTCGGGACCGGCAACCTCGCCGGCGTCGCCACCGCGATCGCGCTCGGCGGGCCGGGCGCGATCTTCTGGATGTGGGTGACGGCGCTGTTCGGCATGGCGCTGGGCTTTGCCGAAGGATCGCTCGCCATCCGCTATCGCGAGAAGACGTCGGACGGCGTCTATCGCGGCGGTCCGATGAGCTACATCATGATGGGCCTCGGCCCCAAATACACCTGGCTGGCGATCCTGTTCTGCCTCGGCACGCTGTTCAGCGCCTTGGTCACCGGCAATTCGATCCAGTCGAACGAGGTCGCCAGCGGCCTCAACGAATTGTTCGGCATCGAACGCTGGCTGGGCGGGCTAATCGTGGCGATCACCGTGTTCATCGTCATCATCGGCGGGATCAAGTCGATCGGCCGCGTCGCCGAAAGCGTCGTGCCGTTCATGGCCGCCGCCTATATCGTGATGGCCGCGATCGCGCTGATCCTCAATTTCGGCGATCTGCCGGAAACCTTCGGGCGCATCTTCGGCGGGGCCTTCAACGTGCAGAGCGCGACAGGCGGCTTCGCCGGTGCGGCGATCATCCTCGCGATCCGCGCGGGCGTGGCGCGCGGCCTGTTCTCGAACGAGAGCGGCCAGGGTTCGACCCCGATCGCCCATGCCGTGGCGCAGACCGACGATCCCGAACAGCAGGGCCGCATGGCAATGCTGGGCACCTTCATCGACACGATCATCATCTGCACCATGACGGCGCTGGTGATCCTGACCGTGGAGGGGGACTTCACCTATAACGGCGAAGCGGTCCGCCATGTCTGGCAATCCGACTTGGGCACCACCGCGATGAGCGGGTTCGTGACCACCAGCGGTGCGTTCGCGGCGGCCTTCCCGACATTGATCGGCGGCATTCCGCTGGGCACGCTCGTCGCCAGCGTCGCGCTGATCCTGTTCGTGTTCACCACGCTCCTGACCTGGAGCTATTACGGCGAACGCGCGATCACCTTCCTCTACGACCGGGTGCCGGGATCGACGCGCGGCGGGGAAAAGGCACTGCACATTGCGTGGCGCGTGATCTGGTGCATCGGCATCTTCGTCGGCGCAACGCAACCGAGCCAGCTGGTCTGGCGCCTCGGCGACATCTCCAATGCGGCGATGGCGTTGCCCAACCTGCTAGCGCTGGCGCTTTTGTCGGGCGTGGTGTTCAAGCTGGCGCGCGGGGATCGCAAGGCGGGCAAGGATCATCTCGCCGATACGCCGGAAGAGCCGGAAGAATACTGACCGCAGGGCGACCAGCCCGACCCGAAACGAAAAAGGGGCCGGAAGCAGCGCGCTTCCGGCCCCTTTTTCCTGTTTAAATCGCCTCAGCCGCGTCCGAACAGACGAGCCCAGAAACCGGGCTCCTCCATCGGCAGGATCCGTCCATAAACCTGGCGGCGCAATCCGGCATCATGCGCCGTCTTGGGAACGGTCCAGCCATCGGGGCGGCTGCTGCGGAAGGACAAACTCGACATGGTGGATTTCCCCTTGAAGTTCTGCCCTCCGTCCGAACAGTTCAACCGCCAGACTTGCGATCCGGTTCCCGGCCTCCCCGGCTCCAGATCAGCCAGACCAGCATTATGGAGGCCAGAGGCGTCAGATTGAGACCCAGCGGCAGCGCCGCTGCGCGCAGCCCGTAGGGTGCAAGATACAGGCCGACGAGCGCGAGCTTTTCGAACGGGCGAAAGCCATGCCGCAATCCCCGTTCGACCAGAAACAGCGTGGGAAACAGGAGGAAGGGCAGGTCGTAGGAAAAGAGGTAGGGCGTCGCGAGCGCGCTCGCCGCCAGCATCAGCGCGGCGCTCCCCCGAGGATCGCCTGCGAAACGCCGCCACGAGATCAGGGCGAGCCAGATCGTCGCCGCTGTCAGAAGAACGGCCAGGCCGATCGCGACGGGATGCGCGAGATAAAGCCGCGCCTGCGCGTAGAGGCTGACCATGCGCAGGTAGAATTCCGCCGCATCGCTTCTCATCAGACTGGCGCTCGCATTCCAGCTCTCGCCATAGCCCAGCCAGGTCGCCGTGCCGAACGCCGCCCAGCTTGTCAGCGCAAGCACAAGTACGGCCAGCGCCGCCGCGATAAAGGCCCGCCACCGCCGCCCCGCCGCAAGCCAGAAGGGCCACAACAGCGCCAGATGCGGCTTGACCATCAACGCCCCCACCATCGCGCCCGACCGCACCGGATATTTGTCCAGCACGGTCACCGCACCGATCAGCAGCGCGCCGGTGAAGAGGCCGGTCTGCGCATGGGTCGCCGCGATCAGGGCGCCGGGATAGGCCAGAACGAGCGGCCAGAGGCGCGGGAAGGCGCGGATGCCCGCCCATGCGAACAATGCGTACCCCACCGCGACCCATGCGATCCAGGCGATCGGATAGGGTAAGAGACCGAACGGGAGGGCGAGGAACAGGAAGGGCGGCGGATTGACGAAGGCGAACCAGCCCCGGCTTCCCGTCCCCGTCTGCACCTGTTCCTGCGCGCCTAGATCGTAGGCGAGCGATGGATCGCCCCCCGCCGCCACATGTCCGGCACCCCAGAAGGCGAGGAAATCGCTGCCGATCCCGCCGGTCGCTTCGAAGAAAGCGGCCACCAGCACGCCCAGCGAGGCCAAGCCCAGCATCACGGCATAGGCCCTGACCCGGCTTGCCGTCAGCCAGTCTGCATCCCGCAGAAACGAGAGGAAATCCTGCCCCATAAACGCGCTCTAGCCGAAAAGGCGCCGCATCCCCAATGGCCAGGATCGCCGGATTCACGCATGGCTGCATGGATAGCGGCGCCTGCGCTGCACATCGGTGAGTCATTCCCTCCGCTGTCGCGGCCTGATAGGACGGGCCGATGGTGGCGAAATCCGGGTCAATTCCAGTGCGTGCGGCACGAAGCCCGGTCGCGAAATCCTGGCAGGGCGCGCTGCTTCCGGTGGCATTCGCGATCTTCGCCGCGCCCGCCCTTGTCGATCTCGTCCGCACGAACTGGCGGAGCGAGACCGGATCGCTTGCACCGATCGTGCTGGCCTTGGGGGGCTATACGCTCTGGCGCGATTATGCCCGCGCGCGCGGATCGGCGCGACGGGGTCAGCCTGTCGTCTGGCTCCCGCTAATGAGTCTCGCATCGCTGCTGCTTGTCTTCGGCAGCGCGATCGCGATGGCTTCCCTGGGCGCGCTGGCGGCATGGCTCGCGGGGGTGGCGGTTCTCTATGCCCTGTGCGGATGGGAGGTGGTGCGGCGCTGCGCCTTCCCGCTCCTCTTCCTCGCGCTAGTGGTTCCCCTGCCCTATACGCTGTCGATGGGGGCCAACGCGGTCCTGCGCGAGTTCGTGGCGGAATGGGCGGTGGAGCTGGCAAACTGGCTCGGCCTCGACGCGGCGCTTGATCCGGGCGTGGTCATCATCGGTCCATACGAGCTCGCCATCGAGAATGCGTGTGCGGGCGCGAATTCGACGCTCACGCTCGTCTCGCTCAGCGTGCTCTACGCCTATTGGGTGCGCACGCGCAGCGTCGCGCGCGCCTGGATGGCCGCGATCTTCGCGATTCCGATCGCCATGGCCGCCAATATCGGCAGGGTGGTCGCGCTGATGGCGCTGGTCAAATGGCAGGGCAGCGCGATCCTCGACACGGCGATCCATCCCCTTTCCGGCTTCGTCAGCTTCACGCTCGCCGCGGCGCTCCTGCTCTGGCTCGACCGCATGGTGCGCCTGTTCGTACAGAGGCACCCGTCCGGGATGAGCGAACCGTGATCGACAGGCGCCGCTTCGTTCTCGCCTCGCTCTTATCGGGCGCTGGCGTCGCCGCCTTCGCAGTCAAGCCGGGGTGGTCGGGACCAGCCGCGTACTCGCCCGATCTCGACGCGCTGATGCCGGAAAAACTCGGGCAGTGGACGGCGGGGCCGGCGGATGCGGTCATCCTCGCCAATCCCGACGATCTGGGGGAATCCTCCTATGACGCGCTTGCCGTGCGGCATTACGGTTCGGCGACCTCCCCCGGCGTGACCGTCCTGATCGCCTATGGTCAGGCGCAGAGCTATGCCACGCAATTGCACCGCCCGGAGTTCTGCTATCCGGCGTCGGGCTTCAGGATAGGCGCTGAGGGGAAAGCGATGCTGCCGTTCGAAGGCGGCGCGATCCCGGCGCAGACCCTCACCGCACGACGCGGGGATCGCACCGACGAGCTGCTGTATTGGGCGCGGATCGGCGGGCGCTTTCCGCAAGGGATCTGGGATCAGCGGTTCGCCATCGCGCGCGGCGCAATCGCATCGCAGCCGCGGGACGGCATCCTGGTGCGGCTGTCCGCGACCAATCCTTCCGAAGGCACAGGCGAAAAAGCGCTCGAGGAATTCGCGCTTCGCTTCGTGGACGCGCAGGACGAGGCCGACAGGGCTCTGCTTATCGGTCCCCGCCGCGCAAATCCCGCAGCGGATCGAGCACGACATGATAATACGCCGCCGACGCAATCAGGATAAGGATCGCGGCGATATGATACCCCTCATTGCCCAGCCAGTTGGCGCCCGCGCAGCCGATCGACGGCGGGAGATAGGCAATAATCCGGTCCCTGAAGGGAGGATGCATCGACCTGTGGAGCAGGGTAAGCGCGATCGCGCAGAACAGAATGACGCTGATCCAGTCGAACACGGTGCGCATTCCCGCGCTCTGCATCCCCGCCGCGGCGGGCGCAAGCGCGCGCTGGGCGCGATGGTCGCCTGCGTCTCGCTGATCACGGCTTCCGCTTGCGAAGCCCCTGCGCCCGAAGGGCAGGTCATCGCCAATGTCGACGGTACGGAAATCACCCGCCGCGAACTCGCAACGATGCTGGGCGATAACGAGGTCGACGAAAAGCGCCGCGATGAGGCGCTCGATGCGATCGTGGCGCGCAGGGTTTTCGCGATGGAAGCGGAGAAACGCGGCTTGCAGAGGACGGGAGACTTCCATTTCGCGCTGCGCGACGCGCGCGAGACATTGCTGATGGAGGCTCTGCGCCGCGACATCAGGGGCGGGCTGGAGGAACCCGTCGAAGTCGCCATCGACCGGGAAATCGCTTCCTACCCATGGCGCTATGCCGCCCGCTTCCTGCTCACGCTCGCCTATCCCGGCCAGGATGAACCAGCCTTCGCCATCGACAGCGCGACCCTCGCAGCGGCACCGAGCGCCTCCTTGGCGAGCGCCCAGCCGGGCGACAGCCTGGACTATGGCGGAAGGCGCTGGCGGGTGCTTTCCCGCGAGGAAATCCGGTCCGATCCGTCGGCCCTGCGCCGCGAGGCGGCAGAGCGTTTGAAAACCAGCGCGACGGAAGATGAATTAGCGGCTATGATCGAAGCCTATCGACAGAGCGGTCAAATCCGATTCCAGCCAGGTTGGGGAGCAAGTGCCGACGATCTGCGTTAAGGGCTGAAGACAGGGAGGCGACATGACGGGGACACGCGATACGAGCGGCAACAGCAGGCTGTCCGTCAGGACGCTGAGCATCATTGCGGCCCTTTGGGGCATCCTCGTCTGCGGTGTGCTCGTCTGGCAGGCCTATATGTATCGCGGAGTCTTCGCGGCCCTCGCGGAATGGCAGTTTCGCGAATGGGACCAGATGTACCCGGTCGCCACGATCGCGCTCCTGACCCTTTTGCTCGAATTGCCGCTGATCATCCTCATCGCTTTGAAGCTGCGCCGCAGGCGTCGCAATTACGGGCCCGTGAGAGCCGGCCTGCTCTCCGTCCGGGAAACGGTGATGGCGCGCCTGTTCGCTGCCTTGGCGGGGCTCGCATTCGTCCTGGCGCTGGGTGCCGGGATCCTCGGACTGACGATCGGCACCTTGGGAGACAAGCCTTTCACCGCCCTTGCGCTCGATGACGATGCGGACGTGAATGGGGATTTCGTGCGCACCCGAGCCTTGGTGCGGATGGATCGCATCGGGTATTATCGGGAACGGTTCGTCGTCACCGGTCGGGATCTGTGGGTCGCGCCGCTCACTCTCTCGCAGGATGACCGCACGATCCGGGCCTTCGTCCAGATCAGGCCGACGCGCGAGGCGAGCGAGGCGCAGATGATGGAAGTATCCGGCGTGGCGCGCCGCGCGGCGCTTCCGGGCGGCTTGCGGCGCCTTTACGAGAATGAGGGATACAGCGTCGCCCGGCCCGCCTATGTGGTCTTTTCGTCGCGCGCATCGGCGCGCTGGCCGTTCTTCAGCGCCGCAGCCGACCTTGCGATCGCGGGCCTGCTGTTCCTGCTGACCTTTGCAGCCTTTCGGACCCATGCCCGCAGGATGGAGCGCAGGCAGGCGGGTAACGTCACCGCGAACGCCTAGAATGGCGGCGGGCCCCGCACCCCGTTTAAGCCCTCCTTAAATCCAGTCTGCTATCCGGTCGGACCATGGGGGACCTCGGCAGCCTTTCGATCATCGGCATGACCGCACTCGGCGGGTCGCTGCTGCTAGCCAGCGATCCCGTCTCGATCCCGGTGACCGCTCCGAGCGAAACCGGCGCTATTTCCAGCGATGCTGTCCCTGCCCAGGGAAAGGTTCTTTCGCCCACGGAACGTGAGGCTGGCCGGATTTATCTGACGGCCACGCTCGCCTCCGCGCCTGCACGCCTCATCATCGACACGGGCGCCAGCCACACGATCCTGAGCAAACGGGATGCACAGCGCGCGAAAGCGGTGCGCATCGGCGCTGCATCGGTCGCGACCGCTGGCGGCGTGGCGAGCATGGAGGTCGCGCGCGTGTCCGCCGTGAGCATCGGCGATCAGACTGTCAGGGATGTCGATGTTCTCGTATCCGACGATGTCGCCGAATCGCTGTTGGGCCTGGACTTGCTGGACCGGATCGGCGCGACGCACGTCTCGCTCATGCCCGGAAATGCTATCCGTTAGCGAAAGCGCCCAGATTCCGCCGGGCATTCGAGCGCAAGGCTGCCGCCAACACGCCGACACCCAGGATCATGAGAAGCCAGGCCGCAGGCTCCGGCACTGCCGGGACGACGGGAGGCGTTTCTCCTCCGGTAACAGGCGGCGGGCCGCCGGTGGCGATCGGCGCGATCACACCGGGCGGAGTGGCGCCGATGCCGCCGAGATTGCCGGGCGTGAACGGCGTCAGACCGGAATTGCCGTTTCCGGGACTCGGTGCGATCAGCGAATTACCGCCCGAACCGGCGGGTCCGCCCAAGGCGAGCGGAGACGCGAGCTGCGAGGGCGGCGCGCCGGCGGCAGCCGGACCGAAGGGTTCACCGCGCGCGGGAATGGACCGCCGGGCGCCGGTGACGGGATCGCCCACCGCAGATGCCTTGCGCACCAGACCATAGGACTGCGGCGAGGAACGGGCATAGCCCAGATAGGCGATTTCGTAGGAGTCGGGTCCTTGCATCACGTCGCCCGCAGCGAATGCGGAAGGCCGGTCCCAGCGCAGAAGACCGCGACGATCCTGTTCGGAGAAGGAAACGAGCGCCAGGATGACCGCCAGCCCGAGCACCATGAAGGCCGGAAAGAACCGGTCTTTGCGAGTCAGTGTCGGCGTTTGCGGTTCGGACATGGGTTTCCCAACAAGGAGGCGTCTGGGTTAACGCCAGACTAACCTCGTCCTATCAGTAACTGCCGCGGCTGGCCAGTACCGAGGGGACGGTCAATACGAGGATGCGCAGATTGTCGTATACGCCCGAGGTGCGGACATAGAGCACGTCATAGGCGACGCGGCGGCGATAGCTGACGTCGTTGCGGCCGCTGATCTGCCACAGGCCGGTCAGACCCGGGCGAACGGCGCAGTAATGCTGGAGATAGCGACCGTAGCGCACCGCTTCCTTTTCCACGATCGGGCGCGGCCCCACCAGGCTCATATCGCCTTTGAGGACGCTCCAGAGCTGGGGAAGCTCGTCGAGGCTGCTCTTGCGCAGGAACCGTCCGACTCCGGTGACGCGCGGATCGTTGCGCAACTTGTGGTCCTTGTCCCACTCGGCGCGCGCCACCGGATCACTGGCGAGCAGCGCGTCGAGTCGCGCTTCGGCATCGGTCGCCATGGAACGGAATTTGTAGCAATCGAACAGGCGGCCATCGAAGCCGATGCGCTTCTGCCGGAACAGGACCGGCCCGGGATCGGCGATGAAGACCGCGAGCGCCACCAATAGCATTACCGGAGCGAAAACCACGAGCAGGACGAGAGCGCCCGCCATGTCGACGAATCGCTTCTGGCGCGAGTCCGCAATGACGAATTTTTGCGGTGCACCAAGCTGGGGTGCCCGATATTCGCGTTTGATCGCGGTCATTTCCATATCGGCCCCTTATTTTTATGCTGCGGTGCAACATACAGATAGGAGGGCGTTAGGAATTTGTAAACCGTGTTTGGTCGCTCACACCAACGGTGCGTCGTATTGAGACAACCTCTCGCGGCTTCTTAAAGATAGGACAGGATCAGGCTCCACGCGGAAAGGCCGAGAATCGTCGGCAGGCCGAGCTTGCCGAAAGCATAGGACCCGTCCCGCAGGATCGCGCGGTCATACATGCCGGGCGCGAGTTCGGGATGGTGGGGCAATCCGGCCATCGAGGCACGGTCGGATGCGAGGAAGCCAGTGTCGATCATGCCCCTTCAATAGGCTCGATCCGGTGAAGATTGTGTTGCCGGTTAGAAAGTATAGGCGGCGGAGACCATCACCCGCTTCTGATCGCCTTCCGATATGCCCTCACGCTGGAACACTTCTCCACGAAGGTTCAACGAAACGCGCGGCGACACATAATAGAGAGCGCCGATCACCGCACGAAACTCGTCCCCGATATTGCCGACGTCACCGGCAGAATATTCGACGTATTCGAGATCGCCGCGCAGGATCAGATCGCGTCGCAACTCGTGTTCGCCACGCAGGGCGACACCGGTGCTCAGGAAGTTGCTGAAAAGCGGATTGATCGTTCCGTCGACCGTCCGCCTTGCCTGGAGCTGGAACCGGGTGAGGCGCGTGGGGCTGTAATAGGCGTTGGCCTCGAACGAGACGGCGTCGATCGTCGGTTGCGACGGATCGTCATAGCTCAGGCGGCTGTATCCGACATTCCCGTCGAACGACAGCAACTCGGTCGCTTGGAACTGGACTCCGCCGACCACCGAAAAATTGTCGCCCGAACGGTCCGCCGCGAACACCGCCGGAAGCCCAGGCGCCGCAGTCGGCAGCGTCCCGTCATAATCGAAGCGGCCATACCGGGCCTCGACATAGATGCGCTGGTCCGGCCGGGACGAATAGCTCACCCGCCCGCGCCCCTGATAAAGCGTGTTGTCGCCGAAGCCGACGTCGAAGACCTGATCGCGGAAGACGTATTCGCCGTCATATGTGTTGCGCGCGATCCGCCCTTCTCCTTCGAGCGTGAACGATCCGATATCCTGCGCCACACCCGCATTCGCGCCATACGAAAAGGCGCGCAGCGGTTGGTTGATATTGCCCCCCACAGTCACCTGCGACTGGCTGGAATCGTTCAACCTGATCTCTGCCCCGGCAAACGGCCGGGTCGATGTGCCAAGGCCGAAGCGCAAGCGCGTGGTCGCGAGAAACTGGAGGCGGTCTTCGGAATTGTTGTTGAGGAAGGTCTGGTATCCGGTTGCCAGATCCAGCCGGATTTCGCGGTCCGGACGACGATCGGTGACCGACAGGCTGGGCCGCACCGAGACGATGACGTCATCGACATCGATCAGATCCGACGCGAAAAGATTGTCGACATATTCGACCCCCGCTTCGACCTGCGGAACCAGTTCGAACGCGCCGATCGTGATCGGCGGGCTGGCGAATTCGGGCCGGGGCCGGTCCTCGATACGCGTTCGCGGATCGAAATCCTGCGCGCTCGCGCTCGCTGCCACGCAGGTCAGGCAGACCCCCGCCCCCCAGAGCGCACGCCTGCGGCGGTATGCGCGATCGAATATCCTAGCCATCCTGCCCTCACTTTCGCCCGCGAATCGATCGGATCGCGATCAGTTCTGGTAGTAACCCCGGAATTTCTTGGTGTAGGCGTATACATCGCCATCGCCGGTGCTGGCGTATTTCCTGATATTGACCTGCGACAGCGCCAGGCCCGTAATCTTGGCCTTGGCGTCCACCAGCATCATCACCGCTGCCTCGACCGCCCGCATCGACGTCTTCTTCCATCGCGTGATGACGAGGACGCGATCCGCCGCACTGGCCAGGATGCGCCCTTCCGCCACGCCGAGGATCGGCGCGGTATCGACGATGACGATGTCGAACCGTTCGCGTAGATTGTCGAACAGCTCCCTGACCTTCGCTTCGGTAAGGGGGTTGTGCGCCGAACTCGGCACGTCGCGCGTCCCCAGGACGGCAAGGCCGGACAGGGGATCGATCTTGAGGCATTCGTCGAGCGAGGCTTCCCCGGTCAGATAGGATCGCAGGTCGCGCTCATTGTCGTAATCCATCAAGACGCTCGCGCCGCGACGGCGCAAATCGGCATCGACGAGGACGACGTTCAGCCCTTCGGCGGCGCTGGTCCGTGCAATACAGACCGATGTGGTGGTCTTGCCCTCGCCCGGCAAAGCGGAGGTGATCGCGATGGTCCTCGGCTTGGCGCCGGGAGACAGCGTCAGGAAGGTCCGGATCGATCGGAACGCTTCGGCGAACAGCGAATGGGAATGCGCGATGACGTAATCGTGCGGGGGCTCCAGTGTCTTGCGCCCCTTCACGGTCGAGGACAGAGCCGGGATCGCGCCGGCATAGCGCAATTTCAGGCGCCGCTCGACATCGCGCTTGGTCTGGACGCCGCGGCGCAGATACTCCGCGACCAGGATCGCGAACAGGCCCGCGCTCAGCGCTAACACCAATCCGGCCAGCGCGATGAGGACATAGTTCGGACTGGACGGCGCGGTCGGCACGATCGCGCGCGAGGCGATGGTCGCATCCGGCATGGCGCTGTTGCGCAATGCGCCCGATTCCTGCGAGCGTTCCAGGAAGGATTCGTAGATCGCCTGCGCGGCGTCGGCCTTCTGCTCCAACGCGCTGAGGCCCGTCTGCGCGACGCTGTTGCCGCGCACCACGCCCAAGGCCCGCCCCCGGCTCGAATCGAGCGAATTGACGCGCGATTGCGCCGTCGCGACCTCGGCTTCGAGATTGGAGAGGACCCGGTCGATCTCGTCCTGGATCCTCGCGCGGATATCGCGCAGTTCTTCCTCGACCTGGCGCCGTTCGGGATAAAGCGCCCCGTACCGTTCGCGCAACACCGCCAGCCGCGCACTCGCCGTCGCTTCCTGCTGGCGCAGGCTGGCGATCGTCCCGGATCCCAGCGCCGCGCCCACATCGGCCCCGCCGCTGCCACGGGTCAGCTGCTGGCGTGCGGAATTGTAGCGCCCCCGCTTTTCGGCCAGATCGGCGCGTGCCTGCGCCAGTTCGGTGTTGAGGTTGGAGACCTCCTGTTCGGCATTCGTGCCGCTATTGCTGCTGGAGAGCCCGCGCGAGGCGCGATACTGGTCGACGGCGGCCTGCGTCGAAATCGCATTGCGCTGCAATTCGGACAGGCGTGCATTGATGAATTCCGACGAGGAATCGCTGCGCGCGGTCTTCGCCTCGACCTGGCTGACGAGATAGGCTTCGGCGACGAGGTTGGCCGCCGCCGCGGTGAAGGCCGCATCGTCGCTGACGGCGGAAATGTCGACCACGCGCACGTCGCCGGTCCGCGATACATTGGTGATCGCGCCGATTTGCCGACCGATCATTTCGATCTCGTCGGCAGTGAACGGATCGCCATCGGGAGACGCGAAGCGATCGGCGTAAAGCTCCGCCGCGCGATCCGCCACCAGGGGGGAGGAGATCAGCGCGATCTCGGTATCCACTTCGTCGACCCCGACGATATTCTGGCTCGCATTGGGGCCGGTCGTACGAATGGGCTCGGACGTAGGTTCAATCAGGACGCTCGCCGCGGCGAAATATTGCGGGGTGAGCGTCGCCATGATCGCCCCGGTCAGGCCGAGGATCGCCAGCACGACGATGCAGAACAGCGCGAGATTGCGGCGGAAAACCTGCCAGATCAGGCCAGGATCGGGCAGCAGCGGCACACCCGTGGAAGGCGAAGACGCCTCCGCCGAGGCATCGCCCGGATCGTTGGGATCGAAATCTTGAGGTTCTGTGCCTGCCATATCGTGTGCTTTTTCCCGAGCTTCGTCGCTTACCGGATCCGGCGGGATGATTTCGCACCCGGCCTTGCCTTCGCCAGTCCCGCAAGTGCGAGGCCCGCAAGTTCCCGTTCCGCACTGGCGGGCCCGGCGAATACGGCGTGAAGGGCGAAAAGTGAAGCGGCAAACGCAGCCGCGCCTGCCGCGATGATTGCGGCCAGTGTCAGAATCGAGGGAAGGTCCGTCCCCGTCGGCGGAAAAGTCTCGACCAGCAGCAGCACGAGCGCGGCCATTACGACCGAAGCCACAAACGGCCTCGCCGCCAGGCCGATCTGTTCGCGAAGCGGGCTGGCGACCAGTTTTCTGACCATGGCCATGTTGATCGCGGCATTGGCGATGGCGGACGCCACCAGGGCGATCGACAATCCCTCGAGCCCTCCCAGCGCGCTTTCCCGTCCGACGGCGAGGCCGAGGACAAGCAAGGGCATCTGGATCAGGAAGGAGCGGACGTTGCGCCACAGGATCTCGTTCGTCCGGCCCGTGGCCATGGCGAGCGGGAGCGCGTTCTGGACCGCCTGGACCGAGCTGGCGATCGCGACTGCCTGGAGGACCGGCACGGCGGGCAGCCATTTCGCGCCGAGGATGATCAGGACCACGGGCTGCGCCACGGCGGCGAGGCCGAAGCCGAATGGCAGCGCCGCGAGGCTGGTCATCGCCTGCGCCCTGACATAGGCGGCGCGCATCCGTCCAAGATCGTCCGCCATGCGGCTGAAGGCCGGAAACAAAGTCGCCTGCAAGGCCCCGATCGATTCGCGCACCGGCATGGATGCCACCCGCTCGCCAACCGAAAACTGGCCCACCGCCACGGTCGGGAGGAAAGCGCCCGCGACCAGCGGCACCGCGCGCAGATTGATCGTCTTCACGATCTCGGCAAAGGTCAGCCAGATCGAAAAGGACATCAGCGCGCGCCACCGCGAAAGGTGGAAGCGCGGACGGTAGGGTATTTTGATATAGGTCAGCGCGATCCGCGCCAGCGTCGCCGCCGCACTGCCGAGGATCAGCGCCCAGTAGGATTGCATCACGAAGGCGATGGCCACCGCTACGACGAGCGAGACGAGTTTTTCCACCACGTCGAATTCGAAATCGGGCCGAAAATCGAGAGCGCGCCGGAACACGACGATCCGGGGATTTTCTAGCGCGCGCGCGGCGGCGGTGAAGGCAACGACCGCGAAAATCGGGATCAGGCGCGGTTCGGAATAGGCGGCGGCCATCGGCCAGGCGACGGCCATGAGGATCGCGGAGATCGCCAGGGCGCGGATGAGGTTGAGCGTCCAGGCGGAATGATAATCGGCATCCGCCGGATCGTCGAACTGGACCAGCGCCTGGGTCAGCGACAATTCCGACATGGAACCCACCACGGCGGCAGCGGCCATGGCGATCGCGACGAGCCCGAAATCGTCGGGCGAAAGCAGGCGCGCCAGCACGATCGTGCTGATCAGGCCGCTCAGATTCACGACGATTCGCCCCGCACCCATCCAGGCTGCGCCTCTCAGCACCTTGCGGCCGCCTTGCAGGGTCATCTCACGGGTTTCATATTGCAGTGCACAATGATAGGCGCTCGGACCGAGTATGTATAGTCTCGCTGCGCCGCGCGGCGAATTCCGCAGGACTAGCGAGGTGGTGGACGGTCGAAGCACGCCGGTTCGCTGGCAAAAGGGAGAATCGCCTTGACCGACGCCCCAGCATCGTCCCCACCCTTTCGCGAGGCGCATCCCGCCCCGATCGGAGACGACAAGGGATGAGAATTCCCGGCAAATGGCGAATGCAAATGGCCTGGCGCGCATTGCGCGAGCGACGCCGCCATGCACAGGCGATCGCAGCCGTAGAGCGATTTCCTCGCGAGACGCACAAAAAATCGCACAATCTTGACAGACCGCTCGTCGTGACTCTGACCTCCTACCCCGCTCGCTTCGGTGATTTGGACAAGACGCTGAAAAGCCTGCTCGATCAGACGATCTCGCCGGATCTCGTGATTTTGTGGCTTGCGGAAAGCGATTTGGGCGAACTTCCAGATTCGGTAAAAAATCTTAAGAACTTCGATCTTGAAATTAGGCCGTGTGCTGACCTCAGATCGTACAAGAAACTGGTTCCTGCTCTCGAAAGCTTTCCTGACAGCTTTCTGGTTACTGCCGATGACGATCTGTACTACCCGAAAGATTGGCTGAAAAACCTGATTGCTACTTATCCGGGCGGTCAGATTATTCCCTGCCATCGGATGCATATGGCCAAGCGCCGATCGGACGGTTTTCTCTTACCCTACAATGAGTGGGAATTGGAAACCTCGCGGCGCGAAGCTGCTGACGAAAGGGAGATTCTTTTCCCGACAGGGGGTGCGGGATGCCTTTATCCTCCAGGCTCTCTCGATCCGGTCGTGACAAATGAAGATCTTTTTCTGAAATTGGCGCCGAATGCCGATGACGTCTGGTTTTTCTGGTGTGCTCGAATGGCTATGTCGAAACACATCAATACGCCGCAGACATTTCACATGACGGAGTGGCCTTCATCTCAAGATGTTGCGCTGAAACACGATAACTTCTTTTCCAACGGCAACGACACGCAAATAAGAGCGTTGGAAGAGTATTTCGGGCCAGTTCCCTAATATCAGGAATTATTTCGTGAAGCGCATTTCCTTCATCATGCCGAGCTTCAACCGCGCCGGTTACATTGCGGAATCGATCGAATCCGTGCTCGCGCAGATGCAAGCCGATGACGAGCTGCTGGTCGTCGACGATGGATCGACCGACGACACCGAAAGCGCGGTCGCCCCCTATCTCGACCGGCTGCGATATGTGCGCCAGGACAATGCCGGCAAAGCCGCCGCGCTCAATCGCGCGATGGAGATGACGAGCGGGACATATGTCTGGATCTGCGACGACGACGACCTGCTCCTGCCCGGCGCGGTGGACGCGCTTGTCGGCGCCATCACGCAATCGGGGGCCGACATGGTCTTCGGGCAGTATACCCGCTTCCGCATGAAGGGCGGACAGCGGATCGATCTGGGCACCGGATACTGGCCCGATTTCTCCTCGGGCAGCGTCAATCGGCATTTCCTCGAGGACATGAGCTCCCATCACAACGGATCGCTCGTGAGGCGCGCCACCTATGACCGGCTCGGCCCGTTCGATACCGGCATGTTGCGCTCGCAGGATTACGAGATGTTCGTCCGCATCGCGCTGTCGTCCTCGATCGTCTATGTCGACAGGGACGTTTTCCTGCAACGCAAGCACGATGGCGATCGCGGCCCCAAGGCGATCAAGCACAAGGCCGGAAAAACGGACGCCATGTGGGTCAATTTCGACCGCAAGATCTTTGCGCGGCTGCGGGATCTGGTGCCGCAAGCCTTTTTCACCTCGATGTTCGCCGGTCCCGACGACGCGCTGCGACGTCGGGCGGGTCTGCTCCAGCGCGCCTGCATCCTCGCCCGGCACGGCTGGTGGGATGCGGCGCTCGACGATTGCGAGCGGGCCAGTGCGATCGCCACCGATACGCCGCTGCATCCGCTGGAGATCGCGACCTGCCGCAGGATGAGCGCGGGCAAGCACGGCTTTGCCGAAATGCTCGCGAAGGACACTACCGCCGCCTTGCGCGCTCTCGGCCGCAAAAATCCGCTCGGCGCGGCGATCGTGGGGCAAATCCACCGCGGCCTGTTCTGGCGGCTGCGGAGCGAGGCGCCGGGTGACAAGGTCGCCGCGCTGAAAGTGCTGGCCAGGCCGTCCGCCCTCGTCTCGCTGCTCCGCCGCCGATTGCCCCGGCACGATCGGGCTCAATCGCAGCCCGCCGATCAGAGCCTGCGCGAGACCATTCCCGATTTCGCCATCGCGCAGGACGCTCTGCGCGAATGGCGGGCCGCTATCGGTCGCGCCTGAAATCGGCTCGGGTCAGGAGGCTGCGCGGTCGAAACGGTTGCGGCCCGCCTTTGCCCGTGAGCCCCTGCCAGCGGTCTTTGGCGATATCCACGAGCGCGGTCGGCTTGCGCAATCCGTCCCTTATTCCGGCGACGACACCCTGATCGTTCCGCGCCGCGAGGACTTCGCGGTGATGCAGGCGGCGCTTGGTCGACTTAACCCTTCGCCGCAAGAGATCTTCCTGGGAGCGGGAGAGGTCCAGCGTGTCGGCGAGGCGGGATTCGTGGCGATAGAGCTGCGCGAGATCGTTCACCGAATGCAGCCCGCTCAGCGAATTTTCCCGGACCAGCGCGGCATAACCGCAATTGGCGATCACGCGGTAGCGCGCCCCCTTGGCGAGCGCCTCGCAATACAGCAGGAAATCCTCTCCGAGGCGGCAATCCTCGGCATAGTCGAGATCGTGGCGCACCAGAAATTCGCGGCGCATGACAGGCTTCAGAAAGCCGAGTTCGCCGCGCGGCTTTCCATGCCGGGGGATATTGCCGTCGACGAAACTGGTAAAATCGAGTTCCATCGCTTGCGAAGGCTCGTCCGCGAAACTGCGGCGGATCGCCTCGATCTGGTCGAAGCGGGTGAAGAAGACGATGTTGTCGGCGCAGAAATCCCAATCCGGTTCGGCGAACATCGCCGTGAAGCGCCCGGGCAACAGGATGTCGTCGCCATCGAGAATGGCGATGAAGGGCGATGTCGTGGCCTCTATCGCCAGATTGCGCGCCCTGGCGGGGCCACTGTTGATTGGCTGGCGGATCAGCGTCACCCGCGAATCTTCGCGCGCCAGATCGTCGACAACGGCGGCGGTCTCGTCCGAAGAAGCATCGTCCACCACGACGACCTCTGCCGTTTCGGCTTGATCCAGAGCGCTGCGCACCGCATCCCGAATGGTCGGCGCGACATTGTAGGCGGCGATGATTACGGCCACCGACCTGTCCGGGATCATATCCGATCCCTCGGGTAAGAAAGGCGGCGCTGTCGCATCGACACTCCTCGAAGGGTGGCGAAGGATCGCCAGCCGCGCCTCTCTTTACCGAATCTGTTTCCTTCGGCAACACGGCGCGCACATGCATATCGGCTATCTCGTCCACAATCTGAACGACCCTGCGGTGGAACGGCGCTGCGCCATGCTGGAGCGTGGCGGAGCAAAGGTGAAGCTGGCCGGATTCTGCCGGGATGCCAAGCTGTCCGATGCGATCGTGCGCAGGCAACCGTTCCTGCTGGGCCGGACGCAGGATTCCGCCATGGTCCAGCGTATACTGGGGACTCTGCGCGCCGCCGCGTTCCATGGCGATCTCGCGCGATATCTTGGCGACTGCGATGCGCTGGTGGCCCGCAATCTCGAACAATTGGGCGTGGCCCGCGCGGTGGTCGGCGATCGGCCGCTGGTCTACGAATGCCTCGACATCCACCACACGCTGGTCGGCACCGGACCGCTTGCGAAACTGGTGCGCGCCGTCGAAGCGCGCCTCTTGCCGCGCGTCGACCTGCTCTGGACCTCCTCGATGGCCTTCGTCGACAACCATTTCGCCCACACCGCGCTCGATTGTCCGGTCGAATTGGTGGAGAACAAGCTGCTGGTCGACAGCGTGGAGGATTTTCCCAACATCCCGCAACCCGATCCCCACGGCAAGATCCGCATCGGCTGGTTCGGAATGCTGAGGTGCCGCAAGACGCTCGCCGTGCTGACGGACCTTGTTGCCGCCATGCCCGATCGGCTCGAGGTGCTGATCGCCGGGAAACCCTCGCCAGCGGTGTTCACCGATTTCGAAGGGCAAACCGCCCGCGCCGAAGGAATCACCTATCACGGGCCCTATCGGTACAATGACCTGCCAGACCTTTACGGCCGGTGCCATTTCGCCTGGACGATCGACTGGTTCGAGGAAGGCTTGAACAGCAGCTGGCTGCTCCCCAATCGCATCTACGAATCGCTCGCGCATGGCAGCGTGCCGATCGCGCTGGCCGATATCGCGGTCGGGCGCTGGTTGCGCCTTCACGATGCGGGGCTGTTGATCGCGAACCCGGACGCGATCGCCGCCGAACTCGCCCGCCTGACACCCGAGGATATCGCCGCGCACCAAGCCCGTGTGCGCGCTATTCCCCGCCGCGCGGTTCTGGCCGACGATCGGGACTGCCGGGGCCTCGTAGACACCGTCAAGGCACTCGCCCGCGCATGAGCCTGCTCGCCATCATCCCCTGCCTCAACGAAGAGGCGCACCTGCCGCAGCTCCTCGCCCAGATGCTCCGCGATGCTGCCATCGACCTGCTCGTCGTAGCGGATGGGGGCAGCACGGATAAAAGCCGCCAGATCGTGTCCGATTATGCCGAGACGGGCCGGGTCGTCCTGCTCGACAACCCGGCCCGCATCCAGAGCGCGGGCGTCAATCTGGCAGTGCGCGAATATGGCGAGGGGTACGAATGGCTGCTGCGGATAGACGCGCATTGCCTCTACCCAGACGATTACGCCTCTCTCCTGCTCGATGCGGCGCGGGCGCACGATGCCTCCGCCGTGGTCGTGCCGATGGAAACGGTCGGGCGGAAGGGTTTTCAGAAAGCCGCCGCCGCCGCGCAGAACAGTATTCTCGGCACGGGCGGGTCGGCGCACCGGCATGTGGGCGCGGGTCGCTTCGTGGAACATGGCCACCACGCGCTGATGACAATCGATCTGTTCCGGCGCATCGGCGGATATTGCGAGGCCATGCCCTGCAACGAAGATGCCGAGCTCGACCATCGCCAGATCGCGGCGGGCGGGCGGATCTGGCTCGAACCGAAAGCGGCGCTCACCTATTTCCCGCGGACCAGCATTTCCGCGTTGTGGAGGCAATATCGCTGTTACGGCCAGGGCCGCGCGCGCAATCTGCGCCGGCACCGCATGACGCCGCGCCTGCGCCAGCTCGTGCCGCTGGCGGTGCCTGCCGCGCTCGCCATGCTGCCGCTTGCGTTCGCCCACCCGATCTTCGCCCTGCCCGCCGTGGCCTGGGCGGTGCTGTGCCTCGGTTTCGGAATTCTTGTCGGATTGCGCGCCGGAGGGGGCTTCGCGCTCCTCGCCGGGGTGGCGGCCATGACGATGCAATTGGGCTGGGCCGTCGGGTTCCTGGTCGAATGGGTCGGCAATCCACGCTCGGGGGCACCGCGTTACGGGCTGGCCGATAGCGCCGCCCTCTGACCCGTTTTTTCGGCAGAAATAGACCGGGCCCGTTTACTCGAAATTAGGATCGTTCGCTCAGATTCGGTTGTGCCGAATCCCGGTGCGTGGAGATCCCGATGCGTCGTTCCCTTATGGCTGTCATGGCCGCTTCCGTTACAGTGTCCGGATGCGGGGCCGACGGTTCCAAACCCGCGCCGCAAGCTGCGCTGGCCCAGCCCGTCGCCGTCGCTCCCGCCCCGGCGCCTGCTCCTGCGCCGACGCCCTCTCCGACTCCCACCCCGACCCCGACGACGCCCGGCGACGTGACGACGGCGGGCACCCAGCAGGCCCTCCCCCCGCTCGATCTGTCCGAGATGCGCCTGTGGAATTATTCGGCCAAATGGCACGCCTCGCAGTGGAACAACGATTTCGGGGCGCATCCCTGGCGCTTCGACCATGTGCGCCCGCGCAAGAACGGCGACGTCGATTTCGTCCTCGATTCGGTTGCGGCGCCCGAACTGATCGGCCAGCAATCCAACGGCTATTACGATAGCGGCTTGTGGGAAGCGGACGTCACCATCCCCGCACTGCGCGAAGGCATGGTGGTCGCCCCGTTCTGGCTCTACAATCACAAAACGCACGAGGAATTCGATTTCGAATTCGCCGGCACGCGCGGGCTGGACGTGACGATCCACGCCTATCCGGGCGGCCAGCACAAAACGCTCACGAAGCGCATCTCCACCGGCGAAGGCTGGGCGGGCCGCCGCGCCCGCTTCGGGATCCGCGTGAACCAGACGGCGGGCTGGACGGAAATGCTGATCGATAACAAGGTCGTGCATCGGTTCACGCGCGAGGAACTCGGCTATTTCGCGACCGACAAGTTCAAGCCGATGTTCTCGGTCTGGGCGACACAGCCGGGGCATGCCAGCCTCGAAGCCTGGACCGGGCGTTGGAAGGGCCTCGAGCCCGGCCAGGAGGTCACGATGACAGTCCACGGTTACCGCTACACGCCGCTTTAAGGCGGGGATCCAGCGCCCGGGCCGACTTCATGGGCTATAGGCGGGTCCGAGGCTCGTCGTCCGCAGGATATCGCGCAGCTTCGCGTAATAGGTCTGCGGGTCGGCGTTTGCGCCGCTCGGTGCTCCGGCGAGGTAACCGTACCCAAGCGGAGAAGGGTGAAGCCCATCGGGGTATTTCGCCGCGTCGCCTGCATTCCCATTGCCCATCGCCGCATTGGCGGTGAGGTCCAGCACGGCATCCGCGCCCGCTGCATTCGCGCGCACGGCGTTGTTGTAAGCAACACGCCTGCTTTCGGCTGCCGCATCCCAGCCCCCGTCGGCGCGCGGCAGAATGGTGGCGACCACCAGTTTGAAGCCGAGCGATCTGAGATAGGAAACGAGTGGCGTGGTCGTATCCGAATAGAGGCTGGCCCCCGCCGTCCCCGCAGCCAGATCGTTGGTCCCGCCCGAGATGAAGGCGACGTTCGGGATGCCCGCCCGGAACTGGTTGCCGAAGCGGTTGACTCGGTTCGCGGCATCGTCGGCCAGTTTCTGCCCGTGGATACCCGCATTCGTCATCAGCGCCTTGGCGTTGAGGCGCATGGAGCGGGCGGTGTTCAGCAGATTGCGCGATCCGGTCCCCTCGGTAATGCTGTCTCCGATGAAGAGGACATGATAATCGAATGCGCTCGGCTTTCCGATCGCCGTGTTCAGGCTGTCGCGAACCGTTCCGCCCGCGGCCTGGGACAGGGCCGTATTATAGAGCGCGACACCGAACAGCGCCATCATCGCCGATTGACCGGCGGCGTTGCGTCCGATCCTCAACCGCGTGGCCGTCGTGCCAGCATTGCTGGCTGACTGCGTCAGCACCGCACCCTGCGAGAAATAGAGCCGGTTCGAGGCCGACAGCGCAAACCCGATCGTATCGGGGCTGGCATCGACGCCCCTTGGCTGGCCGTTGATGTTCGAACCGATCGAATTGACACTGCCCACGCTGGGCGCGTTCAGTCCGACATTGTCGCCGCCCGAGGCGTTTTCGAACCCCAGTGGATAGGCGTTGTTGAACGAAACCTGCGATTGCGCGGCGACGAAGACCGCCATGTTCGCGCGATTGAAGGACAGCCCGTTCGCTTCGAGGAAACGCTCGCGGGTCGGGTTCTGGGGCGATGCGATGCGGCTGTATCCGTCGAACAGGATCGGGCAGGCGTTCCCGAACCGCTGGCCGGTGTCGTAACCGGGTTGGTTGGCGATGGTGCCTTGCGCCAGATGCCGCCCATTGCCCGACTGATCGTGCAGCGTGGCGATTGTCGGGATGCCCGGTCCCGCCCACGCGTCGATCGCGGCGTAATCCGGGTAATCGCCGCCCGCTCGCGGCATCACGTCCAACATCGCCCCATCCGCGCGGCGAAGGGTGAACAGCGGGCCGCCATAGCTCGCAACCACGCGCTGCGCGCCATAGGCAGCGTAGGGCGCGACGGCTTCGGCGAGATAGCCAGGCGCCTTGGGCGCGGCCACGGCGGCGGGCGGCAGGGCCGGAAGGACCGCGCCATTGCGGTGCGCGAGGTGGAGGCCGAGAGAAAATTCCATCAGAACAATCCGACCAGATCGGTGGCGCTCGTTCCGTCCGACAGGATATGGGCGGGCCGGACCGGCAGGATGGAGCCCGACGGGATGTTCCGGAACAGGACAGGTGCGTCATCATCCGTGCATCGCAAGCGGATATCGCCTCCCGAACCGACGAACAGCGCCTTCGGAACCTGGGTGAGTGGCTGAGCGTCCGATGGGATGACGGGGGCGGCGCGGCGTGCCGGATCGGAAACGCAATCGCCAAAATGCTCGAATCGGTCCATGGGGGTCTCCAGTCTTGTTGCGAGCGAACCATGGCGGTTAGATGTGCGTGTAGGAAAGTTGTTTTTTGACCAGATCGGTTAAAGTTGTTTTGTTGCTTTTGCTGCTCGTCGCGCTGTCGGCGGCGGCGCTTCTCGCCTATTCGGTTCGCGAAGCGTCGAAACCCATCGAGCGGCCCCAGCGCGCCGCAGCCGCGCGTCAGGCACTGCCCGCCCTCCCCACCATCGGCCTGCCGGGCGCCGTCGCACCGGAGGAGGAACTGCTGGAGGTGACGCCCGAGACCGCGCAGGAGATCAACAAGAGCCGCCCCTTCATCACGGGCGACATTCCGGCAGCGCCCGCCTTCCGGTCCCGCCTCGAAGGGGCAGACCGGGATCGGGCGATCGCCTGTCTCGCGACGGCGGGGCTCTACGAGGCCGGGAGTCGCAGCGGCGATCAGAGCGCGGTCATGCAGGTCGTCCTCAACCGGGTACGGCACCCGGCCTTTCCCAATACCGTGTGCGGCGTGGTCTTCCAGGGATCGGAACGCAGCACGGGGTGCCAGTTCTCCTTCACCTGCGACGGGTCGATGCGGCGCAGGCAGCCCGGCGCCGCCGCCTGGCGCTCCGCGCAGGGGCTGGCCATGGCCATGCTGGGCGACAATGTCGACGAACGGGTCGGCCTCGCGACCCATTTTCACACCGATTGGGTGGTTCCCTACTGGAGCGCGAGCCTCGACAAGCTGACCGAGGTGCGCACCCATTTGTTCTTTCGCTGGAAGGGCTATTGGGGCACGCGCCCGGCTTTTCGGCGTCCTCCAGCGACGAAAGAGCCGGTCATTCCCGCGCTCGCCGGCCTCTTTCCCGCGCATCAGCTGGTCGATAGCGAGGCGGTTGAGGAAGCGCTGGCCGAAGCGTCGGAGGACGGCCTCGACATCGCCCAGGATGCAACCGCCCGATCATCCGAACCGGGTGGTGCCGCCCCGGCTTCGGTCGCCCCGCCGATCATCCGCCAGCTGGCTCCGACGAGCGGGATGGCCGCCGGTCGCTGGGCGATCGACGCGCTGGCCGTGTGCAAGGGACAACCGGTGTGCCGGGTCGTCGGGTGGAGCGACCCTTCGGCCGTTCCGGCTTCGATCACCCGCGCGACGCTCGTGGATTCGCCGCCGGACCTCGTCTTCGTGCAGATCTCGCGCGATCGGACGCAGCAGGCCTATTGGAATTGTTCGCGCTGGCCCCGCGCCTCCACCAGCCGCTGCCTCGGCAGCGCGGAGGCGACCGCGGCACTGGTAACGCAGTGAGGTGACGCAGTGAGCGAATCAGGTGTGGAGCGTTTCCCGCTCGGTTCCGTCGAAACAGACGCAGGACAATCGCTGGCTCGCAAAGGCTCCGGTGTCGATCGCGATCCGGTTGGGATGGAATTCGACCTCCTCGACGATCGTGTGGCCGTGGACGACGATGGCTCCATGATCGCGGTCCGACCCGGTGAAATCCTCCCGGATGCACATGAGGTCCTGTTCGTCCTGCCGCTCGATGGCGATACCGGGGCGAACACCGGCATGGACGAAGAGATAGTCTCCGCTGCGAAAGGTCAGCGGCGCGGCGCGCAGCAAGGCGACCAGATGGCCTGGCACCGCCGCGCCCAGTCGCTCGCCGAAATCGAAGCTGTCCTCGTCCGGGCGCGGCGGGGCGATCCCGAAGCTTTCGAGGAAGGCGAGGCCGCCATGGTCGAGCCAGATGTCCTGCGCGATGGGACTGCCGTTAATACTGTTCAGCAGCAGATCCTCGTGATTGCCCTTGAGAAGCCGCACGCCGGACTCGGTCACGAGCTTGTGGGCCAGCTTCAGGCAGGCTGCGCTGTCCGCACCGCGATCGATGATATCGCCAAGCAGGACGAGGTGGACCGTATCGGCTTCGCGCGGTCCGCTCTCCCAATGCGCGACGACTTTCTGGACAAGGGTCTGAAACAGGTCGTGACGCCCGTGAATATCGCCGATAGCGTAGACGCGCTCGCCAGAAGCTGTGCTGGCGGTCTTTCCGGCCGTTCTGCCACCTTTGCGAAAATGCCACACCATCCCGCCAGTATGGCCCAAGGTTCGTGCAATGTCAGGTGATACCTCGCGCAGTCCGCCCGTGACCAAAGCCCAGGCGGGTCAGCCCATCGACGTCAGCTTCGCCGTCGCGTGCTACAATGCCGGCGCCTATCTCGAACCGGCCATCCGCTCCGCCCTCGCGCAGCAGGACGTCACGCTCGAAGTTTTGATCGTCGATGACGGCAGCACCGATGGCAGCCGCGAGGTCGCCCAAAGGCTGGCGGAGGAGGATGCGCGGGTCATCGCCCTCGCTACGCCGCGCAATAGCGGCCCGGCAGGCGCCCGCAACGTCGCGCTCGATGCCATGCGCGGGCGCTGGTATGCGATCCTCGATGCGGACGATCTCCTCCTGCCCGATCGCAGCCGCAGATTGCTGGACCTCGCCGCGAAACGCTCGGCCGACATGGTCGCCGACAATCCGACCCAGTTCGGCGAGGGGATTTCGGAAGAGCCCATGTTCGAGATTGCCCCCAGAGACGGGGACGCGCTTCTCGATCTCGACCGCTATTTCCTCGATTCCCGCCTGTTCGGCCCCAGGCCCGGCCCGGGATATCTGAAACCGATGATCCGGCGCGACGCGATGCGGCGCGCGAACCTGTCCTACAACGAGGCGCTCCAGATCGGCGAGGACGACGAGCTGGTTATCCGCGCCTTGATTGCCGGTCTGCGCTACGCCGTCGCTGATTATTCAGGCTATCGGTATCGCAAGCACGCCAATTCGATTTCGCACCGGCTTTCGCTCGACCATCTGAACAGGATGATCGCCGCCGAAGAGACCATCGCCACTCTGCTCCCGGACGCGGTGAGAAGATCCCCGGCCTATCGGGGACGCCGATCGGCCCTGCGGCGCGCCGCGGCCTTCACTCGGTCGATCGAGGCGCTGAAGCGCAGGGCTCCCCTGGCAGCGGCTTTCGAGATCGCCCGCCATCCCGCGGCGCTGGCGCTTTATTCCCTGCCCCTCAAGGCGCGCATTCGCAGGATGCTGGCGTCCCGATAGGAGGTTGTCGAGCTTTGCGACCTCCCGTATGCAGTCAAAGCATCCCACTCATATCCAGGACGATCCATGCCCGGCCACAGAAGCGTCTTTCGCGCCCTTTTCGCAACGCTCCTGCTCACGATCGTGAGCGCATGTGCCGGCACCAACGCCGCGCCGGGCTCCGCCGCCTATCAGCCGACGGTGTACCGCCTCGCCGCGGGCGACCAATTGTCGATCACGGTGTTCGGCGAAGAAAGCCTGAGCCGCGAATATTCGGTGACGCCGCAGGGCGATCTCGCCTTTCCGCTTCTGGGCGATATTCCGGTGGCGAACCAGACCGTGGGCGAATTGCAGCAGCTGCTGCGCGATCGCCTCGCCGAAGGCTATCTGAACGATCCGCGCGTCACGGTCGAAGTGCTCAATTACCGGCCCTTCTACATCCTCGGCGAAGTGACCGATGCGGGCGAATATCCGTTCAAGAACGGGCTGACCGTCGTCCAGGCGGTCGCGCAGGCCGGTGGCTTCACGTACCGCGCCAACAAGGACACCGTCTATATTCTGCGTCAGGGCCAGACGGCGGAGGAAAGCTACGACATCGATTCGGGCCGTCCCGTCTATGTGGCGCCCGGCGACACGATCCGGGTAGGCGAGCGGTATTTCTAGTTTCGTAGAAATTACCCTGCGCCCCCGCGATCTCGGCGATCGCGGTGGTCGCAATTCTTCGGAAATTCTCCGGTTGGAAAGCTCCGCTTGTCAAAAGCCATGAAGTCTTCGCAACGGCCTGTCGCGACAATCGTCTCGAAGCAAAGACTTTTGGGCTCGACCAATGGCAGTTCGACCTATCTGCTTTCGATCGCACGCTCGATCGAAAAGGCTGGCTATGAAGTCCAACTGATCCAGCCCTCCCCCGTCATCGCAGGGCGAACGCCTCTCATGCGGTTTCTCCCCGAGATGCGCGTCATGGCCGAGCATAGGATCAGGGGGGCGGTGAAAACTGGTTCGACGGCGCTGTTCCTTTCTCCGAAGGTTTGGAAAGGCTTCCTCGGGGGAGCAGCCCTGTTGCTGCTGAGAAAACTCGGCCTGCGGGGAAAGTTTGTAGCGGATCGCAAGGCTCCTTATGCGGTAGCGAGCGAATGGTCGCCGGAGGATTTCGCCTTTCTGGCCTCTGCGATGTCCCCACGAACCCGCTTGATCATTGCGGATTACATCTTTTGCACGCCAGCCTTCGAAGTGGCTCCTCCCGCCGCCTCCAAAGCGATCATCATGCACGACCTGTTTCACAGCCGTGCCGGAGGAGCCGCAGATTCCGTCGCTCTCATCTCTCGCGACGATGAAATCGCTTTGCTGTCCAAAGCCGACGCGATTTTCGCGATCCAGGAATCCGAGGCGGCGTTCTGTCGAGAGACCGTGCCGGATACCGAAGTCGTTCTCGTACCCATGCCCGCCGACCCCGTCGAAAACATTCAGGTAGGGTCCGACGATCTGGTACTGTTCGTCGGCAGCGACACCGCACCGAATATCGTGGGCCTGGAATGGTTTCTGGACACGGTCTGGCCCCAGGTTCTTGCGAAACGGCCGAAATGTCGTTTGAAAATAGCGGGAACGGTCCACCGCGCATTCGCAGGGCGCGGATGGGAGGGTGTCGAGTTTCTCGGCCTGGTCGACGATCTGGCCGCACTTTACACCAGAAGCGGGGTCGTGATCTCTCCGCTCACCTTCGGATCCGGGCTGAAAATCAAGCTCGTAGAGGCATTGGCGCAAGGCAAGGCGGTGATCGCCACATCCGTCACATTGCAAGGCGTCGAAGATATCTGTGGTGTTGCCGTCGTTCAGACCGACGACGCCAATATCTTTGCCGATGCCCTTGTCGATCTCGCCAGTTCGTCGAGCGCTCGAACAGACCTGGCCCAGCGCGCCCTTGCCTGTGCGCAACGCAATTTCTCTCCCGACAGGACCCATCGCGAGCTGCGGAAGTGGTGTGAAAGAGCCCGGGCTTAAGCCGGGCCTCGCCCTGCCCTAGCCACCCGATATCATTCGGGAGATTTTGCTTTCGTCGCGTGCCGCCAGATCTTCGTAGCTGCCCTGTTCGACGATGCGTCCGTTCTCCAGCGCGACGACGTGATCGGCGAAGGCGACCAGCGAGGGGCGGTGTGCGATCGTCACGATCGTCAGCTCCCCGCGCAGCGCCGTAATGGCCGCCACGATCATGCGCTGGTTTTCCCAGTCGAGCGCGCTCGTCGCCTCGTCGAGGATCAGCAATTGCGGCTTGCGCAGCAGGGCACGGGCCAGAGCGAAACGCTGCCGTTCCCCGCCCGAAAAGCGCGTGCCGCGATCCCCGGCGATGGTGTCCAATCCGTCCGGCAGCCCACGCACCAGCTCGGCGATATTGGCGCGTTCGAGCGCTTCCCAGATCTCGGCGTCCGTCGCTTGCGCGTTGCCGAGCCGAAGATTGCTCGCCAGCGTCGCATGGAGCAATTGCGATTCCTGCGGAACGCTCGCCACCGTCGACCGCCAGGCGCGCCGGTTGGACGCATCGATCGCGTTTCCGTCGATCATCATAGTGCCCGCAGTCGGCGCGAAGAGGCCCGCCATGATATCCGCCAGCGTGCTCTTACCGCTACCGGATGGGCCGATCATCGCCATGATCTGCCCTTTCGGGATCTCCAGAGTGACATCGCGCAGCGAAGGCGTCTCGGCACCCGAATAGGTCATCCCCACATTGGTCAGCACTATGCTGTCCTGCAAGGCCGGCGCCGTGATCTCCGAGCGTGCCGGTTCCTCGCGATGGGCGTCGAAATGATCCGCATTGCGGCGATAATTGGCGAAGGCCGGTGCTTCGGTCAGGAAGGTCTGCACATTTTCCTGGATCGCGGAAAAGCGCGGCGCGATGCGGGCGAAGACGACCAGCAGAGTCGCGAGGCGGGCGAAATCGAGCGCAAACACCGCGATCGCCAGATAGACGAACAGCGCCGCCACCAGCGCCGCGCCGACCTGGAAGAACACTCCGCCCCAGGTGCTCAGCGCCGCGAAATCCAGGACCGCGCCTCTGATGCGCCCGACATTGCCCGAATATTCGCGCACCTGCCGGTCCTCGGCGGCGAACAGCTTGGCCAGCCTGATGCTGCCGATGAACTCCAGCACGGTGGCGTTCTGATCCTGATACATCGCGATCAGCCGCTTGCCGTGCCGGTTGGCCCGGCGGCGCAGGGGATAGAGAGCGAGGAACAGCGCCCCGCCGATGATGAAGGCGAAGAGCGCCATGGGCCAGGATATCAGCAGCGCCAGCACGAGATAGATCGCCAGCATCAGGCACGCCTGGACGATCGCCAGCACGCTGCCGATCGACCCCATGACATTGTCGATATCGTGAGTCAGCGCGTGATTGATATCGCTGCTGCGGCGATTGTGCAGCGCCTCCCAGCGGGCATAGCTGATGCTTTCGAACAGGCGCGTTTTCAACCGCGCGCTCACATCCTGGATCGTGCGCTGATTGAACAAAGTCTTGGCCCGGCTGAGCAACGCCTGCGCCACGACCAGTGCGATGAAAATGATCAGCAGCGTCACCAGATCGGGCGACCAGCGCGCCAACGTCTCCCCGATAAGCGGGAGATCGCGCAAGACCCCGCTGCCGCCGGGCATGGCGATCGCGACCAGGGGGATCAGGATGACCAGGGAAAGCCCTTCGGTCAGCCCGGCAAGCGCCGTCAGCCCCATGCCTGCGAGCAGGCGACCGCCGGCGACGGCCCAGATCGTCGCGAGATAATCCCTCAGCCCCGCGAGACTCATTTCCCCTCGCCGGAGAGCATGGCCTCCACCATAGCGACGGTTTCGCCAAGCCGGTCGCGATCGTGCGGAATGTGCAATCGCCCGATGCGCGTGGTGTCAGCGATCCGCGCCGCCTGCCGGAATTGGCGCGCGCGGTCCTGCATGGCGAGGGGCGCGTGCGTGAACCGGATATTGTAGCTGTAGCGGAACAGGGGCTCGATCGCGTCCGTCGCGCTCAGCCACTCGATTCGCGGGTGGTCGCCGCCGCGTTGCAGGATGAAGATGCAGTCCGTGTCGGCGGGCTCCTGCGCCAGTGCGGGAAGCCTATATTGCCGTTTCTCGAACCCTTCCATCACCAGCGGCAGTATGGTCGCGTGCGGGATATCGGCATTGGGCGCGTCGGCATTCAGCTTCATCTGGGCAAAGGCAGGCTGGATCTGCGGCTGCCCCTCCCCCTCGCAATCGATCGCGAGCAGATCGTCCGTCATCAGCGCCCATCCGTGTTTCAGGAAAGCGGATGCCGTGGTGGATTTGCCGGCGGTCTTGTCGCCGAGGAAAGCGACCGAGCGCCCGTCGCGCCGCGCCGCGCTGGCGTGCAGCACGAACAGGCCGCGCATGTGCAGCATCCAGCCCATGACGGGGCCGAGCAGCGGAAAGGCGAGATAATTCTCCGGCGCACCTTCGAACGCCTGGATATGCACCAGCGAAGAGTTCTCGATCCTGATCGATGCTGCGCCCGGCCACATCATCTCGACACCGTTCGGCCCTTCGAAATCGAAGCGCGTATGATGGCCAAGCGGCGGGATGGTCTCGCCCAGATCAGAGCGCACGATGCGCAAGTCGACCGGCGCACCCTCGTCGGGCTGCGGCGCCAGCTCGTCGAGGCGCACATCGCTCCCGATGGTCAATCCGAAGGCTCGATATCGGTGCATGGCGCTCAATTATCCGAATGGGGAAAGGGGGCGGCGGGAAGGGGCGCGTGCGCGATCTCCGCCCACATGGCCAGTACTGCCACACGCCAGAGGAAAAAGGCATCCCCCAAGTCGATCCCCGCGCCATTGCGGTACAGGCTTTCACGCGCGTCGGCCAGAGACCGGCGGTCGACCAGCCCCCAGGGATCGGCGACCGCCGGATCGGTGAGGTCGAGCACCTTGTCCTTCTGGCTCACCAGCCCCGCGAGGAAGGCGGACGTGAAGTCGAACTTGTCGCGCCGGTTCAACGTCTCGTCCGGCAGATCGCCGCGATAGGCGGCCCGCAGGACATAGCGTGACAACCCGTCGCGCAGTTTCCATTCCGATGGCAGGGAGAAGGACTGTTCGACCAGCTCGACATCGTAGAACGGCAAGCGGGTATCGACGCCCGCGGCGTGGCTGCACAGGGCGAACACCTCGAGCGAACCGGGCTGCAGGGCGTGGTCCAGCGCCTCAAGATGGAGCATCCGTTCGTCATGGTCGAGCCGACCGGCGGCGGGACGGATATCGTAGCGATCGGGTTCGATCGCGCGGACCGTATCGTCGCTCAGATAGCGCCTCTGCACCGGTGATTCCTCTGCGACCTTGCGCGCGAGCCGTCGGATCAGGCGGCGCAGATAGGGTTTGTGAGAGAGATACCGCCGGAACAGGGCAAGCCGATCGTCGCCATAGAGTTGCGAAGCGGCGCGCGTCTGGCGCCACAATTGCCACCAGGCGCCGCGTTTCGCCAATTCGTTGAGGCGCCCGAACCCGTAGGACACCACCTCGTCACCGCCATGGCCCGACAGGACCACGCCATCGCCCATCCTGCGTGCCAGATGGAGCAGCTGGAACGACACCGAATGCCCACGCGGCAGATGCGGGCCGTCGACCGCGCGCAGCCAGAACGCCATGTCCTGAAGCGGATCGTGGACATCGCCTGCGACTTCGACGGGGTCTAGCCCGGTCCTGGCGGCGACTGCGGCGAGGTGCCGGTCGTCGCACCAGCCGGGCGTCTCGCGATAAGTGAGCGACAGGGCATCGAGCGGGTCCGAACCCGATTGCGCGCCCGATAGCGAGGCCGACGCCGCGATCGCCGAGGAATCGAGCCCCCCGCTGAGCATAAGCGCGGTTTGGCCCGGCTGGATGCATTGCGCCACGGACCGGTCGAGCAAGGCCCGGAACCGTTCGACGGGCGCATCGGGATGCGGGTCCGCCGCCACGTCCGACAGGGACCAGTATCGCTGCCGCTGGCGATCGCCTTGGCGATATAACGCCCAATGGGCGGCTGCAAACCGCGTGATCCCTTCGAAAAAGGTCCGCTCGCGTTCGAGATAGGCGCCGGCGATGAAATCGGCGAGCATGGTGCGATCGTCGGCTGGCGAGCGGCCGAGCGCAATGCGCAGGCTTTGCGAGGTTTGCCCGAAAAACAGGGCGTCGTCGGTTTCGGTGACGAAGAGAGGCGCCAGCCCGAAATGATCGCGCGCGGCATAGATCGTGCCGTCCGTCAGGTCGCGCAGGACGAAGGCGAACGGGCCCCGAAGCTGCGCCGCAAGGCCCGTACCCCAGCGCCGCCAGCCCGCCGCCAGCAGATCGTCGAGGCTGGCTTTAGGAGAAATACCGCAGGCTTCGGCGATGGCGGCGAAGTTGTCGAGGCGGATGTTCACCGCCGCGAGAAGCAATTCCACTCCTCCGGGGCGCCCGTCGCGATCGCGGACGCGGAAAGGTTTCTCGATCCGGCAGGCCTGGCCGGGCGCTGGCCCATGAGCAGGAATCGACGTGGAATTCACAGATCGACGATCGGCGTGAAGTCTTCGATCCGCTCTTCCTGGCCGCCGATCATCACGGTGCCGCCGGCGATGACCCAGGCATGGGCGTCGAACGGCTTGCCCTGCTGCTGCCTGACGCCGATGCGGATCGTGCACTCCTGCCCTTCGCGCGCAGCGAGATACCGCAAGGTCAAAGCCTGGGTCAGGCAACTGGCATGGGGCACCAGCGGAGCCATCCGTTCGACGGCCCAGGCCAGCAAGGGGAGTGGAATACGGGGTCCTTGGCGAGGGGGAACGCGCCCGATCCACGCGAGAACAGGACGATAGCTTCGCAATGTCAGAACGATGCGGATACCGGCGAGGACCACCAAGGTTTTCAGCAGCAGGAAGTAATGCCGCCTAAACAACCTCGCCCATCGGACTACGCGATCAAACGCTCGGGACAATGAGGTCCATCTGCTCCAAAGAAGCGACGATCGCTTTGACGTCGGCAACACAGGTCTCGCGGTCCACTTCGTACGTTTCCATCATACGCTCGACGAGCTCTGCGACGCTCGCCTCACGACCGATCCATTCCCAGATTTTCGCGGCGGAGCCGTTGAGAGTGTAATAATTGCTGGACGAGAGATCCAGCAGCGCATTGCCGCTTTCCAACGTGCACGAAACCACATCGGGCTTCTGGCCCCAACGAGTATTCTCGATCAAATCAGGCATCTATCCAAGTCCCCAGACGTCAGTCCCTCCCAAGCGCCCAGAAACAAAAAAGGCAACCGTTTTCGCGGTTGCCTTTCTCGTTAGAGATGCTGAGAGCGCTCTTAGGAAAGCGTCACTTCCGCGAGGGGAGTGTTGTTCGCGAAGGCCGCATCGAGGCGACGACCGACGGCCGTGCTCTTGGTGATGGCTTCGATCGAACCGACCTTCTTGAAGGTGGGGCGCTCGTAGGTAGCTTTGATGGTCATAGTATCATTCCTTCGTTCGGCGTGTGCGGGTATCTGCGCAAGGTCGAATACAACCCGTCCGAATCGACCTGTCGTATCAATCGCAATTAATTAACTATTTGGCAACCATATTTCTGTTGCACTGCACCATAATTGGGCCTGTTTGGCAGCGCTGTGCCAATGTGGGACAGCGTAACACTACGTAGGAACTACCTTCCTGCCGTCTTGCTGCATTGCTGCACTGCGGCAACGTGCTTGCCAATGCACCGCCGGGGGTGACATACGCGATAAGGTCGCCATACCTTCGATTACCATGCAAACGCCCAGAGGAACGTCCCATCGCGCCTTCGATGACCTCCGATTCCGGCCTTCCCGAGCACGGAATTGCCGCGTCGTCTCGAGAAGTCTTCGCGCTGATTGCCATCCTGCGCGGCTGGATGGGGACGGGTCCGGGCGAGGTGCTTCGCGAAGGTGACCGGAAAGGCGATGATCTCGATGCCGTCCTGCCCTTGGCGATAGGCACCAAGACGCTAGGATTGCTGAGCGGCGGTTTCGACCGGTCGGGGACCGCGATCCCCAGCCGCATCTCCGACGAACTCGCACAGCGGCATCAGGAAATCCTCGCGATCAATCTGCGCGCGCTCACCACCATCGCGAAGCTGGCGCAGGCCTTCGCGGACGAGGGGCTGCCCTATGTCGTCATCAAGGGCCCGTTGCGCGCCGAACAGGTCTATGGATCGATGGATGTGCGCTTCGGCAGCGATGTCGATGTCTATACGGACCGGGATCATTACAGCGCTGCCGCGCAGGTGCTCGAAGAACGGCTGGGCTATACGTGTCTGGTGCCGAAGGACGACAGATGGTGGCACGATTATCTGGGCGAGGCGCCTTTCGCCGCGGCGAATCCGAGCGCGGTGCTGATCGATCTGCACAACCAGCTGCAACAGCCGGGCGGGCCGTATCCGAGCGACCTGGACAGCTTCGTCGAGAATGCCGAGACACGCGCGATCGGGCGCGCTTCGGCGCGCATCCTGTCGCCGGAAAACGCGCTGATGCTGACTGCGATCAGCTTCGGCAAGGCGGTGCGCAATGCCGAGCCGTGGATCGCCTATGCCCATGAGCTGAGCTACGCGCTCCATCAGATGCCGTCGTCGGCGGAAGGCTCTCTTAAGAACCGAGCGCGCGAGATCGGGATCGGACGATTGTTCGACGAGTTCCTCCAAGCTTCCAAAGCGCTTTTCGCCGCCCCCATCGCAGACGACGCTACGGAAGCGCGAAAGCACCTTGCGATGGCGTCATGCGGGCTCGCGCCCCACGGCCTGCTTGCCCGGTCTCGCGCCAGCTGGCGGTGGACCGAAGGGGTCGGATTGACGCGTCCGGCGAGATTTTCCCGTGCAATCTTGCGCGAAGCGAAGGGGCGCATGGCTTACCGCACCAGCACGAGGTTCGATTGAGGCCGGGCGCGGCCGATCGCTTCACGGCGCCACAAATTAAAATGACGGGAATCGCATGATCGAGAGCTACCCTTCCCAACCCTTCGACGGTCAGAAGCCCGGAACGTCCGGCCTCAGGAAGAAGGTGCGCGAATTCGCGCAGCCCGGGTATGCCGAGAATTTCATCCAGGCGATCTTCGATACGGTCGAGCGTCCCGATGGCAGCACCATCGTGATCGGGGGCGACGGGCGGTTCCACAATCGCACGGTGATCCAGGCCGCCTTGCGGATCGCCGCGGCCAATGGATACGGTCGGGCGCTGGTCGGCCAGGGAGGAATCCTGTCCACGCCCGCCGCAAGTCACGTCATCCGCAAATACGGCGCGAGCGGCGGCCTGATCCTGTCCGCGAGCCACAATCCCGGCGGTCCCGACGGGGATTTCGGGATCAAATACAATATCGCCAATGGCGGCCCGGCCCCCGAAGCGGTGACCGACGCAATCTACGCCCGCACGAAAACGATCGACCGCTGGATGGCGGTGGGCGCGGACGATATCGATCTCGACACGATCGGCTCGATCGCGGTCGGCGACATGGTAGTCGATGTCATCGACCCGGTCGCCGATTATGCCAGCCTGATGGAAAGCCTGTTCGACTTCGCCGCCATCAGAGAAGCGGTGTCGAACGGACTGACGATGGCGTTCGACGCGATGCACGCCGTCACCGGGCCCTATGCCACCGAAATCCTCGAAAACCGGCTCGGCTTTAAGAAAGGGACGGTGCGGAACGGCACCCCGCTGGAGGATTTCGGCGGACATCACCCCGATCCCAACCTCGTCCACGCCGACGAACTGTATCGGACGATGATGGCCGACGATGCACCCGATTTCGGCGCGGCCAGCGATGGGGACGGTGACCGGAACCTGATCATCGGGCGCGGCATCTTCGTCACGCCATCCGATTCGCTCGCCATGCTGGCCGCCAATGCCCATCTGGCGCCAGGCTATGCGCGCGGACTGGCGGGGATCGCCCGTTCGATGCCGACAAGCGCCGCTGCCGACCGGGTCGCCGAGAGCCTCGGCATCCCCGCCTGCGAAACCCCAACGGGGTGGAAATTCTTCGGCTCGCTGCTCGATGCCGGCAAGGCCACGATCTGTGGCGAGGAAAGCGCCGGAACGGGTAGCGATCACGTCCGCGAGAAAGACGGTCTGTGGGCCGTCCTCCTGTGGCTCAACATCCTCGCCGCGACCGGCAGGAGCGTCGCCGAGATCGCGCAGGCGCACTGGGCGAAATACGGACGCAATTACTATGCCCGCCACGATTACGAAGGCCTCGAAACCGACATCGCGCAAGAGATGATGCGCGATCTCGAACGATCGCTGCCCGACCTTCCCGGCCAAAGGTTCGGCGCGCTGGCGATCAGCGGAGCCGACCAGTTCGACTACACTGATCCGGTCGACAATTCGGTCAGCCGCAATCAGGGCATCCGCATCTTCTTCGAAGACGGTGCCCGGATCGTGTTCCGCCTGTCCGGCACCGGCACCGACGGTGCGACCCTGCGCATCTATCTCGAACGATACGAACCTCCGTCAGGCGACCTCGACGCCGAGGTTTCCCCCATGCTGGCGGAACTTACCACGGTGGCCGGGACTTTGACCAATTTGGAAGCCCGAACGGGGCGGACCCGCCCGGATGTCATCACATGAGTAAAGACCGGATAATCGGATTGGATGCCGTCGATGGGGTGCTCGTCCGCCGAACGATGGGCAGCGCGCATCCCGGCGCGATCGCTCCATCGACCTAGTCTTGGGACGACCCCGATTTTCGACTCGCACGGAGAATTTTCAATGAGCTACAAACAGATCAAGAAGGCTGTTTTCCCCGTAGCCGGCATGGGCACGCGGTTCCTGCCCGCGACGAAAGCCGTGCCGAAGGAACTGCTTCCGATCGTCGATCGACCGCTGATCCAGTATGCGGTGGACGAGGCGCGCGAGGCAGGCATCGAACAGATGATCTTCGTCACCGGGCGCGGCAAGACCGCCATCGTCGAACATTTCGACATCGCCTTCGAACTCGAGACGACGATGGGCGAGCGGGGCAAGGATCTCGGCGTGCTCGACCAGACCCGCGCGACGCCGGGCGACATCATCACGGTGCGCCAGCAGGTGCCCATGGGCCTCGGCCATGCGATCTGGTGCGCGCGCGCAGTGGTGGGCGACGAACCCTTCGCCATCTTCCTGCCCGACGAGCTCATGATCGGCGAACCCGGCGGCGCGGGCTGCATGAAACAGATGGTCGATGCCTATGCGAAGACGGGAGGCAATCTCGTCAGCGTGCTGGAGGTGCCCCACGAAGAGGTATCGAGTTACGGCGTGATCGATCCGGGCGCCGAGGATGGCAATCTGACGGAAGTCAGGGGCCTGGTGGAGAAGCCCGCCGTGGCCGATGCCCCTTCGAACAAGATCGTATCGGGCCGCTACATCCTCCAGCCCGAGGTGATGCGGATCCTCGAAGACCAGGAAAAGGGTGCGGGCGGCGAGATCCAGCTGACCGATGCGATGGCCAAGATGATCGGCGACCAGCCTTTCCACGCAGTCACTTTCGATGGCAAACGCTACGATTGCGGCAGCAAGCTCGGTTTCGTGGAAGCGACTCTGGCCCTTGCCTTGCAACGCGAGGATATGAGCGACAGCGTGCGCGAAATTGCTCAGCGTCTTTTGTCTGAATGACTGTAGGAGTGACGGGCGGCGCCGCCCATCTCTGATAAAGCGGCGCGGGGTCCGATCGAACGATGTCTGGGGGTTTGAGAATTGATGCGCGAGCATAGCACCCGACCTTTGCGGATCCTCGCACCGACGCGGTATCCGTGGCGCTTCAACAGCCCCCGGCAATCGCGCCACGCGATCACGAACCGGCCGTTCCTGCCGATGAACAAGATCGACGAACGGATCGAGGGTTTCACGATGTTCCCTCCATCCTTGCGGAAATACGATCTCGTGCACGCGTTCAATCGCATTCCGATCGGCCGGAAACCTTATCTGATCGGTTTCGAATCCCACCTGCCGCGTGGCTTTTCGCTGGAATCCACTGCCTATTTCAGGGCTTTGACCAAATCTCTCGCCGGGAAGCGTTGCAGGGGGATCGTCGCGATTTCCAAGTTCTCCGAACAAATCTTCCGCAAAATGCACGCCGGAAGCGACATGGCGGACGCGCTTTATGAGAAGCTGGAAATGCGGTATCCCAATCTGGAAATCCCCTCCATCGAAGACCCAGCCCCCGATCTCGACGCGCCGCTGCAGCTGGTCTTCGTAGGGCATCATTTCGCCCGCAAGGGCGGGTGCGTCGCGGTCCGCCTGGCCGAACTCGCGCAGGAGGCGGGTGTCGATATGCGCATCACCATCGTTTCCGGACTGGCGATGGGAGGCGATATCTGGACCGATCCCGCGCGCGAGGACTATTACAAGACCTGGGTAGACCGTTTGGAGAGAAGCAACATAACCCATTACCGATCGCTTCCCAACGATCAGGTACAGACATTGTTGCGAGCCGCGCATTTCTGTCTCTTGCCCACTTTCGGCGATACGTTCGGCTACAGCGCCATCGAAGCGATGGCCAATTACTGCCCGATGATCGCCACGCACCAGGGCGCACTGCCCGAATTCATCGAGGACGACAGGAACGGCATCCTGCTCGAGCTGCCGGTCGATTCCGATGGCCATTGGATCCACAGCTCCTCGCCGGACAGGGCTACGCCGGGGTTCGAGCGGATGTTTACCGATGAAATCGAGCGTCTGGCCAGTTCCGCGCTGACGCGCATCGTCGGCTATCTGAACGATCCGGCTGGCTATCGAGCCCTGCGCAGGGAGGCGCGCCGGACCGTCGAGAATACGTTCGCTGCCAAGGATGCAAACGTATTCTGGGACCGACGCTACGAGGAAGCGGTCGGATGATCCCGCCTCGCCTTCGCAAGAACTCTAACCGCCTCCCGATCCTCGGCGGGCTCGCCGTCGGCGCGGCGGTTCTGGCGATGTTTGCGCACACCCCGACCGGTGGATCGCTGCTGACGGTCCTGACGCCCGAGCCTGCGCCCGGCTCGGTTGCAAACCCCTATTGCCGGTCGCAACCGAGCGGCGATCTTCCCCCGCTCGACGTGTCGGACATGCGCCTGTGGAATTACGGCGCCGCCTGGCACGCCTCGCAATGGGACAATGGTTTCAGCCGCATCCCCTGGCGATCCGATCACGTGTCGCTCGCGGAGAATGGTGACGTCATCCTGCGCCTCGATCCTTCGGGCGCGCCGCAGATCAAGTCCGAACGCCGGATCGCGATGGCCGATAGGGGCACATGGGAAACCGAAGTCACTCTGCCCGAAATGCGCGAGGGAATGGTCGTCGCCCCGCTATGGCTCTACAATCAGGATCGGCGCGAGGAGATCGATTTTGAATTCGCGGGCAGGAAAAGCCTCGACCTGAGCGTGCACGCCTATCCCGAGGGCGAACATCGCAAGACCACCATATCCGTTTTCAAGGGCATGGATTTTTCGAACTGCACGGTCCGCTTCAAGATTGTCGCCGACATCCCCGCCGGCTGGGCGTCGCTCTATGTCGAGGACGAGCTAGTCCATCGCTTCGAGAGGGAGGAGCTTGGATATTTCGTCACCGGCAAAACGCGTCCGATCATCGAAATGTGGGCGGCGCGCGACGACCATGACGGTTTCGTCCAGTGGCTCGGCAAATGGCGGGATCTGCCGCCGGGAAAGGCGCTGACCATGCGCGTCCACGGCTATCGCTATTCACCCGCGACGGATGAGCGATAGGTCGCCGTGACCCAAATGGCAGCGAGATACGGGCATGCCCGACCAGCCGGGCGCGATCTGCGGATCGACAGCGCGATCGATATCGCGCTGGTGTGCACGGTGCTGTTCGCGATCCTCTTCAATCTCTTCATCGGACCGCTGACGCCCCTGATCCTGGCTGGGGTGACGGGCGTCTACTGCGTGATCCGGCGCGATCGTCTGCCATCGCTTTTGCTCGACACCTGGCCGCTGCTCCTGCTCCCGGCCTTCGCGATCGGATCGGTCCTGTGGTCGATCGATGCAGGCGAGACGACCAAAGCGGGTCTCCTCTACCTGCTGACGATCCTCGTCGCCCTGATCCTGGGATCGGGGGTCCGGCGCATCGATCTGCTGAAAGCGGTGTTCTTCTCGTTTCTGGTCTTTACCGTTCTGTCGTGGATCGGCGGATCCCCTCAAACGGGCCCCCGCGCCTTTCAGGGCCTTCTCGCCTCGAAAAATGCGATGGGCGAGCTGAGCGGGGGACTCGTCTTGGCGGCGATCTGCCTCTTTTCCGACGCGGCTTCGCAAAGGAAATGGTTGCTCGCGATCACGTGCCTTCTCGGCCTCGCGCTGGGCGCAGTGAGCCTGTGGCTGGCCGAGGCGACGACGGCGACGATCGCCACCGGGACCGCGTCTCTGTGCGCGATCGTCTGGCTGGCCACTTTGCGGCTCGATGCCCAGTCGCGAACCTTCCTGTTCCTGTTCGCGATCGTCTTCAGCGCGATCGTGTTCGGTATATTCTATTATTTTCAGGACGTCATTTTCGATTACGTCCTGGGCGCCAGCGGCAAGGATACCACGCTTACCGGCCGAACGGATATCTGGCGCGTCGCCGATGGCCTGATCGCGGAGCGACCGTGGCTCGGCATCGGCTACAACACGTTCTGGCATCCGGGCAATCTCGAAGCCGAGGCGTTGTGGAGGCAGTTCGGGATCGGGAATCGCAGCGGGTTCAATTTCCACAACACCTACCGCGAGATCACGGTCCATCTGGGCTATGTGGGGTTCGCACTGTTCCTCGCCGTGTCCGTGATCGGCACGCTCGGGCTGTTTCTGGGCACGATGCGCAAGCCCAGCATCCCGCTCGTCTTCCTGTGCGCGCTCATGATAAGTTCGGCCATCAAACTGCCGTTCGAAAGCTTCGGCTTCGGCGCGATGCAACTGTTCGGCATCCTGACCTTCGCCGCGATCTCGGCGGGTTACACGACCTTCAGGCTGCGCAGTGCCTGAGCCGTCGGGCGCGATGGCCTAGCGTTGCCAACCGTCCCTGTACCGCTCGAACCAGGCGAGGATCGCCGCTGCCTTGGCGGCGCTGTGCGAGGGACGGGCCGCGATGCTCCCGTGGCTGGCACCGGGGACCTTGACCAGAGCGGTCGGCACGCCGCGCAGGCGGAGCGCCGTGTAATACTGCTCGGATTCGCTGACCGGCGTGCGATAATCCTCGCTTCCCACCACGACCAGCGTGGGCGTTTCCACATTGCCGACCAGCGAGAGGGGCGATCGCGACCAGTAGAGTTCGGGAGCCTCCCACGGCTGCGCGCCCAGCCAGTAGGTGCCGAAAAAGGCCGCGCCATCGGCGGTCAGCACCTGCGTCGCCCAGTTGATGACTGGCTTCTGGGTCGCCGCCGCCTTGAACCGGTCGGTCTTCCCAACGATCCAGCTGGTCAGCACGCCCCCGCCCGATCCGCCGGTGACGAAGAGGGCGTCGGGGTCCGCGATCCCCTCGGCGATCGCCGCGTCGACGATGCTGATGAGGTCGAAATAATCGTTACCGGGATAGGTCTTGTCGATCGCGTTCGCGAAGGCCTCGCCATAGCTGGTCGACCCGCGCGGATTGGGTGAAAGCACGGCATAGCCCGCTGCTGCATAAAGCTGGTTGTCGGTAGCGAAATGCGGGCCGTAGGCGGCGAATGGCCCGCCGTGGATTTCGAGGATCAGCGGCACGCGCTGCCCTTCGACATAGCCGGGCGGGAGAGTGAGCCACCCTTCGATCGGCATCCCGTCATGGCTCGACGCAGTGCTGATCTTGCGCACCTCGCCCATCGCCTTCGCTTCGCGCAGCGAGCGGTTGAGATCGGTCAGGATGCGCGTGTCGCCATTTCGCGTCAGCCGCAATTCCGCCGGGCGCGTCGGCGGCCCTCCGGTCGATGCGATCGCGTCACCGTCCGAAACCGAGAAGCTGCCCCCGGTGTAGGGCCGGTCCAACCCGCCGCCGGACAGCCCTGCGGCAACGTCGCGAACCGATCCGTCGAGCGCGATGCGTGCCACGCGGGTCTCGCCCGCGATATCGTATTGCGCATAGATCGCGCGGCCATCGGAATCCCATTCGATATTCGTGGGGCTGAAGTCCCAGTCAGCGGTCAACAGGCGCCGGTTCGATCCGTCGCGGTCCATGACGTAAAGATCGTCGTTCTCATAGGCGCGGAGCGCATCGTCGAAGCCGAGATAGGCGATGCTGCGCCCATCGGGCGAAACGCGGGGGCTGTGATCGGGGCCGTCGCGACTGGTCAGCTGCGCCACGCGCCCGCTCGCGATATCGAGCGCGTGGATTTCCCCTTCCACCGGATCGGTCTGCCAGTCTTCGTTGCGGTTCGCGCCGAAATAGATCGTGCGTCCATCGGGCGACCACGACAGCGGCCCCCCGTCATGGTTCGGCCCGAAGGTGAGCTGGCGCGGCGCGCCGCCGGTGGCGGGAATGACGAAGATCTTCTCAAAGCCCGGCTTCAGATAGCCCGCCCCGTCCGCGCGATAGGTGAGGAGGTCGTAGATTTCGAGCGGCTCGGCCCATTCGGCGCCCTCGGGCCGGTTCACGGGCGCGGCGCCGAGCTTCGGCGCATCGTCCTCGACCAGCATCGTATAGGCGATCGAGCGCCCGTCAGGGGACCACGCCATGCTCGACGGGGCGGTCGGCAATCCGGTCAGCCGCACCGCCTCGCCCGCATCCATGAAGCGCACCCAGAGCTGCGCGCTGCCGCCGCTGGTCGAAATATAGGCCAGGCGATCGCCCGTCGGCGACCAGCTGGGCGCAAAGGCGTTACCGTCCTGTCCGGCGAGCGGCGTCTCCTCTCCGCTGCGCGCATCGACCAGCCAGATCGCGCTGCGCGTGCTGTCGCTCATGACGTCGTTGGAACGCCGCACATAGGCGATCCGCGACCCGTCGGGGCTGATCTGCGGATCGGACGCGATCGCGAGATCGAACAGGTCCGCGCCCGTGAAGCGCCTTTCGGGGCCTTCGCGCACGGTCCCGGTGGCGGAGGCAGCCTGCGGACCTGCGCTCTGCGATTCCGGCGGCGGGGCATCCTGAGCGGCGAGGCCTGCCGGCAGGAAGGCAAGCGCAGTCGATCCCGCGAGAATGGCCAGCAGCTTCATGTCGTCGTCCCTTTCGCAAATCCCGTTTCAATCGCACGCTGCTGCATCGGCGCGTCTCGTGTCAATCGCGCCGGTCCGACAGGCCGCTGCGGCGATGCGCCGTTTACCTCCCGTAAACCATACCGGGCTACCCCTTACGGGGACTGCAATTCCGAATTCGTCGCCCGCTTCCTTCGTCAATCCAACAGGATATCGACCATGTCATCAGCCATCCAGCCGCACCAGATCGCAAGCTTGCTCACCGACTGGCCAGACCTGCGCTGCCTGTCGCTCGACTGCTTCGACACCCTGCTGTGGCGCGACGTGCGCGAGCCGCGCGATCTTTTTCATGCCCTTCCCGATACCAGTCTCGTCCAGCGCGTCGTGGCGGAAGCGCGGGCACGCCAGGCCGTTGAAAGCCGGGGGCATTTCAACGAGGTCGCGATCGCGGACATCTATCGCCAATTGCTTCCCAACGCCGACAAGGCCGCGATCCAAGCCGCGATCGAAGCCGAACTGGCGGTGGAAGCCCGCCACTGTTTCGCCTTCGCACCCGTCGCGGATCTGATGAGGCAGGCGAAGGAACGCGGCCTCAGGATCGTCATCGTCAGCGACACCTATTTCGATTCCGCCCAGCTGCGCCGCCTCATAGAAATGGCGGCTGGAAGCGAAATCGCCGATCTTATCGATGAGGTCTTCTGCTCCAGCCAGTTCGGCAAGGCCAAGGCGCAGGGGCTTTACGGCAATGTCCTGCGCAAGCTGAAGCTGCCGCCCGAAACGATCCTGCATCTCGGCGACAATGCCGTTGCCGACGTGGGAGGCGTGGCACCGTTCGGCGTCAACACCGTCCATCTGCAGCAGTTCACCGAAGCGTGCGATCAGCGGTTGAGGCTCGAAGCGACGCTGGACGGGATGATTCATACCTCGTCATCGTCGACTGTCGCGCAGGCGCTTCCCCATCGCGCGGCGCTCGCGCTGCTGGAACCGCAAGTGGAAGACGCGGCAGAGCGTCTCGGCCTGACGACGCTCGGCCCGATCTTCCACGGCTTCGATAGCTGGCTCGAGGCCGAAGCGGCGGAGCTCGAGCGCGAACACGGCGGGACGGTCCATTGGCTTTTCATGATGCGCGACGGGCATCTGGCCCGGCTGGTCCATGCTCAGGCGCGACCGGATCAGCCGACCCACGCGATCGAGATCAGCCGCTTCACCGCGACGGCGGCATCCCTGCGCGACGATGCCGCGCTGACCCGGTTTCTCGAAGCCGATAAGAACACCCCGGGCGATATTCTCGCGCGACAAATGCTTGTGCCCGAAAAGGAAATCGATCGCCTGTGCACAGGCCGCGATCCGCTGACGGCGCGCGAAGCGGTTCTTGCCGCCCTGAAGGGAGGGCAAATGCGCAAATCGGTCGTGCGCGCGTCGCGGGCCTATGCCGATCGGCTCGTCGAACACGTCCGCAGCACGGTCAACTCGGCCAAGGGCGACACGCTCATGATGGTCGATCTCGGATATAACGGGACGGTTCAGAACCTGGTCGAGCCGCTGCTTCGCGAACGCTTCCAAACGCACGTCGCCGGACGATACCTACTCATGCGCGAAATCGTGCGGTACGGTCTCGACAAGAGCGGCTATATCGGCCCGGATCATCACGACGCCTTCACGCTGGACGCGATGTGCTCGAATGTCTCGGTCTTCGAACAGCTCTCCACCAATCCGAGCGGATCGGTGGTCGATTACGAAGCGGACGGCACGCCGATCCGCAAGGCGAACATCATCGTAAGCGCCCAGAGCGAGGTCCGCGAGCGAGTCCAGCAAGGGTGCCTGCGTTTCCAGCGCGAAGCGCCAGCTGCGCGCACGCGTGCCGACGGGGCGATCGAACCGCAGCTGTGGCGCCAGGGCGCGGCATCCGCGTTGATGCGGCTGATGTTCCTGCCCATGCCGGAAGAGCTCGCAGTGATCGAAGCCTTCGAACACGACATCAATCTCGGCACGGAACAGACCAGCCAGCTGTTCGACAAGGATCATTCCCGCCAAGCTCTGCGCGAACGCGGCCTGTTCTACATGAACGCGTCGGACCGGATGTATCTCCCCGCCGAATTGCAGGGGCAGGGAATGGCCACGAGGCTGAGCCTCTTGGCCCAGCGCCGGTTCGGCCTGCCGCTGACATTCGCCGACAGCATGGACGCGACGATCGATCTTCCGGTCATCTTCGCCGACCAGAACAACGCGGTCCTCGAAACGATCACGGCGTCCGGCACGCATGACGGACATTTCATGGCGGCCATTCCGATCGGGACCGGGCAATTTTCGCTCGCGCTCAATTTCGGCACCCTGTTCGAATGGTTGCAGATCGACAGCCTGACTTTCTACAAGGTCGAGGATTTCCTCTCCAACGAGCCCGAATATCGTCGCGATCGGTGGGACGCGCAGCCCCTGTTCGAGAATATGGTCGAAGAGGCGAAGGGACTGCTCCGCTGCGAGACCAGGGACAGCTTCGTGATGGTCCCTCCCCCGCCCGTCGCGACCGGCGAGCCTCTGCTCCTCGCCTGCGTGTTCCGGCCGATCGTTTCGCGACAGGACGGCGTGCCGGCGACCGGCGCGATGCAGGGGTCGGACACGCATATTCGGGCCGTTCCGCACGAAGCCAACGCCTGAAGGCGACGGGATCCCCCGGTCCCGGAGGCGGGACCGGGCGGCGCCCCCCAGCAGCGATGCCATCGCGCAAAGCTTGATTCCGACAAGTGACTGAAGGGAGCGGCGCTCGCTCCGACACTGGGATCACGCGACAATGGCTGGCGGCGGTCTGCTGGTCGCGCGCAATCGGGGTTCAGGCGATCGGAGACGAGGTCGCCGCGATCAGAAACGCGTGATCAGGCGCCCTTTGCCAGCTGGTCGAAAGCTTTCAATCGCGACAGCAGGGCGGGCATTTCATCGAGAGGCACCATATTCGGCCCGTCGCTTGGTGCGGTGTCGGGTTTTTCGTGCGTTTCGATGAACAGCGCGGCCACTCCGATCGCGACCGCCGCGCGCGCGAGCACGGGCACGAATTCGCGCTGGCCGCCCGAACTTTCCCCCTGCCCACCCGGCTGCTGCACGGAGTGGGTGGCGTCGAAGACGACCGGACAGCCCGTCTGCGCCAGAATGGGGAGCGCGCGCATGTCGGAGACCAGCGTGTTGTAGCCGAAACTCGCCCCCCGCTCGCACACCATGACGCGATCGTTGCCGCTCTCCACGACCTTGGCGACCACGTTTGTCATGTCCCAAGGGGCGAGGAACTGCCCTTTCTTGATGTTGATCGCACGGCCGGTTTTCGCCGCCGCGACCAGGAGATCGGTCTGGCGGCAGAGAAAGGCGGGGATCTGGAGCACGTCGACCGCTTCGGCCACCGGGGCGCATTGGCCGGGCTCGTGCACGTCGGTGATGACCGGGCAGCCGAAGCGTTCGCGGATATCGGCGAAGATACCGAGCGCCTTGTCTATCCCGATACCGCGCGGCGAGCCGATCGAGGTCCGGTTACCCTTGTCGAAGGAGGATTTGTAGACGAGGCCGATGTTCAGATCCGCGCACATCTCCGCAAGCGCGGCGGCCATGTCCATCGCATGGTCGCGGCTTTCCATCGCGCAGGGTCCGGCGATCAGGACGAAGGGCCTGTCGTTCGCGATTTCGAGCTTGCCGAGGGAAAGGGTCTTCATCGGATCGGCCTTCAGAATGTGCCGCATTCGGCAAGGATTTCGCCGACATCGCGGCCCTGGGCGGCATACATGCGAATGCGGGCCTCGTTGCTCATGACATCCCATGCGGCGGCTTCGACCTCGGCCCAGCGTGCCCGCGGGATCACGACGACGCCATCCTCGTCGGCGAAAACCACATCGTCGTTACGCACCTCGACCTCGCCCATGGTGACGGGGCGGTTCATCGACTGTAAGGTGCCTTCGAACTTGATATCGTTGCAGGTCCGGGCGCGCGCATAGACAGGAAAGCCCAGCGCGCGGACATCGGCGGTATCTCTCGTCGCACCGTCGATCACTGCCCCCACCGCGCCCGCGCGAATAGCGAGGTTGGCGTTGAGATCGCCGAAATAGGCGCGCTCCGGCACATCGGTCGCCACCATGATGACATCGCCGGGGCGGATGAAACGATAGGAATCGAGCGCGTTGTAGATGCCCTTCCAGGCATCGGGCGGATCGCCGGCGCCGACGGCGGCGAGCTGGAGCGTCTTCGCCCGGCCCAGCAGCCTGCCGCCACTGGTCGGCCCGAGATCGGGCGACAGGACACCGGGAATGCCCTTCTCCTTGCAGATATCGGCAAGGACGGTGGAGGACAGGTGCGAAGCCATCGCTCGGAAGCGCGTCACCTCCGCCGCGCGCTGGCCCGCGCTGACTGTCTCGGCAAAGACGAGATCCTCGGCGCGATTGATATCGATCTGTTCCATCGGATCGAGCTCGAACAGGATCGGCTTGGTCCCATAGCGGCGTGTCGGCACCTCGCCCGATGGGGGGCGCCGCACGATGTAAAGGCTCATCGCCTCGATCCGGGTGACCGGTAGGTCCACGCTGTTGGGGATGCGGCCCGTACCGTAACTCGGCTGCCCATCCTCCCAGCAATATTGCTTCGCGCTGCTCACGCCCACCAGGCTGTCCGCCTCGGGGTCGGCAAGAAGCGCCGCGATCGCGCGCGATATCGTGTCGGCGGTGATGAAGGGCGCCGTGCAGAGCAGCTGGACCCACATATCCGCATCGGGCCGCTGGCTGCATTCCCAGGCGAACATTTCATGCCCGTCGGTCGCATTGCTGGCGAGGTCTGCGGGACGGTTCAGATGCGCCACCGGAAGGTCGCTGGCCAGCGCGGCGATCTCGGCCGATTCCGTGTCCAGGCAGACTTCGCCGATCGCCGGGCAATCGAGCGCCTGGCGCAGCTTGCGGCGGAAGAGATGGTCGCCGTCGAGAACGGCCACGTTCTTCCCCGGAACGCGCTCGCTGTGACCCTTGGCCGGGACGAAGGCTACGATGTTCATGATCTCAACCCTGCATCAGATCGTTCGTGTGGAGCATACCGTGAAGGCGGCCCTCAGCGTCGATGACCGGAAGCACGAGCTTTGCGGTCGCGGCCTTTCCCTGCAAGAGCAGCATATCGCCGAGCGTCGCATCGAGAGCGATGCTCGTAGGGTCGGAGCGCATCAGCGCGCCTGCGCTGGCGTTCTCGATACCGCATCCCGTTTGAAGATAGCGCCTGACGTCGCCATCGACGACCAGACCGATCAGCCTGTCGCCATCATCGACGACGCAGGCCGCGCCCATGCGCTTGCTCGACATGACCGTCAAGAGATCGACCAGCGCGGTATCGGGCGCGACCTTGGGCAGATCGTCGCCCTGCCGCATCACGGTCGCGACCGGGATCATCTGCCGCCCGAGCAGGCCCGCAGGATGATGCCTGAGGAAATCCTGACGCGTAAATCCGCGGGTGCGGCTCACTGCGACGGCCAGGGCGTCGCCGATCGCGAGATGGAGAGTCGTGCTGGACGTGGGGGCCATGCCGAGATGGTCGGCCTCCCTTTCCACCTCGGCGTGAATTAGGTGATCGACGGCCCGGCCCAATGGCGAATCCGCGCGCCCGATGATCCCGACCAGCGTGCATCCGCGCGCCTTCAACAGCGGCAGGATACGCACGGTCTCCTCGGTCGATCCGCTGTTCGACAGCAGGACGACGGTGCTGCCCGGCTCGACCGCGCCGAGATCGCCATGCGCCGCCTCGGCAGCGTTCAGGAACAGCGCCGCCGTACCCAGGCTCGAAAAGGTGGCGGCGAGCTTCGCCGCGATATGGCCCGATTTGCCCACCCCGATGAATATGATCGGCCGTTCCTGCCGGGAAAGCAGCCCGATCGTCTCGGCCACGCCGCGTTGCGGCAAATTCAAAAGGCGGGACAGCGCATCGCGTTCTGCGGCGATCACTTCGCGGAACCAGCCGATCGCGCAGTCATCCGCCAACTTCTCGATCGTGGTGAAGGCGTTCATGCGGCAACCCCTTGCGCGGTTTCGAAATAATGGGCGAAGCCGTGATCCCACCGTTGCGGGTCGACGGGATTGTCCATCCGATCGAGGATGCCTGCGGCGGTCAGTTCGGGGTCCCTCGGGTCGATGACGTCGTTTGCGATGTGGTGGGCGAGCCAGGTGCGCGCCTCGCCCCTGTTCGGCGTACGGGCACGCTTGTCCGCGATCGCCGGAAGAAAGTCCTCGAACTCGGTATAGGCGTTGAGCCAGTCTCCCGTTTCGAAACGGCTTCTGCGCAGCAATTCGACGCCGTGATAGCCTGCGAGGGAGAATATCTTGGAATCGTAGACGATCAGGCCGTCGGCGATGCGAAGCAGCATTTCCGTGATGCTCGCTCCGCTGGGGTGGCGGCTGGGAAACAGGCGTGCCTTGGAGCCGAGAGACGCGACGGCCGCTTCCATCGCCCGGTTGTCGACATGCATTTCGTTCAGCGGATGGTTGGTGATCGCCAGGAAGAAATCGTCGCCGATCGTTTCCGCCACCTCTTTGACCAGCCCCGCATTCGTGTCCGCTCCGAGCCGGTGCATGAGGAAGAAGTTCTCCTCGTGCTCGTATTCGAGCGGCAGAAGAAGCGTGGGGCGATCCTTCGGAAGATCCGCCCCTTGGCGGAACGTCTCGCGCATCGCGTCGTCGGACGTCGCGGACTGGTCGAGCCTGTCCCACAGCGGCCCGCTCAAGCGATCGAGCGCGGCCAGCTCCTCCTCGCCCAATTGCGGGAGGACCCCATGGTCGAACGGGCGCTCCTTTAAAACGATCCAGTCGCTTGGCAGGTTGAGGGGATCGGCCCCGCCTTCCATGATGTGGCGCACCACGCCGGGAAACGCAGCGACCGTTTCGCAATCGGCCGAACGGCACAGGACGTAGTCGGGGGAAAGCGTGTTGACGAACTCGACAAGCGCGGCCTGCTGGACGGGATCGGTCCGCATGCTCGGATGGGAATCGTCGTGGACGATATGCCAGGTCACCGGAAGATGCGCGCACATCTGCCGTTCCCGCTCACCCACGCCCGTATTCTTCCAGGGCACCGGCGCCAGCACGTGAACCTCGTGCTGCCGGGCGAGCAGAGCGATCAGAGGCGTCACGATGGCGCCGAACCACCACGGGGTGATGACAGGCAGGTAGAAGAGTATGCGCATGAACCGCCCCGGATGATCCATCGACCCTGCGCAGTATGCGCATCGGTTTCTGGTCATTCGCAGATAGGTAAATATGGTAAGCGAAAGGTTAATTCCGGGCGCGCGGCGTCCGTGCGGATCGCGAAGGCTCCCCCTCGTTCTCCTCCAGCCTTTGCGGCTGCTCCAACGGATATTTCCGGCGGGAGCGTGTCTCGCCCTGTCCCCTACGGCAGCGAAGGAATGTGCCACCGGCATTGCCCTTGTGAGGCGCCTCGTGCCAGAATCCCCGATGAAAGCCGAACCCCCTCGCAGAAGGAAGACACCCCAACCGTGGCTCACTATCGTCCCGACCCCGATCTCGACGCCTATGAGGCGGAGAACGCCTTCTATCTAAAGAGCCATCCGTCGCGCATCGCCAAGCTGCTGGCGCATTACGAACTCTACAGGATGATCACCGATCTGCCCGGCGCGGTGATCGAAGCGGGCGTCTACAAGGGCGCGTCGCTGATGCGCTTCGCGGCCTTCCGCGCGACTCTGGAGAACGATTACAGCCGCCCGCTGATCGGCTTCGATGCGTTCGGCAGCTTCCCGCGAACCGATATCAGCGGAGAGGACGATCTCGATTTTATCGACCGGTTCGAGAACGCCGGTGGGCCGGGCATTGCGAAAGATGATTTGGCGACGCTGGTCGAAAAGAAGGGATACGCCAATCTCGAACTCCACGAAGGCGATCTCTTCGAAACGCTGCCTGCCTTTCTAAGGCAGAACCCGGCAACGAAGGTGGCTTTGCTCCACCTCGACCTCGACGTGTACGAGCCGACGGCTTTCGCCCTCGAAGCGCTGGCTCCGCATATGGTCAAAGGCGGCCTGATCGTCCTCGACGATTACGGCCTCGTCAAAGGGGCGACAAAGGCGGCGGACGAATTGTGCGAGGCCCGGAATTTGGAGCTCAGGAAGCTGTCGAATTACCAGATCCCGGCCTATATCGTCATGCCTTGAGGGGCAGGCGACGTGAGACCTTTCAGGTCTTCGGCGATTTCGGGAAAAATGGCAGGGGTGACAGGATTCGAACCCGTGGCCCTCGGTTTTGGAGACCGATGCTCTACCAGCTGAGCTACACCCCTGCAGCCGGTCGCGCCACCTACCCGGCGCGGGCTTGCTTGGCAAGCGCGTCCTTCGCGATCAGGTTTTGGCTGGGTTCCCATGCCGTTGCAGTGCTAGAGCAGCGGTTATGCCAGGATCGCCGCCCTCCCCTTCCGTGATCCCCCCCGAACTGTTGCTGACCGCCTATCGCGCTGGCCTGTTTCCGATGGCCGATCACCGGGACGATCCCGAAGTGTTCTGGGTGGAGCCGCGCGAGCGGGCGATCTTTCCGCTCGATCAGTTTCATGTTTCCAAGAGCTTGCGCAAGACCATCCGGCAGGATCGCTTTCGCGTCACCTGCGACAGGGATTTCGCCGCCACGATCGCCGCCTGCGCGAAACCGCGCGAGGCCTTTGCCGAAAGCTGGATCAGCCACCGCATCGAAGCGAGCTATCAGGCGCTCCACCATGCGGGCCATGCGCACAGCTTCGAATGCTGGCAGGCGGACGAGTTCGGAAACGATCGCCTCGTCGGCGGTCTTTACGGCGTCGCCTTCGACCGAGTGTTTTGTGGGGAGAGCATGTTCAGCCGCGTGCCGGATGCGAGCAAAGTGGCGCTCGCCTGGCTGGTCGCGTGCATGAAGAGCGCCGGATTCCGTGTGCTCGATTGCCAGTTCATGACCGACCATCTCGCATCCATGGGGGCGAAGGCCATCCCGCAGGCGCGCTATCTCGAACTGGTAGAGAATGCCGCCGGGAGCCCCGAAGCGAGCCTGCCGGAAGCCTGGGCGCGTTATGCGGTCGGCTCGGGCTCCGCAGCCTCGTCGGGCGCGTCCGCAGCCTCGGACCCGCCGCCGCCTTCGGGGAAGCTCATCGCGCAGTCTTTTACGAAGACATCGTAGACCGGGTGTTCGACCACGTTGAGGCTGGGCGAATTCTTGAACAGCCAACCCGAGAAGATGCGGCGGAACTGGTTCTCGCCGCTGCGATCGGCGACCAGCACCTGAACGAAGGCGCCGGTTTCCTGCGGCAATTCCCACGGCGCGGTCTTCTCGCACGAGCGCAGCCGCACGATGACATCGCCCACCCGGCGCGAATCGCCCGGCGCCATTTCGAGCTCCTGCGACACGTTGTTGCGCTTGTTGAGCAGCCCGATCGTCGCCACTCGCTCCGCCAGCGGAGTGCCGATCTGCGCCGCGTCGCTGGCCGCTTGCGGGGGCGGAGGTGCCGTGTCGGCGACGCTATCGGGGATTTCGGTGCGGACCGCGGCAGGCTCGGGCGGGTCTTCGCCGCACGCAGTCAGGCCGAGCCCCATCGTCAGCGCCATCAGGGCGGAGTGCAGGACGCGCGACCCGCCCATGGTTCAGGCGTCCGGCGTCCAGGCTTCGTAATCGCCCGCAGCCCGCGCGCGCTGGCCGCCCCGCTCGAGAGCGCCCGCCGGACGATAGGCCGTGGCGGTGCCGGTGGCGTTCGGCGTGTAATCCGCTTCCCAGATACGCGGCGCGGGCAGATAGCTTTCGGGCACGTCGTCGAACGCGCCGTGCAGCCAGCCATGCCATTCGGCCGGTACGCGGCTGGCATCGTTGGCGCCTTCGTAGATCACCCAGCGCCGTTCCTTGCCGGTATAGGAGCCCCCGGTCGGCAGGTTCTTGCGCTTCGCCCGCGAGCGGAAATAGCGATTGCCCTGCGCATCGGTGCCCACCTGTTCGCCGTTGCGCCAGCTCCAGAACAGCGTGCCGAGCGTGGCGCCGTTCCACCAAGTGAAGATCTTGCCGAGGAAGTTCATGGCGCGCGGTTAGCCGTTTTTGTGATGGGCCTCAAGCACCGGCGCGCGCCTTCGCGCGCTTGGCTACGCGGCATTGGCCGCGGCACGCGGTCGCGCTTGCGGCACCTTCGGTGCCGGAGGAATCGAGGACAACGCCACGCGTCCTACCATTCGACCAGATCGCCGGCTTCGATCCCCAGTTCTTCGGCCCGACCGCCATTCAGTTCCAGGACCCCGCTGGTCACGCCCGCAGAGACGACCGAATCGAGCGAATAGGGTGTCGTCATCGCCGCGATGTTAAGGATGCGCCCGTCCGTGCCGATAAAGATGATATCGAGTGGCAGCGGCGTGTTCTTCATCCAGAAGCTGCGCGCCTCGGGCGGATCGCTGGGAAAGATCATCCCTTCGTCCGGCCCCATCTCGGTGCGGAACATGAGCCCGCGTTCCTGCGCGTCGGGCGAGGCGGCGACCTCGACCCGGAAACGGTGGACCCGGTCATCGGACCGCACCGTCAGCGGGATCACTTCCAGGCCGGAGACCGGATGCGTACCGGGCTGCATCGCCGCCTGCATGGCCTTCGCACTCGCTTCGGCCTGAGGCTGCGCCTGGGGCGAACAGGCGATGAGAGGCAGCGCGGCGACACAGGATAGAGCGAAACACAGCGGGGCGCGGTTCATGTCGGAAATTCCTCTTCCCGGGCCTCGTCGACCCATTCGTCCAGAGATGCGGGATCGGCCGCGTCGATTACCTTGCGGGCGTGGTCGAAATCATGGCCCGCGCGGATCATCGCCGCAAGCTGCTTTTCGCGCTGCTTCGCCCAATCGTCGCCCGCACGCATTTCGGATCGGGCAAACGGACCGAACCGACGCTTGCGGGCGAGCGCGACGACTGCCTCGCGCCGCGCGAATTCGTCGGGCGCGAACCGCGCGCGCAGGCCTTCGCCGATGCCCGCCGCATGCAATTGCTGTTCGACCCGGCGGGCGCCATATCCGCGGTTCAAAAGCCCCGCGCTCTTGGCCCGCGCATAGCCTTCATCGTCGACATAGCCCTTTTCGACATAGCTCGCGACAAGGGCGTCGAGATCGGGCTCGGGCGCATCCTCGACCCAGCCGCGCTCGCGCAGCTTGCGGCGCAGATAGGTCCGCAATTTTCCCGCGCTCGTCGCGAAGCGGGCGACATAGGCGAGCGCCATTTCCTGAAGGCGCGCCTCGTCGAGCGGGCGAAGCTTGCGCTCGCGCCGCCTGCCGCGATGGCCGGCCTCTCGTCTCTGGGAGTCGCTATCCGGTCGCATTTGCCATATTGATGCCACACTCCTTATCAAAGGGGAAAGTTTATCGCAGGACGCATTCGGGAGACATGCGGACCTGCCCTTTCAAGGGATGCCGCAAGGCCCTGTCTTTTCACGGATATCTGCAAGCCTATGAGTGACGACGCCCAGACGCCGACGCCTATGCCGACGCCGAACGATTGCGATCTGCCCCGCCGCCGATCCGATTTCGCGACCTTCGCCGAGGCGATCGACTATGCCGCCAGGAGCGAAAAGGGCCTCAATTTCCACGATATGCGCGGCGCGCTGGAACGGGTCTATCCCTATAGCGAGATGCGCGCGGACGCGATGAAGGCCGCGCGCCAGTTCGCGGCGATGGGGATCGAGAAGGGCGACCGCGTGGCCCTGGTCGCGGAAACCGGCGCGGAATTCGCCGCCCTGTTCTGCGGCTGCATCTATGCCGGCGCCTGGCCGGTTCCCTTGCCGCTTCCGACCGGCTTCGGCGGTAAGGAAGGGTATATCGAACAATTGTCGGTTCAGCTCGACAGCAGCGACCCCAAGATCCTGATCTATCCGGCGGAAATCGCCGAAATGGCGGGCGCGGCGGCGGAGCGTCAGGGATGCGAAGGGCAAAGCTGGGAAGATTTCAGCCAGCGCCCCGATCCCGAAGCCGAGCTGCCCGAAGCGGACCCGCAGGATATCTGCTATCTCCAGTATTCCTCGGGCTCGACCCGCTTCCCCACCGGGGTCGCCGTCACCCACGAGGCGCTGCTGCATAACCTCTACGGCCATGCGACGGGCGTGAATCTCGGCGTGAACGACCGGGTGGTCAGCTGGCTGCCCTGGTATCACGACATGGGCCTCGTCGGCTGCTTCCTGTCGCCGATCGCCAACCAGGCGTCGGTCGATTACATCAGGACCGAACATTTCGCGCGCCGCCCGCTCGCCTGGCTCGATCTCATCAGCCGCAACCAGGGCAACACGCTCAGCTATTCGCCGACCTTCGGTTACGACATCTGCGCGCGCCGCATCTCCAGCCAGTCCAATGTCGGCGAGCGGCTGGACCTGTCTCGCTGGCGCACGGCAGGCAATGGCGCGGACATGATCCGGCCCGACGTCATGCAGAATTTCGTCAACGCCTTCGCCGGGGCGGGCTTCAGGGCGAGCGCCTTTACGCCGAGCTACGGCCTCGCCGAAGCGACCCTTGCCGTCACGGTGATGCCGCCGGGCGAAGGAATCCGCGTCGAACTGGTCGAGGAAGAGCGCCTGTCGGGCCGCCCACGCGATCTTTCGCGCCCCGCGCGCTATCGCGCCATCGTCAATTGCGGGCGCCCGCTGCCGGGGATGGAAGTCGAAATTCGCGGCCCGGACGATGGGGAAAACGATAATCCGCGCGGCGATCACCAGATCGGCAAGGTCTGGTGCCGGGGCAAGAGCGTGATGCATTCCTACTTCCGCAACGAGGAAGCGACCGAGGATTGCCTCGTCGCCAATGCGGACGGCGAAGTCTGGCTCGACACCGGCGACATGGGTTACATGGCCGATGGCTATCTGTTCATCGTCGGAAGGGCGAAGGACATGATCATCATCAACGGCAAGAACCACTGGCCGCAGGATATCGAATGGGCGGTGGAACAGCTGCCGGGCTTCAATCACGGCGATATCGCCGCCTTCTCGGTCGAGACCGACAATGGCGAGGAAGCGCCCGCCGTGCTGGTCCATTGCCGCGTGTCGGAGCCTGAAGAACGGATCAAGCTGCGCAACCAGATCGCCGACAAGGTTCGCGGCGTGACGGGGATGAACTGCGTCGTCGAGCTGGTCCCGCCGCGCAGCCTGCCGCGCACCAGCTCGGGCAAATTGAGCCGCGCCAAGGCGAAGAAGCTGTATCTCTCGGGTGAGATACAGCCGCTCGATCTAGCGGCCTGATCTCCTGGGTCAGGAGGACGGCGCCGCATCGTCCTCCGGCTCGTCCGCCCAGCCGGCCTGCATGACCGGCCCGCCGACGACGAGGACCGAGACGACGCCCGCCTCCTGAAGCAATTGCGCCGCGATGGCGCGGGTCTCGCTCGATCCTCCAGTCAGGCTGATCGGCTGCCCCCTGCGCGACGCGGCCCAAGCCACGAGGTTGAGCGCATCGCGTCCGGCAGAAGTCAGCTCCTGACCGTCGAAGGTGATGATTGGAAGCGCGAGCAGAGGGGGCTCGATGCGGACCGTCCAGTCCGGCGATGCGTCCTGGATGCGCGCCTCGAGCGCGCGATAGGTTGCTATCCCCGCGCCCGGAATGCGTGCCGCGCGAACGACGGCGCGGCGCGCCTCCGCATCCACGGTGACCTCGCCCGGATCGACCCCGGCGATCAGCGCCATGCGTTCGGCAAGCGAGCGACTTTCCTCGCTTAGCGCGCGCTGGCTGTCCTCGCGCGCGCGCAACAGCTCGATGGCTTCCGCCTCGGCCCCCGTCCCCACCCGGAACTGGGTGAGCGTCAGATCGATCGGGCGTTGCAAGCGCGCGGCCAATTCCGCTTCGCTATCCTGCTCGGCGGACGATCGGGGATTGGGCGTCAGCACCGTGGCGGAGACCGTCACCGGGTCGGCATCGAGATCGAACTCGATATGGCTCAACCGCGCGTCGCTGCCCGCCTCGGCAAGAACGGTGGTGCGGATGATGCGCGCCGCGTTCGTCTCCCACACGATCTGCCTGAGCGAGAAGAACAGCGGGACCGCGAGCCCGACGAAAACCGCGATGATCAGCGCCGTCTGCCAGCGCGTCTGCTTTTCGGAAAGGCGCGCGCTGAACCCATAGATACGCGCCATGATCGTGGCGACCAGGGCGATCGTCATGAGGTTCGTGACGTAGAGCAGCAGCGCGCCCGAAAAGACCGTCCAGTTGGCAGTGGCGAGGCCGAACCCGACCACGCCCAGAGGCGGCATCAGCGCGGTGGCGATCGCGACGCCGACGATCGTGCCCTCGCGCCCCCGGATCATGGAATAGGCGCCCGCGAGAGCGGAGAAGACCGCCACGGCGAGGTCGAACAGGTTCGGCTGAGTGCGCGCGGCGATCTCGGGCGTCACGGTCTGCAAAGGGGATACGAACACGATCAAAGCGGTCAGCGCCACGCCCAGCACCGTGCCCGCCGCCAGCGCCACCGCCGATCCGCGCAGCCAGCTGTAATCGCCGATCGCCAGCGCGAAGCCCGCGCCGATGATCGGCCCCATCAAGGGCGCGATCAACATGGCGCCGATCACGACGGCAGGCGAGGACAGTAACAGGCCGAGGATCGCGATCCCCGCCGACATGGCCAGCATGAAGAGATAGCGGGGCGAGGTGTACGCCTCTTCGCGCCGCTTTTCGATCACCGCTTCCTGATCGACCGTCTCCAGCACCGCGACCCGCCACCACCGGCGCCAGGTTTCCAGCCGCGTGTTGACGATCCGGTCCATCCAGCCCGAAGGCGTGGGATCGGCATTGCCCGCCGCTGCGTCGCGCGTATCTGTTCGGTTCGGCGCGCTGGCCATCGATGCTCCCTACTTGCCTTCGAGCGGCCCGATCCCATAGATTGCAAAAGATACCAGCGGCAAGATGAGACGCAGTCGCCGGACAGAGAAAGCCGATCGGATCGCGGCAGCCGTTTTATTTGCATAACACACTTGCACGCGCCATAATGGGGTAAAGGACGAATTCATGGCCGACACGCTCAACACCGAAACCTCCGGCACTGCCGCCAGCCCGGTCGCCACCAAGACCGAACCCGCTTTCGATCTGACCCCGCCCGATCCGGTCCCCCAGGTCGCGCCCGAAAAGGCCGCCGGGCTCGTTCCCGTCAGCGACGAGGTCAAGTCCAAGCTCGACACCAAGGTCGATGGGTTCGTGGCAGACCTGATTGCGTCCGATGCCAATTCGCCCGAATTCGGCAAGAAGGTCGATCAATTGACCAATATGGGCCGCAAGGAGATCATGGCGGCGGCGGGCATGTCCAACCGCTTCCTCGACCGGCCCGTGCGCGCGATGGACAAGGACGAGGGCGTCGGGGCCAATCTGGCCGAACTGCGCCGCGTGGTCGAAGATCTCGATCCCGGCAAGCGCGGCAAATTGTCGGGCACCCGCAAGATCCTCGGCATCATCCCGTTCGGCAACAAGCTGACCAATTATTTCCGCAGCTATCAGAGCGCGCAGACGCACATCCAGTCGATCCTCTCCAACCTCGCCAGCGGCAAGGACGAGCTGATCATGGACAATGCCGCGATCGACGTGGAGCGGCAGAAATTGTGGGAGGCGATGGGCAATCTGGAACAGATGATCCACATCTCCAACACGCTCGATGCGAAGCTGGAGGAAAAGGCCGCCGAACTCGACGCGACCGATCCGGCCAAGGCCAAAGCGGTGCGCGAGACGGCTTTGTTCTACGTCCGCCAGCGCACGCAGGATCTGCTGACACAGATGGCGGTCAGCGTGCAAGGCTATCTCGCGCTCGATCTCGTCAAGAAGAACAATGTCGAGCTGGTGAAGGGCGTCGATCGCGCCAGCACCACCACGGTCGGCGCGCTGCGCACGGCGGTGACGGTGGCCGAGGCGATGACCAACCAGCGCCTCGTATTGGGCCAGATCACCGCGCTCAACGAAACGACAGCGGGGATCATCGACAGCACGTCGACCATGCTGCGCGAACAGACGGGCAAGATCCACGAACAGGCCGCGGCGAGCACGATCCCACTGGAAACGCTCCAGCGCGCCTTCCAGAACATCTACGACACGATGGACGAGGTCGACCAGTTCAAGCTGCGCGCGCTTGATTCGATGAAGCAGACCGTCACCGTGCTTTCCAGCGAGGTCGAGAAGTCGAAGGGCTATATCGCCCGCGCCGAAGGCCAGAACCAGGCGCAGCGCCAGGTCGCCGAAAGCGGCCTGTTGAGTATCGAGGGCTAGGATGGCGGACCTGACCAGCCAGTCCGATCGTCTGATCGCCGACGCGAAGAGCCTGCGCGACGACAATCGGTCGGGCGGGCGGCATCGGCGCGGCCCGCCGATCGGCCGCGGATCGGGCCGCATCCGGCGCAAGAACCTGAAGCAGCGGCTGACTTACATGGTCTACGCCTTCGTGGCGATCTTCGTCGGCGCCGGGGTCATCGGGATGGCGGTCGACGGGATCGGCTTCGTGGGCGTGATGCTCGTGCTCCTGGCGCTCGTGGCGGCGGTGGTGGTGTTCAGCAACTACCCGAAGGTGAAGGCGCCGAAGCGCGCCGATCTCGACAAGGGCAGCGTGGGCGAGATGGTCGGCAAGACCGAATTGTGGCTCGAACACCAGCGGCCCGCCCTGCCCCCGCCGGCGGCGCAGATCGTCACCGACATGGGCGTCCAGCTCGACGCGCTGGGCCTCCAGTTGCAAGGGCTCGACCAGAATCACCCCAAGGCGCGCGAGGTCCGCAGCCTGGTCGGCGAACAGCTGCCCGAGATGATCGACAGCTATCGCAGAATTCCGGCAAATCTTCGCACCGAAAAACGCGCGGGCGCCACGCCCGACGAGCAGCTGACCGACAGCCTCGCCAAGATCAGCGGTGAAATCGATTCGATCACCCGCCAGCTCGCCGAAGGCTCGCTCGACGATCTGGCGATCAAGCATCGCTATCTCGACTACAAGTTCGGCGAAGGGGCCGAGACCAGTCCGCAATTGGAGAACAAGAGCTGATGCGCGTGCCCATCGCCCACACCCTTCCCAAGGAAGAAGTGCGCCGTCGCCTGCGCGAACGCAGTCATGAAATTGTCAATTTCGTACCCGGCGGCATGGCGGACGTCACCACTGGCTGGCCCAATGAGGACCAGATGGATCTCTCCGTCCGTGCCATGGGCCAGGGGATCGACGGGCGCGTTCTGATCGAAGAGCGTGAGGTGGTGTTCGAGGTCGATCTGCCGCCCGCCCTGTCCTTCGTCGAGCCAATGATCGCCGGCGCGATCCGCGACAAGGGGCAGAAACTGCTGACCCCGTAACCAGCGGTTCAGGCTTTCCCGCTAAATTTCCGTTTTCTCGGAACAAATTGGCCAGTTTCGCGCTGTTGCTTATTGTGCGCGGGTGGGCTGCGTTACCGGTATGCAGGTGCTCGTCAGATATTTGCATGGCTGTCACGCGTATCCCGGGACGGATGCGCTCGTGACACTGGAGGGGTCGAAACGGGTTTTCATGGGTCGCACTGAACGATCGAATCTGAGAAGCGTATTGAGACGCGAAACCGCATCGGTGCATGACAGGCTCGATCGCGCATTGGGGGACGAGGCTCTGGCTTCCTCGAAGGAATACGCACGCTTTCTCGCGACGCAATACCGCGCGCGCAAGCCGATCGAGGACTGGATCGCAGCCAATATGGCAGGCGAAGAAGCGCCCCCTGAACAAGCGCCCCTGATCGCCGCCGATCTGGCCGCTCTCGGCGCCGACACGCCTCCCGTGGCCCCGTCATTCTCCATGCCCGCAGAGGCCGATCCGGTCGGCCTGCAATGGGCTCTGGCCGGATCATCGCTGGGCAATCGCGCCATGCTCGCACAGCGGCGTAAATCGGGGCTGGACGGACCGGAAAAATTCCTGTCCGACGCTGCCATGCCTGCCTTTTTCAAGGATCTTCGTCCCCGCCTTGAAGCCAAGGTCGATTCTGCCAGCGCGGAACGCGCGGTGATGGCCGCCCATGCGGTGTTCGCCTGCTTCCTTAAGGCACTCGAACCGCTGGAACACGCGGCATGAACGAACATGTCGACATCGACCCGGTCGATCTGACGAATTGCGATCGCGAGCCGATCCACCAAATCGGTGCCATCCAGGATTTCGGCGCGCTGATCGCCGTGACGACCGATGGAATGATCGCGCATTATTCAGCCAATTTCTCGGAGATTCTGGGGATCGGGAAATCCCCCGAGATCGGGACGCAGTTGAGCGCTGTGTTTACGTCCGAGGCCATGGCCGCGATCGGGCGCGCCAGCGGCTTGCTGCACGATCCGACCAGCGTCGAACGGCTGTTCGCCGTCCATCTCGTCGGCGGCAAGGGGCCGTTCGACTGCGCTATTCATGCGAGCGACGGCCTTACGGTGATCGAGATCGAGCCGAGCGCGTCGGAGGAAATGGACCGGCAATTGCGGATGCTCCAGCCGATCCTGCGCCAGCTTGAACTGTCGGAAAACCTGCTGGATCTTTGCCAGCAAGCCGCCGATCGCCTGCGCGATTTGCTCGGTTTCGACCGGGTCATGGTCTATCGATTCCAGCCCGACGAAAGCGGCGCGGTCATCGCCGAATCGGTCGAGGACGAATACGAAAGCTTCCACGGCCTGCGCTATCCGCGCACCGACATTCCGCAGCAGGCACGGCGCCTCTATCTGCGCAACCGCTTCCGCATCATCAGCGATACGCTCGCAACGCCGGTGCCGATCGAACCGCAAATGCGCGCCGAAGGCACGCCGCTCGACCTGTCGATGAGCACGCTGCGCGCAGTCTCGCCGATCCATATCGAATATCTGATCAATATGGGCGTACGCGCCTCGCTCTCGATCTCGATCGTGATCGAGGGGAAATTGTGGGGCCTGTTCGCCTGCCATCATTACGCGCCGCGCGTGCTGCCCTATTCGCTGCGCACCGCGGCGGAGCTGTTCTCCGAACTGTTCTCGCTGTCGGCGGAGCGCATGATCGGGAAGGAGCGGTCCTCGGTCCAGGATGCGGGGCGCAGCCTGCACGACCAGTTGATGCGCGCCATTGCGGGCGGGGAGTCGCTGGTTGAAGCGCTCCCCACCTTGCGCCCGATCATCCGGCGCGCGATCCCGCATGACGGGATCAGCGCCTATGTCGACGGCGACTATCGCGCGGTCGGATCGGCACCCGACGAGGCGGAATTCATGGCGCTCATGCCCGCGCTCAATTCCTCCGCGACCAGCCGCACCATCGCTTCCGACAGTCTCGCCAAGCGCATTCCCGCCGCCGAGAATTTTGCCGACCGGGCCGTGGGTGCGCTGATCATCCCGGTTTCGCGCAGCCCGCGCGACTATGTCATTTTGTGGCGCCGCGAATTGAAGCAGACCGTCACCTGGGCCGGGAATCCCGAAAAGCCGGTGGAGACCGGCCCCAACGGCACGCGCCTCACCCCGCGAAAGAGCTTCGAGGCGTGGCAGCAATCGGTCACCGGAAAGAGCGCGGAATGGACCGAGGTCGAATTGAGCCTGGTCGAGAGCCTGCGCGTAACGCTGCTCGAAGTTATCCTGCGCGTGACGGACGAGCTCGCGACCGAGCGTGCCAAGGCCCAGCGGCAGCAGGAATTGTTGATCGCGGAACTGAACCACCGCGTCCGCAATATTCTGAACCTCATCCGCGGCCTTATCAACCAGTCGCGCCATGAAGCCGTGAATGTCGACGAATTCGCCCGGCTGATCGGAGGGCGCATCAACGCGCTCGCCAGCGCGCACGACAATATCACGCGCGAGAACTGGTCGGCGGCCTCGGTCACGGAGCTGATCGAAACGGAAGCCGAAGCCTATGTCTCGGGCAAGCTCGACCGGATTGCGATCGTCGGAGACGAAGCCTTGGTTTCTCCCGAAGCCTATACCGTGCTCGCGCTCGTCATCCACGAAATGATGACCAATTCCGCCAAATACGGGTCCCTGTGCGATCAGAGCGGACGGCTGTCGGTCGAAATCATCTGCGATGAGAGCGGCATGACGATCTGCTGGAAAGAGGCCGGGGGGCCCCCGGTGCGCGCGCCCGAGCGGCGCGGTTTCGGCAGCACGATCATCGAGAAATCCATCCCCTTCGAATTGAACGGGCGCGCGGATCTCGATTTCAAGCTGTCCGGCGTCGAGGCCGAATTCTGGATTCCCGGTCGCTTCATCACCCGCAAGGGCCGGATCGACGAAAAGGAAGCGGCCCGGCGCGATCGCCCGAACCGCAAGGAAGGCTCGAGCGACAACGAGGCTGTCGGCGCCCTTCCCGGCCATGTCCTGATCGTCGAGGACGGCATGATCATCGCGATGGATACCGAGGAGACGCTGCGCGATCTCGGCGTGGCCGAGGTGACCATTGCCGCCAAGGTCTCGACGGCCCTGAAGGCGCTCGAAGAGACCGAATTCGATTTTGCCGTGCTCGACTTCAATCTCGGCACCGAATCGAGCGAGCCGGTGGCGAAGAAGCTCGTCGAGCTCGGCGTGCCGTTCTGGCTGGCGACCGGCTATGGCGAAATGGCGGACAAGCTCGACGAAATCGGCGCGCGGGGCGTTCTTACAAAGCCGTATGGCAAGGACGAATTGCGCCGGATGCTGGCCAAGTTCGCGGAACTCGACCCCAGCTAGCGCCGCGCGCGGAAGAATTCCTGACGCCAGCCATAGCGCGCTGCGACGGGCTCGCCCTGGGCGTTTCGCGCGGGATTGAAGCGGATTCTTTCGACCACGAGCGGGCAGACCAGCGCATTGGTCTGCGCGTCCGGGCCCGGTTGCGCGACGCTGCAATCATAGGCGCGCCCATCGGGGCCGACCGTGAACAGCACGGTCACCGAGGTCCCCGCCCGCACGTCGCGCCCGCCCGGGGGAGGCGGAAAATCCCTCACCGCATCGATCGAGCCTGACCGTACGCTCGGCCGGGTGACGGCGCCACCACCATCGCCGCCGCTGCCCTGCCCGCTCCCCGAACGGCCGCTTCCCGTGCCGTCTCCGCTCCCTGCCGCGCCGGTGCCGTCTCCTTCTGCGGTCGCGCCGGACCGGGTTTCGGTCCCGGTCGAGGAGGCGCGCGGCGCGGGAGGATCGCGGCGAAGGGGTTGCGGCGGAGAGGGCGCCGTGACCGGCTGAGGAACCGCCTCCCTCCCCGGATCGCCTTGCGCGCCTTCGGCGGCCGGTTCTTCCTCGGCTTCCTCCAACGGAGGCGGCGGAGGCGGGTCGGGTGGCGTCGTCACGGTCACCGTGAACGCCGAGACGACCGACCGCTCCACCGACTGCACCGCGCCGGGCGCCAACGCCCGGATCAAGCCGTAGAACAGGGCGACATGGATGACGGCTACACCCGCGATGACCCATGGGTTGGGCTTGCGCCGACGGGCGCTGAAGGGGGCGGTATCCGTCACGCTAATTCGAACGCGCCGCGCGCTGACGATGTTCCTTCAGCGCAACGCAAACGGCGGCCCTCCTTAGCAAGGAGAGCCGCCGCTCGTGTCACGCCAAAGGCGCAATAGGTTCGTCGCTTAGAACTCGTAGCTGATGCCGAGCTGGATCTTCCACAGCGAGGACGAGACCCCGATGAACTCGTCACGCAGGCCGACCGTATTGCTGGCCGCGTCGTAGAAGCCACCACCGGGCGAGTAGACGTAGCGACCCTGCGAGTCGATGTTCCCGCGAACCAGAGCTTCCGAATAGCTGTAGGAGCGACGAACGTTCGCACCGCTGTCGAGCAGATTGAGGAAGTTGTCGAAATCGACGGTCAGGCGCAGGCTGTCATTACGAAGGCCGAACACGCTCATCGGACCGGGGATTTCCTGACCGAAACGCAGATCGAGGTCGTAGAACCAATCGTTCCGGCAGCTGTTACGCTCGACCGTCTGGCCGCGGAAATCGTTCAGGCAGTCATTCGCCGAAACGAACTGGTCGACCGCATTAGCGAAGTTCGCGTTCGAGAACACGACATTCGGATCGTTCGGGCCGGTCGGGACATAGAGCAGCGAGTTGAAATTGCCGCTGGCGCTGTCGTTGAACACCGCGCTCGACGCGTTTTGGAACACGATCGAGTACGGACGGCCCGAGCTGGCGCGGAAGACGAAGCCGAAGCTGGTGTCGTAATCGCCGAAGAACGCTTCACGGAAATTGAGCGCCGCCGTGATGTTATGACGGTTCTCGAATTCGCCCGTAGCCACATCGACCCGCTGACGGTCGGCAGCGGCCACGATGTCGAAGCTCGACGTCGCGGTGGAGCTGTTCGAATAGCGGTTGTTCTCCGCATCGGTGTAGGCATAGCCGATGTTGAAGTTGACGCCGCCGCCATCGGTGAACAGGCCGCGGTTCCAGCGCTTGCTCAGCACGACCGACGCGATCTTGCTTTCGAAATCCTCGCCATTGGTCAGCTGGATTTCATCGTCGCGGCTGGTGTTGAAGCAGGCGGCCGTGACGTTGGCGTATTGCGGCGGACGGCCACCCTGATTGAGGAGAGTGGCGTTACATCCGTTCACAGTCGGATCGATAGCACGGTAGATCGGACGACCATCGACGGTGAAGCCGTTCACGCCGAGACGCGTGTCGACGACCTGCGACAGATCGACGAAATCGACCGGGTTCTGGAACCGGCTGTAGATGAAGTCCAGATTCAGGCGCCAATCGGCGAAGAAACCGCTCTGGGTGCCGAACTCGGTCGAGAGACCCAGATTGGCGCGCCATACGGTCGGCTGCTTGAAGTTCGGATCGGTCGACTGCGTATCGGCGAGGCCACGGGCGGACTGGGCCGCCGCATTGCTGACGACGCAGCCGGGAACGCCGGTGAAGGTGTTGCCATTGGTCACGTCGGCGCGGGTGCCGACGAAACAGCCGTCCCGTCCGGTCTGGCCGAAGCCGACCGCGAAGCCGTTGTTCGAGAACGCGTTCGAGAAATACACCGCCGGATCGCCGCCGGTGAACCGACCGACGCCGCCCTTGATCTGCGTGTTGCGGATGAACCCGTCATTATAGACGTCATAGGTCAGGCCGAGGCGCGGAAGAACGACCGGGTCGATCTTCCCGAAGCCGTTGGCGTTCGTGAACCCGTACCGGTTGAAGAAGGCCGGGTTGGCATCCGGGGCATCGCCCGACAGCCATTCGACGCGCACGCCGGCAACGATGCCGAGCTGTTCGGTCGCCTGCCATTCGTCCTGGGCATACATGGTCCAGGTGCGACGCTTCCAGTTCGCGGCGGCGTCGTTGATGTCGCCGCTCGCGGTGAAGTTGCCATAGGCACCAGCCGCCTGACCCGCATTGATGGCATCGCCATCCGGGAAGGTGTTGGTGCCGCCCGACAGGATGCCGTTTGCGAAATCGTCGAGATTGTTGAAGGTCAGCGTGCCGGTCGAGTTCTGTGCGAACAGGTTGAACACGTCGAGTTCGTTGAATTCGCCGCCGATCGTGATCGTGTGCGCATCGGCGTTGATGCGGGCGAGCGCCTTCAGCTGGGTAACGGTGGTCTTGAGATCGTTCGAGGTGCGCGAGAAGCCCGGGCCTGCCACGATCGAACCGTTATTCCCGTTATTGTTCACGCCGACCACGAAACGCGGCATCGGCATGTCGCTCTGCGCCTCGCCGCCACCCACGGGGCCTTGGACGTCCTGCACTTCGGCGCGGCTGGCGCGAATTTCCGTGGTGAAGGTGTCCGACCAGTCGGAATAGAGGCGCAGCGAGTAATAATCGCTCGTCGTACCTTCTTCCTCGAAGCTGTTGAGGCCGGTGAAGATGCGGTTGTTGAGCGAGAAATCGTCTTCCTCGACGTTGATTTCCTCAAGCCGCTGGTAGGTGGCTTCGAGACGCTGGTTTTCGGTGATGTAGGCGTCGATGCGGCCGAAATAGCGCTTGCTGTTCTCGGCGAGCGAAGTCGCCTGACCGCCGCTGTCGAACCCATAGACGCTGCTCAGGATGTTCGAGAAACGGTCGAACTGAGCCTGGGTCACGAAGTCGACTTCGTTGGCGTAGCCCTGGCCGGGAAGGCCGGTCAGCTGGCTGTCGCCGAGATCGGTTTCTTCGTAGCCGAGGAAGAAGAACAGGCGATCGGGAACGATCGGACCGCCGAGCGTGGCGCCCCAGCGCTTTTCTTCGTACGGCGCACCGGCGAAATTGGTGCCTTCGATGCTGTCGCCCTGGAGGCTGTCATCGGCATAGGTGAAGAACGCCGAGCCATGGAAGTCGTTCTGGCCCGACTTGGTGACGACGTTGATCGCGCAGCCGGTGAACTGGCCGTACTGCACGTCGAAGGGCGCGAACTCCACCGAGGTTTCGCGGATCGCGTCATAGGGAAGCGGCAGAGAGTTGCGGCTGGCGAAGGGCGTGCCGTTGAGGCCGAACAGGTCGGACTGGGCGATACCGTCGACGGTGAAGGCGTTGGTGCGGTCGTTGCCGCCGAGGCAGGACACGCGATCGACTTCATTCGAACGGTCGAGGCTGACGCGCGGGTCGATGCGGATGATGTCGCGGATGTCGCGGCTGATCGACGGGAAGGCCTCGAGCGTTTCTTCACCGAAGGACTGGCCCGGGCCGATGGCGCGCTGGCTGAGCTGCACGCGCGCGCCGGTGACGACGATCACGTTTTCCGCATCCGCGGTGGCGGCGCTGGACAGCGAGAAGGTCAGCTGGGCGTTGCCCTGAAGGTTGATGAAGACATCTTCGACCGACTGGCCTTCATAGCCAGGTGCAGTCGCCGTGACGGTGTAGGGGCCGCCGGTGACGAGGCTGTCGACACGGAACGAGCCGTCATCGCCCGCGGTGAGCGTGCGGCTGGTGCCGGTGCGGGTGTCGGTGACGACGACCTGCGCACCCGAGAGGGCCGTGCCGGCCTCGTCGGTCACGAAGCCCTGCACACCGGACGTGATCTGCTGCGCGGCGGCGGGGGTGGCGACCAGGGCGGCGCCGGCGGTGAGGCTGACAACGGATGCGGCCAGCAGGTATTTCATCTTCATGTGAGAAAGCCCCTCAGCTTGAAAGCGAAGAAAATTCGGATCGGAAACGGGTCGAACGCGTTGTTGCGAATCCCCCAATGATCGGGGTTCGTGACGTCCAAGCTATCGTTTTATGACACGCTGATTACAAGATCGGGCGCGCCGTGACCGCATTGCAGCATTGCCGCCAAGTGCATGAAAACGCTTACTTATTATGTGTGCCAAAATCGCAACAGAATAAGATTTTTAACGCGCGGGGCGCAAATGCCCCTCGAACATGCTGCGATGCAGCAAATCAGGCCAGATTGATCTCGCGCAGGCGCTGCATCAGGAAGTCGTGGCTCGAAATCGGTTCGGGAGCCGATTCCGCAGCGTTTTCGTCCACGCAGGACGGCAAGGTCTCGATCATGTAATCGGGCCGGAAATGCAGGAAGAAGGGCATCGAATAGCGCGCGCGATAGGCCGCCTCCCCGCTCGGATTGACGACGCGGTGGGTGGTCGAACGCAGGCGTCCGTTGGTCAGCCGGTCGAGCATGTCGCCGATATTGACGACCAAGGCGCCTTCGGGCGGTGCGACCGCCAGCCAGTCGCCCTCGGTTGTCAGCAGTTCGAGGCCTGCTTCCTCCGCGCCCAGAAGGAGCGTGATAGTGTTGATGTCGCCATGCGCGGCGGCCCGGATCGCGCCTTCCGCCTCCTTGCCTTCCAGCGGCGGGTAGCGCAGCAGGCGCATCACCGAATTGCCGTCCTCCACCGTCGCGGCGAAGAAGTCGCGTGGCAGGTCGAGGTGCAGCGCAATCGCTTCGAGGATGCGCGCGCCTGCCGCTTCGAACGCGGCGTAGAGCTCGGAAAAGGTCTCGCGAAAGCCCTCGACCTCGTCTGGCCAGACATTCGGCGCCATGAATTCGGACAATGCGTGGCCTTCCGGCAATTCGCGTCCGACATGCCAGAATTCCTTGAGATCGTGGACCTCGGCATCCTTGGCCTTCTCCGTTCCGAACGGCGTATAGCCGCGCGCACCGCCGCCGCCTTCGATCTTGTACTGGCGCTTGGTCGCATCGGGCAGCGCGAAGAACTGCTTCGACAGGGCCTCCGCTCGCTCGATCAGGTCCTGCGGGATGCCGTGATCGCGCACCACGCCGAAGCCGTATTCGGCGAAGGAGCGGCCCAACTCGTCGGCGATTTCCTCGAGCGGGCGGGCAAGCGATACGGAAGCGATCTGGGACATGGTGGCGTCTCTAGTAGGGGAGGAACAGGCCGGCGAGCGCGGCGCTCATGAGATTGGCGAGCGACCCGGCGGCGAGCGCGCGCAGGCCGAGGCGAGCGATGACCGGGCGCTGGTTGGGCGCAAGCCCGCCGGTCACCGCCATCTGGATCGCGATCGAGCTGAAATTGGCGAACCCGCACAGCGCGAAGGTGACGATGGCGCGGCTGCGTTCGGTCAGCGTGCCCGCATTGATCGCGCCCAGCTCAATGAAGGCGACGAATTCGTTGAGGACGATCTTGGTCCCGAACAATCCGCCCGCGACCTGCGCCTGGCTCCATTCGGGGATGCCGATCAGGAACATGACCGGGGCGAACACCCAGCCGAGCACCATCTGGAACGAGAGCGCTTCGTAGCCGAACCAGCCGCCGACCACACCGAGCAACCCGTTGGCGAGCGCCACGAGCGCCACGAAGGCGAGCACCATCGCACCGACAGCCACCGCCAGCTTGACGCCGGTCTGGGCGCCTTGCGCGGCGGCCTCGATCACATTGGCGGGGCGATGCCCCTCCTCGAAGGTTTCGGCGACCTCGACCTCGTGCGCCTTGTCGCCCTCGGTGATGGCGGCAGGCCCGTCGCCGCTGATGCGCGTGGCGGGGAGGACCAGCTCGCCTTCGGCTTCGGGCGACGGGTCGCCATCGTCGGGCATGATGATCTTCGCCATCAGGATGCCGCCGGGTGCCGACATGAAGGCGGCGGCGAGCAGGAAGGGGAGGTATTCCGGGCCTAACAATCCCGCATAGGCAGCCAGGATCGTGCCCGCGACGCCCGCCATCCCCACCGTCATCAGCGTGAACAACCGGCTGGGCGCCAGCGCGGCGAGATAGGGGCGGACCACTAGCGGGCTTTCCGACTGGCCGACGAAGATGTTCGCCGCCGCGCCCAGCGATTCGACCTTGGAGATACCCGTCACCCAGCCGATCGCCCCGCCCACCCAGCGCACGACCCGCTGCATGATGCCGAGGTGATAGAGGATGGAAACCAGCGCCGCGAAGAAGATGATCACCGGCAGCGCGGCCAACGCAAAAGTATTCGACAGCGGATTGTTCTCCGCCGCGCCGAACAGAAAGGCGGTACCCTGATCCGCGTAGGACAGCAGCGCGGCCACCCCGTCCGACATGCCGCGGATCACCGCGCGCCCGCCGCTCGTCGCCAGCACGAGGAACGCCATCAGCGCCTGCAAGGCGAAGGCGGCGGCCACCACCCGCAGCTTGATGCGGCGCTTGCCGGTCGAAAGCAGAAACGCGATGGCGAGGATCGCGACGATACCGAGCAGGCTGTAGATGATGGGCGGCATGCAGGCCTTTCGCGCGAATACGGGATTCGGGTAATTGCGGACGAAACCGACCGCTCTCTTGCGCGCGGCGCCGCGTTAGTCAATTTCGCGGCCAGAGAAGCACACATAAACGTAAGCCACGAACCGGAGTCCGCCCTGCCATGAGCGAGCCGCACAACACCGCCCGCGCCAATGCCGCAATCATGCCCTTGGGCCTGTTCGTCTATACCCTGCTCTATGGCGGGATGACGGTGCTGGCGGGCGTGTTGGCGTTCAAGCAGGTAAGGCTGTGGCCGACCGACCTTGCGGTCGAGGCGGGCATCTTCGCCTTTCTATTGCTGGTCGCGATATCGAGCACGATCGCCCAGCTTTACGGCGAGAAACTCGCCAAGCGATTGGTCTGGTTCGGCTTTCTTCCCTTGGCGATATCGGCGGGACTGATCCTGCTGGTGCTGCAATTGCCCGCTGCACCCGACATGGTTCAGTATCGGGGCGAGGACCTCGCCGCGTTCGAACGCGTGCTGGCACAGACCCCGCGCATCATGGCGGCGGGCCCGGCGGCCTATATCGTGTCGCTGCTGCTCAATGTCTGGATCTTCTCGCGCCTCAGAGGCGAAGGCGAAGGCGGAACCATTGCGCTGATGATCCGGGGCGCGATCGCGTCTGCGCTCAGCCAGGCGATCGATTCGGTGATCTTCGTCACGCTCGCCTTCTATGGCCAGTTCGACATCACGCCGCTTCTGATCGGACAGGTGATCGCGAAGGTCACGCTGAGCGTGGTGCTGGTGCCTTTCCTGATTACCGGCGGCGTGGCGCTGGCGCGGTGGCTGGATACGCGCAACGCCTGACGCGAACGCAGATCAGGATTGGCGGACGTTCTCGATCAGGCGCTCGTCGAGACTGTCGCCGTGAAGGACGGACACGTCTCCGGTGGTCTCCAAGACGACGGCCTTGACCTTGCTTAGGTCGAGCGCGTTCGCTTCGCGCAGCTTGGCGATCACGTTGCTTTTCGCGACCCGCGTTTCTTCCAGCGCGTCCTCGCAGAACTCGCCGTCCCGCATCAGGAAAACGGGCGCATTCTGCATCGCGGTCTCGACCGTGTCCGAGCTCTGTCGCAATTGCGCGGTGCTCCACTGGACGAAGAACAGGGCGGCTTGCGCGGCGAGGGACTGGCCGAACACTTCCCACGTGTCGGCACCGGCGGCTGTCGCCAGCAGCGAGCCCAATGCGATCGTCATGATGAAGTCGAAATTCGTCATCTTGGACAGCGAGCGCAGCCCGTTCAGACGGATGAGGGCCACCACCCAGAAAATGCCCATCGCGGCGAGGGCGAAGCCGCGAACGATCAGATCGAGAAGCGTGTTTTCGAAGAACATGCCCGCTCAACGTGCGGGGCCGGGTAATGTCCCCGAATAATCATTTGTAGCTGGATCAGGCCGAACAGCTCGCTCCGCCCAGCACGCAGAAGCGGGCGCAATGCGGGTGGTTGAGCGAGACCTCGCGCGAGGCTTCTTTCAGATCGCCGCCCATGTCGAAGCCGGGATCGTAGGGAATCAGCGTGCAGGCCGCGACGCGCGGCGCGGCTTCGCCCTTGCGATGGACCACCATGCGGCTGGTCGCGCACATCACGTCGCTGGGCGATTTGTCGAGGATCGACCAGCAGGCGGTGGTGATCTCGGCGATGTCCTTGCTCTCGTCCATCTCGGGAAACAGCACGAGGCGCATCGGGTCTTGTGCAGCGACGTTGATCCCCTCGCGATCGAACAGGGCGGCATAGTGCTGGCGCGCATCCGCCTCGCCCTCGCCCGGCAGCAGCCTTCCGGCGACGGCGAGCGAGAAGCCCTCGCGCGACAGCCAGCGCAGCCCGTCCATCGCGGCGTCCCAGCTGCGGGGGCCGCGCTCCGCCTCGTGCACGGTCTGCGTGTGATGATCGAGGCTGACCCGCAGCGTCAGCCGATCGCCATGCTTTTCGCGCAGCGCGACGAGAGCCGCCTCGTGCCGCCGCATCGGCTTCATCGCATTGGTCAGAACCAGCGCTTCGAACCCGCGCCCGAGCGCATCGCCCAGCATGGCGAGCATGTCCGGGTTCATGAACGGCTCGCCCCCGGTGAAGCCGATCTCGCGCGTCTCCATCCCCTCGCTTTCGATCTCGTCGAGGAAGCGGGCGACATCCGTGGCGGCGATATAGACCAGCGCATCGTTGGTCGGGCTGCTTTCGATATAGCAGCTGGCGCAGGCGAGATTGCACAGGGTTCCGGTGTTGAACCACAGCGTTTCGAGCGCGGTGAGCGGAACATGCGCGCGCGGCTCGCCCTTGGCCGTCACCTCGGGGTCGGAGAACTTCTCGACCGGAAGCGCCGCCGCCTCGACCGCGAAGGGAGACGGGCAGGTCGGCGCGTTACGGGATTTGGGGCGGGTGCTCATGCGAAAGTCCGTCTCAATTTGGCGACCAGAGCCGCGTATTTCTTCGGCAGCGATCCGAACACGGTCGGCTCCCACGCGCTGAAGGCGGCGGCCTTCGAAATCTCGCTGCGGGTCGGATAGGCGATGATGGCGCTGCCGAGAGCGAAAGTGCTGGTCTTGCCGGTGATCGACTGGGCGAGCGGGAGCAACAATTCGCCGGCATGTTCGCCTACCATACTGGCGCCGAGCACTTTCTTGCCCTTCATCACAAGCTTGAGATGGCCCCGCGAAGCGTCTTCTGCGACCGCGCGCTCGTTCTCGGAAAACTCCTCGCGCACTACCGTGATCGCATCGCCGTGCTTCTCGCGCGCGTCGCTCTCGGTCATGCCGACCTGGGCGATTTCGGGATCGGTGTAGGTACACCAAGGCAGCGCGGCATAATCCACCTTGGTCGGCAGGCCGGTCACGATTTCGAGCGCCACATTCGATCCTTCATAGCCCGCGACATGCGTCAGCCTGATCCCGTCGCGGCAATCGCCGATGGCGTAGATCGAGCGCACGCTGGTGCGGCGCCGCTTGTCGACCGCGAACCCGTTCCTGCCGAGTTCGAGGCCGAGTTCCTCCGCTCCGAAGCCTTCCACGCGCGCTTTGCGCCCGGTCGCGATCAGCAGATGCGTTCCCTCGACCGCCTCCGCGCCCTCGACCTCCAGCCGGATCGATCCGGCGGCGCCCGACACGGCCTTCGCCTTTCCATGGACGAAGCGCACACCCTCTTCGCGCAAGGCCTCCACCATCACCGCCACGCAGTCGGGATCGTCGCGGCCCATGATGGCGTCCGGCTCGATTACCGTCACTTCGCTCCCCAACCGGCGAAAGGCCTGCGCCATCTCCATCCCGATATTGCCGCCGCCTACGATGATAAGGTGATCGGGCTGCTCGTCCAACTCGAACAGATTCTCGTTGGTGAGATAGGGCACCCCGTCGATCCCCTCGATCGGCGGAACGAAGGGACGCGAGCCGGTTGCAAGGACGATGCGAGGCGCTTGCAACGTCTGTCCCGCGACTTCGACCGAGTGCTTTCCCGTCAGCCGCGCATGGCCGAGGATGACCTCGCAGCCCATCTCCTCGAACGTCTCGACCGAATCGTGATGCTCGATATCCGCGATCGCGCGGCGGACCTGACCCATCACGCCACCCCAGTCGATTTCGGGCGGCGCGATCCTGACGCCCATGCTCTCGCTCTTGCGCGCCACCGCGGCGCGCTTGGCCGCGGCGAGCAGAGCCTTCGACGGCACGCAGCCATTGTTGAGGCATTCGCCGCCCATCTTGTGGCCTTCGATCAGGGCCACCTTCAATCCGAACAGCGCGCAGCCGCCCGCCGCGGTCAGCCCGCCGGCGCCGCCGCCGATCACGATTACGTCATGGGTGAATTTCATCGCTTGTCGCCTACCCGATAAAGCTGCCAAAGCGAACCGGAACCCGCACAAACGCCAATAAGGGCCGCACACGATGAACCTCGAGAACTCGCAGGACTATTACGGCAAGGTCTTGGCCGGATCGTCCGACCTCAAGACCGACGCCTGCTGCACGATGGAAGCGCCGCCCGCCGAAATTATGTCGGCGCTGCGCAATGTGCACGAGGAGGTGAAGGCGCGCTATTACGGCTGCGGCCTCGTCGCGCCTCAGGCGATCGCGGGTTGTCATGTGCTGGATCTGGGTTCGGGCAGTGGGCAGGATGCCTATATCCTGGCCCAGCTGGTGGGCTCCGAAGGAACGGTGACCGGCGTCGACGCCACGCCCGAACAGCTCGCCGTGGCGCGCGGGCACGAGGACTGGCACCGCCAGCGCTTCGGTTACGAAACATCGAATGTCCGCTTTCTCGAAGGCGATATCGAGAAACTGGGCGATCTCGACCTGCCGGAAGGGCATTTCGACGTCATCGTCTCGAACTGCGTGATCAATCTCGTCGCCGACAAGCGCGCCGTGTTCGAAGCGGCGCATCGTCTGCTGAAGCCGGGCGGCGAGCTCTATTTCAGCGACGTCTACAGCGAGCGCCGCGTGCCCGAACATTTGCGCGACGATCCGGTCCTGCACGGCGAGTGCCTGTCGGGCGCGCTGTATTGGGGCGATTTTCTGGCGCTCGCCAAATCCTCCGGCTTCCTCGACCCGCGCCTCGTCACCAGCCGCCCGCTCGGCATCGGCGACAAAGCGGTGCAGGAAAAACTCGACGGGATCGCCTTCCATTCGGCGACCTACCGCCTGTTCAAGCTCGACGGGCTGGAAAGCCAGTGCGAGGATTACGGGCAGGCCGTGCGCTATCGCGGAACGGTGCCGGGGCAGGAGCGCGTCTTCGAACTCGACGGCCATCACCATATCGAAGCGGGTCGGGTGTTCCCGATCTGCGGCAATAGCTGGAAAATGCTCGCCGACACGCGCTTTGCCGAGCATTTCGACTTCTTCGGCGATTTCGCGACACATTACGGCGTCTTCCCTGATTGCGGTGTCGCCGTGCCGTTCGGCGCGACCGGAGCTGCATCCGACACGTCCGCACCCGCAGCCTGTTGCTGAACATCCTAGTCACCGGTGCCGCCGGCCTATTGGGCGGCGAAGTCTGCGCGCGCCTTGTGGCGGAGGGGCACCGCGTGACCGGGCTCGTCCATCGCAACCGCGACATCCGCGCCAATGACGGGTCTCCGGTCGCGATCGAGACGATCCCCGGCGACGTATCCCAGCCGCGCTTCGGCTGGAGCGAGGCGGACTTCGCGCGGATCGCCGAGGCGCACGACCTCCTGATCCATTGCGCCGCGACCGTCCGCTTCGACCTCACCGAGGAAGACTACCAAGCCGTCAACGTCGCCGGAACGCGCCATGCGATCGCGCTGGCGCAAGCGGGCGGAATGCAGCTGCTGCACGTCTCCACCGCCTATGTCTGCGGGACGCGCGACGGACCGATCCGGGAAAGCGACCCGCTCCCCGAAACGGGCTTCGCCAATGGATACGAAGCGAGCAAGGCAGCCGGAGAACGCCTGGTCCGCGCATCCGGCCTCACCTGGGCGATCGCCCGCCCCTCCATCGTGGTCGGCGCATCCGACACCGGGGCGATCCGCCAGTTCGACACGACCTACGCCGCCTTCAAACTGATCGCCGAAGGGCGCGTGCGGCATATGCCTGCGCGCTCGGGCGCAAGCCTCGATTTCGTGCCCATCGACCATGTCGCGCGCGGGATCGTCGCCTTGGCCGGGCGGATGGAGGCGGCAAGGGACGGGACCTTTCACCTCGTTTCCGGCCAGCCTCTCGCGGTCGAGACATTCACCGGCTGCATCGGCGCCTACCCGCATTTTCACGAGCCCGAACTCGTCCCGCCCGATCGTTTCGAGCCCGCCATGCTGCCCGCGCTCGAACGGCGCCTCTTCCGGCGGGTGGCGGGCCTCTATGCCAGCTATTTTCAGCGCGATCCGCATTTCGACGACGCCGGATTCCGCGCCGCGACCGGCCTCGCCTGCCCCGAGACAGGCCCAGCCTATGTCGCGCGCCTGATCGATTACTGCATTTCGGCAGGCTTCCTGTCCGAGGGATAAGCGTCAGCGCACGTCGGGGTAATGCTTCGCCATCCGGTCCCGCAGGCCGAACGCCCAGAGCATCCCGACCTTGAAATAAATCCAGTTCGCCTTCCACGGACCCCATTCGGCGATGCGCCGGTCCGACGTCTCGACCCAGCGGGGTACCAGCTTCACGCGTCCCAATCGGGCGAAGCGGACGCACAGATCGGCTTCCTCCATCACCGTATCGCCCGGCGTGCACCCGCCGATTTTCAGGAAATCGCCGCGGCGGAAGAACATCGCATGATCGCCGAACAGGAGGCGCACGCCGCGCACGAACAGATGCGGGCGAGTGAGAAGCGGCGCATACCAGGTCTTCGCGATATTATGCGCGGTGGTCACCCAGCGGGTTGTGTCCGGCCCGCAAATGCGCGGGGTAAAGCCCGCAAGCGCGACCCGCGCGTCCGCCAGGTTCGCTTCGATCACCGCGACCATATCCCTCGGCGGCAGTGTATCGGCGTGCAGCACGCAGACGAGATCGCCGCGCGCTTCGGAGACACCCGCATTGATCTGCCGTGCCCTGCCTTTTTCGGCCGTGATTACGCGCCAGCCCGCCGCCTCGGCAATGGCGAGCGATTCATCCCCGCTCCCCCCATCGACCATCAGGATGTCGGCAGGGAAGGGATCGAGCATGGCCAGCCTCTCGACCAGCGCGGGCAAGGCCTTCGCCTCGTCCAGCACGGGGATCACCAGCGCGACGCTCACTCTGAAATGTCCGGGGCGAAATCCGGCCAGCGCGCCAGATCTTCCGGCGTGTCGATATCGTCAAGCTCGGGCAGGATCGCCGGTCCGATGCCTCGCGCGGCCAGTCGGGCCAGCGTTTCGGCGAAGACCGTGTCGGTGCTCCATGCCATATCCGCGAACAGGAACGGCATGGGCCGTGCGAGACCGATCAGATAATAGCCCCCGTCGCTCGCCGGACCGATCACGACATCGCGCTCTCTTAGCTCACGCGCCACGACGCGGAACAGTTCGGGCGTCACGCCTGGACAATCGCTCCCGATGACGATCGCCGGCGCAGGCACCCGCGCCATCCGCGCGCCGAGATCGCCCTCACCCTGTTCGGCGACCAAGACATCGTCCCCGAACAGCTGCCGGAACGCCGCCATTTCGCCCCCGGTCACACGCAATTCGAACGGCACCCCGCTCGCCCGCACCTGCGCCACCGTATGATGGAGAAGCCGCGCATAGACCCGCGCCGCGCCCTCCTCCCCCAAAGCCGGAATCAGCCGCGTCTTCGCCTGCCCCGGAACCGGCAGTCGGGCGAAAATCGATATCGTGGGAGACGCCATGCCGCAGCGATAGCCGGGCGAGCCGCTTGGCGCAAAGGACATGGAATAGGAAAAAATGGTGAGCCCTGCTGGGTTCGAACCAGCGACCTACTGATTAAAAGTCAGTTGCTCTACCGACTGAGCTAAGGGCCCACGCGCGCTGTTCACGCGATTGGTGTGCGCGCCCTAGGGAGCGGGCGCGGGGTGGTCAAGCGGGTCGATAGCTGGCGCAGAGTGAGGCCGCTTGACGGATCGCGCCATAGGGGCGCGATTTCGGCTGCCGGGCCGAGCACGAAGGGGCGGATGCGGAAGGCCGGGTGGGGGATCGCGAGGCGGTCGGAGAGATACGCGCCGCCGCTCCACAGGATCAGGTCGATATCGAGCGGGCGCGCGCGCCAGCGCTGGCCTCTTCTACGCCGACCGAAGGCGCGCTCGATTGCCTGCATTTCTGTGGCCATGGCCTCTGGCCCGCGATCGCTGGCGACGAGAGCCGCCGAATTGGCATAGCGGCGATGCGAGGGGCCGACGGGCGCGCTGGAGACGGTGCGCGAAACCGCGTCGACCGCGATCCCCCTTGTCGCGATGTGCTCGATCGCCGCTCGCAGGACGGCGCGCGGGCCGCCGATGCCCGGCACGCGCATGTTCGAGCCCAGCGCGATCAGATAATGCTGCGCGCTCAGATATCCTCGCAGAGCCGCCCGTAGAGCTGCGGCCTTCGATCGCGGAAGAATCCCATCCCTGCGCGGTGCGTCGCCGCGCGATCGAGGTCGAGCGTCGCGGTCAGGACGCCGGCCTCCTGCGATCCGTATTCGGCGATGTAATCGCCCCATTCGTCGGTAATGAAGCTGTGGCCGTAAAAGCTCTGGCTGCGGTCCGCCGGGCCTTCGTGGCCGATGCGGTTGGCGGCGGCGACCGGCATGCAGTTCGACACCGCATGGCCCACCATCGCCCTTCGCCACATCCGGCTGGTGTCGAGATCGGCGTCATAGGGTTCGGAGCCGATCGCGGTGGGGTAGAGCAGGACCTCCGCGCCCATCAAAGCCATCGCGCGGGCGCATTCGGGATACCACTGATCCCAGCACACGCCGACGCCGATGCGCGCCGTCCCATTCTCACAAGCGATATTCCACACCTTGAAGCCGTCGTTCCCAGGGCGGAAATAGTATTTCTCCTCATATCCCGGCCCATCGGGAATGTGGCTCTTGCGATAAGTGCCCATGATCGCGCCATCGGGGCCGATCATGGCGAGGGTGTTGTAATAATGGTGCCCATCCCGCTCGAAGAAGCTGGTAGGGATCGCGACCTTGTGGCGCGCGGCGAGCTCTCGCATTGCGGCGACGCTTTCATCCTGTTCCGTCGGACGGGCGCGGGCGAACAGCGCCTCGTCCTCCTCGCGGCAGAAATAGTCGCCTGCGAACAGTTCGGGCGGCAGGATCAATTGCGCTCCTTCGCCCGCCGCCTGTTCGACCAGTTCGGCGACGGCGGCGATGTTGTCGGCAGGCTCGGGCCGGGCCAGCGGCAGTTGCAGGACGGACAGGGTCAGCGCTCTCATGCGCGCCGAATTAGGTTTCGCGCAGCGCGAAGTCCACCTGGATATAGACGTCCGAGCGCGTGGTGCCGACCATCATCGAGGGCGAGCGCTCTTCCGGGCGCGGCATCGCCACCGGCGGCGGAGGCGGCGGCGCGGCGCTTTGCGTCTGGACCATCATACTGTCCGCCATCGCTTCCGCCCCGCGCAGATAGGTCTGCCCCTGCATGCCGCCCGCATCGCGGATATAGAGCACCCGGCTGACCTCCATCCCCGCAGCCTCGGCATAGGCTTCGGCCCTTTTGCGCGCGGCCTTGTAGGCGTCGGCATAAGCGAGATTGGCGGTCGCCTCGGGATTGGTCATCGACAGAGAGGGGCCGGAGACGATGTTCGCACCCGCTTCTGTCACGGCCGTCACCGCCTCGCCCGCGCGTGCGGGATTGCGCATGGTCACTTCGACCACATTGGCGGCCTGATACTGGCCCTTCCGATCGCCGTATTCGATCCGCCTGACAGTGACGGCGCGGGTCTGGATGTCCTTTTCCGCCACGCCGAGCTCGCGCAGGGCCGCGACGATTTCGACGATCTTTTCCTGATTGGCTTCGCTCGCGGCGCGGGCATTGCCGGCAAAGGTTTCGATTCCGGCCTGGAACTGCGCCTGATCGGGCCGCGATTCGGCCTGGCCGCTGGCGCTGACGGACAGCAGCGTTTCGCCATGATCGACGCCGCGCGTTTCGTCGGCCCGATCGCCGCAGGCCGCGAGGCTCAGCGGCGCGGCGACGCAGAATAGCAAATATTTCATAAGCAAATCCCCCGATGTGATAGTGTCACACCGAGGGATTGCCCTTCGTTTACTGAACCTTGGCTGACAGGTCAGCGCTTCCTGAACAGCAGCGTCATGCGGTCGCTTTCGCCGATATTCTCGAGTTCCGGCTTCTTGCCGCCCCAGCTCGGCGGCATCTGCCAGACACCGCCCTCGTGATCGGCAGTGTCCTGCGGATTGGCGTTGATGTCGCTCATGCCGACGAGTTCGAAGCCGTGCGCTTCGACCAGTGCGATCACGTCTTCCTGCCGCAGATAGCCGTTGGCACCGGTGGTATAATCGCCCGGTGCATCGGATTTGGCGCGGTGCTGGACGATGCCGAGCATCCCGTCCTCCTTGAGAAGGCCCCGCATCCGCATCAGCTCGGTGTAGAGCACACCGGACCGCATCAAGTTATGCATCTCGCGGAAGACGAGCACGCGATCGACCTGGCCCTTCAATTCTTCGGGAAGGTCATGCGAAGCGTAAGTCGAGATCGGTGCGCCGGACAAATTCCAGCCGCCCCGCGCCGTTTCGAAATCGCCCGGCAGCTTGGCGAAGTAATTCGCGAACCGCTCGCCATCGGCAGCGGCAGGGTCGGGAGTCAGCCCGACATAGCGGCCCTCCGCGCCCAGATAGGGCACCAGCACGCGCGTGTACCAACCGCTGGCGGGCATATAGTCCACCACGGTCATGCCCGGCTTCACTTCGAAGAAATCGAGCGTTTCGAAGGGATGGCGGTACTGGTCGCGGGCGCGATCCTCGGCCCGGTTCTCCATCGCGAGGGCGCGGGTCAAGGCTGCGTGATGGGCGTGGTCCATCGCCATCGAACCGGCGTGCGAGCCCATATCGTGACCGGAATGGTCCTGAGCCATGGCAGGCGTGGCGAAGGCCGCGAGCGCGCAGGCGGAGGAAAACAGGATACGCATCGAAATCTCTCCCTGATTTATCGCGCCAGCTTCTGCCCGGTCAGCCTCCCCCTGACAAGCGGGCACACCGTACCTATCTCCCTTTGCGAAGGAGATTACGAATGGCAAAGCAACAGGCGATCATGGCAGGCGGGTGCTTCTGGTGCACCGAAGCGGTGATGAACGACGTGATCGGCGTGGACGAGGTCGAGAGCGGATATATCGGCGGCGACGTGGCCGACCCGACTTACAAGCAGGTGTGCAGCGGCAATACCGGCCATGCCGAGGCGGTGCGGGTGACGTTCGATCCCGACCGGATCGCGCTCGCCGATCTTTACGACGTGTTCATGGGGACGCACGATCCGAGCCAGCTCAACCGCCAGGGCAACGATGTCGGCACCCAGTATCGCAGCGCAATCTTTCCGCTGGACGACGAACAGCGCAGCGAAGCCGAAGCCGCGATCGAACGCTGGAACGCCGAGCATGACCAGGATGCGGTGACCACGATCGAAGGGCCAGCCGAATGGTATCCGGCGGAAGATTACCATCAGGAATACTGGACTGGCGAAGGCCAGCGCAATCCCTATTGCCAGGCGGTGATTCCGCCCAAGCTGATGAAATTGCGCAAGAGCTTCCAGAAATACCTCAAGGAAGACGCCTGAGGCTATTGGGCTGGGGCGCGCCAGCGGGCGATGAAAAACCCGTCCATGCCGCCCTGGTCCGACAGCATGCCGGGATCGGTGCGCAGCCAGCCTTCGCCGGTTGGTTGCACCCCTTCCGGTAGCTCGTGCTGCGTGATCGGAACCGGATCGAGCGGGACGCGCGCGGCCTGATCCTCGCCTTCCTCACGCTCCAGCGAGCAGACCGCGTAGACCAGCGTTCCGCCGGGTTTCAGCCAGCCCTGCGCGCGCTCCAGCAGCGCCGATTGCAGTTCGGTCAGTTCTTCGATCTGGCGTGCGCCGATCCGGTGCAACACATCGGGATGGCGGCGCGCGGTGCCGGTGGCGGTGCAGGGCGCATCGATCAGGATCGCGTCGTAACGGTGCTTCGGCTCCCATTTGAGCGCATCGGCGCGGATCGTCCCGGCGGATAGATCGGTACGTTTCAGGTTCGCCTTGAGGAGATCGAGCCGCCGCTTCGAAATGTCGAGCGCAGTCACTTTCCAGCCCTGCGCCGCCAATTGCAGCGTCTTGCCCCCCGGCGCGGCACACAGGTCGAGCGCGGTGCGGCCCTCCCCCGCTCCGAGCAGGCGCGCGGGCAGGGATGCCGCCAGATCCTGCACCCACCATGCACCGGCCTCGAAACCGGGTAGCGTCTCGACTGCAGCGCCACGCGGCAGGCGCAGGTGGCCGGGCATCAGGCTGTCTGCGGCGAGCTGCGTCTTGAAATGCTCGGTTTGGGCGGGATCGCGCAGGGTCAGGTCGAGCGGGGGCGGCTCGGCCAGACCTGCGGCGATGGCCTGCGCCCTCTCGCCCCAGCGCGCGGCGACGGCATCGGGAAGCGTCGGCGCGTCGGGCAGATTGGCCTCACGCTTGGTCAGAGTCGAGAAGACGCCGTGCGCCAATCGGCGTGGTCCGCCCGACAGCAAAGGAAGCCCGGTCGCGATCACGGCGTGGGGCGGCGTACCCAGTCGCAGCCATTGGGCCAGCATCAGCCGCAGGACCTGCCGCGCTTTCGCATCGTCGGGCAGGTTCTGGCGCGTGGCGCTGTCGATCAGCGCATCGAGGTCGACGAGCCAGCGCAGGGTTTCGCTCGCAATGGCGCGGGCGAGCGCCTTGTCTTCGAACTTGCGGATGTCGGATGTCGCCGCGCCGAAAGCGACGTCGAGCGTCTCGCCCCGCCGCAGGACGGCATCGAGCAGGCGAAGCGCGGCGCGGCGCGCGTGGATACCGGGGGGTTGAGCCATGGCGCCGCCCCTAGAGCATCGCGCGAAAAAGTGGGAACCGGTTTTTCGCACCAGCGACGCGGCGCCAGGGGCTGCGCTTGAAACTTCGCGCCTGCCTGCGCATTTCACCTTCATGGAAAAGCGCGCCACCAAACGTCCCGAGACTTTCGAGAAGCCCGCCCACTGGACGAGCGAACCGCCGCCCAAGCCGGAAAAGCCGGAGATGGACGAGGAGCTGAGCCCGACGCGCTATGGCGACTGGGTGAAGGACGGCATCGCGATCGATTTCTAGAGCGGCTTGAGCCGTATTCGCAGCCCGTCCTTGGGCTGTGGGATCGGCCAGGCCTGCCATTCGGGCTCGTAACCCGGCTCGACCTCCACGCGATAGCGGGTCAGCATCTGCGCCATCAGGATCTTGATCTGCATATAGGCGAAGTGGAGCCCCAGGCACATATGCGCGCCGCCGCCGAAGGGCACCCAGGCGTATTTGTGCCGCGCCTTCACCGCCTCGGGCGTAAAGCGCATCGGATCGAACCGGTCCGGATCGGGCCAGTGTTCCTCCATGTGGTGGACGAGGTGCGGATTGATCCCGACCCGCGCGCCCGCCGGGATGGTGTAGCCGCCGAATTCGAAGCTCTTCAGCGCGCGGCGCGGGATGCTCGGCACCGGGGGGATCATCCGCAGCGCTTCCTTGAACGCCATTTCGGTCAGCTCGGGCTTGGCCAGATCCTCGTAGGCCAGATCGCCGCCATCGTTCGTGATCGCGCGCAATTCCTCGCGTAGCCTGTCCTGCCAATCGGGATTTTTCGCCAGCAGATGCACCAGAGACGTCGCGCTCGACGTGATGGTGTCGTGCGCCGCCATCATCAGGAAGTTCATGTGGTCGACGACCGCTTCCACGCTCATCAGGCTGCCGTCTTCGAATTCGGCGGTGGCGAACTGGCTGAACATGTCCTGCCCGCCGCCCTCGGCCCTGCGGCGTTCGGTTTCGCGGGTGAAATAGTCGACGAGGAAGGCGCGGCCATCGACCCCCTTCTTCATCTTCGTGAAGGGCAGCGGACGGCGCACGGGCGCGATCGAAGCCTGGACCATGTCGACGAAGGCCTGATTGATCCGGTCCGCTTCCGGCCCGAACGGCAGGCCGATGAAGCTGTCCGCCGCCAGATCGAGCGTCAATTGCTTGATAGCGGGATAGAACCGCATATCGCCCGCACCCCACTCGTCCATCCGCGCGGAAATCCCGCGATTGAGGCTGTCCGCGTAATGCCGCATCGGGCCGGGCTTGAACGCGATCGACAGCGCGCGGCGATCGGCGCGGTGATGGTCGAAATCGAGCAGCATCAGCCCGCCGGGAAACAGGCGATGCAGCACCGGGCTCCACCCCTGATCGCTGGAAAAGATCTTCGCTCGGTCGAACAGCATCAGCTCGTTCGCCTCCGCCCCGATCAGCGCGACGTGCCAGCCGCCCATGGTATGGACCTTGTAGACGGGGCCATAAGTCTCGTACATCCGCCGCGCGAAAGCATGCGGATCGGCAAGCTGGTTGAAAGTGTGGCCGACCAGCGGCCAGCCCTTTTCGCCCTGAATATGGTCGAGCGCTTCTTCCGGCAGGCTGTCGCGCCAGCTTTGCGGCGTGAAATCGACCGGCTGATGCGGTGCTATGGTGGCCATGGCTCTCTCCGAACTACTTACACCGGTGTAAGCACCTCTCAGCCGGGAATCCACCCCGCCAGTTCGCGCCGCAACAGCCCCTCCAGCATCGTCAGCCCGGCATCCGAGGTGTTGAGGCAGGACAATGCCGCGAAATGCTCGCCCCCCGCTTCCCTGAACTGATCGCGCCCCTGCATCGCCAGTTCCTCGAGCGTTTCGAGACAATCGGCGGAAAAGCCCGGCGCGGCGATGGCGATGCGCCTGGTGCCCCTCGCGCCTTCTTCGGCCAGCACCGTGTCGGTCGCCGGTTCGAGCCATTTGGCGCGCCCGAAGCGCGACTGGAACGTCGTGCGAAACCTTAAGTCAGGCCGGTTCATGCGCGCTTCCAGCAGCCGCGCGGTCTTCTGGCAGTGGCAATGATAGGGATCGCCCAGATGCAATGTCCGCTCCGGCATCCCGTGAAAGCTTAGCATCAGCAGCTCGGGTTCGAAATCGAGCGCGTCGAGCTGGCGCGCCAGATCGTCGACCAAGGCATCGATATAAAGCGGATCGTCGTGATAGGGCGGCAGGGTGCGCAGGCTCGGCTGCCAGCGCATTTTCGACAGGGTTTCCCCCGCCTTGTCCACAACCGTCGCGGTCGTCGCCGCGCAATATTGCGGGTAGAGCGGGGCCAGCAGAATGCGCTCGCAGCCCGCATCCTTCATGGCGGTCAACCGCTCGGGGATCGATGGATTGCCGTAGCGCATCGCCCAATCGACCGTGACGCCCCCCGCCCCAACGGAGCCCAACCGCGCCTGCATCTTTTCGGCCTGCGCCTTGGTGATCGCAGCCAGCGGCGATCCGTCCTCGGTCCACACCTGCTGGTAGGCATGGGCGCTTTTCTTGGGGCGGGTGTTGAGGATGATGCCGCGCAGGATCGGCTGCCACGCGATCGCGGGGATTTCGACCACGCGCTTGTCGGACAGGAATTCGCCGAGATAGCGCTTCACCGATTTCGCATCGGCCCCGTCGGGCGTGCCGAGATTGACGATGAGGACGCCGATCCCGCCGGAACGGACGGGAGGATGGTCTGCGGGGAGGGTTTGGGGCTGCCAGGTCATGGCCTCGCTCTAGAGCCCTTCCGACAGGAGCGGAAGCCGCCGAAAGCGCAGCCGCGTCGCCGCGTGGAGCGCGTTGGCAATGGCCGGCGGGGCGACCGCGACGCTCAGCTCGCCCGGATCGAAGGGCGCTTCCTCGCTGCTTATGAAATCGACGCGCACATCCGGCGTGTCGGCCAGCGTCGGCAGCATGAGCGCGGCCATGCGTCGCGTTTCCGGCATGCCGTCGCGATAGGACGCGCTCGATCCGGTGGCGAGCGAGAGGCCGAAGATAAGGCCACCTTCGATCTGCTGGCGCGCGAGGTCGAGATTGGGAATGCGCCCGATATCCGCGACCGCCGATAGGCGATCGACGCGCACGCCGCCCTCGCCCAGCCGCGCCTGCGCGACGCAGGCGATGAAGCCGTGCGCTTCACCAAACGTCATGCGGATCAACGCCAGTCCCTGCGCAGTGCCCTCGACGCCGCCATCCCACTCGCCCAGCCGCGCCGCCGCGCGCAGGACCACGGCGGCCCGCGCGTCCTGCCCCAGCAGTGACAAGCGATAGAGCAGCGGATCGCGCTGGGCGATCTCGGCCAGTTCGTCGACGAAGCACTCGGTCGCAAAGCCGGTATAGACCGCCGCATTGCCGCGCATCCGGGCGGTCGGCAGGCCGATCGTCACTGGCGCATGATCGACCGCGACATTGGGGATCGCATAGGGCGGCACCGCCCCTTCGCAGGCGAGCGGATCGGCCTCGCCCGCCGCCCCCTCGATCGCGGCTTCGACGGTGCGATCCTCGAACAGGCGCGCGCCGAATTCGCGCGTGGCAGCGGGCATGGCCAGATTCGCCCGCCAGGCGAGGGGCTGGCGATCCGCGCTCGGATCGAGGCGGGCGCTGAGTGCGATGGCGACAGGGGTGCGCGGGGGCAAAGCCTTGAACTCCTCCCCGCGCGGCCAGGTCAATTGCACCGGGCGCCCCAGATCGCGCGCGATCAGCGCGGCCTGGATCGCATGGGTCGTTTCCAACCGCGCATCGAAGCTGCCGCCCGCACCCATGGGATAAAGCGTGACGTCCCGCTCCGACAGGCCGAGCGCCTTGGCGGCGGCGCGGCGCGCGGCGGCAGGGGCCTGGCTGGCGATCCATAATTGCAAGCGCCCGTCGCGATAGAGCGCGGTGGCGGATGCGGTCTCGAGCCCTCCGTGGAGCGCGGGAGCGATGTCATAGCGCCGCGTCAGAGTCGGCGTGGCCATCGCCTCGGGATCGCCCAGCGACAGGATGCGCTGCGCCTCTCCGCGTTCGATGCCTTCGTCCAAGGCGGCCTCCACCACCTCGCTTTCGATCCCGCCGGGACCGGCGAAACGCGGACGGAGGACATCGAGCGCGCGGTCCGCTTTCCACCAACTGTCCGCCACCGCCGCGAGCCAGTATTTGGACCGCACCAGCGTCACCAGCCCGAGATCGCGCGCGGCTTCCTCCTCGAATCCGACCAGTTCGCGCAGGCCCCAGGCGCCATGCCGGATCGAAGCGTGGACCATGCCCGACAGGCGGATATCGCTTGCGAACGGGTAACTGCCATCGGCCTTGGCGGGAAGGTCCAGCCGGGGATAGGCGCTGCTCGCCGGCACGTCGCCGGGCACGACCTCCTCGATCGGCGCCTGCGGCCTCAGCGGCGGGGGATCGGGTGGAGTCATCCGTGCAGCGTCCGCCGCCAATTCGCCGAACCGGGCGCGCCGTTCGCCATGGGTCACGATCCCGTTTGCGACCTCGCATTCCTCCCAGGCCACGTCCCATCTGTCCGCCGCCACCATCGCCAGCATCGCCCGCGCCGCCGCGCCCGCCGCCCGGCAGTCATTTTCGAACGCCGCCAGTGTGGTCCCGTCAGCCGTGACAGCGAAGGCTTCGGAACGGGCGAAGCGGTCGGCGAGAAAGCTGTCGGGTTCGTCCGCGAGGGCCGGAAACGCGGACCATAGCGGTGCCCATTTCGCCGCCAGCGGAATGTTCGCCTGCGCGCCGGTGGGCGGCACCGGAGCAGCCGCGACCTGCGCCCATGCGGCGCCCATCTCCAGCGCCACGATCTGCGGCAGCAGCGTGGTCACCCCCTGCCCCATTTCGAGCTGCGGAACGGCGACCGTCACCACCCCGTCCTCGCCCACGGTAAGCCAGGCGCCGAACGCATATTCGCTCGAATTGGGCGCCAGCGCGCCCTCATACCTGCGCGGCCAGAGCGACCAGGCCAGCAGCAATCCCCCACCCGCCGCCGCCCCTGTCAGGAGTCCGCGGCGCGTGACGGGGAGGCCGTTCAACCGTTCGCGGCCAGCCATCGGGACAGCTTTTCGGCGATCGCGACGAAGGGCTTCGCATGGACGCCCTCACCCGCCGCCGGGGGCTCGCCCGCATCCCCGCCCTCGCGGATTTCGAGCGCCAGCGGGATGCGGCCGAGGAAAGGCAGGTCGAGCTTGGTCGCCGCCGCTTCCACGCCGCCCGCGCCGAACGGATCGGACACTTCGCCGCAATGCGGGCAGACATAGCCCGCCATGTTTTCGACCAGGCCGATCACCGGCACGCTCGCCTGGTCGAACAGATGGCCCGCGCGCACCGCGTCGATCAGCGCGAGATCCTGCGGCGTCGAGACCAGCACCGCACCTGCGGGCTTGAATTTCTGCAACATGGTCAGCTGCACGTCGCCCGTGCCCGGCGGCAGGTCGACGATCAGGATATCGGTCCCGCCCCAATGCGCGTCGATCAGTTGCGACAGGGCATTGCCCGCCATGGGCCCGCGCCAGGCGATCGCCTGCCCCGGCTTGGCGAGGTGGCCCATCGAGAGAACCGGCACGCCGAAGCGGCTCTCGACCGGGATCAGCTTGTTGTCCTTCGCTTCCGGCTTGGCATCCTGCGTGTCGAGGATCAGCGGCTGCGAGGGGCCGTAGATGTCGGCATCGACCAGCCCGACCTTGTGGCCCGTGCGCGCAAGAGCGATCGCGAGATTGGCCGCGAGCGTCGATTTGCCGACCCCGCCCTTGCCCGACCCCACCGCGATGATGCGGCGCCCGGTGCGCTGGGCGGTCTGGATCACGCGCACCTCGTCCACATCGGCGCGGGGCGACAGCGCCTGCTTGAGCTCGGCCTCGATCCGCGCGCGCTCGTCCGCGTCGAGACCGGCCACGTCGAGCACCACCATCGCGCGCCGCTTGACGATCCGGGCCGACTGGATGCGGCCTTCGAGCGAGGCGGCCAGTGCTTCGGGAAGCGATGCGACGATATCGGGTTCGGCCATGGCGCAGCGCCGTGTAGCATCGAAAACCGCGGCACAAGCCTTGAAATTCGAAGCAACCCTTGAATTTCGCGCCGAAGCCCTGTTTTTCCGCCGCGCGATACCTATAACACAAGGATGCGACTTTTGGACGGGTTCGGCGACAGGATCAGGCTGGCGATGGCTGGCAAGAACAACCCTTGGGGCAAGCCCCCGGGCAAGGGCGGAGGCGGGTCCGGTGATGGATCGGGCGGCGCAGATACGCCGAGTTCCGACACGCCGTCCGGCGACAAGTCGCGCGGCCCCCGCAATCCCTGGCTGCCCCCTGGATCGGGTAGTGGAACGGGCGATAGCGGCCAGCGCCCCGGATCGCGCCGTCCCGCCAATATCGAGGACATCTTCAAGAACCGCGGCCCCGAAGGCCCGCGTCGGCGTAGCGGCGGGCCGGGTGGCCCCGGCGGCCCCAATTTCCGCATTCCCCAACGGCCCAACGGGAAAAGCTGGCTGCCGCTGATCATCGGCGGCGTCGTCGCGCTGTATCTCGTCGCGACCAGCTTTCATCTCGTCGGCCCCCAGGAAAAGGCGGTCGTGAAGACGCTCGGCAATTACACGCGGATGCTCGATTCCGGCCTCAAGGTCACCGCGCCCTGGCCGATCGAGACGGTCGAGATCGAGGACGTCGAAGGCGTGCGCGCCGTGCAGGTGCCGGAGAACCGGGCGCAGGCGAAGCTGATCCTGACAGGCGACCAGAACCTCGTCGATCTCTCCTATATCGTGCGCTGGAACATCAAGAACCTGGCGGGCTTCAAATTCAGCCTCGCCGATCCGATCGAAACCGTTCGCGAAGTCGCCGAAGCCGCCATGCGCGCCTCGGTCGCGGAAAAGACTTTGGACGAGACGTTCTCGGGCCAGGGCCGCGCCGAAATCGAACAGGATGTGCGCGAGCGGATGCAGCGCACGCTCGATGCCTATAATGCCGGGATCACTGTGATCGGCGTCGAAATCGACAAGGCCGATCCGCCCGCCGATGTCGTGGATGCCTTCCGCGATGTGTCCGTGGCCGAACAGAACGCCGATGCGGCCCGCAACCAGGCGCGCGGCTATGCCCAGCAGGTGCTGGCGCAGGCCGAGGGTGAAGCTGAAGCGTTCGACAAGGTGTACGAGCAATACCGCCTCGCCCCCGAAGTGACGCGCCAGCGCCTCTATTACGAAACCATGGAGCGCGTGCTGAGCCAGACCGACAAGACCATCGTCGAGACCGACGGGGTGCAGACCTATCTCCCGCTGCCCGAAGTCAATCGGCGCCGCAGCGGAAACGGCGTCGGTCCGGTGGCGCCGCCATCCGTTCCGGCGCAGTCCAGTGGGCCGCAAGCCAATACGGGAGGGCAGTGACATGACCCGTCTGTGGAACAACCATCGCACCGGGGTCCTGATCGGTCTCGCCGTCCTGCTGATCCTCTTCTTCGCCAGCGCCTTCGTGGTCGGCGAGGAAGAACAGGCCGTCGTCATCCGCACGGGTAATCCGGTCGGCACGGTCAACACGCCTGACGGCGATGTCGGCGCGGGATTGCGATTCAAGGTGCCCTTCATCGAAAGCGTGCGCATGGTCGACAAGCGCTTGCTCGACCTCGAAATGACCGACGAGGAAGTGCTGTCGAACGATCAGCAGCGCCTGCTGGTCAACGCCTACGCCCGCTTCCGCATCATCGATCCGGTCCGCATGGTGGAGCGCGCCGGAACCACCGACGGCGTGCGCGTCGCGCTCGAACCGATCCTCAATTCGGTGCTGCGCCAGGAACTGGGCCGCCGCACCTTCCAGGCGATGCTGACCGCCGAACGCGGATCGGCGCTCGCCAATGTGCGCGCCAATCTCGACCGGCAGGCGCGCCAATACGGGGCGCAGGTCGTGGACGTGCAGATCAAGCGCACCGACCTGCCCGATGGCGCGCCGCTGCAATCGGCCTTCCGCCGCATGGAATCGGACCGCGAGCGTGAGGCCCGCACCATCCGCGCCCAGGGCGGCCGCGACGCGCGGATCATCCGCGCCGAAGCGGACGCGGAATCGGCCCGCATCTACGCCGAAGCGTTCGGGAAGGATGCAAGCTTCTACGATTTCTACCGCGCCATGCAGAGCTACGATTCGACCTTCAGTGCGGCCCGCGAGGGCGAAGGGCCGAAGGGAGACAGCAGCATCATCCTGTCGCCCGACAACGAATATCTGCGCCAGTTCCGGGGCGAGCGTTGAGGATATTCGGCTGAGCATCCAGGACGCTCGACGGCCCTCGTTCTGCGTTGGTCGACCCAGGGCCCGGAAGGCAGTCGGTATTCAATCGCCGTTAAGCGCCCCGGGCCTGTTATCGGCCCAACCCGGCAAACGGCGGCTGCGGGGAAATATGAGCGGGGGACGGACATTTCGACCGTGCGGCGCGTTGTCGCATCGTTCGGTCACAGCCAGTTGAAGGAAGAAGAGGACGTGAAGCCAGTGCGATATGCCTATGGATTGACCAGTGCCCTGCTTGTGGGCGGAGCCGCGATCTCTCTGGCGACCGGCTATCCTGCCGGTGCGCAGGTGGCGCAGAACGACGACAGCCGGATGGCGAGCATGGTGCCGCGCGCCGGTGCGCCCGCCAGCTTCGCCGATCTGACCGCGCAGTTGCAGCCCGCCGTCGTCAACATCTCCACCCGCCAGCGGGTCGAGGTGGCGAACAACAACCCCTTCGCGGGTACGCCGTTCGAGAACATGTTCAACCAGCGGCGGGGCAATCAGAACCAGCCGCAATATCGCGAAGGCCAGTCGCTCGGTTCGGGCTTCATCATCTCGGCGGACGGCTATGTCGTGACGAACAACCACGTCGTCAGCCCGCGCGGGCGTGGCACGGTGGAAGAGATTACGGTGACCATGCCCGACGGCACCGAATATGAAGCCGAACTGATCGGAACCGATGCCGAATCCGACCTCGCCGTGCTGAAGATCCAGCGCAGCGAAGCCTTTCCCTTCGTGCGCTTCGGCGATTCGACGCAGGCCCGCGTGGGCGATTGGGTGGTCGCGATCGGCAATCCCTTCGGCCTTGGCGGAACGGTGACGAGCGGGATCATCTCGAGCGTGCTGCGCACGGCGGGGACCGGCGCCTACGACCGCTATCTCCAGACCGATGCCAGCATCAACCAGGGCAATTCGGGCGGTCCGCTGTTCGACATGCAGGGCAATGTCATCGGCATCAACAACGCCATCCTGTCGCCTTCGGGCGGCAGCGTGGGCATCGGCTTCGCCATTCCGGCGGAAACCGCCGCGCCGATCGTCGCCCAGCTGCGCGCGGGCGAGGAGATCGAGCGCGGCTATCTCGGCGTCAGCATCCAGCCGGTCGACAATGACACTGCGAGCGCTGTCGGCATTGCGCGCAATCGCGGCGAGATCATCCAGGGCGTCCAATCGGGTGAAGCAGCCGAACGGGCGGGCATTCGCGCTGGCGACATCGTTCTTAGCGTCAATCGCCGCGAAGTGACGCCCGATCAGACGCTGTCCTTCCTCGTCGCCAATCTCGAACCGGGCACCTCGGTCCCGATCGAGCTGATCCGCGACGGCCAGCGCCGCACGGTCAACGCCACGATCGGCCGCCGTCCCAGTGCCGACGAACTGCGCCAGCAGCAGATGTTCGAAGGCGACGAAACCGAAGAAATGCTGCCCGACGAGGGCGACGGCACGGTGGTGGAAGAACGGCTCGGCCTTCAGGTCGTGCCGATGACGCCCGCCATCGCTCGCCAGCTCGGCCTAGGTGCGGACGTGCAGGGCCTTGCGATCGCCGGGGTCGACCAGAACTCCGACGCCGCGCGGAAAGGCCTGACGCGGGGCGATGTCATCATCAGCGCCAATTATCGCGAGATTTCGACGGTGGCGCAGCTCGAAGGCATCATCGCTCAGGCGCGTAGCGAGAATCGCGATGCGGTGCTGCTGCGTATTCAGCGGCGCGGACGTCCTGCCGGTTACGTGGCGGTTCGCCTGCGCTGATAGATTTCAGGCTTTGAAAAACGAAAAGCCCCGCCAGCGATGGCGGGGCTTTTTTGTGGTCGAAGCCAAGTGCAGACCGGCAAAGGCGCGCCGCTAATATTCCCTCGCCGGGGGTGAGGGCGCCGGGCGCGGCGGCGGCTGCGTTGTGCCACCGCCACCGGTCGCGCGCCGCAGGAAATCGTCGCTGGCGGCGGGCGGTGCGCCCTCGTTCGGTTGCTGGGGCGGGCGCGCGGGCTGGCGCTGGGGATCGGTCGCGGGAACCGCGCGGCGGCGATCCGCCTCGCTGACGCCCGGCTCGCCTTCGACCGGGAAGGGGCTGCCCTGCCCCGGTTGCGGCGCGCCCCGCCCCGGCTCGATCAGATTGCCCTGCTCGTCGATGAAATAATAATCGTCGGGATCGCCGAAGAACTGCTCGTCGTCGGGTTCCATCTGCCATTCGGGCAATTGCAACTCGGTCTCGAACTCCTCGACCGGGCGGTCCTTCACCGCATAGCGCATGAAGGCGGCAAAGGCCTGCGCCGGCGCGCGCCCACCCTGAAGGCTGGCGACGCGCGCATTGTCGTCACGCCCCATCCAGACGCCCGTGGTCACTCCGCTCGAAAAGCCGACGAAATAACCGTCCTTGTTCGAATTGGTCGTGCCCGTCTTGCCCGCCACCGGCCGTCCGATCTGCGCCGCGCGGCCCGTCCCGGTGTTGACCGCCGTCTGCAACAAATCGGTGATCCCCGCCGCGACGTAATCGGGCACCAGCTGGACGGGCTCCTTGCTCTCGTGCTGATACAGAAGCTCGCCGTCCGAGGTGGTGACTTTCAGAATCCCATAGGGTTCGACAGACTGCCCGCCCGCCGAAACGCCGGCAAAGGCGCGCGTCATGTCGATCAGGCGCACTTCCGACGTTCCCAGCACCATCGAGGGATAGGTGGAGATCGGCGTGGTGATCCCGAAACGGCGCGCCATGCTCGACACCGTGCCGAAGCCGACCTCGTTGCCGAGCTGCGCCGCGACGGTGTTCTTGGAATAGGCGAAGGCGGATCTCAAATCCATTTCGCCCGCAAAACCGCCGCCCGAATTGCGCGGGCTCCAGCCGTCGATCGTGACCGGCGTATCGACCACGCGATCGTCGGGCGTGTATCCGGCTTCGAGCGCGGCGAGATAGACGAACAGCTTCCAGGACGATCCCGGCTGGCGCACCGCATCGGTCGCGCGGTTGTAATTGGTCTCGACGTAATCGGTCCCGCCCACCAGCGCGAGCACAGCCCCATCGCGGTCCATGCTGACGAGGGCCCCCTGCGCGCCTTCGGGCGTGTTCGCCTTGATCGATGCGGTGGCGGCGCGCTGCATGCCGGTGTCGAGCGTGGTCCACACCTCGATCGGCTCGAACGTTTCGGGCAATAACAGGTCCAGCTGAGGCAGCGCCCAATCGGTGAAATAGCGTACCGAATTCTGCCCGGTCTCTTCCTTCAGCTTTACGGCGGAAGGATCGATGGTGACGCTGTCGGCGATGCGGCCCTGTTCCTTCATCAGGCGCAGCACCACGCCAGCGCGGCTGACGGCGGCATCGACATCGGCGGTGGGGGAATAGCGGCTGGGCGCCTTGACCAGCCCGGCGATGATCGCGGCTTCGGCGGTGCTGAGATCGGTCGCGGGATGGCTGAAGAATTTGCGGCTGGCACTGTCGATCCCGTAGGCCCCGCCGCCGAAATAGACCTTGTTGAGATAAAGCTCGAGGATCTGCTCCTTCGAGAACTTCCATTCGAGCGCCATGGCCAGCACCGCCTCGCGCAATTTGCGGTCGAGGGTGCGGTTGGAATTGAGGAAGACGTTGCGCGCCAATTGCTGGGTGATGGTCGAGGTACCGCCGATCCGGTCGTCCCCGGTCACGCCTTCGATGATCGCGCCCGTCAGGCGCACCGGATCGATGCCCCAATGCGAATGGAAGCGACGATCCTCGACCGAGATCATCGCATCCTTCATCACCTGGGGGATTTCGCCGGAATCGAGCCATTCGCCGAAGCTCGGCCCCAATTCGACGATCTCGCTCCCGTCGCGTGCGCGGACCACGATGGTCTGGCCGACCTGCGTCGCCTGCAATTGATAGAAGCTGGGAAGCGAGCGCGCAGCGAAGGCGACGGCGAGCCCTGCGAACAGCACGACGAGCAGGGCCGCCATGGCCCCGCCGATCACCAGCCGCCGCATCCACTTGGCGAAGCCTCCGCGCTCCTGGCGCGCATTCTTCGCCGCCGCCGCGCGATTGCTCGCACCGCTCCTGCCGCGTCGGCTATCGCTGCGTTTCGCCAAATCCTGTCACCCGTCCTTACCTGCGATCGGCATGCATAGGCGAGTTGTAACTTTCGGTGAACGCCTATCTTTCGGCGCACATATGGGCGAAAAGATCAGTCCTCGGGCTCGAATTCCAGCGAGGCGCTGTTGATGCAATAGCGCAAGCCGTCCGGTCCCGGTCCGTCTGGGAAGACGTGGCCGAGATGGCTCTCGCACTTGGCGCAGACCACTTCGGTGCGGCGCATCCCCAAGCTGGTGTCGCTGTGTTCCTCGACCGAATCGCCATCGGCGGGTGCGGTGAAGCTGGGCCAGCCCGAGCCGCTGTCGTATTTATCCTCGCTTTCGAAGACCAGCTGGCCGCAGGCCGCGCAGTGATATTCGCCCGGCTGCTTGTTCTTTTCGTATTTGCCGGTGAAGGCCCGCTCCGTCCCCGCCTCGCGCAGGATGTGATATTGCTCAGGCGAAAGCTTCTCGCGCCATTCGGCGTCGGTGAGTTCGAGTTTGTCGGTCATGAAGAAAGTGCTCCTTACCCCTACAACCGACGAGGGACCCTGCGGTTTCCACACCCTTGCCGGGATCAGCACGGTCCGCGACCAGCGGACCGCGAGCGCACGCGCGCGAGCCGCAAGTGCCCGACCGAAGGAAGGAACAGCACCGAGGACGAACCGGCGGAGGCCGGTTCGCACCTCAAGTTACCCATCCACCATCGCATAATGCGACGGCGGATGAATTCCCTCCATCTTCTCGGCCAGCAGGGGCCGGAAGCTCGGGCGGCTCTTGAACACGGCATACCAGCCGCGCGCCTGGTCGTGGCCGCGCCAGTCGATCCCGCCGAGATAGTCCGCGACCGAGACCTGCGCTGCGGCGGCGAGGTCCGCCAGGCTCATGGTCGAACCCGCCAGCCAGCTGCGATTGTCCACCAGCCAGTCGATATAGTCGAGATGGCCATGCGCGCGCTTCATCGCTTCGCGCAGGACGCGCCCATCGGGCGGCTCACGCAGCACGAGGCGCTTGGTCATCTTCTCATGCAGCAGCGGCGCGACCACGTCGGCGTGGAAATTTTCCTCGAACAGGGCGACCAGCCGCCGCGTCTCCGCCCGCGCCAGCGCGCTGCCCGCCAGCATGGGCGATCGTTCCACCGTCTCTTCGAGATATTCGCAGATCGCCCGACTGTCACACAAAGCGATGTTGCGCGCCTTGTCTTCCAGCACCGGCACGCGGCCCGCATCGTTCAGGCGCCACAGATCGTCCCCCTCGTCCCACGGACGGCGCTGCACCAGATCGTAGGCGATGGATTTCTCGCCGAGAAGGATGCGAACCTTGCGGCTGAACGGGCAGAGAGGGAATTGGTGGAGCGTCCACATGGCGCACCCGCCTTGCCGCAACCGCGCGCGTTAATCCACAGCAGAGCGGGGGCAGCCGAAAATTCTTTGGCCTATTCCCGCGGCAGGCTGCCTTCGACCCGTTCCTCGATCTGACGAAAGGCATCGCGAAGGGCCGGGATCAACGCCGCGATCCCATCGCTGGCATCGGCCATCCGGTCCATCGTGCGCGGCAGGTCGCGCGCCACGCGCTGCGCCACCTCGCCCGCACGCGGGCTCATCCTGCGCAGCGTCAGATCGGGATCGACCGGGCGGCGCGGCAGGTCCGCGACATCGGCGGTCGCGTCGGCGAGCGGCTCGATCAGCGGGGCGAGCGGCAGATCGAGAAGGATTTCGGACAGGACGGACACCGTCGCCGCGATCTCGTCCTGCGTCGCGGGATCGGACAATCGCTCGGCCAAGCCGTCGAGCGCGGCCTCGGCGGGCGGAGCGGGCGTGTCGAAATCGGGCAGGACGATCGCCCCGTCTGTCTGGGCATCTGCGGATGCGCCCGCCTGCGCGGCCAGAGGCGCGGCGAGGACGAGAAACGGCAGAGAGAACAGAAGCTTGCGCATGACTAGGATCTCGATGATTGGGAGGATCGCGTCTTCTATACGCTTTGGAGTGAACCCATGCTGACGGGCCCGTCAGACGCCGGACAGGTCCAGCAATTGGAGGCAGGCGGGCATCACCGCGGCCAGCGCATCCGGCCCGCCGCGCGTCAAATCCTGCGTTTCGCGCATTGCGAGACCGGTCACGTAATCGCGGGAGAAGCGCGGGTCTTCCATCAGCCCGGCCATGAAGCGCACAAAGAATTCCTTCCCGCGCGGATCCATCGCCGGATAGGCAAGCGCGGCCGGGTCGCCCGCCTGCTGCCCCTGTGCGGTAATCGCGAAGGCGACCCCGCAGCGCAGCCCGGTCTTCTGCTGGAGCGAGAGCTGCGGCGGTTGCGGAGCCGGTTGCTGGCCCTGCTGCTGAGGCGTGCCCTGCGCGGCGAAGAGGAGCGATGCGGCGGCGGCGGAAGCGAGAAGCGATGTCATGCCGCCCTCTTAACCCCCACGCGATGAACCGCCAACGACAAGCGGCGCGGCGTTGCGGGCCTCCATTGCCCCCGACCGCTATCCCGCCTAGGTCCGGGGCGAAACAGGAGATCCCACGCCCATGAAAACCCGCGCCGCCATCGCCTTCGAAGCCAAGCAACCGCTCGAAATCGTCGAGCTCGACCTCGAAGGCCCCAAGGCGGGCGAAGTCCTGATCGAAATCATGGCCACCGGCATCTGCCATACGGACGCCTACACGCTTGACGGGTTGGACAGCGAAGGGCTGTTCCCCAGCGTCCTGGGCCATGAAGGCGCCGGCATCGTGCGCGAAGTGGGTGCCGGCGTGACGAGCGTGGCGCCGGGCGATCACGTCATCCCGCTCTACACCCCCGAATGCCGCCAGTGCAAAATGTGCCTGTCGGGCAAGACAAACCTGTGCAGCGCGATCCGCGAGACGCAGGGCAAGGGACTGATGCCCGACGGGACGACGCGCTTCAGCTACAACGGCAAGCCGATCTATCACTATATGGGTTGTTCGACCTTTTCGAACTTCACCGTCCTGCCCGAAATCGCGGTCGCCAAGATCCGCGAGGACGCACCCTTCCACACCGCCTGCTATGTCGGGTGCGGGGTGACGACGGGCGTCGGCGCGGTGGTCAACACGGCGCAGGTCAGGCCGGGCGACAATGTCGTCGTGTTCGGATTGGGCGGCATCGGATTGAACGTGATCCAGGGCGCGAAAATGGCGGGCGCCGACCAGATCGTGGGTGTCGACATCAACAACGACAAGAAGACCTGGGGCCAGCATTTCGGCATGACCGATTTCGTCAATCCCAAGGAAGTGGACGACGTGGTCGCCACGCTCGTCGCCATGCTCGACGGCGGGGCGGATTACAGCTTCGACTGCACCGGCAACACCACTGTCATGCGCCAGGCGCTCGAATGCTGCCACAAGGGTTGGGGCACCTCGATCGTGATCGGCGTGGCCGAAGCGGGCAAGACGATCGAGACGCGTCCCTTCCAGCTGGTAACGGGCCGCAACTGGCGCGGCACCGCGTTCGGCGGCGCCAAGGGCCGGACCGACGTGCCCAAGATCGTGGACTGGTACATGGACGGCAAGATCCAGATCGATCCGATGATCACCCACGTTCTGAAACTGGAAGAAATCAACAAGGGCTTCGACCTGATGCATGCGGGCGAAAGCATCCGCAGCGTGGTGGTGTTCGACTGATGGGAGCCAAGGTCGCTCTGGCGGACAAGTTCGCGGGCTTCAGCGAGACCTGGGCGCCGCGCATCGTCGCACGCTATGAAGGCCACGAGGTGCGCATCGCGCGGCTCGACGGCGAATTTCACTGGCATGCGCACGATCACGACGAATTGTTCCTGTGCCTCGAAGGCACGCTCGACGTCGAGTTTCGCGACCGGACGGAGACGCTGGAGCCCGGCGAACTGCTGCTGATCGAAAAGGGCGCGGAACACCGCCCGGTCGCCGCGCGGGGCGAGGTCAAACTGCTGATGCTGGACCCCGCCGGATCGCCCAATACCGGCGATCACGACACCGCGACGGTCGCGGTCGACGCCTGATTCACAAGCTCAAGAGGAGAGACTTTATGTTCAATCACATCATGATCGGCACCAACGACATCGAGAAGTCGAAGGCGTTCTACGAAAAGGTCCTGGCCGTGCTCGGCGGGCGGGGTGCGATCGACAACACCAGCGCCAGCGGCCATCAGCGCGCGATCTTCATCCATGACGGCAACACCTTCATGCTGACCCAGCCGATCGACGGCGAGGCGGCGACCTGCGCCAACGGGATGACCATCGGCTTCAAGTGCGATTCGCCCGAACAGGTGAAGGAATTGCACGACGTGGCGGTCGCCAACGGCGCGACCAGCATCGAAGGTCCTCCCGGACCGCGCGATGCGGGACAGCTCGGCACGATGCACCTGTCCTATTTCCGCGATCTCGACGGCCACAAGATCTGCGGCATCCACCGCGAGGCCTGAGCTCGATGGAAACGCTGAGCCAGAACCGCTCGCATGGGGGCGTGCAGGGCGTCTATTCGCACGCCTCGCAGGAAACGGGGACCGAGATGACCTTCTCGGTCTTCGTGCCTCCTCAAGCCGACGAGCTTGGGGCTGGCGCGAAGCTTCCGGTGCTGTGGTATCTTTCGGGCCTCACCTGCACCCACGCCAACGTCACCGAGAAGGGCGAATACCGCGCGGCCTGCGCCGAACACGGCATCGTTTTCGTCGCGCCGGACACGTCGCCGCGCGGTGACGACGTGCCCGATGCGGAGGACGAATACGATTTTGGCAAAGGTGCGGGCTTCTACGTCGATGCGACCGAAGAGCCCTGGGCGAAGAACTTTCGCATGCGCAGCTATATCGAGCGGGAACTGCCCGATCTGATCGCGGCCGAATTCCCGGTCGATATGCAGCGCCAGGCGATCACCGGCCATTCCATGGGCGGCCATGGCGCGCTGACGATCGGCCTGCGCAATCCGAACCGCTTCCGCTCGATCAGTGCGTTCTCTCCCATCGTCGCGCCGAGCCGCGTGCCGTGGGGGGAAAAGGCGCTGGGCCGCTATCTCGGCGACGATCGGGACTCCTGGCGCCCCTATGACGCGGTCGCCCTGATCGAGGACGGCGCACGGCACGACCACATTTTGGTCGATCAGGGGACGGCGGACAATTTCCTCGAAGACCAGCTCAAGACGGGCGCGCTGGCGATGGCGTGTGCGAAGGCGGGGATTGAGCCCACGATCCGCATGCAGGAGGGGTACGACCACTCCTATTATTTCATCTCCACCTTCCTGGGCGAACATGTCGCCTGGCATGGCGAGCGTCTGCGCGGCTAGCCCGCCCGATTGATACTATGTTCGAATTTCTCCGCACCAATCAGGGGATCATCAGCGTCCTCCTCAGCATGGCGATGCTGGTCGTCTGGGTGGTCTATCTCCAGGTGCTGCTGGTGCAGGTGCGCGCCTCGCGGCGTTCCTCCATCCTGATAACCCGCGCCGCCGGACGGGGGATGCGCAGCCGGTGTCTGGTCACGAATATGAGCAGCCAGTCGCTCTACGTCACCAGTCTCCTCGGCATTCTCCATGCCGGCGACAGGCAGATCGAGATCGCGCTGACCGATCTGCGCGAACTGCCCGAGGATCTCGGCGCCGATCCCCGCTCGACCATGCGGCAGGGCAGCCTTTCGACCGGGCAATATCTCGACATCGGCCATTTCGATGACATCCTCGAAGTGATGCTGCGCGACGACGAGGCCGCCGGTCTGGAGCGTGAGGACGTGAGCCAGCTCGATCTGATCGTCGTCGCCTTCTACGCGCCCGAATCCCTGCCGGTGGGGGCGCGGCGCAGCTTCCAGTTCCGGTGGGACTCGCCCAGCGGCACCCGCGTCCAGCCGACCAGCCTCAGGACCGAACAGATCCGCGGCCACCGCCAGCGCAAGCGCCTGTTCCAGGCGGTCGAACGCCATATGTAAGCGCCCTCAGGCGAGTTCGAACACTGCGAATTCCGCGCGCAGATTGGCTCCCGCGTCGCCGATGGGCCGCTCACCCGAAAAGAACCATTCGCCCTTGATTTGCGCGCCCTTCGCCCACGCCAGATCGCGGAAATCGGCGACGGTCACATGGTGGATATTCGCCGTCTCGTACCACGTCACCGGCAGCGCGCGCGTCACCGGCATCCGCCCGCCGAACATCAGCGCGGCGCGCGTGCGCCAGTGGGCGAAATTGGGGAAGCTGACGAAGGCCCGCGTGCCGACGCGCAAAAGCTGCTCCAGCATCCGGTCGGGCCGCGCCGCGGTCTGCAATGTCTGGCTGAGGACCGCGTAATCGAAGCTCGCATCGGGATAATCGGCGAGGTCGCGATCGGCATCGCCCTGCACCACGCTGAGCCCGCGCGCGACGCAGCGTTCGACGCAGGCCCCGTCGATCTCGATCCCGCGCACATCGCATTGCTTGTCGCGCAGCGCCAGCATCAGCGCCCCGTCCCCGCAGCCGATATCGAGCACACGGCTTCCCGGCGCGACCTGCCCAGCGATGGCGGCGAGATCGGGGCGCAGATTCATTCGACAAAGCCCTTCACCACCCGGTCCAGCGCAGGCACGTCCAACAGGAAGCTGTCATGCCCGAACGGGGCGGACAGTTCGACGAAGCTGACCGGCGCGCCAGCCGCGTTCAGCGCATGGACGATATGGCGGCTTTCCGCGGTCGGATAGAGCCAGTCGCTGTCGAAACTGACGAGGCAGAAACGCGCCGGAGTGTCCTTGAAAGCGCGGGCCAGCGATCCGCCATGTTCCTCCGCGAGATCGAAATAATCCATCGCCCGGGTGATATAGAGATAGCTGTTCGCATCGAACCGGCGGGTGAAGCCGCTGCCCTGATAGCGCAGATAGCTTTCGACCTGGAAATCGGCATCGAAGCCGAAGCTCTTTTCGGGCCGGTCCTGCAAGTTCCGCCCGAATTTCGCGGTCAGCCCGTCTTCCGAAAGATAGGTGATATGCGCCGCCATGCGCGCCACCGCGAGGCCGTTATCCGGCGTATCGCCGCCGTAATAACCGCCCTGGCGCCAATCGGGATCGGCCATGATCGCCTGGCGGCCCAGTTCGTGAAACGCGATGTTCTGCGCCGAATGGCGGCTGGTCGAAGCGATCACGAGCACGCGTTCGGCTCGCTCGGGCCAGTTCGCCGCCAGGCTCAGCGCCTGCATCCCGCCCATCGATCCACCGACGACGGCATGGAGCCGCTCGATCCCCAGCGCGTCGAGCAGGCCGACGAGGCCGCGCACCATGTCGCGTATGGTGATGACGGGAAAGCGCATGGCATAGGGCGCCCCGTCGGGCGCGATGCTGGCGGGGCCGCTTGAGCCGAGACAGCTGCCGATGACATTAGCGCAGATGACATGATAGCGATCGGTATCGATGGGCTTGCCGGGGCCCACCATCCGTTGCCACCAGCCGGGCTTGCCCGTCAGCGGATGGGTGCTGGCGACGTACTGGTCTCCGGTCAGCGCGTGGCACAGCAGGATCGCGTTCGACCGGTCGGGCGCCAGCTCGCCATAGGTCTCGAAGGCGATCCGCGCATCGGCCAGCGCCCCGCCCCCGTCGAGCGGCAGGGGGTCCGGCAGAGTCAGGCTTTGGGGTTCGAAGGTCACGCGGGTCTTTTCTCGGCGGGTAAGGCGCGCACCGCCTCTAACCGTTCCGCCCGAGCTTGTCGAAGGCCTGCTTTTCTTTATGGCGAAGCGCATCATGGCCGATCGCCCCACACCCAAACCCTGGATCGACGCGATCCATCCCTACGTCCCCGGCAAGGCGAAATCCGCCGACGGGCGCGAACTCGTCAAGCTGTCCGCCAACGAGAATCCTTTGGGGTGCAGCCCAATGGTGATCGACGCGCTGGCTAAGGCCCATTCGCCTACGCTGTATCCCGATCCCGACGCGAAGGACCTGCGCGCGGCGATCGGGGCGCTGCACGGGATCGATCCGGCACGGATCGTGTGCGGAACGGGCTCGGGCGAGCTGTTGCATGGCGCGGTGCAGGCCTTTGCAGGAACGGGCGACGAGGTTCTGTTCTCGCGCTATTCCTTCTCGCTCTATCCCCTGCTGGCGCACAAGGTCGGGGCCGAGCCTGTGCTGGCGGAGGCGAAGGAGTACGGCGCCGATGTCGACGCGCTGCTCGCCGCCGTGACCGAGCGGACGCGGGTCGTCCTGCTCGACAATCCCAACAATCCGGTCGGCAGCTGGCTCGATGCGGGCGAGGTCGCGCGGCTTCACGCAGGTCTCAGGCCGGATATCCTGCTGGTGGTCGATCAGGCCTATGCCGAATATCTCTCGCCAGACCTAGACGATGGCGGGCTGGCTTTGGCCGCCACGCATGATAACGTGCTGGTCACGCGCACATTCTCGAAGGCTTACGGGATCGCGGGCGAGCGGGTCGGCTGGGCGACGGGAGCGCCGGCGCTGGTCGACATGCTCAATCGCCTGCGGGGTGCCTTCAACGTGACGAGCGGGGGCCAGCGCGCCGCGCTCGCCGCGCTGGAGGACCAGTCGTTCGTCCGCAGGAGCCAGGAAGGCAACAGCGCCGTGCGCGCCCGCTTCGCCGAACGGATCGCGATGCTGGGCAATCACGGCCTGAGCATTGTGCCGAGCGAGGCGAATTTCCTGCTGGTGCTGTTCGAAGGCGCGCTCACCGCCGAAGCCGCGATGGGCGCGCTTGCCGAGGCGGGGTATGCGGTGCGCCACCTGCCGGGACAGAACCTGCCCCATGCGCTGCGCATCACGATCGGGACCGAGGCGCAGATGGACGAGGTCGCGGCAGTGCTGAGGCGTGAGGCCGAAGCCGCTGGTTAATCGCCCGCAGGCTGGTTCAGCGCGTTGATCGCGGCCAGCACGCGTGCCTCGATCTCGGCGCGCGGCAAGCCGGGCGGGATCGGGTCGCCGAAGCGATAAGTTATCGTGCCGCGCCGCTTCAGGCCGTGATGATAGACCGGGCCGCTATCGACCGCGACGGGCACCACGGGAAGGCCCATCATCTTGTAGAGCCCGGCAAATCCCGCCTGCAGGGCGCGCACCTCGCCATGGGGCACGCGCGTGCCTTCGGGGAAGATCACCAGCGGGCGCCCATCCGCAATCGCCCCCTTCGCCGCGCGGATCATCGCCCGCAGCGTCGATGCCCCCGCCTCGCGCGCAACCGGCACGAGGCCATAGGCGAGCGCGGCCTTGCCCCAGCCGGGGATGGCGAACAGCTCCTGCTTGGCGAAGACGGCGGGCGTGTCGAACAGGGTGGGCGCGTCGATCGCTTCGAAGAAGCTTTCGTGCTTGACTGCGTAGAGGACGGGTTCGGACAGCGGCGCGCCTTCGAGCTTCACCTCGATCCCGAGCAGGTTGACGACGCACCAGCGCTGCAACCCGCTCCAATTGCTGACTCGCCTGCGAAACACCTCGCGCCCGAACGGGATCGCCAGCAATGCCGCCGACGTCACCACGATCGAACCGAGATAGAAGGTCAGATAGAAGGCGATATTGCGCAGCAGCTTCACAGGGAAAACCCTTGCGAGACCGTCGCCAGCAGCAATTTGTTGTATTCGAGGAAGAGCTGCCGGAAATCGGGATCGGACGGCACCGCATCCTCCAGTATCGTCACACCTTCGGGCAGCGCGCCGCGCATTTCGGACGCGGCCCGGCGCATATGCCAGTCCGTGGTGACGAGGCGCACGGTCTCGACATCGTTGTCGCGCATCCACTGCGCCGCTTCGCCCGCATTGCTGCGCGTGTCCACCGCGAGGAAGCCCAGCGTGACGCAGCAGTCCATCTCCTGCTCCGTCACGTCGAACTGGGCGGCGAATTCGCCCGGCTTGACTTCGGGATCGACGCCCGACACCAGCATCCGCTCCGCATCGCCATCGCGCAGCACCTCCAGCCCGCGCGGGATGCGCCCGCTGGCCCCGGTCGGCACGATGACCGCATCGGTCTTCACATGGGTGAGCGGCTGCGGCAGCGTCACCGCGAAAGCGATGAAGCCGAGCGCGTAGACGAGAACGATAAAGGCGGCGAAGCGAAGGATCACGGCATCTTTCCTAGCGATGCCATTACCGTCATTCGCGCGGTGAGCAAGGCAATCGCAGCCCCCGCCACCGGGACCAGCGCAAGCAGGAGCCAGTCGCCGAAATCGAGGCCCCCGCCCGCCACCATGCCCGATTCGAGCGCGGCGAATTGCGCGCCGAGCACGCTCAGCCCGATCGCGCCCAGAACCAGGCCGACCGCGCCGCCAAGGGCCGCGTCGATCACTGCCGAACGCTGGAAGATGCGCGCGATCTGGCCGTCGGTCCCGCCGAGGAGATGCACCACTTCGATCGTGCCGCGATTGGCGTTGAGCGCGTTTCGGGCCGCGAGCCACACCGCCGCCGCGCTGGTGAAAGCGAGCAGCGCGATCAGGCCGAGCGCCAACCAGCGCAACGCCGAGATCGCATCGAAGACCGGACCGAGCCACTGGGCCTGCGCATCGACCCGCGCATCGGGCGCGACCGGGCCGAGCGCGGCGCGCAGCTCGGCAAGCGCGCGCGTATCGGCAGCGCCCGCCAGATTGACGTCGATCAGCGCGGGCAGGGGCACCGCCTCGCTGCGCACGCCGCCGCCCAGCCAGGGTTCGATCAGAGCTTCGAGTTCGCTCTCGGGCACGAGCCGCTGGGCCTGGACCATGTCGAGCGTGTCGAGCGCGGCCAATGCCCGGCGCGCCTGTGCATCGCGCAGCGCCGGATCGGCCTCGACGATCTGGATGGTGACGCCGCCGGACAGGTCGCTGCGCGCCTGCGCTGCGAGATTGGCCATGGCGATCGCCCCGCCCGCCGCCAGCACGGTCAGCGCGACCATGATCGCGATCACCCACGGCATCGGCCCGCCGAGCCGCGCGCGAGGGAGGATGTGCGATGCGGCCCGCCCGCGGAATGCTGCTCGCCCGCGCTCGAACGCGCGCGCCGCGGCGACGGGGATCGGAGAAGGCGGTTTGCCATCGGGCAGGAAGGAGGGGCGCTTCATCCGCCTTCACCCGACAGTTCGCGCCGGGGCGGAAAGCGCAGCGCGCCGGTGGGATCGGACAGATGCCCCTTGTCGAGCCGCATGATCAGCGAATCCGGCACCTTCTTCAGCAGCTGCACATCATGCGTCGCGACCACCACCGTCGTCCCGAGGCGGTTCAGCGCTTCGAACAGGCGGATCAGCTTCAGCGCCATCTCCGGGTCCACGTTCCCGGTCGGCTCGTCCGCCACCAGCAGGTCGGGCCGACCGATCACCGCCCGCGCAATCGCGACGCGCTGCTGCTCGCCGCCCGACAGCGTCGCGGGCCGTGCATCGGCGCGATGGCCCAGGCCGACCCAGTCGAGCATGTCCGCGACAGGCTGCGCCAGATCCTCCTCGCGCACGCCCGAGACGCGCAGCGGCATGGCGATATTGTCGTAGGCCGAGAGGTGCTCGATCAGGCGGAAATCCTGGAACACGACGCCCAGACGCCGCCGGAACGAAGGCAATTGCGCGCGCGGCTGCGTGATGACGTCGCGCCCGAACATGCGGATCGCCCCGCGCGAGGGGCGCTGGGCGAGATAGAGCAGCTTCAGAAGCGAGGTCTTGCCCGCCCCGCTCGCCCCGGTGAGGAAATAGAAGCGGCCGGGAAACAGGGTGAAGGACAGATCGCTCAACACCTCGCGATCGGTGCCGTAGCGAAGCCCGACATTGTCGAAACGCGCGACCTCATCCTCGCCCTTGGGGATGGGGCGGTTCACGATAGTGACCAACGCGCCATCGGCCGACCCGTGTCGATCGATCGCACCGCCACACCGCCCGTGTCGCCCAAGTCGCCCGTCCGTATCATCCCGCTTGGCCCTATAGCGGCGCATCGGTGTGGAAAAAAGGCCGCATCGGCCCGCTGTTCACGGTGGCACACTTGTTGCGGTTTGCGCACGGGTCTAGGACTGTCCGACCATGATTATCGCCTGCCCCGCCTGCGCCACGCGCTATGTCGTGCCCGACAGCGCGATCGGCGTGGAAGGACGCACGGTCCGCTGCGCGAAATGCAAGCATAGCTGGTTCCAGGACGGGCCGGACATCGCCAGGCCCGAAGCGGACGCAAAACAGGCGGAGGCACGGCCTTTCGTCGGCGAAGCGCCGCCTCCCGCGCCGCCCCCGACGCCGTCGCCCACCCCTTCGCCCAAGCCTGCGGTCCCTGCTCCGGCAGCCAGCGACCCGGCATCGGACGATCAAGCGGCGGCTCCAGCCGTGCAGTCAGACGTTCACGAAGACGATGCCGAACGCGATCCGTCCTCCGATCGCTTCGCCACCGGCCCCAGCTTCGACGAAGGCGATCCGCCCTACGGCGAATTGCCCGATGCGCCGCCGCGCCCCGCGGTCTACGACGACACCGTCAGCCAGTTCGATTACAGCCCGCCCTTCCGCCCGCGCCGCAATTACGTGAAATTGTGGACCTGGGCGGCGGGCATATTCGCAGTGCTTGCGCTGGGCACGGTGGTGGCGGCGAACACGTTCGGCCTGCCGTCCTGGATGCCGGTGGACCGGCCGCTCTTCGCGGTCGCGGAGCCCGATCTGGAGCTGGAATTTCCGGTCGAGGAACAGGAGCGGCGCACTCTGCCCAACGGGACCGAATATTTCGGCGCGCGCATCATCGTCACCAACACCGCACGCGAAACGCGCAGCGTGCCGCCGATCCTGATCGTGCTGCGCGACGGGCGCGAACGCGTGGTGTTCAGTTGGGAAGTCACTCCGCCCAAAGCCTCTTTGGCACCCGGCGAATCGATGACGATCAACGAAGCGACCACGGACGTGCCGAAATCCGCCGTCATCGCCGAGGTGGGCTGGGCCCCGCGCTGAGCGGCTCGCGGCGTCCTGGCGGCGGTCTCGAGACTTTCTCAAAGGCGATGATGGAAGCGATCGCGCGCGTCTCGCCAAAACGCTTGCGGCCCCCCTGCACCGCTGCTAGTGGCGCGCTCCTACCGACGCGGGGGCCTCCTGGATCGCCCCCACGGTCATGTGCGGTCGTGGCGGAATTGGTAGACGCGCAACGTTGAGGTCGTTGTGGGCGAAAGCCCGTGGAAGTTCGAGTCTTCTCGACCGCACCATCCCTTCTCGGTATTGTGATCCAAAGCCGCTCTTGCGGCCCCCGGTCCTTTTAATCTCCTCCTCCATAGCGGAATTGCCCATCGCGCCCTTGCGGCGTGAACCGCTCGGCTTTCCAACCGTTACCCGATCGAACGGACAATGAAGGGGAGACCATCCGTGGACGACGATCGCATCTGGGAATTCGAGCGCGAATTGTGGCTGGGAGGCGGCGACGTCTACCGGGAAAGGGGTATCACAGGACTGCGTGATGGGCCTGCCGCAGCAGCCGTTCCTGTTCGACCACGAAGCTGCCACCAGGGCAGTGGAAAGCACGCCGGTGTGGAGCAAGATCGATTTCGCGGACACGCGCGTAACGCGGCGCGACGACGGCCTCATCATCATCGGCTATCGCGCACATGCGAAGCGCGACGGAAGTGATTATCATGCGGTCTGCACCAGCACGCTCCAGCGCCTCGAGCATGAAAACTGGGTAGTCATCCAGCACCAGCAGACGCCCTTTGGCGTCGAGGTGAAAGACCCCGACGCGGGCTGACTCTACCGCCACTAAACGCAAAGAACCCCGCCGGTCGTGAACGGCGGGGTTTTCTCGCTCTAGAGTAAGGCGGTTCAGACGTTGGCCTTGTTCCCAAGCCCGGCCGGAATGCGCGTGCCTTCCTTCAGATAAATCCGGTTGTCATCGATCTTTTCGACCGCGTCGACGGGGATCATGTGGTGAATGCTGTCGGCGCTGTCCGACTTGGTCAGCTTGATATTGTCGCCTTCGACATCGTCGACCGTGCCGACATGCTGGCCCTTCGAATCGGCGATTTCCATGTGTTCCTTGATGCGGATCTTCTCGAACATAAATTACCCTTTGGTATAAGTTGCTTATACCTGAACAACGGGTCGCCCCGTAGCTTGTTCCTCGCTTCGTCGCCGCTCAGCAACGGCTTGGTGACAAGCGAATTCCGGCGTTGCGCGAAACACCGCCGCACCAAAAACGCCCCGCCGGGGTCGGCGGGGCGTCGGGGTGCGGGCTGGCCCGCAAAGGGGAACGGGCCGAACCCGTCCTACCCCAAACCTATAAAGCGATCAGTCGCCCGAGAGCGGACGATTGCCGTCTGCCTTGGCGCGCGCTGCCGGATCGGCGGATGTCTCGCCCACGGCGCCACCATCGCCTTTGGTGCCGTTCTTGGCCCCATCGGTCGCGATGTCCTGTTCCATCTGGCCTTCGCGATCCTTGCTGTTGCCATAGGCGACCTGGGCTTCGCCGTCCTTCGAATCGCGATCCGGCTTGTCAACCTGCTGTTCCTGCTGGCGGGTTTCGCCTTCGCGGTGGCCGGTGCGGTCGGGTTCGCCCGGTGCGCGCTCGTTGGAAAGCGTCACGTCGCGGCTGTCCTTGGGCTCGTATTGTCCTTCGTAGGTGCTCATCGGAAAAATTCCTTTCGAAGGGTCAACGCGCGCCGCACCCCACGCGTTCCGCGCGATGCAACCCCTTTCGTCGCGAATTCTCCCCGGCTTATCCCCGCCGAATCATCAGAAAGCGGGTTCGAAAACGCCGCCGGATGCTCTATATGTTCCGGTTCACACGAAAGCCCGGAGACACAAGATGTCGTTGCTCGAAGCCCGCAAGACCTACAAGCCGTTCGAATATCCCTGGGCCTACGATTTTTGGAAACGCCAGCAGCAGATCCACTGGATGCCCGAAGAAGTGCCGCTGGGCGAGGATTGCCGCGACTGGGCGCAGAACCTCACCGATCACGAGCGCAATCTGCTCACGCAGATCTTTCGCTTCTTCACCCAGGCCGATGTCGAGGTGCAGGATTGCTACCACGAGAAATACGGCCGCGTGTTCAAGCCTACCGAAGTGAAGATGATGCTCGCCGCCTTCTCCAACATGGAGACGGTGCATATCGCTGCCTATTCGCACCTCCTCGACACGATCGGGATGCCGGAAAGCGAATACGGCATGTTCCTCGAATACGAGGAGATGAAGGACAAGCACGACTATCTTCAGGAATTCGGCGTCGACAATGACGAGGATATCGCCCGCACGCTGGCGATGTTCGGGGGGTTCACCGAAGGGCTGCAACTGTTCGCCAGCTTCGCCATGCTGATGAACTTCCCGCGCTTCAACAAGATGAAGGGCATGGGGCAGATCGTCAGCTGGTCGGTGCGCGACGAATCGCTGCACTGCGAAGGCATCATCCGCCTGTTCCACGCCTTCTGCGCCGAGCGCGACTGCCTGACCAAGGCGGTGAAGGAGGACATCATGGATATGTGCCAGAAGACGGTGCGCCTCGAGGACGCCTTCATCGAGCTCGCCTTCGAACAGGGCCCAGTGACGGGGATGACGGCGAAAGAGATCAAGAAATATATCCGCTACATCGCGGACTGGCGCCTGGGCCAATTGGGCCTGCAACCGATCTACATGGTGGAAGACCACCCCCTCCCCTGGCTCGCCCCGCTGCTGAACGGCGTGGAGCACGCCAATTTCTTCGAAACCCGCGCGACCGAATATTCGAAAGGCGCGACCAAGGGGAACTGGCAGGACGTCTGGTCGAGCTTCGACAAGCGCAACAAGGCGAAGCCAGCCAACGAGGAAGCGGACGCGGACGATCAGGGTCCGGGGCTGTTCGGAGATGCTGTCGAGGCGGCGGAGTAAATCCGAGGCTGGGGCATAATTCAGCTTTTCTGGCGCTGCGCCGCAGCTCCAAGGTGCCTCGGCCCATTCCCGGCCCGTACTGGCGCAAAGGCGGAAACCGTAATCTCTTCCATAGCTTGAGTGAGTGCGGGCCGGGTATTTTCCCACTCGCACCAACCAAGGACTACATCATGGATCAGAAGAACCAGAAGCCCGCCCAGAACCAACAGGGCGACAAGGGCAAGTCCGACCACGATGCGCAGCAGCGCCAGCAGAACGAAGGCGGCGCGAGCCAGAAGGGTGACGACAAGTCGTCCGATACCCCGCGTCAGCCCAAGTAAGCACTGAACCCAATGCGCCGCCCGTCACGGCGCCATGCGACGGCCGCTCCTTCGGGGGCGGCCGTTGTCGTTTGATGAAGGTGATCCGGCAATCCGATTGTGGGCGGCAAGGGGCCGGCGAGGCATAAGATTCTCAGACGCCCTCAACACCACTCCCGCCGATAGCCCTGCCATTCCTCCGCGAGGCCTTCCGCGACCAGCGTGTCGCCGAGGCTTTCCCCGCCCCGTGTCAGCACGCGCAGCTTGCGGCCGTATTGGTCCTCGTCGCGTCCATCCGGATTGGGGGCCACGGCGAAGGTGCCCTGGTTGAGCAGCTGGGTCAGCCGCGCGGTGGCCTGCGCGCCGAGTTGCGCTTCGTAGGCGCAGCCGGGCTCGTTCGTTTCGGGCGTGTTGATATCGGCGATGCGGATCTTGTCGCCATTGAGCCAGATCGTATCGCCATCGACCACGCAGGTCGTCCGTACGGAGCCGCTGCAGGGGCCGAACTGCGCGCTGACCGTATCGGGTAGCGGGGTGGCTTTCAGCCCGGTCGCCTCTAGCGCCGTCACACTCCATTCGGGCAGCGCGTTCGCCGGGGGTGGGCCTTCAGCAAACCACACGGCCCCCACCGCTGCCAGCGGCAGCGCCACCAGCACCGGGGCCATCGCGCGCGCCGCGCCTAACCAGCCTCCGCTGGCCGATGCGCGCCTTGCCTGTTTTCGTGGTCCACGCCGTCTCGTCATGCGCGAGCGATAGGGCGGATACGATTAAGACCCGGTGATCGCGCCGCGCGGGAAATTACGATGTCATCGCACGACCGCGCGGCCTCACCACCCCCAGGCGGGCGGCGGCGCAGCTACCGGGCGGGTTAGATCGAACGCCACGCGGAACAGACGGGTCGGATCGTTGCGGCGCGTCAGCTGATAGGCGAAGCGCGCATCGGGCTCGCGCGCCGGATCGACCTCGACGCGCCAGACATTGGTGAACGACTGGTCGAGCCCCTCGCGCTCGAACATTTCGATCGAATAGGCATCGACCGGGAAGTCCTGCACGCGCGCCGTCCCCTCGGCCAGCGTGTCGCCGCCATATTGGGTCACCGCATCCACGCTCCCGTCGCGATGGCGGTGATCGTGCTTCAATCGCAGGCCCTCGGCTGTGCGGCTGACCAGCCAGGTGCGGCTGCGGTCCCATCCGCCCGCCTCGTCCGCATCCTCGACATGGAAGGTGACCGCGATGCGGGTGGGCGAACATTCGGCCCAATGGGCGCGCATCGCCTTGCCGCGAAACGCTTCGTCGCGCGCGTCCTCGCTGGCGAGCGAGCCGGCATAGGCCTTGCCGCAATGGCTCTCCAGCGCGTCCCAGAACGCCTGCTGCTCTTGCGACAGGCGCGGCGGGGTCGAGACATCAGGAAGAGCAGCGCAGGCCGACAGGGGGATCAGGGCGAAGACAAGGGCGGCTCGGTTCATAAGGGCCGAGCCTAGAGCCAGCCGGAGGTGAGCGAAACCCGCTTCTCGGAACGCCCGCCCCGCCCGACCATTATCCTTCCAAACGACCCAACAGGAGGCTTTCTCATCATGTCCGATCCCGTTCCCGACACCAAACCGTCCAGCCGCTGGTTCTGGGTCGGCATGATTGTCCTTCTGGCGGTCGCCTCGATCATCTTCTTCCTGAACGCCGATGGCGACGAGGAGATCGAGACCATCCCCGACAGCGCGATCACCACGCAGGAAGAACGGCTGAACACCGATCTGACCTCCGACACCGCCGAAGGGCTGGAACAGGTCCGCGGCGCCACTGCCGAGGATGTCCAGGCGCTCGAGAACCAGACGGAGACGCAGACGGGTTCGGACGATCTGACCGAAGCGCCTGCGCAGTAAACGCGCCCTTTCCGCGCGCGCGATCGCACGCTAAGCGCCTGCCTTCCTCCCACCCGAAGGCAGGCGTTTCGCTATGAGCGGCTCAATTCCCGATCCCACCACCCTGCACACGAAAGCGGCGACGCTGATCGAGGCGCTGCCCTATTTCCAGCGCTATGCGGGTCGCACCTTCGTGGTGAAATATGGCGGCCACGCCATGGGGGACGAACAGGCGGCGCGCGAATTCGCGAGCGACGTGGTGCTGTTGAAGGCGGTCGGCATCAATCCGGTTGTCGTCCATGGCGGCGGCCCGCAGATCGGCGCGATGCTGAAGAAGCTCGGCGTCGAAAGCACCTTCGTCGATGGCTTGCGGGTGACCGACAAGGCCACTGCCGAGATCGCGGAGATGGTCCTGTCGGGCGCGATCAACAAGCAGTTGGTTGGCTGGATCGCACAGGCCGGCGGCAAGGCGATCGGCCTGTCGGGCAAGGACGGCAATCTCGTCACCGCGACCAAGCTGGAACGCACCGCGAAGGACCCGGACAGCAATATCGAACAGGCGCTAGACCTCGGCTTCGTGGGCGAGCCGACCCATGTCGACACCGCCGTCATCGACACCGCGATCGCGGCGGGCATGATCCCGATCATCGCCCCGATCGGCAGCGGGGCGGACGGGCACACCTACAATATCAACGCCGACACGATGGCGGGCGCGCTGGCGGCAGCGCTCGGCGCGGCGCGGCTGTTCCTCCTCACCGATGTCGCCGGCGTGCTGGATAAGCAGGGCGAGTTGCTGACCGATCTCGATCCGGCCGATATCGCACGCCTGCGCGAAGACGGGACGATCGGCGGGGGCATGATCCCCAAGCTCGAAACCTGCGTCCACGCCGTCGAGGGCGGGTGCGATGCGGCGGTGGTGCTGGATGGCCGGGTGGCCCATGCCATGCTGCTCGAATTCTTTACCGAACAGGGTGCGGGAACGTTGATACGCACGGGGATCCGGGCGGACCAGACCACCGGGCCGGGGGCGCCTCGCTAGGCCTTCCCTCCATGGCCTGTCGCCTGTAAGCGAAGCCCCAAGACACCGCACGAAACGCAACGGACGGGACCGGTATGCAAGCGCTCTACACCATCTACGAAATCGTCGCGATGCTCACCAATGTGCTGGTGATGCTGATCATCATCCAGTTCATCATCGGGCTGCTGTTCGCCTTCAACGTGGTCAACAGCTCCAACGAATTCCTGTCGAGCTTCTACATGGCGATCAATCGCCTGCTCGATCCGCTGCTGCGCCCGATCCGAAATATCCTGCCGAGCACGGGGGCGATCGACTTCTCGCCGCTGGTCCTCATCATTGCGCTCAACATCGTCCTGCTGGTGCTGGACGGCGTGATCAAGAGCGTCTGATGGCGGCGGAACGGATCGACGGAAAGGCGTTTGCCGAAACCTTGCGCGCGCGGGTCGGCGGATGGGCGTCCGAGTTCGAGGCGGCGGCGGGTCGCAAGGCGGGCCTTGCCGTGGTGCTGGTAGGCGAGGATCCCGCAAGCCAGGTCTATGTCCGCAGCAAGGGCAAGGCGGTGGCGGCCGCCAATATGAACGGGTTCGAACACCGCTTGGCGGCGGACACGTCGCAGGGCGATTTGCTGGCGCTGGTCGAGCAATTGAACGCGGACGATGCGGTGGACGGCATCCTCGTCCAGCTTCCCCTCCCCGATCATCTGGACGATCAGGCGGTGATCGCCGCGATCGACCCGGACAAGGACGTGGACGGGTTCCACGTCGCCAATGCCGGACGCCTCGCCGTGGGGCAGACGGGGTTCGTTCCCTGCACGCCGCTTGGCTGCATGATGCTGCTGGCGGACCGATTGGGCGACCTTTCGGGGCTGGAAGCGGTCGTTATCGGGCGCTCCAACATCGTGGGCAAGCCGATGGCCCAGCTGCTTTTGGACGCGAACGCCACCGTCACCATCGCGCATAGCCGGACGAAGGATCTGGCGAGCGTGGTGCGCCGCGCCGATATCGTCGTCGCCGCCGTGGGCCGCGCGGAAATGGTCAAGGCCGATTGGCTCAAGCCCGGCGCGACCGTGATCGATGTCGGCATCAACCGCCTGCCGCCGGCGGAAGGCGAAGAGCGCGGTCGCCTGGTCGGCGATGTCGATTACGGCCGGGCGAGCGAGATCGCGTCCGCCATCACGCCCGTTCCCGGCGGCGTCGGTCCGATGACGATCGCCGTCCTGCTTCGCAACACGCTCGTCGCGGCCTACGCCCATGCCGGGCTCGATGCACCCGAAGGGCTCTGATCCGATGCGCGCCGCGGCCAAGCTCGCTCTCGTCGCCGGATGCGTCGCGCTGGGCGCCTGCGCTGCGGGCCCGCGCGTGCCCCGCTATACCGAGCGGTTCGAGCGCGAGGTCAGGACCACAGCCAATCCCGGCAGCGTGGTCGCGACCGACATCGGTTTTTCCCGCGCCGCGCGCGAAGACGGGCAGTGGTCCGCCTTCCGCGACTATGCCGCCGACGGGGCGGTGATTCACGGCGCCAATGGCCCGGTCGATGCCGCATCCTGGCTGGCGCGCCGCGCCGATCCCGCCGTGCCGAAGCAGTGGACGCCGCTCTCGGTCTGGTCGAGCTGCGACGGGCAGACCGCGATCTCGCAGGGAAAATACGCCGATCCCGATGGCGAGTGGGGCTATTACGTCACCGCGTGGGAACGCCAACGCGATTACGACTACAAATACGTCTACGATCTCGGCGCGCCGGATGCCGCGCTGTCCGCGCGCGAGAACGAGAGCCGCGCGGAAGCGCCCACGACGGGCACGGGCGACAATCTCATCGTCGTGCGCGCGATCCCGATGATAGCGGGCGAGGTCGCGGATTGCCCGGCAGCGTCCGCGCCGCCTCCGCCGCTGCCCCTCCCGATCTACGAGGAAGGCACGCGGACGGACGGCGGCGCTTCGCGGGACGGGACGCTGGTATGGCGCTGGGTGCATTTCACCGACGGACGCCGCCTGTTCGTGGCGCATTACTGGCAGGACGCAGGCTGGCGCGAGGCGGTCCGCCTGGGCGTGACGGCGGATGGCCGCTTCGAGCGCGAGAGCTGACATGGCCGAACTGTTCCTCTCCGCTTTCGTCACTCTGTTCGTGGTCATCGATCCCCCCGGCTGCGCGCCGATCTATGCCGGGCTGACCAAGGGCGCGAACGCGGCGCAGCGCCGCAACATGGCCTTACGCGCCTGTGCGATTGCGGCGGCGATCCTGCTGGTGTTCGCGCTGTTCGGCGTCGACCTTCTGGCCGCGCTCCATATCGAGCTCGACAGCTTCCGCATCGCGGGCGGGTTGATGCTGTTCTGGATCGCGTGGGAAATGGTGTTCGAAAAGCGCACCCAGCGGCGCGAGGAGCGGGCCGAGAAGATCGCCGCCCAGCACGCCAACACGCCCGAAGTCGAGGACGTATCGGTCTTCCCTATGGCCATGCCGATGCTGGCCGGGCCGGGCGCGATCGCGGCGATCATGCTGCTGATGCAGGAAGCGCCGGGACTCGAAGGCTCGCTGGTGGTGCTCGGTGCGCTGCTGTCGGTGCTGGTGCTGACCGCGCTCGCTCTGGTGGCAGCGGGCCCGCTGATGCGCCTGTTCGGCGACCGTGTCGAAGCGGTGGTGACGCGGCTCTTGGGCGTGCTGCTGGCGGCCCTGGCAGCGCAGTACGTGATCGACGGGCTGCGCGGCTCGTTCGGGCTCTAGCCTTTTACTGGAGCGTGACGCGGTCGTCCCCGCCATCGCGCAGGGCGAAGAACTGCATCAGCTGGATCAGCAATTCGCACCGTTCGCCGAGACTGTCGGCTTCGAGCAGGGCTTGCTTTGCCGCGACGTCGAAGGGGGCGATCTGGGATACGCCGTTGATCAGCGACTGGTCGTCCAGCCGATCGACCGAATCCCAGTCGACGCTATAGCCTTGCAAATCGGCGAAACGGCGCGCTTCGAACTCGAACCCGGCGCGCTCCACGCTTGAGAGGACCTCGTCTTCGTCGTCCGCGATCGCCTCGGCCTCGACTTGGCGGAAGGCGGTCGTGACATCCAGTTCGCGCAAGACGCGGAAGCGTGCTTCGCCTTCGAGGACGAGGTTGAAGCGCCCGTCATCCATCGCCTCGACCTCGCCGATCCGGCCGATGCAGCCGACGTCGTAAAGCGGCGAATCGTCCCCGCCCCGCCGCGGCTGGATCATCGCGATCCGCCGGTCGCGCGCCAGTGCATCGCTCGCCATGGCGCGATAGCGCGGCTCGAAGATGTGAAGCGGCAATTGCAGGCCGGGAAACAGGATCGCGCCCGGCAGGGGGAAGATGGAAAGCCTCAAGCCGCGCCGCCTATCCGAACAGGATGCGCGACAGGCGCCGCCGCGTGGTGACCGCCCAGGGATCCTCAAGGCCGACCGCCTCGAAGATCTGCAGAAGCTTTCCGCGCGCGGCGCCCTCGTTCCACGAATTGTCGGCCTCGATCATGGCGAGCAGTTCGTCCGCCGCCTCGTCGCGCCGACCGGCCGCGAAGGCCGCTTCGGCATAGGCCAGGCGATCGTCCATCGCGCCGCCTTCGGCCTTCGACTTCAGCGCGGCCAGCTCGCCCTCGTCCGGCGCGTTGGCCGCGAGATCGAGCGCGCTCTGGGCCGCTTCCAATTGCGGATCGTCGACCAGAGCGGGGTTGCTGCGCGCGGCGGCAAGAGCAGCCTTGGCGTCCTCGATCCGCCCCGCTTCGACCAGCGCCCGCACCAGTCCGGCCTGCGCCGCGCCCTCGTCGGGCGCCATCTCGATCACCTGCATGAAGATGCCCGCCGCGCGTTCCGCGTCGCCATCGGCCAGCACCTGTTCGCCCATCGCGACGAATTGCGCGATGTTCGCCTGCGCGTCCGACTTCTCGCCGGCTGCGCCCGGTTCGACGGGAAGCTGGCTCAAAAGCTGATCCAGCGTCTGCTTCAATTGCGATTCGCTGCGCGCATTGGTCAGGTCGGCGACCGGCTGGCCCTGGAACATCGCATAGACGGTGGGGATCGACCGGACCTGGAACTGGCTGGCGATGAACTGTTCCTCGTCCACATTCACCTTGGCCAGGACCACGCCCTTGTCGGCATACTCAGCCGCGACCTTTTCAAGCACCGGCGTCAGCGCCTTGCACGGGCCGCACCATTCGGCCCAGAAATAGAGCACGACGAGCTTCGTCATCGACGGTTCGACGACATCGCTGCGGAAGCGATCGACCGCCTTCTGTTCGTCGAGATTGAGACCCATGCTCGCCACTGCGATCTTCCTTTCCTGCGCGTTCGTTCGCTGTATCGGGCCCTTATGTGGGGCGCGTGCAGGCCCTTTTGAAGGGCGAGGCCGGGCAGGACAAGGGCTGGATCGCCGCGCGGGCGCGATCCGGCATTTTTGCCTTGCACGGCGTTTAACCCGCTGCTAATCGCGCGCCTCCCCACGGTGCCATGGCCAGCCGGCCTACACCGGGAACGTCAGTGAGCGGGCGTAGCTCAGGGGTAGAGCACAACCTTGCCAAGGTTGGGGTCGGGCGTTCGAATCG
>JAACTB010000008.1 GCA_009993605.1 Erythrobacter sp.
CGGTGATCAGCATCCACAACGCGCTGTTGGTGAAGGCGATATTGAAGCCTGCCAGCTCCCAGTTCTCGGTGCCGGCAAGCGGCTCGATCGTGAACTGGTGCATCGGGTCGACCTTGGCCGATTGTGCCACGTCTCTGGGTATCCCTAGTCCTGCGGTCTCGACGGCTGCCCCCGCGAAGCGAGATCAGTCTCCCGGCGGCGTCTTCGCCGAACGGAAGATGTTCCTGAAGGCCACGATTATCCCGAGGAACAATCCGACCAACAGACCCCATGGCATGGTACCCGCCAGCCAATCGAACAGCCAGCCGAGCACCAGGCCTCCGAGAACGCCGCCGAGCAGGTCGGCCAGGACGCGGTTGCCGCTGCGATAGCTCGCATCGGCCCCCTTGACCTGCGGCTTGTTGCGCTTGTCTTCGCGCTCGCGTGCAGCTTTCAGCCGCTCCTCGAGCGCGTCGATCCGCGCATCTTCGCCGATGGGTTCCCGTGCGGGTCTCTCGTCGCTCATGCCAGCCTCCATAGTGGATCGCGCGACACAGGCAATAAGGTGCCCGCCGAGGGCGCCGCCCCCTTAGGCGGGGGGTATCTGCGAGTCAACACGGGTGGGGGAGTGATTGGCGGCGAGGCCGGGAAAACAGCCCCGCCCGCGCCGCGATAAACGAAACGCTTACGGGCACCGCGCATCGCGTTGGGGCACGCCCGAACCGCGGGTCGCCCAGCTGCCGTCGGGCGCCTGGTATTTCTCGCCCGGTTCGGTCTTCAGAATGGCCTGGCATCCGGCGGCGAAGGCGTATTCCTCAAGCGTGGCACGGGCGGCTTGCGCTTTTTCGGAATAGACCGCGCGGCGCTTGATATTGATATCGTTGACGATGCGGCGCAGCGCAGGCGTTTCCGCGCCGACGATGCCGAGATAGCCGTCCATCTTCTCGCCGATATCGCCCGACGCGCGGGCCGAGGCATAGGCCGGATCGCGCTGCGCGTAGGCGGGCGCGGCGATCCCGCCGAGCGCGGTGGCACCGGCCACGAGAGCGAAAGCGGCGTTCCGGGCGAATTGGGTGGTTCGGGTCATCATGACACTTGTCCTAGAAGATATCGGCGTTCTGGTCGATCGTGTTGCCCGCATCCTCTGCGAGGCGATAGATCACCTCCTGCCGGATATTGACGTTCAATTCGATCACGATCGGCTCTTCGGGGGCGTTTACGGTAATGCAGCCGGGCAGCATCGCCAGCGTTCCAAGCATCGCGAATGCCGCTGCTCCCTTGGTCGTCGTTTTGAATGGGGACATAGCGTTCCCTCGCTTTCCTGATGCTGAATGTGTCATGATCCCTCGTCCGTGCCGTCCGGCACGATATCCTCTTCCTCGATACGCTCCTGCGCTTCCTCGCCGGTGATTTCGCGGCGCAGCAGGCGGCCTCCATCGGCAGATAGCAGGCCCAGCGAACGCGGATCGCGCACGGCGGCGGGATCGTAGAGCGATTTCAAGGACGTGATCAGCTGATAGAACGGCGCGCGGATGTTGACGCGGAATTGCAGCGGCAGCGCCGCCAGCCTGCGCGTGATGAAATTGGACGAGGCGCCCTCGCCCTGGCTCACCCCGTCGAAGCGCACGCGCGTCACGATCTCGCCGGTCAGCGGTCCGTCCATCGCGAGGCGCATCTGACGATAGTCAAGGCTGCGCAGCGCATCGAAGGCGAAATTGGCGATCGGCGACAGGTCTTCGTAAGTCAGTTCGCCCACATAGGAGATATTGCCCCCCGGCGCGCGCGACAGCAGCAGCCCGCCTTCGATCCGGCCATTGCCCTGGGCATCGAACACGATCGGTACCGTCCCGTCGAAGGTTCCGGTCGCGCTCAGATTGCCGATATCCATCTGATCGACGAAGGCGCCCGCATCCAGCCCGACGATTTCGAAGACGTAGCGCCGCTCTTCCTCGACGCCGAAATTGAGATCGACCTCGCGCAGGATCAGCTCGCCCCCCATGAACGGCCAGCGCCCACCCGCGACCGACAGGAACTGCCAATCGCGCAGCGCGAATTCGATTTCGCCATCCAGCACCTCGATCCCCGGATTGATCGAGGCGACGCGCAAGGACTGGCCGGGCGCGGTGGTGAGGCTGAGAAGATCGGTGAAGCGGATCGTCCCGCTCGCGCCGCGCACCGGGCCGAAAGCGGCGGCGAAGTCGAGATCGTCGGTGGTCAATTGGCCCGAGCTGGTGACTCCGTTCGCGCCCCAGTCCAGCCGGCCCGTACCGCTGACTTGCCCGCTCATATTCGCCACCACGCCGAGGGCGAGACGCGACAGATCGTCGGGCTGGAGCAGGGGATCGAATTGCAGGTCCGCAATCACGAGGTCGGCATGGCCGCGCCCGCTCGACAGGTCGTGGCGGATATCGGCGGCGGTCACGATCCGGTCGCTCGCCGGATTGCGCAGATCGGCGAAGGCGGTGATCAGATTGTTTTCAAGCGCCAGCGTGGCGTCGCGCGCCACCAGCGGCTCGAACCGGTCGGGATCGGCGCGGTCGGTGAGAGTGAAGCTGCCCTCCGACAGATCCAGCCGCCCGCCCGCATAACGCCAGCTTCCCGAAGCGCCGCCGATATCGAGCGGCACGGCGTCGAGCGTCACGTCCGCGTCGGAGAAGGTGCCCACGATGTCCTCACCGAAACGCGCGTCCAGCCCGCTGACGACGAAGCGTGTCGCCGTGCCCACGGGGCCGAGCGATACGTCCAGCTCGCGCGCGGTCATGACCCCCGGATAGGCGAAGCCCACGGGGCCGCTCACAAGCCGGATCGGCGTGCTACCCAGCCTGCCCGCCAGATCGAGCGAAGGGGCGCCTGCCGCGATATTGAGCCCGCCCGGCCCGTTGCGCACGATCGCGCTGCCCGGCGGAGGGCACAGGGTCAGGCGGCGGCGTTCGAGTGTGAGATTGGCCAGCGTCAGGTTCTCGAAAGCGATCTCGGTGCAATCCGGCCACAGCGCCAGCGCCCCGCCCGGCGTCCAGCGGCCGTCGATCGGCAGGCGCAGATTGCGGGTCGATCCGCCGGGAAGCGGCCCGCTCGCGATCGCCTCGCCGGTGAAGCGCAGCGCACCGCTATCGGACTGGGACAGCGTCAGACGCGGGATTTCGAGCGCCGATCCGCCCGCCTCGTAGCGGCGCATGGCGAGCCTGAATTCGGTTTCGCCATTGCCCCGCCGTTCCATCCGGCCGCTGAGGGAGGGCAGCCCCGCTCCGCCAAGCGCGATATTGCCCGCCAGGAGCGGCGGCGCACCGTCGCGAAACTGCGCCTCGACGCGCGACAGCGACAAGAGCCGCGTGCCCGATCCCCCACGCAGATTGCCGCGCGGCATGACGAAGGTCGCGCCGGTCGGCCCCTGACGCGCCGACAGTTCGGCGGCGAAGGAGCTGCCGCGCGATTCGCGCCGCAGGATATCGGCGATGCGCTGCGCGATCGGGGCGACGAGGGTCCCCGCGCCGCTCCGCCCCAGCTGGGCCACCGCCGCATCGGATTGCGCGCCCAGGCGCAACCCGTTGCCCTCGACATCGCCGCGCCAGTCTAGCCGCGACAGGCCGGGATCGCTCCGCAGCGCCCCGTCCAGCGTGACCAGCGCCACATTCGCATAGGGCGAGGCCGCACCGCGCAGGGCCAGCGTGTGCTCCAGCGCCAGCACGTCGCCGCGCAGGCTCGCGCGCACACGCCCCCCGATCCCGTTGGCCGCGTAAGCGCCTGTCTCGACTTGGCCGAGCCGCAAGCCCGCCGAGCCCGAGAAATTGGCGAGCGCGGCATCGCTCTCCAGTTCAAGCTGCGCCGATCCCGCGGCAAGCGAGACGCCGTCGCACTCCACTGAGCGGAACCGCATCGGCCCATCGAAGGACGGAACTCCATCCGCGGTGGCCAGCGTGCCGTACAGGCTCGCGCCTGCGATCCGGCAGGTCTCCGTCGCAATCTCGGGGGCGCTGGCCGCGAGGATGCCGGAAAATCCGTCATCGATCCGCCCTTCGCCCTCGATCTTGAGGCCGATCGCGCCGTAGCGTGTTTCGATCAGCCCTCGCCCGTCGCGAATCGCGATGTCGAGTTCGGGAAGGCCGGGCGGCGCGGTGCTCTCTCGGTAGATCACGCGGTCGAGGCTGCCGAAAGTCACCCGCCCTCCGCGCAGCACCCCGTAAAGGCGCGGACGGGTCAGCGTGATCCGGCCGATCTCGGGCGCGCCCAGACGCTGATGCAGCTGCACCAGCACGCGCTCCGCAGTGAAGTCGGGCGTGCGCGGATCGCCGACGACGAGATCGCTCAGCACCGCCGCTTCGGGTCCGATGCTCTCGATCGTGTAGGTCGCAGGCAGATCGTAGGCCGCGAGCTGGTCTTCGATGACATTGCCCGCGATCCGCTCGCGCGAAAGCCACAGCGCGACGATCGTGATGATAAGAAGGACAAGAACCGCGAAAGGGACCATCCAGCGCTTCTTGCGCCACCTCGGGCGTGGGGGCGGCGCGAAGGTGCGCTCCGCTTCGGCGAGCGGTGCGGTCTCGGCCAGCTCGGCCTCGGCGTGCTCGTCGACCCCGGTCATAGCTTGCGTCCCTTGCGCGAACGCCTGCCTAAAGGCAATGCGGCTTAACCGCTGATGATCTTGGGACGATCTCGGCGATGGGCAGGAGGTTCGCTTGGCAGAGGATGCGCCCGTTTCGCCGTCTGCGTCGCCAGATCGCGCGAAGAATCCCGAGAAGAATTCCGGCATCGGCCACCGCGCCCGGCTGCGCGAAAGGCTGCTGAAAGGCGGCGCGGAGGCGCTCGCCGATTACGAACTGCTCGAATTCCTCCTCTTCGCCGGGATGCGGCAGGGCGATACGAAACCGCTCGCCAAGCGTCTGATCGCGCATTTCGGCTCGCTTACCGGCGTGCTCAACGCCGATCCTGCGGCGTTGACGCAGGTCAAGGGCGTGGGCGAGGCGAATGCGGCGGCGCTGCGCAGCGTGGCGCTGGCGGCGCGCAGGATGGCGCGCGGGGCGGTGGAGAACCGCCCGGTCCTCGGCAGTTGGCAGGCGCTGCTGGATTATCTCGCGATCGACATGGGGCAGTTGGCGCATGAGCGGGTGCGCGTGCTCTATCTCAACACCCAGAACCGCCTGATCCTCGATCATCTCGCCAGCGAAGGTTCGATCGACGAGGCGGCGATCCACCCGCGCGAGGTGATGCGCAAGGCCTTCGACATCGGGGCCACCGCGCTGATCTTGGTCCACAACCATCCCAGCGGCGACCCCCAGCCCAGCCGCGCCGATATCGCCATCACCAACCAGATCGCCGAGGCCGGGCGCCATGTTGGCGTGACGGTGCACGATCACGTCATCGTCGGCGGCGCAGGCCGCCACGTCTCGCTGCGGGCGAAGGGCTTGATCTGACGCGGCGCGCCCCCTAGCCGCAGCGGCGCAATCCCCCCGCTTCATCTTACCCGGAGTCCCCGATGGTCCCCCGCTATGCCCGTCCCGCCATGACCGCCCTGTGGGAGCCGGAGGCGAAATACCGCATCTGGTTCGAGATCGAAGCGCATGCGACCAGCAAGCTGGCCGATCTGGGCGTCGTGCCGCAAAGCGCGGCGGACGCGCTGTGGGACTGGTGGAAGACCGAGCCCGCGATCGACGTCGCGGCGATCGACGCGATCGAGGCGGTGACCAAGCACGATGTCATCGCCTTCCTCACCTGGGTGGCCGAGCAGGTGGGCGACGAAGCGCGCTTCATGCATCAGGGCATGACCAGTTCGGATGTGCTCGACACGACGTTGAATGTTCAATTGGCGCGGGCGACCGATATTCTCCTCGAAGACATGGACGGTCTGCTCGACGCGCTGAAGACCCGCGCCGAGGAACACAAATACACTCCCACGATCGGCCGCAGCCACGGCATCCACGCCGAGCCTGTCACGTTCGGCCTGAAACTCGCACAGGCCTATGCCGAGTTCGAGCGGTGCCGCGCGCGGTTGTGGGATGCGCGCGCCGAAATCGCGACCTGCGCCATTTCGGGCGCGGTCGGCACCTTCGCCAATGTCGATCCTCGGGTCGAAGCCTATGTCGCCGAACAGCTCGGCCTCGTTCCCGAGCCGGTCAGCACCCAGGTGATCCCGCGCGACCGGCACGCCATGTATTTCGCGACCCTCGCAGTGATCGCAGGATCGATAGAGCGGCTGGCAGTCGAGATCCGCCATCTGCAACGCACCGAAGTGCTGGAAGCGGAGGAGTATTTCTCGCCCGGTCAGAAGGGGTCGAGCGCCATGCCGCACAAGCGCAATCCGATCCTGACCGAGAACCTCACCGGACAGGCCCGCATGATCCGCGCCTATGCCCTCCCCGCGCTCGAAAACGTGGCCCTGTGGCACGAGCGCGATATCTCGCATTCCAGCGTCGAGCGTTTCATCGGGCCGGATGCGACCATCACACTGGACTTCGCCCTCGCGCGGCTGACCGGCGTGGTCGAGAAGCTGCTGGTCTATCCCGAGCGGATGCAGGCCAATATGGACCGGATGGGCGGCCTGGTTCACTCGCAGCGCGTGTTGCTGGCGCTCACCCAGGCGGGCGTCAGCCGCGAGGATGCCTATCGGCTGGTGCAGCGCAACGCCATGAAGGTGTGGGAATCGGACGGGCGGATGCAATTGCTCGACCTGCTAAAGCAGGACGAGGAGGTCACCGCCGCGCTTTCCACCGAACAGCTCGAGGAGAAGTTCGACCTCGACTACCATTTCAAACACGTCGACACGATCTTCGCGCGGGTGTTCGACGCCGATGGCGGGGAACTGGACGAAGCCTCCGGCGCTGCGTAGGTTCGCGAGCGTAGTTTCGCCGGAAGGATAGACCGAACATGCAAATCGTCCGCACGATCGTCTGGGTGGTGATCCTCGCCGCGCTGTTGATCTTCACCGCCTTCAACTGGAATTCGGTCGAAGTGCAGATCTGGACCAACATGGTGCTGGAAACGAAGATCCCGGCGCTGGTCATCGTCGCCTTCCTGCTCGGCCTGGTGCCGATGTGGCTGATCCATCGGGGCACGAAATGGCGGCTTCAGCGGCGGATCGCGGGCTTGGAATCGGCAGCGCGCGCCAATGCCAAGGCCGCTGCCGCCACGCCGGTCGTGGCCGAACCGGTGGCTCCGGTCCGCCCCGATGACGGAGTCGAGACGACGACCGTCACCAATTCGACCAGCGAGCCCGTCGCCCCGGTCGAAACCCGCACCGTGTCCGATTCCGACACCGCGCCCGTCCGGCCCGAAACGGACGGCACGGACAGGCCATGAGCAATCCCGTCTATCTCGCGCTCGACCTGCCGCAACTGGACGCGGCGCGCGATCTGGCGATGAAGGTGCGCGCGCATGTCGGCGGGCTGAAACTCGGCCTCGAATTCTTCTGCGCCCACGGTCACCACGGCGTGCTCGACATCGCCCATGCGGCGAAGCTGCCGATCTTCCTCGATCTCAAATTGCACGACATTCCCAATACCGTTGCAAGCGCGATGCAGGCGATCAACACGCTCGAACCGGCCATCGTCACCGTCCATGCCAGCGGCGGACGTGCGATGATGGAGGATGCGAAGGCCGCGGCGGGCGAACACACGCGCGTCGTCGCGGTGACCATGCTGACCAGCCTCGACCAGCGCGATCTCGAACGCACCGGCGTCGCGGGATCGCCGCACGATCATGTGCTGCGCCTCGCCGATCTGGCGCACGATGCCGGTTTGGACGGGATCGTGTGTTCGGGCCAGGAAGTCGGCGCGGTGCACAAGCAATGGAAGGACGGCTTCTTCGTCGTCCCCGGCCTGCGCCCGGCAGGGGCCGCCGCCGGAGACCAGAAGCGCACCGTCACGCCGCGGTCAGCGCGTGACGACGGAGCGAGCGTGCTCGTTATCGGGCGCCCGATCAGCCGCGCGGAAGACCCGCTCGCCGCCGCTCGCGCGATCGAGGCGACGCTTTAGAGCGAACCGATCGCGGACCCGATCGCCACACCGAACGCAAACAGAAGCACTGCGGCGAGCAACGCCATCAGCGCCACTTGTCCGATGTCTCGTCCGTTGAGGAAAGTCGCGAGTGCGTGATCGTCGCCAGTATCGCGGATTACGAATTTGCCTTTGTTTTCCATAGGTTTTCGATAGCGTTTCGAAAGCATGATGGCAACGAAAGCTCTTTCGCTCGTCATGTCCGATCCCTAAAGAGCGACGCATGACCCGAACTGAAATCAAGATTTGCGGCCTCTCGACGCCCGAGACACTGGACGCCGCCGTGGATGCGGGCGCCACCCATGTGGGTTTCGTCCATTACGAGAAAAGCCCGCGCCACGTATCCTTGGAACAGGCGGCGAAATTGCGCCGCCGCGTGCCCGAATCGGTCAAGCTGGTGCTGGTCCAGGTCGCGATGCAGCCCGAACCGCTCGCGCGCGCCTACGAGGCGATCCGCCCCGACGTGATCCAGTTCCACGGCTCCGAAACGCCCGAATGGATCAGACTGGTGCGCGATACGATCAAGGTCGAATCCTGGCGTTCGATCGGGCTGCGCTCGGCGGAAACTCTCGACAACGCGAAGAAATTCGAGGGCGCGGCGGATCGGCTGCTTTTCGATGCGCCCGCGAAGGCCTTGCCCGGCGGCAATGGCGTCAGCTTCCAATGGTCCCTGCTCGACGGATGGGAGCCCTTCATGCCCTGGGCGCTGGCGGGCGGATTGACCCCTGACAATGTCGGCGAAGCGATCGCGCGAACCGGTGCGCCGCTGGTCGACGCGTCGAGCGGGCTGGAAACGGAGCCGGGCGTCAAGGATGTGGGCCGCATCAAGGCTTTTTGCGAGGCGGTCCGCGCGGCGGACGCCGCCTGATCCGACCTCGGCCCCTACAAGCAAACCTGTCTCGACTCCGCCCGGCGCGAGCGGCATGGAGAAGGCGATGAACGACACTCCCCCCAATTCCTTCCGCACCCAACCGGACGAACGCGGCCATTTCGGCGACTATGGCGGGCGCTATGTTGCCGAGACGCTGATGCCGCTGGTGCTCGATCTGGAGCGCGAATATCGCGCGGCGCAGGCCGATCCCGCGTTCGACGCGCAGTTTCAGGACCTGCTAGAACACTATGTCGGGCGGCCCAGCCCGCTCTATTTCGCGGAGCGGCTGACCGAAGCGCTCGGCGGAGCACAGGTCTGGTTCAAGCGCGACGAGCTGAATCACACCGGCGCGCACAAGATCAACAATTGCATCGGGCAGATTCTGCTCGCGATGCGGATGGGCAAGACGCGCATCATCGCGGAAACCGGCGCGGGCCAGCACGGGGTCGCGACGGCCACCGTCTGCGCGCGCTTCGGCCTGCCCTGCACGGTGTTCATGGGCGCGGAGGACGTGCGCCGCCAATCGCCCAACGTGTTCCGCATGAAGCTTTTGGGCGCCGAAGTCCGCCCGGTGACGAGCGGACGCGGCACGCTGAAGGATGCGATGAACGAGGCGCTGCGCGATTGGGTCGCGAATGTGGACGACACGTTCTACATTATCGGCACCGCCGCCGGGCCGCATCCCTACCCGGAGCTGGTGCGCGATTTCCAGAGCGTGATCGGCAAGGAAGCGCGCCAGCAAATGCAGGACCGCATCGGCCGCCTGCCCGACCTTCTCGTCGCGGCGATCGGCGGCGGATCGAACGCTTTGGGCCTGTTCCACCCCTTCCTCGACGATGCGGACGTGAAGATGCTCGGCGTCGAGGCGGCGGGGCATGGGCTCGACGGCAACGAACACGCGGCGTCCTTGCTCGGCGGCTTCCCCGGCGTGCTGCACGGTAACCGCACCTATCTGTTGCAGGACGAGGACGGCCAGATCACCGAAGGCCACTCGATCAGCGCGGGGCTCGATTATCCCGGGATCGGCCCGGAACACGCCTGGCTGAAGGATTCGGGCCGTGTCGAATACACGGCGATTACGGACGAGGAAGCGCTGGAAGCGTTCCAGCTGCTCTGCCGTACCGAAGGCATTATCCCCGCGCTCGAACCGAGCCACGCCATCGCGGCGGTGGCGAAGCGGGCGAAAGAGATGCCGAAGGACGCGATCATCCTCGCCAATCTGTGCGGTCGCGGCGACAAGGACATCTTCACCGTGGCCGAACGGTTGGGAGTGGAGATGTGATGCAGTTCCGCGGAGGCGGGAAAATTGAGCAACCCCGAGTGGCTTGGCGGCGTTCCACTTTCGCAGAAGCTGTCGATACCGCTTGTTGTGTTTTTGCCGCTGTAATGGTGGGAATCGTCGTCTGGTATGCGATCGCCAGCGACGAAATCGATTATGCAAAGGCGTTCTTTTACGCGTCATGCATTGGGCTAGGACATGGCTTGGCCGCACTTTCCTTCAAATCTCGAATGGTTTGGCTTTCATGACCCGCCTCTCCTCAGCCTTCGCCAAGCCCCACCCCGCCCTCGTCTGCTTCCTTACGGCAGGCGACGGGGACACCGCCGCTAATCTCGACGCGCTCGTTGCGGGCGGCGCGGACGTGATCGAGCTCGGGATGCCCTTCACCGACCCCATGGCCGATGGGCCCGCGATCCAGAAGGCGAATATCCGCTCGCTCGGCGCAGGGACGACGACGGCGGACGTGCTCGCGATCGCGACCGCGTTCCGCGCGCGCCATCCCGACGTGCCGCTGGTCCTGATGGGCTATGCCAATCCGATGGTCCGTCGCGGGCCGGAATGGTTCGCCAACGCCGCGCAGGACGCGGGCGTCGATGGAGTCATCTGCGTCGATATCCCGCCCGAAGAAGACGACGCGCTCGGCCCGGCACTGCGCGCCAAAGGCATCGCGCCCATCCGCCTCGCCACGCCGACCACCGACGATAGGCGCCTGCCGCAGGTCGTCGCGGGGAGCGAGGGCTTCCTCTATTACGTCGCGGTGGCGGGCATTACGGGCATGCAGCAAGCGGCGATCGAATCGATCGAGGCGAATGTCGCGCGCATCAAGCAGGCGACCGACATCCCCGTCGCCGTGGGATTCGGTGTGAGGACGCCCGAACAAGCCGCTGAAATCGCACGCGTCGCCGATGGCGTGGTCGTTGGATCGGCGTTAGTCGATCTGGTGGCGGAACACGGTACGGATGCGCCCGAGCATCTGCGCGCGCTGACCGCGTCGCTCGCCGAGGCGGTGCATTCGGCGCGCTAGCCTCCGCTTGGGGGCTGTCATGCGCCTGAAATACGCTTATAGGCCCGGCCCATGAACTGGTTCAATCGCGTCCGAAACTCGCTGACCTTCCTGCCCAAGAAGGAGACCGACAAGGATCTCTGGGTCAAATGCCCCGGATGCCAGCAGATGGTCTTCGCGCAGGAATACGAGGACAATCTCTATGTCTGCCCGCGCTGCGACCATCACGGCCGCATCGGCGCGGACGAGCGGCTGAAGCAGATTCTCGATCCGGGTTACGGCGTCCTGTCGCAACCCGACGTGCGCGAAGATCCGCTGAAATTCCGCGACACGAAGAAATACACCGACCGGTTGAAGCAGGCCCGCGCGAAGAACCCGCACAAGGATGCGTTCTCGGTCGGATCGGGCGAAATCGACGGAACGCCCGCCGTGGTTGGCGTGCAGGATTTCGGCTTCATGGGCGGATCGATGGGCATGGCGGTGGGCACCGCGTTCTGCAAAGGTGCCGAGCGCGCGATCGAGCGCAATTGCGCCTACGTCGTGGTGACGGCGGCGGGCGGCGCGCGCATGCAGGAGGGTATCCTGTCTCTGATGCAGATGCCGAAGGCGACCGTGATGACGCGCCGCCTGAAGGAAGCGGGCCTGCCCTACATCGTCGTGCTGAGCGATCCGACCACGGGCGGCGTCACCGCCAGCTACGCCATGCTGGGCGATATCCACATCGCCGAACCCGGCGCCCTGATCGGCTTTGCCGGCCAGCGCGTGATCCAGGACACGATCCGCGAGCAATTGCCCGACGGGTTCCAGCGCGCGGAATATCTCCACAAGCACGGCATGGTCGACATGGTCGTCCACCGCAGCGAGCTGAAGGATACGCTCGCGACGGTGCTCGACTACCTCTCGCCGAAGAAAGCGGCCTGACGGATTCGCTCCTATCGGAGAGGCAATGATGGATTTCGCCACCTCGTCCGATCCCGCCGTCCAGCGCCAGCTCGACCGGCTGGCCGCATTGAGCGTGCCGCAGGGACGGCTCGGCCTCGGCACGATCCGCGCGCTGCTCGACCGGCTGGGCAATCCGCATTTGCGCCTGCCGCCGGTTTTCCATGTCGCGGGCACGAACGGGAAAGGGAGCACCTGCGCCTTCCTGCGCGCCATGCTGGAAGCGGACGGCAAGAGAGTCCACGCCACCACGAGCCCGCACCTCGTTCGTTATAACGAACGGATCCGCGTGGCGGGCAGGCTGGTCGAGGATGCACGGCTGGCGGAATTGCTGGCCGAAGTGCTGGATGCGGGCGAGGATCTTGGCCCCAGCTTTTTCGAAGTCACCATCGCCGCCGCATTCGTCGAATTCGCGCGCGTGCCCGCCGATGCCTGCGTAATCGAGGTGGGTCTGGGTGGGCGCTTCGATGCCACCAATGTGATCGAGGTTCCCGCGGCCTGCGGCATCGCGGCGCTGGGGATCGATCATGAACGCTTTCTCCTCGCGCCGGAAAACGGTGTGCCGAGCGAACCTATCGCCCGGATCGCGTTCGAGAAGGCGGGCATCGTCAAGCCGGGCCGCCCGGTCGTCTCCCTGTCCTATCCGGAAGGCGCGTTCCTGGAAGTCGAGCGCGCGGCGCTGGCGGCGGGTGCTCCGCTGGCGGTGAAGGGCCGCGATTGGGACGCGAGCGCCGAGCTGGCGGGCCTTCATTACCGCGATCGGCATGGCGAACTGGCCCTGCCCGCTCCCACCCTGCCCGGCCCGCACCAGATCGAGAACGCTGCGCTCGCGATCGCCATGCTGCGGCATCAGGATATGGTCTCCGTCTCGCGCGAGGCGATGGCCGAGGGTATCCGCGCCGCGCGCTGGCCCGCGCGCCTTCAGCGCCTCGTGCCGGGTCCGCTGACTTGCAATCGCGAAATCTGGCTAGATGGTGGCCACAATCCCAGCGCGGGCGCGATGCTGGGGGCGCATTTCGCGGGCCAGCGACTGCACCTGATCGTCGGAATGCTGGAAGCCAAGGACCCGAAGGCGCTGACCGGTCCTCTCGCCGACACTCTCGCCAGCCTGACCGTGGTCCCGGTGCCGGGGCACGATTACCACGGGCCCGAAGCATTCGGCCCGGAAGCGAAATCCGCGCCCGATGTCCCCACCGCCCTCGCCGCGCTGCCGGACGATGGCCTGCCGGTGCTGATTGCGGGCTCGCTTTATCTGGCGGGCACGGTCCTTCAGCTCGCGGGCGAGCTTCCGGACTAGATCGACCGGGATCAGGCCGTCGTTCAAGCAGTCTGCGGCGTCTCCGCCGACTCGGTTGCCAATTCGCTGGTGTCCGGCGCCACCACGCCCGCATCCTTGCCCAAACGGACCACGCGCACCCATTCCGCGATGCACAGCACCACGGCGATCACGCCGATCAGCGCGGTCAGGATGAAGACGTAGGTATAGCCGCGCACTTCGATCATCTCGCCCAGCGCGCCGCGCCCCAGCGTGCCGATCAGCAGCGTCAGCGAAGCGAGCAGCGCGAACTGCACGGCGGCGTATTTCTTGGCCACGATGCTCGACAGCCAGGCGATATAGGCCGCGCCCGCGATCCCGATGGCGAAATTCTCCCAAAAGATCGTGAAGGAAAGCCGCGCCAGCCCTTCGGACGGCGGAGCGGAGGTGAAGAACAGGAAGGACAGGCCGTTCGCCACCGAATTGACCAGCCAGGTAAAGCCGATCGCGTCGCTCGCCGCCTGCATCAGCGCCCCGCCTTCGGCCAGATCGGCATAAAGCAGGTTGGTCGCCGCCGCGACCACCGCACCCAGCGTCAGCATGAACATCCGGCCCAGCAGAGTAATCAGCCATCCACCCAGCGCCAGCCCGATCAGAATGGCGAAGATGCCGAGGATCTTGGAAGCGAAGGCCACATCCTCGCCCGTATAGCCCAGCTCGCCCAGATAGAACGGATAGGCGAACACGCCCCAGACCGAATCGGTGATCCGGTAGGTCAGCACCAGCGCCAGCACCAGCACGAGCGACCAGCCCATGCGGCTGACGAATTCGACCAGAGGCAGGACCAGCGCGCGATAGAGATGATCGGTGAAGGTGACGGTCGGCGGCTCGATCGCGGCGCCCGCTTCGTGCGCGGCGATCACGTTCTTTCCGTCGCGCTTCTGCTTGACCACCCAGGCGGCGATGAAGGCGGGCAGCACGATGGTCGCCAGCACGATCAGCGGACCGTAAGTGGTCGTGAACAGCGTGACGTCGGGCCGCAATTCGGGGGTCGAGGTCATGCTGCGGACCATGAACACGACCACGGTCACGATTGCCCAGCCCCACAGGATACCCACCGCCAGCAAAGCGCGGTTGCGGATTTTCGGCGTGACTTCGCCGGTCTCGTAGAGTTCCGCCACCTCGGCGTCGCTGGCGGCGGCGGTCGCCACCTTATCGTCGGAAACGCGGGCATCGGGCGCGAACAGCCCGGCAATCCCGATCGCCAGCATGACGAAGCCGAACATGACATAGACCCACGGCCAGCCGTTCTTCTCAGCCAGAATGAGGCCGATCGCACCGCCGACGAGGCTGGCGAGGCGGAAGCCCATCTGCGTGATGGTGGACAGGATATCGAGCGTCGCGACCTCGTCCGCCACGTCGATACGCCAGGCGTTGATGCCGATATCCTGCGTCGCGCTGGCGAAGGCGCCGATCGCGGCAAGCAGGCTGAACCAGCCGAGCGAGGTCGCGGGGTTGAGCGTGCTCATGACAACCAGCGCGATCCCGACGATCAACTGCATCGGCGCGATCCATTGCTTGCGCTTGCCGAGTTTGCGCACGCCCGGAATATCGACTCTGTCGAGCAGCGGCGACCACAGGAACTGGAAGGCATAGGCCAGGCCGACGAGGCTGAAGACGCCCATCGTCTCGAGATCGACATCCGCTTCCGACAGCCAGGCGTAGAGCGTGCCGAGAAACAGCGCGGGCGGAAGGCCCTGCGCGAAGCCGAACAGCAGCATGAAAACGGTCTTGCGGTTGCTCAGCGCCAGTCCGAGCACCTTCCAGGCGCTACGTTTCGTCTGTCCTGCGACCGCTTGCGCCATTCCCCGTACGTCCTTCCAACTTCGTAAAATTTTTGCGACACTAGCAGTGTCCGGAGCGAAAGGAACCTGAACGATGGCGCTTACCGACACTATCGCGGCCGAACAGCCCATGGAAAACCGCCCCACCGCAGGCCAGCTGGCGCTCGCCCGGACGATCGCGGATGGCGGAGCGCCGGGTGCCAGCGGCATTCAGTCGGTTCCGGCATCGGTCTATACCGACCCCGCCCATTTCGCGCGCGAGCGCGCCGCGCTGTACGATCGGATGCCGCAAATCCTGTGTCCGAGCGCTCTGCTGCCCGATCCCGGCATGGCGGTGCCTCACGACGCCACCGGACGCCCGTTGCTGATTACGCGAGACAGCGAGGGGCGCGCCCACGTGTTCCTCAATGTCTGCCGCCATCGCGGCACGCGGCTGGTCGAAGGCGAGGAAGTCCAATGCGCGAAGAAGCTGGTCTGCCCCTATCACGCCTGGACCTATTCGGTGGACGGGCGCCTGCTCGCTCTGCCCCGTCCCGACAGTTTTCCCGGGCTAGACAAAGCCGCGCACGGCCTCGTCGAACTGCCCAGCCTCGAAAGCGGCGGCCTGATCTGGTTCGCACCGGATGAGGATGCGGATTTCACCCATGCCGAGGCGATCGGAGCGGACATGGACGCTTTCGGTGCCGCCGGGCATTTCCTGTTTCGGCGCAAGACGCACACGGTCAAGGCGAACTGGAAGCTCGTGATGGATGCCTTCCTCGAAAGCTATCACGTCACCCGCCTCCACGCGAAGACGATCGGGCCGTTCTTCAAGGACGGTGTGACCTCGGGCGATATGCTGGGCCCCCACGCACGCTCGGCGGTGGGGCGCTTGGAGGAAATGGACGCGATCGACCTTACCGACATGGCGGCGCTGCGCCGGGTCGTCACCTTCGCCTATCAGCTCGTGCCCGGCGCGCTGATCATTCCGAGCCCGGATTACATCAACGTCATGGTGATGATGCCCCAGGCGCACGACCTCACTCTGGTCGAGGATTTCATGCTGATCCCCGAGGAACCCGCGCCCGGCGAGGCGGGCGACAAGGCCCGCGCCCATTGGGAGCGCAGCTGGAACCTCCTCGACGGCGGCGTCTTCGCCAGCGAGGATTTCCGCGCGGCCGAACTGGGCCAGCAAGGGTTGGAAAGCGGAGGAGTTGACGAGGTCATGCTCGGCACGCTCGAAGGCGGCATCCGGCGCTATCACGAGACGATCGCGGCACTTCTCGACTAATCAGCATATCGGCTCCGATTCGGACCTGAATGGGAGGTGGCAGTGGCTGGTTTGCGCGGCTTCCGGTGATCCTGTAACATCCATATCGGCTGCGGATCGCATCCAATCGGCCCGTTTTCCCAATAGTCTGAGGGCTCCAACAGGAGACTTAAGACATGGCAGAATATCGCAAGCGCAAGGGCCTCCAATACGACACCTGGCACTGGTGCCGGAATTGCGCCAACGATCCCAAGAGCGACTACGTGACGCGCTCGACTCGCCCGGATGGCGATCTGTGCAATCAGTGCAAGAGCAAGGAAGCGAACGGCGACTGCACCAGCTGATAGCGATGATCGAGCGGGGCTCGGGTTCGCATTCGGACCGCTCGACACGGTCTCCGCAGGCCCCTAAAGGCGGCGCCATGCCTGCCCTGCCAGAAACCGGAGACCGGATCGCCAAATTGCTCGCCCGCGCGGGTGTTGCCAGCCGGCGCGAGGTCGAGCGGATGATCGCGGACGGCCGCGTGGCGGTGGATGGCAAGGTGCTGGATACGCCGGCGATCAAGCTGGAAAGCCTCAAGGGCGTGACCGTCGATGGCAATCCCGTCGCCGCGCCCGAAGCGCCGCGCCTGTTCGCGTTTCACAAGCCGTCTGGCCTCATCACCGCCGAGCGCGATCCGGCGGGGCGGCCGACGATCTACACCGCGCTGCGCAACGCGTTGCCAAAGAACACGCCCCGGCTGATGCCAGTGGGGCGGCTGGACTTCACCACCGAAGGCCTGCTGCTGCTGACCAATGACGGCGAGCTGAAGCGCGCGATGGAATTGCCCGCATCGGGCGTGCCGCGCACCTATCGCGCGCGCGCTTTCGGAGATGTCTCGCAGGCGCAGCTCGACGATCTGATGGAAGGCGTGGAGATCGATGGGGTGCGCTACGGCAGCATCGAAGCTGATCTCGAACGCGGCAGCGGGCGCAATCGCTGGATCGAGATGACGCTGACCGAAGGCAAGAACCGCGAGGTGCGCCGCGTGCTCGAACATCTCGGGCTGAAGGTGAACCGCCTGTTGCGCACCGCCTACGGCCCGTTCGAACTCGCCGACTTGCCACGCGGCCAAGCGGTCGAAATCCGCCAGTCGGATGTCGAACGCTTCCGCAAGTCGCTGAAGCGGGGCCGCTGATGCGGATTATCGCGGGCGAATGGCGTGGGCGGAAATTGGCCGCCCCCAAGGGCGAGGCGACGAGGCCGACCGCCGACCGGACCCGCGAAACGCTGTTCAGTATGCTCGCCAGCCGCTTGGGATCGTTCGAGGATCTGGCGGTCGCCGATCTGTTCGCCGGTTCGGGCGCACTCGGTCTCGAAGCCCTCTCGCGCGGGGCGGGCCATTGCCTGTTCGTGGAGAATGACGGTGCGGCGCTCGATACGATCCGCGCCAACATTGCGTCCCTGAAAGCGCGCGAGCGGACGACGGTTCAGGCGGGATCGGTGATGAGCCTCGGCCCTGCGAAAGCGCCGCACGATCTGATCCTGCTCGATCCGCCCTATGGGACCGGAGCGGGCCAGGTCGCGCTCGACCGGATGTTGAGACTGGGGTGGATCGGCGAGGCGACCTGGATCGCGCTGGAGACGGCGAAGGACGAGGACGTCGCGGTCAAGCTGCTCGCCGTCGATGCCGAGCGCCGGGTCGGCAAGGCGAAGCTGACCTTGCTCCGCCTTGCCTCTCCTGTCTGACCGATTACTCGGTCGGTCCGTCGGCAGTTTGCGCAGCGGCGGCACCTTGCACCTGCCGATCGATCATCTCCCAGGCTGCTGCCTGTTGGGCTTCGGGCAATTGCGACAGGGCGATCTTGTCATTGTCCTTCAACAACCAGAACAGTTCCTGACGGTCGGCGGTGAGGCCGCTGTAATAGGATTGCGTTCCCGTGGGCCACGCATCGTATTGCGCCTGCTGGTCGGGCGTCAGACCGGTTTGCGCCATGGCATCGATCCCGGCCACGACGTCGGGATCGGGTGCGGCGTCAGGCGCGGCCTGTGCGACAGGTGCTGCCATCGGATCGGATGCTGCGTCCATCTCCGGTTCCGCCGTAACCGGCGCTTCTACCGGTGGCTGGCCCGCCATTCCATCATCTTGAGCGAAGGCCGGACCGGCAAAGACCGCACCGGCCACCATGCTTGCGACGAGAGTGTTACGCATTGGATATCTCCTTCAATAACCAAGACGTGACGAACCTTCGTGCCGTTGCGAAATCCCCCGCTCGGCACGCTGTCGAGATGGCCGGTTCAGTTTTTATCCGCAAGAGAAGGGCAGAGCCGACCGCCTCGCTCGATCGTCATCCGGTCGACAAATGTGGCAAAAACACGGCGAATGGAAAAAGCGCTTCTTAATCAAATTCTTAGTGAATTCAGCACATGAAAAAGGGCGGAGCCGCCATGGCAGCTCCGCCCCCTTCCAAGCTCCGCGATCGCGCAAGGCGCGGCTCGCGGGTGGCAGTCGGTTTATCGCGCGCCGCGATTGATGCAGTCATCCTGCTGGTTCGGCGTGCAGATCGGCAGTTCGCTACGCGGCGGCGAGGTCGTGCTCACCTGCTGGACGCGGGCGTTGCTGACGAAACGGATATTGCCGGTGGCGGCAGTGCGCGCGGTCGCCGTGTTCGACATGTTCGCCGTACCGGTCGCCGAAGCGTTGCTCATGTTACCGGCCATCTGCGCGGAAATCGCGGTCCAGGCCTGGGTGCGCTGGGCCGGGGTCATGCCGACGATGCGGACGCGCTGTTCGTCATTCAGCATCCACCAGCCCTGCTTCTGCTGGTCGGTCAGCGTCCAGTAATAGGTCTTCGCGTTGGCGGGCCACGCATCGTAGGCCGTGCGGCGCTCGGCGGGCCAGCCGTCATACATCGCCTTCTGGGCGGCGGTCATCTGCATGGACGCGGTCGCCGCGGTGGTCGCGGTCTGCGCAATGACGGGAGCGGCGGCGATGGTGAGGCCGAGAGCGGCGCCTGCTGCAAGGATGGTCTTCATAATTCGTATCCTTTCATGGATCGTGTCTATCGGCCTCTTAACGGACTAGAGGCCCTCGCGGTTCCGAAGCGGTATCCCCTGCGGCACTCGGTTCGTCGCAGCGCTTGCACGGTGGCTCGCCGTTCCCTACCTGTTCGCTTGACCCCATGACCGATCTTACCGCCCCCCCGTCTCACGACGACCTGCCCGCCTATGCGCAGCGTTTGAACCCACCCCAGCGCGAGGCGGTGACCACGACCGAGGGCCCGGTGCTAATGCTGGCGGGTGCCGGAACGGGCAAGACCGCGGCCCTGACCGCGCGGCTCGCGCATCTCATCGCCATGCGCCTCGCCTGGCCGAGCGAGATCCTGTGCGTCACCTTCACCAACAAGGCCGCGCGCGAAATGCGCGAGCGGGTGGCGCGCCATATGGGCCAGGCGGTGGAGGGCATGCCCTGGCTCGGCACCTTCCATTCGATCGGCGCCAAGATGCTGCGCCGCCATGCCGAGCTGGTTGGGCTGCAATCGAATTACACGATCATCGATACCGACGATCAGCTGCGCTTGCTGAAACAGCTGATCCGCGAGAACGACTTGGACGAGAAACGCTGGCCCGCGCGGCAGTTGGCAGGATTGCTCGACCGGTGGAAGAATCGCGGCCTCAATCCCGGCGATCTCGATGCGGTGGAGAACGAAAGCTACGCCAACGGGCGCGGCGAGCAGTTCTATCGCCTGTATCAGGAGCGGTTGAAGAGCCTCAACGCCTGCGATTTCGGCGATCTGCTGCTGCATATGCTCAACATTTTCCGCCAGCATCGCGACTTGCTGGAACAGTATCAGCGGCGCTTCAAATACATCCTGGTGGACGAATATCAGGACACCAATCAGGTCCAGTATCTCTGGCTGCGGCTGCTGGCGCAGGAGCGCAAGAATATCTGCGTCGTCGGGGATGACGACCAGTCGATCTATTCCTGGCGCGGAGCGGAAGTCGCCAATATCCTCAAGTTCGAAAAGGATTTTCCCGGCGCCAAGGTCGTCAAGCTGGAGCAGAATTATCGCTCCACGCCGCAGATCCTGGCGACCGCATCGGGTTTGATCGACGCCAACAGCCAGCGCCTCGGCAAGACGCTGTGGACCGAGCTTCCGGCGGGCGACAAGGTGCGCGTCATCGGCGTGTGGGACGCGCCCGAGGAAGCGCGCCGGGTGGGCGAGGATATCGAGCGGCTGGAGCGCGAGGGCGCTCCGCTCGACGAGATCGCGATCCTGGTCCGTGCCCAATACCAGACCCGCGAGTTCGAGGACCGCTTCATCCAGATCGGCCTTAATTACCGCATCGTGGGCGGCTTCCGCTTCTACGAGCGCGCCGAGATCCGCGATGCGCTCGCCTATCTGCGCGTCATCGCTCAGCCTGCGGACGATCTCGCCTTCGAACGCATCTACAACCAGCCCAAGCGCGGGCTCGGTGCCAAGACGCTGGAATCGATGCGCCGCCATGCGCGCCGCACCGGCCTGCCCCTCGCCGCCGCCAGCCTCGACCTCGTCGACAGCGACGAACTGCCCACCCGCGCGCGCAACATGTTGACGGGCCTCTTGAAGCAGTTCGTCTATTGGCGCGAGGCGGTGGAGCGGGAGACGCCCGCCAATCTCCTGCGCCTCGTCCTGTCCGAAAGCGGCTATGACGATATGCTGGCGAAGGATCGCAGTGCGGAGAGCGCGGGCCGCGCCGAAAACCTCTCCGAACTCGCCCGCGCGATGGAGGAATACGACACACTCGGCGATTTCCTCGAACATGTCGGCCTCGTCATGGACAATGACGCGCAAGGCGGTGACGAGAAGGTCACCATCATGACCATGCATGCCGCCAAGGGGTTGGAATTCAACAACGTCTTCCTGCCCGGCTGGGAAGAAGGCGTGTTCCCCTCGCAGCGCGCGCTCGATGAAGGCGGTCTCGCCTCGCTGGAGGAAGAACGCCGCCTCGCCTATGTCGCGATCACGCGCGCGCGGCGCAAATGCACGATCCTGCACGCCGCCAATCGCCGCATCTTCGGCCAATGGACCAGCTCGATCCCGAGCCGGTTCATCGAGGAACTGCCGGACGAGCATATCGAGCAGGAAACCACAATGAGCGGCGGCGCATCGCTATGGCGCGCGAACTGGAGCGAGAGCGAGGACCCCTTCGCCCACGTCTCGCGCGATCGCCCGGATCGCAGCACCGCCCGCGGCCCCGGCTGGCAGCGCGCGCTGGCGACCGGTTACGAGACGAAACCCGTTCGCGTTGCGGAAAACAAGCGCTCAGCCGCCAGTTTCGCGGCCAAGGCCCGGACCGACGTCGCGATCGGTGCGCGCGTCTTCCACGAGAAGTTCGGATATGGCGAGGTCACCGATCAGGAAGGCAACAAGCTCGAGATCGCGTTCGAGAAGGCCGGGACCAAGCGCGTGATCGACAGCTTCGTCAAGCTGGCGGACTAGACCCTCAGGTCTCCGCCGGCAGCACGCTCAGGCCAGGGCGGAGACATCAAGGAAGGTCGGGCGCGGGCCGTTCCATTCGCCTGCCGGGACGGGATCGTCCTGACGGTCGTTGCGACGATCATTGCGCGGACGATCGTTGCGCGGCCGATCCTTGGACGCATCGCGACCTTCACTCGTCGGGACGTCATCGCGCTCGTCGTCCCGTTCGGACCGAGACCGTCCACGGCGCGGCTTGTCCTTCGGCGGCGTATCCTGAACAGTGTCGTCGCGCTCTTCGCTCTTGCGACGGCTCTTGCGCGCGGGCTTTTCCTCGCCCGGCTCGTCGGCTTTTTCAGCCTTGTCCTGCGACGGATCGCGCAGCTCGACGCGCACATCCTTCTGGCCGAACACCGGAACTTCGCTGCCGGTCAGCTTCTCGACATTCTCGATCGCTTCGGCATCTTCGGGCGTGACGAAGGTGAAGGCGCGACCCTTGGCGCCTGCGCGGCCCGTGCGACCGATGCGGTGGACGTAATCGTCCGGGTGCCAAGGCGTGTCGTAATTGAAGACGTGGCTCACGCCCTTGATGTCGAGCCCGCGCGCCGCGACGTCGCTGGCGACGAGGATGTTGACCTCGCCCGCCTTGAATCGGGCCAGTTCCTGCAAGCGGCTGGACTGGTCCATGTCGCCATGGATCTCCCCGCTGCGGAAACCGTCGCGTTGCAGGCTCTTGTTGAGCTCGCGCACCGTGGTCTTGCGGTTGGCGAAGATGATCGCGGTCTCGACCAGGTCGTGCGAAAGCAGCCAGCGCAGCGTATCCTGCTTGGCGCGCGACTTGGTCATCACCTTGAAGGCGGTGATGTCCTTGTTCGTGCTGGCCGCGCGGCTGACCTCGATCCGCTTCGGGTTGCTGAGGAATTTCTTCGCCAGCTTTTCGATCGGCGGCGGCATCGTAGCGCTGAAGAGAAGCGTCTGGCGCGCTTCGGGAAGCTTGGAACAGATAAATTCGATATCGGGGATGAACCCCATGTCGAGCATCCGGTCCGCCTCGTCGATGACGAGGAGTTCGCATCCGTTGAGCAGAATCTTGCCCCGCTCGAACAGGTCCATCAACCGGCCCGGCGTCGCGATCAGCACATCGACGCCTTCGTTTAGCGCCTTGACCTGATCGCCCATCTGCACGCCCCCGATCAACAGCGCGAGCTTGAGATCGTGGTTCTTCCCGTATTTCTCGAAATTCTCGGCCACCTGCGCGGCGAGTTCGCGGGTCGGCGCCAGGATCAGGCTGCGCGGCATCAGCGCGCGGCGGCGTCCGGCGGCCATGATGTCGATCATCGGAAGCACGAAGCTGGCAGTCTTGCCGGTGCCGGTCTGCGCGATGCCGATGATGTCTTTCATCATCAGGACCGGCGGGATCGCCTCGGCCTGGATCGCGGTCGGCTCGGTGTAACCGGCGGCTTCGACCGCATCGAGGAGTTTTTCGGAAAGGCCGAGATCGGCAAAGGTCATGCAGGTCCGCTTCGGAGTCTGGAGGAATATCGTCAGAAAATAGGCTGAGACGACGCACGCGATAAGAAAGGACCACGCGCGGCGCGGCCCATGGCGCAAAACGCGCGCGAAGTCAAGAAATCGCCCGTTTCGGCCCCGGTGGCAGGTTCGGCGGCGCGCTATCCCCCGCCGCTGACGGGAACCAGCTGCGCCATGTTCGAAAGCGAGCACCGGGCGCCCGTGCGCGACAACAGGCGATCGCGATCGATGCACAGCCGTCCATCGTCATTGGGCTCGAAATAGAAGCCCGAATAATAGTCGCGCGCGGAACAGGCCCGTTCAAGCTGCGCGCTCACCAGCCGCCGGTCACGCAGATAGAGCAGCAGGCGGTTGCCGGTGTCGGCCCTGACGCCCGCGATCGCGGAGACGGGCACGCAATCCTCCATCGGCCGCGAAACGAAGCGGACGGGTGCGCGGGTCTGCACCGTGGCGGGCGCGAAGCTCTGCGCAGGCGCAGCGCGCGGCGAAATCCGCACGATCACGCGCCGTTCTATCCTGACCTGATTGGCGGTAGGTGCGCGGAAATCGGGGGCGAAGCGTACCCACCAGGGCGCCGCACCGGGCGACGCTTGGCTCTGCCGCCGCGCCGCCTCTTCCGTCAGACGGGAGATGGTTTCCTGCTCCTGATGGGCCGGACGCTCGACCGACACGCCGTCGGCTACGGGCCTGTCCGCAGCGGAGGCTGCGAAAAGAAGCAGGGGGGACAGGATGATGGCAAGGCTGGCCATGGGCAGAAGCTGAAATTTCCTTCCGAACGCCAGTTGGACGCGATACTGCGCGGCGGTCTCGTTGCGCGCCGCCCTGCCCCCGAATGCTTGAACGCGCGCTTAATTGCACGCCTACGCCCGATCGCGGTAGCGCCCGAGCCTCGAGGTGTGGCATATCCATCACGATGACTCATCCCGCCCCAGACACGCGCCCCTTCCTCGACCAAGTCCGCGAGCTTCTCGGACCGCGCGGCTTTACCGACGATCCCGATCTGCTCGATCCCTGGCTGACCGACTGGCGCGGGCGTTATACCGGCAAGGCCCTCGGTCTCGCCTCGCCCGCGAACACCCAAGAGGTCGCGGCGCTGGTGCGGCTGTGCCACGACTATCGTGTCCCGATCGTGCCGCAGGGCGGCAATAGCGGGATGTCCGGCGGCGCCACCCCCGATACGAGCGGGACGGCCCTCCTGCTCAGTCTCAGGCGGATGGACACAATCCGCGCGCTCGACACGGATGCGCGCGAGATCGTCTGCGATGCGGGCGTCGTGCTTCAGACTCTTCACGAAACTGCCGAAAAGGAGCGGCTGCGGTTCCCGCTGACGCTCGGCGGCAAGGGCTCGGCGACAATCGGTGGGCTCATTTCCACCAATGCCGGGGGTACCCAGGTGCTGCGCCACGGATCGATGCGGGCGCAGGTGCTGGGGATCGAAGCGGTGCTGGCCGATGGGAGCGTGATCGACACGCTCACGCCGCTAAAGAAGGACAATCGTGGGTTCGATCTCAAACAGCTCTTGATCGGTTCGGAAGGGACGCTCGGCATCGTCACTGCGGCGACGTTGCGTCTGCTGCCCGAAATCGGCGGACGGCGGGTGATCTGGGCGGGGCTCGGCTCGATCGGACAGGCGCGCCAGCTGCTCATCCATTGCGAGCGGGTTGCAGGCGGGTTGCTGGAGGGTTTCGAGGTCATTCCACGCCATTCTTTCGAGGCCGTGCTCGATTACCTGCCCGACGCCCGCAATCCTCTCGGCGGTGACCACGAATGGCACGCGCTGATCGAGCTGGTGGCGGATCGCGGCGCGGACGACACGCTCGACCCGATTGCCGAGCGGATGCTTGAAACCGCGCTCGAAAACGAACTGCTCGACGATGCGACGATCGCGGCGAACGAACACCAGGCCGAACAATTCTGGCTCCTGCGCGAATCGATCGCGCCGGCCGAACGGGCCATCGGCCCCGCGGCGCAGCACGATGTCTCGGTGCCGGTGGCGCGGATGGCGGATTTCGTCGCCGAAGCCGTGCCTGCTGTCGAAGCGCAATTCCCCGATCACGAGGCGATCGCGTTCGGCCATCTGGGCGACGGCAACGTCCACTTCCACGTGCTTGCCCCGCGCGGCAGCGACAAGGACGGATGGGAAGCGGCGCAGGCAAAGGAGGTCAGCTGCTTCGTCTACGACCTCGTCACGCGATACGGCGGTTCGATCAGCGCCGAGCACGGGATCGGGCAGGTCAAGGTGGACGAATTGCAGCGATTGGGCGATCCGGTCGCGCTGGCGACGATGCGCGCGGTCAAGCAGGCGCTCGACCCGCGCGGCATCCTCAATCCGGGCAAATTGCTCCCGCTTGCCTCCGCGCCGGACTCTCCGTAAAGCGCACGGCTTCACGCGTGCGGGGGTCGGTCCATGCAGGCCATCGCGCGCAGAGCCTTTTTCTGACCGATCCGGAGATCATTCATGGCCAGCGCGCCGCAGCCCACCCTGCCCCTGTTCTACAACGACCTGATGCCGCTCAACAGCCGCGATCACGGCAAGTTCCGCACCAAGCAGATCGACGATGCCGGGTTCCTCAAGAACCAGCACGCCGTGCCGCTGACGGTCGACGAATTCGTCCAGGCGCAGCGCAATTTCCCGATCGTGTTCAGCTCGGGCGACCAGCCGCTGCCGCTGTGCCTGATGGGCCTCAACGAAGGTGTGAACACCTATGTGGACGATCAGGGCAAGGTGAACGAGCCGGTCTACATCCCCGCCTATATCCGCCGCTATCCCTTCATGCTGGCCAAGCTGCGCCCCGATGCGGACGAATTGTCGCTCTGCTTCGACCCGACGCAGGACAAGGTGATCGGCGAGTTCGAGGAAGGCGAGCGCCTGTTCGACGACGAAGGCAAGGTCACGCAGGCCACGCAGCAGATCCTCGATTTCTGCGAACAGTTCGAAGCCGCCGGTCAGCGCACCAAGGCGTTCATGGAAGAACTGAAGAACGCAGATCTGCTGATGGACGGCGAAATGTCGATCTCGCGCCAGGAAGCGCCCGACACGCCCTATACCTATCGTGGCTTCCAGATGGTCAATCAGGAAAAGCTGCGCGAAATCGATGCCGAGACCGCGAAGAAATGGGCCGATAACGGCCTGATGATGCTGATCCACGCGCATATCTTCTCGCTCGACATGATGCGCGCGATCTTCTCGCGCCAGGTCCAGCAGGGCACTGCGCCGGACGCCTTCGCAGGCCAGCCGGCGGTCAACTGATTCGGCGAGCAGCGCCCCCATCATTCAGGCCCTGCGACAGGTGGAGGCGCATTTGCGTTGACCATCAGTCCCGGGCTTGAAACGGGGCGCCGACCGCACCATTTCGAGGTCACCGGAAGCCGCTTCCCTCATGGCGCTTCCGGCCGATGCGCGAAAGCGCATCTCCTCCCTGAACCTTGGCCACTCCGTGCTCTATGCACGGGGTGGTTTTTTCTTTGCGCCGAGGCCCTACTCCGCTGCCTGCCGGATGCTGTCGCCGGACGTCAGGCCCGCGACCTGCGCGGCGAGCGATCGCACCAGCTGGGCGAGCAGCCGCGCCACGCCGGCGAACCGAGGACCGACCTCGCGCATCTCCGCATCGAGATAGGCGCTGCGACACACTTCGATCTGCAAGGCATGGATATTGCGACGCGGTGCCCCATGCCGGTCGAGCACGTAGCCGCCCGAATAGGGGCGATTGTGCGCGACTCTGCGCTCCGCCGCCGCGAGGACATTCAGCGCGCCCGCCGCCAGCCCGTCACCGCAGGATGCTCCGAACCGGTCCCCGATGACGAATTCGGCCGCCTGCTGGCCGGGCCCGGCGGGTTTGAGCGGCGGCATGGAATGAAGGTCGATCAACAGGACCGCCCCCCATTCGTCACGCACCCGTTCGAGCAGATCCGCAAGCGCCGCGTGATAGGGTTTGTGGATCGTCTCGATCCGCGCATCGAGTTCCTCGCGCGCCAGCCTGCCTCTCCAGATTTCACCCATGCCGGGCAGCCTGCGCGGCACCAAGCCCAATCCGGTGCGCGCGCGGCGGTTGACGCCTCCCCTTGGATTGTCGCCGCGAGGGGGCCCTGCGATCATCGACCAGTCGATATCGTCGGGCGAACGATTGAGGTCGATCATCGCGCGCGGGGCGTGGGCTACGATCAAAGGCGCGCCGCTCGTCTGCGCTACCTCGGCAGCGAGCAGGTCGATCAGGCGATCTTCGAGTTTCAGCGTCGCCCGGCCTGGATCGCGCATCGCGTCGACGACATCCTCGGGATAATGTCTCCCACCGTGCGGAGCGGCGATCACGATGGGAACGGCCGGACGCTCAGGATAGGAAAGGGTGAAAGCCGCTTCCTCGCTGCCCTGTATCCGATGCGGGAGAAGAGGCGCTGGCATGGTGCCGGATGTGCGCCTTTCGCCGCATCGAGTCAAAGCGTTCGCGTTCTTCGAAACCCCCGGCACCCGGGCCCGCGCAAAAAAAAGCGACAATTCCTGGCCGGGGTACGACCAAGGGGCAAGATTTCTTAAGGGCTCGGTGCTAGGACTGTGCCCATGACCGATACCTATCAGCCCCGCATCCTTCTCGCGGAAGACGACGATGCCATGCGCACCTATCTCGAACGCGCGCTGGAGAAGGCCGGCTATGCCGTCGATTCGGTCGATCGTGGCACGGCGGCCCTCCCGCTTTTGGAGGAGCGGCGGTACGACCTGCTCCTGTCCGATATCGTGATGCCGGAAATGGACGGCATCGAGTTGGCGCAACGCTGCAACGAGATCAGCGCGGATACGAAGGTGATGTTCATCACCGGATTCGCCGCCGTGACGCTCAAGGCCAATCGCGACCAACCGCAGGCGCGTGTCCTCTCAAAGCCCTTCCACCTCAAGGATCTGGTCCTCGAAGTGGCGCGCACTTTGGATGACCGGATTTCCGCCTCGCTCTAGAGCGTCGGGAGAGGCAAATTGTGGCTTGCATGGGGCGGGACCGCTCGCTAGATGGCCCGCCTGCGCAGCCCTCGGGCTGGCGCGCATTCGATGGTGCGGGCGTATAGCTCAGTGGTAGAGCACTATGTTGACATCGTAGGGGTCCCAAGTTCAATCCTTGGTACGCCCACCATCGTATGATTTAGGCGTATGACGCAGGAGCCCGCCCTTTGGCGGGCTTTTTCGTGTCGGGCGCAGGTCTGCGGGACCTATGGCGGGCGCTGCGGGTTCATCCGGTATGACGAAACTCTGTCTTTTCGGGCCGACCGGCGGCGTGGGATCGCTGGTCGCGGAGCAGGCGCTTGCGCGCGATATCGACGTGCGCGGCGCGGCGCGCGACTGGCCCGACGATTTCGGTAGCGATCCGCAGATGGAGCGCGTTACCGTCGATCTTCTCGAAGGAAATCTGCATCCGGTCGTGAAAGGATGCGATGCAGTGATTTCGACCGTGGGTCCGGGCCGGGAGCCTGCGACGCTGGCCGATCCTCCCCCGCTCTATTCGCTCGGCACCAAACGGATCATCGAGGCGATGCGCGATACGGGCGTCCGGCGGCTGGTCGTGATCAGCGCCGCCTTCGTCGATCGGCAGGCGAGCGTACCCGAATGGTTTCGTGCCGCTTCCCTCCCCCTTTCCGCGCTGTTCGCCGACATGCGCCGGATGGAGCGCGTGTTGAGCGGGTCGGCCGACATCGCCTGGACCGCGGCCCGCCCCGGCTGGCTGCTGGATCAGCCGCGCACGCAGGATTTCGAGGTGTCGGAGCGCGATCTGCCCACCGGCACCCTGCGCACCCGCCGCGCCGATCTCGCGCAATTCCTGATCGATTGCGCGACCGGGACCGATTGGGTCGGCAAGACCCCCTTCATCGCGCGCCGGGAAGCGGACGCGTTCGAGCGTCCGACTGCCCTGCTCGAAGAACTCCGCCCGAATTAGGCGAGGCAGCCAGCCCCGTTTCGGCCCGGTTGCGCGTTCGTCCGGCTCTGCTAAAGCCCGCGCAAACCTTTTCCCGACATTCAACAGACAGGGCCATCATGCAGAAAATTCAGGTCAAGAACCCGGTCGTCGAACTCGACGGCGACGAAATGACGAAGATCATCTGGGAATGGATCCGCGAGCGGCTGATCCTCCCCTATCTCGATATAGACCTGAAATATTATGACCTTTCGATCGAAAGCCGCGATGCCACCGACGACCAGATCACGGTCGACGCCGCGAACGCCATCAAGGAATACGGCGTCGGCGTGAAATGCGCCACGATCACGCCGGACGAAGCCCGCGTCGAGGAATTCGGCCTCAAGAAGATGTGGGTCAGCCCCAATGGGACGATCCGCAACATCCTGGGCGGCGTCGTCTTCCGCGAGCCGATCGTGATCGACAACGTGCCGCGCCTCGTCCCCGGCTGGACCGATCCGATCGTGGTCGGCCGCCACGCCTTCGGCGACCAGTACCGCGCCAAGGACACGCTGATTCCGGGCGCCGGCAAATTGCGCCTCGTCTTCGAAGGCGAGAATGGCGAGAACATCGATCTCGACGTGTTCGAATTCCAGCAGTCGGGCGTCGCCATGGCGATGTACAATCTCGACGAATCGATCCGCGATTTCGCCCGCGCCAGCTTCAATTACGGGCTCGATCGCGGATGGCCGGTCTATCTCTCGACCAAGAACACCATCCTCAAGAAGTACGATGGCCGCTTCAAGGACCTGTTCCAGGAAGTGTTCGACGCCGAATTCGCCGACAAGTTCAAGGCGGCGAACATCACTTACGAACACCGCCTGATCGACGACATGGTCGCCGCCGCGCTCAAGTGGAGCGGCAAGTTCGTCTGGGCCTGCAAGAATTATGACGGCGACGTGCAGTCGGATGTCGTGGCGCAGGGCTTCGGCTCGCTCGGCCTTATGACGAGCGTGCTTCTCTCGCCCGACGGCAAGACCGTGGAGGCCGAAGCCGCGCACGGCACCGTCACCCGCCACTATCGTCAGCACCAGCAGGGCAAAGCGACCTCGACCAACCCCATCGCGTCGATCTTCGCCTGGACGCGCGGCCTGATCTATCGCGGCAAGTTCGACGACACCCCCGATGTGGTGAAGTTCGCCGAAACGCTGGAGCGGGTCTGTGTCGAAACGGTCGAGAACGGCCAGATGACCAAGGATCTCGCGCTGCTGATCGGCCCGGGCCAGAGCTGGCTGACCACCGAGCAGTTCTTCGAGGCGGTCCGCAGCAATCTCGAAAAAGAGATGAACAAGGCGGCCTGAGCCGCCACCAGTCCGGGAGTGACGGGACCCGGACAACTTATTCGGGGGAACAGGGCGTCGAGGGGGGCGCCCTGTTCTCCGCTCTCCTGAATCGGCGAAGAATCCATGGCGAAGAAACCCACCGCGAAAACCCCCAAGAAGCGCAAATCGCCGAAGAAGGACGAGGAGCGCGTCGGCCAAGCGCGCCTTGTCGTGCGCCGCGCGATGATCAAGGATATCCGCGGGATCGCCGCGCTGATCCGCCGCGTCTACACCGAATTGCCGCCCTACAAGCAGAGCGAAATCCGCGGCCAGATCAACAACTTCCCCGATGGCTGCTTCGTCGCCCTGCTCGATGACGAGGTGGTGGGCTATTGCGCCTCGATGCAATTGCCCGAGCCGGTGGCCTTCGCGCCGCACGATTGGGACGAGATCACCGGCAACGGATACGGCAGCCGCCACGATCCGACCGGGGACTGGCTCTACGGCTACGAGATGTGCGTCGATCCCAAGGTGCGCGGGGTGCGCATCGGGCGGCGCCTCTACGAAGAACGGCGCGCGCTGGCGGAGGAGAACGATCTTACCGGTATCGTCTTCGGGGGCCGAATGCCGGGATATGACCGGGCGCGCCGCCGCAAGACCGACAAGGTCGAAAGCCCCGAGGACTACCTCGAACGCCTCGTCGCCGGAAAGCTGCACGATCCGGTGCTGCGCTTCCAGCTCGCCAACGGGTTCGAACCGCGCGAAGTGATGCGCAAATACCTGCCCGAGGACAAGGCGTCGCGCGGGAACGCAGTGATGATGGTGTGGCGCAATCCCTATGTGGAGCGCGATCAGCCGGTGAAGAAGCGCCTGCCGCGGGGGGTCGAATCGGTGCGCGTGGCAACCTGCCAGCTGCAGGCCCGCGCGGTCGCCGATTACGACGAATTCCTGCGCGCCATCCAGTATTTCATCGGCGTGGCGTCCGATTACGAAGCGGATTTCATCGTCTTTCCCGAACTGTTCACGCTGCAATTGCTGAGCTTCGAGCCGGAAGAGCTCTCCCCAGTCGCAGCGATCGAGCGCCTGTCGGAATACACGCCCCGCATCCGCGCCGATCTGTCCGAAATGGCGATGCGCTACAACATCAACATCATCGGAGGATCGCACCCGACCCGGATGGACGATGGCGACATTCACAACGTCGCCTATGTCTGCCTGCGCGACGGATCGGTGCACGAACAGGAAAAGATCCACCCCACGCCCAATGAGCGTTATTGGTGGAACATTCGCGGCGGCGACACGATCGACGTTATCCAGACCGATTGCGGCCCGATCGGCGTGCAGATCTGCTATGACAGCGAATTCCCCGAACTGAGCCGCAAGCTGGCGGACGAAGGCGCGCGGATCATCTTCGTCCCCTTCTGCACCGACAGCCGTCAGGGCTATCTCCGCGTGCGCTATTGCGGGCAGGCGCGGGCGATCGAAAACCAGTGCTTTGTGGTCCTGTCCGGCAATGTCGGCAATCTGCCGAACGTTGCCAATATGGACATCCAGTACGCGCAGAGCTGCATTCTGACGCCCTGCGATTTCCCCTTCGCGCGCGACGGGATTGCGGCCGAAGCCAGCGAGAATGTCGAGACACTGACGATCAGCGATATCAATCTCGCCGATCTCAGCTGGGCGCGCGCGGAAGGCACGGTGCGCAATCTCGCCGACCGGCGCTTCGATCTCTACCGGATCGAATGGGACGAGGATGGCGCGCATCCGGGCAAGACCCGCCCGCGCGCCGAACCGCTCGGCCCGCAGACCGTCGGCGGGGGCTGATCCTCCCCGGCACGGCGATGGGGACCGCGAGACGCGAAGCGGATCGGGGTGGAGGGGCACCGGCTCCTTTGGGCTCCGCCCTTTCGGGCAACGAGTGCCCCTTTATGATCCTAGGAATGGTCCCCCTCTCCCGATGGGGGAGGATCGTGCGTGACATCATAAATCTCGCCACAGCAACACTGGCGCAACCCCGCCCCGCATTATAGGACCCTCTCATGGCCGGCGAGATCGAAGCGACCCCGATGATATCCGATGCGCTGGTGATCCTCGGCGCGGCGGGGCTCGTCATCCCCGTCTTCACTCGCTTCCGCATCACGCCCGTCATCGGTTTCATCCTGATCGGCATCGCGGTCGGCCCGTTCGGGCTTGGCCAGCTGGTCTACGAGCGACCTTGGCTCACTCATATAACGATTACCGATCCCGAGGCGCTCGAACCCTTCGCGGAATTCGGCATCATCCTACTGCTGTTCACCATCGGACTGGAACTGAGTTTCAAACGCCTCTGGCAGATGCGCAGACTGGTGTTCGGATTGGGCGCGCTCGAACTGCTCGTCACCGGCGTGATGCTGGCGATCGTCCTCGCCATGATCGGCCAGTACTGGACCGGGGCGCTGGCGCTGGGCTTCGCGCTCGCCTTCTCCTCCACTGCGATCGTCCTGCCGATATCGGGCACGCACTCGCCCGTGGGGCGCTCCGCGCTATCGATGCTGCTTTTCGAGGATATTATGATCGTGCCGATCATCTTCATCCTCGGCGCCATGGCCCCCACCGCGCAGGCCGAAGGGTGGGAGGGACTGGTCGACACACTCGTTGTCGGCGGGGTCGTGATCGCGGTGTTGCTCATTGCCGGACGGATCGCCCTGCCCCGCCTTTTCGCGCAGGCCGCGCGCACCAAGAGCCCGGAGCTGTTCCTCGCCGCCAGCCTGCTCGTCGTGATCGGAGCCAGCCTCGCCACCGCGCTTGCGGGCCTGTCCCCCATCGTCGGGGCGCTGATCGCCGGGCTGTTAATCGCGGAGACCGAATATCACGGCGAGGTCGAAGCGATCATCGAACCGTTCAAGGGCCTCGCGCTCGGAATTTTCCTGATCACCGTGGGGATGAGCATCGATCTCGCCACGATCTGGGAAAATCTCGGCATGATCGCGACTGCCGTGGTGGGCGTGCTGGTCTTCAAGGCGCTGGTAACCGGCATCCTGTTGCGCCTGATGGGCGCGCGGCGATCTACGGCGGCGGAGACGGGTATCCTCATGGCGAGCCCGTCGGAAACGACGCTTATCGTGCTTGCCGCGGCCAGTTCCGCGCTGCTCATCCAGCCGGGCACGGCGCAGTTCTGGCAGATCGTCACGGCCATCGGCCTGACCATCACGCCCGTGCTCGCACTGGTCGGTCGCGCCATCGCCCGGCGGGTCGAGCCCATGCCGGAATTGCCGCCCGAGGATGAGGGGAACCCGCGCGTCATCATCATCGGCGCGGGCCGCGTCGGTCGCCTGATCGCGCGGATGCTGGAAACGCACGACAAGCCCTATGTCGCGATCGATTCGAATGCCGACCTGATCGCCAGCGCCAAGCGCCGTGGCTTTCGCGCCGCGTTCGGCGATGCTTCGCGCAGCGATGCACTCGACAAACTGGGTATCGAAAGCGCGCTCGCCGTGGTTCTGACCATGGACGAACCGGTTCTGGCCGCGCGCCTCGTCACCAAACTGCGCAAGGCCTATCCCCAATTGCTGATCGTCGCGCGCGCTCGCGATACCGGCCACGCGGCCGAACTCTACCGCGCCGGGGCCAGCCACGCAGTGCCCGAAACGCTCGAAAGCTCGCTCCAACTGAGCGAGGCGGTCCTCGTCGACATCGGCGTGCCGATGGGCCCGGTGATCGCCTCCATCCACGAACAGCGCGACGAATATCGCGTGAAGATCGAACAGGAAGGCGCGCTCAGCTACCGCCCCAAACTGCGCAGCAGCACGGCGAGCGACTGAAGGGCGCTTTCGTGGCCGAGATCGAAACACGGGCCGACTGCTCGCGCTGCGCGGCGCTGTGCTGCATCGCCTATCCATCGGATGATATGCCGGGCTTCTCGGCTCGCAAAGAGGCGGGCGAGCCCTGCCCCAAACTCGGGCAGGACGGGCTATGCACGATCTATGAACGGCGGGCGGACGAAGGGTTCGCAGGCTGCATCCGCTACGAATGCTTCGGCGCGGGCCAGCATGTCGTCGAAACCCTGTTCGAAGGGCGCGACTGGCGCAGCGATCCCGCGCTTATCCCCGCTATGGTCGAAAGCTTCCTCGCCATGCGTCCGGTCAGCGACCTGATCTTCCTCGCCCGGCGCGCAGAGGCCCGCGGCGGCGAGGTGGCGGACATCATCGAACGTTTGGAAGCGATGGCGAGTAGCCGGGAAAGCCTGATCGCAGCGGAGGGTCTCAAGTCCTGCGAACGGGACCTGCGCGCGCTCTATCGCCAGCTCGGCCCGGACAGAAATTGAACGATCCGCGCGCTCATGCATTGGAAGGGAAAGGAGAAAATGCGATGAGCAATCCCGATCCCACCAAACCAACGCCCAATGACGAGAAGTTCAAGCCGCAGAACGTGCAGGACCCGTTGAAGAGCACGGCGAAAGTCGATCAGGGTCGCGGCCAGCCCGGCGATACGGGCGGCAACGATCTCGAACAGGGCAGCAGCGGCGTGACGAAGAAGACGCCGAGCGCCTGACGGACGGTCGGAAACAAGAATAGAAACCGCCCGCGCCACCTCGGCTGCGGGCGGTTTTCTGTCGGGCGCCTATCCTGCGCTAAGGGCTTGGCGAACCGCAGCGATCGCGGCATCGGCCTGCGAGCCGTCCGGCCCACCGCCCTGCGCCATGTCGGGTCGTCCGCCCCCGCCCTTGCCGCCGAGTGCCTCGACACCCTTGCGCACCAGATCGACCGCGCTGAACCGATCGGTCAGATCGTCCGTCACTGCGACGGCGAAAGCCGCCTTCCCGTCATTGACCGCGCAGACCGCTGCGACCCCAGACCCGATGCGGGACTTGGCCTCGTCGAGCAGCGGGCGCAATTCCTTGGGATCGAGACCTTCGATCGTCTGACCGGAAAAGGTCACGCCGCCGATATCCTCGTCCTGTGCCTGTGTCGGACCTGCGCCGCCGCCGCCGAGCGCGAGGGCGCGCCTGGCTTCGGCCAGTTCTTTCTCGAGCCGCTTGCGCTCGTCCACCAGCGCCGCGACGCGCGCCGCGGCATCGTCGGGCGCGGTTTTCAGCGCGCTGGCGATCGCCTTTACCGCTTCGTCGCGCGCCAAGAGCCAGCGACGCGCCGCATCGCCCGTCAGCGCCTCGATCCGTCGCACACCCGAGCTGACCGCGCTTTCCGAAACGATGTGGAACAGGCCGATATCGCCCGTCGCCTCGACATGGGTGCCGCCGCACAATTCGACCGAGAAATTGCGGCTTCCGTCCGGCTTGCGACCCATGGAGAGGACGCGCACCTCGTCGCCATATTTCTCCCCGAACAGGGCCAGCGCGCCCGCCGCGACGGCATCGTCGGGCGTCATCAACCTGGTCGAGACCTGCTCGTTGGCGCGGATTTCCGCGTTCACCTCAGCTTCGACGTCGGCGATTTCCTCGGGCGACAGCGGCTTGGGGTGAGAGAAATCGAACCGGAAGCGATCGTCCGCCACCAGCGATCCCTTCTGCGTCACATGCTCGCCGAGGGCATAGCGCAGGGCCGCGTGGACGAGGTGGGTCGCCGAATGGTTCGCGCGGATGCGATCCCGCCGGTCGGCATCGATCGCGAGATGGACCGCATCGCCCACCTTTACCTCGCCCTTCTCCACTGTGCCGACATGCGCGTGCAATCGTCCCAGCGGCTTGTTCGTCGTTTCGACCGCGAATTCGAAACCATCGGGCGTCCAGATGCGGCCCGCATCGCCGGTCTGGCCGCCGCTTTCGCCATAGAACGGAGTTTGGTTGGTCAGCACGATCACCTGATCGCCCGCAGACGCTTTGTCGACCTCGGCCCCGTCCTTGACGATGGCCACCACCGCCGCCTCGCCCGTGGTCGAGCTGTAGCCGGTGAATTCGGTCGAACCTTCGCGCTCGGCGATGTCGAACCAGACCTCGTCGCTCGCCGCCTCGCCCGAACCCTTCCAGGCGGCGCGGGCCGCGGCCTTCTGCTGCGCCATCGCGGCATCGAACCCCTCGCGATCCACGCCGATGCCGCGGCTGCGCAATGCGTCTTCGGTGAGGTCGTAAGGGAAGCCATAGGTGTCGTAGAGCTTGAACGCGGTTTCCCCGGGCAGTGTGCCCCCCTCGCCCAGATCGCCCGTCTCCTCGTCCAGCAGGCGCAATCCCTTGTCGAGCGTGCGGCGGAACTGGGTTTCCTCGCGCTCGAGAACCTCCTGGATCAGGGCTTGGCCGCGGACGAGTTCGGGATAGGCCGCGCCCATCTCGCTCACCAGTTCGGGCACGAGGCGGTGCATAAGCGGCTTGTCCGCACCGAGCAGATGCGCATGACGCATCGCACGGCGCATGATCCGGCGCAGCACATATCCGCGCCCTTCGTTCGACGGCAGCACCCCATCGGCCAGCAGGAAGCTGGTGGAGCGCAGGTGATCGGCGATCACGCGATGGCTGGCCGTCCGGTCGCCCTCTGCCTTGATGCCCGTCAGTCCCTCGCTCGCCGCGATCAGGGCCTTGAACGTGTCGGTATCGTAATTGTCGTGGACACCCTGCATCACCGCCGCGACGCGTTCGATCCCCATGCCGGTATCGATGCTGGGCTTGGGCAGATCGCCGACGATCTCGTCCGCTTCCTGCGTGAACTGCATGAAGACGAGGTTCCAGATCTCGACGAAGCGATCCCCGTCCTCTTCCGGCGATCCGGGAGGGCCACCCCAGATGTGGTCGCCATGATCGAAAAAGATTTCCGAGCACGGCCCGCACGGTCCGTCCGATCCCATGGCCCAGAAATTGTCCTTCGTGGGAATGCGGATGATCTTGTCGTCCGCGAAGCCGGTGAGCTTCTTCCACAGCTCGAACGCCTCATCGTCCGTTTGATAGACGGTGACCAGCAGGCGCTCGGGGTCGAGGCCCCATTCCTTGGTCAGCAGGGTCCAGGCGTGGTGGATCGCCTGTTCCTTGAAATAGTCGCCGAAGCTGAAATTGCCCAGCATCTCGAAGAAGGTGTGGTGCCGCGCGGTGTAGCCGACATTGTCGAGATCGTTGTGCTTGCCCCCCGCCCGCACGCATTTCTGAGCGCTGGTGGCACGCGGCGCGGGCGGGGTTTCAAGGCCGGTGAACGAATTCTTGAACGGCACCATCCCGGCGTTGACGAACATCAGCGTGGGATCGCTGAACGGAACCAGGGGTGCGGAGGCGACCTCCTTGTGCCCTTCGCCGGCGAAATAATCGAGGAAGGAGCGGCGGATGTCGTTGGTCGAGGTCATGCCCGGCAGTTAGGCAATCGCGGGCTTAGCGACAAGCCGGGAATGGCATGGGCCGAACCGAGTTTGTCATTCGGCGCGGGCGGTGACGATCCAGGCGGACGCGGGGAGCGCGACGCGGCCATCTGACTGGTGCTTGGCGAGCATGGCGCGCAAGTCCTCGATCGCCTGCTCGTGCGCCGCCCCAGTCAGATCGGCGATTGCGCTCGCCGCAGGACCGATCCGCTGGAAATAGGCGACCGCCTGGACGAGAGCATCCTCGCCCTCTCCCGCGATCATGGCGTAGTCGTAGGGTTCGAGCGCGACATCGCGCCAACCGGCTGCGCTCATAATCTCCCGAACCCGCTGCTCCTCGCCGAACGCGAAGGGTCCGGGGGCGTGGGGATCGGAAGGGGGAGAGTTCGCGGGCGTGACGCTCTGAAGCAGCGAGACCCATTCGTTTTCGGCGCGCTCGCGAAAACAGGAGAAGCGCAGACGAACGCGCTTTGCGGCAACGGTCCTGAGATGGCTGAAAGCGCCTACGGGGTCGTCGAAGAACATGACTCCGTGACGGGAGATGAGGAGATCCGGGGCGTCGGCGGGGCCATCCGGCGTCCATCGCGCCGCATCGCCTTCGCGAAACGCGAGATTGCCAAGAACCGATCCGCGCTCGCGCGCAACGCTAAGCAGCTCCTGCGAGATATCGAGGCCGGTGATTGCGGCTTCGGGATGGCGTGCGGCGAGCGCGATCGCGACTTCGCCCGCGCCGCATCCGATGTCGAGGGCGCTGGATATAGCGCCGATCGCCGCCGGATCGAGCAGGCGCGTGGTCAGGCTTCCGAAGCTGCGATCGGTGCGCTCCCATTCGCGCGCCCATGTTCCGCCGACCCGCCCCGTCCATTCGCTCTCACCCGTCACCGGGTCACCACCCGAAATAGGGTCCGCCGCGCTCGCGCGCGCGCTGCCAGGCCGGGCGGGCGTGCACGGCTTCGACGAAGCGGGCGAGCTTGGGCGCGCGGTCTGCATAACCCTGCATGACCGCGATCTCGGCAGGGAAGCTCATCATGACGTCAGCTGCCGACCAGTCGGTGCCGACGAAATGGAGATCGTCGGAAAGCCCCGCTTCGGCATAGTCGATATGCGCAGCGAGCTGTTCGTCGATACGCGGCATCAGCGGCGCCGCCGCATCACCGAGACGCCCGGCGTAAATTTTCAACATGACAGGCACGAAGAAACTGCTCTCGCCGAACTGCATCCATTCGAGATGATCGACATGGGCGTCGCTTTCGGGATCGGGAAGCCAGCTCTCCCCGCCATGCCGTTCGCACAGATACTGGATGATCGCGCCACTTTCCGCGACCCTACGCCCATCATCTTCGATAAGCGGGGATTTGCCGAGCGGATGCGCGTCCTTCAGCGTTGCCGGGGCGAGATTGGTGGTGGTGTCGCGCTGATAGGATACGATCTCGTAATCGGCCCCCAATTCCTCCAGCAGCCAGAGAATGCGCTGCGAGCGGCTGTTGTTGAGATGGTGGACGGTGATGGTCATGGGCGCGCTCCGGGAACTGTTTGGTAGAAGGCGGGTGTAGGCGCGAACTGTGCGAGGCGACAGTGGTCTTGGATCGCCAGTGAGTCGGGTTGCATCACACGAAGACACGAAGAGGGCGGGACGATGACGCGCGCCGGCAGAGGGATTGGAAGCGCCGGGCTGCACGGAACCAACTCGGCGGGAAGAAAAGGCACTTCGTGTCTTCGTGTCTTCGGGTGAACCCATCCTCATTTCGCCGCCGAGAGCGGCGCAAGCGCAATAGGTGTGGCGCATCGATACAAACGCGAAAAGCCGGTGCCGCGAGGTGTCCGTTGGACAGTCCTCACCGGAACCGGCTTTCCGCGTGTTCGGATGCCTTTTTCGGGACTCGACCTGTCGCTGGAAAGGCCGTGGGCACCCGCTTGAGAAGAGTGCTCAGTCCTCCGCGTCAGGACCGGTCATCATCTCCTCGGCGACTTCGTCGGTTTTGCCGCGAATGGCGGCTTCCAACCGGTCGCAAACTTCGGGATTTTCCTTGAGGTAATTCTTCGCGTTCTCGCGCCCCTGGCCGATGCGGATGCTGTCATAGCTGAACCACGAACCGGACTTCTCCACGATCCCCGCCTTGACGCCGAGATCGAGAATCTCGCCGATCTTGGATATCCCTTCGCCATACATGATGTCGAATTCGACCTGCTTGAACGGCGGGGCGACCTTGTTCTTGACCACCTTCACCCGCGTCGCATTGCCGATGATATCGTCACGGTCCTTGATCTGGCCGGTGCGACGAATGTCGAGGCGGACCGAGGCATAGAACTTGAGCGCGTTGCCGCCGGTCGTCGTCTCGGGATTGCCGTACATGACGCCGATCTTCATGCGCAGCTGGTTGATGAAGATCACCATGCATTTGGAGCGGTTGATCGAGCCTGTCAGCTTGCGCAAAGACTGCGACATGAGGCGCGCCTGGAGGCCGACATGGCTGTCGCCCATCTCGCCCTCGATCTCGGCACGCGGGACCAGCGCGGCGACCGAATCGACCACCAGCACGTCGATCGCGTTGGAGCGTACCAGCGTATCGGTGATTTCCAGCGCCTGTTCGCCGGTATCGGGCTGCGAGACGATCAGTTCGTCGATATTCACGCCGAGCTTCTTGGCGTAGACCGGATCGAGCGCGTGTTCCGCATCGACGAAAGCGGCGGTGCCACCGGCCTTCTGCGCTTCGGCGATGACATGCAGCGCCAGCGTCGTCTTGCCCGAGCTTTCCGGCCCGTACACCTCGATCACGCGGCCCTTGGGCAGGCCGCCCACGCCGAGCGCGATATCGAGGCCGAGCGATCCGGTGGAAATCGATTCCACGTTCATCGCTTCCTTCTGACCCAGCTTCATCGCCGAGCCTTTGCCGAATGCGCGATCGATCTGCGCGAGCGCGGCGTCGAGTGCCTTTTGACGGTCCACGGAATTTTCCTTGCTATCCACGAGCTTCAGACTGGCCGCCATGACATGTCCCTTCTTCTCTGCCTAGAGCCGCGATCGACTCATCAACCGAAGCGGTATGTACTGCTTCTGTTCCAACAGAACAAGGGGGGAACGAAATTATTTCCCGAAGCGCTATCAAGCGCCACGCTCAGACCGTCTCGCGGCCGGATTTCTGAAGGCTCAACACGTCGGCGACCTTGGCGTTGATCTGCTGGACGCTGAATGGCTTGGGGATGAAGTGCATGTTATCGATGTCGATCTCGTTGCGCAGATGTTCCTCGGCATAGCCCGACATGAACAGGATCGGGACATCGGGCCTCACCCTGCGGATCGCCCGCGCCATGGCTGGGCCGTCCATCACCGGCATGACCACGTCCGAGACGATCAGATCGAAAGTCTCGCCCGAATTCGCGACGATGCCCAGCCCGATTTCGCCGTCGCTCGCCGTCGTCACGGCATAGCCCGCGCGGGTCAGCGCCCGTTCCGCCACCGCGCGCACCGTATCCTCGTCCTCGACCAGCAACAGTTTTCCGCCCGCCGACCATTCGCTGGCCTTTTCGCTTTCGGCGCGGCGCGGCTTGGCGGCGCGCGGCATCTCGCCGCGATGGACGGGCAGATACATGGTGAAGCGCGCGCCGACCGGGTTCCCGTCCGGCCCCTGGACATTGTCGGCGAAGATGAAGCCGTTCGATTGCTTCACGATCCCGTAGACCGTCGACAGGCCCAGTCCGGTGCCCTTGCCCTGTTCCTTGGTGGTGAAGAAGGGTTCGAAGATCTTGTTGATCACGTCGCGCGGAATGCCGCCGCCCGTATCCTGAACGATCAGCACGGTGTAATCGTCGGCGGGCATGATATCGACGCCCATTTTGCGCACGTCGCGCGCGGACACCCGGCGGGTCGCGAGCGTCAGGCGCCCGGTCCAGTCGGCGGGCGCGTTCTGCCCGTAAGCGTGCATCGCGTCGCGCGCGTTGACGGCGAGATTGATGATGACCTGTTCCAATTGCTGCGGGTCGGCGCGGACCGGGCCGAGTTCGCGGTCGTGACGGATCGAGTATTCGATCCGGTCGCCCATCAGCCGCTTCAGGAGCTGGCTGACCTCGCTGACGACGTCGGGCAGTTGCAGAACCACCGGACGCAGCGTCTGCTGGCGGCTGAAAGCGAGCAATTGCCGCGTCAGGCTGGCCGCGCGGTTGGAATTGGCCTTGATCTGCTGGATGTCATCATAGTCGCTGTCGCCCGGCGTGTGGCGCAGCAGCATGAGGTCGCAATAACCGATGATCGCGGTCAGCACGTTGTTGAAATCGTGCGCCACGCCGCCCGCCAGCTGGCCGACCGCCTGCATCTTGGTGGCCTGGGCGACCTGGCGGCGCAGGCGCTTTTCTTCGGTCGAATCGCTCAGCGACAACAGCACCGCCGCATCGCCCAGCCCGCGCACGCCCGCAAGGCCGAGCGAGATCGGCTCCTCCTTGTCCCCCGCCAGCCTGACGGCCATGTCCCCGCTCGCCGCCGAGCCGCGCGCGAAGCGGCGTACCGTGTCGGAAAGCGGCCCCTTGTCCTCGCGCACGACGAGATCGGAAGGGTATTGCGGCAAGCCCTCCTGCTCGCGCTCGATCGCGCGCAGGAACGCCTTGTTGGCGAACAGGAACCGGCCGTCGCGATCGGTCAGCGCGAGGCCGAGCGGCAACGCCGCAAGCAGCGCCTCCAACTGCGGAACCGCCGCCGTCCGGCCCGCATCGGTGCGATTGCCGATCCCGACCTGCCCGTCGATCAACACCATCGTCGAGGGGGCGGGCAGTGCCGCCGGGTCGGCGCCGGCCTCGCGAGCCTTGCGATCGGGTTCCAGCGATATCTGGACCAGCGTCTGCGGCGTGCCCTGCTGGCCTTCGCGGGCGAAATAGATCCGGTCGCGATCGTCGGTGCGCAGGAGCTGGACGAATTCGCTGCCCTTAAGGTCCGCCTGGGGCTTGCCCGTGGCACGCATGGCGAGACCCGGCGTATGCGCCATCACCACGCCGTCGCTGGCGACGAGAGCGACTTCGATCCCTGCGCGCGACATCATGTAGCCGAAGGGGCCGGAAATCCGCTCGGCAACTCCGTCATAGCTGTTGGTGACCACGATCTCGCTGAACCGCCAGACGAGATAATCCTCGCCCCGCCCGCTGCGGTGGACCTGGAGCGAATACCGTTTGCCGGTGGCCTTGAAAGCGAGGCTTTCCGCCGCGCCGTCGCCGTCGCGCCAGGCGGCTCTCGCCGCACCGGCCAGCTTTTCGCGATCGGCCGCGTCGAAGCCGAGTTCCATCGGCGCGACCTCGCCCCCGAACCATTCCTCGTAGCAGGTGTTGGCACAAGTCACGCGATTGGCGCGGTCGGTGATCGCGATGGCGCGGCGGCGATTCTCGATCGCGGCGTGAGTGACCGACCAGTCGGGCTGGCCGAGCCCTTCATCCGCCGGCGCCGTGCGCAGCCGGTTGGCGAGGAGCAGGGCCAGCGTAAGGGTCAGCAGGCCGCCTACATAAGCGGCGGCGACCAGCGTCGATCCGCCCACGAGCCAGATCAGCGTCGAAGAAAGGATCGCCGCGCCCAGCAATCCGCCGATCAACGGCAGGGGAGGCAGGCGATCGGCCCTGTCGGATAACCCGTTCATCACGCGCCGTCCGAGGTGGGATTCGCGTCGCGCTCGCGCAGCTTCTTCAGGCGTTTGCGCGCCACCATCCAGCGCCAGACCAGGCTGGCGAGAAGATAGCCCACCGCGGCGCTGACGATCGCCAGCACGACGAAGCCGAACGCTGTCACCCCCGCCAGTTCGAACCAGCCCGCCAGCGCGCCGCCATCATGCGCGATCTCGCGCGCGGCATCGCCGCCGACCGCATTGTCGAGATTGAGGACGAAGGCGCCGGTGCGGTTCGCCATCACGGCCCAGAAGGGGAAGGTGAAGGGATTGGTCACGAAGGTGACGAGCGCGGCGAGCGGCACGTTGGCGCGCGCAGGCAGAGCGAGGAAGGCGGCGAGGAAGATCTGTCCCAGCGGTACGATGAAGGCCGCGAACAGGCCCAGCGCCACACCCCGCGGCACCGAGCGCCGCGTGAAGCGCCACAATTCCGGGCTGAGAAAGCGATGCGCGATCGGGGCGAGCCAGCGGTTTTCCGCCATCTCCTCGCGCGAGGGCATGTATTTGCGGATCAGGTCCGACAGGAACGTCTTCGAGCGCAGATCGGTCAACCCCGGTCTCGCATCAAACGAGCCTTGTCCCGCTTCCAATCGCGATCCTTGACCGCCTCGCGCTTGTCGTGGGCCTGCTTGCCCTTGGCGAGCGCCAGTTCGACCTTGGCGCGGCCCGTCCGGTTGAAATAGACCGACAGGGGCACCAGCGTCATTCCCTTGCGCTCCACCGCGCCGAACATTCGCTCGATCTCGCGCGAATGCAGCAGCAGCTTGCGCGGGCGGCGCGGCTCGTGATTCAAGCGGTTGCCGTGCGAATATTCGGGGATGTTGGCGTTGATCAGCCACACCTGCCCGTCGCGCACCTCGGCATAGCTTTCCTTGATGCTCGCCTCGCCCGCGCGCAGAGCCTTCACCTCGGTCCCCTGCAAAGCGAGACCGGCTTCGTAGGTGTCCTCGATATGATAATCGAACTTCGCGCGCCGATTGTCGGCGGCGACGTGATACTTGTCGAAGGTGACGGGTTTGGGGCGGGCCATATGGGGGCCGCAGATAGGCTTTCGAAGGGCTTACGCCAAGGGGGAGCCAGCGTTTCCGACGACGAAACAGGCTGCCGCGACCAATGCGCCCGCCCAGCGGTTGGCGCGAAAGCGGGCGAGCGGGTTGTCGGGATCGCTCTCGTCCAGCGTGGCGACCTGCCACAGGAGGTGCCCCGCCGCCGGGAGCAGCGCCAGAAGCGCGATCCAGTCCGCGCGGTAGAGCCAGAAGGCGAGCGCCCAGAGCGCCACCGCGCCGCCGTAACACAGCGCAACCCCGCCCTTCACGAACCCGCCCATCCTGAGCGCGCTCGACCGGATGCCGACCAGCGCATCATCCTCGCGATCCTGAAGCGCGTAGATCGTGTCGTACCCGATTACCCAAAGCGCCGCCCCGATATACATGGCGGCGAGCGCGTCCCAATTGTCGGCGCGCAACTCGGTCCAGCCGACGAGCAGCCCCCAGGTGAAGACCAGCCCCAGCCAGGCCTGCGGCCACCAAGTGATGCGCTTCATGAAGGGATAGGCGGCGACCAGCGCGAGGCTCGCCAGGGCGACGATCTGAGCGAGCGGGCGCAGCTGGAGCAGCACGACGAGGCCGACGAGGCAGAGCGCCAGCAGCCAGATCCACGCCCGCTTCTTCGACACCCTGCCGCTCGCCACCGGACGGCTGGCGGTGCGCGCCACCTTGCGGTCGAGATCGGCATCGACGATGTCGTTATAGACGCAGCCCGCCCCGCGCATCGCGATCGCGCCGAGCAGCAGCCAGCCGAGCAGCGCGACCTGCCAGCCCGCTCCCGCCAACCAGACGCCCCAGACACACGGCCAGAACAGCAGCCACCATCCGATCGGCCGGTCGAACCGCGCCAGCATCGCAAGATCGCGCAAATTCTGCGGCAGACGCGCGACGAGGCCGCGATGTTCGCTGTCGGGAACGATGTCGGGATTGCTGGCAGGCATGGCTTGCCTCCTACTGTCCGCATCGCCAACAGGAAAGCCATGCCCGCCGCGCACGACCCGAAAACCCCCGCCTGGCCCCCACGCAGCGCGCCGCGCCTGTTCGTCGCCGAGGAATTGGCGGCCGACCGCGTTATCGCGATCGAGGGCAACCAGGCGCATTACCTGTCGCGCGTGATGCGCGTGGGCGAAGGCGACACGATCATCCTGTGCGACGACAGCACCGGGGAATGGGCGGCCCGGATCGAATCGGTCGGCAAGCGCCGGATCGAGGCGGCGGCGATCGAACGCCTGCGCGAAAAGGAGGCGGTGCCCGATTTCTGGCTCTGCCCGGCGCTGGTGAAGAAGGATCGCTTCGACCTGATCCTCGAAAAGGCGACCGAATTGGGCGTCGCGCGCATCGCTCCGGTCGTCACCCGGCGCTGCGTGGTGGACAAGCTGAACGCGGAACGGGCGCGAACCGTTACCGTCGAGGCCGCAGAGCAATGCGCGCGCACCGCCCTGCCGATCGTGGATGCGCCCGAAAAGCTCGACACGCTGCTGCGCGACTGGCCGCATGACCGCACGCTCTTTTTCGCGGACGAGACCGGCGGCGAATCCGCATCGGAAGCCTTCGCTCGGGTGAAAGCGCCCGCCGCCCTGCTGATCGGCCCCGAAGGCGGTTTCGACGAAGCGGAGCGCGCCGCGATCCGCGCCCTGCCATCCGCCGTTCCGATCGGCTTGGGACCGCGCATCCTGCGCGCCGAGACGGCGGCGATCGCGGCCACGGCGTTGTGGATGGCGCTGGCGGGGGATTGGCCCGGCTGACGCGGTGCGCCACCGCCTGCGCTACATCCCCCCTTCCCTCGCCCCGATAGGTTGCGTAACGCCACCCGCCATGAGCACGCGCGACACTTCCGAACGGGACGATCCCATCATCGAGTCCCGCGACCAATTGGTCGCGCCGATGCAAGCCGGCGAAAAGGTCAAGGCCGACTGGCGGATCGGGACCGAGCACGAAAAGCTGGTCTACAAGCGCGGCGACCACCACGCCCCCTCCTATGACGAACCCGGCGGTATCCGCGACATCCTGATGGCGCTCACCGAATTCGGGTGGGAGCCGGTCGAAGAAGGTGGCAAGGTCATCGCCATGCGCGGTTCTGACGGCACGGTCAGCCTCGAACCGGCGGGGCAGCTCGAACTGTCGGGCGCACCGCTGGAGAATCTGCACGAAACCTGCGCGGAAACCGGGCGCCATCTGGCGCAGGTCAAGGCGGTGGGCGAGAAGCTCGGCGTGGGCTTCCTCGGCCTCGGCATGTGGCCGGACAAGGCACGATCCGACCTGCCGATGATGCCCAAGGGTCGCTACGAGATCATGAAGAACCACATGCCGCGCGTCGGCGATCTGGGGCTCGACATGATGCTGCGCACCTGCACGATCCAGGTCAATCTCGACTATTCGAGCGAGGCGGACATGGCGCAGAAATTCCGCACCGGCCTGGCGCTGCAACCGCTGGCGACGGCGTTGTTCGCCAATTCGCCTTTCACTGAAGGGCAACCCAACGGTTACCTGTCCTATCGCAGCCATATCTGGTCGGACACCGATCCGCATCGCACGGGAATGCTGCCCTTCGTGTTCGAGGACGGGTTCGGATACGAACGCTGGGTCGATTACATGCTCGACGTGCCCATGTATTTCGTCTTCCGCGAGGGGAAATATATCGACGCGGCGGGCCTCAGCTTCCGCGACTTCCTCGACGGAAACCTGTCGGTGCTCCCCGGCGAGAAGCCGACGCAGAGCGATTGGTGGGACCACCTCTCCACCGCCTTTCCCGAAGTGCGCCTCAAGAGCTTCCTCGAGATGCGCGGCGCCGATGGCGGGCCGTGGAGCCGGATCTGCGCCCTGCCCGCTTTCTGGGTCGGCCTGCTCTACGACCAGACCGCGCTCGATGCGGCATGGGACCTCGTCAAGGACTGGACGATGGAAGAGCGCGAGGATCTGCGCAACGCGGTGCCGAAGCTGGCGCTGGACGCGCCAATCCCCGGCGGCGGCAAATTGCTCGATTTGGGTAGGGAAGTGATGAAAATCGCCCGCGCGGGTCTCTCCGCGCGCGCGCGCCTCAATTCCAGCGGCGACAACGAGACCGGCTTCCTCGAAACGCTCGACGAGATCGTGAAGACCGGCAAGGTGCCCGCTCAGGTCCTGCTCGACCGCTATCACGGCGAATGGGGCGGCGATATCGACCGGGTCTACAAATACAGCTTCTAGAGCCGGAGATCAGGCTGGTGCGGTAACCGGCCGCAATCCCCTGACCCAAGCGAACAATCGCGTCAGCGGCGCGGTGATCAGCCCGTTCTCGGCCATGTAATCGTAATAGGCGCGGTATTTCGCGTCCTCGCGCAGCAGATGCGCCTCCTCGGTTCGCGCGCGCCAGTAATAGATGCCGTTGACGACCAGCAGGAAGAACGAGTTGCGGATCATCTCGACCGGGCTTCCGGTGGTAACGAGGAACGGCAGAGTCGCGAACCACCAGAACAGGTTCTTCGACACATAGGCCGGATGCCGCGTCCAGCGATAGGGACCGTTGGTGATGACCCCGCGATAGGTGAGGTTCGAAAAGCGCAGGCCGAACACGAAGGTCGCCCAGGCGTAGAAAAAGGTCAGCCCGACCAGCAGCGTGCCCCAGACCGCGACCAAAGAATCGTTGCCCTGCATCCAGTAGAGCCATTCGGGGGTGTTCTGCTGGTAATTGACGAACTGGGCGTTGCCCATGATCCCCCACACCATCGGGGGATAGCAGATCAGCGCCGCGATCCAGCCGCCGAGAAACGGATTGCCGCTGCGGATATGCGCATCGAGCGGGCGGACGGTCATGATATAGCCGACGGTGCCGATGATCACGTCCATCATGAACATGACTTCGATCAGGAACAGTGCCGCGCTGGCCGGTTGCGAGAAGGTCTGCGCCAGATCCGCCGACACCACCGTGGCGAAGGCGAAGGGGACGATCGAGATCATGAAAGCGGTGTAGAACCCCTTGATGATCCAGGCGCGCCAGTGCTTCTTGATCTGGTCCGGGTCCCAGCCGGGCCTGCCGAGGATCAGCGCGCCGAAATGCCAGGCATGATCGCGCGGGTTCACCATCACCCGGTCGAGCCACAGGACATAGGGGATCGACAGGACGACCAGCGGCAGGGCGGCCCAGGTCAGCACCCGGATCGCGAAGACGTAGTTCCCGTCCCAATACCAGCGGCACAGGCAATAGAGCGCGGCGATCACGGCCCAGGTCGCCCAAAGGCCCAACAGCTTGACCATGCTGGTTTTACGGTCAGGCGCGCGGGTCCGGCGTAAAGACCAGTCGATCCCGGTCGAGGGTCTCAGATGCACCTTGTCGACCAGAATCGACCACAGCGCCATCGGAACCGCCGCGGCGAGCAGAGCGACCAGCGCCGAATGCGGCCCGCTCATCGGCTCGCGCGGCACGGCCAGGTCGAAAAAGTTCGCGATCGCGGCGAAATTGCGCGACACCGCGACCCATGCGAACAGCCCCGCCAGCCCGACCAGGCCGACGAAGGAGGAGACGTCGCTCTGCGGTCTGGCGGCGCGCGGCGGGGCCTCGGCGGTGTCCATGGGCGTAGCTCCTACACCACAAGGGTTAACACGGGCGTAAACCCGTGTCGCGCGCCGACCTTAGCGGTAGGCGTGAATGCGTCCGCTATCGTCGAGAATATAGAGCGTGTTGTTGGCGACGACCGGGGGCAGGCTCACCGGCTGGCCCAGTTCCTGATACAACGTCGCCGCGCCTTCGCCCGTGCTCACCCGCCACAATTCGCCGCGCGAATTGACGAGCCACAGCGAATTGCCCGCCAGCATCGGCCCGGTCCAGAAAATCGGGCCCTTCCGGTCCTCGGGGTCGCGATATTGCGCCAGCTGGGTCAGCCAGCGCACCTTGCCGGTGGAGCGCGCGATGGCGAGCAGGCGCGCATCGTCGGTCAGAGTGAAGATCCACTCGCCCGCGATCGCCGGCGTGGAAATACCCGCGAGGTTCAATTCCCAGATACGCTGGCCGGTGACGAGCTCGTAAGCGGCCATGCGGCCACCCTGGCCGAGCGCGTAGACGCGGCCATTGTCGATGATCGGATCGGCATCGATATCGGTCAAAGTGCCGACCTGCGTCGAAATGCTGGTGCGCGCCAGCGCGTCCGCCCACAGGCTGCGCCCGTTTTCGTAACGATAGGCCACCAGCTCGCCCGAGCTGTAGCCCGCGATCACCGTGCCCTGCCCCACGGCAGGCGCGGCGACGCCGAACACGCCGGCCTGGGTCGAGGAGGCCGATTCCTGCCATTGCAGCGAGCCGTCATTAGCATCGAGCGCAAAGATCTGGTTGTCCTGCGTCATCACATAGACCGAGCCGAACGCGACCGTGGGCGATCCGCGCAGCGGGCCGGACGGGGTGACCTTCCACAGCTCGTTGCCCGTCGCCGCGTCCATCGCGACGACCTCGCCCGCGCCATTGGTGCCGTAGAGCCTGCCATTGTCGAAGCTGACGCCGCCGCCGAAGGCGGAGCTTCTCAGATTGCTTTCCAGCGCGGCGTTGCGCGTCCAGATCTTGGCGCCGGTGCCGGCATCGAAGGCGTGGACCGTCCCGTCGACATCGACGGCATAGATCCTGCCGCCACCGACCACGGGCGCCGCGCCGAGACGGGCGCGGTTGCTCGATCCGGCGATCTGCGCAGTCCAGGCGCGGGTCGGCTGGTCGTTCAGCGCGAGATGGCCGTAGGATTTGCTCGCGGTCCCGCCCGCTTGCGCGAAGCTCGCATTGGTCTGCGCGGGCGGCAACACCACCTGCACGCTGGCAAGCGAGGGATCGACCTGCGCGCCGGTTTCGATCCGCGAAAGGATCGGGATGCGATTGCCCACCGTCGGCGTCGTATCGTCGTCGCCCCCGCCGCCGAACAGGCCACCCGCACAGGCCGAGAGGCCCAATGTAAGAGCGCCGAAAAGCCCGGTGCGGGCCAGAAGATTGGTCTTGGTCATGCTCGTCATCGCGTTCTGCCCGTGATTGCGCGTCATTCGGCCACCGGAGCGCCTTGCGCTTCCGGTGCCGCGTCGCGGTCGATGCCCTGTTGTTCGAGAAGCGCGTCGACATCCGCGATGGCGTCGACGCCGAGGATGCCCGCCATCTGGCGCGAGCGCGAGCGCAGGCTTTCCGGCGCGGTCTCGCTCTGCGCGATCTGCGAGAACAATTTGCCCGCTTCCGCTCGGTTGCCGCGTTCGAGCTGCGCCATGGCGACCAGTTCCGCCGCGCTGCCGAAGAAGGGATGATCGGGCTGCGCCAGAGCGTTCAGCTCGCTGACCACGGCGCCCTTGTCCATCGTGTCGAACCCTGCCGAAACCTTGCGGATCAGCGCCAGGTCGCGCAGCGGCTGCGGCGCACTCGAATCCTTGGCAAGCGCATCAAACGCGGCGATCGCCTGTTCGGTATCGCCCCGGCGCGCCAGGATCGCCCCGCGCATCATCTTGGCGTTCGCGCTCGCCGCGCCGCGATCGGCTGCGGCAAGGCCTTCGAGATTGTCATAGGCGGTCTGGAGATTGCCGGCCTCGATATTGTCGAGCGCCCCAATCAGAACCTCGCCATCCGCCTCGCGCGCGGCTTCCTGCCGGTTCTGCCAATAGAGAAACCCCGCAAACGCGACCAGCAGCAGGACGATCGCGCCCGCCAGCGGAAGCCCGTATTTCTTGCCGAAGCTTTGCAGATCGCCCTGGCGGACGGCATCGTCGACCTCGCGGATCAGCGCGTCGTCCTCGGCGGCTTGGCGGCGGGCCAGTTCCTCCTGGCGGGTCAGGGCGGGTTTTTTCGGTGTGAGAGCCACGAGCGGCTGGTTTCCCGTTCAGATAAGATTGGCGTTCGGCGTCCGGTCGAAAGGGCCCGTCCAAAGGTCCGTCGCCCGGTTCAGCGGGGTTCATTAGGCGGCGCGCCGCGTAAGGGCAATGGGGTGGAAACCGGTGCAGTCATCGCCCGCTGCCTGCGGTCGGGCGGGTGAATGGCGGCTGAAACCGATGCGCCTACAGATCGAAACCGTGCATGGCGCTGGAATAGAGGCGGCGATAGGTGGCGATCATCCGATCCGCATCGAATTGGGCGCGCGCCTTGGCGCGGTTCGCCTTCCCGATCCGGTCGCGCAGTTTCGCATCGCCCGCCAGTGCGACAAGTGCCTCGGCGATGGCGTCCTCTTCCGCCGCCGCGGCGAGATAGGGCAGGTTCTCCTCAGCGACAATCCGGGCGATATCCCCGATTTCGGGTGCCACCACCGGGCGACCCGCCGCCATCGCCTCGACCACGGAGAGCGGGAATTGCTCGCTGTCGCTGGACAAAGCGAAGATGTCGAACAGGCCGACCGCCTTGGCGGGATCGTCGACGATGCCGGGAAGATGCACCCGGTCGTTCAGTTCCAGCCGGTCGATCTCCGCCTCGATCTTCGCGCGATCGGGCCCTTCGCCGCAAACGATCAGATGCCAGTCCTCCGGCATGGCGGCGAAGGCGCGCACCAGGCGCGGGATGTTCTTGACCGGGCGCAGGCCCGCGAGCGTTCCGACCCATTTTTCCCCCGGCCGCTTCAACAGGCGGGGAATCGCCCCATCCTTCGGCTTGGCGGCAAAGGTGCCGGTATCGATGCCGTTGGGAATGCGCTTCACCCGGCCGAGCGGCTGTTGCCATTCGACGAGCGCGATTTCCTCCAGCACTTCGGACGGCACGACGAGGCCGGACGATTTGCCCAGCGCGATCCGCCGAAACCACGTCCGCCGCTGCTTGCGCTTCGCGAGCTCGCTCTCGTCGAACCCGTCCTCGTGATGAATCAGCTTGGGCAAATGGAAGGCGTCGGAAAACAGCGTGTGCGCCATCACCGCATCCATCGCGCCCCAATTGTAGGTCAGCACGAGATCGTAGTCGCGCATCGCCTTGGCCAGTTTCTGCAGGCGTCCGGGGCTCGGCAATCCCTTGAGCGACGGGAAATCCGGCTGAAGCGTGACCGCGATGCCCGGCCGGATGCGTTTCGCCGCGCCCAGCTGTTCGGGTTCGGCGGATACGATCGTATGCCGCGCCTTCGCTCCAAAGGCGTTGATCAGCTGGACGCAGCGCAATTCCTTGCCGCCGGGCGAAAACGTCGAATGAATGTGGAGGACGTGCGGCACGCGCGATGCCTGCCGAGCGTCTTGCTTGCCCGCGCGGCGGGGCGGCCCCTTGGACTTGCTCATGCGATTTCGGACAGGAAAGCGTCGATCGCGGCCCGTGCCTCGGGCTCGTCTAGCGTCGGGGCGTGGCCGGTCGCAGGAATCGTCACGGCCTTCGCCTCGGGGATGCGGCGCTGCATTTCCGCCAGCGTATCGGCCCCGAACAGCGAGGAGATTTCGCCCCGCACCAGCAGGAGCGGTCGACCTTTAAGCGCTTCATAGGCGGGCCACATATCGGGCGGCACGGCGTTCTCGTCGGCGGCCAGGATCGGCTCGGCGATCTTCATGTCGTAATCGTAGGAAATCCGCCCGTTATTGCACAGGACAAGCGTGCGCTTGGCCATCCTGATCCAGTCCTCGGTATCGAAGCGGGGAAAGGATTCCCCATGCGTTTCCTCGAGGGCGCGCGCGGCGTGCATCCAGGTGGGAAAGCTGCGCCCCTGCCCGACATAGGACTTGATCGCATCGAGGCCTTCGGTCCGCAATTCGGGGCCGATATCGTTCAGCACCGCGCCCGCGATCGCCTGGGGGCGAGTGGCGGCCAGGATCATCGTGATGATCCCGCCCATCGAGGTGCCGATCGACACGAACCGCTCGATCCCCTGATCCTCCAGCAGCGCGACCAGATCGCCGACGTAGGTTGGGACGGCGTAACTCGCCGGGTCGGGCGCGTAATCGCTGTCCCCCCGCCCGCGCATTTCCGGCACCAGCACGCGCCATTCGCCTGCCAGATGCTCCGCCAGATCGGCGAAGTCGCGCGCGTTACGCGTGAGGCCGTGGAGGCAGATGATCGGCGGGCGCGCGGGATCGGCGCCCTCGCTGGCCGGATAGTCGCGATAATGCAGGGTGAGGCCGTCGGCGCTTTGCCAGGTCCGGTCGGTATAGGGCTTGTCCATTATCGGCGCGGTATCGCTCTTCACTGGCTGTGTCGGTCATACGGAACGGTCGGCCCCGCGGTTTCGGAGGGCGGCCTTGCTCTGTATCGGTCTCAAGCCCACTATCGCTGCATGAACGACCCTGTGCAAGCCGCCTCCTACCGTCCCGACACGCCAATCGCCGAACTGGCGGACTGGATCGGCGATCCTGTGGAGGCCGCAGACTTTCCCGAAACCGTGCTGCGCTGGCGCAACGACCGCGCGGCGCGGGACGTGGGGCTGGCGGATTTGAGCGATGCGGATTGGGTGCGCCATTTCGGGCGGTTCGACCCGTTGCCGGACAATCTGTCCGAGCCGTTGGCGTTGCGGTATCACGGGCATCAATTTCGAGTCTACAATCCGGAAATTGGCGACGGGCGCGGTTTTCTCTTCGCGCAGATGCGGGACGAATCCGGGCGCCTCATGGATCTCGGCACGAAGGGTTCGGGCACCACGCCGTGGAGCAGGCGGGGCGATGGGCGGCTGACCTTGAAGGGCGCGGTGCGCGAAATTTTGGCCACCGAAATGCTTGAGGCACTTGGCGTGAATACGTCGAAGACGTTTTCGGTAATCGAGACCGGCGAGGAGCTGGAGCGCGGGGACGAGCCCTCGCCCACCCGCTCCGCCGTTATGACGCGGTTGAGCCACGGGCATATCCGCATCGGCACATTCCAGCGCCTGCTCGCGCTCGAAGAGGCCGACCACATGAGCGCGCTGATCGATTATTGCCTCACCCAGTTCCCCGGCCCACCCCCGCCCGAAGACGCGCCGGGTACGGATCAGCCAGCCGCCCGGCTGATGCATCTGGTGGTCGAACGCATGGCCGATCTGGCAGCGAGCTATATGGTGGCCGGTTTCGTCCACGGCGTGCTCAACACAGACAACATGAACATTTCGGGCGAGAGCTTCGATTACGGGCCGTGGCGATTCCTACCCAAATGGGAGCCGGGTTTCACGGCCGCCTATTTCGATCATGCGGGGCTTTACGCCTTCGGTCGCCAGCCCGAGGCCTTGCACTGGAATTGCGGGCAGCTTGCAGTGGCGTTGCGCCTCGTTTGCGATGCCCCGCCGTTGATCGCGGCGCTGGAGCGATTCGGATCGCTCTACATGGAAGCGGTCGGGCGGCGCTGGTGCTGGCGATTGGGTGTGGAGAGCCAGGGCGGCGAACGCGATGGTGCGCTGGTTGCCGCAAGCGAACAGGCGATGTGCGCGGGGGGAGAGAGCCCGGACAGTTTCTTCCACCGCCATCGCGGCGGACGAGATGCGGAGGGTGGCCTTGCCGAGGCGCTGTCAGGCTACGAAGCGTCTAACGAGGCGCATCTCTATTGGTCGGAAGTCCCGGAGACGATGGTGATCGAGGAGGTCGAGCGCATCTGGTCCGCGATCGATCGGGACGACGATTGGCAGCCGCTTTCGGACAAGGTCGCCGCGATCCGCCGTATGGGCGAAGCGCATGGAAAGCCGCCTCGCCCCGCCGGTCAGTGACCGAGCAGATCTAGCGCGACGGAGCCTCCGTGGTCATCTGAAGCGGTTGGAGATCGATCCCGACCAGTTTCCAGCGGCCCTGTTCCCACTGGTAATAGAGGTCGAATCCAATCGAGATCGGGCGCATCTGAAACACGCCCTGAACGCGGAAGACATCTTCCTGAACGAGTTGCGGCGCGACCGTGTAGGTCGGCGGCACCAGCAACGCATTGGAAAGGTCGACCTGGAGATTGCGCAAACCGGTGAAGATCTGGCCCAATTGCGCAGGGGTGTTGTTGATCTGGAACCCCTGCGCCGAAATATCGCGCAGGACCGAGTAATTGCCCGAGCGATTGGCATGATCGACCGCCGCAATGGTCGACCAGATCATCTTCGACAATTCGAGCGCGCCCGGCGTGGGGCGCAGCGAGGGCGGCGGCTGAATACTGGGTTGCGCGCCCTGCGTAGTCTGCTGAGTTTGCTGAGCCGCCGCTGGCGTCCCGAGGATGCAGGCGAGAGTGGCAAATCCCACGAAAAATGCCGGGGCAAGACGCCCCGGCATTCTCTTGTTCAGTTCGGTTCCAATCATGAACCGATCTGTAGCGGCTTACCAGGCGATCTGGAAGCCACCACGTGCACCGACTTCGCCGCTGTCGAATCCGACACCGACGCCCGCACCAACCGACATGTTGGTGCCGACGCGCGCCGAGACTGCCAGCGTTCCGGCAGTCTGATCGTCATAGTAGCCGACGCCGCCCGAGAGACCGAAATTGGTCCCGGCCGGAAGCATGGGCGATTCCATGGCCAGCGCCATGGCGACACCTTCGCTCGCCCGATCGACCGCATCGCGCAGTTCGGCGGTCTGGCCGAACAGCGTGTTGATCTGCGCCGTCTGGTTCGAGGTCAGCGTCTGGAGCGAAGCGATATTGGCATTCGCCGTCCCGATCGCGGCCGTGTTGGCAGCAATCGCGGTGTTCGCGGCAGCGACCGAAGCGGTGGTCGCGAGAGCCGAGCGGCCCAGCGTACCGTTCGTGTCGGTGGTCACGGCGAAGATGGTGCCGGTCTGGCTCGCAGTGCTGGTACCCAGCCCAGCGATCACGACCTGACCGTCATTCGCGGCAACCGCGCCATTGCCGATCGCAACCGAATTCGCACCGCGCGCGGCCGACTGGTTACCCATTGCGATCGCGCCGCTACCCGACGCGGTAGCCGCTTCACCCACCGATACCGAGCGAACGCCACTGGCGGTCGCGAGGTGACCAAGCGCCGTCGCGCGTTCGGCCGTGGCGTTGGCGCGCCAGCCATAGGCCGTTGCACCAGCACCGACTGCCGATGCTTGACCGCCGACGACCGTCGTGGATGCACCGCTGGCGACCGTGAATTGAGCCCCAGCGCTGCCTGCATCGCGATTACCGCCGATGGCAATCGCATCGCCTCCGTTGGCCCGCGCACCATTGCCGACTGCAATGGCATTGCTGTCGGTCGCATCGGCGTCCTCACCAATGGCGACGGAACGCACGCCCGTTGCATCGGCAAGGTGGCCAAGCGCGGTCGAGCGCTCACCCGTTGCATTGGCTCTCCAGCCAAAAGCGGACGTGCCCGGCTGCGTCGCCGTGCTTTCAGCGCCCACGGCGACCGAGTTCAGGCCCGAGGAAACTGCCTGGTCGCCGACTGCAACCGCATCGGTGTTGGTCGCCTGTGCGCCGTTGCCGAGGGCCGTCGAAGTCAGACCGGACGCAAAGGCATTCGAACCGAATGCCGAAGAGTTGGTGCCGCTGGCCCGCGATTCCACACCCACGGCCGTCGCGGCGACTGCCGTGGCCCGCGTGTTGCCGCCGATGGCAATCGAATTCTGGAAGTTCGCCTGCGCGATCTGGCCAAGCGCAACCGAGCTTGCGCCACCCGCACTGGCACCGACGCCCACCGCGGCGGCAAAATCACCAGCTGCGCTGGAAATGCGTCCAACCGCAGTGGAAGAGGAACCGGTTGCCGAAGCCTGCCAACCGAACGCCTGAGCGCCAACTCCGCTGGCGACCGATTCGGCGCCGATCGCGCTCGAATGGAAGCCGCTGGAAAGCGCCTTGTCGCCGATCGCAACGGCGTCTTCGTCGGTCGCCTGGGCACCGTTGCCGATCGCAGTCGAGGTCAAGCCGGTAGCGCGTGCGTTCGAACCGAACGCAGACGAATTCGTACCGGTGGCACGGGCTTCAACACCAACCGCAGTAGCGGCAACCGCATTGGCTTGCGTGTTCCCGCCGATTGCAATCGCGTTTTGGAAGTTCGCCTGCGCAATCTGGCCAAGAGCAACCGAGCTTGCACCAGCGGCGCTGGAATCGACGCCGATGGCGGCAGCGAAATTCCCAGCGGCGTTGGAACGGCGGCCGACTGCGACCGAGGACGAACCGCTAGCAGCAGCCTGCCAACCGAACGACGATGCGCCCGCCGCGATCGCGGTCGATTCGCCACCAACGCTTGTGGAATGGAAGCCAGAGGCAAAGGCCTGATCGCCGATAGCCACCGCGTCTTCATCAGTCGCTTGCGCCCCGTTACCGACGGCAGTCGAAGTCAGGCCGTTCGCCTTCGAGTTCGATCCGACCGCGGTAGAATTGGTCCCAGTGGCAATCGCCTGGGCGCCCGTGGCAGTCGACGCGGCACCTGTCGCAGTCGCGCCGGAGCCGACGGCAAGTGCGTTCGGAGCGCTCGCGGTCGCATCCTGTCCACAAGCCAAGGCATCATTGCCGGTCGCTACCGCACCGCCAGTCGTCGCTGTGACGCCATCTTCGGTAATGATACATTCGGCATCGGGATTGGCCTGAGCCGAGACCGAAGTGGGCGCAACGCCCACTGCCGCGATCGCCATGGCGGACGCGCCGAAGGCGAAGGCCGACGATTTCGAGAACTGGAACCTCATACACTTTTCCCCTTTTGGATGTCCCGTTGGATGAACGAAGACACGAAACCTTAATTGGTAACCGAAAACATACAGCATAAAGAGCCGCACGCAATTGTTGAATTTGCGATGAATTATGAGACTAAGGTGCGCCGACTGCTGGGTACGCCCGCGTACAGTGACTATCACTCCCTCTTTTGGCGCACGCGCCACACGATGCGATTTGACGTCGCATGTGTAACCGATCACATGACTGCGCGGCCCACCCGCGAAGATTGCAGAGCTTGGATAGGTCTCTCTCGTCGGATACGATCACGACCTAACCGCGTTGCACTCTTTCGAACTGGGCTTGAACACTGAGGTTCCCGATATCGTGAGCAGTACCGAACTCGTTTCCTTCGAACCTGCGACCGGGCAGGAATTATGGCGCGGTCCCATCGGCGATCCCGACGCCGCCATCGAGCGATCCCGCACCGCCCTTTCGGGCTGGTCGCGCCTTCCGGTCGGAAACCGCATCGAGCTGATGCGCCGCTTCGCCAACGAGGTGCGCCGTCAGGAAGAGCCCTTCGCCGAGATCATCGCGCGCGAAACCGGCAAGCCTTTGTGGGAGGCACGCACCGAAGTGGAAGCGGTGATCGGCAAGGTCGAAATCTCGATTTCGGCCTATGCTGAGCGGACGGGGCAGAAGAAACTCAACAGCGCCCTGTCGGGTACGGCAGCCGTCCGCCACAAGCCACACGGTGTCATGGCCGTGCTCGGCCCCTATAATTTCCCGGCCCACCTTCCCAACGGCCATATCGTCCCGGCCCTGATCGCCGGGAACACCGTGATCTTCAAACCCAGCGAGAAAACGCCCGCCACGGCAGAATTCCTGGTCAAATGTTTCCACGCCGCCAAGGTCCCCGAAGACGTGATCCAGCTGCTGATCGGTGGGCCCGAGGAAGGCAAGGCGCTGGTCGGGCACTGGCTGGTCGACGGCGTGCTGTTCACGGGGTCCGCGCGCGCAGGCATCGCGATCAATCGCAAGCTAGCCACCGAGCCGGGCAAGATCGTCGCGCTGGAAATGGGCGGCAACAATCCCATCGTGATGCTGGATACGCCCAAGATCGAGGATGCGGCGACGCTGATCATCCAATCGGCGTTCACCACTGCGGGCCAGCGCTGCACGGCGGCGAGGCGGCTGATCGTTCTCGATTCCGTCTATGACCGGATCATCCCCAAGGTGAAGGAAATGGCCGAGCGCCTGATCGTCGACGAGCCCTTCGCCGATCCCCAGCCTTACATGGGCTGCGTCATCGACAATCAGACCGCCGACCTCTTGCATGAGAGCTTCCTCGCCCTCGTGAGCAGGGGCGGCCGCGCGATCCTTCACATGAAACGCCCGCAAGAGGACCGCCCGTTCCTGACGCCGGCGATCATCGACACGACCGAGATGCACGAGCGCCCGGATATCGAATTGTTCGGGCCGATCCTGCAAGTGATCCGCGTCGACGATCTCGATGCCGCGATCAGGGAAGCCAACAACACCCGTTATGGCTTGTCGGCGTCGCTTCTGGGCGGCAGTCCGCAGGATTTCGAGCGCTTCTGGGACGGCGCGCGCGCCGGGATCATCAATTGGAACCGGCCGACAAACGGCGCATCGTCAGCAGCGCCCTTCGGCGGGGTGGGGCTATCGGGCAATCATCGCCCGGCAGCCTATTACGCCGCCGATTACTGCGCCTATCCGGTATGCAGCACCGAGATGGACCAGCCGCGCGCAAGCCTCGGCGTAGGCTTGCGGGAAGCGTGATCGGGGCCTGATCAGGGGTTGCTGGTAACGAGATCGATCTCGGTCAGGCCCGAAGGAAGGCGCCGCCCATAGACGACGAAGGCGGCGTCACCCTGGGTGCCGCTGATGATATTGTCGCCCGCTGCTTTCACGTGTTCCGCCGAATAGCCGTTGGCTAGAGCGCGGGTATGGTAAAAGGCCAGCACATCGTCGAGCGGGACGGGCGAGCGGAAGCTGACGACGCGCAGCGCACAGGCGCCTTCGTCCGTGCCTGCGGCCTCCTGCGTGTTGCCGCGCGGATAGACGGGGAACGCTCCGGGAAGCTTCGCCGCCCAGGCCGTCGAATATTCGACTCGCTCGGCGCAATTGCCCCCGCCCGGGCTGACAGCGGCCTGCGCGGCCTTTTGCATGGCCGGAGTCGTGGTCGCCTGCGCGCCGAGATCGCGCGGTGCCGGAGCCGGGCGAAGCGCATTGCTGCCGCCGACCAGTTCCGCCGCGCGGCTGCGTGCCGCCGCGATCGCTTCGGGAGAGGTGTTGATCGCGGGAACCGAACCATCGCCGGAGCCCGAAAGCGCAGCGTCGCCCTCGTTATTGCCCGCCATGTCAGGGTCCGTCATCAGATCGCCATTGAGCGCCTGCTCGCTCGCCGGGTCGCTCGCTCCGTTTGCGGTATCACCATCCGGTTCGTTGCTACACGCTGCGAGCAAAGCGAGCGGGAGCGCGAGAGAAAGTGCGGCGGCGGGATAGCGCATGGGAGATCTCCAAAGGACTTTCCCCTACGCGTAAGCAGGCACAGGTTAAGATCAAGGTCTGCCTCCCGCCCATGCGTCATCGCGGGACAGCAGCCTCTTCAGAAATTAAGAGCGCGAATCGAAGACGCCGCCCACCCCTGCGAAGGGGAGAGCGACGCCTTCCACGGTCCGGTGGGAACCGTGCTGCGACCGCGGGTGGGCACGGCCGAAGATCGTTAGCGAGTTAGCGGCACTTGGTGCTCGAACGGTCGATCGCGCGACCGAGCAGCGCGCCGCCCGCAGCGCCGAGAATGGCGCCCAGAGTGCGGTCGCCATTCCGGCCCGCGACTTCGTGGCCGATCAATCCGCCGACCCCGGCGCCGATCAGAAGCCCGGTCGTGCCGTTCTCCTTCTTGCAGTAGTAACGCCCGTCATCGCCGCGCCAGACCTGCGTGTCGCGATAGACCGGCTGCGCGTAATTGTTGTCGTAGCGCTGGTCGTAATTGCGGCCGTAATTGCGATAGCCGCGACGGTCGCGATACTTGTCGCGCCCGTGGTTCAGCGCCGTTTCGCCGAAGACGGAAGCCTGCGCCGCGGGAGCGGCCGCGTGATAGGCCGGCGCTGCGGAAGCGGGGCCAGACAGGGCGAGACCGGTTGCGGCGAGAGCCAGACCTGCGGTCTTGAGCGATAGGGTCATGACGGTATTCCTTCCTCATCTTTCGAGAGCGGCGCGGGGCTCGTCCGCCTCTGATGTTCAGCTATAGGCGTCCGAAACTGAACGGATCGCAACCACGTCGACAGATTGCGATTTTGCGGCGAACCGTGTTTTCTCGGGCGATGAAATGAGCGCTTGCTGCCGAACCGTCAGAGTCCTAGCGCGCCGGACATGGCCGAACCCGCTTCCGATCCCGCCCAGCACGGCCAGAAATCCGGCCTCCCCTCGGCGATCGGAGCCTATACGATCTGGGGGTTCTTTCCGCTCTACCTGATTCTCGTCCGCGCGGTGCCGCCCTTCGAGTTCGTGGCGTGGCGCATCATCTGGACGGTGCCGATCTGCGCGCTGATCGTGCTGGTGCGCCGTCAATGGCCGCAAGTGCGCGCGGCGCTGGGCGATTGGCAGGTCTTGCGATGGCTGATGCTGAGCGCGGTGCTGATCGCGATCAATTGGGGCGTCTATGTCTGGGCGATCCAGCGCGGCAATGTCTACGCGGCCAGCCTCGGCTATTACATCAATCCGCTCTTCAATGTGCTGCTCGGCACGCTCGTTCTGGGCGAGAAGCTGAGCCGCCTGCAATGGAGCGCGGTGGCGCTGGCGGCGGTCGGCGTCTCGCTGCTGGCGGCGGGCGCACTGACGACTTTGTGGATCAGCCTGACCCTGGCCTGCTCGTTCGGGACTTACGGTCTAGTCAGGAAGCGCGTGCCGGTGGGCGCCCTGCCCGGCCTGACGATCGAATCGGCGCTTCTGATTCTGCCATCCGCCGCCATCACCTGGTGGTACGCCGCGACTTACGGCTCCTCCTTCGCGATCGACCCTGCGCTCAGCTTCGCGATCGCGCTGGGCGGGCTGGTGACGGCGGTGCCGCTATTGATGTTCGCGGTGGCGGCCCGGCGGATGCCCTATTCGACGCTTGGTTTCATCCAGTTCCTGGCGCCCAGCATCGTCTTCGTGCTCGGCCTGACCGTGTTCGACGAGCCGCTGAAACCCGCCCAGATCGCCTGTTTCGGCTTCATCTGGGCGGCGGCGGCGATCTTCGCATGGGATCTCGTGGCCAAGGCGCGGGCCGCGCGTATCGTCGCCCCGGCAGGCTAAGACCCGCCGGGTTGATCGTCAGCCGACCAGTCGCCAGCCGAGCGTTTCGCCTGCATGGAAGGGCACCACCGGTTCCCCGCCCCCGTCGACTTCACGCGGCACGAGCGTTTCCGCGCGTTCCAGAGTAATCGTCCCGTCATTGACGGGCAGGCGATAAAAACGCGGGCCGTTCAGCGAGGAGAAGCCCTCGAATCGGTCGAGCGCATTCTCCTCGTCGAAGACCGCGAGATAGCTTTCGAGCGCGAAGGGTGCGTTGAAGATGCCTGCACATCCGCAATCGCTTTCCTTCGCATGGCGGTGATGCGGAGCGCTGTCGGTGCCGAGGAAATATTTCGGACTGCCGGAGGTCGCCGCCTTGCGCAGAGCCAGCCGGTGCTCCTCGCGCTTTGCCACAGGCAAGCAGTACATATGCGGCCTGATCCCGCCGACCAGGATCGCGTTGCGGTTGATGTGGAGATGCTGAGGCGTGATCGTGGCAGCAATATTATCACCGCCACGGTCCACGAAATCGACGGCTTGTTTTGTAGTGATATGTTCGAAAATCACGCGCAACTCGGGCAGGCGCTCGGTCAAAGGCTGGAGCACGCGCTCAATGAATACCGCTTCGCGATCGAAGATGTCGATATCCGCGCTGGTCACCTCGCCGTGGACGCAAAGCGGCATACCGATATGGGCTATGCGTTCGAGGACGCGGTCGATTTTGCGGACATCCGTGACGCCGCTCGCCGAATTGGTGGTGGCCCCCGCTGGATAGAGCTTGGCTGCCGTCAGAACGCCCGATTCGAAACCGCGCGCCAGATCGTCAGGATCGGTATCGTCGGTGAGATAGGCGGTCATCAGCGGCGTGAAATCCACGCCTTCCGGCACCGCAGCCACGATCCGCTCGCGATAGGCCGCCGCCATCGCGGTCGTGGTGACCGGGGGCGAAAGGTTCGGCATCACGATCGCGCGCGCGAACTGGCGCGCGGTGGGGGGGACGACCGCTTGCATGGTTTCCCCGTCGCGGAAATGCAGGTGCCAGTCGTCCGGGCGGCGGATAGTGATCGTGTCGCGGGTTGCCATGGGTTTGCCTATGGCGCGGTGCGCCCTATCTGTCACCCATGCCGCAAATCCCCACCCGCCTTCACGACCGCGCGATCGTCCGTCTCACACCCGAAAGCCCGGACGAAAGCGTTTCCGCCTTTCTCCAGGGTCTCGTCACGAACGACCTCAACCAGCCGCTCCCGGTCTATGCCGGCCTCTTGAGCGCGCAGGGCAAGGCGATGTTCGATTTTCTGGTCTGGCCTTCGGGCGACGGCGAACTGCTTATCGATTGCGAAGCCGATCTGGCGGAGGACCTGGTCAGGCGCCTCTCGCTCTATCGCCTGCGCCGCAAAATCGCGATCGCCGTCGATCCCTCCGTCGCCGTCCACTGGCAGGCGCATCAGGGCGATGGCGGGGTCGTTGACCCGCGCCTCGGCAAACTCGGCCAGCGCTGGCTCGCGCCGGTCGAAGACGGGGAGCAAGGCGCGGACGATCTGTGGCGCGCGCATCGCCTCAATCTGGGCGTTGCGGAAGGGCGCGCCGAACTCGGCGACATCCTGTGGCTCGAAACCAATGCCGTCGACCTCAACGGGGTCAGCTTCTCGAAGGGCTGTTATATCGGCCAAGAAAACACCGCGCGAATGAACTGGCGCCAGAAGGTCAATCGCCGCCTGGTCGTGGTCCCGCTCGACCGGTCGGAGGAAAAGCGCCGCAAAATGGCCTATCCCGAGCTCGGCTACGCAGTCGACCATCTGCGTGTGGCCGATATCGACCCCGCTTTCGCGCCGCCCTGGATGAGCCACGAACCGGAGGACTGATTCGCGCCGGAGTTTACAACCAGACCGCCAATCAAGCTGACGCGATATCGACGCCGATCGATGCGATCGAATTGACCAGCATCCGCTCGGCCCGGTCGCGCGCGGCGGTGTCGGGCAGGCCGAGCGAGCGGGTCAGCGCATTGCCGATCAGCGCATCGCCCATCGCCATCAGGACCAGCGCCAGTGTCGCTTCGTGGAGGCGCATCAGACCCGCCTGATCCGTGCATTCGCCGGGCGCGATTTCGTCGATCAATTCGTGGATCGTCTCCACGATCGGGGCCAGCGCATCCTCGTTCCCGGTGAGGATCATCCAGCTGGCGAGCTGGCCCGCCCCCTCCTTGTCGAAGGCGTCGAAGGCAAGATCCACGACTTCGCGCGGGGATCCGAGGCCTGCGCGACTGGCGCGCACCGCATCGGCGATCGCATCGCAGACCGTCGCGGCGAGATGGCCGGCCAGCGCTTTCTGAAGCCCGGCGGCGGATCCGAAATGGTGGAGGAGATTGGCATGGGTGCGGTCAATCCGCCCCGCGACCGCCTTCAGCGTTACCGATTGCGGGCCTGTCTCGATCAGCAGCCCCCGCGCCGCTTCGAGCGCGGCGAGACGCGATTCTTCGGGACTGAGACGTTTGCGCGTGGCCATGGGAACCGCAGGAACTCCTAACCGGCCGGAAAAAAGACCGCTCTCGACGGTAGATCGCCGCGCGCAAGGTCGCAAGTCGGTCGCCCTGAAATGCGGTGTTCAGCGACGATCGGCAAGGTGTGTTCTCGCTCGGACGAACAGGGCGCTGCTCTTATTGACACTCATGTCAGTAATCACTACTTACACTCCTGTCAGTAACGTTTTAGAGACTTATCATGAACGCACAGACTGGTTTCAATGCCGCCAAGCCGATCGCAGCACCGACCCCCGGCGATCTCACCATCACCGTGCGCGACGAGCGCTTCAATCGCGCTGCCACTCCCAAGCGGTGGTGGGCGGGCGAGCCCTTCGGGACCGCCTGGCACAATGCGCTGTCCGCGACCTTTCCGCGTGGCGAGGCCTTCTTCATCGAAGCGGTCAAGGCGCACCGCCCCACCGAAGGCGACGGCGCCGATCCCAAGCTGACGGCGGAAATCCGCGCCTTCGTGAAGCAGGAAATCAACCACACCCGCGAACACATCGCCTTCAACCGTCTGGCCGAAGATCATGGCTACGATATCAAGGCGATCGACAAGCGGGTCGAGGAATTGCTCGCGCTGACGAAGGGCCGCCCCGCGGTCGCCAATCTCGCGGTGACCATGGCGCTCGAGCATTTCACCGCCATGATCGCGGCGGAATTTCTCGCCAATCCGAAGCATTTCGAGATCTCCGATCCCGAGGTCGCCGCCATGTGGCGCTGGCACGCGGTCGAAGAGATCGAACACAAGGGCGTCGCCTACGACACTTGGAACCACGCGACTCGTGACTGGAGCGCCTGGCGCCGGTGGCGGGTTCGCAATCTCGTGATGCTGATCGTGACCGCGCGTTTCCTGAAGAATCGCTGGATCGACACGCTCATGCTGCTCGAACAGGATGGGATTACCGGATGGAAGGCGCGCTGGGGCCTGTTCAAATATCTGGCCGTCACGCCCGGCGTCATTCGCCGACTGGCTTTGCCCTGGCTGTCCTACTTCAAGCCGGGATTCCATCCCTGGGATCACGACGACCGCGCGCTGATCGGCAAATATGATGGGGATTTCGCAGATGCCCTGATGCCAGCGGAGTAAGCACCGCACGGCGAAACGGAAAAGGCTCCGCAAGCGATTGCGGAGCCTTTTGCTTGGGTTCGCTGGGGAATCAGGCGGCGATCAGGCCGCGATCGGCATTTGCGGCTGGTCTGCGAGATCGAGGCTGAACAGCACGCAGTCCGCCGCCTCGCCCCTTCCACAGCTGTGCCGCCGTGCGGTCTGGCCGGTCGGGCGGAAGCCGACCTTCCTCAGCACGCGGCCCGAGGCGGGATTGTCGGCGAAATGACCTGCCGAAAGGCGCGTATGCCCGATCAGGCGAGCGATCTCGATCATGCCCCGCGCCGCCTCGGTGGCATAGCCCCGCCCCCAATAGGGACGCGCGATCCAGTAACCGAGTTCGACCGCGCCATCGTTCGGTTCGCCGACCGGGTCGATTCCGATGCACCCGATCAGGCGCGATTTCTCGGTGATGAGAAAGCGGGGATAGGCCGCGACCTGGTCGCGCAGAACGAAATTCCGCGCATCTTCCCGGCGATACGGCCACGGCGCGCTCGCAAGATTGCGGACCACGCCTTCATCCGAAATGCCGCCGAAGATCGCTTCGGCATCTTCCGGCCAGGCGGGCCGCAGCAGCAGCCTCTCGGTCACATGGAACATCGTCTGTCTCCCCTTCAAACCACGCGCCGATCTCCTAGTCCGGCCACGTGACGATTGCGTGATGACGAAACAAAGTTTCGCCGATTCGGTTGCAGAGGGAGAAACGAAAAAGGGAGCGGAACCTCCCGAAAAATCGGGCTGGTCCCATCTCCCTCTACGAATGCCGGTGGTAAGCCCGGCTGGGACCGTCCCGATGGACGATCCCCTTATCGAATCGTCCGGTTATTCCGCGGCTTGCGCCTGCATGTCGACCGATACGTATTTGCGGCCGAGCTTGCCCGCATGGAATCGGACGATCCCGTCGGTAAGCGCGAACAGCGTGTGGTCCTTGCCCATGCCGACATTGCTGCCCGGGTAGAACTTGGTGCCGCGCTGGCGCACGATAATGTTGCCGGCGACCACACCCTGGCTGCCGAACTTCTTCACGCCGAGACGACGACCGGCCGAATCACGGCCGTTGCGGGATGAACCACCTGCTTTTTTATGTGCCATGGTTAGCGGTCCTTACTTCTTGTCTTCGGTCTTGGCGGCGGCCTTCTTGGGCGCTGCCTTCTTTGCGGGAGCCTTCTTGCCAGTCTCGGTCTCGTGCGTACCGGACTTGGCGGGCGCGGCCTCCTTCTTCGGCGCGGCCTTCTTGGCGGCGGGCTTGCTCGCGGGAGCGGCCTTGTCAGCCGAATCGTCAGCCTTCGGAGCCGCTTCCTTCTTGGGCGCAGCCTTCGTCTCGGCCTTCGAATCGCCCACCGCGACGATGCGCAGCAGCGTCATCTGCTGGCGATGGCCGTTCTTTCGGCGGTAATTGTGCCGACGGCGCTTCTTGAAGACGGTGACCTTCTCGCTCTTGGCCTGAGCGATGATCTCGGCGGAGACGGTGACCTTGCCAGCGTCTTCCATCTTTTCGCCTTCACCGGCGAGCAGAACGTCGCCCAGCGTGATCGTGTCACCGGCATCGCCTGCCAGCTTCTCGACCGCGATCTTGTCTCCGGCGGCAACCCGGTACTGCTTGCCGCCCGTACGCACGACTGCGAACATGGTGCTTATCTCTCAATCAGTTTGTTTTGCCGCGTTCCCCCTCGACGAATTCGAGTGAAAGCGCGGCGCGCCCGTCAGGCCGCCGAAGGCAGCCCCGGAAAGAACGGTGCCGTTAAGGTATGGTGGTGGCGAAGTCAACGCCGGAATCGCGCCCGAAGGGCTGATGACGGCAGTCTGGCGATCCGCGGCTGGCGATCCTGATGCGCCGTGCTATCAGATCGCCACCATGCGTCCAGCCCTCCTCGCCGCTATCGCCCTCGTCCCTGCCCTTGCCGCGTGCCAGACCGCGCCGGACGGGGCCTATCCCTCGCTCGCGATCCGCGATGTCGAGCGGGCGCAGGGGCAGCTCGAGCCGGTTCCGGGCGACCCGATCGACGTGCCGCCGGTCGAAGTGCCGCTCGACGGACCGCTCGACCAGCGTCTTGCCGCTCTGGTCGAACAGGGTCGCAGCGCCCATGCCCGCTTTACCGAAGCCGCCCCGCGCGCCTCGCGCCTCGCTTCCGCCGCCAGCAATTCGGGGGTCGGCAGCGATGCATGGGCGTCCGCACAAGTCGCCCTCGCCGATCTCGATTCGATCCGTAGCGAAGCGGCCATCGCGCTGGCGGATTTGGACCTGCTTTTCATCGCCGCGAACGTGGAGGCGAACGGCACGCCCGCAATCGCCAATGCGCGGCAAACTCTGCTGGCTCTCATCCAGGAAGAGGACCGCACGCTCGCGGATTTGCGCGCGCGGGTTCGCTAAGTTTCGTCGCCAGTCCAGCGAGCGAGCGCGGCGTGATCGTCGTCGCGCGGTTCGATCCAGTGCCAGCCCCCGTCGGAGTGATTTCCCCGCCGCTCGCGCTTCCAGAACCACGCCGCCGATTTCAAATGATCCATCAGGAAATCGACCGCGTCGAAAGCGGCACGGCGATGGCGTGCAGCGGCTGCGACGAGCACGATCCCCTCACCCGGCTGCATCGTGCCGACCCGATGCCAGGCGAGCACGCCATCGAGCGCGAATCGCTCCAGCGCCTGTTCGGCCAGCGCTTCCATTCCGGGCAGGGTCAGCGGCTCGTAATGCGTCAGTTCGAGCGCCTTCACATCCTCGCCCGGCCTGACCTTGCCGAGGAAGCTGGCGATCGCGCCCGCGCGTTCGTGCGCGGCGTTGAAGGCCGCCAAAGCCTCACCGACCGACAGCCCCTTTTCGAGTAGGCGGACATCGGCCGGACGTTCGAGAACCAGCCTAGCCACCGCTGACCGGAGGGAGCAGCGCGACCTCGTCGCCATCGCGCGCTTCGAGCGCTGTCTTGTCAGCCAGCACTTCGCCCGCACAGGCGACATGCACCCGTGCCGATTCCAATTGCTCGGCCAGATCGGGTGCGACCGCAGCAAGCAGCCCCTCCCAGTCGAGCGGCGCCGGGACTTCGAGAGAGTCTGTCCCCGCCGCATCGCGCAAAGGGCCGAGAAAGACGATTTTGACGGCCATCAGCCGCCCGTCACAGACATGTGGCGCGGCTGGGCCGGGGCCTGGCCAGGCGCGTCGATCGCGAAGGAATGGCGCAGCGGCTTGATCGCCATCGCGCGGTCCATCGCCTCCTGCAAGGCCGCCTCGCCCCCTCCATCGCGCAAGGCAGCGCGCAGATCGACGCGCTCTCCGCCGCCGAGGCAGGGATAGAGCTGGCCGGTGGTGGTGACGCGCACACGGTTGCACCCTTCGCAGAAATTCTGAGTCAGCGGCGTGATCAGACCGAGCCTGCCGCCGGTCTCCGCGACATCGAAATAGCGTGCCGGCCCGCCCGTGCGGTGGCCGGACGGGGTCAGGGTCCAGCATTTCTCCAGCTGCGCGCGGACGGTTTCGAGCGAGAGGAACTGGTCGAACCGATCCTCGTCCACCTCGCCCAGCGGCATGGCCTCGATCAGCGTGATCGAATGCCCTTGGCCGTGCGCCCAGGCGATAAGGTCGGGCAGTTCATCTTCGTTGCGCCCCTTGAGGCCCACCGTGTTGAGCTTGACCTCGAGCCCCGCTTGCCTTGCCGCTGCGATCCCTTCGAGAACCCGGTCCAGCATGTCGCGCCGGGTGAGCTCCTTGAACAAAATTGGATCGCGGGTGTCGAGCGAGACGTTGACGCGCCTGACGCCTGCTTCGCGCAAGGCTTCCGCGTTCTGCGCCAATTGCGTGCCGTTGGTGGTCAGCGTGACCTCGTCTAGGCCCTCGCCGATCTGCCGCCCCAGGGCGCGGACCAGATCGAGCATATCGCGCCGCACCAGCGGCTCGCCCCCGGTCAGCCGAATACGCCGCACGCCGCGCGCGATGAAGGCCAGCGCCAGCCGGTGCAGCTCCTCCAGCGTCAACACCTCTGCCCTGGGCAGGAAGCGCATCTTTTCGGGCATACAATAAGTGCAGCGCAAATCGCACCGGTCGGTGACCGAAAGACGCAGATAGGTGATGCGGCGCTGGAAGCTGTCGACGAGCATGAACGGGCTATTGTGCCGGATCGCCCGCGCCCTGGCCATCCCCTTCTAGATATTGACCCGTTATTCCGGGCGCTTCGGCGAGATACGCCTCGAAGGCGTCCAGCACTTCGCCCTCACCCGCGACCACATTCGAGCGCGCGGGTGCGCCTGCACGCGCCAGTCCGGCGGCAAGCGCCAGGCGCCATTCGCGGTGGGTGTGATCGGCGGGCGGCAGCGCGATCATCACATCTTCGCCCGTCGCCATGATACGCTCGATTTCGGGAAGGTGATCGCGGTGAATCGCACTCGACGCGGCCAAGGGCGCATCGGGCAGGTCGGCGACGGTCACGCGCCGCATCAGCGCCGCTCGCGATGGAGCGTGATGCCGATCTTCTCGCCCGCTTCCGCGATGGCGAGCTTGACGATCTTCACCGTCACCGCCTCGATCCGCCTGTCCTGCAGGAACAGCGTTTCGCAGACATGATCGGCGACCGCCTCGATCAGCTTGAAGTGCACGCCCTCGGGCAAGGCGTCCGACGCGGCGAATTTCAGGTCCATATAATTCTTGGAATGATCGAGCGCGGTGTCGGGATCGTAATGATCGAGCGGCTTCATCCGCACCTGGATGGTGAAACGCAGCGGCTGGGGCTTGCCGGTCTCTTCGGAATAGATCCCGGTAAGGACGTCGTGTTCGAAATCGGCGACTTCGAGGATCAGCGAATCGGTCATCGCCCCGCCCTAGCCCGGATTCGACCAGCGCGCGAAGATCGCGGTGGGGAGGAGGCGCGGATCATCGCCCTGTTCCGCAACCGCCAAGTCGCCGTGCTCGATCGTGCCGGGCAAGTCGGCGAACACTTCTGCCAGCAATCCGCCGAGCGCAAGGCTGCTCATGCGGACGGCATAGACGGTGAGAAACAGGAAGCGGCTGTCCGCATCGAGCAGCTGGCGGCAATCGCCCACGAGCGGCGCCAGACCTTCCTCTATCCGCCAGGTCTCGTTCTTCGGCCCGCGTCCGAATTTGGGCGGGTCGAGGATAACGCCGTCATAGACATTGCCCCGCCGCACTTCGCGGCTCGCGAATTTCATCGCGTCGTCGACCAGCCAGCGGATCGGGCGGTCGCCCATATCCGACAGCGCCGCATTCTCACGCGCCTGGGCAACCGATTTCTTGCTGGCGTCGACATGGGTGACCGGCCCGTGCCCACTCAAAGCGAGGCTGCCGACGCCTGTATAGCCGAACAGGTTGAGCGTCGGACGCGGCTCGCCCGCGCGACCGGACAAGCGTTCGCCCATCCAGTCCCAGACCGGCGCCATGTCCGGGAAGAAACCGAGATGGCGGAACGGGGTGCATTGCGCGGTGAAGCGCACGTCCTCGCCCCAGCTCAGGTCCCAGCCATGCTCGGGCACCTCGCTCGAAAGCTGCCAGCGTCCGCCGCCATCCTCGTCGCTGCCGGGGACGAATTCGCCATGCGCATCCCACTCGGCCAGCCGAGGTGTCCACAAAGCCTGCGCCTCGGGACGGATGAAGCGATAGGGGCCGTAGCTCTCGAACTTGCGCCCATGCCCGCTGTCGAGCAGGCGATAAGCGTCCCAGCCCTCGCCCACCATCAGAGTGGGGTTGCGGATCAGATCGGCCATCAGGCGGCGTTTTCCAGGATATGCGCCTTCACCGCATCGTAGTCGCCCGGCAATTCGACGAAGCGTTCCTCGCGCGCGAACAGGTCGCCGACGCGGGTGGGCAGCGGCGGGCGCGTGCCCGTCGCCCGCTCGACCGCGTCGCGGAATTTCGCCGGATGGGCGGTCGCCAGCGTCACCATCGGTACACCGGGCGCCAATTCCTGCTGTCGCGCGGCATGGAGGCCGATCGCGGTGTGCGGGTCGATCACCTCGCCCGCCTCCTCGCACGCCCAACGCATCGCCCGCGCCATATCGTCCGCATCGGCACGCGCGCTCGTGAACAAGTCCGCACCGGCGCGCTGCGCCTGGGTCAGCAGCATTGCGCGCGATCCTTCGAAGCCGCGCATCTGCTCGGCCATCGCCACGCCGTCGCGCCCGCCCACATCGAACAGCAGGCGCTCGAAATTGGAACTGACCTGGATATCCATGCTCGGCGCGGCGGTCGGCGTGACGTCTCCTGCCGAATAATCCCCTTCGGACAGGGCGCGATGGAGGATGTCGTTGACATTGGTGGCGACGACCAGCCGCTCGACGGGCAGGCCCATGCGCGCAGCGACATGGCCTGCGAACACATCGCCGAAATTGCCGGTCGGTACGCTGAAGGCGACTTTGCGATCGGGCGCGCCCAGCTGGAGCGCGGCGGCGAAATAATAGACGACCTGCGCCATCAGCCGCGCCCAGTTGATCGAATTGACCGCACCGATGCGATGCCGCCCCGTCACCTCCCCATCGGCGAAGATGCGCTTCACCATCGCCTGCGCATCGTCGAAACTGCCGTCGATGGCGATGTTGTGGACATTGGGCGCCAGCACCGTGGTCATCTGGCGGCGCTGCACGTCACTGACGCGGCCCGATGGGTGGAGCATGAAAATCTCGACATTGTCGCGCCCCGCCACCGCATCGATCGCGGCGCTGCCCGTGTCGCCGCTGGTCGCGCCAACGATGGTGAGACGGCTGTCGTCGCGCGCGAGAAACTCCTCGAACAGCAGGCCGAGCAATTGCAGCGCCACATCCTTGAAAGCGAGCGTCGGGCCGTGGAACAATTCGAGGAGCCACTGGCTCTCGTCGAGCTGTTTGAGGGGCGTCACCGCGCAATGGGCGAAGCGGCCATACGCCTGTTCGCACAATTCGCGCAGGCGAGCGGGCGTTAGGCATTCCCCGACGAAGGGCTGCATGACCCGCGCCGCCAGTTCGGCATAGGGCAGGCCGCGCATCGCTGCTATCTCGGCGGAGGTGAACTGGGGCCAGTGTTCCGGCACATAGAGACCGCCATCGCTGGCGAGACCCGCCAGCGTGACCTCGGCGAAATCGAGCGTGGGGGCGGTGCCGCGTGTCGAGATATAGCGCATGGTGGCTGGCGGTTAGACGCGCCGGGCCGGACGGGCAAGGCAGGCGCGCTTTACGCCCGCGAAGTTCGGCTCAGGGCTTTGCGCGCCGCCGTTTCAGCGCAAGCCAATAGATAACCAGCGCAGTGAGCGCGAAGAAGAACCACTGGCCCGCATAGGCGAGATGGTTGTTCGGAATGGCCGAGGGATCGGGCCTTGCGAGTGGCTGGAGCCCTGCGACCGGCGGCGTGCTGGCGACGAGGCGCGGACCGGGCGCGATCACGCCGGAAACCGCGCCTCCGCTCCACTGGGCGGCCGCTGGCTCGCGCGACCAGCCGAGATCGATCGCGACCGGCGCGCTCGCTCCATCGATCACACAGGACGCACGCTGTGCCCAGCCGCTCTGGCCATCCGCACTGCGGCCGGCGGTCGGCTGGATCGAAAGCACGCGCTGGCAATCGAGCGTGCTGGTGCGGAACCAGTCCTGCTCCCCTTCGCCCGTGGTCGGAAAGGCTACCGGCGCGGCGAGACCTTCCGCAGCAGCATAGCGCGCCAGCAAAGCTTCCTTCTGGTCCAGCCGCTTCAGCTGCCAGACGCCCAAAGCCACCATTACGGCAGCGGCGGTGAGGACGACGATCGTGGCGAGGATGGGCACGCGTCTCATCGATCGTCGCTTCCCGCTTCACCGGCCTTGTTGCGGTATTCCGCGATCAAAAGCAGCGCCTTGGTCACGCGCAGACCCGCCAGCACCGACAGGGCCGTCACCGGCACCCAGATCAGGATATGGACCCAGAAGGGCGGCGTCACCGTCAGGTCGAGCCAGATAGCGAGGCCCGTTATCACCGCACCGATGATCAGCGTCAGGAAACCGGCCGGCCCATCGCCGACATTGAAACGCGTCAGGTCGAGCCCGCAGGCGCGGCAGCAGTCCGCGAACTTGACCGGCCCCACGAACAGCGTGCGCGCGTCGCAGCGCGGGCAGCAACCGAAAAGGGCGGCCTCCATCATGGAAGGCCGCCCTTTCGTATCGTCCGGCGTCGTCATGTTCGACCGGATCCGTCCATCAATGCATTTCGGCGCCCCAGCCGCCCCAGACATAGACCACGACGAACAGGAACAGCCACACCACGTCGACGAAGTGCCAGTACCACGCCGCCGCTTCGAACCCGAAATGCTGGCGCGGGGTGAAGTGGCCCAGATAGGTACGGCGCAGGCAGACGATCAGGAAGATCGTGCCGATCAGGACGTGGAAACCGTGGAAGCCGGTCGCCATGTAGAAGGCGCTGGAATAGGTGTTGCCGCCGAAGGCGAACGGCGCCGCCGCATATTCGTAGACCTGGATGCAGGTGAACACCGCGCCGAGGATGATCGTCAGCCAGAGGCCTTTCTTCAGTCCGTCGCGGTCCCCATGGATCAGCGAATGGTGCGCCCAGGTCACCGTGGTGCCCGAACACAGCAGGATCATCGTGTTGAGCAGGGGAAGGCTGAAGGGATTGATCACCGCCTCAATCGCCTCGGGCGGCCAGACGCCGCCGACGACTTCGGACAAAACGCTGGGGAAGAGCGAGAAATCGAACCACGCCCAGAACCAGCCGACGAAGAACATCACTTCCGATGCGATGAACAGGATCATCCCGTAGCGCATATGCAGCTGCACCACCGGCGTGTGATCGCCGCGCTGGGCTTCCTTCACGATGTTGGAGAACCAGCTGAAGAAGGTCGCGATCAGGCCGGCGATGCCGAGGCCCAGGATCAGGTGCCCGCCAGCCATGTCGTGCATGAAGAAGACCATGCCGGTGGTGAAGACGAGCGCCGAAATCGAGCCGGCGATCGGCCAGATATCGGGTTCGAGAATATGATAGTCGTGGTTTACGGTGCCGGCCATGGTCTCGTATCGTCCTGTTGGTCTGTCGCCTGCCCTTATCGCGCACATGGCCGATGGTCTAGGGGGCTAGTGCTGGGTTTCCCGCCTTTGCGCGTCAGCTTCCCGCTTCCGGCGTATCCTTCGCCTTGTGGAAGGTGTAGCTCAGCGTGATCTGTTCGACATTCTTGGCGTTCTCGTCCTGGAGGATCGCCGGGTCGATGTAATACAGCACCGGCATCCGCACCTCCTGCCCCGGTTGGAGGGTCTGTTCGGTGAAGCAGAAGCACTGGATCTTGTTGAAATATTTGCCGGTCTGTTCGGGCTCGACATTGAAGGTCGCGGTGCCGGTGATCGGCACGTCGCTATTGTTGCGCGCGGTGTAGAACGCCATGTCGCGCTGGCCGATCTGGACCGTGTCGGTCGATTGCACGGGTTCGAACCGCCAGGGAACGTCGCGCGCAGTACTGGCGTCGAAGCGGACGGAGATGGTCTTCGCCCCCGCGCTCAGCGCAGCCTGCGCGGCGATATCCGCATCGCTTTCGCTGGCCCGCTGCGTGGTCCCGCCGAAGCCAGTGACGCGGCAGAACAGATCGTAGAGCGGCACGGCCGCATAGCCCATGCCCAGCATGAACAGCGCGCCAAGCAAGGCATACAGCGCGGTGCGGGAATTGCGATTGTCGAGAGTTGCACTCGTCACGGTCAGTCTCCCATCCTGACAATGGTGATCGCGTAGAACAGCACGACCAGGAACAGCAGAACCCCTGCCAGCACCAGATTGCGCGTCTTCTGGCGGCGCTTCAATTCGGTCTCTTCCTCGGGCGTCATGCGATAACTCCGGCATCGATCAGCAGGCGGTCGGCGACGAGCGCCGCGAACAGCGCGAACAGGTAGAATACGCTGAACGCGAACAGGCGTTTCTCCGGGCGCATCCCGTCACCCGGAACGGCCTGCCGCATTCCGACGGGCAGGGAAAGCGCAAGGAAGGCAAGCGTCAGTGCGAGCGCCGCAATCCCGTAGACCGGCCCGGTCCCGCCGATCGCCCACGGCGCCACCGCGACCGGGACCAGCGCCACGCAATAGGCGACGATCTGGCGCCGGGTCGATTTCTCGCCCCGCACTACCGGCATCATCGGAATGCCGACCTTGGCGTAATCCGACTGGACGAACAGGGCGAGCGCCCAGAAATGCGGCGGGGTCCATACGAAGATGATCGCGAACAGGAGGATCGGCATCGCCGTGATGTCTCCTGTCACCGCGATCCAGCCGATCAGCGGAGGGAAGGCGCCCGCCCCTCCTCCGATCACGATATTCTGCGGCGTGCGCGGTTTCAGCCAGATCGTGTAGACGACCGCGTAGTAGACGATCGAGACAGCTAAAATAGCGGCGGCGAGCCAGCCGATCGCCAGGCCCATCACCATGACCGATCCGGCGGACAGCAGAATGCCGAAATCGCGCGCATCCTCGCGCCGCATCCGCCCGGTGGGCAGCGGGCGATTGGACGTGCGCTTCATGCCCGCGTCGATATCGGCTTCCCACCACTGGTTGAGCGTGGCCGCCCCGCCCGCGCCCAGCGCGATGCACAGGATCGCGGTGAAGCCCAGGACCGGATTGATCGATCCCGGCGCGGCGAGCAGGCCGCACAGGCCGGTAAAGACGACCAGCGTCATCACCCGCGGCTTGGTAAGCGCGAAGAAATCCCGCCAGTCGGCAGGCATGGTGATCGGGGCGGCGGATTGGGTCATCGAATATCGGTCATCGGGGGTTGGCCGCGACCTATACCGGGCGAAAGGCGAAAGGGAAAGCGGCTGCGATACGGGACTTCGCGCTTTCATTGGGTGGGCCTATCAGGCCCGCCGAGATCCCGTCTCAGCCTGCAATGCGCACCGCCGGCCTGTTCCCGCCGTCATGCGGAGCGACAGTCGGGGCCCGCCGATCGCTGCCCGAACGGCGCTCGAGCGCCTCGATAGCGCGCTGGCGCGTCTCCGCGAGAATGGCGGTGACCTGCGTGTCGGACATCGGTTTCCCGAGGAAATAGCCCTGCCCGAATTCCGCACCCAGCAGGAGAGCCGTTTTATGATCCTCTTCGGTCGCGATATACTCGGCGACGCTTTCCAGCTGCATCGCCGACAGCATCTTGATGACCCCGTTCAGCATGGCCCGGCCGGCCGTGTCGCGCGCGCTTCGGATCAGCGAGCCGTCGATCTTCACCTTGTCGAACTTGATCTCGCGCAGATAGACGAGCGAGGCGAAACCGGCACCGAAATCGTCGAGCGCGATACGGCATCCCGCCTCACGCAGAATCTCGATATTACGGCGCGCGACGTCGAAATTGATCAGCATCGCCGTTTCCGTGATTTCGAACTGGAGGCGGTCGGGCTGAATGCCGCTGGATTCGACCAGTGCGATGATCTCGCCCGCGGCATTGTCCCCGCAGATATGCGCGGCGCTGAGATTGAAGGAGAGGCGACAGGGCGGCTCCCACTCCTTGGCGAAATTCAGCGCCTTGCCGAGCAGCGCAATCGTGATTTCCCTGATCCGTCCATTACGCTCCGCTATCGCGATGAACTGGCTGGGATAGATTTCACCGAGCCGGGGATGGTGCCACCGCGCCAGAGCCTCGAAGGAGGAAATCTCACCCGTCCTGAGATTGACGATCGGCTGATAGGCGAGCGAGAAATGGTCGAGCGCCTCGCGCTTCGACATCTCGGTCTCGATGGCGGCGAGACGCGTCGCCTCGTCGCGAATGCGATCGTCGAACAGCTTGAGAGTTTCCAGCCCCTCCCGCTTCGCGACATAGAGCGCCGAATCGGCATCCTGAAGGGCCTGCGCCACGCCGATCTCGGTGGCTTCCACGATCCGGCCCCCGGCACTGCCACCGATGCTGACATCGGCATTCGACAATCTGATCGGACGACGCAGACGCGCCAGCGCCCGATCGCAGCTCGCGACCAGTTCGCACGGATCGCTCGCCAGCGGCTTTCCCGCGACGAACACTGCGAACTCGTCGCCGCCGAGCCGTCCGACGATCGCATTCTTGGGGAGCGCCCGTTGCAGACGCCGCGCGACGAAGCGCAAGACGAGGTCGCCGGCGTAATGGCCGTAGTGGTCGTTGATCGGCTTGAAGCGATCGAGGTCGATCACCGCCAATACGCCGCTGCCGCCCCGGTCCAGCTGGGCTTCGATATCGCGTATGAAGGCGTAGCGATTGCGTACCCCCGTCAGGCCGTCATATTCGGCGCGATACTGCGCGCTGCGCCGCGCCTCGATCAACTCGCCGTTCGCCCTTTCGGTGCGCGCCAGCGCCTCGTCGGCGTCGTATTGCGCCCGGAAGAGACCGAGTTGAGCCTTGTGGCTGAGCAGTGCGAGATAATACCCGATCGCCACGATGCCCGCCAGGGACAGGGGCATGAAGACATTGCCGGCGGAAAACAGGAACAGCGCCGCTGCGACGAGCGGGAACAGGAGACAGAAGAAAATCGCCCGCGAGGCAAACAGCACGCTCGTCAACGCGGCCCCTTGGATAAGGCCGGTCAGCAAGCCAAGCCCGAAGATCTGCGACCACTCGAAGCTGTCCGGGTTTCGCGCCGCCAAAGTGAGCGGAAGAGCGATGTAGAAATAGGCCTGGGCCAGCGAGAGAATGAGCACCATCATGGCGGTCAGCCGGGCGGCGCCTGGGCTCATATCCTCGCTCTTCTCCGGCGGGGGCTGCCGTGCCCAGTGGTTGAACCGCAAAACGACCGCCAGGAACAGGATCGCGCCCACAATCCTGGTCGGGCGTTCTGAAGGAAAGTTCGCCGCGGCGGCAGCGAATGGAAGGAGGATCGCAAGATAGTAGACGAAGATCGTCTGGCGTACGGATCGAAGGCGCTCGCGGCTGAATTTCGCCGTGAACGGATCGTCATCGAAAAATCCGATGATCGCGTCGATACGCTTCAGTAAGGTCACACGGATTCCACCATGGAACCGGGTGATAGCGCCCGAGGCTCTCATTCGTATTTATCGTAGAATAGGTATATGTACCTATCTTTTGGCAGGTCGAAATGGGCTCCGGGCGGAGGCCTCATTCTTAGCCGAGTCCCTTAAGCCAGTCCAAGAGAAGCCGGTTCACCTCCTCGGGCCGTTCCTGCTGGGTCCAGTGTCCGACTCCGTCGAGAATGTGACCTTCGACCTTTGGTGCGAACATGCGCATCAACGCGACCGGGTCGGTAACCGCGCCGAACAGGAATGTCGCGGGATCGCGCGTGCCACCGATGAAGAGGCTCGGCTGCTCGATGCGGCGATCCTTGTACCCTTGCAGCCATTCGAAATCGCGCTCGTGATTGCGATAGCGGTTGAGGGGGCCGCGAAAGCCCGAGGCGCGAAATTCCGCCTCGTAGAAATCGAGATCGTCCTCGGTCAGCCAGGATACCGGCGCGGGATCGGGGAGACCTTCGAGGAAGGTCGCGCCATAGGGCTTGTCCCAATACTTGCCGGGGGGCACATCGCCGCTGATCGAATACATCATGCGCTGAACGAAATCGCGCGGGTCCTTCTCCGCTTCCGCCTCGGCGACGCCAGGTTCCTGAAAATACTCCTGGTAGAAGAATTTGCCCTGGCTGGTGAAGTGCTGGTGGAACACCTCGGTAAAGGGGCGCTGCGGCACGCCCGCGAAGGGCACGGAGAGACCGGCCACGGCGCGGAAATGATCGGGATTGGTCAGCGCCGTGTTCCAGACGATAGGCGCGCCCCAGTCATGCCCGATCAGGATCGCCGGGCGGTCCGGGCTTAGGGCGGTTTTCAGGCCGACCAGATCGCCGACGATCTTTTCGAGCGCATAATCCTCGATAGCTTCGGGTTTGTCCGAACCGCCATAGCCGCGCACATCGATCGCACAGGCGGTGTATCCCGCTTGCGCCAAGGGCGTAAGCTGGTGGCGCCAGCTATACCAGCTTTCGGGGAAACCGTGAACGAGGATGACGAGCGGCGCGTCCGACGCCGGATCGCCCTCGATCGCACAGCGCAGGCTGATCTCACCGACGTCGATGGTTCGCATTTGGGGCATGGCGCATCCTCTTATCTGACCGGCCTCCACCTTACGCTTGCGTCAAGCGCTATGTCGAGCCGGGAAAGGCCAGTCATTCGCGAAGCATGTAGCCGATCAAAACAAAACGGCCGGTCCATGGGACCGGCCGCTAAGTGATGTCTGGAGGCCGAGAGGCCGATCCGGATCAGGCAGGCTCGCGCTGATCGGCCGGACGGTGATCGTGATAGTCGTGATGCTCTTCGATCACCGGCAAGGTCTCGAACTGGTGGAACGGTGGCGGGCTGGACAGCGTCCATTCCAGCGTCGTCGCACCCGGACCCCACGGATTGTTGCCCGCCTTCTTGCCCGCCACGAAGGCGTAGACGAGATTGGCGAAGAACAGCAGCATGCTGGCAGCCATGATGACATAGCCCCACGAGCTGATCGCGTTCCAGTATTCGTAGGCGGGGGTGTAGTCCGGATAGCGGCGCGGCATCCCCTGCAGGCCGAGGAAGTGCTGCGGGAAGAAGATCACGTTCACGCCGATGAAGAAGCCCCAGAAATGCGCGTGAGCGAGAAATTCGCTGTGCATCCGGCCGCTCATCTTCGGGAACCAGTAGTAGAACGCCGCGAACAGCGAGAACACCGCACCCATCGACAGCACGTAGTGGAAGTGGGCGACGACGAAATAAGTGTCGTGGACCACATCGTCGATACCGCCATTGGCCAGATACACGCCGGTCACACCGCCCACGGTGAACAGGAAGATGAAGCCCATCGCCCAGACCATCGGCGATTTGAACTCGATCGATCCGCCCCACATGGTAGCGATCCAGCTGAAGATCTTCACGCCCGTCGGCACCGCGATCACCATGGTCGCCGCGGTGAAATACATCTTCGTGTTCACGTCGAGGCCGACCGTATACATGTGGTGCGCCCACACGATGAAGCCGACCACGCCGATCGCGACCATGGCGTAGGCCATGCCGAGATAGCCGAACACCGGCTTGCGGCTGAAGGTCGCCACGATCTGGCTGACCATGCCGAAGCCCGGCAGGATCATGATGTAGACTTCCGGGTGGCCGAAGAACCAGAACAGGTGCTGGTAGAGCACCGGATCGCCGCCGCCCGCCGGATCGAAGAAGGTCGTTCCGAAGTTACGGTCGGTCAGAAGCATGGTGATGGCGGCCGCAAGCACCGGGAGTGCCAGCAGCAGCAGGAAGGCGGTGACCAGGACCGACCATACGAACAGCGGCATCTTGTGCAGGGTCATGCCCGGCGCGCGCATGTTGAAGATGGTGGTGATGAAATTGGTCGCGCCCAGGATCGAGCCCGCACCGGCAAGGTGCAGCGCGAAGATCGCGAAATCGACCGCCGGTCCTTGGCTACCCGTCGTGGACAGAGGCGCGTAGACGGTCCAGCCCGTGCCCGCACCGGGTCCGGTGCCGCCGGGGACAAACATCGAAAACATGAGGCTGAAGAAGCCCACCACGGTCAGCCAGAACGACACGTTGTTCATGCGCGGGAAGGCCATGTCCGGTGCGCCGATCATCAGCGGCACGAACCAGTTGCCGAATCCGCCGATCATCGCGGGCATGACCATGAAGAACACCATGATCAGGCCGTGCGCGGTGATGAACACGTTCCACATATGCAGCGAGGTGTCGAAATCCGACGTCCCGCCCATCAACTGCGCCCAATAGGTCAGATACTGGATACCCGGCTCGTGCAGCTCGGCGCGCATGATGCCCGAGATCGCACCGCCGACGATCCCCGCGATGATCGCGAAGATCAGATAGAGCGTGCCGATGTCCTTGTGGTTGGTGGACATGAACCAGCGCGCGAAGAAACCGGGCGTATGATGCGCGTCATGATCGTGCGCATGATCCTCGGTATGGGCCTGGAAGTGGTCGGCGGTGGTAGCCATGGTCTGCTGTTCCTAGCGCTCGATAAGTCGTCTGTTTCGTTCGTTCGGTATCGGGCCGACTATATCACGTCGTCGGCGACGTGTCTTCGGTCGGCGGAGCACCTGCGCCTGGCGCACCGGGCACCGCGCTCTCGGGGCCCTGGAGCGGCGCCAGTTCCGGCTCCGCTTCCTCGGCGTCGCCGAACGTGCCGCCCTGCGCGAGCACCCAGGCGCGCCACTGTTCGACCGGCAATGCTTCGATCGCGATCGGCATATAGGCATGGCGCGCACCGCACAATTCGGAACACTGGCCGTAATAGACGCCCGGCTCGTCGATCGTCAGCAGGCGCTCGTTCAGGCGCCCCGGAATCGCGTCGATCTTGAACCACAGGCTGGGCACCGCGAAGCTGTGGATCACGTCCGCGCCGGTGGTCTGCAAGCGGATCGGCACGCCAACCGGGAGCACGAGGCGATTGTCGACCGCCAGCTGCGCCGGCTCGCCATCGGCCACGGCCTGCGCCTCGTCCTTCATGTTCGAGATGATTTCGAACCCGCCATTGTCGGGATAGGTGTAACCCCAATACCACTGATATCCGGTCGCCTTGACGGTGACGGCATCTTCCGGCGGCGTTTCGTACTGACGCGCCAGCAGCGAGATCGAGGGAATCGCGATCCCGACCAGGATCAGCACGGGGATCAGGGTCCATGCGACTTCAAGGCCGGTATTGTGCGTCGTCTTCGAGGGAGTCGGATTGGCGCGGCGATTGAACCGCACGGCCACCCAGACGAGCAAAGCGAGCACGAACACGCTGATCGCGACCATCACCCAGAACAGGCCGAAATGGAGATTGCGCGCGAACTTGCCGATTTCCGAATGCTGGTCCTGCACGTCGTAGCCGCCATTGACCGGCATGCCCTTGCCCGCGGTCGGCGCCATGGGCGTATAGCTGCTGGAGGGATCGACCACCGCATCGGGATCGGCCACATCGGCGGCCTCGTCGGCGGGAACCTGCTCCAGCGCGGCGGACGGCGTGACGGCGGGTGCCGGCGCGACCAGATCATCGGGCTGCAACGTCGTTTCCGATTGCGCCTGCGCCGGACCCGCCGCGAGGAGGGCCGCCGCGAATGCGAGCGCCAGCAGAACGGCAAGGCCCGCGATGATGCGGGTGAGGCCGTGACGGGGTGCGGTAGAATTAAGGATCGACATGCTGTTCCGCTTCGCTGGGCGGGCGCCCCGTGCGCGACAGGCGGGCTCCCGTGATCGAAAAACGTCCCGGGCAGCGCAGTGACGCCCTGCATCCACGGGTCGGTTCGAACCGGCCTATAAGCGCGCTTTTCGCCAGCCTCAAGCGCGCGGGGAAAAAAATCCGTCTTACATGACAACCAATCCCAGAGGGCTCTTGCAGAAGCGGGCGCGACAGGCTTTGAACGCGCGCCTATGAACGAACCGATGACCGACGAAACCCTGCTCGCCGAATTTCGCGCCAGCGAAGCCCTGCTCGAAGGGCATTTCCTGCTCTCCTCGGGGCGGCATTCCGCGCATTACCTCCAATGCGCGCGCGTCCTCATGGATGCGGAACGTGCCGGAAGGCTGGCCCGCGCCTTGGTCCAGCGCCTGCCGCGCGACCTGCGCAGCCGGATCGATATCGTCGTCAGCCCGGCGATGGGCGGGCTGATCATCGGGCACGAGGTCGGCCGGGCGCTGCAAAAGGATGCAATCTTTCTCGAACGACCGGATGGCGTCTTCCATCTGCGGCGCGGCTTTCGCCTGGAAGAGGGTCAGAAGGTCCTGATGGTCGAGGATGTCGTGACGACCGGCCTCTCCAGCCGCGAGGCGATCGCAGCGGTGGCACGCGAGGGCGGCGAGGTGATCGCGGAAGCGGCGCTGGTCGACCGCAGCAACGGCTCCGTCGATCTGGGCGTGCCCTTCTATCCGCTTCTCGACATCAACTTCCCGACCTACGCAGAGGACGAAGTGCCCCCCGAACTCGCCGCCATTCCCGTGACCAAGCCCGGCAGCCGCGCCTGATATGGACGCAGCGCATCGCTCCCCCCTGCGTCTGGGCGTCAACATCGACCACGTCGCCACCATCCGCAATGCGCGCGGGGGGGACCATCCCGATCCCGTGCGCGCGGCGGAGATCGTGGCGCGGGTCGGGGGTGACGGGATCACCGCCCATCTGCGCGAGGATCGGCGCCACATCCGCGATGCGGATCTGAAACGTATTCAGGACGCGACCGACCTCCCCCTCAATCTCGAAATGGCCGCCACCGACGAGATGCTGGCGATCGCCCTCGCCCATTCCCCTCACGCCGCCTGCATCGTCCCCGAAAAACGCGAGGAGCGCACCACCGAGGGCGGGCTGGACGCGGCGGGCCTGCACAACACCCTCGCCCCCATCGTCGATCGCCTGCGCGAAGCCGACATCCGCGTCTCGCTGTTCATCGAGGCGCAGGAGCGCCAGCTGGATGCCGCTTTGCGTCTCGGCGTGCCGGTCGTCGAATTCCACACCGGCGAATACGCCCACGCGTTCGAATCCGGTGATCAGGAGCGCACTTCGCACGAGTTGAAGCGGATCGCGGACATGGCCGCGCTCGCCGCCAAGAACGGGATCGAGCCCCATGCCGGGCACGGCCTGACTTACGAGAACGTCCAGCCGATCGCCGCCATCCCGCAACTGGCGGAGCTGAATATCGGGCATTATCTGGTCGGCGAGGCGGTCTTCGTCGGGCTGGAGCAGGCGGTCCGCCATATGCGCGAACTGATGGACGAGGCGCGGTGATGGCGGCGCACCCATCCTCGCGCGACAACCTTCTGGCGCTGGCCGCGGCGGTGCCCTTCCTGCTGAGCCTTGCGCTGCTCGGCTTCGCGATAAGTCGCCAGACCTTCCTCGCCTTCGCGATCGGCTGGCCGCTGTTCCAGATCTTCGGTTACGGCGGTTCGCTCAGCCTCGCGAAGGGCGCAATCGACCATCCGCTCGTCAAGACGCAGATCGTCCTGCACTGGATGATGCTGGCGCTCGTCATCGCCATTCTGGTGGGTGCCGCATGATCATCGGCCTCGGCTCCGACCTCTGCAATATCGAGCGAATCCAAGCCTCTCTCGATCGTTTCGGCGAACGCTTCGAAAACCGCGTCTTCACCGATGTCGAACGCGCCAAGGCGAAGAAGCGCCCCTTCACCATCGCCGGCACCTACGCCAAGCGGTTCGCCGCCAAGGAAGCGTTTTCGAAGGCAGTCGGCACGGGTTTCCGGCGCGGCGTGTTCATGAAGGATATCGGCGTCGTCAACGCCCCCTCGGGCGCGCCGACGCTCGCGCTGACAGGCGGCGCGGCGAAGCGGCTTGCGGAAATGGTTCCTCCCGGCCATGAGGCGCATATTCATCTCACCCTCACCGACGATCACCCATGGGCCCAGGCCTTCGTGATCATCGAGGCTTCCCCAGCATGAGTAGCTCCCCCGCCGTGACCAAACGCGCTCCCAAGACATCCGAGGCCGGCAAAGACGACGTCAACTGGCTCGCGGAACTGCGCGGCCTCTTCTTCATGCTGCTGGCCGTTTTCACCTTCCACAGCCTGGTGGCGAAGCCGTTCTACATCCCGTCCGAATCGATGATGCCGAACCTATTGGTCGGCGACCGTCTGATCGTCAGCAAATACCCCTATGGCTGGAACTGGTCCTCGATCAGCTTCCACCTCGCCCCGCGCGGCGACTGGCGCATCTTCGGCTCCACCCCGGAATATGGCGACATCGTGATCCCCGTCCACCCCGAGCGGGACGAGGATTACATCAAGCGCGTGGTCGCGCGCCCGGGCGATCGGTTCGAGGTGAGGAACGGGCAGATCATCCTCAACGGCAAGCCCGTCCCGCAGGTCGTCGAACCGCCGGTCGATATCCCGATCGATCTCAATTCGACCTGCAACGACTATCCCGAGATGAAGACCACACTGCCTTCGGGCAAGCGGGTGTGCGAAATGCCGATCCTGCGCGAGACTTTGCCGAACGGGGCGACCTATCGCATCATCGACCATCTCGATCAGGGGCTCGACAACTATCCCGAGATCACGATCCCCGAAGGCCATGTCTTCGTGATGGGCGACAATCGCGACCATTCGGCGGACAGCCGGGCGAGCATCGACGCGCTGGGTCTTGGCGGGCCGATCCCGCTGGAGAATATCGGCGGGCGCGCGGAATTCATCACCTTCTCGCTCGACGGGACGACGAACTGGAATCCGATCAGTTGGTTCACCTCGCTGCGCGAAGGCCGTGCCTTCACGACCCTGCGCCCTCCCCTGGTCGCTGCGCCTGCGGGCCAAAGCGCGCCCCCGCGCGACTGATCCGTGAGCGATAGCGACGCCTCGGGTCGGGATGGAACCCAAGACGGTTCCGACGCCATCGGCACCAGCCCGTCACGCATCAGCGATCCGCGCATCCGCGAAGAGGTGACTCGCGCCTTCGTCTGGGTCGGCGTGATCGGCCTCGTCGTCCTTGCGCTCTATATCTCGCGATCGCTTCTCGTCGTGTTCGGAGCGCTCGTCTTCGCCGCGATGATCGACGGCGGTGCGCGGCTGCTGGGCCGCATCCTGCCGATCGCGCGCGGCTGGCGCGTGGCGCTGGTGCTGGTGTCCCTGACGCTCTTCTTCATCTGGCTGGCCTATTTCGCGGGCGCCACGATTTCCGAAGAGGCCGCCATGTTCCCCGAGCTGATCCAGCGACAGATCGCGGATCTGCTGGAATGGGCGCAGGCGCAGGGCATCCAGATCGACCAGAGCCAGCTGCAGAACTATGCCGGCAGCATCAGTAGCGGCATCGGTACGCTGACCAGCGCGCTGAGCGGCATTCTCGGCGGCGTGACGACGGTGGTGCTGATCCTCATCATCGGCATCTACGTGGCGGTGGAGCCCAAGCTCTACGAACGCGGGGTCGCCTGGATGCTTCCGCGCGAACATCGCGAATCCTTCCAGATCACGGTGGCACGCATGGCCCATACGCTGCGCCGCCTGATGGCAGGACGGTTGCTCGGCATGTTCGTCGAAGGGTTGTTCACCTACATCATGCTGGCCTGGGTCGCGCCCTTGGTCGGGATCGGGGCGGTGCCGATGGCATCCCTGCTCGCCATCCTGACCGGCCTACTCGCCTTCGTCCCCAATCTCGGCGCGATCGTGTCGGGTGTGCTGATGGCCCTGGTCGGCTTTTCCGGCGGGATGGAGATGGGGATCTACACCATCGCGGTCTATTTCTTCATTCAGAATTTCGACGGTTATGTCGTCATCCCGATGATCGCGAAGAAGACCGTTGATCTTGCACCTGCACTGGTGCTCGCCTCGCAATTGGTCATGGGCGTGCTGTTCGGCATCATCGGCATCTTCCTCGCCGATCCGCTGCTTGCCATGGTGAAGGTTGCGCTGGAGCGGAGGGCGGAAGAAAACGAGGCCCGCGCGGGCTCAACAGAGGTTTCCAAGAGTGGCGCGTAAGTTCCTGTATGTCATCGCCGTCCTGATTGTGCTGGTGATCCTCGGCGCGATCGCGCTCTCGATATGGTCGCGGCAGGCGACCGAAATCGCCTTCGTCCCGCGCGGCGAGTTCGTGGAGCAGGAACCGCTCGCCGAAAACGCCTATCAGGACCCGGCGATGTGGTATTCGCGCCCCGGTCTCGGCACGGACGATCCCGCGCGCTATCAACCCGCCCTCGCGCCGGAGCCGGAAAATTCGGCGAGCGAAACGCCTTCTCCGCAGGCGCCCGCCGCCGAACGCGGCCTCGGCACGTCAGCTCCGGTGCTGGAGCCCGAGACCAGCCGCCGGGCCAATCCGGTCGAGGCGGAGGACATCCCCGATTTCGCAGTCTTCTTCGTTCCGCCCACCAGCTATATCCAGGCCGGGGGCGATTGGAACGCCTCGCTCGACGACGGGCTGACCGACACCCGCGCGCGCCTGTTCCTGCGCGGCATGGCGAGCGCGTTCAATCGCGCCGACGAGATCTGGGCGCCGCGCTATCGCCAGGCAGCGGTCGGCGCGTTCCTGACCGACCGGCCCGAAGCGGTGCTGGCGATCGACGCGGCCTATGCCGATGTGCGCGATGCCTTTCGCTATTTCCTCGACAGCGTCGATCCCGAAAAGCCCATCGTCCTTGCAGGGCACAGCCAGGGTTCGCTCCACGTCCTGCGCCTGCTGATGGACGAAGTGCGCGGCACGCCCGCCGCCGACCGGATCGCCGCCGTCTATGCGCCCGGATGGCCGATCTCGGTCGATCACGATCTGCCCGAACTGCCCTTTCCCGCCTGCGCCGCCTCGGGCCAGATGCAATGCATCCTGTCGTGGTCGAGCTTTGCCGATGGGGGCGATCCCGATTTCATCATGCGCCGCTATTCGACGACGCCCGGTTTCGACGGCCAGCCGCGCGGCGAAGGCCCGATCCTGTGCGTCAATCCGTTGACGGGCGGCACGGGCGGATCGGCCCCCGCATCGCGCAATCTCGGCACGCTGGTGCCGGACGAGACGATGACGCGCGCCGATCTGGTCCCCGCGGCCGTACCGGCGCGCTGCGACGAGCGCGGCCTGCTCCTGATCGGCGATCCGCCGCGCATGGGCGAAGGCGTGCTGCCGGGCGACAATTACCACGTCTACGACATCCCGCTGTTTTGGGCGAATGTGCAGCAGGACGTGGTGGAACGGGTGCGAGCATGGACCGGCCAGCGCTCGTAACCGATTTCGCGCGCGATTTCGGCAATGCGCTGCCCGATGGCGGCACTTTGCTGGGCCTCGATCTCGGGACCAAGACCGTCGGGATCGCCACCTGCGATGCGGGCTGGCGCTATGCGACGCCGGGCAAGACCCTCCCCCGCGGCAAGTTCACCAAGGATTGCGGCAAGCTGCGCGAGATCGTCGCCGAGCGTTCCGTGACCGGTATCGTGATCGGATTGCCGCGCAATATGGACGGCAGCGAAGGCCCCCGCGCCCAGGCGAGCCGCGCCTATGCGAAGAATCTGGCGGCGGCGCTCGAACTACCGGTGCTGCTGTGGGACGAACGCTGGTCCACCGCCAGCGCCGAAGCCGCCCTGATCGGTCAGGATATGAGCCGCGCCAAGCGCGCGACGCGGATCGACAGCCATGCAGCGGCGGTCATCCTGCAAGGCGCGATCGATAGCCTGGCGGGCAGCGCGTTCTGACGCTTAACGGTGGCGCTGTGCCGCCTCGATCTCTGCGCGGCGAAGGCTCGCTTCTCGTGCAACCAGCCGGTTGCCCGACTTCTCCGCTTCACGCCACAGCGCGTCGGCACCCGCCGCATCGGCGAGCATCGCCCGCGCCTCGAAGCTTGCCAGTCGCATCCGGTCGCTCGGGTGGTGGCGTCCGAAATGGTCGGCGAGACCGCATGCCTCCTCCCCGCCAAGCCCCACTGCGCAGCGCAGGAAGGTCTCGCTCGATGTCGGGTTGAGCACGTGACTTACGGTCCCGTGCTCCAGATCGAATCCGTATTGGTCGCACCATGCCTGCGCCGGATCGATCTTCAGGATGTTGAGGGAAACCGACATCGTTTCAGGCGGCAATTGCGAATGCACGTCGCGATGGGCGCGATAGAGCAGCGTCTTTCCCTCCGACAGTGCACTGCGCTCGACGAAGCGAAGTCCTGCCTGTTCTCCACGCCAGCCGGTGACCGCCTCGTAATCGTATTCGTAATAGTCGCTTACATAGCCAGGGCCGAAATAACCCACGGTGAGGAAATCGAAATTGTGGTCGTGCGGCGCGCCATAGACGAAATGTGCCGCGCCGCTGCTCTTTAGGCAGGTGTCGCGCTCGCTCGGCCAGATATTGGCGCGCAGGAACCAGTCTCCGCGCGGCGGAGACAGGACGATCGCCTGCGGACCGTAGCCGCTCTGCGGGGAAGCCGCCCTGCCCGCCAGCATATCGAGCAGCAGATCGCCCAGAAATCGGTGATCATTGGCGAGCCTCTGCAACGCGCGGGCGGCGCGGTCGACGCTGTCCTCGTCATGCGGATCGAAGCCGATGCGGTGCAGTTCGCCGATCGTTTCCTCGAGCGAGGCGGACCGTGTCTCGTCGCTGGCGATCAGGCGGGGCACGGTTCGGGCCCCAGTCGCGCGAGCTGTTCGTGGCGGGCGAGCAGGTGATCCTGCAATTGCCGAGCGGGTTCTTGAAGAGCATCGCTCCCGTCTTCCGCAATCGCACAAAGCTGCGCAAATCCGCAGGCCGTGTCGAGAGCGAGCGTGGCTCGAAGCGCCTGCCAGCGTAGATGGTCGCTACGTTCCGACCGCGTGATTGTGGTCAGCACCGTCGCGGCATCCCTCCTTCCCATGCGCGCCAAGAGGGCGATGGCGATCTCCTCGCGGCTCTCCTCCCGGTCGCCGCTGGCGCGGTGGATCAGAGCGCCATCGGCGATCCGGTATTCGTGCGATGGCGCAGGTTTTACGGCCTCCCTCGTAAGGCGCAGGATGACCACCCGGCCTGCGATCGTATCGAGCCGCTTGGTGCGATCCCCGCCCAGCCTCAGGGCCACGCCGCGTCGCAGATAGAGAGGTTCCGAAGCGATCCGCGCCGCTCCGTCAGCCAGCTCGTTCAGCGCAAACAGGCGCCCGCTCGCCGCGCCCGCAAGACACAGTTCGTACCGCTCCCCATCCGCAAAGGCGATGGTGCCCGCCTGATCCGTCGCCGACGCCGCTTCGTAGAGGACCAGCGACAGGGAAGCGCCCCCGCTGGCTGCCAATTGCACCAATCCGCTGCCATGCGAATAGTGATGGCGAAACGGTATCTGGCCGAGCGGGCGCTCCAATTGGCACTCGACCATCGCGGAAACGAGCGGCGCGATCAGCGCGTCGCCGGTGCAGGCGCAGTGCAGTGCCCTTGCAAGGGCATTGCATCGGTCCAGCTCCTCGCCCGCGCCAAAGCGGTCGAGATCTGCGAGCAGCGGGCGCGCCGCCCCGTCCCGCCAATGCTGCCGCGCGCATTCGAGATCGCGCTGCGCGGATCGCTGGGCCGCGCTGTCGCGCCGCCATTCGGCGATAGCGGGATCGATCCGCACCGCGCTGCCTCGTTTCAAAAGAACGTATCGGGCGGGATCATCTCGTAGACGTAGATCATGATGACGACCGCGCGATCGTCGGTGCTGGCGCTGGCGAGGTCGGAAAGGCTGCCGAAAAGCCCGGTCACGGTGTCGAGATCGGGCAGCAGGTCGAGATCGAGAATCGGAAGTGTCATGGCGAAAATTATCCCCTCCTTCGCGGTGCGCAAACCCTTCGCACTCCCGCTCGATCCACGCTGACCCCCACTGCGGCGCGAAGGAAATTAAACCGTTGTAATCCCCCCGTCCGCGGGGCAGATGCCCCCGCCATGTCCGACCCCACTCCTCGTTTCGACCCCTCGGTCGCCGCCGATTTCCTCGTCTCGCGCGCGCATAACGGCTGGCTGGGTATGCGCTTTTCCGATCATGGCGAGGATTGGGTCGAGATGGAGCTGCCCTGGCGCGAGGATTTGCTGGGCGAAGAAGGGCGCGACGTGCTCGCCTCCGGCCCTATCGTCAGCCTGCTCGACATGGCGGGCGGGCTCTCGATCTGGACCCGGACCGGTGAGTTTCGCGGTATCGCCACACTCGACCTGCGCGTCGATTACACCCGCCCCGCGCGCGAACGCAAATCCGTTTTCGGGCGCGTCCAGTGCTATCGCACGACCCGCTCCGCCGCCTTCGTGCGGGGGATTGCGCATGATGGGGACCCGGACGATCCGGTGGCGCATATGCAAGCGGTCTTCATGACGATCGACAAGCGCACGGTCGATCTCCCCGCCGACAGGAAAGCGGAGCAAGCCAATGGCTGATGCGCCCGATATCGCCCTGCTGACGCCCTATGCCCGCTCGCTCGGCATCGCGCTCGACCGGTGGGAGGACAATGCGCCCGTCCTGCATGTCGACTTCTCCGAAGCGGTGCTGGGCCGCCCAGGGGCGCTGCATGGCGGGGCGATCAGCGGATTGCTGGAGACGGCGGGATACGGCGCGTTGCGCGCGGCGCTTGCCGAAACCGGACGCGAGGCCAGCTTCGTGCCGATCAACATCACGGTCCAGTTCCTGCGCGCGGGCGATGAGAAGCGCAGCTATGCCAGCGCGCGCATCGTCAAGCTTGGGCGGCGGACGGCGAACCTTTCGGTCGAGGCTTGGCAGGAGGACCCCGCGAAGCCGATCGCCAGTGCGGTGATGAACGTGATGATCCGCGACGTGACTTAGAACGCGGGCTAAAACCCCTCGATTTCGCGCGCTCTTTCGTCGGCTTCGCGGCGTATCTCGTCGGCGCGCCGCCGCGCTTCCTCGATCCTCTCGGAATCGACTCTGACGCCCTCTTCGCCGAGGCGGATATCGAACGGTTCGCCGTTGAGATCGCTCGAATAGATCACCTCGCCCTCGCGGATCTGCAGGCGCGAGCCGTCCTCCATCGGAATGTCGGCGGCATCGGGCACGTCGAGCGGTTCGACCGGGCCGCCCGGATCGGCCTGCTGCGTAGGATTGGCGCGTGGGGCGGATGCCGCACCGCTCGCCCGGCGCATGAAATCCTTCCAGATTCGCGCAGGCACGGTCCCGCCGCTGACCTTGCCGAGGGGGGAATTGTCGTCGTTCCCGACCCACACGCCGACGACCAAGCGATCCTCGCCCTCGCCCGCATAGCCCACGAACAGCGCGTCACGATTGTTCTGGGTGGTGCCAGTCTTGCCGTAATTCGGAACGGCCAGCATCGCAGCGCGCCCGGTGCCCGCATTGACTGCCTGGCGCAGCATGGCCTCCATCCCCTCGTGCTTGCGACCGGAGAGGCTGTCCGGCCCGTCGATCAGTTTCTGCCACCAGCTTTGTTCGGGCCGCACGAAGGCATGGGGTTCGACGGGAAAGGCATTGCCTGCAATCCCCGCATAGGCGGCGGTCAGTTCCAGCAGCGTCATGGTGTTGGTGCCGAGTGCCAGGCTCGGATCGCCCTCCGTCAGCGGCGAACTTACGCCCAGATCGCGCGCCGCCTGTATCACCGCCTCGCTCCCCACCTCGCCATAGAGGCGCACCGCCGCGACATTGCTGGATTGCGCAAAGGCTTCGCGCAGCAGCAGGCTATCGGAATAGCGCCCGAGCGCGTTCTTGGGGCGATAGCTCCCTTCGGTGATCTCGGTATTGGCGATCGAATCGTCGGGATCCCAGCCCGCTTGGAGCGCCGCAAGATAGACGAACAGCTTGAAGGTCGATCCCGGCTGTCGCTTCGCCTGCGTGGCCCGGTTGAAGGGCGATTTGGCGTAATCGGTCCCGCCGATCATCGCGACCACCTCGCCGTTAGGCCGCATCGCCACCAAAGCGACCTGCGCCCCGCCAAGCGCGGCGCGGCCTGTCACATCGCGCGCGATGGCCTGCAAGCGGCTGTCGAGCGTGGTGGTCAGCGTCTGCCGTGCATAACCGCTTTCGGCCAGTTCGCGCGCCTGGGGAAGCGCCCAGTCCGCGAAATAGGTGCCGGTGGGAAGATCGCTCTTGGTCCTGACGTCGAGCGCGGGCGGGCGAATGCGCGCAGCCTCGGCCTCGGTCAGATAGCCCGCCGCCACCATGGTGCCGATCACCGTCTGCATCCGCCGCTCCGCCCGGTCGTAATGCTTGACCGGATTGTAGCGCGACGGGGCCTGCACCAGCCCGGCCAGCATCGCCGCCTGACTGTCGGTCAGGTTTTCCGGCTTGCGATAGAAGAAATGCATGCTCGCCGCGCGCAGGCCGTAGACGTTGTCGCCGAAATACGCGTTCGAGAGATAGCGTTCGAGAATCTCGTCCTTGGTCAGCCAGCTTTCCAGCCAGAACGCGATCAGCATTTCGCGCGCCTTGCGAGTCAGCGTCTGTTCCGATGTCAGGAAGGTGAATTTGGCGAGCTGCTGGGTGATCGTCGATCCGCCGCCATAACCGGTCCAGGCGGCACGCGCGATGCCGCGCGGATCGATCCCCCAGTGAGAATAAAAGCGCCGGTCCTCGACCGCCAGAAACGCCTCCACGACGTGCGGAGGCAGCGTCGCGATCTTCACCGGATCGTCCACGATCGCGCCATTGCGGGCGATCGGCGTTCCGTCTGCGGCGAGCAATGTGATCTGCGGCGGAACGACGGGTTCCAGCGATTTGTTCAGCGGCGCGGTGATCGCCAGCCAGGCCACCAGCACGATAAAAAGTCCGATCGCGGCGGCGACGATCCGCACCGCCCACCAGCGCTTGCGGCGATCGCGCCAATAAGCGGGCCGCCACCACGGCAGCCGTCGCCGCTCTTCGCTCTCGACTGCTTCGTCGAGATGGCCGAGGCGGGCGTCCCATTCGGAATAGGCAGGCGCGCGGGGATCGGGACGATAGGCGCCAAGATCGTCGCCATCCTCGTCGTCGGTGTCCGGGCCCAGCCCGTCATGCAGCGCGTAATAGCCGCGATGAGGCGCGGGCTCCGCATCCCGGCCCCGCTTGCGCCCAAAGGAATCGAAAAGCCCCATAGCCTACTGTGCTAGTTCAACAACACAGTCATTTCTAGGGGGTACAGGCTTAACCTTTCCCGACCACGCTTTCGGGCAGATCTTCGCCGAACACGCGCTGGTAGTATTCGGCCACCAGCATCCGCTCTTCCTCATCGCATTTGTTGAGGAAGCTGAGGCGGAAGGCGAAGCCGACATCCTTGAAGATCGCATAGTTCTGCGCCCAGGTGATGACCGTGCGCGGGCTCATCACGGTCGAGATGTCGCCGTTGATAAAGCCCTGGCGCGACAGGTCGGCGACCTTGATCATGTCGGCCAACATCTTCGGATCGAGATCGGGGTTCTTCGCCGCGACGATGGCCTGTTCGGTCTCGGCGGGGAGATAGTTGAGGCCGACCACGATGTTCCAGCGGTCCATCTGTCCCTGATTGATCGCCTGCGTCCCGTGATAGAGGCCGCTCGTATCGCCGAGCCCGACCGTGTTCGACGTCGCGAACAGGCGGAAATTCGGATCGGGTCGGATCACGCGGTTCTGGTCGAGCAGGGTCAGCTTGCCTTGCTGTTCCAGCACGCGCTGGATCACGAACATCACGTCCGGGCGCCCCGCATCGTATTCGTCGAACACGAGCGCGACCGGGTGCTGCAACGCCCAGGGAAGCAGGCCTTCGCGGAATTCGGTCACCTGCAACCCATCGCGCAGCACGATCGCATCGCGCCCGATCAGGTCGATACGGCTGATATGCGCATCGAGATTGATGCGAATGCACGGCCAGTTGAGGCGCGCTGCGACCTGTTCGATATGCGTCGACTTGCCCGTGCCGTGATAGCCCTGCACCATCACGCGCCGATCATGCGCGAAGCCGGCGAGGATCGCCATCGTGGTGTCGGCTTCGAACACGTAGCTGTCGTCCCGATCGGGCGTCCGCTCGTCCGGCTGCGAAAAAGCCGGCACCTGCCAGTCGATATCGATGCCGAAGGTTTCGCGCACGTCCACCGTCGTATCGGGGGCGCTCAGCACGGTTTTTGCGGAAGGTTCGAAGCTTTTGTCGGTCGTGTCGTTCATCGCTGGCGGACCTAGGCATTTATCCTGCGAGCGCCAACCCTATATTGGCTGGCGATGCCGACAGATCCCCTTTCCGAACGCCTTCGCCTCGCCCTCGTCGGCAGGGTGCGCGCGGTGTTCAACGATGCGCAGAGCGGAGAACAGCCGGTCCCGCCTTCGGGGGAGGCCCTGTTCGAGAAGGACAGCCCGATCCGCATGGTCCATGCCGATGTCGTCGGCATGATGGTGGGCGGGATACGCGGCCTCTTGTTGCAGATGCTGCACCCCCATGCACTCCAGGGCGTGCTCGACCATTCGAACTTCCGCGCGGACATGCATGGGCGACTGCGCCGCACCGCGCGCTTCATCGCCACGACGACGTTCGGCCATCGCGACGCGGCGATGCAGGCGATCGAGCGGGTCAATCGCATTCACGCCCAGGTCGGCGGGACGCTGCCGGACGGGACGCCCTATGCCGCCACCGATCCGCGCACTCTCGCCTGGGTGCATGTGGCGGAGGCGACCAGCTTCCTCGCCGCCTATCTGCGCCACGTGCGTCCGGGGATGCCGGGGCACGAACAGGACGAATATTACCGCCAATTCGCCATTATCGCCCGCGCGCTGGGCGCCGATCCGGTGCCGACCGACCGGAACGAGGCCGAAGCGATCTTCCGCGATCTGCGCGGCGATCTGACGACGAGCCCCGAAGCGCGCGAGATCGCCGACCTCGTGCTCAACCAGCGGCCCGAAGGTGCGCCGCGTGCCGTCCAGGCCATGCTGGGAAGCGAGGCGGTGGCGCTTCTGCCGCCCTTCGCCCGCTCGATGCTGGGGCTGGAGCGCCCCGGCCTCGCCGCCTTGCCTGCCCGGGCTGCCACCTGGGGCGCGGGCAAGACGCTGCGTTGGGCATTCCGCCAGAGCTGACAACGCGCTCAGGCGAAGGCTCTGCTCTTCCTGAGCAGTTGGTAGGCTTCGACCACGCGGCCCAGTCTCGCTTCGTATTTCCGATCACCGCCGTTGCGGTCCGGGTGGTAGCGGCGCACGAGTTCGGAATAGCGCCGCCTCAGCCGCCGCCGGTCCGCGTCGAGGCCCAGCCCCATCGTCTCCAGCGCCATGGCCTCGTCCTTCGAGAAGCGACCATCCATCGCCATTTCCGCCTGTCGCCGCGCGCGGCTTTTTATCCCAGCGGCGCGTGCCGCGATCGCCTCGAGCGGGTCGTCGTAATCGGTCCAGCGCGGCATGCCGTCGACGCCGGCAGTGGCGCGGAAGGTAGGACTTTCGGTCCGCCATCCGCTGGTCGGCGCCTGCGCGTGGAGAATTTCTTCCGCGCTCATCCCTTCGAACCAGTCGTAGCCCGCGTTGAATTCGCGCACGTGATCGAGGCACATCCAGCGCCAGCCGCCCGGCCCGTCGAACCCGTGGCCGTGGCCCGGCGCGCGGAATTCCCCCGGTTCGGAGCAGGCCGGATGTTCGCACACTCGCCCGTCCGCTTCGTATCGCCCATGAAACTTTGTCTGCCGCATTCGGTTAAGGATGGGGATTGGGCGCGCAGTTGCAAAGCCCATACAACGGCAATGCAAGGAGATCGAACGCATGGCGGAAACCGTCCAGCAGGAAATGGAGCGCCTGCTCATCGAAGCTTTCAACCCGACGCGGCTGGAAGTCGTCAACGACAGCGCGAAGCATAGCGGCCATATCGGCGACGACGGCAGCGGGGAATCGCATTTCACCGTCGCCATCGAAGCGCCCGCCTTTGCGGACAAAAGCAGGGTCGAGCGCCAGCGCATGGTCAACAAGGCGCTGGGCGACATCCCGGGCGAGCGGGTCCATGCTCTCGCGATCCAGGCTTCGGCCCCGACGCCATGAGCGCTTCGGAAACCGCGCCGCCCTACGATCTGTGGTACTGGCCCTCGATCCAGGGGCGTGGCGAATTCGTCCGCCTGTTCCTTGCCGCCGCCGATCTCGATTGGCGGGACCGGACGCGCGAGGGCGATGCGCAGGCTCTGGTCGAGGATATGGAGGAGCGCGCGAAAAACGGCTTCGCGCCCTACGCTCCGCCCTATCTGGTCGAGCGCGAGACCGATTTCGCCATCGCGCAAGTCGCGCATATCGTCACCTGGCTCACCGAGAAACATGGCCGCGCGACCGGCGATGCCGCGACCGATCTGCATCTCATCCAGCTGCAGCTGACCATCACCGACATCGTCGCCGAAGTGCACGACGTCCACCACCCGATCGCCGGCAGCCTCTATTACGACGATCAGAAGGACGCCGCTAAAATCGCCGCTGAGAAATTCCGCGAAGAGCGAATTCCGAAATATTTCGACCATTTCGAACAGGCGCTCGGAGTCAAGGAAGGCCCCTTCATGGCGGGCCGAAGCTCGAGCCATGTCGACACTTCGCTTTTCCAGCTGGTCGAAGGGCTGCGCTACGCGTTCCCCCAGCGCATGGCTGCGATCGAGTCAGACTATCCGCGCCTCGTCGCCTGCCGCGATGCGGTGGCCGGGATCGAAGGCGTCGCCCGCTATATGGACAGCGAACGCCGGATCACCTTCAACGAGGACGGCATCTTCCGCCATTATCCCGAACTGGACGCGGCATGAGCCTGTATTCCGTCTAACGGTTAAGCGTGAAGAACATCACGTAGATCAGGCGTCCATCGGCGACACTCGACCCAAAGCCGGGACCGGAAGAATGGAAAAGCCAAGGGCGGAGCAGGATCAGTCGGTTGAACCGCATCGGAATGGACATTGTTTTTTCCCAAGCCGAACGCTTTTTGCCATCGGCAAACACAGTCTGATCCATCACGGCCTTGCTGCTCGCATATCCCAGCCGCCCCGCTTCCCGGTCGTTTATGGGTATCTGATCAAGCCCCGTTTTCTTGTGTCTGAAAAAATCCGTGCCGCCGCGCGCATCCTGGTCGCGAGAAAGATAAAGGATGCCTGACCATTGCGCACTATCGACGTGGACGGCGCCCAATCGCGGATCACTCGCCAGCGTCAGTCTGCAGTGGCCATGCGATTCCATAGGATCGATCGGCCTTAGATTCTCTCCCACGAGACTGGATACGTGTTGGGAAAGCCCGGGAAGGTCGATCCGCTGCGCGCTGTTGCGCCCCGGAAACTCGCCTTTGAGATCGGGGTAATTCAAGCCGAGCGCCGTTTGACGGAAAGCGTCCGGTTTTTCGAGGAAGTCGTCGATGATCATGAGGGACAAGGGCATGACCTGCGCCTAATCCCGCTTCGAAGTGGTGGCAACTGGTGCCAACGCCAGATAAGGTTCTGGAGATGATCACGCAAACCCTAACCCCCACCACCCACGATCTCGGCCAGTTCGAGGTACGCCGCGTATTGCCTTCGAAGGCCTTGAGCATGGTCGGCCCGTTCATCTTCGTCGACCAGTTCGGCCCGGCCCAGCTCGACCTCGGGACCGGCATGGACGTGCGCCCGCATCCGCATATCGATCTTGCCACGGTCACCTGGCTGTTCGAAGGCGCGATCGATCACCGCGACAGTCTGGGGAGTTTTTCCACCATCCGGCCCGGCCAGGTCAATCTGATGACCGCAGGGCGCGGGATCGTGCATTCGGAACGCTCCCCCCAGGAAGAGCGCGATACGGGTTCGCGGCTGTACGGAATGCAGACATGGCTGGCCCTCCCCGACGGGCGCGAGGAGATCGACCCCGCTTTCGAAGCGATCGGCGATCTTCCGATGATCGAGGACGGGCGCAGCAAGGCGATCGTCATCATGGGTGAATTGTGGGGCGAACGCGCCGCGACAACCACCCATGCCGATACGATCTACGCCGAGATTGTCCTGCAACCGGGCGGCGCGATCCCGATCGAGGACGAGGCGGACGAGCGCGCGGTGATGCTGGTGGGCGGCGAGGCGCGGATCGACGGGATTGCGCTGAAGCTCTACGAATTGTCGGTGCTGAAGCCGGGGCGCGAGATGACGCTCGAAAGCGGCGCGGGCGGGCGCGTCATGCTGCTCGGCGGCGAAGCCTTTTCGACCCGCCGCCATGCCTGGTGGAATTTCGTCAGCTCCAGCCGCGAACGGATCGAACAGGCTAAACAGGATTGGCGCGAAGGTCGCTTCCCGAAAGTCCCGGGCGATGCGGAAGAGTTCATCCCCCTGCCCGACGGCGCGCCCAAGACCGTAACCTATCCATGAGGACGAGAACATGAGCTTCGAAGGCAAGACCATCTGGATCACCGGGGCGAGCAGCGGGATCGGCGCGGCGCTGGCCCGCGAATGGTCCGGGCGCGGGGCCGCGATAATCCTGTCGGGCCGCGATCGGGAACGGCTCGACGCGGTTGCCGGATCGCTCGACACCGAAACGCTCGTCCTTCCCTTCGACGTGCGCGACGAGGATAATATGCGGCAGGCGACGCAGGAGGCGGTGGCGTGGCGCGGCGTCGATGTCTTCGTCGCCAATGCCGGCGTCTCGCAGCGCAGCCCCGCGACGCAGACCGCCATGCAGGTCTATCGCGACATCGTCGAAATCGATCTCCTCGCGCAGATCGCCGCGACGCAGGCCTTGCTCCCCCATCTGACCGATCGGCAGTCGGGCAAGCTCGTCTTCATCTCCAGCATCGCGGGCAAGGTCGGCGTGCCGCTGCGCACCGCCTATTGCGCCGCCAAATTCGGCCTGATCGGCTATGCCGACGCCCTGCGGGCCGAATTGTCGCAGAGCGGAGTGGACGTGCATGTCGTCTGCCCCGGATCGGTCGCCACCGATGTCAGCCGCAATGCGCTGACCGGAGACGGCGAGAAGCGTGGCAAGAGCGACCGGGCGATCGACAACGGCATTCCGCCCGCAGAGGCCGCAAAACGCATCGTCGATGCGATTGCGGAGGGCCAGCGCGAGATCATCGTCGCGCAGGGGATGGAGGAAGCGATGGGCGAACTGCGCCGCACGCCGGACGAATTGCTCGATCAGGTCGCGGCGATGGTGGCGGCCGGATATATGGAGAAGATGCAGGCCGAGTAATTTCGCCCTAGGCGACCCACTCTACCCATTCCCCGTGCGGATGCGCGGTGGCGAGCAGGACCGGCCCCTCCCCGCCCGGCCAGTATCTGACCCGCAATTCGTGGGCAAAGGTTTCGCGATTGGTTTCGAGCGCCAGCCAGGCCAGCGGCTTGGTCTCGCTCGCCATCGAGCCGGCCTCGTCCATTGCAGCGGTGACAGCATCCTGCGCCGCATCGGGTAGGTATTGCCAGACGATCGAATGCGTGAGCGTGCGCGTGACGCCCTCTTCCTGCGGCGCATCCAGCGCGTCTGCCACGAAGCTCGCCGCATCCTGCCGCGCGATATCGGGCGGGAAGCGGCTCGCCATCGCGATCGCGATATCGATCCGTGCCATGCGCTGGCTCGCTTCGGGCCAGACATAGCTCTTGAGGCGGAGCGCCTGGGCTTCGTCGGTCAGATCGACCGGCTTGAGATCGCAGCCTCGCGCCGACACGATCTGCGGATCGGTGTCGGGCGGAGAGGCCCTGCGCCATTCCGGCGCGATCACCATGCGGCTGCCGGACGGTCCAATATCGATGCCGCCCAATTCGTAGCGATATCGGCCCATCATCGTGTTGATGCCCGCGCTCGCCCCGATCTCGACCAGTTCGAAGCGCGGCGCCACTCGGTCGGCCAGCCACAACAGCCCCGCCATCAGCGCAGCCGATCGGCCCGCCTCGTTGGTCTGGGGCGGATGGTCGAGCCAGGGGAGCAGCGCGTGATCGTGCTTCTCCACCACCTCGCGGATCAGGTCGTCGACCTGGCCCTGATCGACGGTCCGGCCTTCGTAAACATCCGCCAGGCGAGGTTCCGCGCCGGTCAGCAACAGATTGTGGATACCGCCCGCGATCCGCAACGGCATCGCATCGCGCAGGCTCAGCCCCTGCCACAAGAAGATGCGCCGCGCGGTCGCCGCCTGGCTGTCCTCCAGCGCCAGCAGAGCGCGCACCACCCGGCCCGTACCCTGTGCGCCCGCCCGCTCGGCGTGCTCGGCCTGCCACGCGATCGCCTGCGGCACGGATACGATATCCATCACTGCGCCGGTTTGCCCCGCGCCGCGTTCCTTCGCGTCGTCCGTCTGCCCGTTTGCCGCCATGCGTGTTGCCCTTTGTCCTGCCGCTGCCTATCTGCCCGCACCATGCCGCAAACACTCACCTTCGCCGTGCCCAAGGGCCGTATCCTCGACGAGGCGCTGCCGGTGATGGCGCGCGCGGGCGTGGTGCCGGAAGACGCCTTCCACGACAAGGCGAACCGCTCGCTGACCTTTGCGACCACGCGCGAGGATATGCGCCTGATCCGGGTGCGCGCCTTCGATGTGGCGACCTTCGTCGCGCATGGCGCGGCGCAATTGGGCATCGTGGGATCGGATGTGATCGAGGAATTCGATTATGCCGAGCTCTACGCGCCCGTCGATCTCGATTTCGGCCATTGCCACCTCGCCGTCGCCGAACCCAAGGACGCTGCGCGCGATATCGCGGGCGCCAGCCATTTGCGGGTGGCGACCAAATATCCCAATCTGACCCGCCGGCATTTCGAGGCCATGGGCATTCAGGCCGAATGCGTGAAATTGAACGGCGCGATGGAGATCGCTCCGGAACTGGGCCTCGCCGGGCGGATCGTGGATCTCGTCTCGACGGGCACCACCTTGCGCGAAAACGGCCTTGTCGAAACCAGCCGCATCCTCGACATCTCCGCCCGCCTGATCGTCAATCGCGCCGCACTCAAAACGGACAGCCGCGTCGGCGCGCTGGTCGAGGCGTTCCGCGCCGATGCCGCGAAAAGGAAAGCCGCCTGATGCAATTCCTCACCCATGGCGAAGACGGCTTCGAGCGCGCGTTCGAGCGCGTGGTGCGCGACCGGCGCGAGAGCGATGCCGATGTGGCGCGCGATGTCGCCCGCATCCTCAGCGAAGTGCGCGAGCGGGGCGACCGGGCGTTGGTGGAATACACCATGCGCTTCGACGACCATCGCCTGACCGAGGATTCCGACTGGCGCATCACGGCGGAGGAATGCGCCGCCGCCCACGCCTCGCTCGATCCCGAGCTGCGCGATGCGCTCCAGCTCGCCGCCGACCGCATCCGCGCCTATCACGAAGGCCAGCTGCCCGAAAATCGCGACTATACCGACGCGGTCGGAATGCGGATCGGCGCGCGCTGGAACGCGGTCGAGGCGGCGGGGCTTTACGTGCCCGGAGGCCGCGCGGCCTATCCGTCGTCGCTGCTGATGAACGCCATTCCCGCCAAGGTCGCGGGCGTCGATCGGCTCGTCGTGACGACCCCGACGCCCAAAGGCGAGAGCAATCCGCTGGTCCTCGCCGCCGCGCATATCGCGGGCGTGGACGAGATCTGGCGCGTCGGCGGGGCGCAGGCCGTGGCCGCGCTCGCCTACGGGACGGACAGGATCGCGCGCGTCGATGTCGTGACCGGACCGGGCAATGCCTGGGTCGCGGAAGCCAAGCGCCAGCTTTACGGCGTGGTCGGCATCGATATGGTCGCGGGCCCAAGCGAAATTCTCGTCATCGCCGACAAGGACAACGACCCCGACTGGATCGCCGCCGACCTTTTAAGCCAGGCCGAGCACGATCCCACCAGCCAGTCCATCCTCATCACCGACGATCGCGGCTTCGCCAAGCTGGTCGAAGATGCGGTGGACCTGCAATTGATGAGCTTACCGACTGCAAAGACCGCGCGCACCAGTTGGGAAGCGAACGGGTTGATCGTGGTGGTCGATACGCTCGACGATGCGATCCCGCTCGCCGATCGCCTCGCTGCCGAACACGTCCAGCTCGCGGTCGACGATCCTGAACCGCTGTTCGCGAAGCTTCGCCATGCGGGCAGCGTGTTCCTCGGTCGCACCACGCCGGAAGCCGTCGGCGATTATGTCGCCGGGCCGAACCACGTCCTTCCCACCGGGCGCCGCGCGCGCTTTGCCAGCGGACTGTCGGTGCTCGACTTCATGAAGCGCACCAGCTTCATCGACGCGAAGCCCGAGGCGCTCGCCGCAATCGGACCCGCAGCCGTCGCGCTCGCCCATGCCGAGGGCCTGCCCGCCCATGCCAAATCCATCGAATTGAGACTGAAATGAGCCGCAACTCCCGCTCTCAGGCCCGCAGCGCCGCGCGCCTCGCCGCCGTCCAGGCGCTGTATCAGCGCCAGATGGAAAAGACCCCCCTCCCCCGCCTGCTCGACGAATTTCACCAGCATCGCCTGGGGCGCGAGATCGAGGGCGACGAATATGCCGATGCCGAAGTCGCCTTCTTCGACGATGTCGTCAGCGGCGTCGATGCGCGCCGCGAGGAGATCGACGACAAGCTGACCGCGCGGCTGGCGCAAGGCTGGACGCTCGCCCGGCTCGACAAGACCATGCTCCAGATCCTGCGCGCGGGCACATACGAACTGATCGCGCGCCCCGACATCAGCAAGGCCACCGCGATCAGCGAATATGTCGATGTAGCGAAGGCCTTCTTCGACGACCGCGAGGCGAAATTCGTCAACGGCGTGCTGGATGCGGTCGCCAAGGATGCCGGGCGCTGAAGGAAGCGGATTTCATCGCCGCGCTGTCCGGGCTGGCCGGTGATCCCGCCGCGCGGGGGCTTCGCGACGATGCCGCGGTCGTCCAGTTCGGTGGCGAGCGGCTGATCCTGACGCACGATACGCTCGTCCAGGGGGTTCATGTGCGCGAGGACGAGGATCCGGCGGACATCGCCTGGAAACTCGTGGCGGTGAATTTGTCCGATCTCGCGGCGAAGGGAGCCGAGCCGGTGGGCGTGCTGATCGGGCATATGCTGGGGAGTCGCGACGAGCGGTTCCTGGACGGCCTGCGGGCTGTCCTCGGCGAATACGGAGTGCCCCTGCTCGGCGGCGACACGGTTCGCGCCGAAGGAAGACGCGTCTGGGGCTGCACCGCGATCGGGCGCGCCACATCGGACCCGGTGCCGGACCGGCGCGGAGCGAAGGCGGGCGATGCGGTCTATGTCACCGGCACGCTCGGCCGCGCGATGCTCGGTTTCGAGGCGCCCGAGGGCGAGCACGGGCCCGCCTATCGCCGTCCCGTCCCCCGCCTTTCGGAAGGGCGCGCGCTCGCACCGATCGTTTCGGCGATGATGGATATATCGGACGGGTTGTTGCTCGATTGCTGGCGCTTGGCCGAGGCGAGCGGGACGCGGATCGAACTCGACAGCTCAACAATCCCCGTCGCCGACCCGGCGCGCCGCGACGAATGCCTGCGCTGGGGCGACGATTACGAATTGCTGTTCACGGCGCCCGCCGAAGCCGAAATGCCGATCGCCGCGAGCCGGATCGGCACGGTCGTGGCGGACGGACCGGCCCTGATCCTCGACGGACAGGCGCTCTCTCGCTCCGACGGGCTCGGCTACAGCCATTAGGGAAATTGCGCGGCGCGAGCCGAAGACGCATCGAAACCACACGCGATTGCGCCTTGCCACGCAATCCTGCCCGCTTATACCCTGACCCCATGTGCACTGGCGTTCCACGCCGGGAGACACGATAAGAATAAATGGGAGGGGAATTTGGAACTCATCTGGATAGCCATCGTGCTGGGCCTGCTCGCGGTCCTGTACGGTTTCGTCACCAGCCGCCAGGTGCTGGCATCGGGCGCAGGCAATGCGCGAATGCAGGAGATCGCGGCCGCGATCCAGGAAGGGGCGCAGGCCTATCTGAAGCGCCAATACACGACCATCGCGATCGTCGGCGTCGTCGTCGCTGTCATCGTCGGCGTGTTCCTGGGTGCGATCCCGGCGATCGGCTTCGTGATCGGCGCGATCCTGTCGGGCGTGGCGGGCTTCATCGGGATGAACATCTCGGTCCGCTCCAACGTCCGTACCGCCGCCGCCGCGCAGAGCGGGCTGCAACAGGGCCTCACGCTCGCCTTCCGTGCAGGCGCGATCACCGGCATGCTGGTGGCGGGCCTCGCCCTCCTCGCGATCGCCGTCTTCTTCTGGTATCTGATCGGTCCGGCAGGCTTTGCCCCCAACGACCGCGCCGTGATCGACGGGCTGGTCGGCCTCGCCTTCGGCGCCTCGCTCATTTCCATCTTCGCGCGCCTCGGTGGCGGGATCTTCACCAAGGCCGCCGATGTCGGCGCGGACCTTGTCGGCAAGGTCGAGGCGGGCATCCCCGAGGATGATCCCCGCAACCCGGCCGTGATCGCGGACAATGTCGGCGACAACGTCGGCGATTGCGCCGGCATGGCCGCCGACCTGTTCGAAACCTACGTCGTCACGGTCGGCGCCACCATGGTGCTGACCGCGCTGCTATTTGGCGAGCGATTGGGAGACGCGCTCCTGCCGATGATGGCGTTGCCGCTGCTGATCGGGGGTGCCTGCATCCTCACCAGCATCATCGGCACCTATTTCGTGAAGCTCGGCAAGAGCCAGAACGTGATGGGCGCGATGTACAAGGGCTTCACGGTCACCGCCGTGCTTTCGATCCCGCTGATCTGGCTCGTAATGAACTATGCGCTGGGCGGGATGGATGCGGTCATCGGGGCGCAGGCCACCGGCGTCGATCCGGGTGCGCCCCTTTCGGAAGAGGGTACGACCGAACAGGTCGTGGCGCTGACCGGCTGGGCGCTGTTCTGGTGCTCGGTCATCGGGCTCGCGATCACCGGACTAATCATCTGGATCACCGAATATTACACCGGCACGAACTACCGTCCGGTGAGGTCGATCGCCAAGGCTTCGGAAACGGGCCACGGCACCAACGTCATCCAGGGCCTCGCGATCAGCCTTGAATCCACCGCGCTGCCCACGATCCTGATCGTGGCCGGCATCATCGCGACGTTCCAGCTCGCCGGCCTGATGGGCATCGCCTATGCCGCCACCGCGATGCTGGCGCTGGCGGGCATGGTCGTGGCGCTCGACGCATACGGGCCGGTTACGGACAATGCCGGCGGCATCGCCGAAATGGCGGGCCTCGACGACAGCGTGCGCGAGAAGACCGACCTGCTCGACGCGGTGGGCAATACGACGAAGGCTGTGACCAAGGGCTATGCGATCGGATCGGCGGGCCTTGCCGCGTTGGTCCTGTTCGCCGCCTACACCACCGACCTTGCCGAGTTCTTCCCGAATGCGGACGTCGATTTCTCTCTCGAGAACCCATACGTCATCGTCGGGCTGCTGCTTGGCGCGCTGCTGCCCTATCTGTTCGGGGCGATGGGGATGACCGCCGTGGGCCGCGCGGCGGGCGACGTGGTCAAGGACGTGCGCGAGCAGTTCGCGGGCGATAAGGGCATCATGGCAGGCACCAGCAAGCCAGATTACGCCCGCACGGTGGACCTCGTGACGAAAGCGGCGATCAAGGAGATGATCGTCCCCTCGATGCTGCCGGTTTTGGCCCCGATCGTGGTCTATTTCGCGATCACGCTGATCGCGGGACAGGAGAACGGCTTCGCAGCTCTGGGCGCCTTGCTCTTGGGCGTGATCGTGGGCGGCCTGTTCGTCGCGCTGTCGATGACTGCGGGCGGCGGCGCATGGGACAACGCCAAGAAATACATCGAGGACGGCAATCACGGCGGCAAGGGTTCCGAAGCCCACAAGGCCGCGGTGACGGGCGATACCGTGGGCGATCCCTACAAGGATACGGCCGGTCCGGCAGTCAATCCGATGATCAAGATCACCAATATCGTCGCCCTGCTGCTGCTGGCCGCGCTGGCGGGCGGATGATCTAAAATTTGTTTGGGGGACAAAGGACCCGCCCGGAGCGATCCGGGCGGGTTTTTTAATGCCAAGGCCCGTTTTAAGTAAGTTTAAGCGCTTGCCCTCCTATAGACACCTTGTCTTCCGAAAGGGGAGGCGCGCATGGGGCGGCGACAACGCGGATGAATGCAATTTCTGCCAGGAAATGGCGAAGCGACAAGCGCGGCTCGCCCCCGCGCACTCTCGCGCTGCGCTTGCAGGAAGGCTTCTCGGCCCCCGATTGGCCGGATTGCGACAGCCCCGCCTTTCTCGACCAATGGAGCGACCTTGCCCGCACGGCGGTATCTCCAAACCCGTTCAACGAGCCCTGGTTCGCCCTTCCCGGCCTGCGCGCCTTCGACCCCGCGCGTGACGTCAGGATCGCGTCATTGGTCAAGGACGGCAGGCTGGTGGGCCTGCTGCCCGTCACCGCATCGCGCCGTTATCATGGCCGGCCTCTGCCTCACCTTGCCGGGTGGAGCCATGCCAACTGCTTTTGCGGCGAACCGCTGATACTCCCCGGCTTCGAACAGGATTTCTGGCGCGGACTGCTCGAATGGGCGGATCGCGAGAGCGGGTTCGCCCCCTTCTTCCATCTGAGCGGCATTCCCGCCGACAGCCCCACGCTCGCGGCGCTCAACGTAGTGTGCCAGGATCAAGGCCGCGCCCCTGCGATCGTCCATCGCGAAGAGCGGGCCGTCCTCAATCACGGCCTCTCGCCCGAAGCGCATCTTGCGGCGGCTGCCAGCAAGAAACGCCGCAAGGACTGGTCGCGGCGGCTTCGGCGGCTCGAGGAAGAGGGCGATCTTCGCTTCACCCGGCACGACGATGCGGCGGGTCTCGAGACTTGGATCGACGAATTTCTCGCCTTGGAACGTATCGGGTGGAAGGGAGCGGAAAACTCTGCGCTCGCTTGCGATCCGCGCACCGAAGCCCTGTTTCGCGAAAGCCTGACCGGCGCGGCCGAGGCCGGTCGCCTCCAACGTATCGCCTATCACCTCGATGGGAGGCCGGTGGTCATGCTGGCGACCTTCGTCGCACCTCCCCATGCCTTCAGCTTCAAGACCGCCTATGACGAGGACCTCGCCCGCTTTTCCCCCGGCGTCCTCCTCCAGCTCGAAAATCTCGCTTTGCTCGAACGCGGGGATATTACGCTCACCGACAGTTGCGCCGCGCCCGATCATCCGATGATCGATCATATCTGGCGCGACCGGCGCGAAATCGTCAAAGTCTCGATCCCGATCGGCGGCCGTCTCGGGCGATGGGTGGGTACTGCCCTGACCTCATTCGAAGCGCGCCGCCTGGAGAACCGCTCATGACAGTCCACGACACCTCGCTCGCCCCGACATTCCCTGCAGCCGCGCGAGACATCTTCGCCGCGAACTACCCCGAAATTCCGCATAAGCTGAATCATCGCCTGTCGTCCGACGCGCGGCTGTCCCTCGAAGGGCTGGCCGCTCTTGCGGAGAAGCTGCCGGAAAAGGCGATCGAATTTAATCGCGGCGATCTGCCTGTGGGAGTCGACGGCAAGCCGGGCGGCACGGGCCTCTCGATCGGCGAGACGATCCGCCACATCGCCACCAGCAACAGCTGGGCGGTGCTGAAGAATATCGAGCAGGTGCCGGAATATCGCGCGCTGTTGATGGGCTTGCTCGAGGAGTTGCGTCCGCAAATCGAGGCGGCGACCGGCCAATTGCTGACGCCGCAGGCCTTCGTCTTCATTTCCAGCCCGAACGCGGTCACGCCGTATCACTTCGATCCCGAGCACAACATCCTGCTGCAACTGACCGGGAGCAAGTCTATGACGCAGTTTCCGGCGGGCGACGCGCGCTATGCCCCCGATCGCGTGCACGAGAGTTACCACCTCGGCGGGCCGCGCGAATTGCCGTGGAGCGAGGATCTGCTGACCGGCGGGACCGAATTTCCGCTCGCGCCTGGCGAGGCGCTCTACGTGCCGGTCATGGCGCCGCATTTCGTGCGCAACGGCGCGGAAAGCTCGATATCGCTGTCGGTGACCTGGCGTTCGGAATGGAGCTACGGCGAATCGGATGCGCGCTGTTTCAACGGGGTGGCGCGGCGTTACGGGCTGTCGCCCCGCCCGCCCCGGCGCTGGCCGCACGCGAACCGGGCGAAGTCGTTGTCCTATCGCGCCTATCGCAGGCTGTTCGGCGCGGGTTGACCGCAGCGAATCAGCGCGGTTAGGCCCGTCCTGTGTCTGACAGCTCCCCCGAACGCTCGCCCCAATCCCTGACCGACGGTCTCGTTCGGTTGCTCACGGTCGAGCGGTCGGAGGATGGCGGCGGCTTTGTCGGACGATCGCAGCCCGGCGGGGTCGGCCGCGTGTTCGGAGGGCAGGTCGTCGCCCAGGCCCTGCAGGCGGCTCAGGCCTGCGCGCCGGACGGCTTCGAAGCCCATTCGCTGCACGCCTATTTCCTACGCGGCGGAGTCGAAGGAAGTCCGATCGGCTACGATGTCTCGGGCGATTTCACCGGTCGCAGCTTCGCCAACCGCCGGGTGATTGCCAGCCAGCAGCATGACAACGCTGCGAAACCGATCCTGAATCTCTCGGCCAGCTTTCAGCGCCCGCAGGACGGGCTGGAGCATCAGGATGCCGCGATGCCCGATGTCGCGCCGCCCGAGGATCTGCGGCCCGACATGGAAATGCGGGCGGAAATGGCGGAAAAGCTGGGCGACCGCCTGAGCGAGGTTCAGCGCGCTGTGATGCTGCGCCCGCGTCCGATCGAAATGCGCACCACGGATCGCCTCCACTGGATGAACAGCGAACCGCGCGAACCGCACAACCATAGCTGGTTTCGGACGACCGGGGCCCTTCCGTCGCTCGCTGAAAACCCCGCATTGCACCGCGCGGTGATCGCCTATGCCAGCGATTTCACCCTGCTAGGCACCTGTGTTTTGCCGCATGGGTTGAGCTGGATGCGCAACGAACTGGTGGGCGCCAGCCTCGACCATGCGATCTGGTTCCATCGCCCCGCACGCGCCGACGAATGGCTGCTCTACGCCACCGATAGCCCGTGGAGCGGCGGCAGTCGCGGTTTCAATCGGGGCCGCGTGTTCAATCGCGAAGGACACTTGGTGGCAAGCGTCGCGCAGGAAGGCATGGTCCGCAGGCGGGCGGATTAAGCCGACGTCTGAGCTGCGCTGGCTGATTTCCAGCGCCACCGGCAAACGAAAAAGGGCCCCCGAAAAGGGGCCCTTCGATTGGCTAGACGAATTTACTACTTTCCGCCGAGAAGCCAGTCCCAGAAACTCCACATGATAAATCCCCTTCTGCGTTAGCAACAGAAGAATGCGTTAACCATGTTTGTTTGTCAATCGTTAACCATGATAGCGGCGCCCATCGGACCCCTTCGTTCGTGATTCAAGCAGTTTACTCAGATCCTTGGGGGGAATTGGCCGCGACAGGAAATAGCCCTGTGCGCGCTCGCATCCCAGTCCTTTCAACACTTCCAGGGTGGCATTGTCCTCGATTCCTTCCGCCACGGAAACCATTCCCGAATCGCGGGCCAGACCGATCAGGCTGCTGGTGATCGCGCGCGCCTTGGTCGATTGGCGCAAGTTTCCGATGAACAGGCGATCGATCTTGATCTCGTCGAATGGCAATTCGTAGATCGTCTCGAGATTGGCGGTCTGGATGCCGAAATCATCGATCGAAAACCGCATGCCGAGCTGCTTGATCCGCTCGATCGTACGCCGGGCGAGGGCAAAATTCTCGATCCTCGCCGTCTCGGTCAGCTCGATCGTTACACCCTTTGGATCGACCGCTCGCCCGACGATCTGCCGCTCGATGAGATCGGCGATCCCCTCATCGGCAAACTGGATCGCGGAGATATTGAGCGAGACGGTGGGGGCCCAACCATTCGCCGACATGGCTTCGATCGAATCGAGTGTCTTGGACAGAACGCGTTCGGTCAATTCGTCGAGACGGCCGACGCGTTCGCATTGCCCGATGAAACGCTCTGGGGGGATTTGCCCCTGCTCCTCGTCGAACCAGCGCGCCAGTGCTTCTGCGCCGACGATGTCGCCGCTCACGAGATCGAATTGCGGTTGCAGCGCGATATCGATGCGGTCGTGCGATAGCGCATGTTCGAGACGCGTCTGGAGGGAATAGTCCCAGTCCTCTCGATCGGACTGGAAATCGGTGATCATGAAGACGGGGCGATACGCCTCGCGCGCGCGATCCGCAGCGGCGATCGCCGAACTCAGACGATTGGAGACGGTCCGGTAGGCGTCCTGATCGACGCCGATGGTCATCGAGACGTCGAACAAGCGCGCGCCGACTTCGACCGACTGGGTCGCGATCGCCCGCAGACCACGCAAATGCGCTTCGAGATCCTCGAACTGTGCGGTCTTCAACGCGAATGCGAAATATTTGCCGCCATCGTAATAGATCGTGCTGCCGCCCTGGCCGATCGCGAGCCGGTCGGCGATCTGACGGAGATACCGTTCTTGCTCGCCCGGAGTGAGCGTGGTGAAGACGGAATCGAGTCGCGCCACCTTCGCCACCACAATGGCGAGGTTGGGCGCGATTTCGTCGCCCCCCAGATCCCGGTGCAGGGCCACGAAATTAGGCAATCTGCTGCGCGGTTCGAGCAGAAGATGGCGGCGTTTATACCGAGCCAAAGCCCGGAAACCGCCATAGATCGCTAACAGAGCGATGGAATCGGAAAATTCCGTGCGGACACCGAACGCGCCAGCAAGAAAAATACCGATCACAATCGCCGTAACAAGGCTTCCATAGGCCTGCTTGCGTTTACTCTTTGAAAGACGACTGACGGCACAGGCGAGCAGGGCCGCGAAAACCCCAATGAGCAGGACATTCCAATAGACGAGTGTACCGTGTCCCTGGTCGTTGGTTGCGGCTGCGATTATGTGGATGAAGCCCGAAGGTTGCTGACCTTGGTTCGATATGCGCAATTCCTCGGGCGATCCGATGACGACCTTGCTGCCACCCGGTACTCTCGGCTCCACCGCGCCTTGTGCCATCAATTGCGCACTATCGAAGCGCGGAATTCCTTCGATAAGTATGGAATAATCCGGGCCGATCTCTGCACTTGCCGGTCTACCCGTTCGGGTAAGTCGCGTCCATAAGGACGGAATACGTTTTCCATCTTCCTCGGCGAAGGCTTCAACCGACCAGACGTGATCGAGAAAATCTTTTGGAAGATGGTTATCAACCACCTGCATCCCGGCCTCAAAATACGGATCGCTCCGGGTCCTTCCAGCAAGGTCACCTTGCAGACCATGATCATCTCGCGTGAGCAGTACGCGGTTGCGATTGCTGATCAACTCGTTGCGCAGGTCCCGGTCGACGCTTGGCGAATTGCTTTTGCGAAGGGCAACGTTGATGGCGATCACTTCCGCATCCGCTCGCCGAAAAGCGCGGATGCTGGCGAGAACCTGTCGATTTAGCGAGGCCGCGGATTCAGCCGCCGTATCTCCCTGCGGACTAAGATCGACATAAGCGATGTCGACCGGACTCACTCGTTCGAACAGCTTGGCCTGAAAAGCCCAGATGGTAAAATCGACAGGCGCTAGGAATCGCATGCTCGCCAAAAGCAGCACCACAACCATCGCGATGGCCGCGTGCCGGAGCCTTTCGGAGGCGAAGAGAGGATGGGCTCGGATTTTCAAGGGCACGGTCCTGTGCCCCTGGCGATAACCGAACGTCGTAAATAACCCGTTTAAGCCGGAATGGATGTATCCTCGCGACCACCTGTGGCTGCGGCGAGTCCGCTATCCCCCGGTATGGTAAAAATCGTAGATCTGGCGGGCCACCCCTTCGCTGATTCCAGGGGCGCGTTGCAGGTCTTCCAAAGCTGCCGCGCGGACCTTCCCCGCTGTGCCGAAATGCAGCAAAAGCGCACGCTTACGAGCCGGACCGATGCCGGGGATCTCGTCCAGCGGGCTGGCCGTGATCGCCCGGCTCCGCTTGGCGCGATGGGCGCCGATGGCGTAGCGGTGCACTTCGTCGCGCAGGGTCTGAAGGTAGAAAAGCAGTGGTGAATTGACCGGTAAGGTTTTTTCGCGACCGTCGGGAAAATGGAACACTTCGCGGCCCTCGCGCCCGTGATGCGGACCCTTGGCGATCGCGATCAGGGGTACGCGTTCGATCCCCATCTCCTCCAGCGTATCGCGTACGCTCGACATCTGGCCCTTGCCGCCGTCGATCAGCACGAGATCAGGCCAGATCGTTTCGTGGCTGCTCTTTTTCCCCTCCTCGCCTTCGGGATGTTCGGACAGGTTGCGGAAGCGGCGCCCCATCACTTCGCGCATCATCCCGAAATCGTCGTTCCCCTGCGCGCTCTTGATGTTGAACTTGCGATACTGGCCTTTCTCGAACCCCTCGGGCGAAGCGACCACCATCGCGCCGACCGCCTTCGAACCCTGGATATGGCTGTTGTCGTAGACTTCGATCCGCTGGGGCACCTCGTCGAGTTCGAGAAATTCCGCCAGCTCGCGCAGGATTTTCGCCTTGGTCCCGCTCTCCGCCAGCCGCCTTTCGAGCGATTCGACCGCGTTGCGGGTCGCCTGCTGCATCAGCTTGCGCCGGTCGCCGCGTTGGGGGATCGAGATCGCGACGACATGGCCCGCCTTTTCGGCCAGTGCCTCGGCGATCAGCTCCTGCTCGGGCAATTCCCGATCGACGAGGATCGTGCGCGGCGGTGGCACCTCTTCGTAGAATTGCAACAGCACGTCGGCCATCACCTCGGCCTCTTCGACATCGCCGGTATTCTTGGGAAAGATCGCGCGGTGCCCCCAATTCTGGCCGCCCCGGATGAAAAAGGCCTGGACGCCCATCTGCCCGCCCTTCGACGCCAGCGCGAACACGTCCGCATCGCCGAGGCCGCTGGCATTGATCGCCTGCGAACCCTGGATGAAGGTCGCCGCCCTCAACCGGTCGCGCAGGATCGTCGCGGTCTCGAAGTCGAGATTTTCGGCGGCTTTCGCCATCTGCTTTTCCATGCTCGCCTGCACCGCGCCGGATTTCCCGCCGAGAAAATCCTTCGCCTCGCGCACCAGGCTCGCATACCCCTCCGCGTCGATCCTGCCGACGCAGGGGGCCGAACAGCGCTTGATCTGATACAGCAGGCAGGGCCGATCGCGATTGGCGAAGAAACTGTCGGTGCAACTGCGCAGCAGGAACAGCTTCTGCAACGCGTTCAAGGTCTTGTTGACCGATCCGGCGCTGGCGAAGGGGCCGTAATATTCCCCCTTCGCCCGCCGCGCCCCGCGATGCTTCTGAATGCGTGGAAAGGCGTGATCGGCGCGCAGGAGGATGAAGGGGAAGCTCTTGTCGTCGCGCAGCAGCACGTTGAAGGGGGGGCGATAGCGCTTGATCAGCTGCGCTTCCAACAGCAGCGCCTCGGCCTCCGAATTGGTGACCACGATCTCCATCGCGCGGCACTGGCTGACCATGCGCTTGAGGCGGTTGGAAAGCCCCTTCACCTGCGCATAATTCGCGACCCGCGCCTTGAGACTGCGCGCCTTGCCGACATAAAGGACGTCGCCGCGCGTATCGAGCATGCGGTAGACGCCGGGGCGCGGCTTCAGAGTGCGCACGGTATCGCGGATCACGCCCACCCCGGTCTCGAGATCGGGCTGCGCGCTGGCGACGGTATAGGTCGCGCGTTCCTCGTTGAAACGCTCGCTGCCTCGGGGATCGTGGGGGGAACCGGCCTTCGTTCGCGACATGGTGCGGGAGATAGTGCGCCCGCTCGCTTTTCTCAAACGCTTGTGCGGGGCCGCGTTTCGCGCCATCCGGCGCAGATGGACCTGCTCTCGACCTCGAAGGACCCCGCTCCGCCGCGCACGATCGGCTTTTGGGGCACGGCCCTGTTTCCCATCAACGGCATGATAGGCGCGGGCATCTTCGCTCTGCCGGCCGTGTTGGCGGCAGGTGTCGGCAGCTTCGCGCCGTGGCTGATGCTGCTGGGCGGGCTCGCCTTCATGCCGCTGGCGCTGTGCTATGCTTGGCTGGCGGCGAAGTTCGAGAACAGCGGCGGGCCGGTGCTGTATGGCGAGGCGGCGTTCGGGCGCTTCGTCGGCTTCCAGTCCGGCTGGGCGCGCTATGCCAGCGCGATCGTGACGGCGGCGGCGAATACCAGCGTCATGGTCGCCTATATGGCGGCGCTGTGGCCCGCCATGGCCGATCCGGTGGTCGAGATGGGCGCGATTGCCACGATCCTCGCGATCATCACCGCGGTCAATCTAGTGGGCATGAGCCGGGCGGTCGGCGCGCTGGGCGTGATGACGGTGATCAAGGTCGTCCCGCTCGTCGCCCTCGTCGTCTCGGCCCTGTTCGCGGGCAATCCGGCGATCGGTTTCGCCCTGCCCGAATTCAGCGCAGTGGAAACGGTCGTGCTGCTGACCTTCTATGCCTTCATGGGCTTCGAGGCGGTGGTGGAACCGGCGGGCGAGATGCGCGAACCACGCCGGGACATTCCGCGCGCGATCGTGACCATGGTGGCGGGCGTCACCGCCCTCTACATGGCAGTAATCTGGGCCTATCTCGCAATCGGGCCTTCGATCGCGAACGAGGAAAATGCGCTCGCCGCCGCCGCGCTCGACACGATGGGGCAGATCGGATCGCTCGCCATCGTCATCGCCGCAGCGTTCAGCATCGGGGCGAACAATTTCAACAGCGCCACCACCCAGCCGCGCATACTCTACGGTATGGCACAGCGGGGCATGCTGCCGCGCTGGTTCATGGGCGTATCGAAGCGATACGGGACCCCCGCCAACGCAATCCTGTTCACCGGGGGCGCCTCGATCGCATTCGGAATGTGGGAAGGGTTCGCCGTGTTGGCAGTGGCAGGCACGCTGATCCGGCTGGTGACCTATACGATCTGCGCTGCCGCCTTGCCGGTGATCGAACACCGCGAAGGACGGATAAACCCCGTGCACGCCGTCTGCGCCCTGCTGGCGATCCTGGTCAGCCTGTTCGTCGCGCTTCAGGTCGATACGCAGGCGGTGCTGGTCTTCCTCGGCCTGCTGGTGCTCGGAACGGTCTTCTATTTCGTCGCCGGACGACAGGACGCCAAGACGACGCTCCCGGTCGGGTGATGGATGAGCGGACGCAGCGATACGATGCGATAATCCTGGGTGCGGGCGCCGCCGGGTTGATGGCGGCCGCGCGCGCCGGACAACGGGGCCGCCGCGTGCTCGTGATCGAGCGGGCGGACCGTGTCGGCAAGAAGATCCTGATCTCGGGCGGCGGGCGCTGCAATTTCACCAATCTCGGCGCCGGCCCTGCCAATTATCTGTCGTCCAACCCGCATTTCGCCAAATCCGCGCTGGCGCGATACACGGCGCGCGATTTTCTTGAGATGGTCGAACGGCACGGGATCGCCTGGCACGAAAAGACTCTGGGCCAGCTGTTCTGCGACAGATCGGCGCAGCAGATCGTCGACATGCTGCTGGAAGAATGCGCGCGGGCGCGGGATTTCGGGGGCGAGGTGGCGATCCGTTGTGGCGAGCAGATCGAATCCGTCGAGCCTGGCTTCGCGGTGACGACCCAATCGGGTCGCCATACCGCCCCGGCGCTGGTCATCGCGACCGGCGGCCCCTCGATCCCCAAGATGGGCGCGACCGGCTTCGCCTATGATCTGGCACGGCAATTCGGCCTCAAGATCGTGGAGCCGCGCCCCGCCCTCGTCCCGCTGACGCTGGGCGGCGAAGAGGTGCTGTTCCGCGAAATTTCGGGCGTATCCGCGCCGGTCGTCGCCAGCGCCGGGCCCAAGGGCAAACAGGCCAGCTTTCCCGAAGCGGCGCTGTTCACCCACCGCGGCCTGTCCGGCCCTGCGATCCTTCAAGCGAGTTCCTACTGGCGGCCGGGCGAAACGGTGACGGTGAACTTCCTTCCCGGCGAAGCGCCCGACTGGCTGCTTGGGCTCAAGCGCGCCAACCCACGCCTGACCCTGCGCGCCGTCTTGCGCGAGCGCCTGCCCCAGCGTCTCGCCGATATTCTTGCCGACCGGATCGGCCTGACGAGCGAACTGGGCAACTTGCCCGACAAGGCGCTGGCCGAAGCCGAGAAGCGTCTCGCGGCATGGCAATTCACGCCCAATGGCAGCGAAGGCTATGCCAAGGCGGAGGTTACGGTCGGCGGCATCGCCACGAGCGAGCTGTCCTCGAAAACCATGGAGTCGCGCCGCGTTCCGGGTCTCTACGCCATCGGCGAAGCGGTGGACGTGACCGGTTGGCTCGGCGGATACAATTTCCAATGGGCCTGGGCGAGCGGCGTCGCGGCGGGCGACGCTCTCTAAATTCGCTCAGAACGCCTTGCGCAGGTCCACCCCGATATAGCGGCCGGTCGGATCGATGCGGAACGGCTGGAAGGCATCGGGCACCACGCCGTCCTCGTCCTCCACCCTGCGCCGCGCATCGAAGACGTTGTCGACACTCAGAGAAACGCGCAGACCGTCGAGCCAGCCATCGTCCTTCTTCAGCACCTGGCCGAGATCGGCGAAGAGGCGGATGTCGAAGGTCGCCAGATCGCCGTAGAACAGGTCGCTCGATCCCGGCAGGCCCGAACCGTTGAGGCGGGCTTCGCCGATGTAATTGCCCGACAGGCGCATCCCATACCCTTGTTTGAAGATGCCGCCTTCCAGTCGCGCAGTGTGCCGGGGGATCGCGCCGCCCGACAGGACATCGCCGTCGAGCTGATCAAAGAGTGGACCGTTCTGCGACAGCAGGACTTCGTTTTCGAGCGTGATATTGTGATTGAGGCTGAGGAAATAGCGCGCGCGGGTGTCTTCGGGATTGCCGCCGAACATCCCGCGCCTGCCGCCTCCGCGACCCGCGGGCTGACCCGACGCGCGACCGGCATTCTGACCCGCACCTTGCGCACCGTCCGCCGAACACATGCGCGCCCGCAGAGCCGCCAACTTCTCGGGATCGATCTCGCCCGCTTCGTTCTTGAGGCGCGCGAGCATCGCTTCGGGCAGGCCTTCGAGATTGGGCGGATCGGCGCAGATCGCGGTGCGCATCGCCGCGAAGCGCTCGCTATCCTGGTTCGCCTGCTCGCCGCAGAAGCGCGCACGCGCTTGCGCGATCTTCTCGGGATCGGGATTGCCGTCCGCATCGAGCAGACGGGCGCGGAACTGCTCGGGGATTTGCGACAGGTCCGGCATTTCGCCTTCGGGCGCATTGCAGAACGCCGCGCGGATGGCTTCCATCCGGGCCGGGTCCATCATCATGCCACCACCTTGTCCTCTGGCCTGTCCGCCGCCCTGCCCCCCGGCAGCACCGGCAGCAGTGGGCGGACCACCGCGCTCTTCACGCGGTTCGGGCGCCTTGCCGATCTCGCCCCGCGTGTTGATCCCGAAGGAGAGGACCCGGCTGCGCGTTTCGAACAGGGTCAGCGGTCGTCTGTCGATCGCCAGCAGCGTTCCGGTGGCATCGCGCTGGACCCGGTCGGGAAAGGCCTGTTCGAACGCCGCGCCGAAGCCCGGCGTCGCGGTCACGTCGTCCGAGCGGTTGATACCGTAATCCACGTTGAAGCGGGTGTTCTCCCAGAAGGGCAGCCCGTAATTGGCGCTGAATTTCCAGTCCGCCTGCGTTTCCGCGCGCAGATCGGGATTGCCGCCCGTGATCAAAGTCACGAATTCGGTGTCGCCGCGCGCATAATCGAAGACCGGCACGTTGAATTCGTCGATCCGCGGGCTGCCTAGTTCGGTGAGGCTTGGCGCGACCTCGCGATAGATGCGCGTGGCGCTCAGGGTGAGATTGTCGAACGGAGCCCAGGTCAGCCCCGCACTCCAATTGGTCAGCGCGCCGAAATCGGAGAGGTCCTCGATCCCGGCGGTCAGATTTGCGCTGAGCCCCCCGATCGCGCCCAGGAACCCGCCGCGCTCGGCGATCGGGACCGAGAGGTTGACGCCGCCATTGAGGCGCCTGCGCGTCAGTTCGAGGTCGCTGTCGGCACGCGTGTCGCTGCTTTCGATCCGCCGCCAGTCGAAGCCGAAATCGAGCGTCGTCGTCACCTCGCCCGCAGGCAGTTCAAGCGGATTTCCGATGAAGGTCGCCTTGTTCACGAAGGACCAGGTGCGGCTGTCGGCTATGTCGAAACCCGTTCCGTCGCGCCGATCGATCTCGGTTCTGCCATCGGAGAAGACCGCATCGCCGGTATAGGTCGATCGCCAATCGCCGAGCACCCCGCTGAGCGTCGTCGCGAAAGAGGCGGTATCGGTGTAGTTGCGCCGCTCGATCGGGTCGATCGTGCCCGGAACCAGACCGGACAGGCTCAGGCTTTCGCTGTGATTGTACGATCCGTTGAGGCTCAAGGATGCGCCGCTGTCCATGAAGGCGCGGACGTAATTGGCGGTCGCCTCCGCGCTCATGCTGTCGGCGATCAGACTGCGGAAGAAGGCTTCGTCCTCGCTCCCCGCGATCGTCAGGCCCCGCTCGCCTTCGGTCAGCAGGCTGGTATCCTCGACCTCCACATTGAAGTTCAGCCGTCCGTTCTCGCCGATCCGCAGATAGGTCGCCTCCTGCTCGTTGCGCGAGAAGCCACCCCGGTCGGGTTGCGCGTATTCGACCTCGGCGGTGACGGCCTGGAAGTTGTTCTTGAGTACGATGTTGACGACGCGCTGGTCCGCCGAATAGCCGAAGCGCTGGGCGACCTCTTCGGGGAAGACCTCGACCTTCTCGATCGCTTCGGGGGGATAGTTCGAGAATTCACGCGGGCTCGATACGCGGATACCGTTGACGAGGAATACCGGACGCCCGCCGCCCCGCCCGCCCCGTGCCCCGCTCTGGGTGGCGGGGGCGATCGCCTCCAGGACATCGGCGATGGACCCCGCCCCGAAGGCCGCGATATCCTCGGCATTGAACTCGGCGATGGGAGGCTGTTCGACATCGAGCTGCCCGCGCAGGCGCGGAGCAGTCACGACGATCAGATTCTCGGGATCGATATCAATCTGCTCTTCGGCCCGATCCGTCTCCTCGTTCTCGGGCGGAGCGGCATCCTGCGCCACCAGGGGCTCTGGGCCGATCGCGGCCATGAAGGCGGCTGCCAGTGCGAGGGTCGAGGCGTAAGTGCTGGATTGCAATGTCTGAACCTTGATAAACGTCTGTCCGCCCCCCGTGGCGAGCGAGCATGTGCAGCATGGCGCGTGAACCGACCATAACGAAAACGCCTTGCACTCTACGCCCGTCGAACCATATCGGGCGTTGGTCGGACCCGCGTCGACCCTCTTCCCTTTTTCGCCGCGCGCGGTTAAAGCGCGCGCCCTGACGGGCATATGCGCCCGGCACCCGATTCCTCGGCCTCGCCCGAGATATTTCCCGAGACAAGGATACACATGGCCAAAGAAGAACTCCTCGAAATGCGCGGCCGGGTTGTGGAGTTGCTCCCGAACGCGATGTTCCGGGTAGAGCTCGAAAACGGTCACGAAGTGCTGGGCCACACCGCCGGCAAGATGCGCAAGAACCGCATCCGCGTTCTGGTGGGCGACGAAGTGCTGTGCGAATTGACGCCTTACGACCTGACGAAGGCGCGCATCACCTATCGCTTCATGCCGGGCCGTGGCGGTCCGGGGCCGCAATAATCTTGTGACATCCCGCGCGATGACCGCGCCGCGCCTGATCCTCGCTTCCGCCAGCCCGCGCCGCCGCGAATTGCTCGCACGGCTGGGCGTGACACCCGACGCGATCGCTCCCGCCGATATCGACGAGACGCCATTCGAGGCGGAATTGCCGCGCGACTACGCCAAACGCATGGCGCGCGAAAAGGCGCTGGCTGCGGCGAGCGACGAGGCGCACATCCTTGCCGGTGACACGGTGGTCGCCGCCGGTCGCCGCATCCTCCCCAAGGCCGAAGACGAGGCGACCGCGCGTCGCTGCCTCGAATTGCTGTCTGGCCGGCGCCATACGGTCCTTTCCGCCATCGCCCTGCGCAGGCCGGACGGGACGCTGCGCGAGAAATTGAGCGAGACGGCGGTCAAGTTCAAGCGCCTCTCCACCGAGGAGATCGACGCCTATATCGCGAGCGGGGAATGGGACGGCAAGGCTGGCGGCTACGCCATTCAGGGCGCTGCTGAAGGGCTCGTCTCGTGGTTGCAGGGCAGCCATTCGGGGGTCGTCGGCCTGCCGCTCTATGAAACGCGCATTCTTCTGAAATCGGCGGGCTTTCCGCTTGGCTGAGTGGCTGGTCGAAGAAGGGATTGGCGAAGAACGCGCGATCCTGGTCGACGATGGCGCAATACGGGCCGCGCGCCTTTACTGGCCCGGACGCCTCGCCGCCGGACAGGTGGAAGACGCCGTGCTCGCCTCGCGTCACAAAGGCAGCGCGCGCGGCACGGTGCGGTTTGCGAGCGGAGAAGAGGCCCTGGTCGACCGCCTGCCGCGCGAGACAAGAGAAGGCGCTCCGCTACGTGTCGAGATCACCCGCGAGGCGATCCGCGAGCGCGATCGCTTGAAGCTCGCCCACGCCCGACCCACCCATGCGGACCCCCGCCCCGCACCCGGACTGGTCGAGCAATTGCGCGGCGAGGGGTTTGAAGCCAGGAGCGTGCGCCGCTTCGACAGGGGTGATTGGGACGAACTCTGGCTCGAAGCGTGGCAGGGTTCGGTCGCTTTCGATTTGGGTGAGCTCGCCTTCTTCGACACCAGCGCGATGACGCTGATCGATGTGGATGGGCCGGACGATCCGCGCGCGCTGGCGCTCGCGGCGGTCCCGGCGATCGCCAGTGCCTTGCGGCGCTTCGACATGGGCGGATCGATCGGGATCGACTTTCCGACTCTCACCACGAAGAGCGACCGCAAGGCTGTGGACATCGCGCTGGGCGAGATGCTCGCGGATTGGCCGCATGAGCGCACCGCGATGAACGGTTTCGGCTTCGTGCAGCTCGTGGCCCGCTTCGCCCGATTGTCGCTGCTCCAGCGTATCCAGCGCGATCGCACCGGGGCCGCCGCTCGGCTGGCGCTGCGCCGCGCGGACCGGGTCGAAGGACCGGGCGTCACGCTGCTCACAGTCCACCCTGCGCTCGAGGCCAAATTGCGGCCGGAGTGGCTGGCGGAACTGGAGCGGCGGACCGGACGCTCCACAAGGATCGCCGTCGAACCCGGACTTGCGCTGGAGGCCGCCGCCGCCCAGATCGTGCCGCATGACTAACGCTGCCAAACCCTGCCCGATCTGTCGCAAGCCGAGGACCTCCGAGCACGCGCCCTTTTGCTCCGAACGCTGCCGCGATCGCGATCTCTCGCAATGGTTCGGGGATGGCTATGCGGTCCCCGGCCGCCCCGCCATGCCCGAGGAAATCGCCGCCGAGGTGATTGCCGAGGGAAGAGGAGGCCAAGAGGACTGAAAACCCCTTGCCAAGCTTTCATGGCTTCGCCATAGGGCGGCGCTCCAACCGCTCGCCGGTTCCTCATCGAGGGCCGCCGCAAGAGTGCAAGCCTCGGTAGCTCAGTTGGTAGAGCACACGATTGAAAATCGTGGTGTCGGTGGTTCGAATCCGCCCCGAGGCACCATTATTTATTATTTGCGCTACCGCAGGATATTATCTGCGCTACCGCGCTGCGCGCTGCTTGAGCGGGTTTTATCTGCGCTACCGCGCTGCGCGCTGCTTGAGCGGGGGTTGGGCGGGCTATCGGCTTGCCCCCCATTCTTCGGAAACAAAGACGTCGTCTGATGGGTTGAGCGGGAGAACCTCTCCTTCCCAACAGACAGGACGATCTTCCCATGACCAAGATTCTGGTGCTCTATTACTCCTCCTATGGCCACACCGCACAAATGGCGGAAGCGGTGGCCGAGGGCATTCGCGAAGTCGGCGCGGAGGCGGTGATCCGCCATGTCCCCGAAACCGCGCCCGAAGAGGTGGTGAAGAGCGCCGGGTTCCAGAAGATGGAAGGCCACACCTGCATCGGCGGGCCGGACGAGCTTGCCGAATATGACGGCATCGTCGTCGGATCGCCCACCCGCTATGGCCGGATGACCAGCCAGATGGCCGCGTTCTGGGACCAGACCGGCGGGCTGTGGCAGAAAGGCGCGCTGATCGGCAAGGTCGGCGCCGCCTTCACCTCGACGGCGAGCCAGCATGGCGGGCAGGAGACGACCCTGTGGTCCATCCTCAACAACCTGCTCCACATGGGGATGACGGTGGTCGGCCTCGACTACGGTTTCGATGGGCTTGTCGGCGTGGACGAGGTCAAGGGCGGCACGCCCTACGGTGCCAGCACCATCGCCGATGGCGACGGATCGCGCCAGCCGTCCGAAGTCGAACTGGGCGGCGCCCGCTATCTCGGCAAGCGTGTGGCGCAGACGGCAGCGAAGCTGGGCGGATAAAGCGATTGGTCATCGCCGCCATCCCCCGCTAGGCGCGAAAGCATGCATGAAACCGCCACCGCATCGCTTTCCGCCTTCGACATGGCGGCGATCCTCGTGGTCGCTTCGGCCCTCCTCGGTTGGTTCAACCACCACTTCCTGAAACTGCCGCACGTCATCGGGTTGACGGTGATGGGGGCTCTGGGCGCGATCGGGTTGATGATCGCGAATGCGGTCATTCCCGGCATCACGCTGGACGACACGGTCGCACGCCTGCTTCAGCAGCTGAACTTCACCGATACGCTGTTGCAGGGAATGCTGAGCTTCCTGCTGTTCGCAGGCGCGCTCCATGTCGATCTGGAGCGGCTGCGCAGTGCCTGGCTGCCGGTTCTGCTGCTTTCGACCGTGGGCGTGATCGTCTCGACCGTCCTGGTCGGCCTGGCGACATGGGGCGTGGGATTGCTGCTCGGCCTGTCGATCGCGCCGATCTGGTATTTCGTGTTTGGCGCCCTCATCGCGCCGACCGATCCCGTCTCCGTGCTCGGCGTCCTCAGGGAAGAGAATGTCCCGCTGTCCCTGCAAAGCGCGGTCGCGGGCGAGAGCCTGTTCAATGACGGCGTCGGCATCGTCGTCTTCACCATCCTGCTCGGCGCGGCGGTAACGGGGGCGGAGTTTTCCCTGTCGGAAGGCGCGCGCCTGTTCGCGATCGAAGCGGGCGGCGGGATCCTGATCGGCCTCGTCGCGGGCTATATCGGCTATCGCGCGCTCGCGGGGATGGACGAATACGCAATCGAGGTGCTGATCACGCTCGCCGTGGTCATGGGCGGATATGCCCTGTGCAGCGCGCTGCATATCTCCGGTCCGCTGGCGATGGCGGTGGCAGGGCTGCTCATCGGCAATCACGGCGTCACCTATGCGATGAGCGACGTGACGCGCGATTACGTCATTAAGTTCTGGGAGCTTGTCGACGAATTGCTGAACTCGGTGCTGTTCCTCCTGATCGGCCTCGAACTGATCGCCATCGTGCCGGGCGTTACCGAGGTGACGATGGCTGTTGCAGCTATTCCGCTGACCTTGGCGGCGCGCGCGGCGGCAGTCGCGCTGTCGACCAAACTGATCCCCGCCGCCCGCCTCCAGCAGCAGGGCGCGGCGCGTGTGTTGTGGTGGGGCGGCCTGCGCGGCGGTATCTCGATTGCGCTCGCTTTGTCGCTGCCCCCCGGCCCGGTCCGCGACCTCGTGCTCGCGGCGACCTTCGGCGCGGTGCTGTTCAGCGTCCTTATCCAGCGCGCCACGCTCGGACGGTTGATCGAGCATCTGAAGGGGCAGCGTGCCGAAGCGGTCGAAGGGTCGGAAGACCTCTCCGACGAGGCCGCGCGCCCGCACGGGCGTTGATTGCCTCTGCCGTCCGGCTGATGTAAGGCAGCCGCCAACCGCCCCGGCACGCGATTCCGCCGCGCCGGGGCCATTCGTTTCCGATGTCCCGAGGATTCCGCTTATGGCACGTCGCCGCCAGATCTACGAAGGCAAGGCCAAGATCCTGTATGAAGGGCCCGAACCGGGCACCATCATCCAGTATTTCAAGGACGATGCCACCGCCTTCAACGCCCAGAAGAAGGGCACGATCAATGGCAAGGGCGTGATCAACAATCGGGTGAGCGAATATGTCTTCACCCGCCTGTCGCATATCGGTGTGCCGACGCATTTCATCCGCCGGTTGAACATGCGCGAACAGCTCGTCCGCCAGGTCGAGATCGTGCCGATCGAGGTCGTGGTCAGGAACGTCGCCGCCGGCTCGATCTGCAAGCGGTTGGGCCTGGAGGAAGGCGAGCCCCTGCCCCACACTCTGATCGAATATTACTACAAGGACGATGCGCTGGGCGATCCGCTGATCGCGGAAGAACACATCGCCTGCTTCAACTGGGCGTCGAACGAAGAGATGCAGGACATCTCCAGCATGGCGATCCGCATCAACGATTTCCTGTGCGGCATGTTCGCGGCGATCGACATCCGCCTCGTCGATTTCAAGCTCGAATTCGGGCGGCTCTGGGACCAGGATTACAGCCGCATAATCCTCGCCGATGAAATCTCGCCCGATGGCTGCCGCCTGTGGGACATCAATACCGGCGAAAAGCTCGACAAGGACCGCTTCCGCCGCGATCTCGGCGGCGAGGAAGAAGCCTATCGCGAAGTCGCCCGCCGCCTCGGCCTTCTCAAGGACGAGGATAGCGGCCCGGGCGAAGTCTTCGATCTCTCCGCCCATCGCGGCCGCCTGCGCGGCGGGAAACCGACGAAAAAGGGCTGAACGCCTCTCGCTTATCTTGCGAATTTCCCGATTTGCGTCATGATGCGGCGTACATTCGGGGGGTCGAAAATATGGGTCGCGTCTTTGTTCTGAGCATTTCGGCCGCAATGATCGGGGCATCGCCCCTGGCTGCGCAAGATCAGGCGGATTTGATAGCGACGGGGCCTGCTCCGAATTGGGTGGAGGAAGCGGAACTGGCGGAGGTCCCTTCCGATGCCCAGGGGCTGGTGTTCGTCCGGCGGAACGACACGTTGATCCACCTGCGCGACGGTGGCCAAGACACCTTTGTCGGCCAGCATATCAAGCTGCTTAATTCGCAAGCCCTGCAGCTCGGCAATATCGGGGTAATGTGGAACCCTGCTGCAGGTGCTCCGACGATCCATACCCTGCGCATCCATCGCGATGGCGAGACGATCGACCTGCGGGACCGCGCCGACTTCGAAATCCTGCGGCGGGAAGAACAGCTCGAGGCGGCGACGCTCGACGGCATGCTTACCGCGATCTACCGGATTCCCGATCTGCGCGTGGGCGACGAACTGGAATTCGCCTATTCGGGTCCCACACAGGATCCGACCCTTGGTGAGACCAGCGCAGGTCTGCTCGCGCTCATCGGCAATCTCCAGCCCGGACGCTATCGGCTGGGCCTGAACTGGACCGAGGGGCAGAAACCGGACATTCGCCTCACACCCGATTTCGAAGCGGCTGCACAGGAGACGGCACGGTCGCTTGTCATCGATCTGGAAGATCCGGACGTGATCTCTCCGCCCAAGGATGCGCCGCCCCGATATTCGTGGACGCGCGTCATCGAGTTCAGCGATTTCGACAGCTGGTCTGCGGTCTCCAGACGGTTCGAGCCGCTCTTTGCCGACGCTGCCACTCTCAAAGCAGGCTCGCCGATCGCCGCGGAAGCCGCTCGCATCCGCGCCGCCCATGCCGACACGCTCGATCGGGCCGCCGCCGCGCTGGAACTCGTTCAGGCGCAGGTCCGATACATCTATGTCGGTCTCGACGGCGGCAATCTGAGGCCGGCTAGCGCGGAGGAGACGTGGGAGCGGCGTTATGGCGACTGCAAGGGCAAGACGGTTCTGCTGCTGGCGCTGCTGAGCGAACTCGGCATTTCCGCCGAGCCGGTGCTCGTCTCCAATTCGGGGCTGGACGACGGGGCCAATGAGCGACTTCCCGGCCCGGGTCTGTTCGATCACGTCCTAGTCAGGGCGAATATCGGGGGCGAGACCTACTGGCTCGATGGGACTCTGCCCGAAGTCGTTCCGCCATCGACCCGCCCCCTGCTGCCATACCGTTTCGTTCTGCCACTCACAAAATCGGGTGCAGACCTTGCGAAGCTGGCTTTCGAGCCGTTCGCCCTGCCCCAGGAAATGGGCCTGTACGAGATCGATGCGCGCGAAGGTTTCGACAAGCCCGCACGGCTGGTCACGACATTCGTGCAGCGCGGCATCGCCGGACTGGCGGACTATGTCCGCCATTCCGCGATGTCGCCCTCACAATTGCTTGACACCTACCGCACCGCGCTCGCGGGGAGCGAGAGTTGGGATAGTGTTTCGACCGTCACTTATCGATATGACGAGGATACGCAGGCCAGCGTCCTCAGCATCACGGGCACGGGTCCGGTCGACTGGAGCGAAGGGAGTGACGGCGATTACAGCCTCGTTCTTCCCGGAGGCGGGTTCAGCCCACCCGCCCGCAGGCAGCGATCGGACGATCAGGATAGCAGCGCACCATACTATTCGGAGCCCAGCTACAGCTGCCACGCAACGACGCTCAGGTTCCCGGAAGGAACCGATCTCGAGAATTGGGGCTTCAACACCACCTTCGATACGGTGATGTATGGCCGGGTGTATTACCGGATGATGGAACGCCGCGGCGATCGCACTTTGAGAATGGTGCGCGGATCGCGGACAGAGCGGCCGGAGATTTCGCCAGAAAATGCAGCGCGCGACAACCGCCGGCTGGAAAAGTTCGACAATTCCAAAGCGCAGGCCTTTTACGATCCGGACCAGGTGATGAAGCCTTATGGTGATCTTCGGCCGGTGCCTGCTGTCGGAGAGATCGATTGGACGGGCAGGAATGTGCCCTGCCTGCCTGCGGACATGATGGAATGAGAGAAAGGGCCGGTGCTTCAGCCACAGGCAAGGCGCGTCTTGGCAATCAGGCCCCGATGATCTTACGCGGTTTCATTCTGAGTTTACTGGCTCTCTCAATCACAACTACCGCGCCATTGAGCGCGCAATCTTCATCGCAGGCTGTTGCTCAGGAAGGCGCTGATAGCTGGGACCCCGCCATGTGGGATCTCGCGGATAGCGAATTTGCGCCCGAGGCGGCGTGGCGGTTCGGGCGGCTCGACAACGGGCTGCGCTATATCATCCGGCGCAACGACCGGCCCGAGAACACCGCGCTGGTTCGCATGGAGATCGCCGCCGGATCGCTTGACGAGCGCGATGACGAGCGCGGCTTTGCGCATTTCGTCGAGCACATGGCCTTCAATGGGTCGACCAACGTACCCGAAGGCGAGATGGTCAGATTGCTCGAACGGCTGGGCCTCGCCTTCGGGGCGGACACCAACGCATCGACCGGGATGGAGCGCACGCAATACAAGCTCGACCTGCCGCGTGCGGATGCGGATTTGCTCGACACGGCCCTGATGCTGATGCGCGAGACGGCGGGCGAGTTGACCTTCGACGAAGAGGCCGTGGCGCGCGAGCGTGGCGTGGTGCTGGCGGAACGGCGCACGCGCAACACCTATTCGCTGCGCAACACGATGGAATCGCTCGAATTTTTCTTCCCCGAAGCGCGCGCCGCCCAGCGGATGCCGATCGGGACGGAAGAGACTCTCGCGGCTGCGGATGGCGCGGGACTGCGCGCCTTTTGGGAGCGGGAATATGTGCCCGCCGACACGGTGCTGGTCGTCGTCGGCGATTTCGATCCGGCACTCGTCGAGGCGGCGATCGCCAAGCACTTCGCCGACTGGCAGGCGCGTCCCTCCCCCGACCAGCCCGATGCCGGCCCGGTCGAAATCGACGATGGCGGGCGCGGAGCGGTCTATCTCGACCCTGCGCTGACCGAGACGATCACCATCGCCAGCCACGGCGCTTGGTCGGACCGGCCCGATACCGCCGCGGAGCGGCGCGACACTTTGCTGCGGGTGGTCGGCGGACGCATTCTGGGACGGCGTCTCCAGCGCCTCCAGCGCAGCGAGGACCCTCCGTTCCGCGGCGTCTCCACCGGCACATCGGACTTCTTTGAGGCCGCGCGCAGCACGCAGATCGTGGCGGCGAGCGAGGAGGGTCAGTGGCCTCGCGCCATCGCGACCGTGATCGAGGAATACAGGAGGATGCTCGAATACGGCCCGACGCCGGGCGAGGTCGCGGAACAGACTGCCAATCTGCGCACCGCTTTCGAAAACGCGCGCGCCAATGCGGGCACGCGCAGCAATGCGACCTTCGCCGGAGAGGCGTTCCGCATCGCGCGCGGCGAGAGCGTTCCGACCGGCCCGATGGAAGATTTCATGCTCTACGAACGCTATGAAGCCGAGATCACGCCGCAAAACGTTCTCGCCGCGATGCGCGCCGATGCGATCGCGCTCGATGATCCGCTGATCCGCTTTTCGGGAAAGACCGCGCCCGATGGCGGCGTCGCCGCGGTCCGCGACGTGGTGATGGCTGCGCTACGCGAACCCGTCGCGCCGCCCGAAGACGGCGATGTCGCCGAATTCGCCTATACCGATTTCGGCGAACCGGGGGCACTCGTGGCGGACGAGCGCATTCCCGATCTCGGCATCCGCACCCTGCGGTTCGCCAACGGTGTGATGCTCAATCTCAAACCCACCGACCTGTCGGACGATCGCGTGATGGTGCGCCTGACGCTCGATGGCGGCAAATTGCTGGAAAGCCGCGCCGAACCGCTGGCAGTGGAACTGACGCCGCTGCTGTCGGGCGGTGGCCTCGGGCGCCACAGCCGCGACGAATTGCAGTCGATCCTCGCCGGGCGCTCTGTCGGCGCGTCCTTCGGCGCGGGCGACGAGGTGTTCGTCAGCAGCGCGACCACCACGCCGCGCGACCTCGAACTGCAATTGCAGCTGATGGCCGCCTACCTCTCCGATCCGGGCTATCGCGCCGAGGGCCTGGGCCCCTGGCAGCGCTCGCTCGGCGATTTCTTCGCGCGGCTTGGCAAGACGCCGCAATCGGCGCTGTCCGAGGGGCTCGGCCCGATCCTGTCGGACGAGGACCCGCGCTTCACCCGCCAGCCGATCGAGGCCTATCGCGCACTCGATTACGACAAACTGCGCGCCGCGATCGGCGATCGCCTCGAAAACGGCGCGCTTGAAATCGCGCTGGTCGGCGACTTCGACGAGGACGAGGCGATCCGGCTGGTGGCGCAGACCTTCGGCGCCCTCCCGCCCCGCGAGACGCAGTTCCGCGCCTATGACGGCGGAGAGCGGGAGCGCAGCTTCACCGACCGGCGCGAGATCTTCACGCTCACCCATGGTGGGGAGGCCGACCAGGCGCTGATCCGGTTCTACTGGCCGACCACGGATCAGGACGATTGGGATGTCTCGAGCGGTCTCACCCTGCTCGCCCGTGTGGTCGATATCGCGCTCACCGACACGCTGCGCGAGGAACTGGGGCAAACCTATTCGGCCCTTTCGAGCAGCAGCCAGTCCGACACCTATACCGATTACGGCACTTTCGCGATCGGGGCCGAGATCGATCTCAGCCAGCTCGCCGCCGCGCGCGAGGCCATGGTGGCGGCGATCGAGCGGATCATCGCGGACGGACCGGACGAGGACATGGTCGAACGCGCGCGGCGGCCCCTGCTCGAAAATCTCGCCAATCGCTTCAAGACGAATGGCGGCTGGATGGCCTTTACCGCCCGCGCGCAGAGCGAGGCGGACGAGCGCGAGCGGATGCTGATGGCGCCGGAGCGGCAGCAGGCGATCACCGCCGCCGACCTCAAGACGCTCGCGGCGCGTTTCCTCGATCCCGAAAAGGCAGTCGTCATCGAGGTCGTTCCCGCAGCGCCATCCTCCTGACGGCTTGCCCTTCACCGCTCGGAACGGCATAGGCGCGCTCGATCCCGACCATACGGCCAGACCCCACGAAAGGCAGGTCCCTCCGATGAAAGTCCGCATTCTCGTCAGTCTGAAACCCGGCGTGCTCGACCCGCAGGGCCGCGCCGTCCACCACGCATTGGAGGGCATGGGCTTCGAAGGTGTCGATGATGTGCGCATTGGGCGCACGGTCGAACTCGACGTCGCCGATTCGACCAGCGACGAAGCGCTCGAAAAGATGTGCGAACAGCTGCTCGCCAACACCGTGATCGAGAATTACCGCATCGAAAGGCTCGGCTGATGGTGAAGGCATCGGGTTGGCGCGCGGCGGTCGTCACCTTTCCCGGCTCGAATTGCGATCGCGACATGGCCGTCGCGCTCGAACGCGCGAGCGGAACCCCGGCCCTGCGCGTCTGGCATGGCGATAGCGACCTGCCCGAACGGCTTGATTTCATCGCGCTGCCCGGCGGCTTTTCCTATGGCGATTATCTGCGCAGCGGCGCGATGGCGGCGAACAGCCCGATCATGCGCGCGGTCAAGCGCGAGGCGGAGCGCGGCGTGCCGGTTTTGGGCGTGTGCAACGGTTTCCAGGTCATCGCGGAAGCGGGCCTGTTGCCGGGCGCGCTGATGCGCAATGCCGGGCAGACCTTCATCTGCCGCGATGCGGAGCTGACGGTAGAGAACACGCAGTCCCTGTTCACGCGGGGCTATGACGAGGGCGCGTCTATCCGCATCCCGGTCGCGCATCACGACGGCAATTACTTCGCCGACGCGGAGACGCTGGACCGGCTTGAAGACGAAGGTCGCGTCGCCTTCCGCTATCGCGAAAACTACAACGGATCGCAGCGCGCGATCGCGGGTATCCTGAACGAGCGCGGCAATGTGCTCGGCATGATGCCCCACCCCGAACGCGCGGTCGATCCGGCGCATGGCGGAACGGATGGACTGATCCTGTTCGAAAGCGCGATCGCGGCGCTCGCCGAGGCCTGATTTCAAACGGGTGGGCTGCCCGGCGCCGATCAGGCGGTGCGGATGGTTTCGGAGCGCTTGAAGACGGCCCGGACCTCTTCGACCGGCATCGGCCTGCCGAAGTGGTAGCCCTGAATCTTGTCGCACCCCATATCGCGGATCATTATCGCCTCTTCGGCAGTCTCGACGCCTTCGGCCGTCGTGGTCATGCCCAGGCTGCCCGCCATCGCCACGACCGCGTTGATGATCGCCAGGCTCTCGGCGCTGTTCTGCGAGGCGCCCTGGACGAAGGAGCGATCGATCTTGATCGTGGAGAATTTGAGCTTGCGCAGATAGCCGAGCGAAGAATAGCCGGTGCCGAAATCGTCGAGTGCCACCGAACAGCCCAGCGCCATGACCTGCTCCAGCGCACGGCGGGCGACATCGGCATCGCGCAGGAAGATGCTTTCGGTCACCTCGATCTCGAGCCGGCTCGGCGTCAGTCCACTGCGCGAGAGCGCCTGGACGACCGTGGTGGCGAAATCGGGTTCGAGCAATTGCTCGGGAGAGACGTTGACGTTGATCTTGACGTATTCCGGCCAGGTCGCAGCCTCGTTGCAGGCCTCTTGCATGACCCACTGACCGATCGGCACGATCAGCCGCGTATCTTCCGCGAGCGGGATGAACTTTGCCGGGCTGACCACTCCGTGATCGGGATTCTTCCAGCGGACGAGCGCTTCGAAGCTGACGAGATTCTCGCTGCGAGCGTTCACGACGGGCTGGAAATTGAGGAACAGCTCGTTGTTCGCCAGCGCCGAGCGCAGCGACAGTTCGAGCTGGCGACGTTCCTCGGCGGTGGCATGTAGCGACGGTTCGTATTCGTGAAAATGCCCGCCGCCTTCGTCCTTCACTCGGTAAAGCGAAAGGTCCGCATTGCGCATCAGCTCTTCCACCGTACGCCCGTCGCGCGGCCCGAACGCGGCCCCGATGCTGGCGCCGACATAGAGGACGTGGTGATCGATCTGATACGGTTGGGACAGATGCTGGATAATCGACTGCGCGACTTTCGTCACGTAATTGCGATCGCCCGCATCGCGGATCACGACGGCGAATTCGTCACCCCCGAGGCGGCCGCACATCTCGTTCTCGGTCATCAGCGAATTCAGGCGCTTGGCGACCTCGGACAGCATTCGGTCACCGACCAGATGGCCGAGCGAATCGTTGACCGCCTTGAACCGGTCGAGATCGATCATCAGGAAGGCGCAACGGGTCCGCCATTTCTCCGAATAGCGCAGCGCCGCGCCCAGGCTTTCGGTGAGCATCAGCCGGTTGGGGAGCGAGGTCAGCGTGTCGTAGCGCGCGAGATAGGCGATCTTGGCTGACGATTCCTGTTGTTCGGTGACGTCCGAGCCGACGCCGCGGAACCCTGCATAGCTTCCATCGGGCGCAGTGATCGCCGTGCCGGACAATTCCCACCAGCGACGCTTGCCGCCGATCGAGACCTCGACCACCAGATCGGAAAAGCTTTCGCGGCGCTTCAGCTTGTCGGCAAAAACGTGGAGGCTGGGCGGGAATTTCCCCGTTTCCCAGGCATCGCCGGCGATCAGCTGAATGAAGGAGGCGCCCTCGATCTCGTCGAGTTCGCGCGAAAGAGCGAAAGCGAGGCGCGGCGTCACAGAACGCAGGCGGCGTCCGGTATCAAGCTCGAACAGCCAGTCCGCGTCGGTATCCTCGTATTCGCGCAGGAGAAAGGACACGACCTGGCTCTTCTCGTCCATCCCGGTCTGAGCGACGCGCGCGGTCATGGATATCCGGGCGGTTTCGACGGCCGCACCTGCGCCGCACAACGCGGTCACGAACGCGAGCGCTGCCGGAACCACGGCCCCCGAAAGAGCGAAGGCGACGGTGGATACAAGGCCGATCGCGCTGCAAAACGCGATCGCGCCGAGCGGGGCGTTGAAGCGGCTTGCCGACGATGTCACGACCAGCAGGGCGGTGACGCCCCACACGATCATCGCGCCCGTTAGATTGCCCGTCAGCGCAGCGTAGGCGACGAGAGAACCCCAAACCGCGCCCTTTGCCAGCTGGTTGGCAGCGTGGCCCCAATATTCCCTTCTGGTGAACAAGCGCCTGCCCGCATCGGCCAGCTTGCGGTCGATCACCGCACCATGCGCGATCGTCGCCATCAGCAGCGCCGCCCATCCTCCCAGGATGGTCCACGAGACACTGGCATGAAGCTGGCTGAGGACGAGCACCAGCCCGAAAATATGCAGCAACACCCGGGCGAACACCCGCTCCGACAGGAGCGCATATTGCGAGCCCTGCACATTCGACCAATCACCATCGCCGGGCTGCGAAAGCCCGATCACAGCCGACAGGTCGAGCCGGTCGGGAAGCGCGTCTTGGTTGGTCGTATCGCTCACGGGCGCGGTGTATCCCCCGAAAGGTTATTTCGAGGTAAAGGATGCACTTCGCAATCGTTGCGTAGATCGAAAGCAAGCCTATGAAATAGCACAGGCCAAAGCCTATTCGACAGTCACGGATTTCGCCAGATTGCGCGGCTGATCCACGTCGGTCCCTTTGACGCAGGCGACGTGATAGGCGAGCAGCTGGACGGGCACGGCATAGACCAGCGGCGCGATGAGCGGGTGGACGCGCGGCATCTCGATCGTCGCCAAGCATCCCTCGCCCGCATCCTCCAGCCCCTGCGCGTCGGAGATCAGCACGACCTGTCCGCCCCGCGCGCGGACCTCCTCCATATTGGAGATCGTCTTTTCGAACAGCGGGCCGGACGGTGCGATCACGATCACGGGCACCTTTTCGTCGATCAGCGCGATGGGGCCGTGCTTCATCTCGCCCGAGGCATAGCCTTCCGCGTGGATGTAGCTGATTTCTTTCAGTTTCAGCGCCCCTTCGAGCGCGAGCGGGTAATCCGGGCCCCGCCCCAGATACAGGACGTCCCGCGCGGGCGCGATGAGATACGCCATCGCCGCGATATCCTCGTCGTGATCGAGCGCAGCATTGAGACAGGCGGGCGCTTCGAGGAGATGCGCGACCACCTCTTCCTCTTCGGCGCGGTTCATCCGCCCCTTCTTCACCGCCATATGCGCCGCCAGGGCCGCCAGTACGGCCAGCTGGCAGGTGAAGGCCTTGGTGGAAGCGACGCCGATCTCCGGCCCGGCATGGGTCGGCAGCAGCAGATCGGCCTCGCGCGCCATCGAGCTGGTCGGCACATTGACGACGACGGCAATGGTCTGCCCGTTCGCCTTGCAATGGCGCAGCGCCGCCAGCGTGTCGGCGGTCTCGCCGCTCTGGCTGATGAACAGGGCCAGCCCGCCATCTTCCAGCACCGGCTCGCGATAGCGGAATTCGGACGCCACATCGATATCGACGGGGACGCGCGCGAAATGTTCGAACCAGTATTTGGCGACCAGCCCGGCGTAGAACGACGTTCCGCAGGCGACGATCGTCACGCGGCGAATGCTCGAAAGATCGAAATCGAACTGGGGTAGCGCGACCGAGTTGTCGGCGCGATGGATGTAGGAGGAGAGCGTCTGCGCCACGACCGTGGGCTGTTCGAATATCTCCTTCTGCATGAAGTGGCGGTAATTGCCCTTCTCCGTCGCCGCCGCGGATGCGCCGGAGGTGGTTATTTCGCGTTCCGCCGGATTGTTCTCGTGATCGTAGACCTGCGCGCCTTCGCGGCGGATCTCGACCCAGTCGCCTTCCTCGAGATAGGCAATCCGCTGCGTCAGCGGGGCGAGAGCCAGCGCATCTGAGCCGAGAAAGATCTCGTCCTCGCCATAGCCGACCACCAAAGGTGAGCCGAGCCGCGCGCCGATCAGCATGTCGGGATGGGCGCGAAAGGCGATCGCCAGCGCGAAGGCTCCGCGCAGGCGCGGCAGTACGGTCTTGACCGCATCCTGCGGGCTCGCCCCGTTCTCGACCTCGCGCGAGAGCAGATGCGCGACCACTTCGGTGTCGGTGTCGCTCTCCAGCACGCGGCCCTCACCGCGCAATTCGGCGCGCAAGTCCTTGTAGTTCTCGATGATGCCGTTGTGGACCACCGCGAGATGCTCGGTCGCGTGCGGGTGGGCGTTCTTCTCGTTCGGGGCGCCGTGAGTCGCCCAGCGGGTATGCGCGATCCCGATCTCGCCGGGCGCGGGATGGCGGTTCAGTTCCTCGACCAGATTGGCGAGCTTGCCCTCGGCACGGCGGCGCACGAGATCGCCGTCATGGATGGTGCAGACGCCCGCGCTGTCATAGCCGCGATACTCCATCCGCCTGAGGCCGTCGACGAGCCGATCGGCAACCGGGCTGCCGCTGACGATACCGATGATTCCGCACATGGTAGAAAAGGTCCTAGATTCACACTGTTCGAGATATGCGCCGCTCTAGCGCGAAATCCCGAACTATCAATGATACGGATCGCTCAACTCGGTCCGGTGAGGCCGGACGGTTGTTTGGCAGGCGATCTTGCAGGCGTGCGCGACCAGAGCAGCAGGCCCGCCCCGATGATGATCCCTGCGCCGACGAAAGTCGCAAGATCGGGCACGTCGCCGAACATGAGATAGCCGAGCGTCGTCGCCACCAGCATCTGGACATAGGTGACGGGCGCGATCGTGGCCGCGCCCGCGCGCATCGTGCCGAGATAGGCAAGCCAGTGCGCGCTGCTGGCGGTGAGCGCGACGAGGGCACAGCGCGCGACGACGCTCCAGTCGGGCACACCGACCACGAGGCTCGGCAGGCCGCTGAGATGACCCAGGCCCGCCGCGAGGATCAAAAACGGCGTCGCCCACATGGCGATGAAAGCCTGCATCGAGAGCGAACTGCCCTGCCCCGCGCTCGCCCTGTTCATGATGACCATCAGCGCGAAGAACAGGGCGGAGGCGAGCGGGAGCAGGGCCACCAGCCCCAGAGCGACAAGGTTTGGGCGCAGGATCAGCGCCACGCCGCACAAGGCTATCGCGGAGACCAGCCAGACCAGCGGCCGCACCTTTTCGCCCAGCAGCGGCCCGCTCAATATCGCGACGAACACGGGCGAGACGAAAGCCAGCGCCATCGCGGTCGCGAGCGGCATGGCGAAGATCGCCGAAAAGAAGCACAGGGTGGCCCCGGCAAGGCACGCCCCGCGCCCGACCTGAAGCCAGTGATTGCGCGGACGAAACCCGCCGCGCCCTTCCCTGAGATACAGCAGTGTTGCCAGCCCCAGCGCCCCGATCGTGAAGCGCAGCGCCGCCACGGCGAGCGGCGACCATTCGCCCGCCATCGTCTTGACGATCGCATCTCCGACCGAAAGCGAGGCGAACCCCGAGGCGGCGAGCAGCAATCCGCTCCTGTCGTCCTGCTGCATGGCGGTTGCGCTGTCCCCTGGCATTCGAAAGCCCGCCCCTTAGCGAGCGCGCCGGGCTTTGGCGACAGCGCGTGCGCAGGGCGCGCGAGCCGGAAGACCCTTTAGGGAAAAAATAAGCTTTCCAACCTATTCACCATTCCTCGGAAGAGAATGTCGGGCATCGCGCCCTAAATTTACCTAGCGAAACAGTCGCGCCTGGGGGTTATCGGGAATGAGTGCATTCGGACGAAAGAACGGACCGGGCGGCATGTCCCCCGGCGCGCGTCCGCAATTCGGAGTTGCCAAGCCGATGCGCGGCGGCGGCCCGCCGACACCACCCCGGCCCGAACCCGAAAGCGATGGCGGCGACCAGTTCCCGCCGCTTCCGCACGACGCTATGGACGCGCAACCGGGAACCGGCGCGCCGCAGAAATCGGAGGCGATGGCGCGCCTCGAAGATCGCATGAACGCGGTCCACGACACCAATTCGCAAGTCGGCGGCTTCGAGGCGAGCGTCCACAAGATCAAGGAACAGGTGCTCCCCCGCCTGCTCGAACGCGTCGATCCCGAAGCCGCGGCCACGCTGACCAAGGACGAGCTGTCGGAAGAATTCCGCCCGATCATCCTCGAAGTGCTGGCCGAACTGAAGGTCACGCTCAACCGGCGCGAACAGTTCGCGCTCGAAAAGGTGCTGGTCGACGAATTGCTGGGCTTCGGCCCGCTGGAGGAATTGCTCGCCGATCCCGACGTGTCCGACATCATGGTCAACGGGCCGCAGCAGACCTACATCGAAAAGAAGGGGAAGCTCGTGCTCGCCCCGATCCAGTTCCGCGACGAACAGCATCTGTTCCAGATCGCGCAGCGGATCGTGAACCAGGTCGGCCGCCGCGTCGACCAGACCACCCCGCTTGCCGACGCCCGCCTCAAGGATGGGTCCCGCGTCAACGTAATCGTCCCGCCACTCTCGCTGCGCGGCACGGCGATCTCGATTCGTAAATTCTCCGAAAAGCCGATCACGATCGACATGCTCCAGGGCTTCGGCTCGATGAGCGAGAAGATGGCCACCGCGCTCAAGATCGCGGGCGCCTGCCGGATGAACGTCGTCATTTCGGGCGGTACCGGCTCGGGCAAGACGACCATGCTCAACGCCCTGTCGAAGATGATCGACCCGGGCGAGCGAGTGCTGACGATCGAAGACGCCGCCGAACTCCGCTTGCAGCAGCCGCACTGGCTCCCGCTCGAAACCCGCCCGCCCAACCTCGAAGGCCAGGGCGCGATCACCATCGGCGATCTCGTCAAGAACGCCCTGCGCATGCGGCCCGACCGCATCATCCTGGGCGAAATTCGCGGGTCGGAATGTTTCGACCTGCTCGCCGCGATGAACACCGGCCATGACGGGTCGATGTGTACGCTCCACGCCAACTCCCCGCGCGAATGCCTCGGCCGTATGGAGAACATGATCCTGATGGGCGACATCAAGATCCCCAAGGAAGCCATCAGCCGCCAGATCGCGGAAAGCGTCGACCTGATCGTTCAGGTCAAGCGCCTGCGCGACGGTTCGCGCCGGACGACCAACATCACCGAAGTCATCGGAATGGAGGGCGACGTCATCGTCACCCAGGAATTGTTCAAGTTCGAATATCTCGACGAAGGCGACGACGGCAAGATCGTGGGCGAATACCGCTCGAGCGGTTTGAGGCCCTATACGCTGGAAAAGGCGCGCCAGTTCGGCTTCGACCAGGCCTATCTCGAAGCCTGCCTCTAACCGCGGCCTATCCTGCGATAACCACCGGCAGCGCCAGCGCCAGCATCCCGCCGCCGAGCACGGCGAGCGTCACGAACAGCCCGGTCCAGGGCACCCAGCCGACCCGGTCGATATCCCGGCGCCGCGAGCGGCGGCGATCCATGCGCATCGCGGCCACCGCCAGCAGGATGAGCGCCCCGCCGCTCAAGGCCAGCAATTCAGCGTCATTGGCGAAAAGCAGGAAATCGGGTTCGCGCATCGCGAGGCCATATGGTTCAGCCGTCCGAAACGGCAAGGCCGCTATCGACGGCAACAAGCGAGCCCGCCCTAGCCGCTAGTCGAAACTACGAACCGGACGGTTCGGAACCCGGAACATCGAAGGTGAGTTATCTCGAAATGCGCAAGATCATTATCGCCGTCGGCCTCGCGGCCATGACTCTCTCGACCGCTGCCTGCAACACGGTGCGCGGGATCGGTCAGGATCTACAGTCGGTCGCCAACGACGTCGACGAGGCGACCTGACGCGGCGCGCGGCTCGATCGCTTGGCGCTTTACTGCCAGCGACCGGCCTGACGCGCGCGGCGCTCCCTGATCGCCAGCCACAGGACCAGGCCCAAGGGGCCCGCCATGAAGGTCGCGAGCAGGATCGGGGCCTGGAGCAGGCGCGAGAACCCCTTCGCATCGGCGTCGCGCGCGATCCACAGCCCGACGAAGAGATCGAAGGCAAGATAATGGACCCACCCCACGACGGCACCGCCTTGGCTGGCGAAGATCGCCTGCACACCTGAGATGGTGGTGAAGTTCGCGCCGCCACCGCCGCCCACCGGATCGACCGAACCGCTCAGAATGAGGCCGAGCAGGACCGCATAGGCGAGGCACAGCAGTCCGACACCGGCGAACAACACGCCCGACAGCAAAGCGGGCCAGCGCGGCGCGAGGATCAGCGCCGCCCACCAGATCATCGCCCAGACATTCCCAATTCCGAACAGCGTTTCCCAGGCCATCGTCCGCTCCTATTCCGTTTCGGCCACCGGCAGCGGCAGGCTGCGCGCGGCGCGTTCGATGCCCGAATTCATATGCACGAAACGCCCGCGCGCGGGTTTCAGCGCCAGGGACACGCAGGCGCGCGCGACCGTCTCCGCCTCGATAGCGCGGTATTGCGCGTATTTGCCGTGCAGCAACAGGTTGAAAAGCGGGCTCGCCGCGATCGCGAGCCGTTCCGTTGGGCGCCGATCGTTACCGCGCTCGCCCCGCAACAGGCCGGGCCGCAGGATGTCGAGACGGTGAAAGCCTACCCGGCCCAGCTCCTTTTCCACCTCGCCCTTGACCCGCAGATAGAACTGCTTGGCATGGGCATCCGCGCCGACCGAGCTGACCACCACCATGCGCTCGCAGCCGTGCTCCCTGGCGTGGCGCGCCGTATCGAGGACCAGATCGTAATCGACTGCGCGAAACGCCGCCTCGTCCTCGCCCGCCTGCTTCCAGGTCGTGCCGAGCGCGCAGATTAGCGCGCGCGGGCGCAGTGCCTCGAAGATCTGCGACCAATTAGCGGGCTCGGCCACGAACATCTCCATGGTCGCGCCGGGGGGCAGCGGCATCTCGCGCCGCGCGATCGCGGCCAGGCGCAGGTCGCGCCGCCCCACACAATCTTCGATCACATGCCGTCCGACGAGGCCCGTCGCGCCGACGAGTGCCAGCCGCATCGGATCAGACATTGCTCAGCCCCTCGGGCACGCGGCCGTGGATGCGCGCATATTGGTCGATGGCGAAGCGATCGGTCATGCCCGCGATGAAGTCCGCAATATGGCGGCTGCGCGCGGGCTCGCTTGCGGGCAATCCTGCCCGCCAGGCATCGGGCAGGGTCCGCGCGTCCTCGCTATAAGCCACGAACAGCGCCGCGATCACCTCGCGCGCGCGTTCGGCGGTCTGCTTCTGGTCGGGATGATAATAGAGCCGCTCGTACATGAACGCCTTCAGGCGCCGCTCCTGCGCCGCCATGGAGGGCGAAAACCCGGCAAGCGGACCGTCTGCGGCGCGCACCTCGTCCACGCTGGCCACATCGCGCAGGCCATCGGCGCTGTGGGCGAGCACATCGTTGACCATCATACCGATCTGGCCGCGCACCAGCTCGCGCAATTTGCGTTCGTGTTCGGCATGGGGGAACCGCTTCTCGACCTCCGCCCACTGGTCGGCGACGAAATCGAGCGTGAGCAGATCGTCGAGCTGGAGGAATCCTGCGCGCAGGCCATCGTCGATATCGTGATTGTCGTAGGCGATATCGTCCGCGACATTGGCGATCTGTGCCTCGGCGGAAGGCCAGGTCGCAAGGTCGAGCGGGAATTTCGCGTCTATCTCGCTCAGCGCCCAGTTCGGCGCGGCGACCGGGCCGTTATGCTTGGCGAGGCCTTCCAAGGTCTCGAACGTAAGATTTAGCCCGTCATACGCGGGATAGGGACATTCGAGCCGCGCCAGCGTGCGCAGCGAGTGGGCGTTGTGATCGTATCCACCCGCCTCGACCATCGCGGCGGACAAAGCGTTCTCGCCCGCATGGCCAAAGGGCGGATGCCCGATATCGTGCGCAAGGCAGAGCGCTTCGGTCAGATCCTCGTCGAGGCGTAGGGCGCGCGCCAGCACGCGGCCGATCTGCGCGACTTCGAGGCTGTGGGTGAGACGGGTGCGGTAATGATCGCCGTCGGGCGCGACGAAGACCTGGGTTTTCGAGCGCAGGCGGCGGAAGGCGATCGAATGGACGATCCGGTCCCGATCACGCTGGAATTCGCTGCGCGGCCCCCGGATTTCGCCGCGCGTGATATCGCTGGCAATCGGAAATTCCCGCCCGCGCGATTGCGCCGGGTCCGAGGCATAGGCTGCGCGATCCATCGAGCGGAGCGGTTAGGTCACGCGCGCATGAGCGGCAACGTGAACAGATTGGCAACCTGGTGGGAAACTCCGCCAAAAGCACTCCACGAACGAAAAGGGCCGCGCGTCACGAAAGACGCGCGGCCCCATCAGGATCAGACAATCAGCGGATGCCGATCGTGTCGGGATTGCCGTCCGGATCGCCGTTGACCGTCCCGCCCGAGCGCACCGGGCCGAGCAGCAGCAGGCCCGCAAGGTGCGGCGCGGCCATCGAGGTGCCCGACAGAGTGGCGTAGCCGCCGCCCTTGTAGGTCGAGTAGATCGACGAGCCCGGCTCCGCATAATCGACCGGCGGATTGCCGAAGTTCGAGAAGCTGGACCAATTGTCGCCCTGCGCGAAGCTCGACACGGTGAACACGTTCGGTCCGTTGGCGCGTGCGGGCGAGTGGTTGTCCGCATCGTCGCTCTCATTGCCCGCAGCGAGGATGAACTTCACCCCGCCGGCCGCGGCGTTGATAACCGCATTGTCGAGCACGGTCGAAACGCCGCCGCCAAGGCTCATATTGGCGACGTCGCCCGCGCGCCCGACCTGTGCGACATAGTCCACGCCCGCGATGACACCGCTGTTCGAGCCCGAACCGCTCCGCGTCAGCACCTTGACCGCGACGATCTCCGCACCCGCCGCCACGCCGACGACGCCGATATTGTTGTTGGCGATCGCCGCGATCGTGCCCGCGACGTGAGTGCCGTGGCCATTGCCGTCGTCGGCGTTCTTCTCGCGCGTGAAGCTGCGCGACATGCCGGTGTTGACGTTGAGATCGGGGTGATCGAGATCGACCCCGCTATCGATCACGAAGGCGCGGCCCGTGGCGCCCGTCTGTCCGCCACCGACGCGGGCGATGCCCCAAGGCGTGGTTTCGGAAGCGCTGCCGGTGCTGCCGCCCTTATTGGGCTTGCCCTGCGCGGTCTTCACCACCTGGTCCTGCTCGCAATAGGCGATGCGGGGGTTCGACGCCTGCATCTGCGCCGCGCCGCGCGCCGACATATTGGCAGCGAAGCCGCGAATGGCCTTGGTGTAGACGTGATTGACATTGCCGCCCGCATTGGCGGCGGCGGCGTTCGCCTGGGCTTTTTCCTGCCCGCGACCGACCGTGCCTTCCTTGAACACGCAGATATAGCTGTTTTCGATTTTTTCCGCCGAAGCAGGAGTCGCAACTCCCACGCAGGCAAGTGCAATTACGCTCGCAAATGCGAGGCGACCCGAAACAATTGATTTCATCTGTAACGTCCCTTCCCGACTAACAGACGGGCAGCATGACGCGATATCGGCAGAGCGCAACCCTGCGACGAACGGTTCGTCGCAAATTTTACGCAGTTTTTCGATTAGTCTACTTAATTCCCGTCAACCATTGGCGAGAATCCAGTCCGCAGCCGCCTGGCAATGCGTGTCGGTGGTGTCGAAGACCGGCAAGACGTTGGCATCGGTGTCGACGACGAGACCGAGCTCCGTGCAGGCGAGGATCACTCCGCCCGCCCCGCGCTGTTCCTTGCGGGTGATGATGGTCTTTAGCGCGCGTTCGGCATCGCGGCTGACCTTGCCCAACATCAATTCCTTGTAGATGATCGAATCCACCATTTCGACATCGTCTTCGTCCGGCGGAAGCAGGTCGATCCCGTGCGAGATGATCCGCTGGCGATAGAAGCTTTCGGTCATGACCGGCCGCGTGCCGAGCAGCAGCACCTCGCCGATATCGTGGCCTTCCAGCGCCTGGCCGACCGTATCGGCGATGTGGATGATTTCGATCCCGATCGCTTCGGCCACCCGGTCGTACACGCGGTGCATCGAATTGGCCGCGATGATGATCGCGCCCGCGCCTGCATCTTCCAGCCTGCGCGCGCTGTCGATCAGCATCCGCGCCGCTTCGTCCCAGCTTTCCTCTTCGCGCAAGGCGTAGAGCGGCGCGTATTCGAGGCTTTCGATCAGCAGGGGTGCGCTGTGCGTAGGCGTCTTCGCCTTCTGCACCAGCCGATTGATCCGTTCGTAATAGGCGCGGGTCGAGACCCAGCTCATCCCCCCTATGAGGCCCAGCTTACGCAATGCACCGTCCTTCCTGTGGCGCCCGCGGTAAACCTCCGCGGGATCGTTCGTTTCGGGCACAACGATTCGCGGCGCGGGGGGTTCCGCTGCAATGCGGCAGACGTGTGTCTCGGGAAGGAAGTGGGAGACTAGTCAGCGATCCCCGTCGCGCACAAAGCAGCAGAGGATGAGGTGACGCCGACCACCTCGGCATCCCCGACCCGCGCGACGCGGGAGAGATAATCGTTGACCGTTACGGGATCGCGCTCGTCGGCCCGCGTCTTGAGACGTTCGAGCTTCTTCAACTGCTCGATCGTCAGGCGATCGACCATCCGCCCGGCCATGCAATCCGATACGCGGTCGTTCAAACCCGCTTCGCTCAAGGCGCTGCGCACCCGGCTTTCGGCGATGGCCTGCACGCAGCCAACAAGCGCGAGCGAACCGATCAGAGGAATGAGAAATCGGCGCATTGGGCAATCCTTTTCCGGCGGGTCGCAAGGCAGCGACGAAATGCGCCGCCTCCTCACGACTCGCGAATTGCCGATGGTTTCCCACAGCAAGACGATTTTGATGGGTGGGCGCGGGTCGGAGCCGCTACAACGTGATGCCGAGCGAGCAGCCCGCCGCCGCCCGCACCGTCACTTCGATCGCCTGCGGATCGTCGACCCGCCGCATCCGCTCCATCACGTCGCCGGGCGCGAGCGGGATACCGGGTTCGCCTTCCAGCGGGGCGAGCCGTTCGAGGCTGCGCAATTGCGCAATCGTCAGCTGGTCGGTCATCCGTTCGGCCATGCATTTGGCGAGGCGAGGCGGGACGCCCTGTTCGGTCAACGCGGTGCGGACACGGGTCTCCGTCACGCGCTCTACCCCGCCGAAATAGAGCCAGGCGGCGGTCCCGGCGAGCGCCAGGACGATTATCAGGATCAGGGCCTTTCGCATCGCTCGATCGCCTCCCCGCTCAATCGAGCGCCTTGACGATTTCCTCGACCATCTTCTTCGCGTCCGCCAGCAGCATCATGGTCTGGTCCATGTAGAACACGTCGTTGTCGACGCCCGCATAGCCGACCCCGCCCATCGACCGCTTGATGAAGAAAACCTGCTTGGCCTTGTCCACGTCGAACACGGGCATGCCGTATATGGGCGAGCTCTTGTCGGTCTTGGCCGCAGGGTTCACCACGTCATTCGCGCCGATGATGAAGGCGACATCGGCCTGCGCGAATTCGCTGTTGATGTCCTCCAGTTCGAACACCTTGTCGTAGGACACGTTCGCTTCGGCCAGCAGCACGTTCATGTGCCCCGGCATGCGCCCGGCGACGGGGTGGATGGCGAACTTCACCTCCACGCCCTTTTCTTCGAGAATGTCGGTCATCTCGCGAAGCGCGTGCTGCGCCTGCGCGACCGCCATGCCGTAACCGGGGATGACGATGACCTTCTCCGCCTGTTCGAGCATGAAGGCCGCATCGTCGGCGCTGCCCTGCTTGTAGGGGCGCTGTTCGCGCGCCTCGCCGCCTGCGCCACCGCCCGCATCCGCGCCGAAACCGCCTGCGATCACGCTGAGGAAGCTGCGGTTCATCGCGCGGCACATGATGTAGCTGAGGATCGCGCCCGAAGAGCCCACCAGCGCGCCGGTGATGATCATCGCCGAATTGCCGAGCGTGAAGCCCATCGCCGCCGCCGCCCAGCCCGAATAGCTGTTCAGCATCGACACCACGACCGGCATGTCCGCGCCGCCGATGGGGATGATGAGGAGGAAGCCGATCGCGAAAGCCGCGACGGTCAGCGCGACGATAAAGGGCAGGTTCGCCTCCGCCCCCGGCGTATGCGCGAAGAAAGCCGTCAGAACGAGAATAGCCGCGAGCGTGCCGAGATTGATGATGTGCCGCGCAGGCAGGAGGATCGGCGATCCGCTCATCCGCCCGGAGAGCTTCAGGAAGGCGATGACCGAGCCCGAAAAGGTGATCGCCCCGATCGCGATGCCGAGGCCCATTTCGACCTTGCTGACAGGATCGATCGCCCCGCCCGGATCGAGCAGATCGAAGGCCCCGGGATTGAGATAGGCCGCCCAGCCGACCAGCACGGCGGCGAGACCGACCAGCGAGTGGAAGCCCGCCACCAGTTCGGGCATCGCCGTCATCGCGATGCGGCGGGCGATGGTGATGCCGATCAGCGCGCCGATGGAGATAGCGATGGCTATCTCGCCTAGAGATATCCAAGGGTTAAAGTCTGGCTCGCAAAAAGTAATAATCCCGGAAATTCGTTCCCCACAAGCGTTTACGTAGGCTCGCTCATAACCGGTAGATCCATGGACAATAAGGGTCGTCACGACGGCGATCAGCATCCCGACCATGCCGAAGCGATTGCCCGTCCGGCTCGTCGCGGGACTCGACAGGCCGCGCAGCGCGAGGATGAAGAACACGCCCGCCACCAGATACGCGAGCGCGACCCAAGGGCTTACGGTCTCTCCTGTGGCGGCATGGGCGGGCACGGCCAGAACCGCGAATGGCGCGGCAAGCAGAAGGCGAAGCATCACTTCTTCTCCTTCTTCTTGTACATCGCCAGCATTCGCGCCGTCACCGCAAAGCCGCCGAAGATGTTGACGCTCGCCAGCACGATGCCGAGCAGGCCCAGCCACTTCGCCCCCGGCACATCCGCCGCCGCCGCGGCGATCAGCGCGCCGACGATGATGACGCTGGAAATCGCATTGGTCACCGCCATCAGCGGCGTGTGCAACGCAGGCGTGACCGACCAGACCACGTAATAGCCGACGAAGCACGCCAGCACGAAGATCGACAGGATGGTGATGAAGTCCAAGTGAGCCCCCTCCCGAAGCAGGAGCCCTTTATTGCAAGCACCCGGAGACAAGTCGAGCGCGGAAAATCGGCTTTCCGTCAAACGAAAAGGGCCGCGAACGTCCTCTGACGCTCGCGGCCCCGAACCTTTCGACGCTTGGCCTTACATCGAAGGCGTCAGCACCCCGTCGATCACATGCACGATGCCGTTCGACTGGCGCACGTCGCCCTGCGTGACATGCGCGCTCGAACCGGCCTGGCCGTTGATCATGATCTGGTTGCCCATCATGCTGAGGCGAAGGGTCTGGCCCTGCACCGTGGTCAGCGTGGCGGTCCCGTTACCGGCGCGGATGCGCTGCATCAGGTCGGCGGCGGTCAGCGTGCCGGGCACCACGTGATAGGTCAGCACGCCGCGCAGCATGTCGCGGTTGGCGGGCTGCATCAGCGCGGTGCGCGTGGCCGCGGGCACCTTGTCGAAGGCCGCATTGGTCGGCGCGAACACCGTGAAAGGACCCGGCCCGCTCAGCGTGTCGACCAGACCGGCCGCCTTCACCGCAGCGACCAGCGTGGTGAGGTTCGATGCGGCGGACGCGTTCTGGACGATGGTCCGGTTCGGGTACATCGCCGCGCCGCCGACCATCACGCTGGTGCCAGCTGACATGCCGGCGGTATTGACGTCGGCATCCGCGCCGACAGCGGTCTGACACGCGGTGAGCGAAAGCGCAGCAGCCGAAATGGCCGCGAGTTTCAAAGTGGTTTTCATGATTGATTTCCGTTCCTATCCCCGTCCCGTTTGCAACGGACGGTAGGAGCGCAAGTTCCGAAACCCGCTCAGGAAGCCAGTTTGGGGTGCACCACCGCCCCATCGCGAGTCAGGCGGATCGCGTCGCCGATCTCTTGGTCCAGCACCGGGCGGCCCTGCTCCTTGTCCCAGAAGGCATTGAGGAAATTGAAGAGGTTGCGCGCGAACAAAGCGCTGGCATCGGCTGCCAGATGACCTGCCGTATTGGTGTAGCCGACGATCTTGACGCCGTGTTTCTCGACCACCTCATCGGGCGAAGAACCCTCGACATTGCCGCCCTGCCCGACCGCCAGATCGAAGATCACGCTGCCCGGTTTCATACTGGCGATCTGCGCGTCGCTGATCAGGCGCGGCGCCGCCCGGCCCGGAATCAGCGCGGTGGTGATGACGATATCCTGCTTGGCAATGTGGCCGGAGACCAGCTCAGCCTGCGCCTTCTGGTATTCTTCGCTCATTTCGGTGGCATAGCCGCCCGTGCCTTCGCCCTCGATCCCCGCAACATTCTCGACGAAGATCGGCTTCGCGCCGAGCGACTGAATCTGTTCCTTCGTCGCGCTGCGCACATCGGTGGCGGAAACCTGCGCGCCCAGCCGCTTGGCCGTGGCGATCGCCTGGAGGCCCGCCACACCAACGCCCATCACGAAAACGCGCGCCGCCTGCACCGTGCCCGCGGCGGTCATCATCATCGGGAAGGCGCGGCCATAGACGTTGGCGGCGGTCAGCACTGCCTTGTACCCGGCGAGATTGGACTGGCTGGACAACACGTCCATGCTCTGTGCGCGGGTGATGCGCGGCATCAGCTCCATCGCCAGCGCCTCGAACCCGCCCTTGGCGTAATCCGCGACCAGTTCCTGCTGGCGGAAGGGATCGAAGCTTGCTGCGACCCAGGCGCCCTTCTTTGCGCCCGCCAAAGCCATTGCCGGCGGAGCCTGAACCCCGAGTACGATATCGGCGTCCGAGACGGCCCGCGCCGCAGGCAGCACCTCGGCCCCCGCCTCGCGATACGCCTCGTCGGAATAGGATGCGGCGGCGCCCGCCCCCTCTTCGATCGCGATGGTCGCGCCCAGAGTAATGAATTTCTTCATCGTTTCGGGCGTCGCCGCGACGCGGGCTTCGCCCGGCGCCGTCTCCTTCAGGATCGCGATCTTCACCGGCGTGCGCTCAGGTGGCGATCAGGATTACGACGATCGCGGCGATCGCCGCGATCAGCGGCACCGACCATTTCAGGCTGGCGATGAAGCTTTCATACATCCGGTTGGCCGACTTCATGTCCTGACGCGATTCCATGGTATTCCTTCGATAATGATTGAACTGTCCCGTAAACCCCTATCGCGCCCCGTGCTTCCGCTCAAGTCTCCCCGCGCCGGGCGTAAGGTTTGCAAGGGAACTGCCGGCGTCCAGCCACTGGCCCAGGCGACCCATGACGAGGCCCGCCTGGATATAATCGCCTCCTTAACCATTTCCCTCTAAAGGATTTGCGGTGCCGGTTACTGGCCGAACGCTCACATGTCCCTGGGGAGTTGAAAACGCGATCATGGCCGATGGGGAAACCCGCCTGCTGATGCTCATCGACGACGAGCCGGTGCAGAGCCGCCTCGTCGGCGCGCTTGCTGCGCGTGAAGGATGGCGCACGCTGGTCGCCGAAAGCGCGGAAGAGGCGCTGGCCAAGCTCGACACGCCCGAAGGCAGGCGGCTGGGTGCCGTGCTGCTCGACCAATGGGTTCCGGGCGACGATGCCTGCAATCTGATCCGCGAGATCAAGTCGCGGCGGCCCACGCTGCCGGTGCTGATGATAACCGCCAGCACCTCGCCCCTGCTCGCCGTCGAGGCGATGCGCGCAGGCGCGACCGACTACCTCATCAAACCCGTCGCGGCAGAGCGCCTGCTGCTGGCTCTGCGCAGCGCGACCCGGCCCGAACCGCCGCGCTTCGAATTGCAGCCGCTCGCCGAAAAGCTGGTCGGCACGCTCGATTTCGACACCATGGTCGGCACCGCGCCGCCGTTTCGGACCGCGCTTGCCAAGGCGGCGACCGCCGCGCGCGGCCACGCGCATGTTCTGGTCGAAGGGGAGACGGGGACCGGCAAGGAGATGCTGCTGCGCGCCGTGCATTCCTCCAGCCCGCGCGCCAAGCTGGAGATGCGGGCCGTTTCGATCGGCGGCACGTCGGCGGGATCGATCGAATCGCTCCTGTTCGGCCATGAAAAGGGCGCCTTTCCCGGTGCCTTCAACCGCCAGGTAGGCCTGTTCGAAAGCTGCGATGGCGGCACGCTGATCCTCGACGAGATCGACCGGCTCGATCCGCTGATCCAGGTCCGGCTTGCCGAAGTGCTCGAAACCGGGATCGTCCGCCCGACGGGATCGCAGCATGGCTTCCGCATCGATATCCGCATCCTCGCCGCCAGCGACCGTCCGCTCGCCCCGCTGGTGGAGGCGGGCGAATTTTCGGCCGAACTCTACGGGCTGCTGAGTGCGGCCCATATCCACTTGCCGCCCTTACGCGAACGCGCGGGCGATATTCCCGCGCTGACGCGTTTCTTCCTGTCGCGCATCGGCCAGCAGCCGGGCCTGCGCCACCATTCCATCGCCGATAGCGGGCTGCACCTTCTCGAAGCCTATGACTGGCCGGGCAATGTGCGCCAATTGCAGGCGGTCCTGTTCCGCGCCGCCGTCTTCTCCGAACAGGAGGCGCTGACGGCGGAGAGCTTCCCTCAGCTGTCCGAACTCCTGGGCGACATGGAGGATCGGACCGAAAGCCGCCAGCGCGGCCTCGGCGTGATGCTTTACACCGACGACGGCAATCTGCGCCCGTTGGAAGAGATCGAGGCCGATGTGATCCGCCTCGCCATCGGCCATTATCGCGGTCGGATGACCGAGGTGGCACGCCGTCTCGGGATCGGACGTTCGACGCTTTATCGCAAGCTGTCCGAGCTCGGCATCGACAACGCTGCGTGAGATTTCCGGCCCGGAAGCGCGGAACCCGCCCGACGATCCCGCATTCCCCTATCGAAGCTGACAATTCGAAATAGGGGCATTCTTGAATGGATATCGTCGACTGCATTCTCGCCGATCATGATCGCCAGCGCCGCTGGTTCGCCGCGCTCGACGAAGCGCGCGACGATCTCGAATCCGCCGGAAAGATCTTCAACCGCCTGCGCGACCATCTCGAAGCGCATGCGATGGCGGAAGAAACCTATTTCTACCCCACCCTGCTGAAGCTCGGCAAAGGCGCGCTCGATTCCGAAAGCGCCGACGAGACGACCGAGGATGCGATCGACGATCACAACAAGATCGCCAACGCCGCCGATGCCGCGCTGAACGAAGAGGTCGGCTCGGATGCGTGGTGGGAATGCGTCGACAAGGCGAATTACCAGAACAGCGCGCATCTCTCCGAAGAGGAACGCCAGGGTCTTACCGATTTCCGCCGCCGCGTACCGCTGGAAGAGCGGATCAGGCTGGGCATCAAATATCTCGCCTTCGAAGCCTCGCACGTCACTGATGTTGAGCGGAAGGAAAAGGATCCCGACGCCTATATCGAGGCCAATCAGGGGGCTTGAGAGGCGCACGGCCGCCCGTCCTCCGCACCTTCGCCCTGAGTCTCGTCGATTGATCGACACGCGCGATCGATCGCGATAGGGACAGGCGATGACATTGCAGACTTTCAGCGGACGCTCCGCTCTCGTCACCGGCGCGGCTTCCGGGATCGGTGCGGCCTGTGCGCGCTGGCTAGCCGCCAACGGCTGTGCGCGCCTTGTGCTGGTCGATCGTGATGCGGAAGGCCTGGACAATCTCGGCCTCGATTGCCCGGTCGAAAACAGAGTCGGCGATATTTCGAACGAAGGGTTCTGGGACGATATCGCACCCGCTCTGGAGGGGCTCGACCACGCCGTGCTCAATGCCGGTATCGGCGTAGGCGGGCAGATCGCGGATCATTCCTTCGAAGAATGGCGGCGCGGCATGACGGTCAATCTCGACGGGGCGTTTCTCTCGCTGCGGGCGGTCCTTCGCGCGATGCGCGAGAACGAGGCGCGCGACGGGCGGCGCGGCAGCGTGGTGCTGACCGCATCGATCACCGGCGTGAAACCCGTACCGGGAATCGGGAGCTACGGCGTCGCGAAAGCTGGCGTGGCCCATATGGCGCGCATTGCCGCCGCCGAACAGACCAGCCGAGGCATCCGCGTCAACGCGGTTGCACCCGGCGGCGTCGATACCGCGATCTGGGACAGTTCGCAGGATTTTCGCGCCGGTGTCGCCGCGCATGGCCGCGATGCGACGCTGGCCGCAATGGCCGCGACCACGCCGCGCGGCCGCTTCGCCACGCCGGATGAGATCGCGGGCGAAATCGGCTTTTTGCTGAGCGATGCGGCCAGCAACATCACCGGCGCAGTCCTGGTCACCGATGGCGGATATTCGCTGTAACGACCTCGCCTAGCGCGCGCTCCAGTTCACCGTCCGCTCTGCCCGCACCTCGCCCTTGTTGCCGAGCAGGCGCAGAGTCAGCGCCTTGGCGCCCCAATCGATATCGACCGTGCCGAAATTCTCTTCCGAGATGAAATCGGTGACGCGCTTGGGATCGGGTTCGCGCGCGGTGTTGCTCGCCGTGTCGTTGAAGGCGAGATTGAGCGAGGAGCTGGTCAGCTCCCACATCGTCTCACCGCCGACCTGTTCGCGATAGATGCCGCCCGCATGGCGATCGCCCGACAGGAGCAGCACCCCGCCCCCGGCCCTTTGGCCGAGCATTTCATAGAGCCGCGCGCGTTCCTGCGGCATGGTCTCCCACGCCTCGTAATCATGCGCGTCGGTCAGGACCTGAATCGAGGAAACGACGAGGCGCAGATCGGCGGGCTTTGCCAGTTCCTGCCGCAGCCACGCCCATTGCTCTGTGCCGAGCATCGTCACATCCGGCCCGGTATTGGCCCGCGAATACGGCCCCAGAGGCGGACGATCCTCGCTATACGGGCCGCGATCGAGATCGGAGCGGAAGAAGCGCGTGTCGAGCAGGATTACCTGCACGCGCTTGCCCGCTTCGGTTCCGATCGTGCGGCTTTCATAGACGCCGGGGCGCGAACGGACCTGCGCGCTCGAATCCCAGAACGTTTCGTAGATCTTTTCCGAAAGGAGCTTGAACGCGAAGCTCGCTCCGCCATCGTTGAAGCCGTAATCGTGATCGTCCCAGGTCGTCAGCATCGGAATGGCCGCACGAAAGCGCGCGAATTCGGGATGGCTTGCTTGTTCGGCATAGCTGCTGCGCAGATCCGTCAGCCCCGATCCGCCGTTCCAGCGCTGATCGCCATAGACATTGTCCCCGATCAGCATGAACATCTGGGGGTTCTTCGCCGCGATCTGCGCCCACATATGCTGGCTGCGCGACTGGTGATTGCAACTGCCGAAGGCGAAACGCGTGAGCGTTGTCGTCTCATCCAAGGGCTTGCCCTGCGGGGCGCGCGGCAGCGCCGTCTCGCCTGCCATCGCGGCGTTATAGGCGGCGAAGGGGGCGCTGGTCGGCGCCGTGTCGAGGGTATCAGCGGAAGCGGTCGTGCAGGCGGCGGCGCTCAGCGCGAGGAGGCTGGCGGAAAGCAGGCGGCGGATCATCGAGTCACTCCTGATAGTCGTCCCAATCATGCGGCGGGGATATTACGCGGGCAAGTCGCTGAAATCGGTGAGGGCCGCATCGCGCAGCCCCCGCCAGACGTTGCGGGCCTGCACGGTTTCGAACACGTCGTGGACGCGCAGCAACTGGACGCCCGCGCGCATCCCTTCCAGCGCCAGCGCCACACTCCCGCCGAGCCTCTGTTCGACCGGCGCCTCGTTCGACAGGGCGCCGATCGTGCGCTTGCGGCTGGCCCCCAGCAGCAGCGGCTGTCCCAGCGCGTGAAACAGCGGCAGCGCGTTGATGAGCGCGAGATTGTCGGACAGCGACTTGCCGAAGCCGATGCCGGGATCGAGGACGATCCTTTCGCGCGCGATCCCCGCCGCAAGCGCGGCGTTGCGCCGTTCGCGCAGCGCATCGAACACGTCGAAGACTACGTTTTGGTAACCCGAAGCCCCATGCAGATCGTCGCTCCCCGCACCAGGCGCGTGCATCAGCACGACCGGGCAGGCCGCACGGGCGACGACCTCGGGGCTGCGCCGGTCATAGGCGAGGCCCGACACGTCGTTGACCATACCCGCCCCTGCCTCGATCGCGGCTTCCATGACCGCGGCCTTGCGCGTGTCGATGCTGACCGCAGCGCCCATCGCGGCACAGGCGCGGACGGCGGGCAGGACCCGCTCGATCTCGTCTCCTTCCCACAGCGTGCTCGCCCCGGGACGCGTGCTTTCTCCGCCGATATCGATGATGGCGGCCCCCGCCTCGAGCATGGCGGCGGCGTGGTCGCGGCCGGCCTCGGCATCGGTCAGAAAGCGGCCACCGTCCGAAAAACTGTCGGGCGTGACGTTCAGAATGCCCATGATCTGCGGTTGATCGAGCCGGACGGTGCGCGTTCCCATGGTGAGCGGGGCATGGGCGAGGGTCAGGTCGGACCATTGCGACTGGGCATCGGCCCCGACAGTAGCGGGCAGCTGCCCAAGCGTTTCAGCCATCGTGTCGGGCGAGGCGAGCCAGCGTTCGACGATCCTCCCATCGCGCCGCAGGATCACGGCGAAGCGGCTGGCATAGACCATTCCACCCGCCAGCCGGATCGCATTGCCATGTTCGGCCTGAGGACCGGAGACGAGCCCGACGGGGCGGATACAGACCTGATCGGTCATTTGGGCACCCTAAGGAGTTCGATAGGAGCGGATCGGCAACGCTGCGTGTGCGGTGGGGCTGACATGCCCGATCGCTAGCGAAAACCGGGCGTGTAGGACAGCGCCAAACGGCCCGCCTTACCGGACCACGCGGGAACCCCCAATGCGCGCCGACCATTCCCCGAATGACGCGCATAATCCGCTCCGGTACGAGGAATCCAATGCCCCATACTCTCATGCTTCAATCCATCCGACCGATCACGGATGATGTCCACGAGCTCACCTTCGAACGGCCCGAAGGCTATGCGTTCGATCCTGGCCAGGCGACGGATTTCGCACTCGATCGCGATGGGTGGCGGGACGAGAAACGGCCTTTCACCTTCACCTCGCTGCCAGATGCCGAGCATCTCCAGTTCACGATCAAATCCTACCCCTCGCATGACGGCGTCACCGAACAGATCGGACAGATGACGGGCGGCGAGACAGTCCTGATCGAGGATGCCTGGGGCGCGATTTCGGATCATGGCCCGGGCACGTTCATCGCGGGCGGTGCGGGGCTCACGCCCTTCCTGTCGATCCTGCGCGCGCGGCAGGCCGAGCACGGCGATCTCGACGGCTATCGCCTGATCTTCGCCAATTCCTGCGAGAAGGACATCATCCTGCGCGAAGAGCTGGAGCGGATGCCCGGCCTCAAGCTCGACCTCGTGCTCAGCGACGAAAATGTCGACGGAATATATCACGGCCAGGTCGACAGCGACTATCTCGACCAGGCCGATCTCGATTTCGGCGGCACCTTCTACCTGTGCGGCCCGCCGCCGATGCAGGAGGATGTCAGCACGCTGTTGAAAGCGCGCGGCGTTGCCGACGAGCGGCTGGTGCATGAGGACTGGTGACAAGGCACCCGGGACGGGATCGGGCTTCTATCCCGGCTCGTCGGCGAAGGCGCTGCGATCGAGACCATAGATAGCGACGTCGCACACGCCCTTGTGCGTTTCTTCGTAGGCGGGATGGAACGCCTCGCGCGTGAAGCCCAGCCTTTCGAGCGTCCGGATCGAGGCCACGTTCTCGATATCCACTTCGGCCATCGCCTTGCGGGCTTTGCTATCGACAAACAGGTGCCGAAGCAGCGCCTCGCTACACTCCACCGCGATGCCTTCACCCCGCCGATCCGCGCAGACAATATAGCCGAGGTCGAAAACGCCCGCCTCCTCGACGGGTACCGCGACGAAGCGGCCGACGACCTCCTCGTCCGCATCCACGGCGATCCAGGTCAAGCCGGGCCATGAGGGATCGGCCAGCCAGCCCCACAATTCCTCCTCCGATCCGAAGGCTGCGCGCGTGAGATAGCGGCATTGCGCCTCGTCCCCCAAAGTCGGCAACAACGCAGCCGCATCGCCGCGCCCGAGCGGTCGCATCGTGAAGCGCGCTGTTTCGAGTACGGGCACGGCAAGTTTGGCGGGAAGGCGCGACCGGTCCGCCATTGTTCCGCCGCGTCCGGTTCTCAGTCCTCAGCCGCCAGCAGGTAGAGCTTGCGCGCCGCGTCGATCGGCTTGATCTCGCCGCCCTGTTCGAAATGCCAGAAGGTCCAGCCATTGCAGCTGGGCGCGCCTTGCAGATCCTTACCGAGGCCGTGGATGCTGCCAGTCTGTTTTTCGTGAGCCAGCGATCCATCGGCGCGCACCGTCGCGGTCCAGCGGCGCTGCTTGTCGAACACGCGCGTGCCCGGCGGGACCAACCCGTTTTCGACCAGCGCGCCGAATGCCACCTTAGGCGCGGCGCGGCCCGCCTGCATGGTGGTGAGCGCGCTTTCGTCGAGCGGCAGCTCCTTCGCGATCCGGGCCAGCGCGGCGTCGCGATAGACGCCCTCGCGCTCGCACCCGATCCATTCGCGGCCCAGGCGCTTTGCGACAGCGCCGGTGGTGCCGGTGCCGAAGAAGGGGTCGAGCACCACGTCGCCCTTTTCGGTCGTCGAGAGCAGCACGCGATAGAGCAGCGCCTCGGGTTTCTGGGTCGGGTGCACCTTGTGGCCCCCTTCCTTCAGCCTTTCGCCCCCGTTGCAGATCGGTAGCACCCAGTCGCTGCGCATCTGAAGCTCGTCGTTCAGCGTCTTCATCGCGCGATAGTTGAAGTGATATTTCGCCTTCTCGCCCTGCGAACACCACAACAGGGTTTCATGCGCATTGGTGAAACGCGTGCCGCGAAAATTCGGCATCGGATTGGACTTGCGCCAGACGATGTCATTCAGAATCCAGAAGCCGAGGTCCTGCAGGATCGCACCGACGCGATAGATGTTGTGATAGCTGCCAATCACCCACAATCCGCCGTCCGGCTTCAGGACGCGCTTGCACTCCGTCAGCCAAGCCCTTGTGAAATCGTCGTAAGTCAGGAAGCTTTCGAAGCGGTCCCATTCGTCGGTAACGGCATCGACATGGCTGCCGTCCGGCCGGTTGAGATCGCCGCCGAGCTGGAGATTGTAAGGCGGATCGGCGAAGACGAGATCGATGCTGGCATCGGGCAATTCACGCAGCCGCTCCACGCAATCGCCATCGAGGATTTGTCCGATAGGAAGATCAAGCGCCTGTTTCGGCTGCGAAACCTTCTTTTGGCGCGCACTTCCCCGTGCCCGCGTGGTCTCCAAGACCCCCATACCGATTGTCCCTGTCCTTGGTAGTTATCCACAGGGTGAGTCCAATCGCCCAAGAGGTCAAGCGCCAAGCGACGACCGGATGGCGAGGCGCCGAGACCGGTTCGCGCGGAACGAAAGGAGTCTGCGACTAGATGTTGAGTCTCCACGTCTTTTCGCACCACACCATCATGCGGGTGTGGCGCGAAGGACTCGGTCTTGGGCCGATCGAGATCGGAAATTCAGGCGGGCGCGAGGTCCGGATTGACGCCGGTCAGTTCGACCGAGCGGTCCCACAACCGCTTCGCCAGCGCTTCGTTTCTGGCCTTGGTGCTGGCGATTGCCCGGCCCGAACGCTTGCCGCTCATTTCGCGGAACCCGTAAGGACCGTAATACTCGCCGCCTTCGGCAGCAGGGTCGGTCGCGGCCTGAAGGGCGGGCAGCGCGCCATCGGCGGCCGAATTCAGCGCCAGCCCGACGAGCGATCCGAAAACGCCGCCGAACATGCCGAGGTGACGGGTCAGATCGGTCTGCGCGATGCCGGGATGGCAGGCGATCGCGCTGACCGAAGAGCCGGATGCGCGCAGGCGCCGGTCGAGTTCCTTCGCAAAAAGCAGGTTCGCGAGCTTGCTCTGCCCGTAGAACTGCGTCTTCGAATACCCCTTCGCCGCATCGAGATTGTCGAAATCGATCCCCGCGCCGCGATGCGCCAGGCTCGACTGGACGACCACCCGCCCGCCACCATCCTGCGCCAGCTTGTGCAGCAGCAGGCTGGTAAAGGCGAAATGGCCGAGGTGATTGACCGCAAACTGCAATTCGCACCCGGCGGTGGCGGTGGACAGCGGCGGCATCATGACGCCCGCATTGTCGATCAGAAGATCGATCCGTTCCTCATGTGATGCTTCTTCCGCCGCCTGACGCACGGACGCGATATTGGCGAGGTCGAGATGGAGGAAAGCTAGATCGGCGCGTTCGGGGCCGCTGCTGATATCCTCGATGGCTGCGTTGGCCTTGTCGGCATCGCGGCAGGCGAGAAGCACGCGCGCCCCCTTGCGCGCCAGGGCCCGCGCGATCTCGAGGCCGATCCCCGTGTTCGCTCCGGTGACGATGGCCGTCCTGCCGGTCTGTTCGGGGATATCGGAATAGGCGAAACTCATGCGAACATCTCCAATTGCGCAACCGGGGCAAAGCTTCGCCGATGATGCGGCGTGGCCCCGTATGTTCGCAATGCCTCGACATGCTCGCGCGTTCCGTAACCCATATTGCGGTCCCACCCGTAATGGGGGTGAGCGAGTGCGGCCTCGCGCATGATCCGATCGCGATATTCCTTGGCGAGGATCGAGGCGGCGGAGATGCAGCGCTCCTTCGCATCGCCTTTGACGATGGCGCGCGCGGGCCATCGCCAACCCGTTGCACGCCCATGAGGCGTCAGATTGCCATCGATCAGAGCCTCTTCGATTGACTGCCCGAGCACGGCTTCCGCTCGCGCCACGGCCTGCGTCATCGCCAGCATGGTCGCGCCGAAGATATTAAGACGATCGATCGTCTCGACATCGACCACCGCGATTCCATAGACGCAGCGCGCCCGGATGCTCGCTTCCAGTTTGGCGCGGGCCGCGGCGCTGAGCACCTTGCTGTCGGCAAGACCCGCCGGACAGGGCTTGCACAGGATGACGGCGGCGGCCACCACCGGTCCCGCGAGGGGGCCACGCCCCGCCTCGTCCACACCAGCGATCAAAGGCCGGGAGCCAATTCCGCCTTGCGGCGTTCCCGATAACATGACGACAAAACCCTTCCTTGCCGCCATTCTATCCTCAACCGCCCTGCTCGCAAGCTGCGGGAGCCCCATAGGCGGGGAAACCTCCGCCCAATCGACGCCCGCACCGACGACGGGCAGCGCCTCCGCGACCGCGATGGGCGAGCCGCAGGTAACGGCCTTCGGCACGTATGACGAGCCCTGGGCCGCCGCGTTCGCGCCCGGCACATCGATGCTGTTCATCACCGAAAAGCCGGGCACGATGAAATTCATCGACACCGAAACCCGGCGCACCGGCACGGTAACGGGCCTTCCGCGCGTCGATTACGGTGGCCAGGGTGGCCTGGGGGAAATCGCCTTTCTCGACAGCCAGCGCGCCGCCACGGTCGGCAGCCGCACCATCTATCTGAGCTGGGTCGAAGCGGGCCAAGGCGATACGCGCGGCGCGGTGGTCGGACGCGGAACGCTCAATTGCGGGACCGAGGACGCAAACTGCAAGATCGAAGGTCTCGAGACGATCTGGCGCCAGTCCCCCAAGGTGACCCGGCGCGGCCATTATTCGCACCGCATCGTGTTCAGCCCGGACGAACGCTATATGTTCGTTTCCAGCGGCGAGCGGCAGAAGGGCACGCCTGCGCAGGACACTTCGAACACGCTCGGCACGATCGTCCGCCTCAATCTCGACGGCACGCCGGCGGCAGGCAACCCTCTCGCCGCGCAGGGCTCGCCCAGCGACCAGATCTGGAGCTGGGGTCACCGCAACATTCTCGCGATGGATTTTGACGCCGAAGGCCGCTTGTGGGAAATCGAGCATGGGCCTGCGGGCGGTGACGAACTGAATCTCGTTCAGAAGGGCGGCAATTATGGCTGGCCCAACCGCTCCTTCGGGGACGAATATAATGGCACGCCCATTCCCGATCACACCGCCGATGACGGCTTCATCAAGCCGGTCATCGATTGGACCCCGGTGATCGCTTCGGGCAATTTCTTCATCTACGATGGCGACCTGTTCGCTCCGTGGCGTGGCCAGGGCATCATCGCGGGGCTGAAAACGCAGGCGCTTATCCGCATCGCCTTCGACGGCGACACCGCGCGCGAAGTCGACCGAATCCCGATGGGCGAGCGCATCAGACAGGTGGTTCAGGGCCCCGATGGCGCAATATGGGCTTTGGAAGATGGCGAGGGCGGGCGCCTGCTCAGGCTGACGCCGGGCTGATCGCGATTTCACCAGCGGAGCCTGGCTTGACACAGCAATAGCCGCTTTTGATCGACAGGCTCGCCCCGCCCGATTAAGCGGCGCGGCCCATGGCCAGCCAAAGCCCCTCCCCTATGCCTACGATCGCGCCGCTCCATACCGTCGACCCGCAACTGGTCGAGGATCTGCTCGATGCGGCGTTTGGTGAGGGGCGCCAGGCGCGCACCGCCTATCGGATTCGCGAAGGGATGGACTGGCTACCAGGTCTGAGTTTCGCCGCGCTCGACGACGAAGACTATCTCGTCGCCACGATCCAGCTCTGGCCCGTCGCGCTCACCGATCCCGACGGGCGCGCCCATCCGCTGCTGATGGTCGGCCCGGTGGCGGTGATGCCGGGGCGTCAGGGCGAAGGGTTCGGCAAGGCGCTGATGGCGACCAGCCTCGCCGCGGCGGACCAGCTTGGGGGCGCATCCGCCCTGCCCCAGATGCTGATCGGCGATTTCGACTATTACCGGCAGTGGGATTTTTCCGCCGCGCATACCGGCGGGTGGCTTTGCCCCGGGCCGTGGGAGCGCGAGCGCCTGCTCGCCCGCAGCGTCAATGCGGCCGTCCTCCCGCGCGAGGGAATGCTGGGGCCTTGGATCGGCTGATTTGAGCGGTTCATCCGGTCTGGTTGTTCCGGTTCGTCCGTGCAGGATTGTCTCGCCCGCCCGCATCTGCCAACGCCGCGTCCATGGTCTACACTCCGCCCCCCGAACTCGCCGGTCTCAGCCTCGCGCAGATCGCCGAACAGGTCGAAGCCCGCAAGCTGCCACCGGTTGAACGCTGGACGCCGCAGGAAGAAGGCGACAGCGGAATGCGCATCGCTGCCGACGGAGTCTGGTATCACGATGGTAGCCCGATCACGCGCGGCGCGATGGTGCGCGCCTTTTCAGGGCTGCTGACACGGGACGAGGACGGCGCATACTGGCTGGTCACGCCGTTCCAGAAACTGCGTATCGAAGTCGAGGATGCCTGCTTCATCGCCACCGATTGCCGCATGGTCGAAGACGGCATCGCCTTCCGCCTCAACACCGACGATCTGGTCGTTGCCGGACCGGATCATCCCCTGCGCGCGGCAGGCGATCCCGAGGCGCCCGCGCTCTATGTTCATGTCCGGCGCGGTTGCGAGGCGCGGCTGAACCGTTCGACCTACGAACAGCTTGCCGAGATCGCGTTGGCGCGGGGGGACGACTGGACTGTCGCGAGCGGCGGCGAAACCTATTCGCTGCTTCCCGCCACGCAGGGATGAGCGATCTCTTCGACCGTCTCCTCCGCCTGTTCGAGGCGGGTCACGCGCGCGAAATGCCCGATCTGATGAGCGATGCGCGCTTCGCCGATGCGGAGCGGACGGCCGATGCCGCCGTGCTGATCGCGGTGACGGATCGGCCGGACGGTGAGGGCCTAAAGCAGCGAAGCGATAGGCCGACTTTCGATGGGCCGGGTGTTATCCTAACCCAGCGCCCCACGACCATGCGCGATCATCCTGGCCAGGTCGCCTTTCCAGGCGGCAAGCTGGAACCCGGCGAGGATGCGCTCACCGCCGCTCTGCGCGAGGCGCAGGAGGAACTGGCGCTTGCCCCCGAGGCCGTGAAGTTGATCGGTACCACCGATCGCTACAAGACCGGGACCGGCTTCGACATCACCCCCGTGCTCGGCGTAATCGCACCCGACCTGCCCCTGCGTCCTGATCCTCGCGAGGTCGAAAGCTGGTTCGAAGCGCCCCTGTCGCTTATCATGGATGCGGACAATTGGACGCGCAACGAGGTGTTCTGGAAAGGCGCGATGCGGCCCTATCTCGAACTCGATTATCAAGGCTATCGCATCTGGGGCGTGACGGCGGCGATCTGCTACAATCTCTCGCGCCGCCTTCAATGGATGGAGGCGACGCGGTGACCGTTCTGCCCGAAGCCCCGTGGACGCGGCGCGCCGATCTGGCTCTACTCGCGGAAACCCTTGGCTCCGATTCGATGCGCTGGGTAGGCGGGGCGGTGCGCGATACGCTGCTCGATATCCCTGTGGCCGATGTCGATTGCGCGACGCTCCACCAGCCCGAAAAGGTGATCGATCTGTGCCGTTCGGCAGGTATCCGCACCGTGCCGACGGGGATCGACCACGGCACGGTGACAGCCATTCTCGAGCAAGGTCCGGTCGAAATCACGACCTTGCGCCGCGACGTCAGCACCGATGGTCGCCGCGCGACCGTCGCCTTCGCGGACGACTGGCGCGAGGATGCGGCGCGGCGCGATTTCACCATCAACGCGCTCTACGCCCAACCCGAGACGCTGGAGATCGACGATTTCTTCGGCGGGCTCGACGATCTCGAAGCGCGCCGCGTCCGCTTCATCGGCGATGCGCGGACCCGCATTCGCGAGGATCACCTGCGTATCCTCCGCTATTTCCGCTTCCAGGCGCGGTTCGGCCGAGAGGTCGACGAGGAGGCGTTGGCCGCCTGCACCGACCTTGCCGACACGTTGAAGGGGATCAGCCGGGAACGGGTGGCGATGGAATTGCTCGGCATCCTCGCTTTGCCCGATCCGGTGCCGACCGTGCGCCTGATGGAGCAGGCGGGCGTGCTGCGCGTGATCCTGCCCGAAGCACGCTCGGGCGAGATCGCCGCGCTGGACCGGCTGGCGGCGCAGGAGCGCGAATATGCGGTCGCACCGGACGCGATCCGACGCCTCGCCGCCCTGCTACCGCCGGTGCCCAGCCTTGCAGAGACGGTGGCCGCGCGTCTGCGCCTGTCGAAGCAGCAACGCGCTCGCCTCGCCTGCGTGGCGGCGCGCACCGCACAGGACGCCGAGCTGCCCCGCACCCTCGCCTATCACGAGGGGATTGCCTGCGCGCGCGACCGGCTGCTGCTGGCGGGCGCTTCGATCGCGTCGCTCGACGATTGGGAAGCGCCCGACTTTCCCCTGAAGGGCGGAACGATCGTCGCGCGCGGCGTGGCGGCGGGGCCTGCGGTGGCGCGGATCATGCGCGCCGTGGAAGCGCGCTGGGTTGCTGAGGACTTTCCCGGCGAGGCGCGGATCGAGGCGCTGCTCGCCGAGGAACTCGCCAAGCAATAGCGCACGATCCGCTCCCGATGGCCGCTTCAGCCGAGCTTAATCGGAAAATCCTATAACGGACCCACGGTTGCATTGCAGCGCAGCATCCGTTTACATGGTCCGGTTGCCCGTGGCGGCAGCTTCGCGGTGGCTTTTCGTCGAAGCGCTTATGCGCCTCGTGCCGCCCTTCAATTTCCAGATCCCGCTTCGGGCGCTTTTCGCGTGTGGGGGGATCGCGTACATCACACTAATCGGAGTTTCCTTTATGAAAACCCTCGCATCCGCCCTCGCTCTCGCAGTCGCGACGATCGCCACCCCGGCGCTCGCCAACGATCAGGTCGTCGCCGGGGCGACCGTTTTCGGACCCGAAGGCAATCAGGTCGGAACGATCACGCAGGTCGAAAACGGCCAGACCGTGCTCGACACCGGTACCCATCAGGTCCCGCTCGCCGTCGACATGTACGGCGTGGGTGAAACCGGCCCGACCATCACGGTGACCAAGGTCCAGCTCGACACCATGATCGAACAGCAGATGGCCGCCGCGAACGCCGCGCGCGACGCCGCGCTGGTCGAAGGCGCCACGATCATGACCGCTGACAGTCAGACGCTGGGCACCGTCGCGACGATCGAGGGCGACAACGTTCTCGTCGCGCGGGCCGACGATGCGGGCGAATTCACCGTGCCGCGCAATTACTTCGCCGCGGTCGATGGCCAACTGATGGCACGCCTGACCATGGCGCAGGTCGACGCCGCGCTGGCCGGTGCCGCCGAAACAAACGGGGGCACGGGCGCCGCCGAATAATCCGACCCTTTCGGGATCGCATAAGGCCGGGAGCGCTGGGGGGCGCTTCCGGCCTTTTTTCATTCCTTCCCGTGTCGAATGAAGCGCCCTATCCGAACCGATTGTCGCGCGGAAAGCCCTGCGGCGGCATCCGGCCCGCGCCGCCGCGCGCGACCTTCCATTGCCACATCTCGTTCTCGGTCCGGGTGCGGCCTTCCTTGCCGCCCATGGTCCAGCTGAGCCCGTCTTCGAGCTTGAAGGTGATCGCATCGGCCATGCCGCCATCGCGATAGCGCTGCAGTTGAACGCCCTGCCCGCGCGCCAGCTCGGGCAACTCCTCGAGATTGAAGACGACGAGCTTGCGATTGTCGCCCACCACCGCGACGTGGTCGTCCTCCGCCGCGATCGGACGCACGACCAGCAATTTCGCCTCGTCCTTCAAATTGACGACCTGCCGCCCCTTGCGCGTCTCGGCCAGAAGATCGTCCGTGTTCGCGGCGAAGCCCTTGCCGGTATCGGCGGCGAGCAGCAGGCGCTGTTTGGGCCGGTGCACGATCGCGGCCACGATCTGCGAACCCGCATCGATGTCGAGCGTATTCCTGACCGGTTCCCCGAACCCGCGCGCGCCGGGCAATTTGTCCGCGCCCAGCGTGAAGAAGCGCCCCGTATCGGTGACGAGCAGCAATTTGTCCGTCGTCTGCGCATGCAGCACGAACGCTTGGGCATCGCCTTCCTTGTATTTGAACTCCTGGTCGAGCGGCAGATGCCCCTTGGCGCCGCGCACCCAGCCTTTCTGCGAGAGGATCACCGTCACCGGCTCCTTCTCGATCATGGCTTCCATGCTGAATTCGACCGCCGGCGCCGCTTCCGCGATCAGCGTGCGGCGCGCGCCGAGCGCGGTGTCCGGCCCGTATTCCGCGCGCAGTTTTGCAAGATCGCGCTTCAACCGCGTGCGCTGGCGGGCGGGCGAGCCGAGCAACTTTTCGAGCTCGTCCTGCTCTTTCAGGAGATCGTCCTTCTCCTGTCGCAGCTCCATCTCTTCCAGCTTGCGCAGACTGCGCAGCCGCATGTTGAGGATCGCTTCGACCTGCCGTTCGGTGAGCGAAAATTCCTCCATCATCACCGCTTTGGGATCGTCCTCGTAGCGGATGATTTCGATCACGCGGTCGAGATTGAGGAAGGCGACGATATAGCCTTCGACCAACTCCAGCCGTTTCGCGATCTGGTCGAGCCGGTGACGGCTCCTGCGCTGGAGAATGTCGATCTGGCTGGCGACCCAGTTCGACAGCAATTCCTTCAGCCCCATCACCATCGGCGTGCGCGTGGCGTCGAGCACGTTCAGATTTAGGCCGAACCGCGTTTCGAGATCGGTGAGCTTGTAAAGGCTTTCCTTCAACAACTCGGGATCGACATTGCGGCTGCGGGGGACGAAGACGATGCGGATGTTCTCGTCGCTCTCGTCGCGCACATCTTCCAGGATCGGCAGCTTGCGATCGGCGATAGCGGCGGCGATCTGTTCGATCAGCTTGCCTTTCTGGACCTGATACGGGATCTGGTCGACCACGAGTTGCCACTGGCCGCCTCCCAGCCGCTCGATCCCCGCCTCGCGGTCGGCAGGCGCGGTCGCTTCGGAGGAATGGAAGCGCGCGCGCATACGGAAGCTGCCCCGCCCGGTCTCATAGGCGGCGGAGATCGTCTCCGCGCTGTCCACCACCAGCGCGCCGGTGGCGAAATCCGGCCCGTGGAACAGCTCCATAAGCCGCGCATGTTCGACATGCGGATTGTCGATCAGTTCCAGCGTCGCATCGACGATCTCGGCGACATTGTGGCTGGGGATATTGGTCGCCATGCCCACCGCGATCCCGCTGGCCCCGTTGGCGAGCAGGTTGGGGAACAGGCCGGGAAAGATCTCGGGCTCGCGCTCTTCGCCGTTATAGGTCGGGATGAAGTCGACCGTGCCGTCGTCCAGCCCCTCCATCAGGCGCAGCGCGGTTTTGGTCAGGCGTGCTTCGGTGTAGCGATAGGCGGCGGCGTTATCGCCGTCGATATTGCCGAAATTCCCCTGCCCTTCGACCAGAGGGTAACGCAGCGCGAAATCCTGTGCGAGGCGGACCATCGCATCGTAGACGCTCGCATCGCCGTGCGGGTGATACTTGCCGATCACGTCGCCGACCACGCGGGCGGATTTCTTGAACGCGTCGGTCGGGTTCAGCTTGAGCTGGCGCATCGCCCACAACAGGCGGCGATGGACCGGCTTCAGCCCGTCGCGCAGATCGGGGAGCGAGCGCGCGGTGATCGTGCTCAGCGCATACACCAGATACCGTTCGGAAAGCGCGCTGTCGAAGGGGGCATCGACGATCGCGTCGAAGGGATCGGGTTCGTCCATCAGAGTGGTATTGTCGGCAGCCATGCCGTTCACCCTATCACCGCCCCGGCTCGGCTAGAAGCGCGGAACGCCATGCTTTCCCCATGCGTAAGTCCGGTAACACGAACTCAATGGAGATACTCTCATGGCAAAACGCGTCCTCATCCTCGCCACCAACGGTTTCGAACAGTCCGAACTGACGAAGCCCAAGGCCAATCTGGAAAAGGCGGGCATCGAAACCACCGTCGTCAGCCTCGAAAGCGGCGAGATCAAGGGCTGGGATACCGACGATTGGGGCGACAGCGTCAAGGTCGACAAGACGCTGGACGAAGTCAGCAGCTGCGAAGGCTATGACGCGCTCCTGCTGCCCGGCGGCCAGATCAATCCCGACCTTCTGCGCGTGGAAGACCGCGCCGTCGCCCTGGTCAAGGATTTCGCCATGTCCGGCAAGCCGATCGCCGCGATCTGCCACGCCCCGTGGCTGCTGATCGAAGCGGACGTCGTTCAGGGCAAGACCGCGACCTGCTACAAGTCGATCCGCACCGACCTCAAGAATGCGGGCGCGAATGTGGTCGACCAGGAAGTCGCGATCGATGGCAATCTCATCACCAGCCGCAACCCGAACGACATCCCGGCCTTCAGCAAGGCGCTGATCGAAGCGGTCGGCGAGACGGTGGACGAGAAGTCTCTCGAAACCGCCTGATCCGAATTTCTCGAGAACCCCGTCGCAGCGATGCGGCGGGGTTTTTCGATGAGCGCGCTTAGGTTGCTGACCCGATCGATGATATCGCGAGAATAGCCTTGCAGCGACGCTTGGCGCGATCCTATTTCGGGGCCATGGCGACCAAGACCCTGATCAGCACATATCTGCGCAAAGCGGTTCGGCACGGGCGGCTCGACGTCACCTTCGCAGACGGGTCGCAGACCTCTTTCGGCACGCCGCGCGAGGGGTTTCCCGAGGTCGCGATACGGTTCTCGGACGACAAGGTACCGCGCGACATCGTGCTCGATCCGCGGCTCGGCGCGGCGGAAACCTATATGGATGGCCGGCTGATACTGGAGCGCGGCGGGATCATGGAGCTCGTCGAGCTTCTACGCGCGAACAACCCCTGGGATCGCGGCGGCTCGATCGGTGAGCCGAGCCGGTTGCGGCGCATTCGCAATCGCCTCGCTTTCGCGCGGGAAGCGGTCAACGACCGGATCGGGTCGCAGCGCAACGTGGCGCATCATTACGATATCGGGAACGCGCTCTACGAGCTCATGCTCGATCCCGAACACATGCAATATAGCTGCGCCTATTGGGACGAGAGCGTCGAAAACTTAAGCGCGGCGCAGGAAGCCAAGCTCGCGCATATCGCCGCCAAGCTCGCTCTCAAAGACGGCCAATCGGTGCTCGACATCGGCTGCGGCTGGGGCGGCATGGCGATCTATCTCGCACGCAAATTCGATGTGCGCGTGACGGCCATCACGCTCTCGCAAGAGCAGCTCGCACTTGCGCGGGAGCGCGCCACACAGGCTGGCGTGGCCGACCGCATATCGTTCGAACTGGTCGATTACCGCGATCTCGCCGAACGCGGCACGCGATTCGACCGGGTCGTGTCGGTGGGCATGTTCGAACATGTCGGACGCCCACAATTCGAAACCTTTTTCGCCGCCTGCGCCAACATGCTGGCGGATGACGGCGTGATGCTTCTGCATACGATCGGGCGCATGGGATCACCCGGCACGACCGACGCTTTCACGCGCAAATACGTCTTTCCCGGCGGATACATCCCCGCTTTGTCGGAGACCGTGGCGGCGAGCGAAAAATACAGGCTGATCGCCAGCGATGTCGAGATGCTGCGCCTCCATTACGCGCGGACCCTGCGCGCCTGGTATGCGAACTGCATGGCGGAACGCGAGGCGATCGAAGCGATGTACGATGCGCGCTTTTTCCGAATGTGGACCTTCTACCTCGCCGGAGCGACCGCAAGCTTCGAAAACGGCGGAATGTGCAATTACCAGATCCAGTTCGTCCGCGATCGCCATGCCGTCCCGTTGACGCGCGGCTATATGGCCGAAGCGGAAGCCCGGTTGATCGGATAAGGCATCAGAACCGCCGCGCGTCGTGGCTTTCCTCGGGGATGCTCGCGGTCAGTCCTTCCATCGCGCTATCGAGCACGATCTGGCAGGACAGGCGGCTGGTGCGGCGCACGCCTGCGGCGAGGTCGAGCATGTCTTCCTCTTCGTCGCTCGCGGCCTCAAGTCGGTCGAACCATTCGGGATCGATCACGACATGGCAGGTCGAACACGCCATTTGCCCTTCGCACGTCCCTTCGAGCGGCAGTCCGGCGGCCTGGGCGGCGCGCAGCATGGTGTCGCCGACCGCGCCCTCGACCTCCTGCACCGTGTCGTTCGCGCGGCGGAAGGTCAGCTTGACCGTCTCGCTCATACGCCCTGCTCCTTCGCCGCTGCATTGATCTTGGCCGCGGCCGTCTCGATTTCGTCCATCGTGGTATAGCGGCCCCAGCCCAGCCGGATCGAGGCCTTGGCCTTTTTCTGCGACAGGCCGATCGCTTCCAAAACGTGGCTGGTCCGGCCCGATCCGCTGGCACAGGCGCTTCCGGCGCTGAACATCACGTCGCGGCACTCGCTCATCAGCCGGTTCACGTCCAGCCCGCCTGCGTTCTTGCCCGCCGGGCGGATATTCATATTGCCATGCCAGCGCGCCTCCGCGCTGCCGTTCAATTCCCAATCGGAAAAGAGCTCGCGCGCCCGGGTCCAGAGCTTGTCGACATGGTCGGCGTCCTGCTCCATCCGCTCCTTCGCTTCCTTCGCCGCGACGCCCATGCCCGCGATCAAAGCCGGGGACAGCGTGCCCGAACGGATGCCGAATTCCTGCCCGCCGCCGGTCTGGACCTCGGCGATGTCGAGCCCCTCGCGCAGCCACAGGGCGCCGACGCCCTTAGGGCCGTGAAACTTGTGCGCGCTGATCGCGACCATGTCCGCGCCCGTCACTTCCATGCGGCCATAGGCCTGCACCGCGTCGCACAGATAGAGCGCGTTCGCGGATTTGGCCTTGCGGTGCCATTCGACCGTGGGCTGGATCGTGCCGATCTCGTTATTGACCTGCATCACGCAGACCAGTCGCGTGTCGGCGGGCAGGTCCTGCTTGGTGTTGCACTGGCCGTTCTTGGCCACGTTCAATTCGTGGCAGTTGCCGACCGCGCGCGCCGTGTCGAGCACGGCGGCATGTTCGATCGCGGAGACGGAGACGGTGCCGCCCGTGCCACTGCCCCTGATGGCGAGATTGATCGCCTCGGTCGCGCCGCTGGTGAAGATCACGCGGCCACCGGCGGGGAACAGCGCCGCCACGCGCTCGCGCGCGACTTCGATCGCAGCCTTGGCCTGGCGGCCCATGCGGTGGGGGCTGTGCGGATTGCCGAAGCCGGACCCGCCCGGCCCGTCGAGCCAGCGCAGCATCTCGTCCCGCGCCTCGGGCGCGAGCGGGGTGGTGGCTTGGTAATCGAGATAGATCATGGTCGCGCCATCCCTAACCATGTTTCGGCAAAGCGTTCCACCTCGGCGCGCGTGGTGTTCCAGCCGAGGCTGACGCGGATCGTGTTCGCGGCGATCTCCGGTTCGACGTCCATCGCATCGAGCACGCGGCTGGTCTTCATCGTCCCGCTGGAACAGGCCGAGCCTTGCGATACCGCGATCCCCGCCATGTCGAACCGCATCACCTGCGCGGTGGCGGACAGGTTCGGCATGGCGATGGCGCGAATATAGGGCGTAGGATCGGAGAGGCGGTCCGACAGCGGCGTGCCGCCAGCCGAGCGGCAGTCGCTCTCGAAGGCGTCGAACGCGCGCAGCACGCCCTCGTCGAGATAGAAATTAGAACACGCCTCCAACGCCGCGGCCATGCCGAGCGCGCCGGGCAGGTTCTCGGTCCCGCGCCGATAGCCGCGCTCGTGCCCGCCGGATGGCTCGAGCATGGCGAAGTCGCGCACCAGCAAGGCGCCGATCCCGATCGGTCCGCCGAATTTGTGCGCTGCGATCATGGCCATGTCGCATGGGAAAATTGTCACCTTCCCCGCCGCCTGCGCGCAATCCGCGATCAGCAACCCGCCGGCATCGGAAACCCGTTCATGGATCGGCTCGATCACCTGCCGGTTGCCTGTTTCGGAATTGACCTGCTGCACCGCCACGATTGGACGATCGTCCCCGATCGCCTCGACGAGTGCCGCCGGATCGAGCTGGCCGTCGACAAGCACCGGCAAAAGGTCCGCATCAGGCGTGGCCTGCAGGACGCAATCGTGTTCGACCGCGCTGACGAACCTTCTTCCCCCCTTCGCCCGGCCCAGCGCCAGCGCCGCCGCCTCGCTCGCGCCGCTTGTGAAGATCAGCTCGCCCGTCCAGCCCAGCGCCGCCTTGATCCGCGCGCGGGCGTCTTCCAGCGCGGCGCGCGCCCTGCGCCCTTCGCCATGCGGGCTCGACGGATTGGCCCAGAGCCCAAACCCCTCTTCCATCGCGGCGCGCGCCTGCGGGCGCAGCGGGCTGGTGGCAGCGTGGTCGAGATAGATGCGGTCTGGAATGATACGTGCTCGAAATAATTGCGATTTCGCTCGGGAACCCTATATAGCGCGCGACTTCCAGCTTGCCACCGGGCGCCTGCCCAGACGGCGCGCCGCAACCCTTTTTCGCACAGGTACCCCACCCGATGCCGACCGTGATCTTTCCCGGCCCCGAAGGCCGCCTCGAAGGCCGTTTCTCCCCCGCCCCGCGCCCACGCGCGCCGGTCGCGATGATCCTGCATCCGCACCCCCAGGGCGGCGGCACGATGAATGAACAGATCACACAAAAGCTCTACAAGACATTCGTCGATCGCGGGTTCGCCACCCTGCGCTTCAATTTCCGCGGCGTCGGGCGCAGCCAGGGCAGTTTCGACAACGGGATCGGCGAATTGTCCGATGCGGCAAGCGCGCTCGACTGGGTGCAGCAGATTCATCCCGAAGCGCAGACCACCTGGGTCGCGGGCGTCAGCTTCGGCGCGCTGATCGGGATGCAATTGCTCATGCGCCGCCCCGAAATCCGCGGCTGGATCAGCGTCGGCGCTCCGGCGAGCATGTATGATTTCACCTTCCTCGCGCCCTGCCCCGCCAGCGGCATCTTCATCCACGGGGCGCAGGATACGGTGGTGCAGCCGCAGGCGGTCACCAAGCTGGTGGAAAAGCTGCGCACGCAGAAACACATCACCGTGCATCACGAGGAAATTCCGCGCGCCAATCACTTCTTCGAAAACGAGCAGGCCGAGTTGATGGCCTCGGTCGACAATTATCTCGACTTCCGCCTCGACCCGAGTTGCCCGATCAAGTGAGCCCGGCCGGGAATTCCGGCCAACCGTTTCGAACGATCTATCGCATACATGAGCCCTCCCTTCTCCGGGAGGGCTTTTCGTATCTATCGCACCTTTATTGCAGACCAGATGCAAGCCGGTTGCAAACCGCAACGCGAAACCGCTTGCTATCCTAGTAATGTTGTAACATCCTCTCATCGCAAGCCCGCCCCATCGTGTCGCAAAACAAGCGGGCTGCGAAAGGAAGAGGACTTTGCTTATGGCCTATCTCGACCAGACTCGCCGCCCGTCGCCCGCCAGCATGGCGGGGGTCATTGCCATTCACGCTGCGGTCGGCGTGGCGATCGTCACCGGACTGACCGTCTCGGGGACGCTTGCGCCCCCCGACGAGTTCATCCCGACCTACGACATCAAGGATGCGCCGCCGCCTCCGCCGGAACCAACGCCAGAGCCGACCAATGATACGGCCGATGTCGCCCAGGTTACTCCGCCGATGGTCATCCCCAAACCGCCGCTCGACCTGCCGGTGCCCGCGCCGCGTTTCGATTCGACCGAAATCATCCTGCCGCCCGCGCCCCCGGTGCCGCGGCCCGGCCCGACGCTCGGTCTCGATCCGGTGCCCACGCCGCGCGTCACCCCGACCCAGCCTCCCATGGGCCCCTCGGTCGGCGCGAAGCCGCGCAACGATCCCGCTGCCTGGATCAGCACCGACGATTACCGCACGTCGTGGATCAATCGCGAGATGACCGGAACGGCGCGCTTCCGGCTCGAAATCGCGGCCACCGGACGCGTGACCAAGTGCACGATCACCGGCTCGACCGGCCATGACGCGCTCGATCAGGCAACCTGCCAGTTGCTGGAACGCCGCGCCCGGTTCCAGCCCGCGCGCACCGGTTCGGGAGAGCCGATCGCGGGGAGCTATGAAAGCGCGGTCCGCTGGGTCCTGCCCGACTGACGCCTTATTCCGGCAGCTAACGGCCCCGCTCGATCCGGTCGAGCGGGGCTTGACCGTCTCCATCCGGCACGGTCCAGATCGCCACGTTCATGCCCGCGACGAGTGCCAGCACCACCATCAACACCGCTTGGCGTCGATAGCCGCTGCGATAGGCGAACACCGCGCCAACGATCAGCGCGATTGCAGCAAGGACGACGATCGAGAGCACGGCATCGGTCATGCCCACCTCCTAGCCGCGACGGGACGACGAAAGGAAGCGCAAAGCTGCGGAACGCGTCTTCCCGATGCCCGTTCTTCTTTCGAATGCGCCGCGATCATGCGCGCGCCACCGAAAGGTTTGCGATATGGGTATCTTCAGTTCGATCAAGGACGCGATCTTCGGCAAGGACGAGCCTGCGAAGAAGGCGCCGACCAATGCGCGACCTGGGGCAAACCCCGGCACGGCTCCCGCAGGCAAGCCCGCGCCCCAGACTGCGCCCAAGACCGGTAATGCCTGGGCCGACGCGCCGGTTGTGGAACGGCAGTCTGTCGATACCGTCGACGTCGAAAACCACCTCGATTCGATGCCCGGTGCCGATCGCCTCAACTGGCGGACCTCGATCGTCGACCTGCTCAAGCTGATCAATGTCGATTCCGATTATGCCAGCCGCAAGGCGCTCGCCACCGAATTGGGTCGCGCGGATTACGAAGGCTCGGCGGAAGACAATGTCTGGCTACACAAGCGCACGATGCGCGAACTGGCGGCGCATGGCGGGAAGGTGCCGCCCGAATATCTCGACTGAGATCGCGAACCACTTTTTCCGATTAATTGACAGGTCAGGGCGCGGCGCGCACACCCGCGCCCATGACATCCCAAAGCTTTGACATCACCCGTCGCCAGGTCCTCGCAGGCCTCAGCGCGACGACCGCGCTCACTCTCGGCGGATGCGCCGCCACGGCCCGGCCCGAAGCCGTCGTGCAGGCTCAGGCCATCGGCGCCGAGCGTCTGCTGGAAGTGGTCGGCTACAATCTCCTCGAACACGAACCCGAACGCGCGACCTCACTGGGCGTCGATACGGGGCGCTACGCCGAATTGCGCGCGCGGCTGGAGGACCAGTCGCAGACCGGACAGGAACTTTACGCCGCGACCCTGCGCCGCGATCTCGACCGGGTGCGCGCCTTTCCGCGTGACGCGCTCGATGCCGATACGATCACCAATCTCGATGTCGTCGAGAGCGCCTATTCGACCGCGCTCGACGGGTTCGCGCTTCCCTATGGCGATGTCGCGGTCGGAAGCTGGCGCAATGCGCCCTATGTCGTGATCCAGAATGTCGGCAGCTATCTCGACTTGCCGCGCTTCATGGATTCCACGCATCCCCTGAAGGATGGCAGCGATGCCGACGCCTATATCGAGCGGATGGAGGCGTTGCCCGCCGTGTTCGCGGGCGAGCTCGAACGGATGCGCGCGGCCCGCGCGATGGGGATGGTGCCACCTGATTTCCTGATCGAGAAAGCGACAGCCCAGCTTTCCGAGACGATCAAGTCCGCCAAAGCGGGCGAGCTCTTCGCCGCTCCGCTCCGCGCCAAGCTGGTCGAGGCGGGAATGCCCGAAAGCCATGCCAACCGCGCCCGCACGCTGGAGACCGGCCCGATCGCCGCCGCATTGGAAGCCCAGCTTGCCGAACTGAACCTGGAAATGGCCGAGGCCGATTCCGACCCCGGCATGTGGAGCCAGCCGCGCGGCGATGAATGGTATGCCTGGGCCCTGCGCGCCAGCACGACCACCACCCTTTCGCCCGACGAGGTGCACGAGCAGGGGCGGGAGGAACTCGCATCGCTCCACGCGCGGATGGACCCGATCCTGAAAGAAATCGGCTACACCAGCGGGACGGTGGGCGAGCGGATGCAGGCGCTTTCGCAGGACCCGCGCTACAAATTCGCGGAAGGCGATCCCGGCCGGGCCGAGATCATGGCCTTCATCAAGGACCGGATCGCATGGATCACCGCGCAGATGCCGCGCGCCTTCAACACGCTTGTCGATCCCAATCTCGAAGTGCGCCGCCTTCCGCTGGCGGAAGAACCCGGCGCGCCAGGCGCCTATGGCGGCGCGGGCAGCAAGGACGGAACGATCCCCGGGCGGATGTGGATCAATCTCAGGACCACCGACCTGCACCGCAAATACGACCTCGCCGACCTCACCTATCACGAGACCATTCCCGGCCATGTCTGGGAGGGCGAATATTCCAACCGCCTGCCGCTGATCCGCTCGATCCTGGCCTTCAACGCCTTCTCCGAAGGCTGGGCGCTTTACGGTGAGCAGTTGGCGGACGAGCTTGGCGCCTATGACGATTTCAAGGTCGGACGATTGGGTTATCTCCAGTCACTGGCGTTTCGCGCCTGTCGCATGGTGGTCGATACTGGCCTCCACCACAAACGCTGGAGCCGCGAACAGGCGCGCCGCTTCTTCGTCGAGGAAAACGGCTCGAAATACGACGAGGTGGTAAGCGAGGTGGACCGCTATTGCAGCTGGCCCGGTCAGGCCACGGGCTACAAGCTCGGCCATAGCGAGATCGTAAGGCAGCGCGGGCGCGCCGAGGCTGCGCTGGGTTCGGCCTACGATTTCAAGGCGTTCAACGACGCGGTCGTCCTTGGCGGTAATGCGCCGCTCGACGTCATGGCGAAGAATGTGGACCGCTACATCGCGCGGGCGCGCAGCTAAATCGGAGGGTCAGGCCGCTTCCGGCGCCGCGCCGGATTGCGCTTCCGCTTCTTCGGCGAGTCGCTTGGCTTCGCGCTCGCCCAGAGCCCGCTCGCGGTCGATCTTCACCTTGCGCGCCTGTTCGGCAAGGCCGCGCCAGGTCTTCTCCGCACGCAGGCTGCGTTCGCGGACATTGTCGAGGACAGCCTCCTGCGCTTCGATGGCGGCTTCACGGGCGCGGCTGTCGTAGAATTCGAATGTCTGGCTCATCGGCTTGTCCTTCGTGAGTATCGCGCGCGGGAAGCGGTAAAACGCCCCGCCGACCACAATGGATCGGCGGGGCATTCTCTATCGGGATCAGTCCGCAGCGGAGAGATTCACCGCGCTCGCCTTGCCGTTACGGCCGGTCTCGACCTCGTAATTGAGGCGCTGTTCCTTATCGAGCGTGTGCATGCCCGCCGCCTGGACGGCGGAGATGTGGACGAAGCTGTCGTCCGAACCGTCATCGGGCTGGATGAAGCCATAGCCCTTGTCGGCGTTGAAGAATTTTACGGTGCCGGTCTTCGACATGGGATGTTCCTTTCAAGAACGAGGTTTGCCCCGCCGCGACATGCGGCGTGGTCGTGCGTAAGGTCGTCCGAAGAAAGGAAGTCGCCGTCTAACGTGCACCAGGGCCACAAGGGCAAGGCGAAGATCAAAAGCCGAAGTCCGTCGCAAATTTCGACGTCAGCTCGATGGCCGTAGCAGGTTTCCCGCTATTGCCCTAACGATCCTTGCACCCGTACCGAAATTAAAGGTCCCCGGTCCGCGATCGCTCGCGGCCGGGGACTCTCCTCTCCAACTTGTGCGCCCGGGTCGCCGGGCGGAACGGTTCAGGCCGCGACCCGCGCGGAAACCGGCGCCGCGTCGCGCACGCCCTGATCGACATGGTCAGCAAAGGGCGTGAAATTGTCGACGAAGAGCTGCACCAGCTTCTGCGCGGTGCGGTCGTATTCGTCCTGATCGGCCCAGGTCGAGCGCGGATCGAGAATGCCGCTGTCGACACCATCCACCGCGACCGGAACCTCGAAGCCGAAATTGGGGTCCTTGCGGAACTCCGCCTCGTTCAGGGACCCGTCGAGCGCGGCGTTGAGCAGGGCGCGGGTCGCCTTGATCGGCATCCGGTTGCCGACCCCGTATTTGCCTCCGGTCCAGCCGGTATTGACCAGCCAGCAAGTGACATCGCCCTTGGCGATCCGTTCTTTGAGGAGGTTGCCGTAGACGCTCGGATGCCGCGGCATGAAGGGCGCACCGAAGCAGGTGCTGAAGGTCGCTTCGGGCTCGGTCACGCCGATTTCGGTGCCCGCGACCTTGGCGGTGTAGCCCGACAGGAAGTGATACATCGCCTGATCCGGCGTCAGCCGCGCGATCGGAGGCAGCACGCCGAAGGCATCGGCGGTCAGCATGATTACGTTGGACGGCGGCGGACCCATGTTCTCGTCCGACGTGTTCGGGATCGATTCGAGCGGATAGGCACCGCGCGTGTTTTCGGCGAGGCTGTTGTCGTCGAGATCGATCTCGCCGTTCTCGTCCATCACCACGTTTTCGAGGACGGTCCCTTCCATCTTCGTGGTCGCGAAGATCTCGGGCTCGGCCTCGGCATTCAGGCGAATCATCTTGGCGTAGCAGCCGCCTTCGAAATTGAAGACCGCCGTGTCCGACCAGCCATGCTCGTCATCGCCGATCAGCGTGCGGCTGGCATCGGCGCTAAGCGTCGTCTTGCCCGTGCCCGACAGGCCGAAGAACACCGCGCTCTTGCCGTCCGGGCCGATATTGGCGGAACAGTGCATCGGCATCACGCCCTTGGGCGGAAGCAGGTAATTGAGTACGCCGAACACGCTCTTCTTCATCTCGCCGGCATAGCGCGTACCGCCGATGAGGATCAGCTTCTCGCTGAGATTGACCGCGATCACCGTCTCGCTGCGGCAGCCGTGCCGTTCGGGATCGGCCTTGAAGCTCGGCAGGTCGATGATCGTGTATTCGGGGACGAAACCTTCGAGCTCGTCCGCCGTCGGGCGCACCAGCAGGGTGCGGATGAACTGGTTGTGCCAGGCGAGCTCGTTGATGACGCGCACATTGACGCGGTATTCCGGCTGCGAGCCCCCGAACAAATCGGCGACGTAGAGCGCGTCCTTATCCTTCAGCGCGGCCAGGAAATCGTCCTTGAGCGCAGAGAAATGTTCCGGCTTCATCGAGGCGTTGTTGTCCCACCACACCGTCTCTTCCGTCTCACCGTCGCGGACGATGAACTTGTCCTTCGCGCTGCGGCCGGTGTGCTTGCCGGTTTCCACCACCAGCGGCCCATGCTTCGCGCGGCGCCCTTCGCCGTTTTCGAGCGCGGCGGCGGTCAGCTGGCTCGAATCGAGATTGGCGTGGATCGTGGCATCGGTGGCGATACCCTGATCGGCAAGCGTATGGGAAAGCGAAGCGGTCACTGATGTCTCCGGCAAGGGCGTTGCGGGGCGTTGCGATGTCTGGATGGCCCGCCGCATCGCTGCTTTAACGCATACGAATGCACGGCCAATTCGCCCCGCCCTTACAATCGCTAAGCGCGCACGTCAATTTCGGCGCGACGGGCAGTGCGCCTTACGCGGTCCCGCTCCCGCCATGGCACACATTGTCTTGTTCCGGCAAAGCGATTACGCACGCAAGGTGACTAACGACGCGCCTTCGCAAACCGCTCCCGCCCCCACCCAACCGTCTCCATCGCAGGCGGTGATCGCGCTGGTGGACGATGATCGCAACATCCTCACCTCGGTCTCGATCGCCTTGCAGGCGGAGGGCTTCGCCACGCGCGTCTATTCGGAAGGCGAGGCGGCGTTGAAGGCGCTGCTCGAAAATCCGCCGCATCTGGCCGTGTTCGACATCAAAATGCCGGGCATGGACGGGATGGAATTGCTGCGGCGCCTGCGTGAACATTCCGCGCTCCCCGTGATCTTCCTCACCAGCAAGGACGACGAGCAGGACGAGGAAGCCGGTTTCGCGATGGGCGCGGACGATTACATCTCCAAACCCTTCAGCCTGCGCCTCCTGCTCGCCCGCGTACGCGCGATCCTGCGGCGCAGCGATATCGATCTGCCCACAGAGCCCGGTGCGAATGCCGAAGCGCCCCGCCCCAGCGAGGTCCTCGAGCGCGGACGATTGGTGATGGACCCGGCGCGGCACAAGGTGACATGGGACGGGCGCGCCGTATCCCTGACGGTCACGGAATTCCTGTTGCTGGAAGCACTGGCCGTGCGCCCCGGCGTCATCAAGAGCCGCAACCAGCTGATGGATGCCGCCTACCCGGACGATGTCTTCGTCGACGATCGCACGGTGGACAGCCACATCAAGCGGATGCGCCGCAAATTCCGCAGTATCGATCCGCAATTCTCCGCCATCGATACTCTCTACGGCGCGGGCTACAGCTTCGCCGAAAGCTGACCGATCCATGGCCGATGCGGCGCGCAGCAATGTCCTGAGGGACGAGCCGGGGCGCGACCCGGCGGCGGAAAAGCCGCGCTGGTCGCGGCGTCTCTCGCTCACCAGCCGCATCCTTTTCGTCAACGTGCTGCCCTTGGTGCTGCTCGGCGGCGGGGTCATCTATCTCGATTTCTACCGCAAGCAGCTCTTGGACGAGCGCTTCAAGCTCGCTCTGGTCGAGGCGCAGATCACTGCCGAGGCGCTGGCGGGCGCGACCGATGCACGGCAGGAGGCGCTGCTGATCCAGATCGGCAAGGAACAGCGCTTGCGCATCCGGCTCTACGATGCGGAAGGGGAGCTGGAAGGCGACAGTTTCGCTCTGTCCGCGCCCACGTTCTCGATCGACGGAGTGGCGGAGGACAATCGCGATTTCGCCCTAACGCTCGACCGCTGGTTCGATCGGGTGGTGGGCGCGCCCCCGCTGCCCGATTACCGCGAACCGCAGGTCGACAACGCCGCCGCCTGGCCGGAACTCGATCGCGCGCGGACCGAAAGCCTGACCCAGATCGTGCTGCGCGATGCGGCGGACGGGACCCACGTCATCAACGCCGCCGCGCCCGTGGGCCTCGACGGGGAATCGCTCCTGATAACCCGCAATCCGATCGACATCACCCAGCGCGTGCGCGAGGCGCGATCGACCGTGGCTTTGGTCACCTTGCTGGCGCTGATCGTCTCGACGCTGCTGTCCTTCTTCCTCGCCCAGACGATCGTGCGGCCCCTGCGCGAGCTCGTCCAGGCCGCCGTCCGCGTGCGGCAGGGGCGCGACCGGCAGGTGGAGGTGCCACGGCTTCCCGACCGGCGCGACGAGATCGGTATGCTGGCGCGCGCGATTTCCGACATGACCCATGCGCTGCGAATGCGCATCGACGCGGTCGAAAGCTTCGCCGCCGATGTCGCGCACGAGATCAAGAATCCGCTCGCCAGCCTGCGGAGCGCGACCGAATCGCTTAATCGGGTCGAGGATCCGGCCTTGCGGGCCCAACTTCTCGATATCGCGACCCATGACGTGCGCCGGATCGATCGTCTTGTTACCGAAATCAGCGAGGCGAGCCGGATCGATGCCGAACTGTCGCGCGCCACCTTCGAGACGGTCGATCTCGCCAGCCTCGTTACCAATATCATCGGCTCGCGCGAAAACCGCTCCGAGAACGAGGGGCGCCCGGTCCTGTTCGACAGCGAGGCCGGCCGCTTCCTGGTGCGCGGCGAACCCTCGCGGCTCGAACGCGTGATCTCGAACCTGCTCGACAACGCCGTGTCGTTTTCGCCGTCTGAAGGTTCGATCACGATCGACCTTGCCCGGGCCGATGGCTGGATCACCATGACCGTGTGCGACGAAGGCCCCGGCATCCCGGTGGAACGGCGCGAGCAGGTGTTCCAGCGCTTCCATTCGCACCGCCCCCAGGCGGAGGATTTCGGCAACCATTCCGGCCTCGGCCTCGCCATCGCGCGCGCCATCGCCGAAGCGCATGACGGCACCTTGCTGGCGGAAGGTCGGCCTGACGGACGAGACGGCGCCTGCCTCGTCCTCAACCTCCCCGCCCTGCGCGACGGGTGAGCGCCATCACCTGCCAGCCCTGCCCCAACGTCACCTGCGTATCGCTGGAGGGGCGCGGGCTGATGATCGAAGGGCCGCCCGGGAGCGGAAAGTCCACGCTGGCGATGATGCTGATCGATCGCGGAGCCATCCTCGTCGGGGATGACGGCGTCGAGCTGGAGCGGCGCGACGGGGCCATCTGGGCGCATCCCGCTCCGTCAATTCGCGGGCTGCTCGAGATACGCGGCGCGGGGATCGTGCAGATGCCTGTCGTTTCCGCGCGCCTTTCCCTCGTGCTCAAGCTCGACAGCAATGCTCCGCGATTGCCGGAGGTCGCCCAGCGCATTTTGGACGATATTGCCCTGCCTTTGATCCCGTTTCGGACCGGCGACGCAGCCCAGGCCTTGCGTGCGGAGCATGCACTGCGGCTTCATGGAGTGTGACGATCGTATCTAAACCCTTCCCTTTTCGTTCTCTCGCTTCGATACCCGGATCATGAGTGGCGAATCTTCCAACCCGCAGCAGATCCTGCTCGTCACCGGCATGTCGGGCGCGGGTAAGAGCACCGCGCTGGAGACGCTGGAAGATCTCGGCTGGGAAGCGATCGACAATTTCCCGATTCGCATGGTGCCCGATCTCCTCTCCCGCACCGAGGGCAGCGCCGCTCCGCTCGCCATCGCCATCGATGCGCGCACCCGCGGTTTCGTACCCGCCGAGATCCGCGCCCAGTTCGAAGACTTGTCTGCCCGCCCCGACCTTTCGGTCGGCACGCTGTTCCTTGATTGCACCAGCCCGGAGATCGAGCGGCGCTATAACGAGACCCGTCGCCGCCATCCGCTGGCGCAGGGCCGCCCGGTGCGCGAGGGGATCAGAGCGGAACGCGAACTGCTCGCTCCTTTGCGCAAATGGGCGCAGATGGTCATCGACACCTCGGGCTATGCCCGCAACCATCTTCAGCAGGCGATACGCGAGCGGTTCGCTCAAGGGCCGACCGGAGCCCTGACGATATCCGTGACGAGCTTCGGCTTCGCGCGCGGGATGCCGCCGATCGCGGATCTCGTCTTCGACATGCGCTTCCTCGACAATCCGCACTGGGTCGAGGAGTTGCGCGAACAGACCGGGCGCGATCGGGCGGTCGCCGCCCATATCGAGGCCGATCCATCTTTCGCGCCCGCCTTCGACAAGATCGCCGACCTCGTCCTCTCGCTGATACCGCACTATGCCGCGCAGGGGCGCGCTTATCTGACAGTGGCCTTCGGCTGCACCGGTGGGCGGCATCGCTCGGTCTTCTCCGCCGAGACACTGGCCGCGCGGTTGAAGGACGAAGGATACGAGCCGACGCTCATCCACCGCGACCTTGCCGCGCGCGCCGCCGACACGGTCGAAGGCCCGGTTCCCTGACCTTGGCTTTCGGTTGACTCAGCATCCAGTCATCATCATGGGCGCAGTTTCGCAGCGAAGCTTGAACCAGATACGGAAGACAGCACGGTTCGCATGATTGGCATGATCCTCGTTACCCACGGCAACCTCGCCGAACACTTCATCGAAGCGATGGAGCATGTCGTGGGCGAGCAGGACCGGATCGCAACGGTCTGCATCGGACCGAGCGACGATATGGAGCTGCGCCGCCGCGAAATCGCCGAGGCAATCACGCGGACCGACGAGGGCGACGGGGTGATCATCCTGACCGACCTGTTCGGGGGCACGCCGTCCAATCTCGCGATCTCGCTGCTCGATGCGGGGCGCGTGGAAGTCATCGCAGGGATCAATCTTCCCATGCTCATCCGCCTCGCCGGTGCGCGCAAGACGCTGGGCGTGACCGAAGCGGTCCACGCCGCGCGCGAGGCGGGCCGCAATTACATCACCGTGGCGTCGGAATTTCTCGGCCAGCATGAAACGCCCCCGGAGGCGGAACGGAAGCAGGCGCGATGAGTGAACCTGCGAGCGAGGAACGGCGCACGCTGACCATCGTCAACCAGCGCGGGCTCCATGCGCGGGCGAGCGCTAAATTCGTGGCCGCGGTCGCCGCGCTTCCCGACGATTCACAGGTCCACGTCGCGAAGGATGGGACCAAGGCTGCGGGCGGGTCGATCCTGGGCCTCATGATGCTCGGCGCCGCCAAGGGCGACACGGTCGAACTGATCGTTTCGGGACCCGATGCGCCGCGCATCGCCGACGAACTGGCGGCCATGATCGATGACGGATTTGGCGAGAATTGATGATCGCGCGCGCGGGCTGCGTTTGATGACACGCCGCCAGATCACCGGCTTTTCCAATCCCACCGTCAAGGCGCTGCGCGCCCTGCGGGAAAAGAAGCATCGCAAGGCGGCGGGCCGTTTCTTGGCCGAAGGGCTTCGGCTGCTCACCGACGCGCGCGAATGCGGTCATGTGCCGGAGACGCTGGTGCTGTCGGATGCGCGCGATGCCCATCCCTTGCTCGAAGCTTTGGAAGCGGCCGTCGCGGCAAACGGCGGCGAAATCATCGAAACGACGCCCGATATTCTCGCCAAGATCACCGGCAAGGACAACCCCCAGGCGGTCGCGGGAGTGTTCGCGGAATTCGACACCTCGCTCGAACGCATCGATCGCGCGTCGGCTGATATCTGGCTGGTGGCGCAGGCTTTGAGGGATCCGGGCAATCTGGGGACCATGCTGCGCACGGGCGATGCGATCGGCGCCGGTGGATTGATCCTGATCGACGATTGTGTCGATCCCTTCTCCGTCGAAGCGGTCAGGGCCAGCATGGGCGCCGTATTCACCCAGAAAATCGCGAAAGCAACGTGGTGGGATTTCGAAGCCTGGTTGCGCGATCCTGCGAAGCGCGAGCCCGGCCAATTGGTCGCAGCGAGCCTGAGAGATGCGCAGCCGTATCGCAACGCACCTTACACCGCGCCGTGTTTCGTAATGGTCGGGAATGAAAGCCGCGGCCTTCCCGAAGACTACGAAACGGCCTGCGATCTGCGCGTCACCATGCCCATGAGGGGCCGCGCGGACAGCCTCAACGCCGCGGTCGCCGCGGCGGTTCTGGGATATGAGGTGCTTGCAACGATAAACGCCCGACCTTGACAGGCCGGGCGTTCAAAAATTCGAATGTCCTCAGCGTTTAGGCGCTGATGGGAGCATCGTCGTCATCGTCTTCGGTCAGCAGCAGAATGCCGACGCCGACGGCCGCAATGGCGAGAACGATGAACGCGGGAGCGATGCTTTCGCCGCCGAGTTCCGATTCACCGGCGACCGGAGCGATCCGCTCGGGAGCCGACTGAGCGACGACCGGAGCCGCGACGAGCGTCGCAGCGGCGGTGCCGAGTGCTAGTTTCTTAATAAACATAAAACCCTTTCCTTGGTCTCTCACCCGTTTGACGAGCGAAAAGACCTTAAGTTCCAATGGATCCGATCATTTGAAGCGCGTTTCGCCGAGGCGTGCCTGCGCCACGTCCGATCGCGACCCTCATGGTGATACCGCAAAAAAGGCGCGGACGCAAGTTGCGCATGCTCGGCTTTAAGAACCGCCCCGGACTATTTCGAGTGGTTAACCGATGATTAGTAAAGAATCGAGCATCGGAAAATCGAAACCGCCGATCGAAGGCGCAATTTGATCGCCACTAATATTACGCCCTGTCGCCACTCCCGGCCAGCTGCGGCGCGTCCTCGGCGTCTAGGTCCTGAGCGGTATAGCGCGGCGTACCTTCGACCAAGGGGACCTCGTCGATCTCCCGCTTGCCGATCTCGATACCTTTTTCCTGCATCCGCCGGGCCGAGGTCAACACGTTGCGCTCGAAGCTGCCGACGAAGCTGTTGTAATTCTTCACCGCTGATTCCAGCCCGCTCCCCATGCGCTTAAGATGCTGCGAGGCGGTTTCGAGCCGTCCGTAGAGTTCGGTTCCGATCCGCCCGATCTCGCGCGCCTCATTGGCCAGCGCATCCTGCCGCCAGACCTGCGCCACGGTGCGGGCTATGGCGACGAGATTGGTCGGCGTCGCCAGCAGGACTTTCTTTTCGAAAGCGAAATCCCAGAGTTCCGGGTCCGCGTCGAGCGCGGCCGCCACGAAATGCTCCCCCGGCACGAACATGACGACATAGTCCGGCGCGTCCTCGAACTGGCTCTGATAACTTTTCGCTCCGAGGGTCTGGACATGGTTGCGCATCGACTGGGCGTGGAGCTTGAGATGCCGCTTGCGCTCGTTCTCGTCCTCCGCCTCGAACGCGGCCTGATAGGCGTTGAGCGAGACCTTGGAATCGATCACCAGCTTCTTCTGACCGGGCACGTTGACGATGGCATCGGGCCGCAACCGGCCCTCCTCGGTATCGATCGACTGTTCGAGCTGGAAGTCGGTGTGCTGGGCCAACCCGCATTGTTCGAGCAGGTTCTGCAACGCCCGCTCCCCCCAGCGCCCGCGTGCCTTGGGCGCGTTGGTGAGCGAATTGCCGAGCCGCTGCGCCTCGCGCCGGACCTCTTCCTGCCCCAGCCGCATCTGTTCGATCTGCGTCGCGAGAGAGGAGAAGGCGTTGGTGCGCTTTTCTTCCAGCGCCGCAACCTGATCCTCGTATTTCTTCAACCGGTCGCCGACCGGCTGAAGCAGCGCACGGATCTTTTCTTCCGACGACCGCTCCGAATGCCCGAAGCGTTCGGCGGCGCGCTCCAGAAACGCCTCCTGCGCCTTGCCGAGAACCGCCGAACCGGTGTTCTGAAACTCCTTCAGCAATTCCTCGCGCGCTTCGACCAGAAGGCGTTTCTGCTCGTCGAAATTGGCGGTCTTTTCGCGCAAGGTCGCAAGTTCCGACGACAACGCGCCGTTGGTACGTCGCATATCCTCCAGCGCCGTCTCATGCGCCGCCCGCATCTCGCGTAGCTCCTCCGACAGCGCATCGGCACGCCCCGCCCGCTCGCGCGCGGCTTCGAGATCGGCAAAGGTGCGCAGATATTTTGCGTCGAGCTCCCGCGCCTCCGAATCGCGCTCCGCATGGCGGGCTTTCCACTCGGCCACCGGGCGCGAACCGAAAAACCAGCCAAGGCCGATGCCCACAACGAGGGAAACAACAAGTGATACAGCGAAAACGGAGTCCATTTCATTTGCTCCCAGTGCTTGGTGGCGAGCTACGTCCCGCCACCTCGCGCTTGGAATTTTATTTGGTGTTCCACCAAACGAAATCAGCCTTTGCCTCAATTTACGTCGAAAAACCGACAGACGATTGACGTAGGCAGGCACCACTCTTTGAGGAAAGCAGTACCCAATAGCAAAGGCCATCAATCCAGCGCAGCACATAAGGCGGGCAAATCATTGCCTCGTTCCTTTCGCTGCAAGTTGAAAAAGATTTGTGCTTAGGGAGCTGTCTAACAGGACTTAGGTCTCTTGCACTCGCAAGCGAGGCTCATCCTAAATGCCGGCTAAGTCGTCCGCGCAACAAATCCAATTGGCTTATTCGCCCCCCGGCGTGACCTCAAAGCAATGGCGCCTCCTCTTTGAACGAATAGAGAACATGCCACGAGAAGCCTTTCTCTGCAATCGACTATCGGAACAATCCCCAGCCCCGTCCGCTCATGAGGCGAAGGAGAAATACAGTATGTCGATCAAGGAAATGATCCAGGACCACCCGCAAGTCGGCGAAGGTTACACCGACGAGCTCGGCGAGGCAGTGAAGCACGCCATGTACGGCGCGGCGATCATGAACAGCTGCGCCGATGCCTGCCTCGCCGAACCCAATGCGGCCGAGCGCGCGGAATGCATCCGCCGCTGCCTCGACGCGTCCGACGCCTGCACCGCTTTTTATCGCATGGGCAGCCGCCGCACGGGTGGCAATGTGCCCGCGATCAAGGCGATCGGCGAGGCAGTGCTGGTGGCGGTGAAGGCCTGTCACGATCTGTGCAAGATGCATGACGATGCGCACTGCAAGCGCTGCGCGAAAATGTGCGAGGAAATCCTGGCAGACGTGCGCAAGGCGCTCGACACGATGGATCGTTAGTGGGAGACCGATAATCGGACCCACCGAAACCTTGCGGGGCTGGACTAGCGTCCGGCCCCGCGATGTTTGAGCCAGAGATTGATCAGCAGGCGAAACCCGACGGTGAAGACGACGAAGTAGATCGCGAACCGGATCGCCAGTTCGTCGAACCCCGTCCCTTCGTCGAGCCGCTTCCAAGTACACATCAGCAGCGCGTAGAGCAGCCCCGCGACCGAGGCCGTGTGCCAACCCATTGCGGGCGCCGGAGGTGTGCCGTGAGGCTCGCTCAAGCCGCTTCGCGCAGCTTCTTGAGCTTCTTCAACGCCATGCTGCGCTTCAGCCGCGAAAGATGGTCGATGAAGAGGATCCCTTCGAGATGATCCATCTCGTGCTGGATACAGGTCGCCATCAGGCCTTCCATATCCTCTTCATGGGTTTCCCCTTCGAGATCCTGATACTGCACCCGGCAGGTGGCGGGCCGGTCGACATCGGCGAAGATGTCGGGAACCGAAAGGCAGCCTTCCTGATAGCTGGCCAGCTCTTCCGCCGGGTCGAGGATCACAGGGTTCACGAACACCCGCGGTTCCTTCTTCGTCGGATAGTGGACGTGCGAATGGCCGCCGTGATTGCACTCTTCGGGCTCGGCATCCTCATCTTCCGGCTGCAGATCGATGACGAGCACGCGCTTCGGCACGCCGACCTGGATCGCGGCGAGCCCTATGCCCGACGCATCGTACATCGTGTCGAACATGTCGGAGACGAGTGTCTTCAGCTCGTCATCGAATTCGGTGACGGGAGTCGAGACGGTCTTGAGCCGGGGGTCCGGCACTTCGAGGATTTCACGGATAGCCATCGCGGGCAGATAGGCGCGAACCGCGCGATTCTCAAGAGACCGGTCGCCGCGCCCTCAGCGCTTGGGCCAGCGTGCCCTCGTCGAGATAATCCAGTTCGCCCCCCACCGGGAGGCCGTGGGCCAGTTGCGTGATCCTCAGGGGGAAATCCTCCAGCCGTTCGGCGAGGTAATGCGCGGTGGTCTGCCCCTCCAGCGTGGCGTTCATCGCGAGGACGACTTCGTCCACCCCGCCCGCCTCGATCCGCGCCATCAGCGAGGCGACGTTCAGATCCTCCGGCCGCACCCCGTCGAGCGCGGACAGGCGCCCGCCGAGCACGTGATAGGTGCCGGCGAACAGCTTCGCCCGGTCGAGCGCCCAAAGATCCGCCACATCCTCCACCACGCAGAGCGATTTCGCATCGCGACGCGGATCGGAGCAAATGCCGCACGGATTGCGCGTGTCGACATTGCCGCAGATGTCGCATTCGACCAGCGCCTCGCCGACCTGCGCCAGCGCCTCTAGCAGCGCGGGGAGCGCGCTTTCCCGCCGCTTGACCAGCCACAGCACCGCGCGGCGGGCGCTGCGCGGCCCCAGGCCCGGCAGGCGGGCGAGCGCGGAAGCGAGGGTTTCGATTTCTTGCGATGCCATGGCCTGACAGATAGGGGCGCGGCACGAACAGAGAAAGGCTCGCTGCCCCGTCATGCGCATAATCTTCATGGGAACGCCCGATTTCGCGGTGCCGACATTGCAGGCCTTGGTCGATGCCGCGCACGAGATGGTGTGCGTCTACACCCAGCCGCCGCGCCCCGGCGGACGGCGCGGGCGCGAGCTGACCCCCTCGCCGGTGCAAAGCCGCGCCGAGGATCTGGGGATCGAGGTGCGCCATCCGACCTCGCTCAAATCCGCCGAGGAGCAGGCGCGCTTCGCGGAACTGGAAGCCGATGTCGCGGTGGTCGCGGCCTATGGGTTGATCCTGCCGCAGGCCGTGCTCGATGCGCCCCGACATGGCTGCCTCAACGTCCATGCCTCGATCCTGCCGAAATGGCGGGGGGCGGCGCCGATCCACCGTGCGATCATGGCGGGCGATCCGGTGACGGGGGTCACGATTATGCAGATGGAGGCAGGGCTCGACACCGGGCCGATGCTGGCCTTCGCGAGGACGCCGGTCGAGGACAAGACGACCGGCGAGCTGACCGAGGAACTGGCCGAGATCGGCGCGCAGCTGATGGTCGGCACGCTGATCGATCTCGCCGCGCTCCATTCGCTGGAGCAGGACGACGACAAGGCGACCTATGCCGCCAAGATCGACAAGAGCGAGGCGCGGATCGACTGGTCGCGCCCAGCCGAGGAAGTCGTGCGTCATATTCACGGCCTGTCGCCCTTCCCCGGCGCTTGGTTCGAGCTTGATGGCGAACGGGTCAAGATCTTGCGGGCAGAAGCGGCCGAGGGCGGCGGCGCGCCGGGCGAAGTGCTCGACGACCGCATGACGATCGCCTGCGGGCAAGGCGCGATCCGTCCCCTCGAATTGCAGCGCGCGGGCAAGCCCCGGATGGACACAGCGACTTTCCTGCGTGGCAAACCCGTAGCGGCAGGGGCCGTGCTTCCTTGACCCGCTTTGCCCTCACGCTCGAATTCGACGGAACGCCGTTCTTCGGCCTTCAGCGCCAGAAAGACGGGCCGAGCGTGCAGCAGGCTGTCGAGGAGGCGGCGATGCGCGTGACAGGCGAGGAGGTGCGGATGCATAGCGCGGGCCGCACCGATGCGGGCGTCCACGCGCTCGCCATGCGCAGCCATGTCGATATTTCGAAGGACATCGCGCCCTTCCGCCTGATGGAGGCGCTCAACGCGCATCTCCGCCCCGATCCTATCGCAGTGACTCATTGCGAGATCGTGCCGGACGACTGGCATGCGCGCTTTTCCTGTACGGGTCGTGCCTATGTCTATCGGATCGCCAACCGCCGCGCGCCGCTGACGCTGGAAAAGGATCGCTTGTGGCAGGTGCCGCAGGAGCTGGACCACGCGACCATGCACCGCGCCGCGCAGGCGCTTGTCGGACTGCACGACTTCACAACCTTCCGATCGGTCCATTGCCAGTCCGACAGCCCGGTCAAGACACTCGACCGGCTCGCTGTCGAACGCAACGGCGAGGAAGTCCGCATCTACGCCGAGGCGCGCAGCTTCCTGCATCACCAGGTACGCTCGATGGTAGGATGCCTCGCCCTCGTCGGCATGGGCCGCTGGGGCGAAGCCCGCGTCGGCGAGGCGCTGGCGGCGCGCGACCGCCAAGCGCTGGGATTGAACGCTCCGCCGCACGGGCTCTATTTCGTGCGGGCGGATTATCCCGCCCAGCTTGTGCCCGAGCGGACGACACCCTAGGCGGGTTGCAAAAGGAGACCCAAGGATGACCACGACCGGCAAGCAACTCTTCACCACGCTCGAAGCGGACGGCACGCTGACGCTCGAAATCGCGGAAAGCACTTTTCGCGAGCCTAAGGACAATCAGGTTCTCGTCAAGATGGAGGCCGCGCCGATCAATCCGTCGGACCTCGCCATCCTGACCGGCGCTGCCGATTTCGAGAATGCGGACTATTCGCCCGGCAAGGTCGTGGCAAAAATGCCCGAACCGTTCAATTCGGGAAGCAAGGCGCGCCACGGCCAACGGCTGCCCGCCGGCAATGAAGGCGCGGGCACCGTGGTCGCCACGGGCGATGGCGATATGGCGAAGGCGCTGATGGGCCAGCGCGTCGCCTGCGTGCCCGGCACCGCCTTCAGCGAATACGCGATCGCAGATGCCACCATGTGCCTGCCGCTGGGCGATCACAGCGCGGAAGATGGCGCGTCGAGTTTCGTCAACCCGATGACGGCCCTTGGCTTCGTCGAGAATGCCAAAATGGACGGGCAGGACGCCATTCTCCACACCGTCGGCGCGTCCAATCTCGGCCAGATGCTCAACCGCATCTGCCAGGAAGACGGCATCAAGCTCGTCAATATCGTGCGCAAACCCGATCAAGCGCAGATGCTGAAAGATCAGGGCGCGGAATACGTGGTCGATTCCTCGCAGGACGATTTCGCCGCTCAGCTGCGCGATGCGATCGACGCGACGGATGCCTTCTACGGCTTCGATCCGATCGGCGGCGGCAAGATGGTCGATCACTGCTTCAAGGCGATGGAGCAGGTCGCGGTCGCCAAGATGACCGAATATTCGCGCTACGGATCGAACCAGCAGAAGCGGATGTTCATCTATGGCCGTCTCGACATGGGGCCAACCACGCTGACGCCGAGCTACGGGTTCGGCTGGACGCTGTCGGGCTGGCTGCTGACCCCGTTCCTCCAGAATGCGGGCATGGAGCGCGTGATGCGGATGCGCCAGCGCGTGCTCGACAATCTGACGACGACCTTCGCCAGCTCCTACAAGAAGAAGGTTTCGCTCGAAGAAATGCTGACCAAGGACGCGATCCTCGATTATCGCCAGATGAAGACCGGCGAGAAATATCTGGTCACGCCGCAGGCCTGACCGGCTAATTTCCGTCGAAAGCGCGCTGGATCGCGGCGAGGTCGGTGACCTCGTTCGCGATCAGCACTTGCAACAGCAGGCGCGCTTTCTGCGGGTTGAGCGCGCGCGCGGCGACGAAGCCGTTAGTGTCGTCGTCAGGCTCGCGGTCCACCAGCCCCTCTTCCGCGCGGCTGGCGCGTACCACGAAGACGCCGCGATCTCGCATCCGGCGCAGGGATACGCGCACGGCTTCGGGGAAGTTCCCCTCCCCAACGCCCGCCATCACCACGCCACGTGCCGCCGTGCCAGCCATGCGATCGACCGCTTCGCCCGTCAGCCCGGCATGCGCGAGGATCACCGCCACTTCGGGCAATTCGTCCACCCACGCGAAACGCGCCGCCGCCCCGGGTCGCCAGGGGGCGCCGAACCATTCGAGCGCCGAGGGGCTGACCAGTCCCAGCGATTCGCGCGGGAAGCCGCGGAACGCTTCCGAACCGCGCGTCCTCACCTTGCGCACGTCGCGCGCGGCGAAGACCCGGTCCCCCATCACGACGAGCACGCCGCGCCCCGCGGCCTGCGGATCGCTCGCCACCCGCACCGCATTGGCGAAATTGCGAAGGCCGTCATACCCCACCGCATCGGCGGGCCGCATCGCGCCGACCAGCACCACCGGCTTGGTCGCGGGCAGTGTCAGGTCGAGCAGGAAGGCGGTTTCCTCCAGCGTGTCGGTCCCATGGGTGACAATGACACCCTGACAGGTTTCGTCGGCGAGCGCTTCGAAGATCGCGGCGTGGAGAGGCGCCCACACCCGCGGCCCGATATCCGCCGAATCGATATTGGCGATCTGGCGCCCCGACAGCTCGGCCTCCAGCCCAAGATCGCCGACATCCTCGAGATAGGCGTCGATTCCGATCTCGCCCGCGCGATAATCCTTGGCGATTGCGGAGCCCGCAATCCCCGCGATCGTGCCGCCTGTGGCGAGAACGGTGAGCCTGGTCGTCATGCCGCGCGCTCTAGGGTGCCCGAAGCGTGCTGGGCAATTGCTTTTCGCCTCCGCCACGCTATGTGCCCCAGACGCTTCCCGATCGGGACGCGGGCGCTTAGCTCAGTTGGTAGAGCATCTCGTTTACACCGAGAGGGTCGGCGGTTCGAGCCCGTCAGCGCCCACCATATTCCCGCCAGATCAGCCCTCCCTTCCGATCGCCTCGTCCAGCGCAGCGCGCACTTCCGGGTCGGCCCAGTCGAGATCGCCGGTCACGCGCCAGATTTCGCGCCCGCCCGCATCGTAGAGAACCGTGGTCGGTAGATTGCCCGACAGGGCGAAGCTCAAGGCGGTTTCGGTGTCGAGCCACGGTTCGAGATAGGCGAAATTGCGTTCGGCGAAGAACGGCTCGACCACCTCCGCGCCCTGCAAATCCTGGCTCGCGACAAGCACGCGCATGTCGCCGTCGTAATCGCTCGCCAGATCGTCGAGCAGCGGCATCTCCTTGACGCAAGGCGCGCACCAGGTCGCCCACAGGTTCAAGAGGACCGGCTGACCCTGAAGCGCGCCGAGATTGAGCGTTCGACCGTCAGGATGGGTCAGATTGACGGCGGGCATCAGCTCTCCCGCCTGACTGCGATCGATTTCTCCGGCGGGGGCGGCGGCAGCCATCTCGGGAGTTTCTTGCGCGGGTTCGGCCGTGTCCCTATCGCAACCGCCCAAGGCAGCGAGAAGGACGAAGGCGAGCGTGAGCGAGGACCGGGACGAGAAGACGGGCACGGCAGGTTCCAATGCGATGTGGGGCGGCAGGTTCGCTGCCGGGCCTAGCGCGATCATGCGCGAAATCAACGCTTCGATCCCGCTCGACAAGGCAATCTGGCGGCAGGACATCGCGGGCAGCCGCGCCCATGTCGCCATGCTGGCGACACAGGGCATCGTCACGCCCGACGACGCGGAAACGATCGATGAGGGGCTCGCCCGGATCGGCGAAGAATACGAGCGCGACGGCGTGCCCGAGGACTGGGATCTCGAGGATATCCACATGACGGTGGAATCGCGCCTGTCCGAACTGGTCGGCCCAGTCGCCGGGCGGCTTCACACCGCGCGCAGCCGCAACGATCAGGTGGCGACCGATTTCCGCCTCTGGGTGCGCGAGGCCTGTCTGCGCGCTGAAGCGGGGCTCGACGCGCTGCAACGCGCGCTCGTCACCCGCGCGGGAGATCACACCGCCAGCATCATGCCCGGCTTCACTCACTTGCAGACCGCCCAGCCGGTGACCTTGGGCCACCATCTCATGGCCTATTACGAGATGGCGAAGCGCGACCGCAGCCGCTTTTCCGACGCGCGAGCACGAATGGACGAATGCCCCCTTGGCAGCGCGGCTTTGGCGGGCACGGGCTTCCCGATCGACCGCGAAGCGACCGCGCAGGCGCTCGGCTTCGCGCAGCCGACGCGCAACAGCCTCGACGCCGTATCCGACCGCGATTTCGCGATGGATTACCTCGCCGCCGCCAGCCAGTGCGCGATCCACCTCTCGCGCCTCGCCGAAGAGCTGATCCTGTGGGCCAGCCAGCCCTTCGGCTTCGTGCGCCTGCCCGATACGCTTTCCACCGGCAGCTCGATCATGCCGCAGAAGAAGAACCCCGATGCCGCCGAGCTGGTGCGCGGCCATGCGGGCCGCATCATCGGCTGCGCGACATCGCTGATGATCACGATGAAGGGCCTCCCGCTCGCCTATTCGAAGGACATGCAGGACGACAAGCCGCCCGTCTTCGAAGCGGCGGGCCTGCTCGACCTGTGCCTCGCCGCTACGGCGGGCATGATTGCCGACAGCGATTTTCGAACCGATCGGATGCGGCAGGCCGCGGAAATGGGCTTCGCCACCGCGACCGATCTTGCCGACTGGCTGGTGCGCGAGGCGGACATTCCGTTTCGCGAGGCGCACCACATCACCGGGGCTGCGGTGAAGCTGGCCGAAAGCCGCAACGTGGCACTCGACGCCTTGCCGCTTGCCGATTTGCAGGCCATCGATACTCGGATCGACGATCGGGTGTTCGCCGCGCTGTCGGTCGATGCGTCGGTCGCGGCGCGCGCCAGCTATGGCGGGACCGCGCCGAACGAGGTACGCAAGCGCGTCGCCGAAGCACGCGCCGCGCTGGGAATGGAGGAATGATGCGCCGTCCGATTATTTTTGCCGGCGCTGCTGTCCTCGCCGGATGTGGCCAGCAGGCCGCGCTGGAACCGCCGCCGGGCGAAAGCCTGCCGCCCGCACCCTATGGGAGCGTGGAGCGGCCCGATGCCGAGGACCTGCTCGAACTGGACCCGCAGGCCGCGCCCGAACGCAGCGTCGAACTGCGCCGCCGCAGCGAAGAGCGCGAGGACAATCCTTTCGATCTGCCGCCCGAGTAAAAGCGTTCAGATCATAGAAGCAGGCAATAGGTGCGAAGCAAGCCTTGCTCGACAGCGCGGCAAAGCTTCGCCAAGGGCGCGCGCATGGATCATTTTCAGCTTCGCGACGGCGTCCTTCACGCAGAAGACGTTCCCCTGTCCCGCATCGCCGAAGAGGTCGGCACGCCGGTCTATGTCTATTCGCGCGCGACCCTGGTGCGCCATGCCCGCGTCTTTCGCGATGCGCTGAGCGGACTTAAAGATCCGCACATCGCCTTCGCGGTCAAATCGAACCCCAATCTCGCCGTTCTGCGCGTACTCGCAAACGAGGGCTATGGCGCCGATGTCGTCTCGGGCGGCGAATTGGCGCGGGCGCTGGCGGCGGGGATGAAGCCGGAAGACATCGTGTTCAGCGGTGTCGGGAAGACCCACGCTGAACTCCTCCAGGGGCTCGAAGCCGGGATCGGACAGTTCAATATCGAGAGCGAGGAAGAAGGCTACGAACTCGCCGCTATCGCGCGAAGGCAAGGGATGACGGCCCGCTGCGCCTTGCGGATCAATCCTGATGTCGATGCCGGTACGCACGAGAAGATCTCGACCGGCAAGCGCGAGAACAAGTTCGGCGTCCCCTATGATCGCGCCGTCCAGCTCTACGCCGCGATGGCCGCCGAAGAGGGCCTCGATATGCGCGGCATCGCGGTTCACATCGGCAGCCAGCTGCAAAGCCTCGATCCGCTCGAAACCGCCTTCCTGAAGGTGGGAACGCTGGTCCGCGATCTGCGCGCGCGGGGCTGCGTGGTCACGCATGTCGATCTCGGAGGGGGGCTCGGCGTCAGCTATCGCGAAGAGGAGACCCCGCCCAGCCCCGCCGATTACGGCGCGATGGTTGCGCGCGTGACGAAGGATTGGGACGTCCGCCTGATGTTCGAACCCGGACGCGTGATCGCCGCCAATGCGGGCGTGCTGCTCACCCGCGTGATCCGCTCGAAGCGCAGCGGCAACGGCCCGCCCTTCCTCGTCGTGGATGCCGCGATGAACGATCTCGCCCGCCCCGCCATGTACGGTGCGTGGCACGATTTCGCCGCTGTCGCGCCCGACGGGACGCGCACCACGGCCCATATCGTCGGCCCGATCTGCGAGACGGGGGACACCTTCGCGATGGACCGCGATTGCGACACGCTGGCGGCTGGCGATCTCGCAGTCTTCCGCAGCGCGGGCGCTTATGGGGCAACCATGGCGTCGAGTTACAATTCGCGGGGCTTCGTGCCAGAGGTGCTGGTCGACGGTGATCGCTATGCAGTGGTCGCCGATCGGATCGCCCCTTCCGCGATCATGGAGGCCGAGCGGGTGCCGGACTGGCTGACGTGAACGGCCTACCGCTTCTCCACCGGCTGGAAGGCGCACGCATCGTCCTCGTCGGCGAGGGCGCGATGGCGGAGGCGAAGCGGCGGCTGGTCGAACGCGCAGGCGGCACCTGCGTGAGCGAAGCCGAGGCGCATCAGGCGCGACTGGGCTTCGTCGCGCTGGACGATGGCCGCGAGGCGGAGGCGGCGGCGTTGCGGCTCAAGCGCCATGAACTGCTCGTCAACGTGGCCGACCGCCCGGAGCTGTGCGATTTCACTCTGCCTAGCGTGCTGGAGCGCGGGCCGATCACCGTGGCGGTCGCGACCGGTGGGGCATCGGCAGGGCTGGCCAAGCAGCTGCGGCTGGCGCTCGAACGGATATTGCCGGCATCTCTGGGCGATCTCGCCTCGCGGCTGGGCAACGCGAGAGAGACGATGCGCGATCGCTGGCCCGATGGCGGCGAGCGGCGGCGCGCACTCGATGCGGCCCTGGCTAGCGGCGGCGTGCTCGATCCGCTGGACGCTGGGTCCGCCGATCGGGTGGAAGACTGGCTGAAAGGCCGGGAAAAGCGCGACGCCGAAGGGACCGTCGAGATCCTGCTGATGAGCACGGATCCCGACGATCTCACGCTGCGTCACGCGCGCTTGTTGGGCACCGCCGACTATGTCGTCCATCCGCGAGACATTCCCGAAGCGATCCTCGTGCGCGCCCGCGCCGATGCTGAGCGGATCGTGTTGGAAGACGGTCCCTTGCCTCGCGATCACGGCCTGACGGTGGTGTTGCGTATGAAGAGCGCCGACGCCTGACGCGCGGCGCTCAGCTCAACTGCCCACCCTCGCCTTCCAGCGCGGCGAAATAGCGGGCCATGGCGGCTGCTCCGTCCTCGCTCAGATCGATAAAGGCCCGGCGCCGATCCTGATCGTCCTGTTCCCGCACCAGCAGGCCGAGATCGATCATCTGCCCGATCCAGCGCAGCGCGGTCGTAGGCGGGACGCCCGCGGCGATGCAGAGCGAGGTGACAGACACCCGGCGATGTTCGACTCGCGCGGCGGTCAGATCGAGGAGGATATCCCACGCCGGATCGGCGAACAGGTCGGGGAGCAGGAATTTCCCGCGCAGCCGCCGCTGGTGGATGATGCGATGGATCAGCCGCGCATCGGGCAGAGCGGGCCGCGCGCGGCGACGTCCGTCCCCGCCCTCTCCCCGGAATCCCGGCGCTGGCGATTCGAGCCGGGCCGTGCCGCTTTCGAACCGGTCGAGACGATCCGACAACCGCCCCAATTGTTCGGTGAGTTTGAGGAAGGCGAGGCGATCCTCTTTATCCATTTCGCGAACTCGGCGGCCCTGAAGCCGCGCGAGCGCCGCGCCCAAGGCGATCAAGCCTTCCGATTGCCGCCCGCCGATCACGATCTGGGGATGCGAACGTTCGAGACAGCCGAACACGTCTTCGAGCGCCGCTTCGCTCGTCAGCACGATCAGCTGCGCGCCCGACCGCACGGCCCGCTCGTCCAGCCGGACGAGCGCAGCCATCTCCGCACCCGACACCGACGGCACATCGATCGCGACGATATCGCCGAGCAGGCCCGCCGTTCCTTCAGTCACATCCGCCAGGTTTCGCATGGCCTGGACGCCTAGCCCGGCCAGCCGCGCATCGTCCGCGATCCGGCCCAGCCGCGTGGCATCCGATCCGAACAGTGACAGGCTCCGCCCGACAGAGGGAGCGGCGATCGGATCAGCACCCGATCCATCCGCCCAATCAGGGTCCGCATCCACGAAATAGGCCAGCTGCGCCATGCGATTCGCTCCGTTTCAAGACGGAACGGGATTAGAACATAACGAGACTATGTCAAGAATGGAGGATATCCGTTTTGGATCGATCACCCCGCTCAGGGGCGGATTTCGATCGGCGTTCCGTCCGGCACTAGGCTCCATATCTCGGCGATTTCGCGGTTCGAGAGGGCGATGCAGCCATCGGTCCAGTCGCCTTCCACCCGGTCGTCGAAGGACAGGGCATTGGGCTGGCCGTGGAGGAATATATCGCCACCGGGAGACCCTCCGCGCGCCCGCGCATAGGCGCGATCCTGCGCGTTGGGGTAGGAGATGTGGAGGCTCAAGTAATAGCTCGACTGCGGATTGGCGTAATCGAGCGTGTAGCGGCCTTCGGGCGTCTTCTCATCGCCTTGGAAACGCTTGTGACCCTGCGGCGCGTCGCCGAACTGAAGCCCGCGATAGGTGCGGATGGCCTTGCCGCCCTGATAGACCCACAAGGTCCGATCGGATTTGTCGACCACGACCAGATCGGCCTTTTCGCCCGCTCGAGCCTGCTGCGCCGGAGCGGGCGCGGCGGCGAAGGTTGCAAGCAGGAGCAGAAGAGGGGCGAGAATGCGCATGGCGACCAGCCTAGCCTCGCCGTCTTACGATGTCGTCAATTCCGACACTGTCAGTCCACGAACGGATCGCGCATCAGGATCGTGTCGTCGCGCTCCGGGCTGGTGGACACCAGCGCAACCGGCGTTTCGATCAATTCCTGGATGCGCTGGATATATTTGATCGCATTGGCGGGAAGGTCGGCGTAGCTGCGCGCGCCTGCGGTGCTTTCCTTCCAACCCTCCATCGTCTCGTAGATCGGCTGCACCGCCCCCTGATCGGCCGCATGGCTGGGCAGGTAATCATAGACCTGGCCCCGCAGGCGATAACCGGTGCAGATCTTCACTTCGTCCAGCCCGTCGAGCACGTCGATCTTGGTCAAAGCGATCCCGGTCACCCCGCTGATCGAGCAGCTTTGGCGCACGATCACCGCGTCGAACCAGCCGACGCGGCGCTGGCGCCCCGTGACGGTGCCGAATTCATGGCCCCGCTCCCCCAAAAGCTGGCCGATCTCGTCTTCCAGTTCGGTCGGGAAAGGACCGCTGCCAACGCGGGTCGTATAGGCCTTGACGATACCCAGGACGAAGCCTGTGCTGTTCGGCCCCAGCCCGCTGCCCGCCGCCGCCGTGCCGCTGACGGTGTTGGAGCTGGTGACGAACGGGTAGGTGCCGTGATCGATATCGAGAAGGACGCCCTGCGCGCCTTCGAACAGGATCTTGGCGCCCGCTTTCCTGACCTTCTTCAGCCGCTTCCACACCGGCTGCGCATATTGCAGCACGAAGGGCGCGATGGCGCGCAATTCCTCGAGCAGGGCGGCGCGATCGATCGGCTCCTGATCGAATCCGGCGCGCAGGGCATCGTGATGCGCGCATAACCGATCCAGCTGCGGCTCCAGGTCGTCGAGATGGGCGAGATCGCATACCCGGATCGCGCGGCGGCCGACCTTGTCTTCGTAAGCCGGGCCGATCCCGCGCCCGGTCGTCCCGATCTTGCCCTTGCCCGCAGCGGTTTCGCGCAACCCATCGAGATCGCGGTGAAGCGGCAGGATCAGCGCGCAATTGTCGGCGATGGCGAAATTGTCGTCGGTGATCGTCACGCCCTGGCCTTCGAGCTTCTCGATCTCGGACTTGAGCGCCCAGGGGTCGAGCACCACGCCATTGCCGATCACCGAGAGAGTGCCCGAGACGATCCCGCTCGGCAGCAGCGACAACTTATACGTGGTCCCGTCGATAACCAGCGTGTGGCCAGCATTGTGCCCGCCCTGAAAGCGCACCACGGCATCGGCGCGGCTCGCCAGCCAGTCGACGATCTTGCCCTTGCCCTCGTCGCCCCACTGGGCACCGATCACGGTAACATTGGCCATATGCGCTCGCTCGTTCCTAAACAGGGGCCGATATACCGGGCCCGGACGCGGGCGGCGTTAGGCGCTGGGGCAGAACGGGGCAAGTGGTGGGGAGGCGAAGCGCGCGGGAAACAACCCGGCTTTTCGGCCATTGAGAGGGAAAGGAGACAGAATTTGACCGACTACCCCACTCTCACTCTCAACGATGAGCGCCAGATCCCGCAACTGGGCTTCGGAACCTATAAGATCGCGGACGAGGACGCACCCGAGATCGTCAAGACCGCGATCGATGTCGGATACTGGCTGATCGATACCGCTGCGGTGTACGAAAACGAAAAAGGTGTCGGCAAGGGCGTCGGCGACTGGTCGGACATTTTCCTCCAGACCAAGATCTGGAACGAGAGCCAGGGATACGAACGGACCAAGAAAGCAGCGCAGAAATGCCTCGACCGATTGGGCCGCGATCATGTCGACATGCTGCTGATCCATTGGCCCTGTCCCGACAAGGGCCTGTTCGTCGAAACCTGGAAGGCGCTGATCGAGCTGCGTGACGAGGGCAAGGCGAAGTCCATCGGCGTATCGAATTTCCGCGAGGAAGACCTGCGCACGATCATCGACGAGACCGGTGTGACGCCCGCGCTGAACCAGATCGAACTCCACCCCAGCTTCCAGCAGCGCGATCTTCGCAAGGTCCATGACGAACTCGGCATCGTGACGCAGAGCTGGTCGCCCCTCGGCCAAGGCGAGGGCCTGTCGAACGACACGATCGCCGCGATAGCGAAGGAAACCGGCCAGCCCGACAGCGCGGTGATCCTGCGCTGGCATCTCCAGCATGGGCTGGTGCCGATCCCAAAGGCGTCCAGCCGCGATCATATCGAGGCCAATTTCAAGGCGCTGGATTTCGAGCTGAGCGACGAGCAGATGCAGAAGATCGACGCGCTCGACAGCAAGGATGGGCGGATGGGCCCCGATCCTTCCGAATTGAACTAAAGATACCGGACGAGCAGGGCGCGCAATTCATGCGCGCCCTGCTTGCCAGCAGGTATGTCCCTGTCGAACATCCGTTTTGGATGCTGTTGCGATAGACCGCAACGCCTTCCCAAGACATTCGCCCGCCTTCGAAAGAAGGGATGGATCGGGGTGGCGGCGAAACAATTGCATTTCATGATGGAGCGCCAGCAACAGTCGAACTGGTGCTGGGCGGCGGCGGGTGCTTCCACGGGAAATTATTTCTCGCCCGGTTCCGGCTTCGCGCAATGCGGCATCGCGACCGTCTGTCTCGGCGACAATGCCTGTTGCAACACTCCCGAAGTCTGCAATCGCTATCATCGCCTCGATAGTGCGTTGAGGGCGGCGCATTGTTTCGGCAGGATAGACGCGGGACCGGAGTTTTTGGAAAACGTGAAGATCGCGATTGAAGCGGACAGGCCGGTCGGCGTCCGCATCGGATGGCATGGGGGCGGCGCGCATTTCGTGATGCTGACGGGCTATGACGATGCAAACACGGCAGTTGCCATCGATGATCCGCATTACGGACGATCGATCGTCCGGTTCGACGCCTTCCCGGCTCGCTACCGGTCGGGTGGCGATTGGACCCACTCCTATGCCACGCGCGGGTCGTAGGGGCGTCCGATGCCGATAGAATTTTCAACCGGCGGGCCCGGCGCGATCATCGAGACGATGATCGAGCAGAAATGGGGCGATGCGCTGCTGCGCCTCCCGCGCAACACCGCCCGTACGATCGAGGAGGCTAGGGCCGGTTTCGAGGCGAGTGACACGTTTCGGATTTTCTATCCGACTTTGCAGGATATCATCGGCGGCGTTCTGGTCGATGACCGGACCACGCAAGGCTGGCGCTGCCTGCTATTCCATCGCAATCAAGTGCTCGCCCAACTCGAGACCGAACGGAACGGCCGACCGCTCGCCATCCATATTGGCCAGGCGAAGGACGGCATCGTGCAGGCCATGACTTTGGCGGATCAGCTAGACGGTCGATACCTTGTGGATGCGGTCGAGGTGTCTGCGCTCAAACTGTGCGCCTTGCGCCTTTGCCCCACGGATGCAGAGCCTCGTCGTGCCGAATATCTGATCCCCTACGAGCCCGACGCGTCCGGCCTGTCCGCCTACACCGCCACGCCGGTTGCGGAGGCGATGACGCTGCTGATACCGCTTGCGAAGCGAATCCTTGAGATGAGCGAAGCGGATCCGCTTTCGGGCGGATAGATCAGAGAGGGCGCGCTTCGCCCCCCTCCAGCCGGTGGGAGCATCCCAGCGCGGTCGGATCGTCGGTTTCGCCGATCGCGGCGACGGTGCGCCAGCCGATCGTGCGCAACCGATCGGCGATGTCGGTATCGTGGCCGAGCGGCAGAAACAGTGTGTCGCGCGCCGCTTCCTGCGCAGTGCCCGACGCTTCGAGCAGGGGTTCGGCATAGAGCGAGAAGCCGGTCGCCGCCTCCTCGCTGCCGCGGATCGTGTAGGTGCCGCCGCGCCCGATCGCATTGCGCGCGCCCGCCGCGTAGATCGTGAAGCCGAACCAGCTCTGATATTCGAAGCCGTGCCGCTCGGTCGGGTCGAGCGTGATGCGCGCGCGGCTTCCGATCCTGTCCGCGATCGCCTCCAGCCCCTCGATCCGGCTGGCGAGTTCCCCGCCCGCGTCGAGCGCCTTCAATTTCTCCGCCGCTTCCGCGAACGGACCGGTCGCATAGAGCAGCGGGAGATAGTCCCTGCCGCCTGCCGCCGCGAGGCCGCCCGCATCCTTCGTGTCGAGCTCGCGCCGCACGGCCTCGCGCTGGTCGGCGGCGAGCGGCAGCGCCCCGTCGGCCAGAACGTCCACCAGATCGGGGAGAGTGAAATCGACCGAGATGTCGGACAGGCCCGCCGCCTCGAGGCTGGCGATGGCGAGGAGGACCGTCTCGCTCGCCGCGGAAACCGCATCGCTTCCGATCAGCTCCGCACCCATCTGGAGGCGCTGTCGCGCCGGATCGAGCTGATCGGCGCGGAGCAGTGCCACTTCGCCTGCATAGCAGAGGCGTAGCGGACGCGTTGCATCGGCGAGACCGGTCGCCGCGATGCGCCCGACCTGCACGGTCATGTCGCCTCTCAGCGCCAAGGTCCTCAAGCTTTCGGGATCGGTGAAGCGCACCATGCGCCGCGTCGCGACGCCCTGCATCCGCCCCGACAGCGAGCGTTCGAACTCGATCAGCGGCGGGCGCACCCGGTCGTAGCCATGCGCATCCATCGTATCGAGCACGGCCCGCATCGCCCGCGTAATCGCCGCGGCGCGCGCGGGCAGCGCATCTTCGAGGCCGATGGGGAGAAGATCGTCTTGGTCGGTCATGCCTCCGGCCCTAATCGGCTGAGGAGACGAGCGGAAGGCGAAATCCTCCCCGAAAGACAAGATCAGAAGGCGAGCGGCGTGACCCGGCGCACCCCGTCGATCGCGCAGGCCTTTTTCACGACCTCCTGCGGGATCGGCTGGTCGACGCTCAACAGCAGCACGGCTTCCCCACCGGCCTCGCGGCGGCCGAGATGGAAGGTGCCGATATTGATCCCGTTCTGGCCCAGCAGCGAACCTATCCGGCCGATGAAGCCGGGCGCGTCCTCGTTGACGATGTAGAGCATGTGGCCGGTCAGTTCGGCTTCGATCCGGACGCCGAAAATCTCGGTCAGGCGCGGCGCGTCGCTGCCGAACAGCGTTCCGGCAACGGAACGATCGCCGCTCTCGGTTCCTACGGTCACGCGCAGCAGCGTGTTGTAGGCGCCTTCCGTCTCATGACGGATCGAGCGGATGTCGAGCCCGCGCTCCTTCGCAAGATAGGGCGCGTTGACCATGTTCACCGTGTCCGAATACTGGCGCATCAGGCCCGCCAGCACCGCGCCTTCGATCGGCTTGCCCGACAGGGCGGCCGCCGCCCCTTCGCGTTCGATGCTGATGCGCGTGAGATTGCCGTGCGCCAGCTGGCCGACCAGGCTGCCGAGGCTTTCGGCAAGGCCCATATAGGGGCGCAGCTTGGGAGCTTCCTCGGCGGAAAGGCTCGGCATATTGAGCGCGTTGGAGACGCCGCCATTGACGAGATAATCCGCCATCTGTTCGGCGACCTGGAGCGCGACATTGACCTGCGCTTCGGTGGTCGATGCGCCCAGATGCGGGGTGCAGACGAAGTTCGGCTTGCCGAAGAGGGGCGATTCCTTGGCCGGTTCGGTCTGGAAGACGTCCAACGCTGCGCCCGCGACTTGCCCGCTATCGAGCGCATCGGCCAGCGCCGCCTCGTCGATTAACCCGCCGCGCGCGCAATTGACGATGCGCACGCCCTTCTTGGTCTTGGCGAGGTTCTCGCGGCTGAGGATGTTGCGGGTCTCCTCGGTCAGCGGCGTGTGCAGGGTGATGAAATCGGCGCGCGCCAGCAGCGTGTCGAGATCGACCTTCTCGACTCCAATCTCGATGGCGCGTTCCGCTGTCAGGAAGGGATCGAAGGCGACGACCTTCATCCTGAGGCCGAGCGCGCGCGCAGCGACGATCGAACCGATATTGCCCGCCCCGATCAGGCCCAGCGTCTTGCCCGTCACCTCGACGCCCATGAAATCGTTCTTGGGCCATTCGCCGGCCTGCGTGCGCGCATTTGCCGCCGGGATCTGGCGGGCGAGCGCGAACATCATGGCGATGGCGTGTTCGGCGGTGGTGATCGAATTGCCGAACGGCGTATTCATCACCACGACGCCCTTCGAACTGGCGGCGGGGATGTCGACATTGTCGACTCCGATCCCGGCGCGGCCGACGACCTTGAGATTGGTCGCGGCATCGAGGATCGCGGGCGTCACCTTGGTGGCGGACCGGATCGCGAGCCCGTCATACTCGCCGATCACGGCGGCGAGTTCCTCGGGGGTCATGCCCGGCTTCACGTCGACCTCGCAGCCGCGCTCTTCGAAAATGCGCGCGGCGTTGGGGTCCATCTTGTCGCTGATGAGAACTTTGGGTTTGGTCATGATCTCTATCCTGAGGTCGTCATTCCCGCACACGCGGGAATCCGGAGCGGCTCGGTCGAGCCTTGTTTCGCTGGATTCGCGCCTTCGCGGGAATGACGGGAAAATTTACTGGTTGCGAAGGCTCTCGTAAGCCCACTCGATCCACGGCAGGAGGCGCTTCAGATCCTCCTGTTCGACCGTGCCGCCGCACCAGATGCGCAAGCTCGGCGGGGCATCGCGATAGCCGTTGAAATCGTAGCCGACGTCGAGCTTCTCGAGCATGGAGGCGATCTTTTTGGGAACGCCCGCCTGTTCTTCGGGCGAGAGGCTTTCGTACCAGTCGCCCTGAAACACGAAGCAGACGCCCGTATTGGTGCGTTGCGCGGGATCGGGGACCATGTTTCTGAGCCATGGCGTCGCTTCGATCCAGTCGAGGACGATCTTCGCATTGGCGTCGGCGCGTTCGAACATCGCCTTGCGCCCGCCGAGGCTCTGCGCCCATTCAAGCGCGTCGATATAATCCTCGGTCGCCAGCATGGACGGGGTGTTGATCGTGGCACCTTCGAAGATACCAGTGTTGATCTTTCCGCCCTTCTTCAGGCGGAACAGCTTCGGCAAGGGCCATTCGGGATCGTAGCTCTCGATCCGCTCGACCGCCTTGGGGCTGAGGATCAGCATCCCGTGCTGCGCCTCGGATCCCATCACCTTCTGCCAGCTATAGGTCGTAGCATCGAGCTTGGCCCAGTCCATCTCCTGCGCGAAGACGGCGCTGGTCGCGTCGTTGATCGTCACGCCTTCCCGGCCCTCGGAGAGCCAGTCGGTGTTCGGAATACGCGCACCCGATGTCGTGCCGTTCCAGGTGAAGACGACGTCGTTTTCCTGCGGGATCGAAGCGAGATCGGGGATGTGGCCGTAATCGGCGTCGAGCGTGGTCAGCTTGGGCAGCTTGAGCTGCTTGACCGCATCCTGAATCCAGACATTGCCGAAGCTTTCCCAGGCCGCCACCGTCGCGGGGCGATCGGGGCGCAGCATCGTCCACATCGCGCATTCGAGCGCGCCGGTATCCGATGCGGGCATGATGCCGACGAGGTAATCCTCCGGCACGCCGAGCATCTCCTTCGACAGGTCGATGGCGTATTTCAGCCGCGCCTTGCCGAGGCTGCTGCGGTGCGAGCGGCCGAGCGATTCGGTTTTGAGATTGGAGGCAGCCCAGCCCTTGCGCTTGGCAGTCGGCCCGGACGAGAAGAAGGGACGCTCAGGCTTGAGCGTCGGTTGGTCAGTCATCTATTCTCTCCTTTCAGAGAGCACGCGCGGCGTTGGGACCGCGTGGCCCGAGGGCGGCAATAAAGTTGCGGCGCGCCGAGTCAACGTGCAATTACCTGCTATCGACAGAGCGGTCTGGCAATCGGATGGCCGACAACCGGACGGAGCGAACCCGGCGCGCATTTTCTCGCCCTCGCCAAATGCGGTGCGCTGGCTTATGGCCCGCCGCGATGGACGTGACCGACCTTCGCATCGCCCTGTTCAGCGGCAATTACAACATGACGGTGGACGGCGCGAACAAGGCGCTCAACCGGCTGGCTGAATATCTGATGCGGCGCGGCGCCGCACTTCGGGTCTATTCGCCCACGATCGACAAGCCCGCCTTCGAACCGCAGGGCGACCTCGTCAGCCTCCCCTCGGTCCCCATTCCCGGTCGCTCGGAATACCGCGTTCCGCTCGGGCTCGATGCCGATACGCGCGAAGACCTCGCCGCGTTCGCGCCCAACATGATCCACATCGCCTCGCCAGACTTCAGCGCGCGGGCCGCCGTCAAATGGGCGCGCGAACGCGACATTCCCGTGCTCGCTTCGGTCCACACCCGCTTCGAAACCTATCCGCGCTATTACCGCATGGGCTTTCTCGAACCGGTGGTGGAAGCGTATCTGCGCGGCATTTACCGCAAGTGCGATGCGCTGGTGACGCCTTCGCAAAGCATGGTCGACACGCTCCACGAACAGCGGATGCATGACGACGTGACGATCTGGTCGCGCGGCGTCGATCGCGATATTTTCGACCCGTCGAAACGCGACCCGCAATGGCGCCGAGGGCTGGGCCTTGCGGACGAGGATGTCGCCATCGCCTTTCTCGGGCGGCTGGTGATGGAAAAGGGCCTCGGCATGTTCGCCGATACGATGGCCGAATTGCAGGCGCGGGGCGTCGGGCACAAGGTTCTCGTCATCGGTGACGGGCCTGCGCGCGGCTGGTTCGAGAAGGCTTTGCCTGATGCGATCTTCGCCGGATTTCAGACCGGCGCGGATCTCGGCCGGGCGCTGGCGAGCGCCGATATCTTCTTCAATCCGTCGATCACCGAAACCTTCGGTAATGTCACGCTCGAAGCCATGGCGAGCGGCCTGCCCGTGGTCGCCGCCGGCGCGACCGGAAGCGCGAGCCTGGTCGCGGATGGCGAGACCGGCGCACTGGTCGCTGCGGGATCGCCGGAAGGCTTCGCCGATGCGATCGCCCCCTATTGCCGGGACGACGCGCTGCGCCACGCCCACGGCGCGGCGGGCGAGAGGGCCAGCCGCGCCTATTCCTGGGATGCGATCAATCAGGCCGTGGTCGATACCTATCTGCGGCTGCACGCCCGAACGGATCGCTGAGTTACCGCAGCACGCCCTTGCGCCGCATCGACCAGCTGTAGATCAGCAGGAAGACTGCCACGCTCCATAGCAGGATCGGAAACCAAGCGGGCTGCATCGCTTCGAGTTCCGGCGGCATCACCGCACCCACTTCGTAGATCGTGGTGAGCAGGATGCCGACCAGCGACAGCGCGAAGGCGATCACCGCCAACCGGCTGCGAAACAGCAGCAGCAACGATCCCAGAAAAGCGCCGACCGTGCCCATGCCCCAGGCCAGTCTCGCCCAGAACGGAAACGCATCGAGATAGGCGATCCCGGCGGGCGGATATTGCATCGCTTCGAACCAGAATGGGCTGCGCAGGTTCGAGAAGATGAAATCCGCCGCGCCGATCGCATTCCACAGCAAAGTCACCACGCCGACCACCCACAAGTGCCATGGCGCGTTTGCCCTTCGATCCATCATACCCTCCCCTGTTCGGACCCCGCCGGTAACTTACCCAAACCGCGCATGATGGCAAATCGGCGCGCCAATGCCTAAGTCCCGGTCCATGGCCGACCTTTTCGCCGATGAGCTTCCCCCTTCACGCCCCGCACCCGTTCGCAAGGATGCACCGCTCGCCGACCGGTTGCGGCCCGCCGATCTGGGCGAGGTGATCGGGCAGGATCATCTGACCGGTCCCGAAGGCGCGATCGGGCGCATGGTCGCGGCGGGGCGCCTGTCCAGCATGATCCTGTGGGGCCCGCCCGGCACCGGCAAGACGACGATCGCGCGCCTCCTCGCCGACAGCGTAGGAATGCGGTTCGAAAGCGTCAGCGCGGTGTTCAGCGGCGTCGCGGATTTGAAGAAAGCCTTTGCCGCCGCCGACAAGGCTGCCGAAGCTGGGCAGCGGACCCTGCTGTTCGTGGACGAGATCCACCGCTTCAACCGCGCCCAGCAGGATGGCTTCCTCCCCTTCGTCGAACGGGGCACGGTCACGCTGGTCGGCGCGACGACCGAGAACCCCAGCTTCGCGCTCAACGCCGCACTTTTGAGCCGCGCGCAAGTGTTGATTCTCCAGCGGCTCGATCGCGAGGCGCTCGGCCAGCTTCTGACCCGTGCGGAGGAGCTGGAAGGCCCCCTCCCCCTCACCGATCCGGCGCGCGATGCGCTGGTGGCGAGTGCGGATGGCGATGGGCGCTTCCTGCTTAATCAGGCGGAAACGCTCTACAATGCAAAGCTCGACGCACCGCTCGATCCGGCAGCGCTCGGCGCCTTCCTGCAACGCCGTGTGGCGGTCTACGACAAGGATCGCGAAGGGCATTACAATCTGATTTCCGCCCTCCACAAGGCGGTGCGCGGGTCGGATGTACAGGCATCGCTCTATTACCTCGCACGGATGCTGACCGCGGGCGAGGAGCCGCGCTTTCTTGCGCGCAGGCTGGTCCGCATGGCGGTGGAGGACATCGGCATGGCCGACCCGCAGGCGCTGGTCCAGTGCATGGCGGCGAAGGACGCCTACGAATTTCTCGGTTCGCCCGAGGGGGAGTTGGCGCTGGTCCAATCCTGCATCTACCTCGCCACCGCGCCCAAATCGAACGCGGCCTATAAAGCGATGAAGGCGAGTTTTCGTAACGCAAAAGAGACCGGCAGCCTGATGCCGCCGCAAAACATTCTCAACGCGCCGACCAAACTCATGAAAGAGATCGGATACGGTGCGGGCTATACCTACGATCACAACGCCGAAGAGGGCTTTTCGGGCGATGATTACTGGCCGGAGGAGATGGACGCGCAGACCTATTACGAGCCGGTCGATCGCGGGTTCGAGCGCGAGGTGAAGAAGCGGCTCGATTATTGGGATAAGCTGCGGCGTGAACGCAAAGCGGTTTAGGCATTTCCTCGCCATCGACTGGTCGGGCGCGAAGGGGCGGCGGCAAAAGGGTATCGCGCTCGCTCTTGCCGATGGCGCGGGCGGCCCGCCGGTTCTGGTGGAGCGCGGGCGCGGCTGGGGGCGGGAGGATGTGCTGGCGCTGCTGCGCGACGATCTGCCCGCCGATACTCTGGTCGGAATGGATCTCGGCATCGCGCTGCCTTTCGCGGATTGCGGCGCCTATTTTCCCGTTCTTGCGGACAGCCCGCCCGACGCGCCCGCCCTGTGGGCGTTGATCGACGCGGTATGCGAGGAGGATCCGAACCTCGAGGCGGGACGCTTCGTCGCCGATCCGCGCTTCGCACCGTTTTTCCGCAACGGCGTCGAAACCGGACTGCACTTCCGCTGCGACGGAGCCGCACATGGCAGGGGGCGCTTTCGCGTCACCGAAGCAGCGCAAGCCCGGATGGGGTGCAAGCCCTATTCGAACTTCAACCTCGTCGGCGCGGCTCAAGTGGGCAAGTCGAGCCTGACGGGAATGCGGATGCTGCATCGCCTGCGCGGTCATCTTCCGGTCTGGCCGATCGATTCGCTGGCCGAAAGCGGGTCGGTCGCGGTCGAGATCTACACCAGCCTCGCCGCGCTCGAGGCCGGGCGCAGCGTGTCTCGCGCGAAGATGCGCAATTTCGAAGATCTGAACCGCGCGCTCGATACGCTCGGATCACCGCCAGTTGGGGGCGAAGGGGCGATCGACGACCATTCGTCGGATGCGCTGCTGACCGCCGCGTGGTTGCGCATGGTCGCGCACGATCCGCGCCGCTGGCACCCTGCCGATCTCACACCCCTCGTCGCGCGAACCGAGGGCTGGACTTTCGGCGCGCTTTGATCGAAGGGCGTATCCCTCGCGCATCCGACGCATCGGGCCGGTTTAGCTCAGTTGGTAGAGCAGTTGATTTGTAATCATCAGGCCAGGGGTTCGAATCCTCTAACCGGCACCATTTTTGTTTGGGCGCTCGCTTTTGCGAGCGCGATGTCCTCGCACCTTTCAGTCGCCGCGGGCGCGCGGTCGCGCTTGCGGTCCGCTGGTCGCGGACCGGTTCTCGGATGAGTAGCGACGGCCCGACCATCGTACTTTTGGGTGCGGGTCATGCGCATCTCGGGGTTATCGACGACTGGCTGAAGCAGGGCCCGCCCGAGGGGCGCACCATTCTCGTCGAGCCGCGCGACGAGATGCAGTATTCGGGCATGGTGCCGGGCTGGATGGCCGGCGAATATCGCGGCAAGGAAACCCGGATCGCGCTCGAGCCGCTGGTGCGCGAGGCGTGGATCGACTGGCACCGCTGCCGCGCGGTCGGACTCGATCCCGTACACCGCGAGGTTCGGCTCGAAACGGGCGAGCGGGTCGCTTTCGATCTCTGCTCCATCGCCATCGGCGGGGCGGGCCGAGCGGACAATCTGGTCGGAACCGATCCGCGACTGATCGACATCCGGCCTATCGACGCCTTCATGGAAAGCTGGGACAGCGTCGAGGACACCGCCACGCCGCGCCGCATCGCCGTCATCGGCGGCGGGGCGGGCGGAGTCGAACTGGCTTTCGGCGCGCGCAATTCCACGAGCCGACCCGATGTCGTGCTGATCGCAGGCGAGCACGGCCTCATCCCCGGCCATCCCGCCATAGCCCGCCGCGTCGTGGAGCGCGAACTGGAACGCCAGGATATCATCGTCCTCACCGGCGAAGCGCGTTTCGACGACGGCGCGCTTATGGTGGGCAACGAAGCGCTCGAACCCTTCGACGCGATCCTCGCCGCGGTCGGAAGCGGCGCACCGTCCTGGCCGCGCGCAAGCGGGCTCCCGGTGGATGAGGACGGTTTCATCCGCGTCGGCCCGACCCAGCAGGTCGAGGGATTTCCCCACATCCTCGCGGCGGGCGACGTGGCGCGGCGCACCGATGTCCGCGTCCGCCATTCGGGCGTCCATGCGGTCTATGCGGGGCCCGTGCTGGCGAAGAATCTGCGCCGCCTGATCGCGGGGCGCAGCGATCTGGCGACCTATTCGCCGTTCGGCAAAGACTTCTACCTGTTCAACACCTGCCGGGGCACGAGCATCCTCAGCTATGGACCTTTGGGCCTCAAGGCGCGCTGGCTGCGGCAGCTCAAGGACTGGCTCGACCGCCGCTGGATTGCGCGTTTCTCGGGTCGTTAGCTACCCAACCGGCTGCGGATCGCTTCCGACAATTCGCGCACTCTCTCGGCATTGTAGCCGAGATCGCTCACCCCCACCCGGCTCGCCGAGCGCAGGTCGATGCGACTATCGGTCACGCGGGCCACGACATCGTCGCGGAAACCGTAAGCAAAGGTCTCGGCCACGCCCTCGACCATCCCCGTCGCATTGTCGGCGCGGATATCGTCGAGGCCGATTTCACCCATCGCGGCGACCACGGCATTCATCGCCTGTTCGCGGGTCGCGTTGCCGACCGGGATCGGACGCAGATCGGTGTAGTTCGCGGCGATCACGTCGGCGTGGTTCTGCACGGCGAGATCGCCATCGACGCGGTCCTTCCACAGGTCGATCTGGCCCAGCGGCGTACCGTAATCGACGATCGGGTTCGCACCCCATTCCTCGCGCATCTGCAAGGTCTGCGCCGAGAAGGCAGGCGGGTTTCTCAGATCGGTGGCGACATCGTGGATCGGCGGCGCGGCCTCTCCGGCGGCGCGAACCGAGAGCAATCCCATGAACAGGACCACCGGAATGGCCAGCGCCAGTGCGGCTTTCCAGACCGGCCCGCGCGGCGTGCCCTTCCAGGCGACGAACAGGGCGATCAGCGCCAAGATAGCGACGATCCCCATCAACCACGGCCCTGCCGTGACGGTCATGAAGCCGAAGCCCGTTTTCCAGCCGATCAGCCCGATCTTCGGCCCGAACACGGCGATGGCGAGCCACACGAGCAGCGCCAGCGCCGCCCACAGCGCGTATTTCGGCAGGTTCGCCTTCAAATCGCTCATCACCCTCTTCCTCTGTAGGAGGCCACGCCCTGATCGGGCAGCCACAAATCTTTCGGCGGAGCGGAGCTCTGCCAGAACACGTCGATCGGAATGCCGCCGCGTGGATACCAATATCCACCGATCCGCAGCCAACGCGGGCCCATCTCGTCGAACAGGCGCTTGCCGATGCCGACGGTCACATCCTCGTGAAACCCGCAATGATTGCGGAAGCTGCCGAGGAAGAGCTTTAGGCTCTTGCTCTCGACGATGGTTTCGTCGGGCGCATAGTCGATTACGAGATGCGCGAAATCGGGCTGGCCGGTGACCGGGCAGAGCGAGGTGAATTCGGGCGCGGCGAAGCGCACCATATAGAGTTCGCCGGCGCGCGGATTGGGCACGTAATCGAGCTCCGCCGCTTCGGGTGAGGCGGGAAGCGGCGTGTTCGCGCCGAGAAACCGGGGTTCTGGTGTGTCGCCCATGCCGCGCCTCTGCCCGCATCGGCGGGCGGGCGCAAGCGAGAGCTTGGCAAGGGGCCGCTTCACTCCCTATTCAGCGGCGCATCGCGACCTCTTCGCTTCCCCATTCCGAACCGAATTTTTCATGACCCGCTTCCTTTCATCCGTCGCCCTGCCCCTGTTCGTTCTCGCCGCCGCTGCGCAGCCCGGCGTCTTGCAAGCGCAATCGGTCCAGGATTTCCAGCTTCCGCCGAACCCGACGCCCAGCCCCAGCCCGAACGTGCAGGGCCCGGTCGATAGCGAAAGCGGCCCGGTGACGCCGCGCGCGACCGTACAGCCCCTCCCGACGCCCAGCCCGACTGCAAGGCCGAGCGTCACGCCGACACCGCGCCCCACTCCTGCTCCCACGCAAACGCCGACGACGCGGCCAAGCCCGACCCTGCGCCTCCCTGCGCCCGCACCCACACCCGCGCCTTCGCGCGTTCCGAGGCCGCAGCCGAGCGCGGTGGAAAGCCCGGCGCCCGTTCCGCTGCCTGCGCCGACACCGATACCGAGCCCAGAAACCGCGCCCGCAATCGGCGAGAGCGACACCTCCACCCCGGTGCCGTTCGAACCCAGTCCTTCAATTACGAATGCGCCCGATCCCGCTCCGGTCGAGGACCCAGCGGACGATAGCGAATATCTGTGGTGGATCGCCGCGCTGGCGGCGCTTGTCGCTGGTGGAGCGGCTTTGGTGCGGAAGCGGCGCCAGGCGAACGCTCCGGTCCCGACGATCGAACCGCCGCGCGTCCGGCGCGAGCCCGCCCAACCGGCGGCCGCGAAGCCCGAGCCTGTCGCAGCTCCCGCACCAGTACCGGCATCAGCACCAGCACCAGCACCAGCACCAGCACCAGCACCAGCACCAGCACAGGCACCGGCGCCGGCAGCAGCGGTCCCTCCGGCGGCCGTCCCGCCAGCGCCCATCCCCGCCATGACCGAAGCGGCCAACGGGACGCCCATCAGCGTCCGGTTCGAACCCTTGCGCCTGTCGCGCAGCGTCATGGCAGCCACGCTGTATTACCGCGCGACCATCCTCAATCGCGGTCCTGTGGCGCTTAACGAAGTCGTCCTCGAAGCCGATCTCGGTTCGGCGAGCGGGGGCCGGCCGGTCGACGAGCAGGTGCTGGACGAGACCACGCCGCTGACGCCGCGCCATGTCTTCGGGCGGCTTGCGACCGGCCAGTCCGCCCGGTTCGAGGGCAGCGTCCAGATCCCGCTCGCCCAGGCGGACGTGATCCGGCAGGGCAATACCGCGTTGCTCGTCCCGCTGATGCGGCTGCGGGCGACGGCCAAGGATGCGGTGCCCTTCGCGCGGACCTTCGCCGTCGGCCAACTGGCGGAAAGCGGATCGAGCCGCCTGCACCCCTTCCGCCTCGACGAAGGGCTGCGGTCGTGGGAACCGCTGGCCCAGCGCGTGCTCGATCGCCCGCTGCCGACCGTCTAGAGGCTCAGCATGGATTCGCTCGTTTCGACCGACTGGCTTGCCGCGCATCTGGGCGATCCGGACATCATCGTGCTCGATGCGACCCGGCATCTGCCCGGCGTGGAGCGCGATCCGCAGGAGGATTTTCACGTCGCGCATATTCCCGGTGCCCGTTTCCTCGACCTCGCCAGCCTGACCGATCGGGACAGTCCGGTTCCGGGCGCGCTGCCGCGCGGCGAGCACTTGGCCGAAAGGCTTGGCGCGCTCGGTGTGACGGCACAGAGCTGGATCGTTCTCTACGACGATTCGGCGATCAAGAGCGCGGCGCGCGCCTGGTTCATGCTTCGCCTGTTCGGGCACGAGAGGGTCGCGATCCTCGATGGGGGGTGGGCCAAATGGAGTATGGAAGGGCGCCCGGTCGAAGGCGGTTCGGTCGCGCCGGAGCCCGCCCCCTACGATATCGGCGCGCAACGCCCGATCGTACGCAGCAAGGCGGACATCCTCGCGAATATCGAAACGGGCGAGGAACAGATCGTCGACGCCCGCGACGCCGATCGCTTTACCGGCGCGACTATCGACACGGTCCATGATCTGCCCGGCGGCCATATTCCCGGCGCGCGCAATCTGTTCTTCCGCGACCTGTTCCGCGATGACGGGACCTATCGCCCCAGCCCGGAATTGCGCGCGGCGGTGGCCAAGGCGGGGCTCGATCCGGAGCGTCCGATCGTCGCCAGCTGTGGCAGCGGGATGACCGCATCGGTGGTCCTGTTTGCGCTCCATCTGATCGGACGGGACGATTTCGCGCTCTATGACGGGAGCTGGGCGGAATGGGGCGCGGACCCGGATACGCCCAAGGAAACCGGCCCCGCCTCTTGATTAATGCGGTCGCTTTCTGTCGAAGAGAGCGATGGGATCGAACACATCCGAATTGACCGCCGCTACCACGCTCGCCGTGTCGGGCCGCAGCCGCGACCCGCATGTCGTCAATCCGCCGGTCTATCGCGCCAGCACGCATCTTTACGCCGACTGCGCCGCGCTGCGCGAAGGGCCGCGAAAGAACGAGGACGGGCGGTTTTTCTATGGTCGGCGCGGCTCGCCGACCCAATGGGCCCTGTCTGACGCGCTGACCGAATTGGAGCCAGGCGCGCACGGCACGGTGCTCTATCCCAGCGGCGTCGCCGCGATCGCGGGATCGCTGATGGCGGTGTGCCGTCCGGGTGACGTCCTCCTCGTCACCGACAACGCCTACGATCCCAGCCGCTCGATGGCGAAGGGGCTGTTCAAGCGCCTGGGCGTGGAGGCGCGCTTTTTCGATCCGCTCGATCTCGCAACCTTTGAGGGTTTGTTCTGCGAGCGGACGCGCGCCGTCTGGCTCGAAAACCCCGGCAGCCTCAGCATGGAGGTCTGCGACATTCCCGCGCTGACCCGGATCGCGCGCGAGAAGGGCGCCGTCAGCCTGATCGACAACACATGGGCGACCTCGCTCGGCTTCCCGGCCCTGGAGCGAGGATGCGACATCAGCGTCCAGGCGCTGACCAAGCATGTCGGCGGGCATTCCGACTTGATGATGGGCAGCGCCAGCGCGGGAGAGCGCTGGTATCGCAAGCTGCGCCAGACCGCGCAGGAACTGGGCCAGGTGGTCTCGCCCGACGATGCCGCCCTCGCTCTGCGGGGGTTGCGCACGATGCAGCTGAGGCTCGAAAGATCGACGGCGAGCGCGTTGGCGATTGCGGAATGGCTCGGCAAGCGTAGCGAGGTCGCGCATGTGCTGTGCCCGATCCTGCCCGGCGCGCCCGGTCACGATCTGTGGCGCCGCGACTTTACCGGCGGATGCGGGCTGTTCAGCTTCGTGCTCAAAGATCGCGACGATGCGGCGCGGTGCCGCCTGATCGACGCGCTGGATCTGTTCGGGATCGGCTATAGCTGGGGCGGCTTCGAAAGCCTCGCGCTCCCTGTCGACATCGCCCCGATCCGCGAGCGGATGGCATGGCCGCGCCCCGAATGGCAGGCTGGCGAGGATTGCGCCATTCGCCTATCGATCGGCCTCGAAGACCCGCACGACCTCATTGCCGACCTCACCCAGGCCTTCGCCGCCATGGATCACGCATGACCGCCCCCACACCGCCAACACCGACCGCGTCGGCCACCGAAACGATCGAACAGGCCTGGAATCTCGCCCCGCCGGTGCGCGAGGTGGAGACTAGCGTCGCAGCGGCCGAGGGCCTGCGCGAAGCCGTTTCATCGAAGAGCGACACGGTCGGCGGTTTCCTCGATGCGGTGGATTCGCTCGCGATCAGCGTCGGCGATTTCCGCCTGTCGCTGTGGGACGTGCTGGTCGTCCTCCTCATCATCTTCGCGGTTATCACCGCCGCCTGGCTGCTCAGCAAGATGCTGCAACGCATCCTTCTGCGCGTGACCAAGCTCGACGACACGCAGCAATTGCTGGGCCAGAAGATCCTGTCGATCGTGGTCTGGGCCGGGGCCTTCTTCATTGGGATCGACCTTTTGGGGATCGACCTTACCGCGCTCGCCGTGTTTTCGGGCGCGTTCGGTCTCGCGATCGGTTTCGGCCTTCAGAAGACCTTCGGCAATCTCATCGCCGGGATCATCCTGCTGATGGACAAGTCAATCAAGCCGGGAGACGTGATCGCGGTGACCGATATGGCGGGGCAGGAAAGCTTCGGCCAGATCAGGAAGATCGGCGTGCGCGCGGTTTCCGTGACCACCCGCGACCAGCGCGAATATCTGATTCCGAACGAGAACCTGATGGTCAATCAGGTCGAAAACTGGTCCTATTCATCGAAGAACGTACGGATGCAGGTCTATGTCGGGGTCAGCTACGATGCCGATATGGAGTTGGCGGAAAAGCTCATGCTTCAGGCCGCGACCGATGCGCCGCGCGTCCTCAAGGCGCCGCCGCCCACCGTGTGGATGAGCGAATATGGCGACAGCTCGGTCAATTTCACGATCCATTGCTGGATTCAGGATCCCGAAGAAGGGGTCGGGAACGTCCGCAGCGAGGTGCTGAAACGGCTCTGGTGGCTGTTCAAGGACAACGATATCGAGATCCCCTTCCCGCAGCGCGACGTCAATCTGCGCGGCAACGCACAGTTCGAGCGGCTGGTGGAAGCGCTCGCGGATCGCCAGGCGGCTGGCGGGACGGCGCAGGACAACAAGGCATCCGAAGACTAGCTTCGCCTTCGCAAAGCGAGGATTTCAAAAGCTTTGCTGTGCGGCGGCGCATCCATTCTGATTGGCGCGGGGCGGTGCGGATGCGCATTGTCCATTCATGGGAAAACCCGGAACGATATATCTCGTAGGCGCGGGGCCCGGCGATGCCGACCTGCTGACCCTGCGCGCCGCGCGCCTGATCGAAACCGCCGACCTGATCGTGCATGACGGCCTGGTCGACGCGTCGATCCTCTCGCTCGCCCGATCCGATGCGCGGCTGGTCTCGGTCGCGAAACGCCGCGCGCACCACACCCTGCCCCAGGACGATATCAACGCTCTTCTAGTGCGCGAAGCGCGCGCGGGCCGCGATGTCGTGCGCCTCAAGGGCGGCGATCCCTTCGTCTTCGGACGCGGAGGCGAGGAAATGGAAGCGGCGCGCGCGGCCGGTATCCCGGTCGCGGTGGTGCCCGGCGTCAGCGCGGCGAACGGCGCGGCGGCGGCGGCGGGCATTGCCCTGACCCATCGTGATGCCTCCAGCATCGTCAGCTTCGTGGCCGGCCAGTGCAAGGGCCTGGCCGAACAGGATTGGGCGGGCCTCGCAGGCAAGGGCCGCACTCTCGTCATCTATATGGGTATCAAGACCGCGCCGCAGATCGCCGAAAAGCTGATGGCGGACGGGCTTGCCCCCGACATGCCCGTGGCCGTGATCGAGAATGGCGCGCGGCCCGATATGCGCGTGCTGCGCGCGCCGCTGGCCGGCTTGCCCGATCTGGTCGAGCGCGAGCAGGTCGTCAGCCCCGCTTTGATCGTCATCGGCGAGGTGACCGCGCGCGAGGACGTCGCAGTCGCCGCGCTCGCTGAGGAGGCCGCACGATGAAGCTGCTTACGGGCAATGATCTCAAGACCGGTGCGGTGACCTGGTGGACTGGCAACGACTGGTCGATCCATGTCGAGGACGCGGTCGACGTCACCGGACAGGAAGACGAAATCGCGCAGCGCGAGGAAGCCGCGCGCCGCGTCAACGTTCCCTATGCCATCGATGCCGAAATGCACGACGGCAGCCCCCGTCCGGCCCATATCAAGGACCGCGTCCGCGCGCTCGGCCCGACCGTGCGGCCCGACCTCACGCTCAAACCTGCCGATCCCGAAATCGGCCAGTGGGTGATCTGATGTACGCTTATGATCAATACGACCAGCAGATGGTCGATGCCCGTGTCGCCGAATTCCGCGACCAGGCCCGCCGCCGCCTCGAAGGCAAATTGTCCGAGGATCAGTTCAAGCCGCTGAGGCTGATGAACGGTCTGTATCTCCAGCTGCACGCCTATATGCTGCGCGTCGCCATTCCCTATGGCACGCTGTCGGGTGCGCAGATGCACACGCTTGCCGACATCGCGGAGAAATACGACCGCGGATACGGGCACTTCACCACGCGCCAGAACATCCAGTATAACTGGATCAAGCTGGAAGATGCCGCCGACATCCTGGCCGATCTCGCCAAGGTCGAAATGCACGCCATTCAGACCAGCGGGAACTGCATCCGCAATATCAGCTCCGATCATTTCGCAGGTGCCGCGGCGGACGAGGTGACCGATCCGCGACCGTACGCCGAATTGCTTCGCCAGTGGTCAAGCTTTCACCCCGAATTCAGCTATCTTCCGCGCAAGTTCAAGATCGCGGTGATCGCCAGCGAACAGGACCGCGCGGCGATGCGGCTGCACGACATCGGGATCAATATCGTCCGCAATTCCGACGGAGAACTGGGCGCGGCCTTCTATGTCGGTGGAGGCATGGGCCGCACGCCGATGATCGCGCCGCAGATCCGGGATTTCGTGCCGCTGGACCAGTTGGTGACCTATGCCGAGGCGTGCCTGCGCGTCTACAATCGCTACGGCCGGCGCGACAACAAGTACAAGGCGCGGATCAAGATTCTCGTCCACGAACTGGGCGCGGAGGAATACACCCGTCAGGTCGAAGAGGAATTCCAGCACCTGCTCGATTCTGGCGTCGAGCCGCCCTTCGCTGAATTGGAGCGGATCAGGACCTTCTTCGCCGACCCCGCCTACGACGAGGCGGCGCCGGACGATATCGACCGCTCCGACCCCGATTTCGCCCTCTGGGTCGATCGCAACACGGTCGCGCACAAGCAGGATGGCTACGTCTCCGCCGTCATCAGCCTGAAGCCCGTCGGCGGCATTCCGGGTGATGCCACCGCCGAACAGATGCGCGTGATGGCCGATCTCGCCACCCGCTACAGCTTCGACGAATTGCGCGTGATGCATACGCAGAACGTGGTGCTGCCGCATGTCCGCAAGGCCGATCTCAACGCGATCTGGACCGCGCTGGACGAAGCCGGGCTCGGCAGCCCCAATCTCGATACGATCGAGGACATCATCGCCTGTCCCGGCCTCGATTATTGCAGCCTGGCCAATGCGCGTTCGATACCGGTCGCGCAGAAGATCGCGCAGCGCTTCGCCGAAACGAAGAAGACCGCGACGCTCGGTCAGCTGAAGCTCAAGATTTCGGGCTGCATCAACGCCTGCGGCCACCATCACGCGGGCCATATCGGCATTCTCGGCGTCGATCGTAAGGGCGTCGAGAATTACCAACTGTCGCTCGGCGGCAGCGAGGCGGAGGATGTGAGCCTCGCCAAGATCACCGGCCCCGGTTTCGACGAGGACGGGATCGTGGACGCGGTCGAGACCGTGACCAGCGTCTATGAACGAGAACGCGAGGGCGAAGAACGCTTCCTCGACACCTATCGCCGCATCGGAATGGGCCCGTTCAAGGAGGCGCTTTATGGCTGACCAGACACCCCCCGCCGAAGGCCGCGGCCCCGATACGGGTCCGGAATCGGACACCATGCTGCGCTATCGCGAGGACGATCCGGTCGCGCATGCCGCCGTGACGGTCGATGCCTTCCTCGACCAGTCCAACGCCGCTGCCGTCCGCGTCGAGCCGGGCGACGATGCGCGCGAGCTGATCCCGCATCTCGAACGCCTCGACCTCGTAGAGGTCAATTTCCCGTCCTTCGGCGACGGGCGGGGCTACAGCTCGGCCCGGATCCTGCGCGAAGCGGGTTATGATGGCGAATTGCGCGCGGTGGGCGATGTTCTCGTCGACCAGCTCGCTTATATGCGCCGCTGCGGGTTCGACGCTTTCGATCCCGATGCGCCGCTCGACGCCGAGGATGTCGAGGCCGCCTTCGCGCGCTGGCCCGAGGTCTATCAGAGCGCCGCCGATACGCGCACGCCGATCTGGAGCAAGAGGCACGCATGAGCGAGATGCGTGCCATAGACCGGCTCGACACGCGGCCGCGCTTCACCGATCACGACGCGATCCGCCTCAACCGGATGTTTCGCGGCGCGGAGACGGAGGAATGGCTGCGCGCCGTATTGGAAGGATCGCTGGCGGGCGATGTTGCCATGGTGTCGAGCTTCGGAGCGGAGAGCGCGGCGCTGCTTCATCTCGTCTCGCGCATTGATCCGAGCGTGGCGGTGCTGTTCCTCGACACGGGCAAGCATTTCCCCGAAACGCTCGCCTATCGTGACGAATTGGCCGAGCGGTTCGGGTTGAACCTCGTCAATCTCTATCCCGACCTCGCCGATCTCAAGGCGCGGGACGAAACCGGTCTCCGGTGGTCCTACGATCCCGATGGCTGCTGCGATATCCGCAAGGTGCGCCCGCTCGAAACGGCGATGGCGGGGTACGATGCCAGCTTCACGGGGCGCAAGGCGTTCCAGTCCGCGACCCGCGCCAATCTGCCGCGCTTCGAAATCGACACTTCGGACGCGCAGGGGCGGCTGAAGATCAATCCGCTGATCGATTGGGATGCGGACCGGATCGCTGCCTATTTCGAGGAACACGACCTGCCCCGCCATCCTCTGGTCGAGCGCGGCTTCCCCTCAATCGGCTGTTCCCCCTGCACTCGTCAGGTTGCCGAAGGCGAAGACTCGCGTGCTGGCCGCTGGTCGGGTTGGGACAAGGTGGAATGCGGCATCCACCGCCCGGGCGAAGAGCCCTTCCTGTAATCACAGGCTTTCGCCGCTGGGTCAGAGCCAGCCTTGCGCGCGATACCAGTCGGCGGTCTGTCGCAGCCCGTCCAGCCCGCTGATCCTTGGCTTCCAGATCTCGACCGGCACCGCCCGCGCCGGATCGCAGACCCAGTCGGGATGCGCCATGTAGCCTGCGCGGTCGGGGGTCAGCTTGGCTTCGTCTCCGCGCAGCGCCCGGTCGGCCTTTGCGGCCAGACGGAGCAGCGGTGCGGGCAGATGCGGAGCGAGAACGCGCTTGCCCATCGCACGCCCGATCAGCTTTGCAAGTTCGGCATGTTCGTAACCGTTCGGGTGGCCGTCATCGAGTTCGACGATCTCACCCGATCCGGCTTGCGCAGCGAGCGCGAGCAGGCATTCGGCAAGATCGTCGACATGGATAATCGACGTGCGGCCTCTTGGCGGCACCGGCACCACGCCGAACCGCGCGGCGCGGAACAGTTCGAGCATGTCGGAATCGCGCCGGCCATAGACCGCCGGGGGACGCACGATCGTCCAGTCGAGCCCGCTCGCCCCGACCCATTTTTCCGCCTCGGCTTTTGACGCACCATAACGCGACAGTTCGGGCTTTCGTGCGGAGAGCGAACTGACGAAGACGAAGCGCCGCACGCCCGCATCCTGGCAGGCGCGAAGCAGATTGCGCGTTCCGACGACGTTGGCGTCGTGAAAATCCGCCGGATCGGGCGCATTGGTGAGGCCCGCGATATGGATCACAGTCTCCGCCCCCTCGATCAGGCGATCCAGCGAGGGCCGGTCGGACAGCGCGCCCTCGACCCAGGTCACGCCACTACGCGGTTCCTGCGCCCTGCGGGTCAGCGCCCTGATCGCGATCCCCTGCCGGTTCGCCGCATCGAGAACGGCCTGCCCGACGAACCCGGTCGCCCCGGTGATCGCTACGCTCATTCGCGCACCATGTGGTCGCGATGGACCACGGCGGCGCGGGGCGCGTAGCCGAGCTTTTCGGCCTGTCCCTCTTCGCGCAGGCCCAGGATCAGGCGGCATTCGCTGCTGGCATATTCGACCAGGCCCTGGCCCAATCGCTCGCCACGCGGGCCGAAGATCGCCACGAGGTCGCCGCGCTGGAAGTCTCCCTCGACCTCGGTCAGCCCAGCCGCCAGCAGGCTAGCCCCGTCTTTCAGGGCAGCGACGCAGCCCTCGTCGACGGTCAATACGCCCGCAGGCGACAGGCGGCCCGACAGCCACGCCTTGCGCGCCCCTTCGGCCCCTTGGGGCACGAACAGGGTTCCGATCCCCTGGTCGAGCGCGCGCGCCAAGGGGCGTTCCTGCGTCCCGTTTATAATCGCGAGCGCAATCCCGGCGCGCTCCGCGATGCGGGCGGCCTGCAATTTCGCCGTCATGCCTCCGCTGCCGAGGCCGGAGGACGATCCCTCGCCCGCCATCGCGAAAATCTCCGGCGTCACGCCATCGACGCGATTCACCAGCACCGCCCCCGGCTCGCGCGGATCGCGATCGTAAAGGCCGTCGACATCGGACAGCAGCACCACCGCCTCCGCGCCCGCCGCCTGCGCCACGCGCGCGGCGAGCCGGTCGTTATCGCCGAAGCGGATTTCTTCCGTGGCGACGCTGTCGTTTTCGTTGACCACCGGCACCACGCCCATTTCGAGCAACCGGCCCAAGGTGGCGGCAGCGTTGAGATAGCGGCGCCGATCTTCCAGATCGCCAAGCGTCACGAGCATCTGCGCGGCGGTGATCTGGTGCGGCTCGAACGCATCGGCCCAGAGACGCGCCAGGGCGACCTGCCCGACCGAGGCCGACGCCTGCGCATCCGCCAGACTGCCGCGCCCGCCCTTCGCCAGCCCCAGTCGCGCCGCGCCAAGCGCGATCGCGCCGGACGACACGACGATCACTTCGCTGGTCTTGCGCAGCTCCGCGATTTCCGCGGCGAGCGTCGCCAGCCAATCCGTGCGCGGCTGTCCGCGCTCGACCAGAAGGGCCGATCCGATCTTGATCACGATGCGCCTGGCGTTGCGCAATTGGGAAAGCTGTTCGATTGCCATGCAGCCCGCGGTCATGTCCTCTCGGCAGCGTGCCGAATATCCTTCAGAGCGGCGACCACTCAGCGACCCCATCGCCGTCCGCATCCTCGACCTCGCTACCCTTCGTCTCGGTCGATGTGCGATCGGGAAGATGGGCGAGTACGGCATCGAGCAACTCCTCGATCCCCTCCCCGCTCGCTCCCGAGATCACGAAAACGCGATCGGCGCCCGCTTCGCGCAATTCGGCGGCGAAACCTTCGCCCAGTTCCTTGTCGGCCAGATCGACCTTATTGAGCGCGATCAGCTGGGGTTTGTCGGCCAGATCCTCGCCATAGGCTTCGAGTTCCGCGTTGACCGTCTGCATGGCAGCCGCCGGATCGTCGCCCGCGATATCGACGAGGTGGATCAGCACGCGGCAGCGCTCGATATGGCCCAGGAACCGGTCGCCGATACCCGCCCCGTCGGCGGCGCCCTCGATCAGGCCGGGGATGTCGGCCAACACGAATTCGCGCCCCTTGTGGCGCACCACGCCGAGCTTGGGGACCAAGGTCGTGAACGCGTAATGCCCCACTTTGGCGTTCGCGTTGGAGACCTGATTGATGAAAGTGGATTTGCCCGCATTGGGAAGGCCCAAAAGGCCGACATCGGCGAGCAGCTTCAGCCGCAGCCAGACCCACATCTCCTCGCCCGGAACGCCCGGCTGGTGCTGGCGGGGCGCGCGATTGGTGCTGGTCTTGTAACTGGCATTGCCGCGCCCGCCCATGCCGCCTTCGAGGAAGACCACGCGCTGGCCGACCTCGGTGAAATCGGCGAGCACCTCTTCCTTGTCTTCCGACAGCACCTGCGTGCCGACCGGGACCTCGATCACCAGATCGGGCGCGCCTGCCCCCGTCCGGTCCTTGCCCATGCCGTGCGAACCGCGCAGCGCCTTGAAATGCTGCGAATAGCGGAAGTCGATCAGCGTGTTGAGGCCCGCCACCGCTTCGAAGATGACATCGCCGCCCTTGCCGCCATTGCCGCCATCGGGCCCGCCATATTCGACGTATTTCTCCCGCCGGAACGAAACCGCCCCGGGCCCGCCGCCGCCGGATTTGATGTAGATCTTGGCTTGGTCGAGAAAGTGCATGGTGTGCCCGATAGAGAGTTTTGCGCAGCGGCGGGAGTTTTTTGTTTTTCCGCACGCCGTCCGGCGCGCGATGTCCTCGCGCCTGTCGGCGCTGCGGGCGGGCGGTCGCCCTTGCGGGCCTGCGGCCCGTGCTCCGCCGCCAGGCCTCAAGGCTGGGAATGGACCGGTCGGCGACCAGCCGACCGCAAGCGCGACCGCGCGCCCCGCAGGTGCCCGACCGGAGGGAGGAACAGCACCGAGGACGAACCCGCGGAGGCGGGTTCGGGAAACAAGGAACCCAGGGAAATTTTCGCCGAAAATTTACCTGGTGGAGCCGAGCGGGATCGAACCGCTGACCTCGTCATTGCGAACGACGCGCTCTCCCAACTGAGCTACGGCCCCGTTCCAGGTCGATCGCCGGGCGAAAAGCTGACTCGCCGCCCGGCGGAGCGCGCGCTTTAGCGAAAGGCGCGCGCGGTGCAAAGCCTAATTCGCCGAACCCGTCACCTGAGCCGTCCCCTGCGGCGTGTCGTCTTCGCCCGCATCATTGGGGATCGGCTGGACGACCGGCTGCGACGTGCGCGTTTCGTCCACCGGGACGACCGGGATCGGTGCGCCGGTATCGGGATCGATGACCTTGGTCTGTTCGGCGGCGGGAGTGGACAAGGTCTCCCCCACACCGTCGAAGGTGATCACCGGCGCGCGCGCGGCGCGGGCCTGCTGCACGGCGACATAGCCGGGCTGCGACTGGCCGTAGCGCTCACCATACTGGGCGTCCCAGGCAGCCGATTCGCGCTCGTAGACTTCGTAGGCGGCGAAGAACGTGTCGAAGGGCTGTTCGAAGAGGGAGAAATTCGCCGCCGCGAAGCCTTCGGCATCCATATCCGTCGTCGCCAGCGCACGGTTCGAGATATCGAGCGCGGTTTGGCAGAAATTGGCCCGCGCGGGAGGGAGGGCGAAGAAATTGTAGACCGAGGTCATCTGCGTCTCGCGCGCCATGATCGCTTCGCGCCGGTCGCGGAATTCCTTGCGATATTCTGCGTCGATGCGGTCGTTGACGCGCTTCAGGTCGCGCGCATTGTCCTGGATGTAGGCGCTGTAGCCCTGAAGGATCGGTTCGTAGCGCGGCCCGAGGCAGTTCAGCGCCGCAACGTTCCAGGCGGACCGGAAATGCCAGGTCCGCTCGTCATCGGTCAGATTGCGGTTCACCGTCTGGCGCTGCCCAAGCACGTCCGTGCCGGGAATCTCCATGACATAGGCCGCGCCCCCGGGCGGCAGGGGCCGCAAAGGAATTACCTCGACCGGGGGAGGCGGCGGCGGCGGAGGCGGCGGCGGAGGCGGTTCCGGCGTGGCGCAGGCGGCGAGGCCGGCGACACCGGCCGTCATCAAGACAAAGCGTAGCTGCGATTTGGTTGCGTGGCGCATAGCCAGGCGTCCCTCCCGTTTGAAATACTCGTGAGCCCAGCCTGTTGCGCGTTCCGATTGAACGCGGGCTGAAGCCGATAGCGGTACAAGCGGTTGAGGATAAAGAAAATGCCCGGAACGCACGATGCGCTCCGGGCACGATGAACTGAGTCCTGTGTGCGACAGTCCGCTTCCACCATCGGAAGCAGCGAACCGTCCCGGAAACCTATTCGCGGTTGCCCATGAATTGCAGCAGGAACATGAACATGTTGATGAAGTCGAGATAGAGGCTCAGCGCACCCATGATCACGGCCTTGCCGATGAATTCGGTGCCGCGAAGATACTCGTATTCCCGCTTCAGGCGCTGTGTGTCGTAGGCGGTGAGGCCCGCGAAGATCAGCACGCCGAGGAAGCTGATCGCCAGTCCCAGAGTGCTCGACCCGAGGAACATGTTGATGACCATCGCGATGATCAGGCCGATCACGCCCATGACGAGGAACGTGCCCATGCCGGACAGGTCCTTCTTGGTCGTGTAGCCGAACAGGCTGAGGCCCGCGAACGCGCCCGCCGTCGCGAAGAAGGTCGCCGCGATCGATTCGCCCGTGAAGCGCAGGAAGATCGTGGACAGGGACAGGCCCATGACGGTCGCGAAGGCCCAGAACAGGATCTGCAAGGTCCCGCGGCTCATCTTGTTCAGGCCGAAGCTCATCGCCATCACGAAGGCCAACGGCGAAAGCGCTACAATCCACATCAGCGGCCCGCTGGCGAAGTTCACCGCCAGGCCGGACTGGTAGGTCAGCATCGCGACGATGCCGGTGAGCAGCACACCGCTCGCCATGTAATTGTAGATGGACAGCATGTGCGAGCGCAGGCCCGCATCAAACGTTTCGCGACGGGCCACGGCATCGCCAGCGCGCGGAACCGAGCTGAAGCCCGTCTGCCGTCGTCCGGTGTCGTTCCAATCGGCCATTTTGATCTCTCTCCTTGATGCGATGGCTGCGCCCGATGCGCTCTCTCGCGAATACCGGCAATATCGGGGTCCCGGGCCCGAATTTCAAGTAAAACCGGACCATTTGCGGGGCGTTTTGGTTAACGCCGCCACGTCGAATTGCGCCGGCGCAAGTCGAAATCGGTCAGGCCTCCCCGGCGGGATCGACCATCGCGGCTTCCAACGCCTCTGCCGGCGACTTTCCACCCCACAAGACGAACTGGAAGGCGGGATAGAAGCGATCGCATTCCTCCACCGCGATTTCGACGAGCGCCTGCGCCTGCGAGAGACCCAGCGTGCCGTCGTCGCCCAGCATGGTGGCGTTGCGATACAGGAGGACGCCGCCATTCGACCAGATATCGAAATGGCCGAGCCATAGCTGCTCGTTGATCGTGCCGAGCAGTTCGTAGGCGGCCGCCAGCTTGTCATCCGGGACGCGCACTTCGGGCAGGCACAGGATCTGAAGCACGCAATCGTCGGCGCGCCAGATGCCCTTCACCTGATATTTCGCCCAGCTTCCGCGCACCTCGCCGCTGACCTCGTGGCCACGGACCGAACACGGCCAGCCACGCGCTTCGAACAGCGCCGCCAGCATGTCGACCGGCGCCGCATCATCGTCGTTCGCGAAATCCTCAACCGCCCTCATCGACCCGATCCCATCCTTTGCATTCGGTCTCAATGCCGAAGCCGCGGGGCGATTGGCAATCGGCCCCCTCGCCACTGCTGGGGAGAACCGGGGTTCCCGCCGAAACGCCTGTGCAAACGCTGTGCACAAGCGTTGCGAGTGCTTGGAAACGGACCGGGAAGAACTCGCGCGTCAGTCGAGCTTGTCGATCGACTGGCCGGGATCGCTGGTGAAGGTGAAGCTGTCGATGTCGAGCGCCTTCAGCTTGTTCATCACCTCACGCGCGGCAGCCGCGCTGGGATAGGGACCGGCGAGCAGGCGGTTGGCCTCGACCCATTTGGTCACGAACGGGCCCTTCCCGTCGAGCAGCGAATCGGCCTTGCGCGAAATGCGGCGCCAGTCGAATTTCAGCGCATCGCGATCGCGCCCAGTGGCGATCTGGACATAGTGGCGCGAGGGATTGGCCGGAGGCTTCGGCTTCGCCTCGGGAGCAGGCGGCGGCGGCGCAGCGCGCTCGCGCGGGGGCTTGATGGTTGTGATATCGACTGCCGTGCCAGGCCGGGGCGGAGTCACGGGCTGCGTAGCGGCAAAGGCCGCGAACGCGTCGGCCACGCTCTGCGAAGGCTCGGGATCGGGAATGGTCTCGGCTGGGGCGACCCTCGAAGGAGCTGGGCTCGCGACAGTCGGAACGCTCAAGGCGGCGACCTGGACGGGCTCTTCTCTCACCGGCGCGGCTGGTACGATTTCGGCGGATGTCGCGACCGGAGACGGATCGATCCGCACGATCTGGGCCGGTGCCTCGGTCACTGGCGCGCTGCTCGTCTGAACGGGGGCTACCTGATCAGTCGAGGGCGGAAGCTCCAGCTGGATCGCGGGCTGGGTCGCCTGCGCGACGGCGACCGGACTTGGTGCAGGCGCCGGTGCCGGTGTTGGCGCGCGAAAGGGAGCGGGCACTGGCGGGGGTGCTGCAACCGCACGCTCTGGCGTCGCAGCCGGAGTCGATCGGGCGAGCGTACGCGCCAACGGATCCGAGGCGGCGGTTGTTCGCGCGCTGCGCTCTGCCTGGCGGCGCTGCTGGCGCGTCTGGCGTTGAGGAGCGGGCGCGGGCGCGGGTGTCGCGACCGCCGTAGCGCCCGCATTTGCATTCGCATTCGCGCCCATCGTGACGCCGCTGGGAGCCAGAGCCGCGTCCGGTCCGCGCGCGATGCGGCTTTCCGAAGGGCCATAGCTTGCGATCGCCGGATCGTCGCGCCCGATCTCGTTCGCTCTTGGGAATGCCCCGAGATTGGCTGCCGCCGCCTGCTGCGCCCGCGTGAGGCGCGGCATGTATCGCAGATAAGGAGCCATGCGCAGCGCCAGATCGGTCGGCATCAACGCTTCGGCAATGCCTACTGCATCGTCCGCATCGCCCAGAATGGCGAGGCCGAAGGCGCGCGCGCGAAAGGCCGAGCGGTCCTCGCTTTGGAGAAGCGGGAGCAATGTGGCTTCGAATTCCTTCCGCTGTCCCGTCATGGCGAGGCTGAGAGCCAGGCGGCGGCGCGTCTCGGGATCGTTCCCCTGCGCCAACGCCAAGCGATAGAGGGCCTGCGCGCTGGCATTGTCGCCCACCAGATCGAAGGCGAGGCCGCGATCGGCGGCCATCTCGGATTCGGCGATGCCCGCCTGTTCGGCTTCCGCAAACAGGCGCAAGGCTTCGATCGGACGGCGCTGCAAAGTGAAGCAGCGTGCAAGGCCGAGCATGACGCGGCCGTTCTCGGGCGCCACGTCCTGTCCGCGCACAAAGAATCCGATCGCCGCGTCGAGATCGCCGACCGCCAGCGAAGCTTCGCCCGCATCGAGCAGCGCGCCCAGATCGCGCGGAGAGCGGGCGAGACGGCGCAAAGCATCGTTGAGATCCCCCGCCGCGCGAGGCGGAAGGGGCTGGACGACGGCTTGGGCGGAGACAGAAGCGGGCAGAACCGTGGTAGCGGCGATCATTCCCGCGATCGACGCACTCATCAGGGATATTCGCTTCAGATGTCGCAAACCAGCGCTCCGTCCTCGGCGAGCGCCCGGCGCCCGCGCCTTCCTGTCGTTGCAATCACGACGATGGCGGACCCGGTCTGGCCATAGCCTGAACCGGGCCCCGCATCGCCGCGACGAACCGGCTCTTACTGATTGTTCTGCCGACCGAGGAAGCGCGGAATGTTGAGCGCGCCGCCGGTATCGTCGTCATCCCCATCGTCGCGATCATCGGCCGGACGCGGTGCACTGCCGCGCGAAAGATTGGCCATCCGCTCGAACAGGGTGCTGCCCGATCCGCTGCCACTCGCAGGGCGCGCACCGCCCCGACCGCCATCTTCGGACTCGGCCTTGGCGTCCGCTGGGCGAGCCGGCTTGGACTGGAGCGGATTGCGCGAATCGGCCGCCATCTGGTCGTTGCCGAGCTGAAGCTCGTCCTGCGAAGCGCTCCGCCCGCGATCGCCACCGCCATCGTTCTGCGATAGGTCGAGCGTGGGCCGCCGACCGGTATCGCGGCCCCAGCCCTCGTCTTCCATATCGGTTTCGAGCGAGCGGCTGTCAGCATGCGCCGCAAGCGGATCCTCGCTGGCGCGGTCGAAGCGTTCGGTGTGTTCGTTGCGTAGGCCAGCCAGCGGATCGACGATGTCGTCGACATCCTCGCCCTCGTCCTCGTCGAAATCCGAATAGGAGGCGGCGGCCTTGCGCGGTTCGGCCCGGTTATTTTCGGCGAAATCGTCCGAGGTCAACTCCATCGGTTCGCTCTCTTCGGGCGCGCGCGATGCGGGAGACGGAGCGGGTGCCGAAGCGGCAGTGCGCTCTTCGTCGAGATCGGCGGAAAGCCCCTCGCTCAGTTCGAACGGCTCGCTGTCTTCCTCGCCCTGGCGCGGCAGATCGAGCGCGGGGCGCTTAGGCGCACGCGATTCCGACATGGTGAACCCGCGCGACTGGGTCGGCATCGCCTGCCCGTCATGCTCGATCCCGGTGGCGACCACGGACACGCGGATCTTGCCGTCGAGGTCGGGATTGAAGGCCGAGCCCCAGATGATGTTGGCATCCTCGTCGACGAGTTCGCGAATGTGGTTCGCCGCCTCGTCGACTTCGAGAAGCTTCATGTCCTCGCCGCCGATGATCGAGATGATGACGCCCTTGGCGCCCGCCATGCTGACCCCGTCGAGCAGCGGGTTGGCGATGGCGCGTTCGGCAGCTTCGAGCGCGCGATTGTCGCCCTCGCCCTCGCCCGTGCCCATCATCGCCTTGCCCATTTCACTCATAACCGAACGCACGTCGGCGAAGTCGAGATTGATGAGGCCCGGCATCACCATCAGATCGGTGATTGAGCGCACGCCCTGTTGCAGGACCTCGTCGGCAAGTTCGAACGCTTCCTTGAAGGTCGTTTCCGCCTTGGCGACCAGGAACAGGTTCTGGTTGGGAATGACGATCAGCGTGTCGACGTGCTTCTGCAGCTCGTCGATGCCCGCTTCGGCGGCGCGCATGCGGCGCGTGCCTTCGAACAGGAACGGCTTGGTCACGACGCCCACGGTCAGCACGCCTTTCTTCCGCGCGGCTTCGGCGATGACGGGCGTGGCGCCGGTTCCGGTGCCCCCGCCCATGCCCGCCGCGATGAAGCACATGTTCACGCCTTCGAGCGCGTGTTCGATATCCTCGACCGTTTCTTCGGCCGCGGCCTTGCCCACTTCGGGCCGCGCGCCCGCACCCAGGCCGCCGGTGATGTCCGGGCCCAGCTGGATGCGCTTTTCCGCCGCCGCATTGCTCAGCGCCTGCGCATCGGTGTTCGCCACGATGAAATCGACGCCTTCGATCTGGGCGTCCATCATGTTGGCGATGGCATTGCCCCCGGCGCCGCCCACGCCGATCACGGTGATGCGGGGACGCAGATCGTCCGAGGTGGCGGGGCCGATATTGATGCTCATTCGATAGTCCTCCGGCGAAGACGCTTCGCCCTAAATTTACTGGCAAACAGTGTGCCACATTCCGATTCGGCGTTGCAAAGGCTTAATCGCCTTTTCCACAAAGCCTTCGCAGGTCCAACGGCTGGTTGATGCAGTCGTGCCTAGAAATACTCCCTAACCGCCTGAAACACCCTGTTTACAAGGCCCAGACCCGAATAGCGGCGCGTCGGCTGATAACCCGGATCGACCGAGCGGATATCGACCGGATCGTCTGCCGCATAGAGGCACAAACCCACCAGCGAGGCGAAGCCGGGCGTCGCGTGCGCTTCGGGCAGGCCCTGGAGGCGCGGCGGCTTCCCGATCCGCACGGGGCGGCCCAGCGCGGCCTGCACGAATTCCGCGATCCCGTGAAGCTCCGCGCCGCCGCCGGCCAGCACCACTTGCCCGCCGCGATTGCCGGTGAAACCCATGTCCTTCAAGGCGCGGTGCATCTCTCCGGTGAGATGCGCGAGGCGATCGGTGACGACTGCGACCAGTTCGGCGCGGGAAATGCGGTTGTGCTCGTCCGCGCCGCGCGCCAGCGGCCCTTCGCCTTCCTCGCCCGGCGCGTTGACCGGGATCATCTCGGAATGGTCGGTCGGGCTGGCCATGGCGGAGCCGGACACGCATTTCAGCCGCTCCGCCTGGCTGCGGCGGATGCCGAAGCTTGAAGCGAGCGCGTCGGTGATGTCGTTGGAGCCGATCGGGATCGATTTGAGGCCCAGCAACATGCCTGCCGAATGCACCGAGATATTGGTGACCTGCGCGCCGATCTCGATCAGCGCCACGCCCAGTTCGCGCTCTTCCGGCGTGACGCAGGCATAGGCGCTGGCGAGCGGGCTGGCGACCACCGCCTCGACATCGAGGTGCGCGGTCTGGACCGCCTCGATCAGATTCCTGACCGGCGCGCCTTCGGCCACGGTCACATGGATATCGACGCCCAGCGCCTCGGCATGGAGGCCCGCCGGATTGGCGACGCCGTGCGCCCCGTCGAGCGTGTAATGCGCCGGTTGCGCGTGGAGGACCATGCGACCGTCGGGCTGGATGTGATCGCGCGCGGCGTAGAGCAGGTGCTCGATATCGTCTTCTTCGATGCGCCGCCCGCCGATCGCGATCTCGACGCTGGCGATGTGGCTCGACAGCCCCGCCCCCGCACATCCGATCCACACGCTCGACACGCTGGTGCCCGCACTCGCCTCGGCCTTTTCTAGCGCCTGGCGAATGGCGAGGCTGGCGGCGCGCATTTCGGTAACGTAGCCACGCTTGACGCCTTCGGACTTGCGGTGGCTCGACCCCAGCACCACCATCGATCCGTTTTCGTCCTGACCCATGATCATGGCCGAGATACGGAAGGAGCCGATGTTGACTGCGCCATAGGCCCGCGTGATGCGGGGGCCGGCCATCAGTTCCGCGCTCCTGCGGCCGCGGCCTTCTGTTCCAGCCCGCTCATGCTGCACGGGCCCCCGGTGCACCGGAAATAAGCCTGTTCGGGCACCCGCATATCGACCGCGACGACCTTGCCGCCCAACAGCCGGTAATGCCCGTCGAGCTTGGCGAAGGAGACGAGCGCGCTCGCCGCCTGATCCTCGCCTTCGGGAAGCGCGAGCATCTGGCCGGTCTTGAAGGTCAGGTTCCAGCGGCGATTGCCGACCCATTCGGCCTGTTCGACCTTGGGTTTCAGCGCAGGCGCGGCGTCGAGCAGCAGGTCGAGATCGCCGACCTGTTTCTGCGCGCCCGGCCCGGCGATGGTGAGCTTGCCCGTGGCATTGGCGCGGCTGATGGGTTCGAGCTCGTGCCCCTCGGCATCGACCAACATCAACCGGTCGGGCTTGGCGAGGACGGCGTGCTCTTCGCGCTCGACGATGTCGACGATCAGCGTGTCGGGAAGCTGGCGCGATACGCGCGCATCCTTGACCCAGCTCAATTCCAGCAGGCGATCGCGCAGCGCATCGAGATCGACGAGCGGCATCGGCTGATCGCGCATGGCTAGGGCGCGCTCGTAAACCGTCAGCTCGTTCATCCGCTCGACGCCCGTCACCTTGACGCGACGCACCTCGAACCCGGCATCGGAAGCGGCTTCGGCCAAACGCGCATTGGCGAGCGCGGGCAGGCCGGCCAGGCTGGCGACGAACCACGCAGCGGCAAGCGCCAGCGCCAGGATCGCGGCGACGAAACCCTTGTGCAATTGCTCCTCCGTGAAGGGGAGCAGCGCCAGCATCTGGTCGAACAGGCCGACCGTGTGTTTCTTGGCGGCGCGCGTTTTCTGTGTGCGATTGCGCGCAGCGGCGGAGCGACGCACGCCCGGACTGGTGCGCTTGACCTTAGCCATCGGCGGGAGCCTTCACGGCGAAATCACGCAGCGCGGCTTCGATGATCGTCTCGACCAGCTCGCCATATTCCATGCCCGCACGGCGCGCCTGCTCGGGCACGAGGCTAAGCGGCGTCATCCCCGGCTGGGTGTTGGTTTCGAGCACGAACAGGCCGTCTTCGCCCTGCTCCTCGTCCCAGCGGAAATCGGTCCGGCTGGTGCCGCGACAGCCCAGCAGCTTGTGCGCCTTCAGCGCGATTTCGAGGCAGAGGTCGCGGATATTCTCGGGAATTTCAGCCGGACAGATATGATCGGTCATCCCGTCAGTGTATTTGGCGTCGAAATCGTAGAAGCCGCTCTTGGGCTTCAGTTCGGTGACGGCCAGCGCACGCGGCCCGTCTTCGAAATCGACCACCGCCGAAGTCATCTCGCGCCCCTTGATATAGGGTTCGGCGAGCAGTTCGGCGAAATCCTGCCACGGGCCCTTCGCATCGCGCGCGATCGGGTGGCCGTAATTCCCGCCCTCGGTCACGATCGCGACGCCGACCGAACTGCCTTCATTGACCGGCTTCAGGACGTAGGGGCGCGGCAGCGGGTCGCGCTCGAACAGCTCCGCGCTTCTGACGATCCGCCCGCCGGGCATGGGTACGCCGTGGGGCACCAGCGCCTGCTTGGTCAGCTGCTTGTCGATCGCGATGACCGATGTGGCGAGGCCCGAATGGGTGTAGGGCACACCCATCAAGTCCATCATGCCCTGCACCGTGCCATCCTCGCCCGGCACGCCGTGAAGCGCGTTGAAGACGACATCGGGCGCGGCCGCCGCGATGCGCGCGGCGACCTGGCGGTCCATGTCGATCCGGGTGACGCGGTGGCCGCGCTCTTCCAGCGCCTTGGCGACGCCTTCGCCCGACATCAGCGAAACCGGACGTTCGTTCGCCCAGCCGCCCATCAGGACGGCGACGTGGAGTTTGCGATCGAGGGTCACGGTCTGCCCACCCGGCGGATTTCCCATTCCAGTTCCACGCCCGAATTTTCGTACACGCGCCGCTTCACCTCTTCGCCCAGCGTTTCGATATCCTCGCTGGTCGCATCGCCGGTGTTGATGAGGAAATTGGTGTGCTTCTCGCTCACCTGCGCGCCGCCGACGGTCATGCCCCGACATCCCGCCTTGTCGACCAAAGCCCAGGCCTTTTCGCCAGGAGGGTTCTTGAAGGTGGATCCGCCCGTCTTGGTGCGTAGCGGCTGCGAATTCTCGCGCGCCTCGGCAATCCGGTCCATCTCCGCGCCGATGGCTTCGGGATCGCCGGGCGTTCCTTCGAAACGGGCCGAAACCACCACGGAATTGTCGTGCAGCGCCGAATGGCGATAGCTGTAATCGAGCTCTCGCTTCGTCAGCCGCATCAGATTGCCGTCCTGCATGACGACGTCGCAATCGATCAGCACATCCGCGACCTCGCGCCCATAGGCGCCGCCATTCATGCGCACGAAACCGCCGACCGTGCCCGGAATGCCGCGCATGAATTCCATGCCCGCCACGCCCGCATCGCGCGCCGCACTGGCGACGAGGATGCCATGCGCCCCGGCCCCGCAAGTGAGAGTCATCCCGTCCACTTCGATCCCGGCGAACGGCTTGCCGAGCTTGATGACGACGCCGGGGACGCCCCCGTCGCGCACGATCAGATTGGAACCCAGGCCCAGCGGCATGATCGGCAGCGCGCCGTCGAGCCGTTCGAGGAACAGGATCAGATCGTCGAGATCGGCGGGTTCGAACAGCCAGTCCGCATGGCCGCCGGATTTGAACCAGACGAGCTTGGCGAGCGGTGCATCATGCGTCAGTCGCCCGCGCAAGCCGCTGGTCGAGATCGGCGCGCTTGTCCCGCCTTCGACCTCGCAATCGGGTGCCTCGCCACTGTCCCAGTTCCAGACATCGTCGGGCTGGGTCACCGGGCGCGTTCCTTCTGAAGCGCATCGGGCAGTTCGGCGGCCCAGCGCGTGATGTCGCCCGCGCCCAGACACACGATAAGATCGTCCGGCTTCAATTCGGCGCCCAGCACCGCGACCAACTCGTCCATATCGGCGACGCTGGCAGCGGCACGGTGGCCACGCGATTTGAGGCCTTCAACGAGCGTGTGGGAGCTGACGCCCTCGATCGGCTCCTCGCCCGCTTCGTAGACGGGCGTCACGAACACCTCGTCCGCTTCGTTGAAGGCGCTTTGGAAATCGTCCATCAGATCGCGCAGGCGGGTGTAGCGGTGCGGCTGCACCACCGCGATGACGCGGCCCTGCGTGGCCTCGCGCGCGGCGCCCAAAACAGCGCGGATTTCAACCGGGTGATGGCCGTAATCGTCGATAATCGTCGCCTTGCCATCGCCCACCGGGACCTCGCCCGTCTTGGTGAAGCGGCGCCTGACCCCGCCGAAGCTGGCGAAGCCGTTGCAGATCACCTCGTCGGGGCATTTCATCTCGATCGCCACCGCAATCGCGGCGAGCGCGTTCTGGACGTTGTGGCGACCCGGCATGGGCAGCCGCACGCCTTCGATCCGGCGATCCTCCTGCCCACGCCGACGCACGATCACGTCGAAGCAATTTCCGCCCGCATCGGGCCGGACATTGACGCCGCAGATATCCGCCTGGAGATTGAAGCCATAAGTCACGACGTTGCGATCGCGCACCTTGCCGATCACGGCCTGAACTTCAGGGTGGTCGATGCACAGGATCGCCGCGCCATAAAAGGGGACGTTGTGGATGAACTCGACGAAGGCGTCCTTCACCCCGTCGAAATCGCCGTAATGGTCGAGATGTTCGGGATCGATATTGGTGACGACCGCGATCGTTCCGTCGAGGCGCAGGAAGCTGCCATCGCTCTCGTCCGCTTCCACCACCATCCAGTCGCTATCGCCCAGCCGCGCGTTCGAGCCGTATTGTTCGATGATGCCGCCGTTGATCACGGTCGGATCGACACTACCGCAATCGAGCAGCGCGGCGATCATGCTGGTCGTCGTCGTCTTGCCATGCGTGCCCGCCACCGCGACGGTGGATTTCAGCCGCATCAGTTCGGCCAGCATTTCCGCCCGGCGCACCACGGGGATGCGGTTTTCGAGCGCATAGGCGACTTCGGGATTGGTGCGCTTCACCGCCGTCGAGGTCACCACGACCGCGGCATCCATGACGTTTTCCGCCGCATGGCCGATCATGATTTTGACCCCGCGCGAGCGCAGACGCTCGACCACCGCGCTTTCCTTGATGTCGGAACCCTGCACGCTGTAGCCGAGATTGGCCATCACCTCGGCAATGCCGGACATGCCGATCCCGCCGATCCCGACGAAATGGATGGTGCCGATATCGGTGGGCACGCCTCTCATGGCTTCAGCCTTTCGCATATCTCGCGCGCCGCGCCCTGCCCCACGGCCACGCCCTGCGAAGCGCCGCGCGCGTTGTTCGCGCCGACGCGGATCACGTCCATCATTTCCGCCCCGCCGAAGCTTTCGACGAGATCGGCGAGGTCTCTGACGGCGTTTGGCCGCCCGCAATTGAACGCCGCATGCGCCGCTTTACTGAGCCCTTCGGGGCTGTCGGCGATGGCCTTGATCTGCTTGGCGAGTTCCTTGGCGGTGAACTGGTCCTGTCGCACCATGCGCGCCCCGCCCGCCTTGACCATCTCGCGCGTGTTCGCGGCCTGGTGATCGTCCGTCGCGATGGGAAGCGGGATGAGGATCGCCGGGCGCCCGACCGCGGTCAGTTCCGCGATGGTGGACGCGCCCGCGCGCCCGATGAAGAGATGCGCATCGGCAAGGCGCGCGGCCATATTCTCGAAATAGGTGCCGAGCTCGGCGGGAATTTCGTGGTTGGAATAGCGCGTGCGCACCGCGTCCAGATCTTCGGGGCGGCATTGCTGGGTGACCTGCAACCTCTGGCGCAGCGCAGGCGGCAGCATGGCGAGCCCGTCGGGCACCACTTCGGACAGGACGCGCGCACCCTGGCTCCCTCCGGTGACGAGGACGCGGAACAGCCCTTCCTCGCCCAGCGCGGGAAATTCCTCTTCGCGCAGGGCCAGAACCTCCGCGCGCACCGGATTGCCGACGAGATGGACCTTACCGGTGTATTTCGGCTTCAATCGCTCAATCTGCGGATAGGCGGTCGCGATGGCATCGACCTTGCCTGCCAGCAGGCGATTGACCCGGCCCAGCACCGCGTTCTGTTCGTGAACCACGCTGGGAATGCCCATCGCGGTCGCAGCCCATAAAGCGGGAAAGGCGGGGTAGCCGCCGAAGCCGACCACGGCGCTCGGCTGGAAGCTTTCGAACAGGCGGATCGCCATGTTGCGCCCTTCCCACACCGCCCTCGCGCCCCCAATCCATTTCAGCGGGTTTTTGCCGAAGCGCCCAGCGGGCAGGACATGCATGGTCAGGAAGTCCGGGCGACCGGGGATCTGCGCGCCGCGTTCGTCTGTGATCAGAGCGACATGATGTCCGCGCCGTTCCAGCTCTGTCGCCAGCGCGAAGGCGGGCAGCATATGGCCCCCTGTGCCCCCGGCGGCGAGGACGAAATGGCGCGCGGCATGGGTGTTGTCGGGCTTGCTCACGGATAGATTTCCCGCCGGATCGCTTCGCTCTGTTTCTTCGGCGCGCGGCGCTCGTTCCAGCCGATCACATCGACCAGCCCGCGCGTCTCGCGCTTGAGGAAGGGGTTTCGCCGGGTGATGGCGAGCAGCAGCCCGACTTCGAGACACAGCGCGATCGTGGACGAGCCGCCATAGCTGATCAGCGGCAAGGTCATCCCTTTCGACGGGAACAGCTGCAGGTTCACGAGGATGTTGATGAAAGCCTGACCGGCGAACAGCGTAATCAGGCCCGCACCCGCCAGCAGGGCGAACAGATCATCCTCGTCGATCAATTTCATCAAAACGCGCGCCACGATGGCGAGATAAACGATCACGACGAGAGCGCAAACGATCAGGCCGAATTCTTCCCCGATGACGGAGAAGATGTAGTCGGTGTGCGCTTCGGGGAGGTTCATCTTCCTGAGGCCCAGCCCATATCCACTGCCCGTCCAGCCACCCGCGAGCAATGTGCGCTCGGCGAGGTCGACCTGGTCGAAGGCGGTGCCGCCGCCCATGAAGCTGTCAATGCGATGGCGCGCGTTGTCGTAGAGGAAATAGGTCGCGACCATCGCCGCTCCGCCGATCCCGATCAGAGCGCCCATCCGCTGCACCGGCACGCCTGCCAAGAGGACGAGTACGAACCACGCGCCGAAGAACAGGATCGTGTCGCCGAGATTGGGCTGCATCATCAAGAGCGCAGCGACGAGGGCGAGAGCCGCCGCCGACAGGGCGATCACCGGCAGGTTGGGATCGCGCATCCGCCACGACAGAATCCACGCGACGGCGATCGCGAAGGCGGGTTTCAGGAATTCGGACGGCTGGAAGCGCATTCCGAAATCGAGCCAGCGCCGCGCCCCGTTGACTTCGGCCCCGACGATCGGGACCAGAAACAGCGCGCCGAGCATCCCTGCGGCCAGCAGCAATCCGCCGCGCCGGGCGTTTTCGCGGCTGACCATGCTGATGGCGATCATCACGCCGATCCCGATCGCCTGCCAGGCGAGATGGCGATAGAAGAAATAGAGCGGGTCGAGCGTCTGCGTCGCGGTCGAAAGACGGTCCGCGCTGGCGGGCGATGCGGCGGCGACGGCCACGGTGCCGAACGCCATCAACGCCAGTATCAGGCCAAGCAACACCCGGTCGATCTCGCGCCACCAGATCGTCAGCTCGGTCCAGCGGGAGAGCTTCTGGCCAGGGCGGCGTATGCCGGGACGGGCGGCACCGGGCACGTAAGGACGCTGCATGTTCATGCGCCAAGCTCGCCGACAGCCGTGCGGAACGCCTCGCCGCGCTGTTCGAAATCGCGGAACTGGTCGAAGCTGGCGCAGGCGGGCGAAAGCAGGACGGTGTCGCCCTCTTGCGCCGCAGCGGCAGCATCGCGCACCGCGCGCTCGAGCGTTTCGCTACGCGTTACCGGGACGCGGCCCTCAAGCAATTCGGCGAAAGCGGGTCCACCCTTGCCGATGGTGTAGGCGGCTTTGACGTGCGGCAATTCGGCCTCGCACTCGCCCAACCCCGGCTCCTTGGCGAGCCCGCCGACGATCCAGTGGATGTTGTCGAATGCCGCCAGCGCAGGTGCGGAAGCTGCGGTGTTGGTGCCCTTGCTGTCGTTGACATAAACGACGCCGGAGATTTCGGCGACCCGCTCCATGCGGTGCGGAAGGCCGGGGTAGCTTTGCAGGCCGGCGCGGATCTGCTGACCCGATAAGCCCAGAATGTCGCAGACCTCGATGGCAGCAGCCGCATTCTCGAGATTATGCGGCCCTTGCAAAGAGGGCCAGTCCATCTGCTCGCTTGCTTCGAAACCCCGATTACCCAGAACGTCTTCGAGAATGCTGGCAATCGTGCCTTCGGCGAATTTGCCCAAGGCCCGCGCGTCGTTAAAGCGGGCGATGGAATTTTGGCCGCGCGTCTGCATCGCGAGCAGGCGGAATTTGCTTGCCGCGTATTTCTGGAAATCGCCATCGTAGCGATCCAGATGATCGGGCGTGATGTTCAGCAGCACCGCCACATCGCAATCCAGCGAAAACGTCAGGTCGATCTGGTAGCTCGACAGCTCCAGCACATAAACCCCGCCCTCGGGCAAAGGCTCCTGCTTCAGTATCGGCAGCCCGATATTGCCGCCCATCGTGGTGGGGACGCCCGCAGTCTTCAGAATATGATGGACCAGCGCGGTCGTGGTGCTCTTGCCATTGGTGCCGGTGATGCCGACGACCTTGTGCGGCGGGAGAGCCCCGCGCGCCTGCGCGAACAGTTCGATGTCTCCGATCACCGGCACGCCGAAGCTGTCGGCATGGGGCTTGATCGGATGGGTGTTAAGTGGAACCCCGGGGCTGACGACCACGCCATCGTAACCGGTCAGGTCCGACTGCAACGGGTCTGCAACGCCTGTGCGACCGACGAAGGGCGCGCGTGCGTCCTCGCGATCGTCCCAGGCCAGCACGTCTGCCCCGCTTGCCAGCAGCGCCTCCACAGTCGCCCGGCCCGATCGCGCCAGGCCGAGCACGGCATAGCGCCTGCCCTTCCAGGCCGGATTCACGATCACCGCAGCTTCAACGTCGCCAGACCGAGGATCGCGAGCACGATCGCGACGATCCAGAAACGGATCACGACCTTGCTCTCGCTCCAGCCCAATTGTTCGAAATGGTGGTGGATCGGCGCCATGCGGAAGACGCGCTTGCCCGTTCGCTTGAACCAGAACACCTGGATGATGACGCTCAGCGCCTCGAACACGAACAATCCGCCGACGACCGCCAGCACGACCTCGTGATGCGTCGCCACCGCTATCGCGCCCAGAGCGCCACCCAAAGCCAGCGATCCGGTATCGCCCATGAAGACCGCTGCGGGCGGCGCGTTGAACCACAGGAAGGCGAGCCCCGCCCCCATGATCGCTGCACAGAAGATCGCCAGCTCGCCTGCACCCGGCACGTGCGGAATGCCGAGATAGGTCGAATAGTCGACGCGCCCCACGAGATAGGCGATCAGCGCGAACGTCCCCGCCGCGATGATCACCGGCATGGTGGCGAGGCCATCCAGCCCGTCGGTCAGATTGACCGCATTGCCCGCGCCCACGATCACGAAGGCGGCGAAGACGTAATAGAACCAACCCAGCTCGATGCCGAGATTGTTGAAGAACGGCACGTAGAGAAACGTGTTGATCTGGCCGACCACGATCCAGCTGGCGATCCCCGCCACGGCGAATTCGAGCGCGAGGCGCGTCTTGCCCGACACGCCCTTGTGGCTCTTCTTCGTGACTTTGTCGTAATCGTCCATGAAACCGATCAGGCCGAACCCGGCGGTCACGGCGAGGCAGGCCCAGATGAAGGGGTTCGACAGGTCCATCCACAACAGAAGCGAGATCGACATCGCGACGAGGATCATCAGCCCGCCCATCGTCGGCGTGCCGCGCTTGGCGAGGTGGGTCTGCGGCCCGTCCTCGCGGATCGGCTGGCCCTTGCCCTGGCGCACGCGAAGCATCGCGATCATGCGCGGGCCGATGACGAGCCCGATCAGCAGCGCGGTCAAAAGGACGCCGCCCGCCCGCGCCGTCTGATAGCGGACGAGATTGAGCAACCCTTCGAACTGGAGCCATTCTGCGAGGAGATAGAGCATGCGCGGTCAGCCGTCCCGGCGTGTGAAATGATCCACCAGCTGGCCGAGGCCGACCGAGTTCGAGCCCTTCACCAGCACCGCGTCGCCTGCAACCACGCCGTATTCCAACAGCGCGCCGATGGCTTCCGCAGCATTCTCGCAATGCGTGAAAGACCCGGCAAAGCCAAGCGGCTGCCCGGGCGCTTTCCCCAATTCGCGAGCCAGCACACGCATTTCCTCGCCCACCAGCACCGCATGATCGACATTCGCGCTGGCGAGCGGCTCTGCAAGCTGCGCGTGGAAGGCCGCGCCGAAATCGCCCAATTCCTTCATGCTGCCGAGCACCGCGATCCGGCGCCCCGCAGGCGTATTGCCCAATTGCGCGAGCGTGGCGCGCATGCTGGCGGGATTGGCGTTGTAGCTTTCGTCGATCAGTAGTGCCTTGCCGCCCGGCGCGGCGATCTGGTGGCGTGCCCCGCGCCCCTTCAACCCGCCCATTTCGGCAAGCGCCAGTCCGGCGGCGGCCATGTCGCCCCCGGCGGCGCGGACGGCGGCCATCACGCATAGCGCATTGGTGATCCAGTGTTCGCCGGGCTCCGCCACAGTGAAACACATCCTGCCTTCAGGATATTCGCAGGTCACCAGCGATCCGCCATTCGCGCTCGGGATCGCGTCGAGCAACCTGAGGGTTGCATCGCGCGCCCGCCCGAAGCTGACGACCTTTGCGCCAAGCTTTTCGGCATGAGCCTCTAGTCTTGCAAAATGCGGACTGTCCGCCGGGATCACCGCCGTGCCGCCTTCGACGAGGCCGCCGAAGATTTCCGCCTTGGCGTCCGCGATCGCCTCTTCGCTGCCGAGGTTTTCGATATGCGCCGGGGCGATCGTGGTGACGACCGCGACATGGGGGCGGACGTGATCGCTCAGCACCGCGATCTCGCCCGCGTGGTTCATGCCCATCTCGAACACGCCGAAGCGGCTGCGCGCGGGCATCCGCGCGAGCGACAGGGGCACGCCGACATGATTGTTGTAGCTGCGGATCGAGCGATGCGCCTGGCCCCGGCTGGAGCGTTCCAGCGCGGCGAAGATCGCTTCCTTGACGCCCGTCTTGCCGACCGAGCCGGTGACGCCGACGATTTTGGCAAAGGTCCGCTCCCGCGCGGCGGCGGCAAGCGCGTGAAGCGCGGCGGTCGTGTCTTCGACCAGCACATGAGGATAATCCACCGGACGATCGACCAACGCGGCGATGGCCCCGTTGGCGAAGGCCTTGTCGAGGAAGCGGTGGCCGTCCATCGCTTCGCCCTGCAAGGCTACGAACAGATCGCCATTGCGGATGTCGCGGCTGTCGGTGTCGATGCCCGAAACCTGGAAATCGCCGTTCGCTTTGCCGTTCGTGACGGCGGCGATCGTCGCCGCGTCCCATAGCGCCAGCGGCAGCCGGTCGGTGGGGAGGATGGGCCAGCGCTTCAATGCGGGATGGCGGATCAGGGCAGCGCTCATTTCGCAGTCTCCGCCTGTGCAGCAGCGCATTCGCGCGCGACTTCGACATCGTCGAAGGGGTGGACCTTCATATTCTCTCCCGAACCGATGATCTGTCCCTGTTCGTGCCCTTTGCCGGCGACGAGGACGATGTCCCCCTCGCCCGCTTCCGCGATGGCGCGCGCGATCGCATCGCGGCGCCCGCCGATTTCCAGTGCCTCGCCGGTAACGCCCTGCATCACTGCGGCGCGGATGGCGCTCGGCTCCTCGCCGCGCGGATTGTCGTCGGTAACGATGACGAGATCCGAGCCTTGCGAGGCCGCTTCGCCCATAGGCGCGCGCTTCCCGTGATCGCGATCGCCGCCCGCGCCGAACACGGTGATGAGGCGGCCCGATACGTGCGGGCGCAGTGCCGCGATTGCGGCGGTCAGCGCGTCCGCCGTGTGGGCGTAATCGACATAGACCGGCGCACCGCTCGGCGCGATGACCGCGCGTTCGAGACGCCCGCGCACCGGCTGGAGCCGCGCGACCGCATCCCACACCCGGTCCGCTGCGATCCCGCTGGCAAGCGCCAGCCCGGCGGAGACGAGCGCGTTCGAGACCTGATAGGCCCCGATCAGCGGCAGGCGGAAGGTGCGGGTCTGTCCGTCATGTTCGACGGTCAGTTCCTGGCCCAGCGCCGTCGCCTCGCGCCCGACGAGACGGATGCCCTCGCCCTGCTCGCCGACCGTGAAGGGGGTCAGGCCGCGCTTTTCCGCATGTTGGATGGCGCGCGCAGTCCACTCGCCGCTGTCGCTTCCGGTCCAGATCACTGCCGTCGCATTGTCGCTCGAGACCTCGTCGAACAGCCGCATCTTTGCGTGGAAATAGTCTTCCATGTCGGCGTGGTAATCGAGATGGTCGCGGCTGAAATTGGTGAAGGCGACCGCTTCGACCGCGATGCCTTCATTGCGGAACTGGGACAGGCCGTGGCTCGACGCTTCGTAGGCGACATGGGTCACCCCCTCGCGCGCCAGCCCGCTGAGATTCGACAGGAAGGTCACGATGTCGGGCGTGGTCAGCCCGGTCGAAACGCTGCCATCGGGGGTCGTCACACCAAGCGTTCCGATGCTGGCCGCGCGCTCGCCCGCCATGCGCCAGATCTGGCGTGTCATCTCGACGGTGGAGGTCTTGCCATTGGTCCCCGTCACCGCGACGATATGCGATGGAACGGGAGTGAAGAATGTGGCTGCGAGCTGCGCGAAGGCGCGGCGCGGTTCGGCGTCAGCGATATGGGCCGCGCCTTCGACATGCGCTTCGGGCCGGGCGACCACCGCCACGGCACCCGCTTCGATCGCGGCGGGAATGAAATCCTCTCCATTCACGCGCGCGCCCTGGAACGCGCCGAACACGGTGCCGGGCGCGACCTTGCGATTGTCGATGGCGAAGCCCGTCACTTCGGCCTCGCCATGGGCGGGACAGGCCACTCCCGCCGCGTCGCAGAGTTTCGCCAGCTTCACCGGTTCGCCTCGGGGATCAGCGGTTTGATGTCCGAAATGTCGATATCGCGCGTGTTGTCGGGCCGCACGCCCAGCATCGGGCCGATGCGCGGGACGAGGCGGCCGACGATCGGTGCGGCGTTCCACGCAGCGGTACGCTGGAAGCTGGAGGCGACAGTCCCTTGTGGCTCGTCCAGCATGGCGATCACGACATAGCGCGGGCGGTCCATCGGGAAGGCGGCGGCGAAGGTGGAAACCAGCGTCGAACGGCGATAGCCGCCCGCGCCCGGCTTTTCGGCGGAACCGGTCTTGCCGCCCACGCGGAAGCCCGGCGCATCGGCATTCTTGCCGGTCCCGTAGATCGTGGTCGCGCGCAGGATCTGGTTCATTCGCGCTGAGGTCGAGGCCTTGAACACGCGGCGGCCTTCGGGCGCTTCGCCGGGTTTCAGCTTATGCAGCGTAGCCGGGCGCCAGACGCCGCCATTGACCATCGTTGCATAGGCGCTGGCGAGGTGCAGCGGCGTGACCGCGATGCCGTGGCCGAAGCTGACCGTCATGCTGCGCAGGCGCGGCCATTTCTCGCCCGGCCAGATCGGGAAGCCTTTGGCCGGCAGTTCGATATGCGGGCGTTCGGCCATGCCCATGTCCATCATGTACTGGCGGAGCTTTTCCGGGCCGAGCTTATCGGCGATGCGCGCGGTGACTGTGTTGGAGGAATGGATCAGCGTGCTCGGCACGTTGAGGCTGGCGCCGAGATAGTGGCTGTCCTTGATCGCGAAGCGGCCGACCTTGACCGGCGAGGCGTCCCAATGGGCGCCCAGATCGCGGACCACGCCCGCATCGATCGCGGCGGCGACCGAAAGCGGCTTGAAGGTCGAGCCGAGCTCGTAAACCTGATTGGTCACGCGGTTGAACATCAAGGACGCGCCGCGTTCGTCGATCTTGTTGGGGTCGAATTCGGGCAGCGAAGCCAGCGCCATAACCTCGCCCGTGTCGACATCCAGCACGATGCCCGCACCGCCCTTAGCGTCGACCAGTTTCATGCCCCGGCGCAATTCATCCTCGAGCGCGCCCTGCACCCGCATGTCGATCGACAGCGCAACCGGAATCCCGCGGCTGGCCGGATCGCTCAGCTGCTCGTCCAACACCTGCTCCATACCCACGCGCCCATGCCCGTCCGCCGCGACATAGCCGAGGATATGCGCCGCCATCGAACCCTGCGGGTAATGCCGGTCGTTTTCCTGCGGCATTTCGAGCGCGAGTTCGCCGATGTCCTGCACGCGATTGGCTTCTTCGGGCAGCACGCGGCGGCGCAGATACCCGGCCTTGCCCGAAGCGAGTTGTTCCGAAACACGGGTTTCGTCGAGATCGGGGAAGATCGCCTTGAGTTCCGCCGCCACCGTCTGCGGGCTGCGCACCAGCGGCGATCCGTCCTCGCCGAGCGCTTCGGGATTGAACCAGAGCGCATAGGCCGGAAAGGCGCGCGCCAGCGGGACGCCGTTGCGATCGACGATCTCGCCGCGATCGGGCAGCAGCGCGTCTTCCAAAGAAGTCGCTGCCACCGCACGATCCGATCCGCCGAGAAAGGCGATCCGTACCAGCGCCATCATCGCCACAAAGACGAAGGCGAGCACGATCCACAAGACGCGCAGCTTGGCCTGGGCGAGCGAGTTCTGGCGGATGCCTGCCAGTTGCACACGCGCTTGGGGCATGGCGGCGCCGAAGCTGGCACCGGCGCTCGACCGGGTGATGGGCGAATAAGCGTTCACTGGCCGCTATCCGCCAGAGCGCTCGGCAAAGCGGGCGAGCGAGCGAGCCGCTGCGTCAGATTGCCCGCCGCTTCGTAGCCGCCGGCATTCAAGCGCCCTTCCTCGTCATCGCCGGATGCTTCCTCGTCATCGAGCCAATCGGCGAACAGGCCTTCTTCGGCCTGCGGACGCGCCTTGGCGACGCGGATCGGATCGGGCGCATCGAGCCCACGCGGCAGGCCGAGCACGGCCAGCTCGCGCTCGCTTTCGAGATATTGGTCCGCGCGCGGCGCGACATAACCGAATTCGACCGCGTTCCATTGCGACAGCTGGCGCTGGCTGGCGCGGGTCTGGAATTCGACCTCCAGCATCAGGGTCTGGCGTTCGAGCGCGATGATCTGGCGTTCGGCCAGACGCACCTCGCTCTTCACCGCATTCACCTTGAAGGTGAGCGCGAGAAAGGCGGCGAGACACAGGCTCAGCGCCAGCATCCAGCCGATCTGGCGGATGCGGCTGCCATGCGGGCGGGCCGAAGAACGGGCGGGAGGAGCGCTGGCCATCAGGCGGCCTCCCTCGCAGGCGCGGCGCTGCGCACGGCGTGACGCAGCACCGAGGAGCGCGCGCGTGGGTTGCGCGCGATTTCGGCTTCGCTGGGGCGGATCGCCTTGCTGACGCGAGTGAAGGCGGGAACGAACGCATCGACCTGCGGCAGGTGGCGCGAGGCGGCGGGCGCGCTCGACGCATCGCGCAGGAACCGCTTGACGATGCGATCTTCGAGGCTGTGGAAGCTGACCACGGCCAGTCGCCCACCTTCGCCCAGCAGCGTTTCCGCCGCGACGAGGCCCTGCTCCAATTCATCCAGCTCGCCATTCACATGGATGCGGACCGCCTGGAAGCTGCGCGTCGCCGGGTCCTTCTTGTCATGCGGCTTGTGGCCCACGGCCTTGCGCACGACGCGGGCGAGATCGCCGGTCGTTTCGAGCGGGCGCGCGGCCACGATAGCGCGGGCGACGCGGCGCGATTGGCGCTCCTCGCCATAGAGATACAGCACGTCGGCGATCCGATCGGCATCGGCGGTGTTGAGGAAATCGGCGGCGCTTTCGCCCGTCTGGCTCATCCGCATGTCGAGCGGGCCGTCATGCGAGAAGGCGAAGCCACGCTCCGCCTGATCGAGCTGCATCGAGGATACGCCGATATCCATGACGACCCCGTCGACCTTCGCTACGCCCGCATCGGCCAGCGCGCCGACCATCTGGGAGAAGCGATGCGGGTGGAGCGTGAGGCGGTCTTCGTATTCGGCGACCATCGCGGCGCCGTTGGCGATCGCGTCGGGATCGCGGTCGAAGGCGTGGACCTGCGCCCCCTTGTCGAGGATTGCGCGGGTATAGCCGCCCGCCCCGAAGGTCGCATCGACGATCACGTCGCCGGGCTTGGGATCGAGCGCGGCGATCACCTCGTCGAGGAGGACGGGGATATGAGGCTGGCTCACTTGCGCTTCGCCTTCGCTTCGGCTTCCGCGACCAGCGCCTGGCAGGCAGCCTTGGCGGCGGCCCAATCGTCACCCATGCGCATCAGTTCATCAGGGTTCCAGACGGTGAAGAACCGCCCGCCGCCCTGGAAATAAAGCCCGTCCCCGATATCGGCGAGACCGCGCAGGTAATCCGGCATGACGAACCGTCCGCTATCGTCGAAGGGGAGTTCGGCAAAGCCGTTCAACTGGCTGGACCGGGTTTCCCGGTCGAAATCGCGCTGGAACTTGAACGCCATTTCTTCCTCGCGATCGAGCTGCGCCTCGAATTCGAGTTTGCGGGACAGGCCGAAACCGACAAGGCAGTTCCAGCGATCGTGCTTGGTCAGACATAGTGTGCGGGAATCGCTGCTTTCCTTCACCGCCTTGCGAAACAGCGGCGGGAGGACATAGCGGCCCTTATCGCCCGCAGGCGAATAGGCTTGTCCGCTGTATCCCCCGAAAAGCACCCGCTTCGGCCCCCATCACTCGCAAATAAATTCAGCTCCTCCATCACACACACCTCCCCCGCCGCCGAAAGCGCCCACAAGCTCGCAGCGTGCCCCGCATCATGGATGCGGAACGGAGTCGGTCTGTCCGATGTGAGAAAAGGAATACAGCGGGAGCGCTGGGGATGGAAGGGAAAAGTGCGGGATATTTGGGGATTGATCTTTAAGCGTCTGTTTTCTTGCTGTCTTTGACACGGCGTTCTTGGTTCAGGCACGCCGCCTCACGGATCGCATAATTTGCGAATGGATCGGGAAAAAAGGGCGAAACAGCGCGGTTTCCGGGCCCGCTTCGGCATCGGAAAGGGGGCGGCCATTGTGAAAGCAGGACGCCGCCGAACGGCCGCTCCCGCAATTTCCCCGAACCGGGAATCAGCTATCGAAGCCGCTTTCGAGAATGCCGTTCAGCGCCGCTTCGCGAATTTGGCGTTCGGAATGCTCTGCGCCCGCCTCGTCCTCGTCGTGAGAGCCTGCATGGTCGTCGTCCTCGTCGAGGATTGCGGCGTCGGCGATCAACAGCGCACCGCCCTGACCGATCGTGCAGCGGGCCATCAGCCGATTGTCGGACAGGGTGCATTCGCCGTCCCCGCCTTCATCACGCGCAGCGAACGTCCCGGCTATCCGCACGGGAATGGAAATCCCGAACGCATCGACCATCCGCTCGCCGTCGCCCTGGCTTGCATCCATTTCCAAATCGAGGCCCCAGCGCGCGAGGATCGGAGACAGCAGCGCCACATCGTGGGGGCGACGCGGATCGCCCAGCCGATATTCGGAATGGCGCGTAAGCATCGGATCGGCGAACACGATCACCCGCCCCCCATCACGGACCCAGTCATCGAGCGCGACATTCTCTTCCGGCGACAGAGCGCGCGGCTGCGCCAGGATCAGGCGATCCAGCGGCGCGAGCGTCTCCCGCGTCAGCACGTCGAGCGGTTCGATGGCATAATCGCGTTCCAAGACGGCACGCACCCAATTCGCGCTCTGATCCTGATTCAGCAGATCGGAAAACTCGACTGCCTCGTTCCAGTAGATCGGCAGTGTCGACATGAGGCCGAGGCGAGGCTGCGCCATCTGTTCGCCGACCTGTTCCACCGCCGGATCGGTATCGGCGCTGGCGGAACATGCCGCGCAGCCCAGCAGCCCCGCACCGAGCGCCAAGGCGGCTCTGCCCGGTCGCGCCGATCTATTGGGGCGCAAGGTCTTCGCTCCCGCCCCGTTCCGGCAGGATCGGCGCCTCGCCATCGGGGGCCGCTTGCGGAGTCGGGCTGGCGGGCAGATCGGGCACGACGCCCGCATCGACCAGTGGATCGGATCGGGTCGGGGCGGCGGCGGGCTGGTTGGTGGAGGCAGCTTCGGGAACCGCGGTCCGCTCGGTTTCGGCGGCGCGGCTTTCGATGAGATCGACGAGCCCGATCAGCAACAGCGTTCCGGCAAGACCGGCGAGACCCACCTGGAGCCTTTGCGCGGTCTGCCCGCGCGTCCCGCCGAGCGGTACGCTGGCCGAACCCGCCGTGAAACCGGCAGCCGAGGGATCGGACGCATTATCGGCAGGGCGGGCTTTGCGCCGGGGATCGAACAGGCGAGCCATCGGGCCAGTTAAGATGCGAGGCGCCATCGGGTCAATCGCCTTCGCGCCACTAACTTTCCAGACGGATCAGGCCGCCCCGTCCAGCCAGTCGAACACTGGCAGGTCCTTCGCACGCAGCCAATCGGCATTGTAGAGCGTCGAGAGGTAGCGGAAACCCGTGTCGCACAGGATCGTCGCGACGCGTGGGTTTTCGCGTCCCTGCGCCTTCAGCTGGCGGCCCAGCGCCACCGCACCCGCCACATTTATCCCGCTCGACAGGCCGAGGCAAAGTCCTTCCTCGCGCAGGAGGCGGCGGACCCATTCGAGGCCTTCCTCGTCCGAAATGCGGAACTGGGTATCGATCGGCGCGCCTTCGAGATTGCCGGTTATGCGCCCCTGACCGATCCCTTCGGCGACCGAGGAGCCTTCGGATTTCAATTCGCCATGCGCGTAGTAATCGTAGAGCGCGGCGCCATGCGGATCGGTCAGCGCGATCGCCACGGTCTCGTCGAATTCCTTGAGGCCCATGCCGACGCCCGCGATCGTGCCGCCCGTGCCCGCGGCGCAGGTGAAGCCGTCGATCCGGCCTTCCATCTGCTCCCACAATTCCTTCGCCGTGCCCTCGATATGGGCCTTGCGATTGGCGGTGTTGTCGAACTGGTTGGCCCAGATCGCGCCCTCGGTCTCTTCGGCGAGGCGGCGGCTGGTGTGGACGAAATGGTTGGCGTCGGAATATTTGGTCGGCGGAACGGTGACCAGCTCGGCGCCCAAAGCGCGCAGCGTGTCCATCTTTTCCTTCGACTGGTTGTCCGGCATCACGATGATCGTGCGATAGCCCAGCGCATTGGCGACCAGCGCGACGCCGATCCCGGTATTGCCGGCCGTGCCTTCGACCACCGTCCCGCCAGGCTTCAACTCGCCCCGCGCCTCGGCGTCGCGGATGATGTAAAGAGCGGCGCGGTCTTTTACGCTCGCGCCCGGATTGGCGAATTCGCACTTGCCGAAAATGTCGCAACCGGCGGCCTCGCTCGGCCCGGCGAGGCGGACGAGCGGGGTGTTGCCGATCAGGTCGAGCGTATCGGCGCGCGTATTGGCGCTCAGGGGTATGGCAGTCATGCGGGAGGAATTAGGCAGTCGGTCCGCCTGCCGCAAACTAGATGCGCTTGCAGCCCGCAAAGCGATCCGAAATCAGTCTCCCATCAGTCTTCGGGCGCGATGGTCACTTTCAAGCCGTCGAGATCGCCGGTGAAGGGGATCTGGCAGCCAAGCCGCGAATTGGCGTCGCGATGGTCGGAGGATTCGAGCAGATCGTCCTCGTCCTCGCTCATCGCGGGCAGCTTGTCCTGGAAGGCGGAGTCGATGTGGACGTGACAGGTCGCGCACGAGCAGCAACCGCCGCACAGCGCCAGCAATTCGTCGAAGCCGTTGTCGCGGATCGCTTCCATGACGGTCAGCCCGTCCGCGACGTCGATCTCGGATGTTTCGCCTTCGCGGGTGGTTACGATCAGCTTGGGCATTGTCGCGGCCTCGTTCCTGTGGTTTGCCAGTCGCCGCGCTGCTAGGGCGCGAGCCGACATTTGGCAAGGAGCGGTGGCACGCCATCATGGGACTGACCGCGGAGCAATTACGGGACGGGATCGACGCGGTCGCGGCGCACGAGCCGCGCATTGCCGAAGCGCTCGCCACAGCGGGCTATCCCGAACCGCGCCTGCGCGATACCGGCTATAAGACGCTGCTGCGCACTATCGTCGGCCAGCAGGTCTCGGTCGCCGCGGCGGCATCGGTCTGGACCAAACTGGAGGCCGAACTGGGCGAGGATTTCACGCCCGCCTGCCTGCTCGAACGCGATTTCGATACCCTTCGCGCCTGCGGCCTGTCGCGCCAGAAGCAGGGCTATGCCCGCTCGCTGTGCGAACTGGTTGCGGGGGGGGAACTCGACTTCGAGAGCCTGCCCTCCGACGACGAGGCGGCGATCGCGGAACTGACCAGGATCAAGGGGATCGGGCGCTGGTCGGCGGAAATCTATTTGCTGTTCGCCGAAGGGCGCCCCGATATCTGGCCGGCGGGCGATCTCGCCGTTCAGGTCGGCCTCGGCAAGCTGCTCGACCTCGGCGAACGCCCGAGCGAGAAAGAAACCCGCGCGCTGGCCGAGGACTGGCGCCCGCATCGCGGGGCGATGGCCATCTTCACCTGGCATATCTACAACAATCCGGCGCTATAAGCCGGCACTTCAGACCGAAACGGGAGAGACACGACATGGCGGACCGCAAGGCCATCTTCATCAGCGGCGGGGGCTCCGGCATCGGGCGCGCGATCGCGATCCGCTTCGGGCGCGAAGGCTGGTTCGTCGGCCTCGGCGATATCGACGCGCACGGCATGGCGGTGACCGAGGATTTCCTCCCCGGCGGCTATTCCTATACTCACAAGCTCGATGTCCGCGATCGCGCAGCGTGGGACGATGCGCTGAGCGGCTTCGCCATGGCGGCGGGTGGCCGGATCGATGTGGTCGTGAACAATGCCGGAATCCCCCTGGGCGGCACGCTGATGGAGAACTCCACCGACGAGATCGAGCGCTGCCTCGACATCAATCTGAAAGGCGTCCTGTTCGGGGCGCAGGCGGCCTACGAGCATTTGAAGAGGACCGCGCCGGGATCGTGCCTGCTCAACACTGCCAGCGCGGCGGGCATTTACGGGACGCCGGGGGCCAGCGTCTATTCGGCGACCAAGTTCGGCGTGCGCGGTATCACCGAGAGCCTCGACGGGGAATGGGCCGAAGACGGGATCGCGGTGCGCTCGCTCTGCCCCAGCTTCATCGACACCCCCCTGCTCGACAAGAATCCCAATGCCGGATCCAATCAGGACATCCGCCAGCGCGTGACCGATGCCGGGCTGGAGATCACCCCGGTCGAGGATGTCGCAAACGCCGCGTGGGATGCCGTGCATGGCGACAAACTGCACACGCTCGTCGGCAAGACCGCCAAGCGGCTGGGCTTTTTCAGCCGCTGGATGCCGGGCGTGGTCCGCAAGCAGACCCGCTCCAGCGCCCGCAGTCTGGGATAGGATCTCGGTTAGAGAAGCGCGCCGATCGCCTTGGCCATCTTCATGTCCTTCAGGGACAATCCGCCCGCATCATGCGTGGTCAGCGTGACGTCCACCTTGTTGTAGACGTTGAACCATTCGGGGTGATGATCGCGCTTTTCCGCGATCAGCGCCACGCGCGCCATGAAAGCGAAGGCTTCGGAGAAATCGGCGAATTCGAAGCTGCGCTCGATCGCCTTGCCTTCGCGCGACAGCGACCATTCGGGCAATGCGCGCATCCAGCTGTCGCGTTCTTCCTGGCTCAATTCCTCGACCGGCATGATCTGCTCCTGCGCTTGTGGGGTGCCCGCCTTTTGCCTATCGCTGGCCCCCATGCAAGGGGCGGGTCTCACGGCGCGGGAGCTTTATTGCCGCAGGGGCGACCGGTCGCTGTTCGGCGGGCTCGATCTCGCTCTGAAACCGGGAGAGGCGCTGCATCTGGTGGGGCCGAACGGAATCGGAAAATCGAGCCTGATCGAAATCCTCGCCGGGCTGAGGCGGCCCTCCGATTTCCTGTCGGCGAGCGGCGCGAAGCTTGTGCGCGGTTCGGTCGAATGGTCCGGCTCGCTTGGCCTCCTCGACGGGCGGCTCGCGCTGGATGAAACCGTGACGCTGGAACGCGCGCTGGCCTTCTGGGCAGCGCTCGATGGATCGGAAGCATCGGCGGCGGACCATGCGCGCGATCTCGGGATCGAACCGCTGATGGATGTCCCGGTCCGCTACCTTTCGACCGGGCAGCGCAAGCGTGCAGGCATCGCGCGCCTGCTCGGCCAGAACGCCGACCACTGGTTGCTCGACGAACCGCTGAACGGTCTGGACACGGACATCATCGGTACAGTCGAACGCCTCATCGCCGCGCGCAGGGATGCAGGCGGGGTGGTGGTGGTCGCAACGCACCAGCCGATCGCCATGCCGGGCGCCGTCACGCTCGATCTGAGGGATCACCCATGGTGATCGCCACGCTCCTGCGCCGCGACCTCGCCACGCTGCTCCCCGGCGGGAGGCGCGGCGGTACGCTGCTGCCGCTGCTGTTCTTCCTCGCCGTGGCGATGCTCTATCCCTTCGCCGTCGGGCCCGAGCCCGAGCTGCTGGCGCGCACCGGGGGCGGCGTCGTCTGGATCGCGGCGCTGCTGGCGGCGATCCTCCCACTGGAGCGGCTGGTCGCGGGCGATCTGGAAGCGGGCGTGTTCGACCAATTGTCGCTGCGCGGGATCAGCGAGGAATGGGCCATGGCCAGCCGGCTGATCGCTCACTGGCTCGCCTTCGGCCCGTTGCTCCTTCTCGCAACCCTGCCTGCCGCCGCCCTGCTCGGCCTGTCGGGCGCGACGGTGAGGACTCTGCTGCTCGGCCTCTTGGCTGGGACCCCCGGCCTCGCCGCGATCGGTCTTGCCATCGCGGCGCTGACAGCAGCCCTGCGCGGCGGGGCGGCGCTTGCCGGACTGATGGTGATCCCGCTTGCGATCCCGATCCTGATCTTCGGCGCGGGGGCCCTGTCGCGCCCAGACAGCGCGGGCCTCGCCCTGACAGGCGCGATCAGTCTGGGGCTATGCGCGGTGACGCCCTTCGTCGCAGGCGCAGCGGTGAGAGCGGCCCGCGAGGGGTGAGCCTTCAGTAAGGCGGTTTTTTGAGGCCCTTGGGGCTGCCGGTGAATATCTCGTTCCCTGTTTCGGTGATGCCGATCGAATGTTCGAACTGGGCGCTCAGCGATTTGTCGCGGGTCACGGCGGTCCAACCGTCGTTCAACACCTTGGCGTGCGGGCGGCCGCCATTGATCATCGGTTCGATGGTGAAGAACATGCCCGGCTTCAAGACAGGCCCCGTCCCCGCCTTCGCCGCATGAATGACTTCCGGCGCATCGTGGAACAGGCGGCCGAGGCCGTGGCCGCAGAATTCGCGCACCACGCCATAGCGATACTGGCGCGCATGGGCTTCGATCGCGGCGCCGATATCGCCGACCCGTGCGCCGGGCTGCGCCGCCTCGATGCCCAGCATCAGGCATTCGTACGTCACTTCGACCAGCCGCTTCGCCTTAAGGGACGGCTCGCCCGCGAAGAACATCCGGCTGGTATCGCCGTGCCACCCGTCGAGCAGCGGGGTCACGTCGATATTGAGGATGTCGCCATCTTTTAGCGGCTTTTCGCCCGGAATCCCGTGGCAGACGACGTGATTGATCGAGATGCAGCTGCTGTGGGTATAGCCGCGATAGCCGAGCGTGGCGGGCACCGCGCCGCCATCCAGCATCAATTCGCGGATCCTGTCGTCGATCGCCGCGGTCGTCACGCCCGGCTCGATCATCGGAGCCACTTCGTCGAGGATCTGCGCCGCCAGCCGCCCGGCCTTGCGCATCCCTTCGAAGCCCTCTTCGCCGTGCAGCTTGATGGTGCCGTCGCGATAGACGGTCTCTCTGCCGTCGATTTGCTGATATTCGGTCATGGCGCGCGATGTAGCGATCAATCCGCCGAATTGCGAGGCTGCTTCTGCGGCGCCCTGCTGAACGCCGCGACGTATTCGGGCTTCACCGCGTCGATCACCGCCGAATCGACCGGGAAGGTGAACTCGTAAGAACCCTCGGCATAAGGCCCGGCGACGTAGGGGCCGATCAGTATGCCGATGCGATCGAAGGTCTCGCGATTGCCCGATCCCAGCAGCACCGTCACCTCGCGCGGTTCGGGGCAGGTGCTGAACCCGTCGGTCGATGCGGGGTCCACCGGCTCCCCACGCCGCTCGGCCCGCTCGGCGTCGAGAGCGTCGCAGAATTCGCCCCACAGCGCCGTCTTGAACGCGGAGGGACTGCGGAACAGATCGAGCGGCGCGCGCGCCGTGCCCGCCTTCCGGTCCCAGACCAGGCTGTCATACCCGTAATTCGGGTGCGCGCCGCCGGTGTAGGCATAGATCAGCGCCGAGAGGCTCAGCCAGTCGGTGATATCGGCGACCGTCTCCCATTTCTTTTCCGCGCTGTGGGTGCGGAATTCCCATCCGTCGCCCCGCGCTGCCGCCTGATCCTCAGCCGCCATCGCCTGCGCTTCGTCCAGCGCAGTCTGCGCCTCGCGCTCGAACCGCGTGGCCAGTGCCGGAATGGCGTTCGCCGCGGCAGGCCAGGTGTGGCTGAATTCGATCCGTTCGTTTTCCAGCTTCAGTGCGCCGGGCTCCGCATCGGTGGTGCGCGGCGTCCGATCAGTATCGCCCGCGCGATCGGTTTCGACACCGACCTTGTCTTCGTATTCCTGCGCTTCGCTACAGGCGCTGGCGGCCAGCACGCTCGACAGCAGGACCGGAATCAGGAACAGGCGCATCGGGGTTGGGTTTCCTGTGCGAGCATTGACGTGAGGGATTAAGATTATGAGCGGCAGTATGAACGCAGGCGAAGCATTGATCCAGCCCGATCGCGGCCAGGATGCGGTTCCGATCCACCTGACCGAAAAGAGCGGCTTCGAGAGCTTCGCCAAGGGTCTGAAGGCCAGCCAGCGCGCCGCGCTCGAAGCGCAGAAATTCGACGGCAGCGGCTATCAGACCGCGATCGTGCCTGATGGGGATACGTGGTTCGCCGTGGGCGGTGTCGCCGATCCGCAGAGCCTCTCGAGCTGGTGCCTCGCCAAGCTCGCCGAAGTGCTTCCGGCGGGGACCTACCGCCTGGCAAAGGATGCCTCGGGCAGCGATCCCGGCCCCGCTTTGCATGGCTGGCAGACGGCACAATATGTCTTCGATCGCTACAAGAAGCCCGAAAAACCGGTCGGCCCTCGCGTGCTTCTGACCGACAAACCCGCCCGCATCGATGCCGCGCGTATGGAGGCCGAAGCGGTCTGCCTCGTCCGCGATCTCGTCAACACGCCTGCCGAGGATATGGGGCCCGAAGCTCTCGAGGCGCAGGTCGAAGCGCTGGCCAAGAAGCACGGCGCGGCGCTCGATACGGTGCGCGGCGACGCGCTCGAAACCGGCTATCCTATGGTCCACGCCGTCGGGCGCGCGGCCGCGCGGCGCCACGCCCCGCGCCTGATGCACCTCAGCTGGGGCAAGGAGGGCGATCCGGTTGTGGCCGTGGTCGGCAAGGGGGTCTGTTTCGATTCGGGTGGGCTCGATATCAAGGGCGCATCGGGCATGATGCTGATGAAGAAGGACATGGGCGGCGCGGCCCATGCGATTGCGCTTGCCGGGCTGATTATGGAGGCCGGCCTCAAGGTGCGGCTGCATCTGCTCGTGCCTGCGGTCGAAAACGCGATCTCGGGCGAGAGCTTCCGGCCCGGCGATATCCTGAAATCGCGCAAGGGCCTCACGGTCGAGATCGGCAACACCGATGCCGAAGGGCGACTCATTCTTGGCGATGCGCTGACCCGGGCCAGCGAGGAGAAGCCCGACCTGATCCTCGATTTCGCAACGCTGACCGGCGCGGCGCGCGTGGCACTGGGCCCCGAGCTACCTGCGCTGATGGCGCGCAAGGATGCGACCGCCGATGCGCTGATCGCGGCGGGCAAGGCGTATGACGACGAGCCGTGGCGCCTCCCCCTGCCCGATGCCTATCGCGAATACCTCGCCTCCGACATCGCGGATACGAACAACGCCGCCACCAACGGCTTTGCCGGGGCGAGTGTCGCGGGCCTCTTCCTCGACAAATTCGTCGGCGAAGGCCTGGATTGGGCGCATTTCGATACTTACGCCTGGCGACCGCAAGCCAAGCCGGGCCGTCCCAAGGGCGGCGATGCCTATGGCCTGCGCGCGGCGTGGCACATGCTGAAGGACCGCTACGCCGGGTAGGGCCACATATCGACCGGACTGGTCCTGGATCTGGCCCGATCCGGGACTCGTGGCATAGGAGCCACGCTCGATCCCGTGCCCGAACTTGCGAGCCGCGCCACACAAGGCTAAGCGCGCGGGATTCACCCTTTCGACGAGAACGAACGCCCATCTCCGTGAGCAGGCCTGCAGACTATACGCTTCCCACCGCAACGGTCGGCCTGACCGGTCCGGTGCGCAAGCCCGCACCTGGGACCCTGCCCCTGCGCGGCGATCTGGCGCATATCGCGCTGGCCGGTCAGTATCTCGCGACCCAATACGTCATTCCGCTGTGCCGCGAGGTCGGCCCCGATGGCGCGCATCTGCGGCTTGCCATGCGTGACGATGCGGATATGGGCGCCCAGATCCCCGCCGGGACCACCGTGGAACTGCTCGATTGCGCAGGCGACTGGGCCTGGATCGCCTGCGGCCCCGAAGGTCCGAGCGGCTATGTCCGGCTGAGCGCCCTTGCGCCGTCGGAATAGGTGATGGCGACGCGGATCTTCATCGACGGCGCTGCAGGGACCACCGGCCTCGAAATCCTCGACCGGCTCGAGGGGCGCTCCGAATTCGATCTGATCGTGCTCGACGACGAGCGCCGCAAGAGCATCGAGGCGCGGCGCGAAGCGCTGAACGAGGCGGATATCGCCATATTGTGCCTGCCCGACGACGCGGCGCGCGATGCGATCGACCTGCTCGATCCGGCGAGCGGCACGCGCATCATCGACGCATCGAGCGCGCATCGCACCACAGAGGGCTGGTGTTACGGGTTTCCCGAACTGGTCGGACGCGAACGCGTCGCCGAAGCGCGCAGGGTCAGCAATCCGGGTTGCTATCCGACCGGGTTTCTCGGGCTCGTCGCGCCGCTGGTGCGCGAAGGGCTGCTGCCTTCGGACTGGCCCTACACCGTCAATGCCGTCAGCGGTTATTCGGGCGGCGGCAAGGCGATGATCGCGGATTTCGAAAAGGACGATGCGCCGGGTTTCCGCGCCTATGGCTACGATCTTCGCCACAAGCATCTGCCCGAAATGCAGCTGCGCGCCGAGCTGGAGCATCCGGTCCTGTTCGCCCCATCGGTCGTGCCCGTCTATCGCGGCATGATCGTCGAAGTGCCGCTGCATCTCGGCGCCATGGCGGGCGAACCCCATGCCGACAGCCTGCGATCGAGCCTCGCCGAATTCTACGCCGGATCGCCGATCGTCTCGGTCCTCGAAAGCGGGAACCCGCGCGAACTCGTGCTTCAGCGCGACGCCGCGCCGTGGGATGGAATGGAATTGTTCGTCTTCGGCAATGAAGGCGGGTGGAACGCGCGCCTCGTCGCCCGGCTCGACAATCTGGGCAAGGGCGCGAGCGGCGCGGCGATCCAGAACCTCAACCTGATGTGCGGCCTGCCGGAAACCACCGGCCTGTCGCTCTGACGCTGCCTGTTTTTCGGGCAGCGATCGCCCGGTGTTTGGGCAGTGCCCGGTGCAGCGCAGTCACCCGATTTCACGCCCGGCCCACCCGACTATGCAAAAGATACCCGAATGCGCCCTTTTCCGCGCGCTTTCGATCCTCTACGCTGCGCGCGAACGGTTCGAAACGGTCTGGCACGATTCTTGGTAACCGATCCGTAAGGATCGCCCGGATCGGCGAACCACGCAGCGTCGACACGCCGAACAGGTTGGGGGATTTCCCGGTTTCATGAAGAAGATCGAAGCGATCATCAAACCCTTCAAGCTGGACGAGGTGAAGGAGGCGCTGCACGAAATTGGCGTATCCGGCATCACCGTGACCGAAGCGAAGGGGTTCGGCCGCCAGAAAGGCCACACCGAACTCTATCGCGGCGCCGAATATGTCGTCGACTTCCTGCCCAAGGTGAAACTCGAAGTCGTGGTGAGCGATGACATCGCCGAACGCACCGTGGAAGCGATCGCCTCTGCCGCGCAGACCGGGCGGATCGGGGACGGGAAGATCTTCGTCTCCGCGCTCGAAAGCGCGCTGCGCATCCGCACCGGCGAGCGCGACGACGACGCGATCTAGCCTCCGATCCGAACCAATCCGCCGATACCTCCCGCCGTCAGGCGAAACTCGAAACCAGCAAGGAAACTGATCACATGAGCAATGCAAGCAAGGTCCTCAAGCGCATCGAAGACGAAGGCATCGAATGGGTCGACCTTCGCTTCACCGATCCCAAGGGCAAGTGGCAGCACCTGACCATGGTCGCCAGGACGCTCGACGAGGATCAGCTCGAGGACGGGCTGATGTTCGACGGCTCCTCGATCGCGGGTTGGAAGGTCATCAACGAGAGCGACATGATCCTGAAACCCGATCTGGAGCGGGTCTATGTCGATCCCTTCAGCGCCGAGCCGATGCTGATCGTGTTCTGCGACATCGTGGAGCCCTCCACCGGCGAATGGTATGCCCGCGACCCGCGCACCACTGCCAAGCGCGCCGAGGCCTTCCTCCAGTCGACCGGCGTGGGCGACACCGTCTATGTCGGCCCGGAAGCCGAATTCTTCATGTTCGACGATGTCCGCTTCGAGGACGGCTATGCCGGCTCGGGCTACCGGATCGACGATATCGAACTGCCGACGAATACGGGCCGCGAATACGAGGCGGGCAACATGGCTCACCGTCCCCGCGCCAAGGGCGGCTATTTCCCCGTCGCCCCGGTGGACAGCGCGGTCGACATCCGCGGCGAGATGGTCTCGACCATGCTCGAAATGGGCCTGCCCTGCGACAAGCACCACCACGAGGTCGCCGCGGCTCAGCACGAACTCGGCCTGACCTTTTCGACGCTGGTTGAAACCGCCGACAACATGCAGATCTACAAGTACGTCGTGCACCAGGTCGCCCATGCCTATGGCAAGACGGCCACCTTCATGCCCAAGCCGATCAAGGACGATAACGGGTCGGGCATGCACACCCACTTCTCGATCTGGGACGGCGGCAAGCCGACCTTTGCGGGCAATGGCTATGCCGGCCTCAGCGACAATTGCCTCTATTTCATCGGCGGCGTCATCAAGCACGCCAAGGCGCTGAACGCCTTCACCAACCCGACCACCAACAGCTACAAGCGGCTGGTGCCGGGCTTCGAGGCGCCGGTTCTGCTCGCCTATTCGGCGCGCAACCGTTCGGCCTCGTGCCGCATCCCCTACGGGGCGGGCGAGAAGGCGAAGCGCGTGGAATTCCGCTTCCCCGATGCGATGGCCAATCCCTACCTCGCCTATGCAGCGCTGCTGATGGCTGGCCTCGACGGGATCACGAACAAGATCCATCCGGGCGAAGCGATGGACAAGAACCTCTACGACCTGCCGCCCGCCGAACTGGCCGACGTGCCGACCGTGTGCGGATCCCTGCGAGAGGCGCTGGAGAACCTGGAGGCCGATCACGACTTCCTGCTCAAGGGCGACGTCTTCACCAAGGACCAGATCGACGCCTATATCGAATTGAAGTGGGACGAAGTCCTGCGCGTCGAAACGACGCCGTGCGCGGCCGAGTTCGATATGTACTATTCTGCTTAACCTTTAGCGGTTACAGACCAGCCTTCACCGAGCGGGGCGTCCGGAGCAATCCGGGCGCCCCAATTTTTTGCGCCGACAATCCGGCGGGATGCGACCGATACCGGCTTGATTGCTCGCTCGCGGTGAAAAACCGTTTTCCTACAGCGCCTTCGCGCGCCTACTTGCCCCGCCTCGCTCGATTCGATGCTGGAGGCTCCGATGATTCGCAAACCCCTGTTCGACCTGCTGCGCCGCCTGATCGGGCGCCCTTTCCGGCAGAGGGAGGTCGACATGATCGATGCGGCGCTCGATGCGCTGAATGGAACCGAAGAAAGCGCGCACGCGATCGGGCGCGAGGGTATCGCTCTCATCAAACGCTTCGAAGGATGCGCACGGGTGCGGCGCGACGGGCTGGTCGCGGCCTATCCCGACGCGGGCACTGGCGCCGCGCCGTGGACGATCGGCTGGGGCGCGACGGGCCCGGGCATCGGGCCGGAGACGGTGTGGACGCAGGAGGAGTGCGACGAGCGCCTCGCCCGCGATCTCGCACGCTACGCCGCCGAGGTCGCCGACGCGATCGGTGACAGCCCGACATCGCAATCCCAGTTCGATGCGCTTGTCAGCTTCCACTACAACACCGGCGCGATCGCGCGCGCGAGCCTCACCCGCTTCCACATCGCGGGCGATTACAACGCAGCGGCGCGCGAATTCGGGCGTTGGAAACACGCCGGGGGCCGGGTCATGCGCGGCCTGGTCCTGCGCCGCGAGGCGGAAGCGCGCCTTTATTTAAACGCCTGATGAACGCGTTCCCTCCACGGCTTCGCCAGCCCCGAGAAGTGGAACCAGCCCAATCCTATGCCGTTGATCCTCCAATCAGGAGTTAACAAATGCGTATTTTTACCAGCAGCGTAGCGATCTTCGCTCTAGCCGCCACCGGGGCGATCGCCCAGGGCAATGGCAAGGGCAACGGCAACGGAAATCAGGGCAACGGCAATGGCGGCCCGCCCGCCGCGGCACAGGCAGGCCCGGCCATGAAAGGCAATTCCGGAAACGGAAACGGCAAGGCCAACCGCGGCGGTCCGCCCGTGCAGACCGAGCGTGGCAACGGCGGCAACGGTAATGGAAACGGGGCCAAGGCCAATAACGGCAATCAGGGCAATGGCAACGCCCGCAACGACGTGCGTGGCAACGGACAGCGTAACGCGATCGAGCGCGAGGTCCGGCAGGTCGAACGCGATCTTCGCGGCAATAACGGCAATGCGAACCGCAATAGTGCGAACGGGCGAAACAACGCCGGAAACACGGGTCAGTTCGTCGAACGGACCGTCGATCGCTACATCCAGCCCGCGGGTCGGTATGGCGGCTCGTTCGGCTATACGCCCTCGGTTCTCGACGGGTGTCCTCCAGGCCTTGCGAAGAAGAACAATGGCTGCCAGCCGCCGGGCCTTGCCAAGCAGCGCGCGCCTTACGGTTCGTTCTATCAGCCCTCGCTTTTCGGGCTGACGGGGTACGACCGTGGCGACTATTTCTACGATGACGGCTATCTGCTGCGGCGCAGCGGCTCGAACATCGCGGGATATATTCCCCTGCTCGGCGGCGCGCTCGCGATCGGGAACCAGTGGCCCAGCTCGTATGGGAGCAGGAGCCTGCCGGACTATTACGTCGACTATTACAATCTCGGCGGGCCGCAGAACTATCGCTATGCCGACGATGTGATCTATCGCGTCGATCCGACGACCAGCGCGATTCAGTCGATCGCGGCGCTCTTGACCGGCGATCAATGGACCGTCGGCCAGCCGATGCCGCGCGGCTACGACGTCTACAACGTCCCCTATACCTATCGGGACCGTTATTACGACACGCCGGAGGCGAATTACCGCTATTCGGACGGGTATGTGTACCGGGTCGATCCGCAGACCCAGCTGGTGGCTGCCGCCATCGATCTGCTGACCTGAGCCGGAGTATCACAATGTTGAAGACACCCATGCGCGCTCTCGCGCTCGTCGCCCTTCCCGCCAGTCTCGCTCTGGCGGGCTGCAACGCCGATCCCAGCGAAACTCCAGCCACGGCTCAGACCGATCGCGATACCGTCGCACAGGCGGTGGCGTCCGCCGCCAACCTGTCGACGTTGTCGCGGGCCATTACCGACGCGCAGCTCGCAGAGGTGCTCGACGGCTCGGGCAGTTACACCCTCTTCGCTCCCACCGACGATGCTTTTGCCGCGCTGGGCGAAAATGGCCAGCGCCTGCTCGAGGTCGAGCAGCGCCCGTTGCTCGTCGGGCTCCTGCGCGAACATATCGTGCCGGGCCACATCACGCCCGATGCCATCGGAACGGCGATCGACGAGGAGGGCGGTTCGGTCAGCATGACGACCATGGGCGGTGGATCGCTGACCTTCTCGCGCAACGGCGACGCGATTACGGTCTCACGCGACGGAAACGGTATGGCGCGTTTCGCGGGGCAAACCATAGAGGCCGATAACGGTGTCGTCATCCCGATCGATGCCGCGCTCGCGCCCGAGGGTACAACGTCCACCTCATCCCAATCCGCTAATGAGAGCACCGCCACTCAGTAATCGCGGCTGATTTCGGCGACGACGCTTTCGCGACCGATGGTCGAGACCGAGGCGAGCAGCGCAAGCCAGCTCGTAATGCGGAATTCGACCTCGGTCGCGGAATAGCCGCGACCGTCGGTGATGATCTCCACATAGAAGCGGCGCCCGAAATTCTTGCCCAGCGCGATACCCGTGCCGCGATCGAGCGCAGGGTCGGCGCTGACGATGCGCAGCCGGTCGAGCCCGATGGCGCTTCTCAACTGGTTGATCGGGTCCATCCCGCCCCCACCTCTCAAAGACGCAACCGCCGCCCCGAGTTGGAGCGCGTCGGTGGCCGAGAGATTGGTTATCGAACCGCCGAACAGGAGGCGGGCGAGGATCTCCTCTTCGGGCAATGCAGGATTGGAGCTGAAGGTGATCTCCGGTTCTTCCGAACTTCCTGTCACGCGCACCTCGACCTCGATCCCGTCGCGCTCGCTCTCGGCGCGAATGTCCAGGCTCGGATCGATCGGGCGGGTCACGTCGAATTCGATCGCACCGCGCGACAGTTCGAAGCGCGTGCCCGCAAAAGTGTAATCGCCGCGCACGACCCGTGCCTCGCCCCCGATACGCGGTTCGTCGGTCGTGCCGCGGATACGGATATCGGCTCCCCATTCGCTGTCGAGCCCCATGCCGTCGACATCGATCCGGTTGTTGCCGCGCGCATCGATCAGATAGCGCCATGGCCGTCCGGGCGCGACTCGCTGCCCGATATCGGCGGGCCGGTTGATTTCGCGCGTGGCGATACGCGGCAGGCGGACGTCTTCCGCCGCCGTGGCGAGACGCCAGCTGCCGCGATTGATCCGCACCCTGCCCGCGATCGTCCCGCCGAACCCGTCCGACACGATCCGCAAGGGGCCGGTCACCGTCGCCTCGATTCCGTTCGCGGCGAGCAATCTGGCATTCGTGGCGGCGGCTTTCAGGTCGAGCTTGGGCCCGCGCGCCTCGAGGAAGCGGCCCTGCACCCGCTCGCCCAGCCCTTCGAGATCGACGGTCCCGCTTCCGGTGACGCTGCCGCCATTGGGGGTGGTCCCGGCGAAGCGCGCAAGGCGCAGACGCGATCCGGCGAACGAGCCGCGCACCGCCATGTCGCGGATATCGGTTCCCGACAGCGAGCTGCGCAGCCGCAGCGCGTCGCTCCGCAACGACCCGCGCACACGCGGATTGGCCAGCGTCCCGCTCGCATCGGCGGTGATGGAGACCGGGCCGGTCAGGTCGAACGCGTCGATCGCGGCGAGGCGCCACAGGCTCTCCGCCGCGCCCTGATAGCGCAATTGCGCCCTCAACGCGCCGCTGCGCAGCCGTTGGTCAAGCGTCCCGGTTTGCGGCAACCCGGTAATGATCGCCTGCATCCGTCCGCGCCTGATATCCTGGTTTTCGACCACGGCGCGCGCTTCGAGGCGTTCGGCGGTGAGATTGGCGACGAGGGCGAGATCGACCGGGCGGCTCGAGACGACGAGGCCGGAGCGGACCAGATCGTCCACCTTCACGCGCGCCTGCCCGCGCGGGAGACCATCGGCGCTGAGCGCGAAATCGACCCGACCCGAGATCGTCCCGCCGAGGCCGAGGTCCGGCACCGCGATATCGCCGAGCGAGAGCGGCATTTTCGACAGCGCGAGATCGAAGGCCGTCTCCGTCCCACCGAAGCGCCCGGAGGCAAGAACGCCGCCGCCGCCGAAATTGACGAGCGTCCGGTCGAGGCGCCAGCCGCCATCGTCCAACCGGGTCAGCACCGCGCGGCGCGGCATCGTGATCCGCCGTCCCGCGAACTCGCCGCGCGCCGCAAGAGTGACCTGTTCGGGGGCGATCCCGGCTTTAAGGTCCATTGCGAAGCTGCCGCTGCGACGTCCCGCTATGGAGGCGTCCACGGTTCCGCGTCCGTTCGTCACCTCGCCCTGCGCGGCGAAGCGTCCGATGAAGAGCGTCCCGTAAGACAGGCCCGCACCGCGCGCCGAGCCGGAGAATGTGGAATTCCCTTCCGCCAGCAGGCCGCGCGCGTCGATCGTCGCGCGGGCGATCGTAATCGGCGTCGCGCCGCCGAACACTGCGTTGCGCGCCTCCACATCGAGGTCGAAGCCCTGCCCGCCCCCGCGCGGCGCGAGCGCGATGGTTCCGTCGAGACCCCCTCCCGAAAGCGCAAGGTCGCCCGCGATCCCGGCCTCTGCCAGCGTCAGATCGCCGCGTATCGCAGTGTCGGAAAGCGTGAGCCGCTCGATCGCGATCCGTGTCGGCCCGTCACCCGGCGCCACCAATGTCAGCACCCCGTCGAACGGCCCGAGGGTGGAGCCGCCCTGCGTCTCGATCCGGAATCCGTCCTCGCTCGGCGCGATGGCGAGGCGCACGTCGCTGAGGCCAGCCGCGGGCAAGGGATCGGCGAAGACGAGCACCGCCTCCGGCCCGCCCGGCGCGATCCGGCCTTCGACCGTGAAAGGCCCGTAATCGACATGGCGGCCCGTCCCGGCGAGCGTGGTCACTCCGTCCGCGATGGTCCCGTCGAGGCGCGCGGTGAGCTTGCTCGCGGCGACGTTCAGAGCATCGAAGCGCAGCGGGACGCCTGCACCGAAGCCGATACCGCCCCGCAGGCGGATCGGCTCGCCGACCAGGTTCGCGAGCGTCGCATTGGTAACCGGAGCGACGCGCGCGTCGAGGTCCGCGCGCACCTGCCAGGTGCCGGGCGCGATGGTCGCTCTGATCCGTGCCGCGCCGCTGGCTCTCCCGATGTCGTCGAACGCGACCTCGCTGGCGCGCACATCGCCCGCAATCCCGAACAGTCCGCGCGAGAGATCGCCCTGCAAGGCAACATCCGCGCTCGTCGTCGGGAAGCGCAGAGCGAGATTTTCGGCGGTCAAGCGCTGGCCATTGAGAAGGGCTGTCCCACGCAGCGTGCCGTTGACGAGGCGCGGATCGAGCAGGTCGTTGCCCGTCGCGACACGCGCCAGCCGGGCATCGAGCGGGATGGTCCAGCGCACCCCATCGTACCGCGCCCTACCCTGCTGGCGCAACTCCGTGATCCGCGTTCCGCCGCTGGTTAATTCTCCGATTTCGAGGGTATGATCCACGGCAAGATCGCGCAACGGGCCGTCGAGTGTCGCGGCGAGCGTCGCATCTTCGAGCCGGAGACCTCCGAAGAGGCCTGGATCGCGCAAATTCGCCGACACGACCAGATCGCCCACACGGTTCTCGGCCAGGTCCACCAGCCCCTCCGCCCGCGCCGCGAAGGCGGGTGCGGAAACGAGATACTCGCCCTCGATCCGCCGTTCCTCAATCGTTGCCTCCGCGCGTAGCGAGACGGTCCCGCGCAGCATATCGGCCAGAAGACCGTCGAGCGCAGGTCCCGGTTCCGCCTGCCCTAACAGACCGAAACGCCCGGAGCGATTGGTGATCCTGAACGCCGCGAAGCGGTCCTCGCCCCGGCGCACCAGCAGCGATCCGTCCCACCGGCTCCAGCTGCCATCGCCTGCGATGCGGGCAGTATAGGGCGCCTGCGCGCCGACGATCCGCGCGATCGCGCCGCCTTCGGGCGCCACGTAATTCAGGCCCAGATCGAAGCGATCGCGATCGGGCGCCGCATCGATCAGTGCGGCGAAGCGGTCCCCAGACTGCAACGCGCCGCGTGTATCGACCTTCAAACGGCGATCGCGCAGCTGCACCTCGGCGACGAGATCGAGCGTCTCGGCACGGTCGCCCGCTATCCCTTCGGCCAGCGTCAGCCGCTCGATCGCCAGCCGGTCGATCGCAATATCGAAGCCGGGACGAATCGGCCCGTCCTCCTCACTCGGCAAAAATTCGGGCAGTCGCGACAGCGTAGCGCGGCGGGCGGTGAATTCGTCGATGTCGAGCGTGTTGCGCAGCCATGCACCGGGATTCCAGTCCAGCTCGGCCTCGGGAATCGTCATGAACGGCCCCGTCGGGTCCGACAGCACCACGTCGTAAAGCCGCGCGCGCCCATAGAGATCGCCTTCGATGCGCCCGATGCGGATGTTGAGCCCGTTGGGCAGCGTGCGCGCCGCGATCCGGTCGGCCAGATACCGCTCGCCCACCGGCGTGTTGAGGACGACCGCCGCCGCCGCGATGAGCAGGACTATCGCCGCGAGGATGCCCGCCAGCAGTTTCGCCGTCCGCCCGGCATAGCGCCGCTTGGTGCCGCGCCTGGTGGCTTCCGGTTCCGCGACGGTTTCGGGCGCTTGGTCCTCGACCATCAGAACGCCTGTCCCAGCGAGACATAGACAGCGACCGGGCTATCGTCGGGTCCGGGATTGAGCGGCACACCGACATCGAGGCGCAGGGGGCCGAACCCCGTATGATAACGCAGGCCCACGCCCACCCCGAGCTTGATCTCCTCGAAATCGGGGATCACGTCCTGGCTGACCGAGCCGGCATCGAGGAACGGCACCACCGAAACCGCGCCGTCGAAAAAGCCGGTGCGGATGCGCGCCTCGACCGCGCCTTCGACCACGCTGCGCCCGCCGCTGGGATCACCCAGAGTATCGCGCGGGCCGATCTGGCGGAAACCGTAACCACGCACCGATCCGCCCCCACCCGCGTAATATCGGCGCGAGGGCGCGATATTGGCAAGGTCGGTCCCCGGAATGGCACCGAACGCGGCGCGTGCGGCGATCACGACATTGTCCGTTACTCGCTTGTAGGTCGAGGCATCGGTGCGCGCGCGCAGATAGAAGCTCTGCGTGCCGCGATTGCGCGAAATTTCGGGCGAGAGATTGGCCGAGAGGCGGAAACCCTCGGTCGGGTCCAGCAGATCGTCAGTCGAATCGAGCAGAATATAGCCGGGGATCGCGGCGACGAGATAAGTCGAACGCGGCGCCGCCACGCCGCCGACCGCGGGCGGGCGTTCGTCGGTCGCGACCAGTTCCACGCCCACCGACCAGCTGATGGGTTTTTGGAAAAGCAACGTCGAGCGCCGTTCATAGGTCGCAACCAAGCCCGCCGTGTTCGCATCGAAGGCGGGGCTGTCGATCGTGCTGGCATAGGCGTCGAGGCTGAGGATGCGGTCGCGCCCGCCGAAATTGTTCTTGCGCAGGCCCACGCCGAGCAATTGCTCCTGCGTGCCGATGATGCCGCGCACCTTGAGCGCGCCTTCGGGCGGGAAAAGATTGCGATGTTCCCAGCTTGCGGCGAGGCGCACGCCCTCCTCCGATCCGTAGCCGATCGCCCCTGCAATGGTGCGCAGATCGGCCCTTTCGATCCCGACATCCATCGCCACAACGCCCGGCTCGTCCCCCTGGGGCGCGCTGACCTCGCGCGGGGTGATCGTGACCGAGGAGACCAGGCCGGTGGCGGTGATCGCCCGGCGCAGATCGAGTTCGAGGCTGCGCTGATAGATGTCGCCCGGATCGAAGCGCGCGATGGTGGCGAGGTGATCGCCGGGGAGAAAATCCTCGTCGCTGCTGGTGACCGCGCCGAAGACATATTTTCCGCCGGGGGTCACCGGCATGGTCAGATCGCCCTCATCGCGATCATGATCGATCAGCAATTGCGGCTCGTCGATCGTGGCGAAGGCATAGCCGAATTCGCCAAGCGCGGTGTCGAGATCGAACCGTTCGGTCTCGATTCGGTCGCTCTGCATCGGATCGCCCGGCTGGATCTCGAACGCCCGCCGCAGAATATCCGCATCGCGCGCCGTGCCGAGCGCGCCCAAGTCGATCGCGCCGAAGCGATAGCGCTGGCCGGGAATGACATCGAACCGCACGGTCGGGCGCGGCGTAGCGGCACCATCGGTTCGCGCGCCGCCATTCGCTGCCCCATTGGTCCCGATGGAGCGCGCGATGCGACCGTCGTAGAACCCGTAGACTCGCAGCAGTTCGCCCAGCAATTCCTCGTCTTCGCGCGCACGGGCGGCCAGCTGGGCGATGTTTTCATCGTCCCCGTCGAGTTCCTCGATGGTGGAGAGCGCTTCGAACCGTTCGACGAAATCGCCGCGTTCGGTGAAGGGCGGGTCGAGCTGAGGAAAGCCGAGCGTCAGCGAATCGTTCAGGCGCACCAGATCGGCTTCGGTGAAGGCGACATCGGGGCCCGCGATCTCGAGATCGGCGAACTGGATGTCCTCTTCAGGCAGATCAATGTCGAGCGGCGGGAGTTCGAGATCGTCGGGCCATTCGACCGCGAGACCTGGAAGGTCCGCCAGCGGCGTTTCGGGATCGAGCTCTGCGCCGCCATCCCCGAACTCGTCTTCGGACGTGTCATCGCCGGGATCGAAGCCGTCATTCGCCCAGCCGTCGGGATTGTCGACCGCGCTGTCGGGGATCAGGTCTTCCAGTTCCGCATCGGTCGCCTGATCCTGCGCAGAAAGAGGCGCGGGGATGGCGAGCCCGGTCATGGCGAAGGCCGCCATGGCGATCGCCACGGCACCGCTCGCGGAGAGAAGCCGGGCCGTCAGCCGCTGCGATGTGCGGTGCTGAAAGAGAGGACCGGCGTCAGCCGACGAAATCGTAACGCGCGGATTCGGAGCGGTCGGCGGGAGCGCCATCCTTGCGGGCAAGCGCTTCGGACCGGTCGGTCCTGCGGTCCGTCGAGCGCGACGCAGTGGCGGAGGCGATGAGCCTCGTCTGCTCCTCATCCGAAATCCGCTCCCATCCCGACCGGGTAAGCCGCTCCAGCGGCCGGAACCTGACC
>JAACTB010000020.1 GCA_009993605.1 Erythrobacter sp.
GAGAACAGACGGGACGATCCGGAACGATCCAAGGGCCAAATCCCTAGGATTTCTGCGGGTTTTATAGATTATCTGAGAGAACAAGAGAAGAACAAATGGTGCCCAGAAGAGGACTCGAACCTCCACGCCCTTGCGAGCGCCGCCACCTGAAGACGGTGCGTCTACCAATTCCGCCATCTGGGCACGGTTAGGAGCCGCCGGTCATCGTCGTCCGGGGTCCTGGTAGGGGCGCGCCACTACCCGGCAGGTGGCAGGCTTGTCAACGCTAAATGGTTCGCCGGGCGAACGAAGGCCGGTTATTCCAATCGGCCCCTATCTTATCGCTCGGGCAGCCAAGATGGGAATTGCGAAACCGTGGCGGCTTCGGCACGTTGCCTTCGATATGGCTATTTCGATCCCGCATCCCGCCCGCTCTTCCCTTCTGCTCGCAGCGCCTCTTCTGGCGATTGCGGCATGTGCCGAACCGATCCCGGACCGCTCGCGCGCCGACGAGATACCGCTCGCGCAGGTCACGGGTGATGCGGACGAGGCCGGCTCGGACGGCGGCGTCATCGATGAAGGGCGCACCGATCCCTTACTGTCCGTCGTGACTCGCGCGGACGGGGCCCTGCTCGGCACCGCGAATGTCGGGACCTGCAATTTTACCTCTGACAGCGACCGGATGCTGTTCCAGACCGTCGCCTTCGAAGACCCATCGGCCAATCCCCGCGGCGTGGCCCGGGTGAGCGGCGAGCCGGTGCTGTTCACCGCCGAATCGACAGGCGCGGCAGCGCAGATGGAAGAGGGTGGCCGATACGCATCGGAAAGCGACCTGGTCGCACAGATCGTCCGTGGAGAGGCGCAGAACGAGCAGGCGGGCGATCAGAGCGCGTCCGACGAAGACACCGGGGGCACGACCTCCCAGACCGAAACCCGGTCATGGCCGGCCGTTCTTACGATCGCATACGAAGGAACGCCCCTTTCCACGCGCAGTTCGGGGACATGGACCTGCGGCAATTGACGCCTTGCTCGCCCGGCCCCTGCGGCGCTAGGGCCTGAAGGCGTTTTGAGACCAATAGAGGAATACGATCCCGCCATGGCGAAGAGCAGCGCGTTGAACGGCAAACTGGTTACGCTGATGGGCGGCAGCGGCTTTCTCGGCAATTACGTTGCCCAGGCCCTGCTGGATCGCGGGGCACGGCTGCGTATCGCCAGTCGCCACCCGGAACGCGCCTTCAAGCTCAAGCCGCTCGCCAATCTCGGCCAATTGCAGTTGGCGCGTTGCGATGCGACCGACCGGCGCAGCGTCGAACAGGCGATCGAGGGCTCCGACGCTGTGGTCAATCTCATCGGGAGCTTCGAAGGCAATCTGAAGCAATTGATGGGCGTCAGCGCCGGATGGATGGCCGACGCCGCCGCAGCCAATGGCGCCGAGGCTTTCGTCCAGGTCAGTGCGATCGCGCGTCGGCCCGACGACGAGGACATCGAGATCGCCTATGCCGAGGCGAAGCATCTCGGCGAGGATCTGGTGCGCGAGGCGTTTCCCAATGCCACGATCCTGCGCCCTTCCCTGATGTTCGGGAAGGACGACGATTTCACCACAATGTTCGCGCAGATGATCCGGTGGCTGCCGGTCTTGCCGGTGTTCGGGCCGGACAAGGAATTGCAGCTCGTCTATGTCGATGACGTCGCCGAAGCGGTGGCAGTCGCGCTCGAGGCGCCAGGCACGCATGGCGGCAAGGTCTTCGAACTGGGCGGGCCCGAAAAGATCACGATGCTCGACCTGAATCGGCGGATCGCGGACGCGCAGCGCCGATCGCGCAGTTTCATCCCGATGCCCGATGCGGTGGCGGGGACCTTCGCCTCGCTTCCCGGCACGCCGATGGGCAGCGATCAGTGGGAATTGCTGAAGCAGGGCAATGTCGCATCGAGCGAAGCCCCCGGCTTTGCGGAACTCGGCATCGAGCCCAAGCCGATCGGGCTGTTTCTCGACAAATGGATGGTCCGCTATCGCAAGCATGGCCGTTTCGGCGATCGGGCGATGGCCTCGGGCGGGTTCTAGGTCAGCAGGCTCCGAGCGGGACTGTTCGGCTCCATTTTCGATGGTCATGATCAGCCTCGGCAGGGAATTGTCGGGCTGAATTGATTTTCGCCGAAACTGCGAGAGACCACGCGAGCGACCTTCGCCGACATAATCGCGATCCCGCTTGCCCTCGCGACCTCCAGGCGTCGTTGCAAAGTAGCTCCCCGCCGATGAAGCGCGTCCTTCGGAATCGCCAACACATCTCGCGGCCAAAAGAAAAGGGCCGCGCTTTCACACGGCCCTTTGTCTAAAATCGGATCGTCGCCGATCTTACGGGCTGACGGGATCGTCATTGTCCGAGATTTCGATCCCGGCGAAGATCGCCGCAGCGACGACGGCCAAGATGAGGATACGGCTCGCACCGCCAGCCAGCTCGCTCTCGTCGGAGATCGGCGCAGCCGAACGGTCCGCAGCCTGAGCCGCGAGAGGAGCCGCGACAAGCGCGGTGGCCGCGAGGCCGAGGGTCACGATATTCGTACGCATTAGAAACTCCCAGATTAATCTTCACAGCGAGGCATGAACGACCGGACGCATAACTCAAGAAAAATATCCCGTTTCCGTTCGAAACAACAGGAAAGCGGCATACAAGCAACACTATTTGGCAAGGCGCCCGCGCTTTCCGGCGTCCAATTACAACTCCCGGGCATAGAGCGCTCGCAGGCGCTCCCAAGCGCGTTCGGCAGCCTGAGGCGCGTAAGCGGGCGAATCGGGCACGGTCCATCCGTGGTCCCCGGCATAGACCTCGATCTCGGCCGGATTGTCGATGGCGGAGAAGGTTTCGCGCAAAGTCGCGGTCGCCGCGGGATCCTTCGCATCGTCGTCCTGAGCGATGGCGACGAGATAGCCCGCCTGGCTTTCGTCTGCCACCCGATGGGGGCTGCTGGCGCCGTCGCGTACCAGACCGCCGCCATGAAAGCTCGCTGCCGCGCGCACGCGTGCTGGCACTGCCGCTGCGGTCCAGAAAGTGAAGGGCCCGCCCATGCAATAACCCTGCGTGCCGATCCCGCGCTGGGAATCGACCTCGCTCTGCGTATCGAGCCAGGCGATCGCAGCCTTGGCATCGCGCATGATCGCATCGGCGGTCAGTTTCTCGCGCCAGGGTCGGACCTTCTGGAACCCATCCCCTGCCGCAAATTCAGCGAAATCCTCGAATTGCTGGCCGGATACGTCCCGATAATAGGGATTGACGACTAAAACCGCGTGCCCCTCGCTGGCGAGGCGCGAAGCCATTGCTTTCTTGGCCGGTCGCAGCCCCGCTATGTCGGGCCAGAATACGACTCCCGAACGCTTCACGCCCGACGGCGCGACGAACCAGCCATCGAGTGTCCCGTCCGGCGTGGCGAAAGAGACATTCCGGCCCGATTGGGCTGGCGCGGCCATCGTCGCGCAGCCTGCTGCCCCGAAGGCAAGCCCCGATGCAGCGGCAACCTGACCGAACCGGCGACGGGTCATTGCCCCCTCGACCCATTTCTTCAGCGTCTCGGTATCGCACATGATCGGGACTCCCTTCCTCTCCACAGCGCAGGCTAGCGGATCTCGCGCTGTCGCCAGAATAGGTATGGAAACGGAGGGAGATTGTTCCCGCGGCGCTTTTTCCCACAATCTAGTTACATTTTTACAACGCTGGCCTCTACAGCCTCGGGCCAATCAGTGAATCCGTGTGATTACAAAGGGTTGCTACACACAGCAACCGGTCCTACGGCAGAGTCTCTGGCAATATTATTGCTATATAATATTGCATTTTTTCGTTAGCGAGTTTCTTTCTGCGTCAGATCGCAAGTTAGGTTAAGTCTGGCGCAATAAACCTATTGCCGAAATTTGAGGCGCGCGACATTTTAGATGGGCCAAGAGGCGAATCGGCTTACCGGTCACGTACAAGGCTTGTCTGAGTCTATGCGGCGGTCGCGCTGGCGGTCCCGCGCTTTCGAGGTTTTCTTCTCATGGGTTCGTCTTTTAAGAATGCGCTTCGCGCATCCTCCACGCTTGCCTGGATTTCTCTCGCTTCCGCCACCTTCCTCGCCATCCCGAACGCCGCACATGCGCAGTCGCAACCGCAGGATATCTCGGATGACGATTGCAATGCTTCGCTGGAAAATTGCGATAGTGACGCAGACGGGACCGAACCGCAGAACGATGCCATCGTCGTGACAGGCTCGCGCATCGCGATTCCGGTCAATCTTTCTTCGCCCGTCCCGGTCGTCAGCGTTTCGGCGGAAGATCTGTCTTCGGGCAATCTGTCGCTCGGCGATTCGCTGAACCAATTGCCGCAATTGCGCGCCACGTTCAGCCAGTCCAACTCCACGCGCTTCATCGGCACGGCGGGCATCAACGCGCTGGATCTGCGCGGCCTCGGCACGGCTCGCACGCTTACGCTTGTCAACGGCCGCCGCCAAATCACCTCCACTCCGGGCGTCGAGCGGGTCGATGTAAACTCCATCCCTTCCGATCTTATCGAACGCGTGGATATCGTGACCGGCGGCAATTCCGCAGTTTACGGATCCGACGCCGTCGCCGGCGTGGTCAATTTCGTTCTCAACGATGATTTCGACGGCATCCGTCTCCGGGGCCAGGGCGGCATCTCGTCGCGTGGCGACCGCGGTTCGTATTTCGGCAGCATCACTGCCGGCAAAAACTTCGCGGAAGGTCGCGGCAACGTCTCCTTCGCGGGCGAATATGCTCGTCAGAACACGCTGTTCTTCACCAGCCGTGATGAGCAGACCGGTGCGTTTAGCGGCCGCAATCAGTTCAATGCGACCGAATTCACCGGTCAGATCCTCAACCCGACGCTGTTTGGCGGAGGTCCTGCCCCGGGCGTCTGCACCGTCGGCACGCGCACCGTGCCCTGCCGACCCGCCGAAACGGCTGCCGGAAATGGCGTGCCGGACACCAGCTTCCTGCGCGGCATCCGCAATAACACCATCTCGGACGGTGGCTTGTTTACGGCAGCGTGCCCGACGGTGGCGGCCACGGGCGAGACGGCGGCCCAATTCGCGGCTCGTCGGACCGCTGCCTGTACGGGTATCCCACAGCAGGGCAGCGAAACCGCAAATGCGCAATTTGGCAGAACCTTCGTGTTCCAGCCCGACGGTTCTCTGATCGCCAATCCGTGCACCACCGATCTGCGCGTCTTCGGTTCGAACAATTGCGTCGGCGGCCTAGGCTCCACGCTGCGCCGGACGGGGATGCTGTCTCCCGGTCTCGAACGCTATTCGGCCACCGTTCTCGCCCATTTTGAGATCTCGCCTGCCTTCGATCCCTTCATCGAGGCACGCTACGTCAATGTGACCGCCAATCAGGAAGGTCAGCCGACCTTCTTCAACAACGCGTTCCGCATCGACAACCCGTTCCTGACCGCCCAGGCTCGCAACACGCTGAACAGCGTCCTGACCCCCGCCCAGCGTGCCAATCCGACGACCACCTTCACCGCGCAGCGCTTCAACGTCGATTTCGGCGGGCGCGGCGAGGATCACGAACGCGAAACTTATTCGATCGTGGGCGGGGTCCGCGGCGAGTTCAATGATGACTGGCGTTACGAAGTCGCGGTCAATTACGGCAAACTCGACACGTATTACGAGACCGAGGGCAATCTGCTGCGCGCTCGCTATGCGAACGCGATCGACGCAACGCGCAATGCCGCTGGCCAGATCGTCTGCCGCATCAATGCCGACGCTTCGACCACCAATGACGACCCGGCCTGCGTTCCCGTCAACCTTTTCGGAGACGGTCAGGTCAGCCAGGCCGCCCTTGATTATTTCCTCTACACGTCGAACCGCGTGCAGGAAGCGGAACTGCTCGACGTCACGGCGTTCGTCGCGGGCGACACCTCGCAGTTTTTCGAAATGCCTGCCGGACCGATCGCCTTCGTCATCGGCGGGGAATATCGTGAGCAGACGGCTTTTGCCGCTTATGACGAAACAACCCGCAACGGCCTGACCTTCCTCAACGCGATCGCCGATTTCGATCCGCCCAAGCAGAAGGTCACCGAAGCGTTCGGCGAAGTCAATATCCCGATCGTGGCCGATGTCCCCTTCATCCGCGAATTGAGCCTCGCCGGTGCCGCGCGTTATTCCGATTACAATATCGGTCAGACAGGCGGTGTCTGGGCCTACAATGGCAGCGTGATTTACGCTCCGATCGACGACATCAAGTTCCGCGGTGGATATGCCCGCGCGGTTCGAGCACCCACGCAAAGCGACCTGTTCTCCGCCGCGACGCAGACCTTCATCAACGGGTTCGTCGATCCTTGCAGCCAGAACCGCATCAATGATAACCCCAACCGCCGCGCAAACTGCGCCGCGGCTGGCGTGCCGACGACGCAGACGTTCAACGGCACGACCGAACCGTTCACCAACGTTACCGCATCGGGCATTTCGGCGAATAATGGCGGCAACCCGAACCTGCGCGAAGAACGCAGCGAAAGCTGGACCTTCGGCGCCGTATTCGAACCCCGCTTCCTCCCGGGCTTTGCACTTACAGTCGATTATTACGACATCACGATCGATAACGTAATCTTCGCGCTTGGCGGCCAGGCGGTGATTAATCAGTGCTACGACAGCCCGTCGGGCATCAACAACCAGTACTGTGCCGCGGTCTTCCGCAACCCGGACGGTACCTTGCAAGGCCAGCAGAACGTCATCCAGGCCGGCACCACGGTGTCGTTGACACCGACCGGACCGTCCGCGCTGATTGCGCCGTTCAACTTCGCCAAGCAGGAAACGTCCGGCGTGGATGCCGACATGTCGTATCGCACCGAACTGAGCGACGGTCTCAACCTGCGCCTGCGCGGTCTGCTTTCCTACGCGATCAAGCGGAACAATTACACCGACATCACCGACGAAACCTTCTATGACCGCCAACTCGGCGAGCTCGGTGATCCACGCTGGCAGGGGCAGATCTCCGCGAACCTGTCCACCGACAATGTCGATTTCGGCTATCGCATGCGGTATATCGGCAAGCAGGTTCTCGGCAATTATGAGACCTATTTCAGCGTTCAGGGCCGCCCGCCGCTCAACCCGGATGCGACGCCTTTCGCCTATTATCCGGACGTGACCTACCACGATTTCCGCGTCGATTTTTCGACGGACGACGATTACACGTTCTACGCGGGCGTGGACAATGCGTTCGACAAGCTGCCGCCGCTGGATCTGCTCGGGACCGAGGGCGGATCGCCCTACGGCCCGGTCGGACGGTTCTTCTACGCCGGCGCGGAATTCCGTTTCTAAGGAATGTCGGGCGGCCCGCCCTATCCGGCGGGCCGCCCTTTCTGCAAAACGGGAACCTTCAAACTGCCCCGTCAGGTCTGCGACGCTGTCCCCTATCAGGCGCAGCACCCTATCGTGGCACGGTTACCCGACGACAAACGGACCCACTCTGCAAGGGCGCCGGACCTTTGGGGTCGGAGATGTCCTCTCCGACCCATTTTTCGTCAATCGTCCTGGAATTCGATCTCGCGGAAGCCGGTGTCGCGCAGCACCTTGCAGACCAGATCGCGGTCTTCGGGGCTCAGGGGCGGGTCGGTCGGGCCGACGAGGGCGCTCGGCTTGTACAGCATGTAGCCGCCATTCTTGAGGATCTGGCGCAGCGCGTGGGACAGGGCATGTTCGAAGCGCGCGGCATCGGCGATCAGCCGCTTTTCGGTCGAGAACGGAAGGTCGGCGCGCTGGTCGACGAAAAGCCCGCTCTTGCGTTCGGTGACCTGCACCCGGTCGCGATAGATCGCGACATCGACGGCAAGGCGTCCCAGCACGATCTCAGCGGCGCGCGAGCGCTTCCTCGCTCTGCGTCATGAGCTTTGCGACGATATCGGCCACCGGCTCTTCTTCCTTCAGCATCCCGACCGACTGGCCCGCCATCAGGCTGCCATTCTCGACATCGCCATCGATCACCGCGCGGCGCAGCGCGCCTGCCCAATAATGTTCGATCTGCAATTGCGCCTCCGCCATCGCGACCTCCTCGCGATCGAGGATATCGGCGACTTCGCGTTGCTTGGCGGTGAACGCCTCGGTGCCCTTGTTCTTGAGCGCGCGGACCGGGATCACCGGCAGGCGCGCATCGACCTGGACGCTGGCGACCGCATCGCGCGCACTCGCGCGGAAGAACGCTTTCTTGAAATCGGGATGCGCGACGCTCTCGACAGCGCAGGCGAAGCGCGTGCCGAGCTGGACCCCGGCGGCGCCCATTTCGAGATAGCCCGCAATCGTCTCGCCGCGCCCGATGCCCCCGGCGACGAAGATCAGATGGTCCGCGCTCAGTTCGGGGAGCATTTCCTGCGCCAGAACGCTGGTCGAGACCGGGCCGATATGGCCGCCCGCCTCCATCCCCTCGATCACGAGCGCATCGGCGCCGGACCGCAACAGCTTCTTCGCGAGCGCCAGAGTCGGCGCGAAGCAGATCACCTTGGCCGGGTTCTGGCCGCCCTTGATCGCCTCGACGCTGCCCTTGGGCGGAATGCCGCCCGCAAGCACGACGTGAGTTACCCCATGGCGTTCGCACACCGCAATCAGGTCGAAGAGCTGCGGATGCATGGTGATCAGGTTCACGCCGAAGGGCCTGTCGGTCAGCGCCTTGGTCGCCGCGATTTCGGTGTCGAGCAGATCGGGCGTCATCGCGCCGCAGGCGATCACGCCAAAGCCGCCCGCATTGGAGATCGCGGAAACCAGGTTCCGCTCCGATACCCAGCTCATCGCGCCGCACAGGATCGCAGTCTCGCTGCCGAGGAAATCGGTGCCGCGCCGCATGAGCTCGGCCGTCTTGGGAAAATCGTTCATGGGCCCGCGATTAGGCGCTGGCCCGCGATCCGGCAAGAAAGTCCGTTGCGCGCCAATACGCGAAAACGCTTCCCCGGCCCGCGATTTGCGATAGCTGTCGCGAACCGATGCCCACGCTTCTTCCCGAATCGCTCATAGCCTATCGTCCCGAGATCGGGCTGGCCATGCTCGTCATCCTCTTCGTCGCCTTCGCGATGGAGCGGCTGCCGCCGGTCGTGCTGGCCGTCTCCTTCGCGCTGGCCATGCTGCTGCTGGGCTTCCTGTCGGTGGACGAATTGCTGGCGGTGTTCTCGAACCCGGCACCGATCACGATCGCGGCGATGTTCGTCCTGTCGGGCGCGCTGCTGAGGACGGGGGCGCTGGAAGAGGTGTCGGGCTGGGTCATCCGGCGCACCCGGCGCAAGCCGAAGCTGGCGGTGGCGGAGATCGGGGCGGGCACGATGGTGGCCTCCGCCTTCATGAACAACACCCCGGTCGTCCTCGTGATGATCCCGATCGTCAAGCGCCTGTCGAAGGCCGTGGGCGTCGCCGCGACGCGATTGCTGATCCCGCTATCCTATCTCTCGATCCTAGGCGGCACGCTGACGCTGATCGGGACGTCGACGAATCTTCTCGTCGACGGGGTGGCGCGCCAGCAGGGCCTCGAGCCTTTTACCATGTTTGAGATTACGGGCGTCGGCCTGTGGGCGGCGCTGGCGGGAACGCTTTATCTCACCCTGATGGGGCCGCGCCTCCTGCCCGATCGCCAGGCCCGCGCGCTCGACGACGCAGCGGAAAGCGACGTCTATCTCTCCCATCTCGGCCTGGTCCCCGAAAGCGAGCTGGTCGGCCAGCCCATCGGGCAGATCGCGCTGTCACGCCGCCCCGGCGTGCGCATCCTCGGTGTGAAGCGCGGGGGCGAAATCCTGCGCGGTAATATCGACGCGCATGTCCTTGTCGCGGGCGACCAATTGGTGGTCTCCTCCAGCCCGGCGGAACTCGCTTCGCTGGCGGAAGCGCACGATTTCCGCACCGGGCTGACGGGGGTGGGCGGCGGCGTCGTCACCGCAGGGCCCGAACGCCCGCGCGACCTCACGCTGGTGGAGGCGGTGGTGTCTTCGGCGCATCCGATCGTGGGGCGCAGGCTCGCCGACATTCCCCTCCTCTCCAAGCTGCGCGTGCGCGTGCTCGGCCTGTCGCGGCCGCGCCATGTGGCGGGACCGGAACTCGCCGAAGTGCGGGTCCGCGCGGGCGACCGCCTGCTGATCGCGGCGGGCGCGGATGCGGCGCAATCGCTTCAGAGCAATGTCCTGCTCGGCACCGTCACCGAAACGCCCGCGCGCGCCTTCCGCCGGACGCGCGCGCCGATCGCCATCGCCACTCTGGCGGCGGTCGTGATCGTGGCGGCGGTTTTCGCGCTGCCGATCCAAGCGCTGGCGCTGCTCGGCGCGGGCGTGGTCCTGGCGACCCGCTGCCTCGAACCGGAAGAAGCGTGGAGCGCGATCGACGGCAATACGCTGGTGCTGATCTTTGGAATGCTGGCCTTCGGAACGGCCCTGGAGAATGCGGGGACGGTCGATTTGATCGTGCGCTGGGCCGGGCCGCTTTTCACCGCATCCTCGCCCGTGCTGATCCTGTTGGCCGTCTATGCGTTGACCAGCGTGCTCACCGAAAGCGTCACGAACAATGCGGTCGCCGTGATCCTGACGCCGATCGCGATCGGGCTGGCGCAGGCGATCGGCGCCGATCCGCGCGAAATGGTGGTGGCGGTGATGTTCGGGGCGAGCGCCAGCTTCGCCACGCCCATCGGGTATCAGACCAACACGCTGGTCTATGGCGCGGCGAATTACCGCTTCGCCGACTTCCTCAAGATCGGGGTGCCGATGAACATCGTGGTCGGCGTGGCGACGTGTTTCGCGATCGACCTGTTCTTCGGCTGAGGTCTCCCGACCGGGTTACTCGCCGTAAACGATCCGTACCTTGTCCGCCGCGGCGCGGGCATGGGCGCGCGCCGTATCGGTATCGCCCGCGGTGGCCAGCGCCACGCCCATGCGGCGATAGGGGCGGCTCGTCGGCTTGCTGAAGATCCTGAGATCGGTGCCCGGCTCGGCCAGCGCCTCGGCAAGCCCTTCGTAGGAAAGCTTCTCGCTGTCGCGCTCGGCCAGGATCACCGCGCTGGCGGCGGGTCGCGCGCGCAATTCGCCCGGCACCGGAAGGCCCATCACCGCGCGGGCGTGGAGGTCGAACTCGGTAAGGTTCTGGCTGACCAGCGTTACCATCCCCGTATCGTGCGGGCGCGGGCTCAATTCGGAGAAGATGACCTCCTCGCCCTTTACGAAGAATTCGACGCCGAACAGGCCGTATCCGCCCAGATCGTCGACGATGATGCGAGCCATCTCCTGCGCGCTTGCCAGCGCCGCCTCGCTCATCGCGATCGGCTGCCAGCTTTCCTGATAATCGCCGCGTTCCTGGCGGTGGCCGATCGGCGGGCAGAACGTTACCCCGCCTCTGTGGCGCACGGTCAGCAGCGTGATCTCGTAATCGAAGGCGACGAACTGTTCGACGATGACGCGGCTGCGATCGCCGCGCATATTGGCGACGGCGTAATCCCAGGCCGCTTCCAGCCCGTTATCGTCCCTGACCGTGGTCTGACCCTTGCCGGAGGAGGACATGACCGGCTTCACCACGCAGGGGAAACCGGTATGGGCGGCAGCGGCGCGAACTTCCTCGAGGTTCTTGGCGTAGCGATAGGCGCTGGTCGTCAGCCCCAGATCGTGCGCCGCCAGATCGCGGATCGCATCGCGATTCATGGTCAGCTGCGCGGCGCGCGCGCTGGGGACCACGGTGAAGCCTTCCTGCTCCAGCTCGGCGAGCACCTCGGTGCGGATCGCCTCGATCTCGGGCACGATATAATCGGGCCGGTGCGTCTCGACCGCACGGCGCAGCGCCTCGGCATCGAGCATCGAGAACACCTCGCGCGCATCGGAAACCTGCATGGCGGGCGCGTCGTCATAGGCGTCGCAGGCCACCACATACGCCCCCAGCCGCTTCGCCGAGATGACGAATTCGCGCCCCAGCTCGCCCGAACCGAGCAGGAGGATCGTGGCGGTGTGGCTCATGCGGCGGGCTCGTCCAGCGCATCCAGCCCGTAGGCGGTGTGGAGAACGCGCACCGCCAGTTCGGTCTCGTCCTCGTCGATCATGACGCTGACCTTGATCTCGGAGGTGGTGATCGCCTGGATGTTGATTCCGCGATCGGCGAGCGAGCGGAACATCGTCGCGGCGACCCCCGCGTGGCTCTTCATCCCCACGCCGACGACCGAAATCTTGGCGATGTGGCTGTCGGTGATGATGCGGTTGAAGCCGATCTCGCCGCGCCTGTCCTCCAGCAGCGCCTGCGCCCGCGCGAGGTCGGCCATGGGGACGGTGAAGGTCACGTCGGTCTCGCCCTTGTCGCGGCCTACGTTCTGAATGATCATGTCGACATTTATCGCGGCCTTGGCCAGCGGGTCGAAGATATGCGCCACCGCGCCCGGCTTGTCGGGCACGCGGGTGAGGATGATCTTGGCCTCGTTCTTGTCGTGCGCGATGCCGGTCACGTGCTGGCGTTCCATTTCGCCCTTCTCCACCAGTTCGTTCATTTCCTCCTCGGACACGATCATCGTGCCGGGATATTCGTCCGCCGGAGTCGCATCGTCGTCGACGAAGCTGGAGAGCACCTGCACGCGCACCCCCTCCTTCATCGCCAGCCCTACCGAGCGGGTCTGCAAGACCTTGGCGCCTACGCTCGCCAGTTCCAGCATTTCCTCGTACGTCACCGCCTTCAGCTTGCGGGCCCGCGCCACGATGCGCGGATCGGTGGTGTAGACCCCGTCGACATCGGTGTAGATGTCGCAGCGATCCGCCCCGATCGCGGCGGCCACCGCCACTGCCGACGTGTCCGACCCACCGCGGCCCAGCGTGGTGATCCGGTTGTCGTCCGACACACCCTGGAAGCCGGGGATCACAGCGATTTCGCCCGCTTCCATCGCGGCGACCAGCGCATCGCCGTCGATATCGTCGATCCGCGCCTTGGCATGCGCTTCGATCGTGCGGACCGGCAATTGCCAGCCGAGCCAGCTCCTCGCCTTGCAGCCGACCGATTGCAACGTCAGTGCAAGCAGGCCGCTCGTCACCTGCTCCCCACTTGCAACGACGACATCGTATTCCGCCGGGTCGTACAGCGCGTTCGCCTCGCGGCAGAAATTGACCAGCCGGTCGGTCTCGCCCGCCATCGCGGAGACGACCACGGCGACCTCGTTTCCGTTCATCGCCTGACGGCGCACGATCTGAGCGACGCGGCGTATGCGCTCCGTCCCCGCCATCGAGGTGCCGCCGAATTTCATCACGATGCGAGCCAAGCCCTGCGCCTCCCGCTGGAAACCGTTTCGCGGGGCTGTTACGGCAGGCGGCATGAACGATGCAATCCCGGTTTCGAAAACGATTCCTACCGGCGGCCAAACAATACGCCCCGACGAGGCCGCGCATTTCGGCCGCCTGGCCAAGGATTGGTGGGACCCAAAAGGGTCGAGCGCCATGCTGCACAAGCTCAATCCGGTGAGGCTGGGCTTCGTGCGCGAGGCCGTCGATCTGCACTGGGGCGGCGATGTGCGGGGCCGCAGGCCGCTCGAAGGCAAGAGCGCGCTCGATGTCGGGTGCGGCGCGGGGCTGTTATGCGAACCGCTGGCGCGATTGGGCGCGGATGTCACCGGCGTCGATGCGGCGCCCGAAAACATCGCAGCGGCGACGCTTCATGCCGAAGCGGGCGGGTTGGACATCCGCTACATGGCGGGCGAGTTGGGCGCGCTCGATCTTGGCAGGTTCGATCTCGTCACCTGCCTCGAAGTGATCGAGCATGTCGCGGACAAGGGCGCGTTCGTGCACCAATTGGCGGAAAGCCTGGCGGATGACGGGCTGCTGATCCTCTCGACACCCAACCGCACCGCCAAATCGCGCCTGCTGATGGTCACCGCCGCCGAGACTGCGGGCCTGATCCCGCGCGGCACACACGATTGGGACGATTTCATCGCGCCGGACGATCTCGAACAATTGCTCGCCGCCGCCGGGCTCCAGATGGGCGAGCCGCGCGGCATCGCGTTCTCACCGACGAAGGGCCTGCACCTGTCGAACGACCTTGCCTTGAATTACATCGTCACCGCGCGCCGGACCTGACAAAGGCCCGCCGGTCGAGCGCGACCAGAACCGCAAACAGGGCGAGCGCGCCCGTGACGTAATAGCGATAGGGATCGCCGCTATCGCCTAGAACCCAGGCGATCACCACGCCCACCCCGCCGAGCAGCGTCAAACCTGCGCCCCAAAGGCGATAGCGCGCCGCCGCGACTGCTCCGATGGCAGCGAGCGTCGAGGCGATCAGGACCTGGACGAACACCGGATGCCCACGCGCCTCGGGGGAGATAAACGCGACCACGAACATGCCCAGCGCGAACAGCGCCCACAGGATCGCATGAAGCCAGAGCAGCCAGCGCACCCAGCGGCGCGGCGCAGGGTGCGCTCCCTCTCCCGTTATTCCCGTCATTCGGCGCGCACGGCCCTGACGGTTTCGGCGACGTTGTCGGTGAAGACGCCGTCGACCCCCGCCCGTTCGAGAAGGCCCGCGAGCCCCGCAAGATCGCCCGCCGCGCCCTCGCCCCCGGCTGACCTTAGCTGACCGGGCAGGAAGGCATTCTCCCTGCGCAGCGTCCATGCGTGGACATCCAAGCCCGCGTTCTTGGCGGCCTGCGTCAGCCCGGTCGAAGCGCCGCTCTCGCTCAGCAGGACGCGCAGATCGGCGCCGATGGCATCGGCATAGGTCGCGATCTCGGCCAGCCCGCTCGGCGCGATCATGTCGGCATAGCGCATCGCGGGCGCATCCGCCGGACCGCCTTCCGCCGCGACGAGCTGGACCAGCGGCGTCTCCACCAAACGATCGAGCCGCCGCAGCGGTTCGACTTCGAACACCTGCACGAAGACCCTGTCGTCCTCATCGTCGAAATCATGCTTGCGCAGCGCCGCCACCATAAGATCGACCATGTCGATCCCGGCATTTTGCAACAGGAAGGTCGGGTGCTTCAATTCGGGATAAAGGCCGATCCGCCGCCCGGTCTCGGCCTCCTTGGCGCGGACCAGAGCCACGATCTCGTCGAAGGTCGGGACCGGATAGAGCCCATCGAAACGGGCGTTCGCGGGGCGCAGCGACGGTATCCGCTCTTTCGCTCGCAAAGTCCGCAGTTCGGCGAGCGTGAAATCCTCCGCGAACCAGCCCGCCACGCGCTGCCCGTCTATCTCCTTGGTGCGACGGCGATCGGCGAATTCCTCACGGCTCGCGACATCGGTCGTGCCCGACAATTCGTTCTCGTGCCGGGCGACGAGCACCAGATCCTTCGTCGCGACGAGGTCGGGCTCGATATAATCCGCCCCCTGGTCGATCGCGCGCTCATAGGCGGCGAGCGTATGTTCCGGCCGCTCCCCGCTCGCGCCGCGATGCGCGATGACCAGGAGTTCGGCCTGCGCCGCGCCCGCCGTCGCCAGCATCGTCAGAGCCAGCAATGTCGCGATCGCCTGTCTCAGCAAGGCCAGTCTCAGCAAAACGCATTCTCCCATTCGCTCTCGCTGAAGCCGACCAGCGTGCGCTGCCCGTCCTCGTGCTCGGCTATGGGCCGCTTTATCAGGCTGGTGTGTTGCAACATGAGGTCGATCGCCTTTTCGCGGTCGAGATCGGCCCTGTCGCTCTCGTCCAGCTTGCGAAACGTGGTGCCCCTGCGGTTCAACAGGCTCTCCCACCCGCACCGATCCGCCCAGCGTTCAAGCGTGGCACGATCCGCACCGTCTTTCTTGTAATCGTGAAAGGCGTAATCGAGCCCGTTCGCATCCAGCCATTTGCGGGCTTTTTTGACGCTGTCGCAATTGGGGATGCCGTAGATTTGGATTTTGGCCATGATGGTTCCGGATGCGTGATTTCGGCGAGAACCGGATGTGCCCTGTGTTTGCCAGTGTCACAAGCCGTGTCGGTTTTTGGACGCTATTCAAGAGGAGGCAGGCAATCCGCTTACGCCCCCTCTCCGACGCAATTCGCTCGCAGGATCGGAAAGCCCTTGACTCATGTCACCTACAGGTTACATGTAACCCATGAGTTACAGGAGAACGGATATGGCAAACGAATTCGAGAAAGCTGAAAAATTCGGCAAGGCGCGGGCGCAAGCCGCTCCATTCATCGGCGCTCTGATACTCGCGCTTCAACAAGGCATCATTTTTGGTTGGGATTGGGAAGCGACATCCTCGGGTGCGCTGCTTCAAGTTGGTCTTTGGCTTTTCTTTGCGATCGTGATGTTGCTCCTTCTCCTGACAGGTGGAGGGTGGTTTCTCGACAAGAAGGCACGGGCAATCGCCAACGACGAACCAAGCGTGTCCAGTCGGCAGCGGGCGATCAAGATCGGTTTCGTGGTATCGCTCGTCACCTGCTTCCTGGTCGTTGCGATCAGTCCATTCGATCCGCTTCCAGCGCAGCGCGCCGCACACATCATCGCAAGCACGGGGTTGGGAACTGCCTTCGTTGCACTCGGCATGAGCGAGCTCTTCGCTCATGGTTGAAGGATTGGTCAACGAAGTGAAACTTCATCGCGAGGCGGCGGCGCTGACACAGATAGGTCTTGCCGAACGGATGGGTGTCAGCCGCAAGACAGTGAATACCGTTGAAAACGGTGTCTTCGCACCGTCGATCGTCGTCGCCCTCAAATTCGCCAAGGCTCTCAATGTGTCGGTTGAGGATCTGTTTCAGCTCCGCGATTGAAATCCGCTTTCCGTTCGGCAGCGATTTTGACCGCTTCGATCGATCCGACCAGACGCCCGGCCCTATCCCCGCCGCGTGAGATGCGCATCGGCGATCGCGACGGCCAGTGCGTCGGCGGCATCGGGGCCGGCGATGGCGGCTCCGGGGAGCAGAATTTTCAGCATGGCCTGGACCTGCGTCTTTTCCGCGGCCCCGGTCCCGACGACCGCTTTCTTGACGAGGCGCGCGGCGTGTTCGTTGACCGGAATGTCCGCCACGCCGCACGCCGCCAGCACCGCGCCGCGCGCCTGGGCGAGCTTCAGTGTCGATTGCGGGTTCTTGTTGACGAAGACCTCTTCCGCCGCCGCGCGCATGGGGCGGTGTTCCAGGATGATCGCGGCGAGGGCCGACTGAATCGCCGCCAGCCGCGCGGCCATCGGCGCCTTGGGATCGGTCCTGATCTGGCCGTTCGCGACATGGGCGAGGCGCGATCCGTCTACCCGGATCACGCCCCAGCCGGTGCAGGACAGGGAAGGATCGAGCCCGAGGATCAGCATCAGACGCTCAGGCCCATTGGGACATGATCAGCCCAGCTTCTCCATCACCTCGTCCGAGATGTCGTAATTGCCCCATACGGTCTGCACGTCGTCGTCGTCGTCCAGCGTGTCGATCAGCTTCAGCAGCGTGCTGGCATGGCCCTCGTCCATGTCGACCGTCAGATTGGGTTTCCAGGCGAGCTTGACCGTTTCGGCTTCGCCCAGCGATCCTTCGAGATCGCTCGCCACCTGGTGGAGATCGTCCGCCGCGGTCCAGATCTCGTGGCCGTCGTCGGAGGAGACGATGTCTTCCGCCCCCGCTTCCATCGCGGCTTCGAGGACCTTGTCCTCGCTCCCCGCATCGGCGGGATAGACGATCAGGCCGAGCCGGTCGAAGCCGTGCACGACCGAGCCTTCGGTGCCCAAATTGCCGCCATTCTTCGAGAATGCCGTACGCACGGCGGTCGCGGTGCGGTTGCGGTTGTCGGTCAGCGCCTCGACGATGATCGCGCTGCCGCCGGGGCCGTAGCCTTCGTAGCGGACCTCTTCGAAATTCTCGCCATCCGCCGCGTTCGCCTTGTCGATCGCGCGCTGGATATTGTCCTTGGGCATGGACTGGGCCTTGGCCGCATTCACCGCCAGGCGCAGGCGCGGATTCATGTCGGGATCGGGCATGCCCATCTTGGCCGCCACGGTGATCTCGCGGCTAAGCTTGGAAAACAGGTTGGACCGTTTCTTGTCCTGAGCACCCTTGCGGTGCATGATGTTCTTGAATTTGGAATGGCCTGCCATGGGAAACCTGTAAGAGGGAACGATCGGATCGGGCCCCGACCGGGGCCACGGCTGGCGCGGCCTTACACCCGCCACGCATTAATGGGCAACCTCTTGACCGCGCCAGCGCGCCTATTCTTGCGGACGGCTGTGGCGGGCGAAGAAGGCCCACAACACCTCGTTGTCGACCACCCAGCTATGCCCGCCCTCGGCATCGATCCGAGCGGCAACCTCCGCGCCCTCCTCACAGTCGCCATAGCGTTCCTCGTAGATGGTGGCTTCCACCCAGCGTGTCGTCGGCGCGGCCCGGCAGCGGTTGAGCTGCGCCCAGCGCTGCTCGGCGGCGTGCATCGAATACCCCCAGCGCAGCCCCTGCCCCCCGCTCAGCGGGTTCGTATTGTCCTTCAATCCCGCGAAGGCGAGCACCGGCATCGGATTATCGGGCGTACAGGTGGCGGGATCGACCTCGCTTTCGTCCTCCGGCTTCGCGATCCCGGCGCGCAGGCCGACGACCGGCGCGATGGCCGCGTAGCGATCGCTCTCGACGCAGCCGAGCCACGAGGTCATCCGCCCGCCGCCCGAAAGCCCGGTCGAATAGATTCTCGCCGGATCGACGCAGCCGCCCTCGACCAGAGCATCGGCCATGGAAGACAGATAAGCGACATCGTCGCGATCCTGCGGCCCCGGCAGTTCGCCAGACACGGTGGGCACGCCGGGGATGTTCCACGCAAACCCTTCGCCGAGCGGGATGCCGGCATCGGGCGCGACCACGATGAAACCATGCGCATCGGCGGTCGCGGCGAGCTTGCTGTCGCGCAGCATCGCCGCCCCTTTCCCACCGCTACCATGCAGCAGGAAGACGAGCGGCACCGGGCCCCGATTGGGATCGTAACCCCTCGGCGTATGGACGAGGACCGCAGGCCCGTCCTGCGAGACCAGCCGCATCGGGGCACTCTCGCCTGCCGGTGGGAGCAGGCAGGCAGCCGAGGCGGGGGCGGAAAACAGGCAGAAAGCGCCGAGCGCGAGAAGGGAGTGCTTCATGCGCAAGGCATCGCACACAGCCGGGCGGCGCGGCAATGGCCGTTTTGGCTGGACCCGCAGTCCAATCAGATCCGCACGGCGGTCCCGCTGGCGGAAACCATCAGCATCGATCCGGTGTCGCCGATCACCTCGTAATCGAGATCGACGCCGACCACCGCATTCCCGCCCAGCGCGGCACATTCGGCCTGCAGCTCCTGAATCGCCTGTTCGCGCGCATCGCGCAGGATGCGCTCGTAACTGCCCGATCGCCCGCCCACGATGTCACGGATATTGGCGAACAGATCGCGGAACAGGTTCGCGCCGACGATCACCTCGCCGGTGACGATGCCGAGATAATCCTGGATCGGCTTGCCCTCGATCGTGGGCGTCGTCGTCACGGTAATACCGCGCGCATCTTTCCAGGGGCCGGGCATCGCTTTCTCCTGCGTCGGTTCGAATACCGTATTAGTAAGGCACTACAGCTGACCCCGTCAACCGGGCTCGCTTCGTCTGCCCCCTCACCCCATGCCGAGCGCGGCTTTGTAGGTATCGAGGATCATCTCCTGTTCGCTGCGATCGTCGGGCTTCATCTTACGAAGGCGGACGATCTGGCGCATGATCTTGGGATCGTACCCCACCGCCTTCGCTTCGGCATAAACATCGCGAACGTCGTCGGCGATGCCCTTCTTTTCTTCCTCGAGGCGTTCGATGCGCTCGATCAGCAGGCGCAGGCGGTCGTCGGTGGCTTCGGCCATCTCGTGTACTCCAATGTGATTCGGGATAGGTTGCGTGCTCGATAGCCAGAGGCGCGGCGGGGGTGAAGTGGCCGGTTCGGATTATTCCGCGCCCGTCGCTGAGAATTATCCCGCGTTCTTGGCCACGCTTTCCTTCATCCGTGCCAGCTGTTCCTCCGTCGCGGGCGATTGGCGGGTCGCCTTCCATTCAGCGCTCGGCATTCCGTGGATCACTTCGCGCGCCTGCTCCTTGTCCCCGTCATACCCGGCATCGCGGATCCAGTCGGCGAGGCAATTGCGGCAAAAGCCCGAAATTCCCATCAGATCGATGTTCTGCGCATCATGGCGATGCTGCAAATGGCGCACCAGGCGGCGAAAGGCCTCGGCCGCGACGGCATCGGGAAGCGCGTCGAGCGCGTCGGTCTTGGTATTCGTATCCACTGTGGGCATAGTCCTTGTCTTGCAATGCGGGGCTGGCATAGGCGGTAGCCATGACGATCCAGAAATTCGATCCGCGCGCGCGGAAGGTCAAGATTCTCGCCACCATCGGCCCGGCGAGCCGCGATCCCGATATGCTGCGGCGCCTGTTCAAGGCCGGCGCCGACGCCTTCCGGGTCAATATGAGCCATGGCGAGCATTCCGTCCATGGCGAGACGATCCGCGCCATCCGCGCGCTGGAAAAGGAATTCGCGCGACCGATCGCGATCCTGGCCGATTTGCAGGGGCCGAAGCTGCGCGTCGGCACCTTCAAGGACGGCAAGGCGGTGATCCGCCATTCGGGCCATTTCACGCTCGACCGCAATCCCGAGCCGGGCGACGAGACGCGCGTCCAGCTGCCTCATCCCGAATTGTTCGGCCTGCTCGAAAAGGGACAGCGTCTGCTGATCAATGACGGCAAGATCCGCCTGCGCGTGATCCGGGCGGACGAGGACGCGATCCTGTGTTCGGCGGAAGTCGGCGGCGTGATCTCGGATCGCAAGGGCGTCAACGTACCCGATGCCGAAGTCCCGATCCCCGCGCTGACGGAAAAGGACCGCAAGGACCTCGCCTTCGCGATGGAACAGGGGGTCGACTGGATCGGGTTGAGCTTCGTCCAGCGGCCCGAGGATCTGGCCGAAGCGCGCAGGCTGATGGGCGGGCGCGGTGCGCTCTGTGCCAAGATCGAAAAGCCGATGGCGGTGCGCCGTCTTAGCGAAATCGTCGAATTGTCGGACGCGATCATGGTCGCGCGCGGCGATCTCGGCGTCGAGCTGGAGCCGCAGGAGGTTCCGCCGCTCCAGAAACAGATCGTCAACGCCACGCGCCTGTCCGGCAAGCCGGTGATCGTCGCGACGCAGATGCTCGAATCGATGATCGAAAGCCCGGCGCCCACCCGCGCCGAAGTCTCCGACGTGGCCAATGCGGTCTATGACGGGGCGGACGTGATCATGCTTTCCGCCGAAACCGCCGCAGGCGACTGGCCGGAAGAAGCGGTCACGATCATGGACAAGATCGCCATCCAGGTGGAACGCGACGAGGCCTATCTGGGCCGCGTCCGCTTTCTCGACACGCCGCCCGACCGGACCACCGCCGACGCGCTCAGCCATGCCTGCATGACGATCGCGGACACGGTCTCGATCCGCGCGATCACGGTGTTCACCGGGTCGGGATCGACCGCGCGACGCGTCGCGCGCGAACGGCCCTCGGTGCCGATGCTGGTGCTGACGCCCTCGATGGCGACCGCGCGGCGCGTGGGGCTGTTATGGGGCGCTCATGCCGTGGCCACCAAGGATATCGGCAGCTTCGAGGAGATGATCGCCAAGGGCAAGCGCATGGCGCTGCGTCATGGGCTGGGCGAAGGCGGCGACAAGCTCATCGCGCTGGCGGGCGTGCCGTTCGGGACGCCGGGGGCGACGAACCTGCTTCATGTCGTGACGCTGAGCGGCGACGAGCTGGACAATTATGAAACCGAACGCGCGCTTCAGAAATAGGGGTCAGGTGGGCGCGATCGTGTCGTCCACCGGCGCCCCGCATTGTTCCATCGCCAGCTGGATCGTGCGGTGGAAGCAGCAGATATTGGCATCGAGCGAGGTCAGCGCGCGCTTCACCGGCTCGTGCGCCTCCGCGAAATGGACCGCGATGTCCATCTCGTGCAAGCGCTCCGTCAGGCGCCGCAGCATCCCCGCGCCGCTCGCATCCACCCCATTGACCGCGCGCATGTCGATGACGAGGCAGGTCACTCCGTCATGCCGGGCGAGGCGAGCGAAGATCTCGTCTTCGCAAAAGGCGGCATTGCCGAAATAGATCGACCGGTCGATCCGCACGATCAGGACCGGCAGCGTATCGATGGTGACCGCGTCGCGATCGACCGAGCGGAACGAGGCGCCGCCATCGTCGCTGCCCACTCGCGTCACGCGCGGGAGCGAGGAGAACCAGAGGAAATGCGCCAGACCCGCGCCCGCGCCCACGGCGAGGCCCAGCCTGACGCCAAAAATCAGCGTGGCGAGAAACGCGATGGCGACGATCGCGCCCTCGATCCGGTCATGCGCGAATATCTCCCTGATCGCGCGGACCTTGATGAGGCCGAACACTGCGCTGATGACCAGTGCCGCCAGCGCGGTCTTGGGGAGAAGAGACAGATAGGGCGCGAGGAACAGCAACACGGCGAGGACGACGAGAGAGGCCACGATCGAAGCCAGAGGGCTGCGCGCGCCGCTATCTTCGACCAGCGCCGATCGGCTGAGGCTCGCGCCGACCGCATATCCGCCTGTCGCGACCGCCGCGATATTCCCAAGGCCCAGCGCCACCGCCTCGCGGCTGGTGTCGAGAGCGCTGCGATCTTTCCCCGCGAGCGACTTGGCAACGGCGGTAGCCGTGACGAAGACGATCACCGCGACGGCCAGAGCGCTCGGCAACAGAGAGAGCCAGAGCGAGGGTCCGCCGAGCGGCCAGGGCGGGCTCGGCAGACCGCGCTCGACCGCCGCCACCGTCTCAACGGGCGCGTCGATCTGCGAGACGGCCAGCGCGGCCAGGACGATCACCACGAAGGGCAGCGATTTCGCGACGGCCTGGCGGAAAGGCGGGTGTAGGCCGAGCTTCCACAGGATAGCCGCGGCATAGCGATTGATGAGGAGCAAGGCGCCAAGGCTCGCGAGACCGATCACGGTGGTCGCCAAGCTGAATCCGCCGATCCCGCCCCATAGGCCTTGCAGCGCGGTCGGCAGGTCGCCCGCGCGCGGTGCCTCGACGCCGATCAGCGTCGGCAGCTGGCTCGCCGCGATGAGGAACGCGGCGGCGGCGGTAAAGCCGAGGAGGACCGGTTCGCTGATGAAATTGACCAGCCGACCGAGGCCCAGCGCGCCGAGGAGGGCCAGGGCGATACCCGCTTCGACCGCGATCACCGCCGCAGCGGTTTCGGGCGGCACGGGGGCATTGGCCGCCGCTTCCGCCACGACGAGGGAAACCAGCGCGACTGGACCCATCGAGACGAAACTGCTGGTGCCGAACAGCGCATAGATCAGGGGCGGCAACAACGCTGCGAACAGCCCGGTCTGCGGCGGCAGGCCCGCCAGCTGGGCATAGGCCATCGCCTGCGGAACGAGCAGGATGGCAAGGATCAGCCCGGCGATCGTATCCTTGACCAGCGCGCCCGCAGTCAGATCGGTCAGCCAGCCGAAACGCGGTTTCAACGCCTTTCCAATCATGGCTGGCCGATCATGGCGGACCTCCCCCGATCAGTCCTGCTCCGCCGCAGCCGTCAGGCGCCGGCGCGCCTCGGCTTCGCCGATCAGCGGCAATAATTCGCCCATGTCGGGGCCGGAGGCCTGCCCGGTAAGCGCCAGCCGCAGCGGTAGGAACAGGGCCTTGCCCTTGCGCCCGGTCGCGTCCTTGAGCCGCGCAGTGAGCGAGTGCCACGGATCGTCACCCCAGACGAGCGCATCGGCGGCGTCGGCGCAATAGGCGCGATCCTCGTCCGAGAGGTCGGGCACCGGCACTGGCCCGGTGACGAGGCGCCAGATCCCGGCGGCATCGGCGACCTTCTCGAGATTGGGCCGCACCGCGTGCCAGCCAGCCGCATCCATGCCCTCGGGCAGACGCTCGGCCACATCGGCGTAGTCCATCCGGTGCACCAGCGCGGCGTTGATCCGGTCGAGCTCGCTGTCGTCGAACCGGGCTGGGGCGCGACCGAAAGTGGAGAGGTCGAAGGTTTCGACGAGGACATCCCTTTCCGCGATCGGTTCGACCGGCAAGGATGTGCCGAGACGGGCGAGCAGGGCGACCAGCGCCTCGGGTTCGATCCCGCGCTCGCGAAAGGCGTCGCAGCCGAGCGAGCCCAACCGCTTCGACAGCTTCCCCTCGCTCCCCACCAGCAAGGCTTCGTGCGCAAAATTCGGCATCTCGCCGACACTCTTATGCTGCGCAACAATTAGTGCGGTAAACATCTGAATCTGAACGGCAGTATTGGATACGTGATCCTCCCCACGCAGAACGCTCGTCACGCCCATTTCGAGATCGTCCACCGCACTCGGCAGCATGTAGAGCCAAGACCCGTCGGCGCGCCGGATCACCGGATCGGAGAGCTGCGCGGCGTCGAATTTCTGTTTCCCACGCACTCCGTCTTCCCACACGATCGGCGTGTCGTGGTCGAGCTTGAAGCGCCAGTGGGGGGCGATCCCGTCGGCTTCCTTCGCCGCGCGATCTTCCTTGCTCAGCGCGAGGGCACCGCGGTCGTAGATCGGAGGAAGTCCGCGTCCGAGCTGGATCTTGCGCTTCAGCTCCAACTCCTGCGCCGTCTCGTAACAGGGATAGACCCGTCCCGCTTCCCGCAGGCTTTCCAAAGCCGCCTCGTAATGCGAAAGCCGCTCGGACTGGCGTTCTTCCCCGTCGGGATCGAGGCCCAGCCAGGCCAGATCGTCCCGGATCGCCTCCACGTATTCCTCGCGGCTGCGTTCCGCGTCGGTATCGTCGATCCGCAGCAGGAACCGGCCACCGGCCTTGCGTGCCAGCATCCAATTATGCAGCGCGGTGCGGATATTGCCGACATGGAGGCGCCCGGTCGGGGACGGGGCAAAGCGGGTCACAGTCGTAGGAGCGGTGGTTGGCGCATTGGTCATCGTGCGCAGCGATAGCGAATGGCCACGAATGTGGCGAGAGCCTGCAACCGATCTTTCCCGGCGATCAGGCGCTTTGCCCTGATTGCCTGCGCCGACGCAGGATCGCGGCGCGCGCGGCGGCGTAATCCAGCACGCCGTCGCCCCGATCCACGCCGAGCCCAGCCCGCATCCGGTCGATCTCGGAGGCGGCGAGCGGTTCGAGGATCAGATAGCCCTGCGCCTCGTCGCAGCCGAGCTCGGCGAGGATCTGCAATTGGGCGCGATCCTCGACCCCCTCGGCGGTCACCTGCATACCCATGCTGCGTCCCAGCGCGATAACCGTGCTGACGATCGCGCGGGACGAGGTGCTGCTGGTCAGATCCTTCACGAAGCTCCGGTCGATCTTGATCCGGTCGAAAGGAAAGCGCCGCAGATAGCTCAACGAGGAATAGCCGGTCCCGAAATCGTCGAGCGCGATCCTGATCCCGCTGGCGCGCAGGCGATTGAGCGTCGCGGTGGCCGAGGAATCGGCCTGGAGGATGACATGCTCGGTAATCTCGAATTCGATGCGGCTGGCATCGAACCCGGTCGCAGCGAGCGCATCGGCGATTGTCGGAAGCAGGTCCACCGAGCGTATCTGGCTGGGCGACAGATTGATGGCGAGACGGAAATCCCCTTTCCAGCCCGCCATCTCGCTGAGTGCCTGGCGGATCACGAATTCGCCCAGAGGGACGATCAGGCCGGTTTCCTCTGCGATGGCGAGGAATTCGTCAGGCGGCAGCATCCCCCGCTCGGGATGATCCCAGCGCACCAGCGCCTCATAGGCGGTAGTCCGCCCGGTCGCGATGTCGATGACGGGTTGATAATGGACACGCAGGCCGCCTTCATTGAGCGCGATGCGCAGGTCCTGTTCTGTCCGGCGCCGTTGCTGGACCTTCGCGTCGAGCGCGCGGTCGAACAGGGCGAGCTGCCCCCTCCCCTTTGCCTTGGCGGCAACGATGGCGAGATCGGCGCGCCTCACCAATTCCTCCGCCTCGCACGCTTCGTCGGAACAGCGCGCGATGCCGACACTGCCCGACACTTCGATCAGGCGATCCTCGATCAGGAAGGGTTCGCGCATGGCGGCCAGCAGGCGATGGCCGCGTTCGATGAGCATCCCGTCGCCGAGCGCGCTTTCGATCACGATCGCGAATTCGTCCGCAGCCAGACGCGCGACGAGATCGGCCTCGCGCAATTGCGCTTTCAGCCGCCCTCCCACCTCGCGCAGGATTGCATCGGCGGTGCGATGGCCGAACGTGTCGTTGATCGCCTTGAAATCGTCGAGATCGAGATAGAACAGCGCGATCCTGCGGACATGGTCTCCGGTCAGCCCCATTCTCTCGCGCAAGTGTTCGGTGAAGGCATGGCGATTGGCGAGACCGGTCAGATCGTCGTGCAAGGCGAGATACCGTACGCGCTCCTCGTTACGCGAAGCCTCGGTCACGTCATGCAGGACGCCAGTGACGAAGCCATTCGCTTTCGGACGGCCACTGATCCGCCAGATCCGCGTTTGACCGCCGATGTCGAGCTTCACGATCTCGTCGCGGAACGGAACCCGGTTTGCGAGCAGATCGAGGAGGCGCGTGCGCTGCCTGCCTTCGATGAACAGATCGCCGAAGGGCGTTCCCTCCACCGCTTCGATATCCTGTCCGAGGAAATTGGCGAGCCGCTGCGACACATCGCGCAAGCGGCCGCGTGGCCCCACCGACCACAGGCAGTCCTGCGCCTGGGTTTCGTATTCGTCGAGCAGCAGGCGGACGGTCTGTTCGTTTTCCAGCCGCATGTTCTCGCCGATCGTCGCCTCGACAAAGGCGCGATCCTGCGAGATCGTAAAGCGGGCGAGGACCACCGCATACGGCACGAGCAACAGAACGACCCACACCGCCCCCGGTCCGGCGACTGTCAGCGCGCCCAGCGTGATACCGATAAGGATTGTGGTCAGGTGCACGAAGCTTGCGCGCGGCACGCCCCGGTGCAGCAGCATCGTGCCGACGAAGGTCAGGGCAGCGACGAGGATCAGAAGAGCGAGCCGTTCCCCTGCGGCATATCGCGCGAAAAGCACGAAGCTCCCAGCCCAGAAAATGGAGGTCGCTGCCTTTGCCGCCACCATGCGGTTGAGATGCGTGCGCACCTGCCGATCGTCGAGCATCTCCCGATCGCCGCCACTGATGATCGTGTGGCGGATCGCGATAATGGCGAAGGCAGCCAGCAGCCATGGTGCCAGTATCGCAGTGGGCATGGCGCCAAAAAACGCACCGGCAAGGATGATCGCAGTGAGGGCGGTCGCGATCTGGGAAATCGGTCCAGTGGCGATGGCCGTTTCCAAGCGCCGCTTCCGAACGAGCGCTGCGCTATCGCAAGCCTGCGTCACCCTGCATCCCACACGACGCCTCCGTGACCGAACCGTCCCGGGCATCGCCGCACCGGTTCGGATTCAGTCGATCATCCACTCGCACTTCCGAAGGCTTTTTCCGCCCGGAATCGATGCGAGTCGGTAAGTATCGGTTATCATTTAATAAAATGTATCCGAAATCAACACGATACGGTCATCGCTTGGCGGATCGCTTTTAAGGCCACGAAAAACCCCGCCGGAGAGAGTCTCCGGCGGGGTCAATTTCAGCCCTGAATTGGAAGCGGCGGCTTATTCGCCGTCGGCCGCTTCCTCGTTCAGGTAGTCGCCCGCATCGGCGTCGGTGCCGTGCGTTTCGCCTTCCATCCGGGCAAGCGGATCGTCACCGATCGCCGCATCCGAATCCTGCGCGAGCTCGGCTTCGCGCTCCTCTTCAGCGGTCTGGGCGGCCAGGATCGCTTCCTGCGCCTTCTTCCACTGGGCGCGCAGGGCGGCATCGCGGCTGGAGGCGGTGATGCGCATCCGGTTCATGCCCGCACCGGTCCCGGCGGGGATGAGCCGGCCCACGATCACGTTCTCCTTCAGGCCGACCAGCGTGTCCTTCTTGCCCTCGACCGCAGCCTGGGTGAGCACGCGCGTGGTTTCCTGGAACGAGGCAGCCGAGATGAAGGACCGGGTCTGGAGCGACGCCTTGGTGATCCCCAGCAGGATCGGCGTGCCTTCGGCCTTCTTCTTGTTGCGCGCCAGCTTGGCGTTGTACTCGTCCATCTCGGCCCGATCGACCTGTTCGCCCGGCAGCAGCGTGGTATCGCCGCCATCGGTGATCTCGACCTTTTGCAGCATCTGACGAACGATCGTCTCGATGTGCTTGTCGTTGATCTTCACGCCCTGGA
>JAACTB010000023.1 GCA_009993605.1 Erythrobacter sp.
TCATCCAGAAGCGGGTTTCGCTCCAGAAAAGGTGATCGGCATCGAAGGTGTTGGCATACATGAGGAAGAACATGATGACGGTCGAAGTCGAGACCATTGCCATGAAGCGCCAGTAGTTGCCACTGCCCCCCTCGTGCTCGTGTTGCTCGCTGTTCGCCATGTCATTCCTCCTGTTTGCTCATCGTTTTGTAGACATATTGGGCAGTGCAGCTGATAATCAGGAAACCTGTTAGCGCCGCGATCCCAGAAAGCGCGCGCATGTGGCCCGCTGGGAGAATATCGCCCAGACCGACGGTCGAAATCGTGATCAACGCGAAATAGTAATAGTCCATCCAGCTATCGATGACGTCCTTCTCAAGGCTGCCCAAGCCCCACGCCGATGCGAGATACATCCCTCCTGCGAAAATTCCGGCGATCACCAAGTGGCTAACAAGAACGAGGCTCGACCCAGCCAGCAGACGTAGATGACGTGGATCCTTGCCAGGCGGAGACACGGCCTTCGCTCCGCGCAGCATCCACATGTGGAAGTAGAGCGAGATTGCGAACAATGCGAAACCGAGAAGGATTGCCCAAATCATAGGACGACCCATCCAAGCGCCTTGACACCCATCCATAGACCCATGCTGATCATGAATAGGTTCTCGGTGAGCGAGACGAAGCCCAGCGGCACGTTGCTGTTGCCGCCTACGCAGGCGCACTTGATTTCACGCTTGTCGATGTAGACCGCCTTGAACACGCTGACCGCGCCCACCGTGCCGATGAACAACGACACCGGCACCGAGACAATCGGCAGGGCATGGGCGACCATCAGGACCCCGGCGAGCGCCTCGCCGAAAGGATAGACGAAGCCGTAGGGCACCCAGCGCCGGGCCAGCAGGTCGTAGTTCAGGAACATCGTCGAGAAACTGCGCACATCCTGCAATTTTTGGATCGCCAGCAAGGCCATCGAGAGACTGACGAACCACTCGATCGCCTGGACCGTGAAGATGGTGTCGAAGACATACCAGCTGATCGCCAAGCCGAGCAGGAAGGCCACGCCGAAGATCGCGATGACCGGCTGGTAGCTCGTCTCGCCCTCTTTCGGCTGGCTGCGCGATTTCCCGAAGTGCTCGCGAAGATCGTCGTATCCGCCGATCCGCCTGCCATCGATGAAGGTCTGCGGCGTGGTTTCGACGCCGTGCTTTTCCTTGAACGCGTCGGTCTCCTCGCGCGTGGTCAGGTGATGATCCTCGACCTCGAAACCTTCTCGCTTCAGCAGGTCCACGGTCTTGAGACCATAGGGACACAGATGGTCGGGCATGACCATCCGGTAGACGGTGGCCTTTTTCGAAGGATCTGATCGACCGCTCATGAAGCGCTCTCCGGATAGCTTGCCCATACATTGCGTCCTGCAGGGCCAAAGGCGATGACCTGATAGGGCTGCACCCGTCCACCTACCTCCATACCGGGCGATCCAAGTGGCATGCCGGCAACTGCGAGACCTGCTACTCCAGCTGGCCGATCTTCGAGCAGACGGGCGATCTCGCGAGCTGGAACATGGCCTTCGATAATGTAGCCATCGACTTTCATTGTATGGCACGAGGCGAGCGCGTCCGGCACGCCCAGTTCGGCCTTGACCTCAGCCATGGGGCGGTCCTCTCGCGTCTCAATCTCATGGTCGAGACCCGCATGCACGTGCTGCGCCCACTCCTCGCAGCATCCGCACTGCGGATCGCGGAACATGACGTAGGGACTGGCCTGCACCGCGCTCGTGCAGGCGGCTAGCA
>JAACTB010000021.1 GCA_009993605.1 Erythrobacter sp.
ACCAATATGCTTGCTCTGAACGCGACGATCGAAGCTGCCGTCGCCGGGGATGCGGGAAGGGGTTTCGCGGTCGTCGCCAAAGAAGTGAAATCGCTCGCAAGACAATCTGAATCGGCGACGCAATCCATTCGCGATATCGTTGAAGCAGCGGGTGCGGGCGTCGGTGCGGCTGACGAAGGGTTTGAACAGATATTGCAAGCCGTCACCGAAGTCTCGCAAGCGGCTATGGCCATTCGCGCCGCGGTGGATGCACAACAGCAAGCCGGCAATGCTATCGCGATTTCCGCGCGCGACACGGCGTCGGCTGCAAGTCATGTGCTCACCGACCTATCGGACATTCGCGATGCCGCCGAAAGCACCGAAAATTTAAGCAGCACGGTCGCGGAAGCCTCCAGCGCTCTCAGCGAAATATCTGCGGATCTGAAATCCGCAACGCAGGATTTCGTGGGCAAACTCAAAGCAGCCTGACTACAAGTATAAGCCGAATTGCCTCTTCCATCGCATCGCAAAGCGTCCTCCGCACTGCAATCCTGTAATTGCCGCAATAAGATAGTCAGATTGAAGCCTGATCAATTTCTTTGCGGCTGATTAGCTTATACAGTCATCGAGCCGAACATCAAATGGATCGCTTTCAGCCTATTTTCTATCTTCTTGGTTTTCGCCAAAGTTCCAAATGAGCTGGGAATGCGGGATTAGCGAAACTCAGGCATTCAAAAAGCGTAGAAGCGACTTACGCAAAGTGCAGCTAGGGTTCTTTCCAGCCGGAAAGGACAGGACGAATGACCCGCCACTTTAAATCTTACGCGTGGGACCTAGGCGTCTTCGTGACGGCGAGCTTTGCAACGTATTTTGCGCAGATGATCGATCGTCCGATCACCGCCGTCCTCATTTACCTCTCAGGCGTAATACTAATCGCAGTACATTCCGGGCTTACCAACGCATTGATTGCCGCCGTTGCTGCTTCGCTGGTCTACAATTTCTTTCTGAGCCAACCCGAATTTGAATTCGGCGTGACGAGCCTTGATGAAGCGGTGCCGCTATTGGCCTTCAACGCAACTGCCTTGTTGACGGGCGTGCTTGTCGGCAAATTGAAAGACACAGCGATCCGCGAGCGCCGCGCAAATGCGGATGCCTCGTTTCTGCTCACTGTTAGCGACCGCTTGCAGTCTGCTCTTACCGTGTCCGATGTCGAGGGCATGGTTCGCGGTCTGCTTCCCACACAGGGTGTGCGATCGGTCAAAATCTTTCTTGCGAGGGGAGACTATTATCTCCGCCCGTCAACGGGCGAGATCAAGAGCGATCGCCTCGACCCTCTTCTCGAAGATTTAGGGACCGAGCGCAACGATCGGTCTGTCGTTCTCGAATTGAGTGGTGCTCGAGGTGCCCTCGGAATCGCTAAATTCGCATTCACCGACGATCTAGATGCGCGACCCAAACTTCCCGACCTCCAATCCATCACGGCTTTGCTTGCCCTGGCAATCGAACGCTGCTTGCTTCTTGAGCAGCTTGCCGAGAAGCAGATATTGAGCCGTAGCGAAGCACTCAAAGATTCGCTGTTGTCATCGATCTCGCATGATCTACGCACCCCGATAACCGTCATAGAGGCGGCAGCAGGTGCCTTGATTTCGGAGGAAATATCTCTCGCGGATAATGAAAGACGAAATCTGCTTCGTACCATGATCGAGCAATGTCGCCGCTTGGACCGGTATACCAGTGAACTACTCGATGTCGGGCGAATCCAAGCTGGCATCGACAGAAGCACCATGCAGCCGGTTGATTTAAACGATGTGGTAAATCTAGCGATCAGGCAACTTCAGCAATTCGAGCCCGAACTCACGATCGAGCGGAAGGTGGACAGGTCTCCGGCGAACGTGCTGGGCAGCGCAGCGCTTCTGGAACAAGCTCTATTCAACGTCCTTCACAATGCGGCAAAATACTGCAGTGGTAAGCCTGTCGAACTTGCGATGACGAAAGGCCCCTCATCGGTTTCCCTGGCGGTCAGTGATCGTGGTCCCGGAATAGGTACGAGCGAACAATCCCAGGTTTTCGAGAGGTTCTACAAGAGCGAGCGCTCCAAACAGGAAGGCACGGGGCTTGGTCTTTTTATCGCGAAAGGGTTCACCGAGGCCTGCGGCGGCAGCATCCTACTGGAATCTCCCATCGATGGTGGAATCGGGACGCGTGTGACGTTGGAGTTCCCGTTGGTCGAACCGACCACGTCGGAAGTGTCGATGGCATCAGCATGAACATACTAATTGTCGACGACGAGCCATCAATCATCCGAACGCTTGATCCAATATTGAGGGCTGCAGGCCATTCGATTTGCGAAGCGCAAACCGCGAAATCGGCATTGTCCACCTTTGCATTGCACGCGATCGATCTGGTGCTGCTCGATCTCGGTCTTCCTGACGCCGATGGAAGCGAATTGATCGGCAGTTTCAAGGGCGGCCGCGCAAGCGTCATCGTCATATCCGCCCGGCACCTCGAAGCCGACAAGGTTCTAGCGCTAGATAGCGGGGCTGACGACTATCTCGATAAGCCGTTCGGCATGGCAGAACTGATGGCGCGTATTCGCGTCGTCGAGAGAAGGCGTGCACAATCAGACACAGGCGGAGCGCGTGTGCTGTGTTCTGATAATCTCGAAATCGACTTTGCGCGCCGCTCCGTCAAGATCATGGGAGACGACGTGCATCTTTCCCCAAAGGAATATGCGCTTTTAGAAGTTCTCGCCCGGAGTTCGGGCCAAGTGGTAACGCAACGACGTCTCATGATCGCGGGCTGGAATGACCCCACGGCAGACACCCAATATCTAAGGAGCTATGTGTCGATGCTACGCGATAAGCTTGAAATCGATGCGTCAAGCCCGCAGTTAATTCTTACCGAAAGCGGTGTCGGATATCGCCTCTCCGAAGAGCTCGTCCCGATAACCTGAAATGTAGCCGGCAGGATGGGGGGTACTCGGGGGAAGGTTCAGAGCCGACCTGCCGGCTACTAGACTGTGCATCAGGTCCACCCCTGAAGGCACGAAAAAGGATTACCCCCGCTGTAGGGAACCCGTTCGCACGGAATTTGCATATCAATGTCGAAATTCCGTGCGAACACTTCCGTGGGTGAAGCGGTATCTAAGAGTTTCGCAGGGTCTTCCCGACCTGTCCGAAGGGGCTAGCACGCATGAAGAATTTCTCTATCTCACTCATCGTTCTAACTTTCGCTCTCGCAGTATCAGGATGCGGAAAGAAGCGAGTAGAAACGTTGCCCCCCGCCCCCGGAGAAGCGCTAACCAACAGCGATCCTGCGCAATCGCGTATTGCTCCCGGCAGTCAGGCAGACTTCGTGCAGAAAATGGCGGGTCAGGACATCATCTTTTTCGATACTGACCGTTTCGACATCGACGCTATCGACGCCGAAGCCCTTCGCTCACAAGCGAACTGGCTGAGCCAATACCCCAACAAAAGGGTTCGGATCGAAGGTCACGCGGACGAGCGTGGCACGCGTGAATACAATTTAGCCCTAGGCGAAAGACGCGCAAACGCCGCCAAGAACTATCTTCAGTCGCTCGGTATCGTAGCTTCAAGACTTTCCATCGTGAGTTATGGAAAGGAACGACCGGTCGCTCTCGGCAGCAATGAGAGCGCATGGTCACAGAACCGCAGAGCAGTCACTGTTACGATCGACTAAGCTGTGGGTGACGATCATTTGATCGGCCAGATTTCGGGGGCAAAGGAAACCATGATGACTCCGGTTGCTCAAATTCATGATCAACAGACTTCGACAATAGATAAAGACAGGTTTCTGCGGCGATGCGGGCTTTTCTTGACTGTAATATTTATAGTTAGCGTGATTGCCGGTCTTTATATGACAGCACGCCATTAGGTCGTGATAATCCTCCATCAGCGAGCACGGTTATGCGGTTTTAGGGAGCGTAGACGCGATTTCTTCCGCCGCGCTTACGAGTACCGGTCCCTCAGGTTTGCTCTAGTCATTTTATTTGGAATGATACAGTCCGGGTGCATGACCGCGCAATCGCTGCAATCGCTGCAATCGAAAAGCGGAGAGGGAGTGACTTTGTTTTCGGCTGGCGAGCAAAAGAATGGAGATGCCTCACAGCCGGACCGTAGACGATTACAGGAACGGCGATTGCCAGCTCCCAAGTCATTGGTCTTTGCAAGCGTTATGAACGTGCTTGCGGACAACGGTTTCCGAGCCACCTTCGCCGACGCTACTACCGGCTTCATCACCGCGATTGGCAGGAGCAAAAGTCGCGTCGCAGTCAACGTGGGGGGATTATCGCGGATCAGCGATCAGCCGACAGTCTCGGTCTTTCTGGAGGACGGTTTAGACAACATCACTTCCGTTAGGGCCGTCTTCGGCACAAGCAGCCAGTCATCTGGCACCAGCGGAACCCTTCCTGAGCGCATTTTGGAAGACGAAACAATCTACACGCGCTTTTTCGATCAACTCGCAATCGAGATTGAGGGGAGAAACGCTGGAATTGCCGCCGATATAGAGCGGACAGAAGGCTCGGAAATTGCGCACTAAAAATCGCAGGCCGTGTCCCTCTCCGAGTTCCTTCCTTTGCCTTCTGACAAACCGTTTGTGACCGCAGCCTTTCCACCCGATTTAAGTTTAATGACTGCGTAAAAATGCACGCGGACGATGATGCCAAACTCGGCAAAGGTCGCAACCCAATGTCCGTTTCTTGAGGTCTGATTGCCGAAACCAGACAGTCCGTTTACGGTCCACCTCCAGTCATTCACGCACCTTTCCATAGCTGATTTTGCGTGAGTGTAGGCATATCTAATCTGCTGATGATCGGGCCTCCGGGGGCGGGCAAGTCGCTGCTGGCGAGTTGCCTCCCCGGCATCCTTCCCGAGCTTTCACCGGCGGAGGCGCTGGAGGTCAGCATGGTCCAGTCGGTCGCGGGCACACTGGAGGAGGGGCGGATCAGCCGCGCCCGTCCGTTCCGTGCCCCGCATCATTCGGCGAGCATGGCCGCGCTGACGGGTGGCGGATTGAAAGTGAAGCCGGGCGAAGTCAGCTTGGCGCATCTGGGCGTGTTGTTCCTCGACGAATTACCGGAGTTCCAGCGGCCGGTGCTCGATTCGCTCAGGCAACCGCTCGAAACGGGCAAGGTCGATGTCGCGCGCGCCAATGCGCATGTCAGCTTTCCCGCGCGGGTCCAGCTGGTTGCGGCAATGAATCCCTGCCGCTGCGGCCATCTCGGCGATCCGGCGCTCGCCTGTTCGCGCGCCCCGCGCTGCGCCGCCGATTACCAGTCGCGCGTGTCCGGGCCGATGCTCGACCGGATCGATCTGCATGTCGAGGTCGATCCCGTCAGCGCCGCCGATCTCGCCCTGCCGCCGCCCGCCGAGGGCAGCGCCGAAGTCGCCGCACGCGTGCGCCGCGCGCGCGATCGCCAGACGGCGCGGTTCGCCGAGAGCGGCGCGCGCAGCAATGCGGAACTCGACGGCGATGCCCTCGACCGCTTCGCAGAGCCCGACGAGGCGGGGCGCAAGCTGCTGATGCAGGCGGCGGACGCGATGCGGCTGTCCGCGCGCGGCTATGTCAGGATGCTGCGCGTGGCGCGCACTATCGCCGATCTGGCCGGAGCGGACGAGGTGGGCCGCATCCACATCGCCGAAGCGCTCAGCTACCGCCGCCAGGCCCCTCGGGCCTGATCGTCCGCACGCCCGGTCAAGGCGCGTAAGGCGTATTCGCGACCAACTTGCGGGTGTAATCGGGCGCGCCGTCGTCCCACCAGACCGGGCCGCGTTCGCCTAGAGCGACCTTGGCTTCATGAACCGCGGCGCGTGCCGTCTTTTCGGCCTGAGGGTCCTCGGCACGCTTGGCCGCCGCCACGGCGCGGCGGGCGTCCATCAGAGCGTCGACCCGGCGCTGGCGCTCCTCCTCGCCGAGGGTTGGGTCGGTGGCGCGCCACAAGCGCCCGCGCACGATGATGTAGCGGCCATCGGGCGTTCGCTCCGGGCCATCGGACGGCGTGTCGGATGCCGTGTCCCGGCTCAGGCTGCGCCTTCCAGGTCTCTGGCCAAGTCTTCGGATATCGCCTTATCGCCCCGCGCCACCGTTTTCTGCTGCTTCGCCTGCGAGCCATCGGCGCGCTTGCCGACATTCGCCCGCTCGACGAGAGCCAGATCCTCCGGCCCGAGTATGCGGCCTTCTTGCGACAGGATCGCGACCGGTCCGATCGGCAGGCGATCCCGCTCGTCGACCAGGACCGGGTTCTCGACCACTTCGGCCCCGTATTTCTGCCCCCATTGGCGCAGCGCGATCATCGCCGGCAGCAGGTCCATGCCCTTTTCGGTCAGCCGGTATTCGATCTTGCGCCGGTCTTCCGCCATCGGCTGACGTTCGAGGATACCGTGCTCGACCAGTTTGCCGAGCCGGTTGGACAGGATGTTGCGGGCGATGCCCAGCTCGCTCAAAAATTCTTCGAAATGATGCAGGCCGTTGAAGCTCGCGCGCAGGATCATGAAGCTCCACCGCTCGCCCATCACCTCCAGCGCCATGGGCAGGCCGCATTCGGTCAGTTCGCGCAAGGGTTCCCGAATTTCGCCCATAGTGTCCTCGATCCGCTGAACGGCAATCCGGTTTCCTAGACCGATTTGCCGCCGACGCAAAACGATCGCATATTTCCAGTTGCAATTCGCAACCTTTCATTTTAGGTAGCGATTCGCAACTGGTTGCATATTGCAACTGGAATGAAAGGACCACTCTCATGGCTCTGCTCGCATCCCGCTCGTATCGATTCGGCTCCAACGCCACTGCTCGCCTCGCCGCCGCCTCGCTGGCGTTCGGTTATACCTTTGCTGCCTTCGGTGCCGTGCTTTCGCCCGCGCCCGCCGCTGCCCAGTCGAGCGGCTTCTACGTCGCCCAACTCGTCCAGCCGACCGAAGAGACGCGCGCCATCGCGAGCGGTGTCGCCTGGCGCTGCGAAGGATCGACATGTGCGGCGCCAAAAGCGGCCAGCCGCCCCTTGCGCGTCTGCCGCGAATTGCAGCGCAAGGTCGGCCCGGTCGCCAGCTTCACCGCCAATGGCGAAACGCTCGATGCCGAGGATCTCGCCCGCTGCAACGGCTGATCCCTCAAATTTCTTGATACCCGCCCCCTCTCCATCGGGAGCGAAACCTGGCCCCGGCACTCCTTTCGTGAGCTGCCGGGGTCTCTTTATTCGGGCGGGAGCAGCCCGCGCGCTTCAAGATCGTTGCGCAGCCCGCTCGCATCCATGAAATGATGCACTTGCCAGCCCAGCGCACGCGCAGCGGCGATGTTCGCGGCATTATCGTCGATGAAGAGCATCTTATCGGGATCATGCCCGAATCGCCGCGCCGCAAGCGCGAAGATCCTCTCGTCGGGTTTGGCGATTCTCTCCTTCCCCGACACGACGATGTCGCGGAACAGATCGAAGATCGGGGCGGTGGGGCGGAAACCGTCCCAGAATTCCGCTCCGAAATTGGTGATGGCATAGAGCGGGACATCGCGTTCATGCAGTTCGCGCACGATCTCGAGGCTGCCGGGAACGGGCCCGGGAATGGTCTCGTTGAACCGCGTCCGGTAGGCGTCGAGTGCGTCGGCATAGTCGGGAAACTGCGCCTGGCGCTCGGGCACCATATCGCCGAGCGGGCGGCCCGCGTCGTGCTGGAAATGCCATTGTTCGGTCACGACTTCGGACAGGAGAAATTCCAGCCGCTCCTCGTCCTCGATCAGCTGTTCGAAGAGGATGCGCAGGTCCCAGCGATAGAGGACGCGGCCCACGTCGAAGACCACGGCCTCGACCGCGCGGCCCGTTTGCGATTCGCTCATTCAGCCCTCCAGACATGCCATCCAAATGCGAACGGCCCGCGCTCCACGAAGGAGGCGGGCCGATCCGTTCTCGCGAGCGAGCCCTAAGGCCCGCCGATTCGCTCAGCCCTGGCGGGCCTTGAAGCGGCGATTGGTCTTGTTGATGACGTAGGTGCGACCGCGACGACGGATCACGCGGCAATCGCGGTGGCGGTTCTTCAGCGATTTGAGGCTGTTGCGGATCTTCATCGGTTCTCTCGAAATTGTGCAGCGCGCGGGCCGCTCTCAAAAACAAGCGCGCGCCGGAGATGGGCTCCGACGCGCGGATTTCAAGCGGGGCAATTAGCGGGGCGAGCCCGCCGCGTCAATCGTTTAGCGGCGTAGCCTGCTCCAAGCGACGGCGCTCCCATGTGAGCGCGTGGCGCACGATCGTGTCGAGGTCGTCATGGCGCGGCACCCAGGGGAGCGTTGCGCGCAGGCGCGAGGGATCGGAGATGAGCTTGCCCGGATCGCCAGCCCGCCGCGGCTCCATCCGGCGTTCGATCCGCATCCCGCTGACACGATCGACCGCATCGAGCACTTCGAGCACGGAAAATCCGTGCCCATACCCGCAATTCATCGTCAGCGAGCGGCCCTGCTCCGCGATCAGCGCCTCCAAAGCGAGGACATGCGCGGCGGCGAGATCGCTGACATGGATGTAATCGCGCACGCCCGTGCCGTCATGGGTATCGAAGTCCGTCCCGAACACGCCGACCGCATCGCGCTGGCCGATGGCCGCCTCGCTCGCCACCTTGATCAGATGGGTCGCCCCGGCGGTCGATTGCCCGGCGCGCCCTTCCGGGTCCGCTCCGGCGACGTTGAAATAGCGCAGGACGCAATAATCGAAGCCATGCGCCACGCTCGCATCGGCCAGCATCCGTTCGGTCATCAGCTTCGACCATCCGTAGGGATTGATCGGGATTTGCGGCGTGTCCTCAGTCACCGCGTCCACATCGGGTGTTCCATAGGTCGCCGCGGTGGAGCTGAACAAAAAGCGCGGGACGCCTGCCTTGACCGCCGACGCAATCAGGGCGCGGCTCTTGCCGGTGTTGTTGTCGTAATATTTGAGCGGGTCGGACACCGATTCGGGCACCACCACAGACCCTGCGAAATGCATGATCGCGCCCCAGCCTTCGCCGATCCCCTGTTCGGCGCAGATCCTCGCCATCAGATCCGCATCGGCGATATCGCCTTCGTAGAACGGCACGCCACCCGGCACTGCGTTGCGAAAACCGGTGACCAGATTGTCGATCACCGCTACCGGCCAGCCGGCATCCTGCAAGGCGAGCACGGCGTGACTGCCGATATAGCCTGCGCCGCCTGTCACCAGCACGGGCTCGCGAGAAGGATTGAGTCGCTCTGCGTTCATCGCCGTTTCGCTAGCACCGAAATCCCTGCAGAAACATCCCCGCAATTGGCCTGGCGTAAGCCTCGAGGACTCGCCGCCCGCAGTCTGCGGGACATTGTAGCGCGCTCGGACGTTCTTTTCTTATAGCCTCTGTTCCGTAGCCCCTGTCGCATTGCCCTTATTCGAAGGATCGCATGATGAAACGCCCCGCCGCCAAATCCCTGCTCACCGCCGCCATCCTTGGCTCGGCGCTCGCTTTGTCCGCCTGCGCCTCGACCCGCGTCAGCCCGGTCGAAGTGACGCGCTTCCTCGATCCCGCCGCGCGCGCGCAGCTCGGCCAGGGGTCGATCTTCGTGACCGGAGTGGGCGGTGAGGACAGCCTCGAACTCGCGCCCTACAAGGCTGCGGTGGCGCGCGAGCTCGCACGCGTCGGATATGGCGAGACGGCACGCGCCGCGGCAGGCCAGATCGCCGAAGTCCGCGTGAGTCGCTACCAGCTCGGGCAGAACGGGCAGCGCAGCCCCGTCAATGTCGGTGTGGGCGGCTCGACCGGGACCTATGGTTCGGGCCTTGGCCTCGGCATCGGGATCAATCTGGGTGGCGGCGGCGGGCCGGAGATCGGCACCGAAATGGCGGTCGTCATCCGCGAAGCGCGCAGCGGTCGCGTGTTGTGGGAAGGCCGCGCCGACTTCACCGCCTCGGAAAACTCGCCCCTTGCGGAACGCGCTGCCAGCGCCCAGACGGTCGCCGCCGCGCTGTTCAGCGATTTTCCCGGCAATAATGGCGAAACGATAGAGGTCGAGGTCCCGTAACGTGAGCGATATTCGCATCGATTCCGCATTCGACAGTGGCAATATCGAGGTTCTCTCGATCGACGGCGCGAGCGCCAAGCTGGCCATCCCGCTGGATGACCAATCCGAATTCAAGCAGTGGTTCCACTTCCGCGTATCGGGCTCGGAGGGACGCGAGCTGGAATTGAACATCACCGGCCTCAACGACAGCGCCTATCCCGGCGGCTGGCCCGACTACGACGCCGTGGTGTCGGAAGATCGCGACTATTGGGGTCGCGCGAAGTCGAGCTTCGACAAGAATGCCGATAACGGCACGCTGACGATCCGCTATACGCCCGCCAGCGACATCGCCTGGTTCGCCTATTTCGCGCCCTATTCGATGGAACGGCACCACGATCTCGTATCGGAAGCCGCGGCGAGCGAGGGGGTCTCCCACCGCACGCTCGGCTCCACGCTCGACGGGCAGCCGATCGACTGCCTCGACATGGGCGATGGCGAAACGCAGGTCTGGCTTTATGCCCGCCAGCATCCCGGCGAAACGATGGCCGAATGGTGGATGGAAGGCGCGCTCGAAGTGCTCACCGATCCCGCCGACAGCGTGGGTCGCAATCTGAGGCGGAAATGCCGCTTCCACATCGTGCCGAACTGCAATCCCGACGGATCGCGCAACGGCAATCTGCGGGTCAACGGCGTCGGTGCGAATTTGAACCGCGAATGGGCCGAGCCGAGCGCCGAACGCTCGCCCGAAATTCTCGCGATCCGCAATGCGATGGACGAAACCGGCGTCGATTTCGCGATGGACGTCCACGGGGACGAGGCGATCCCGGTCGCCTTCCTCGCCGGGTTCGAAGGGATTCCGAGCTGGACCGACGAGCAGGGCGAGAAATATTATCGCTTCGAAAAAATCCTCGATCGGCGCAGCCCCGATTTCCAAACCGAACAGGGCTACGTCAAATCGAAGCCCGGCACGGCCAATCTGAAGATCAGCACCAATCAGGTGGCGGAACGCTTCAGCGCGTGTGCGATGACGCTGGAAATGCCGTACAAGGACAATCCGGCCAATCCCGAACCCGATCAGGGGTGGAGCCCGGAACGTTCGAAAATGCTGGCGCGCGACTGTCTTGCCAGCCTGCTCGAATGGCTGGAAACCGACGGTTGACAAGCGCTTAGGCCACCATCGGCTCCAGCAGGCGGATCGTGCGCGACTGCGCGTCGATCTCGACCTCGCCGCCGTGCGGCAGGCTGAGCTGGTTCGCCAGATGGCCGATATTCGCGCCGACGAAGGCGGGGATTTGGAGCGGCGTTAGGTGCGTATCGAGCACCTCGTCGAGCGAAAAGCCCTCGTAATCGGGATCGGTCGTTGCACAGGCACTGCAACGGCCGAACACCACGCCTGCAAGCCGCCCCAGCACGCCTGCGAGCGATAATTGCTGGAGCATCCGGTCGATCCGGTACTCCGCTTCGGCGATGTCTTCGAGAAACAGGATCGCACCCTCGAAATCGGGCAGCCAGGGCGTGCCCATCAGCGCGGTCAGGACGGTGAGATTCCCACCCAACAGGCGCCCGCGCGCACGCCCCGATGTGATCGTGCGGCCGAGCGGCGCGGGTCGACCTGGCTCTTCGGATGCCCCGCCCAGCACCGGCGTTTCGCCCGTAAAAGCCAACCGCCACAGGCTGTTCCAGCTATGCTCGGGCCACGAACTCGACGCATTGGGCCCATGCAGCGTCATGAAGCCTGCGCGTTCGGCGATCGCAAGATGCAGCGCGGTGATGTCGCTATAGCCGATCAAAAGCTTGGGGTTGCGGCGGATCGTCGTCCAGTCGAGCAGCGGCAGGATCCGCGCCGAGCCCCAGCCGCCCCTGATCGCAAAGATCGCGCGGATGTCAGGCTCGGCGAACATCGTATTGAAATCGCTGGCCCGCGCCGCATCGTCTCCGGCGAGATAGCCGGACATGTCGGCGACATGCCTGCCGAGCCGCGGCACCAGACCCATCCCGCGGATCGTGAACAGCGCGTCCGCGATCTGCCGCTCGGACACCGCACTCGCCGGAGCGACCAGGCCGACCGTGTCGCCTAGGCGCAGGCGTGGCGGCTTCCTGAGGCCCCGTGCCAGAGAAGGCGCGGGCAGCAGCGGGCTCGCCGCAAGCGCTGCCAATCCGCCCAATGCGGCGCGGCGCGTGGTCACGTCAGGCTCGCAGGTCCGAACGCGTGGGGGAGCAGCGCGGACAGTTTCACGCGCTGCACCGCGTCCGGTCCCACGCAGAGCACTTCGGGATCGGTGCCCCCCAACTGGGCCAGCTCGTTCAGCACCTGGCGACAGCGCCCGCAGGGCGTGATCGGCATATCCCCCGGTCCCGTCACTGCCACGGCCTCCAACCCGCCGCGCATGCCTTCCGCCATGGCCTTGGCCACCGCCACGGTTTCGGCGCACAGAGCGAGGCCATAGCTGGCATTCTCGATATTTGTGCCGGTCGTCACGCTCCCGTCGGCAAAGCGCAAAGCGGCGCCGACCGGAAACCGCGAATAGGGCGAATAGGACTGCTCCGCGGCCTTGCGGGCGGCGGCGATGAGATCGTCGTCTGTCATGTTCTGGCTCGTATCGCGTCCCGGCGGGCTTGTCGAAGGTCTACGGCCTGATCGCGCTCAGGGGCGGACCACCACCCAGCGCAGCGGCCCTTCCGCCGCCTCGGTCTGCAATTCGCCATTGGCGGTCCAAAGCAACCACGGGCGGCCACCATAATCGGGTTCGAACCAGTCGCGCTCCAGCCAGAGGTTGCGCTCGATCCGGGCGGCGATCCCGTAACGCTCCTCGAATTGCGGCGAAATCTTCAGAATCAGAGGCTGGCCCGCATGGGCCTCGAGCTGGTTGACCAGCGTCATCAGCTCGCTCTGGATCGCGGCGCGGCTGACGCGTTCGGGGCAGTCTTCCGCAGTCCGTTCCAGCGCGAGCGCCGGGGGCAGCATGTCGGCATCGCGCGGCACCATGGTGACGAAATTCGCCGATTGCCCGTCGGCGGCCACGCACGGATCGAAGACGTGGACCGCCCCGACCTGCAGGCCGGCCTGCCGCGCCGCAGCGACATTGTCGGGAAAGGCGCGATCCTGGGTGCGGGCACCCTCGCTCGCTTCGAGATAGACGAAATTCGCGCCCAGCCCCCTCAGCGTGGCGAACGCAACCGCCCCATCCCGCGCGCCGACCAAGGCGCCCTGATCGGGCCATTCCGCCTCGTCCGGGCGCCAGCTGCGCGCTTCCCACCAGCCCCATGCTGCGGCAATCAATCCCAGCAGCACGAAAACCGCGAGAGCTTGTGCGAAGCGGCTCGTACCGCCCTTTCGGCTGGAATGAGGGCGCTTGGCCCCGGTCCGCCCGGGTCGTCTGCGAGATGTGCGCGCCATCCGCTCAGCCCTTGATGTGGAGGACGCAGATCAGCGTGAAGAGCCGCCGCGCGGTGGCGAAATCGGTGTCTATCTTGCCTTCCAGCCGCTCCATCAAAAGCTCGGCGGCGCGATTGTGGACGCCGCGCCGGGCCATGTCGATCGTCTCGATCTCGGCGGCGGTGGCTTTGCGGATCGCCTGGTAATAGCTGTCGCAAATCGCGAAATAGTCGCGGATCGGGCGGCGAAAGCGCGCCAGGCCGAGCACCAATTGTTCGCTGACCTCGCCGCCCTCCTGCGCGATGGTCAAAGCGAGGCGCCCGTCCTGCACGGCGAGCGTCAGATCGTAGGGGCCCATCGCCCCCCGCTCGACCGCGCGCAGCGGTTTGAAGGTGTTTTCCTCGATCAAATCGAAGATGGCGACGCGGCGCTCCTGCTCGATATCGGCATTGCGCCAGATTATCGTATCCTCGTCCAGTTCGATCGAGGCGATCCTGAAGTCCGCGCCGGGCGGGGTCGGGGAAAGAGGCGTTGAGTCGGCCATGATGCTGGCATCGCCATCGCAGACACAGCGGGTCGGGGACAAGGCTTGATCGTGCGTCGGGGAATTTTGCGACCGCCAAGAGACCTATCCACACCAACCCACAGGGGAATTCGGACGCGCCGGAAACGCGCCCTTCCACCCCGCCGCCACTTCCCGCATGATGGCCGGATGCCCGATCTGAATGTTCTCCCGCGCCCCTCCGATTCGAATGAGTCCGTATCCCTCGAGAGGGAGCAGACGCGCGCGCTGCCGTCGAATCTCGAAGCCGAAGCCGCGTTTCTCGGCGCGGTCCTGATCGACAACAAGGTGATCGAGGAATTGCAGACCCCGATCAGTCCGGGCCATTTCCACGAACCCGTCCATCAGCGCATCTACGAACGCGTGCTGAAATTGATCGAGCGCAACTCGATCGCCACGCCGGTGACGCTGAAGCCCTATTTCGAACAGGACGAGGCGCTGAAGGCGCTGGGCGGGACGGTCTATCTCGCCAAGCTGACCGCCGATGGCCAGGGCCTCCTCGCCCCGCGCGAACTGGCGGGACAGATCTACGACCTCGCACTGTTGCGCGAACTGGTCAGCGTGGGGCGCAACCTCGTCGAAAGCGCGCTCGACACGTCGGACGAAGTTGCGCCGATGGAACAGATCGCCAAGGCGGAAGCCAGCCTGTTCCAGGTCGCCGAGGGTGCGACGACCGGCAGCCAGGCCGAAGATTTCCGCACCGCCTCGATCGCGGCGCTGAAAATGGCCGAAGCGGCGATGAATTCGGGCGGCGGCCTGTCGGGCAAGACCACCGGGCTCGACGTGATCGACGACAAGACGGCGGGCCTCCATGGCTCCGACCTCATCATCCTTGCGGGGCGCCCTGGCATGGGCAAGACCTCGCTTGCCACCAATATCGCCTTCAACTGCGCCGAGGCGCATATGGAATGGCAGCGCGAAGGCGGCGCGTATAATTACGGCGGCCCGGTCGCGTTCTTCAGCCTGGAAATGAGCGCCGACCAGCTCGCCACGCGTATCCTCGCCGAACAGGCCGAGATCACCAGCGAGGCGCTGAGGTCGGGTAAGATTACGCGCGACGAGTTCCAGAAACTGAGCTTCGCCAGCCAGCGCCTCGCCGAACTCCCGCTGTATATCGACGACACCCCCGCATTGACGATCGCAGCGCTGCGCACGCGCGCGCGACGGTTGAAGCGGCGCCACGATATCGGCCTGATCGTGGTCGACTATCTCCAGCTGCTGCAGGGCGCGGGCCGCGCGAGCGACAACCGCGTCAACGAGATTTCGGAGATCAGCCGCGGATTGAAGACGCTCGCGAAGGAGCTGAACGTGCCGGTGATCGCGCTGTCCCAGCTATCGCGCGCCGTCGAGCAGCGCGAGGACAAGCGGCCGATGCTGTCCGATCTGCGCGAATCGGGCTCGATCGAACAGGACGCCGACATGGTGTGGTTCATTTATCGCGGCGATTACTATCACGAGGCGCTGCGCCCCGACATGCCCGGCCCCGAAAGCTCGCCCGACGTGCTGGAGAAATATCGGATCTGGGAAGAACGTTATCTCGAACTGCGCAACCGCGCGACGCTGATCGTGGCGAAGCAGCGCCACGGTTCGACCGGCAACGTGCCGCTCCATTTCCACAGCGAAATCACCAAGTTCACCTCGCCCGCCAAGCGCGATTATTCGGATTGGGGCGAGGGTTAAGGCGCTTTCAAAGCCCCAGATTGAGCCCGCGCGAGACGTTGTAGTCCATCACCGTCACCAGGAACCAGCTGACATTCCAGCGGATGCGGTTCCACAGGCTCGCGTCGCGCTTGTGCTGTTCGGGCGTGATGCGGTTCGAGGCGTCTTCGTGCGCGGCGATGAAGTCGCGCATCCGGTCCGCCAGCCCCCTGTCCTCGATCCGCAGCATCAGTTCGAGATTGATATAGAGGCTGCGCATGTCGAAATTGGCGCTGCCGAGATAGACCGCATCGTCGAGAACGACGATCTTCATATGCAGTTTGCAGGGCGCGAATTCGAAGATGCGCGCCCGTTTCCTGAGCAGGTAATCGTAGAGCGAGCGCGTGGCGCCGATGGTGGCGCCATTGTCGCTCTTCGCCGCCATGATGAGGCGGCTCTCGCCCTTCCCGGCGATCCGTCCGATCCGGCGCAGCAGCTTCATGGGCGGCGAGAAATAGGCCATCACCATGTCGAGGCGCCGCCCCTCTTCGAGGTCGCGCTGGACGCATTGCGCCCAGCTGGAGAGGTGCCGGCTCGGCCCGCCGATCAGCAGGCGAACCGCGCCTTCGCCCCCATCCCAGCGCGCGACCGTGCGCTTGATGGCGCGGAACTGCGCTTCGGAATCGGCGATCCACGTATCGAGTTCATCCATCCAGCCATCGAGTAGATCGACCGCCGAACCTTCGACGGTCAGGCCGAGATCGTGCCAGCCATTCTGGTCCGGCGGAGCGAAATAGCCCTTTTCGACATTGAACCCGCCGATCATCGCACGCGCGCGGTCGGCGATGGCGAGCTTCTGGTGGTTACGGATCAGATAGCGGCGGCTCCATTTCGCCTGGAAGCGCGTGAAGCGCCCGCCCGCCTCGACCAGCGGCGCGAAGAAATCGTCCTCGACCTTGTCCGATCCGAACCCGTCAATGGCGAGCGAGACGGCAACGCCGCGTTGGGCCGCGCGCACCAGAGCATCGCGCACGCGCTCTCCGCACGCATCGTCCCCATACATGTAGTAGAAAGCGCGAAAACTCGTCTGCGCGCCGTCGATCAGAGCGACGAGGGCATCGAGCCGGTCCTGGCCGGCGGGGTAGAAGGTGAGCGACTGGCCCTGCGCTTCGACGGTGAAGGGCTCGGCATCCTGCCATGCTTTCGCCCCTCCGCTCGAAGCCTGGCCGTCGCGGTCCGGGAGGGGGGCTGGGTGCGCCATCGCACGCCTTCTAGGCGAAGCGACGGCCTGGGCGCAATTCCTTGACTCATCGGCAGGGAGGCTCTAACTCGCCTGCTTCCCTGGAATTCCTGACTTTCTGGAGTGCTGCATGGCGCGCGTCACCGTCGAAGATTGCGTAGACAAGGTTCCCAACCGGTTCGATCTGGTCCTGCTCGCCGCCCAGCGCGCGCGCGAGATCTCGGGCGGTGCAGAAATGACGATCGAGCGCGATCGCGACAAGAACCCGGTCGTCGCCCTGCGCGAAATCGCGGAGCAGACCGTGAAGCCCAAGGATCTGATGGAAGCCTCGGTCGTCAATCTGCAGAAGATCCTGCCCGATGACGAGGACGATGCGGACGAGGTCGGCTCGCTCAGCCAGTCGGCCGAAGCGCTGCGCATCACGGCATCCGCGCCCACCCGCTCGACCTCGATCGGCGCCGATTACGAAGGTTGATCTCGGGAATTGATCTCGGGGTCAAAGCTCCCGCATCGAACAGGAAAAAGGCCGCCCCCGATCGGGCGGCCTTTTTCGTTTCTGCTTGGTTTCCGGCCGGATTACTGGCCGCGCCCGGTCTCGCCCTGCAATTCGTCGATCATCTTCGATGCGTCCGCCTTGCTCAGTTCGGTGTCGTAGCGCTCGGGGCAGCCCGCTTCCTCGCACAGCGTCTTGAGATAGCTCGCTTGCGCGCCGGTCATGCGTTCATCGCCCGTGGTCCAATCGTCCGGGTCCTTCTCGGCATTGGAGACCGGATCGGATTTGGGATGCTCGTTCGGTCGGGTGGCAGTCATTGGGAATCTCCTTCCCTGATCGAACGTCGATGTTCGGTAAATGTTCCAGCTGGACGCCACCGGCCCCGCCACGATAAAGGCATGGGCGGAGGGCAATCATGAGCGATTTTGGCGATGGCATCGGCACGGCTGTCGAAGGGGGCCTGTTCGCGCGGGCCGTGGGTGCGGGCAGCAAGGCGAACTCTGCGAACGGCCAGCCGCTCGACCACGGCCATTTCGCCGAGAGCGCCTGCCTCAATTGCGGCACCGCGCTCCAGGGCCCGCACTGCCACCAATGCGGCCAGGCGGCGCATCTGCACCGCACGCTGGGCGCGTTCCTGCACGATCTCCTGCACGGAGCGCTGCATTTCGAAGGCAAGACCTGGAAAACCCTGCCCATGCTGGTGGCGAAGCCGGGCGAATTGACCCGCCGCTATATCGCAGGCGAGCGGGCTCGGTTCGTATCGCCGATGGCGCTGTTCCTGTTCACGATCTTCCTGATGTTCGCCATCTTCCAGGCGATCGGGCTGACGACGCCGACCGAGCTCAATCCGGGCGCGAATATGCGCCAGACGCTGGATACGGCGGAGCAGGCGCTGGAGGCCGAGCGGGTCGAGGCGCAGGCCGAACTCGCCGCCCTCGCCCCCGACGCGCCCGAGCGCAGCGCCGCCGAGGCGCGCCTTGCGCAGGCGGACCAGAGCATCGCCGATCTGCGCCGCAGCGAAGAGGTTCTGGCCGAACAGGACATCATGGCGGGCAACTTCACCACCGGCAGGACCGGCGTCGATTTCATCGATCACGGGGTGGAAAAATGGCAGAAGAACCCCGGCCTGATGCTCTACAAATTGCAGGCCAACGGGTACAAGTTCAGCTGGCTGCTGATCCCGATCTCGGTTCCCTTCGTCTGGCTGCTGTTCCTGTGGCGGCCTGGGTTTCGCGCCTATGATCACGCGATCTTCGTGACCTACTCGATCGCCTTCATGTCGCTGTTCTTCATCGTCCTGTCGCTGGCGATCAAGGCTGGGGCGCCCGAATGGCTGTATGGTACGCTGCTCTTCTTCGCGCCGCCGATCCATATCTACAAACAGCTGCGCGGCGCCTATTCGCTCAGCCGCTTTTCCGCGCTTTGGCGATTGGTCGCGCTGCTGTTTTTCATCATCGTCGTGACCGCTTTGTTCTTCAACCTGCTGTTGGTGATCGGCGCGTTCTGAGGCCGGTTGCGACGCGGATCAGGTGCAGGGATATTCGCGCACCAGCGCGGTCCGCCACGCCTGGACCAGCGTGGCGCGCTTGCGCTGCGCCTCCGGCACCCGGCCCAGCATGTCGACGATCATCTGCGGCGACATGCCCTTCTTGCGCTGCGCTTCGCTGACGCAATAGAGCGGCGCGCCGCGGCTTTTCGCCGCCTCGTTCTCGTCCCGCACGCGCTCGCCCGCATCCTTCATCGCCGCCATCGCCGGGCGGGCGCGCTTGTCGAACATCGCCTTCATGCCCTTCGCGCTCAGATCCCTGGCGTCGAGATAGAAGGTCTGGGCGTTGACGTCACCGGGGGCGGCGTGGGCCGCAACGGCCGGGACCAGGACCAGCGCGCCGAGAACGAGAAATCGAGTAAGCATACAGAAAAGCTCCGACCGACGGATGCCGGGCGGAGCTTTTCCTGTCTTTCAGATGAACGCGGCTTGAAGCGTTCGCGCCGGAACGATCAGGCGCCCGCGGGCGCTCCCTCGCCGGAGCCGCCGAACTTGCGACCCGCCTTGGGAACCGCACTGCCCGACACCGGCTTGACCGCGATCGGCCCCTTGGGCTGGTCGGGCCGGTCGAGCTTGCCGTCCTTCAAAAGCTGGTCGATCTCGTCACCCGTCAGCGTCTCGTATTCGAGCATCGCCTGAGCGAGCAGGTGCAGCTTGTCCTCCTGATCGGTGAGGATATCGGTCGCGCGCTTGAGGCCGTCCTCGACCAAGCGCTTGATCTCTTCATCGATCAGCTTGTTGGTTTCCGCGCCCGACATGGTCCGCGCGGTCTGGCCCATGCCGAGATAGCCTTCCTGGCTCTGCTCGTACTGCAAGGGCCCGAGCTTGTCGGACATGCCCCATTTGGTGACCATGTTGCGGGCAAGGTCGGTGGCGTACTGGATATCTCCGCTCGCCCCGCTCGATACCTTGTCGTGGCCGAAGATGATCTCTTCCGCCACGCGCCCACCCATGGCGACCGCGAGGTTCGCGTGCATCTTGTCGCGGTGGTACGAGTAATTGTCCCGCTCCGGCAGGCGCATCACCATGCCCAATGCACGCCCGCGCGGGATGATCGTCGCCTTGTGGATGGGATCGGACGCCGGCTCGTTCAGCGAGACGAGCGCGTGGCCGGCCTCGTGATAGGCGGTCATCTTCTTCTCGTCCTCGGTCATGACCATGCTGCGGCGTTCCGCGCCCATCATGACCTTGTCCTTGGCGTCCTCGAATTCCTGCATGGCGACCAGCCGCTTGTTGCGGCGCGCGGCCAGCAGCGCGGCTTCATTGCACAGGTTCGCGAGGTCCGCGCCCGAGAAGCCCGGCGTGCCGCGCGCGATGGTGCGCGGGTTGACATCAGGCGCCAGCGGCAGCTTCTTCATATGCACGGCGAGGATCTTCTCGCGCCCTTCGATGTCGGGCACCGGCACGACGACCTGACGGTCGAAACGGCCCGGACGCAGCAGCGCGGGGTCGAGCACATCGGGGCGGTTCGTCGCCGCGATGATGATAATGCCCTCGTTCGCTTCGAACCCGTCCATTTCGACAAGCAGCTGGTTCAGCGTCTGCTCGCGCTCGTCGTTCGAATTGCCGAGGCCGTGGCCGCGCGAACGGCCGACCGCGTCGATCTCGTCGATGAAGAGGATGCAGGGCGCGTTCTTCTTGGCCTGTTCGAACATGTCGCGCACACGGCTCGCACCGACACCGACGAACATTTCCACGAAGTCCGAACCCGAAATCGTAAAGAAGGGCACGCCCGCCTCACCCGCGATCGCGCGCGCGAGCAGCGTCTTACCCGTGCCGGGAGACCCCACGAGCAGAGCACCCTTGGGAATCTGGCCGCCCAGTTTGGAAAAGCGCGACGGATCCTTCAGGAACTCGACGATCTCCTCCAGTTCCTCGCGCGCCTCGTCGATGCCTGCGACATCGTCGAAAGTCACCTTGCCCTGGCGTTCGGTCAGAAGCTTGGCCTTGGACTTGCCGAAGCCCATCGCCCCGCCCGCGCCGCCGCCTTTCTGGACCTGGCGCAGCGCGAAGAAGGCGATGCCGAGGATGAGGATGAAGGGAAGCGACTGGATCAAGATATAGGTCAGGACCCCCATCTCTTCCTTCGCCGCGCCCGAATAGGATACGCCGTTCTCGTCGAGCAATTGGGTCAGCGAGGTGTCGTTGGCGACCGGAACGGTGCTGAACGCATCGCCATTGGTCAGAGTGCCGGAAATGCGGTCTTCCGAAATCTGCACGTCGCGCACGCTGCCTTCGGCCACGCGATCGCGGAAATCGGAATAGCCGATCGCATCGCCCGCGGGCTGGCCGCTATTGCCGAACACCGAGACGACGACCAGCAGCGCAAGGAACACGCCGCCCCACACCATCAGGCTCTTCACCCATGGGTTGGGGCCGTTGCCTTGGGGATCGTCGGGATGGTTCTGATCGCTCATGTCGGGAAAGGTCCTTTCGCCCCATCTATGTAGGCGCGAAGGTATGAATGGCAAGTTGCTGGTGACGATCGCGATTGGCAGACGATCGGGCCATCAGAACGGCAGGAAACTCCCGGTTTCGTCGGAGCCGAGATAGAGATAGACGCCGATCGAGGACGCAAGCGCCGCGAAGATCAGCGCACTCAGCAACAGCGCGCCATCGCGCACCGTCAGCGCAAGGCCGATCATTACGATGGCGAGCATCGGAAGAGTGCTGGCAAAGGGCAGGAGTTCGAGCGGCGGAACCGTGCAGCACAGCGCGATCACGACCACGCCTGCAAAGCGCAGCCAGATTCCGGTCGTCAGCGTCTCCAGCCTGTCCTGGCTATGCTCGTCCAGCCAATCGGCGAGCTTGCGCAGCTTCGCGACCGCCTTGTGCAGCTTGTCGCTGGCGACCGAGCGGTCCTGGACGAATTCCGGCATCCAGATATGTTCGCGCCCAAGGACCAGCTGCGCGGCGATCACTGCGATGAACAGCGCCAGCGCGGTGGGCACGCCGGGGATGCCGCCTAGGGGACTGATCTCGATCAGTGCCGGGATCATCATGAACGGGCCGAAGCTGCGCCGCCCGAAATCGTCGAGCACGTCGCGCACGCAGACTTGGTCGCCCTTATCGGCAAGCCCGTCGAGCTCGTCGAGGACGTCCCCTACGCTGGTGGGTTCATGGTCCAGTCTGCCTCTCCTCCTGCGCCCAACAACGAGCGAGGAGGAAAAGGGGTCCACAGACAAAAGGTTATGCCTGGTCGGCCTTCTTCAGGAGAGCCGAGCGTTCGCAGCGGCACACGACCTCGCCGCGCTGGTTGATCGCCTCGTGCAGGAAGGTGACGATGCCGGTCTCCGGGCGCGATTTGCTCGGCCTCAGCGCGATCACCTCGCTCGTCGCATGGAGCGTATCGCCGATGAAGACGGGCTTGGGCATCACCAGCTTGTCGTAGCCGAGATTGGCGACGAGCGTGCCGAGCGTCGTATCCCCCACGCTCAACCCTACCATCAGCGAGAAGGTGAAGGTCCCGTTGACAAGGATCTGGCCGAACTCGCTTTCCTTCGCCGCTTCCGCGTCAAGATGGAGCGGCTGGGGATTGTGAGTCATGGTGGTGAAGAGGAGATTGTCCGTCTCGGTCACCGTGCGGCGGATATCGTGTTCGATCCGGTCGCCGACCGTCCATTCGTCGAAATGACGGCCTGCCATCAGCTGTGGCCCATCACGGCTTTGACTTCGAGGAAGTCGTGGAAGCCGAATTCGCCCCATTCGCGGCCATTGCCGGACTTCTTGTAACCGCCGAACGCCGCGTTCATGTCGTATCCGCCATTGATGGCGACGCGGCCTGCGCGGATGCGCTTGGCGAGGCTGCGGGCGGTTTCGATATCCTCGCCCGTGATGGCGCTGGCGAGGCCGTATTCGGTGTCGTTGGCGATGCGGATGGCGTCGTCGTAATCCTCGTAGCCGAGGATGGTCAGGACCGGTCCGAAGATTTCCTCGCGCGCGATCGTCATGTCGTTGGTGACGTCGGCAAAGACGGTCGGCTTGACGTAGTGGCCGGTTTCAAGGCCCTCGGGCTTGCCCGGCCCGCCCGCGACCAGAGTTGCGCCTTCCTCGATACCCTTTTCGATCAGGTCCTGGATCTTGTCCCATTGCTGGCGGCTGACCACCGGGCCGATCGCGGCGTTGCCCTTGGGATCGCCGGGAATCACGCCCTCGGCAGCTTCCCTGGCGGCGGCCTTGGCTTCTTCCATGCGGGCGTGCGGCACCAGCATGCGGCTCGGCGCCGTGCAGGTCTGGCCCGAATTGCCCATCATCGCGGTGGTCCCGCGCATAACCGACTTGGTGAACGCGCTGTCGTCGAGCACGATATTGGGGCTCTTGCCGCCCAGCTCCTGCGCGACGCGCTTGACCGTGTCGGCAGCGTTCTTGGCGATGAGGACACCGGCGCGCGTCGATCCGGTGAAGCTGACCATGTCGATATCGGGATGGCCGCTGATTGCCTCGCCCACGCCCGGCCCGTCGCCATTGACGAGGTTGAACACACCCGCCGGAACGCCCGCCGCATCCAGTATCTCGGCAAAGATATAGGCGTTGAAGGGCGCGATCTCGCTGGGCTTCAGGATCATCGTGTTGCCCGTCGCCAGCGCCGGGAAGACCTTGCAGGCGATCTGGTTCAGCGGCCAATTCCAGGGCGTGATCATGCCCACGACGCCGATCGGCTCCCACACATGCAGGGTCGGCCCGTCCTGGCGTTCGAATTCGAAGCGTTCGAGGATGTCGATCGCGGTCGCACAATGCCCGGCGAGAAGGCCGACTTGCGGTCCGTTGGCAAGCGACATCGGCGCGCCCATCTCGTCGCTGACGGCGGTGGCGAGTTCTTCCTTGCGGTTCTCGATCTCGGCCTGGATCGCGCGCAGCAGGGTCAGGCGTTCCTCGCGGCTGGTCTGGCTGAAGCTGTCGAAGGCACGGCGCGCGGCCTCTACCGCCTTGTCGACATCGGCTTTCGTGCCGAAGCTGATATGGCCGATCGTCTCTTCGGTGGCCGGGTTCTCGACCGGGCGCGTGTCCTCGCTGACGGGGTCGACCCACTGGCCGTCGATGTAGAATTGGGTGCAGTCGCGCATATCCGATCTCCTCTTTGCGGGCACAGGTAGCGACGCGGGAACGGCCCTGCAACGCATCAGCAAGGCAATCGCAACGGGCAGGCAAGCCGAGCGGGCTTGCCAATCGGCCCGCAAATCCCCACCGGGTGGCGCGATGCAGCCCGCCGAACCGACCGATCCCGCCAATCTGCGCCGCGCCTTTCGCGATGCGCTTGGCTCGTTCGCGACCGGCGTGACGATCGCGACCACGCTGGCGGAGGACGACACGCCGGTCGGCGTGACGGCGAGCAGCTTCAATTCGGTCAGTCTCGATCCGCCGCTGGTGCTGTGGTCGCTGGCCAAATCCGCCCAATCGCGCGAGGCGTTCACGAAGAGCGGCCACTTCGCCGTCCATGTCCTTGCCGCCAGCCAGCAGGACCTGTCGGATCGCTTCGCCCGCTCGGGCGCGGACAAGTTCGCGGGGCTCGATTGGGAAGCGGGCGAATTGGGATCGCCGCTTTTCGCCGATTTCGCCGCCCGCTTCGAATGCCGGACCCGGCACGAATACGAAGGTGGCGATCATGTCATTCTGGTGGGCGAAGTCGTCGCGTTCGAAGCGCATGACGTGCCGCCGCTGCTGTTTCATGCCGGTGCCTATGCGCGCCGCCGCTTCCAGGCGCGCGATGCGGCGCAGGATATTCTGAACGAGGTGATCGCGGTCGAACATGCGCTGGAAAAGGTCGCGCGGGGCGATCTGCCGTCCGGGCGCGAAGAGGAAATGCGCGCGCTGATGCGGCGGATCGTCGATCTTTCGAACTGATCTCTTGCGTGGCCGGACCGCGACGATAGGTTGCGGCCTGAAACCGTTCGAGCGGGAGAGAACAGGATGAGCTTCGAAACGATTACGACCGCGCGCGAAGGCGACGTGCTGACGATCACCTTGAACCGGCCCGAGCGGCTCAACGCCTGCCCGCCCGACATGGCGGACGAGATCTTCGCCGCGATCCGCGATTTGGACGGCGCGCGCGCGGTGCTGATTACTGGCGCAGGCCGCGCCTTCTGTTCGGGCGCGGATCTCGCCGCGCGGGGCGAGCGTTCGGTGGGCGGCGGCGAAGGCGCGTACACGGCCCTGGGTCGCCATTACAACCCGATGTTGATGGCGCTCGCCAGCCTGCCCGTGCCCGTGATCGCGGCCGTGAACGGCCCGGCGGCGGGCATCGGGTGCTCGATCGCGCTGGCGGCGGATTTCGTGATCGCCGGATCGAGCGCCTATTTCCTCCAGGCCTTCGTCAATATCGGCCTCGTGCCCGATGGCGGGTCGAGCTGGATGCTGCCGCGCCTCGTCGGCAAGGCACAGGCCACGCGGATGATGATGCTGGGCGAGAAAATTTCAGGTGAGGAGGCCGAGCGGATCGGCCTCATCTACAAAAGCGTCGCCGACGATGCGCTGATGGACGAGGCGAAAGCGCTGGCAGCGAAGCTCGCGGGCGGGCCGACGGTCGCGCTCGGCGAAATGAAGCAGACGATCCGCCGCGGGCTCGAAGCCGATTTCTCGACCACGCTGCAATACGAAGCCGAAGCGCAGCGCGTGGCGGGCAATTCGAAGGATGCGATGGAAGGCGGCATGGCCTTCCTCCAGAAGCGCAAGCCGGAGTTCAAGGGAGCGTAAGCCGCGCCCTTTGACCCTATTCGTCATTCCCGCGCAGGCGGGAATCCAGGACCGGCGTTGCGCTGGATCCCCGCCTGCGCGGTGATGACGGGGGGAAGAGAGCGGAGCGGTCGCCCCCGCTTCGGCTACACCACCGCGTCGCGCTTGACCGTGATGACCTGCGGATAGGTGAACTCCTTCAACCCATCGATCCCGTATTCCGCGCCGAAGCCCGACTGCTTGTGCCCGCCGAAGGGCGCGAAGGGCGACAGGTGCATGAACTCGTTGATCCACACCGTGCCGGTTTCGAGCTGTTCGGCGATCTCGACCGCCGCATCGGTGTCTTTCGACCAGATCGCGCCCGCCAGCCCGTATTCCGACGCATTGGCGCGCGCGATCGCTTCGTCCACGCTTGAAAATTTCATCAGCGGCATGACCGGGCCGAACTGTTCCTCGGCGACGATCCGCGCATCCTCCGGCGGATTGTCGAGGATGGTGATCGGCACGTAATATCCCGTGCCCGAAGGATCGGTGTCACCGCCGGTCAGGAAATTGTAGCCCTTGTCCTTCGCGTCCTGGATCAATTCGCAGACCCGCTCGAACTGCTTTCTGTTCTGGATCGGCCCGACCCCGGTGCCCTGCTGCGATCCGTCGCCCACGGTCACGCCCTTCGCATAATCCGCGATGGCCTTCGACAGATCGTCGTAGATGTCTTCGTGGATATAGATGCGCTTCGCTGCGATGCAGACCTGGCCGGCATTCGAGAAGCTCGACCAGAAAAGCTGTTCGGCCACCTTCTCGACATCGGCATCGGGCAGGACGATCGAGGCATCGTTGCCGCCCAGCTCCAGCGTGATACGCTTCAGGTCGCGCGCCGCGCCTTCCATGATCTTCTTGCCCGTCGCGGTCGATCCGGTGAAGGTGATCTTGTCGATCCCCGGATGTTCGGTGATGAGCGGGCCGAGACTGTCTTCGCCGGTGATGATGTTGACGGTTCCTGCGGGGACCACGTCCTTGATCAGTTCGGCGATGCGCAGGGTCGTCAGCGGGGTGAAGGGCGAAGGTTTCAGCACGATGGTGCAGCCTGCCACCAGAGCGGGCACGATCTTCTGGATCGCCATCATGATCGGGAAATTCCACGGCACGATCCCGCCGACCACGCCCACCGGCACGCGGCGGGTGCGCGAGAGGCGGGTGTCGTCGTCCTGATTGATGACATCGTCCAGCGTCAGCCCCGCCTGCGCCTT
>JAACTB010000024.1 GCA_009993605.1 Erythrobacter sp.
ACATTTGGCGCAGCTCGCGGCATAGATTAGCGGAGTGCGGGCCTCGTCTGGGGTTTGATTTTAGGCGGCGAGCTTGCGGTGTTGCAAGCGCCGATGTTCGATGGTCTGTCGCTTGATCCTTTCACGCTGCTTGATGATGGCTGACGCTCTGCCGAAGTAGGCGTCGGCGGGCGTCACATTGTTCAGGCTCTCGTGGTAGCGCTGGTGGTTGTAGTGCGCGACGAACGCCTCGATCTGGGCCTCGAGGTCACCGGGCAAGAAGTAGTTTTCCAGCAGGATGCGGTTTTTCAGGGTCTGGTGCCAGCGCTCGATCTTGCCCTGGGTCTGCGGGTGCATCGGGGCACCGCGCACGTGACTCATCTTGTTGGCCTCGATGTATTCCGCCAGTTCGCCAGCGATGTAGCTGGGGCCGTTGTCGCTGAGCAGCCTTGGCTTGTGCAGCACCGTGGCACTGTCACAGCCGGACGCCGCGAGCGCCAGGTCCAGCGTGTCAGTGACGTCCTCGGCCCGCATGTTGGTGCACAGCTTCCAAGCGATGATGTAGCGCGAGAAGTCGTCGAGCACCGTGGAGAGATACATCCAGCCCCACCCGATGATCTTGAAGTAGGTGAAGTCGGTCTGCCACATCTCGTTCGGCCGGGTGGTCTTGGTATGGAACGCATCAGCCGCTTTCACCACGACGTATGCTGGGCTGGTGATCAGATCGTGGGCCTTGAGCAGGCGGTAAACCGTGGCCTCAGACACAAAGTATTGGCGTTCATCGGTAAATCGCACGGCCAGTTCGCGTGGGGACAGCTCGCTGTAATCCAGTGCCATCTCGACGATCTGATCCTGCACCTCAGGCGCGATGCGGTTCCACACCCGGCTCGGCGCAGATGGCCGATCCGCCAACGCCTCCGGCCCGCCCTCAAGGTAGCGGTCATACCAACGGTAGAACGTCCGGCGGGCGATGCCGAGCTGATCCAGCGTCCGCTTGGCGGGCAGGTGCGACTGCTCCACGATCCTGATGATCTCGAGCTTCTCGGATGCGGGATACCTCATTCGTCGCCCTCCCCATCCGCGATCATGCTTTTTTTGAGCAGGCGGTTCTCGAGCGTCAGGTCCGCGACGCATTCCTTGAGCGCACGGGCTTCGCGGCGCAGATCTTGCACTTCGCCAGTGGTCGCAGCACGGGCAGTGTCGCCGGCCAGACGGCGCTTGCCCGCTTCCATGAACTCCTTCGACCAGGTGTAATACAAGCTCTGGGCGATGCCTTCCTTACGGCACAGCTCGGCGATGCTGTCCTCGCCGCGCAGCCCGTCGAGCACGATCCGGATCTTGTCTTCAGCCGAGAAATGGCGACGGGACGCTCGCCGAATGTCCTTCACGACCTTCTCGGCAGGGGCCTTCTTGGGTGGGGATTTTTTCAAGGAGGGTTGGGTCTTCATCTTCGTTCCTTCGTCACTACGACGAAGCCCCAACCCTCCTTAAATCACAACCTCAAATCTGTGCCATTGGTGCTGACGGGGGACAGGCTCTATTACACGAACGCTGAAAACGCGGT